>NZ_CP150253.1:165000-3117500 GCF_037975435.1 Bacillus sp. FSL P4-0290 | reverse complement strand
CTTTGCACGCAGGAGGTCAGCGGTTCGATCCCGCTAGGCTCCACTTGATTTCAAAAAATATTTGGCGGTGTAGCTCAGCTGGCTAGAGCGTACGGTTCATACCCGTGAGGTCGGGGGTTCGATCCCCTCCGCCGCTACCAATGGACCTTTAGCTCAGTTGGTTAGAGCAGACGGCTCATAACCGTCCGGTCGTAGGTTCGAGTCCTACAAGGTCCACCACTATACGGAGGAATACCCAAGTCTGGCTGAAGGGATCGGTCTTGAAAACCGACAGGGGTGTCAAAGCCCGCGGGGGTTCGAATCCCTCTTCCTCCGCCATACATATTCCTAATCATCGCGGGGTGGAGCAGTTCGGTAGCTCGTCGGGCTCATAACCCGAAGGTCGCAGGTTCAAATCCTGCCCCCGCAACCAAATTTTAAAATGGTCCGGTAGTTCAGTTGGTTAGAATGCCTGCCTGTCACGCAGGAGGTCGCGGGTTCGAGTCCCGTCCGGACCGCCATTTAAATACTTAGGCTCGGTAGCTCAGTTGGTAGAGCAACGGACTGAAAATCCGTGTGTCGGCGGTTCGATTCCGTCCCGAGCCACCATTTATCAATATATTTTGGCGGTTGTGGCGAAGTGGTTAACGCACCAGATTGTGGCTCTGGCATTCGTGGGTTCGATTCCCATCAATCGCCCCAAATAAAAATTGCGGGTGTAGTTTAGTGGTAAAACCTCAGCCTTCCAAGCTGATGTCGTGGGTTCGATTCCCATCACCCGCTCCATTTCTATATCGTCATGGGCCTGTAGCTCAGCTGGTTAGAGCGCACGCCTGATAAGCGTGAGGTCGATGGTTCGAGTCCATTCAGGCCCACCATGACTTTTGTATTCCACAGTAGCTCAGTGGTAGAGCTATCGGCTGTTAACCGATCGGTCGCAGGTTCGAATCCTGCCTGTGGAGCCAAATGGAGAAGTACTCAAGTGGCTGAAGAGGCGCCCCTGCTAAGGGTGTAGGTCGTGTAAGCGGCGCGAGGGTTCAAATCCCTCCTTCTCCGCCATATGATTACAGATATAATAATTATCGGCCCGTTGGTCAAGCGGTTAAGACACCGCCCTTTCACGGCGGTAACACGGGTTCGAATCCCGTACGGGTCATCCAGAAGCCTTGCATATCCTGCAAGGTTTTTTTGTTTTCTAAATCATGATATGTCTTAGATTTTGTTCTTTATTTTAAAAGCAGACTACAAAAATCTCCATATATTTCGTTTTTCTTCAGAAAATGAAGTTAATTGTCTATAAGTATAAGCGCTTTCAGCAAAGGGCTTTTTTTTATTTCTTCGAATAAATACTATAAATGAAAACTATGATGTCAGAAAGGATGATTACATGGCCGCTGCCAGCCCGACAGCACATGATGTTTATCTTTTTCACGAAGGCAGTCTGTTTGAAAGCTATCAGCTGTTTGGCTCGCATTACCGCGAGCTGAATGGCAAAAGCGGATATGAATTCTGTGTGTGGGCGCCTCATGCGTCGGAAGTACGAGTGGCTGGAGATTTTAACAGCTGGTCTGGAGAAGAGCATGTGATGCACAGAGTGAATGATAGTGGTATTTGGACGTTATTTATTCCAGGTTTAGGAGAAAAGGAACGATATAAATATGAAATCGTGACGAATAACGGTGAGATCAGGCTGAAGGCAGATCCATACGCTATTTATTCAGAAGTCAGACCAAACACAGCGTCACTTACTTACGATTTGGAAGGGTACAGCTGGCAAGATCAAAAATGGCAAAAGAAACAGAAGGCTAAGACGCTGTATGAAAAACCTGTTTTCATTTATGAACTGCATCTTGGGTCTTGGAAGAAGCATTCTGATGGCAGGCATTATTCCTATAAAGAATTAAGTCAGACGCTTATCCCTTATATCAAGGAGCATGGGTTTACCCATATTGAACTGCTTCCGGTGTATGAGCATCCATATGATCGTTCATGGGGATACCAAGGAACGGGGTATTACAGCCCGACAAGCAGGTTTGGCACGCCGCATGATCTGATGAAGTTTGTTGATGAATGTCATCAACAAAATATCGGAGTCATTTTGGATTGGGTCCCCGGACATTTTTGTAAAGATGCACATGGACTCTATATGTTTGATGGAGAACCGCTTTATGAATACAAAGAAGAACGTGATCGGGAGAACTGGTTATGGGGCACGGCAAACTTTGACCTGGGAAAACCGGAAGTTCATAGTTTTTTAATTTCGAATGCGTTGTACTGGGCGGAATTCTATCATATAGATGGATTTAGGGTTGATGCAGTGGCTAATATCTTGTATTGGCCAAATCAGGATGAACGCCACACGAATCCATATGCTGTTGAGTTTTTAAAAAAACTCAATCAAACCATGAGAGAGGCATATCCCCATGTGATGATGATTGCGGAAGATTCTACAGAATGGCCTCAAGTGACAGGTGCCGTTGAGGAAGGGGGGCTTGGTTTTCATTATAAATGGAATATGGGATGGATGAATGACGTACTGAAATACATGGAGACGCCGCCCGAAGAAAGGCGGCATTGTCATCAGCTTATCTCTTTTTCATTACTATATGCGTTTAGTGAACATTTTGTATTGCCGTTTTCTCATGATGAAGTCGTATACGGAAAAAAATCACTTCTTAATAAAATGCCTGGCGACTACTGGCAGAAATTTGCCCAGTATCGGCTTTTGCTTGGCTATATGACAGTGCATCCCGGAAAGAAATTGATCTTTATGGGATCAGAGTTTGCCCAATTTGATGAATGGAAAGATACAGAACAGCTTGATTGGTTTTTGGACTCCTTCCCCATGCATCAGAAAGCCAGCGTTTTTACGCAAGATCTTCTCCGCTTTTACCAAAAAAGCAAAATCCTTTATGAGCATGACCATCGTGCACAATCGTTTGAATGGATTGATGTCCATAATGACGAACAATCAATCTTTTCTTTTATTCGTTATGGCAAAAAGCACGGTGAGGCGCTTGTCATCATTTGTAATTTTACACCCGTGGTCTATCATCAATATGATGTTGGAGTTCCTTTTTTTACTCAATACATTGAAGTGCTTAACAGTGACAGTGAAACATATGGAGGCTCAGGGCAAATCAACAAAAAGCCATTATCGGCCAAAAAGGGAGCACTTCATCATAAACCGTGTTATATCACGATGACCATCCCCCCTTACGGTATCTCGATTTTACGGGCGGTTAAAAAAAGAGGAGAGATAAAAAGATGAAAAAACAATGTGTAGCCATGCTCCTTGCCGGCGGGAAGGGCAGCCGTCTCAGCAGATTAACAAAAAATATGGCCAAACCGGCTGTATCTTTCGGGGGAAAATACAGGATTATTGATTTTACCCTAAGCAACTGTTCTAATTCAGGCATAGACACAGTCGGGATTTTAACGCAATATCAGCCGCTTGAGCTGAATTCCTATATTGGGATCGGCAGTGCATGGGATCTGGATAGATATAATGGCGGCGTGACGGTTTTACCTCCTTATGCCGAGTCATCAGAAGTCAAATGGTATAAAGGGACGGCAAGCGCCATTTATGAAAATCTCAATTATTTGAATCAGTATGATCCTGAGTATGTACTGATTTTATCAGGAGATCACATATACAAAATGGACTACGGCAAAATGCTTGATTATCACATTGAAAAGAAAGCAGATGTGACCATCTCTGTCATCGAAGTGGGCTGGGAGGAAGCAAGCCGGTTCGGCATCATGAAGGCCAATCCAGATGGGACGATCACACATTTTGATGAAAAGCCCAAATTCCCTAAGAGCAATCTTGCCTCAATGGGAATTTATATATTCAATTGGCCGCTTTTGAAACAGTATCTTGAGATGGACGATCAAAACCCTTATTCTAGCCACGACTTCGGCAAAGACATTATTCCTCTGCTTTTGGAAGAGAAAAAGAAGCTTTCTGCTTATCCGTTCAAGGGATATTGGAAGGATGTCGGAACGGTGCAGAGCTTGTGGGAAGCCAATATGGATTTGTTAAAAGAGGACTCGGAGCTGAAGCTGTTTGAACGCAAATGGAAAATTTACTCCGTCAATCCAAATCAGCCTCCGCAATTTATTTCATCTGATGCGCAGGTTCAAGATTCGCTTGTGAACGAAGGTTGTGTTGTATATGGAAATGTGTCTCACTCCGTTCTTTTTCAAGGTGTGACTGTTGGTAAGCATACGACTGTTACATCATCCGTCATAATGCCGGATGTGACGATTGGGGAGCATGTAGTCATTGAAAATGCCATTGTTCCTAATGGGATGGTGCTGCCGGATGGCGCAGTGATTCGCTCCGAAAAAGACATTGAAGAGGTGCTGCTCGTTTCAGAGGAATTTGTAGAAAAAGAATTGATTTAATTACTGAAGAGGGGGCAGAGTCAGTGTTCAATAATCAAATGTTAGGTGTTATAGATGAAACCACATATAAGCATTCTCTTCAGGATTTAACAGCACAGCGGTCGCTCGGGGCGATCCCTTTTGCCGGCAGGTACCGACTGATTGATTTTATGCTTTCCAACATGGTGAATGCGGATATTAGGAGTGTTGCAATTTTTCCGAAGTATCGTTACCGTTCGCTCATGGATCACCTTGGGGCGGGTAAGGAATGGGATTTGCACCGGAAAAAGGACGGCCTCTTTTTTTTCCCGTCTCCCCATCTTCATCACGAATACGATGAATTCGGTTCCTTTCGCCAGTTTTCGGACCATCTAGATTACTTCCACAGAAGCACTCAGCAATATGCTGTAATCTCCAACAGCCATACCGTATGCAACATTCAATTTCAATATGTGCTGAAACGCCATCAGGAGGTTGGCTGCGACGTCACCGAGGTATTTCAGGACGGCCAGTCGCTGCAAATCTATATCATGTCAACAACGCTTTTAAAGGATCTGATCTACGGACATAGCGAAAAAGGCTATAAAACCATTCAGGAGGCTGTTGAAAAGGAATCTTCCGCCCTGACCATTTGCCCTTATGAATATTCAGGTTATGCCGCTGTCATTGATTCGGTGGAAAAATATTATACCCACAGTATGGAGCTCATTCAGCCTCGTTTTTGGCAGCAGGTGTTTTTGCCGCAGCAGCCTATCTATACAAAAGTGAAGGATGAGCCGCCTACGAAATACGGAAAGCACAGCACTGTCAAAAATTCTTTGGTGGCAAACGGCTGTGTGCTTGAAGGAGAGGTTGAAAACTGCATTTTGTTCAGGGCGGTCCATGTCGGAAAGGGTACGAAGCTGAAAAACTGTATTATTATGCAAAAAACGCAGATTGGCGAGGATTGTCTTCTTGAGCAGGTCATTTCGGATAAGGACGTTAAAATCGGCAAGGCGACGGAAGCTGTAGGAACAGCTGAGCAGCCGCTTGTATTAAGAAAAGGTTTGGTGCAAGGAGAGCTGATGAATTCTTGAAGATATTATTTGCTGTGTCAGAATGCACCCCATTTGTGAAATCAGGAGGTCTTGCCGATGTAGCAGGTGCTCTGCCAAAGGCGCTTGCGCGATTAGGCAATGAGGTAGCTGTGATGCTGCCGAAGTACAGCCAAATACCTGAACCGTGGAAAAAGCGTATGAAAAAACAGGCTGAGTGTACCGTAGCTGTCGGCTGGCGGCAGCAATATTGCGGAATTGAACATATGGCAGAGAATGATGTGAATTATTACTTCATCGACAATGAGTACTATTTCAACAGGGATTCGTTGTACGGGCATTATGATGACGGTGAGCGGTTTGCCTTTTTTTCAAGAGCTGTGCTGGAGGCTGCCAAAGTTGTGAATGTTCAAGCCGATATTGTTCATACTCACGATTGGCATACAGCGATGGTCAATTATTTGCTGAAAGAGGAGTACAGAAAACATCCTTTTTATGAACGGATGAAAAGCGTGCTCACGATCCACAACCTGCAGTTTCAAGGCATATTCCCTCCTGATGTCACACATGACTTGCTGGGTCTTGAGATGGATCATTTTCATTATGAAAGGTTAGAATGCAACGGATTTGTTAATTTTATGAAAGCGGGCATCATTGCGGCTGATCATGTGACAACTGTGAGCCCCACTTACAGAAATGAAATCATGACGCCGTATTATGGTGAGCAGTTGGAACAGGTTTTGCAATATAGGGAAGATGATGTAACCGGCATATTAAATGGCATTGATGATACGTTCTATCAGCCGAAAAGCGACCCTTATATAGAGGCGCAATACGATTCAGGGGATCTTGCATGCAAGCTGGAAAACAAAACGAAGCTTCAGCAGCGGATGGGGCTTCCAGAGAAAAACGATATTCCGCTGATCAGTATGGTGACAAGGCTCACTAAACAAAAGGGGCTTGATCTTGTCCGCAGAATTATGCACGAACTTCTTGAGGAGCAAGACATACAGCTGGTTGTGCTAGGCACAGGAGAACGTGAATTTGAAGATTATTTCCGGTATGCAGAATTTGCTTTTCATGAGAAGTGCCGGGCTTATATCGGGTTTGATGAGCCGCTAGCCCATCAAATTTATGCGGGCTCTGATATGTTTTTGATGCCGTCGAAATTTGAGCCGTGCGGTTTGGGGCAGCTCATTGCTCTTCAATATGGCGCCATTCCGATTGTCAGGGAAACGGGCGGTCTTTACGACACTGTCCGTGCCTATCAGGAGGAAGAGGGAACGGGCAATGGCTTTACGTTTTCCGCCTTTAATGCGCATGATCTGAAATTTACGATAGAAAGGGCGCTGTCGTTTTATTGCCAACAGGATGTATGGAAGAGCATCGTGAAGACCGCTATGAATGCAGATTACAGCTGGGGGAAGTCGGCTAAAGAGTATCAGCGTATTTTCGAGCAGGTGACAAGGAGTGGACGGGATGTTCTCGAGTAAAGAACGCTTTGCAGACTTATTTTTAAAGCGTCTGGAAATGACGTGCGGAAAAAGCTTTAAAGATTCTGCCAAGCTGGATCAATATAAAACGTTGGGCAATATGGTCAGAGAGTATATCAGCGCTGATTGGATCGAAACGAATGAAAAAAGCAGATCAAATTCCGGGAAGCAGACATATTATTTATCAATCGAATTTCTGCTCGGTCAGCTCCTTGAGCAAAACTTAATGAATCTTGGTGTTCGTGATGTTGTAGAAGCTGGTTTAAAGGAAATCGGCATCAATTTAGAGGAGATCCTTCAGATAGAGAACGATGCAGGTCTCGGCAATGGCGGACTTGGGCGCTTGGCCGCTTGCTTTTTAGATTCGCTTGCTTCGTTGAACCTGCCTGGGCACGGCATGGGCATACGTTATAAGCATGGTTTGTTTGAGCAAAAAATTGTAGACGGGCATCAGGTGGAGCTGCCTGAGCAATGGCTGAAAAACGGGAACGTATGGGAAGTAAGGAATGCGGATCAAGCAGTTGACGTGCCGTTTTGGGGCGAAGTCCATATGACAGAAAAAAGCGGGCGCCTGCATTTTCGCCACGAACAAGCGACAATTGTTACCGCTGTTCCTTATGATATCCCGGTCATCGGCTATGAAACGGGCACTGTCAACACGTTAAGGCTCTGGAACGCCGAGCCCTATGCGCATTATCACGGCGGTAATATTTTGTCTTATAAGCGGGAAACAGAAGCGGTTTCTGAATTCTTATATCCCGATGACACCCATGATGAGGGGAAAATTTTACGGCTGAAGCAGCAGTATTTTTTAGTATGCGCAAGCTTAAAAAGCATTGTGAACAATTACCGAAAAACACATAAATCTTTATCCGGCCTGCATAAAAAAGTGAGCATTCATATTAATGACACTCACCCTGCGCTTGCGGTGCCTGAGCTGATGCGGATTTTGCTCGATGAAGAGAACATGAGCTGGGAAGAAGCTTGGCATATCACTGTACATACGATTTCTTATACAAATCATACAACATTGTCAGAAGCGCTCGAGAAATGGCCGATTCATTTGTTTAAGCCGCTGCTCCCGCGAATGTACATGATTATTGAAGAGATCAATGAGAGGTTTTGCCGCGCAGTTTGGGAAAAGTATCCGGGAGACTGGAAAAGGATAGAGGACATGGCGATTACAGCGCATGGTGTTGTCAAAATGGCTCATCTGGCCATAGTAGGCAGTTACAGTGTAAATGGCGTTGCAAAAATACATTCCGATATATTAATGGAAAGGGAGATGCGCGACTTTCACTTGCTGTTTCCGAATCGTTTTAACAATAAGACGAATGGAATTGCCCACAGGCGCTGGCTGTTAAAAGCGAATCCAGGCTTGTCTGCCATCATTACAGAGGCGATCGGCGATGAATGGGTCAAACAGCCGGAATCACTGATCCGTTTAGAACCGTACGCCACTGATCCTGCATTTATTGAACAGTTTCAAAACAACAAAAGCAAGAAAAAACAAGAGCTTGCCGATTTGATTTTTTGCACGGCCGGGGTGGTTGTGAACCCTGACAGCATATTCGACGTACAGGTGAAACGGCTTCATGCATATAAACGGCAGCTGCTGAATGTTCTTCACATTATGTATTTGTATAACCGCCTCAAGGAGGACGCCGGGTTTTCAATCTACCCGCAAACCTTTATTTTCGGGGCAAAGGCTTCACCAAGCTATTATTATGCCAAGAAAATCATTAAGCTGATCCATTCTGTCGCAGAAAAAGTCAATTATGATCCGGCAGTCAAACAGCTGATCAAAGTTGTTTTTTTAGAAAATTATAGAGTTTCTATGGCTGAGCGAATTTTTCCGGCATCAGACGTAAGTGAGCAAATTTCAACCGCAAGCAAGGAAGCGTCTGGTACAGGGAATATGAAGTTTATGATGAACGGGGCTTTGACGATCGGCACGCATGACGGCGCAAATATCGAGATCCTTGAGCGGGTGGGCCCTGATTGTATTTACACGTTCGGCTTAAAGGCGGATGAAGTTCTATCGTATCAGGAAAACGGCGGCTATAGATCGAGGGAATATTATCAGCATGACAGAAGAATCAGGCAGGTAGCGGATCAGTTGATCAATGGTTTTTTTGAAGGAGAGGCAGATGAATTTGAATCGATCTTTGACTCGCTGCTTCCGCATAATGATGAGTATTTTGTGCTGAAGGATTTCAGCTCATATGCAGATGCACAGGAGCGAATTCAAGCTGATTATCGGGAGCGAAGGAAATGGTCTGAGCGTTCGATTGTAAACATTGCTCATTCTGGATATTTCTCCAGCGACCGCACGATCCGGGAATATGCGAAGGACATTTGGGGCATCAAGCCGATGATGTGAAAAAGCCGCTGTATAAGCGGCTTTTTTTGTTCACAGATTCATTGAATTGATTGTAAAGGATACACGTAATTTATCAAAAGTGTAAACCAAAAGCTTTTCGCACCTTTAAATGAAAACGCAGCATATACAATGGCTGCTGAAAGGGAGATCAGGGCATACAGGATGGCCCAAATGATGCCGATCGCAGTTCCGCTTGGCGTCCAGTCCGGTTTTTTCAATGAATTGTACCATTCTTGGTCCACAGGAAACAGGTAGCCTGCGGCTGAAAACAGCGCATATGTAATCACAAAAACGGCTAAAGCGCCGACAATCTTTTTCATATTTGCAACCTCCGCATGTATTTAATTACCCTTTATCTTATAAAGATCAAACCCCCGATATGCGGGGGAAATGATGGTCTTAAATAAGCTGCCGCAATGCGTTTGCTTTAATGCGTTCATATTCAAAAGCTGATTCTAATTCTTCCTTCGGTAAAGCAGACTTGCGGACGTATTTTTCGCGAATGACATCGTAAAGCTCGTAAGGAAACAGCATATCAATAAACATGACTTGTTTTTGTTCTTCAGTTAATGGGGCTCTGGATTCGTATGCGTTCAGCATGACATTAAATGTTTCTTCATCCCAAACGCCCGTCGTATCCAAAAGCGGAATAATCATTTTGCGCAAATCGCGAATAGGCAGATCAAATGAAACGGTATCTAAGTCAATGACCCAAATCTGTTCATTTTCCCCTAAGAGTGTATTTCCGGTTCCGTAATCCTGGTGGCAAAGGTTAGGGCTTTTTTTCAGCTGTTCAGTCCATGGAACATAGGTCGACTGCAAAAGCTGGTCTTTGATGCGCAGCCCGTCTTCAATAAAGCCATCTATCTCCTGAAGATAAAACTGTGAGAAAGGATCTTCTTTTTCCGCCTCCGCCATCAGCTTCCACGTTTCCATCTGTTTGCATCGTTTCGTGTAGTGATTCGGCCAGCGACCTAATTTGGTAAATACGGGAACGCCATTTGGCGGCTGATATCCGACGGAAGCTGTATGAAAATCAGCAAGGCCTTTCATGATAAACTCCAAGTCCTGCTTTACAGTCAGCTCAAACGGCCTTCCTTCGATCCAGTCATATACGACAAATAGAAATGAGCCGTGCTTGGAATATAGGCTGCCTTTTTTGTTTGGGAGTATGCCAGGAACATTCATGCCTTTTTTTGCTAAATAGTCCTGCGCGAAAATGGAAAACAACGCTTTCTTTTCTGGCCTGTGTATTCGTTTTAGACAAACCGCGCCGGAGTCTGTGTGGACCTTCCAGACAAGCGCCATCTGGTTTCCCTGAATGACGTCTATTTTTTCAGCCTGCACATCCCATCCTTGAAGCACATTTTCAGCCAGCTCCGTTAATTTTTTTGCATCTTCTGCTGATAAAGGAAGCTCTGATGAATTCCCCTCCTCAATGACTTCATGGTTTTCTGCCATTAAAGGACACATCCTTACCTGTTTTACTCCTACCTTATGAATCAAAAGGAAAAAATGATTGAGTTATTTGACTATATTTAATAGATGAATCTGGTTGTTTACCCGTTTTGTTTTTAGGGCAGTCCCATTCCGCACAAGTTGGTTGTTCAGCCGTATCATGATTCTAACTAGTTAAAAATCATGCAGGAATGGAGGCTATGTATGAAAATAGCACTGATCGCCACAGAGAAGCTTCCTGTCCCATCGGTTCGAGGAGGCGCCATTCAAATCTACCTCGAAGCGGTTGCCCCTTTAATTGCCAATAAACATGAGGTGACTGTGTTTTCTATTAAAGATCCGAATCTCGCTGATAGAGAGAAGGTAGACGGTGTCCATTATGTGCATTTGGATGGAGACCGTTATGAAGAAGCCGTTGGAGCAGAGCTGAAAAAGAGCCGTTTTGATCTTGTGCATGTTTGTAATCGCCCAAGCTGGGTTCCGAAATTGAAGAAACAGGCGCCGGATGCTGTTTTTATTTTAAGCGTTCACAATGAAATGTTCGCTTACGATAAAATCAGCCAGGCGGAAGGCGAGATTTGCATCGACTCCGTAGCGCAGATTGTTACGGTCAGCGATTATATCGGACAGACGATCACAAGCCGTTTTCCGTCAGCACGATCAAAAACAAAAACGGTGTATTCCGGTGTGGATTTAAAAACGTACCACCCTCGCTGGACGAATGAAGGGCAGCGAGCTCGCGAAGAGATGCGAAGCGAGCTGGGGCTTCACGGCAAAAAAATCGTCTTGTTTGTCGGCCGGCTTAGCAAAGTCAAAGGCCCGCACATATTATTGCAGGCTTTGCCGGACATCATTGAGGAGCACCCCGATGTCATGATGGTGTTTATCGGGTCAAAATGGTTCGGAGATAATGAATTAAATAACTATGTCAAACATCTTCATACCCTTGGTGCGATGCAAAAGGATCATGTCACATTTATTCAATTTGTGAAGCCAAAGGACATTCCGCGCCTTTATACCATGTCAGATGTATTTGTATGCTCTTCGCAATGGCAGGAGCCTTTAGCAAGGGTGCATTATGAAGCGATGGCTGCGGGACTTCCTATTATTACAAGCAATCGGGGAGGCAATCCAGAGGTCATAGAGGAAGGGAAAAACGGCTACATCATTCATGACTTTGAAAATCCTAAACAATATGCCGAACGTATCAATGATTTGCTGAGCAGCTCGGAAAAGCGGGAACGGCTTGGGAAATACAGCCGCCGCGAGGCAGAAAACAAATTCGGCTGGCAGAGGGTGGCTGAAAATCTGCTCAGCGTCTATGAAAAGAACAGATAGAAGGGGTGAACAGAGTGTACCAAAAAGAGCATGAAGAACAGATTGTGTCCGAAATTCTCAGTTATTATCCGTTTCATATCGACCATGTGGCGCTGAAATCGAACAAAAGCGGGCGCAAAATCTGGGAAGTCGAAACTGATCATGGCCCAAAGCTGCTAAAAGAAGCGCAAATGAAACCGGAGCGGATGCTTTTTATCACTCAGGCACACGCCCATTTACAAGAGAAAGGGCTGCCGATAGCGCCGATTCATCAAACAAAAAATGGCGGTAGCTGCTTGGGCACGGATCAGGTTTCTTACAGCTTATATGACAAAGTGACAGGAAAAGAAATGATTTACTATGATGCAGAGCAAATGAAAAAAGTCATGTCATTTGCCGGCCATTTTCATCATGCCTCAAAAGGATATGTTTGCACAGATGAAAGCAAGAAGAGAAGCAGGCTGGGAAAATGGCACAAATTGTACCGTTGGAAGCTGCAGGAACTTGAAGGGAATATGCAGATCGCAGCATCCTATCCTGATGACGTATTTTCGCAAACTTTCTTAAAACATGCTGATAAAATGCTGGCAAGAGGAAAAGAAGCTCTCAGAGCGCTTGACGACTCAGAATACGAAACCTGGACAAAAGAGACGCTCGAGCATGGCGGATTCTGTTTTCAGGATTTTACATTGGCACGTTTGACAGAGATCGAAGGGGAGCCTTTTTTAAAGGAGCTTCACTCGATTACCTACGATTTGCCGTCAAGAGACCTTCGTATTCTGCTGAATAAAGTGATGGTTAAGCTTTCTGTATGGGATACTGATTTCATGGTTGCACTGCTTGCGGCCTACGACGCAGTGTATCCGCTCACAGAAAAACAGTACGAGGTACTTTGGATTGATCTCGCGTTTCCGCATTTGTTCTGTGCAATTGGGCACAAATATTATTTGAAGCAAAAGAAAACATGGTCAGATGAGAAGTATAACTGGGCGCTGCAAAACATGATTTCTGTTGAAGAATCTAAAGATTCGTTTTTGGATAAACTGCCGGAACTGTATAAAAAGATAAAAGCGTATCGGGAGGCGAATTGACATGAGGTCATCGAGACAAAAAGCCTCTATTTCTAAACTGGATCTCGACCAATTCGTATTTACACCGCCTGGACCGATGGGATGGCAGGCTCATGACTCAATCTCAACTGAGAAGGAAGAAGAGGAGAAGCATTTAGATGTGGGCAGCATTCGAGAGCTCCCTCACATCAATGCACCGAAAGAATATCAAAAAGAAACGAAGGAAAAGGAAACAGATCACAAAATCGTCGATGATGAAGAAGAAACAAAATTCGAAACCACTCTAGAGCCTGAGGAGGAGCGTGATTCGAAACGCTCAGTGCCCCCATATGAAGAAGAGGATGAAGATGAAGAACCAGAGTTAGCTGAAGAAGCTAGAGTGGAAATCATCATTCTTCCAAGTGAATCTAAACCAGCTCCATGGTTTTCTCAAACTGTAAAGCGCAAGGCATAAAGTCACATTTATGCCTTTTTTTAAGTTCTCTGCAGCAAAAAAACAGCCCGTTTTGCAACACGAGCTGTAGGTTTTATGTTTTTGCTTTCACAAAAAGCTGATTGATAGATGATAAATCAAAATTTTGCGTCAGAAAAGGCGGCGGAAATTGTTTGTTTTTCGGGGTCAGAACGGATTGGTAAACAGTATTGAGCCTTTTGGCAGCATGGGTAAAGGTAAATAAAGCTTCTACATGCTGTCGGGCGTTTTTTGTCATTTTGTTCATTAATTCTTGATCTGTAAAGGCTCTGTCAATTGCTTTTGCAAATGAAGAAGGTTTGTTGTAGCTATCGATGACAAGGCCGGTGACTTCGTGTTTTACGACTTCACCGTTTCCGCCCCGGTTTGTGGTAATTAAGGGCGTGCCGGCCGCCATTGCTTCATAATTCACACGGGCGAGGGGTTCGTTCCACTGAGAGCTGCACACAAATACATCTGCCATCAGAAAAAGGTTTGGGATGTCGTCTGCGGGAATGAATTTTGTAAAGATTATGTGGTCTCTGTATGGCAGCGCCAGCGTGCGCAGATAGGTTACATATTGGTTTTCGCTGTCATCGCTGAACCACTTCCCGCCTGCTATGACCAATACAGCATCAGGGTGCTGCTGCAAAATCCTTCTCATGCTGTGAATGAGAAGGTGAGGTCCTTTTGTTGGGCTTAAGCGGCCGGCGAATAAAATAACTTTTTTATCTTCAATACCGTATTTTTTCCGGTATGTTTTTCTGACAGCCGAGCCTTTCATCGTCCAGACGGGCGGATAAGAGTTTAAATCAACGCCGGAATACACAACTTTTGTGATGTCCTCGGCTTCAGGGAAACGTTCAATGACGGTTTGTTTAATAAATTCGCTAACAGTTGTGATCATGGAGACATTGTCGAGTACTTCTTTTCCTTGCGCGAAGGTCATCTTTTTTTCAGAAAACATTTCGTTATGCAGGCTCAGAACGATCTTGCTGTTTGGTGAGGCTTTTTTATATAAAGAGACATTTAAAGGCCTGTTGAACACATGAATGAGGTCAAAGGAAGAGGCTCGCAGCTCTTCGGCTACCGCCTCGCGGTAATGTTCTTTTGGCAGATGGATATAATGTACGCCGTCTTTTGTTTCTCTTTTTGGGAGCGATGGATCTTCTATTGAAAAAATGGTCAGGTTGTACCTGCTGCTGAAATAGGGCGTGACACCGTCAATCATCATTTGAATAGCGCCGCCGCGTACTGCGGGCGCCGGCAGCTTTTCTGTACAGATAAAGGCAAGCTTCATTTTTATTCCCCCTGATACAGCGACGATAAATAGGCGATTTCGTTGGTCAAGCCATCCTTTAAGGATGTGGCGGGATCATAATGCAAGAGCTGTTTTGCTTTTGAAATATCCGCCCACGTGTTGCTCGGTTCCCCTGCTATTTTGTCCGAAAAGTGCAGTGTTGCTTTTCTGCCGGAAATATCCTCAATGAGGGAGACAACTTTTAAGACTGAGGCACGCTCTGCGCCGCCGATATTTACTGTTTCACCAATAAGGTGGGGTTTCCCAAGAACAGCGGTGATGCCTTTGACACAGTCGCCGATATAAGTGAAATCTCTTGACTGCTGCCCATCACCGAAAATGGTAAGCGGCTTTTGCTGAAGGTGCTGCTTAATGAGCCGGTGAAAAGCCATATCCGGCCGCTGTCTTGGCCCGTATACGGTAAAAAAACGGAGAATCACAATTGGAATGCCAAAGCTCTGTTGATACACATGGCAAAGCTTTTCTCCCGTAAGCTTTGTTACCCCGTACGGAGATAAAGGAGAAAGCGACGTGTTTTCGCTGACTTTTCCTTGTTTTTCGCCATAGACGGAAGAGGTGGATGCAAAGACGAACGTTTGAATAGAATGTTCCCGGCACGCCTCGAGGAGCCTTTGGAGCGCCTGGATATTATGTGCGGCATATGGGTGAAAATGATTGCCCCAGCTTGAGCGGACACCCGGTATGGCCGCCAAATGAAAGATGACGTCCACTCCTTCCAGTAAGGGAGCAAGATCGGCTGTCAGCAGATTTTCCTTTATGAACGTAAATCGCTTTTCCGGCAGCAGGTTTTTAAGGTTTTTTAATTTCAAGGAAAATGGAGTAGGACCGATAAAGTCATCGATTCCGATAACGTTATGTTTCTTATCTTTTAGTAATTCTTCGCAGAGGTGGGAGCCGATAAAGCCCGCTGCTCCTGTGACGAGTATTTTCATGGACGGCCAACTCCCGTACAGATCAGGCCGCAAGCCTCGATCAGTTCTTTTTTTAGTACGTTGCGTCCGTCAATCACAAGACGCCCTTTCATGATATCTGCAGCCTTTTTCCAATCAAACGCTAAAAACTCAGACCATTCTGTCGCCAAAAATAAAAAGTCACTCTCTTCGATCGCATCAAAAGCTTGAGAATGCTGAGTTACATGTTGCCGCAAATGTTCTGGAAGTACAGCTTCAGGATCATATGCATGAACATCACATCCCAGCTCCGCCAGCCTTTCCATCAGTCTGACAGCCTGAGAATTCCGGATGTCATCAGTATTCGGTTTGAAGGAAATGCCGAGTACAGCCGCTTTCTTGCCTTGAAGTGTTTCGAAGAATGACTGTATTTTTTTGATATACAGGCCAAGCTGGGTGTCATTAATGTGCTGCACGGCCCGGAGCAGGAAGGTCTCCGTGTTTTTTTCCTGGGCAGCAAATTGCAGCGCCTGCAGATCCTTTGGAAAACAAGAGCCTCCGTATCCGATGCCTGCCTGCAAAAAGTGCTTCCCGATCCTTGGGTCTAGACCGATAGCGCGGGAAATATCTGAGATATCTGATTGATAGGCTTCACATATGCGGGCCATTTCGTTAATGAACGAAATTTTGGCCGCTAAAAAGAAATTGTTGGCATATTTGATCAGCTCTGCTCCCGCTAAGCTTGTAACGATAAAAGGGGTATCAATGTGTTTGTAAATGGATTTGACGATGGCTGCCGATACGTGATCTTCTTCCTGAACACCGATGACTGTTTTGTCAGGATGCAGCATGTCATATAAGGCATTGCCTTCCCGCAGAAACTCCGGATTGGATACGATATTAAAGAGGTTTTTAGATACTCCGGAGGCAATCAGCTGTTTTGCTATGTTTTCATTTGTCCCGGGCGGAACAGTGCTTTTCGTAATAATGGTTTTATACGATCGGATCGCCTCGCTTAAATCACCGATGACGGACTGCAGGGCTTTCGTATCAGCTGATCCGTCCGAACGCGGCGGAGTTCCGACTGCGATAAAAATAACGGGACATTCCTCCATGCTCGATTTCACTTCAGAAGAAAACGAGAGATTGCCGCAACGAAGTATTGCATCTGAAAGCCCAGGCTCGTAAAAGGGAATGACTCCTTTTTTCAGCTGCCCGATTTTTTTGACGTCTTTGTCTGTGCATATCATGTCATGTCCGATGGATGCCAGTGCCGCTGATAGGGTTAAACCGACATACCCGGCGCCAACCACACAAATTTTCATCACCTGAGCTCCTTTACAAGATTACTGGTCATATATCAATATCCTATTAAAAAAGGGCTGGTTCGTGATTCCGCTTTCTGCCCAGTTGCTTCCGCCTAATTTCAGATGTACAAACATCGGGATGCGCTCTTGGAATATCATGTAATAAACATGAGCTGAGGGGAAAATACCATGATAAAAAAAGCGATTATTCCTGCAGGCGGATTCGGCACGAGAAATCTGCCGGTGACGAAGGTGATTCCGAAAGAAATGTTTCCGGTAGGATCTAAGCCTGTGATTCATTATCTTGTTGAAGAATTAAAGGAGTCAGGCATTGAGGACATTTTGATGGTTGTATCGAGCCATAAAAATCTGATTGTCGACTATTTTGATTCCTCTTTGGCACTTGAGGCTTTTTTGGCCTCTAAGAATAAACTGCATTTACTTAGAGAGCATCCCATTCCGGATATACGGATTCACTATGTGCGGCAGCCTTATGCAAAGGGTCTTGGCGACGCCATTTCTTTCGGAAAGCAATTTGCAGGCGGAGAGCCTTTTGCCGTCGTTTTGCCAGATGATCTGATTTTTTCCGCCAATCAGCCGGCTTTGGGGCAGCTGATTGAAGCGTATACGAAATATCAGTCCAGTGTGATCGGCTTAAAAGAAACAAAAACGGAGGATTTACATCATTACGGGGTGATAAAAGGGGAGCCTGTTGAAAAAGGGCTTTATCGCATACAGGATATTGTGGAAAAGCCTAAACAAAACCCTCCGTCTCATTTTGCCGCAGCAGGGCGTTATATTTTCACACCAGATATTTTTAATGAGCTGGAGGCATTAGAAGCTGATAGCGGAGGAGAAGTGCAGGTAACGGATGCGATAAAAGCTTCGCTCGGGGCATGTACCGTATACGGGAAATTGCTAGAGGGCGAGCGGTATGACATCGGCCTGCAAAAGGATTATCTGAAGCTGATTTACGATATGCTGAAAACGGAAAAGAACCCCCAATAATCGGGGGTTCAATCAGCGTGGAGATCGCCGAATGTGGTCATGATTCCCTCTTCGTCAAGTTCTTCTTCATAGCGCTCATGGGCTCTGCTTTGATAAACGGTAATTTCTTTCCCAGTGATATCTGTAGCGATGAAATTTTCGTAAGACTCCGTATTGCCGATATTCTCTTCGGCATTCATCGTCATATCATCATAGCTGAGCGGAGGGTTTTCCATATCCTGCGGCGTTTGTGAGTTCCCATATTTTTCGACATCCTGATAGGAATCCTCACTGTCATATGGCGCTCTGATTTCTTCATCATCATCAAATTCAAATTGCCCGAATGGTGTTTCTTCTTCAATCGGACGGTCTTTGGAAACCACGTCCTGTGACGAATACTCCGCGAGGGTTGTGGCAGTCGGAAGCGCTTCAAGTCGTTCGAAAGGGATTTCCTTTCCGCTGACTTCACAAATGCCATAAGTACCGTTTTCTATCGCCTTCAATGAATGCTCAATGTCCCGAAGGTGCTCTCTCTCATGCAAGTCTAGAGCGATGTCTTTCTCACGCTCGTAAAGTTCTGTCGCCTGATCGCCGGGATGGTTGTCGTATGCCGAAAGCTCACCCCACGAATCATAAGGAAAGGCTGAGTTAAGCTGAAAATGATCATTGTCTTTGAAACGGTTTAAGATATCTTTTTTCGTTTGTTCCAGTTCATTTTTTAAATGCTGAAGCTGTTCTTTCGTAAGCAATGTGATCGCCTCGTTTCTCTGTGATGCATACCTTTAGTATGAACAGATCGCCTGAGAACTTTCATAAATGGCGGGTGGAGGAATATAGGAGGTTTTCCTTTTATGGTAAGCGGATACAACCTTTGCTATCAGTGGAGAAAGAAATTTAAGCTTTGTTTCTTTTTCATTTCTGAAATTAGGTTTATAATAGGTAAGGCAGGCCATTTGGACTGCATGATCTGTGTTTGACACAAAGGAGACACAGGTGTATGGTATTAAAAGCATTTTAAGGATTATGGAGGAATGTCTCATGGTGACAACGGTGCAGCGTACGTTCCGAAAGGAAGTTCTACATGCATTACATAAAGCCAAAGAAGTCAACCATGCTGTCTTAATAAGCTATTCGAGACAAATCGAGTCTCTTGACCCTCTATCATTTTTCAATTACGGAGCAAAAAAATATACAGGCAATCGATTTTTTTGGTCAGATCCTGAAAGTGAATTGACAATAGTCGGTCTTGGCAAAGAAGCGGTTTTCCAGACAAATCAAAAAAACAGCGAGCGGTATCGTGAGGTTTTTGAACAATGGGAGCGCTTTAAAAAGACGGCTTTTCATATTTATGAAGAAGAAAAGCTGCAGCATTCTGCAGTGGGACCTGTGTTATTCGGAGGATTTTCTTTTGACCCTTGCGAAGAAAGAGGTTCACAATGGGACCATTTCTCGGAAGGGGATTTCTTTGTGCCTGCGCTTATGCTGACGATGACTGCTGAAGGCCCGTTCTTAACAGTTAACAGATGGGTAAGCGGAGGAGAAGACGCAGAAGCTGTTTTAGAAGGTTTAAAAGCTTTTGCGGCGGAATTTATGGTTCCCGATTTCAAGCAAGAAGATCAGGCTGTGATTGCAGCAGCCGAAGAGCTGGATAAGGATGATTGGCTGAAAGCAATCGAAACGGCCACAAGCCAAATTAAAGAGAAACAATATGATAAGGTTGTTCTTGCCCGAGAGCTGCTGCTCACGTTTGACGGTCCAATCCAAATTGAACCGGTGCTTAAAACGCTTCTGGACGATCAGCAGACAAGCTATGTTTTTGCAATTGAACAAGAAGGCAAAACTTTTGTCGGCGCGTCTCCGGAAAGACTGATCAAAAGAGACGGCGGCACTGTCATGTCTTCCTGTCTGGCAGGCTCCATTAAACGAGGCGTGAATGAAGAAGACGACCGCCGGATAGGCCTTGAATTATTAAACGATGAGAAAAACCTGCTTGAGCATGATATTGTGGTAGGTATGATTCATAATGCTTTTGTATCAAGCTGTTCAGAGGTTGAAAAGCCTGATGGACCTGTTTTGTACAAAACAAAAAGCGTTCAGCACCTGTTTACGCCGATTGTCGGACAGCTGCGCGAGTCTGCATCGATTTTTGACTTAATTGAGAAGCTGCATCCCACTCCGGCGCTTGGGGGAGCACCTCAGGAAAAAGCTGTTGACGTGATCAGGGAGATTGAACCGATGTCTCGCGGCTGGTATGCGGCCCCTATCGGCTGGATTGACAGCCAGGATAACGGGGAATTCGCGGTCGCCATTCGTTCAGGGCTCATCGAAGGAAGCACAGCAAGGCTGTTTGCCGGGTGCGGTATTGTGGAAGACTCGGAACCAATCTCGGAATATGAAGAAACACAGATTAAATTGAAGCCGATGATCTCTGCATTAGGAGGTGAGAGGCGTTGACAGTCAACCCGATTACTCATTACATCGGAAGTTTTATTGATGAATTCGCCCTTTCCGGAATTACGGACGCCGTCGTTTGTCCGGGCTCAAGATCTACACCGCTGGCTGTTCTTTGTGCTGCGCATCCCGATATCAGCGTCCATGTCCAAATTGATGAAAGGTCTGCCGGATTTTTTGCCTTAGGTTTGGCAAAAGCGAAGCAGCGTCCCGTACTATTGATCTGTACATCTGGAACAGCCGCGGCCAACTTTTATCCGGCTGTGGTTGAAGCCCATTATTCAAGGGTGCCTATTATTGTGTTAACTGCTGATCGGCCTCATGAGCTGCGCGAAGTAGGCGCACCGCAGGCTATTAATCAGCACTTCTTATTCGGTAACTTTGTTAAGTTTTTCACAGACTCTGCTCTTCCTGAAGAGTCTCCGCAAATGCTGAGATACATCCGAACGCTGGCAAGCCGCGCTGCCGGAGAAGCACAAAAGCGCCCAATGGGGCCTGTCCATGTGAATGTGCCGCTGCGCGAACCGCTGATGCCGGATCTTTCAGATGAGCCGTTTGGAAGAATGAGAACAGGCCGTCATGTGTCTGTGAAAACGGGTACGCAGTCTGTTGACCGAGAGTCCCTGTCTGATGTGGCTGAGATGCTCGCAGAGGCTGAAAAAGGAATGATCGTCTGCGGAGAGCTCCATAGTGATGCGGACAAGGAAAACATTATTGCGCTGTCAAAAGCGCTTCAGTATCCAATTTTAGCAGATCCGCTGTCTAATCTGCGGAATGGTGTTCATGATAAAAGCACTGTTATTGATGCGTATGATTCGTTTTTAAAAGATGATGAGCTGAAGCGGAAACTCCGTCCTGATGTTGTCATTCGGTTTGGACCGATGCCTGTTTCAAAACCGGTTTTCTTATGGCTTAAGGATGATCCGGCGATTCAGCAAATCGTGATTGATGAGGATGGAGGGTGGAGAGACCCGACACAGGCAAGCGCGCATATGATTCATTGTAATGCGTCTGTTTTTGCTGAGGAGATCATGGCAGGCCTTACTGCTGCTGCCAGATCCTCAGAGTGGCTGGAAAAGTGGCAGTTTGTCAATGGGCGGTTCCGCGAGCATCTGCAAACAATCAGCAGTGAAGATGTTTCGTTTGAAGGCAATCTCTATCGAATCCTTCAGCATCTTGTGCCTGAAAACAGCTCGCTGTTTGTGGGAAACAGCATGCCGATCAGGGATGTTGATACGTTTTTTGAAAAGCAGGACCGCCCTTTCCGGATTTATTCAAACCGGGGAGCAAACGGGATAGACGGTGTCGTCTCCTCTGCCATGGGGGTATGTGAAGGAACAAAAGCGCCTGTTACCCTTGTGATTGGAGATTTATCTTTTTATCACGATTTAAACGGCCTGCTGGCGGCCAAAAAGCTGGGTATTCCTCTTACTGTGATTCTTGTCAATAATGACGGAGGAGGGATTTTCTCCTTTTTGCCGCAGGCTTCTGAAAAGACACACTTTGAAGATTTGTTCGGCACACCGACAGGGCTCGATTTCAAGCATGCGGCTGCACTTTACGGCGGAACGTATTCATGCCCGGCTTCTTGGGATGAATTCAAAACAGCTTACGCGCCGCAGGCAGACAAGCCCGGACTCCATTTGATTGAAATCAAAACGGATCGCCAATCAAGAGTCCAGCTTCATCGCGATATGCTGAATGAGGCTGTGCGGGAAGTGAAAAAACAATGGGAACTGTAAACATAACGGTATCAGATGGTGTCCGATATGCAGTGGCAGACGGGGGACCGAATGCTTCCGAAGCCGTCGTCTGTCTGCACGGGTTTACCGGCAGCAAACAATCATGGACTTTTCTTGATGAAATGCTGCCTGATTCCCGTTTGATCAAAATTGATTGTTTAGGGCATGGGGAAACCGATGCCCCGCTGAATGGGAAAAGATACAGCATAAGCCGGCAAGTTTCTGACCTTGCCGAGATTTTTGATCAATTAAAACTTCACAAAGTGAAATTGATTGGGTATTCTATGGGAGGAAGGCTTGCTTACTCTTTCGCGATGACATATCCCGAGCGGGTATCGGCACTTGTGCTTGAAAGCACGACGCCGGGGCTCAAAACACTTGGGGAACGGCGGGAACGAATCATGCGGGACCGGAAGCTTGCTGATTTTATTTTACGAGACGGGCTCAAAGCGTTTGTTGCGTATTGGGAGAATATCCCTTTGTTTTCATCTCAGCAGAGGCTGGCTGAAGATATTCGGCACAGGATACGATCGGGCCGTCTGCGGAACAATAAGATTGGGCTTGCGAACAGTTTAACCGGCATGGGCACCGGTTCACAGCCTTCCTTGTGGAGCCGTGTAGAGGAAATAGATGTTCCTGTGCTTCTTATCTGCGGGGAGTGGGACGAAAAATTTTGCGCCATCAATCAAGAGGTGCATAAGATGCTTCCTTCTAGTAGAATAGAGATTGTTCCAAAAGCAGGACATACGGTCCATGTGGAACAGCCGCGATTGTTTGGTAAAATAGTGAGTGAGTTTTTGACAAGCATCTGACTCATTCACATAGAGAATAAAAGGAGGTCATCATATGGCTGAATGGAAAACAAAACGGACATACGATGAGATATTGTATGAAACGTATAATGGCATTGCAAAAATAACAATCAACCGACCTGAGGTACATAATGCGTTTACCCCTAAAACGGTTGCTGAAATGATTGATGCGTTTGCTGACGCAAGAGACGACCAAAACGTTGGGGTTATCGTGCTTGCCGGTGCAGGGGACAAGGCATTTTGTTCTGGCGGAGACCAAAAAGTGCGCGGCCACGGTGGATATGTAGGAGACGACCAGATCCCGCGTCTTAACGTATTGGATCTTCAGCGTTTAATCCGCGTCATCCCGAAACCGGTTGTTGCGATGGTGTCCGGATATGCGATCGGCGGAGGCCATGTGCTTCACATCGTATGTGACTTGACAATTGCTGCGGACAACGCAATTTTTGGACAAACAGGCCCTAAAGTGGGAAGCTTCGATGCAGGTTACGGTTCTGGCTACCTGGCTCGAATTGTAGGACATAAAAAAGCACGTGAAATCTGGTACCTATGCCGTCAGTACAACGCACAGGAAGCACTGGACATGGGTCTTGTCAACACAGTCGTTCCTTTGGAACAGCTTGAAGAAGAAACGATTAAATGGTGTGAAGAAATGCTTGAAAAAAGCCCGACCGCACTGCGCTTTCTTAAAGCTGCGTTTAACGCGGACACAGACGGACTTGCTGGAATTCAGCAGTTTGCAGGGGATGCTACCCTTCTTTACTACACAACAGATGAAGCAAAAGAAGGCCGTGATTCCTTTAAGGAAAAACGCAAACCTGATTTCGGACAGTTCCCTCGTTTTCCGTGATCAGCAATACCTAGTAAACCAACAGCTTGAGACTTTGCGGTCCAAGCTGTTTTCTTTTCAATACAGACATTTTACCTCGGAGATGATGACATGCTGACAGAACAGCCCAACTGGCTCATGCAGCGGGCACAGCTGACACCTGAGAGAATCGCTCTCATCTATGAAGACCAAACCGTGACATTTGCAGGATTGTTTGCCGCGTCTAAACGAATGGCGGAACAGCTTGCCGCTCATTCGGTTCGGAAAGGGGATACTGCAGCTATTTTGCTCCAAAACCGTGCAGAAATGGTATACGCTGTTCACGCTTGTTTTTTGCTTGGTGTTAAGGCGGTGCTTTTGAATACGAAGCTGTCAACACATGAAAGGCTGTTTCAGCTGGAGGATTCGGGATCCGGCTTTTTATTGACAGATTCAAGCTTTGAGAAGAAAGAATATGAACACATCGTTCAAACGATTGATGTGGATGAACTGATGAAAGAAGCAGCAGAGGAAATTGAGATCCAGGCTTATATGCAAATGGATGCAACGGCAACGCTGATGTATACGTCGGGTACGACAGGAAAGCCCAAGGGAGTTCAGCAAACGTTCGGAAACCATTATTTCAGTGCGGTGTCGTCCGCTCTTAATTTGGGTATAACAGAACAAGACCGCTGGCTTATCGCATTGCCGCTCTTTCATATCAGCGGATTGTCCGCATTATTTAAATCTGTGATCTATGGAATGACTGTCGTGCTTCACCAGCGTTTTTCCGTAAGCGATGTGCTGAATTCTATCAACAGGCATGAAGTGACAATGATATCTGCGGTGCAGACTATGCTGGCCAGTCTTTTGGAAGAAACAAGCCGCTGCCCTGAATCCATCAGATGCATTCTTCTCGGCGGCGGCCCTGCACCTCTGCCATTGCTTGAGGAATGCCGTGAGAAAGGATTCCCTGTCTTTCAGTCATATGGAATGACAGAAACATGCTCACAAATTGTTACCCTGTCGCCGGAATTCAGTATGGAAAAGCTCGGATCTGCGGGGAAACCGCTGTTTTTATGTGAAATCAAAATAGAGCGGGACGGACAGGTATGTGAACCGTATGAACACGGTGAAATCATGGTCAAAGGCCCGAATGTCATGAAAAGCTATTTTAACCGGGAGAGCGCAAACGAAGCCTCCTTTCAAAATGGCTGGCTGAAAACAGGTGATCTTGGTTATTTGGACAATGAAGGCTTTTTATATGTATTAGACAGACGTTCAGATCTGATCATATCCGGCGGAGAAAACATTTATCCGGCCGAAGTGGAGTCAGTACTGCTTTCACACCCCGCTGTGGCCGAAGCCGGGGTTTCAGGGGCTGAGGACAAAAAATGGGGGAAAGTGCCTCACGCCTATCTTGTCCTTCACAAGCCTGTGAGCGCAGGAGAATTGACTGACTACTGCAAAGAACGCTTGGCGAAGTATAAAATTCCGGCAAAATTCTTTGTGCTTGACCGCCTGCCGCGCAATGCGTCTAATAAGCTCTTGCGAAATCAGCTGAAGGATGCGCGTAAAGGAGAACTGCTATGATCGAAATAGAAAAAATCACGCTTTACCATTTGAGCATGAACTTAAAGAAACCGTTTAAAAACAGTATCGAAACGCTTCAAGAGCGTAAATTTCTGATCGTGGAAGCCATTGATACATCAGGTGTCACAGGCTGGGGAGAAGTTTCCGCTTTCTCTTCGCCTTGGTACACCGAGGAAACCATTGGAACATGTTTGCATATGCTAAAAGATTTTTTTATCCCAAATGTCGTCGGCCGTGAATTCAATCACCCTTCAGAAGTGCCGGACAGCCTGGCGCGGTATAAAGGAAACCGGATGGCAAAAGCGGGACTTGAATCGGCTGTATGGGATATTTATGCCAAAAAGAAGGGCGTATCCCTTGCTGAGGCATTGGGCGGAACAAGAGATAAAGTCCCTGCCGGGGTGGTAGTCGGCCTGGCGCCTCTTGACGATATGCTGAAGGAAATTGAGAGCTATCAAAAAGAAGGTTATCAAAGAATAAAAATTAAAATTCAGCCTGGGCAGGATGTGGAATTGGTCAAGGCCATCCGCAGCCGATTCCCAAACATCCCGCTTATGGCCGATGCCAATTCCTCTTACGAACTGAAGGATATCAGCCGTTTAAAGGAGCTTGATGACTATCATTTAATGATGATTGAGCAGCCGCTCCAAGCTGACGATATCGTTGACCACCGCCACCTGCAGAAACATTTGAAAACGGCCATTTGCCTTGATGAGAGCATTTGTTCAGTTGATGATGCGAGACGGGCGATTGAGCTAGGAAGCTGCAAAATTATTAATATAAAACCTTCTCGTGTCGGCGGCTTAACAGAAGCCTTAAAAATTCATGATTTATGCAAAGAGCATCATATGCAGGTTTGGTGCGGAGGAATGCTGGAAACAGGCATATCAAGAGCGCAGAACGTGGCGCTTGCTTCACTGCCTCAATTCACAATACCTGGCGATATATCTTCATCCTCACGCTATTGGGATGAAGATATTGTAACTCCTGATATTCGTATTGATAATGGATTTATTTCTGTGTCAAAACAGCCTGGTTTAGGGGTTGAGGTAAACCAAGATATTATGCGAAAATATGTGACCAAAATGGATGTTTTCACACAGCATGGTTAAGAAAAAAGCATTTTGCTATTTTGAATAAATGACACTGTGCTGTTACAGTAAAAGTGTTCGTTGAATACATCCCTTCTCGTTTGGACCGGCTGCTGACCCAGCCGGTTTTTTTATGTAAATCAGCTTGACAAAAATGGCCAAACGCGATAATTTTGCATAAGGGAAACTTTTTGTCCTGTGTAAATAAAACATGCTTTTGGCTAATTTAATGTCACATGTCTAAGAACTGACAACATAAGATAAAACAATCGGACATTGATGGCAAAGAGGAGGAGAAATATGAGACGAGGGCTGATGGCAGCAGTGCTTTTTGCGACCTTTGCGTTAACGGGATGCGGAACGGATTCAGCCGGAAAAAGCGCTGATCAGCAATTACAAGTGACAGCGACAACATCTCAAATTGCCGATGCAGCAGAAAACATCGGAGGTAAGCATGTAAAAGTCACCTCTTTAATGGGACCGGGGGTTGATCCGCACCTCTACAAAGCTTCCCAAGGTGATACGAAAAAATTAATGTCTGCCGATGTTGTTCTGTACAGCGGGTTGCATTTGGAAGGGAAAATGGAGGATGTCCTCCAAAAAATCGGCGAACAAAAACAAGCGACGGCAGTAGCTGAGGCCATTCCGAAAAATAAGCTTATTCCCGCGGGGGAAGGCAAGACGTTTGATCCCCACGTCTGGTTCAGCATTCCGTTATGGATCTATGCGGTGGATGAAATTGAAGCGCAATTCAGCAAAGCAATGCCTCAGCACGCAGATGCCTTTCGGAAAAATGCCAAAGAGTACAAAGAAGATTTGCAATATTTAGATAAGTGGTCGCGTAAAGAGATCGCACATATTCCGGAGAAAAGCCGTGTGCTTGTGACTGCTCATGATGCGTTTGCGTACTTTGGGAATGAGTATGGATTTAAGGTAAAAGGCCTGCAGGGACTCAGCACAGATTCGGACTATGGATTAAGGGATGTTCAGGAGCTGGTTGATCTTCTGACAGAAAAACAAATAAAAGCTGTGTTCGTAGAAAGCAGTGTATCTGAAAAATCAATCAATGCAGTGGTGGAAGGCGCTAAAGAAAAAGGCCATACAGTCACAATCGGCGGTCAGCTTTATTCGGATGCCATGGGTGAAAAGGGCACAAAAGAAGGCACATACGAAGGAATGTTCCGCCACAATATCAACACGATTACTAAAGCGCTTAAATAAAGAAAAGAGGTGGAGGATATGTTCCCTGTTGAGCTTGATAATGTGACGGTTGCTTATCATAAAAAGCCTGTACTGCAGGACATTTCGCTGCAGGTACCGGAAGGAAAACTTATTGGCATTATCGGCCCAAACGGCGCGGGAAAATCAACCTTGATCAAAACGATTCTCGGTCTTGTGCCCCGTACTTCCGGAGACATCTCTATTTACGGCAAAGACTATAAGGATCAGCGGACCAGAATCGGATATGTTCCGCAGCGCGGCTCGGTTGACTGGGATTTCCCCACAAGCGCGCTCGATGTCGTCCTAATGGGAAGATACGGGAGAATCGGTTTATTAAAGAGGCCAAAGAAAGCGGATGTGGAGATGGCGAAGGCCGCATTAACAAAAGTCGGGATGCTTGATTATGCAAAGAGGCAAATCAGCCAGCTGTCAGGCGGACAGCAGCAGCGGGTGTTTCTTGCCCGGGCACTCTGCCAGAACGCTGACATTTATTTTATGGATGAACCGTTTGCAGGTGTCGATGCAGCGACGGAGCGCGCGATTATGACGCTGTTGGCAGAACTCAAAGAAAAAGGAAAAACCGTGCTTGTCGTCCATCATGATCTGCAGACCGCCGAGGATTATTTCGATTGGATCTTACTGCTTCATTTAAGAAAAATCGCTTTCGGACCAGCGGAAAACGTTTTTACGATCGAAAACCTGCAAAAAACATATGGAGGAAGGCTTACGTTTTTAAAAGATAAAGTGCTGGCAGAAGGACATAAGGAGTGAGCGCAATGTTTGAAAGTTTGTGGCTGCAGCTTCAGCATCCGAATACACAGTGGGTGCTGGCCGGTACGCTTTTGCTCGGGACGGCAAGCGGTGTTTTGGGCAGCTTTGTGCTGCTGAGAAAGCAAAGTTTAATCGGCGATGCGATGGCCCATTCAGCTCTGCCGGGAGTGTGTCTCGCTTTTCTGTTCACCGGGCAAAAATCACTGCCTTTCTTTTTGCTGGGGGCAGCGCTCGCCGGACTGCTCGGAACGTTTTGTATTCAGCTGATTCCTCGGCTTTCAAAAACAAAGGAGGACTCGGCGATCGGGATTGTTCTTTCTGTGTTTTTTGGCGTCGGGATCATTCTGCTGACATATATTCAGCAACAGGGGGCGGGAAGCCAAAGCGGGCTTGATTCTTTTTTATTCGGCCAGGCTGCTTCATTGGTCAGGCAGGATATCATCCTTATTGCAGGGATATCCGCTGTTCTACTGCTCCTATGTATTGTTTTCTTTAAGGAATTTACATTGATTACTTTTGATCTCGCGTTTGCAAAGGGATTAGGAATCCCGGTGCGTTTTTTAAACGGGCTTTTGGCTTGTCTGATTGTCTGTGCTGTCGTCATTGGGCTTCAGACTGTTGGTGTGATATTAATGGCGGCTATGCTGATTACACCTGCCATAACCGCGAGATATTGGACCGAACGGTTAACCGGGATGATCGTCATTGCCGGGATTACAGGCGGGGTCAGCGGCGCGGCCGGAACCCTGCTTAGCACCACGATGAAGGGAATGGCGACAGGGCCATTAATGATCTTATCTGCAACGCTGCTCTTTCTTGTTTCAATGATTTGCGCGCCTAAGCGGGGATTGGCTGCTAAAGCCATAAGGCTGATGAGGCTGCGGCGCAGAACAAGCAGGGAGCAAGTGCTTTTGGCGATTTATGAACAGTATGAAAAGAAAAATCTTTGTGTAACTGTTGAAAGTGTAAGAAAGAAAAGACGCCTATCCCCTTCATTATGCCTTAAGGCATTAAATGACTTGGAACAAGAGAGGTGCATTGAGCGTATCGAAAATGGGATTTGGCAAATCACAAGCAAAGGGATTGAAAAAGGCTATCACACAGCTTTGAAGCAGCGGATGTATGAAGTGTATCTCATGCATGAAATGGAACTTGCCAATATAGAATCCGATCAGGACTACTTTGACCCGGACCGTTTACCGAGAGAAACGAGAGAGCGGCTTTATTCACTCTTAAAGCTGTATGGACGGATGCCTGAGCGTCGAAAAGTGTCTCATGATGCCGAGAAGGGACAGATCGCGAATGAGTTTTGAAGCATGGATTATAGCTACCGGTGTATTAGTCGGTGTAAGCTGCGGATTGATCGGCACATTTCTTGTACTGAGAAGCATGGCGATGCTGGCCGACGCAATCAGTCATACAGTGTTGCTTGGAATTGTCGGCGCTTTTCTAGTGACGGGAAGTCTCGATGGGATTTATATGTTTATTGGCGCAGCCGCAACCGGTCTGTTAACGGCTTTCTTGGTTCAGCTTCTTCATAGCAAGGGGGTTCAATCAGATGCTGCCATAGGAGTTGTGTTTACATCCTTATTTGCAATCGGGGTTATTTTGCTTTCTGTGTATGGAGCGAATGTCCATCTCGATATTGAGCACTCGTTAATGGGAGAAATCGCTTTTGTGCCGTGGAATACGGTGACGGTATTCGGGGTTGATATTGGGCCGAAAGCGTTTTGGATGCTGGCATCTGTTCTGGTTTTAAACGTAGTGTTGATCAGTGTGTGCTATAAGGAGTTTAAAATCGCTTCGTTTGATCCTCAAATGGCTTTAGCCTTGGGAATACCGGTTTTGCTCATTCATTACGTGCAAATGGGCATGCTGTCCTTGACGACTGTTGCTTCCTTTGATTCGGTGGGTGCCGTATTGGTTGTGGCCATGCTGATTGTTCCGCCGGCTGCGGCACATTTGCTGACAGACCGGCTTCTTTATATGCTGATTCTCAGCGCGTTGATTGGCGGGCTGTCGGCGGTCATGGGCTATTTCTTCGCAACGTGGCTTAATGTTTCGATTTCAGGAGCGATGGCGGCCATGACAGGTGTATGTTATGCAAGCGCCTTTTTGTTTTCACCTGCAAACGGGGTCATAACTAAAAAGCTGAGAACACTCAACATGCAAAAAGAAAGAGCTGGCTGATGCAGCTCTTTCTTTTAATTACAAATCATGCGGCTTAAACGTTTTGCAGTCTGTTTCCCGGCTGTTTTCAGCCGTTTCACCAGTATGGCTGACAACATAAATGGCATCAGCGGTGCATTTGTTACCTTTGCCCCAATAAGAACAGTTGTTGACCTCACATAGAATTTTCTGCTCCATGCCATCCCCTCCTTATAAAGGTTCTGGATTAGTATAGCCGGCTGGCTTGCCCTCTATTCCTCCTGGCGGATATAGCGTTTATCTCGCATAAACATTTTCCAGAAGAAATAAAAGCCCGGAAATAGAATGATAAATGCAACGATATACGTTGCAAACAGCGCTCTGAACGTTGCTGGCTCTGTGAAGCCTGACATGACTGTCACATCGGGATAAATCATATACGGAAGATGCGCCCGCCCGTACGCGTAGCTTGCGAGAAAATACTGTATCCCAATCGCGACAAGTGCAAGCCGCGGTTTTCCGATGTTTTGCCCAAAGCTCTTATTAGGCAGAAAAAGGGCGATTCCAGCAATGACAAATGTAATGAACGATGCAATAATCCAAGTAAAATCATTCATCATTCCGCTGTACAGCCAGTTTGCTTCATTCCGCATTGTCACCATAATGCATACTGCAAACAACAGTGAAATCGGGCCGGTAATCAGGGCGCTTTTTCTGTAGGCTCGGTACGCATCCTGTTCCTCTGCCACATTTGAAACATCTGCAAGCAGCAGCGAGGACAAAAATAAGGTGCTTAAAATCGCAAACCCGATAAATGAATAGGCGTTGGGGCTTGAAAAGATTTTAGACATATTTAAGTTATAGATTCCATCCGTTTTTTCTATAAACCCTCCGTGTGTCACAGGAAGCACCAAAATTAAAATAGCAGGAATGATAAAGCCGGAGATGCCGGAAATATATCTTAGCGTTTTCCGCTCCTTTGCTGTATTTGAAAACACGAGAAATCCGCTTCGAATCGCTAAAAGCAGTAAAATCATGCTTCCGGGAATTAATAAAACGGTGCCGAGCACAAATGTCGCGCCGGGGAAAAAACTGAAAAGCGCCACGACGATGGCCACAATAAAGACATTTGTGACCTCCCAAGTCGGGGACAAAAAGCGATTCGCAATATCGGTGGCCTTCATATGCTCCTTGTTTAAATAGATCATAGACCAAAATCCCGCTCCAAAATCCATTGTCGCCATGACGGCGTAAATAAACACAAAGCCCCAGATAATTGAGATGGCGATCAGAGCGTCAGTTGAAATCTCCATTTGTCGATCTTCCTTCCATTTGGTTTCCTGTTTGCGGAGCCATTACGACTCCGCTGTATTTAAATCTTCGTCAACCGGGTGCTTGCGGAAATAATACAGCAGCACGTAGACGACAGCTGCGCCTAACACGGCATAAACAAATGTGAAAAATAAGAACAGCACCCCGATCGAACCAGTCGTAGTTACGACATCTGACGTTTTCAGCAGATGATAGATGACCCAAGGCTGTCTCCCCGTACATGCGAAAATCCAGCCGAATTCAATGCCGATGAGACTAAAAGGGCCTGCTGTCATGAAAATGATCAAAAGCCACGTTGGGAAACGGTCTTTCTTGAGCACCTTTCTCCAGACCACACCGATGATGGAATAAAGAATTAGCAGCATGCCTACACCCACCATCGCATTAAACAGCGTGTGAATGAAAAGCGGCGGCCATTCATCTCTAGGAAATGCATTCAATCCCTTTACAACAGTGTCAAAACGGTTCGCTGCCAAAAAGCTTAAAGCCCATGGAATCTCGATAGCCCATTTTACTTTTTCTTCATTCGGGTCGGTAAAACCGCCGATAGCGAGCGGGGCGTGGGATCTTGTTTCAAATAGGCCTTCCGCACCGGCTAATTTTTCGGGCTGGTATTCGTACAGCATCTGTGCAGATTCGTGTCCGTTCAAAGCGGTCAGCAATGAAAAAATACCGCCGATCGTCAGTGCGAGCAAAAGGGCTTTCCGGTGAAAGCGATAGACCTTTTCCTTTTTCCTCGTTCGGATCATTTTATACGCCGCAACAGAAGCCACGATAAACGCACCGGTCATAAACGCGGACAGCACGACATGGCCGGCAGTGATAAAAAAGCTAGGATTAAAAAACGCAGCCCACGGGTCAACATCTGTAATTTTTCCGTTTAAAATTTTAAAACCGGCGGGCGTACCTTCAAAAGCGTGAACATTCGTGATCAGAACAGCGGATGCTGCTGCCCCGACTAACACAAAGAAAACAGCAACAATCCTCATTGCAGGTGACAAACGGTCTGCAGCGTATACATAAATCGACATGAATAGGGCTTCAACAAAAAAAGCATAGATTTCAATTTGAAATGGCAGGGACATCACCCGGCCGATGACTTCCATAAATCCCGGCCATAAAAGCGCGAGCTGAGTGCCCGCGATCGTTCCGGTCGGTATGGCGACCCCCAGCAAAACGGCTTGTGCTTTCGTCCATCTTTTCGCCATGATCGCATAATGGTCATCTTTCGTTTTTTGATAGATCAATTCCGCCACTAAAATCATGAGCGGGAGACCGACTCCAAGCGTTGCGAAAATAATATGAAAGCCCATTGTCGTGCCAAAGAGGCTTCTGGCCAAAACTAAATCATCCACAATCGTAAACCACCTTTCTAAAAAGACGTTCTGTATGTATTTTGGGTTTATTATTTGCTTCCTCGGTTAGATTATTCTTCCTATTCTTAAATGCCATGAGGTTTACGATGTGAAAACAGAGGGAAGGATATAAGAAGATTGACAAAACGTTTGTAAGGTTATAAAATAAAACGTAATTATTACGATTTATTGAAAGGAGATTCACATGAAAGAAGGAATTCATCCGAAGAACCACAAAGTGATATTTCAGGATGTCAACAGCGGCTACCGTTTTCTCAGCACCTCTACGAAAACATCTAATGAAACAGCAGAGTGGGAAGACGGAAACACATATCCTGTCATTAAAGTAGAGGTAAGCTCTGACACGCATCCGTTTTATACAGGCCGCCAGAAATTCAATGAAAAAGGCGGACGAGTTGAGCAGTTCAAAAAACGCTATAACATGGGGAAATAAGGCAGGCCTGAGGGTTTGTCTTTTTTTATTATGACGAATAAACAAGGGTTGTGATATATTGAAGAGTAAAAAGAATAGAAAGGGACAACGAACATGAGTCTTCTAAATGATATTCTCGAATTTAACAAGACATTTACTGAACAAAGAGAGTATGAAAAGTATCAAACATCAAAATTTCCAGATAAAAAAATGGCGATTCTTTCTTGCATGGATACTCGTCTGGTTGAACTGCTGCCGCATGCGATGAATTTGCGAAACGGTGATGTGAAAATCATTAAAAGTGCCGGTGCGCTTGTGACACACCCATTCGGAAGCATCATGAGAAGTATACTCGTCGCAGTGTACGAGCTGAATGCAGATGAGGTGTGTGTGATCGGGCATCACGATTGCGGCATGAGCAAAATCAGCAGCAAAAGCATGCTTGAAAAAATCAAAGCAAGAGGGATTCCGGAAGAACGCATCGAAACAATAAAGTACTCCGGTGTAGACTTTGATCAATGGTTTAAAAGCTTTGATTCAGTGGAAGCGAGTGTGAAAGACAGCGTAGATGTTATTAAACATCACCCGCTGTTCCCTGAAAACGTTCCGGTCCATGGCTTAGTCATTGATCCTAAAACCGGAAAACTGGATCTTATCGTAAACGGTTATAACAATTAATGTTTTTGTTTCTTTTCAGGAACGGGATCGACTCCTCCTGGATGGAACGGGTGGCATTTCAAAATCCGTTTGATTGTCAGCCATCCGCCTTTTAAAGCGCCATGTGTTTTAATCGCTTCGATTCCATATTGGGAACAGGTCGGATAAAAGCGGCACGTTGGCGGTGTCAGGGGCGAGATGAATTTTTGATATCCTCTGATCAGAGCGATGAATAGGGTTTTCATGTTTCTTCAGCAACCTTTCTGATGCAAGTATAAGAAAAAAAACACAGATTGAAAAGTTAATCAATAATTCTTATCGGAAAAGTATGTTATAATGAAATTACATTTTTAAAAAAGGGGAGAGTGCCATTATGCCTTCAGTAGAAAGTTTTGAGCTTGATCATAATGCGGTTGTTGCTCCATATGTAAGACATTGCGGCGTGCATAAAGTGGGAACAGACGGCGTTGTCAATAAATTTGACATTCGTTTTTGCCAGCCAAATAAACAGGCGATGAAGCCTGACACCATCCACACACTCGAGCATTTGCTCGCGTTTACGATTCGTTCTCACGCTGAGAAATACGATCATTTTGATATCATTGATATTTCTCCAATGGGCTGCCAGACAGGCTATTATCTAGTTGTGAGCGGAGAGCCGACATCAGCGGAAATCGTTGATCTGCTTGAAGACACAATGAAGGAAGCGGTAGAGATTACAGAAATACCTGCTGCGAATGAAAAGCAGTGCGGCCAAGCGAAGCTTCATGATCTGGAAGGCGCTAAACGTTTAATGCGTTTCTGGCTTTCACAGGATAAAGAAGAATTGCTAAAAGTATTTGGCTAAAATAGAAAGGACCTTTTTGCGCTTAAGCAAAAAGGTCTTTTTTGTGACGTCTCATATTTTGTGTACCATTTGCTGTAAGCGTTTGCTACTATTTAAGTAAACGATGAAAGGGTGATGGCATGAAAAAGATGTTGGTTGTTCTGCTTTTTTCTGCTTTTTTGCTTAATGGATGCGGATCTGGTGAAAGCAAAGCAAATACAGCTGAGACGCCCGAGGTTTTGGATGTCAAGCTGACCGGGCCTGAAAAAGTAAATCCCGGAGAAAGCGCTGCTTATGAAGCAGCTGTATCATATGGTGATGAAGCTGTGACGGATGCCGATGAAGTAGAGTTTGAAGTATGGAAAGAAGGGGAAAAAGACGCAAGCCAAATGTTTAAGGCGAAACAAGAAAAAGGCGTATACCGATTGGAAACGACGTTTAAGGAAGATGGTGTATACACTGTCCAATCTCATGTCACAGCAAAAAAACAGCATAGCATGCCGACCTTAAAAGTCCAAGTCGGAGACGCCGATGCTGCCAGCAATCAGTCAGAAGAGGAGCATTCACATCATCATTGATTGTGTGAATCAGAGTGATTTTCTTGTGGTGGATCAATGGTATGCTTTACATTATAGGCTTTTACAGTCGTCCAAATGGTTACAAGCAAAACAGCCAGCACAATCAAAATACTTATCGTAATGAGAAGCGTCATGACATTCCACCTCCCGTTTTTTAACAATTGTAGCATAATAGAAGAAATCGTGACAGATAAGGGTAAAAAAGAGGTTTTAGCGTACGATATTAAGGGTATACATAGTCATATAACAAGGAGGAGATACCATGTCAGAACAATTGATTCAAGCAGTGAACAAACAAGTAGCCAACTGGACGGTCATGTATGTGAAACTACATAATTATCACTGGTATGTGAAAGGGAAAGATTTCTTCACTCTTCATGAAAAGTTTGAGGAGCTGTACAACGAAACAGCAACTTATATTGATGACTTAGCAGAACGTCTTTTGGCGCTGAACGGAAAACCGATTGCAACAATGAAGGAATCCTTAGAAACGGCTTCTGTCAAAGAAGCTGCTGGAAATGAAACAGCTGAACAAATGGTTCAAAGCGTATATGATGATTTCACAGTCATCGCGGAAGAGCTGAAAAACGGCATGGATTTAGCTGATGAAGTCGGTGACGAAACAACAGGGGACATGCTTCTTGCGATCCATCAAAATATTGAAAAACATAACTGGATGCTAAAAGCTTACCTAGGTTAAGTTCAAAAATAGAACGGCCGGATGTCTTAAAAAAGACGTCCGGCTTTTCTTTTTGTATCTTAAAAATAGGCGACAACCAGTCCATTTTTCTGAAAAATCCAATCCGTTCGGCTTGTTTACCATAGAATATCGTAAGGCCGTTTCTGTGAAAGGATGTTGGGATAAATGGATAGAGACTTTGGCATCTTTTCGTTTTTAGCAGTCAGCGTTTCAGCAGCGGGTTTTTTCTTTGGAGGTTTTCAGTATTCATTTCTGATTTTGCTCTCTCTTATGGCAATTGAATTTATCAGTACGACTTTGAAGGAAACCATTATTCACAAACTGTCATTTAAAAAGGTATTTGCCCGGCTTGTCAAAAAATTAGTCACGCTGGCTCTGATCTCTGTATGCCACTTTTTTGATCAGCTGCTGAATACACAGGGATCAATTCGTGACTTGGCTATTATGTTTTATATTCTTTATGAATCTGTGCAAATTGTTGTGACAGCCAGCTCTCTTGGCATACCGGTTCCTCAGATGCTTGTCGATCTTTTAGAGACGTTAAAAAATAAATTTAAGCGCAAACCGTAACTTTTCCCTGTTCGCGGGTCATAATAAAGCCCAGAGCGTCGGTCGCACTTTCCGGCAAAAGTATCGCAAAAAAACTGTACGAGCTAGTCTGCATGCAGAACCTGACGGCGTGCTGGGTCCCTTATTTTTTGATAAAAGGCTTCCGAAGAAACGTAACTGTGGTATGATGTATGGAAGATAGCTAGGAACGGATTTGAGGGATAAACATGTACGAGTTTAAAGATTATTATCAGAATACTGTTCAGCTTTCCTTTGACGATCAGCCTTTCTCGGACAGCCCGAAGCATGTCTGGGTGATTTGCCGTTTTGGCGGTAAATGGCTTTTAACAGAACATGAGGACAGAGGCTATGAGTTTCCAGGCGGGAAAGTAGAGCCGATGGAGTGCGCAGAAGAGGCTGCGCTCCGGGAAGTAAAGGAAGAGACGGGCGCGAGAGTCAAAAGCCTCAAGTATCTCGGACAGTATAAAGTTCTCGGAAAAGAAAAAGTGATTGTAAAAAATATATATTTTGCAGATATAGAAAAGCTTGAAAAGCAGGCTGATTACTTTGAAACGAAAGGCCCGGTTTTGTTTCACGAGCTTCCGGAGAACCTTTCCCGCAATAAAAAATTCAGCTTTATTATGAAGGATTCCGTACTTCCGATCAGCTTGAAAAAACTGAAAGAATCTGGATGGATTGAATAAAAAAACCCGGCATATATGCCGGGTTTTTTATGTCCTCCCCTTCGTCCATTTCTTTTCCAGCAGCTCGACGCCCTGATACATCAGAGTGGCGAAGATGGCGATGATCAGCAGGCTTAAGAAGACGAGTGTAAAATTGAAGACTTGGAATCCGTAAATAATCATATATCCTAATCCGACCTTCGAAACGAGGAATTCCCCTACAATGACGCCAACCCATGATAAACCGACGTTCACTTTTAGTGTTGAAATAATCGCGGGGGAGGATGCAGGCAGTATGACTTCTTTAAAAATAACCCACTTTTTTGCGCCGAATGTTTTCATGACTTTCGTATAGTTTTCGTCGACCTCTTGGAAGGCGGTGTAGACAACGATCGTTGTGATAATGACGCTGATGATGGCTCCCATCGCAATGATGCTGATAAAACTGGGACCGAGCGCGACAATCAGGATCGGGCCTAGGGCCACTTTCGGCATTGCATTCAAAATCACAAGATACGGATCTAAAATTCTGGCAAGTCGGTTAGACCACCATAACAAAGCGGCGAGGCACGTGCCCATAAACGTCCCAAGCAAAAAGCCAAGCACCGTTTCAAATAAAGTGACGCCGATGTGTGACAGTAAAGAACCGTCACCAAGTTTCTCCAGCAATAATCGCCACACAGCTGAGGGAGAGCTGAAGATCAGCGGATCGATCCAGCCCTGCCTGCTGGAGGTTTCCCAGCCCGAGAAAAAGAGAATAAATATGGCAAGCTGAAAGGAATGGACCTTCCACTTTTCCTTTTTCTGTTTGAATTGATACTGCTCGTGAAGCAGATCAATGGTTTCTTTGCTGTTTCTCAAGAGAATTCAGCTCCTTCCATATCGTTTGAAACAGTGTCTGGAAGGAAGGTTCCTGACGGGCGTCAAAAGGCAACATCGCGGCCAATTCCTTAGGAATGGTAAAAATCTGATGGATGGTGCCCGGCTGATTTGAAAATAAAAAGATCGTATCGCTCATCGCTATCGCTTCCCCTATATCATGAGTGACAAGCACTGCTGTTTTTTGATATTCCTTTAATGTGCGGAATACCAGGTTTTCCAAAGACAGCTTTGTCTGAAAATCAAGCGCGGAAAATGGCTCATCCAGCAAAAGCAGACTAGGGTTAGGCGCAAGTGTTCTTGCAAGCGCAGCCCGCTGGCGCATCCCGCCTGACAGCTCTTTCGGATATTTTTTCTCCACATCTATGAGGCCGAACTCCGGCAATAGACCGAGTGCAGCGGCTTTGCTTTCTTCTGTCAGCGTGTCGGCGATTTTTAAACCGAGAAGCACATTTTCCTCGATAGATTTCCAGGGAAATAAGTAATCCTGCTGAAGCATATAGCCAATATTATGTTCTTTTTGATTCGGCTCACGGCCTTCAATCAGAACTCTGCCTTCTGATGGCTCAATCAAACCGGCAATAATGGAAAGCAGTGTTGTTTTTCCGCAGCCGCTTGGGCCGAGAAATGAGATGAAATCACCTTTTTCGGCATCGAAATGAATATCCCGCACAGCCGTTGTTTTTTCTTTAATAGAAAAATAAGTATGGGTTACATGGTCGACATGTAAGAAAGACATAGATGGCGCCTCCTATTTCTCCGAGGTGACTTTTTCAGCAATTTCTTTATTTACAAGCTGATTGTATGGAATGTGCTTCGGCAGTTCTCCCGATTGATCCATAATGGTTTGGAGAAGCTCCCATTCTTTTTCGTTAAGCAGAGGGTCTGGCGAATATGAATGCTGTTTTTTATAGCGTTCAATGGATGTTTCGATGACGTCTGGGTCGGTATCATCAAATTCATCTTTAATGGCATCTGTGATGTCCTTCGCAGAATGATTTTCAACCCACTGCTGCGCCTTATAAATGGCTTTTGTAAACTTTACGGCTGTGCTTTCATTTTTCTTCAAATAGCTTTGTTTCGCCATAAAAGTCGTATAAGGAACCTCTCCTGATTCTTCTCCGAATGAAGCAACGATATGGCCGATGCCTTTTTTCTCAAAGAGAGAAGCCTGCGGTTCAAAGAGCTGTACATACTCACCGGTTCCAGAAGCAAACGCATTGGCAATATTGGCGAAGTCTATGTTCTGGATGAGGTCTATATCCTTATGCGGGTCAATCTTATGTTTGTTCAGCACATACTCGCCGACCATTTGCGGCATGCCGCCTTTTCGCTGGCCGAGAAACGTTTTTCCTTTCAGCTGATCCCAGTCGAAGTGTTCAACATCTTCTCTCGCGACAAGAAACGTTCCGTCTGTCTGAGTCAGCTGGGCGAAATTAATGACGGGATCTTTAGCCCCTTGCGCTTCGACATAAATAGATGTTTCTGACCCGACAAGCGCGATGTCGGAGCCGTTGGAAAGAAGCGATGTCATCGTTTTGTCTCCGCCCCAGGTCGTATTCACATCGACATCAAGCCCTTCTTCCTTAAAAAAACCTTTAGACTCAGCAACATATAAAGGTGCGTAAAAAATTGAATGGGTCACTTCAGCTACTTTGACTTTGGTGAGCGTTTCTTCCTGCTTGCAAGCCGCCAGGGCGAACATCAGAAAGATACTGCCGACACAGGCGAAGCCCAGCCTTAACCATCTGTTCACATAGACAACCTCCTTATTTCGCATCAAGTTAATATCCTTTTTTGCTTTACATATCGTATGATGGGTATAAAAATGTGTGAATGCCTAACCAGGTTCTCCGGATGTAATTTTGGAGTAAGGAAAGCATATAGAAAAAAAAGGAGGCGGCTGTTTTGATTGTAGAGAAAAGAAGATTTCCGTCGCCAAGCCAGCATGTGCGTTTGTATACGATCTGCTATCTGTCAAATGGATTACGGGTTAAGGGGCTTCTGGCTGAGCCGGCGGAACCGGGACAATATGACGGATTTTTATATTTGCGCGGCGGGATTAAAAGCGTGGGCATGGTTCGGCCGGGCCGGATTATCCAGTTTGCATCCCAAGGGTTTGTGGTGTTTGCTCCTTTTTACAGAGGAAATCAAGGAGGAGAAGGCAATGAGGATTTTGCCGGAGAAGACAGGGAGGATGCATTTTCTGCTTTTCGCCTGCTTCAGCAGCACCCAAATGTCAAGAAGGATAGAGTCCACATCTTCGGCTTTTCTCGCGGCGGAATTATGGGAATGCTTACTGCTATCGAAATGGGCAGGCAGGCAGCTTCATTTGTTTCCTGGGGAGGCGTCAGTGATATGATTCTTACATACGAGGAGCGGCAGGATTTGCGGCGAATGATGAAAAGAGTCATCGGCGGAACACCGAAAAAGGTGCCTGAGGAATATCAATGGAGGACACCGTTTGACCAAGTAAACAAAATTCAGGCTCCCGTGCTGTTAATCCATGGAGAAAAAGACCAAAATGTTTCGATTCAGCATTCCTATTTATTTGAAGAAAAGCTAAAACAACTGCATAAGCCGGTGGAGACATGGTACTACAGTACATTCACACATTATTTCCCGTCAAAAGAAAACCGGCGTATCGTGCGGCAGCTCACACAATGGATGAAAAACCGCTGACAGTGAAATATGTTATGATAAAGAAAAAAGAGAACGAAAGGGGATTTCACTTTGGGAATGCCTATTGAATTTAATACACTGATTGTGACAAAAGGAAAAGAAGTTCGCATAGATGAAAATATATTCACGTTAGAGAAGGACGGATACCGAGTATATCCGATGGAGATTCCAATGGATGTACGCAAAACAAAGTTTGGCGAAAAGTCAGGCACAGCTGAAGTGCAGAAGCTTCAATGGGAAGAAGGCCGGACCATCATTACATACAAGCTGACTTCTTTGCATTCCGTCAATTAAAACAAGCCAAGAGCATAATTGCTCTTGGCTTTTGTTTTTTATACGAGAGGGCCGCCTGCCTGGGCGATGGCATCGGTATGTGCGAACTTTTTAAAGTTCTCTTTGAATTCATTTGCAAGGTAGACTGCTTTTTCTTTGTATTCTTCCTTGTTGGTCCACGTGTTTTCAGGCTGAAGGATATGATCAGGAACGCCAGGAACATGGGCCGGAATGTGCAGGCCGAAAATATCGTCAGTTATCATTTCAGCATCCTCTAATTTGCCTTCAATCGCTGCTTTGACCATTGCTCTAGTGTAAGAAAGCTTCATTCGTTCGCCTGTGCCGTAGCCGCCCCCGGTCCATCCGGTATTGACTAAGAAAACGTCTGCGCCGTGTTCATCGATCTTTTTGCCGAGCATTTCAGCATAGACGTGAGCAGGAAGCGGCAGGAACGGTGAGCCGAAGCATGTAGAAAACGTCGTTTCAGGAGACGTGACACCACGTTCGGTTCCGGCAAGCTTACTCGTGTAACCGCTCAAGAAATGGTACATCGCCTGCTCCTTCGTCAGTTTGCTGATCGGCGGCAGGACTCCGAAGGCATCAGCCGTCAAAAATACAATTGCTGACGGATGGCCGGCCATGCTTGGAGTCACGATGTTGTCAATCATATGAATCGGGTAAGCTGCCCGCGTGTTTTCAGTATAGAAGGAATCATCATAATTGGCTTCGCGTGTATCTTCATCCACAACGACATTTTCGAGAACAGACCCGAAGCGGATCGCGTTAAAGATTTGCGGCTCCTTTTCCTCGCTTAAATGAATGCACTTAGCGTAGCACCCGCCTTCAATATTAAAGACGCCTGTATCAGACCAGCCATGTTCATCGTCACCGATCAGCTTGCGGTCAGCATCTGCCGACAGGGTGGTCTTGCCTGTTCCTGACAGTCCGAAGAAAAGGGCGACATCGCCTTTTTCACCGACATTGGCGGAGCAGTGCATAGATAAAATATCTCTTTCAGGCAGCAGGAAATTCATAATGGAGAAAATGGACTTCTTCATTTCACCGGCATACTCAGTTCCGCCGATTAAAATTGTCCGCTTTTCGAAAGAGACAATAATAAACGTTTCGGAATGAGTGCCGTCTGTTTTTGGATCTGCTTTGAAATGCGGAGCAGAAAGAATGGTGAACGGCTGCTCAACTGTTTTCTTATCATTTCCTTCCGGACGGATAAACAGCTGCCGCGCAAATAAATTGTGCCATGCGAACTCATTTACGACAGTGATCGGCAGCCTGTATTTCTCGTCTGCTCCGGCAAATCCTTCGAAAACAAACAGCTCATCTCGCTCCTTTAAATAGCTGACAACTTTCGTGTACAGCCGCTCAAACGCTTCTTCTGAAATCGGCTGATTCACCGGGCCCCAATCGATCTTATTTTTCGTGCTTTCTTCCTCCACGATGAATTTATCTTTAGGTGAGCGTCCTGTGTAAGCGCCTGTAGTCGCGCGAACAGCACCTGTGGATGTTAAAATGCCTTCGTTTCGGGAGAGGACTTTTTCTGTTAGCTGTGCTGCTGATAAATTATGACGCACATTTGGACATGTTAATAAGGCTTGTAAATCAGCGGTCAAATCAACTGAGTTCATATGAAACCTTCCTTTATCGTTTTTTGTGTTTTGCTAATTGTGAATTAGTATAACATATATTTTCAAATAGTCTATACTATTTATTATTTTTTGTGTGTGCATTTCCATTGTTTTCCCTCAATATAGGTGCCTATTTCTTCTGAATCATATTGACATTGCAAACCCTTTTACGATAAGATATTTCATTGAGCGGATACTCTTATCCCGAGCTGGCGGAGGGACAGGCCCTATGAAGCCCAGCAACCGGTTTCTCTGTTATTTATTATGTTCAACTGAGTGAGACAACCAAGGTGCTAACCTGTTGCAAGGTTGTATGATTCCTTGAGCGATAAGAGTGAAAGGCACAAAGACCAAACCCTTTCCTCGATGGAAAAGGTTTTTTTATTTCATAAATATGCCAATTAACATTCTCTAATATAACTGTACATTGTATAAGAGGGAGCGAGTTCCGTATCATATATACAAGGTCTTTCGGGAGGCCTTGTGCAGGAGGAAGCAAATCATGAGTAAAAATCGTCGTTTATTTACATCAGAATCTGTTACGGAGGGGCATCCGGATAAAATCTGTGACCAGATTTCTGACAGCATTTTAGATGAAATTTTAAAGAAAGACCCTAACGCGCGTGTTGCTTGTGAAACATCTGTGACAACAGGTTTGGTTCTTGTAAGCGGAGAGATCACAACTTCTACGTATGTTGACATTCCGAAAACGGTTCGCCAAACCATTAAAGAAATCGGATACACACGTGCAAAATACGGATTTGATGCGGAAACTTGTGCGGTTTTAACATCAATTGATGAGCAGTCTGCTGATATCGCGATGGGCGTAGACCAAGCGCTTGAAGCCCGTGAAGGCACAATGAGCGACGAAGAAATTGAAGCGATTGGTGCGGGTGACCAAGGATTAATGTTCGGTTATGCGTGCAACGAAACGAAAGAGCTTATGCCTCTTCCAATTTCACTTGCCCATAAATTAGCCCGCCGCCTAAGTGAAGTCCGTAAAGAAGATATTCTTCCGTACCTTCGCCCTGACGGCAAAACACAGGTAACGGTTGAGTACGATGAAAATAACAAACCAGTCCGCATTGACGCGATTGTGATTTCAACTCAGCATCACCCTGAAATTACACTTGAGCAAATTCAGCGCAACATTAAAGAACATGTAATCAATCCGGTTGTTCCTGAAGAGCTGATTGATGAAGAAACAAAATATTTCATTAACCCTACAGGACGTTTCGTAATCGGAGGCCCTCAAGGGGATGCGGGACTTACAGGACGCAAAATCATCGTTGATACGTACGGCGGCTATGCACGCCACGGCGGAGGCGCGTTCTCAGGTAAGGACGCGACGAAGGTAGACCGTTCTGCAGCTTATGCGGCAAGATACGTTGCGAAAAACATCGTTGCGGCTGAGCTTGCTGATTCTTGCGAAGTACAGCTTGCTTACGCGATCGGTGTTGCACAGCCTGTGTCAATCTCAATCAACACATTCGGTTCAGGAAAAGCTTCTGAGGAAAAACTGATTGAAGTTGTTCGCAATAACTTTGATTTACGACCTGCCGGCATTATCAAAATGCTTGATTTGCGCCGTCCGATCTACAAACAAACTGCTGCGTACGGCCACTTTGGACGTCACGATGTTGACCTTCCTTGGGAGCGTACAGACAAAGCGGAGCAGCTGCGTAAAGAAGCGTTAGGAGAATAATTTTATAGCCGCTTACTGGTTAAGCGGCTTTCCCTTTTTTATCGTTGTATTCATGTTTATTTTTTTACATAACTGTGAAACCAAATATTATTCACAGCGTCTATAAATAGGGGTTCAATGATGACAATTTTAATTATGGAGGCAATACTATGTGTGGATTTGTCGGGGTTTTTAACAAGCATCCGTTAGCTCAAACCGCTGATCAAGAAGAACTAATCAAACAAATGAACCAAATGATCGTTCACCGCGGTCCTGACAGTGATGGATATTTCCATGATGAGCACGTCGGCTTCGGATTCAGACGGCTCAGCATTATTGATGTAGAAAATGGCGGACAGCCTTTATCATATGAAGATGAAACATATTGGATTATCTTTAACGGAGAAATCTATAACTATATTGAACTGAGAGAAGAGCTTGAAGCAAAGGGGTACACATTCAACACGGATTCGGACACAGAGGTTCTTCTTGCGACTTACCGTCACTATAAAGAAGAAGCGGCGTCCAAACTGCGCGGTATGTTTGCCTTTCTGATTTGGAATAAAAACGATCATGTGCTTTATGGGGCAAGAGATCCATTCGGCATTAAACCGTTGTACTACACAACGATCAATGATCAGGTTTATTTTGCCTCAGAGAGAAAAAGTTTAATGGTTGCTCAGAATGATATTGAAATAGATAAAGAGGCATTGCAGCAGTACATGTCTTTCCAATTTGTTCCTGAACCAAGCACGCTTGATGCCCATGTGAAAAAAGTAGAGCCGGGTTCACAGTTCACAATCCGCCCGGACGGCGATATCACATTCAAAACGTATTTCAAAGCGAACTTCAAGCCGGTTCAGACTGAAGAAGACAAGCTTGTGAAAGAAGTCCGAGACGCGATCTATGACTCTGTAAACGTTCATATGAGAAGTGACGTTCCTGTCGGTTCGTTCCTGTCTGGCGGGATTGATTCTTCCTTTATTGTGTCTGTTGCGAAGGAATTTCATCCAAGCTTAAAAACATTCTCTGTCGGCTTTGAACAGCAGGGCTTCAGTGAGGTTGATGTAGCGAAAGAAACGGCAGCGGCGCTGGGCATTGAAAATATCAGCAAAGTCATTTCGCCTGAGGAATACATGAATGAGCTTCCGAAGATCGTATGGCATTTTGATGACCCGCTTGCTGATCCGGCAGCGATTCCGTTGTACTTTGTTGCAAAAGAAGCGAAAAAACATGTAACGGTTGCTTTATCAGGTGAAGGAGCGGATGAGCTCTTCGGCGGATATAACATTTACCGTGAACCGCTTTCGCTTAAACCGTTTGAACGGATTCCGTCCGGCTTGAAAAAGATGCTTCTGCACGTTGCTGCCGTTATGCCTGAAGGTATGAGAGGGAAGAGCCTGCTTGAGCGCGGCTGCACTCCGCTTCAGGATCGTTATATCGGTAACGCTAAAATCTTTGAAGAGTCTGTCAAAAAGCAGCTGTTGAAGCATTATAATCCGAACCTTTCATATCGCGATGTGACGAAGACTTACTTTACAGAAAGCAGCTCGTACAGCGATATCAACAAAATGCAGTATGTCGATATCCACACTTGGATGCGCGGCGACATTTTGTTAAAGGCGGATAAAATGACGATGGCGAATTCTTTGGAACTGCGTGTGCCGTTCTTGGATAAAGTCGTATTCGACGTCGCTTCAAAAATTCCTGATGAGCTGAAAACGAAGAACGGCACGACGAAGTATCTTCTTCGCAAAGCCGCTGAAGGAATTGTGCCTGAGCACGTATTAAACCGCAAAAAGCTTGGTTTCCCTGTACCGATCCGTCATTGGCTGAAAAACGAAATGAACGAATGGGTGCGGAATATTATTCAGGAAAGCCAAACGGATGCTTATATCCATAAGGATTATGTCCTTCAGCTTCTTGAAGACCATTGTGCGGACAAGGCTGATAACAGCCGTAAAATCTGGACTGTGCTAATCTTTATGATCTGGCACAGCATCAATATTGAAAAACGGTATATGCCTGAAGAGCTGAGCCATCAGCCTAAAGAAGTCATCTTTGTGTAACAGACAACAAGGCTTTCGAGTAGTCGAAAGCCTTGTTGTTATCCTTTTATTTCTCCATCATCATTGGTTTACCCAATTCATACGAAATATTCAGAAAAATGATTTAATGAATTTTTTTCTAGGGGAGAAGAAAGCATGCAAAAACAAAAACAAGAGCTGCACCGCGGACTCGAAGAAAGGCATATTTCTTTAATGTCTTTAGGAGCTGCAATAGGAGTAGGGTTGTTCCTCGGCTCCGCATCAGCTATTCAATTAGCAGGGCCTGGTATTTTGGTAGCGTATGCCGCAAGCGGCCTGGTCATGTTTTTTATTATGAGAGCGCTTGGGGAAATGGCCATTCAAAAACCGGTCGCAGGCTCCTTCAGCAGGTATGCGCGTGATTATTTGGGGCCGCTTGCAGGCTATTTAACAGGGTGGAACTACTGGTTTTTATGGGTTGTCACCTGTATGGCCGAAATTACTGCTGTCGGCATCTATATGGGGTTCTGGTTTCCTGACGTGCCAAACTGGATTTGGGCATTATCGGCACTGGTCATTATGACGGGTGTTAATTTCCTGGCTGTCAAAGCTTACGGTGAGCTGGAATTTTGGTTCGCATTGATTAAAATTGTTGCGATCTTATCCATGATTGCTGTCGGTTTATTGATGATTATTGCAGGAGTCGGCAATGGGGGCATTGCAACTGGAATCAGCAATTTGTGGAACAACGGAGGATTTTTCCCTCATGGTTTAAAAGGGGTTCTATTGTCTCTTCAAATGGTCATGTTCGCCTATTTAGGGATTGAAATGATCGGGGTGACGGCTGGCGAAGTAAAAAACCCGCAAAAATCGTTAGCCAAAGCAATCGATACAGTATTTTGGCGGATTTTGATTTTTTATGTAGGCGCTTTATTTGTCATTATGTCTATTTATCCGTGGCAGGAAATTGGCTCTCAAGGAAGTCCATTTGTTCTCACATTTCAAAAAGTGGGCATTCCATCGGCCGCAGGTATCATTAACTTTGTCGTGTTGACAGCCGCGCTGTCTTCATGCAACAGCGGTATTTTCAGCACAGGGCGGATGCTGTTTAACTTGGCGGAACAGAAAGAGGCGCCACAAGCATATGGTCAGCTGACGAAAGGCGGCATCCCGGGTAAAGCTGTTCTGGCTTCAGCGGGCGCTTTATTAGTCGGAGTGCTGTTAAACTATGTTGTCCCTGCGAAGGTATTTACTTGGGTTACAAGTATTGCGACGTTCGGAGCGATTTGGACGTGGGCAATCATTTTGCTTTCTCAAATAAAATACAGGAAAAGTTTGAAGCCGGAAGAAAAGAAACAATTAAAGTACAAAATGCCTTTATTTCCGTTTACGTCTTATGTGTCATTGGCATTTCTAGCATTCGTCGTCATTCTTATGGCTTACAGCCCTGATACAAGAGTAGCCGTGATTATCGGGCCGATATGGTTTCTCATCTTGCTGGCTGTGTACTATGGAAAAGGGTTTCATAAAAAAAATGCAGCTGCTGCCAGCGAACGAAATATCAGCTGACAAAAAGAGCTCCCAGTGGGCTCTTTTTGTGTGTGCTCATAGAAAATAGAGAACAGGAAAGAATAGGTATGTGTTTTTGCAGAGGCTGTTTATAGTTTTGTGATAAGATAAAAGTCATACGTTTCATGCTATATGTGAACGTTTTATGGAAAAATCGAAACCCGAACTGTTATGACGTCCGGGTTAACGATGGTTATTGCTTTCAAATATAATTTGAAAAATGGTAAAGTAAGACGAAGCAGGTCTTATGTTTGTTGAAGAAATTTATAATATTGGCCCTTTTCTACATATTCTGACCGTATTCTTTGCATATCTTTTCGGTCTTCTTCCGTCAAAGGGCGGATGACTTTTGCAGGGCGGCCAAAGGCGAGATGGTCAGGCGGAATGATTTTTCCGGGCGGGACAAGACTGCCGGCACCAATAAAAGCGCCTTCGCCAATTTCGGCTCCGTCTAAAATGATTGAGCCCATGCCGATTAGGGCGTTCTTGCGGATAACAGCGCTATGAAGTGTAACCTGATGGCCTATCGTGGCGTCATCTTCAATGAGCAGCGTCTTGTTCGGGCTTTGATGAAGGCAGCTTAAATCTTGGATATTGACTCTGTTTCCGATTCTGGTCGGTGCAACATCTCCCCTTATGACAACAGAAAACCAAATGCTGGACTGTTCTCCGATCACGACATCACCGGTAATTGTTGCATTATCAGCTATAAAGGCTGTTGGGTGGATATCTGGCTTGTGTTCCTTATAAGGGTAGATCATAAGATTCATCCTTCTTTCTCTATTTAAATTTCGTATGAGGTGAAGAGCATGTGGACCTGGAAAGCAGACAGACCTGTTGCAGTGATTGTAATCATTCACGGGGCAAGTGAATATCACGGACGATATAAATGGCTGATTGAAATGTGGCGGTCTTCGGGTTATCACGTTGTCATGGGCGATTTGCCTGGACAGGGAACAACGACAAGAGCGAGAGGGCATATTCGCTCGTTTCAAGAATACATTGATGAAGTAGATGCTTGGATAGATAAAGCGCGAACCTTTGATCTGCCGGTTTTTCTTCTAGGTCACAGCATGGGCGGTCTGGTCGCGATTGAATGGGTTAAACAGCAAAGAAATCCCCGGATTACGGGAATTATTTTATCATCACCGTGTCTCGGACTGCAAATTAAAGTCAATAAAGCGCTTGATCTTGCATCAAAAGGCCTGAATGTCATCGCTCCGTCACTTAAGGTTGATTCGGGATTATCAATTGATATGGCGACGCGCAATGAGGACGTCATCGAGGCTGACCAAAATGATTCGTTATACGTCAGGAAAGTTTCTGTCAGATGGTACAGAGAGCTTTTAAAGACAATTGAATCGGCAATGGTGCCGACAGAGGCATTTTTGAAAGTTCCGCTTCTTGTGATGCAAGCCGGTGATGACAAGCTTGTTGACAAAACGATGGTCATCAAGTGGTTTAATGGTGTTGCTTCTCATAATAAAGCATACAGAGAGTGGGAAGGGCTTTACCATGAGATCTTCAATGAACCCGAGAGAGAAGATGTCTTTAAAGCAGCAAGAGCGTTTACTGATCAATATATTTGAACTAGTAGGGGGTGCATGTGTTGACAGTACCGGAACATCCTTTTGGATTGATGGCAAAGGTATATCGAGATATTTTTCCGCTCGTTCATCAAGAGCTGGACATATGGAAGCAAAAATCAGAATCGATTCATAACAGTGAATTGAAAGCACAGGCAACCGCAAGTATTCGGGACAAAACGTTTCACTGTGAAGGCGGCGGCATACTGGCCTTATTGTCAGGCAGCCAAAAACAGAAATGTGTCGAGTTTATCATCGCGTATCAAACGATTAGTGATTATTTGGACAATCTGTGTGACCGCAGCACCTCGCTGGACCCGCAGGATTTTCGGATGCTCCATGCCTCAATGCAGGATGCACTGACAGTTGGGGCGGAACTGCAAAACTATTATCAATTCAGGGAAGAACAGGATGACAGCGGATATCTGCACGAACTGGTCAAAACGTGCCAGCGTGTCCTTGGTTCCATTGAGCACTATGACATGATTAAACCTTATCTGCTTGAACTGTGCGGCTATTATTGCGATTTGCAGGTGCATAAGCACGTTATTGAGCATGAGCGTGTTCCGCGGCTTGAAAAGTGGTTTACTCAATATGAATCAGAGCTGCCTGAGATGGAATGGTATGAATTTTCAGCCTGTGCAGGCTCAACGTTAGGCATTTTCTGTCTGGTTGCGTATTCGTTCCAGCCTGATTTCACAGAAAGCACCGCTAAAAAAATCCGCGACAGTTATTTTCCTTACATACAGGGTCTTCATATCCTGCTTGATTATTTGATTGATCAAGAGGAGGACTTGCTGGAAGGAGACTTGAATTTCTGCTCGTATTATCAGTCTCATGAAGAGATGATGGACCGGCTTGAACACTTTATCCATAAAGCCGACGAGCATTTACAAGGCATTCCGCATGAAAACTTCCATCGTTTAATCAATCGCGGCTTGCTTGGCGTTTATTTGTCGGATGATAAAGTGGCGGGCCAAAAGGAAATGGGCCGGCTCGCAAGGAAGCTGATCAAAGCCAGCGGAAAAACTTCCTTTTTCTTTTATATCAACGGCAGAGCCTACCGGAAATTTCAAAAAATATCCTGGATGAAAAACTCAAAGAAAAAAGCTCAAATCATTTGCTGATCTGAGCTTTTTTTTCGATGGCGACAATAAATGGCGGGTCATTTTGCTGATTGATAAACCCGTAAGTTAATACACGGGCTGATTGCTGGTCCAAGTCCCGGCAAAACTCGAGCACGTCGTTTTTTTCAGCTTTGCCTTCCGGGTGGCCATGATAGACGACGAGAACAATCAGACCTTCGTCTTTCATGATGCTGAGAAGCTGTTCAATTGCTTTGATCGTAGAACTGCCGTTTGTCGTAATTGATTTGTCCCCGCCCGGCAAATAGCCGAGGTTAAATACCGCGGCCGCCACTTTGCCATGTGTTTCAGGCGGGAGGGATTCAGCGATTTTATCATGGCTTTTGTGAAATAACGTTGTTCGCGCTTGATACATGTCACCGAGCCGTTCCTTTGTATTGTCCACGGCTGATTCTTGGATGTCGAATGCGTACACATGACCGTTTTCACCAACAAGCTCCGCTAAAAACTGTGTATCATGTCCGTTGCCCATTGTCGCATCTACGACAATATCTCCTTCTCCCGCGGCCATTTTCAGCAGTTCTTTGCTGTAGGGAAGAATTTTCTTCAAAATCATAGCGCTGATTCCTCCTCAAGCCGCTGAAAGAACTTTCCTTGATAGCTGCCTCGATTTTCTAGCTCTTTATTAATGGCGCCAAGCACTTCCCATTTGTTGACGCTCCACATTGGCCCGATCATCAACTCAATCGGTCCGTCACCTGTAATGCGGTGGACGATCATTTCAGGCGGAATGATCTCAAGCTGATCGCAGACGAGCTGCACATAATCATCTTGAGAAAGAAATTCCAGCTTCCCCTTTTCATATTGCTTGACCATTGGCGTGCCTTTCAGTAGGTGAAGCAGATGGATTTTAATGCCCTGGACGTCCAAATCTGCGACGGCCTTTGCCGTTTCCATCATCATGTCCCGGTCTTCCAAAGGCAGCCCGTTGATAATATGCGAGCAGACACGTATGCCGTGTTTTCTTAATTTATTGACGCCTTCCACATAGCAGTTAAAATCATGTGCGCGGTTGATCAGAAGTGCAGTCCGTTCATGAACTGTTTGAAGCCCAAGCTCCACCCACAAATACGTACGTTCATTCAGCTCTGCCAAGTAATCAACGACATCATCAGGCAGACAGTCCGGGCGTGTGGCGATCGAAATGCCGACCACATCATCTAAGGCGAGGACGGATTCGAATTTCTCACGAAGCACCTCAACCGGGGCGTGAGTGTTTGTGAAAGCCTGGAAATAAGCGATGTACTTACCGTCCTTCCATTTTTCGTGCATGCGGTTTTTGATGTCATGGAATTGCGTAATTAAATCATCGGCCCGGTTCCCGGCAAAATCGCCGGAGCCTGCTGCGCTGCAAAAAGTACAGCCTCCGTGGGCTACGGTGCCGTCCCGATTCGGACAGTCAAAACCGCCGTCAAGCGCTACTTTAAACACCTTATGGCCGAAATGTTCTCTGAGATGATAATTCAATGTATGATAGCGTTTTTCCGTATTTGAATAAGGAAAAGGATTGTTCTGCATCACAATTCATGTGCCTCCTTGCGTACGATTGCATCCTAAAATTGTAGCACGCATTTCACAAGAGAACAAATGAATATCGACCATAAATTACTTTATTGAATAAAGTCAGATGAGGCTACAATATGAATGATGGATGATTTCCATTACCAAGAGGAGGGGTTACTGTGGCAACAAGACAATCAGTAGATGAACATCTCCAGCAATGTATGCAGGCCTATGATTATGCTGAAGAACAGCTGAAAATCGCTTCTAAACAAGAGCATTATAACGATCAAGAATATAGTGATGCACAAATGCAGCTAGAAGATGCGGTAAATGCCTTGAATAAACTATGGCTGTCGTCAAATGATCAGCAGAGAGAACAGCTGTACAGAATGAGGCTTCAGCTTCAATCTTTGCAAAATAATATGATCCTGCAGCACCCTCTTGATGTGTAGGAAAACGGACCCTTTTAAAAGGGTCCGTTTTTTTGTAAAAAAAGGATTGACTTTGTGAGTCAAAGTATTTATTGTATTAAGTGTACTAATTGAAGTAATACGCTATAGACACTAATATAAAATCATTTATATATTGACATTAAGGGAGGCAGTTATGAAACATAAAAAACGAAACAAACGTAACGTGCCAATGCTGATTGCGGCATCTGTGATCGCTTGTTCTTTTTTTCTTGTTCTTGTGATGATCGGTTTTGAATGGCAAAAAAGTATAATTGATCATTTTTATCTATAAAAGGTTCAGATCGTATAGAAAGTAGGGAAGTAAATGATTCAAATCGATCCAAGAAGCTCAACACCCATTTACGAACAAATTATTCAGCAAATGAAAGAGCTTTGTTTGAAAGGGATCATGAAGCCTGGTGATAAGCTTCCTTCTGTCAGAGAATTGGCGACGATCATCATTGCGAATCCGAACACTGTCAGCAAAGCGTACAAAGAGCTTGAGCGAGAGGGGATTATTGAAACGCTGCGGGGCAGAGGAACCTATATATCGGAGAATGCAAAAACGACACTGGTTGAAGGGAAGATGACGATGATTAAAGAGCAACTCAAACAGCTCATCATCGATGCACACTATGCAGGGGTTGAGCTGGAAAAACTGCACGAATGGATAAAGGAAATCAGCGCTGATGTGAAGGGAGGCAAAAAAAATGATTGAACTGCGGCAGCTGTCAAAAGCGATTGACGGCAATCAAGTATTAAAAGATGTTTCATTAACAATCGAAAAAGGAGAAATCTTTGGATTGCTTGGACGCAACGGATCAGGGAAAACGACGATGCTTCGCTTAATCCAGCAAATCATTTTCGCTGACAGCGGAACGATTTTATTTGACGGCGTAGAAATCAAAAAGCACCCGAAGGTCAAACAAAATATCATCTACATGCCTGTTCAAAATCCTTTTTACGACAAGTATACATACAAGCAGCTTGTTGATATCCTGAGAAGAATATATCCGAAATTTGATGTCACGTACGCGAATGAACTGATGAACAGATACGAAATTCCAGAAACGAAAAAATACCGTGAGCTGTCGACAGGCTTGAAAAAACAGCTGTCGCTCGTTCTGTCGTTTGCGGCGAGACCGGCGCTGATCCTCCTTGATGAGCCGACGGATGGTATTGATGCGGTAACTAGACATGATGTGCTGCAGCTGATGGTCGATGAAGTGGCAGAGCGTGATACGAGTATCCTGATTACGTCCCACCGGCTTGAAGACATAGAGCGGATGTGCAACCGAATTGGCTTTCTTGAAGATAACAGGCTGACCAACGTCATGGATCTTGATGAATTAAAAGAAGAATACATCAAAATACAAATGGCGTTTGACACAGATGTCAATCTGGCCATCAGAGAGCAAAACATTCCGATGCTCGATCAGGCCGGCGTGTTTTACACAGTGCTGATACCGAAAAGCGATGAGGAGAAAAAGAGCTTTTTGAGAGAGCTGAAGCCAAAAGTATGGAATGAGCTTCCTGTCAACCTGGAAGAAGTGTTCATTGCGAAGTTTGGAGGGAAGCGGAGATGGTAGACCGAGGTCTCCTCTATCGAGAGTGGAAACAGAATCAAGTGGTGATTTTGCTAAGTATTGCGTTTTTAGTGCTGGCAAATCCGCTTTCTATCATTAATACGTATTTGTCTTATCAAGGGTGTCTGGCTCATCAAGACCCGCAATATTGTGAATTTATTGTGAATTATCATAGGAGCAATCTAATAGATATCAACTGGGTGCCGGGGGTCATTTTGGCGGTCTGCTTCCTCGGAATGGAGCGTTCGAAAGGCACGATGGATTTTATATTAAGCCTCCCGTATAACAGAAGCCAAATTTTCCAGACGAAATTTTGGTTAGGGGGCATTGTGATTGTGATGTCACAATTGATTGGCTTTTTACTTGCGTGGCTGCTAATTCTTGTTTATAGCCCTGAACACGTCTACTTTTTTGAGCACAGCAGCGTTGGAGTAATTGTGATTAGTTTTATGGCTTATTGTATGTTGATGGCTGCTGGTGCATTAACGGGGAGTGTTTTTGCCCAGTTATTAACGGCATTTGCTGCTGCGGTATTGCCGTATTTAATTGTTGCATTGCCGGTTGGAAACTTTGAAGTTGTTTTTGGTGTGAATATATGGGAAATGTTCCCTTCCCCGGAGGTGTATTTCTCTCTGACGAGCAATTTATTATATCTTGTGCCCATTGGTTATGTTGCAAGTGACTGGCTTATCGATAGTAAATATATTTTAATGATTCCAGCTGCCATGAGCATTCTGTTTTACTTGATTGGTTTGATAAGCTTCAAAAAGCATCCCAGTGAACGAAACGGACACTTTTTCTTATGGAACAGATTAGACCGTCCGGTGCAAATTCTGGTTATGGCTTTCGGCATCCTTGGATTTGGTTTATTTGGATACTATACCGGACATTCCATTATTGGTTATATTTTGGGTATGATCATTGAGGCAGTGGCTGGATTCTTTGTGAGCTACTTCTCTATTTATAAGAAAACAAAAGTGTAAGAAATGCCATAGGTTTGGAGGGAAGTGAGTTGCCGGATTCCGGACTGCTTTACAAAGAGTGGCGGCAGAATAAAGTCGCCTTAGTTATCACCATTTTGGTTTTTATATTGGGTAATCCATTATCAATTTTAAATATGTATCTCATCTATCAAGGCTGTGTCACTGGAAAAGAAAATTGGGTCGGCCCCTGCGTATTCAGCGTTGATTATTTAAACAGCTCATTTATCTCATTGTTTTGGATTTGGGGAGTCGTTTTGGCGGTCAGCCAGCTAGGGATTGAACGAAGCAAGGGCTTTTTTGATTTTACATTAAGCCTTCCGTATACAAGAGGGCAGATATTTAACGCGAAGTTCTTTACCGGCGGAATGGTGATTGTGGTGCCGCAGCTCATAGGTTATGTTTTGTCTGTTTTGCTGATCATGCTTTTGAAGACAGATCAGGCCGTTTATTTTCACAATTACAGCCTTGGAATGATCATTGTCAGCATGCTGGCTTATTCGCTTGTTATGGCCGGAGGAGCTTTGACAGGCAATAGTTTCGCACAGCTTCTAGTCTCATTTACCGTGGCCATTTCGCCATTTTTGCTCATCAGCCTGCCTGCGATCAACCTCGAGATCCTTTTTGGCGGATCAATAGATTTTATCCATGGTCCAGTACCTAAATGGGTGCAGTATTTCATTCCGATAATTTATGTAGACTCGAAATGGGCTGAGAATTCACCATATTATTTAGTCATTCCGGCTATCATGACTATCATTTTTTACATTATCGGCTATATTAGCTTTGTCAAACTGTCTAATGAAAGAAACGGATATTTCTTCTTATGGAAGCCGCTTAACCGCCCGGTGCAGATCATCGTTATTATCATAGGAATCATGGGCTTCGGCTATTTTGGATTTACGGCAAGCGAGAGCTTTGCAGGTTATCTCATTGGCATGGGTACAGGTGCGGTAATCGGGTTCTTGATCAGTTATTTTGCGATTTATAAAAAAATGAAACTTTTGTAAGGGAGAGAGAACATATGATTGATGTTCAGCATATCGACCATTCTTTCACGATCGGAAAAAAGGGCCGTGAGAATGAAGTTCCAGTATTGAAGGATGTTTCATTGAGCGTGGCGAAAGGTGAGATCGCCTGTATTGTCGGGCGAAGCGGCTCAGGGAAATCAACGCTTTTGAATTTGATTTCCGGCTACATATCGCCGACAAAAGGGCGGATTGTCATTAATGGCACTGATGTTACGGGGTTTAATGAAAAGGAATGGGCGCAATTTCGGCTTGACCATTTCGGGTTTATTTTTCAAAGCTTTCAGCTCATTCCGGGCTTAACAACGTATGAGAATGTGGAAATGCCGCTGGCGTTAAAAGGGATCAAGCCCTCTGAGCGGAAGCAAAAGGTGCAGGACATGCTGAAACGCGTCGGTCTGGAAAACCACGCCGCTCATTATCCGAATGAACTGTCAGGCGGCCAGCAGCAGCGTGTCAGTATTGCTCGAGCATTGATTTTAAATCCTTCGATTATCTTAGCGGATGAGCCGACGGGAAGCCTTGATTCAGAAACGGAACATGAAGTGCTGGAATTGATCCAGCAGCTGAATCGTGAGCGTGGCATTACATTTGTGATCATTACTCACGATGATGAAGTCGCTTCTATCGGACATTCAAAATTTCAGCTTCATGATGGTGTGCTAAAAGGAGGAATTACCGTTGAGGTTTAAGGATCAGGTTCATTTTATCAGAAGAAATATGAAGAAAAACAGACTTCGCGTCTTTATGACGATTCTTGCGACAACAATGGCGTGTGCGTTTTTGGTTGTGCTGTCGTCCGTTGGATTTGGGATTCAAAAGACAATTACAGATATGACAATGAGCCAGCAGATTGTAACGAAAGTCAGTGTAATGGGCAAGGAAGGAGACAAGCCTATTAAAAAAGCTGATTTAGAGAAGTATGATCACGTAAGGTCAGTTGTAGAAAGAACGCAAGTGTATGAACCAAACAAAGCTACTTTAGGCAATCGTACAAATGAAAGCTCAAATCTCATTTTTACTAATATGAATGATGAATTAAAGGCCAATATGGAATTGGAAAAGGGAAGAGTCGCAAAGTCGGAAAATGAAATCGTAGTAGGATACGACTTCGCAAAGAGATTATTGACGAAAAAAGAATCGGAAGAATATAACAAAAAAATCGAAGAAGCAAAAGGAAATCCAGAAGATATAAAAGAACCAAAGGGCTATACGAAAGATATTCTGAACAAAACAATAGAACTAAGTGTATCGAAGACAGATCCTAAAACAGGGGATGTTACAAAAACAAAAACATATGACTTTAAAATTGTCGGTATTACAAAAAAACCATCTCAAGACTGGATGGAGGACTCAAACATTTTTATCAGTGATCAATTCAAAAAAGATTTTTCGGAATTCTTAGATTTCAAAGGCGGAAATGTTGAAACGAACATTGGTGTTTTTGCTGATAAGTTTGAGAATGTGGAACAGCTGACAAATGATCTAACAGATGACGGGTACTATGTCACATCAGTGACTACTGAACTTGAGGGAGCCAATACCTTCTTCATGGTCTTCAAAATCGGACTGATCTTTGTCGGATGTATCGCAGTTATCATTTCAGCGATCGGCATTTTTAACACGATGACGATGGCGGTGACAGAGAGAACGCAAGAGATCGGCATTATGAAAGCGATTGGGGCGAGCCCGTCAATCATTCGCCGAATGTTCTTGATGGAAAGCGCGTATATCGGAATTTTAGGCTGTGTGATTGGGATTATCATTTCTTACGGCGTGAGCTACCTTGTCAACCTGGCCGTTCCGATGATTCTTGCGGCCACAAGCGGAAGCGATGCGGGCGACTTGAATTACACATTCTCCTACATCCCGGCGAGTCTTGTGATCATTGCCGTTGTGATTTGCGGAGGGGTCGCAGTCATTTCCGGAATGAACCCGGCGAGAAAAGCAACAAAAACCAACGTGCTGACAGCGTTGAGAAGAGAACTATAATGCGAACGAGCCGGCTGAGACAGCCGGCTTTTTCTATAGCGCATGATAGCGTTTTGCTATACACTTGATAAAAAAGGAAAAAGTGCGGTGAGTTGATTGTTTAAACTTTTGCTGATTGAAGATGATGAATCGCTGTTTCATGAAATCAAGGATCGTTTAACGGGATGGTCCTATGATGTATACGGCATTCAGGATTTCAGTCAGGTGCTGCAGGAATTTGCGGCGGTTAATCCTGATTGTGTCATTATTGATGTACAGCTGCCTAAATTTGACGGCTTTCATTGGTGCCGGCTGATCCGCTCCCGGTCAAATGTTCCGATTCTCTTTTTATCCTCCCGGGATCATCCTGCTGATATGGTGATGTCTATGCAGCTCGGGGCAGATGACTTTATTCAAAAGCCATTTCATTTTGATGTGCTGATCGCGAAAATCCAAGCGATGTTCCGGCGTGTGCACCATTATAATACGGAGCCGAGTACGATTAAAACGTGGTGCGGCGCTGCTGTAGACGCGGAGCAGAACCTCGTCAGCAATGACAAAGGATCTGTTGAACTGACAAAAAATGAAATGTTCATTCTAAAACAATTAATAGAGCAAAAAAACAAGATCGTCAGCCGGGAAGAGCTGATCAGAAGCTTGTGGAACGATGAGCGTTTTGTTAGTGATAATACGCTGACCGTCAATGTCAATCGCCTGCGAAAAAAACTGGACGTCCTGCAGCTTGGTGCATATATCGAGACAAAGGTGGGCCAGGGCTACATCGCGAAGGAAGAGGACAAGTTCTATGATTAAAGCATTCCTTATCGAAAGGCGGAGCTGGTTTGCCGCGTTTTTGTTTCAGCAGGCTTTGATGCTGTTCATTGCTTTTGTCGATCCTTCCATATCATTCGGGAATGTACTTTATATGGTGTATTTGTGCATCTTGTTTTTTATCATATTCCTTTGGTTCCGCTATCGGAAAGAAACAGCGTTTTATAAAAGCTTGAAAACATGGGAGAACAATCTCGATGTGACAGCCATAAATGAACCGGAAACGCCGTTTGAAGCAATGGTTGAAAGAAGCATTGCCGGGCAAACAGAACACTTGAAGCAGACCGCAGCACGGCATCGCTTAGCATTGGAAAATGAAAAAGATGAGCTGATGGCATGGATACATGAGGTCAAAACCCCATTAACAGCGATGCATTTAATCATTGATAGAATGGAAGAAAAAGCACTGAAATCCCAGCTGTCATATGAATGGCTGCGTATTCACCTGCTTCTTGATCAGCAGCTTCATCAAAAACGCATATCATTTATTGAAAACGATCTGTCAGTAGAATTCATTCAGCTTCAACCTTTGATCTTTAAAGAAATCAAAGATTTACAATCGTGGTGTATCCAAAAAGGGATCGGTTTTGACATAAAGCTCGAGGCCAAAGAAGTGCTGAGCGATGCAAAATGGCTGGCGTTTATCATCAGGCAGCTGCTGACAAACGCGGTGAAATACAGCGAAGCCTCTGAAATCGAGATCAAAAGCTTTCAAAAAGGGGAACAGACGCAGCTCCAAGTGAAGGACTGTGGCAGGGGCATTGATCCAAAAGATGTACCGCGTATTTTTGATAAAGGGTTTACATCCACAACGGATCACCATGATCAAGCGTCAACTGGCATGGGGCTGTACTTGGCAAAAAAAGCAGCGGCGCCGTTATTGATCCATATTGATGTTGAGTCGGAGTTTGGTGCGGGAACAGTTTTTACATTAACCTTTCCAATACGGAATCAATTTGAACATGTCATAAGCGTGTGACGAAAATGTCACATGCTTTTCTTTTTTGTTCGCCGTATCGAAGGAAAAGCCCGGCATTCCTTTTTATAATGAGATTATCCAATATAAAGGAGACTGCGTAAATGGTGATTTTAGAAGCGAATAAAATTCGAAAAAGTTATGGAAACAAGCTGAATAAACAGGAAGTGCTGAAGGGCATCGATATTCACATTGAAAAGGGCGAATTCGTCAGTATTATGGGTGCTTCCGGGTCGGGAAAAACCACTTTGCTCAACGTTCTGTCCTCAATCGATCAGGTCAGTCACGGAACCATTCATATTAATGGAAATGACATGACGGCTATGAAGGAAAAGCAGCTGGCTGAATTTAGAAAACAGCATTTAGGCTTTATCTTTCAGGATTACAATTTGTTAGACACATTGACAGTGAAAGAGAATATCCTTCTGCCTTTATCGATCACGAAACTATCAAAAAAGGAAGCCAATCGCAAGTTTGAGGAAGTTGCAAAGGAACTGGGAATATATGAATTGCGGGATAAATACCCGAATGAAATTTCCGGCGGCCAGAAGCAGAGAACATCCGCTGGAAGAGCGTTTATTCATGACCCGAGCATTATTTTCGCTGATGAACCGACCGGCGCGCTCGATTCGAAATCGGCCTCCGATCTATTAAATAAGCTGAGCCAGCTCAATCAAAAACGCAACGCGACGATTATTATGGTTACCCATGATCCCGTCGCTGCCAGCTACTGCGGCAGAGTCATTTTTATTAAGGACGGGCAAATGTATACACAGCTGAATAAAGGGGGCCAGGACAGGCAGACGTTTTTCCAGGATATTATGAAAACGCAAGGCGTGTTAGGCGGGGTGCAGCATGAACATTAATCAGCTCATCCTGCGAAATTTGAAAAAGAATCTCCGGAATTACTATTTGTATGTGTTTGCGCTCATCTTTAGCGTGGCGCTTTATTTCGCCTTTGTCACGCTGCAGTATGATCCAGCAATTAACGAAGTGAAGGCTTCAATCAAGGGAGCCGCTGCTATTAAAACCGCTTCGATTTTGCTTGTGGCTGTAGTGGCGATCTTCATTTTATATGCCAATACGATTTTTATTAAGAGACGGAGCAAAGAAATCGGGCTGTTTCAATTAATTGGAATGACGAAGCATAAAATTTTTCACATCTTAAGTGCAGAAAATGTCATGCTGTATTTCGGTTCATTAGCGATCGGGGTAGCGGCCGGGTTTTCGATATCGAAGCTTGTCTTGATGATTCTGTTCAAAATTGTCGATGTCAAAGCGGATGCGAAACTGCATTTTTCTGAGCAGGCCTTGGTCCAAACGGTCATTGTGTTCTGCGGCATTTACCTTTTGATCATGATCATGAATTATACGTTTATCAAAAAACAGAGTATTTTATCTTTGTTTAAAGTAACGTCCTCCACTGAAGACAAAGTGAAGAAAATATCATTTTTCCAAATGCTGATCGGCGCTTTAGGCATCGTGTTGATTTTGACAGGATACTATGTGTCTTCTGAGCTGTTTGGCGGAAAATTTAAGACCATTAATGAACTGTTTGTTGCGATGAGCTTCATTCTGGGGAGCGTCATTATCGGGACGTTTTTGTTTTATAAAGGATCAGTTACGTTTATCTCGAATATCATTCGAAAAAGCAAGGGCGGCTACTTAAATATTTCTGAGGTTCTGTCACTGTCATCGATCATGTTCAGAATGAAATCGAATGCGCTGCTGCTGACGATTATTACAACCGTTTCAGCGCTCGCCATCGGGCTGTTATCTCTTGCTTACATCTCGTATTACTCGTCGGAAAAGACCGCTGAACAAAATGTAGCGGCTGATTTTTCATTCATGAATGAGAAAGATGCCAAGTTATTTGAAAACAAATTGAGGGAAAGCAACATCTCGTTTGTAAAAAAGGCAACACCTGTCCTGCAAGCAAATGTTGACATTGCAAATATTATGGATGGAACTCCGAAAGAGATGCAGGGCGATCCCGGCAATATGCAGCTTGCTGTTGTTAGCGACAAAGATGTAAAAGGAGTCGATGTGGCGGCTGGAGAAGCCGTTTTCTCAGGATACACCGACTTGCTGCAAAAAATAATGGTTTTCAAGGACTCTGGTGTTATTAAAGTAAAAAGCAAGCACGAGACGCAGCCATTAAAATATAAAGGATTAAGAGAAGAGTTTCTTGTATCCTACACGTTTACAAGCGGGGGCATGCCCGCTGTCATTGTGGATGACAGCCTGTTTAAACAGCTGGACAAGGATAAAGACCCCCGCATTCAGCTGGCGCAATCTACATTTATCGGCGTCAATGTGAAACATGACGATCAAATGGAAAAAGCAAATGAGCTTTTTCAACAGGTGAACAAGAAAAACGAGCATTTATCAAGACTAGATACAAGCGCTGCGCAAAAATCACTGTTTGGTATGGTGATGTTCATCGTCGGCTTCTTAGGGTTAACGTTCCTGATTACATCAGGTTGTATCCTTTATTTTAAACAAATGGGTGAAAGTGAAGATGAAAAACCGAGCTATACGATTTTAAGAAAACTCGGTTTTACGCAGAGCGACCTGATAAAGGGGATACGCATTAAACAAATGTACAACTTCGGCATTCCGCTCGTTGTCGGCCTCTTCCACAGTTACTTTGCCGTCCAATCCGGCTGGTTCTTATTCGGATCGGAGGTATGGGCGCCTATGATTATGGTGATGGTGTTATATACTGCGCTCTACTCCATTTTTGGTTTTCTGTCAGTTCTTTATTATAAGAAGGTTATTAAATCGTCGTTGTGAAACAGAAAAAGCTCCAGACATTCTGGAGCTTTTTGTTTATCGTTTTGGCGCCCGATAACCGGCGGCTTCAGCTTCTTCAACTGAGCAAAACATTTCAGCCGGATCGGTTGTCCGGTCGTAGTATGTACTGCCTGGCGTGTGGTAGATGCCGTTTTTGCTTCCTTTGATATTACAGCCTTCTGCTTTGTCAGCTGTTTTGGTTTCATCACTTTTACTCGTATTGTTTGAAGAACTTCCAGTGTCTTCATGAGAACTGGCGGTTTGGCTTTCCGTCTCTTTTAATTGATTTTCAAGCTTTGTTTTATCTTGTCGAAGTGTTTCGTTTTCAGCCTTTGCCGTTTTTGCATCTTCTTTGAGCTGCTTTTGATTTTCTTGAAGCTCTTTAATCTCAGCTTTTAATGATTTCTGAGTCTTTTTTAAATCGCTATTTTCGTTTTTGAGCTTCTCAAGCTTGTCTTGATCTTCTTTGTTGTCTTTTAATTTCTTTGCTTCGGAGCTGACAGATTTATATTCTTTCTCAAGTTCTTCATGCTCTTTTGTGAGGTTTTTATATTCGGCGTTTAGCGCTGAATATTTTTTCTCGGCATTTGCTGCGGAAGTGTCAGGTTCTGCCAATGCTGCCCCGGTAAAGAGCAGGACAAGGCCTCCAATGAAAAGCGGCCAAAAAAGTCTCTTGGAGAAACGTTTTCCTTTTTCAGTACATATTTGACAAGGTGATATAATCCATAGCCCAGTGAAATGAGACATGCCAGAAAACCTAAGAATGCTATTACCATTTCCATAATATGACCCCTTTTTCTATTTATTTTACATTTTTCAAATAATATTTGTTAGATTTTTTCACGTTCATCAGTTGAAAAATGTGAGAGAGACAGATAGAATGAATGTGCTATGATAACTGGATTCGTACGGAGCCGTTTTAGGTTTCGTTTTTTTCATGAGCTTTTTTAGGTAAGAAAGGGGGATGAGTATGCCGCGTGCTCTTAAAATTTTAGTCATTGGAATGTTTATCAATGTGACGGGTGCTTCTTTTTTATGGCCGCTGAATACGATTTATATCCATAATCATTTAGGAAAGTCGTTAACAGTAGCCGGACTTGTCCTGATGCTGAATTCCGGCGCCAGTGTGGCTGGTAATTTATGCGGAGGTTTTTTGTTTGATAAAATCGGCGGTTTTAAATCGATTATGCTTGGGATAGCCATTACGTTAGCAAGCCTGATGGGCCTTGTCTTTTTTCATGATTGGCCAGCCTATATTGTGCTGCTGACGATTGTGGGCTTTGGCTCCGGTGTTGTTTTTCCGGCCAGCTACGCAATGGCAGGATCGGTATGGCCTGAAGGGGGAAGGAAGGCATTTAATGCGATATATGTCGCGCAAAACGCAGGTGTGGCTGTCGGTTCAGCGCTTGGCGGTGTCGTGGCGTCTTTCTCGTTTTCATATGTATTTTTGGCGAATGCCGCGCTGTATCTGGTCTTTTTCTTTATTGTATATTTCGGATTTCGAAATATTCAGACGGGAGATGCGTCCCAAACGTCTGTGCTTGATTACGATGCTGTGAACAGCAAAGCAAAATTTGCCGCACTGATCATTTTAAGCGGAGGCTATGTACTGGGATGGCTGGCTTATTCTCAATGGTCAACCACAATTGCTTCGTACACACAAAGCATTGGAATATCTCTTTCCTTATACAGTGTGCTGTGGACGGTTAACGGAATTCTCATTGTGCTCGGCCAGCCGCTCGTCAGTTTTGTGGTGAAAAAATGGGCCGAGTCGTTAAAAGCGCAAATGGTCATCGGCTTTATCATTTTTATTGTGTCTTTCAGCATGCTGCTGACTGCAAAGCAATTTCCGATGTTTCTCGCTGCGATGGTGATCCTGACTATCGGAGAAATGCTTGTTTGGCCTGCTGTGCCGACTATTGCCAATCAGCTTGCCCCTAAAGGGAAAGAAGGCTTTTATCAAGGCTTTGTCAACAGTGCGGCGACAGGCGGCAGAATGATTGGTCCCCTGTTCGGAGGAGTGCTTGTCGATCATTACGGCATTAGGGCTCTTGTTTTATCTCTGTTGGTATTGCTGCTGATCAGTATTGCCACAACGCTTCTATATGACAAACGGCTAAAATCAGCTAAAGAAACAAATAAGCAGGCATCAATCTCTTCATAATAAAAGATCCCGCCGGATGAGCGGGATCTTTCAGCGTGTCGACAAACCCTCGCATTCGTTGTCAGGCCTGCGCTTCGGTGCTCACGAATTAGAACATTCGCTCCGCTCCTATGCTCGTCCTTCCTAGACTTCAAGGGTTTTCAATCACGCTGAAAAGATGACAAAATCCTAAAATGAAAACCATTTTAGGATTTTGTCAACAATCTGAAAGATCCCGCCGGGTGAGCGGGATCTTTTTACATAATCGGAAGCACTTTGACGGCATCCTTTACATTTGAATATGTTTTCAGCGACGAAAAATTGGCATCCAGTTTATTCATTTTCATAGCCAATTCAGGTTTAATGCCGGTAATGATTAACTCAGTTCCGGTCAATTTCAGCAAATGGCTCAGCTTGAAAATTTGGTCGGCCGTTTGTTCGTTCACTTGGGCCAATCCGGATAAATCAATGATCAAATAATCATCTTTGGATGTTGATAAGATATTCGTCAATGTGCAAACGATGGAATTAAATCGCTCCTCTGTCAGGTTTCCGACTAGCGGAAGAGCCGAAATGCCATTGCGAATCGGGACAATAGGAGTTGAAAGTGCAGTAATTTCCGTGAGGGAATCCTCGAGAAGCTTTTCATATTCTTTTTGCTTGGTGATATCATTCTGAATTCCGACAAAATACGTTTTATCCTCTATTTCCATTGGATCAATATTTAATTCATTCCAGAACATCGTTCCGTCTTTTTTGTAGTTTTGGATCTGAATGGTGACCGGTTCTTTATTTTGTAAAGCGGTTCTGATGTTGTCCACTTCTGCAGGATCTGTGTGTTTCCCCTGTAAGAAGCGGCAGTTCTTTCCTAAAATTTCCTCGGCCTCGTAGCCGGTCATTTGAACAAAACCTTGGTTTACGTAGACAATAGGATTATCTTCAAGTGCAGGATCTGTAATTACCACACCGACTCGCGCGTGATCAAGCGCTTTTTTGATGACTTCCAGCTGTCCTGGTATCCCAAATGATTGAAAACTAGCCATATAAATCCCCCTTAGGCCGTCAGCTTGCTATGCGAAAGCCTGATATTCCCCTTTTTTAAAATGAATTCTACAGTAACCGTAGCACAACACATGTTCTGATTCAAGCAAGTGCAGTTTGTTGTTTGTCATTAGGGCTTGTCCTCGTATACACTAAAAATAAGAACAGAATTTGAACATATGAACGGAAAGGTTTTCTACATGCTAAATAGGTGACTAGGTCAATGTCACTGGGTGAAAAATGAATCCAATGCATCAAGCTTACCGATCATGTGTTCACATATAATGGAAGAAACAAGCTTTTTACAGATTTGCCGGTATGTAGATATCGAAAATCATCGGAATCGTTTAAGGGGGCTGGATGGCCTGAAGTCGCTTTACGAAATAAGGGCTTTAGGAAGGTGATGATGAAGATGCTGCATCAGGTACTCATTGCTTGTGTAATTGGAGGAATCATGGGGATTCTCGGTCATGTGAAAAAGAGAGGCAGGCTGGAGAAGCCCAGAATGACGAAGCGGTTTATCTACCTTGGATTTTTGGAAGATTGGTTTATCGGCATGACGGCTTCCATTTTACTTGTATTATCCGCTGACCCCGATTCAGGAATTCAACTTGTCATCTTATCCATTATCTCAGGCTACGGCGGTGAAGCTGTTCTCAGAAGTTTTGACTTTGTGAGAGAACTGAACAGCGGCGGCGAACCGGCCGAGTCCAAACGTCAAACCAAAACTCCACCCGAATAATTGTCCTCAATCTCCGCCCGTTCAGGGTACATTCCCATTGTATACAAACCTGCTTGCACTTATGAACAGAATTCTATAAAATACAGTTAGATTACGGTTGCGATAAGAACAATGAAGAGGAGCAGTAAGAAACAGATATTGTTGCAGAGAGTTGACGGCTGGTGAAAGTCAATCAAGTTTGTTTCCGAACTCACCTCAGAGTTGCAGCGGTGAAAAGCCGCTGACGCATAACTGCGTTAAAAGTATCAAGTGAGTGCGGCGTATGCCGCGCTAACGAGGGTGGTACCGCGGGAAAACGAAAGTCTCTCGTCCCTTTTAGGGATGAGGGAGTTTTTTTTAGTTTGGGAATATTCTGAATAATCCTCTCCTTCCCGTCAATACTTGAACCATACACGCCGTATTCAATCAGAAGGAGGTTTTTACTTTGAGTTTTCAGCACAAAGAGATAGAAAAGAAATGGCAAACATATTGGCTTGAAAACAAAACATTTGCCACTCTTGATAATAATGAAAAACAAAAATTCTACGCGCTGGACATGTTTCCTTACCCGTCTGGAGCTGGGTTGCACGTCGGCCATCCTGAAGGATACACAGCTACGGATATTCTGTCCCGCATGAAGCGCATGCAGGGCTATGATGTCCTTCATCCAATGGGCTGGGACGCATTCGGCCTGCCAGCTGAACAATACGCGCTTGACACAGGGAACGACCCCGCTGTGTTTACGAAGCAGAATATTGATAACTTCCGCCGCCAAATTCAAGCGCTTGGCTTCTCATATGACTGGGATCGCGAAATCAATACGACTGACCCTGAATACTATAAATGGACGCAATGGATTTTCTTAAAGCTATACGAAAAAGGCCTTGCTTACGTTGACGAAGTGCCTGTAAACTGGTGCCCTGCGCTCGGTACTGTTCTTGCCAACGAAGAAGTCATTGACGGCAAGAGCGAACGCGGCGGCCATCCGGTAGAGAGACGCCCAATGAAGCAGTGGATGCTGAAAATCACCGCTTATGCGGACAGGCTCCTTGAGGATTTGGAAGAGCTTGATTGGCCGGAAAGCATTAAAGATATGCAGCGCAACTGGATCGGCCGTTCGGAAGGCGCTCACGTTCATTTTGCAATAGATGGACATGATGATTCCTTTACGGTGTTTACAACAAGACCAGATACGCTGTTTGGCGCTACATACACTGTCCTTGCCCCGGAACACGCATTAGTGGAAAACATCACAACGGCAGAGCAAAAAGAAGCTGTTGAAGCTTATATCAAAGAAATTCAATCAAAGAGTGACCTTGAACGCACAGATCTTGCGAAAACAAAGACAGGCGTATTCACAGGAGCGTATGCGATTAATCCTGTAAACGGAGAAAAACTGCCGATTTGGATTGCAGATTATGTTCTTGCATCATACGGAACAGGTGCTGTCATGGCAGTTCCAGGCCACGATGAGCGTGATTTTGAATTCGCCAAAACATTCGGCCTTCCGGTGAAGGAAGTCGTAAAAGGCGGGAACGTCGAGGAAGCAGCTTATACTGGCGACGGCGAGCACGTGAACTCTGATTTCCTGAACGGCCTTCACAAACAGGAAGCGATTGAGAAAGTGATCGCTTGGCTGGAAGAAACGAAAAACGGTGAGAAGAAAGTGACGTACCGTCTTCGTGACTGGCTCTTCAGCCGCCAGCGTTATTGGGGCGAGCCGATTCCGGTCATTCATTGGGAAGACGGAACGTCAACAGCTGTCCCGGAAGAGGAGCTGCCGCTGATTTTGCCAAAAACGGATGAAATCAAACCGAGCGGAACGGGCGAATCACCGCTTGCGAACATTAAAGAGTGGGTGGAAGTCACAGATCCTGAGACAGGGAAAAAAGGAAGAAGAGAAACGAATACAATGCCGCAATGGGCGGGAAGCTGCTGGTATTTCTTGCGCTATATTGATCCGCACAATCCGGATCAGCTGGCATCACCAGAAAAATTGGAAAAATGGCTTCCGGTCGATATGTATATCGGCGGTGCAGAGCATGCCGTGCTTCACCTTCTGTATGCCCGCTTCTGGCATAAGTTCCTTTATGATATCGGTGTAGTGCCGACGAAAGAACCGTTCCAAAAGCTGTACAACCAAGGAATGATTCTCGGTGAAAATAACGAAAAAATGAGTAAATCTAAAGGGAACGTTGTCAACCCTGACGAAATCGTGTCCTCTCACGGTGCTGATACCCTGAGATTGTACGAAATGTTCATGGGGCCTCTTGATGCTTCAATCGCCTGGTCTGAATCAGGATTAGACGGTGCGCGTCGTTTCCTTGACCGTGTATGGCGCCTATTTGTTGAAGAAAACGGTGAGCTTAATGGCAAAATCGTTGAAGGCGCTGGTGAAACATTGGAGCGCGTCTATCATGAAACGGTTATGAAAGTCACAGACCATTATGAAGGCCTTCGTTTCAACACGGGTATTTCCCAGCTGATGGTCTTTATTAATGAAGCTTATAAAGCAACAGAACTGCCGAAAGAATATATGGAAGGCTTCGTGAAGCTTCTTTCTCCTGTCGCGCCACACTTAGCGGAAGAGCTTTGGGAGAAGCTTGGCCATTCCGGCACAATTGCCTACGAAGCTTGGCCTGTATATGATGAAACAAAACTTGTGGATGATGAAGTTGAAATCGTTGTTCAGCTGAACGGAAAAGTAAAAGCGAAATTACAGGTTCCTGCCGATGCAACGAAAGAACAGCTGGAACAGCTTGCTCAAGCAGATGAAAAGGTCAAAGAGCAGCTTGAAGGCAAAACGATTCGGAAAATCATCGCGGTGCCTGGGAAGCTTGTCAATATTGTGGCAAACTAAGCGTAGAAAAAATCCCCTTTGCCAAAAGGGGATTTTTTTCATCAGTCTCAGAATAGCAATCGTTCAGCTGACTTTGATATACTGAACATGATCACTGTGAATAGGAGTGTTTTCTTTGGAAATAAAAGAAATCAGCACAGCCGCTTTGAAAGAAAAAATTGAGGCGGACGAAGAATTATATTTAATTGATGTCAGAGAAGATGAAGAGGTAGCGGAAGGCATGATCCCGCAAGCCGTTCATATTCGCATGGGGGATATTCCTGAAAAAATGGAAACCCTTGATAAAGACAAAGAGTACGTATTTATCTGCCGCTCAGGAATGCGCAGCATGAACGTCTGCAAGTACCTGGATGAGCAAGGCTTTAAAACAGTCAATGTTGAAGGCGGCATGATGGCCTGGGAAGGCGAAACAAAACCAAAAAACTAGGGGAGAGCAGTCCCCTAGTTTTTATTTGTATTCCGGAAGCCAATCGCCGTGTGCTGCAAATAAATCGTCGCACATGGAGATGATGTCCTTCATGGAAAGCTCCGCGCTTGTATGCGGATCAAGCATTGCAGCTTGGTAAACCGCTTCTTTTTTCCGTGTGACAGCCGCTTCGATTGTCATCAGCTGTGTATTAATATTCGTCCGGTTTAAGGCGGCAAGCTGCTCAGGCAGTTCTCCGGCGAAGCACGGTGTAATTTTTTTTCTGTCGGCGACGCATGTCACTTCCACAACCGCTTTTGAAGGAAGGTTGGTGATCAGCCCTGTATTCAAGACGTTTCCTCCGAAGGTGAATGATTCGTTTGTTTCCATTGCTTCTATAATTCTTGAACCATATTCCTTTGAGCGTTCGTGCGTAAGGTGTTTATTATTGACGATATCATCCCGCATTTTCTCCCAATTTTCAATTTGCTTGACGCACCTTCTCGGATATTCGTCGAGCGGGATTTGCAGCTCGCTGATCAGTTCAGGGTAATTCCGTTTAATAAAGTATGGGTGATACTCTGCGTTATGTTCGGACGATTCCGTGACATAATAGCCGAACTTATCCATTAATTCAAACCGCACCATATCATGATGCTTTGTTTTTTGTTTTTCTTTCGCTCTCCTTTTGATTTCTGGATATAAATCTGTGCCGTCTTTTTTGACTTCCAAAAGCCAAGCCATATGATTAATGCCCGCAATGCGTTCCTCAATTCCGTCATGCTCCATTCCGAGAGCTTTAAATAAATCCTTCGTGCACACTTGAACACTGTGGCAGAGCCCGATTGTTTTGATATTGGTATAGCGGAGCATGGCGCCTGTAAGAGTGGCCATTGGATTTGTATAGTTTAAGAACCATGCGTCAGGGCACATTTCCTCCATATCTTTTGCGATATCAAATAAGACCGGGATTGTTCTGAGAGATCTGAATATCCCGCCGATGCCGACTGTATCGGCGATCGTCTGGCGCAGCCCATACCGTTTAGGAATCTCGAAATCGATGACTGTGCTCGGTTTGTATCCTCCAACCTGAATCGCATTGATGACATAGCCTGCGTTTTGCAAGGCGAGTTTTCTGTCATCATAGCTGTTGATGGCCACACTTGGGTTATAACGGTCTCTTAGATTTTCGAGCATGAGCTGGGATTCTTGCAGGCGTTTGGGATCAATGTCGTAAAGAGCGAACTCAAATCCATTCAGTGCCTCTGTTAACAGGCAGTCTCCCAAAACATTTTTGGCGAAAATCGTGCTCCCTGCACCGATAAATGTAATCTTTTTCATATTGCTTCCTCCTTTAATGTTAACCCTTTACCGCTCCGGAAGACAGGCCGGCAATAAAGTATTTTTGCAGCGCCAAAAACAGAACAACCATCGGCAGCATTGCCATAAGTGCCGCTGCGGCAACTAAATGAAGGTTGTTTGCGTTTTCTCCGAAAAAACCTGCCATGGCTACTGTTAATGTCTGAACCTTTTGATCTTGTAAAAAGAAAATGGCAAATTGATAGTCGTTCCAAATAAAGACACAAGAAATAATACAGATGGTCGCAGTGATCGGCTTCAGCAGAGGAAACACAATCGTAAAAAAGATTTTCAGCATGCCTGCGCCGTCAATTCTTGCGGCTTCTTCAAGCTCTTTTGGAATGGTCGATCGGATAAAGCCTGAATATAAGAATACGGTTAAAGGCATGTAAGCCGCTGTATTGATGAAAATGGCGATTGCGTGTGTATTGACCATTCCGGCGTCCACGACCATTCGATACAAAGGAACCATGGACGTTAACGGAGGGATGATCATAATGGAAATCAACAAGGCAAAAACAGCTTTATTCAGTTTCGTTTCCCGCCGGGCAAGCGGGTAGGCGGCAAGTGAGCCGAATATAATTAATAACAAGGCAGAAAAACCTGTGATGATCATGGTGTTTATAAAAGAGTTTCCTAGCGAAGCGCGCTCCCACGCCTCTGAAAAATTATGAAAGGAGATGTCGGCTGGAAATATCCATTTCGAACTGTAGTCTCCTTTTGCTTTCAATGAAGTGGTCAGCAGGATATAAAAAGGAATAAAATGCGCACAGGCCACAATGGCTGCAAGAAGTGTAATGATCCGCATGCTTTTTGTACGGGCGGCTCTCATGACATTTCCGTCTCCTTTCTTTTAAAGTACGCAAGCGCGCAAAAGCTGATGATCAAAATGACAAATGCCATAAATATGCCTTGCGTTGCGGCATAGCCGGCATCCTGCCGTTTGAAATACAAATCATACATAAACGTGGACATGGATTGTGACGCATTTCCGGGGCCGCCTGCGGTGAGTGCAATGATGACGTCAAACAGCTTTAAGCCTCCGATAATGTTGATGACCATATTAATGGTAATGGAGGGCATTAACAGCGGCAGCGTGATGGTAAAAAACTGCTGGCCTTGTTTCGCGCCATCCATTTGCGCCGCTTCATAGTAGTCTTTCGGAATGCTTTGCAGACCGGCTAAGTAGACAACCATAGCGATCCCGACATATTGATAGGTGTTAATCATGACAATGATCCATGGATTGAGCGAGGGACTGGCGAGCGCATTAATAGGGCTGATGCCGAAGACCCCGAGCAAATCGTTGAGCGCGCCTCCGTCATAGGAGAAGAAAAAGTACCAAATGTAGCCCATAATGAGCGGGCTGATCATCACCGGCAAATACACAATTGTTCTTGTTACCGCTTTCGTTTTAATGCTTTGATTTAAGAGGAGAGCGTACAGAAGCCCGACCACATTTTGAAAAAAGGTGCTGCCAAGCCCGTAAAGCAGAGTGTTTTTTAAGATATGCCAAGTATCAGGATCAGAAAACAGCCTTTCATATTGCGCGAATCCAACCCATTGGTAGACTTGTGAAAATCCGTTCCAGTTTGTAAAGGTAATCAATGTGCCTTTCACAAACGGGTAAATCATAAAGACCAGAACGGAGAGCAAAGCAGGAATGTACATCCACCAAAGTGAGGACTGCTTTTTTGGCTTAACCTGTTTCACATGAACGTCCCTTGCGATCTCACTCATTGTTTTCAGCTCCCTGTGTTTCCGATTGCTCCCGGAGTCGTTTATATTCTCTTCCCAGCTTCTGCGAAATGTCTTGAGGCGCCAAAATGTCAGCCGCGAGCTCCTGCCCAACCGTGCCCAGGACATCCCACATTCCGTTTGGCAAGTATAACCGGTCGAAGTAAGGCTCGACTTTGACATCTTGATAATACTCATAATCGTTTGCGTAGAAAATATCAGCTTTCACATTGGTCAGCCCTGAAGGAAGCGATGTGGCTTCAGCCATTTGTTTGGCATTGGCCGGGCGGGCCATAAATGCGATAAAATCTTTTGCCTCTTTTAATTGAGGCGAATCTTTCCATGCTGCAAGGGTGTAGCGTTCACCGCCGATCCATATCGGGTCATCACCGGGATGGATGGCAGGTGTCGGGATAATGCCGACCTTGACGTTCGGGTTGATCTGGGCAACGTCTTGGCCGAGTGTGCCGCCTTGCATTGTAAAGGCGATTTTGTTTTGGGCCATTAATTCAATGAGCTGTGATTTTTTTGCCGTGACGGCGTCGATATTGATCAATTTTTCTTTCTGCATTTGTTTGAGGATTTCTGATAAATAAGTGAATTTACTCCATTGAAAAGTGCCGTTGATGAGCTGTTTTTTTTCATTATGGGCAGGGTCTGTGATGAGAAGAGGTGTAGCGAATTGGTCGTAATATTGAGCGAATGAGCTTTTGTCATAGCCGGCAAACCAGAAGGGAACAATGCTTCCCTTGCTCTTTTCTTTAATCGTTCTCAGTGCTTTGATAAAGTCATCCATGGTTTCCGGCGGAGCAATGCCGTAACGGTCTAAAATATTGCGGTTATACGCCAGACCGTCTTTTGCCTGATTGATCGGATAGGCATACACCTTTCCGCTTTTATTTTTGAGGATGCTGTTTAAATTGGGATCAAGATCTTGAGTCCATTCCATATCCCGGAGATCGGCTGTATATTCACCGTACCTGATTTTCCCCCAGCCATGTGTATCGAATAGATCTGGCAAATCATTGGCCGCCATTCTGACACGCATCATATTTTCATAGTCATTGCCTGGGAAATGAAGGCTGACATGAATGTCACTGTGTTCCTTTTCGAATGCTGCCGCCAGTTTTCTGAACGTATCTCTTTCACTGTCGGTTGACATTGTAGAATAAATGGTTAACGTCTTTTTTGCGGTATCTGCTGAGCTTTTCTCTGCTGAACACCCGGGCAGAACAAGCAGAATAAGAGAGAGAAATAAAACAAAAGTGTGTTTCATCTTTTCCTCCTTATCATCGTGATGAATCTTTGCTTATGTCACCTCCTTTGCTGTACATCCGCAGCTTTGTCTTACGATTAATGTTGTAGGCAGGGTGACATGGTGAGGAAGCGTTCGGCCATTGAGACGGTCAAGCAGCAGTTTTACGCCTGTCCGGCCCATTTCCTCTGTGTATACCTTCACCGTCGTTAAAGGCGTGCTGGCAAATTCAGCTTCCTCAATGCCGTTAAAGCTGACGATTGCGGTATCCCGCGGCACTTGCAGTCCGGCTTCCTGCAGCGCTTTTAATGCGCCGATCGCCATAGAATCGCTGGCAATAAAGAATGCTTCCGGCAGATGGCCTTGATCGATTGCTTTCTTCATCAGGCGATAGCCCTCACGCATGCTGTATTCTCCGATCAGCACATGCTCAGGCTGGGGGGCGGCTGACTCCAAAAAAGCGGTCAGGCGTTTATCTTCAATCGTTCTGCGAATGCTTTGGCCGTCCTTCAGCGTATGCTCTTTTTCTTGTCCGCCAATGTAGCCTAACCGTTTGTAGCCTAAGTCGAAAAGGTGATCAATCGCCTGGCGTGAAGCCGATTCAAAATCGATTCCAATCGAATCGTATGCTTGCGGATCTGGTGAATGATTGATAAATACGGCATGCTCCAGCCTTCCGCTGATATGCTTAACCGCTTCATCATGAACACGGCCGATGACAATGACACCATCCAATTCCCGAAAGATATGTTCCTGAAAGGAGCCGAGATGAATTGAATTTGTAATGAAAATTTCCTGTTCAAAGCATTCCTTTTCAATCCCTTTCCGAATGGAAGAAAAATAAGGGTCCTGCCTTTCCTGATCAGGGGACAGACAGCTCAGCACACCGATCAGCGGCTGGGCCCGCTGTTTTTGCCCGCGGGCTTTTCGGCGTTTGGCAACGGTTTGATAACCAAGCTCTTCAGCGATGTTGATGACTCTTTGTCTCGTTTCGCCCGCAACAGAAAGCGACTCATCTTCATTTAAAATTCTGGACACAGTTGCGCTGGAAACTTTAGCTTTCAAGGCGATATCTTTAATACGAACCATGGGTATCCCTCTCATCTATTTAGTAAAATATTAACTCATCTGTTTTTGATAAATTGATACTATCATATAAAAGTAAGCGGTTACAATAATTGTTTTCGAAATATTTCATGATATTTACTAAATATTTAGTAAATGATGTGATTTATGTTGGAAAAATAAAGGGGAACCCAGATCTGTCTCGTAAATGTGAAGTAAGCGAATAAGGAAGGGTGATGGGATGAGAGCCGAAAGAAGAAAGCAACTGTTTCGATTGCTTGGAGATTTGCCTGATCGGAGGCCAATCAGTGTTGAGACATTACGTATTGAAGAAAGAGAAGAAAATATTGTTGAAACGCTCCTGCTCGATTTAAATGGACATGAAAAGGTGCCCGCTTATTTTGTGAAGCCGAAGAAAACAGAAGGACCGTGCCCAGCCGTATTGTTTCAGCATTCGCATGGGGGCCAGTATGATAGGGGAAAAAGTGAGCTGATTGAGGGAGCGGATTATTTGAAAACGCCTTCTTTTTTTGATGAGCTTACTTCACTCGGATACGGCGTTCTTGCGATTGATCATTGGGGATTTGGAGATCGGCGGGGAAAAGCGGAAAGCGAGATATTTAAAGAAATGCTTCTCACCGGAAAAGTGATGTGGGGGATGATGATTTATGACAGTTTAAGTGCGTTGGACTATATGCAGTTACGCTCTGATGTTCAGCCTGACAGGATCGGAACCATCGGCATGTCTATGGGAGGTTTGATGGCGTGGTGGACAGCGGCGCTCGATGACCGGATTAAGGTGTGTGTGGATTTGTGCAGCCAGGTGGATCATCACGTGCTGATCAAAACACAGAATCTTGACAGGCACGGCTTTTATTATTACGTCCCATCGCTTGCAAAGCATTTTTCCGCATCGGAGATCCAAGGCCTGATCGCGCCGCGCCCGCACCTTAGTCTTGTTGGTGTACACGATCGGTTAACGCCGGCCGAGGGCGTGGACAAAATCGAAAAAGAATTGACAGCTGTCTATGCTGGACAGGGAGCTTCTGATTGCTACCGAGTGGTCCGTTCTGCTTCGGGACATTTCGAAACAGCAGTTATGAGGCATGAAGCTGTCCGGTTTTTGCAAAAGTGGCTGTGACTGTTAAAAGAAATCGAAAAAGACCGTTTTATGTGAAAACGGTCTTTTTGTTTCCTTTTAACCAACTGCCATAAATCGATGCTTTCTTCTATTGACAGAAACAGGAGAGAATAATATATTCTAATTGTTAACCTTAAAATATAATTGGTTAACAATTAAGGTGAGAAGCACTACACGTTCTTCAGTTATCAGTGAAAGGGCGAGAAATGATGCAAGAAGAAACTTTTTATAGTGTCAGAATGAGGGCTTCTATGAATGGATCTCATGAAGACGGCGGAAAGCATATATCCGGCGGAGAACGGCTTATACCTTTCCATGAGATGAAGCATACAGTCAATGCTTTATTAGAAAAAGGGTTATCCCATTCAAGAGGAAAACCTGATTTTATGCAAATTCAATTTGAAGAGGTATATGAATCGATAAAAACCATTCAGCCATTGCCTGTGCATACGAATGAAGTGAGCTGCCCGGAAGAAGGACAAAAGCTGGCCCGATTGTTATTGGAAAAAGAAGGCGTTTCACGAGACGTGATTGAAAAAGCATATGAACAAATCCCTGAATGGTCAGATGTCAGGGGTGCGGTGTTGTTTGATATTCATACAGGAAAGCGAATGGATCAAACAAAAGAAAAAGGGGTGCGGGTCTCCAGAATGGATTGGCCGGACGCTAATTTTGAAAAATGGGCGCTTCACAGTCACGTGCCGGCTCATTCAAGAATAAAAGAGGCCCTTGCGCTCGCTTCAAAGGTAAGCCGGCACCCGGCAGCCATTGCAGAATTATGCTGGTCGGACGATCCGGATTACATAACAGGCTATGTTGCGGGTAAGAAAATGGGCTATCAGCGTATTACAGCAATGAAAGAATACGGGACTGAAGAGGGCTGCCGAGTCTTTTTTATTGATGGATCAATTGATATAAACACGTACATACATGATCTGGAGAAGCAGCCTATTTTAATAGAGTGGGAGGAAGATCATGACTCATGATTTGATAGAAAAAAGTAAAAAGCACCTCTGGCTGCCATTTACCCAAATGAAAGATTATGATGAAAACCCCTTAATCATCGAAAGCGGGACTGGAATCAAAGTCAAAGACATAAACGGCAAGGAATACTATGACGGTTTTTCATCGGTTTGGCTTAATGTCCACGGACACCGCAAAAAAGAACTAGATGACGCCATAAAAAAACAGCTCGGAAAAATTGCGCACTCCACGTTATTGGGCATGACCAATGTTCCAGCAACCCAGCTTGCCGAGACGTTAATCGACATCAGCCCAAAAAAGCTCACGCGGGTCTTTTATTCAGACAGCGGCGCAGAAGCGATGGAAATAGCCCTAAAAATGGCGTTTCAGTATTGGAAGAACATCGGGAAGCCCGAGAAACAAAAATTCATCGCAATGAAAAACGGGTATCACGGTGATACGATTGGCGCCGTCAGTGTCGGTTCAATTGAGCTTTTTCACCACGTATACGGCCCGTTGATGTTCGAGAGTTACAAGGCTCCGATTCCTTATGTGTATCGCTCTGAAAGCGGTGATCCTGATGAGTGCCGTGATCAGTGCCTCCGAGAGCTTGAACAGCTGCTTAAGGAACATCACGAGGAAATTGCCGCGCTTTCCATTGAATCAATGGTACAAGGGGCTTCCGGTATGATTGTGATGCCGGAAGGATATTTGGCAGGGGTGCGCGAGCTATGTACAACATACGATGTCTTAATGATCGTTGATGAAGTCGCTACAGGCTTTGGCCGTACAGGAAAAATGTTTGCGTGCGAGCACGAGAATGTCCAGCCTGATCTGATGGCTGCCGGTAAAGGCATTACAGGAGGCTATTTGCCAATTGCCGTTACGTTTGCCACTGAAGACATCTATAAGGCATTCTATGATGATTATGAAAACCTAAAAACCTTTTTCCATGGCCATTCCTATACAGGCAATCAGCTTGGCTGTGCGGTTGCGCTTGAAAATCTGGCATTATTTGAATCTGAAAACATTGTGGAACAAGTAGCGGAAAAAAGTAAAAAGCTCCATTTTCTTCTTCAAGATCTGCACGCTCTTCCTCATGTTGGGGATATTCGGCAGCTTGGCTTTATGTGCGGTGCAGAGCTTGTACGATCAAAGGAAACTAAAGAACCTTACCCGGCTGATCGGCGGATTGGATACAAAGTTTCCTTAAAAATGAGAGAGTTAGGAATGCTGACAAGGCCGCTTGGGGACGTGATTGCATTTCTTCCTCCTCTTGCCAGCACAGCTGAAGAGCTCTCGGAAATGGTTGCCATTATGAAACAAGCGATCCACGAGGTTACGAGCCTTGAAGATTGATTCCTGGTTAAACGAGCGGTTAGACATAGTAAAGGAAGCCGGCGTACACCGTAATCTGCGGTCAATGAATGGGGCACCGGTTCCAGAGAGGAACATTGATGGCGAAAATCAAACGGTCTGGTCCTCAAACAATTATTTAGGGCTCGCAAGCGATAGACGTTTGATCGATGCAGCCCAAACAGCATTGCAGCAATTCGGGACAGGAAGCAGCGGTTCACGTTTAACGACAGGCAATTCGGTCTGGCATGAAGAGCTAGAAAAGAAGATTGCCAGCTTTAAACGGACAGAAGCGGCCCTGCTGTTTTCGAGCGGTTACTTGGCCAATGTCGGTGTCCTTTCATCCTTGCCAGAAAAGGAAGATGTCATTTTAAGTGACCAGCTCAATCATGCAAGTATTATCGACGGCTGCCGACTTTCTAAGGCTGATAAAGTTGTTTATCGGCATATTGATATGAATGATCTTGAAAACAAGCTGAATGAAACACAGCGTTATCAGCGCCGTTTTATCGTAACAGACGGGGTATTCAGCATGGATGGCACAATCGCCCCTCTTGATCAGATCATCTCACTTGCGAAACGCTATCATGCCTTCGTGGTCGTTGATGATGCCCACGCAACAGGAGTTTTGGGTGATTCGGGACGAGGAACGAGTGAATACTTTGGTGTTTATCCTGACATTGTGATCGGCACCTTAAGCAAAGCTGTTGGTACGGAAGGAGGTTTTGCGGCTGGATCAGCGGTCTTCATCGACTTTTTGCTGAACCATGCCAGAACATTTATCTTTCAAACCGCTATTCCGCCAGCCAGCTGTGCGGCTGCTCACGAGGCTTTCAACATCATTGAAGCCAGCAGGGAAAAACGACAGCTTTTATTTTCTTATATCAGCATGATCAGAACCAGTCTGAAGAATATGGGTTATGTGATGAAAGGAGATCACACACCGATTATTCCTGTAGTCATTGGCGATGCCCATAAAACGGTCCTATTTGCTGAAAAACTGCAGGGCAAGGGAATTTATGCTCCTGCCATTCGGCCGCCGACCGTTGCGCCGGGTGAAAGCCGTATTCGAATTACAATCACGTCTGACCACAGTATGGGTGATATTGATCATTTGCTGCAAACATTTCATTCAATCGGAAAGGAGCTGAACATCATTTGAGGGGTTTTTTTGTGACAGGAACAGATACAGAAGTGGGGAAAACGGTTATATCCAGCGGAATCGCAGCTTTATTACGAGAACATAATAGAGATGTCGGGGTGTATAAACCATTTTTAAGCGGGATATCGCGCCATCATCCAGATAGTGATACAAGTTTGCTGAAAGATATGTCGCAGACCAGTCTTTCTCATGAAGACATTACGCCTTTTGCCTTCAAGGCGCCGCTTGCACCATACGTTGCAGGGAAACTTGAGGGAAAGACTGTCACCATGGAAGAGGTTTTAAGCCATTGGGGGCGGATTAGAGAAAAACATGAATGCTTCATCGTAGAAGGTGCAGGTGGTATTTCTGTGCCATTGGGAGAGGACTATTTGGTCAGTCATGTCATAAAAGCGTTGCAGCTTCCCATGATTATTGTGGCACGTCCTCACCTTGGAACCATTAATCATACCTTTTTAACAGTCAAATATGCAGAAAGCTTGGGGCTTCCAATTGCCGGAATTATTATCAATGGAATCAGTGACTCTCCTGATGAAGATGAAAAAACCAATCCTGAGATGATTGAGCGCTTATGCGGTGTGCCGATTTTAGGGGTTACGCCAAAGCTTGCCAACGTGACGAAAGAAACGGTTCTACATATGGTAAAAGACCATATCAATCTATCATTACTGATGAATTAAGTGGGGGTATGAGAATGAATCAATGGATGGAACTCGCAGACCGGGTGCTGGCTGGAGCAGAAGTGACTGACGAAGAGGCGCTTTCAATATTACATTGTCCTGATGAAGATATTTTGCTATTAATGCATGGAGCTTTTCATATCAGAAAACACTTTTATGGAAAAAAAGTAAAGCTCAATATGATAATGAATGCGAAATCCGGGCTCTGCCCGGAAAACTGCGGCTATTGTTCACAGTCTGCGATTTCGAAAGCGCCGATTGAGTCTTACCGGATGGTGAATAAGGAAACGCTGCTTGAAGGCGCGAAGCGGGCGCACGATCTGAATATCGGCACATATTGTATCGTGGCAAGCGGCAGAGGGCCGTCTAACAGAGAAGTGGATCAGGTCGTAGATGCGGTTCAGGAAATTAAAGAGACGTATGGACTGAAGGTTTGTGCGTGTCTCGGACTGTTGAAGCCAGAGCAGGCGAAGCGTCTCAAAGATGCCGGAGTAGACCGCTATAATCATAATTTGAATACGTCACAGAGAAACCATTCAAACATCACGACCTCACATACATACGATGACAGAGTCAATACGGTTGAAATCGCAAAAGAATCGGGGCTGTCTCCGTGTTCAGGCGCCATTATCGGGATGAAGGAGACGAAACAGGATGTCATTGACATCGCCAAAAGCTTGAAGGCTCTTGACGCCGATTCCATTCCTGTGAATTTTTTGCATGCAATTGATGGCACGCCGTTAGAAGGCGTCAACGAATTAAACCCGCTGTATTGTTTAAAAGTGCTGGCGCTGTTCCGTTTTATCAATCCATCAAAAGAAATTCGCATTTCCGGAGGAAGAGAGGTCAATCTCCGCTCATTGCAGCCATTAGGGCTTTACGCCGCAAACTCCATTTTTGTCGGAGACTACTTAACAACTGCCGGGCAAGAGGAGACGGAGGATCATAAAATGCTGAGTGATTTAGGCTTTGAAGTTGAATCAGTCGAAGAAATGAAGGCCAGTTTAAGTGCGAAAAGCTGAAAGAATCAATAAAAGCAATCGGTATGATGTCGATTGCTTTTATTTTTGAACAGAAAGGAGAAAATCACGTGACAATTGCATCATCAACTGCATCTTCTGAGTTTTTGAAAAACCCATATTCTTTTTACGACACATTGCGAGCTGTTCATCCTATCTATAAAGGGAGTTTCTTAAAATATCCGGGCTGGTATGTCACAGGATATGAAGAAACGGCTGCTATTTTGAAAGATGCGAGATTCAAAGTCCGCACCCCGCTGCCTGAGAGCTCAACCAAATATCAGGACCTTTCACATGTGCAAAATCAAATGATGCTGTTTCAGAACCAGCCTGATCATAGACGATTGCGGACGCTTGCCAGCGGAGCGTTTACGCCGAGAGCGACAGAGAGTTATCAGCCGTATATCATTGAAACTGTCCATCATTTGCTTGATCAAGTGCAAGGTAAAAAAAAGATGGAGGTCATTTCGGACTTTGCTTTTCCTTTAGCAAGCTTTGTCATAGCTAACATTATAGGTGTACCGGAGGAAGATAGGGAGCAATTAAAGGAGTGGGCTGGGAGTCTCATTCAAACGATTGATTTTACCCGGTCAAGAAAGGCATTAACAGAGGGCAATATTATGGCTGTGCAGGCTATGGCATATTTCAAAGAGCTGATTCAAAAGAGAAAACGCCACCCTCAACAGGATATGATCAGCATGCTCTTGAAGGGGAGAGAAAAGGATAAGCTGACGGAAGAGGAGGCGGCATCTACGTGCATATTGCTGGCGATCGCCGGACATGAGACAACGGTCAATCTCATCAGCAATTCAGTCCTTTGTCTGCTGCAGCATCCAGAACAGATTTTGAAACTGAGAGAAAATCCAGATCTTATTGGTACCGCAGTCGAGGAATGTTTACGCTATGAAAGCCCCACGCAAATGACAGCCAGAGTTGCGTCAGAGGATATTGACATCTGCGGGGTGACGATCCGTCAAGGAGAGCAAATCTATCTTTTGTTAGGAGCGGCTAATCGAGACCCTAGCATATTCACGAACCCCGATGTCTTCGATATTACGAGAAGTCCTAATCCGCACCTTTCATTCGGGCATGGCCATCATGTTTGCTTAGGGTCCTCGCTGGCACGATTAGAAGCGCAAATTGCGATTAACACCCTTCTGCAGCGAATGCCCAGCCTTAAGCTCGCGGATTTTGAATGGCGGTATCGGCCGCTTTTTGGATTTCGGGCGCTTGAGGAGCTGCCGGTGACTTTTGAATAAGCCTAAGAATGTGAGTGCCAAAAAAGTGTCAGCCCCGCCGAAAATGGGCAATCTATAAAAAAGGGGAGTGAACATAGTGAAAAAAGTGCTGATCGCCGGCGGAAATGGTGTGATTGGGAGACTGCTTGCTGAAGGGCTTATTTCAGACTATGAAGTGACAGTGCTTGATAAAGATCATTTCGATGGCAAAGCCTCTTCCATTCAGGCTGACGCGGCAAATTATGAGGAGCTGTTGAAGAAGATTCCAAAAGATACGGATGTCATCTTGAATTTACTCGCTGTTAAAATCAAATACGATATTATGGACATCGCTGAGTTTGAAAAAATGACGGATGTTTTCTATAGGGCAAGCTATTATCTGTGCCGTGCGGCAGCGGAGCTCGGCATTCAAAAGCTCGTGTTCGCCAGCAGTAATCATGTCACAGATGTCTACGAAAAAGACGGGCGCTCGCTCTTAGGACGGGAAATCACAACAAGCGATTATCCGCTGTCAAAAAACTTGTACGGTGTATTAAAGCTGACCTCTGAACAGATCGGCCATTTGTTTTATTTGGAAAATAAGCTATCAGTAATCAACCTGCGAATCGGAACAGTCGTCACAGATGAAATGGATACGCTGCATGAAAAAGAACGGACGAAAAAGACACTGCTTTCTCACCCCGATCTGCTGTCGATTTTCAAAGCCGCCATTGAGACCAATATCCGGTACGGCACTTATTACGCCGTCTCTGATAATCCGGGCCGGCCATGGTCCATTGAATCTGCCGTGAATGAACTTGGGTTTTCGCCACAAATCAATACGGCTGAACTTCTGAACGAGGAGGAGAACGGAGCATAATCATTTTCTAAGATTATGCTCTTTTTCTTTTGTTATCGGTCTCAATTCGCGGCAGCCCCCGCCCGGCCGGGGACACTGTTCAAATGATTATAGACATGGCAATCACAGATTTGCTACATTTTAGACACGATATCGTCACATGCTGAGCTCGGTTTCCAAAATATGATAACGCTTACAAAGAGAGGTGGGAGCTATCGCACATTCACTGAAAAACCGTCTGTTTGATATGTTGATTTATGGTTTCTTGCTGATGTTCGCTTTAATATGCGTACTTCCGTTCATTCATGTCATCGCAGCATCCTTCGCCACAGTAGAAGAAGTCGTGTCGAAAACATTTATTTTAATACCGACCACTTTTTCGCTAGATGCTTATCGCTACATTTTTTCAACAGATATTATTTATAAGAGTTTGCTTGTTTCTGTGTTTGTGACAGTGATAGGCACTGCGGTCAGCATGTTTCTTTCGTCACTGATGGCTTACGGGTTATCCCGCCGTGATTTAATCGGCCGGCAGCCGCTCATGTTTCTCGTCGTATTTACGATGCTGTTTAGCGGCGGCATGATTCCGACTTTCCTTGTGGTCAAATCGCTTGGATTGCTCGATTCTTACTGGGCGCTTATTTTGCCGACAGCCATTAATGCCTTTAACCTGATCATTCTGAAAAACTTCTTTCAAAATATCCCATCAAGCCTGGAAGAGTCCGCGAAAATTGATGGGTGCAATGATCTGGGCATATTCTTTAAAATTGTGCTGCCGCTGTCTCTTCCTGCGATCGCAACGATTTCACTATTTTATGCGGTCACGTATTGGAACACGTATATGACAGCGATCTTGTACTTAAATGATTCAGCAAAATGGCCGATTCAGGTTCTTCTGCGCCAAATCGTCATTGTATCAAGCGGTATGCAGGGGGATATGTCTGAAATGGGGTCGGGCAGCCCGCCGCCTGAGCAAACCATTAAAATGGCGGTCATAGTGGTGGCGACCATCCCTGTTCTGCTTGTCTATCCGTTTATACAAAAGCATTTTGCAAAAGGAGCTTTGCTGGGATCTGTCAAAGGATAAAGAAATATGAAACGGAGGGGTACGATGGGAAACAAATGGAGGGTGCTTTTGATTGTGCTTGTACTGGCACTCGGCGGAGTGCTGGCGGGCTGTAAAGGAACTGATCAGTCTTCGGCTGAAGGCAAAGCTGGCCCAGATTCAAAGGTAAAGCTGTCTTGGATGGCGATTTTGTATCACCAGCAGCCGCCGAAAGACAGGGCGATTAAAGAAATTGAAAAGCTGACAAATACAGAACTCGACATCACCTGGGTTCCAGACGCGGTGAAAGAAGACAGGCTGAATGCAGCGCTTGCAGCCGGGAATCTTCCGCAAATCGTGACCATCCAGGATATTAAAAATTCGTCAGTCATGAATGCCTTTCGGTCAGGAATGTTTTGGGAAATCGGCGATTATATCAAGGATTATCCCAACTTAAACAAAATGAACAAACTCATTAATAAAAATGTGACAATTGACGGCAAGCTCTACGGGATATACAGAGAGCGCCCGCTTTCCAGACAGGGGATCGTCATTCGGAAGGACTGGCTGGACAATTTAAATTTGAAAACCCCGAAAACGTTGGATGAGCTTTATGAAGTGGCCAAAGCATTTACGGAGGACGACCCGGACAAGGATGGGAAAGATGATACGATCGGGCTGGCAGACCGTAATGACTTGATTTACGGCGCGTTTAAAACGATTGGCTCGTATGAAGGCATGCCGACAGATTGGAAGGAATCGGGCGGCAAATTCACGCCTGATTTCATGACACAGGAATACAAAGACACGATGAACTATATGAAAAAGCTGCGTGATAACGGGTATATGAATAAGGATTTTCCCGTCACAAGCAAAACCCAGCAGCAGGAGCTGTTTTCTCAAGGAAAAGCCGGCATTTATATTGGCAATATGGTAGATGCGGTCAATCTGCGCGACCATGCCTCTGATAAATCGATGAAGCTCGAGATCATCAACCGCATAAAAGGCCCAGATGGGAAAGAGCGGGTATGGGCATCAGGAGGCCATAACGGCGTGTTTGCTTTCCCGAAAACGAGTGTGAAAACGGAAGCTGAGCTTAAACGGATCTTGGCGTTTTTTGACCGAATTGCCGAAGAAGATGTCTATAGCCTGATGACTTATGGCATTGACGGCGTTCATTACAACAAAGGTGAGGACAAAACGTTTACACGCAAAGAAAGCCAGGTAAAAGACTGGCAGACTGATATTCAGCCGCTGTCCGCTTTAATTGCCATTGATAAAGCCTACTTAAAAAACACTGGAGATCCGCTTCGGACGGCGTACGAGGAGCTGACCGAGGACAATGAAAAGATTATCGTCTCAAACCCGGCTGAAAGCCTGTATTCCGCATCGGAGTCGGAACGGGGTGACGAACTGAAGAAAATCATTGATGACGCGACCTACAAATATATGATTGGAGACATCACAGAAAGCCAGTTCGATAAAGAAGTGGAAAAATGGGAGTCAAGCGGAGGAAAACAAATTATTCAGGAATACGAAGAAGCGTTTAAACAAGCAAAATAACATTGGAAAAACCCAAAACGCGCAAGCGGTTTTGGGTTTTTTACATGCTTCTTTTTTGCTGGCGGTAGTTTCCCGGTGTAATCCCTTCCAGCTTCTTAAATGATCTGATGAAGTTTTGGGAGTTTTTATATTTCAGCTTTTCGGCAATGTCCTTGACCGCCATGTCGGTTTCGGCAAGCCAGCTTTTCGCCATATGGTGTCGGTAGCTTGAGACATACTCGCTGAATGAAATTCCCATTTCTTTTTTGAAAATACTGCTTAAATAATTTGGGTTGTAATGCAGCCTGCGTGCGATTTCGTCCAGTGTCAATTCGGATTCAAACTCATGATGGATGATATGAATGATGTTGTCGGAAATATTTTTGTACTGGGCATCCGCGCGGGCGTTCACTTTGTCTGTCATCGGATCAATAAACTCATTCTTTAGCCAGTTTTCGGTATCCTCGAACGTTTTCAGCTCAAAAATTTGGTCATACAGCATTTTGTTTTCTTCAAGCTCAAACAATTCGATCCCGAGCACATGCATCAGCTCAATCACATGGTTCAAAAAACGGGCGATGGCGATTTGAAATTGATACGGGTTGGTGTTCTGGGTGAAAATGGCTTGCAAAATCGCGTGCAGGCATTTATCCGCTTTCTCCTTGTCTCCTGCTTTGACAGCATCAAACAGCTCATGCTGAAGCTGCTTTGGAAAATGGGTTTTGAAGGTTTTTTTCTGGTCAAGGTCTTCGTAAAAAATGATCGACTTGTTTTCCGCTTTAAGCCGGTATTTCAACGCTTCTGAGCCTTCCGCATAGGCTGTTTTCGCTTTTGTCAGCACATCAAACGGCTGGCTGATGCCGATGCTGACAGACAGATGCAGCTCAGCTTCCGCTTTTTCCTGAATCATCCTTGCAGTCTCATTCAGCTCAGCCATGAATTCTTCTTTTGTCCCGCTTTGGTTGATCAAAATCGTCGCCTGCTGTTTGTCAACTACGGCGGGGGCAAGATGTTTGTCCGTCGGGATGCATCGCTCAATCAGGCTGTTGACGGCAAACAAAAGCAGATCCATATCTTTTTTCTCATAAGGCGTATGATTCAGTGTGTCAATTTGGAGCACAAGCAGGGCAAGGTGCCGCCAATTTTGCTTTAAGCCGAGGCTTTCAAAACGGTTATCAACCTCCTCATCCGTCAGTTTTCCAAGCATAAGCCTGACCATAAAATATTGCTGCAGATGAGTGGCTTGCTGCTTCATCGTTTCCTCAAGGTCGTCATTTCGGTCCTTCAGCTGCTTAAAGCTCTGTTCAATTAACTCAAATTCATTTTGAGGAGGCTGTTGTTTCTCTTGTATGGCTCCATGTCTTGCGAATGATTCGTAAAGCACCCTGATCGGCTTGTAAAAATGGCGGGAGCCAAGCCAAGAGAACAACAATGAAAGCGTTAACAAAATGAGGCATACTGTAAAAGTGATCCATCCGATTGATTTGGCTTCTTTTTTTAACTCAGGCAGGGAAACGAGAGAAAAATAAGTCCATGCATTATAGTCAGATTTTTGATAGGTGACTTTATAATGAATCCGGTCAATCACTGTTTCAAACTGTCCGCTATTGGCCGTTTGCGCCAGCACTTTTTGGACAAAGCCGTCGTTATGAAGAGATTCACCAACGTCAGACATATTGTTATGAAGGATGATGAGGCCTTTTTCATCGATGATAAACAGGTTGTTGGCGTTTGAATAGCCGGGCATATTTTTGACAAGCGAACAGCTCGGGATGCTTGCGGCGGCCAATCCCTTTGTATTTGTGCTGTTCAAAGGAAGCTGCTTAATTAAATTGATATTGTAGCGGCAGTTTTCTGATGTGCCTTCTTTGGTTGAAATCAAATGATTGTTTTCCTCAAGCGTCCAATAGGAGCGGCTCGCTTTTTGTTTCGTGTACGCTGAGGCTGCTTCATGAAGAGTGTCTGTATTCAAACGGTACAAACCGGAATTGTTCATGTACCATTTTTTCGTATAACTGACTAACGTCATGTTGGACAGATCGGTATCAAAGCTTTGCAGATAATTGAGCTCTTGGTTCACTTGGTTATAGATTTGAAATTGGTCTGAGTGCAAAGGCTCGGACAATGTGCGAAGGAGAGGCGGCGAACTCACATAGTGGGTTAAAGAGTGATCGACGGTTTTCAATATATGCTCGATGCTTTGCTGGGTCTGCTGGAGTGTGTCGAATTTTTCCTCTGAAACGTTGGAAATAGCCGTTTTCTGAGAGTGCTCGTACGAAAACAATCCGACCAAAATAACCGGAATGGTGCTGAGCAGGCAGAAAAACGTGATCAGTTTGTAGTAAAACTTGTATTGGCTTCTTTTCATAAAACCCCCCATTTCATAACATCCACTTCACCTTAATACAATTAATCCAAAGATTGATAGATATTGTCAATAATCATTTTCTAATATCGGTGTCTTTTTTTCAGGTGGACCTCCTGAACCCTTGATTATAAAGGGATAAAACAGGATGTGATCATATGATTGTAGACGGACTTTTACCTCTGCGCTACAGTGAATGCAAGAACCCGTGAAAGGAGGCTGGGAAAAAATGAAAACAGCAGAAGCGCAAGCGCCGGCTGTTGATACAGTCATTTTTAAAAAAGAAAAAAGAAAGCGCTTACTAAGTAAGCTGATTCAGCAAAAATATTTGTACTTGATGATTTTGCCGGGGTGTATTTATTTTTTGCTTTTTAAGTATGTCCCGATGTGGGGAATTGTGATTGCGTTTCAGGATTATCAGCCGTTCCTCGGCATTTTGGGCAGTGAGTGGGTGGGGCTGAAGCATTTTATCAGGCTGTTTACTGAGCCTACATTTTTTCTCTTGTTAAAAAACACGCTCGTGTTATTTGCTTTGAACCTGGCCATATTTTTCCCGGTGCCGATACTGCTGGCGCTTTTATTGAACGAAGTGCGGATTGCTCTCTTTAAAAAATTTGTTCAGACGCTGATTTATATCCCGCATTTTATGTCTTGGGTCATTGTTGTATCGCTTTCGTTTGTGCTTTTAACGGTAGACGGAGGCTTGATTAATGAACTGATTGTGTTTTTTGGCGGTGAAAAAATCAATTTTCTGCTGAACGAAGAATGGTTCCGGCCCCTGTATATTCTGCAGGTTATCTGGAGGGAAGCAGGCTGGTCGACGATCATTTATCTGGCGGCCATTACAGCGGTTGACCCCCAGCTGTATGAAGCGGCGAAAATGGACGGAGCGGGACGGCTGCGGCAAATGTGGCATATTACGCTGCCCGCCATTAAAAGCGTTATCGTCGTTTTGCTGATTTTGAAAATCGGAGACACGCTGGAGCTTGGCTTCGAGCATGTGTATTTGCTGTTAAATGCGACTAACAGGGAAGTGGCGGAAATTTTTGATACGTATGTTTATACTGCAGGGCTGAAACAGGGCCAATTCAGCTACAGTACAGCAGTCGGCGTATTTAAAGCGGCGGTCGGGCTGATTTTGGTCATGCTAGCGAATCGTTTAGCGAAGAAATTTGGCGAGGAAGGAATTTATTAAGAAAGGGATGGGATCAATGGATCAATCAATCGCTGTAAAATCGCCTCTTACGTACGCGGAGGCATTGGCAAAAACCATTATGAATACGTACACAGTCGAGGAGCTGCCTCCTGCAAACCGCTGGCACTACCATCAGGGTGTTTTCTTATGCGGTGTATTGCGGCTGCGGGAAGCAACCGGGGAAAAGCGGTATTTTGAGTATGCGAAGGCTTATGCAGATCTCTTAATCGATGATTATGGCAATCTATTATTTAAAAGAGATGAACTGGATGCCATTCAAGCGGGTCTCATTCTTTTTCCATTATACGAGCAGACGAAGGATGAACGGTATGTCAAAGCGGCAAAAAGGCTGCGCGGCTTATATGGAACACTGAACCGGACGTCTGAGGGCGGTTTTTGGCACAAAGACGGTTATCCTTACCAAATGTGGCTTGATGGCTTATACATGGGGGGGCCGTTCGCACTGAAATATGCCAATCTGAAGCAGGAGCCGGAGCTGTTTGATCAGGTCGTGCTGCAGGAGTCATTGATGAGAAAGCATACGAAGGATGCAAAAACCGGACTTTTTTATCACGCCTGGGATGAAGCGAAAAAAATGCCTTGGGCCAATGAAGAGACAGGCTGTTCACCGGAATTTTGGGCACGTTCCATCGGCTGGTATGTCATGTCTCTTGCTGACATGATTGAAGAGCTGCCGAAGAAGCATCCAAACCGTCATGTGTGGAAAAACACGCTGCAGGACATGATGGAAAGCATCTGCCGTTATCAAGACAAAGAGACGGGGCTATGGTATCAGATCGTTGATAAGGGAGACAGGTCTGATAACTGGCTGGAAAGCTCAGGGTCCTGCCTGTACATGTACGCATTTGCGAAGGGAATCAATAAAGGCTATTTAGACAGAGCTTACGAAACAACACTACTAAAAGCGTATCAAGGCTTGATTCAGCATAAAACCGAAACATCAGAAGACGGAGCGTTTCTCGTCAAAGACATATGTGTCGGAACGTCAGCCGGTTTTTATGACTATTATGTCAGCCGCGAAAGAAGCACAAACGATCTGCACGGAGCCGGCGCGTTTATTTTAGCTATGACAGAGCTGGAGACTCTTTTTAGGTCAGCGGGGAAATGACAAAAAAGATACGTACGGCTTTGTGTGTGATCGTCTCAGTGCTCTTTTTGGCATCATGCTCAAGCAGGCCGGACGGAATGCATGTCATTCTCTTTTCTGATATGCAGGCTGGCGTACAGGAAAAAATAAAAAAGGCCGCCGAGCAGAATGCCGGGAAGGTCGATATCTTTCCAGCTTTTCAGGAAAAACTGCTGACTGAAATTACCGCCCATGAGGGGGATGTTTTTATCGTGCCTGAAGACATGTTTCAAGCTTACGATGATCCGGAAAATTTTCAGCCGTTAAACGGATTGCCTCCTGAAAAAACATCTCCTTATACAACTGTTAATAAAAAAACAGGAGAAAAAACGATCTATGCCGTTCAGATCGAAAAAGGGAAAAAACAGCTGAACGGCTATTCTTTTCAATTGAATCGCGATATGGCGGCGTTTATCCCTGTGTATGCTGAAAAAACAGAGGAAGCGCTGCAGCTGATTTCTCAACTAACTGAAGCCCGATAGAGGTGAGGATATTGAAGAACATCGTCTTTTGCGGATTGAGCAGCAGAGCATTCAGTATGTTTATCAAACCGCTGTTGGAGCGGTTTTCAACTCATTATGAGATTACGGGATTGCTGGATGCCGATCCGAAACGTTTTGCCGTTTGCAAGAAGAAATTTCCCGAGCTGGCCCACGTGCCCGAGTTTAGCGAAGATGCTTTTGATGAGATGATGCGCGTGTCAAAGCCTGATATCGTCATTGTGGCAGGCAGGGACGATACGCATGTCACATATATTGTAAAAAGTCTTCAGTGGAATACAGATGTGATTACTGAAAAACCAATGGTGACAACAGTGCAGGATGCGAATCGGGTGCTTGAAGCGGAGGCCAAAAGCGAAGGAAAAGTCACCGTCGCGTTTAACTATCGCTACAGCCCGTTTCATCGGAAAATAAAAGAAATGATTCTGGACGGAAAAATAGGCAGGGTCACCTCCGTTGATTTAAATTGGTATATTGATACGTATCATGGCGCCAGCTATTTTAAACGCTGGAACAGGTCGAGACAGTTTTCCGGGGGCCTTTCTGTCCATAAATCAACACATCACTTTGATCTCGTCAATTGGTGGCTCGGCCAAAATCCGGAAGAGGTATTTGCTTATGGCGCCTTGAATTACTATGGGCCGGACAGTGAGTGGAACCCCTTGCCGGAAGAAGACGGGCGTTTTTGCGGGACGTGCCGGGTCAAAGAAAAATGCCACTACTATTCAAGGTGGCATCCCCGTTCCTCTAAAGCTTCTATAAAGGATGATCATCTCGAAGCAGGAGACCAGTCCAGCTTATATACTGCATACAGGCCTGACGCGTGTATTTTTGACGAGGAAATTGACATCGAGGATACGTACGTGGCGGCAGTCAAATATGATGGCGGCGCACTGTTAAGCTACTCGATTATTTTTTCGGCCCCGTATGAAGGCTACCGGCTGACGATCAACGGCACAAAAGGGCGTATTGAATCAAATGAATTTCACGAACCTTCCAGAATTCCGTTTGCTTTTCCTGAGCAGACAATCGATTACTATCCGCTTTTTGAATCAAAGCAGACGATACAAGTGGTCAAAAATGAAGGGGGGCATGGCGGAGGTGATCCGCTTTTGCTTGAGGATCTTTTTTTAGGAAAAGACCCGCTGCGCCGCTATGATATTTTAGCCGGGGCTGAAGCTGGAGCCTACTCCATCGCGGTTGGTGAGGGAATGTGGCGCTCGGTTGCCGAAAAGAAGCCGATCGGCATGAAAGAGCTTTTTCAGATGCAGAATGTATAATGCAAAAAAGGAGGGGCGCCATGGAACATGATGGCTCACTGGGACGGATGCTGCGTTTTTGCGAATGGATTATGAGATTTGCGTATACAAACTTGCTGTGGCTGTTTTTTACGTTACTCGGTCTCGGCGTGTTTGGCATCATGCCCGCGACCGCGGCTTTATTCGCTGTCATGCGGAAGTGGATCCAGGGGCAGGACAACGTTCCGGTGCTCAAAACGTTTTGGCAGGAATATAAGGGTGAATTTTTTCGTTCAAATCTGCTCGGCGCTGTACTGGCGCTCATCGGAGTGATCATTTATATTGATTTGGCCTTCATCTATCCAAGTCATTTCCTTCTGCACATCCTGCGCTTCGCCATTATGATATTTGGCTTTTTGTTCGTATCCATGCTTTTTTATGTGTTTCCGCTGCTTGTCCATTTTGACTGGAAAAAACGTCTGTATGTGAAATTTTCGCTCTTGCTCAGTGTGGCGTATTTGCAATATACGCTTGCTATGCTTGCGCTGACTGTTGCTCTCTTTTTCTTGCTTGCGTACCTGCCGGGCATTGTCCCTTTTTTCAGCGTCAGCCTTATCAGCTACTGTCATATGCGCATTGTTTATGCCGTGCTGCTGAAAGTGGAGCAGCACGGCGGCGAGCCACAGAGGAAATCCCATATACGGAAAGCTTTTTATCCGGAAACGAGATAATCATCATTTCTCTATCATAACGCTGTTCCAAACGGAATAGATTGATAGAGAAAGGAGAGCGGATAAAATGCTGAAGGTAGCGGTATTTGATGAAGAGCATGAAAAAGACTTACAGACGGAAATCAATTCATTTTTAAAAGGGATATCGGAGGAGCAGCTGATTGATATCAAATATACGGTTTCGGCGGCGTGCGACCCAGACGGCGAGCAGCTTTACTGTTTTTCCGCCCTTATTTTATATCGCAAATAAAAAGATCTTCCCGCAGGCGCGGAAAGATCTTTTTTGTTAATATGCTTTTTTCACTCTTGGACTTCTCGGTTTATCGAGTTTCTCCGCTTTTTTGATCTCTCTTCTTTCTTTTGAGAGCGATTGATAGAGAGAGGCAATCATCAGCAGGATAACGATAGAAAACGGCAGCGCTACCAGAATCGCTGTGTTCTGCAAAGCGGCAAGCCCTCCGGAATATAGGAGCACAGCCGCCATGGCGGACTGAATGATACCCCAGCTGAGTTTCACAGAATTCGCCGGATTTAAAGAACCGTACGACGTCTGCATGCCCAGCACGAATGTAGCTGAATCAGCAGACGTGATAAAGAATACTGCGATCAGAATCAATGCAAGGATCGATGTCACCATTGTCAGCGGATAGTGATCAAGTGTTCCGAACAGCATCGTTTCAGTGGACAGCTTTGCTACATTGAACGCGCCTTTTTGCTGGAGATCCATGGCTGATACGCCGAAAATGGAGAACCATAGAAATGTCAAAATACAAGGTGTCACCAAGACGCCGATTAAAAATTCGCGGATCGTCCGGCCTCTGGATACACGGGCGATGAAAATGCCGACAAATGGAGACCAGGAAATCCACCATGCCCAATAGAAAATCGTCCAGCTGTTAATCCATTCGCGTTTTTCAGGATCATTCGGTGTCAGTCTGAAGCTCATTTGAACGATATTTTGAATGTATTGTCCGATAGAATCTGTAAATGAGTTCATTATCAGCACTGTAGGCCCGACAACGAGCATAAACAACATTAACAATCCGGCCAATACCATGTTTGTGTTGCTTAAATACTTAATTCCTTTTCCGAGTCCGCTCCACGCAGAAAGTAAAAAGAGCACTGTCACAATAATGATTAAAACCAATTGGACGATAAATGCATTCGGAATGCCGAACAGGTAATTCAAACCGCCGTTAATTTGGGTTGCGCCAAGACCAAGACTTGTTGACACCCCGACAACAGTGGCGAAAACTGCAATACAGTCAATGGCCTTTCCGATCGGTCCGTTTACTTTATCCCCGATAATCGGTGACAGTGTGCTGCTGATTAACCCGGGTGCGCCTTTGCGGAATTGGAAATAGGCAATGCATAATGCCACAATGGCATAAATGGCCCAAGCGTGCAAACCCCAGTGGAAAAACGTATAGCGGAGTGCATCTCTGAAGGCTTGGGGGGTTTCTGTTTCACCTGATGGAGAGCTAATTGCGTAATGGCTGATCGGTTCAGCCGCACCGTAGAATACTAAGCCGATTCCCATGCCTGCGCTGAACAGCATGGCAAACCATGATAATAACCCGAATTCCGGTTTTTCATCAGGCTTTCCGAGTTTGATTTTTCCGATCGGGCTGAAAATCAAAAAGAGACAAAACCCGACAAACAAAGAGACAACTAAAAGATAATACCAACCAAATGAATCGGTAATAAATGCTTGTGCCGATTGAGACACATTTTGCAGGCTGTCAGGAGAAATAACACCCCATAATACAGCTGCAGCTGTGATTGCAATCACAATCCAAAATACACTAGATATATGTTTCAACATTTCTCACCCTCTAATTTTTTGTGTACGCCTATATCTTGCTCGCAGGCTTAGTATGGTCGTACGATGGCAGCTCATTCCTCTCTTAAAATTACCCCGCAATCAGGTGAAACAAAACAAGTCTCACCCTAACATGAATGCGGGGAATGTTCAAATGTGAGTTTGGCGGCAAGAGATTTAAAGAGTAATGATTAAGAACGGGCGTATTGCCCGGCATTTAGCCCTGCAAGCCTGCCTGTGACAAGGGCGGAGGTAATATTGTATCCGCCTGTGTAGCCGTGGATATCCAGAATTTCACCGCAAAAATAAAGCCCCTCCATTTTTTTAGAAGCCATCTTTTTCGGGTCAATTTCTTTTACAGATACCCCGCCTCCCGTGACAAATGCCTTATCAAGCGACAGTGTGCCATTTGCGAGGACAGTAAACTGCTTGCAGTCCCTTACAAATTGTCTGAAAGGATCCTTCGGCAGCTCAGAAAACGATACGTTCGGAGAGATGCCGTTTTTTTCGAGCAGGAATAGGAGATAGCGCTCCTGCATCCAAGGCTTCAGCACGTTTTTAATGGTTTTTTTCGGTGCTTCCTTCAGTTCTTTATACATCTTTTGGAAAAGCGTTTCTTCATTGATATCCGGATACAAGTCGATTCTGATCGGCACTTGAGGCTGTTTTTTCAGCTCTTTTACGACAAATTGGCTGCATCTGAGAATGGCAGGTCCTGAGAGGCCGAAATGGGTAAACAGCATGTCCATTTTATGTGTGATAATCGGTTTGCCTTTTTTATTTAACACACTAACGGCTACATCTCTTAGTGATAAGCCCTGAAGTGTTTTTTGCTTAATGAACGGTTCGCCAGAAGTGACTGGAACCTCTGTCGGAAACAGCTCTGTTATGGTATGGCCCGCGGCTTCAGCCCATTCATAGCCGTCTCCCGTGCTTCCGGTATGAGGCACGCTTTTACCGCCTACAGCGATAATGACTGCCTGGCTATGGATCATTTCGCCATTATTCGTCACAATCCCTGCTGCCTGTCCATCTTCATATATAACAGATTTAATTTTCTCGTTCGTTCTGATTGTTACGCGGAGCTGCTTCAGCCTGTTTAACAGCGCGTCAACGACACTTTGGGCTTTGTCGGTCACAGGAAACATCCGGCCGTGATCCTCTTCCTTCAATTGAATGCCGAGGTTTTCAAAAAACTTGATAATGTCTTCATTATTAAATTCAGAAAACGCGCTGTATAAAAAACGCCCGTTGCCGGGGATGTGCTTGATAATTTCTTCCACAGGAAGGCGGTTCGTCACATTACAGCGGCCGCCCCCGGAAATCGCGAGTTTCCGTCCTAATTTATTTCCTTTATCTATCAGCAACACGCCAGCGCCCTGTTCTCCTGCTGCAATCGCAGCCATCAAGCCTGAAGGGCCTCCGCCGATTACGATTACGTCATATTGTTTCATCTTTATCATCAACTTTCTTTTCATTTCGTGTGCGGACACCCCGTCCGCAGTACTATTATAGCGAAAGAAAGCCGCTCCTTAAACGTCTTTTGCCGCGGACATGAATGTTCACAGGATTGCTTTTGTATTTATTACCGTCTAAATGCCCAGTTGTGGTAAAATAGAAAAGTTGAATCTTCGTAGAAAATGGTGATGAAGAAACATGTCAAGCAAACTGTTAAGAGGCACGTTTGTATTAACGCTCGGTACATATATATCGCGGATTCTGGGGATGGTCTATTTAATTCCCTTCAGCATTATGGTCGGGGCGACAGGCGGTGCATTATTTCAATACGGATACAACCAATACACTTTATTTTTGAATATTGCTACGATGGGCTTTCCGGCCGCTGTTTCTAAATTTGTTTCCAAATATAATTCAAAAGGGGATTATGAGACAAGCAGGAAAATGCTCAAGGCGGGCATGTCGGTTATGCTCGTCACAGGAATGATAGCCTTTTTCATTCTGTATCTATCGGCTCCGATGTTTGCGGAAATATCGCTGGGAGGCAAGGATAATAACGGCTTGACAATTGATCATGTCGTTTATGTCATCCGCATGGTCAGCTTAGCGCTTTTGGTCGTACCGATTATGAGCCTTGTCCGCGGATTCTTTCAAGGGCACCAAATGATGGGTCCGACAGCTGTTTCCCAAGTCGTTGAACAGATTGTCCGCATCATCTTTCTATTGAGTGCGACATTCTTGATTTTGAAGGTTTTCAACGGCGGCCTTGTCATCGCTGTGGGCTATGCAACCTTCGCAGCGCTGATCGGTGCCTTCGGAGGGCTGGTCGTGCTTTATATTTATTGGAACAAACGGAAGGGCAGCCTGCTGGCGATGATGCCGAATACGGGTCCGACAGCAAACCTAAGCTACAAAAAAATGTTTTTCGAGCTGTTCAGCTATGCTGCTCCGTACGTTTTTGTCGGACTAGCCATCCCTTTGTATAACTATATTGATACAAATACGTTTAACAAAGCGATGATTGAAGCCGGTCATCAAGCCATCAGCCAAGACATGCTTGCGATTCTAACCCTGTATGTTCAGAAGCTCGTGATGATCCCGGTTTCCCTAGCAACTGCTTTCGGACTGACATTAATTCCAACGATTACTGAATCGTTTACAAGCGGAAACTATAAGCTGTTAAATCAGCAGATTAATCAAACGATGCAGACGATCCTGTTTTTAATTATTCCGGCTGTTGTTGGGATCTCTCTATTGTCAGGACCGACGTATACGTTCTTTTACGGGTCAGAGAGCCTTCACCCTGAACTGGGGGCAAACATTTTGCTATGGTATTCGCCAGTCGCAATTCTGTTCTCTTTGTTTACAGTCAACGCAGCCATTCTGCAGGGCATCAATAAGCAAAAATTTGCGGTTGTCAGCCTTGTGATCGGCGTCGTGATCAAGCTTGTGCTGAATGTTCCGCTGATCAAGCTGATGCAGGCTGACGGAGCGATTTTAGCGACGGCGCTTGGATATATCGCTTCCCTTTTATATGGGTTTATCATGATTAAGCGCCATGCAGGCTATTCGTATAAGATACTAGTTAAACGAACTGTTTTGATGCTTGTCTTATCAGCCATTATGGGTATTGCCGTGAAAATCGTGCAGTGGGTATTAGGCTTCTTTATTTCCTATCAGGATGGCCAGCTGCAAGCTGCGATTGTTGTGGTGATCGCGGCCGCTGTTGGCGGAGCTGTCTACCTGTATTGCGGCTACCGATTAGGATTTTTACAGAAAATTTTAGGCCGCCGTTTGCCAGGTTTCTTAAAGAAAGGCAGACATGCAGGCTGATGAACTAGATATGATGAAACTGAGGGCTCGCATGCTGCGGGCTTTCTTTTATAAAGGAGAGATTGGGAATGAGACTTGATAAGCTGCTTGCCAACAGCGGGTATGGTTCCAGAAAAGAAGTCAAAGCCGTTGTGAAGGCTGGAGCCGTGATGATCGACGGCAAACCTGCCAAAGATGTAAAGGCGCACGTTGATCCTGATACACAGGAGGTGACCGTATACGGGGAACCGGTTGATTATCGAGAGTTCATTTATCTTATGATGAATAAACCGCAGGGCGTGCTGTCGGCGACTGAGGACAGCCGGCAGCAAACAGTGGTCGATCTGCTGACGCCGGAGGAGATGAGATTTGAGCCATTTCCAGCCGGCAGGCTTGATAAAGATACAGAGGGCTTTTTGCTGCTCACAAATGACGGGCAGCTCGCACATCGGCTCCTTTCTCCTAAAAAGCATGTTCCAAAAACGTATGAAGTCCATTTAAAATCACAGATTTCTCGGGAAGACATCTCCGATTTGGAAACGGGTGTCTACATAGAGGGCGGCTATAAAACAAAGTCGGCAAAAGCGGAAATCAAAACAAACGACAGTGGCAATACCGTGATATACCTGACAATTACAGAAGGAAAATACCATCAGGTCAAGCAAATGGCAAAGGCAGTCGGCAATGAAGTGGTTTATCTGAAGCGGCTTTCGATGGGACGCGTTTCCCTAGATCCCGCTCTGGCACCCGGAGAATACCGTGAGCTGACAGAGGAAGAGCTTCATTTGCTCAATGAGCCGCAAGCATGACAAAAACCCCGCATACCGAATGCGGGGTTTTATTTATAAGCACACAAAAACAAGGCTCAGCAGTTTCTTCGCCCTATTATCTATCGGGCCGCTCTCAGGCGGCCCTATGTAATTTTTCAATTTATGAGGTAATCTTTACTTTCTTTCTCGTTGTCTCCCACTTGCCACGGCTTGGACTATGAACAAGATCATTATATGCCAACACATTTAAGTCTCTTTGAATCGTTCTAGGTGTAATGCCGAATTCGTCAACCAGTTCCTGTGTTGTCACAAGACCTTTTTCTTGGATAAACATGTAAACTGATTTGATTCGAGTTAGCATACGGTTTGTTGAAGGTTTCAAAAAACCACTCCCTATCATAAGATCGGATGGACTTGACTAACCACAACTCACGACTATCAACTGCGTACGAAATAGCAACAAAGGCAGACATCTGTAATTGTTATAATAATTCGCCCTCATTATACACGATATTGCAGTGATGAATCTAGGGATAACTCCTATTAATTTTTTCCAATTCGCGTTGGGCAGCCATCCTTGTTGGATTACTATGTATTTCGGCTCAATATTATTATGGTTAAAGAAACTTTTTTTATTCTGTTTCGTAGTAAATTTTGGAGGTGGGAGAGTTTTGACAAATTTGCTTGAAGCTTCAATAGAACAGGCCGGGTATACAAGCCGAAAAAAAGTGCTCACCGATGTTTTTCTGGAAGTCAGAAAAGGGGAACTAGTTGGACTGATCGGAGCTAACGGCGCCGGAAAAAGCACCGCAATCAAGGCGATACTCGGCCTTTCAGAAGATTTTAAAGGGCATATTGCCTGGAACGACTGTTCATTTGCATATATTCCGGAGTATCCGTCCTTTTACGAAGAACTGACGCTGTGGGAGCATTTGGATCTGATCAGCACACTCCACGGCATTGAAGAGAGTGAATTTGCGCATCGGGCCCAAAGCCTGCTGCAGACGTTTTCGCTTGATCAGGTTAAACATGAGCTGCCTGTCACCTTTTCAAAAGGCATGCAGCAAAAACTAATGCTTATCCAGGCCTTTCTCTCTAAGCCGGATATGTATGTGATTGATGAACCGTTTATCGGCCTTGATCCGATATCGACCAAACGCTTTGTGGACATGCTTAAGGCTGAAAAAGAACGCGGAGCCGGAATTCTTATGTGCACGCATGTACTCGATACCGCGGAAAAAATCTGTGACCGGTTTTATATGATTGAGAAAGGTTCATTATTTCTCCAAGGCACGTTAAAAGATATTCAGGACAAGACCGGATTAGAGGGGCAGTCATTGCTTGACTGTTTTTATAAGGCAGTTCAAGGTGATCGGCCATGAACGGGCGTACGCTCTTTTTTCGAAGGCTGTTTGACTATTACAAGTATCAGTTTAAAGTGTTGCATGCGGTCATTGACTGGACAGTCGCTCTCTATATTGTTTTGCCGGCGATTGCTTTTGTCATCTATCAGTATATTGATTTGATGAATGGAAGAGGTCTTCTTTATGAGTGGTCTGAAGTGGCGGAGTGGAGATGGCTGTACGCTGTGTGTGGGCTGATCATGTTTACAGGCTCGATTCGTACATTTTTAATGGAAGCGGACAAAGTGTTTTTGCTGCAAAAGAAGGAAATCATCTATCAGCTCAAACGGTACGCGCTTTTGTATTCTTTTCTGGTCACGCTGGCTAAATGGCTGCTTCTCTTTTTTATTGTCCTTCCCCTTATCAGTCATTCTGTTCACATCACATTCGCAGAAAGCACTGCTCTATTGTGTTATTTGTTTGGCCTTCATATATTCTTTTTATCCTTAAAGCAAGACAGGATCAGAAAGCCGCGCTCTATTTCGAGATGGATTGGCGATATCCTTGTCAGAGCTATTCTTTTTACTGGTTCTGCTATCCTGATTGTTTTTACTGAGCGGCATTTGATTGCGCTTTTTGGCATTTTATTTTTGCTTTTCTCAGTTATCCGCAGTTTGAAAAAGACGGCTTCGTTCACGGCTTTTGAAGCTGAGGTGACTGAAGAGAAAAAAAGCAGGCTTGCCCTTGCAGGACTTGTGATGATGATGAGTCAGGAGGCGGGAATGCCAAAAGTAAAAGACAGGATGAGAAGAAAACCGTTATTATACCGAAATTCAAAAAGGATATTTAAAAGGCGAACGATCTGCACAGGCTATAAGGAATTGTTTTTTAAAGTCATGCTGAGGAATGGCGAGTATGCGAGGCAGATGTACATGCTATTGTCAGCTTTCACCGTTCTCATATTTGTTTCCCCAATTTGGCTGAAGGTGATTGCGCTGCTGGTATATACAGGGGTTTGCCGTTATATCCTGACGCTTATTTTTGACAAGGTCATGGATGCCCCTTTTTTAATTGGCACCGATAAGGAAAGTGATGAATATTATCGGGCCAGAAAAAGCTGTATCAACATCCTGCACTATGCGTTTGCCGCCTGTTGTTTTTTAGCGGCCGCTGTCTCTTTATTGTTTACATAAAAAAACCCAAACGGCGACGTTTGGGTTTTTCTGTATGCATTATAAAATAAACAGCTGGATGAAAAACAGAATGGCGAAAACGATGACGAGCGGATGAATCTCTCTCCATTTTCCCCGCGCCGCTTTTACGATCGGATATGAAATAAAGCCAAGCGCAATTCCTGTAGAAATGCTGGATGTCAAAGGCATGGCTAGAATGACGAGAAACGCAGGAAATGCCTCGTCCATCTCTTTCCAGTTCATATTGGAAACTGAGCCCATCATCAGGCTGCCGACGATAATCAAAGCAGGCGAGGTGATGGCGGCTATACCGGACAAGGCGCTGACAAGCGGACTGAAAAACATTGAAGCCGCAAACATCACAGCCACAGTCAAAGCCGTAAGCCCCGTTCTTCCCCCGGCTGCGACACCGGCGGAAGACTCGATAAATGCAGTCGTCGGACTTGTGCCGAAAACAGCTCCTACTGTCGTCGCGGTTGAATCAGCAAGCAGCGCTTTTCGCACGTTCGGCAGCTTGTTGTTCTTCATCAGCCCGGCTTGCTCGGCAACTCCGATCATCGTGCCTGTCGTATCAAAAATGGTGACTAATAGAAAAGAAAAGACGACAGCGTACAGGCCGTGATGAATGACATCGCCAAAAGCGGTAAATGGATTTGAGATCATCAATCCTTCCGGCAAATGAGGAAGCGACATAAATCCCTTTGGAAAATGGAGCTGACCGGTGAAAAAGGCGATTAAAGCGGTAGCTGCCATTCCGATAAATAAAGCGCCGCTTACATTCAGCACCATCAGGACCACGCTGATCAAAAGGCCAACCAGCGTTAAGATAACACCAGGTGAATGCAGATTGCCGAGAGTGACCAGGTTTGACTCATCAGCTGCCACAATGCCCGCTTGACGCAAACCGATAAAAGCAATAAACAGCCCGATCCCTGTTGTGATCCCGTATTTTAAATTGTTTGGAATCGCTTCTATAAGTTGTTTTCTTAAAGGCGTTAACGATAGAATAATGAAGAGAACCCCTGCTGTAAATACTGCGCTGAAAGCTGTTGCGTACGTGATGCCGCCATCGCTTGCGCTTACGACATGAAAGGCTAAATAAGCGTTCAAGCCCATGCCGGGCGCAATAGCAATCGGATAATTTGCTGCCAGGGCCATCCACAGCGTTCCGACAATGGAGGCAATAATCGTTGCGGTGAACACCTGGTCGAAAGGAACCCCGGCGTTAGCCAGAATGACCGGATTGACCACGACGATATAGACCATTGTGAAAAAGGTCGTCAGCCCTGCTATGATTTCTTGCTTTATGGATGTTTGCTGCTCTTTTAGATGAAACATAGTATCCTCCAATTACGAACGTTTTAACAAAACACCATTAATATTATTCGTTTTATTTGGTTTTTGCAAGTCATTTCTTGCGGAAAGGGGATCATTATGAACTGGGAAGTTGAAGTGATCAGAAAAAAAGAGGATTTAATTCGTGATACGCAGGAATTTTTGAGAATCAACAGTGTCATGGACGAAACAACCGCTGGACCCGGTAAACCGTTTGGAGAAGGGGTAAATGCCAGCCTGACTTCATTGCTGGAGCTTGGAGAAAAAGAAGGCTTTACAACAAAAAATCTTGACGGCTTCGCAGGTCATATTGAATGGGGGGAGGGCGATGACATTATCGGCGTACTTTGCCATGTTGACGTCGTGCCGCCGGGAGATGGGTGGACGAGTGATCCATTTTCAGCTGAAATCCGCAACGGACGGATTTATGCAAGGGGCGCCATTGATGACAAAGGCCCGACAATGGCGGCATTCTACGCGCTGAAAATCGTGAAAGACATGAATTTGCCCCTGTCCAAGCGAGTCAGAATGATTATCGGAACAGATGAAGAAAGCGATTGGAGATGCGTAGAGCATTATTTCAAGCATGAAGAAATGCCAACAATGGGCTTTGCGCCTGACGCCGATTTTCCAATCATTAATGCGGAAAAAGGGATCATCGATGCTTCTTTACTTATTCCGCACCGCCCAAATCAAGCAGAACCAAAGGCAGTGCTTGTCTCGTTTCAATCAGGCCTTCGCTTAAACATGGTGCCCGACGCTGCGGAAGCTGTCATTGAAGGGCCGAAAAATGAAGAGATTCTGTCTTCATTTAAAGACATGCTCCGCACGACGGATCAAAAAGGGGAAGCTGCAATAGAGAACAGACAGCTCATTTTGCGTATGTACGGTCTTTCCTGCCATGCAATGGAACCGAACAATGGGATCAATGCCGGCATTTTATTGTGCGAATTTCTCCAGCAGACTGAGCTTGACGATGCAGGAAAGCGGTTTGTGCAAGTTGTGACAGATAAGTTCTCAGGTGATACAAGAGGAAAAAAACTGGACATCGACTGTGGGGATGAAATCAGCGGTGAGCTGACATTAAATGTCGGAACACTGCGCTATAAAGAAGGGCAGGGAGGCGAGCTCGGGATCAATATCCGCTATCCTGTGACAGCGGAAAGCAAAGTGATCCGCGATGCATTCGAAAGTGCATCAGAATTTGAGCTGGGAGAATTCAAAGACAGCAAGCCGCATCACGTGTCCGCAGATCATCCGTTAGTCAAAACCCTGCAAAAGGTTTATGAAGGCCAGCTGGGTAAAAAAGCTGACTTAATCTCAATCGGCGGGGGGACATATGCGAGGTCCTTAAAAGCCGGTGTCGCGTTCGGCCCGCTGTTCCCCGGACGCCCTGACAGCGCACACCAAAAGGATGAATATATCGAAATTGATGACCTGCTGAGATCGACAGCGTTATATGCTCAGGCCATTTACGAGCTTGCAAAATAAAAGGACCGGCTTCTGCTGAAGCCAGTCCTTTTTTTAAATAAATGACCATAAATCAGTTGATAAGTACCGTTCTCCTGTATCAGCTGTCATGCAGACCACAACTTTGTCAGGAGAGAGGCGTTTCGCTGTTTCGATTGCCGCGAAGCAGGCAGCGCCTGATGAAGGACCGACAAGAATTCCTTCTTCAGCAGCAAGCCGTCTTGTCGTCGTATACGCGTCTTCATCAGAGATTTTGATAATTTCATCATAAACGTCTTCATTTAAAATCGGCGGTATAAAGCCTGGGCTCGTTCCTACAAGTTTATGAGCGCCAGGTTTTCCGCCGGATAATACAGGCGAACCCGCTGGCTCAACAACATGGACCGTGATATCCGGAAAAAGCTCTTTGAGCGCCTCACCTGTTCCGGTAATGGTTCCGCCCGTTCCAGAGGAGGCTACAAAAGCGCCGAGCGGTTTTCCGATTTCCTCTATTGCCCGGGCGATTTCAGGCGCTGTTGTTTTCCGGTGCGCATCAGGATTGGCAGTGTTATCGAACTGCATTGGAATATAGCTGTTCGGAATTTGTTCGGCAAGCTCCTTCGCTTTTTTGATGCTGCCCGGCATTCTTTCCTCTCCGGGAGTTAATACAACCTCTGCGCCGTAAGCTTTAAGCAGGTTGATCCGTTCCTTCGTCATTGTATCAGGCATAACTAAAATTGCTTTATATCCGCGTGCTGCCGCATTCATGGCGAGCCCGATTCCGGTATTTCCGCTTGTCGGCTCTATAATAACTGATCCCGGCTTGAGTAAACCGTTTTGTTCAGCTTCTATGATCATTTGATAAGCGGCTCTGTCTTTCACACTGCCGCTCGGATTGAAAAATTCAAGCTTTAAATAGACTTGTGCCGCATTTTCCGGCTGAAGCCGATTCAATCTCACTAGCGGTGTATCTCCTATCAGATCAGCTGTGTTTGCAACGATTTTCAACATTGTCATTCCTTTCTGAATAAAACAAGTGTCATATAATATCCTAACATAATAAACGTTTGTGCGAGAGTGTTTTCATACACTGTTCCTCTATCCGCACAGCCTCTTTATTGATAAAATAATAGCTGTCAAAGAAGGGAGTGTCAGACGGATGCCAGATATACGGCCTCATTATTTCATCGGCGTTCCCATACCTGAGGGAATTGCAAATCCGATCTACCAGGCTGCGAAAAACGAACCGGTATTGACGTTTCAAAAATGGGTGCACCCGCTTGACTATCATATCACGTTAATTTTTCTCGGAGCGGCGGATGAGACACAAATAAAGAAGCTTGAAGGTTCGCTAGCAGAGATTGCTTCAGAAATTGACCCATTTTCAATTGAGTTTGACAAGATAGATGTATTCGGCGACCGCAGAAGGCCGCGCGTTTTACATCTGGAGCCAAAGAAAAACAAAACGCTTGATAGACTGCGGGAACATACGAAGCAGGCTGTCCTTCAGGCCGGCTTTCAAGTGGAAAAAAGACCGTATCATCCTCATATGACGCTGGCAAGAAAATGGACAGGCGAAAATGGATTTCCAGCTCATGTTCCGTTTGAAAGCGGCGAGGTTTCGATGATGGCTGAACGATTTTCGCTCTTTCAAATACACTTGAACCAATCACCAAAATACGAGGAAATATTCAAATTTCAATTATCTTAATTCATTGCGGAGTGGAGAAACAAACATGGCACAAATCATCAAAATTCATGATTATATATCGAGATATGAGCTTGATCCGTACCATTATATCAACCAGTTTGTACGTCTGAAAAAAGAGCGCTGGCTTTCACTAGTAGAAGCAGCGGAGCGCCAGCATGAAGAAAGGCAAGCCAGTGCTGAAGAACCGGAACCGGTGCAGAAACGAAAAAAATTTTCATTGAAAAGAAGAAAAGAAGAGATAAAAGCCGATATACAAGAAGAGAGACACCAATGGTTTGAGGACGAAGAAGATATTCATGTAAGGCTCCCGAAGAGCAGGGTGGCGCTTGCTTCTTTTTATAAAAGGCATTTATATGATTTTCAGCTCAAATGGGCAAGCTCTACTCTTTCAGAAATATCTCAACTCTCAAACCAAGTGAAGCAGGACCGCATTTTGCGTTATCTGACCCAGCAGCTGCCTGATTCTTATTTTATTATGTATAAGCCTGTGCTGAAAATTCAGCAGGCGGCGGTTGAATTAAGCATTGTGATTATTTCTCCTCTGGAAATTTATTGCGTTTCTTTTTTAGAGGCTGAGGAAGACAGTGTCTACATAGGGTCTAAAAATCGTTTTTGGGACAAGAAAACAGCCTCTCAGACTGCATCAGTGTTAAATCCAGGGCTTAGCCTGTTTCGTACGGACTCGGTTGTGTCAAAGATCGTAAAGGAAAAACAGGCTGAGATTCCGGTTCGAAAATTGCTTCTGAGCAGAACGTCGTACATCGATTACCCGGAGCCGCCATACGGCTTAGAAATAGCGGATAAGCGGAGCGCGGAAGAATGGATTGAGCGGCAGAAGAAAAACACTGCTCCGATCAAACATCATCAGGTAAAGGCTGCAAAGGCTCTATTGTCTTACTGCATGTCTGACTCCTATCGCAGACAGGAGTGGCTGGAGTAAAAGAGAACGATTTGAGCGGTTTTCTCATAACATAAGCAGGTGAGAAAGATGAGCCATTGGTTTTTTATTATTAATCCGACAGCAGGACATCGAAACGGCCTGCGTGTTTGGAAGTCCATTCAAAAAGAATTGATCAAACGAAAGGTTGAGCACCGTTCATTTTTAACTGAACATCCGGGACACGCCGAGGTGCTCGCCAGACAGATTTCAACGATACAGGAATATAAGCTGAAGCGCCTGATCGTCATTGGCGGAGACGGAACCATGCATGAAGTTGTCAACGGGCTGAAAGATGTTGACGATATTGAGCTGAGCTTTGTGCCGGCGGGCGCGTATAATGATTTTTCGCGAGGGTTCTCTATTAAAAAAATCGATCTGATACAGGAAATCAAGAAGGTAAAGCGCCCGTTAACAAGAACCTTTCATTTAGGGAGCGTCAATTTCCTTCAGGATAAATCACAGATTCTTTATTTTATGAATCACATCGGGATCGGGTTTGACGCATATGTCAATAAAAAGGCGATGGAATTTCCGTTGAGACGGGTTTTTCTTTTTCTCCGCCTTCGATTTCTTGTGTATCCGCTTTCTCATTTGCACGCTTCGGCAACCTTTAAGCCGTTTACGTTAGCTTGTACGACGGAAGACGAGACGCGCGAATTTCATGATGTCTGGTTTGCCGTTGTATCCAACCATCCGTTTTACGGGGGAGGCATGAAGGCGGCGCCCCTAGCAAATCCGCGCGAGAAGACATTTGATATCGTAATCGTTGAAAACCAGCCGTTTTTGAAAAAATATTGGCTTTTATGTCTCATGGCATTTGGAAAACATACAAAGATGGATGGCGTTACGATGTTTAAAGCGAAGGACATTACATTTTACACGAAGGACAAAATCCCGTTCCATGCTGACGGAGAAATCATGGGCACTACCCCGTTTCGTCTGGCATCTAGTCCTTCACCCCTAAGGATCAAAACATAAACGTGTTTGGAGGAGAGAGCTTCCGATGGTCAGCATCCGCCGCAGCTTCGAAGCGTATGTCGATGATATGAATATCATTACTGTTCTGATTCCTGCTGAACAAAAGGAAATCATGACACCGCCGTTTCGGCTTGAGACAGAAACAACAGTTTTTCCTCTGGCTGTCAGGGAGGAATACTCCCTTGAAGCAAAATACAAGTACGTCTGCGTATCCGACCATCCTGTGACATTTGGAAAAATCCATTGCGTCAGAGCATCCAGCGGCCACAAAACGGATCTCCAAATTGGCGCTGTCATCCGGACGGCTGCGTTTGATGACGAATTTTATTATGACGGAGAGCTGGGCGCCGTTTATACCGCGGATCATACCGTATTTAAAGTATGGGCGCCTGCTGCAACCTCAGCTGCTGTCAAGCTTTCACACCCCAATAAAAGCGGGCGCACATTCCAAATGAATCGCTTGGAAAAGGGTGTCTATGCTGTTACGGTCACGGGTGACCTTCACGGGTATGAGTATTTGTTTTGCATCTGCAACAATTTAGAATGGATGGAAACAGTTGACCCGTATGCCAAGGCTGTGACTGTAAATGGAGAGAAGGGCGTCGTCTTGCGCCCGGATCAAATGAAATGGACTGCTCCTCTTAAACCATTCTCACACCCTGTGGATGCCGTCATCTATGAGACGCACCTTCGCGACTTCTCCATCCATGAAAACAGCGGCATGATAAACAAGGGAAAATACTTAGCATTAAAGGAAACTGATACACAAACCGCAAATGGCAGTTCTTCGGGACTGACGTATGTAAAAGAGCTTGGTGTGACACATGTGGAGCTTCTGCCGGTGAATGATTTTGCCGGAGTTGATGAAGAGAAGCCGCTTGATGCATACAATTGGGGATATAACCCGCTTCATTTCTTTGCCCCGGAGGGAAGCTATGCCTCAAATCCTCATGATCCTCAAACGAGAAAAACAGAGCTGAAACAAATGATCAATACCCTGCATCAGCACGGTCTGCGAGTCATTCTGGATGTTGTTTTTAACCATGTGTATAAGAGGGAGAATTCCCCCTTTGAAAAGACAGTGCCCGGTTATTTTTTCCGGCACGACGAATGTGGGATGCCATCAAACGGCACCGGCGTTGGCAATGATATTGCATCAGAAAGAAGGATGGCAAGAAAATTCATTGCGGATTGCGTGGTCTATTGGCTTGAAGAATACAATGTTGACGGCTTCCGCTTTGATCTCCTCGGGATTTTAGATATTGACACCGTGCTTTATATGAAAGAGAAAGCAACTAAGGCAAAGCCCGGAATCCTGCTTTTTGGAGAAGGGTGGGATCTGGCTACACCGCTGCCGCATGAACAGAAAGCTGCTTTGGCGAACGCGCCAAGAATGCCGGGCATCGGCTTTTTTAATGATATGTTTCGTGACGCTGTAAAAGGGAACACCTTTCACCTTAAGGCAGCAGGGTTTGCGCTCGGCAGCGGTGAATCAGCACAAGCTGTGATGCATGGAATTGCCGGGTCTTCCGGATGGAAGGCATTAGCACCGATTGTTCCGGAACCAAGCCAGTCCATCAATTATGTCGAATCACACGACAATCACACCTTTTGGGATAAAATGAGCTTTGCGCTTCCTCAAGAAAATGACAGCCGAAAGCGAAGCAGGCAAAGGCTTGCAGCCGCGATTATTTTGCTTGCCCAAGGGGTGCCGTTTATTCACAGCGGCCAGGAATTTTTCCGGACGAAGCAGGGAGTGGAAAACAGCTATCAATCCAGTGACAGCATCAACCAGCTCGACTGGGATCGCCGTGAAACATTCAAAGAAGATGTTCACTATATCCGCAGGCTGATCTCGCTGAGAAAAGCGCATCCTGCATTCCGTCTTAGGTCCGCTGCAGACATCCGGCGCCATCTTGAATGCTTGACGCTAAAAGAACACCTTATCGCATACAGGCTTTATGATCTTGACGAGGTTGACCAATGGAAAGATATCATTGTTATCCATCACGCGAGTCCAGACTCCGTCGAGTGGAGGCTGCCAAACGACATACCTTATCGGCTTTTATGTGATCCATCAGGATTTCAGGAAGACCCGGCAGAAATCAAGAAAACGGTTGCAGTAAACGGCATCGGAACGGTTATCTTATATTTAGCATCAGATATTAAGAGTTTTGCTTGACGAAGTTTGTGCTATAGCGCTAAAATTTAAAGGACGGCTATTGATTAGCATATGAGACTCTCAATAGCTGTCTTTTTTATTTTTATACGATTCGTACGAAAAAGGCATTCGCTGGATAGACTAGAGACGATTAGCCTTAATTCTAAAATATTTTAAGAAATGATGGGTTGAACATTGATATGAACTGGTTGGGACAATTACTAGGTAGCGATTGGGAGATCTTCCCCGCCGGAGGAGCTACAGGAGATGCATATTATGCGAAACATAACGGGCAGCAGCTTTTTTTAAAACGTAATAGCTCACCTTTTTTAGCTGTTTTATCCGCCGAAGGCATTGTTCCGAAGCTGGTTTGGACAAAACGGATGGAAAATGGGGACGTCATTACGGCCCAGCACTGGATGACCGGCAGAGAGCTGAAGCCTAAAGACATGAGCGGACGGCCCGTTGCTGAATTGCTTCGTAAAATACACACATCAAAAGCCTTGCTGGACATGCTGAAGAGACTTGGAAAAGAACCGCTGAACCCGGGGGCTCTTTTGTCTCAGCTGAAGCAGGCTGTATTTGCTGTGCAGCAATCTTCGCCGCTGATTCAAGAAGGGATCAAGTATTTGGAAGAACACCTGCATGAAGTGCATTTCGGTGAGAAAGTCGTTTGCCATTGTGATGTCAATCATAATAACTGGCTATTGTCTGAAGACAACCAGCTGTATTTAATTGACTGGGACGGCGCCATGATCGCTGATCCGGCGATGGACCTCGGGCCTTTGCTGTACCACTACGTCGAAAAGCCAGCTTGGGAGAGCTGGCTGAGCATGTACGGCATAGAGCTGACAGAAAGCCTTCGGTTGCGAATGGCTTGGTATGTGTTATCTGAAACAATTACTTTCATTGCCTGGCATAAAGCAAAAGGCAATGATAAGGAATTTCATGATGCAATGGAAGAGCTGCATATCCTCATGAAACGAATTGTTGATTAATCAGGAATACGAATCCATTTGCTCTACCCATTGAGACAGGCTGTTCTGATGCTCTTGTATGTGTGAGTCGATGGATTTGGACGATATTCCTGATTGGCTGTAGCGGTAAACATCTTCAAGCACGTTTTTGAAATTTGAATCAAGCTCGGTGTTTGCCATCAGTGATTTAATCACACGCTCAAGCTGCTCGTACTCTGCGACTGTTCCGCAGCAGTCCAATTGATGGTCAGTCAATATATCCTTCAATAAATGAACTTGATGCTCATAATGTAAACCCATAACGGTACACATCCCTTCAGTATCATACGGGTTAAATTGTTCAAAACAGAGCGTTTTTATACATGGGAAAGGAGTGTTCCAGCAGACGGGACCCTCTTTTTTTATGCGCTCGGCCTTAAGAGAGATACACTGGAAAAACGAGCTTGCGGGTCTTTTTAATTCATGGTATGTTGTTAGTCGAAATAATAGATAGAGGTGTCAATCATATGAGAATGCGCCACAAGCCTTGGGCTGATGACTTTTTGGCTGAAAACGCAGATATTGCCATCAGCAATCCTGCTGATTATAAAGGGAAATGGAACACAGTGTTTGGTAACGACAATCCGATCCATATCGAGGTTGGTACAGGAAAAGGCCAATTTATTTCTGGTATGGCCAAACAAAATCCCGACATCAATTATATTGGTATTGAGTTATTTAAAAGCGTCATCGTGACAGCCGTCCAAAAAGTAAAAGACAGCGAAGCGCAGAATGTAAAGCTTCTGAATATAGATGCGGACACGCTGACGGATGTGTTTGAGCCGGGGGAAGTGAAACGGGTCTACTTGAACTTTTCTGATCCTTGGCCGAAGAAACGGCATGAAAAACGCCGCCTGACATATTCCCACTTCCTCAAAAAATATGAAGAAGTAATGGGCAAAGGCGGATCGATTCATTTTAAAACGGACAACCGAGGTTTATTTGAGTACTCTTTGAAGAGCTTCTCTGAGTACGGCCTCCTGCTGACATACGTCAGTCTCGATTTGCATAACAGCAATCTGGAAGGCAATATTATGACAGAATATGAAGAAAAATTCTCTGCACTCGGCCAGCCGATCTATCGGGCTGAGGTTGAATGGAGAACGTAAAGACAGACTCTGACAGGAGTCTGTTTTTTTTATGGGCCGTTTGCTACCATGATGACAGGGGGGATGAAAATGGAAACAATGAAAATTGGAAACATCACGTTGACCTGGCTTGACGGAGGCGTGACGCATATGGACGGAGGCGCCATGTTCGGCGTTGTGCCAAAGCCGCTTTGGTCTAAAAAATATCCAGTCAATGAAAAAAACCAGATTGAACTAAGAACAGACCCTATTTTGATTCAAAAGGATGGGCTCAATATCATCGTTGACGCCGGAATTGGGTACGGCAAGCTGACTGATAAACAAAAACGAAACTATGGCGTGACACAAGAGTCGAATGTGAAACCATCGTTAGCAGCACTCGGATTAACGGTTGCCGATATAGATGTGATCGCAATGACACACCTTCATTTTGATCATGCATGCGGTTTAACGGAATATGAAGGTGAACGGCTCGTCTCTGTCTTTCCGAATGCAGTGATTTATACATCAGCTGTTGAATGGGACGAAATGCGCCATCCGAATATCAGGTCGAAAAATACGTATTGGAAAGAAAATTGGGAGGCTGTAGCTGGCCAAGTCAAAACCTTTGAAGACACCTTAACGATCACAGAGGGTATTACAATGCATCACACCGGAGGCCATAGCGACGGACACAGTGTCCTGATATGCGAGGATGCGGGTGAAACTGCCGTACATATGGCAGATCTGATGCCGACACATGCCCACCGCAATCCGCTATGGGTGCTGGCTTACGATGATTATCCGATGACCTCTATCCCGCAAAAGCAGAAATGGCAGGCGTTCGCAGCAGAAAAAGATGCTTGGTTTATTTTTTACCATGATGCCGAGTATCGCGCCCTTCAATGGGAGGAGGACGGAAGCATCAAAAAGTCAGTTAAGCGAATGAAGCGATAGCATATTTTTATGTTTACCCTGCATGTTTTCCGGCTAATAATGCAAACCTAGTACTAATTATGCTCAGAAAGGAAGAGGCAGGGTGAAACAATTCAGAGTAACAAACGAAGGAGACATTCAAACAACATTAAGAGGCCTTGAAGTGCTCTCTGTTCCTTTTTTGAACAAAGGTGTTGCTTTTACTGAGGAAGAAAGAAAAGAACTTGGTTTAAAAGGCTTTCTGCCGCCCAAGGTATTAACAATTGATGATCAGGCGAAAAGAGCGTATGAACAATATTCCGCACAGCCTGACGATTTGAGCAAAAATGTCTATTTAACGGCGCTGCACGATCGGAATGAAACGCTGTTTTATCGCCTGTTAAATGACCATTTAGGGGAAATGCTCCCGATTGTCTACACACCGACAGTCGGAACGGCAATCCAGAGATACAGCCATGAATACAGAAAACCACGAGGGCTCTATCTGTCAATCGATGACCCGGACGGTATGAAAGAAGCATTTAAACAGTATAAAGATCAAAGTGATACGATTGATTTAATTGTTGCAACTGATGCGGAAGGAATTTTAGGAATCGGTGACTGGGGCGTCGGAGGAATCGCGATTTCTATTGGCAAGCTGGCGGTTTATACAGCGGCTGCAGGCATTGATCCGAGCAGAGTGTTGGCTGTTGTTTTAGATGCGGGGACAAATCAGGAGAGCCTCTTGAACGACCCGCTTTATGTCGGCAACCAGCATTCCAGAGTGCGCGGGGAACGCTATGACCAATTTATTGACGACTACGTTGCGCTGGCGAGAGAAACATTTCCGAATGCATTGCTGCATTGGGAGGATTTCGGGGCGAAAAACGCGCGAAGCATTTTGAAACGCTATAAAGATAAAGTGTGTACCTTCAATGATGATATCCAAGGAACTGGCGCTGTTTCTTTGGCCGCAGTCTTATCCTGTGCAAAAGCGTCTAAAGTTCCGCTGAGAGATCACAGAGTTGTTATATTCGGAGCGGGAACGGCAGGAATCGGAATTGCCGAACAGCTGCGGGAAGCATTGGTGCGCGAGGGACTGAGTGAAGAAGAATCATACAAGCGCTTCTGGTGCATAGACAGAAACGGGCTGTTAACAGATGATATGGATCAGCTTCTTGATTTCCAAAAGCCGTATGCCCGTTCGGCTGATGAAGTGAAGGATTATCAGCGGAACGGAGACGGCGGAGGCATTGATCTTCTTGAAGTGGTCCGGCAGGCGAAACCGACGATCCTGATCGGCACATCTACGGTTTCCGGCGCTTTCACTGAAGAAATTGTAAAAGAAATGGCGTCACATGTGAAACGGCCGGCGATTTTGCCAATGTCAAATCCGACAACTCTTTCTGAAGCAAAGCCGGAGGATTTAATCGAATGGACAGAAGGCCGTGCGCTGATCACGACAGGAAGCCCGTTCCCGCCAGTTGAATATAACGGAGTTACGTATCATATCGGGCAGGCAAACAACGCGCTTGTCTTCCCTGGTCTCGGTCTTGGAACGATTGTTACCAAATCAAAATTAATTACCGACGGCATGTTTGAAGCATGTGCCCGGGCAATCGCAGGTATGGTCAATGTCGGGGTGCCTGGCGCGCCGATGCTTCCAAAAGTTGAAGATTTGCGCACTGTTTCGGCAACCGTTGCTGTTGAAGTTGCAAAAACCGCAATGAAGGAAGGCGTCGCTACGGAAGAGCCTGAAGACATTATACAGGCAGTGCAGGATGCGATGTGGTATCCGGTATACAAACCGATTCGCGCGATATAATAAAAAAGAGCCGCTGCGTGGGCAGCGGCTTCTATTTTTTGCTTGTCCGGTGTTAAGAGGCGATCGTATCAATGACATCAACAATTTCTCCCGTTTTCGCATCCACCATGACTTCATACTGTTCTAATTCTCCGAAAGCTGATCGTGTAATGCCGGTTTTGTATACCTGTACCGTTTCTCCGTTAATATTGTAAGGCTCCGGCTGGGTGTAAATCCATGATCCGTCAATCGGGCCCCGCTGCTTAAAAGCAGATTTTACAATTCGAAGCGCTTTTTCTGAAGAAATATAAGGCTTCATCACATATTGTTTCACAACGACAGCCGTACAAATTCCAAGTCCTGCTCCTAAAAGAAGATGACGCAATTTCAAAATAAAGCACCTCCTGGTTGATCGTACTTTTCATTATACAGAAACAGCCAAATCCTGTTAAGCAATACGCGGCTGATCGAGCAGATTGGGTCAGGGTGCTTGGAAAACTTCATTGTTTCTAATAAAATAAAAGGACTACATAGAAATGAGGGGAAAACATGAATCAAGAAACGAAAGCGCTTTTCCAAACACTGACGCAGCTTCCCGGCGCGCCGGGCAATGAGCATCAGGTTCGTGCTTTTATGAAGCAGGAGCTAGCCAAATATGCCGATGACATCGTTCAGGACAGACTGGGAAGTGTTTTCGGAGTCAGACGAGGCGCAGAGGACGCACCGAGAATTATGGTAGCCGGGCACATGGACGAAGTCGGCTTCATGGTGACATCCATTACAGACAACGGGCTGCTCAGATTCCAGACGCTCGGAGGCTGGTGGAGCCAGGTTTTGCTTGCGCAGCGGGTTGAAATTCAAACAGATAACGGGCCGGTTCCGGGTGTGATTTCAAGCATACCGCCGCATTTATTGACAGATGCGCAGCGAAACCGACCGATGGATATCAAAAACATGATGATCGACATTGGAGCGGATGATAAGGAAGACGCCATCAAAATCGGCATTAGACCGGGACAGCAGATCGTGCCTGTTTGTCCGTTTACGACGATGGCGAATGAAAAGAAAATTTTATCAAAAGCATGGGATAACAGATATGGATGCGGCTTAAGCATTGAACTTCTGAAGGAATTACACGGTAAAGAGCTTCCGAATACACTCTATGCGGGTGCAACGGTTCAGGAAGAAGTAGGGCTAAGGGGCGCGCAGACGGCTTCTCATATGATTAAACCGGACTTGTTTTTCGCCCTTGACGCCAGCCCGGCAAACGATATGAGCGGAGACAAAAATGAATTCGGCCAGCTTGGAAAAGGCTTTTTGCTGCGCATTCTTGACAGAACGACAGTCATGCATCGCGGAATGAGGGAATTCGTTCTTGATATGGCTGAAACGCATGATATTCCATATCAATATTTTGTATCCGGCGGGGGAACAGACGCAGGCAAGGTTCATATTTCGAACAGCGGTGTGCCGTCAGCGGTTATCGGAATATGTTCCCGCTATATTCATACAAACGCTTCTATCATTCATATTGATGATTATGCTGCTGCTAAAGAAATGCTCATCAAACTTGTAACAGCCTGCGATAAGCAGACGGTGGATGCGATTAAAGAAAATATGTAGGTTTCATAAAAGCTTGTTGAACGAGCAGTAAGCCCGGATCGACAAGCTTTTTTCTTATTCTGTTTCAAATAGATAGGAAAGGGCCTTAATGGCTTGGTTAACGGTTTCAACCGTAATATTCGCTTTATTGGAAAGCTCTTTTAAAGGATGGTGGAGCGATTCCGGCCGGATGATAATCAGGGGTTTTCCTTTTGCGATCGCATATGATGCATCCATTGCCGTGTTCCACTGTTTGTACTTTTCGCCAAACAGGGCGATCACAAAGTCTGCTTTATTCATCAGGACGGCGGTTCTGAAGTTGTTGATGTCAGAGGCTTTGTCATCCTTTAAAACGGCATTTGGCTGTACGCCCATAATTTCTTCACCAATATTGTCTGAGCGGTCATGATTCTCCATCGGGCCAACAAACGTAATCGGGAGCTTCAGTGATTTTGTTTTCTCTTTAATTTCCTCGCGCCAATTGCTGTGGATTTCTCCTGCTAAATAGACGATAAACTCCATATAAAAATCCCTCCTTATGTATGTCCATCTGTAAATTTTACCCTCATGTACACGATGTTAAACGAAACGAGCTTGATAATGCAAATAAAATATGATAATGATAATGGGAAAGCCAATCTTACATATTCATTCGTTGCATATAAGTGGTTTTGCCTCAAGCAGTTTGGTATGATCCAAATGGACGAGTATCGATAAAAAACATGTAAGAACATAAACAACTGGAGGGATATGAAATGAAAAAAATTGAAGCAACTCAAGAGCTGGAAAAAGCGGTAAAGGATGATTGGTCTGTATTTATGTTTTCAGCCGATTGGTGCCCGGATTGCCGTTTTGTAGAGCCTTTCCTGCCTGAACTGGAAGCGAATTTCCCTGAATTCACCTACTACTACGTAGACCGTGACAAATTCATTGATACATGTGCAGAGTGGGAAATTTACGGAATCCCAAGCTTTGTGGTGTTTAATGAAGGAAAAGAAGTAAATCGTTTTGTGAGCAAAGACCGCAAAACAAAAGAAGAAATTGAACAGTTTTTAACAGACTCTCTCGCTAAAGCGTAAAGGAGGACATCGGTTTGAAAATGACCTCAAGGAAGCTGTCAGATATACTGAAACAGCGCCTTCAGCACGAGAATCGCTCCTTTCTGTTTGACAGAGAAAAAGACACCCTCCGTGTTGAGGATCAAACGACTAAAAAAGGGATTACACTCGATTTGCCGCCGATTATTGCAAAATGGGAACTGAAAAAAGACGAAGCCATTGATGAGATCGTGTACTATGTCTCCGAAGCGATGACGGCAATGGAAGGGAAGGCTCAGGAAATGACCGGGAAAGAAACTCGCATTTATCCGGTCATCCGCTCGACTTCCTTCCCGGACAAGTCCAGTGAAGATATCCCGCTCATTTATGACGATCATACCGCAGAGACAAGAATTTATTACGCGCTTGATCTCGGGAAAACCTACCGTTTAATTGACCAGCGCATGCTTGAGAAAGAAAACTGGACAAAAGAGCGGATCAGAGAGACGGCCGCATTTAATCTCCGTTCCCTGCCGACGGTTGTCAAAGAGGATACGGTTGCCGGCAATTACTTTTATTTCTTCAGGGCAAACGACGGATACGACGCAAGCCGGATTTTGAACGAAGCGATCTTAAATGAATATAAGCAGCATGCAGAAGGGGAGCTGGCGATCTCTGTTCCTCATCAGGACGTTTTGATTCTTGCTGACATCCGAAATGAATCGGGGTATGATATTCTAGGACAAATGTCGATGAGCTTCTTTGCAGGCGGCACCGTCCCGATTACCGCCCTATCATTTTTGTACAATGAAGGAAAGCTGGAACCGGTGTTTATCCTGGCGAAAAGCCGTCCGAAAAAGGATTAGAAAGGATTTTTACTTATGAACGCTTTTTATAATAAAGAAGGTGTGGGAGACACGCTCCTGATCTCTCTTCAAGATGTGACACGCGAACAATTAGGCTATGAAAAACACGGCGATGTCGTCAAAATTTTCAATAACGAAACAAAAGAAACAACGGGCTTCAACATTTTCAATGCGTCTTCTTACTTGACCATTGATGAAAACGGCCCTGTTGCGCTCTCAGAAACATTCGTGCAAGATGTGAATGAGATTTTAAACAGAAACGGCGTTGAAGAAACATTAGTCGTTGATTTATCTCCGAAGTTTGTTGTGGGTTATGTAGAATCAAAAGAAAAACATCCGAATGCGGATAAATTAAGCGTATGTAAAGTCAACGTAGGAGAAGAAACGCTTCAGATCGTCTGCGGCGCGCCTAACGTTGACCAAGGCCAAAAAGTTGTCGTTGCCAAAGTCGGTGCTGTGATGCCTAGCGGACTTGTCATTAAGGATGCAGAGCTTCGTGGCGTTCCGTCAAGCGGGATGATCTGCTCAGCGAAAGAGCTTGATTTGCCGGATGCCCCTGCTGAAAAAGGAATCCTTGTGTTAGAAGGAGACTATGAGGCGGGAGACGCATTTCAGTTTTAGACTCCCATAAATCCGCCAAAAAAAACGAATCATGTGAAAAGCCGCTAAGCCCTTGTTTAGCGGCTTTGTTTCTGCTGATAGCTTAATCTTTTCTGGGCCGACCAGCAGTGGTATACTAAAAACCGTCCCAGAAAACTATAAGGGAGTTAGAGATAAATTATGAGTTGGCTTCATAAATTTTTTGATTTGTTTTTAGGCGAAAGCGAAGAGGATGCTGAACGGGAGACAAAACCCGCTCAAATTCCGCAGCAACAAGAAGTACATCATCCTGAAGGACAATTAAAAAGATTGGAAGATCCTAAAATATATTATGAATATCCAAAAGGCAAATTCCGTTTTCCAGTCGTGCCTGACGGATACAAAAATCATGACATGAGAAGGCGCCGCACACCATCGGACGAACCGAAATCCGCGCCTCGTCCAAGTGCTGCACCTTACAGAGAGCGTCCCAGAAATGAAGAAGAGCAGCATACATATCAAGCAGCAGAGCCGGCGAAGAAACCGTTTAAACCGACAAATATCCCTTCGCCTGTCTATGGATTCAATCAAAAACCATCTGTTAAAAAGGATGTGCCGAAAAAGCCTTCTGAAACATTGAACGAACCGGATAAATCGGTAAAAGAGAAGGTAACACTGCTGTCAGAAGAGATCGAACGTGAACGCGGCTATCCTGCATCAGACACACAGGCGCATTCCAAAAAAGAAAGTCCTTTCTTCCCGGATACCCAATTTGAAAAACAGCCTTCTGGCGTTTTAAACAGAAAGGATACGGAGCATGATGAGGCGCTGGCGAAACGGCCAGCCGAGCCGTCAGGTAACAAAGTGCCATTTGAGTCAGGCGTTCAACAGCCGGAAAAAGAGGAGCCTTTCTTCCCAGCTGAACAAGCCGAAGAGCAAACACCGCCTGAGATGCTCACAGATACGGCGGCTGAAGGGCTTTCAGACAGTGAAGTAGGCCGCGAAGAGCCTGCAACGGCTGAGGAAGAACAAAGGGAGCAGCAGTCAGAGAAATTTGAAGAGCCTGTTTTCTCCGCTGAACTTGATGAAGAGCAAACAGCTCCTGAATCTCAGACAGAGGCAGTATCTGAGGATGAAAAAGCAAAAGAGCCGTCAGACAGCCCAGTATACAATCATCATGAAAACGCGGAAGAAGGTGCTGAGTCCCCGTTCGTTCAAGAAGAACAAATGGAAATTCGTCAGGAAGAGCCTTTATTTACTGATCATGAGTATTCATCAGAGGCTCTGGCTCAAGCAGAAACTGTGGCAAAAGAATCAGAAGAGCCATCAGACAGCATAATAAATAATCATTATGACATCCTGGGAGAGGCTCAGGAAACGAAGATAGATATTCAGCCAGACAGCCATACAGAGCTTGGGAAAACTGAACACAAGGAGCAGGGTTCCAAATCGTTTTCTGCAACTCTTGAAAACCGGCAGGGAATTCGCGCAGACAAACCTCGCGAAGCTTCAGAAGAGCCGAAAAAAAGGCCTGGTGTACAGGAGAAAAGCACCGAACAAAGCGCATCTTCTCAAAAAGGACCATCCGTTCCTTTTAATGTGATGATGCTGAAAAGAGATACGCATAAACAGCAAAAAGCAGAGGAGCGCCGCGGCAGCTATGTATTTCCGAATGTTGCACTGCTTGATGTCCCGCCAGCGCAGGTTCAAGATGATACTGCGTGGATCGAAGAACAGCGTCAGCTTCTTGATTTAACCTTGAAAAACTTCAATGTCCGCGCCAATGTGGTCCATGTAACCCAGGGTCCGTCTGTCACGAGATTTGAAGTGCATCCTGAACCAGGTGTAAAGGTGAATAAAATCACCAACTTGTCCGATGATATTAAACTCAGTCTCTCAGCGAGAGATATTCGGATTGAAGCGCCGATTCCGGGGAAAAACACGATCGGAATTGAAGTGCCGAACCGCACGAGCAAGGTGGTTGATTTGCGCCAAATGATTCGCAGCTCAGCTTTCAGGACAAGCAAGTCACCGCTCACAGCTGCGCTGGGATTAGATATTTCGGGAAATCCTGTTGTTATCGACTTGAAGAAAATGCCGCATGGCTTGATTGCCGGCGCTACAGGCTCCGGAAAAAGCGTATGCATCAATACAATATTAGTAAGCCTGCTTTATAAAGCTGACCCGAGTGAGGTAAAGGTGCTGCTGATTGATCCGAAAATGGTAGAGCTGGCCCCTTACAATAAAATTCCTCACCTCGTCAGCCCGGTCATTACTGACGCCAAAGCGGCTACAGCTGCTTTAAAATGGGTCGTTGAGGAAATGGAGCGCCGCTATGAGCTTTTTGCCCATTCAGGTGTCCGCGACATTGACCGCTTTAATCAATTAACCGCTGAACACCAAATGGGTGAAAAGCTGCCGTATTTAGTTGTCATTATTGATGAGCTTGCAGATTTGATGATGGTGGCTCCAAACGATGTGGAAGAAAGCATTGCGCGGATCGCCCAAAAAGCCAGAGCGTGCGGTATCCATCTTCTCGTCGCCACTCAGCGTCCGTCAGTCGATGTCATTACGGGTCTGATTAAGGCGAATATCCCAACGAGAATCGCCTTTTCTGTCTCAAGCCAGGTTGATTCCCGAACAATTATTGATATAGCCGGTGCAGAAAAGCTTCTCGGAAAAGGGGATATGCTCTTTTTGGAAAACGGCTCGGGAAAACCGGTTCGTCTGCAAGGTAACTTTGTGTCAGACCGGGAAATCGACCGCGTCGTTTCCCACGTCAGAAGCCAAATGCCGCCGACCTATTTATTTGAACAAGAAGAGCTCGTAAGACAAGGATCTGCCCTGAAAGAAGAGGACGAACTGTTTTACGAAGCGTGTGAGTTTGTTGTAGAGCAAAACAGTGCGAGCACTTCAAGCCTGCAAAGAAGATTCAGAATCGGTTACAATCGTGCGGCAAGGCTGATCGACATGATGGAAGCGGAAGGCATGATCTCTGAGGCAAAAGGAAGCAAGCCTCGGGAGGTGCTGATCACAGCAAGTGATTTAATAAACGAATAATATGGGTTCATTTTCACACCAAACATGGTATGATAGTGTTTAGAGCATTTAACAGCTATGCCGCTTTACAGCAGCTGTGCATAGACAAATCTTGATATCTGGGTTTAATCGGAAAGAAATAACCTGATACTAAACATAACAAAACATATAAAATACGCCGCTAAGGGAGGCTTTTCAGCCGCCGCGGTCGCAAATTGAAATGAGCGTCATATACTGGGGAACAGATAGACGTTTGTTGGAGGTACAATTATGACTGTTTATCATTTTGTTGGAATAAAAGGGACCGGTATGAGTCCGCTTGCCCAAATACTTCATGATAATGGATATACTGTCCAAGGATCGGATATCGAAAAATTTATTTTTACGCAAACAGCGCTTGAAAAAAGAAATATTACGATTCTTCCTTTTAGCGCGGAAAATATTAAACCCGGCATGACAGTCATCGCCGGAAACGCATTCCCAGACACGCATCCTGAAATAGAAAAAGCGATGTCTGAGGGAATTCCGGTGATACGTTATCATAAGTTTTTAGGCGACTACATGAAAAAATTCACGAGTGTTGCCGTTACGGGCGCACACGGCAAAACGTCGACTACGGGTCTGCTGGCTCACGTGATCCAAAACGCAAAACCGACGTCTTTCTTAATCGGAGACGGAACAGGCCAGGGAAATGAAAACAGCGAATACTTTGTGTTTGAAGCGTGCGAATACCGCCGCCATTTCTTAAGCTATCAGCCAGATTATGCGATTATGACGAATATTGATTTTGATCACCCTGATTACTTCTCAAGCATTGACGATGTATTTGACGCTTTCCAAGAGATGGCTCTTCAAGTCAACAAAGGCATTATTGCCTGCGGAGACGATGAGCATCTGCCGAAAATCCATGCGAACGTCCCGGTTGTGTATTACGGCACGGGGGAAGAAAATGATTTTCAAGCCAGAAACATCGTAAAAAGCACGGAAGGGACAACTTTTGATGTCTTTGTCCGCAATACGTTCTATGATACGTTTTATATTCCTGCGTACGGCCACCACAATGTATTAAACTCATTGGCGGTCATTGCGTTATGCCATTATGAAGAAATTGATTCCAGCATCATTAAGCATGCTCTCAAATCCTTTGGGGGCGTCAAACGCAGATTCAATGAGAAGCAGCTTGGGGATCAAGTGCTGATCGATGACTATGCTCATCATCCGACAGAAATAAAAGTGACAATTGAGGCGGCAAGACAGAAATATCCTGATCGGGAAATTGTCGCGGTATTCCAGCCTCATACATTTACACGGACGCAGCAGTTCCTTGACGAATTTGCAGAAAGCCTGAGCGGCGCTGACTGTGTGTATTTATGCGATATTTTCGGCTCAGCCCGTGAGAATGCCGGAAAGCTGACGATCGGCGATCTCCAGGGAAAAATTCATAATGCCAAGCTGATTGAAGAAGATGACACATCTGTTTTAAAAGCTCATGATAAAGCCGTTCTCATCTTCATGGGAGCAGGAGATATCCAAAAATATATGAGAGCCTACGAAAACGTCATGGCATAATAAAAAGCAGTGATCTCACTGCTTTTTATTTATCTGATGGAAAAGCTTATTAAAGGATTTTCTTACATAACGGAGAATAGTATGTATACAGCCCAGTACACATGTTTATGATTGAAGAAAACGGGTAAACAGCAGTATATCCTGCAGCAAGGAGGTTTGAGATGATTATTATTCTTTATTTGAGCGTTGCACTCATCGCAGTTGCATTTCTCGTATTAGTGATCTACTTGTCTAAAACATTGAAGTCACTGCAGCTGACACTAAAAAACGTCGCATCCACTCTTGAAGGGCTGGAGGGACAAATGAAGGGCATCACAACTGAAACAGCCGAGCTTTTACATAAGACCAACCGCCTGGCTGAAGATATTCAGGAAAAATCAGAAAAGCTGAATACGGTCGTTCATGCTGTTCAAGGAGTGGGAGCTTCTGTACAGCAGTTCAATACATCCATGAAACAAGCGGCAGGGTCTGTATCGGCATCAGTTAGAGAAAATCAAGATAAGATCAATCAAGTTGTCACATGGAGTCAAGCAGCAATGGAAATTTGGGAGAAATGGAAGCAAAAGAAAAAATCAGCCCTGTAAGAGAAAAAAATACTAAGAGGAGGAATAATGATGAGCAAAGATGGAATTAATAGTAAAGATTTTTTAATCGGAACTTTAATCGGGGGAATCATCGGTGCCACTACAGCTCTTTTTCTAGCGCCTAAATCAGGCAAAGAACTTCGCGACGATCTCGGCAGCCAGGCTGTTGCTTTACGGGACAAAACTGATAAAATGACGGCAGATGCGAAGGAAAAAGGCACGCAATATGTCAGCATCGCAAAAGACAAAACTTCCAACATCACACAGCTTGTAGCGGATCAGTCTGGGCAGATCATGAACAAGGTAAAGGATTTAAGAGACCGTTCCAAATCTGACAAAACGGATTCATCGACTGCAATGCAAGATATGAGGGAAGAAGCGATGCAGGCAGCCGATGAAACAAAAGATCAAGTCCTCCAGACGAAAGAAGATGTAAAAGACGAACTGAAAGATGCACAAAAACAGGCTGAGCAGTTGAATCGCTGAGCAGGGAAGGAAGAGCTTGAGTCATGGCTAAACAGCTTATTCAATCTGAGGAAGAATTTAAACGGATTGCAGAACAGGAAGGCGCTTTCGTCTTCTTTAAACACAGCACCACATGCCCGATCAGCCAGGCAGCATTTCATGAGTTTGATGCCTTTGCAAATCAGCATGAGGATGTGCCGGCTTACTATCTTCAAGTACAAGAAGCCCGGCCGCTGTCAAATTTCATTGCAGAAACATACGGGGTCAAGCATGAAAGCCCTCAGATATTCATCATCCAGAACGGTGAAGTGAAATGGCATACCTCACATTCACAAATTACAGAAGCCGCTATTGAGCAGCATTTGTCATAGAAAAAAGCGTCCAGATATCATCTGGCGCTTTTTTTGTAAAAAACCCTTGAACATTGCCCTCACATCATGTAGGATAGCTTCATAGATTACTTTATCACTTAAAAGCGTTTGGGTAATAAAGTAGAGTTTTTATAAAATTTTTTGTATTTCAGTATTTCTATTTGGAATTACTTATAGTAAGATGCATGATAACTACAAAATAAAAAATGAATGTGCAGGGAAAGGATGAAAAAAATGAGCAACACAGAGTTAGAGCTTTTAAGGCAGAAAGCAGACGAATTAAACCTACAAATTTTAAAACTAATCAACGAACGCGGAAATGTTGTAAAAGAGATCGGTAAAGCGAAGGAAGCACAGGGTGTCAACCGATTTGACCCTGTCAGAGAACGCACAATGTTAAACAATATCATTGAAAACAATGACGGGCCGTTCGAAAATTCAACCATCCAGCACATTTTTAAAGAGATATTCAAAGCCGGTTTAGAGCTTCAGGAAGAAGATCACAGCAAAGCGCTGCTTGTCTCCCGCAAGAAAAAACCTGAAGATACAATTGTTGATATCAAAGGCGAAAAAATCGGAGACGGCCAGCAAAGATTCATTGTCGGCCCATGTGCGGTAGAGAGCTATGAGCAGGTAGCTGAAGTCGCTGCAGCTGCGAAAAAACAAGGGATTAAAATTTTGCGCGGTGGAGCCTTTAAGCCTCGTACGAGCCCATACGATTTCCAAGGGCTTGGTGTTGAAGGCCTTCAAATTTTAAAACGTGTAGCGGATGAATTTGATCTGGCGGTTATCAGTGAAATCGTAACTCCGGCTCATATCGAAGAAGCGCTGGACTACATTGATGTCATTCAAATCGGAGCGCGCAACATGCAAAACTTCGAATTGCTGAAAGCGGCCGGCGCAGTGAAAAAGCCAGTGCTTCTGAAGCGCGGTCTTGCTGCAACGATCTCTGAATTCATCAATGCTGCTGAATACATCATGTCACAAGGAAATGACCAAATTATCCTTTGTGAGCGCGGAATCAGAACATATGAAACAGCAACGAGAAACACGCTGGATATTTCAGCTGTGCCGATTTTGAAACAAGAAACGCATTTGCCAGTCTTTGTTGATGTTACGCATTCAACAGGCCGCCGTGACCTCTTGCTTCCGACAGCTAAAGCCGCTTTAGCGATCGGTGCAGATGGCGTAATGGCTGAGGTTCACCCTGATCCGTCAGTCGCACTTTCTGACTCTGCTCAGCAAATGGCGATTCCTGAATTCGAAAAATGGCTGAATGAACTGAAGCCAATGGTGAAAGTCAACGCTTAATTGAACAATCCAAAAGGCCGCGCCTGCGGCCTTTTTTTATGCTTTCTCGTTTATTTAGTTATAAAAACCAAGTATACGTTTTCATCATCTATAAAAACGTGTATAATTTCATGAGAAGTAATTAAATTTGATGAATAATGAAAAATAATGTACACTACTGACTTACGCTTACAAATCATAAACGACATAAATTCGGACATTATGACATTTCTCTACATAAAGTGTTTATGCTATAGATAAGGATAAGTGTATCCAGTAAAAGGAGTGGTTTTAGGATGAGCAATATTACGATCTACGATGTAGCGAGAGAAGCTAATGTAAGCATGGCAACCGTTTCCCGTGTCGTGAACGGCAACCCGAATGTAAAACCGACAACGAGGAAAAAAGTCTTGGAAGCCATTGAACGTCTCGGTTACCGTCCAAACGCGGTGGCAAGAGGACTGGCAAGTAAAAAAACAACAACTGTAGGTGTCATCATTCCCGATATCTCAAGCATTTTCTATTCAGAGCTTGCACGCGGAATTGAAGATATCGCGACAATGTATAAATACAATATTATTTTGAGCAACTCTGACCAAAACATGGAGAAAGAGCTGCACTTGTTAAACACAATGCTCGGCAAACAAGTGGACGGCATCGTGTTTATGGGCGGAAACATTACGGACGAGCATGTGGCGGAATTTAAGCGTTCCCCAGTGCCGATTGTACTTGCCGCTTCTGTAGAAGAGCAGGAGGAAACACCGTCAGTCGCTATCGATTACGAACAGGCGATTTATGATGCTGTGAAGCTTTTGGTTGATAAAGGACATACAGACATCGCGTTCGTTTCCGGACCAATGACAGAACCGATCAACCGTTCGAAAAAACTCCAAGGCTACAAACGTGCGCTTGAAGAAGCGAACCTTCCGTTTAATGAACAATTTGTAGCTGAAGGGGATTACACATATGATTCCGGACTCGAAGCACTGCAGCATCTGATGAGCCTGGATAAAAAACCGACAGCCATTCTTTCTGCAACTGATGAAATGGCACTCGGCATTATCCATGCTGCTCAGGATCAGGGCTTATCCATTCCGGAGGATCTCGACATTATCGGCTTTGATAATACAAGATTAAGCCTCATGGTTCGTCCGCAGCTTTCAACAGTTGTTCAGCCGACATATGATATTGGCGCCGTTGCGATGAGATTGCTGACGAAGCTCATGAATAAAGAGCCGGTTGAAGAGCATATCGTCGAACTGCCGCACCGTATAGAGCTAAGAAAGTCAACCAAGTCATAAGAAAAACAAAGAGCAAGCTTCACCTTTATGGTGAATTCTTGCTTTTTTCATGGGGAGAAATGATGAAACGTTTTGATTATCTTACACCTGTTGGATTTGTGTTAGGAACGATTATTATTGTTATCGGGATTATTTCAGGATCGGGAGTAAGCGGTTTCCGCTCTTTTCTTGATCTGACCTCTTTCTTCATCGTAACAGGGGGACTTTGCGCCGCTGTTTTTATCAGTTTTCCGCCAAGAGAGCTGAAAAAAGTGCCCTCTGTGTTAAAGCAGGCATTCATCCGCCAGGAAGACAATGTGAAAGATCTTGTGAAAACCTTTGTTTCCCTTTCCGATCACGCGCGAAAACACGGGCTTTTATCATTGGACGATCAGGCTCGGGAAATCAAAGATCCATTCTTGAAAAAAGGGCTGCTTTTAGCGATTGACGGCTGGGATGAAGAAACGATTCGGCTCGTCATGGATTCAGAAATCGCAGCAATGGAGGAACGGCACCGAAAAGGGCGGCGAGTTTTTGAAAAAGCGGGAGAATTCGCTCCGGCATGGGGAATGATCGGAACACTCGTCGGGCTTGTGCTGATGCTCAAAAACTTAAACGACCCGCATATGCTCGGACCAAACATGGCCATTGCGCTTCTGACGACTTTATATGGTTCATTACTGGCAAATATGGTCTTCAACCCGATCGCGGCTAAGCTTGAAGAGAAAACAGAAAGTGAAATTTTCATCAAGCAGGTAATGGTGGAAGGGATTATCGGTGTTCAATCCGGAAAAAACCCGCGCAACCTTGAAAGCCAGCTGGTCGTTTTCAGCTCACGGGAAGAATGGCAGAAGCAGCCAAAACAAGTAAAAACAAAAAAGGGATCTGTACATGAAGCTTAGAAGAGAACGTTTTGAAAGAAGGAATGGAAGCGGAAAAAACAGTCAATCTTCATCCAGCTGGATGGTAACCTTTACAGATTTGATCACCTTGATCCTTGTGTTCTTTATTTTACTCTTTTCGATGTCCCAAATTGATCTGCAAAAATTTAAAGCGGCAGTGGACTCGATCCAGAAGGAAGGCAACGGGCTTCAGCCGGACCAAACATCCATAGAAAAAAAGAATACATCCCCATCTGATACGAAGAAGCAAGAGGATCAGCAGGATCAGCTTCTCAAGAAAGTAAATACATATATAAAAGACAATCATTTGAAGGCCCAAATGACAGCCAAACGGGATGAACGCGGTGTCGTGCTCGTTCTTCAGGAGGCTGTGCTGTTTGATACAGGTGAGGCAAAGGTGCTGAAAAATGCCGAAACACTTCTTCACCAAATTGCCGTTCTTCTTCAAACCATTCCAAATGACATTCAGGTGGAGGGGCATACAGACAGCCGAAACATTTCGACATACCGATACCCGTCGAACTGGGAGCTATCAGCAGCACGGGCAAGTGGGGTTATTCAATACTTCACGTCTAAAGAGAAGCTTCCCTCCAAGCGCTTTATTGCTGTCGGTTATGCGGATACAAAGCCAGTAAAGGATAACAAGACAAATGAACACATGAAGGAAAATCGGCGTGTGGAAATAGTGATTAAAAAATCAAAAACGACCTCTTCGTAAAGGTCGTTTTTTACTTTGTTCTTTGCTGTTCAGAACGTATCGCATATAATGCTTTGCTGACAGTTTGGGCATTTTTTTCTGTAATTTCAGGCTTGCGGGGAATCGGAGGATATAAATCAGCCGGATCGCTCCAGCTCGACGGAAGGGCCACGGGGCATTGTTTTTGCCATTTAGCAATCCATTCCGGCGGGATCTCGTGTCCCGGATCAATTCCCTTCATTTCAAGCCATATTCTGGCCCAGGCGCGGGGCACGACACGCCAAATATCATATCCGCCCCCTCCGACTGCAATCCATTTCCCTCCGCAATATTGATGAGCCAAAGTGTGTGCAAGACGGGGGATTTCTTCGTATATATTGATTGTTGCTGATAAATGCGTCAGCGGGTCGTAGTAATGGGCATCGGCGCCGTTTTGGCTGATAATGACATCAGGCTCGAAATACGCGGCGACTTCTGAAGCTGCTGTCCGGTAAGCCTCAAGAAAAGAATCATCCTCTGTAAAAGCGTCAAGCGGGATATTAAAGGAATAGCCATATCCTTTTCCGCTGCCTTTTTCTTGGATCTGGCCGGTTCCAGGGAATAAATACCTTCCTGTTTCATGAATGGACAGCGTGCATACGTCAGGATTATCGTAAAATGTAAATTGCACACCGTCCCCGTGGTGGGCGTCCGTATCAATATAAAGCACTCTGGCGCTATATTTTTTCTGGATATATTGAATCGCCACAGCGCTGTCGTTGTATATGCAGAATCCTGATGCTCTCCCGCGAAAGCCATGATGAAGCCCTCCACCAAGGTTTGCCGCATGCAGGGCTTGTCCTGACATGACCCAGTCTGCGGCCGTTAAAGTGCCGCCGACCAAGAGTGATGCCGCTTCGTGCATGCCGGCAAAGACGGGTGTGTCTTCAGTGCCGAGCCCGTAGCTTTCTCCTTCTTCAGCGGGAAGCTTTCCGGCGCCCGCAAGCTTTACGGCCTGAATGTAATCGTCCGTGTGGACAAGGGAAAGCTCCTCTTCTGAAGCGAGTCTGGGGGTGACAATGTCTCCATCATCAAAGGCATTGATCGTCTTAAGCAAATCATATGTTAACAGAACCCGCTGCTGATTAAAGGGATGCTCCTGATGAAACATATAGGTTTGGTAGGATGGAGAATAGATAAATACACTGTCTCTCATAGCAGATCCCTTTGCTCTGACGGCCATACGACGTGGTGTCCATTTCTTTGTAATGCCTGCAAAAACGGCAGCGGATTCATCGTTTTTACACGGAAGACAAGCACTTTTACACCGGGATCGTCATGCGGATAAACAAGCACGCTTAATATTTTCACTTGAAGGTCTTGGCAAAGACTGCTGATCTCAGCGAGGCTTTTGGTGATGTCGTTTACTTTTATCTCAATTTGCGATCCCGGCTGGTCAGCGCCTGTCAATTTGACAAACGTCCGCAGCAAATCGGTTTTTGTTAAAATGCCTATTAATTTTTGATGGTGCACCACTGGAAGGCAGCCGATGCCATGCTCGTAGAACACGGCTGATATTTCTTCGACAAAATCTAACGGATGGGCGCAGACAACATCCTTTTTCATAATTGAATCTACGCTTCGTGTGAGAAATAGGCTTCGTTTGTTTTCTTCAAAAATACTCGGGCTGGCCTGTTTCATGTCTCTGTCTGTAATCATGCCGATCACGTGTCGTTCTTCATCTACAACAGGCAGATGTCTGATATGGAATTCCTTCAGTTTGCATATGGCTGTTTCAAGCGTATCTGTCTTCGTTAATGTAATGACATCTCTTTTCATGATTTGCTCAACAATCATTATTTTTTCCCCTTTGCCAGTGTCAGTTAATACATATAACGATGATAAAAACGGAGCCTGTCAAATTGCTCAATTGATTCTTGGCTGACGTTTTTTCCAATGCGGGCCATCAGACAGTTTGCAGGGTGGGAGCTGATCTCCGGCTCATCCGTTGCAAACCAGACCAATCCGCCTGCATTCATCATCTTTTCCATGATCTTTCTGTATTCCCACACATCTTTGTTCATCCCTTTTAAATCCCAATGCCAGTAATATTCTGTCGTCATCACAATGTAGTTTTCCATTTGTTCATCCATCATGCTGACGGTCAGGAGCGTCTTTCCGACAGCGCATCCCCGATAGTCCGGCGCTACTTCGATGGCTCCGAGCTCAATCAAATCCTCCATATTTCCTTCAGACCATCTTTCGAGCGGGTCAGGATATAAATACGTGACATAGCCGACAATGGTTCGGCCGTCTCTGGCAATAATAATGCGCCCTTCGGGAAGGCCTGCAATGTCGACTAGCGCTTCATGCTGCTCGCGAGGCGGGCGAAATGCGGTTAAATCTTTATGAAACTCATAACCTGCCAAATCCTCTGGAGAGACAGGCCCTTCTATCAGTATAGAGCCGGTTGCTGTTTTGATGTTTGCTGAATGGTATGTTTTATGATGTTCCACTAATTCACCGTCCCATCAATTCTTATAAAAATACATGCCTTCTTTAAGAATACCAAATTATAAAGCGTTTTCAACATGGTTTATATTTTAAAAATTGAGAAGAATATGAATATATACTATAATAATTGTGACAACTTCAGCAAAGGGGGATGTTTGGGCATGAATTTGAAAGCGTTACCAGCAATAGAGGGGGATCATAACTTAAAAAACTATGAAGAAACGTACCGGCATTTTGATTGGGCCGAGGCGGAGAAACATTTCTCTTGGCATGAGACAGGGAAACTGAATGCGGCGTATGAAGCGATTGACCGCCATGCCGAATCGTTTCGAAAAAACAAAGTAGCGCTTTATTATAAAGACGCAAAAAGGGATGAAAAATACACGTTTAAAGAAATGAAGGAAGAATCAAACAGAGCCGGGAATGTGCTGAGACGGTATGGAAATGTGGAAAAAGGGGACCGCGTTTTTATTTTTATGCCGAGATCACCCGAGCTTTATTTTATTATGCTTGGCGCAATCAAAATTGGCGCCATCGCCGGGCCGCTGTTCGAAGCATTTATGGAGGGAGCGGTGAAAGACCGGCTTGAAAACAGTGAGGCAAAGGTTGTTGTCACAACACCTGAGCTGCTGGAGAGAATACCGGTAGACAAACTGCCTCACTTGCAGCATGTCTTCGTAGTCGGGGGAGAGGCTGAGAGCGGCACGAATATCATCAATTATGATGAAGCAGCGAAACAGGAAAGCACAAGACTGGATATCGAATGGATGGATAAAAAAGACGGCTTTCTGCTTCACTATACATCAGGTTCCACTGGTACGCCAAAGGGCGTGCTGCATGTCCATGAAGCGATGATTCAGCAATATCAAACAGGAAAGTGGGTCCTTGATTTAAAGGAAGAAGACATTTATTGGTGCACGGCTGATCCAGGCTGGGTGACAGGTACGGTATACGGCATTTTTGCACCGTGGCTAAACGGAGCGACAAATGTCATCGTCGGCGGACGTTTCAGCCCGGAAAGCTGGTATGGAACGATTGAACAGCTTGGCGTCAATGTCTGGTACAGCGCGCCGACAGCTTTTCGGATGCTGATGGGAGCGGGAGATGAAATGGCTGCGAAATATGATCTAACTTCACTCCGGCATGTGCTCAGTGTCGGTGAGCCGCTAAATCCGGAAGTCATCAGATGGGGACATAAAGTTTTTAACAAACGAATCCATGATACCTGGTGGATGACCGAAACGGGCAGTCAGCTCATCTGCAACTATCCTTGCATGGATATTAAACCGGGTTCAATGGGTAAGCCGATTCCAGGAGTGGAGGCAGCGATCGTTGACAATCAAGGCAACGAGCTTCCCCCGTACCGAATGGGCAATCTCGCCATCAAAAAGGGCTGGCCTTCCATGATGCATACCATTTGGAATAACCCTGAAAAGTATGAATCGTATTTCATGCCGGGCGGCTGGTATGTGTCTGGGGATTCTGCTTACATGGATGAAGAGGGATACTTTTGGTTCCAAGGCAGAGTTGATGACGTCATCATGACCTCCGGTGAGCGCGTCGGCCCATTTGAAGTGGAAAGCAAGCTTGTCGAACATCCGGCTATTGCAGAAGCAGGCGTAATCGGAAAGCCTGACCCGGTGCGTGGAGAAATCATTAAAGCCTTTATTGCACTCAGGGAAGGATTTGAGCCGTCTGATAAACTGAAAGAAGAGATCCGCCTATTTGTAAAGCAGGGTCTTGCAGCCCATGCGGCTCCGCGTGAGATCGAATTTAAAGATAAGCTTCCGAAAACCCGAAGCGGAAAGATCATGAGGCGCGTGCTGAAGGCATGGGAGCTTAATCTGCCGGCTGGAGATCTGTCAACAATGGAGGATTAAAAGGCGGCGTTGACACAGGATTTTATTTATGTTAAAAATGATATAGCTTCATATGAAAAGGTAAAGATTGAGACAAGTAGAATATCCTTACGTTCCAGAGAGCTGATGGCCGGTGAAAATCAGCACAGACGGATATATCGAATACACTCATGAACCGCTTTTGCAAACAAAGCCGGCCAGGCTTTCAGTAGTGAAAGAACGGACCTGATCCGTTATCAGGCAAAGTGATAAGACGAATGTTTGCATTCTCTTATTAGTAGGGTGGTACCGCGATAATCAATCGTCCCTTCGTGTAAACGAAGGGGCGTTTTTTATTTTAATCAAAAAAGGAGCTTTATCTTATGACAAACTTACTTGAAGACTTATCCTTCCGCGGATTGATTCAGCAAATGACAGATGAAGAAGGGTTAAATAAACAGCTGAATGAAGAAAAAATCCACTTGTACTCAGGCTTTGATCCGACAGCAGACAGCTTGCATATCGGACACCTGCTGCCTATTTTAACACTTCGCCGTTTTCAGCTTGCAGGGCATCATCCGATTGCGCTTGTGGGCGGCGCGACGGGCCTCATCGGTGATCCAAGCGGAAAAAAAGCAGAGCGTACATTAAACACTGCTGATATCGTATCCGAATGGTCCCAAAAAATCAAAAACCAGCTGTCCAGATTTCTAGATTTTGAAGCAGCAGAAAACCCAGCTGTCATCGCGAACAACTTTGACTGGATCGGCAAAATGAATGTGATCGATTTCCTTCGTGACGTTGGTAAAAATTTCGGCATCAATTACATGCTGGCAAAAGATACGGTCAGCTCAAGAATTGAATCTGGCATCTCGTACACGGAATTCAGCTACATGATTCTTCAATCTTATGATTTCTTAAATCTTTACAGAGACAAAAACTGTAAACTGCAAATCGGCGGAAGCGATCAGTGGGGCAACATCACAGCGGGTCTTGAACTGATCAGAAAATCAGAAGAAGAAGGAGCAAAAGCGTTCGGCCTAACGATTCCGCTTGTCACAAAAGCAGACGGCACGAAGTTCGGAAAAACGGAAGGCGGCGCGATCTGGCTTGATAAAGAAAAAACATCGCCATATGAATTCTATCAATTCTGGATCAACACAGACGACCGTGACGTTGTCAAATACTTGAAATACTTTACGTTCCTTTCAAAAGAGGAAATTGAAGCATACGCTGAAAAAACAGAAACGGCGCCAGAAAAACGTGAAGCGCAAAAACGCCTGGCAGAAGAAGTGACATCGCTTGTTCACGGACGCGAGGCGCTGGAGCAAGCCATCAACATCTCCCAAGCGCTGTTCAGCGGCAATATTAAAGAGCTTTCTGCTCAAGACGTAAAAGTAGGCTTTAAAGATGTTCCTTCTATGGAAGTTGACAGCACCCAAGAGCTTTCACTTGTAGATGTGTTGGTGCAATCTAAATTATCTCCTTCTAAACGCCAAGCGCGTGAAGACATTCAAAACGGAGCTGTTTACATTAACGGTGAACGCCAGACGGAAATAAATTATACCCTATCAGCAGAAGACCGTATTGAAAATCAATTTACTGTTCTGCGTCGCGGAAAGAAAAAATATTTCCTTGTGACGTATAAATAAGAAAAAGATCCTTTGCCACTGAAGGCAAAGGATCTTTTTGTTTACCGCATAGGAATGAAAGGAAAAGAGTATATTAGATAGGGCAAACACGACCAATCACCACCTTTTAAATGAAAGGAGCGCTAAAGTGTGAATCTCATGTGTACGATTGCAAAAGAACGGCTGCAACAGGATTACTGGGATCAGCAGGCGCAAGATAGTGTTGGCCAACAAGAGGCGAATGAAGAAACAGACGATAAAAAAACCCCGACCGCATAGCGGCAGGGGTTTTTAAAACGATTAACGAGAGTAGAACTCAACGATAAGCGCTTCGTTAATTTCCGGAGCAAGTTCAGAACGCTCAGGAAGACGAGTGAAAGTACCTTCAAGCTTTTCAGCGTCGAAAGTAAGGTATTCAGGAACGAAGTTGTTCACTTCAACAGATTCTTTGATGATAGAAAGGTTTCTTGATTTTTCGCGAACACCGATTGTTTGACCAGGTTTCACTAGGTAAGACGGGATGTCAACGCGGCTTCCGTCTACAAGAATGTGACCGTGGTTAACCAATTGGCGAGCTTGACGGCGAGTACGTGCTAAACCTAGCTTGTACACAACGTTATCAAGACGAGAATCTAAAAGAATCATGAAGTTTTCACCGTGTTTACCAGCTAGTTTGCCAGCTTTGTCAAACAAAGTGCGGAATTGACGTTCGTTTACACCGTACATGTGACGAAGCTTTTGCTTTTCTTGCAATTGCAAACCGTATTCTGATAATTTTTTACGTTGTCCTGGGCCGTGTGGACCTGGAGCGTAAGGGCGTTTTTCTAATTCTTTTCCTGTACCGCTAAGAGAGATTCCTAGACGGCGGGACAGTTTCCAAGATGGACCTGTATAGCGAGCCATAATGTGACTCCTCCTTTGGTTTTATTTTTGTGGAAAATAAAAACCGTCTGCTCTATTCGACCATGCACATTTTGTTTTCATGTATCCTCGCTCCAGCAGCAGAGAGTTACACGATACACCTTATTGATAAGGAACAAAATGAAAACATAGAAGCTGAACAAAAAGGCTGCAATATTTCACACAAAGGTCATTATATAATTTATTTGTTTTGAAGTCAACCATTCCTCCATTATTGCTTTACCGTTTATGATATAATAAACAAAAATTAGTGGTAAACTTTTAGGTGATAAAAACATGGTAGAACAAACTAAAGATCAATTATCCGCCTTTCATTATCATATGCTCGATTTTTTATTAACCAAATCTGAAAAAGTCACATTCACCGACTCTTTCATATGGCTGACTTCGGCTATTCAAACCTATTTTTCAACCCTGTGTGTTTCGCTTACACCGTCACCATCAGACTTTGTGACAAAGCTGGCAGATGGTGAAGCGCGTTTTTCCGCTTCAAAAATAAACGCTTCATGTTATCTGATTGAGGACGGCTCCGGCAGGCGTTTCCATCTTGCATGCAGGCAGGATGAAGAGATTCCTGAAGGGCTTCCGGACGTGGTTGCTTCATTTTTAAACCAGTCGATGAAACAGGAAAGGCTCTATAACAAAACGATCTACCAAAAAAAGATATACAAAATGACAGAGCTGTTCCATTCACTGCTTGATCAGACAGATGTGCTGAAGCAGCTTTTAGAAAGCTTGACAAGCACATTTTCTCTTTTTGAGTTTTCTTTATTTATATCGCACGATCAAGACCAATGTTTAGGGATTCCTGCAAAAGAGCTGTATATGGAAGGGGAAAAATCCGATTCCTTTGCGCTCAAAGTGTATTTGTCCGGAGACATTTTGCGGAAAAATGAATCTGTCGCCTATATTCCGATCAAAGGACAGCAGGGCACATACGGGGTGTTGAAGGCTGAAGGAACGGGTGACAGCTTTCTTACTGATGCCTGCCTTGATGAAATGTCGCTGTTAGCAAACGCCGCGGGAAAAGCGTTTGAAAATGCCCAGCTCTACGAACAATCCAAAGCAAGCATCGCAAATTTGGAATTGATTAATGAAACATCACGACGCCTGAATCAGCGGCTGACATTGACTGATACAATGAATGATCTGGCTGTGAGAATGGCAGAATCGTTTCAGGCAGAAGAAGTGGGATTTTTTCATATAGACCATTTTGAAAACCTAACATTGCTCCCAGGCAGCACAGCATTTTTTAAAGAAGCGAAGCCGTCAGATTTTTATAATGAGCTGAAAGAAAAGCTGTATGAAGGTGAAAAAGGGGTTTTCATCGGGAATGGCCAGTCTGTTTTTGGGAAGGCGGGGTACGGCTCGCTGATGGCTGCTCCGATGATTCAAAACGACCGGCTTTTAGGCTTTGCGGTTTTATTGAAACAGGAGCTGTACGCTTTTACATTTGAAATGTACAAGCTGTTTCAGGCGCTGATTCATCACGCGACACTGGCTGTAACCAATTCAATGCTTCGCGACCGCCTTGAGCATCTCGTGAAAACAGATCAGCTGACTGAACTGTATTCACGAGCGTATTTAGATGAAAAAATTCAATACAGCATGAAAATCCACCAAAAGGGTGTTTTTATTCTTGTTGATATTGATAATTTTAAGAATGTAAATGATACGTACGGCCATCAGACTGGGGACGAGATTTTAATTCAAGTCGCTTCAGTGATTAAAAGCAACATCCGAAAGCATGATGTCGGTGCCCGCTGGGGAGGAGAGGAGCTGGCGATTTATTTGCCAAATGTGCCGGTTGCAGTGGGGAAACGGATTACCGAGCGACTGGTTTATGCAGTCAGAAAAAATACGAAACCCGGGGTAACCATTTCCTGCGGTATCTCCTGCTGGACGACAGAAACAAAAAAGTCGCTGAAAGAGCTTGTGCATGAGGCAGACGAAGCGCTCTACAGCGCGAAACGGAGCGGGAAAAACCGCTTGATGATTCATGACTCAATAAAATAAAAAAAGCCCAAAACGATATCAGTTTTGGGCTTTTATATTACTGCGCTAACGCTTTTTCTAGCGTTTCGGCAAATTGAGTTAAGTATTTTTCATCAATTTCGTCGAAACGGTTTTTCACTGGGCTGTCGATGTCCAAGACGCCGACAATTTTTCCGTCTACACGAATCGGAAGCACAATTTCTGATTGAGACGCTGCATCGCAGGCGATATGTCCCGGAAACGCGTTTACATCCTCAACACGTTCCACTTTTCCGTTTGCGTACGCTGTGCCGCAAACCCCTCTGCCGAAAGGAATCCGAACACATGCCGGCAGGCCTTGGAACGGACCTAACACAAGCTGTCCATCCTCTTCTTTGGCAAAATAGAAACCCGCCCAGTTGACTTCAGGCAGCGAATGATACAGCAGTGCTGAGGCATTTGCATAGTTAGCTATTTGGTCTGTTTCGTCTTCGGTCATGGCTTCGAGCTGTTTTAGCAGAAGCTGATAGTCTTTTTCTTTATCTCCAGATTGTTTTTCGACATGGAACATGGAAAACCCTCACTTTTTCTATAATATAAAACAAAGTTCCGGCTTTTCTGCCGGCATTTGTCGATAAGTTCTTACAGGAACAGCGGCTTTCTGCTTGAATAGTATCAAGAGGAAGGAGTGAGCCGTATGAAAGTAAGCACCAAAGACAAAATTATTGAATCTGCTGTCATGCTTTTTAACCAAAAAGGATTTTCTGGCACGTCTGTCCGTGAAATCGCAAAGTCAGCTGATGTAAATGTTGCGCACATCTCCTACTATTTTAAAGGCAAAGGAGGCTTGATGGAACACTTAGTTTCAGAGTTTTACGAAGGCTACAGCAAAACGCTTGAAACAGCGGCAAGCAATATCTCTACTCAAAGCACGCAGGAACAGCTTCTTCAATTGGTTTTCGATATTTTATCCTATCAGCATAATCATCGTCAATTAACTCGTTTTGTCTACCGGGAAGTCACAATTGACTCCACATTAATCAGGGAAATTATGTCGACATATCTAATGAAGGAAAAGTATATCTTCCAGCTGATCATTGAGGAAGGAGAAAAACAGCGTGAATATTTAACGCTGCCGCTGCCTCATTTTATTCTCCAATTAAAATCTCTCTTGATGATGCCCTATCTCCAGCCTCAATATATTTCAGAAGTACTCTACATGCAGCCGCACGAGCCGTATTTTTATAAAATGTATTTTGAAGAAATCAAGATTTGGATCAGAAGCGTCTTCCGGACAGGAGACGTGGCGCTCACCAATTAGCACCGTTCCAAAAACGTCTCATACGCATATCCGACATCTCCCGCTTGATGGGCATCAGACCCAAACACAAGCGGGATCTTCTTTTGCTTCGCTTCATTCAGCATCCAATCCTCGATATAAATACCGCCAGCGTAAGTTTTTCTTAAGCCGGAAGTATTGAAGTCGAGCTCCATTCCGTTTTCTTCAATGGCATTTAAGCACAGGGAAACGAGGCCGCGAATATGCTCTGACATGCTGTATGGAAACAGCTTGATGAATTTTTGGACGAGTGTGATGTGACCGACTCTTTTTGGCTTATAAACGCCGAGAGATGCTACAATGGAAGAATAGATACTCCGGTAATATTGTTCATATACCGCTTCAATGCTTCCGCAGGCTGAAATCAGCTCTTTGAAGGTATGCTCGTCATAATCAAGGCATAGATAGGAAGAGTCTGTGCGCAAAAAATGAACGGATAAGATGCTGTCATCTAAATATGGCCCGTATGTGTCTAGGAATAATGTAATTTCGTCTTCAAATTCAGCGATATAATCGACTTCAAGCCCTGTCCGTATGCTAAGCTGTCCGCGATATTCTTTTTTTAATCCGGAAATTTCATGAATATAGCGTTCCAAAGAAGCTTGCGCCATCGCGCTGTCTTTCAGCGGCGTGGGATCGGTAAAAGAGGGCGGCAATGGGGCGTGTTCGGTAAAAGTAATCGATTCGAACCCTTTTTTTAAGGCTTCTTCTGCATATTGTCTGAGTGTGTCATTGGAGCCGTGAGGGCAAAATGGTGTGTGAATATGTCCGTCTCGCTTTTGCATTGATGTCACCCCATGAAAAAATAGTCAAATCCTGCCGATTTTGCACAAAAAGTTTTTGATTTCTGGTCAAAAAATGTTTGTTACATGGTATCATAATAACAATGAAAACGACAGTTTTTCTCAATACATATCCTGAAATCTTTCTGAATAAATAAAACACCCTGACAGATTAAGGTAAACAGCAAGGGGGCTCATTATGGAGTTTGTCATTGGATTATTAATTGTACTGCTTGCGCTGTTTGCGGCAGGCTACTTTTTCAGGAAAAAAGTCTACGCCGAAATCGACCGGCTGGAATCGTGGAAGATTGAAATTCTGAATCGGTCGATCGTGGAAGAAATGTCTAAAATAAAACATTTAAAAATGACGGGTCAGACAGAAGAGTTCTTTGAGAAGTGGCGTGAAGAATGGGATGAGATTGTCACAGCCCACATGCCGAAAGTTGAAGAGCTCCTTTATGATGCCGAGGAAAATGCAGACAAATACCGGTTTAAAAAGGCCAATCAAGTGCTCGTTCATATCGACGACCTGCTGACAGCGGCTGAATCAAGCATTGAAAAGATTCTTCGGGAAATCAGCGATCTTGTCACAAGTGAGGAAAAGAGCCGTGAAGAGATTGAACAGGTGAGGGAGCGCTATTCGAAATCTCGAAAAAACCTGCTGGCTTACAGCCACCTTTACGGGGAGCTTTATGACAGCCTTGAAAAGGATCTGGACGAAATTTGGAGCGGCATCAAACAATTTGAAGAAGAAACAGAAGGCGGAAACTATATTACTGCACGAAAAGTACTGCTTGAGCAGGACCGCAATCTTGAACGGCTTCAGTCATACATAGATGATGTGCCGAAGCTGTTAGCTGACTGTAAACAGACGGTGCCCGGACAGATTGCAAAGCTCAAGGATGGCTATGGCGAAATGAAAGAAAAAGGGTACAAGCTTGAGCATATCCAGCTTGATAAGGAATTAGAAAATCTGTCAAACCAGCTGAAACGAGCGGAACATGTCCTGATGACTGAGCTGGATATTGATGAAGCGTCCGCAATCCTGCAGCTCATTGACGAAAATATTCAATCTGTTTATCAGCAGCTGGAGGGCGAAGTTGAAGCCGGTCAATCCGTACTAAGCAAAATGCCTGAATTGATTATTGCTTACGACAAGCTTAAAGAAGAGAAAGAGCATACGAAAGCGGAAACTGAGCTGGTGAAGGAAAGCTACAGGCTGACAGCCGGTGAGCTCGGCAAACAGCAGGCTTTTGAAAAGCGCCTTGATGAAATTGGAAAGCTGCTATCATCCGTTAAAGATAAGCTTGATGCAGAGCATGTCGCTTACTCACTTTTAGTAGAAGAAGTTGCTTCAATAGAGAAGCAAATTGAAGAAGTGAAAAAAGAGCATGCCGAGTATCGTGAAAATCTGCAAGCGCTGAGAAAAGAAGAGCTTCAGGCGAGGGAGACGCTCAGCAATTTGAAAAAAACAATTTCTGAGACAGCTAGACTGCTGAAGACTAGCAACATTCCAGGCATTCCGAGCCATATTCAAGAGATGCTGGAGAACGCGCATCATCATATTCAAGAAACAGTCAATCAACTAAACGAACTTCCATTAAATATGGAAGAAGCCGGAGCCCATTTGAAGCAAGCAGAAGATATCGTCAACAGGGCAAGCCGGGAATCAGAGGAACTTGTCGAGCAGGTCATCCTCATTGAAAAAATCATTCAGTTCGGAAACCGGTTCAGAAGCCAGAATCATATTTTATCTGAACAGCTGAAAGAAGCGGAAAGACGTTTTTATGCTTTTGATTATGACGACTCTTATGAAATTGCCGCTGCCGCTGTAGAAAAGGCTGCGCCAGGTGCAGTTGAAAAAATCAAAGCTGACATATCCGCTTAGATAATCACGACCATGAAAAAGAGCCCGCAGTGTAATGAGCAGGCTCTTTTTTTCATTACAAAACGCCTGCGCAATAACGCAGGCGTTTTGTGACATTAACTTATTTCATTAAGCTGTTTGGATGGTCCGATGAATAAGGTCAGCACATAGCCGATAACCGCTCCGACGATTCCTGGAAGCACCCAGCCGATGCCGAGGCTGTAAAGAGGAAGATTCGCATTTAGAAACACATCTAAAGATCCAAGTGAAAAACCGGCTGCTTTGATACCGTCTAAAATACTGAAAAGTCCTGTACCGATCAAGCATGCGATGTACACTTCGCGTCTTTCTTTAAAGATCTTATCGATGAAGGAAAGAACGATAATGACAATGGCAAGCGGATAGATAGCTGATAAAATAGGAACAGAAAACGCGATAATTTGCGCGAGTCCGAAATTCGCAATGATCAAGCTGAATAACGTGACAATCGTAACGACAATTTTATATGATAATGCCGGAATAAGTTTTGAAAAATATTGGCCGCAAGATGTGACAAGGCCGATGCTTGTTGTTAAACATGCGACTGTAATCGCTGCTCCGAGTACGATGTTGCCTAATGAACCGAATAAATAATGGGAAGACGCAGATAAAATTTTAGCTCCTTCACCAACAGGACCGATTGCATTTGTGCTTGTTGCACCTAAATAAGCAAGGGATACATAAATGAAAGTCAGGCCTAAAGCGGCAATCACACCTGCTTTAATGCAGGCTGCAGCAAGAGCTTTAGACTGTGTAACGCCTTTGCTTTTTACAGCATTTACAACGACAACGCCAAATACAATTGAAGCAAGTGCGTCCATTGTTTTATAGCCTTCTAAAAATCCTTTAAAAACCGGTGTTCCTTTATATGCTTCTGTCACGGCGCCCAATCCGCCCATCGGCGTGAAGATGGCTTTGAGAACAATGATTAAAATAATCGTGAATTTGATGGGAGTCAGAATTTTTCCGACTCGATCGACAACCTTGGATGGGTTTAACGCTAAATAGTACGTAACGCCGAAAAAGATAAGTGTAAATATTAATAAAGAAAGTCTTTCTGGTACGCCAGTCAAAAACGGAACAGCGCCAATTTCATATGAAACAGTTCCTGTTCTCGGGATGGCGAATAATGGTCCGATTGATAAATAAAGCACGACAGTAAAGATTGTACCGAAAACTGGGTGCGCTTTGTCAGCAAGGCCTTTAGCGTCCTTACCGGTTAATGCGATGGCGATAATGCCGAGAAGCGGCAGGCCTACCCCTGTCAGTAAAAATCCGCCGATGGCCTTCCAGACGTTGTGTCCGGCTGCTTGTCCAAGTTCCGGCGGATAAATCATATTTCCTGCTCCAAAGAATAACGCAAATAGCATGAAACCAATAATAATGGTATCTTTGACAGGCAGTGAGTGTTTCATGAAAAAAATCCTCCTAATAATTATGTTAAAATATTCTGTCAATTAATTGTCAGATAATATGACGAAACGAACAAATCTTATTATATGGTAAAAAAATTAGAAGTCAATACTAGTTTTTCGTAATTTTCTATTAAATTTTGTTATGGTAACATAAATATCATACCTTGTACCGCTTTCATAAAGGAGTAAAAAAGATGATATATTTAGATAATAGTTCAACGACGAAGCCTTACGATGAAGTCTTGAACGTATATGAACAGACAAGCAGCCGATACTTTGGCAATCCTTCATCTTTGCACCGATATGGAGCCGAAACGGAACAGCTGTTTCAAGCAGCCAAAAATCAAATCAAAAGGTCCTTAGGCCTAAAAAAATATGATATTGTATTTACGTCAGGCGCCACAGAAGCCAATAATGCGGCTTTAAAAGGAGCGGCTTTGTCAAAGATAAAAACAGGCAAACATATCATTGCCACTTCTATTGAACATCCATCTGTTACGGAATCGTTAGAACAGCTGAAAGAGTTGTTCGGGTTTGATATCACTTATCTTTCTGTGAATGAAGACGGATTTGTTTCTATTGAAGATCTAAAAGCAGCCATCCGTCCCGATACCGTGCTTGTCAGCATGATGCATGTGAACAATGAAGTCGGTTCCGTGCAGCCGATTGAAGCGGCAGGGGAAGTGCTGAAGAAGCACCCGAACATTTTGTTCCACGTCGATTATGTGCAGGGCATCTATAAAGTGCCCTTGGCAATTGAAAAGGCCGGCATTGATCTATGTTCAATTTCGGGGCATAAATTTCACGGCCTAAAGGGGACAGGCGCACTTATTGTAAAAGAGGGAACACGCCTTATTCCGCTCATAACGGGAGGCTCTCAGCAAAAAGGCATACGGGCCGGAACAGAACATACTGCTGGAGCGGTTTCGCTTGCCAAGGCCATTAATCTTGCCTCTGCTGATTTTGACACACGGCTTGACACGATGACTGCCGCAAAGGAATTGTTTATGAAAAGGCTGAGTGAAATTGAGGGCGTCGTTATCAACACGCCTCAAATGAATAGCGCGCCGCACATTATTAATTTCTCTGTACCGGGGATTAAAGCGGAAGTGCTTTTACACATGCTTGAGGAACAGGATATTTTCGTCTCCACAACATCGGCTTGCTCGGCAAAAGAACATAAGCCCAGCAAGGTTCTCTTAGAGATGGGCAAAGGAGAGCAGATTGCCGGAAGCAGCATCAGAATCAGTTTAAATTACAGACAGACAAGCGATGTGGCAGAACCGTTTATGAACGCGCTTCGTCCTGGTATCAAAAAATTAAGGAAAATGATGAGGTAGAACATGAATTACGATCATATATTAATTCGTTTTGGGGAAATTTCGACCAAAGGCAAAAACAGAAAAAGCTTTATTGAGCGCTTAAAACAAAACATCAGACTCGTTTTGAAAGACTATCCGAATTTAAAATACTTTTCCAACAGGGATCGTATGACGATTACATTAAATGGAGAGGATCCTGAGGCTCTTTTTCCTCATTTAAAGCAAGTGTTTGGGATTCAAAGCTTCAGCCTGGCAATTAAATGTGACAGCCGCCTTGATGATATTAAGGCAACCGCACTAAAGGCTATCAAAGATCAGTATAAACCAGGTGATACGTTTAAAGTCGCGACAAAGAGAGCGTATAAGCAATTTGAATTAGATACAAACCAGATGAACGCTGAAATCGGCGGCCATATTTTGCGAAATACAGAAGGATTGACGGTCGATGTTCGCAACCCAGACATCCCGCTCAGAATCGAAATCAGGGAAGAAGCAACATTTTTGACAATTCGTGATGAAAAAGGTGCAGGCGGGCTGCCAGTTGGTTCAGCAGGAAAAGCGATGCTGATGCTTTCTGGCGGTTTTGACAGCCCTGTGGCCGGTTTTTATGCGATGAAACGGGGATTGTCGGTAGAAGCTGTTCATTTCTTCAGCCCGCCATACACAAGCGAGCGCGCAAAGCAAAAGGTAATGGATCTGGCGAAATGTCTGTCCCGTTTTGGGGGAAGCATGACACTTCATATTGTTCCATTTACAAAAACGCAAGAGCTCATCCAAAAACAAATTCCTGAAAATTACACAATGACGGCAACCCGCCGCCTCATGCTTCAGATAGCCGACAGAATCAGAGAAAAGAGAAACGGGCTTGCCATTATTACGGGAGAAAGCCTCGGTCAGGTAGCGAGCCAAACGCTTGAAAGCATGTATGCAATTAATGCGGTGACGTCAACACCGATTTTGCGTCCGCTAATCGCCATGGACAAAACAGAAATCATCGAAAAATCACGGGAAATTGGCACATATGAGACAAGCATTCAGCCATTTGAAGACTGCTGCACGATCTTTACACCGCCAAGCCCGAAAACACGCCCTAAAAAAGAGAAAATTGAACACTTTGAAAGCTTTGTTGATTTCGAGCCGTATATTCAAGAAGCGGTAGATAACATTGAGACAATGACCCTTTATAGCGAACAAGAAGCTAACGATAAATTCGCTGAACTCTTTTAAATCAATTTTCAGCTCCTGTATACAATTACCAAAGTTTTTCTGAATGAAGCCATGTGTTTTGACACATTCTATACTCACAAGGAGGTGAGACACATGGCTAACAATAACTCAGGTAACAGCAACAACCTTTTAGTACCAGGAGCTGCTCAAGCGATCGACCAAATGAAATTAGAAATCGCTTCTGAATTCGGTGTAAACCTTGGAGCAGACACAACTTCTCGCGCTAACGGTTCTGTTGGAGGAGAGATCACAAAACGTCTTGTATCTTTTGCTCAACAAAACATGGGCGGAGGACAATTCTAATTTACAATTTCACATAATGGCTTAGGAGTGGGGGTATCCCCACTCCTTTTCATTTTTTACATATAAAAAAGGACCAGCGGCCTATAAAATCTATGTTTACAGAGGTTGCTTTTAGGCATATCCTTACGGAAAGAGCCTGTATTTATGTATAATGGGTGGAGAAAGTGAGGAGTTGTTCGTGTTAAAACGTGAAGATTTAATTGCCCCTATGCAATATAATTTAGTGAATGAAATGGAAAAGTTCAGTGCCGCTGGACAAAAAACCGCTCTTCTGTGGGAGGACGAGTCGGGTAAGCAAGTATCTTGGTCGTATGAAAAGCTGATGGAAGAAACAAATAAAATCGGAGCGGCCTTAGCTGATCTTGGATTTAAAAAGGGAGACAAGCTGATTGTAATGGTTCCGCGGGTGCTTGAAGCCTATGCCGTTTATTTGGCTATCCTGAAATCAGGAATGGTTGTCATTCCGTGCTCCGAAATGCTTCGCGCGAAAGATCTTGAATACCGGATTGAACATGCAGAGGTAAAAGGCGCCATCGTCTACTCAGAATTTATTGGCGCTTTCCGGGATGTCAGTACGGCTGACAAACTGATTACACTGTCTATTGGTGAAAATGATGCCGGCTGGAAAAACCTCTTATCAATTGAAGCGGACGGAAGCCAATTTAAAACAGCTGACACAACAAGAGATGATATGGCTTTCTTATCTTATACATCCGGGACAACAGGTCAGCCGAAAGGTGTTGTACATACACATGGATGGGCATTTGCTCATTTAAAAACTTCTGCCGGCGCTTGGCTTGATATTTCTGAAAAGGATATCGTCTGGGCAACTGCTGCCCCTGGCTGGCAAAAGTGGGTATGGAGTCCGTTTTTAGCGGTGCTTGGCAGCGGAGCAACCGGTTTTGTGTACCACGGCAGATTCAAAGCAGAAAAATATCTAGAGCTTTTAAATCGCTACAAAATCAATGTTTTCTGCTGTACGCCGACAGAATACCGCTTAATGGCGAAGGTCGAGGGCTTGGACCGCTTTGATCTTTCTGCCCTGCACAGCGCTGTTTCCGCAGGTGAGCCGCTCAACCGTGAAGTCATTGATGTTTTCCAAAAGCACTTTGGCATTAAGGTACGGGACGGATATGGCCAAACTGAAAGCACGCTTTTGGTTGGTGTTTTGAAAGATACGCCTATTAAACCGGGAAGCATGGGAAAACCGACACCGGGAAATCAGGTGGAGATCATAAATGAAGACGGTGAAATCTGCAAAACTGGTGAGGTTGGCGATATCGCTGTTCACCTCAGTACGCCTGCGCTCTTTAAAGAGTATTTTAAAGATCCGGAAAGAATGAAAACACAAATTCGCGGCGATTATTTCCTAACGGGAGACAGAGCAAGAAAAGATGAGGAAGGTTACTTCTGGTTTGAAAGCCGAAATGACGATATTATTATCAGCTCCGGCTATACGATCGGGCCTTTCGAGGTGGAAGACGCGCTTGTTAAGCACCCAGAAGTAAAAGAATGTGCTGTTGTCGCAAGCCCTGATGAAATCAGAGGCTCCATCGTAAAGGCATATGTTGTCCTGCAAAATCATGAAAAACGCAGTGATGAGCTTGTCAAAATGCTGCAAAACCATGTGAAGACGATTACCGCTCCATACAAATATCCTAGAGAAATTGAATTTGTGGAAAGCCTGCCGAAAACGGCTTCTGCAAAAATCAGACGAGTGGAATTAAGAAAACGTGAAGAACAGCTCAAAGCCAATAAAAAGGCGTAAAGAAAGAGAGTGAACGTGAATGAAGGCGATATGGCACGGCGGTTTCATTTATACGATGCTCGAAGAAGGCGATCGGACTGAGGCAGTTTATGTTGAGGATGGTGTTATAAAAGGCACCGGCAGCTATGAACGTTTGAAGGAAAAGTACGGGTCGCCGGAAACAGAAGAAATCAGCCTGAACGGAGCAGTGATGTTCCCCGGTTTTGTTGACAGCCATCTACATTTGATCGGCCACGGTGAGAAACAGCTTCAGCTCGATCTGTCCGCACTGACGTCGAAAGATTCAATTTTACAGGCTGCGAAGGAAAGAGAGCGGCAGCTTCCTAAAAACGATTGGCTCATTGGAGAAGGCTGGAATGAAAATCAGTTTGAGACACCTGACTACTTGACTAAGCATGATCTTGATCGCCTGTTTCCTGACAGGCCCGTCTTGCTCAAGCGTATATGCCGGCATGCAATAGCTGTCAATTCTGCGGCTCTTCAAGCAGCGGGAATTTCAAGAAATACTCCTGATCCTGACGGCGGAGTCATCGTAAAAGATGCAAATGGCGAGCCGACCGGACTCCTGTTTGATAAGGCGCAGGATTTGATTCTGAAGGCTGTCCCGCCAGTCTCCCAGCACTATGTTGATGAGGCATTAACGGCTGCAATAAAGGATTGCTGGACAAAAGGCCTGACGGGCGGTCATTCGGAAGACTTGTCCTATTATGGTGATGTTTCGGTGCCGATGAAAGCTTATGAGAAAGCTGCCGCTGGCGGAAAGTATCCGTTTCGCTGCCATTTGCTCGTTCATCATGAAGCTGTCGATCGATGGGAGCAGCTGGAGAAGCTGTCCGGCCCGTATGTGGAGTTCGGTGCTATGAAAATCTTTGCGGACGGGGCGCTTGGCGGGAGAACGGCTTTATTGAAAGAACCATATCAGGATGATCCATCAACAAATGGTGTTCAGGTTCACGATGACGAAACCCTTGGCCGGCTCATTCGCAAAGCGAGAGAAAAAGGGATGGAGGTTGCTGTTCATGCAATCGGCGATCTTGCTTTTGAAAAAGTGCTGAACGCAATAGAAAAGCATCCGCCCAAAAACGGCCGGCATGATCGGCTTATTCATGCTCAAGTGCTTGATAACGAATTAATCGAGAGAGCAGCACGCATGCCGATCGCACTTGACCTTCAGCCGCACTTCGTTGCAAGCGACTTTCCGTGGGTCATTGACCGTCTCGGAAAAGACCGGATGAAGACTGCATTTGCCTGGAAAACCCTCATATCTAAAGGCATTTTATGCGCGGGCGGTTCAGACGCCCCGATTGAGCCTGTTGACCCGCTTCTAGGGATCCAGTCCGCGGTCCTCCGGAAAAGCAGTCATGAGCAAAACGGGCCAAGCTATAATGAAAGTGAATGTTTACCTGTATATGAAGCGATAAAGCTTTATACAGAAGGTAGCGCCGGTATCATTTATAAAGAGAAGTCACGCGGAAAAATTGCGGAAGGCTATGACGCGGATTTTACAGTTCTCAGTGGTGATCCGTTTGCCATTGACCCCGCACAGCTTCATCTTTTAGAGATTAAAAAAACCGTGATTAACGGCCAGATTGTATATGAGAAATCATAAAAGGACAGGCAGCAGCCTGTCCTTTTATTTTCTATAAAAAAGTACGCTTCACTTTTTCCCAAAATGAATTGTCCTTTAGTTTGACTGTTTTGATTTTCTTATTAGACAGTTTGATTTCGATCGTTTTCACATTTCTCGTGCTGAGTGCTTCATTGTCCAAGCCGATGATTGGGTGTTCGTTGCCGTCCTGCACCACACGAAGGGTCAGCTTTCGGTCAGAGCTGAGGACAAATGGCGAGCCGAGTGTCCGGTAGGTATTATTGTTAAGGGATGCAAGCTCTGATACCTGCATGCATGGAAGCAATGGATCAACAACAGCTCCTGCAACAGACTTGTTATAGGCGGTGCTCCCTGTAGGCGTTGAGATAATCATTCCGTCACCTCTAAACGTTTCAAAGTGCAGATCGTCAATCAGCACGTCCATCACAAAGGTTTTGATGATGCTTGAGCGGATGGATACCTCGTTTAAGCAGTGAAAAGGACTGGCTTGATCCACTGTCACTTCAATCAGCGGGTATTTTCTCACTTCAATTTGTTCAAACGTCATTGCATCGACCATTTTTTCTCGCTCATCACTATGAAAGTCGCAATATAAATGAGCTTTCCCCTTTTTGGTAATGCCGACGTACAAGCAGTCGTCACGAAAATTCGTCTTTCTGACTGCCTGCAAAAATGTGCCGTCCCCGCCAATGCTAGCGATAATATTGGCGTCTGAGTGCTGGTTCACAACGGTAAATCCATGCTCTTCCGCTAATTGTGTTAACGAGCGGGCTTGTTCGTTCGTTTCCTGATCCTGTTTGTGAAAAAAATAAACATTACGGCGTTGATCGGTCATATCCCATTTCCCCTTTGCTGTCATATTTAAGTTTTTCTGCCATCCAGTATTTGTGATAAAATACCTTTGGCCATAAGTGTACCACGTTTGCCGGCAGCCCGTTAAGCCGGAGCTTTCTCATGAAGTGAAACATTTTTCATATTGAATCGTATAATGAGAGAGTTTAGGAAAAAGGAGGAGAAAAAATGAATGCAAAAAGATGGATTGCATTAGTGATTGCTCTGGGGATTTTCGGCGTGTCTATTATCGTCAGCATCTCTATGAGTTTCTTTGAAAGCGTCAAAGGCGCTCAAACGGATCTCACATCACTGACGGATGAATCGCAGGAGAAGACGCTGGAAAACGGCAGTCCCTCAAGTAAAATTGCCGTATTAGAGGTCAGCGGCACCATTCAGGATAATGGGGACTCAAGCAGTCTGCTTGGTGCAGACGGATATAACCACAGAACGTTCTTAAAAAACCTTGAGCGCGCAAAAGATGACAAGACGGTCAAAGGTATCGTTCTGAAGGTGAATTCTCCGGGTGGCGGAGTGTATGAAAGTGCTGAAATACATAAGAAACTGGAAGAAATCAAGAAAGAAACGAAAAAACCGATTTACGTGTCAATGGGTTCGATGGCAGCATCAGGAGGCTATTACATCTCAACAGCGGCTGATAAGATTTTTGCGACACCGGAAACCCTGACCGGGTCACTCGGCGTCATTATGGAAAGCGTCAATTATTCAAAGCTTGCCGACAAGCTTGGCATTTCTTTTGAAACGATTAAGAGCGGGGCCCATAAGGACATTATGTCTCCTTCCCGTGAGATGACGAAAGAAGAAAAAAACATCATGCAATCGATGGTTGATAATTCGTATGAAGGCTTTGTTGATGTCATTTCAAAAGGGCGCGGCATGCCGAAAGCAGAGGTAAAGAAAATTGCGGACGGCCGCGTGTATGACGGACGGCAGGCGAAAAAACTGAACCTCGTTGATGAGCTTGGTTTTTATGACGATACCATTACGGCCATGAAAAAGGATCACAAGGATTTGAAAAACGTCTCTGTCATTTCTTATGAGGAAAGCTTCGGATTAGGCTCACTGTTTTCCATGGGCGCGAACAAAATGTTTAAAAGTGAAATTGATTTTTTGAATATGAGAGAAATTCTATCGCAATCCGGTTCGCCGAGAATGATGTATCTCTATGCGAAGTAGGAGGGAACAATAATGGACGCGACATATGAAGAGTTAGAGCGCAATGACATCAAAGGCCCGCAAGAAGCGGAGCTGCTGACACATGCCTATGCTGGCTTTTGGGTTCGTTTCTGGGCTTTCCTGCTTGATTGGCTCGTGATATGGGGATTAAACCATTTGCTCGTTTCTCCCCTCTTTACCGTATTGGATCTGCCGAAAACATCCGGCATGTTTACCTTCTCGGCCTACAGTGTGACAACGCTTATTGTGTATCTTGCCTATTTCGCACTCATGACAAAATACTTCAGGCAGACGCTTGGTAAAATGGTGTTCGGCCTCAAAGTGGTTTCTGTGAAGCAAGATAGCAAGCTGACATGGAGTACAGTGATTTTTCGTGAAGTGGTTGGACGGTATATTGATAAGATTTGGATTTTATATATCGTTGTTGCCTTTTCACCTACAAAACAAGGGATTCATGATTACATCGCGGATACCACCGTGGTGCATGAAAAATTATACCGCAAATAACCGATAACCCGGACTTCCGTCCGGGTTTATTTTTTTAGGAATTGGCGATAATGCTCCTAGAGGAAGTGAAGAATATGGTGTATGTACTGACAGCCATTCTTATTCTCATAGGGATCGTACTGCTTCTCAGAATGAAAATCCATGTCGCGCTGGAGTATCTTCATGCCGATGATAATGACAAATTGACCTTGAAGATTACGGCGCTGTTTGGCCTTATAAGGATCAAAAAAACAATCCCGGCGATTAAGGTGAACAAAGAAGACGGAACAGTGGATATCAAACAAAAAACTGAATCCAAAATGAAAAAAAGCAGCGGAAAGAAAAAAATTACACAAAACGATGTGCAGCAAAGCATTAATAAAATCGAAATGCTTTTGCATCAGGTCACCAGACTGCGGAAAATCAGCGCGTCTTTTCTCGCGCATTTACATATCACAAAACTAGAATGGGTTACAGTAATCGGAATTCAGGACGCGGCAGTGACAGGTGTGTTAACCGGTGCTGTATGGGGCGTGAAGGGCGGTATCGCAGCAATGCTCTACGACCACCTGGACTTTGTGAATAAACCTGTCTATGAGGTGATCCCGTCGTTTCAAGTCCCTGTTTCCAAGACCCATTTTCAGTGTATATTCTTTTTTCGCTTTGGACATGCTATGCTTGCAGCTTTCAAATTCGTCAAATACGGACGGGAGCTATCCGTATTAAAGAAGAATCCGTCGGCTAGAATGACTTCAAAGAATGATTCATCAGTTTAAGGAGGAAGCGTATATGGCAGACCATCCCATCCAAGGTTTAATGAAAACCGCAATGGAAAACTTGAAGGAAATGATTGATGTTAACACCATCATCGGAGATCCAGTGGAAACGCCTGATGGAAGTGTGATTTTAACTGTTTCTAAAGTTGGATTCGGATTCGCCGCAGGCGGAAGCGAGTTTGGCGGAAAGCCGGCCGAAAAGAAATCGGAAGACGATGAGACAAGAGAACAGAAACTTCCTTTCGGAGGCGGAAGCGGGGGCGGTGTGTCCATTACGCCGATCGCGTTTTTAATTGTCGGATCGACAGGCATCAGAATGCTTCATTTAGATGAAAATACCCATTTAATAGAGAAAATTTTAGACGCAGCCCCTCAAACACTCGAGCGCATCCAGCAAATGTTCAAGAAAAATAACAAAAACCAAAGCCAAGGCCAAAATCAAAACCAAATGAACAATATGAATTATTAAAAAAAGGTTAACTGCGCTGGCCGCAGTTAACTTTTTTTTGGCATAAACTTTGCAGTTTGCAGGAAACTTTACTATGATAGAGACATACATACAAAAGGGAGGAATTATAATGGCTGAAATTACATTCAAAGGCGGTCCGGTTACACTTGTCGGACAAGAAGTGAAGGTAGGAGATCAAGCTCCTGATTTCACAGTGCTGACTAACAGCCTTGAAGAAAAATCGTTAGCTGACATGAAAGGAAAGGTAACGATTATTTCTGTTATCCCTTCAATTGATACAGGTGTTTGTGATGCACAAACACGCCGTTTTAACGAAGAAGCTGCAAAGCTTGGAGATGTCAACGTCTACACAATCAGTGCAGACCTTCCATTCGCGCAAGCGCGCTGGTGCGGCGCTAACGGAATTGACAAAGTGGAAACACTGTCTGACCACAGAGATATGTCATTTGGCGAAGCGTTCGGTGTGTATATTAAAGAACTTCGTCTGCTTGCGCGTTCCGTATTTGTCCTTGATGAGAACGGAAAAGTCGTTTACGCTGAATATGTAAGCGAAGCAACAAACCACCCGAACTATGAAAAGCCAATTGAGGCTGCTAAGGCATTAGTAAAGTAAGCAGGGAAAAAAGCTCCAGGCTGCCGCCGGAGCTTTTTTCATGGCAAGGAGGAACACAATATGCAAAAAGACCATGTAGGTGCGGTGTATGAGCTGTTAAACGAAGCCGCGATTATGATAAAGAATGAATTGCAGATTTCATATATAGAGGCGCTGGCCGAAGCAGGAGAAATGTATTTTCTTGAAAAAACGGATCAGCTGAAACTGCCTGCTGATCAGAAAACCAAACAACTTCAGGCTCTGCTTGAAAAAGCGGAATTCGGCACGTATGAGCATGAGTGGGTACGCAAGGCTTTTCAGCTTGCCGTCCTTAAAGGAATGAAAGATATCTCGCATCCAAACAGACAAATGACGCCGGATACGATCGGGCTTTTCATCAGCTATTTGGTGAATAAATTTATGGCGGACAAAAAGGAACTGACCATTCTTGATCCAGCCCTGGGAACTGGGAACCTTCTGTTTACCGTGCTGAACCAGCTGTCTGAAAAAACGGCAAACAGCTTTGGCATTGAAATTGATGATGTGCTCTTGAAGATCGCCTATGCCCAAGCGAACCTTCTGAAAAAAGAGCTTGAGCTTTTCCACCAGGACAGCCTTGAGCCGTTGTTTATCGATCCAGTTGACACGGTCATTTGTGATCTGCCAGTCGGCTATTATCCGAATGACGAAGGAGCAGAAGCGTTTGAGCTCAAAGCTGACGAAGGCCATTCCTTCGCTCATCATCTGTTTATTGAACAGAGCGTCAAGCATACCAAACCGGGCGGCTACTTATTTTTTATGATTCCGAATCATTTGTTTGAGAGCTCCCAAAGCGGCAAGCTGAAACAGTTTTTCAAAGATAAGGTTCATATCAACGCACTGTTGCAGCTGCCAAAATCTATTTTTAAAGACGAAGCTCATGCCAAAAGCATCCTTGTGCTTCAGAAACAAGGAGAGAATACGAAAGCGCCGGGGCAAATTCTGCTTGCGAATCTTCCGTCTTTCTCCAATCAAAAGGCGATGCTTGATATGATGGCTCAATTTGATGAATGGTTTAAAAAAGAAAAGTAAGTGTTTTAAAAGCAGCTTAGGCAGCCGTATGAGGTCGATGCCTAAGCTGCTTTTATTTATGCTTTTGAAGACCGGACTTGACGAATTGAATCCAGCTTTGAAACACAAAATACAGAGGGAAAAACCGCAAATTGTAAGCGTTCATCAATACAAAACCTATAGTGAATGTGTCTGAAAATAACGACTTCTTATTGTAAGCGTTATCAATACGCAAGTTGACTTGAAAAGCCGACATGACAATGTTTAAATGGAAAAGTCAGATATTTTTCGGAGAAGATGTTGATATTCACCGGGAAAAAAGTACGAAAAACGAAGTTGTTGATACAGAGTATAAAGGAGCGTCAATCATGTCCAAAATTATTGCAATTAACGCAGGAAGCTCGTCTTTGAAATTTCAGCTTTTCGAAATGCCTTCAGAAACCGTTTTAACGAAGGGTTTAGTTGAACGAATCGGTATCGCCGACAGCGTATTCACAATTTCTGTGAACGGCGAAAAAAATACAGAAGTAACTGATATTCCAGATCATGCGGTAGCTGTTAAAATGCTGCTGAATAAGTTAACGGAATTCGGCATTATTAAAGACTTGAATGAAATTGACGGAATTGGCCATCGTGTCGTTCACGGCGGAGAAAAATTCAGCGATTCTGTTTTATTAACGGATGAAACCATTAAGGAAATCGAAGATATTTCTGAATTGGCACCGCTTCACAATCCGGCAAATATCGTTGGAATTAAAGCGTTCAAAGAAGTGCTTCCAAATGTTCCTGCGGTAGCTGTATTTGATACAGCATTCCACCAAACAATGCCTGAGCAGTCTTACCTTTACAGCTTGCCGTATGAATACTATGAAAAATTCGGCATCCGTAAATACGGCTTCCACGGCACTTCACATAAATATGTAACTGAGCGTGCGGCAGAGCTTCTCGGCCGTCCGTTAAAAGACTTGCGCCTGATTTCCTGCCACCTTGGAAACGGAGCAAGTATTGCCGCTGTTGAAGGCGGAAAATCTATTGACACATCCATGGGCTTTACGCCGCTTGCCGGTGTAGCAATGGGCACACGCTCTGGAAACATCGACCCTGCCCTGATCCCATACATCATGGAGAAAACAGGCCAAACGGCTGACGAAGTACTGAATACATTAAACAAAAAAAGCGGACTGCTCGGCATTTCCGGTTTCTCAAGCGATCTTCGTGACATCGTTGAAGCTACGAAAGAAGGAAATGAGCGCGCGGAAACGGCTCTTGAAGTATTCGCAAGCAGAATCCACAAATACATCGGTTCTTACGCTGCAAGAATGAGCGGTGTAGATGCGATCATCTTTACTGCCGGTATCGGTGAAAACAGTGTGGAAGTCAGAGAACGCGTTCTTCGCGGTTTAGAATTCATGGGCGTATACTGGGACCCTGCGCTTAATAACGTGCGCGGCGAGGAAGCTTTCATCAGCTATCCGCATTCTCCAGTAAAAGTCATGATCATCCCGACTGATGAAGAAGTCATGATTGCGCGCGACGTTGTTCGTTTAGCAAAATAAATCGCATGAAAGCACATTCTCTTGAATGTGCTTTTTTGTTGATGCATGATAGTGACAGACAGAAAACATAAAAGAGGTGGGCCAATGAGCGTTCAAGAGCATAAACAAGAAGCTCCCGATATCGTTCGGTGCAAAGTGATTACTGTCAGTGACACGAGGACAGATGAAACCGATAAAAGCGGCAAGCTGATGATCTCATTTTTAGAAGAAGCCGGTCATCATATTGCCGCATATGAAATTGTAAAAGACGAAAAGGATGCTTTGCAACGGTCAGTGCTTGCGGGCTGCATGGATGAACAGACAGACGCGGTACTCTTAAACGGAGGGACAGGCATAGCAGATCGGGATGTCACAATTGAAGCCATAACGCCGCTGTTTTCGAAAGAACTGCCCGGCTTTGGAGAAATATTCAGGATGCTGAGTTATACAGAGGATATCGGCTCTGCCGCAATCATGTCGAGAGCAACTGCCGGCGTCATTCAGCATACCGCTGTTTTCTCAACGCCAGGCTCAAGCGGCGCAGTAAAGCTGGCAATGAATAAGCTGATTATTCCCGAACTTGCGCATGTGGTCAGAGAAATCAGAAAAGACAAGTAAATGAATAAATACTATGAAACTTCACCTGAAATTTAGGTGAAGTTTTTTTTATAAAAGGCTTGAAAAAACGAAACGTACTTGTTAAAGTGTATACATACAAAATGTATTTTTATTAAATATAATTTATTTTTATACAAAATAGAAACACGGTTGAGAGGGGATTTTTATCATGTCAGAACAGAAAAAAGTCGTATTAGCATACTCAGGAGGTCTTGATACTTCCGTCGCAATAAAATGGCTTCAGGAGCAAGGATATAATGTAATCGCCTGCTGCCTGGATGTCGGTGAGGGCAAAGATTTGGCATTTGTTCAGCAGAAAGCGCTTGAAGTCGGCGCGACAAACTCCTACGTGATCGATGCAAAAGAAGAATTTGCACAGGATTACGCGCTTATCTCTTTGCAGGCCCACACAATGTATGAAGGAAAATACCCGCTTGTTTCGGCATTATCTCGACCGCTGATCGCGAAAAAACTGGTTGAAATTGCGGAAAAAGAAGATGCACAGGCGATTGCCCACGGATGCACAGGGAAAGGAAATGACCAGGTTCGTTTCGAAGTCTCCATTAAATCATTAAACCCTGACCTAGAAGTCATCGCGCCGGTTCGCGAATGGCAGTGGTCACGTGAAGAAGAAATTGAATATGCGGCTAGCCGCGGCATTCCGATTCCGATCAATCTTGACAGCCCGTATTCTATCGACCAAAACCTCTGGGGACGCGCCAATGAGTGCGGCATTTTAGAAGATCCATGGGCGGCGCCGCCAGAAGGTGCATACGATTTAACAGCTCCGCTGGAAAAAACGCCGGACACGCCGGAAGTGATTGAAATTGCATTTGAACAGGGCGTGCCTGTCTCCATTGACGGTGTTTCCTACTCGCTTTCTGAGCTGATCTTGAAGCTGAATGAAATGGCGGGCGCGCACGGTGTCGGACGTATCGACCACGTGGAAAACCGCCTCGTCGGCATTAAATCCCGGGAAGTATACGAATGCCCTGGTGCGATGACACTGATCAAAGCGCATAAAGAATTAGAAGATTTGACACTGGTGAAAGAGGTAGCCCACTTTAAACCGATCATCGAGCAAAAAATGTCAGAAATCATTTACAACGGCTTATGGTTCTCACCGTTAAAAGACGCGCTGCACGCTTTCTTAAAAGAAACGCAAAAGCATGTCACAGGCATTGTCCGCGTGAAGCTGTTTAAAGGCCATGCAATTGTAGAAGGACGTAAATCGGAATACTCTCTATATGATGAAAAACTTGCAACATATACAAAAGACGATGCATTTGATCACCATGCAGCAATCGGATTTATCGAGCTTTGGGGACTTCCGACAAAAGTGAACAGCATCGTGAAAAAGAAGGAGCAGATTAAAGCATGAAGAAGCTTTGGGGAGGCCGATTTCAAAAAACACCGGAAAAATGGGTCGACGAGTTCGGCGCGTCCATATCATTTGACCAAAATTTAGTTGCTGAAGACATTACAGGGTCTCTCGCACATGCTGCCATGCTGAAAAAATGCGGTATTCTGACAGCAGAAGAAGAGTTGAAAATCCGAGAGGGCCTGAATACCCTTTTGCAAAAAGCAGAGGAGGGAGCATTGGAATTCTCAGTCGATTATGAGGATATTCATTTGAACATTGAGAAAATGCTCATTGACGAAATCGGTCCTCTTGGCGGCAAGCTGCATACCGGCAGAAGCCGGAATGACCAGGTGGCGACTGACATGCATTTATACTTGAAGAATCATGTCGGCCACATCATCGAGCTGATTGAGGCATTCCAAAGTGCGCTGATTGAAAAGGCGGAAGCGAACGTTGAAACGATTCTGCCGGGCTACACACATTTGCAGCGCGCCCAGCCGATTTCATTCGCTCACCATCTGCTTGCGTATTTCTGGATGCTTGAGCGCGACAAGGAGCGTTTTCAGGATTCAATGAAGCGGATTAACAAATCTCCGCTCGGCTGCGGGGCGCTCGCGGGAACAACCTTCCCAATTGACCGTGATTATTCAGCGGAACTGCTCGGCTTTGATGCCATTTATGAAAACAGCTTGGACGGCGTCAGCGACAGAGACTTCATTTTGGAGTTTTTAAGCAACAGCAGTATGCTGATGATGCACCTATCCCGTTTCTCTGAAGAAATCATTTTATGGTGCTCGCAGGAGTTTAAATTCATCGAGCTTGACGATACGTACGCAACAGGAAGCAGCATGATGCCGCAAAAGAAAAACCCTGATATGGCGGAGCTGATCCGCGGCAAAACAGGACGCGTATACGGCGATATGATGGGGCTGTTTACGATCATGAAAGGACTTCCGCTCGCTTACAACAAAGATCTGCAGGAAGACAAAGAGGGCATGTTTGACACGGTGAAAACGGTGGAGGGCAGCCTGCAAATCTTCACAGGCATGATCCAAACAATGACTGTAAACAAAGACGTCATGAAGCAAGCAACAAAACAAGACTTTTCAAACGCGACGGAACTGGCCGATTATTTAGCTAAAAAAGGAATGCCGTTCAGAGAAGCGCATGAAGTGGTCGGGAAACTTGTGTACACATGCATCGAAAGAGGGATCTATTTAAGCGATATGCCGTTTGGCGAGTTTCAGCAGGCGAGCACACTATTTGAAGAAGATATTTACACTGTGTTAGACCCTTACTACGCAGTTGAAAAAAGAATGAGCGCCGGGGGCACCGGATTCAAACAGGTGGAACAGGCGCTTGAAAAAGCGAAAGCTTGCGTGGCAGCAGGAGTTTGTTAAAATTTCCTTCATAAAATCCCGTCATTATAGCCAACCTACCTCTATAATGATGGGAGGCAGAATGATGAAAAAAGAACCGGAACGCTATATTTATGATGAACAAGAAAGCCAGGAGACAACAAGGCTCATTTCAGAAGCATATCAAAGCGGTTATGTCGATATGCCTGATCAGGAGTCTTCATCTCCTGCAGAATAAGCTGTCTGTACAGGCAGCTTTTTTTGTATGCCAAAGTGTAAAAAGTGATATTGCAAGCCTTTTATAGTAAAGTAGAAGAAGAAACACTTTATTGAAAGCGGCGACGTTGCTTTGGGAGGTATTCATGTGCGACATGCTTTAATTACTGCCGGTTCGAAGGGTTTAGGCCGCAAAGTGACTGAAACGTTGCTTGCAAAGGGGTATTCAGTAACAGTCAATTACAGACAGGATGAGGAGGCAGTCAGCCGCCTGAAGGAAGCCTGTCCCGATTGTCTTGACCGGCTGCAATTTGTAAAAGGTGATGTCACCAAAAAAGAAGATCTGCTGCGTATTGCAGAGGCTGCCTTAAACCGCTTCGGAAGGATCGACTTTTTGATTAACAACGCGGGACCATACATATTTGAACGTAAAAAGTTAGCCGATTATACTGATGATGAATGGTATGGCATGCTGGAAGGAAATTTAAGCGCCGTCTTTCATTTATTCAAAGCGGTTATTCCTATTATGAGAAAACAGCAATTTGGACGCATCATTACGTACGGATTCCAAGGTGCGGCTCACGCGCCCGGCTGGCTTCACCGATCGGCATTTGGCGCTGCGAAAGTGGGCTTGGCTTCTTTGACGAAGACAATTGCCATTGAAGAAGCCGAATTCGGCATAACCGCCAACATGGTTTGCCCGGGAGACATTGTCGGCGACATGAAAGAAGCATCGATAGAGGAAGCCAGAATGCGAATCGGCAAAGAAAAAACGCCGATAGGAAGATCCGGTACAGGCGAGGATATCGCCCGGATTATCGCTTTCCTGTGTGAGGAGAACTCAGACCTTGTGACAGGGACTGTCATTGAAGCCACCGGAGGCCTCAATGTCATTAACAAGAATCAAACAACATAAGTTTTTCAGCTTTTTAAAAAGGGAAAATAAAAAAACAAAATCATGTGACGAGGTGAAAGAAATGAAAGTGACATATCACGGACATTCTGTAATCACAGTGGAAACGAAGGACCATCATATTATTTTTGATCCGTTTTTAACAGGGAATTCATTAACGGATATAAAGCCGGAGGATGTAAAAGCGGATGTCATCTTACTAACGCACGGCCACAATGACCATGTCGGTGATACTGAACAAATCGCCAAGCAAAATAACGCGCTGGTTATAGCCCCGAACGAGCTCGCTGTGTACTTAGGCTGGAAAGGCTTGAATGTTCATCCAATGCACATCGGCGGCTCCCGCCAGTTCGATTTTGGAAAAGTGAAGCTCACACAGGCCTTTCATGGATCAGCCATCACAGATGAAGAAAACAAAACGATCACTTACACAGGCATGCCTGCCGGTATTTTGCTGACTGTAGAAGATAAAACGATTTTCCACGCGGGCGATACGGCACTTTTCTCTGATATGAAACTCATTGGCGAATTGAATCATATCGACCTTGCTTTCCTTCCGATTGGCGATAACTTTACAATGGGGCCTGAAGACGCCAAGCTTGCTGCTGAATGGCTGCGCGCAAAACAGGTCGTGCCGGTGCATTACAATACATTCCCGGTCATCGAACAAGACCCAGAAGCATTCGCTGACAGCCTGCCGGGCGGAGTCGGCAAAGTCATGTCGGTCGGTGAGACGATCGAGCTTTAAACCGTGAAACCATCTCCTGATGAATCAGGAGGTGGTTTTTATTTTTTCAGTTATCCTGTAATGGTCTTATCAGAGGTTCCTTCCAATTCTTTGCTGCGCTGCTGAAAACGTTTGGTTATCCGGGCGATCAAGTCCTTCGTGGCGCGGTCAAAATGAACTTCTTTTTGATTTGTCAACAGCCCTATGGGCGGAGTGATATCCAGGTTCAGAATTGGAATAACTTTAGTGCCGTTGAACGGTTTAGAATGTGCGGTGCTGGTAAAGATTGAAATTCCGATGTTTTCACGTACGTAATATTCATGTGACATGCTGCTTGTGAGCTCCATTTTTTTGTAGCGATTCCCGAGTTCTCTATGTAAATGCTGTTCAATTTGTAAGCGAATGGGGCAATTGGCGGGCGTAAATATGAAGCGCTCTTCTGCTAAATCAGACAAATGGACAGCCTTCTTCTCAGCGAGCGGATGCTGATCAGATATAATCACATTTAATGTGTCATAAAAAAATGGATGGTAGTAATTTTCAAGAATCAGCTCCGGCTCGCCGCAGACTGCAAAATCAATCGTCCCGTCTAAGAGCTTTTGACTGCAGGTATTGGCGTCATCAACCTTGATATTAACCGTTATCTTTGGGTAATCCTTTAAGAAATCCTTTAAAATCTCGGGGAATATCAGACTGGCGGTTGGCTCTGAAACCCCTATGTTGATAATGCTTGCTTCTTCTTCCTTTAAGTCGGAGAGGTTGTGTTTAAGCGCCTCGTATTGTATCAAAAGATCTCCTGTTCGTTCATAAAAAAGCTTCCCTGCTTTTGTCAACTGCAGGCTTTTTCCTCTTTCAAACAGCAGTACGCCTAAATCTTGCTCCAATTGCTTCATACGCATCGATATCGTCGGCTGCGAGTAGTTGAGTATTTCTGCAGCTTTATAGAAGCTTCCAAATTTTACAATCGTATGAAACGTTTTGATTGAGCGTAACTCCAATGTGCTCCCTCCTGTTTTTCATCATTAAAATTACTGAAGTGAAGGTTTACTTTTTTTGATTAGTCAAAGATCAGAGTATGCTTTATAGTATAAACAATAAAAGCTTAGTAAACAAATAGGAATTATATATTTTGTGAAGAGGAGTGACAAAAATGAGTGATGATATTTTTCGACTGGCAACTGTTGAAGATGCATCGGAGCTGTTGAAACTGGTTAACAGCGCATTTCAGCCCATTCGGCAGCTGGATATTGATTGGCCATCCACGAGAGCTGATATCCAAATGGTATCAGAAAATATTGAACATCATTCAGCGATTGTGCTGGAGCGGGATGGGAAGCTGATTTCAACGATTACAATCAGGTTCCCGTGGGAGAGTGAGACGCCTCCTTCAAAATATCCATTTGTGTGGTGGTTTGCGACACTGCCGGAATATAAAGGGCAAGGCGCCGGAAGTAAGCTGCTTACGTATGTTGAAGAAAAAGTGCTTCGAGATATGCTGAAGGCTCCTGCGCTGACACTCGGCACATCGGCGCGCAAGCATCCTTGGCTTGCTGACATGTACAGAAGGAGAGGGTATGAAGTGTATTTTGAGCAGGAAAAAGACGGGGACATAGGTGTGATGATGCACAAGGTTCTGATTCCGGAACGATTTAACCCAACGCTTTTAGGTGCGCCCAGCTGGGCATGATGTGAGGCAGCCTATGAATAAGCGGAAAGGATTGGTTTTGCTGCTGTCAGTGTTTGCATTACTTGGCGGGGGATGTTCGCAAACAAATAACAAAACAGATCGTCAGGCTCAAACGGTCATAGTCGGCACTGGAACAGATTTTCCGAATATTGCGTTTTTAAATGAAAAAGGTGATTTGACCGGGTATGACATTGAAGTGATGAAAGCCATCGATAAGGAGTTGCCTCAATATACATTTGAATTTAAAACGATGGATTTCTCAAATTTGCTGACGAGTCTCGGAAATAAAAAAATTGATGTGATTGCGCACAATATGGCCAAAAATAAAGAACGAGAAAAGCGTTTTTTGTATCATAAAGTCCCATATAACTACTCGCCGATGTACATCACGGTGAAAGAGGATAATCACAAGATTCATACATTAAAAGACTTACACGGAAAAACAGTCATAGTTGGCGCCACGTCAAATGCGGCAGATTATATTACAAAGTACAACAAAACGCACGGCAGCCCAATTCATTTGAAATATGCGGGACAGGGAAGCAATGACACCGCCAATCAAATTGAAACCGGGCGCGCAGATGCAACGATAGCTACACCGTTTGCCGTCGATTTTCAGAATAAAACGCACGCCTTCCGCCAAAAGACAGTCGGTGACGTGTTATTAGATACCGAGGTGTACTTTATGTTTAATAAAGGCAGCCAAACCTTGGCGGATGACACGGATCAAGCGATTAAAAAGCTGGAGAAAAACGGAACGCTAAAAAAACTAAGCCGAAAATGGCTCGGGGCAGATTATTCAAAATCAAGTTTTGTAAAATAAATGGGGCGATGAGATGAAAACGAAAGCAGCATTCATGGCAATATTATTTTCGCTTATAACAGTTCTGTCAGCTTGCGGTGCAGGCAGTCAAACGACGGGAGCCGGGCAAAAGAAGGTACAGACGATCACGGTCGGAACTGGAACCCAATTTCCGAATATTTGCTTTATTGATGAAAAAGGCGATTTAACCGGTTATGATGTCGAACTGATCAAAGAGCTTGATAAGCGCCTGCCACATTATAAATTCACATTTAAAACGATGGAATTTTCCAACCTGCTTGTCAGCCTCGGACAGCATAAAGTCGATATCGTGGCACATCAAATGGAGAAAAGCAAAGAGCGTGAGAAAAAATTTCTGTTTAACAAGGTTGCTTACAACCATTTTCCTTTAAAAATTACTGTGCTTCAAAATAACGATACGATCCGTGGAATTGAAGACTTAAAAGGAAAACGGGTGATTACGAGTGCGACCTCCAACGGAGCGCTTGTACTGAAAAAATGGAATGAGGATAATGGACGGCCGTTTGAGATTGCCTATGAGGGCCAAGGCGCAAATGAGACTGCGAATCAGCTGAAATCGGGGCGTGCGGACGCAACGATCTCAACGCCTTTTGCAGTAGACTTTCAAAACAAGACGAGCGCTATTAAAGAAAAAACCGTCGGTCATGTGCTTTCAAATGCCAAAGTGTATTTTATGTTTAACAAAAATGAACAAACGTTAAGTGACGATATTGATAAAGCCTTACAGGAAATCATTGATGACGGAACGCTGAAAAAACTCAGTTTAAAATGGCTTGGTGACGACTATTCCAAAGAGCAGTATTAGGTGAAAAGAGAGGGAGCAGTGATGGAAAAAGCGTTTGATATGAACATGATTGGAGATTTTGTGCCGACGTTAACCGCTTATTTACCGGTTACATTATACATTTTAACACTGTCCTTGCTTTTCGGTTTTGTATTAGGACTCTTTCTGGCACTGCCCCGCATCTACAATATTCCAATTGTAAATCAATTGGCAAAAGTGTATATCTCATTTTTCAGGGGAACGCCTATCATGGTGCAGCTTTTCATCGTGTTTTACGGAATCCCGGCGCTTACGGGGCTTATCGGGATTGATACATCAAAAATGGACCCGTTTTATGCTGCTGTCGCAACCTACGCGTTAAGCAATGCAGCGGCAGCCGCAGAAATCATTCGAGCGGGGGTGGGCAGTGTAGATAAAGGCCAAACGGAAGCGGCGTACAGTATTGGCTTAAGCGGTAGTCAGGCCTTCAGGCGAATCGTTCTGCCCCAGGCACTTGTCCAGGCATTTCCGAATATGGGAAACATGGTGATCAGTTCTTTAAAAGATACATCTCTAGCTTTTTCAATAGGTGTTATGGATATGTCCGGAAGGGGCCAAACACTGATTACCTCAAGCAACCATTCTCTTGAAGTTTACATTGCGCTATCGATTGTTTATTATGCTGTTGCAGTTTTATTCGAATGGTTCTTTCGAGTGGCAGAAAAACGAATCAAGAAGAATCAAACAAGGATTGTTACTGTTTTTGACATGAACATACATTGATATATTTCTTCGGATGAGGGGGGAGAAGATTGCAATTTGACTTTCCATTTATCGTTTCCGCCATGAAAGAAATGGTAAAGACCATTCCTCTGACATTGATGATGGCTGTTTTGCCGATTGTGTTTGGATTTCTCGTGGCTCTTGGAAATATAATTGTTAGAATTTTTAGAATTAAGGGCTTGGTGGCTTGCTCAAGGTTTTATGTGTCTTTCTTTCGAAGTACACCTGCAATCCTTCACATTATGTTGATTTATTTAGGGATACCTCCTGTTGCAGATCAAGTCAGCAGTTTTTTTCATCTCGGCTGGTCCGCCAATGAGATACCGGTCTCCATGTTTGTCATCATGGCCTTGTCTTTAACTGCCGGAGCTTATCTCACAGAAATCATCCGGTCGGGCATTCTGGCGATGGATACCGGACAGGTCGAAGCGGCTTATTCAATCGGCTTGACATACAGCCAAACCTTTCGGCGTGTAATATTGCCGCAGGCGCTGATGGTTTCCATCCCAAACTTCACAAATTTGGGTATCGGCTTTTTGCATACCACCTCTATCGCGGCTATAGTGGCTGTCCCAGAGATTACAGGGACGGCGACTATCGTTGCTTCTGATAATTATGCATTTTTAGAAGCGTTTATCGGAGCAGCGATTATCTATTGGGTGCTGACTCTAATCCTAGAATCCGTAAATGGAGTATTAGAGAGAAAGGCAGCCAGATTTCAAGGAGGCACTTTATGATTGAGATTAAAAATATCCATAAACAGTTTGGCATCCACCATGTATTAAAAGGGATAAATCTCACGGTACGCAAGGGAGAAGTTGTGACGATTATCGGGCCGAGCGGATCAGGGAAAACCACCTTTTTACGGTGCCTGAATTTATTAGAACGTCCAGACGAAGGGATCATTTCTATACATGACAAAGTGATTAATTGCAGCTTTCCGTCGAAAAAAGAGGTTCACTGGCTCAGAAAACAGACGGCAATGGTATTTCAGCAATACCACCTGTTTGCTCACAAAACGGTGATTGAAAATGTCATGGAGGGCTTGACGATTGCCCGGAAAATGAGAAAACAAGACGCGTATGCCGTAGCGGAAAATGAACTGAGAAAGGTCGGGCTTCAAGATAAATTGAACGCTTATCCGAGTCAGTTATCGGGAGGACAAAAGCAGAGGGTAGGGATAGCAAGGGCGCTTGCCATTCATCCTGATGTGCTGCTGTTCGATGAGCCGACGGCAGCGCTTGACCCGGAGCTGGTCGGTGAAGTGCTTGAGGTAATGCTGGAAATCGTGAAAACCGGAGCCACCATGATTGTTGTTACACATGAAATGGAGTTTGCAAGAAGGGTCTCTGATCAAGTTGTTTTTATGGATGAAGGAGTCATTGTTGAACAAGGAACCCCGAAGGAAGTCTTCCGCCATACCAAAAAAGACAGAACGAGGCAGTTTCTCCGCCGTGTTTCGCCGGAATATTTATTTGAACCAAAAGAACACATAAAGGAGCCGGTGATATGATCCGCTTAAGTATTTTAGACCAAAGCTTGATTGGTGAAGGGGAGACAGCAGCTGATACATTACAGCATACAGTGAAATTGGCACAAATGGCTGAAGAATGTGGATATCACCGATTTTGGGTGGCCGAACATCACAACAATGATGAGATTGCAGGGTCTGCACCCGAGGTTCTTTTAGGCTATCTTGCTGCAAGCACAAGAAAAATTCGTTTAGCATCAGGCGGAGTGATGCTGCAGCATTACAGCTCTTATAAAGTAGCGGAGCAATTCCATCTTCTATCAGCGTTAGCTCCCGGCCGTATAGATCTTGGAGTGGGCAAAGCGCCCGGCGGGTTTCAGCTGTCCACAGACGCGCTGCAGGCCGAATATAAAAAACCGGTGCGTCAGTTTGATGAAAAACTGGAGGAGCTTACTCATTTCGTTCGGGATGATTTTCCTGATACCCACCGTTATGCCGCATTGCGTCCTAGGCCGCAGGTTGATCGGAAGCCGGGTATTTTTCTATTGGGAGGAAGCACAGAGAGTGCCATTTCTGCTGCAAAACTGGGAATCTCTTTTGTCTTTGCTTACTTTATTAACGGTGAAGAGGAAGTGCTGAAGGAAGCCCGCCGAGCATTTGACGCGCATCTCCCGCCAGGATCTGAGGCTGAATTTCATCTTGCCCCCGCTGTTTTTGCGGCACATACAAAAGAAGAAGCGGAAAAACATATTGTGTCGCGTGAATCGATAAAAGTGGTTTTGAAAGACGGGCGTAAGGTCAACGTCGGTTCCCGCGAACAGGCTGAGGCCTATCTGGAAAACGTCACAGAGCCCTATGACATCATCGTGCAAAAAACCGGGATTATTGCCGGAACAAAGGAAGAAGTGGCAGAAGAATTAACACGTTTATCAGGCACATACAAAATCAATGATTTTGTTATTTTTACACCTATCAAAAATGCTGTAGAAAAACAGCTGTCTTATCAGCTGCTGAGCGATGCAGTTTTAGCTGCAAAACGTTAAGGAGGGACAGAAGAATGAGTGATGTTGTGAACATTGTGGTTTGGAGTAAAAAAGGCTGTTCGTATTGTGAGGAAGTCAAGAATTATTTGAATGAAAAAGGGTTCCCGTTCCAAAATATCGATGTTTCAGAGAAAGAAAAGCTTCGGGATATTTTACAGGTGAAATATGGGGTGCGCCATGTGCCTGTGGTCGAAATCGGGCGCGGCAATCAGTATCAAGGGATAACTGAAATCGGCATTGAACACCTTGATCTTGCACTTGCTAATCATGCACAGATAAAGGAGGCAAAAAGATGACACGTGCAGATTTTATTCAGTTTGGAGCCATGATTCACGGTGTCGGGGGAACAACTGACGGCTGGCGTCATCCCGATGTTGATCCCTCGGCCAGCACGAATATTGAATTTTACATGAAAAAGGCGCAAACAGCTGAAAAAGGTTTGTTTAGTTTTATTTTCATTGCAGACGGCTTATTTATTTCTGAAAAATCGATTCCTCATTTTTTAAACCGTTTTGAACCGATCACCATTTTATCTGCGCTGGCATCGGTTACCAAAAATATTGGTTTAGTAGGGACGTTTTCTACATCTTTTACTGAGCCATTCACTATCTCCAGACAATTGATGTCGCTGGACCATATCAGCGGGGGCAGGGCCGGCTGGAATCTGGTTACTTCGCCGCAGGAAGGAGCGGCGCGCAACCATAGTAAGTCTAATTTGCCAGAACACACTGAACGTTACGAAATCGCGCAGGAGCATTTGGATGTTGTGCGCGGGCTGTGGAATTCCTGGGAGCATGACGCATTTATACACAATAAGAAAACAGGGCAATTTTTCGATCCGGCGAAGCTTCATCGCCTGAATCACAAAGGAAAGTATTTTCAAGTAGAGGGGCCCTTGAATATCGGGCGTTCTAAACAGGGAGAGCCTGTAGTGTTTCAAGCGGGTTCATCAGAAACAGGCCGGCAGTTTGCCGCCAAAAATGCGGATGCGATTTTTACCCATTCCAATTCATTAGAAGAGACAAAAGCGTTTTATGCGGATGTGAAAAGGCGAGCTGCTGATGAAGGGCGTGATCCTTCAAGTGTGCGGATTTTTCCAGGGATCAGCCCGATTGTGGCAGATACGGAAGAAGAGGCGGAAAAGAAGTATCGTGAATTTGCAGAATTGATACCGATTGAAAATGCTGTTACGTATTTGGCTCGTTTTTTTGATGATTATGATCTGAGTGTTTACCCGTTGGATGAGCCATTTCCCGATATTGGCGATGTGGGAAAGAATGCGTTTCAAAGCACAACAGACCGGATTAAGAGAGAAGCAAAAGCCAGAAATCTGACATTGCGGGAGGTAGCACAGGAAATGGCTTTTCCACGGACTCTATTCATCGGAACACCAGAGCGTGTCGCATCCTTAATCGAAACTTGGTTCAACGCTGAGGCGGCGGATGGGTTTATCATTGGGTCGGATATACCGGGAACACTTGATGCTTTTGTAGAAAAGGTGATTCCGATTCTTCAAGAAAGAGGGCTTTATCGTCAAGATTATCGCGGCGGGACATTGCGGGAAAATCTCGGTCTTGGCATTCCGCAGCATCAATCCGTTTTACATTCATCACATCATTAGGTTTCGTCTGATCGAATGCGGAAGCTGAGAGAGGAGGCTGACTTTTTTGACGATCATTGCCGGTACGGTTGTGAAAGGAAAACAATTAGGCAGAAAGCTTGGATTCCCCACGGCAAATGTAGATGCAAAAATACATGGGCTGCGTAATGGAGTTTATGGGGTTCTGGCGACAGTCAATCATCAATTTCATTTAGGGGTTATGAATATCGGTGTGAAACCGACGGTGGGCTCTAACCTTGAAAAGACATTGGAGATTTTTTTGTTTGACTTTCATAGAGACATTTATGGAGAAAAAATCGAATGCAGCATTCTCTTTAAAATTAGAGAAGAAAGAAGGTTTGATTCTTTGGAGTCTTTAACAAAGCAAATTAAAAAGGATATTTCGTGCGTTGCAAAACGCTTTGAGCTGATTGGGATTATGGCACCAAACAAAAAAGAAAGCCTTCTTTCCCATCAGGAGTTAAATCTTCCGGATCTCTGCTTTTACAAGAAATGTAACAACCTATATGGCGTCAACCGAGGCGTATACAATGTCATTGATAACTGGTTTTTTGAGTACGGAATTACACAAGTAGCTTACAGGCGCATTTATATTTTATCTTTTTTAAGCTTTTTGAAAGAGGATAATCCGAAAGTTTCCAGCAAGTATATAAGATTTGGGGCGGGTGGTCTTGCTGATAAATTGAACCGATTTATTTCATCTTATGTTGAAGAGTCTGAAGAAAATATATTGGGATAGGGAAAGGAGCGGAACATATGTCTTTGGATTATTGGAGAAATATAGAAGGCTCCTATCCATATCAGACTACAGGAAATGACATCCTGAAGTTGAAAGGGGAGTATAATCCCGTAAATCTCTCAACGCTAGAAAAGCAGCTCATCGGCATTCGCCGGCACCTGCACCAATATCCTGAACTGTCAAAAGAAGAATTTGAAACAACTGCTTTTATAAAAAAATGCCTTAAAGAAAAGGGGATACAGATTCGCCCTACTGCTCTAAAAACGGGTGTGTTCGCAGACATAGCAGGGGAGTCAGAAGGTCCGGCGATTGCTTTGAGGGCTGATATTGACGCCTTGCCAATTGAAGAAAAAACAGGATTGCCTTATGCGTCTAAACATAAAGGGATCATGCATGCGTGCGGTCATGATTTTCATACGGCAGCGCTTCTTGGTGCGGCCTTTTTATTGAAGGAAAATCAAGACAGTCTGAAAGGAAAGGTTCGTTTATTATTTCAGCCGGCAGAGGAAGCGGGTGCAGGCGCTGCAAAAGTGATAGAGGACGGCCAACTGGATGGCATTGATGCGGTTATTGGACTTCACAATAAACCGGATATCGCGGTTGGGACTGTAGGGTTAAAAACAGGCCCGCTTATGGCTGCTGTTGACCGATTTAAAGTAGAGATAGAAGGGAAAGGAGCTCATGCAGCATTGCCGCATAATGGTTTTGATCCAATTGTCGGCGCCTCTCAGCTTATCGTCGCCCTGCAAACGATTGTAAGCAGAAATGTAAACCCGCTGCAAAGCGCGATTTTAACCGTAGGGAAAATCAACGGCGGCAGCACTTGGAATGTCATTCCAGATACAGTTGTCATTGAGGGCACTGTTCGTACATTTGATTCAGAGGTTCGTAATCAAGTGAAACAGCGTTTTTTGGCAGTCACAGAGCAGATTTCTGCTGCTTTCTCGTTAAAGGCAAATGTGAAGTGGCATTCCGGACCGCCGCCGCTTTGTAATGATGAGGCAATTACGGGGCTGGTGCGAGACGCTGCACATAAAGCGAAACTTCAAGTCATTGATCCCGCCCCATCAACCGCGGGGGAAGATTTTGCTTATTATCTTGAGCATATTCCGGGATCCTTTGCGTTTTTTGGAACAGACGGTGATCATGATTGGCACCACCCTGCATTTACAATTGATGAAACTGCCATTATCAAAGCCTCTTATTTTTTATATGAAAGCGCCAAGAGATTGTTAGATTCGAATGAAGAGTCAAAAATATCTGATTGATATAGATGGGGTGTTCTGATGAAGAAATTAATCGTTTTTGCATTTATTGGTTTATTGTCGCAGTTAATAGACGGTTCGTTAGGTATGGCTTATGGGGTTACCTCAACTTCTTTGTTATTGGCGTTTGGCATCACACCTGCTGTGGCTTCAGCTTCTGTCCATTTAGCGGAAGTCGTAACGACTGCCGCATCGGGAGTGTCGCATATTAAATTTGGCAATGTTGACAAACAAACCGTTTATCAGCTTGTCATTCCCGGCTCTATAGGCGCTTTTTTAGGCGCGGCATTCCTCAGCCAATTACCTGGAGATGTGGCGAAACCCTATATTTCTTTGTTTTTGCTCCTTCTGGGCGGATATGTATTGATCAGGTTTTTATTTCAATATAAGCCGGCTCTTGAGAAGAAGCATGTGCCGTTAAACCGAAAACAATCCATCCCATTGGGAGTGATCGCTGGTTTTGCAGATGCCACAGGCGGAGGCGGCTGGGGACCGGTGACCACTCCGATTTTATTATCCCGCAAAGGCTTGAGCCCGAGGAAAGTTGTCGGGACTGTAGACACAAGTGAATTTGCCATCGCCGTATCTGCAACTGCCGGTTTTCTTATTTCATTAGGATGGGAGGACGTCAATTGGTTATGGGTGTTTTCACTAATGGCCGGCGGAATTATCGCTGCCCCTATCGCAGCATGGCTGGTGCAGAAGTTTCATCCGCAATTGATGGGTGTGCTTGTAGGAGGATTTATTATTCTGGTAAATGCCAGAACATTAATAAGTGAATGGATCACAAACACAGCTGTTTATCCATTGATCTATACGGCCATAGGGGCGATATGGCTATCCGCAGTTTTATTTGTTTTATCTAAAATAGGGAATCGAAATATTGTTAAGACAGCGGTTGATGTCCATTTAAAAGAAAAATAAAGGGTTTTTCCGCTTTACGATGTAAAAGGAGCCACGGGGTCCTTGCGCTTGACTGGAACGAAATCAACGCTGTAAGAAGCCGGTCGGGCTTCTTTTTTATTTTCCAGCCTCATTGCGTATAAATCCTTTGAAACCTTATAATAAAAACAAGAAGACTGTCCTTAGAGGTGAAAGGCTTGGCAACGAAGCATGAACAAATTTTAACGTATATCGATTCACTGCCTGTCGGTGAAAAAATTTCTGTCCGAAGAATTGCAAAGGAAATGAAAGTAAGCGAAGGAACCGCGTACAGAGCGATCAAGGAAGCAGAGAATAAAGGGTTTGTCAGCACAATTGAACGTGTGGGCACAATCAGAATTGAACAAAAGAAAAAAGAGAACATTGAAAAGCTTACCTATGCAGAGGTTGTAAATGTTATAGACGGACAAGTGCTCGGAGGCAGGGCAGGGCTCCATAAGACATTGAATAAATTCGTCATCGGCGCGATGGAGCTTGACGCGATGATGCGTTACACCGCAGCGGGGAATCTTTTGATTGTCGGAAACAGAATCAATGCACACAGGCAGGCGCTTGAAGCGGGCGCGGCCGTATTGGTGACCGGAGGCTTTAACACGGATGACAGCATTGTGCAGCTGGCAGATGAGCTTGAACTGCCGATTTTATCCACGAGCTATGACACCTTTACAGTTGCCGCGATGATTAACCGGGCAATTTATGACCAGCTGATCAAAAAAGAAATTGTTTTGGTGGAGGACATCCTAACACCTGCTGACCGCACGGTATATCTTTCGCCTAAGGATAAACTTGAAAAATGGTATGAGAAAAATTTTGAAACGGGGCACGGCCGCTTTCCGGTTGTCGACGATCAAATGAAAATCCATGGCATTCTGACATCAAAAGATATTGCTGGCCATGACCGAAATGCATCTATAGAAAAAGTCATGACCAAAAATCCCGTCACGGTTATTGGGAAAACATCTGTCGCTTCAGCTGCGCAAATGATGGTATGGGAAGGGATCGAAGTGCTTCCCGTCACTGACGGCCACCAAAAACTCATCGGCATGATCAGCCGCCAAGACGTATTGAAAGCTCTTCAAATGATTCAAAAGCAGCCGCAGGTCGGGGAGAAGCTTGATGATATCGTTTCAAGGGGGTTTAAAGATGAGGGTGATGATAAAGAAGATCAAACGGTTTACGAGTATGAAGTCACGCCGCAAATGACAAATCAGCTTGGAACCATTTCTTATGGCGTATTTACGACCATTTTGACGCAAGCGGCAAACCGATTTTTGCGCTCGAAAAAACGCGGCGAACTCGTCATAGAGAGCATCACCATCTTCTTTTTGAAGCCTGTGCAGATGGAATCAGTCATCGAAGTCAAACCTCGCATCTTGGAGGCTGGCAGAAAGTTTGGGAAAATGGAAGTGGAAGTGCACAGCCAAGGTCATATCGTGTCTAAAGCGATGCTGATGGTTCAGCTGATGGAAAGAAGCTAAGGGACGTTCAGGCGCCCCTTACGCGTGATCTCTTTCAGCTTCTTTGGCGTGAAGGGGATTGTAATGCCTGAAGGCTTTATAACCTGCCCAAGCGCTTCCTGCTCCTATGACGATAAAGATACCGCCGATTACTAACGTTAATACTGAATGGAATAATATCATTTGGTTGAGCCCGTAGAACAGGACTAGTGACCCTAAGGCCATGCTTGATTTTGCTGAACATATTTCTTTTGCCAAAGATGGCTTTGCCCGTACGCCTTTTACTTTATAGTACACATAAAAGCAGGCGGAAAGCCCAATCAAAAAAACAAGAACCAGCATAAATGAAATCCTCCATCGTAAAAGTTTACAAACCCATTTTATACAAAAACGGGCTTGGTTTTGACGTTATTTTTCTTTTCCGTCGGCAGAGAATGTGATTTAATGAATAAAAACAATAAAGGAGTATCAAATGAAAACAGAATTGATCAGAACCATATCATTATATGACACGATTATCTTACATAGACATGTGCGTCCTGATCCGGATGCCTACGGATCACAGTGCGGGCTTACGGAAATCCTGCGTGAAACATATCCTGAAAAAAATATTTTTGCGGTCGGCACGCCTGAACCGTCCCTCTCTTTCTTATATTCCCTTGATGAGGTGGACAATGAAACATATGAAGGCGCACTTGTCATTGTCTGCGATACGGCAAATCAGGAAAGAATCGACGATCAGCGTTATCCTTCAGGCGCCAAACTAATGAAAATCGACCACCATCCGAACGAAGATCCATACGGTGACCTTCTCTGGGTCGATACAAGCGCCAGCTCAGTAAGTGAAATGATTTACGAGCTGTATTTAGAAGGAAAAGAGCACGGCTGGAAGCTGAATACGAAAGCGGCAGAGCTGATCTACGCCGGCATTGTTGGAGATACCGGACGCTTTTTATTTCCGAATACCACGGAAAAAACATTAAAATATGCAGGCGAGCTCATTCAGTATCCATTCTCTTCCTCAGAGTTATTTAATCAATTGTATGAAACAAAACTGAATGTGGTGAAGCTTAACGGCTTTATCTTTCAAAATGTGTCTTTGTCCGAAAACGGGGCTGCTTCTGTTTTCATCAAAAAGGATACGCTTGAAAAATTCGGCACAACGGCTTCTGAAGCGTCGCAGCTTGTCGGGACGCTTGGCAATATCTCAGGTATTCGCGCCTGGGTGTTTTTCGTAGAAGAAGACGATCAAATCAGAGTCAGATTCCGTTCGAAGGGGCCTGTCATTAACGGACTTGCCCGGAAATACAACGGCGGAGGGCATCCGTTAGCTTCAGGCGCCTCTATTTACAGCTGGGATGAAGCTGATCGGATTTTAGCTGATCTGGAAACATTATGTAAAGAACACGAGTAGAGGGGAGACCCTCTCTCTTAGTGTTCATCTGTGACGGGGATGAACCAGCAGCCGAAATCAGTAAGGTCCTCGTAGACTTGGAGATTGTGTGATTGAAGTTCTTTTTTGATGAGGGAAGCGAGTGAGTTTGTTTCGGCATATGCAGAAAAACCTTGTCTGAGACGGGCTGCTTGATCTTTTGCTAACTGACGGTCACTGTAAACCTCCATTTCCCTTCCTCCTTCCTTTCGCCATTAAGCCTCACATATAGTTTATAAAAAAGAATGGGAAAAAGCGACAGAAGTTTGGAGAATTTAAAAAAAATCCATAATTATGTGGCGAAAGATATTTCAAGTTCCACTGTCAGCCTCGTATAAATAATCAATTCTCTGACGGTTGCCTCGTATTTTTTTTCATTAATCATATAGACTTTATTTTCAATTGTCCGCTTCAAGAGATCCTTTGTTTGATAGACGCTCTCTATGTCTTTTGTAATCACCTCTGAAATATCATCCTTTACATGCTCCTCGAATTTCGTTTTATCCGGCTGTGATATTTTATATTTATCCCCATTCAGCAATTTGACGCTGACGCTTTGAATCAGCAGTTTTCTTTTATTATCTTCATTCAGTTTATGGAGGTCTTCCTGATAGATCGAAATTTGATTGTTCAAGTCTTTAACATGCTCTTTTTGCTTTTCGATGAGGCTGACTTGCTCCTCTTGGAATGTTCCGTAAGTAAACAGGAAAAAGAACCAGCTAATTGCGGCTCCGCACATCATTCCCGCGAAAAAACGCTGCCATCCCGGTTTTTTGTAATGCTGGGGGACCCTCATGAAGAAAGATGCTCCTGGGTCAGCCATGATATAATAAGCCAGCCGCTTTGCGCGCCTCCCATGGCCGAAATAATTAAAAGAAGCTGTTTAAAAATATCTCTCGTATTGCCTTCGAGTATGCCGCGTTCAAAGCTGTATACCGCATCAAAGGTGCCTCCGATAGCTGCGACAAGCGCCCATATTTTTAACCGGTTGGCAAGCTTTGTAATGGCTGTAAGCGGGGGTTCGCCTGCCAAGTATGCTCCGAGCCCCCCAATGAGTGCGCCCCCGATCAGCACCCCTAACGCAATGAAGTAGCTATTGATAAAATTCACCATAAATCCTGCTTCCTGATCCATCTTTATCACCTCACCTTTTATATCATATTGAGCTTTCAGGACAAGTATGATGATGAGTCAAAAAAGAACATTTGTTTCTTTTGGAAACCGGCCTTATAATGAAGGAAGAAATGGATCGTAATGAGAAAGAGGTGATAGCATGTCTTTTGTTCACCTGCAAGTGCATAGCGGGTATAGCCTGCTAAACAGCGCCGCGGCTGTGGAAGAGCTCGTCAGTGAAGCTGACAGGCTCGGATATGCGTCTTTGGCGCTGACAGATGATCATGTCATGTACGGAGCTATTCAATTTTATAAAGCTTGCAAGGCGAGAGGGATCAACCCAATAATCGGTTTGACGGCTTCTGTTTTTACAGATGACAGCGAGCTTGAAGCATACCCGCTCGTCCTGCTGGCAAAATCAAATACAGGCTATCAAAACCTGCTGAAAATCAGCAGCGTTCTGCAATCTAAATCAAAAGGCGGACTGAAGCCGAAATGGCTTCACAGTTATCGAGAAGGGATTATCGCAATAACGCCCGGCGAAAAAGGATATATTGAAACGCTTCTTGAAGGAGGGCTGTTCGAACAGGCTGCTCAAGCCTCGCTGGAATTTCAGTCTATATTCGGAAAGGGAGCTTTTTATTTCTCCTATCAGCCTTTTAAAGGGAATCAAGTCTTGTCTGAGCAGATTCTAAAGCTATCAGAAGAAACGGGTATCCCTGTTACGGCCACAGGCGATGTGCATTACATAAGGAAGGAAGATAAGGCTGCCTACCGTTGTTTGAAAGCGATTAAAGCGGGGGAAAAACTGACGGATGCACCCGCTGAAGATTTGCCTGATCTCGATTTGAAACCACTCGAAGAAATGCAAAACATTTATCGAGAGCATCCCAGGGCACTGCAAGCTTCTGTAGAGATCGCGGAACAATGCCGGGTTGACGTCAGTCTCGGGCAGACCCGTCTACCGTCTTTTCCGACCCCAGACGGAACGTCCGCTGATGATTATTTAACGGATATCTGTATGGAGGGACTCCGCAGCCGTTTCGGCAAGCCTAGTGAACGATACCTTCGCCGTCTTCAATATGAGCTTGATGTCATCAAGCGGATGAAGTTCAGCGATTACTTTCTGATCGTGTGGGATTTTATGAAGCACGCCCATGAAAAAGGGATTGTTACAGGACCGGGAAGAGGTTCTGCGGCGGGTTCTCTTGTGGCATATGTGCTGTATATCACAGATGTTGACCCGATTAAGCATCACCTTCTGTTTGAAAGATTTTTAAATCCCGAACGCGTCAGCATGCCGGATATTGATATTGACTTTCCCGATACTAGAAGGGATGAAGTCATTCAATATGTTCAGCAGAAATACGGTGCAATGCACGTCGCACAGATTATCACCTTTGGAACACTTGCGGCAAAGGCGGCGCTCCGGGACGTCGGCAGAGTATTCGGCGTCAGCCCGAAGGAGGCAGATCAGCTTGCAAAACTCATTCCTTCAAGACCGGGAATGACGCTGGATGAAGCGAGACAGCAGTCACCGCAGCTGGATAAGCGGCTTCGGGAGTCAAGCCTGCTTCAGCAAGTCTATTCAATTGCCCGGAAAATAGAAGGGCTGCCAAGGCATGCATCAACCCACGCAGCGGGCGTTGTCCTGAGTGAAGAACCGTTAACAGATGTTGTTCCGCTTCAAGAAGGGCATGAAGGGATCTATTTAACGCAATACGCGATGGACCATCTTGAAGACTTGGGCCTTTTAAAAATGGATTTCTTAGGTTTGAGGAATCTGACACTTATTGAATCCATCACTTTAATGATTGAAAAAGAAGAAAATATTAAAATAGATCTTTCAAGTATTTCCTACAGCGATGACAAAACGTTCTCCTTGCTGTCAAAAGGGGATACGACAGGCATTTTCCAGCTTGAATCTGCAGGGATGAGAAGCGTCTTGAAACGGCTGAAACCTTCGGGCCTAGAAGATATTGTGGCAGTCAATGCACTGTACCGGCCGGGTCCGATGGAAAATATTCCGTTATTTATCGACCGTAAACACGGCCGGGCGCCTGTTCATTATCCTCATGAAGATTTAAGGAGCATTTTGGAAGATACATATGGCGTCATTGTGTATCAGGAACAAATTATGATGATTGCTTCCCGTATGGCGGGGTTTTCTTTAGGCGAAGCGGACCTATTGAGAAGGGCGGTCAGCAAAAAGAAAAAAGAAATCCTGGACAGAGAGCGAAGCCATTTTGTTGAAGGGTGCTTAAAAAAGGAGTATTCTGTAGACACTGCAAATGAGGTCTACGATTTAATCGTCAAATTCGCAAACTATGGCTTTAACAGAAGCCATGCGGTGGCATACAGCATGATCGGGTGCCAGCTTGCGTATTTGAAAGCTCATTATCCGTTATATTTTATGTGCGGATTGCTGACAAGCGTCATTGGCAATGAGGATAAAATCTCTCAATATCTTTACGAAGCAAAGGGGAGCGGGATTCGTATCCTTCCTCCGTCAGTGAATAAAAGCAGTTTTCCGTTTACCGTTGAAAACGGATCTGTCAGATACAGCCTCCGCGCGATAAAAAGTGTAGGCGTCTCAGCAGTCAAAGATATATATAAAGCAAGAAAAGAGAAACCATTTGAAGATCTTTTCGATTTCTGCTTTCGCGTGCCGTCAAAAAGCGTAAATCGCAAAATGCTTGAAGCACTTATCTTTTCTGGTGCGATGGACGAATTCGGCCAAAACCGGGCCACGCTGCTCGCATCCATTGATGTTGCTTTGGAACATGCTGAGCTATTCGCCGCGGACGATGACCAAATGGGATTGTTTTTAGATGAATCGTTTTCAATTAAGCCGAAGTATGTGGAAACGGAAGAGCTTCCGCTAGTGGATTTACTTGCATTTGAAAAGGAAACGCTCGGCATTTATTTTTCAAATCATCCCCTCTCCGCCTTCCGAAAACAGCTCACTGCGCAAGGAGCAGTCTCCATTCTACAGGCTCAGCGGGCAGTCAAAAGGCAGCTTTCACTAGGCGTTCTGCTGTCGAAGATCAAAACGATTCGGACGAAAACAGGTCAAAACATGGCGTTTTTAACGCTCAGTGATGAAACCGGCGAGATAGAAGCCGTAGTCTTCCCTGAACAATTCAGACAGCTTTCTCCCGTTTTAAGAGAAGGCGCTCTTTTGTTCACAGCGGGGAAATGCGAAGTAAGACAAGATAAGATCCAATTCATCATGTCCCGGGCAGAATTATTAGAAAATATGGATGCAGAAAAAGCGCCATCGGTTTATATAAAAATAGAAAGCAGTCAGCACAGCCAGGAGATCCTGGCAAAGATTAAGCGCATTTTGCTGGAGCATAAAGGGGAAACAGGCGTTTATCTCTATTATGAAAGGCAAAAACAGACGATTAAGCTACCTGAGTCGTTCCATATCAATGCAGATCACCAGGTGTTATATCGCTTAAAAGAGCTGTTGGGTCAAAAAAACGTCGTTTTAAAACAGTGGTAACGATTCGCTTTTTGTTATACAATTGGAGCAATTATGTGATCCTGTTTAAATATTCAGATAGATTTACTCCGCAGAATGCAGCAATCAACGCAGCAGTATACGAATCAAAAAATATCCATAAGGAGTGTTTAGTAGAATGTCATTAAGAGAAGAAGCATTACACCTGCATAAAGTCAACCAGGGGAAACTGGAGTCTAAATCAAAAGTAGAGGTCAGAAATGCGAAAGATCTAAGCCTCGCTTATTCTCCGGGTGTTGCAGAACCGTGTAAGGATATTCATGAAGACATTAACAAAGTATATGATTATACAATGAAGGGGAACATGGTAGCAGTTGTAACTGACGGTACAGCTGTACTTGGCCTTGGAAACATCGGCCCCGAAGCGGCGCTTCCTGTTATGGAAGGGAAAGCAGTTCTTTTCAAAAGCTTTGCGGGCGTAGATGCGTTCCCGATTGCTTTAAACACAAACGATGTTGATAAAATCGTTGAAACTGTAAAATTGCTGGAACCGACATTTGGCGGCGTCAACCTTGAAGATATTGCAGCGCCAAATTGCTTTATCATTGAAGAGCGCCTCAAAAAAGAAACAAACATCCCGGTTTTCCATGATGATCAGCACGGTACTGCCATTGTAACCGTAGCAGGTCTTGTGAACGCGCTGAAACTGTCTGGAAAATCCATGTCATCCATTAAAGTTGTCGCAAACGGCGCGGGTGCGGCTGGCATTGCGATTATCAAGCTTCTTCATCATTATGGCGTTCGCGACATTGTGATGTGCGATTCCAAAGGGGCCATTTATGAAGGGCGCCCGAACGGCATGAACGATGTCAAAAATGAAGTGGCGAAGTTCACGAACCAAGATCGCAAAGACGGTTCTCTGAAAGATGTCATCGTTGATGCTGACGTATTTATCGGTGTCTCTGTAGCAGGCGCGTTAACAAAAGAAATGGTTCAAAGCATGGCAAAAGATCCAATTATCTTTGCAATGGCAAATCCAAATCCGGAAATCATGCCGGAAGATGCGCGTGAAGCCGGAGCAAGCGTTATCGGAACTGGCCGTTCTGACTTCCCGAACCAAGTAAACAATGTTCTTGCATTCCCAGGTATTTTCCGCGGAGCGCTTGATGTGCGTGCCACTCATATTAACGAGGAAATGAAAATCGCAGCGGTTGAAGCCATTGCTTCACTGGTTTCAGAAGATGAGCTTAGCGCAGACTATGTCATCCCTGCACCGTTTGATAAACGTGTTGCGCCTGCTGTTGCGAAGGCTGTGGCAAAAGCTGCGATGGAAACAGGTGTTGCAAGAATCACTGTTGACCCTGAGGAAGTCGCAGAAAAAACAAGAAAACTTACGATTATTGGTGAATAATTTTAATTCATTCCAAAAATGGCAGCGCGTTGGCGGAGACCGACGCGCTGTTCTCAAGTTAAACTGACGGCTGAAATTTTTTTAGGGGGTTAGCCTTAAAAAAATTTCAGCCGGGTTTAACATTATTTTTGAATACGCTGTCAACCTTGTCGTTTCAACACCTTATCTGATTTCATACAAGCCTTTCCGAGCACGTCATCGAATAAAAAGTTGTCGAATTGAGGATGACAGCGTTTGACAAAAAAAGTACAATAGTTTCGGTAAAGTTATTAGCAAGTCTATCTGTTTGATGACATGCGGTGAAGAGAACCCTTCACAAAAGGGAGGTAATCATTTGTTAAAGGATATATTCACGAAAAAGAAAAAGTATGCTTCCGTACCGTCTGATCAAGCGAAGCACGATGTTCCGGAAGGCATTATGACAAAATGTCCTAAGTGTAAAAAAATCATGCTCACTAAAGAGTTGGATAAAAATATGCGGGTATGCATGAACTGCGATTATCATTTCCCAATGAACGCAAAACAGCGTATCGAAAGCTTGATGGATGAACAATCCTTTGAGGAATTTAATCAGGGAATGCTCTCGGAAAATCCGCTTGGTTTCCCGGGATATCTGGAAAAGCTTGAAAAAGATCGCGAGAAAACATCCTTAAACGAGGCTGTTGTGACAGGCAAGGGCACCATCGGCGGACACCCGGCTGTTGTCGCCGTCATGGACTCTTCATTCAGAATGGGCAGCATGGGTTCAGTCGTCGGTGAAAAAATCACGCTTGCGATTGAAAAAGCAAAAGCTGATAAAGTTCCGTTTATTATTTTTACGGCTTCAGGCGGTGCTAGAATGCAGGAAGGCGTATTAAGTTTGATGCAGATGGCAAAGACAAGCTCTGCGTTAAAACTGTTCAGTGAAGAACAGGGTCTTATTATTTCAGTAATGACGCATCCGACTACCGGGGGCGTATCAGCAAGCTTTGCATCCCTTGGCGATTACAATTTCGCTGAGCCTGGCGCGCTGATCGGTTTTGCTGGAAGACGGATTATTGAACAGACAATAGGAGAAAAACTGCCTGAGGACTTCCAAACGGCTGAGTTTTTATTAAAACATGGACAGCTTGATGCGGTTATTCATCGCGACGATATGAAAAAAACGTTAGAAAATCTGCTGGATATGCATCAAACAGGAGGTGACATTGAGTGGCTCCAAGATTAGAATTTGAAAAACCGGTGATTGAACTGCAAACCAAAATCGCCGAACTAAAAAAATTCACCCAAGATTCCGATATGGATCTAAGTGCGGAAATCGAACGGCTCGAAGACCGTCTCGCTAAGCTTCAGGATGATATTTACAAAAATTTGAAGCCGTGGGACCGGGTTCAAATCGCGCGTCTGGCGGACCGTCCGACAACTCTTGATTATATCGAACACCTGTTTACCGACTTTTTTGAATGTCACGGAGACAGAGCGTACGGGGACGATGAAGCCATTGTCGGCGGGATTGCGAAGTTCCACGGCCTCCCTGTAACGGTAATCGGGCATCAGCGCGGCAAAGACACGAAGGAAAACCTAGTCCGCAATTTTGGGATGCCGCATCCAGAAGGCTACAGAAAAGCGCTTCGTCTGATGAAACAGGCTGACAAATTTAACAGACCAATTATCTGTTTTATTGATACGAAGGGGGCATACCCTGGACGAGCAGCTGAAGAAAGAGGACAAAGTGAAGCTATTGCCAAAAACCTGTTTGAGATGGCCGGCCTTCGAGTGCCTGTTATCTGCATCGTCATTGGTGAAGGCGGAAGCGGCGGAGCCCTTGGTCTGGGTGTGGGCAATCACTTGCATATGCTGGAAAACTCTACTTATTCTGTTATTTCTCCGGAAGGTGCCGCGGCACTTTTATGGAAGGACTCCAGTCTTGCTAAAAAAGCAGCAGAAACAATGAAAATCACTGCGCCGGATTTAAAAGAATTAGGTATTATAGATCATATGATTAAAGAAGTAAAAGGCGGAGCGCACCATGATGTGAAGCTGCAGGCAAGCTATATGGACGAAACCCTTAAACAATCGTTAAAAACTTTACTGAAGCTGAGCGAAGAAGAATTAGTTCAGCAGCGCTATGAAAAATATAAAGCAATTGGCAAAGTCTCGGTTGAAGATCAATATATCGGGGTAAACTAAATAAACGTGAAGCCTTTGGCTCACGTTTATTTTTTGTGACATTCCTTAAATTTTATTTAAAAACAATTTATTTAATTGTATAATAGGTAAGGTTTCATAGGGAGGATGGAGATCCCTTTTCATTGTTTTTAGGGCAATGATCATGTTATGTTTAATCATATATGTTGCTGAGGTGAATGGAGAATGAAACGTATAGGGGTATTAACGAGCGGCGGGGATTCCCCGGGAATGAACGCAGCAGTTCGCGCAGTAGTCAGAAAAGCGATCTATCATGACGTTGAAGTTTACGGTATTTACAACGGATACGCGGGATTGATCAGCGGAAAGATTGAAAAGCTTGAACTTGGATCAGTAGGCGATATTATACATCGTGGAGGAACTAAGCTTTATACGGCAAGATGTCCTGAATTCAAAACAGTTGAAGGCCGTGAAAAAGGGATAGAAAACTTGAAGAAGCTTGGTATTGAAGGCCTTGTTGTTATCGGCGGAGACGGTTCATATATGGGTGCGAAAAAATTAACGGAACACGGGTTTCCATGTGTAGGTGTACCGGGTACAATTGATAATGACATTCCGGGCACTGATTTTACAATCGGTTTCGATACAGCTTTAAATACAGTAATTGACGCAATTGATAAGATTCGCGATACAGCGACTTCTCATGAACGTACATATGTAATCGAAGTAATGGGCCGTCATGCCGGCGATATCGCATTGTGGGCCGGTCTTGCAGGGGGCGCGGAATCGATCTTAATCCCTGAGGCAGACTATGACATGCACGAAATCATTGCCCGCTTAAAACGCGGCCACGAACGCGGCAAGAAGCACAGTATTATTATTGTTGCCGAAGGTGTAGGCAGCGGTGTTGAATTCGGGAAACGCATTGAAGAAGAAACAAATCTTGAAACTAGGGTATCTGTATTGGGCCATATCCAGCGCGGAGGTTCTCCGAGTGCTGCTGACCGTGTGTTAGCAAGCCGTCTCGGCGCATATGCAGTTGAACTGCTGCTTGAAGGAAAAGGCGGACGCTGTGTAGGTATACAAAACAATAAGCTTGTAGACCATGATATTATAGAAATACTTGAGACAAAACACACAGTTGAGCAAAACATGTATCAGCTTTCAAAAGAACTGTCTATCTAATGTACAGCTGAAGGCTGAAGATTTCAGAAGGAAGTGAACCAAATGAGAAAAACTAAAATTGTTTGTACCATCGGTCCGGCAAGTGAAAGTATTGAAATGCTTACGAAATTAATGGAGTCAGGAATGAACGTGGCTCGATTAAACTTTTCTCACGGAGATTTTGAGGAGCACGGTGCAAGAATTAAAAATATCCGCGAAGCAAGTAAAAAACTTGGCAAGAACGTTGGAATTCTGCTTGATACAAAAGGTCCTGAAATCCGCACACATACAATGGAAAACGGCGGTATTGAGCTTGAAACAGGCAAAGAGCTCATTATTTCAATGGACGAGGTTGTAGGAACAACAGATAAAATTTCAGTGACATATGAAGGTTTAGTCCATGACGTTGAACAAGGTTCAACGATTCTGTTAGATGACGGCCTTATCGGTCTTGAGGTACTTGATGTAGATGCCGCTAAACGCGAAATCAAAACAAAAGTATTAAACAACGGAACACTCAAAAATAAAAAAGGTGTTAACGTACCGGGCGTAAGTGTCAATCTTCCGGGGATTACTGAAAAGGATGCGCGAGACATCGTTTTCGGTATTGAGCAAGGAGTAGACTTCATCGCACCATCTTTCATTCGACGTTCTACGGATGTGCTCGAAATCCGTGAGCTTCTTGAAGAGCACAACGCTCAGGATATTCAAATCATCCCTAAAATCGAAAACCAAGAGGGCGTTGACAACATCGATGCGATTCTCGAAGTGTCTGACGGCTTAATGGTTGCACGCGGAGACTTAGGTGTGGAAATTCCAGCTGAAGAAGTGCCGCTTGTGCAAAAAGAACTGATCAAAAAATGCAACGCGCTGGGCAAACCTGTTATTACAGCGACACAAATGCTTGACAGCATGCAGCGCAACCCGCGTCCGACTCGTGCGGAAGCAAGTGACGTTGCAAACGCGATCTTCGACGGAACAGATGCGATCATGCTTTCTGGTGAAACTGCTGCCGGAAGTTACCCGGTTGAAGCAGTTCAAACAATGCATAACATCGCGTCCCGTTCTGAAGAAGCATTAAATTATAAAGAAATTCTCTCAAAACGCAGAGACCAAGTGGGCATGACAATTACAGACGCAATTGGACAATCTGTCGCACATACGGCGATTAACCTGAATGCTGCTGCGATCGTAACGCCGACAGAAAGCGGCCATACAGCACGTATGATTGCAAAATACCGTCCGCAGGCTCCGATTGTTGCGGTTACTGTAAATGACTCTATTTCCAGAAAGCTTGCCCTCGTATCTGGCGTATTCGCGGAAAGCGGCCAAAATGCGAGCTCAACAGATGAGATGCTTGAGGATGCTGTCCAAAAATCATTGAACAGCGGAATTGTAAAACACGGCGATCTTATCGTTATTACAGCTGGCACTGTCGGTGAGTCCGGCACTACGAACTTAATGAAGGTTCATACTGTCGGCGATATCATCGCTAAAGGCCAAGGCATTGGACGCAAATCAGCTTACGGTCCGGTTGTCGTTGCACAAAATGCAAAAGAAGCTGAGCAAAAAATGACTGACGGTGCGGTACTTGTTACCAAAAGCACTGACCGTGATATGATTGCATCCCTTGAAAAAGCGTCTGCTCTTATTACAGAAGAAGGCGGTTTGACTAGCCATGCTGCGGTAGTCGGATTAAGCCTTGGCATCCCGGTTATCGTGGGTCTGGAAAATGCGACATCTATTTTGACAGATGGCCAGGATATTACAGTTGACGCTTCCAGAGGCGCAGTCTATCAAGGCCGTGCGAGCGTTCTTTAATTACAGGTGAAAATGGAAGGGGAATCCCTTCCTTTTCTCTTTATCATGCCTTTTGTTGAACAGAACGTGTTACACGTGTGGGGGGCTTGGAAATGAGATTTTTGTTTTTGCTTTTTATTGTGTTTCCGGCAATAGAAATCGGTATATTCCTATTTTTAGGAAAGCTGATTGGTATTTTGCCGACAGTTCTATTCATGATTCTGACTGGCATTATCGGCGCAGCAGCTGCAAAAAAACAAGGAACCGAAGTGTATTATAAGGTTCAGCGTGATCTTCAATATGGCAAAATGCCGGGAGAAGCGATTGCTGACGGTCTGTGCATTTTCATTGGCGGTCTATTGCTGATGCTTCCGGGCTTTTTATCAGATTTGGCCGGCGCCTGTCTTCTTATCCCGTTTACCCGCGGCTGGTGTAAGCCGATTCTGTTCAAATGGCTGAGAGGAATGTCGAAGAATAAGCGGATCATCATCAAATAAAAAACGGCAGCCATGAAAAAACGGCTGCCGTTTTATTTTTGCTGAACGGTGATATAGGACCATATTTCTTTTAATGCGCCTGTTGTGATGAAAGCTTGGATGATGACGAGTACAGCCGGTCCCGCAATCAGTCCTAAAAACCCGAATAATTTAAAGCCGGCAAACAGGGCGATGAGTGTTGCCAGCGGATCGATCCCGATAGATTTACTTAGTATCTTGGGCTCTGTCAGCTGCCGCTGAATAAGAACGACGAGGTACAGGATACCAATTCCGATTGCTTGGGGCAGCTGGCCCGTAATCGATAAATACAAAATCCAGGGCACAAATACGGAGCCGGCACCTAAGTAAGGGAGAAGATCTACAAGCCCGATTAAAAAAGCAATTGTTGCGGCGTGTTCAACCTTTAAGAGAGAAAGGCCGATAAATACAATCACCATCGTGATGAAAACGAGGACGGCTTGTGCTTTGATAAAACCAGTCATTGCTTTTTTTAATTCGCTGCTGATTGCTTTGCTGTTAGCTGTCACACGATCCGGCAGAATTAAAACAAGCATGGCTTTCAGCTTATGCCAATCCTTTGTCATAAAAAAGGTTGCCAGAAGAGAAAAAATCAGAACCGCCGCCGTATTGGGAAGAAGAGCGAAAAATCTCGGGATCATCTCTAGAATGTGGGACAGCAGGAGCCCGGCATTTTTAGCGGCAGAATCACCGAGTGTCTGGATATGAGTGACGATGGAAGCCTGCTGGTTCGTTTCCAATTCTTGAAACAAAAGAGTTAACTCGTTATAGAGCGGCTGAATATGAGTGGTAAACAATTTTTCGCAATATGAAATAAACGTGCTGATATGCGGAGGCAGCGTTTTTGCTAGATAGGCTGTTCCCGTTACGATTTCGGCTACCAGAATGGTGAGGACGCCGAAGGCTGCGAGCAGAAAAAAAGCAAGAACGCCCAGAACATTTATCGTTCGGGGGAATCCTGTCACTTTGTCCAAATAATCGACAACAGGATGAATCACTGAAGAAAGAATAAGGGCGATCAGGAACGGATAAGTTAACGGAAACGAATAATAGGCCGCAGCTATCGACCCTGCGGTCATTGATATGACAAAGAGGGTTCTGAAAAAAATAGTGATATAAGATTGATTCACGAAAACGGTCCTCCTCTCGTCAGCATGTCCTATTTTTTATATGTATTCACGCTGCGGCTGAATATGAATACATTCATCTTAAAGGAGGGATGGCATGTGTTTACACAAGCGAATTTATTTTTAATTTTACTCTTGGCTATCGCACTTATCGCAAAAAACCAATCATTGCTCTTTGCTGTATCCGTCCTTTTGATCATCAAAATCGTTGGGCTTGATCAGAAATTATTTCCGACCATCCAGTCAAAAGGCATTAACTGGGGTGTGACCATTATTACCATCGCCGTTCTTGTCCCGATTGCCACGGGAGAAATCGGATTTAAGCAGCTTGGAGAAGCAATGCGGTCTTCCTACGCATGGATCGCCCTTGGAGCGGGGATCGCAGTGGCGCTGATTGCAAAAAACGGCCTGGCCCTGCTTGAAAATGATCCGCATATTACAACTGCTCTCGTGATCGGGACCATTCTTGCAGTCGCGCTTTTTGGAGGAGTTGCGGTGGGGCCGCTGATCGGAGCGGGGATTGCTTATTTAGCCATGCAGATCGTAAAACTGTTCACTTCATAAAAAAAAGCGGCCTTAAAGCCGCTTTTTTTTTATGCAAAAACCCGCAAATAAAGGCGTTTTTTCGGGGAAATCACAGAATGAAAAAAAAAATTATAGGTAAACATTTAACAAATGTCTGATTATTGTTTATAATGAGAATAGGCTTAAACTTAAATAAGCTTATAAGAATTTGTTATGTTCTTTCATAAGCAAAGGGTTTTAGTTCCAGCAGCCAGTAAAATGTAAGCATTTTCTTTTTGGGGGAGAGAAATACTTGCATCGTGCTTTTTAAGTAAGCCTCATGTTTTTACAACACTCTTAAAGGGGAAATTTATTGAAAAGGAGATGTTATATATGACAGCGACACGCGGTCTTGAAGGGGTTGTAGCAACAACATCATCTGTTAGTTCTATTATTGATGATACCCTTACATATGTGGGGTATGATATCGATGATTTGACAGAGAATGCAAGTTTTGAAGAAATCATCTACTTGCTTTGGCATCTAAGGCTGCCAAACAAAAAAGAGCTTGAAGAGTTAAAGCAGCAGCTTGCAAAGGAAGCTGCCGTTCCGCAAGAAATTATTGAGCACTTCAAATCTTATACCCTCGAAAATGTTCATCCCATGGCTGCTCTTCGGACAGCAATTTCATTACTAGGCCTGCTTGACAGCGAGGCTGATACCATGAACCCGGAAGCCAACTACAGAAAGGCGATCCGCCTTCAGGCAAAGGTGCCTGGCCTGGTTGCAGCGTTTTCCAGAATTCGCAAGGGTCTTGAGCCTGTTGAACCGAGAGAAGATTACGGTATTGCGGAGAATTTTCTTTACACATTAAACGGTGAAGAGCCTTCACCAATTGAGGTTGAAGCCTTCAACAAAGCATTGATTTTACATGCTGACCATGAGCTGAACGCGTCAACGTTCACAGCGAGGGTCTGCGTCGCAACACTTTCTGACATCTATTCAGGCATTACTGCAGCAATCGGCGCGCTGAAAGGGCCTCTTCACGGCGGAGCGAATGAAGGCGTTATGAAAATGCTGACAGAAATCGGTGAAGTGGAAAACGCTGAGCCGTACATCCGCGCTAAACTTGAAAAGAAAGAAAAAATCATGGGATTCGGCCACCGTGTGTATAAGCATGGTGATCCGCGCGCGAAGCATCTGAAAGAAATGAGCAAGCGCCTGACCAACCTGACAGGCGAAAGCAAATGGTATGAGATGTCGATTCGTATAGAAGACATCGTCACATCAGAGAAAAAGCTTCCGCCTAACGTTGATTTCTATTCGGCTTCTGTATATCACAGCCTCGGTATTGACCATGATTTGTTTACACCGATTTTTGCTGTAAGCAGAATGTCCGGCTGGCTCGCTCATATTCTTGAGCAGTATGACAACAACCGTCTGATCCGCCCGCGGGCAGATTACACAGGCCCTGACAAACAAAAATTCGTTCCGATTGAAGAAAGAGCCTAAAGAACCATTGGAGGCTGGCTTGCGTCAATGAGGTTAGCCTCTTGTTCAGAACATCAAAATTGGGTTACACTTTAAATTGAATGTTGGGAAAAATCATTTTGTTTTCTATATAAGAAAAATAAAATGTTTTCTAAATATGAATTACATACTGGGAGGTTTTTATTGTGGCACAAGGTGAAAAAATTACAGTCTCTAACGGAGTATTAAACGTACCAAACAACCCGATTATCCCATTTATCGAAGGAGACGGAACCGGTCCTGATATTTGGAACGCGGCTTCGAAGGTTTTGGAAGCAGCAGTAGAAAAAGCATACAAAGGCGAAAAGAAAATTACATGGAAAGAAGTTTACGCCGGAGAAAAGGCTTATAATAAAACAGGTGAGTGGCTCCCTGCTGAAACATTAGATGTGATCCGCGAATATTTCATCGCGATTAAAGGCCCGTTAACGACACCTGTCGGCGGCGGTATCCGTTCTTTGAACGTAGCGCTCAGACAAGAGCTTGACCTATTCGTCTGCTTAAGACCTGTAAGATACTTTACTGGAGTGCCGTCACCGGTAAAACGCCCTGAAGATACTGATATGGTCATCTTCCGTGAAAATACAGAAGATATTTACGCAGGCATCGAGTATGCAAAAGGCTCTGAAGAAGTGCAAAAGCTTATCAGCTTCCTTCAAAATGAGTTAAACGTCAACAAAATCCGTTTCCCTGAGACATCAGGTATCGGCATTAAGCCTGTTTCAGAAGAAGGAACAAGCCGCTTGGTCAGAGCTGCCATTGATTATGCGATCGAGCATGGCCGCAAATCTGTAACGCTTGTTCACAAAGGAAACATCATGAAGTTCACAGAAGGCGCCTTCAAAAACTGGGGCTATGAACTTGCTGAAAAAGAATACGGAGATAAAGTCTTCACATGGGCTCAATATGACCGCATTGCTGAAGAACAAGGAAAAGACGCTGCCAACAAAGCGCAAAGCGAAGCGGAAGCAGCAGGAAAAATCATTATCAAAGACAGCATTGCTGACATTTTCCTTCAGCAGATCTTAACGCGTCCAAACGAGTTTGATGTCGTTGCGACAATGAACTTGAACGGAGATTACATTTCTGATGCTCTTGCTGCGCAAGTCGGCGGAATCGGCATTGCTCCTGGAGCGAACATCAACTACGAAACAGGACATGCGATTTTCGAGGCGACGCACGGAACGGCTCCTAAATATGCAGGCCTTGATAAAGTAAACCCATCTTCAGTTATTCTTTCAGGCGTTCTGCTTCTTGAGCATTTAGGATGGAACGAAGCGGCTGATTTGGTTATCAAATCTATGGAAAAAACAATCGCTTCCAAAGTCGTAACTTACGATTTTGCCAGATTAATGGACGGGGCGACTGAAGTGAAATGTTCAGAGTTTGGAGAAGAACTGATCAAAAACATGGACTAAGCAAGGAAAAAGCCTAAAACTAGCCATAAAGGAGAAGAGAGACATGGGAAATACTCGTAAAAAAGTTTCTGTTATCGGAGCAGGTTTTACCGGAGCTACAACTGCATTTTTAATCGCTCAAAAAGAGCTGGCAGACGTTGTTCTTGTTGACATTCCGCAATTGGAGAACCCGACAAAGGGAAAAGCGCTTGATATGCTTGAAGCAAGCCCAGTTCAAGGCTTTGACGCAAAAATTACGGGAACATCTAATTACGAGGATACAGCTGGCTCTGACATTGTTGTCATTACAGCCGGTATCGCAAGAAAACCTGGTATGAGCAGAGATGATCTGGTCTCTACAAACGAAAAGATTATGAGAAGCGTTACGCGAGAAATCGTGAAATATTCTCCTGACTCTATTATTGTGGTGCTGACAAATCCTGTTGATGCAATGACATACGCGGTGTACAAAGAATCAGGCTTCCCTAAAGAGCGTGTAATCGGCCAGTCCGGTGTGCTTGATACGGCAAGATTCAGAACATTTGTGGCAGAGGAATTAAACCTGTCAGTGAAAGATGTGACTGGTTTCGTACTCGGCGGACACGGTGACGATATGGTTCCGCTTGTGCGTTATTCTTATGCTGGCGGTATCCCGCTTGAAACTCTTATTCCGAAAGAACGGATTGACGCAATTGTGGAGCGCACTAGAAAAGGCGGAGGCGAAATCGTGAATCTTCTTGGAAACGGAAGCGCGTATTATGCGCCTGCGGCTTCTCTGACAGAAATGGTCGAAGCGATCTTGAAAGATCAGCGCCGCGTCCTTCCTACAATTGCTTATCTTGAAGGGGAATACGGCTATGAAGGCATCTACCTTGGTGTTCCTACAATTGTAGGCGGCAACGGTCTTGAGCAAATCATTGAACTTGAACTGACAGACTATGAAAGAGCGCAGCTGAATAAATCAGTTGAATCTGTCAAAAATGTCATGAAAGTATTATCCTAATAAAAAGAGAGAAAGGCTTGCTTAATACAGCCTTTCTCTTTTTACTATAAATGAAAGCGCTATCATAAGCGTCTTTATTTCTTTTAAAAATGATGTAAAAGGCGAATTGTCGGAATGTCCTGCTTTCGCTAAAATAAAATCATGAAACATGTTAAGATGACATAAAATAGAGAAATAGGATGTCGGGGAATTATAATACTGGAGGCACAGCATGAACAAGAAAATTTTAGTTGTGGATGATGAAGAATCTATTGTTACTCTTTTACAGTACAATTTGGAACGGTCAGGCTATGATGTCATTACCGCCTCGGATGGGGAAGAAGCACTCAAAAAAGCGGAAACAGAGAAGCCTGATTTGATTGTGCTTGATGTGATGCTTCCAAAATTGGACGGAATCGAAGTATGCAAGCAGCTGAGACAGCAAAAACTGATGTTTCCCATTTTAATGCTGACAGCGAAGGATGAGGAATTCGACAAAGTATTAGGGCTGGAGCTCGGTGCTGATGATTATATGACCAAGCCGTTCAGTCCAAGGGAAGTAAATGCGAGAGTCAAAGCGATTTTAAGGCGTTCGGAAATAGCTGCGCCCTCTAGTGAGATGAAGAACGATGAAATGGAAGGCCAGATCGTAATCGGCGATCTGAAAATCCTGCCTGATCATTATGAAGCGTACTTTAAAGAAAGTCAGCTTGAACTGACACCGAAAGAATTCGAACTGTTGCTCTATTTAGGCAGACATAAAGGCAGAGTTCTGACAAGAGACCTGCTGCTGAGCGCAGTCTGGAATTATGATTTTGCCGGAGATACGAGAATTGTTGATGTGCACATCAGCCATCTTCGCGACAAAATTGAAAACAATACCAAAAAACCGATCTACATTAAAACGATTAGGGGATTGGGGTATAAACTGGAGGAGCCAAAAATGAATGAATAAATACCGTGTGCGCCTTTTTTCTGTATTCGTTGTCTGTATGATTCTGGTGTTTTGTGTTCTCGGGCTGTTTTTACAGCAGCTTTTTGAAACATCTGATCAAAGGAAAGCAGAGGAACACATTGAAAAAGAAGCAAAATACTTGGCTTCGCTTCTTGATGCCGGCAATCTAAATGATCAAGCAAATGAGAAAATCATTAAAGATGCAGGCGGCGCGCTTGATGTGAGCGCATCCGTTATCGATACAGACGGCAAGGTGCTGTATGGGTCAAACGGGAGATCGGCTGATTCCCAAAAGGTGCAGGCGCTTGTTTCTGGCCATGAGGGTATTCTGTCAACAACAGATTACAAGCTTTATTACGGACTTTCACTTAGAAGCGAAGGTGAAAAAACAGGATATGTGCTGCTTTCCGCCTCTGAAAAAAGCGACGGCTTAAAAGGCGAATTGTGGGGGATGCTGACGGCCAGTCTTTGTACCGCATTTATCGTCATTGTTTATTTTTATTCCAGCATGACCTCACGTTATAAAAGGTCAATTGAGTCAGCGACAAATGTAGCCACAGAACTCTCTAAGGGCAACTACGATGCACGGACGTACGGCGGCTATATTAGGCGTTCTGATAAGCTAGGACATGCGATGAACAGCCTTGCCATTGATCTGATGGAAATGACGCGAACGCAGGAAATGCAGCGGGATCGGCTGCTGACAGTCATTGAAAACATTGGCTCCGGGCTGATTATGATCGACGGAAGAGGCTTTATTAATCTCGTAAACAGGTCTTACGCCAAGCAGTTTCATATCAATCCGAATCATATGCTGCGCCGTCTTTATCACGATGCATTTGAACATGAAGAAGTGATCCAGCTTGTCGAAGACATTTTTATGACGGAGACAAAGAAATGCAAGCTGTTAAGACTTCCGATCAAAATAGAACGGCGTTATTTTGAAGTGGACGGCGTTCCGATTATGGGTCCGGACGATGAATGGAAAGGAATTGTGCTCGTTTTCCATGACATGACGGAAACAAAGAAATTAGAGCAGATGAGGAAGGATTTTGTGGCCAATGTTTCTCATGAGCTGAAAACGCCGATTACATCCATAAAAGGGTTTACGGAGACGTTATTGGATGGGGCGATGGAGGACAAAGAGGCGCTTTCTGAATTTCTCTCTATTATTCTTAAGGAAAGCGAAAGGCTTCAGTCTTTGGTTCAGGATTTGCTCGATCTCTCAAAAATCGAGCAGCAAAATTTCACGCTCAGTATCGAAACGTTTGAGCCGGCCAAAATGCTTGTTGAGATTGAAACGCTTCTGAAGCATAAGGCGGATGAGAAAGGCATCTCCTTGCACCTGAATGTCCCGAAAGACCCTCAATATGTATCTGGTGACCCGTACAGGCTGAAACAGGTATTTCTTAATCTCGTAAACAATGCGTTAACCTACACGCCTGAGGGGGGCTCCGTGGCTATCAATGTAAAGCCCAGAGAAAAAGACATTCAGATTGAGGTTGCCGATTCTGGAATCGGAATTCAGAAAGAAGAAATTCCGCGCATCTTTGAACGCTTTTACCGCGTAGATAAAGACAGAAGCAGGAATTCGGGCGGAACCGGGCTGGGCCTTGCGATTGTCAAGCATTTAATAGAGGCTCATGAAGGGAAAATTGATGTCACAAGCGAGCCTGGACGGGGAACTGTCTTTACCGTGACGCTGAAACGGGCCGCTGAAAAGTCAGCCTAATGTTTACAAAGGTTTAACAATATCTTCATGCACTGTTAAACCTATGCTGGTAGGATGTAGTAGAACCCCTTCATCCAAGGAGCCAATTTTGACGGCGGGAACCTATTTGTGTTCCCGTCCTTTTTTGTGTCTTCTCTTATAGTTCACGTATTTTCCTTTCAAATTGAACTTTGTTAAAATAAGAGGAGCTAATGACTATGTAAGAGATGAATGGAAGCCTGAGGCTTCTTAGGAGGAAATTGAATGACGGAACGAAAAAAATTAGTGCTTGTAGACGGAAACAGTCTGGCTTACCGGGCGTTTTTTGCATTGCCGCTGTTAAGCAATGATAAAGGTGTTCATACGAATGCTGTATACGGCTTTGCGATGATTTTGATGAAAATGCTTGAGGATGAAAAACCGACGCACATGCTGGTTGCGTTTGATGCCGGGAAAACAACATTTCGTCACGGCACATTTAAAGAATATAAAGGCGGCAGACAGAAAACCCCGCCTGAGCTTTCCGAACAAATGCCGTTTATCCGCGAGCTGCTGGATGCCTACCAGATCAGCCGCTATGAACTGGAACAATATGAAGCGGATGATATTATCGGCACACTGGCCAAATCGGCTGAAAAAGACGGATTTGAAGTTAAGGTTTTCTCAGGAGATAAGGATTTAACACAGCTGGCAACGGACAAAACGACAGTTGCCATTACGAGAAAGGGAATTACCGATGTTGAATTTTACACACCGGAGCATGTCAAAGAGAAATACGGGCTTACGCCTGAACAAATCATTGACATGAAGGGTCTGATGGGCGATTCCTCAGATAATATTCCGGGTGTGCCCGGCGTCGGAGAAAAGACTGCGATTAAGCTTTTAAAACAATTTGATTCGGTTGAAAAGCTGCTGGAGTCCATTGACGAGGTGAGCGGAAAGAAATTGAAGGAAAAGCTTGAGGAGTTTAAGGATCAGGCATTGATGAGCAAGGAGCTTGCGACAATTATGACGGATGCTCCGATTGAGGTATCTGTTTCCGGCCTGGAATATCAAGGCTTTAATCGTGAACAGGTCATTGCCATCTTTAAAGATCTTGGCTTCAACACGCTTCTTGAACGGCTTGGAGAAGACAGTGCAGAAGCAGAACAGGATCAATCGTTGGAAGACATTAATGTCAAAACAGTCACAGACGTGACAAGCGATATATTGGTTTCTCCATCCGCATTTGTCGTTGAACAGATTGGCGATAATTATCATGAAGAGCCGATCCTCGGATTTTCGATCGTAAATGAAACGGGAGCTTATTTCATTCCGAAAGACATTGCCGTTGAGTCTGAGGTGTTTAAAGAATGGGTGGAAAATGACGAGCAGAAGAAATGGGTCTTCGACAGCAAGCGGGCCGTTGTCGCTTTGCGCTGGCAGGGCATTGAGCTGAAAGGAGCCGAGTTTGATACGCTCCTTGCGGCTTATATCATCAACCCGGGCAATTCATATGACGACGTTGCGAGTGTGGCTAAGGATTACGGCCTGCATATCGTTTCAAGTGATGAATCAGTTTATGGAAAAGGAGCAAAACGGGCAGTGCCGTCAGAAGACGTACTGTCTGAGCACCTTGGCCGAAAAGCGTTAGCGATTCAAAGCCTTCGGGAAAAGCTCGTTCAGGAGCTGGAAAACAACGACCAGCTTGAACTGTTTGAAGAGCTGGAAATGCCTCTTGCGCTTATTCTTGGCGAAATGGAATCAACTGGCGTCAAGGTCGATGTTGACCGTTTAAAACGGATGGGTGAAGAACTGGGTGCGAAGCTGAAGGAATATGAAGAAAAAATCCATGAGATTGCGGGAGAGCCGTTTAACATCAATTCTCCGAAACAGCTAGGCGTCATCTTATTTGAAAAGATCGGCCTTCCTGTCGTAAAGAAAACGAAAACAGGCTATTCTACGTCTGCCGATGTGCTTGAAAAGCTGGCTGACAAGCATGATATTGTCGACTATATTTTACAGTACAGACAAATTGGCAAGCTTCAATCAACATATATCGAAGGGCTTTTAAAGGTGACGAGACCGGATTCGCATAAAGTGCACACGCGATTTAACCAGGCCTTAACGCAAACTGGCCGTCTCAGCTCGACTGATCCGAACCTGCAAAACATTCCGATCAGGCTTGAGGAAGGGCGGAAAATTCGCCAAGCTTTTGTGCCGTCTGAAAAAGACTGGCTCATTTTTGCAGCCGATTATTCACAAATCGAGCTGCGGGTGCTTGCCCATATTTCAAAGGATGAAAATCTGATCGAAGCTTTTACAAATGATATGGATATTCACACGAAAACGGCAATGGATGTGTTCCATGTCGCTAAGGATGAAGTGACATCTGCGATGAGACGCCAGGCGAAAGCGGTCAACTTTGGCATTGTTTACGGGATCAGCGATTACGGTCTGTCACAGAACCTCGGCATTACCCGGAAGGAAGCGGGAGCATTTATCGACCGCTATCTGGAAAGTTTCCAAGGCGTAAAAGCGTACATGGAAGATTCAGTACAGGAAGCGAAGCAAAAAGGATACGTAACAACGCTTATGCATCGCCGCCGCTACATCCCTGAGCTGACGAGCCGGAATTTTAATATCCGAAGTTTTGCGGAGCGGACGGCCATGAATACGCCGATTCAAGGAAGCGCCGCTGATATTATCAAAAAAGCCATGATTGACATGGCTGCCAAGCTGAAAGAAAAACAGTTGAAAGCAAGGCTTCTGCTTCAAGTACACGATGAATTGATTTTTGAGGCGCCAAGGGAAGAAATTGAAATTCTTGAAAAGCTTGTTCCTGAAGTGATGGAGCATGCGCTTGCATTAGATGTGCCGTTAAAGGTGGACTTTGCATCAGGCCCATCTTGGTACGATGCGAAATAAACAGAGATAGGAAGTGATGGATGTGCCGGAATTACCAGAGGTTGAGACGGTCCGGCGCACTCTGACCGGGCTTGTAAAGGGAAAAACAATCAAATCGGTAGAGATCAGATGGCCGAATATCATCAAACGGCCTGCCGAACCGGAGGAATTTGCGCGAAAACTAGCAGGAGAAACGATACAGTCCATCGGAAGACGGGGAAAGTTTTTACTGTTTCATTTAGATCATTATGTTATGGTTTCTCACCTTCGAATGGAAGGAAAATACGGTCTTCATCAAGCCGAGGAGCCTGACGATAAACACGTGCATGTCATATTCACGATGACGGATGGAACCCAGCTCCGGTACAGGGATGTGCGGAAATTTGGAACCATGCACTTATTTAAACCGGGAGAAGAAGCGGGCGAGCTCCCGCTTTCTCAGTTAGGGCCGGAGCCGGATGCAGAAGAATTTACAAGTGCGTATTTAAAAGAACGGCTTGCGAAAACAAACCGCGCTGTCAAAACTGCCCTACTGGATCAAAAAACGGTAGTTGGACTAGGGAACATTTATGTGGATGAGGCTCTTTTCAGAGCAGGTGTCCATCCCGAGACAAAAGCAAATCAATTATCAGATAAAACAATCAAAACCCTTCACGCTGAAATCAAAAACACTCTGCAGGAGGCGATTGATGCGGGCGGAAGCACAGTCCGTTCATATATCAACTCCCAAGGGGAAATCGGAATGTTCCAGCTGCAGCATTTTGTGTACGGAAAAAAAGACGAGCCATGCAAAAATTGCGGAACGATGATTTCGAAAATTGTCGTTGGAGGAAGAGGCACGCATTTTTGCGCAAAGTGCCAGAAAAAAAAGTAGCATAATGCTTCATCGTCCAAGCTGTCGGTGCATATATCAGTAACTCTGTAATGGAGGATGCCATTTTCGAAACACGGATTTTTCACTTTCCCATATATATGATTGTGATGAATCCCGGGCATTTCACATCTGATACAAGAGCACCAACAGAAAGGAAGAAACGGATATGCAAATGGTTTCTATACTGCTGCTGGCGTTGGCTGTCAGCTTGGACAGTTTTTCAGTCGGATTTACGTACGGATTGAGAAAAATGAAAATACCGTTTAAAGCGATTTTGGTTATCGCCTGCTGTTCCGGTGCTGTCATGTTTATATCCATGCTGATCGGAAGCTTTCTCACGAAGTTTTTTCCTGTATATGTGACGGAGAAGCTTGGCGGTTTGATATTGGTTGGAATCGGTGCGTGGGTTCTGTATCAATTTTTCAAACCGGCAAAAGATAAAGAATACCTATTGCATGAAAAAACGCTGCTTAATTTAGAGGTTCGGTCATTAGGGATTGTGATTCATATTTTGAGAAAACCCATGAGTGCGGATATCGACAAATCGGGTGTGATCAACGGAATTGAGGCGGTCTTATTGGGATTTGCCTTATCGATTGATGCCTTTGGAGCAGGTATAGGCGCAGCCATTCTCGGTTTTTCGCCGATTGTGATGAGCATCGCCGTGGCAATCATGAGCTCGCTGTTTGTATCAATTGGAATCAATGCCGGCCATTTTCTGTCTAAGTGGAAATGGATCGATAAAATGGCGTTTTTGCCGGGGCTTCTATTAATCACGATTGGGCTCTGGAAATTGTAAAAAGGAGTGGATCTCTTGACCTTAGTCATTGGTTTAACGGGAGGAATAGCTAGCGGCAAAAGCACGGTAGCCAATATGCTGATTGAAAAAGGAATAACAGTTATAGATGCAGATATCATTGCAAAACAAGCGGTAGAAAAAGGGATGCCGGCCTACCGGCAAATCATTGACGAATTCGGTGAAGACATACTGCTCTCAAATGGCGATATAGATCGAAAAAAGCTTGGAGCGCTGGTATTTACAAATGAACAAAAGCGTCTCGCTTTAAATGCAATTGTTCATCCCGCAGTCAGGCAGGAAATGCTCAAGCGCCGTGATGAAGCCGTTGCAAATCGGGAGGCATTTGTTGTATTGGATATCCCGCTATTGTTCGAAAGCAAATTGGAATCATTGGTTGATAAAATTATTGTGGTCAGTGTGACAAAAGAGCTTCAACTGGAACGTCTGATGAAGCGCAATCAGCTGACGGAAGAAGAAGCAGTCAGCCGTATCCGCTCTCAAATGCCCTTAGAGGAAAAAACAGCAAGAGCAGATCAAGTCATCGATAACAGCGGCACGCTTGAAGAGACCGAAAGGCAGCTTGATGAAATCATGAACTGCTGGGCATAATACAAAAAACACCGTTCATATTGAACGGTGTTTTTTTGCCATTAAAAATCAAAGTTGTCCGGATCAGGACCGACTCGCAAGTTTTCATTCAGTGCATCGATTCGGTTCATGTCATCCTGCGTTAATTCAAAGTCAAATACGCTTGCATTTTCTTTAATGCGGTGTTCCTTCGTTGATTTAGGAATCGTAATGATGCCATGCTGCAGATCCCAGCGCAAAATAATTTGTGCGACAGATTTATTGTATGTTTGAGCGATGTCAGCCAATACAGGGTGATCCAGCAGCTGCCCCTGCATTAAAGGTGACCAAGCCTCCATCTGGATGCCCTGATTTTGGCAGTATCTTATCAACTCTTTTTGTGTGAGGCGCGGGTGAAATTCCACTTGGTTAATCATAGGCTTAATTTCAGCTGCCGTCATCAGATCTTCAAGATGGTGAATTTGGAAGTTGCTTACGCCAATCGCTTTGATACGGCCTTCTTTATACAGCGTTTCAAGCGCTCTCCAAGCTTCTTTATACTTTCCTTCTACAGGCCAGTGGATGAGGTATAGATCCAAATAATCCAGACCGAGTTTGGATAGGCTTGTTTCAAACGCGGCGAGTGTTTCTTCGTAGCCTAAATCCGCATTCCATACTTTCGATGTGATAAACAGATCCTCTCTTGAAATGCCTGCTTCTTCAATGCCTTCCCGAATCCCTTCTCCAACGCCAGCTTCATTTCCATAGATAGCTGCAGTATCAATACTGCGGTACCCGTGAACAATGGCAGTTTTAACTGCGTTTACCAGTTCAGATCCTTCTTCCACTTGGAACACGCCGAGGCCGAACCAAGGCATTTCTACCCCATTATGGAGTGTTGCTTTTGCTTGTAAATGTGTTGTCATGTTCATTTCCTCCTTTAAAATTGTCAGGCTTCCTGCCGATCTCGTTTTTCCATTAAGCGGCTCCAGCCTGTTAAAATGACTGCACCGACCACCATTAATCCGCCTATCCAAGCGGTATGAATCAATCCGATTGAATCGGTGATCACACCGCCAAGGTATGACCCAAGCGCGATTCCTGCATTAAAGGCAGCGATATTCATCGCGGATGCGACGTCAACTGCACTCGGGACAAAACGCTCAGCCAGCATGACGACATACACCTGAAGGCCGGGCACGTTCATAAAGGCCAGCAATCCCATACAGAGAATGGTAATGAGCCCTGCTGTTTGATACGGGGCTGTAAATGTCAGTACGAATAGAACAATTGCTTGTACGATAAACATATAGAATAAAGCGGCAATCGGATTTCGGTTTGACAGCTTTCCGCCAATCATATTGCCGATAGCAATAGCTATTCCGTATCCGAGCAGAATCACTGCAACAGTCCCGGCTTTGAAGCCTGTTACTTCCTGAAGCAGGGGAGACAGATACGTGAACACAACGAATGTTCCTCCGTATCCAAGCGCTGTAATGACAAATAAAAGCAATAACCGGCTGTTTGTCACAAGCTTCAATTGATCCCGCATCGTTGTTTTCGTCCCTTTTCGTAATTTGGACGGTACAAGAATACCATTTGTAATGAAAGCAATGATTCCGACGGCGATAATGACCATAAAGGCGAAACGCCAGCCGAACTGCTGGCCGATAAATGTCCCAAAAGGAACTCCGGTTACAGTTGCCACAGTGAGGCCAGTAAACATAATTGAAATCGCGCTAGCCCTTTTATCTTCCGGGACAATATCCGCTGCGATTGTCGAACCGATCGACATAAACACACCGTGCGAAAATGCCGATATCACACGTGCTGCTAGTAAAATCCCGATGCTTGAAGCGGTTGCTGCCATCGTATTACCGGCAATAAAAATAAACATGATCCAAAGCAATAGTGTCTTACGCGACATGCTTGAGGTCAATGAAGTTAATATAGGTGCCCCAAATGTAACGCCGAGCGCATAAAGGGAAACGGTTAATCCTGCTGTCGTGACTGGAATATGCAGGTCATCAGCAATGAGCGGCAAAAGGCCGACACTGATAAATTCAGTTGTCCCTATTGCGAATGCACTTACGGCCAAAGCCAGTAGTGCAGGAATACTGCTTTTGGCTGAAGTCATGATGTTCCTCCTTTGTAAGATGTGTTGTATGATTGAAATTCTGCCGAGTAAGCTATATAAATAAAAAAGAGCAGATTCAAATCAGCCGGCAAATGTGATTATGAAACATATCGTTAAGAAATAAAAGTACGTACTTTGAAGTGCTATAGTCACTTTTTGGTGCCTGTGAGGAGAATGGATTGTATGGAGAAGAAAAAATATAACATTTCTGTTGAAGCGACTCTTGAAGTGATTGGAGGGAAATGGAAATGCGTCATTTTATGCCATCTGACGCACGGAAAAAAACGTACAAGCGAATTAAAACGCCTAATGCCCAATATCACGCAAAAAATGCTGACTCAGCAGCTGCGCGAGCTGGAAGCGGACGGTGTCATTAACCGAATCGTATATAATCAAGTTCCTCCCAAAGTGGAATATGAGCTCAGCGAATACGGCCGCAGCTTAGAAGGGATTTTAGATATGCTGTGTGCTTGGGGAGCGAATCATATTAACAGAGTGTACGGGGATACATTTTCTGTGCTAGAAGAAAGTGTGCTCAATGATAAGTTAAAACAGGAATCATAAAGCATGAGGGCAGTCAGTGCGGAGCGCTGGCTGCTTTTTGGTTCTTACGCCTGATATTCTGTGCAAGAAAACATAAGATGCATCATAAATTAGCGTTATAATCGTTGATTTTTATCAATATGTACTGGCGAATTTGTTTTAATGTGTTATACTAATTTTAGATAGTAACAAATTAGGATGGCATAATTGATAAGGGGTGTCCAACATGAAGGTAAAAGTAGCGATCAACGGGTTTGGAAGAATCGGAAGAATGGTTTTTAGAAAAGCGATGTTAGACGATCAAATTCAAGTAGTGGCCATTAACGCCAGCTATTCCGCAGAAACGCTGGCTCATTTAATAAAGTATGACACAATTCACGGCAGATACGACAAAGAGGTTGTGGCTGGTGAAGACAGCCTGATCGTAAATGGAAAGAAAGTGCTTTTGTTAAACAGCCGTGATCCAAAACAGCTGCCTTGGCGGGAATATGATATTGACATAGTCGTCGAAGCAACAGGGAAGTTTAATGCTAAAGATAAAGCGATGGGCCATATAGAAGCAGGTGCAAAAAAAGTGATTTTGACCGCTCCGGGAAAAAATGAAGACGTTACCATTGTGATGGGCGTAAATGAGGACCAATTCGACGCTGAGCGCCATGTCATTATTTCAAATGCGTCATGCACGACAAATTGCCTTGCGCCTGTTGTAAAAGTGCTGGATGAAGAGTTTGGCATTGAGAGCGGTCTGATGACTACAGTTCATGCGTATACGAATGACCAAAAAAATATTGATAACCCGCACAAAGATTTGCGCCGGGCGCGGGCTTGCGGTGAATCCATCATTCCGACGACAACAGGAGCGGCAAAGGCGCTTTCACTTGTGCTGCCGCATTTGAAAGGAAAACTTCACGGCCTCGCCTTGCGTGTCCCTGTTCCGAACGTCTCATTGGTTGATCTCGTTGTTGATCTGAAAACGGATGTTACGGCTGGAGAAGTAAACGAGGCATTTAAACGCGCTGCCAAAACGTCGATGTACGGTGTACTTGATTACTCAGATGAACCGCTTGTTTCGACTGATTATAATACGAATCCTCATTCAGCGGTCATTGACGGGCTTACAACAATGGTAATGGAAGACAGGAAAGTAAAGGTGCTGGCGTGGTATGACAACGAATGGGGCTACTCCTGCAGAGTTGTTGATCTGATCCGCCATGTAGCGGCACGAATGAAACATCCGTCTGCTGTATAAAATAAGGTCATGGACACATTTTAAAGAAAAAACCCTTAACAGCATATTTCTGAAAAAACGCACCTTGCAAATTAGACTTAAACACAGTATACTATTTTTCGTGAACTTCTTGCTTGAGACTGTTTCGGAATTACTTAAAGGGTTAGGACCTCTCCGGACTAACTTTCCCCCGTGGTAAATGGCCGACCCAGTTGTTGGAATTTCACTTTTTAATTCTTGTTAAGGGGGGTCCATGACTATGGAAACAATGGGGCGTCACGTTATCTCCGAGCTATGGGGATGCGATTTTGATAAGCTGAATGACATGGATTTTATTGAAAAAACGTTTGTAAATGCTGCTCTAAAATCAGGTGCTGAGGTGCGCGAGGTTGCATTTCACAAATTTGCACCGCAAGGCGTAAGCGGAGTTGTGATTATTTCTGAATCACACTTAACGATTCACAGTTTTCCTGAGCACGGATATGCGAGCATTGATGTTTATACTTGTGGAGACTTAGATCCTAATGTCGCTGCTGATTACATTGCAGAGGCATTACATGCTGATACAAGAGAAAACATTGAAATACCAAGAGGAATGGGGCCTGTGCAAATTAAACAGGCGCAAGCGAAAGTACTATAAAGTAAATTGCGAACACAAAGGGAGCTGAAGCTAGAAAGCCATTATGCGCTTTTTAGCTTATGCTCCTTTTATTTTTATAAAGAAACGAGAGTGTCAGCTTTTTCTTTTTTCATTTTTTTTGTAAAATAAGAAGGAGATTTTCACAAACCACCTAATGCTATAGAAACAAATTTAACAACGGCTCTCCCGACAGATGCTGTCACATCTATTTTTAAAAGGCGGAGGCTGCCGAAAATACATTGCAGGGAACGATATAGTTGGGAGCTGATTTTATTGAAATGTCCTTCATGCCAGCATAACGGAACACGAGTCCTTGATTCACGGCCTGTGGATGACGGAAAGTCGATTCGCCGAAGACGCGAGTGCGAATCCTGCCACTACCGGTTTACGACCTTTGAGAAAGTGGAGGAAACCCCGCTCATCGTCGTGAAAAAAGAAGGTGTGCGTGAGGAATTCAGCAGAGAAAAAATGCTGCGCGGCCTCATAAAAGCATGTGAAAAAAGGCCTGTTTCACTCAAAACGCTTGAAGACATGTGCTTTGATATTGAAAAAGAGCTTCGCAATCAAGGCTGCTCCGAGGTGAAGAGTGAGCTCGTCGGAGAAATGGTCATGGACCGGCTGGCTAAGATTGACGAAGTCGCATATGTGCGGTTCGCGTCCGTCTATCGGCAGTTTAAAGATATAAACGTCTTTATCGATGAATTAAAAGACTTAATAAAGAAAGAGCGTTAAAAGAGCTAAGAGGATTCTTCTAGCTCTTTTCTCATGTGCAAAATTGGCATTTGATAGATATAAGAAACGGTGTAAAATGAAAGGTAGAAACAAATTCGGAAGGTTTGAGAATGTATGGCTGACTATTGGAAAGATGTACTGCCTGTAGACCCGTATGTGGTTAAAAGCAGATCGATGCTGCAGGATATTGACAGACAAATTATTACACAACTGTACCAGCCCTTAATCGGCCCTGTTGCATTCTCTCTTTATATGACATTGTGGGGAGAGCTTGAACAAAACCGTCTGTGGGGCGGAGAGTCCACACATAGACAGCTGATGGGGATGACACAGTCCAACTTAAAAACGATCCATCAGGAACAGGGGAAGCTCGAGGGCATCGGATTGCTGAAAGTATATATGAAAGAATCCGAGCGGCAGGAGCGCCTCTTTATATATGAACTCCTTCCGCCGCTCAGACCAAATGAATTTTTTGAAGACGGAATGCTGAATGTTTTTCTGTATAATAGAGTCGGAAAAACGAAATATCAGCAATTAAAACAATTTTTTACGCACCCGGCCATTTCAGAAGATGCGAAGGACATTACGCGTCCGTTTAATCATGCGTTTGAATCGCTGCAGCCGAGTGAATGGAAGCTCACATCCGATATGGAGGAAACGGTAAGGCTTGCCGAGGGGTCCGAGTATACTTCTGTCGGACAGTCTCCGTCCTACACCATAACGGAGGATGTGTTTGATTTTGATTTGTTTTTAGCGGGACTTTCTGAGACGATGATACCGAGAAAAGCGATGACCCAGCAGGTGCGGGACACAATCAAAAAGCTTTCTTATCTGTACGGAATTGACCCTTTGCAAATGCAAAATGTTGTGATGAGCGCAATTGATGAGCGTGACGTCATTACGACGGAGGCATTAAGAAAAGCGGCGAGCGACTGGTATCAAATTGAAAGAAACGGACAGCTGCCCGATTTGGTGGAAAAAACACAGCCGGTGCATCTGCGTGAAGGCGAAAAACCGGCAGAAGAGGATTCTTTGGATGGGAAGCTGATCGCATTGCTGGAGGCGATTTCCCCGAAGAAGCTTCTGCAGGACATTGCTGACGGAACAGAGCCGTCAAAAGCTGATCTGAAGATCATAGAAGAAATTATGTTCGAACAGAAGCTCGAGCCAGGCGTCACAAATGTGTTAATTTATTATGTCATGCTGAAAACCGACATGAAGCTGTCGAAAAACTATATCCAAAAAATCGCTTCGCATTGGGCACGCAAAAAGGTAAAAACGGTCAGGGAAGCGATGAAGCTCGCAATAGAAGAAAACCGCCAGTATCTTGAATGGGCTGAAGGAAAAACAAAGTCTTCGAAACGAAACCAAAAAGTGATTCGTGAAGAAAAGCTTCCTGATTGGATGACAGAAAAGGAAACAGCGTCTGACTCAGAATCCGGACAGCAGAAGCTGCATCCGCAGGATTTGGAAGAACAGAAGAAAAAGATGATGGAAGAAATGCAAAAACTGAAAAAATACTCTGCCTATTAAAGACAGAGATGCGGGGTGAAGGAATAGATGGAACCAATCGGCCGTTCCCTGCAGGGCGTAACCGGCAGGCCGGATTTCCAAAAACGTCTTGAACAAATGAAGGAAAAAGTCATGAAAGATCAAGATGTTCAAGCATTTTTGAAGGAAAACGAAGAAGTGATTGACCAAAAAATGATCGAAAAGAGCTTAAATAAGCTTTATGAATATATCGAACAAAGCAAGAATTGCTCCTATTGTTCGGAAGATGAAAACTGCAACAATTTGTTGGAGGGCTACCATCCGAAGCTTGTTGTCAATGGGAGGTCTATTGATATCGAGTATTACGAATGTCCAGTCAAACGGAAGCTCGACCAGCAGAAGAAACAACAGTCTCTTATGAAAAGCATGTATATCCAGCAGGATCTTCTTGGAGCGACGTTCCAGCAAGTTGATATCAGTGACCCAAGCAGACTCGCGATGTTTCAGCATGTTACAGACTTCCTGAAAAGCTATAATGAGACGGGAAAAGGGAAAGGATTATATTTATACGGGAAATTTGGGGTAGGAAAAACGTTTATGCTCGCTGCAATTGCCAATGAGCTGGCGGAAAAAGAGTATTCCTCCATGATTGTTTATGTGCCTGAATTTGTGAGAGAGCTTAAGAATTCGCTGCAAGACCAGACATTGGAAGAGAAGCTCAATATGGTAAAGACCACACCCGTATTAATGCTTGATGACATCGGAGCAGAATCAATGACAAGCTGGGTAAGGGATGAGGTCATCGGAACGGTGCTTCAGCACAGAATGTCCCAGCAGCTGCCAACGTTCTTTTCTTCTAATTTCTCACCTGACGAGCTGAAGCATCATTTTACGTATTCGCAAAGGGGAGAAAAGGAAGAAGTAAAAGCGGCAAGATTAATGGAGCGGATATTATATTTGGCTGCTCCGATCCGCCTTGACGGAGAAAACCGCCGACATCCATAATTGCTGTGGTTCAAAGGGGAAGGAACTGAGGGTATGAAACGAAAAACGGCTGTCAAATGGCTGGCAGTGCTTGCAGGTGCTGGTTTACTCTATTGGGGAAATAAAACGTATTTGAATGTATCGCCGAAAGAAATCAGGGTATGGGTATTGTCGTTCGGAGTCTTTGCACCTCTGATGTTTATCGGGATATCCATCGTCAGGCCACTTGTTTTATTTCCGGTGTCTGTTATTTCAATAGCTGGCGGACTTGCGTTTGGCCCGCTTCTCGGCACGCTTTATACGTTATTCGGTTCGATGTGCGCTTCAGCTGTTTCGTTTTTTGCGGCTGGTTTGTTTTCGGCGAAAAAGAACGGGCATTACGAAAGGCTTGAAGCCATACAGAAGCAAATGGAGGATAACGGATTTTTCTATATCTTTCTTTTGAGAATCCTGCCGATCAATTTTGATTTCGTCAGCTATGCGGCAGGCCTTTCCAATGTCAAAGTGCTGCCGTATTTTGCCGCAACGGCTGTGGGAATCATCCCTGGGACGATTGCGCTTAATGTGCTGGGTGCGAGCTTTTTGGCTGGCAATCTGCCCGCTTTCTTTATGGTGCTCGCTTTGTATATCGTGTTTATCTCATTGCCGTTCATCTTCAGAAAGAAAATGCAAAACTTGTTCCAAGAATCAAATTAAGATTTGCCAATGACCTTTACGTCTATTTTAAAAACATCCCCCATATACTTGTAACAGATGCCGTAAGGGGGGACAAACATGCTTGAAATAATCTTTGAAGATGACCATGATGCAGCCGCTTTTTTACATCTCATTCAGCATTCGGACGATCGGAACAATATCATTGTCCGTGAAGGCATACGAAAAATCGGGATTGAAAAAGCGAATCCGGCTTTTCCTATTCAGCGTTTTATGGAGCCGATTCTGGTCAAATTTTTTTTGGAATGCAAAGAAGACGAGCATATGCTGTCATTGATTGAGGAAACGTATTGTTTCACGGACCAGGATGAACAGCAGCAAATCCTTCAGCTCGCACACAGTATTATTGAAGGTGAAGCAGACGATCTTCCGTTTGAGCCGCTGAAGCTTTCACGGAAACAATCAATTTTGGATGAACTCCAAACGATCTGTTTAGAGGAAGGAGTATTTTACATTCGCTCCTTTCAGACCTTCCGACTTGGATCATACTATAAGCAGCTGAGAGATATTACAGAAGCAGCGATTGATGAATATAAGATGGAACAGGAATATCAAAACTTTATTCAAACACTCAGAGACTATGTGGACGCCAAACAGCCGCGAATCAAAAAAGTGCATATTGTCCATGATGGTTCCTTTACATTATGGGAGCTGCGCTATGTGCCGGAACGGGAAAAAATGAAATACATAGACAGAAGATTTGTCCGGGATCATCCTATGTATATTGATTCTCATTTGCTCGCGCCGCTGATTTCCATTGCGCCTGATGAAGTCGTGCTTTATACCGACCAGCCCGAGCACATGATGGCAAGGACCATTCAAAACGTATTTCAAGAGAGAGTGGAAATACTCCCGCTGCATGCTTTTACAGATGCAGAAATACCGGTGAAGCACTTGGAAGGATGAGGGCCGGCAGCCTGTCTATTTAAGGCTGTCGGTTTAAAAAAAAGGAAACGCGATCGTGTTGATTTTTTGGATTGAACAATTTATAATACATAGGAGATTAAGAAAGACACACGTATTGATAAGGACACGAAGGAATGATACCGGCTCAAAGAGAGGGAAGCCCTGGCTGCAAGCTTCCCAGCTAAGGACCATTCGCTTTACCGCCTTTGAACTTCAGCTATGAACCTCTTGAAAAGGAACAGTAATGGCTGACGGGAACTCCCGTTACAGAGCTTAGAGCCGCAGGTGCCGTATTGGCTTTGCGGAAAAAAGGGTGGAACCACGATTCCGTTTATTCAACCTCGTCCCTTTCATAGGGGGCGGGGTTTTTATATGCAAAAAAAGGAGTGACAAAGATGTCAGATATGGTAAAAATCACATTTCCTGATGGAGCAGTCAAGGAGTTTGCGAAGGGAACAACAACAGAAGATATCGCGGCATCCATCAGTCCGGGATTAAAGAAAAAATCATTAGCCGGAAAACTGAACGGAAAAGAAATCGATTTAAGAACGCCGATCAATGAAGACGGTACAGTGGAAATCATTACAGAAGGCTCAGAAGAAGGTCTTCAAATTATGCGCCACAGTACGGCTCACTTGCTGGCTCAAGCGATTAAACGCATCTACAAGGATGTTAAATTCGGCGTCGGTCCGGTTATCGAAAACGGTTTTTACTACGATGTAGAAATGGACGAAGCGATTACACCGGAGGATCTGCCGAAAATCGAGAAAGAAATGAAAAAAATCGTTAATGCGAACCTTCCGATCGTTCGAAAAGAAGTCAGCCGTGAAGAAGCGAAAGCCCGTTTTGCGGAAATCGGCGACGACCTGAAGCTTGAACTATTGGATGCGATTCCTGAAGGAGAAACCGTTTCGATCTATGAGCAAGGCGAATTCTTTGACCTGTGCCGCGGCGTCCATGTTCCTTCAACCGGAAAAATTAAAGAATTTAAGCTGTTAAGCCTTGCAGGCGCATACTGGCGCGGCGACAGCAAAAACCAAATGCTTCAGCGCGTATATGGTACAGCTTTCTTCAAAAAAGCTGATCTTGAAGAGCATCTTCGTATGCTAGAAGAAGCGAAAGAACGCGACCACAGAAAGCTCGGCAAAGAATTAAAGCTGTTTGCAAACTCTCAAAAAGTCGGACAAGGCCTGCCGCTTTGGCTGCCAAAAGGCGCGACAATCCGCCGCGTCATCGAGCGCTACATTGTCGATAAAGAAATCAGCCTCGGCTATGAGCACGTATACACACCTGTGCTAGGCAGCAAAGAGCTGTATGAAACATCAGGGCATTGGGACCATTATCAGGAAGGCATGTTCCCTCCGATGGAAATGGACAATGAAACACTTGTATTGCGTCCGATGAACTGTCCGCACCATATGATGATTTACAAACAAGACATTCACAGTTACCGCGAGCTTCCGATTCGTATTGCGGAGCTTGGAACGATGCACCGCTATGAAATGTCAGGTGCGCTGTCAGGGCTTCAACGGGTACGCGGAATGACGTTAAATGATGCACACATCTTTGTGCGCCCGGATCAAATTAAGGATGAGTTTATCCGTACAGTCCGTTTAATCCAGGATGTTTATGAAGACTTCGGTTTAAGTGATTACACATTCCGTCTGTCTTACCGCGATCCGGAAGATACAGAGAAATATTTTGATGACGATGAAATGTGGAACAAAGCGCAATCCATGCTGAAAGAGGCAATGGACGAAATCGGCCACGACTATTACGAAGCAGAAGGTGAAGCGGCATTCTACGGCCCTAAACTTGATGTTCAGGTGAAAACTGCGATTGGAAAAGAAGAAACACTGTCTACGGTTCAGCTTGATTTCTTATTGCCGGAACGTTTCGACCTGACATACATCGGTGAGGACGGCAAGCAGCACCGTCCGGTTGTGATTCACAGAGGTGTCGTTTCAACAATGGAACGCTTTGTTGCCTTCTTAATCGAAGAACACAAAGGCGCGCTGCCGACATGGCTTGCACCGGTTCAGTTCCAAGTCATCCCGGTTTCTCCGGCTGTGCATTTAGACTACGCGAAAAAAGTGCAGGAACGCCTGCAACGTGAAGGCCTGCGTGTTGAAGTCGACAGCCGCGATGAAAAAATCGGCTACAAAATCCGTGAAGCGCAAATGCAAAAAATCCCGTACATGCTGGTGGTCGGTGACCAAGAAGCAGAAAACGGAGCGGTAAACGTGCGTAAATACGGAGAACAGAACTCTGAAACCATTTCACTTGATGAGTTTGTGAAAAAGGCAGTAGCTGAAGCGAAAAAATAAAATAAAAAGCATGATCTCGTTGAAGAGATCATGCTTTTTTATTTCTCTAATATAGGAAACAAATCATGAAGGCTGCTGATGATGTAATCAGGCGTTACGTCAGTTTCGTTTTTCTTATCCGTCCGGTTGATCCAAACGGTTTTGATTCCGGCTCTTGAAGCGCCTAAAATATCAGTATTCAAATTATCGCCGACCATGATGGCATCGTCTTTTTCAATATTCATCAGCTTAAGGCAGTGTTCAAAAATTGAAACATCCGGCTTGCCCTTGCCGAATGCGCCCGAGATGACGATTTCATTGAAGTAAGGAGCGAGCTCAGGTACGCCGGCAAGCTTCTCCTTTTGCAGACTCGGATCGCCATTTGTCAAAAGCAATAATTCATACTTGCCTTTTAATTGATCGAGTACAGCAAAAGTTTCATCATATACAAACGGGCGTTTTCTGCGCTCTGCCGCAAAAAACTCTCCCAAGTATTCGCCATATGCAGGATCATCGATCCCAAGCGCTTTCAGTCCGTTTGTCCATGCATTTCTTCTGTACTCCGGCACAAGCTTGTTCAGCTTTTGAAAGCCTTCACTGATTGGCTCTGAGAAATTGGACCACAGTCCTTCAAACGGGTTAATGCCGATCATCACTGTATATGGATACGTCTCATATGACATGTACAATTCTCTCGCCGCTTCGCGAACAGCTGCTTCGAATTCCTCAGGGGCAAGGCCATATTTTTTCTCCGCCTGTAAGCAAGTTTCTGCAAATGTTGTTCTGACGCTTTTTTCGTCCCAAAGTAGTGTATCATCTAAATCAAAAAATACGGCTTTCATGATCTTCTCCTCTGCTTCAGATTCAAATCTTTCTGCCAAAAGGCTCATGTTTTATTTTACAATAGATAAAAGCCTTGTGAAATATGTTTTCAGACGATTTTAAAAAAACAGTCAGCCGTAAAACGAAAACATGCTAGAATGAAAACGGAAAGAACAGGTGACATGAATGATTCATTTAATGATTATGATGCTGGAGAGAGTGGGGATTATTGTTATATTAGGGTTCATTCTCGCCCATACGAAACTTTTCAGACAAGCTCTTCAGAATCAGGACGGCTATAAAGGAAAAGCGATTTTAATTTCAATTTTTTCTCTTTTCAGCATCATCAGCAATTATACAGGCATCGAAATTCAAAGGAATATGATTGTAAACAATGACTGGGTGTTTACGATAGATCCATCGGGCTCTATCGCGAATACCCGTATTTTGGGCGTGGAAATTGGGGGCCTTCTCGGAGGTCCGTTTGTAGGGGCTGGGATCGGCATGCTGGCGGGCCTGCATCGTTTTTCACTCGGTGGCAGCACGGCTTTAAGCTGTGCCGTATCATCTATTTTAGCGGGTGTTCTTGCAGGCTTGATCGGCAGGTATTTTACGAAGCGATATCGAATGCCGACACCGCGCATCGCCGCTCTTGTGGGAATCGGCATGGAGTCACTGCAAATGATCATTATTTTGCTGATGGCAAAGCCGTTCAGTGACGCTTGGGAGCTTGTCAGCATGATCGGAATTCCGATGATACTCATCAATGGAACAGGCAGTTTTATTTTTCTGTCTATTATTCAAGCGATCATTCGCAAGGAAGAACAGGCAAGAGCTCTCGAAACACATCGAGTGCTGACGATTGCTGATCAGACACTTCCATTTTTTCGCCAAGGATTAAATGAAAACTCCTGTAAAAGTGTAGCGGCTATTATCCATAAGCTGACAGGAACAGATGCGGTGTCTCTCACTGACAAAGAAAAGATCCTTGCGCATGTCGGTGCGGGAATGGATCACCACATCCCATCGAAAAGTTTGATCACCGGGCTGTCCAAAAAGGTGATTAAAACAGGGCATATTATGAAGGCGATTTCGCAGGAAGAGATTGAATGCACGCATGCTGAATGCCCTTTGCACGCTGCAATTGTCCTGCCGCTGACATCGAACGGCAATACAATCGGCACCTTAAAAATGTACTTTAAAAGCCCGGCAGGCCTGAGTCAGGTAGAGGAGGAACTTGCCGAGGGGCTGGCCATGCTGTTTTCGACACAGCTTGAGCTTGGGGAAGCAGAGCTCCAAAGCAAACTTCTCAAGGATGCTGAAATTAAAGCGCTTCAAGCACAGGTGAATCCGCATTTTTTATTTAATGCGATCAACACGATTTCTGCGTTATGCCGTACAGATGTTGAAAAAACCCGTAAGCTCCTATTGCAGCTCAGTGTTTATTTTCGTTCAAACCTTCAAGGAGCGAGACAGCTGCTGATCCCGCTATCAAAGGAGCTGAACCATCTAAACGCCTATTTGTCATTAGAACAGGCGCGTTTTCCCGGGAAATATAAAATTGAGCTTAATATCGACAGCAGACTAAAGCAGATTGAAATCCCTCCGTTTGTTTTGCAGGTGCTTGTCGAGAACGCGCTTCGGCACGCGTTTCCGAAAAAACAAGACATATGCAAGGTTACAGTCTGTGTCTTATCTGATGATGCATCCGTCTATATGAAGGTGGCGGATAACGGACGCGGAATTCCGCCGGACGTCTTGCCGGAACTGGGAAAGAAACCGTTTCCGTCTAAGGAGGGAACCGGTACAGCGCTTTATAACCTAAATCAGCGGCTGATCGGTTTATTCGGACAGCAGGCTGCACTGCATATCAGCAGTGAGGTTCATAAAGGGACAGAGGTTTCCTTTCAAGTGCCAATGCAACAGATGAAAGAGGGAGAAGAACATGCTCAGGGTGTTAATAGTTGATGATGAGATGCTGGCAAGGGATGAACTGGCTTACTTGCTTAAGCGGACCAATGAGGAAATGGAAATCAATGAAGCGGAAAATATCGAATCCGCTTTTGACCAAATGATGGATCAAAAACCTGATTTGCTGTTTTTAGACGTTGATTTATCCGGAGAAAACGGTTTTGATATCGCAAAGCGATTGAAGAAAATGAAGCATCCTCCTGCTGTTGTGTTTGCGACAGCGTATGACCAGTATGCGCTCAAAGCGTTTGAGGTGGACGCTCTTGATTATTTAACCAAGCCTTTCGATGAAGAAAGAATTCAGCAAACGCTGAAAAAATATAAAAAAGTCAATCGGGATATTGTAGAAACAGAGCAAAACAGCCATGCCGGCCAGCACAAGCTCGCGCTATCTGTGGGGGAATCGATTGTGATTGTGGATACGAAGGACATTATCTATGCGGGAACAGAAGATGGTCATGTCAATGTAAAAACCTTCGATCATTCTTATACGGTCAGCGATACACTCGTTGTGATTGAGAAAAAGCTGCCGGATTCTGATTTTATCCGCGTCCATCGGAGCTTTGTCGTGAATACCGAATATATTAAAGAAATTCAGCCATGGTTTAATTCAACGTATAATCTGATCATGAAAGACGGATCGAAAATACCGGTCAGCCGGACATATGCGAAGGAATTGAAAAAGCTGCTCCATATTTGATGGGCGGCTTTTTGCATTTCAGCCATTTGATTCTGCAACTCAGACCCGCTATTCGGCATGTTATCTTGTAAGCGCTTTATAACAGGGGATTCTTATTTATAATGAGGGTACCAAAGAGAAAGAGGTGAAGAAAATGAGTGCTAAAAAAGTGTACGGGTTTTTAACACAAGCATTTATTTTTGCCGTCATTATGCTGGTTTCAAATATGATTGCCGCTATTGTCCCAATACCTATCCCGGCATCGGTTGTAGGGTTGGTCTTATTATTTCTCCTATTATGTTTGAAAGTCATTAAACTGGAACAAGTGGAAACGCTCGGAACGTCTTTAACCTCTCTGATCGGATTTTTATTTGTTCCGTCAGGTATATCTGTTATGAATTCGCTTGGTGTGATGCAGCAATACGGCCTGCAAATTGTTCTTGTCATTCTGCTCGCAACGATTATTTTGCTGGGGGCTACGGGATTGTTTTCTCAGCTGATTCTGTCGCTGAGCGGAAAACGCAAAACCGCAGCGGACATGAAAACAAAAACAGTGCAAAGCCCGCAGAACAATAACGAACTCGTTCACCATTAAGGGAAACAGGAGGTTCTTCACATGGAAAGCACAATGAGTCCTTATTTTGGGATTGTCGTATCACTTGCTGCATTCGGCATCGGCACCTTTTTATTTAAGAAAACGAAAGGCTTCTTCCTTTTCACTCCTTTGTTTGTTGCCATGGTGCTGGGGATCGCATTTTTAAAAATCGGCGGTTTTTCCTACGCGGATTATAATAACGGGGGAGAGATCATTAAGTTTTTCCTTGAACCGGCAACGATCGCATTTGCAATTCCTTTGTACAAACAAAGAGATAAGCTTAAAAAATACTGGTGGCAAATCATGGCCTCCATTATTGCCGGCTCTATCTGCTCTGTCACGATTGTTTATCTGCTCGCTAAAGGCATTCATCTCGATTCGGCCGTAATGAAAAGCATGCTTCCGCAGGCGGCTACAACGGCAATTGCGCTTCCTTTATCAAAAGGCATCGGGGGCATCAGTGACATCACAGCCTTTGCGGTCATCTTTAACGCTGTCATCGTATATGCGCTCGGAGCATTGTTCTTGAAGGTGTTTAAAGTGAAAAATCCGATTTCTAAAGGATTGGCTCTTGGAACATCCGGACATGCACTTGGTGTAGCGGTCGGGATTGAGATGGGAGAAGTTGAAGCTGCGATGGCAAGTATTGCTGTTGTCGTAGTAGGAGTGGTAACGGTTCTGGTCATCCCTGTGTTCGTGCAGCTGATCGGAGGATAAGCCAAGGCTGAATGCCTTGGCTTTTTTTATTTTATGGTGCGTCTTCGGGATCGATATACCCTTGTTTAATGCCCCATTCTACTTGATCGTCATGCCACTTTTTTCGTTCTTCATAACCATAACCATCGTCATCAGGAAGCTCTGAAGCTGGCTGCTGAATGGTTTTATCTGTCTGACTCGAGGAAGATGGTGGATTTTTACTATTAGATGAGGGTGCCTCGGTCTGCTGCCGTTGTGCCTGTGATTGCCGCTTTTTCTCAGCGTTCGCTTTCTGCTCTTTTTGGATTGCTGCCTGCCGCTGTCTTTCAAGTTCAGCTTGTCTTTTTGCTTCCGCTAATCGCTGATTCTCCGCCGCCTGCTGCTCTGCTAATCGCTGTCTCTCCGCTTTTTCCTCCTGCTGTTTCTTTCGTTTCGCCTCCCGCTCTTTTTCAAGCTTTTTCTCTGCGGCGATTTGTCTTTGCTTTTCAGCTTCTTCTTTTGCCTTCCGCTTTCCTAACTCAGTAGCAAGTGGACTCTCGAACTTCATGTCCAATGAAACGGGTTTTAGTTTTTTTAGCTCTTTCTCCAGCCCCTTTTGAGGAAATGCTGCAGTTGTCTTAACAGTTTCGACTTTTGATTCGGAAGATGTGCTGATATTCGAGCAACCGGTTAATATCAATGTGAAAAATAAAGCAAGCTGTATCAGTTTGTTCATGTGTCAGGCTCCCTTCTGCTTCTTATATCGGTCAAAGATTAACTTTGTTTTACATTTCTTCCTGTCGGTGGTTTTGTTGTAAATTACGAAATAAGGGGGGAATTGTTGGTTTTTGCATCTTGGTGAGGCTGAAAGATTTTCTTTTTCTCTCTTGCGCTCATAGAAAACCCATGTTACAATGTAAAAGTTGTTCCGGATAAGTCGTCCTTGACTAAAGATCCGGTATTGTGTAGAATAGTTATTGAATTGAATATAAATCACAAGCAGAAGCACCCGCTTCTCACCTGATTGACACATGCATGTAGTTGGCAGGTTGACCGTACATTTTTATTGATACAGATGTTCGTAGTGTGGGTGTTTTATAATGCCCACACTTTTTGTTTGCCTGCAAAATGCATTCAAAATGAGTTGTGAATCAATTCGAAGAAACTATGGAGGTGGCTCATTATTAGCAAAGATCAATTGGTTAATGAGGGTATCCGTGCACGTGAGGTCCGTTTAATCGGACAAAATGGCGACCAGCTTGGAATCAAGTCCCGTCAGGAAGCACTTGAAATCGCCGGCCGCGCAAATCTTGACCTTGTGTTAGTTGCAGCGAATGCAAAACCGCCTGTCTGCCGAATCATGGACTACGGTAAGTTCCGATTTGAGCAGCAGAAAAAGGAAAAAGAAGCACGCAAGAATCAAAAAATCATTAACTTAAAAGAAGTTCGGTTAAGTCCGACAATCGATGAGCATGACTTTAACACGAAATTGCGCAATGCGATTAAATTCCTTGAAAAAGGCGATAAAGTGAAAGCTTCTATCCGCTTTAAAGGACGCGCAATCACTCATAAAGAAATCGGTCAGCGTGTGTTAGACCGTTTCTCCGAAGCATGTGCTGAGGTTGCGACAGTCGAAACAAAACCAAAAATGGACGGCCGCAGCATGTTCTTAATGCTCGCACCGAAAAACGAAAAGCAATAAGGAGGAAATCCCATGCCAAAAATGAAAACTCACCGCGGATCTGCTAAACGTTTTAAAAAGACAGGTTCTGGGAAGTTAAAACGTTCTCACGCGTACACAAGTCACTTATTCGCCAACAAATCTCAAAAGCAAAAGCGTAAGCTTCGCAAGAGTGCTGTTGTAAGCGCAGGAGACTTCAAACGTATCAAACAAATGCTTGCTAACATCAAGTAATCGGATAAGGAACAATTAGGAGGGAAATTCAATGCCAAGAGTAAAAGGCGGAACTGTTACACGTAAGCGTCGTAAAAAGGTTCTTAAATTAGCAAAAGGTTATTTCGGTTCAAAACATACATTATACAAAGTAGCTAACCAGCAGGTCATGAAATCTGGAAACTATGCTTTCCGTGACCGTCGTCAGAAAAAACGTGATTTCCGTAAACTTTGGATCACTCGTATCAACGCAGCTGCTCGCATGAATGGCCTTTCTTACAGCCGTTTAATGCACGGTCTTAAGCTTTCTGGTATCGAAGTAAACCGTAAAATGCTTGCTGATCTTGCTGTAAACGATCTTACTGCATTCAATCAGCTTGCTGATGCTGCTAAAGCTCAATTAAACAAGTAATCATATAGAGCCGCTCTCCAGCAGAGCGGCTTTTTCTATATAAAGGATGAGGCAACATGATTATTGCAGCTTATTTGGTGTTGATTAATCTGTGCGGTTTTTGGGTGATGGGCATTGACAAACGCAAAGCGCAGCAGCACAAGTGGAGAATTTCTGAAGACCGGCTGTGGCTGATAGCCATCGTATTTGGAGCGCTCGGTGTCTGGCTTGGCATGCAAACCTTCAGACATAAAACGAAACACGCTTCTTTTAAGTATGGAGTACCGCTTCTTCTGGTAATTGAAGCGATTCTCATCGCTATTTACTACAGCCCGTTTGATTTATAAAAAGCAGAAAAGCGTTTAACGCTCTTCTGCTTTTTTTGCGAGTTTAATGGGCTGGTCCCAGTCAATCTTACAATTTGGATATCGTTCCAGCACTTTTTCTTCAATGTTCTCAAAATCTTTTGCAGAGAAATGTTTCAGCTTCTCAGGAGATTCTGTCCAGACAAAGATCGTGTGAATAAACAGCGGATGATCCTTGGAAGGAATATGCTTTTCTCCCTCAAAAAGCACGCCTTTATACGTCAGCTGAAAATTCTTCCGGGTATTGTTTTGTTCATCAATAATATAAAAATGTTCTTTTGATTGGGCCAGCTTAAGCCTTCTCTTAGGATTCGCGACATATTTGACCACGGCATAAATACAATAAGCAAAAAGTGCAAGCAAAATAATCCTTAGAACCATGACAAACATTGTGTGAAGGCACCTCCCTTATGGTGATGATCTGATGTAATACGAAAAGCATAGAAAAAGGTTTCACTTTTTCTAAAAGAAAGCTGTAAAAACATATACCCGATTTTCAAGTGAAATAGTCGTATGGTTCGCGCCATGTTTTGTATAATAAGAATGCAGGACTGATGAAGGAGGGTTTGGAACATGGCAAAATTAGATGAAACATTGACCATGCTGAAAGATTTAACAGATGCAAAAGGCATACCCGGCAATGAAAGAGAAGTAAGGCAAGTGATGAAATCATACATAGAACCATTTGCTGATGAGGTGACAACAGATCGCCTGGGCAGTTTAATTGCCAAAAAAACTGGTGCAGAAAACGGCCCGAAAATTATGATCGCCGGACATTTGGATGAAGTCGGCTTTATGGTGACACAAATCACAGATAAAGGCTTTATCCGTTTTCAAACCGTTGGCGGCTGGTGGGCTCAGGTTATGCTTGCCCAGCGCGTCACCGTTGTCACAAAAAAAGGAGAAATCACAGGGGTTATCGGCTCTAAGCCGCCGCATATTTTATCTCCTGAAGCAAGAAAAAAATCAGTGGAAATAAAAGACATGTTTATTGATATTGGAGCTTCAAGCCGGGAAGAAGCCTTGGAGTGGGGTGTACTCCCGGGAGATATGATCGTTCCGCATTTTGAATTTACGGTCATGAACAATGAAAAATTCCTACTCGCAAAGGCGTGGGACAACCGTATTGGCTGTGCGATTGCAATTGATGTGTTAAGAAACTTACAAAACACAGATCATCCAAATATAGTGTATGGCGTCGGAACCGTGCAGGAGGAAGTCGGCCTGAGAGGAGCGAAAACGGCTGCACACACCATTCAGCCTGATATTGCGTTTGGTGTTGATGTAGGGATAGCAGGAGACACGCCTGGCATTTCCGAGAAAGAAGCGCAGAGCAAAATGGGCAAAGGCCCGCAGATTATCGTTTACGATGCATCCATGGTCTCTCACAAAGGTTTGCGCGATGCAGTTGTAGCCACTGCGGAGGAAGCCGGCATTCCGTACCAATTTGATGCCATTGCCGGCGGCGGAACTGATTCGGGTGCCATCCATTTGACGGCAAATGGCGTTCCTGCGCTGTCCATTACCATTGCAACCCGCTACATTCATACGCACGCGGCCATGCTGCATCGTGATGATTATGAAAATGCGGTAAAGTTAATTACAGAAGTCATTAAGAAGTTAGACCGAAAAACGGTTGACGAAATTACGTACCAATAAAGATACGGAAGAATCCGCCTATTTAGGCGGATTCTATTTTTTTGTCTGTACAAATTAGAGCATAGTGACTACAATAAAGGGGATACCGAAAATTTCCTGAACATGACGATATACGATACGCAGCTCGATTTGACAGGAAGGGAGGATAAATAATCTAATTTGTAAGCGTTTTCTAATATAAAGGAGGTTGAACAAAATTGAAAAAGAAAAAAACATGGAAACGCTTCTTACACTTTTCGAGTGCAGCTCTGGCTGCAGGTTTGATATTCACTTCTGCTGCTCCCGCAGAGGCAGCGTTTTGGGGTGCATCCAATGAGCTGCTTCATGACCCGACTATGATTAAAGAGGGGAGCTCATGGTATGCGCTTGGAACAGGGCTTACTGAAGAACGGGGACTGCGGGTTTTGAAGTCTTCAGACGCTAAAAATTGGACCGTACAAAAATCCATTTTCACTACACCGCTATCGTGGTGGTCCAATTATGTGCCGAATTATGGTCAAAACCAGTGGGCGCCGGACATCCAATACTATAACGGCAAGTACTGGCTATATTATTCCGTTTCTTCTTTTGGAAGCAATACATCTGCCATTGGCCTGGCATCTTCAACAAGCATCAGTTCGGGGAGCTGGAAGGACGAGGGCTTGGTGATTCGTTCGACAAGCTCAAATAATTATAACGCCATTGATCCGGAGCTGACTTTCGACAAGGATGGCAACCCGTGGCTTGCATTCGGCTCGTTTTGGAGCGGCATTAAGCTGACTAAGCTCGATAAGAGTACGATGAAGCCTACAGGCTCGCTCTATTCGATTGCAGCTAGACCGAATAATGGAGGTGCCTTAGAAGCTCCTACTCTTACGTATCAAAATGGATATTACTATTTAATGGTTTCATTTGATAAATGCTGTGACGGGGTAAACAGTACGTACAAAATTGCTTACGGAAGATCCAAAAACATCACAGGCCCTTATCTTGATAAAAGCGGAAAAAGCATGCTTGAAGGCGGAGGCACTATTTTGGATTCGGGCAATGACCAATGGAAAGGACCTGGAGGCCAGGATATTGTGAACGGAAACATTCTTGTTCGCCATGCCTATGATGCCAATGACAATGGCATTCCAAAGCTTCTCATCAATGATTTGAATTGGAGCTCGGGCTGGCCGTCCTATTGAATCAAAAAGCCGGGCTCTGCCCCCGGCTTTTTTTAAAAGAAAAGATTGACAGTATAATAGTCAATTACTATAATAAAATTGTTCGTACAAATATTTATTTATAGGTTTATTTTCTATCATTAGTACGTATCTTTTATATTTGAAAGCGTTTTATTTTATGAGAAAGGGGCAGTTTACATGCTTCAGACAAAGGATTATGAATTCTGGTTTGTGACAGGAAGCCAGCACCTATACGGGGAAGAGACGCTGGAACTGGTAGATCAGCATGCTAAAAGCATTTGTGAGGGGCTCAGCGGGGTTTCTTCCAGATATAAAATCACTCATAAGCCCGTCGTCACTTCACCGGAAACCATCAGAGAGCTGTTAAGAGAAGCGGAGTACAGTGAGACATGTGCTGGCATCATTACATGGATGCACACATTTTCCCCTGCAAAAATGTGGATAGAAGGCCTTTCCTCTTATCAAAAACCGCTTATGCATTTGCATACCCAATATAATCGCGATATCCCGTGGGGTACGATTGACATGGATTTTATGAACAGCAACCAATCCGCGCATGGCGATCGAGAGTACGGTTACATCAACTCGAGAATGGGGCTTAGCCGAAAAGTCATTGCCGGCTATTGGGATGATGAAGAAGTGAAAAAAGAAATGTCCCAGTGGATGGATACGGCGGCTGCATTAAATGAAAGCAGACATATTAAGGTTGCCAGATTTGGAGATAACATGCGTCATGTCGCGGTAACGGACGGAGACAAGGTGGGAGCGCATATTCAATTTGGCTGGCAGGTTGACGGATATGGCATCGGGGATCTCGTTGAAGTGATGGATCGCATTACGGACGACGAGGTTGACACGCTTTATGCCGAGTATGACAGACTATATGTGATCAGTGAGGAAACAAAACGTGACGAAGCAAAGGTAGCGTCCATTAAAGAACAGGCGAAAATTGAACTTGGCTTAACCGCTTTTCTTGAGCAAGGCGGATACACAGCGTTTACGACATCGTTTGAAGTGCTGCACGGAATGAAACAGCTGCCGGGACTTGCCGTTCAGCGCCTGATGGAGAAAGGCTATGGGTTTGCCGGTGAAGGAGATTGGAAGACAGCGGCCCTTGTACGGATGATGAAAATCATGGCTAAAGGAAAAAGAACTTCCTTCATGGAAGATTACACGTACCATTTTGAACCGGGAAATGAAATGATTCTGGGCTCTCACATGCTTGAAGTGTGTCCGACTGTCGCTTTGGATCAGCCGAAAATCGAGGTTCATTCGCTTTCGATTGGCGGCAAAGAGGACCCTGCGCGTTTTGTATTTAACGGCATCAGCGGTTCTGCAATTCAAGCTAGCATTGTTGATATTGGCGGGCGTTTCCGCCTTGTGCTGAATGAAGTCAACGGCCAGGAAATTGAAAAAGACATGCCGAATTTACCGGTTGCCCGTGTTCTCTGGAAGCCGGAGCCGTCATTGAAAACAGCAGCGGAGGCATGGATTTTAGCCGGCGGTGCACACCATACCTGCCTGTCTTATGAACTGACAGCGGAGCAAATGCTTGATTGGGCGGAAATGGCGGGAATCGAAAGTGTTCTCATTTCCCGTGATACGACAATTCATAAACTGAAACACGAGTTAAAATGGAACGAGGCGCTTTACCGGCTTCAAAAGTAGAGGGGGATGTCACATGGCTTACACAATAGGGGTTGATTTTGGAACTTTATCAGGAAGAGCAGTGCTCGTTCATGTCCAAACAGGGGAGGAACTTGCGGCTGCTGTAAAAGAATACAGGCATGCTGTCATTGATACCGTCCTTCCAAAAACGGGTCAAAAGCTGCCGCGTGACTGGGCGCTGCAGCACCCTGCTGATTACCTCGAAGTCTTGGAAACAACCATTCCGTCTTTACTCGAACAGACGGGCGTTGACACGAAAGACATTATCGGGATTGGAATTGATTTCACGGCATGTACGATCCTTCCTATTGACAGCAGCGGGCAGCCGTTATGCATGCTGCCTGAATATGAAGAGGAGCCGCACAGCTATGTGAAGCTCTGGAAGCATCATGCGGCCCAAAAACATGCTGATCGGCTCAATCAAATCGCGGAAGAAGAAGGAGAGGCTTTTTTACAGCGGTACGGAGGAAAAATTTCATCAGAATGGATGATTCCAAAGGTCATGCAAATTGCCGAGGAAGCGCCTCACATTTATGAAGCGGCTGACCGGATCATCGAGGCTGCAGACTGGATCGTGTACCAGCTGTGCGGCTCGCTCAAGCGAAGCAATTGTACCGCAGGGTATAAAGCGATGTGGAGTGAAAAAGCGGGGTATCCGTCAGATGATTTCTTTGAGAAATTAAATCCTTCAATGAAAACGATTACAAAGGACAAATTGTCAGGTTCTATTCATTCAGTAGGAGAAAAAGCCGGCAGTCTGACTGAAAAAATGGCAAAGCTGACAGGGCTTCTCCCGGGAACGGCTGTTGCGGTTGCCAATGTGGACGCTCATGTTTCGGTACCGGCGGTCGGCATTACAGAGCCAGGGAAAATGCTGATGATTATGGGAACCTCGACGTGCCATGTTCTACTTGGTGAAGAGGTGCATATCGTTCCAGGAATGTGCGGCGTTGTGGACAACGGAATTCTCCCGGGCTATGCGGGATATGAAGCCGGGCAGTCCTGTGTCGGCGATCATTTTGACTGGTTTGTGAAAACATGTGTCCCGCCAGCTTATCAAGAGGAAGCAAAGGAAAAAAACATTGGCGTTCATGAGCTGCTGAGTGAGAAAGCAAACCATCAAGCGCCTGGTGAAAGCGGCTTGCTTGCTTTAGATTGGTGGAATGGAAACCGTTCAACTCTTGTTGATGCAGATTTAACAGGGATGCTGCTTGGCATGACACTGCTGACGAAGCCTGAAGAGATTTATAGAGCGTTAGTTGAAGCGACAGCTTACGGAACCCGGATGATTATCGAAACATTCAAAGAAAGCGGTGTTCCGATTGAGGAACTGTTCGCAGCCGGCGGAATAGCTGAGAAAAACCCGTTTGTCATGCAGATTTATGCGGATGTGACAAACATGGACATTAAAATCTCTGGTTCACCGCAAGCCCCAGCCTTAGGATCTGCCATTTTCGGCGCGCTTGCAGCAGGCAAAGAAAAAGGCGGCTACGATGATATCAAAAAGGCAGCGGCGAACATGGGAAAACTGAAAGATATAACTTATACGCCAAATGCCGAAAACGCCGCGGTTTATGAAAAATTGTACGCTGAATATAAAGAGCTGGTTCATTATTTCGGAAAAGAAAACCATGTCATGAAGCGGCTGAAAACGATCAAAAATCTTCAATTTTCATCTGCCGCCAAAAAGAATTGATAAAGGGTGATGGAGCATGCTTGAAACATTAAAAAAGGAAGTGCTGGCTGCCAACCTGAAGCTTCAAGAGCATCAGCTGGTAACCTTTACGTGGGGAAATGTCAGCGGTATTGACCGTGAAAAAGAAAGAATTGTCATCAAACCTAGCGGAGTCGAATACAGCGACCTTACAGCAGATGACTTGGTTGTTTTGAACCTTGATGGAGAGGTCGTCGAAGGCTCGCTTAAACCTTCTTCAGATACACCTACCCATGTTTATTTATATAAAGCCTTTCCGAATATCGGGGGAATTGTCCATACCCATTCTCAATGGGCGACAAGCTGGGCACAATCGGGCAGAGACATCCCTCCGTTAGGCACGACCCATGCTGATTATTTTGACAGTGCGATTCCATGTACTCGAGAAATGTATGATGAAGAAATCATTCATGACTACGAACTGAATACAGGAAAAGTCATAGCGGAAACCTTTCAGCATCATAATTACGAACAGGTGCCGGGTGTGCTCGTGAATAATCACGGACCGTTCTGCTGGGGCACTGACGCCTTAAATGCCATTCATAACGCAGTTGTATTAGAAACGGTTGCCGAAATGGCCTATCACTCCATTATGCTGAACAAGGATGTAACCCCAATCAATACAGTTCTGCATGAAAAGCATTTTTATCGAAAACACGGAGCAAATGCGTATTATGGCCAGTCATGATACGCCTGTGTCACCGGCCGGCATTCTGATTGACTTGGACGGTACTGTATTCAGAGGAAATGAGTTGATCGAAGGAGCAAGAGAAGCGATCAAAACGCTTAGGAGAATGGGAAAGAAAATCGTCTTTTTAAGCAACCGGGGGAATATCTCCCGTGCCATGTGCAGAAAAAAACTTCTCGGCGCGGGGATTGAAGCGGACGTAAACGACATTGTTCTGTCATCAAGCGTGACAGCGGCTTTTCTGAAAAAACATTATCGTTTTTCAAAGGTATGGGTGCTTGGGGAGCAAGGCTTGGTTGACGAGCTGAGGCTGGCCGGTGTGCAGAACGCGAACGAACCGAAGGAAGCGGATTGGCTCGTGATCTCCCTTCATGAAACGCTCACGTACGACGATTTAAATCAAGCCTTTCAAGCGGCTGCCGGCGGCGCTCGTATTATCGCTACAAACAAAGACCGCTCTTTTCCGAACGAAGACGGAAATGCCATTGATGTGGCCGGAATGATCGGGGCAATTGAGACTTCTGCACAAGCGAAGACTGAACTTGTTGTCGGAAAACCGTCATGGCTGATGGCGGAGGCTGCCTGTACAGCAATGGGGCTGTCCGCACATGAATGCATGATTATAGGAGACAGCATTGAATCTGACATTGCGATGGGGAAGCTTTATGGCATGAAAAGCGCCTTAGTGCTAACTGGTTCTGCGAAACAGGGTGAACAGCGTTTGTACACGCCGGATTATGTGCTGGATTCTATTAAGGATGTAACCAAATTGGCTGAGGAGGGGATTCTGATATGAATCGTATCGCAGCTGACGTTCAGCGTGCTTTTGAAAACGCCGGAGAAAAGACGTTGCCTATAAAAGTTGAAGAAATTGTTCTCGGTAAGCAAGCAGCTGATTCGCTTTTGGATTATGTAAAACGAAAAAACAATCAACATATTGTCCTTGTCTGCGACGCGAATACACACCGCATTGCAGGAATTGATTTAGAAAACCGACTGAATCAAGAAGGATTTCAGGCCGAGTGCCTGATCATTCCAGAAAATGAAGCCGGAGATGTGACAGCTGATGAACGATCGCTCATTCATGTGCTGATCCATACGAAACAACCAACGGATGTCATGATCGCAGTCGGTTCGGGCACGATTCATGATATCGTCCGCTTTGCGGCGTTTCAAAGAGATTTGCCGTTTATTTCTTATCCGACTGCTCCATCTGTAGACGGTTTTACATCAGCCGGTGCGCCGATTATTTTATACGGCACGAAAACAACCATTCAAACGAAGGCCCCATCTGCGCTGTTCGCTGATCTGGATCTATTAAAAGCGGCACCGCAGTCAATGGTGGCGGCTGGATTTGGTGACATGCTCGGTAAAATAACGTCTTTAGCAGATTGGGAAATATCCCGGCATCTTGCCGGCGAGCCTTATTCGCCAGCAGGAGCTAAGATTGTTCAGGAGGCGCTTGCTGCCTGCATTGAACACACAGAAGACATTGCGATGAAAACGGAAACAGGCATACGGGTTTTGATGGAGTCTTTACTTGTATCGGGGCTTGTCATGCTGGCATTAGATCATTCCCGCCCGGCATCAGGCGGAGAGCATCATATTTCACATTGGATTGAGATGGAATTAATGGAGAAAAAACGGCCGCAGATTCTTCATGGGGCAAAGGTGGGCTGTGCAGCTGTTTTATTAACTGACACATACAGAAAGCTCGCTAAGGATGAGGGATTGAACGAATTTTCACCGAGCCGGCGGCAAGCCATCCAATCGGCTTATCAAACTCTCCCGGAAGGAGAAGTGCTGGCTGATTGGCTGAGATCAGCCGGAGGCGCTGCGTATTTTGACGAAATCGGTGTCGGGCAGGATTCCGTCAAGAATGCCTTCAGACACGCGCACACCTTAAGAGACCGCTGCACCGGATTAAGAATCATTAATGAAAACAAAACGCTGATCAACCATGGTCTATATGAATAGCCCGCACCTCGAATGGAAGGGGTAACGCAGATGAAAAAAATGACTGTCTGTTTTCTTGTGCTCATGATGCTGCTGACATTAGTCATTGCCGGGTGTTCAGCAGAAAGATCATCCGGGAAGTCGGGTGAAACCGAGCTGACCTTTTGGACATTTAACGGGCTTCATGAGCAGTTCTATGTGGAAATGGTGAAGGAATGGAACAAAAAATATCCTGACCGCAAAATTAAGCTGAATACGGTCGTTTATCCATATGGACAAATGCACGATAACTTATCTATCTCCCTAATAGCGGGAGAAGGCGTTCCTGATATTGCAGATGTCGAATTGGCCCGTTTTTCAAACTTTTTGAAGGGCTCTGACATACCGCTTGCCGACTTGACTCCGCTGATTGAAAAGGACCGCGATAAATTCGTTGAGGCGCGGCTGACCCTGTACAGCAAAAACGGCAAGCTTTACGGACTCGATACGCATGTAGGAACAACAGTCATGTTTTATAACATGGATGTGATGAAAAAAGCCGGCGTCAATCCTGACGATATTAAAACATGGGATGATTACCATAAAGCCGGACAGAAAGTGCGCAAAGTGACCGGGAAGCCGATGGGAACGGTGGAAACAAATGATTCCGCAACGTTCTTATCTATGATTTCACAGCAAAACTCAGGCTATTTTGATAAAAACGGCAAGCTGATCCTCAATAATGACACCAACGTAAAAACACTTCAATATTTAAAAGACATGATCAATGATAAAACGATGATTCCTGCGCCGGGCGGCGGGCATCACAGTGAAGAATACTACGGCTTTATGAACCAAGGAGGAGCTGCTTCAGTCCTCATGCCGATTTGGTATATGGGAAGATTTATCGATTATATGCCTGATCTGAAAGGGAAGATTGCCATCAGGCCGCTCCCGGCATGGAAAGAGGGGGGCGACCGCTCGGCAGGCTTGGGCGGTACGGCAACCGTTGTACCGAAGCAATCCAAGCATGTTGAGTTAGCAAAAGAGTTTTTGGCCTTTGCGAAGGGCTCTGAAGAAGGAAATAAAAAACTCTGGAGCGTACTCGGCTTTGACCCGCTTCGCTGGGATGTCTGGAGCTCCAAGGAATTGAAAGAGAAAAACAAATACACGGATTACTTCCAAAACGGAACAGGCATTTTTTCCGTGCTGCTCGATATCAAGGATGAAATCAATCCGATTTATTTACATGAGGATTTTGCCAAGGCTTCAGACCTTGTCAACAGAAGCGTGTTGTTCGACGCACTTAAATCTCAGCAAAAAACGCCTAAACAAGCCTTGGACAGAGCGGCAGGTGAACTGAAACAGAAATAGAATCCCATTCAAAAAGTGAAAGCGGGGAGGTTCTCATGAAACCTGTGAAAACAGGAACGGTTCATCCCGTTCCTTCAGCTGCGAAACAATCAGGCTGGCGAGATCTATTTTATTCAAAAAAAGCGGCGCCCTATCTGTTTACAGCGCCATTCGTTTTATCCTTTCTCGTATTTTTTCTATACCCCATCATTAGTGTCTTCATCATGAGCTTCCAAAGAATTTTGCCGGGAGAGGTGTCCTTTGTCGGATTGTCTAATTATACAGCGCTAAACAACCCGACGTTCTATACCGCCCTTTGGAATACGCTGGAATACACCTTTTGGACGCTGATCGTGCTGATTCCTGTCCCATTGCTTCTGGCCATATTCCTGAATTCAAAGCTGGTCAAATTTAGAAATATATTTAAATCAGCACTATTCATCCCGGCATTGACCTCCACCATTGTCGCGGGGATCATTTTTCGGCTGATCTTCGGAGAAATGGAAACGTCTCTGGCCAATTCCATCCTACTCAAACTCGGCTTTTCACCTCAGAACTGGATGAACAATGAACATACCGGCATGTTTTTGATGGTGCTGCTTGCTTCATGGAGATGGATGGGAATCAACATCCTTTACTTTTTAGCCGGTTTGCAAAATGTGCCGAAAGAGCTGTACGAAGCCGCTGATATAGACGGCGCGAATACAATGAAAAAATTTCTGCACATCACGCTGCCGTTTCTCAAGCCTGTAACCGTATATGTGCTGACCATCAGCATTATCGGCGGCTTCAGGATGTTTGAGGAAAGCTACGTCCTTTGGCAGAATAATTCCCCGGGTAATATTGGTCTGACGCTTGTCGGATATTTGTATCAGCAGGGACTTGCCTACAACGAAATGGGGTACGGAGCAGCCATCGGCATCGTGCTTTTGATTGTGATACTTGTTGTCAGCCTGATTTCATTAAAGCTGTCAGGCTCGTTTAAGGGGGAGGGATAAATGTTGCGGCACAGTCCTCAGTTTAGCGTTTATAGAATTGCGCTAACCCTGTTTTTTATTATGCTGAGCCTATTGTATCTTTTTCCGATTTTCTGTTTGCTTTTAGGATCATTAAAGCCGTCATCTGAGCTTTTGCGTGTGGGGCTGAATCTTGAAATTGATCCAAAAGTGATGAGTTTTGATAACTACACATTTCTGTTTAATGGCGGCAGCATTTATTTCAAATGGTTTTTTAACAGTCTTGTACTCGGACTTTTTACGACCGTGCTCACTCTGTTTTTTTCTTCGATGATCGGGTACGGGCTTGCGGTTTATGATTTTAAGGGCAGAAATATCATCTTTGTTCTTGTGCTGATTATCATGATGGTTCCGCTGGAAGTGATGATGCTTCCTTTGTTTAAGCTTACTGTCGGACTGCACTTGATCGATTCATATACAGGTGTCATATTGCCGTTTATCGTTTCACCTGTTGCCGTTTTCTTTTTCAGGCAATATGCTCTTGGCCTTCCAAGAGATCTGCTGGACTCTGCAAGGATGGACGGCTGTACGGAATTCGGCATCTTTTTCAGGATTATGGCACCGCTGATGAAACCGGCTTTCGGCGCGATGATTATCCTTCAGTCCTTAAACAGCTGGAACAACTTCTTATGGCCGCTGATTGTGCTTCGGTCGAAAGAAATGTTTACGCTTCCAATAGGGCTGTCCAGCTTGCTGAGCCCTTATGGCAACAACTATGACATGCTTATATCCGGCTCAGTATTTGCGATTTTGCCGGTGATTATCATTTTCTTGTTTTTCCAAAAGTACTTTATCTCCGGCCTGACGGTAGGGGGAGTCAAAGGTTAATGAAGGAGGAAACGTGTGATGAAAAAAGCGCGAATGATTGTAGACAAAGAATATAAAATCGGTGAAGTAGATAAACGGATTTATGGCTCGTTTATCGAACATATGGGTCGTGCGGTATATGAAGGCATATACGAGCCTGATCACCCTGAAGCGGATGAAGATGGATTTAGAAAAGATGTCCAGTCGCTGATCAAAGAATTACAGGTTCCCATCATCCGCTATCCGGGCGGAAACTTTTTATCCGGATACAACTGGGAGGACGGTGTCGGACCAGTCGAAAACCGCCCGAGACGGCTTGACTTGGCATGGCAAACGACAGAAACCAATGAAGTGGGAACAAATGAATTTTTATCTTGGGCAAAAAAGGTGAACACTGAGGTCAATATGGCCGTCAACCTTGGCACAAGAGGCATAGATGCCGCCCGTAATCTCGTTGAATATTGCAACCATCCGAAAGGCTCTTACTGGAGTGATTTAAGAAGATCGCATGGCTATGAACAGCCGTATGGCATCAAAACATGGTGCTTAGGAAACGAAATGGATGGACCGTGGCAGATCGGCCACAAAACAGCTGATGAATACGGACGGCTTGCCGCAGAGACAGCAAAGGTCATGAAGTGGGTTGACCCATCAATTGAACTCGTTGCCTGCGGCAGCTCAAACAGCGGTATGCCGACCTTTATCGATTGGGAAGCGAAGGTGCTTGAGCATACGTATGAGCATGTCGACTATATCTCTCTTCACACTTACTACGGAAACCGGGATAACAATCTGCCAAACTACTTGGCACGTTCTATGGATTTGGATCATTTTATCAAATCAGTCGCTGCGACCTGTGACTATGTAAAAGCAAAAACACGCAGCAAGAAAACTATCAATCTCTCTCTGGATGAATGGAACGTATGGTACCACTCAAATGAGGCTGATAAAAAAGTCGAGCCGTGGATCACTGCGCGTCCGATTTTAGAGGATATTTACAATTTTGAAGATGCCTTATTAGTCGGCTCTCTGCTCATTACGATGCTGCAGCACGCAGACCGTGTGAAAATTGCGTGTCTTGCACAGCTTGTCAATGTCATCGCGCCGATCATGACGGAAAAAGGCGGAGAAGCATGGAGACAGCCGATTTTCTATCCATACATGCATGCTTCTGTTTACGGAAGGGGCGAGTCACTGAAACCGCTTATTTCTTCTCCTAAGTACGATTGTTCTGATTTCACTGATGTGCCATATGTTGATGCTGCTGTTGTGTACTCTGAAGAGGAAGAAACACTCACTATTTTTGCGGTAAACAAGGCTGAGGATCAGATGGAGACGGAGATTTCGCTCAGAGGCTTTGAATCCTACCAAATCGCAGAGCACATCGTACTTGAGCATCAGGATATCAAAGCAACAAACCAGCATAACAGAAAAAATGTCGTTCCGCATTCCAACGGATCATCGTCTGTCAGCGAAAACGGCTTAACTGCTCATTTCACGCCGCTTTCCTGGAATGTGATCCGCCTGAAAAAACAGTCATAAGAATAGCAAAGCCGGAGAGAAATCTCTGGCTTGTCTTTCAACTGCCACGAGCCGGCCCATTCCAGCCGGCTTTTTGTATAGGAAAAAATGACCGCTTTTCCCCATGAAATTATGATATATTTATGAAAAACAGCAAAGGGGATGGGAGAAAATGAATGCGGTTACAATTGTGATAGCATCAATGTGTATTTTGGCTATTGCCTATCGTTTATACGGAACATTTATGATGGTGAAGGTTCTCAAAGTGAATGATGACAAGCCAACACCTGCTCATGCGCTTGAGGATGGGAAAGACTATGTGCCTACAAATAAATGGGTTTCGTTCGGCCACCACTTTGCCGCGATCGCAGCGGCCGGGCCGCTGGTCGGACCAATTCTGGCGGCGCAGTTTGGCTATTTGCCGGGATTATTGTGGCTGTTAATCGGGGCGGTAATTGGGGGAGCCGTCCATGATATTGTGGTGTTGTTTGCATCGATGCGCAAAAACGGAAAATCGCTGTCGGAAGTGGCGAAGGATGAGCTTGGCCCTGTTGCAGGATTTTGTACAGGACTGTCCATGCTGTTTATCATCACGATCACAATGGCGGGCCTGTCGATGGTTGTCTTGCATGCGCTTGAACGTAATCCATGGGGAACATTTGCGGTAGGGATTACGATTCCGATTGCGATGGGTGTGGGCTTATTTTATAAGAAAACGGGAAATTTAAAGCTCGCTTCAACGGTCGGCTTTCTCTTTTTAATGGCAGGAGTCTTTATTGGTCCATGGGTACAGACTACCGCGCTCGGTGACTTTTTAACGCTAGATACGAAAACGCTTGCAATCGCGCTTCCTGTTTACGCGTTTTTTGCTGCTGCGCTTCCCGTTTGGCTGCTTCTTGCTCCGCGTGATTATTTAAGCAGCTTTATGAAAATCGGTGTTTTTATCGCTTTGATTGTTGGTGTGTTTGTCGTCAATCCGTCCATTCCGTTCCCTGCGTTTACAGAATTCGTAAAAGGCGGCGGGCCGGTGCTGGCAGGGCCTGTCTGGCCGTTCATCTCAATAACCATCGCCTGCGGGGCGATCTCTGGGTTCCATGCCTTTGTCGGCTCAGGAACGACACCGAAAATGCTGAATAAATGGAGTGATATGAAGCCGGTTGCGTTTGGCGCAATGCTTGTTGAGTGTCTTGTCGGCATCATGGCGCTGATTGCAGCGACCGCTTTACAGCCTGCTGATTACTTTGCGATTAACAGCACGCCTGAGGTTTTCCGTACGCTTGGCATGAATGTCGTACATTTGCCTGAATTGAGCAGGGAAATCGGTTTGGACTTAGAAGGAAGAACAGGGGGAGCCGTCACGCTTGCGGTGGGGATGACTTATATTTTTACCGGAATGCCGTTTTTCAGCCATTTGGCCTCATACTTTTTCCAATTTGTCATTATGTTTGAAGCGGTCTTTATTTTAACAGCGATTGACGCCGGCACACGCGTCGCCCGTTATTTGATCCAGGACTTCTTCGGGGAGGTGTATAAGCCGCTGAAGAAAACAGACTGGATTCCGGGCTCTGTATTTGCCAGCGCGCTTGCCTGTTTGATGTGGGGGTACTTGCTGTATTCAGGAGATATCGGTTCAATTTGGGCGCTGTTCGGCGTTTCTAATCAGCTGATGGCTTCAGTGGGGCTGATTATCGGAGCGACGATCGTGCTGAAAATAGCCGATAAACGCCGGTACATTCTGACCTGTCTTATCCCGCTTGCCTATTTATATGTCACTGTCAATTATGCGGGCTATTGGATGGTGCGCAATGTGTATCTCAATCCTGAAGCAGCAGGATATAGTGTATTGAATGGCGTATTATCTATCATCATGCTGGTGTTAGGCTTCATCATTATCGTGGCGGCTGTGAAAAAATGGGCGCAGATGTGGAAAGATCCGAGCTTAAGGATGGAAGCATCTATACCGGGCTAGAAGGACTATTGAAAATGCTGAGGGGGGTTGGCAATGAATCTATCAATGAAATATCTTATTCTATATGTATCGGACAGCAAGCGGGCTATTCATTTTTACCGGGATATTTTAGGACTGCCGATTCGTGCTGAACACGGCACGTATGTCGAATTTGATACAGGGTCTACGATATTGGCGTTTAATACGCGGGAAAGCGCCAGAGACATCACGGCGCTGGACATTCCGGATACATCTGCTTCAAACACATTTGAAATCGGGTTTGTTACTGAAAATGTAGAAGCGGTCATCAAAAGGATGAGAGAACAAGGCGTATCGATTATCGGGGAGCCGAAAGTGAAACCATGGGGGCAGACGGTCGCCTATATCGCTGATCCGGATGGACATTATATCGAAATTTGCAGTCCGATGGAATAACGCACAAAAGCCCAAAACAATATCTGTTTTGGGCTTTCTCATGATGTTTTGTGCCCGGCTGCTTCCAATAGCAAATCAGCCAGGTGAACGGCTCTGACTTTACCGCTTAGTCCTTCGCGTTCAATGCCGAGCTTCATTTGCAGCAGGCAGCCGGGATTTGCTGTTACAATGAGGATCGCTTCGGTTGCTTTGACGGCAGCCATTTTGCTGTCCAGTATTTTCATAGACATTTCAGCTTCGACGATGTTGTAAATTCCCGCTGACCCGCAGCAGCTGTCTGCTTTCTCCATTTCTTTGAATTCAGCACCTTTTATGCTTTTAAGAAGCTGGCGGGGCTCGAGTGACGTATGCATCACATTTCTTAGATGACATGAATCTTGATAGGTAATGATCTGCGGCGTCTCGAGTGCTAGATCCATTTGATGGAAATCGAGCTCAACCAAAACGGACGAAAAATCTTTCAGCTTCTGAACAAACGCAGCAGCCCGTTCCGACCACTCAGGGTCATCCTTCAGCAAATGATCATATTCAGTGAGAAAGGCTCCGCATCCTCCTGCGTTTGTAATGACAGCATCAACGTCTAACGCTTCAAAAGCAGCGATATTTTGTTTCGCGAGCTCTTTCCCTGTGTTTTTTTCACCGCTGTGTCCATGAAGCGCCCCGCAGCAAGCCTGTTCAGGCGGAATGACAATGTCGCAGCCTGCCAGCTGTAAAAGCTTCAATGTGGCGTTGTTGGTCGGTAAAAACATCGTATCCATTAAGCAGCCCGAAAAAAAGGCGACCCGTTTTTTCATGGGGCCAATGGACGGCAGGAAACGCGGCCGATGTTTCATGTCTTTGCTTTTAGGAACATCAGGAAGAACAGCTTCCATCGTTCGCAAATGCTCAGGCAGGACCCGAAGCATACCGGTTTTACGCACAGCGGTTTGCAGTCCTGACCGCTGATACAAACCGATAAGGCTTACAGCTGAGCGCATGCGGTTTTGATGCGGAAACAGCTCGTGAAAAGCCGTCTTTCGCATGACACGTTCACCAAGCGAGTGTTTTTTATTTTGGTGGATAATATCTCTGGCTTCCTCAAGCAGCTGTCCGTATTTCACGCCTGACGGGCATACAGGTTCACAGGCGCGGCAGCCGAGGCAAAGTGACAGCGACCGTTCGACATCTTCATCCGGTTCAATCATACCGTCGGCTACGGCTTTCATTAAGGCGATGCGCCCACGCGGAGAGTGTGTTTCCTGAAATCCCGATTCGATATAGGTCGGACAGGAAGGAAGACAGAAGCCGCAGCGCATACAATTTAATAACTCTCCTTCATCCATACGCTCTTTAAATTCATTTTGGATCTGTTTCATTTCTTTTTCTGTTGTCATCTTTCCGCCACCACACGTTTTCTGGCATCTTTCGCAAACATTTTGCCGGGATTTAATATGTTCCGGGGGTCAAATGCCGCTTTCAACGCTTTCATCGCATCAATGCCTTCTTTTTTCAGCTTCATTTCCAAGTAAGGCGCTTTCATTTCCCCGACTCCGTGCTCTCCGGTTATCGTCCCACCAAGTTCAATCGCTTTCTCAAAAATCTCGGCAAAAGCCTGTTCGACACGTTCCATTTCATCCTTATTTCTTATGTCTGTCGTGCATGTCGGGTGAAGGTTCCCGTCTCCCGCATGACCAAAGGTGCAGATGGAAATATCATATTTAGCAGCAATATCATTAATCGCTTTAACCATATTGGCGATTTCTGAGCGAGGAACGGTCGCATCCTCTAAAATCGTCGTCGGTTTGAGGCGGGCTAGGGCAGAAAGTGCAGAACGCCGGGCTTCAGTCAGGGCAAACGCTTCCTCCTCTGTTTGTGCGGTCTGAACGGATACGGCGTCGCCTTTTTTGCAGATCGCCTCAATCTTTTCCATATCCCGTTCAACAGTTTCAAATGGCCCGTCTTGTTCAATTAACAGAACTGCTTTTGCGCTTGTCGGAAGTCCGATTTTGGCATAATCCTCAATCACCAATAGTGTAGGCTGATCGAGAAATTCAAGCGTAGCGGGTATAATTTTTGCGGCAATAATGTCCGATACCGTTTGAGCAGCGGCATCGATGTTTTCATAAAGGGCAAGCAGCGTCTTCTTTGTTTCCGGCTTTGGAACGAGTTTGACGATTGCCTCTGTCACAATGCCGAGTGTTCCTTCTGAGCCGACAAAAAGACGTGTGAGATCGTATCCGGCCACATCCTTTGCGAGTTTTCCGCCGGTGCGGATGATGTCACCATTTGCGAGAACAACCTCCAGTCCAATAACATAGTCGCGGGTGACACCGTATTTTAATCCGCGTAGCCCGCCGGAATTTTCATTGATGTTGCCCCCGATAGTTGATATTTTCATAGAACTCGGGTCAGGCGGATAAAATAAACCTTTGCTTTCAACTGCCCGGATCATATCCAACGTAATGACGCCCGGCTGAACTGTGGCAGTTAAATTTTCTTCATCAATTTCAAGAATCTGGTTCATGTGCTTAAAGAGAAGCACAAGTCCGCCTTCAGTCGGGCACGTGCCGCCGCACAGGTTTGTCCCTGATCCTCTTGGAACGATCGGCACTCGATGTTCGCTGCAAATTGTTAAAATGCGTGATATTTCATCAGTATTCCTCGGAGCAATCACGGCATCAGGCATAGACTGATACTGAGGCGTCGCATCATATGAATAGACGAGACGGCCGGCATTCGAGTCATCAAAGTTTTCTGGTCCGGAGACCTGAATCAGCTGCTCCTTTACATCCTTGGTGATCATTTCACCCATCCCCCTGTCAAAAAACGCTTTCAATCTATTGTAAAAGAAAAAAAGCAAAGCCTTCCATGGAGAAACATACAAAAAATGAAACTGAAACTCTCTCTATTTTGTATCTTGATCTAAAAAATAGAGTGCGACGTACATCGTGACGACGTCCTCGGTACGGTCAAAACGTAATCCCGTCAGCTGTTCAGCCTTAGCCAGACGATAACGCAATGTATTGATGTGTATATGCATGTCTTCAGCGGTTTGTTTCAAAGACAAATCGTGATGAAAGAAAGTCCGTATCGTATTCATAAGTTCCTGATGCTCTAGCGCCTTTCCTAATACTCTTTGCGGAAATTCGTTTCGGGTTCCCGGGCTGATCTCCGTCAGACACATATCAAGCTTCAGATCCTCTTCAAATATGGGCGTTTTTCGCTTAAGGCTGACAGCCAGCGCTTTTTCCGCTTGCTCGTATGAATCTGTCAGGCTGGAGCTTGCGACAGCCCTTCCGGCGCCAGCTGCTGTATATTGGCTGCTTGCGGTATTGGCAAACGAACAAATGTGAAGGATTTTCCGTAAAAGCCGATCCCTTTGTTCATGCTGCGGCACTTCATGATTAATCAAAATCCGTTCATTTCCCCACCTGATGAACAAATCCGCAGGGTACGAGGATTTCCAGCTGCGTGCCATTTGTTCAATATCATGAGGTGACCACTCATACCCCTGAATAAGAATCATTTGGCGCCGGGAGGAAAGGTCAACACCAAGAAGCTGAGCTTTCTCAAGAAAACTGGGAGACCACTCCTTTAGTTGCAGCCAATCGATCATAAAGGACTCCAGCATTCTCTCACGCCACTGGGATTGCTCTAAGTGCCGCGATTCCTTAATGAACAGTTCTGTCATTTTTCGAAGCAGTTCTCCGAATGGCTGAATCTCTGCAGGCTCACCTGTCAGCCCGAAGACGGCAATCACATCATGGTCAAAAAATACAGGGAGGTTTATGCCTGCTTTCACTCCTTTTAACCTTGTTTCATCTTCTTTTGTAATAATCACGCTGCGTCTTTCTTTTGCGCAGATAAGCGCTCCCTCATGAAATTGTCCGACACGCTCATCGTTTGTGCCTGCCATAATAAGACCGTTCGTGTTTACAATTATGACTTCACGTTCGTACATTTTTTTAACTTCAGCAATAATTTTTTTCGCTAATAACGGCTGTAAAAACATGGCGTTCCCCCTCATCATGTTTTTATTATATAAGAAAAAAACCGGGCGCTGTCACCCGGTTTCATGTCTTATTCGGCGGGTTTTAATCCGCCTTCAAGCGTTTTCAGCATTTCGTTTTTCTCACTTTCGGATGCGTGCTGCCAAATGACTTCGAATAAAACGCCGAGCCCTGGAAGCATTTTTTCTTCACCGCTTTGAATCGCATCTACGATTGTATGCTCAAGCTGCTCCTGATTATTGCCGGTGACATTGGAGATGACGGCATGACGTAAATTAAGATCCATGTAAAACGCTCCTTTTTCTAAAATGTAATACGTATATTCTAACCCTGCACCTGGTTTATTATGTGCTGTTCTTGCGATATAATAACATCATGTTAAAAAAAGGAGCGCCACATAGACAGTGAAACAAATAGAATCGGCAAAAAACCAAAAAGTGAAGGATTGGAAAAAGCTTCACACAAAAAAAGAACGAACAAAAACAAATACATTTCTGATAGAGGGAGAACACCTCGTTGAAGAGGCGTTGAAAAGCCCGGGCATTGTGAAAGAAATCCTTGTAAAGGATGAAACGAGGATTCCTTCAGATCTTGAGACTGGTATCCAGTGCTATATGCTGAGTGAAGATGCGTTTTCAGCTGTGACTGAAACCGAAACGCCGCAGCAGATTGCCGCTGTGTGCCATATGCCTGAAGAAAAGCTGGCAACGGCACGCAAGGTGCTGCTGATTGACGCTGTTCAAGATCCGGGAAACCTTGGCACAATGATTCGAACGGCTGATGCGGCCGGTTTGGATGCGGTTGTACTCGGTGACGGCACGGCGGACGCCTTTAACGGAAAAACACTGCGATCTGCTCAAGGATCTCACTTCCATATTCCTGTTGTGAGAAGAAACCTGCCTTCATATGTGGACGAATTGAAGGCAGAGGGCGTAAAAGTATACGGCACGGCGCTGCAAAACGGAGCGCCTTACCAGGAGATTCCTCAGTCTGAATCCTTTGCGCTCATTGTAGGAAATGAAGGTGCAGGGGTGGATGCTGCATTGCTGGAAAAAACGGATTTGAACCTGTACGTGCCGCTTTACGGACAGGCTGAATCACTAAACGTTGCGGTTGCGGCTGCCATCCTCGTGTATCACTTGCGAGGATAGTGTTGCGCCAAGCGTTGGATTTCTCTATAATAGAACATAATATTTCAAAAACCGTGACAGAGGACCTCAATTTCTGATCAACTGCTTTCCAGGGAGAAAATGCCGCTGACTGAGAGCATTTTTAACGCAGCCGGAAATTGGCTTCACCTCTTGAGTTGTCGCCGGGACCGCGTACACTGCGCGTAAAGGTGAACCGGAATCTGATTCCGTTATGTCAATGAAGCTGACGACAGCATCAGTCTGTCTGAAATAAGGGTGGTACCGCGGCCACAACTCGTCCCTTGTACAAGGGACGGGTTTTTTTATTTTCCAAAGACATATGACGGTTTGTTTACATAAAAGGAGGATGCAAAATGGAAGAAAAGCTAAAACAGCTGGAACAAGAAGCTTTAGAACAAGTAGAAGCGGCAAGCTCATTGAAGGTTGTCAATGATATTCGGGTGCAATATCTCGGAAAAAAAGGGCCGATTACAGAAGTGCTGCGCGGAATGGGCAAGCTTTCTGCTGAGGAACGTCCAAAAATGGGGGCGCTCGCGAACGAAGTAAGGGAGCGTATTGCCAATGCGATTGCTGACAAAAACGAGAAGCTTGAAGAAGAGGAAATGAAACAGAAGCTTGCAGGACAGACAATTGACGTCACGCTGCCGGGGAACCCTGTTGCAGTCGGCGGCCGCCATCCGCTCACTGTTGTCATTGAAGAAATTGAAGATTTATTTATCGGTATGGGCTACACAGTCGAGGAAGGGCCAGAGGTTGAAACGGATTACTACAACTTCGAATCGCTCAATCTTCCGAAAGAACACCCTGCGCGCGATATGCAGGACAGCTTTTACATCACAGAGGAAACTTTGATGAGAACGCAAACTTCTCCTGTCCAAACACGGACGATGGAAAAGCATAAAGGCAAAGGTCCCGTTAAAATCATTTGCCCGGGTAAAGTATATCGCCGTGATAACGATGATGCGACGCACTCTCACCAATTTATGCAAATTGAAGGGCTTGTCGTTGACAAAAACATCAGCATGAGTGATTTAAAAGGAACGCTTGAACTCGTTGCGAAAAAAATGTTCGGGCAAGACCGTGAAATCAGACTCCGCCCAAGCTTCTTCCCGTTTACTGAGCCTTCAGTAGAAGTGGATGTGACATGCTTTAAATGCGGTGGAAACGGCTGCTCAGTATGTAAAGGAACAGGCTGGATTGAAATCCTCGGTGCCGGAATGGTTCACCCGAACGTGCTTAAAATGGCTGGCTTTGATCCGAAGGAATATCAGGGCTTCGCATTCGGAATGGGTGTTGAGCGCATCGCGATGCTGAAATACGGCATTGATGATATCCGCCACTTCTATACAAACGATGTCAGATTTATTTCGCAGTTTAAACAGGCGTAAGAGGAGGATGCAAGGATGTTTGTTTCTTATAAATGGTTAGAGGATTATGTTGATTTAAAAGGCATGGACCCGGCTGTTCTTGCTGAAAAAATTACAAGAGCCGGTATTGAGGTTGAAGGAATTGAATACAAAGGAGAAGGCATCAAAGGCGTTGTCATCGGCCATGTGCTGGAGCGCGAGCAGCACCCGAATGCTGATAAGCTGAATAAGTGCCTTGTGGATATCGGAGCTGAAGCCCCTGTACAAATCATTTGCGGCGCGCCGAATGTGGATAAGGGACAAAAAGTCGCAGTTGCAACAGTCGGAGCGGTGCTGCCGGGCAATTTCAAAATCAAAAAAGCCAAGCTTCGCGGTGAAGAATCAAATGGCATGATCTGTTCCTTACAGGAGCTTGGTATCGAAAGCAAACTTGTGGCGAAGGAGTATGCAGAAGGCATTTTCGTATTCCCTAATGACGCTGAAACAGGAAGCGATGCCTTAGCGGCTTTACAGCTTGGCGATGCGATTCTTGAGCTGGGTTTAACGCCAAACCGCGCGGATGCCATGAACATGCTTGGTGTTGCTTACGAGGTTGCCGCGATTTTAGACACTGAGGTAAAGCTTCCGCAAACGGATTACCCGGCTGCTTCAGAACAAGCGTCTGATTACATTTCAGTCAAAATTGAAGATCAAGAAGCGAACCCGCTGTACACTGCAAAAATCATTAAAAATGTCACGATTGCTCCGTCACCGCTTTGGATGCAGACAAAGCTGATGAATGCAGGCATTCGTCCGCACAACAACGTCGTTGACATCACAAATTTTGTCCTGTTGGAATACGGACAGCCGCTTCATGCGTTTGATTATGACAGATTTGGCTCTAAGGAAGTCGTAGTAAGAAAAGCAGCTGAGAATGAAATGATCGTAACTCTTGATGATCAAGAACGTAAGCTGTCCGCCGATCACCTTGTCATTACAAACGGAACGAAAGCGCAGGCCGTTGCGGGTGTCATGGGAGGAGCAGAGTCAGAGGTTCAGGAAGATACGAAAACGATTTTGCTTGAGGCTGCGTATTTCAATGGGCAGACGGTTCGCAAGGCTTCCAAAGACCTTGGTTTGAGAAGTGAATCAAGCGTAAGATTTGAAAAAGGAATTGATCCGGCGCGCGTACGTCTTGCAGCAGAACGGGCTGCGCAGCTGATCCATCTGTATGCCGGCGGTGAGGTGCTTGCTGGAACAGTTGAGGAAGATCACCTGACAATCGAAGCAAATAACATTCACGTATCTGCTGACAAAGTGAGCAGCGTTCTAGGCCTGACGATCAGTAAAGAAGAACTGATCAGCATTTATAAACGTCTCGGTTTTACGGTCGGTGAAGCGGGTGAACTTCTCGTTGTGACTGTCCCATCACGCCGCGGCGACATTACAATAGAAGAGGATTTAATCGAAGAAGCGGCAAGACTGTACGGCTACGATAACATTCCGTCTACGCTTCCTGAGACAGCGGGGACTACAGGCGGATTAACGGCATATCAGGCAAAACGCCGTAAAGTCAGACGCTTCCTTGAAGGCGCAGGCTTATCACAAGCCATCACTTACTCACTGACAAACGAGAAGAAAGCGGCAGCGTTTGCAATTGAAAAATCACTGAATACTGTGCTTGCGCTTCCAATGAGTGAAGAAAGAAGCATTCTCAGACACAGTCTTGTTCCGAATCTGCTTGATTCTGTTTCTTACAACCTTGCGAGGCAGACTGACTCAGTTGCACTGTACGAAGTTGGCTCCGTTTTCCTGACGAAGGAAGAGGACACAAAACCTGTTGAAACAGAACGCGTAGCAGGAGCTGTTACCGGATTATGGCGCAAACAGCTATGGCAGGGAGAAAAGAAACCAGTTGATTTCTTTGTTGTCAAAGGAATTGTGGAAGGGCTGTTAGACAAACTCAACGTCCTAGAATGCATTGAATTTGTACAGTCTGAACGCCAACAGCTGCATCCGGGCAGAACAGCGAACATTTTATTGAATGGTTCTCTGATCGGCTTCATCGGCCAAGTCCATCCTTCATTGGAAAAAGAACTGGATATAAAGGAAACATACGTATTTGAGCTCGATCTTCATGCGTTGCTCGCAGCAGAAACAGCACCTCTTGTTTACACGGCGATTCCGAAATATCCGTCTGTGACACGTGATATTGCTCTTGTAACAGATAAAACCGTCACAAGCGGACAGCTCGAGAGCGTCATTAAAGAGGCCGGGGGCAAGCTTCTGAAAGAGGTAACCGTATTTGACGTATACGAAGGAGAGCATATGGAGGAAGGCAAGAAGTCAGTCGCTTTCTCACTCCAGTATGTCAATCCTGAACAAACACTGACTGAAGAAGAAGTGACAAAGGCGCACAGCAAAGTGCTGAAAGCGTTAGAAGACACATATCAAGCTGTTTTAAGAGGCTGATAAAAAAGCTTGCAGAGAAATCTGCAAGCTTTTTTCTATGAGCGTTTTTTATCAGCAAGGCGCTGCGCTTTTTGCGTATTGGCGAAATGGAGTTTTGTAAAGGTTCTGAGTGCAGATGCCCCTTTTTTGAGGATCAGCTTGGCGGCCGCTTCATCAACGTGCGGACCGGCTCCTTTCGGAAGTGTCATTCCTGCCTCGCGTGACAGTTTATCCATTTCCATTAAAAATGAATATCTTGCAATGATTGAAGCAGCGGCGACAGCCAGGTGAATACCTTCAGCTTTTGTGCTAAAATAGGTCCGCTCCTTCACAATGTCTCTGCCCTTTAAATGATTGAAGTAGACGCCTGGCTCAGCGAATTGGTCAATCAAAATGGCCTCAGGCTTTATTCCATCCATTTTCCTTAATAAATGGGTGATCGCCTGATTGTGCAGCAATGCTTTCATTTTCCCTTGGCTCATGCCTTTTTCCTGCATGCTGTTATACTTTTCATTTTTTAAAACCAGCAGGCTATATGGAATAGTTTTGATCAGGTTTCGGGCAATCTCGATGATTTGCGGATCTTTTAAATCTTTAGAATCCTTAACACCGAGTTCCTTCATTAAAGGAAGCATGGTTTTGTCGACGTACGCGCATACAACCGTCATTGGGCCAAAGTAATCTCCGGTTCCGACTTCGTCAGAACCGATAACAGACATTCCGGCGATATCTGCCGGAGGGGCATAGCGGGGATCAGCCGGCTTTTTGGCCATTTTCTTCTTTTCCGGCTCTGCTGTTCCCCAGCGCGCGGATTCTGCCGCTGCGTTTTTGCCTTGAAACAAGACCTTACCGGATTGATATGCTGTAATGGTACAGCCGGGCGGTTTCGCCTGAAAAACGGCTCCCTGCGGAACAGAGGCTGTAAGCGAACCGCTGTATGTCATTTTCATTTGGTCAATAGCAGACAACGATACTTTTATCACTGAATGGGACACGTAATAATCTCCTTTTTTTACACTTTTCGCTGTATATACCAGTGTATCATAACAGCGGGAGGCTCGTCTTTCCATTCATTTAATAAACGTGTTATGATAAGAACTAGGATTCTCGCGGAATGGAGGAGAAACGTTGTCTGACGGCAAAAAAACAAAAACAACCGTTGACATTTACGGCCAGCACTTCACGATTGTCGGTGAAGAAAGCAGAGCCCATATGAGGTATGTCGCCGGAATTGTTGATGATAAAATGAGAGAAATCAATGAAAAAAATCCATACCTTGATATAAATAAACTTGCAGTGCTGACAGCGGTAAATGTGGTGCACGATTATGTCAAATTACAAGAGAAATGTGAAAAACTGGAGCGTCAGCTTAAAGAAAAGGATTGAACAACTATGCTAGATATCATCATCTTAATCTTGCTCCTGATGGGGACTTTACTGGGGTTAAAACGCGGTTTTATCCTGCAGTTTATCCGCTTGACGAGCTTTATTTTATCAATTGCCTTTGCGGCTTTATTCTATAAAAACGTGGCACCGCATTTACATTGGATTCCCGCACCCGATTTTTCAGCGGGACAGCCGGCTCTTTCTTTTTTTACGGGGAATTTGGAAGCAGCGTACTATAATGCGATTGCGTTTATCGTTTTATTTATCATTGCTAAAATCTTACTGAGAATCATCGGCTCGTTCCTGAGTATTGTAGCCGGCATTCCGGTGATTAAACAAATCAACCAGATGCTGGGAGCCGTTCTCGGTTTTCTAGAAGTCTATTTATTTACATTTGTGCTGCTGTATGTCGCATCCGTTCTGCCGGTAGACGCGTTGCAGCAAATGATGGGGCAATCGTCTCTCGCAAATGTGATCATTAACCATACACCATACTTGTCAGGGCTCCTACAAGAGCTGTGGACACAGTACGGGGCATAAAAAAACTTCTCTTGTCCGGAGAAGTTTTTTTCAAGTATGATGGAAACATATGTGAACGTCTGGGGGTTATGATATGCATAAAAAAGATATTATCCGGCTGCTTGAAACCATTGCAGTCTATATGGAACTCAAAGGGGACAACCCGTTTAAAGTATCCGCCTTCCGAAAAGCGGCGGCAGCTCTGGAACAGGACGACCGAAGCTTATCAGAAATGGACGATATGATGTCGCTGTCCGGCATTGGAAAAGGAACGTACAGCGTCATTAAAGAGTATATAGATGAAGGAAAGTCAAGCACGCTCGAATCGCTTCAGAAAGAAGTGCCGGAAGGACTCGTGCCTTTATTGAAGCTGCCGGGGCTCGGCGGCAAAAAAATCGCAAAGCTGTATAAAGAGCTCGGCGTACACGATGCAGAATCTCTGAAGGAAGCCTGTGAGCAGCAAAAGGTCCAGGGTCTTGCGGGCTTCGGCAAAAAATCGGAAGAAAAAATATTACAGGCGCTCGGGGAAGCCGGAAAACAGCCTGAACGGTTCCCGATCGGCTACGCCCTCCGGATCGCGCGGGAAATTGAGGAGCATCTTTCTCAATTTACGCATATCATCAAATTTTCTCGTGCCGGAAGTCTCCGCAGAGCGCGGGAAACGGTGAAGGATCTGGATTATATCATTGCTACAGATCATCCGGCTGAAGTAAGAGAGCAGCTTCTTGAGCTGCCAAACATCAAAAGCGTGATCGCAAGCGGAGATACGAAGGTGTCCGTCATCCTTTCCTTTGAATATGAAACAAGCGTCGATTTCCGTCTTGTGACGGAAGAGCAGTTTCCGACAACACTCCATCATTTTACGGGATCAAAGGATCACAATATTAAGATGCGCCAAATCGCCAAAGAACGCGGCGAGCGGATCAGTGAATACGGCGTTGAGACAGTTGAAACCGGAGAGATCAAAACATTTCCGAGTGAACGTGAATTTTATGCGCACTTCGGCCTGCCGCTGATTCCGCCGGAAATTCGTGAAAGCGGACAGGAAGTGGAAACCTACAGCGACAGCATTGAACTGATAGAGCTCGGGCAAATCAAAGGTGATCTCCACATGCACTCAACGTGGAGCGATGGCGCATTTTCGATCAGAGAGATGGCTGAAGCCTGCATCAAAAAAGGCTATCAATACATGGCGATCACCGATCACTCACAATATTTAAAGGTCGCCAACGGGCTTACTGCAGAAAGACTTAAGCAGCAGGCAAAAGAAATTGACGCGCTGAATGCAGAGTTTGAAAACTTCCGTATTTTGAAAGGCGTTGAGATGGATATCCTGCCTGACGGTACGCTCGATTATGATGACGATGTGCTTGCGGAAATGGATATCGTTATTGCATCGATTCATTCCAGTTTTAATCAGCCGGAACACGTGATTATGAAACGGCTTGAGACGGCACTGACAAACAAGCATGTTGACATTATCGCACACCCGACCGGGCGCCTTATCGGCAGACGGGCCGGTTACGAAATCGATATTGATCAGCTGATTGAGCTTGCGAGGAAAACAAATACGGCGCTTGAACTCAATGCCAACCCTGCGCGCCTTGATCTGCGCACAGAGCATTTAATGAAAGCAAACGAACAAGGGGTTACATTGGTGATTAATACTGATGCCCATAATATTGAGATGTTAGACGATATGAAAACTGGCGTTACTGCCGCGCGCAAAGGATGGACGGAAACGAAAAACGTTCTGAATGCCCGGTCGCTTAAAGACGTAGAGGCATTTCTGAAGCGCAACGATTAAGTAAGGAGGCTCACACAATCGTGCAGCAAAAAGTATTATCAGCTCTTGAATTTCATAAAGTGAAAGAACAGGTTATTGGGCATGCCGCTTCATCGCTCGGAAAAGAAATGCTTCTCGAGCTTAAGCCTTCTGCTTCTATAGACGAAATCAAAAAACAGCTGGATGAAGTAGACGAAGCTTCTGACATTATCCGGCTGAGAGGCCAAGCGCCATTTGGCGGCCTTGTAGATATCAGAGGAGCGTTAAGACGGGCGGAAATCGGCAGCGTTCTCAGTCCTTCTGAATTCACTGAAATCTCAGGCCTGCTTTATGCAGTTAAACAAATGAAACATTTTATCACGCAAATGGCTGAAGACGGTGTCGACATTCCGCTGATCCATCAGCATGCTGAACAGCTTATCACGCTGTCCGATTTAGAGCGGGACATTAATTCCTGCATTGATGATCACGGAGAAGTGCTTGATCATGCATCGGAAACATTAAGAGGAATCCGCACACAGCTCAGAACACTCGAATCAAGAGTCAGAGACCGGTTAGAGTCGATGCTGCGTTCCTCTTCCGCATCGAAAATGCTGTCTGATACGATTGTTACGATTCGGAATGACCGCTTTGTGATCCCGGTCAAACAGGAGTACAGATCCAGCTATGGAGGAATTGTGCACGACACCTCATCCTCTGGTGCGACACTATTCATTGAACCGCAGGCGATTGTAGATATGAACAATTCCCTTCAGCAGGCGAAAGTGAAAGAAAAGCAAGAAATTGAACGGATTTTGCGTGTGCTGACAGAGAAAACGGCAGAGTATACAGAGGAGCTATTTCTAGATTTGCAAGTGCTGCAGACGCTTGACTTTATTTTTGCAAAAGCTAGATATGCAAAAGCGGTTAAAGCGACAAAACCGATTATGAACGACACCGGCTTTATCCGTTTGAAAAAAGCCCGCCATCCATTGCTTCCGCCTGATCAGGTTGTTGCCAATGACATCGAGCTTGGCCGCGATTTTTCAACCATTGTCATCACAGGGCCAAACACCGGGGGGAAAACAGTCACCCTTAAAACGTTAGGCCTGCTAACCTTAATGGCGCAGTCAGGTCTTCATATCCCGGCAGATGAAGGGTCAGAAGCGGCAGTATTTGAGCACGTATTCGCTGATATCGGTGATGAACAGTCGATTGAGCAAAGTTTAAGTACGTTCTCATCCCATATGGTGAATATTGTCGGCATTTTAGAACAGGTCAATGAAAACAGCCTTGTGCTTTTCGATGAACTTGGTGCAGGGACAGATCCGCAGGAGGGGGCGGCCCTCGCCATGAGCATCTTGGATGACGTGCATCGCACCAATGCACGAGTGTTAGCTACGACGCATTATCCGGAATTGAAGGCGTACGGCTATAACAGAGAAGGCGTCATGAATGCCAGCGTTGAATTTGACATCGAAACGCTGTCACCGACCTATAAACTTTTAATTGGTGTGCCGGGTCGAAGCAATGCTTTCGAAATTTCAAAACGCCTCGGGCTCCCGGACCATATCATCGGGCAGGCGAAGTCAGAAATGACGGCCGAGCATAACGAAGTCGATACGATGATTGCGTCGCTGGAACAAAGCAAAAAACGTGCGGAAGAAGAGCTTTCTGAGACAGAATCAATCAGAAAAGAAGCGGAAAAACTGCATAAAGAGCTGCAGCAGCAAATCATCGAGCTTAACAGCAAAAAAGACAAAATGCTTGAAGAGGCAGAACAGCAGGCTGCTGAAAAAGTAAAAGCGGCAATGAAAGAAGCCGAGGACATTATTCATGAATTGCGCTCCATAAAAGAAGAACACAAATCCTTCAAGGATCACGAGCTGATTAACGCGAAGAAACGGTTAGAAGGCGCTATGCCTGCTTTTGAAAAGTCCAAGAAACCGGAAAAGCCGAAAACGCAAAAACGCGACTTTAAGCCTGGCGACGAGGTGAAAGTCCTCACTTTCGGGCAAAAAGGAACATTGCTCGAAAAAACAGGCGGCAATGAATGGAACGTTCAAATCGGTATTTTAAAGATGAAAGTAAAAGAAAAAGATTTGGAGTTTATCAAATCAGCTCCGGAGCCAAAAAAAGAAAAAATGATTACAGCGGTCAAAGGAAAGGACTATCACGTATCGCTTGAACTTGATCTTCGCGGCGAACGCTATGAAAATGCCCTCAGCCGGGTTGAAAAATACTTGGATGATGCGGTGTTAGCCGGATATCCAAGAGTGTCAATCATCCACGGAAAAGGAACCGGCGCTTTAAGAAAAGGCGTACAGGATCTTCTGAAAAACCACCGCAGCGTCAAAAGTTCCCGTTTCGGTGAAGCAGGTGAGGGAGGATCAGGCGTTACGGTTGTTGAACTAAAATAAAAGGGAGTATGGCCATGAGTGATTTTTGGGAAAACGAGCTTGTGGAAATCGCGGCATATTACAGTGTCGCGGTTCTCTGCCTCGTCCTCTTTTTGACTGTGTTTGAGCTGGTGACGGCTTATAAAAACTGGGAAGAGATTCAAAAAGGAAATCTTGCGGTGGCAATGGCGACCGGCGGAAAAATTTTGGGGATCGCAAACGTATTTCAGCATTCCATCTCTCAGCATAATTCGCTGCTGCAAATGATCGGCTGGGGCGTTTACGGGTTTGTTATGCTTCTGATCAGCTACTTTATTTTTGAGTTTTTGACTCCGCGGTTTAAAATTGATCAGGAAATCGAAAATGATAACCGGGCTGTCGGCTTTATTTCATTTGTCATTTCTGTCGGGCTTTCATTTGTGGTGGCAGCCGGAATATAAGGGGACGGAGAATAAATGGAAAAGCTTGCAAAAGTACTGCTCGCCGCGGCGGGAATCTTTTTGTTAATTGGTCTTATATATCTGTTCATATTATGAGAAAAAGAAAGATTTACCTTTCTTTTTCTTTTTTTTGCCGTCCATCTGCTATAATGATAAGGTGGAACTCTAAAATCGAAAGGGGGAGGTTTTATGCAGTCTCAAAAGCCGTGGCTTGCCGAGTATCCCAACGATATCCCGCATGAGCTTCCGTTGCCGAATAAAACCCTGCAATCCATCCTGACAGACTCCGCCGCACGATTCCCTGATAAAACCGCAATATCGTTTTATGGAAAAAAACTCACCTTTCATGACATTCTGACGGATGCTCTTAAACTTGCAGCTTTTTTGCAGTGCAATGGCCTGCAAAAAGGAGACAGAGTGGCTGTTATGCTGCCCAATTGCCCGCAAACAGTGATTTCTTATTATGGCGTCTTGTTTGCCGGTGGCATCGTGGTGCAGACGAATCCGCTTTATACCGAGCATGAGCTTGAATACCAGCTTAGAGATGCTCAGGTAAGTGTAATCATCACCTTAGATTTGCTTTTCCCGAAGGCAATAAAAATGAAAACGTTATCAATAGTCGACCAGATTTTGATAACCAGTGTAAAAGACTATTTGCCTTTTCCGAAAAATATTCTTTACCCGCTGACGCAAAAACAAAAAGTGCATATCGACTTTGACAAAACAGCTAACATTCACACGTTCGCTTCCAGTATGAAGCAGGAAAAAACTGAACTCCTGACAATCCCGAAGATCGATCCTGAGCATGATATCGCTGTCCTCCAGTATACCGGAGGAACAACCGGAGCTCCAAAAGGGGTCATGCTCACGCACCAAAATATTTTGGCAAATACTGAAATGTGCGCCGCTTGGATGTATGACGTGAAAGAAGGCGCTGAAAAAGTGCTGGGCATCGTTCCATTTTTTCATGTCTACGGACTGACGGCAGTCATGAACTATTCGATTAAACTAGGCTTCGAAATGATTCTTCTTCCTAAGTTTGATCCGCTCGAAACACTTAAAATCATCGACAAACACAAACCGACGCTCTTTCCTGGCGCACCGACAATTTACATTGGCCTTTTGCATCACCCTGAATTGCAGCATTATGATCTGTCATCCATTAAAAGCTGTCTTAGCGGATCAGCCGCGCTCCCCGTGGAGGTAAAGCAGAAATTTGAAAAGGTGACTGGTGGAAAGCTTGTGGAGGGCTATGGTTTGTCTGAGGCATCCCCAGTGACGCACGCCAACTTTATCTGGGGAAAAAACAAGCCGGGCAGTATCGGCTGTCCTTGGCCGAGTACGGACGCTGCGATCTATTCTGAAGAGACGGGTGAGCTTGCCGCTCCGTATGAGCATGGAGAAATCATTGTAAAAGGTCCGCAAGTCATGAAAGGATACTGGAATAAACCAGAGGAAACCGCCGCAGTGCTGAGAGATGGCTGGCTGTTCACCGGGGACATGGGCTATATGGATGAAGAAGGCTTTTTCTATATTGCTGACAGGAAGAAGGATATCATCATTGCCGGCGGTTACAATATTTACCCGCGTGAGGTAGAAGAAGCGCTTTATGAACATGAAGCCATCCAGGAAATTGTTGTCGCAGGCGTTCCCGATTCCTACAGGGGAGAAACAGTAAAAGCATTTGTCGTATTAAAGAAAGGCGCAAAAGCCGATACAGAAGAACTGGACGCTTTTGCGAGATCACGTCTAGCTCCCTATAAGGTGCCCAAAGCCTATGAGTTCAGAAAGGAGCTGCCGAAAACGGCGGTGGGAAAAATTTTAAGAAGGCGTTTACTTGAAGAAGAAACCGAAAATCATCATATCAAATAAAAAAAGAGAACGCCTATGAATAAACTTGACAAACCTGAAAATCCTTCTTATCATGAAATTATGAATGAATAGTCATTCATTTCTATAGGAAGGAACGATGAACATTGAAGCAAAAACGGCCAAAGTATATGCAGATTATTGATGCAGCAGTAGAAGTCATTGCAGAAAACGGCTACCACCAGTCACAGGTATCCAAAATTGCCAAACAAGCCGGGGTAGCGGACGGCACCATCTATCTCTATTTTAAAAACAAAGAAGATATTTTAATTTCTCTTTTCAAAGAAAAAATGGGTCAATTTATTGAGCGGATGGAAGAGGACATTAAAGAAAAAGCAACAGCGAAAGAGAAATTGGCGCTTGTGATTTCAAAGCATTTTTCCCTTTTAGCGGGTGACCATAATCTCGCCATTGTCACGCAGCTTGAGCTCCGCCAAACCAACTTGGAGCTGCGCCAAAAAATCAACGAAATATTAAAAGGCTACTTAAATATTTTGGATGGCATTTTGACGGAAGGTATACAATCAGGCGAAATAAAAGAAGGCCTCGATGTCCGCCTCGCCCGGCAGATGATTTTTGGAACGATTGACGAAACTGTGACAACTTGGGTGATGAATGACCAAAAGTACGATCTCGTTGCGCTTTCAAACAGCGTTTTAGAATTATTGGTATCCGGAATTCACAATAAGTAAAGGAGTTCTGTCCTATGAATGCAATTTCACTTGCGGTTGATCAATTTGTGGCAGTCTTGACGATTCACAATCCGCCGGCAAACGCGCTTTCAAGCCGGATATTAGAAGAGCTGTCTTCCTGTCTTGATCAATGTGAGACAGATGCAGGCGTACGAAGCATTATCATTCACGGCGAGGGAAGATTTTTCTCAGCCGGCGCTGATATTAAAGAATTTACATCGCTTAAAGGCAATGAGGATTCCTCATTGCTCGCTGAGCGCGGCCAGCAGTTAATGGAGAGAATCGAAAGTTTTCCAAAACCGATTATCGCAGCGATTCACGGCGCTGCTCTCGGAGGCGGGCTGGAGCTTGCAATGGCCTGTCACATCAGAATCGCGGCAGAAGATGCTAAGCTGGGGCTCCCGGAGCTTAATCTCGGTATCATTCCAGGTTTTGCGGGGACACAGCGCCTTCCGAGATATGTCGGTACAGCCAAAGCACTGGAGCTCATCGGATCAGGAGAACCGATATCCGGAAAAGAAGCGCTTGATCTCGGACTTGTCTCAATTGGAGCGAAAGATGAGGCAGAAGTGATTGAAAAAGCAAAAGCACTTGCCGCTAAGTTTGCAGAGAAAAGCCCGCAAACGCTGGCATCTTTGCTTGAACTTCTTTATTCCAACAAGGTGTATTCCTATGAAGGCAGCTTAAAGCTTGAAGCAAAGCGATTTGGGGAAGCATTTGAGTCAGAGGACGCCAAGGAAGGCATCCAGGCATTTCTCGAAAAAAGAAAGCCTCAGTTCAAAGGCGAATAAAAGGGGATATGATCATGAATCTATTTGTACTGATGAAACGGACGTTTGACACAGAAGAAAAAATCGTCATTGAAACAGGAAAGATTCAGGATGACGGAGCGGAATGGATCATTAATCCATATGATGAGTACGCGATAGAAGAAGCCATCCAGCTGAAGGAAAAGCATGGCGGCACGATCACCGCTGTCACGGTCGGCGGTGAAGAAGCGGAGAAAGAATTGCGTACGGCGCTTGCCATGGGTTGTGACCAAGCTGTTTTAATCAACATAGAAGATGATCTTGAAGAACCCGACCAATATTCCATTTCTCAAGTTTTATACCACTATATGAAGGATCAGGAGTTTGATTTGATTCTCGGCGGAAATGTTGCCATTGACGGAGGATCAGGACAAGTGGCGCCTCGGCTTGCCGAGCTACTGGACATTCCGTGTATCACTACGATCACCAAACTCGAAATCAACGGCACTGATGCAGAAGCAGAAAGGGACGTCGAAGGGGATGTTGAAAAAATCAAAACGACGCTCCCATTGCTTGTCACAGCTCAGCAGGGCTTAAACGAGCCGCGCTATCCATCGCTTCCGGGAATTATGAAGGCTAAGAAAAAGCCGCTTGAAGAGCTTGAACTTGATGATCTTGATCTGGACGAAGAGGATGCTGAACCAAAGCTGAAAACCATTGAACGTTTTCTGCCGCCGAAAAAAGAAGCCGGGAAGCTTCTCCAAGGTGAGCCTGCTGAACAGGCAAAAGAGCTTGTTTCATTGCTCCGCAGCGAAGCTAAAGTCATTTAAAACTTGGACATTCAAAGAAACAGGGGGATGTTAGAATGGGAAAAAAAGTGATCGTGCTTGGAGAAATACGCGATGGGGAATTGCGAAATGTCACCTTTGAAGCAATAGCTGCAGGAAGAACCATTTCAGGAGATGGGGAAGTCATCGGTGTTCTCATCGGTGAAAATGTACAAAGCATTGCACAAGAGCTTATTCATTACGGAGCAGATAAAGTTCTTACCGCTGAGGACCCGAAGCTGAAAACATACACGGCAGACGGGTACAGCCAGGTCATGAGAGGTGTTATCGAGCAAGAAAATCCTGATTCAGTCATCTTCGGGCATACGGCAATGGGCAAGGATCTTTCACCGAAGCTTGCTGCCCGGCTGCAAACAGGCTTAATTTCTGATGCTATAGATGTAAGCGTTACCGGAGGAAATGTTATGTTCACACGGCCGATTTACTCGGGGAAAGCTTTTGAACGCGTCATTTCAACCGATCCGATGATCTTTGCAACAATTCGCCCCAATAACATTCAAGCTTCAGAAAAAGACACCAGCAGATCGGGGAGCATCGAAAGCATTGATGTTTCTCTTACTGACCTCCGCACTGTTATCCAAGAGGTCGTGAAAAAAACAGCTGACGGTGTTGATCTCTCCGAAGCAAAAATTATCGTTGCGGGCGGCCGAGGAGTCAAAAGCAAGGAGGGATTTCAGCCTCTGCAGGAGCTTGCAGAGGTGCTAGGGGCCGTAGTCGGGGCTTCTCGCGGGGCATGTGACGCTGATTATTGCGATTATGCTCTCCAAATCGGGCAGACGGGGAAAGTCGTCACTCCGGATTTGTACATTGCATGCGGCATTTCCGGCGCCATCCAGCATTTGGCCGGCATGTCAAACAGCAAGGTGATCGTCGCCATCAATAAAGACCCCGAAGCCGATATCTTTAAAATAGCGGATTACGGCATCGTCGGTGATTTATTTGAAGTTGTCCCGTTATTAACTGAGGAATTCAAACAATTGAATATACACTCATAAAGGAAATCCCGGACTTTAAAAGTTCGGGATTTTTTCATATTTATAAATACATACGTACAAATATAAAAACTATAGAAAATGACGTTGACATGTACGAACATATATAATATGGTTACTTTAAAAGCGCTTACATTCATGCTGACTCCTCAGGCAAAAGACAGATCACATATTTGACTGTGGTGCTTTTCATATCCGTATGAAAGGAATGATCAGAGGCATGTCTGAACATCAAGCAGTGATTCAAACAGATATCGTAAAAGGAACAATTAACAAAAATATATACGGTCATTTTGCTGAGCATTTAGGAAGAGGGATTTATGAGGGGATCTGGGTCGGAACGGACTCAGACATCCCCAATATCAACGGGATACGAAAGGACGTGCTGGAGGCGCTCAAACAGCTGCACATCCCTGTCCTCAGGTGGCCAGGCGGGTGTTTTGCGGACGAATACCATTGGGCAAACGGTGTCGGTGACCGTAAGACAATGCTGAACACTCACTGGGGCGGTACAATTGAATCAAATGAATTCGGAACGCATGAATTTATGATGCTTTGCGAGCTGCTTGAATGCGAGCCATATATTTGCGGCAATGTCGGAAGCGGAACCGTTCAGGAAATGGCGGAGTGGATTGAGTATATGACATTTGAAGAAGGCACGCCGATGTCAGACTGGAGAAAGCAAAATGGAAGAGAAGAGCCTTGGAAGCTGAAATATTTCGGCGTGGGCAATGAAAACTGGGGCTGCGGCGGCAACATGCATCCCGAATACTACGCAGATCTGTACCGGCGTTTTCAGACTTATGTCCGCAATTACAGCGGGAATGACATTTATAAAATTGCAGGCGGCGCAAATGTGGATGATTTTAATTGGACGGACGTGCTTATGAAAAAAGCCGCTGGCCTGATGGACGGGTTGAGTCTTCATTATTACACGATTCCGGGGGATTTCTGGAAGGGCAAAGGATCAGCTACAGAATTCACGGAAGATGAATGGTTTATTACGATGAAAAAAGCCAAATACATCGATGAATTGATTCAAAAACACGGCACGATTATGGACCGGTACGATCCGGAGCAGCGGGTCGGGCTGATTATTGATGAATGGGGCACGTGGTTTGATCCCGAGCCAGGCACGAATCCCGGTTTCTTATATCAGCAAAACACCATTCGTGATGCACTGGTGGCGGCTTCTCATTTCCACATTTTCCATCAACATTGCCGCCGGGTGCAAATGGCCAACATCGCCCAAACAGTAAACGTTCTGCAAGCGATGATTTTGACTGAGGGAGAGCGGATGCTTTTGACACCGACGTACCATGTATTCAATATGTTTAAGGTGCATCAGGACGCTTCTCTTTTAGCCACAGAGACAATGTCTGCCGACTATGAATGGAACGGTGAAACGCTTCCGCAAATCAGCATTTCAGCGTCGAAACAAGCTGAAGGCGATATCAATATCACAATTTGCAACATCGATCACCAAAACAAGGCAGAGGCGGAAATCGAGCTGAGGGGCCTACACAAGGCAGCGGACCATTCCGGAGTCATTCTTACGGCAGAAAAAATGAATGAGCATAACACGTTTGACGATCCTCATCATGTCAAACCGGAATCCTTCAGACAATACACGCTCAGCAAAAACAAACTGAAAGTAAAACTCCCGCCAATGTCAGTCGTCTTACTTACGCTGCGTGCTGATTCTTAATCGCGCAAGAGCGCCGGAGCTTCATGCCGGCGCTCTTTTTCAGGTTTTAAAACAGCTCCGGCAGGGCATGGTAAAGTACATGACAGTGAAGAGGAGATGTGATCTTATGCTTCGTACCATTTTAATGATTATTGGGGCAATTGTAGTGATCGGGGCCATTATCAGATTTGTGTTTTAAAAAAAGAGCATATCCCATTCAACCATATAAAAATGAGTAAACCGGCTGTGATCAGGAAAAAATAATTTGTAAGCATTAAAATAGCGTGAACGAATGGGAGATGCTATACTAAAAATCATCATTTCACATTGGAGGAATTCAATAATGGCTATCGTAAAAGCAACTGATCAATCTTTCTCAGCTGAAACAAGCGAAGGCGTCGTACTGGCAGACTTCTGGGCTCCTTGGTGCGGACCTTGTAAAATGATTGCACCTGTTCTTGAAGAATTGGATCAAGAAATGGGAGACAAACTGAAAATCGTAAAAATCGATGTAGACGAAAACCAAGAAACTGCCGGAAAATACGGCGTTATGAGCATCCCGACTCTTCTTGTGTTAAAAGACGGCGAAGTAGTTGAAACTTCAGTCGGCTTCAAACCAAAAGAAGCGCTTCAAGAGCTTGTAAACAAACATCTTTAATTTTCCGCTGCTTACATGCCAGAGCGATTCCGATTGAGGGATCGCTTTTTTTATTCGCCAATTGTGAACCATAGAGAAAAACAAACGTTCGTGTTAAACTGGAAATAAAGGATTAAACATAAGGAAGGGTAACATATGAACAAACAACTGAAAGAAAAACTCGCCCTCCTTCCTGATCAACCGGGTTGTTATCTCATGAAGGACCGGCAGCAGACTGTGATCTACGTAGGGAAAGCAAAAGTGCTGAAAAACAGAGTGCGCTCCTACTTCACCGGTTCTCACGACGCGAAAACCCAAAGGCTTGTGACGGAAATCGAGGATTTTGAATATATCGTGACGTCCTCCAATCTTGAAGCGCTTATTTTAGAAATGAATCTGATCAAAAAGCATGATCCGAAATACAACGTCATGCTCAAAGACGACAAAACCTATCCTTTCATAAAACTCACCCATGAACGCCACCCAAGGCTGATTGTCACCCGCAATGTCAAAAAAGACAAAGGGCGCTATTTCGGGCCGTATCCGAATGTACAGGCAGCAAGGGAAACAAAAAAACTGCTCGACCGTCTGTATCCTCTCAGAAAATGCTCCAAGCTCCCGGACAGAGTGTGCCTTTACTATCATCTGGGCCAATGCCTCGCTCCGTGTGTAAAGGATATTTCCGAAGAGACGAACAGAGAGCTGGTTGAAAGCATTACACGTTTCTTAAGGGGCGGCTATAATGAGGTCAAAAAAGAGCTTGAAGAGAAAATGCATGAAGCTGCTGAGAATCTTGAGTTTGAACGAGCAAAAGAGCTTCGTGACCAAATGGCCCATATTGAATCAACGATGGAAAAACAAAAAATGACGATGAACGATCTAGTCGACCGTGATGTGTTCGCGTACGCGTACGATAAGGGCTGGATGTGTGTGCAGGTCTTTTTCATCCGCCAAGGAAAGCTCATTGAACGCGATGTCAGCATGTTCCCGCTTTATCAGGAAGCAGATGAAGAGTTCCTCACGTTCATCGGGCAGTTCTATTCAAAAAACAACCACTTCCTTCCGAAGGAGATTTTAGTTCCGGACAGCGTAGATCAATCTATGATCGAGCAGCTGCTGGAAACAAACGTTCACCAGCCGAAAAAAGGCCCGAAAAAAGAACTGCTCATGCTTGCCCATAAAAATGCGAAAATCGCATTGAAAGAAAAATTCTCTTTAATCGAACGGGACGAGGAGCGTTCAATCGGGGCAGTGCAGAAACTAGGTGAGGCATTAAATATTTATACGCCGCACAGAATTGAAGCGTTTGATAACTCAAATATACAGGGGACAAACCCGGTTTCCGCGATGATTGTGTTTATCGATGGCAAACCATATAAAAAGGAATACCGCAAATATAAAATCAAAACTGTTACAGGGCCGGATGATTACGGTTCTATGAGAGAGGTTGTCAGAAGACGCTATACGAGAGTGCTTCGTGAGAATCTGCCGCTGCCCGATCTGATTATCATTGACGGAGGAAAAGGGCAGATCAACGCAGCAAGGGATGTCATTGAAAATGAACTCGGCTTGGATATCCCGATCGCCGGTCTAGCGAAAGATGAAAAACACAGAACCTCAAATTTACTGATCGGTGAGCCGCTGGAGGTAGTGTATCTGGAACGAAACAGCCAGGAATTTTACCTCCTGCAGCGCATTCAAGACGAGGTGCACCGTTTTGCAATCAGTTTTCACAGGCAAATCCGCGGAAAAAGCGCGTTTCAATCCGTTTTGGACGACATCCCGGGTATCGGAGAGAAAAGAAAGAAAATGCTGTTAAAGCATTTCGGTTCCGTTAAAAAAATGAAGGAAGCAAGCCTTGAGGACATCAAAAAAGCCGGTGTTCCCACAGCGGCGGCTCAGCTCCTTTACGACAAATTGCAAAAATAATGTTGTCCTTTTAAATAAGATCTGATAAAATGTGAACTAATTTCATAGTTAGATCGTGTTATATGGTGAAGATAGAGGTGCGAACTTCAAGAGTATGCCTTTGGAGAAAGATGGATTCTGTGAAAAAGGCTGAAAGGGGAGCGTCGCCGAAGCAAATAAAACCCCATCGGTATTATTTGCTGGCCGTGCATTGAATAAATGTAAGGCTGTCAAGAAATCATTTTCTTGGAGGGCTATCTCGTTGTTCATAATCATTTATGATGATTAATTGATAAGCAATGAGAGTATTCCTCTCATTGCTTTTTTTATTGTGGACAAAGCGCTCTTTCTCCTCACCCGCACGAACCAAAATGTAAAGGGTGGTAATACATGGGTCTTATTGTACAAAAATTCGGAGGCACTTCCGTCGGCTCAGTCGAAAAAATTCAAAATGCGGCAAACCGCGCAATTGCAGAAAAACAGAAAGGCCATCAAGTCGTTGTCGTCGTTTCAGCAATGGGAAAATCCACTGACGAATTGGTCAGCCTTGCAAAAGCTATTTCTGACCAGCCGAGCAAACGCGAAATGGATATGCTGCTGGCGACAGGCGAGCAGGTCACGATTTCACTCCTTTCAATGGCATTGCAGGAAAAAGGCTATGACGCTGTGTCTTATACTGGCTGGCAGGCGGGAATCCGTACGGAGGCCATTCACGGAAACGCCAGAATTACAGATATCGACACTTCGGTTTTAGCAGACCAGCTTGAAAAAGGAAAAATTGTCATTGTTGCAGGATTCCAAGGCATGACAGAGGATTGTGAAATTACGACATTGGGCCGGGGCGGTTCAGATACAACAGCAGTTGCTTTGGCTGCCGCTTTAAAAGCTGATAAATGTGACATATACACAGACGTGCCAGGCGTGTTTACAACCGATCCGCGCTATGTGAAATCAGCGAGAAAACTTGAGGGCATCTCATACGATGAAATGCTTGAGCTTGCCAATTTAGGCGCCGGTGTTCTTCATCCGAGAGCAGTTGAGTTCGCGAAAAATTACCAAGTGCCGTTAGAAGTGCGTTCAAGTACAGAAACCGAAGCGGGAACATTAATTGAGGAGGAATCATCCATGGAACAGAATTTAATTGTCAGAGGCATTGCATTTGAAGATCAAATCACAAGAGTAACCATTTACGGGCTGACTAGCGGCCTGACAACTTTGTCTACTATTTTTACAACACTTGCCAAAAGAAACATAAACGTGGATATCATTATCCAAACGCAGGCCGAGGACAAGACTGGAATTTCCTTCTCTGTCAAAACAGAAGATGCAGACCAAACCGTTGCGGTGCTTGAAGAGTATAAAGACGCGCTGGAATTTGAGAAAATCGAGACAGAAAGCAAATTGGCTAAAGTATCTATTGTTGGATCCGGCATGGTCTCAAATCCCGGTGTAGCGGCTGAAATGTTTGCTGTACTGGCGCAAAAAAACATTTTAATCAAAATGGTCAGCACATCTGAAATCAAAGTGTCAACAGTCGTAAGCGAAAATGACATGGTGAAAGCAGTCGAGTCGCTTCACGATGCATTTGAGCTTTCAAAACACCCTTCAGCTGTGTAATGACAATCAAAAAGGCGGGACTATGCAGTCACCGCCTTTTTGATTACACTGGGTCTTTCATATCCCATTTCACAGTCAGAACCACTTTATCGGCTCTCTTTTTCACTTGTTCATATGATTCGGCAATCTGATCATTCATCAATTGAATTTGTTCAGCGATAAAACCAGCCTCCAGCTGAAAGCAAGGTTCTTTCTGATGTTTAAGCCGGTTGGAAATGATCGGCCCTTCAAGTTCAAATTCAAGCTCCTGTTTTTTAGCGCTTACGTTGGTGAGGGTTCCCCAGCCCGCTTCTTCAAAGAAGGCCGGAAATTCCTCCCATGATTCAAGAGGAAACTTACGGGCGAGATGTTTTCCTGCCCAATACATCATGGAAGAGTAATCTTGGCCAAGCATATCTGGGAGAACGATCTCTCGTATTAGTTCGTAGGCATAGGCGTTCATTTCAATTTCTTTTAGGTTGTCAATAGATGCTTCAAATTTAGACTTCATAACTGTCTCCCCTCTCTCCTGCGTATATTATAGCTCAAACAGGGGGGAGGATTACAGAATGATCCTGTAATTCTTATGAAAAATTAAGCAAGAAATATATATTGATAAAATAAAATTTTTCAATCAACTAATCAATTCGGAAAATTATAATTTATGTACGCGTTTTCTTGACGCCCTTTTGAGGGAGGAGTAAAATGAAATTGTCAATAAATCTTAATAAAGTGCTTACAATTGAAAGAAGTGGGGGAAGAGATTTAGCACATTTCGCACTTATCAAACAGGGGGTAAAGTAATGTCTGGGAACAGAGAGTTTTATTTTCGAAGATTGCATTCCTTGCTTGGCGTCATACCGGTCGGCATCTTTCTTATTCAGCATTTAGTCGTCAACCAGTTTGCCGCAAGGGGCGCTGAAGCATTCAATAGCGCTGCTCATTTTATGGATAGCCTGCCTTTCAGGTATGCCTTGGAAATTTTTATTATCTTCTTACCATTAATTTATCATGCAGTTTATGGTGTGTACATAGCGTTTACTGCGAAAAATAACGCCGGCCAATACAGCTACATGAGAAACTGGCTATTCGTCCTGCAGCGTGTAACCGGTATCATCACCCTCATTTTCGTCAGCTGGCACGTGTGGGAAACCCGCATTGCCGCACAAATGGGTGCTGAGGTCAATTTCGACATGATGGCGAATATTTTGAGCTCTCCGGCTATGCTTGGTTTTTACATTGTCGGTGTTTTATCAACAATTTTCCACTTCTCGAACGGTTTATGGTCTTTCGCTGTTACTTGGGGCATCACGGTAACGCCTCGTTCTCAAAGAATTTCGACATACGTTACGCTGATTATTTTTGTTGCACTGTCATACGTAGGCTTAAAAGCGATTTTCGCATTTGTTTAAGAGTACTAGATTACTAGAGGGAGAGGGGCTATCATGAGTCAATCAAGCATTATCGTAGTCGGCGGGGGTCTTGCCGGCCTCATGGCGACAATTAAAGCAGCGGAATCAGGAATGGCGGTTAAGTTGTTTTCCATCGTTCCTGTCAAACGTTCTCATTCGGTTTGTGCGCAAGGCGGCATAAACGGAGCGGTCAATACAAAAGGGGAAGGTGACTCTCCGTGGGAACATTTTGATGACACGGTATACGGGGGAGACTTTCTTGCCAACCAGCCGCCGGTCAAGGCGATGTGTGAAGCGGCGCCTTCAATCATCCACTTATTAGACCGGATGGGCGTCATGTTTAACCGGACGCCTGAAGGCCTGCTTGATTTCCGCCGATTCGGGGGTACACAGCACCACAGAACTGCTTATGCTGGTGCGACGACGGGACAGCAGCTGCTTTACGCACTGGACGAGCAAGTGCGCAGATACGAAGTTGCGGGTCTGGTCACAAAATACGAAGGCTGGGAATTCCTTGGCGCTGTTTTAGATGATGACAGAACCTGCCGTGGAATTGTTGCACAAAACCTGACAAACATGCAAATTGAATCCTTCCGTTCAGACGCTGTCATTATGGCGACGGGCGGACCGGGAATCATCTTTGGAAAATCAACGAACTCCATGATTAATACAGGATCTGCTGCGTCAATCGTTTATCAGCAGGGAGCGTATTATGCAAACGGAGAATTCATTCAAATCCACCCGACAGCCATACCGGGCGATGACAAATTAAGACTGATGAGTGAATCAGCGCGTGGTGAAGGCGGGCGCGTGTGGACATATAAAGACGGCAAACCATGGTATTTCCTGGAGGAAAAATATCCGGCATACGGAAACCTGGTGCCGCGTGATATTGCGACACGCGAAATATTTGATGTGTGTGTGAACCAGAAGCTTGGCATTAACGGTGAAAACATGGTATATCTCGATCTGTCTCATAAAGATCCGAAAGAGCTTGATATTAAGCTTGGAGGCATCATTGAGATTTATGAGAAATTCATGGGAGACGACCCGCGTAAGCTCCCAATGAAAATCTTCCCGGCGGTCCATTATTCTATGGGCGGTTTATGGGTGGATTACGATCAAATGACAAATATCCCTGGACTGTTTGCGGCTGGGGAATGTGATTATTCTATGCACGGCGGCAACCGCTTGGGAGCGAACTCCCTGCTGTCTGCGATTTACGGAGGCATGGTGGCCGGTCCGAATGCGGTGAAATATGTAAACGGCTTAGAATCTTCAGCGGAAGACATGTCTTCATCTTTATTCGACGCTCACGTTAAGAAAGAAGAAGAAAAATGGGCTGATATTATGAGTATGGACGGAACCGAAAATGCCTATGTTCTTCACAAAGAGCTCGGTGAGTGGATGACGGCGAACGTAACGGTTGTCCGCCATAATGACAAGCTTTTGAAAACGGATGACAAAATTCAGGAGTTAATGGAGCGCTTCAAAAAGATCAACATCAATGACACGACAAAATGGAGCAACCAGGGAGCGATGTTCACACGCCAGTTCTCAAACATGCTTCAGCTTGCTAGGGTGATTACCCTTGGCGCATACAACCGTAATGAAAGCCGGGGCGCCCATTATAAACCGGATTATCCTGAACGTAATGATGATGAATGGCTCAAAACAACAATGGCTAAACATGTAAGCCCGTATGAAGCGCCGGAATTTGAGTATCAGGATGTCGATGTATCACTGATAACGCCTCGGAAACGGGATTACTCGAAGAAGAAGGTGGCGAAATAATCATGAGTGAACAAAAAACCATACGATTTATTATCACACGTCAAGATACAGCCGACAGCACGCCTTACGATGAAGAATTTGAGATTCCATACCGCCCGAATCTGAACGTCATTTCCGCTCTGATGGAAATCCGCCGGAATCCGGTTAATGTCAAAGGTGAGAAGACAACCCCTGTCACATGGGATATGAACTGTCTTGAGGAAGTATGCGGCGCATGTTCAATGGTCATAAACGGAAAACCCCGCCAGTCTTGCACGGCGCTTATCGACCAGCTTGAACAGCCGATCCGTTTAAAACCAATGAAAACATTCCCAGTTGTTCGTGATTTGCAGGTTGATCGCAGCAGAATGTTTGATTCATTGAAAAAAGTAAAAGCGTGGATACCGATTGACGGTACGTACGATTTAGGACCGGGGCCGAGAATGCCGGAAAAACGCCGTCAATGGGCATATGAATTATCAAAATGCATGACATGCGGCGTCTGCCTCGAAGCTTGCCCGAATGTGAACAGCAAATCGAAGTTCATGGGGCCTGCACCGATGTCGCAAGTCCGCCTGTTTAACGCGCATCCGACAGGCGCCATGAATAAATCTGAACGATTAGAAGCATTAATGGATGAAGGCGGCCTTGCAGATTGCGGCAACTCGCAAAACTGTGTTCAATCCTGTCCGAAGGGGATTCCGCTTACCACTTCGATTGCAGCCTTGAATAGAGATACAAACTTACAAGCGTTCCGCAATTTCTTCGGAAGCGACAGAGTATAAGAAGAAAAACCTCTTCCGCATGGGAGAGGTTTTTTTAAACAATAAGGAGATGAAAAAAGATGAAGCTTCCCGCTTATATTGATATGCCGTTTCAAGAATGGAAAACATCCTTTTCTTTTTTCAATGAGGTATCCGTAAGATTTTCGGAGACAGACATGTTTGGGCATATGAATAATGTAACCCCTTTTATATATTTTGAGGAGGCGCGGATTTCTTATTTTAAAAAGTTGAATATGATGAGTGAAAACAAACAGACCATGACAGTCGTGGCAAGCCAGCAATGCGATTATTTGCGCCAAGTCATGCCTTATGAAGAGTTGCGCATCTATGTGAAAACAAGCGCAGTCGGCAGTTCATCTCTTACCTTGCACTATCTCGGAGAGAACCTCGAAGGCGAGCCCTGCTTCACCGGGGCAGTCGTGATGGTTCAAGTCTCAAAGGAAAGCGGCAAGGCTGTCAGCTGGACAGATGAGGAGAAAGAAACGCTTCTTCATACACGATAAACTAATTATCTTGTAAACGTCACCTCCTGCGCCCTTCTTACATATGATATCTCGACTATATCAAAACCCATTCGTTTCTGATTCGCTCTCACCTTAGCAAGGAGGGTTACAATACTTGAAGGAGAAAGAATTTCAATCGAAGCCGCTGCTAACGAAAAGAGAAAGAGAAGTGTTCGAATTGCTCGTTCAAGATAAGACAACAAAGGAGATTGCAAGCGAGCTATTTATCAGTGAGAAAACCGTTCGAAACCATATTTCAAATGGTATGCATACCGGTCGCAAACTAAGAGCCCTTTAGAGGCTCTTTTTTTATATGATGAGTCGTTTTTTATTGAAGTACATATTGATGCGGGTCATCGCAAATGAATCTGGAACCTTGAAGGCATCGGCAATGACTTGAACTGCGTCGTATAGATTACGGGGGATGTCCATTGCTCGGAGCATGAAAGTAGGTATACAAAAGTGATACGCAAAATAATTGGCCTGGTACTCTAAATATCGTTTCCACGAAGCAGGCATGATCTTATCATCGTTCATGTGTCTAAAATCATGGCAAACCTCATGAGCAAAATCCAGCCACTGTTCCTGTCGTGTCTTTCGTGAATCTAAAGAAATTGTATACATGCCGTTGAATCGCAGAGCAAAACTCGTTTCCGGATTGTAAACAATTAAGATGTCCAAGGCCTGAGCAATTCTATCAAAATTAATCTCATGTGGCTTTGTAATATTGATCTCCCTGTAAAGCTGTTCAATCCAATCTTCTAAATGGCTGTTAGTGTATCTCAAAGATGAAACCTCCCTTAAATAACCAAATATGTGACTTTTATCATGGTCTTTATTGTATCTTATCACCTATTTTGTCGAAGGTGAACAAACATATGTTCCTTTTTTAGCGAAAAGAAAAGCCCCCTTTAGGGGCTCAATTTAATTTGAATCTTTTTTCTTAGCTTCTTCAAAACTCAAGATATCAAAATCTAGTCTTTTCTCGCTTCCTAAATCATCATAGGTTTTTGCATCACTTGGAGGAGAAATAATCATTTTCAAACTAGTGATATCTTTTGAATTATCTTTAAGTATCCACCATGCCTGGCCTTCTTTTTTAACTTTTCCTAAGAAGTCTCCGCCTACTTCACCCATTAATCCCATTTCAGATTCAAGCTGTTCTCCTGTATTTGTAACAATAACAGCTTGGTTAGGGTCAAACGTTACGTCCTTAGAAGAAGTGTTTTCGGCCTTCATATCGACAACAATAGCCCGAACCTTATCTTGATCATTAAAATAAAGTGATTTTGCATCATCATCTGGTTGAATTTCGAGAACGTCGACACTGTTAATATAAAGCTTCATGCTGCCCATCGTAACAGGTTTTATAGGAGTGTCTTTACCGTCAATTCCGACTTCGTCGTTATATCCAACGCCGATATCTTTAACGTGGCCCAGTCCTTCAATATCACCTTCGCCAGTTTTTTCAAACTGTTCTTTTAGTGCAGCATCTTGTTTAGCTTGCTCTTTTTCTTTATCAATTTTTTCAACGTAAACGGCTTTCACTTTAGGAAGGGCACTTCCTTCAGCTCTGCCTTCATATGTACCATAAATTTTAACGGTATCGTTTAGTTTGAACTTATCAGCGCTTTTATTGCTTACTGTGTAAACTTCAGATCCATCGCTATTTTTACTTACAGTAAACTCAACATTTTTAGAAACTGTATCCCCATCATCATTGACGTTATCTGCATAAGTAACATCGCCTTCAATGACAATTTTTGTCCCTTTCTTAATGCCGGCGCTATTTACTTTTTCATAGGCATATGATTTTGCATCTTTTTTAAACTGGTCCTCAGCACTAAGTGAGCTTGTCTTGCTTGAAGAAGATTTTTCATTACTACTTGAAGAGTCAGAACTACATGCAGCTAAAGAAAAACTAAGAGTCAATGCTCCAATACCTAATAACCATTTTTTCAATTGTAATTTCCCCTTTTATAATGAAGTGCAATCTCTTTCTTTGTATCGTCTAAATAAAGGATTTTTTTACTTTTTCTCTCTAAAATCTGAGTGAAAAACCCTGAATGTTTTACCTCAAAATTTGCGGTTGAATGCAGAAATAACCTCATGGATCACCTCAAAAATTGAGGTTGAAATGGTTTCAACTGAATAGTTTACCTCAAATTTTGAGGCGAAGTGTTCAGCATTAATTAAACTAAACTAAACAATAATAATAAATAAAGATAAAGAGATCGTTATGTAATTATTTTTTGTTCCCGTTTTTTATATCTCCGGGTTGTCTACCTGATTTTAATTGCTCAGCAATAATTCTTTGAGCTGCTTCCAAAATTGAAGCTGTTATCTTTCCATCAGCAGCAGCTACCAGAGTATCAGGATCTTCAAGAATCTTTCTTGCTTGTTCGTTGAAGATTTCATCTTGTGTCTCCTGGCTTTCTCCTCTCAAAAGAAAATCAATAGTGACGTTATAGTAGTCAGCAATTTTTATTAGAGTCTCATGATCTGGCTCTCTTTTCCCTTGCTCATATGAAGCGTAGGTTGTACGAGCAATACCTAACTTATCTGCTACTTCCTGTTGCTTCATCTTCTTTTCTTCTCTTAATTTCTTTATTTTGGTTGAAAAGTTCATATTTTATCGCCTCTCACATTTTGTGGCACTAAGAACATTATAACTACACAATAAGCGTAGTATATTGAATTACTCGAAAAGAGTATTTTTTTTTAGGGGAAGGGGTTTACAATACTCTAAATGCGTAGTATATTATATTCAACGACACGAAATGAGTAGTGGAGGTGAAAGGAATGGCCACTAAATCAAAACAGCGAGAATGGTTAAAGTGTCATCGTTTAAACAAAGGATTAACTCAAAAAGATGTTGCTGCTAAAGCAAAGATCGCACGAACTACTTACGCTTCAATTGAACAAGGCGAGCGTAATGCGGGAGTTCAAACTGCTAAGTCTATAGCAGAAGTTCTTGATTTTAACTGGACTCTTTTTTTTGATGATCAAGTACGCGTTTCGAGTAGTGAGCGTAATGCAGTACATTCTGCTTAATTTCTTGGTTAGTCCTACGCAACGGACAAATACAGCATAGGAGTGAAAACATGAATCAAATAAAAGGAGCTAGATTCAAATGAACAAAGCAAAAGTAATTGCTTCAGCCACGAACTGGACCATCAATGAAGCCGCCAACTTCATTGAAAAATCCAGTCCCGGCCAAGTTGAATTTTGTCTTATTTCTTGTTTGGAATTTCTAAGGATTCAAGGTCGATGTCGTATTCCTTCAGTTTCTTAGCAAGCTCAGAATGATAGCTTTTGACAGTTAGTAAGCTGATATCTTGAGCGAATTTTTGAAGAAATAAGTGAACATCTTTTTCATCTTTCATGAATTCCGGTAAGTCTTCCTTACCGTACATGCTGAGATTACCAGCGTGTTCTGTAAACCATTCAAGATAAGCATTGTCACTGATTTTCTTAAAATCCATATATTCTCCCCACCTTTCACGTAGAAGATTTTACCACAAGTGAAAGGTTGATAGATTACAAAGTAAGCAAAATTCTTGGTTAGTCCAACCGTCCAACACGAATACACTGACGTGAGGTGATCACATGGCGAAACAAACTAAGAAAAAAACAACAAACATCAAGATGGGCAAAGAATATTACGGAACGATGGACAGAGAAGAGTGTTTCCGTAAAGCTCTTGAGCCGTACTTCACTTCTAAAAAAGAATTAAGGCTTCACGCTTAATTATCTGCTTCACCTTTTTTTGGTGGACAAGCAAGGAGGTAACAGCATGAATCAAATTGTTTTTATTGAAGGCAACCAAGCCGTAACAGACAGCCTAACAGTGGCTGAGGTATTCGGAAAACGACACGCCGATGTAATAAAAAGCATTGAAACACTGAATTGCTCTAAAGATTTTACTGAACGAAATTTTTCGTTGAGTGAATATGAAGATCCAACAGGACGATCATTAAAAAAATATCTGATCAAACGTGATGGACTCGCATTTTTGGTTTTTGGTTATACAGGTGCAAAAGCAGCAGTGTTCAAAGAAAAATACATTGCTGAATTTAATCGGATGGAAGCCGAGCTTCAAAAAATGACTCAACCGTCCTACATGATCGAAGATCCAGTCAGCCGGGCAAAGCGATGGATCAGCGAGCAGGAAGAACGGCAGCAACTTGAACAAGCATTGAAGATTCAGGAACCATTGGTCAACTTTGCACAGAGTTGCATGGCGGCCGAAAAATCATTGCTTGTGAGAGAACTGGCAAAGCTTGCTTCGAAAAACGGCATCATGATTGGTGAAAAGCGACTGTTTCAGAAGCTGCGCGAATGGAAGATGATCATGGCCAACAAGAATGAGCCATACCAGGAATACATCGAGCGAGGTTTCTTTGAGATCGCACAGGGGGTGCGCCAAGTAAACGGGACGCCGAAATCCTGGCTGACAATGCGCATCACTCCGAAGGGACAAGCCTTCATCATCAATAAGCTGAAAAAACAGCAAGCCAGCTAGTTCCTTCATTACTTAAATTTTACCAAATAATTCCCCGTGAAACAGGAGGCGAACATATGTCGAACAACCCGTATAAACTCGATAATTTACCAAAAATTATGAGAGAGGTTAGAAAGACAGTGGGATTTACTCAATTTCAATTAGGGCAGTTACTTGGCGGCAAAGATCAACGGTATGTATCAGACGTTGAAAATGGCCTGACCACATTAACGCCTGAACTTTGCATCAAATGGTTTGAGATATGCGGCGCTTATGAGCACATTGACCTTGTACATTATTTGTTCCGGCTTCATCCGAGGGCAACAGCCCCAGTCGATCCGGCGTTGAACGTCAGCCCCAGTAAAGCCCTGATCAATTTTATGAAACAGACAAAGGAATCCCTTGAGGCTGCTGAAAATATCGCGCTCTGGTTGGCGAATGAACGCCCCGGCCGTATTGAGGCGCTACCGATGGCGGATCTTAAAGAGATTCTTGACCTTGGTCCAGCTGTAGACACTCTCTTTTATGCTTTATCTCGAAGTCATGGTCTGAAAATGCAGGAGCTTGCAGACAAATGGACGCGAAAAGCGTTAATGGATCAGGTTGCTATGTCAAAACAAGAGGAAAGGAAGGCAATGCTCGTATGAAACTCAACCAATTTTTGAAGTCAGATGAAGAAGTCGTAAAACGGAAAACTGATTCAGTTGAAAGTTTGGCTGAACTATTACTGGACTCTTTGGAAGAAGGCGACTACGAGGAAGCTTTAGACATCCTTGGCAGTATCAAAGCAAACATTGAGGATCTTAAACGGATTTCAAATAAGGGACGCTTATATGATGCAGCGATAAGGCTGAAACAGCGTGGGATTGATTTATCAGTGGTACGCAGGAGCTTAGGATGATGGTTCACTTTGTTCATAAACCAGCGACAGCGTTGGAGGTCCGAGCGTGGTGTGAAAGAATCCGAAATCATAGCGAACTGCACTTGATTTGGGATGAACGTACAGCAAATTACAGAAAGGAGAATATGAATGATCGAAAATCCAATGATCCTAAACAATTGGCACGACAAGCTTACTGAGCCAGAAACACCAAAGGATTTTTTCGGGGATGAAGTAACGCCTTTCGACGATTACGTGATAGATAGCGCTGAGGGTGAAGTCATCTTGAGAGAAAACCTTGAGCGGTACTTAAAAGAGCATCTTGGTTTTGAATTTAAAAATGAGCAATAAAAAAGCCCACTCTGGCAAGTGGACTCAGTAAGGCGTTTTGACTGAAATATTTACTTAATTATACCAAAACGCCTCATAAAAATCAATGGAGGTTTTATACATGGCTAAATCAATAAAAGTGGCATTCAGCGAGCGTGCGGAGGATCAGCAACGTTTAAGACAGGTCGGCGGTTCAATTGTATTCGCCAAAAACGGTAAAGCGCAGTTTAGTTTCCCTTCAATGGATCACTACCGGGAATGGCAGCGGCTTGGTGCAGAAGAGTACAAAAGAAAGGTGGGGTTGATCTGATGCAAGCTGAGGTTTTCGCTTCGACAGCGGACATGAGTCGGGACGAATGGCTTCTTGAGCGACGGAAGGGCATAGGCGGTTCTGATGCTTCCGTTATTTTAGGCATAAACAAATGGCAAACACCGTTTGAATTATGGTTAGACAAAACAGGTCAAGTACCTGTGAGTGAATCAGGAAGTGAGGCAGCCTACTTCGGTTCACTCCTTGAAGATATCGTTGCAAAAGAGTTTGAGATACGTAGCGGCAAAAAAGTAAGGCGGAGAAAAGCAATGCTCAGGCATCCTAAGCACGATTTTATATTGGCAAACGTTGATCGAATGATTGTTGGCGAAAAAGCCATTTTGGAATGCAAAACCACATCGGCATACAACCTGAAAGAGTGGGAAGATGACGAGATTCCTGACAGCTATATTGTTCAGGTCCAACACTATCTAGGAGTGCTGGGGCCTGAATATAAAAAAGCATATTTTGCTGTACTGATCGGCGGCAATAAATTCGTTTGGAAAGAGATTGAGCGCGATGACGAGCTTATTGCAATGATCTTTCAGGCCGAAATTGAATTTTGGAATGAAAAGGTCTTGGGCGGAAAGGCTCCGGTTCTTGACGGTTCGAGTGCTGCAGAAGAATATCTCAAGCAACGTTATGCCGAAGCAGAAGGCGGCAAAGTCGTTGATCTCACATCTGATAATAAAACACGTATTCAGCAGTATTTACAGCTGAAAGAGCAGATCAACGAGCTGTCATTGCAGGCAAAGGAATTAGAAAACCAGATCAAACATGAAATGAAGGAAGCAGAATATGGATTCATCGGAAACTATCAAACTAGCTGGAAGTCAGTTTCAACTAATCGGATCGATAGCAAGAAATTGAAAGAGCAGTTTCCAGATGTATACGAGAAAGTCACAAAAGAAGTGCAATTCAGGCGCTTTGGAATTAAGGAGGTTAGCTGAATATGGCTACAAATCAAACGCTTAAAAACAGCATTCAGAAGAAACAAAACAGTGCCCCAGGACAACAGCAGGGAACAACGATGAAGGGCCTGCTTTCTTCTCCAGCAGTCATGAATCGATTCGAAGAAGTTCTGGGAAAAAGAGCGTCTCAATTCACAGCGTCAATTCTGAGCCTGTACAACAGTGAAAATACGCTTCAAAAGGCAGACCCTATGAGTGTAATTTCATCGGCTATGGTGGCGGCAACGCTCGATTTGCCAGTGGATAAGAACTTAGGTTATGCCTGGATCGTTCCGTATAAAGGCCGTGCGCAATTTCAGCTTGGTTACAAAGGATACATTCAGCTTGCTTTGCGGACGGGCCAATATAAATCTATCAATTGCATACCGGTTCATGAAGGAGAATTGCAAAAGTGGAATCCGTTGACCGAGGAAATTGATATTGATTTTGAAAAGCGGGAATCAGATTCGGTTATTGGTTACGCTGCTTATTTTGAGCTTTTAAATGGATTCCGAAAAACTGTCTATTGGACAAAGGCGCAAGTTGAGAAACACAAAAAGAAATTTAGCAAGTCGGACTTCGGTTGGGGCAAGGACTGGGATGCGATGGCACTCAAAACCGTTCTAAAATCCATGCTCAGCAAGTGGGGGATACTCTCTGTTGAAATGCAAAAGGCAGTTATTGAGGATAACGAGGAACGAGAGCGCATTGACATCACTGACGAAATGTCTGAGCCAGAAATCATTGATGCCGAACCATCTGAGGAAAAACCAAGCGCGCAGGACGCTGATCCTTTTGACGGCAAGCCTGTAGACATCAGCGAAGATGACCTCCCATTTGATTAAAGTCGGCATCCCCTTCTGTTACAAATGGCTGACGGAAGGGGCGCCAAATCGCGCGCAGCTGTTCCGTGCTTATGTTGAAGGCTATCTCAGAACAAATGAACCTGGCTTACGTTTAGTCCGTATCAGCGGAATGACAGCACTGTGTGAAAGGAAGTAGGTGAGCCATGAACTACCTGAAAGAAATGAACGGCTTCATGAATTGGCTAGAAACGAATCCGTTGTCTGCTACAACTCAAGCATTATGGTTTCATCTTTTGCACATCAACAATAAGGCAGGGTGGCGAGAGTGGTTCACCACTTCAAATACCACTCTGCAAGCAAAGATTGAGATTTCCGAAAATACGTTGATCAAACACCGAAAGATGCTGATTGATCTTAAAAGAATTGAATATAAGCCGCAGGGGAGAAAGGCAGGACAATACAGGCTGATCTCATTTGAAACTCCTGTATCAGAGCAGGAACCATCAGAAAAGCCTGTTCCTGAACTTGCACCAGCACCACAAGAAACGCAGGAGGTTGATCCAAAAATGAAAAACGCTTTTGAGCTATTCGAAAATAAGGTCGCTCGTTCTATCGGCTCCATTGAGGCGCAAAGAATCGGCTACATGGTGGATGATTACGGCGAAGAGAAGGTCATCGAGGCAATGAAAAAGGCTTTCAGAAATAAAGGCAGCAACGTTGGCTTAAACTACATTGAGGCGATCCTGTCCAACCCATTAAGCCAAAAGAGAAAGGAGAAACAACAGTATGGCAATAAACAAAGCAGTCAGTATAGACACAGCGTTCCAAGCAATGATGAAGGGTCTTCAAGCAAGATCGCGTTCCTGGGAAACAGAACAGGCCGAATCAGAAGAAAAGGTTGAATATGAATGCTCTGAGTGCAAGGATCGCGGCGTTGTGATCTACCGCATCCACAAAGACACTGAGCTGCGGTTGAGAAAAGAACACAAGCCATTGGACAGCCTATCACTTGATGAAATGGTTCTTGAAGATGATTACCTTGCAGGAAAGGTTTGCACGCCGGATAAGGCTCGGGAATGGAAAACGACGTATTCCAAACAATGTGAGTGTGTGAAACAAAAGAAAATAGCGAAGCTCATGGCAGCCAGCGGCATTACAGAAAAGTTCGAAAAGCTGTTGTTTGGCAACTTCAAATTAGATGGCAAACCTCAAATGATTAAAGATGCCTATGAATGTGCGGTCGAATACTTCAAAGACTTTGAAAAGATCAAGGGAGAGCGTGCCAATAGCATTGCTCTGCTGGGACAGCCGGGCAGCGGCAAAACCCATCTGTTAACGGCCATCATGAACAATCTCATTAAGAAGAAATCAACTCACTGCCTGTACTTCCCTTACGTTGAGGGCATGAGTGATCTGAAAAATGACTTTGACCAGCTGGAAACAAAGCTGAACGCCATGAGAAAAGCAGATGTGCTGTTCATTGATGACTTATTCAAGCCAGTTGACGGGAAGCCAAGGGCAACTGAATGGCAAGTCGAACAGATCCAGTCAGTTGTGAATTATCGCTACCTGAACCATAAACCTCTGCTGATCTCTTCTGAGCTCACAACGGACGATCTGCTGGACGTTGACGAGGCGCTGGGCTCTCGGATTTACCAGATGTGCAAGTATTACACGGTGATCATTCAGGGCAACCGGATGGAATTAAATCATAGATTGGGTGATTGGGATTGAACGAGAAAACGAACGTTATAGGATCCAAAGGAATGTATTTGTTCGGGCCTGCTGAACAAAAGGGCGGCAAGGACCTCACACCAGCTATCCAGGTGCTTGAGGAAAAGATCAGACAAATGGAGCTGATGCCGAGTGCTTAAAGCGGTGATGCTGCTGCCGGCAATCATACTAACGGCGCCAGCAAAAGAAAAGCAGATTCAGCAATGGGAAGAGAGTGACGGGAGGTAAGGAGAATGAAAGTGTTAGAAAATCAGACGCTTTACCAGTGTGAACATTGCGGAAAGCGGCTGATGACAAAGCACGGTGCTAGGTTGCACGAAAGAGAATACTGCTCGGTTGTCAAAGAGGCTGAACAGAAAAAACGTCAGGAATCCTGTGAACATAAACACATGGAAATGAGTTACTGCACTATGCCGGGAGAAGGTCATTTGCAAATACCTGACTATGAATGTTGTATTGACTGCGGCATGTCAGAAATGGAGATTGCAGAACAAAAGAATAAGTTTCAGGAGGCATCACATGCCAGCAAATAAGTACGGCGCAAGAAAAACACAGGTAGACGGCATCACGTTCGACAGCCGGGCCGAAGCCAAATACTATGAGCAGCTGAAATGGCTCAAGGTGAGCAAGCAGATCAAAGATTTTAAGCTGCAGCCACGGTTCCTGCTGCAAGAGGCATTCAAAAAGAACGGCAAAACTTTTCGGAAGATTGAATATATTGCAGACTTTGAGGTTCATAACTTGGACGGCAGCATCGAGATCATTGACATCAAGGGCGTTGAAACAAAGGAATTTGCCATCAAGCGCAAGCTGTATGAGCGGCTTTACGATACGCCACTCAAGGTGCTGGCTCTGGATAAGTCACTCGGCTTCATCGAGCTGGACGAGCTGAAAAAACTCAAAAGAAAGGCGGGAAAGTCCACTGCTAAACGTGGTAATCGCAGACGATCGGCCGTTGTGGGTGCAGGAAGAAGATAAGCTCATGGCCTGTATGACACGTTGCTCTCAGTTTAAGGCATGCGCCAGCCGAATGGGTTCTGATTGCAAGAAGCTCGGCGGCACGGAAATTCCCAAAATCAATTCAGGAGGTAGATACCATGGAACAGCAAAGCATCAATCCTTACCTGCCAGGACCGGTTGAAGAATGGAAGATGACGCCGGAACAGCTGGCCGAATACGTGAAAAAACACCCGATCGTTTACCGTGAGGATCTGAAACCATCGCCAACATTCACAATGACTGGATGGAAACCGGATCACTATTAAACACAAAAAAAGCACCGAAGCGTATGCCCCGATGCTCTGATATGAACTGGTACTTCTATCATAGCACAGGGGGCGCTAAGAATGTACAACCCAAGAGAAATTAATTTAAGCAAAGATACAACAATCGAACAGGCAATGGAGTCGGGCAAAATACAGATCATCGTTTTAGACGGGAGCCAGGGCACCGCACATGTCTTGGAAGCCCCGGAGCATGGCAAAACAATCATTCAAACGGCAAAGGGAAGCTTTGCTCGAGTCGATCACGAAATAGGTTTCAAAATCAAATAGCAGGGGCTTTCCCCTGCGGGGGAGGAACGGCATGGATAAATTACAGGAAATAAAAAATAGATTTTCAATAGCAACTTCACTTTATAAAAAGAAAATTGATGTTAATTGGTCCACTATTCTTGAGGATCAAGAATTTCTAATTCAATCAGTAGAAAAACAGCGGGAAATCATCGAGGAAAACAAACGCCAGCAGGAAGTAACGGTTCATCAATTCCGGCAGGCTCAAAAGGACATTCAGCATTTAAGCGGGGATAGGAAACGATACAAACAGGCATTAGAGAAGATCATTACCAATCTCAATTTCGCGATAACAGTTGCCCAAAATGAATTGGAGGGTGATGTGAAATGAACAAGGATATTCAATTTTTGAAAGAGCTTCAAAATGAATTGAAAACACAGGATCGTGATTCTCAAGCTGCACCACGGTTTTGGACAGTCGGTGATTATGAATGGGTTGAAGCTCGGGAGGAAAACGCAGAGCGTTATTCTGTATACCTGCCATATATTGCAGAAGCCTATGTTTTTGATGATTATCTAGAAGAAATAAAAGAAGATAGTGAGCTGTCTAAGGAAGCCTTAACAGAGTTGCAAGAAATTGAGGACGACTATGAAGATGCTGTTGAGTGGATTCAAAAATACATTGATGAAGAAGCAGAATTAATTCCAGAAAGAAAGGTTCACATTATACAACCAAATACAATGTTTTTGACAAAAGCAGAAGCAAAGAGCCACATCAAATTGAACAAGCACCATTACACTTCAGAAGCTCATACGTACGCTATGACAGCTTGGAGAGCACCAAAAGTTGAACGGTTGCTTAAGATTCTTGAAACGTTTGATTGGGATTCGCTTGGGAAAGAAGGTGATGCGAAATGATTCCTTTACAAGTTGAGCTTCAGCGGGCAGTCAAAGCCACGAAAGACGAAGCGATGACAGTTGAGCAGGCGGCGGAATATTTGAAAGTGCATCCAGATTACATACCAGTTCTCGTGGCAAAGTCAGACGATTTGAAAATGATCGGTGATGAAACAATCATTGCAAAGCGTGATAAGACAAATGGCTGGCTAATCGGGGCGATGGTTTTGGTTTTATTCTTTGCAATTGCAGTCGGCTGGGAATAGGGGGGTGACACCATGATCGAATACAGCTGTCCTGAATGTGGTCACAACGAATTAGATATAAAAATCCGCCCAGATGCACGCTGCCCGAAATGCGGCTGCAGCATGGGCGTTGAGTTGAGGAGGAAATAGAGATTTGAAAATAATTCATCAAAAAAGAAAAAACGATGGAGGGGTGAAAAAGGGTGAAAAAAATTAGAAAAAATATGAAAATAAATGGTATTATTGTACTGAAAACTGTGGAAAAGATAAACATTGTTGTAAATTAGACAGAGGAAGTTGATTGATTTAATTCTAAAGAATGTTTACCAAGCAATATCTTATGGCTATAATTAATGACATTATTAGATAAGGGGGCTAGATGATGTGGGTTTTAATGCTACTCAGTCTTCTTGCAACAATGCTTTTTCAGTTTTACACAAAAGGATTTAATTGGGCAACAGGAATCATTATTTTACCAACATTAGCAGCTTTACTTAAAACTATATATGACAAATCCCAAAAATTTAGAGTGGGTTTTAGATGGGTGAAAAATCACTTTAATTTCGATAATTTTGATATAGATTTTCAAGCGGTTTTTAACATAGTCGAAAATTCAACTCTACAAAAAATTAAAGATGATTATACGGAAGTCCAAACAATTTTTTATGATTTACTAAAAAATAAAGGTCATACAGGGCGCAAAAATGAGTTAGTCGAAGTCTCTTTTGATAAGTTTAACAACGTTAAAATGTACATTAAACCATACAAGATTTATTTCTCGATTATCCAAACAGATAATTTTGGTCAGATGAATTTGAATGTAAGTGCATCTGCTACTTTAAAGTATAAAAATGGACAAGAAATTATTGAAGATTTTATAGTTCACTTTTACCAGAGGATTTGTGATGATTTAGGGGTGGAAGAGAATAAGTATACAATGAAAGTTGCTAAAAACACTAAAAAAGTTGACTTCATGAAAAAACACTTTATTAAAGAGGTTAAGCCATCTGATATATTATCTTTTAATATTAAAATTAAAAGTAATCCTGGTGTACAGTTAAGTGCGCATGAAAAGAATATAGTTTTGGTGACAAATCAAAGAACATCTTTAATTAAAGCTTTGGACAAAGTAATTAAATTGATTTTGTGAGGAGAGAATTAAATGCCGCAATCAATTATTATGCAGAGATTAATCAATTTCCCAGAACAATTACCATTAGAAACAAATGAATTTAATACTGGTTCTGAAAGTCAATCTTTTAAAACTACGCTTAAAAACCTAGGTAGTACTGAATATACAGAAGAAGATTTAAAAAAGTATCAAGTAATACATCCAATAGGAGATTCATTTACAGGAAAAGGCTATTTGGAAGATGGAACGGCACACGATATAATTGCTATTTCTGCTGATGAAACTTTCAATGTGGCTAAATCAGATGATGATTTTTTATATTTTTGGGGTTCCAAAAAATCAATTATTGAACACGGGATTAAGCGATTAATCGATGGGACTGTGGGACGTGGGGATAACCGATATAACTCACAAGCTATAACTATAGATTTAAGAAAACTAAAAGAAGAATTAGAAGAAAATGATAATGCTGCAATAAAAGGTGGTTGGTGGAGAGATTTAAAAATAGCCGATGTAGAAGTTGCCTATTTAGGTGGGGGTACTGTTACCGCGAGTCAAAATTGGAGTTCTTATGAAGAAAGTGATGGAATTATTTCTGCTTTGCGTTTAGATGTGCCGAATCCAATAGAAAACGAAGATGATATTCTAAGTGTCTTGTTAACGAAGGATGGAAATATAGTAGTCTATAAAAAAGTTGGTGAGAAGAATTTATTTGATATAGCTATGCCATTATTTACTATAGCGAAAAAACATTTAATTTAAATAAAGTCCAAGATGGAAAGCCTGCGGACACTGATCACTGTACAGAGAATTCTGTACTTTGGTTGGTGTCCGTTTTTTATTTCGCAACTATCTGGATGTCTATCGCGATTACTAGCGGTGAAAGGAGTGATGAGATATGAAACAGTCCAAAAAGAAACCATCACAGAAGCAACAAGAGCGCTCAGATCGTTTCTGGCAATCAATGATGAACACAAACATGCAAACACTCAGACGCGGCAAAGGCGGCGCTTATAAACGCAGAAAGTAAAAGGGGAGTTTCAGGATGAAATACAGATTCGCTTATAAAAACGGAAAGCTTGTAAATATCTTTTGCGGAAAAGAAGAGCTCTATAACGAGTTGAAAGCCTTCTTGGTCAAAACCTACAGTATCAGCGTGAAAGAGGTATCAAGACCTCGATATATCGCAGAGCAAAAAGCAAACAACTGGAATGACACTTACTCTATTTAACTATCAGGAGGGAAAGCACTATGACAGATCAAATGATTGCATGGGAGATTGAGGAATGGATTCGTGATTATAAATTCATGCTACGGGAAATCAAAAGGCTCAATCGTGTTTTAAACAAAGTAGATTTTATTGGCGGAAAGCTCACTGCAACATACGGGGATGAAGCGGGCATGCCAAGGGGATCAGCTGGCGTCAGTCAGGCAGAATTGCGACAGATGGACCGAAGAGAAAGGCGGCTTCACAAATATGAATCTATTGTGCATTACCTGGACAACGCTATGGAACACATTGAAGAAGAAAAACACCGTATCGTTTATGATTGCATGATGGAAGGCATGAGCTACACTGCTATTGCAAACCACCTTGATTGCTCCCGGGATACTATCAGAAAGATCAAAACAGCCATAATCGGCAACATCGTCAATAAAGTCAAAGAAGCCAACTTTCTGCAATATTTGAACTCGTTTAAATCGGCGGTGTAAAATGGAAGGCAGGACGGGGAGGCGAAAACATTCCGCGTCACCACAATTTAATATATTTTCACTTGCTCTTGCGAGCTAAAATAAAAAAACCTCTCTCCTATCGGAGAAAGGCGTGAGCGATAGCGATGATAACTGACACCGCAAACTCTTTGGAAATTTTGAAGTGGATTTCCATATCCACACCCCCATCTAGGCGAGTTGGACCAGCATTTAGCTAGTCTGTGATTGACGCGTTCGGACTAATCCGTAAGGCGACTCTCACCCAGTTTAAAAGGCATAGATTTATTTTAATATAAAATTCGAATTATAACGTAGTAAATTCGTTCGACAAATTTCGCGAATAGTTCCATATACTTACTTTCTGCCGATAAATATAGGTGGGAGGTGAGATTGTGGCATTTCAACATACGCTTGAAGAAGCTCTTGAAAACAAAATTAGTGAAGAAGAGCTGAAAGACATATTTACGGAATTTTGTATTATCTTAACGGATGAAACATATTCCAATGCTGATATTGGTAAAAGGTTTCGGGAGGTCTTTGAAAAAAGAGTTTCTGAAAAATACTTAAAGTAATAAATTGCATCCTGCGGGGTGCTTTTTTTGTTCCCTGTAAACTGCTTCCGGTAAGCCTCAGGATAGACAATTGGCGGTTAACGGCTTGAGCACGGTGGTGGTTTAGAGGGAATATCTTTTCCAAAACAACACGAATCAGAAGGGGGCGGCGGTGAATGTAGATGGCCGAAAAGCACATTCAGGCGTATAAGGATTACGTCAAAGGCATGAAATACAAGGACCTTGCCGAAAAATACGGGGTGTCAGTGAACACCATTAAATCGTGGAAGCAGCGGCATGGTTGGGAAAGGAAAAAGGGTGCACCCATTGAAAAAAGTGTGCACACAAAAAAAGGCGGGCAACCGGGCAACAAAAATGCAGTCGGGAACAACGGCGGCGCACCACAGAGGAATCAGAATGCTGTCACTCACGGCTTTTTCTCTAAATTCCTGCCAGAAGAGACGCTTGAAATCATGGAAGAGATTCAGGAACGCTCGCCTGCTGATATGATATGGGATCAGATACAGATTCAATATGCAGCTATTATCAGGGCGCAGCGCATTATGCATGTGCAGGATAAAGACGATATGACTAAGGTTTTGAAAAAAGAGAAGCCGGGTGCATTTGGCGATGAGCAAGAATGGGAGTTTCAATTCGCTTGGGATCGTCATGCTACATTCCTGAACGCCCAATCTCGAGCAATGGGAGAGCTAAGGGGCTTGATCAAGCAGTTTGACCAGTTGGCTCACGAAGCAGACGAGCGGCGTCTTAAATTGGAACAAATGCGCTTGAATATCGAGAAGGCGAAGAAAGATATTGACGGAGATAACGGAAACTCTCAAGAAAATGAAGTTGCTGCCATGCTTCGGAAGATGGTGAAACCTCATGGAACTTAACTCTAAGCAACAAGAGGTATGGAATAGCTTTATTGAAGAACAGCCGAAAATCTTAATATGCAGCGGGGCGAAAAGGGCAGGAAAAACATTCGTGCTCCTTTTGACGTTCCTCGGGCATATCAGCAAATATCAAAACATGGGGCTTTCCTTTATCATTGGCGGGGCAACTCAGGCTTCTATAAAGCGGAATATCCTAAATGATTTAGAGCTCATCCTGGGGAAAGAATTGCGCCTTGATAAATCGAATGCCGTTGAGATATTCGGCAACCGTGTTTATTGTTTCGATGGCGCAAATGCAGACTCATGGAAAAAGGCACGGGGTTTCACATCAGCTGGCGCATTCTTAAACGAAGCGACGGCCCTGCATGATTCATTCGTGAAAGAAGTTATTTCTCGTTGCTCCTATAAAGGCGCAATGGTCATGATGGATACAAACCCAGAAAACCCGATGCACACCGTCAAAACTGATTATATTGACAAAGACGGGCAACGGCTGAAAAACGGCCGGCTGAATATCCGTTCTTTTCACTTCTCATTGTTTGATAACAACTTTCTTGATCCTGAGTATGTCGAAAGTATTGTTGCTTCAACACCAAGCGGCATGTTTACGGACCGAGATATTTACGGCTACTGGGTTGCTCCGGAAGGCGTAATATACAAGGATTTCAAAAAAGACATACACTATATCAGTTCTAAAGAATTGGAAAATAGAAAAGTCAACTTCACAAAATACTTTGCTGGCGTTGACTGGGGATATGAGCACCCGGGTTCTATTGTCGTAATTGGACAAGATGACCAAGGGTGTTTTTATTTGCTCGAAGAACATTGCAAACAGCACGAAGAGATTGACTACTGGGTGAAGGTAGCAAAGGACATCAAAGAGCGGTATGGCAACATTAATTTCTATTGTGATACAGCTCGGCCTGAACATATCGTGCGTTTTCGCAGAGAGAAGCTGCGTGCGTTAGATGCTGATAAAGCAGTTGTTTCAGGTATCGAAGAAGTGGCGCGGCTGTTCAAGCGGGATCTGATTTTTATTGTTGAAGATAAAGTTAGTCGCTTTAAAAAAGAGATATTTATGTATGTTTGGAATCCGAATACAGGCGAGCCGGTTAAAGAGTGGGACGATGTGCTCGACTCTATCCGTTATGCCATTTATACACACAACAAACCTATGAGACGCAAAGGAAAGAGGTGAGAACATGAACAAGTTCTTGAATTATCTTCGGAATAATGAGATAGACGGCACCATCATTGATCAGATCATAACCGAGCATAAGCCGATCAAAGAAAAAGCCATAGCTCAGTATGAACGATATATGGCTAGTATTGCCGGTGTGCCGATCTTACAGCGTGAGGCAGCTCAATTCGAGGATTTTGAAACAGGAAAGGTTCGGCGTATTGACCATCTAGTAAACAATCGCCTGAATAATGCTTTTGATGCTGAGATAGTGGATACAAAGGTCGGGTATATGTTCGGTCATCCAATCTCTTACGAGACGGAGAAGGACGAAGAAAATAAGAAAACAGCCTTAGCTGAGCAAATCAATAACTTTAATACCGTAAATAACATTGCTGATGCTGATAGCGAATGGGGAAAGAAAGCAGCTATTAGTGGATATGGTGCTAGACTTGTGTATATCGCTCCTGACGGCTTAGCAAGAGTTGCGAATGTAAACCCATGGGAAGTGGTCTTTATTGCCGAGAATGACATCACAGAGCCTTCTTTCGCACTGAGATATTATAAGGTATTTGATTGGGTCAATAATCAAAGCAAAGAGCGTGAAAAAGCCACTTTTTACGATGATAAGATGTCCTATTTTTTTGAAAAACAAAAAGACGGTTGGACTTTATTAGATAAGAAGCTCCATTTGTTTGATTATTGCCCTTTATTCGGGTTGCCTAACAATGATGAACAGATGGGCGACGCGGAAAAGGTAATTAAACTTATAGATGCATATGATCGAACTCTTTCTGATGCATCAAACGAAATTGAACAGCTGCGGCTGGCTTATTTGATTTTAAAGGGCGCTGGTATGGATGATGAAGAAATCCAAGAACTGAAAAAGACCGGTGTGCTTGAAATGTTTGGGAAAGATGATGATGCCAAATTCCTGACAAAAGACATTAACGACACCATGATAGAAAACCATCTGAACAGGCTTGAAGAGAACATTCTTCGTTTTGCAAAGTCGGTCAATTTCTCTGATGAATCATTCGGTGGGAATGTGACAGGAGTTGCGATGAAATACAAGCTTATGGCCCTTGAAAATAAATGTATCACGATGGAGAGGAAAATGACTGCTGCCCTCCGTTATCAGTACAAGTTGCTTTGCTCTGCATGGGCGAAAAAGAGCAGCGTGAAAGCTGATGATTATTTGAAGGTCTGGTTCTCATTTAAACGGAATCTGCCGTCAAATCTCTTGGAAGAAGCGCAGACATCTGCTCAATTAAAAGGCCAGGTAAGCGAAGAGACACGCCTTTCAACACTCTCTATTGTCGATGATGTGCAATACGAGATTGAGAGAATGAAAGCTGAACAAGATGCCTATGATCTCGAAGACAGTGAAAATGATGAAGATGAGAACTGACCTGCCGGAAGTCTTTAAAAGCCGGAAAACTTTGACTTGCAGGCTCGTACTGCATGGCATGGAGGTTGATCATAAGTGAATATTGAAGAAATCAAGAAGTTTCTTGCTGAAAATAAAGACAATGAAGAAGTAAAAGCATTTGTGGGAGAACTTTCGGCCGTATCAGCAGATAAGGTGGAAGGGTTCCTTGAAACTGAAGAGGGAAAACGATTCATTCAGCCACGCCTGGATTCCTACTTCACAAAAGGTCTTGCAACATGGAAGGCAAACAATTTGGATAGCATCGTTGAAGAGAAAATCCGTGAACGTAATCCGGATAAAACTCCGGCTGAATTAGAAATTGAGAAGCTCAAAAAACAAATAGAAGATGCAGAAAAAGCAAGAAATCGTGAAGCATTGGTCAATAAAGCCTTGAATGTAGCGGATGAAAAAAAGCTGCCTAAAGGAGTTATTGACTATTTTATTGGCGAAGACGAGGAAACAACACTTGCCAATCTTAGTAAGTTTGAAGAGACATTCAATGCAGCAGTTCAAAATGCTGTAGATATCAAATTCAAAGAGAGCGGCACTAACTTCGAAAAAGGTGATCCATCACCAGCTGGCGGGGCGGTTGATATTGGGGAACTCGCTAACCAAGCAAATATCAGAAAATAAGGAGGGCTATTATGCCAACATTTAATCCCAAAACAGTATTACTACAAGATGCAGTAACTGGGAAAATCCCAGAAGAACAAGCAGAAATTGTGTTAAAAGAATTTATGCAGACATCTGCAATCACACAGCTTGCTAAATATGAACCGATGACAAAACCGGTAAAGACGTTCACGTACTTAGCAGAAGGACCTGGCGCTTACTGGGTTGGTGAAGGTGAACGCATTCAAACAAGCAGCGCCAAATGGCTCACAGCAAAAATGACATCGAAGAAACTTGCGGTTATCATTCCAGTTTCAAAAGAATTCTTACGATACACAGTTGCTGACTTCTTTACTCAAATGCAATCAGCTATTAGAGAAGCCTTTGCAATCAAGTTTGACCAAGCCGCACTGTTTGGGGTGGGATCGCCTTTTGAGACAGGTGTATCAATCATGGAAAGAGTCAACAAGTCCGGCCAAAAGATCACATCTGGTACTGGCGCGGGTTCAGGGGCAACTGTTTATGACGATCTCGCTGCAGTAATGGCGCTTGTAGAAGATGCAGACAAAGATCCTGATGCATTTACAACTATTAGACGTTTCCGTCAAAAGTTACGCGCTGCAAAAGATAATAACGGGCTGCCACTATTTAACCAAGTGACAGCAGATGCAACACCTCAAGCTCTTGGATTGCCTATTGGGTTTGTTGACAGCAAATCATGGGATAAAACAAAAGCTGACCTTATTACAGGGGCTTGGGACTATGCGCGTTATGGTATTCTTCAGGACATTGAATATACCATTTCTCAGGATGCAACGTTGACAACAACTGTAGATGAAGCCGGCGAACCTCTAAACTTATTCGAGCGTGACATGTTCGCACTTCGAGCAACTATGGAAGTCGGATTCACTACTCTTGCAGAGGATGCCTTTGCAGCTTTAGTCCCTGCTGTTGATGGAGGTGCCACTGCCTAATGGTTAGGATCAAAAAAGGAAGAGACTCTTTGGAAGTGACTGAACGTGCTTTCGAGGTAGTTTATAAGGGGCTTGGCTATAAGCTGGACAAGGGCACAAGTAAAAAAGAAGCCGAGGACACACAAGAGTCTAACGCCAAAGAAACAGCCGAAGAGTAGGAGGGTAAGCGGTGGATAAAGAACAAACTGAAAAAGAGCTTTTGAAGCCGTTGAACCGTAAAACTAAGGAATTCTTACGGAAACTCAAGCGGCTTTTTCAGCGTGCTTCAAAAGATGTGCTGTCAAAGCTGACTACGTTATTCGTCAAGCTTGATCAAATCGAAGAACCGACACTTGCTGATGCTAATCGACACGGTGATCTAAACCGTATAAAGCGGGAAATCACCTCGTTGATTAGTGATCTTTCAGCGAAAGTCAAAGCTATGATTATAGAATTTCTCGAAGAAACTTACGAATCATCATACAGCTGGCTGATCTTTGGCGTTCTGGCTGCGTTAGGGATAAAACTTGCGCGGCCAAAAACAACACTGAATCAGATGAATTTGCCTGCTGAATGGGCTCCCGGAGACGTTCAGCGGGCTATTAAAAGTAAACAAATGGACAAAGCCATTGAAACTGATCGCAAAAAGACAATACAGCAGATTAACAAGACAATCGAACGCGGTTTTATTGAGCGGAAACGCTTTGCTCAGGTTGCGAAGGAGCTGCAGACTGATGTCGGCCTGAGTTACAACCGATCAAAGCGCATAGCCAATACAGAAATGCATCGCACAAGGGAAAAAGCAACGCTTGACGCTGCTAAAAAAGCTCAGTCGCGGGGCATCAACATGAAAAAGACCTGGCACAACGTTGGGGATGAAAGAGTTCGTGAGACAAAACATGCGGATCATGTTCATTTAGAAGGTCAGGAACGCATGGTCAATCAGTTGTTTGATCTTGGCATCAATAAAAATGGTGTTCATGTAACAGCAGAAGCCCCGGGGCAAAGCGGTGATCCATCAAATGATATTAATTGCCGATGTTTTGCGACATATGAACCGGTTCTTTGAAAGGAATGAGAAAAATGGACTTGGCAGAATTAAAAGTCAGGTTAGGGATTCCAGCTGAAGACACATCGCAGGATGCCAAACTGCAAATTGATCTGGAAGATGGTATTTCATATGCGATGGCATACTGCAACAATCTCTTTGTTGGTCCAGATAATACTGTGTCTCTTCCTCCAGCCGTAAAAAAGGGGATTGCCCTATTAATTAAGATTGACAGAGAAAGCCCGTCCGGTGTTCTATCTGAATCAATTGGGGGCATGAGTAGATCCTATGCGGCTGATGAAGAAAGGCTCAATCCTGTTCATGAGTTATTCCGGCCCTACAGAAAAATACGCTTTAGGGCACTGAGGTGATCAAATGGCACGTAGAAACATTCGGGTGCGAGATAGCAACCGTATTCCGGAGGTCATAAGAAACCTCGGTTCTGTCGGTAAGGTGAAAGTAGGAATCCTGGACAGTGAGCGGCAAATGATCGCGGCTGTTCACGAATTCGGCTGCCGTATTGCTGTAACTGATCGAATGAGGAACTACCTTGCTGCAAAAGGGCTGTACCTCAAGAAAGAAACTCAATATATCAACATTCCAGAGCGTTCATTTATCCGTGCTGGATGGGACGAGAATGAGGAAGAGATCGTTCAAAAGGTAGAAGATCTGGTCAATAGAGCGTTAGAACATGGTGATTCGATGAATGACATCATGGAAACAGTCGGCCTGCTTGCGAAAGGGCGGCTTCAAGTGTATGCCCGAGACTTGCGGAACCCGGCAAACCATCCATTTACAACCGAGGAAAAAGGCTCTTCAAACCCATTGGTTGATACGGGGGAAATGATTGGCTCTATGGATTATGAGGTTGAAAGCTGATGGGGAATCATTTCATATTTTCTGATCTGATTAAGCGGTACAGCGTTGATTTTACATTGCTTATTCCATCTGAAGGGGGTTCATATGATGATCTCGGCGAATGGGTGCCACCGAAACCGACGAAGTCAGATGAAAGGGGGGCAATAGTACCTTTACAGTCACAACTGGTCTATCAATCTGGCGGCCGGCTTACATCTATGGACAGGCAACTATTTATCAAGAACGAAATTCCTCTAAAAGCTCAGGTGATTTTTGATGGCGCCACCTTTGATGTTGAAGCGATGACGCCTTTTGGGACGTATGCCGATTTCAACAGCTATATCTTAAAGGCGGTGATCAATTCAGATGGACTACAACAGCATAATACAAACAGTCTTGGGACTGATTAAAGAGAAAACAGGCCATGTCGTTATTGTTGCAAATGGTACAGGGAAACAACCTGTCTATCCTTTTTGCACGTATACCGTGACATCCCCGTATTTGCCCCAACATAGAGGCATTGAAGAACAGGGAGTGTTAACGGAAGACATCGAGCTTGTTTTCTCTTTTACATGGGTTTCAAACAGCCATATTGAGGCCATTTCCCTTGCTCAACAAACAGCGGCGTACTTCAAAACAGCTGAAGCGCGTCAAAAGCTTCATGATAATGGGCTGGCGTGGGTCAGGAACGACGGTTTCGGTAATCGAGATACATTTATCACAATCGACACAGAACGCCGTCACGGCTTCGATACGCGCTTTAGAACACGTGTGTCTCATGGTGAAGCGAACGCAGAGGTTTTCGACTCTGTGCGAATTGAAAATACAGGAGGGTAAATCATATGCCACTTAGTGACGTTACAGTCAAAATTGACTTAGTGAAACCGTCCAGTCTTAAAGGATTGGGAACACCTCTGATTCTTGCGAAGGTAGACGACCACAACACATATAAAGAATATGGCTCATTAGAAGCTATTAAGGCAGACTATCCGGAAACGACAGCAGCATATAAAAAGGCTGCGGCTATCTTTGCACAGGGTGACAATGCACCGTCAAAGGTTGCCATCGGTACGTATGGAGGCAGCACAGAAACGCCGGAGGAAGGAGCGACTACAACAGCGACATTCTCCATTCGGAATGCGTTTGACGAGTATTTCGACAAGGACTGGCACTTCTTGATCCTTGCTGATGCGACAGCGGACGAAAGAATGGAAGCGGCAAAAGCGATGGAAGAGAAGTCATATAAATTTGTAGTCTTACAGGTAACTGACCGAGAAGAAGTTGCTTCTTACAAAGGTAAGGACCGCACAATCGTTTTCTATCACCCGTTAAATGACGAGCATCCAGACGCTGGCCTTGTTGGTTCGGTTGCTTCTCATACAGTGGGTTCAGTAACTTGGAAGTTTAAAAATATCGTAGGTATCACGCCTCAAGATATTAAGGCAGACGAGCTGAAGAAACTGCACACAGAAGGGGCTATTGCTTATGTAACCAAAGCGGGCCACAACGAGACATCCGAGGGCATTACTGCATCCGGAGAATATATCGACGTGCTGCACGGCAAAGACTGGGTGAAATTGAATATTGAAACCTCTATTCAATCAGCATTCTCAAACAACGGTAAAATCCCGTTCTCGAATACTGGTTTTTCATTGCTGAGTGTACAGGTCACAAACGTTCTGCAAACAGCCTTTGCAAATGGCATCGTTGCCGAAGATGCAGACGGGCAGCCAGTGTATTCAATCAGCACTAAAACCCGTGATCAAATCACAGATGAAAACAGAAAAAATCGTGTATATGACGGCCTGTCATTTACTTTTGAGCTGGCTGGCGCGGTTCATTCTGCTGAAATCACTGGTGAAATCTCAATTTAAGGAGGATCTAAACAATGGCAGCATATGTTTATGATGCAAATGAAGTAAACACGAACATTGACGGGAAAATCGTAACCGGTTATTCCGAGGGTACAATGGTTTCGTGTTCCAAAGATGAAGAAAAGTTCTCGACGAAAGTCAGCGCCAAGGGTGATGTCAGTGTAGCAACGAAAAACAATCCACTTGGAACAATCACACTGACACTTTCCATGGGATCGCCATTTGTACCATACCTGAACAAACTGGCTAATACAGCCCAAACATTCCCTATCTGGGTTACAGGCGGACAGGAAAAAATCGGTGGCACAGAAGCGATGGTCAAAAAGCCTGCTGATGCTGAATTCAGTGACGAGATTGGAGATCGTGAGTTCGAGATTCAAGTCTTTGACTATACAGTATTGGAACAGTAATTAAGCTATGGCAAAAAAGAAGAAATCAAACGCAAAGAAGCAGTCCAATAGGGCTGCTTTTCAATATATGCAAACCAAACAAGCGGAGGGAAAACCTATGTCAAAATTCGGTAAACAAAAGAAAGTAACTATCCAAGGAACTGAGTACACTCTTCAACACCCGGGAACACGTCGTTCAATTGAATTTAACGATGAAGCTATCAATATCAATACAGGGATGTTTTCGTCTGCCAAACTGTATGAACTGTACATGAAAGAAGTGGTTGTTGAACCGAAAGTAAGCTATGACTATTTTGATAAAAAACCTGGTTTCCTTGAGCTGATGAAAGAGGTTCAAACCTTTCTTAGCGCCGAAACCGAAGCCGAAACAGTTCTACAAAAAGAAGGCGAGTGACAACTGGCCTATGTATCGGCTCGTGATGTCTGAGAAGTTTTCCTTCTCAGAGGTCGCGGCGATGGATCTCGACACGCTGCTGGAAGCAAACGCAGCCCTCGACATCCATATTGAGCAAGAAAACAAGAGGAACAAGAAGAAATGAGGGGGTATGAACGTTGTCAGACGCATTGAGAAGTACGTATATTGACGTTGAATTGAACGTTGATACCTCCCCTCTTGAAAGAGCAAATCAGCAAATAGATAGACTCGTTGATCATGTAGGCGATGCTGGCGGCAGTTTTTCACAGATGCGTACACGGATGGCTCAGGTTCAAAGGCAACAGCGGAATTTTAGGGACATCCATATGAGTATGATCTTGGACAACTCATCTTTGCAAACTGCCAGCCAAACAATTGAACGGCTAGGGCCTCAAATCGACTTAGTTACATCCCGTTTGAGCCAGCTGAATACCCAGGTACAAGAGACAAGCAGACTTATTCAAAGCCTTCCGTCTGAGGTCAATATCAATGTTGATCAGACGTCGATAGTAAACGCCAATGAATCAATTGATCAACTCAGGCAGAATTTGAATAACGTCGATATGAGCCGTATCGGTACACCCGCAGCAAACGTTACGCAGCAGAACACGCAAAGCGTTCAGAATAACGTGGCGGCAGTAGCTGTTCCGGCCCCGGACTACCGGGGAATTCGGCAGTATAACCGTGAAATGAACTTTTTACGCGGTTCAACTCAAGGGCTGGAAGAAGACACAATCCGTATGCTGAATGAAATGCGGCAAGCATGGTATAACGAACACCATAATATGTCGGGTTTCCGGAATGAAATGATCCGGGCTCAGTATGGTTTCTTTCAGTTAGGGAACCAGATGGACAGCTGGTCTGGCACCAATCAGCAATTTATGGATGAAGTGTACAGGCTGGGACGTGCTCACAAGCAAGTCACAGACAACATGATGAAAAACAACAAAATGATGCGCATGAGCATGCTGCAGACCGTCGGAACACTAATGGCCCGGTCTACTCAATCTGAGAAGATCGCGGCCAATTATGACCGAATGGGAAACCCGTTATATCAAGTCAATAAAGCGGGGCTTGCCGTATCGAATACGCTTGAGAACATGGCAAAGCAGGGTACTGCTGCGCATTTGGCTCTGAAAATGCTCGGACCTACTGCCAACATGAAAGAGCTTAACGATATGACAATGATGATCACTCAGGGTTATATGCGTTTTCAAATGGTGGCACTGGGCGCGGCTTTTACAAACTTTTTCATGTTCCAAGGGCTTCATAAAGCGGCAACACAAACGGTTCCTGGTTATTCAAAAGCATGGGAAGAGATGTGCAGTACACTACTGAAAGCCATTCAGCCAGCAATCGAAGTGTTTGCGGCGTTTGCGATGGCGATATACAAGGGTATTACGGCCGTTGCGAAGCTGATCATTCAGTTTAACGAAGCGCACCCTGTACTCTCGAAAATGATCCAAGGATTTATGCTTCTCATCCCTGTTTTAACCCTACTTTTATCGCCACTAGCGATAGGGGTAGGGTTAGTTAATGGGTTCCTTGGAGCTCTCAGCAGTTTGTGGATGTTCATCGGTCCTGTTGTAACCGGTTTGGCAGCTATGTCGGGCACGGTGTATGTCGTAGCTGGGGCAATCGTTCTCCTTGTAACCGGCATTTATTTGCTGTACAAGAATTTCGATAAGCTTCAGGAGAGGTTCAAGCCAGCGACAGACGCGATGAAACGCTTTGCTAACATGGGGAAATCGGCGGTTGTCGGTGCGTTCCATACGATGATCAAAGAAGCGGAGGGTCTGAAGCCTGCATTCATGAAAGGATTCAAGGACGCACAAAACGTGGCGATCACAGCCATTCATAAAATGCAAGCTGAATCCTTGAAATTATGGGATCGTCTCGGTGAATCACATCCTCAGTTAGTGGCTGGAATTGAGTCGGCCTATAAAACGGCTGTGAAAACCGTGTCAGGCTTCATTCATAATGCCGGAAAGACAGTCTCGGACTTCTTCGGTAAAGGAATGTCAGACGGTCTAAACGGCATCGTAAAAGGATTCATGGAGCAGTTGAAAGTCGGTCTATCCAGCTTTAAAGGGATGGTTTCTCTTGTTGCTCCGTTTGTCGCGGCGATCGGACTTGCATTCCTCGGAGTGTCAGGGCCAATCGGTGTGGCTGTCGGTGCTATTTTGAGTGTTGCCGGCGCCTTGTATCGCATGCAACAAACAAACCAAAACGTAAGCCAGGCCTTAAAGACAGCATGGACTTCGGTACAATCTGTTCTAACGACTGTTTTTCAGGCATTGCAGCCAATCATAAACACGCTGCAACAGTCTTTCGGGCAATTGGTCACGCAATTGACACCACAGTTTCAGCAGCTGGCCGGACAACTTCAGCAGGCTTTCGTTCAAATAGGCGGCACGCTCGTTTTATTTGCTGCAGCTATCTCGCAAACGTTCCAGACAATCGGTCCGCAAATCATGCCACTGATTCAGCAATTGCTGTCAGCTTGGATGCAGTTGTCGGGTACTTTATGGACGAGTGTCTTGCAAATAGCAAGCAGCATTCTGCCGTTACTTGTTCAAGGCTTCCAGACGATTTTCCCGGTTATTCTGAGCGTAATTAATGCGGTGCTGCCGATCATTATTCAATTGATAGGCAGTTTCTCAGGAATCCTTGTTTCCATTGTGCAGAATGCCTTACCGATTTTGGTTCAAATGATTCAGCTTGCGTTCCCGTTGATCCTGAGCATTGTACAACAAGCTCTTCCGATTGTTTTGCAATTGATTCAGCTTTTAGGTTCATCCATCGGACAAATAGCGGTTCAAGTGCTACCGTTAATTTTATCAGCGGTGCAGCAAGTGTTCCCGATTATTAAACAAGTCATCATGGCTGTTCTTCCAATTGTGGCTCAATTGCTTACTGTAGCGGCAACAATCATTTTCCAGTTGGCGCAAGCAGCACTTCCTATTTTGATTCAAGTTGTGCAGCAGGTATTCCCGCAGATCATGCAAATCATACAAGCGGTACTTCCGATTGTTGTTTCTCTTTTGCAATTTCTGGCGAATATCATTACAACTGTGGTCATTCCGGCGATCCGTTTCATCCTAAATATCGTGACTGCTGTGTTCCCGGTTGTGCTCTCAATAATTCAAGTTGCACTTAAAAATATCATTGCGATAATACAGGGTGCAATCGGCATTATTATGGGAATAGTGAAGGTTTTCAAAGGCTTATTCACTGGGAATTTCCGCATGATGTGGGACGGAGTGAAGCAAATTTTTTCTAGTGCTGTCGGCATGGTGAAAAAGCTTGTAAGTAATATGGGTTCAGCAATCACTGATAGATGGCTTTATATAAAAAATAAAGTCGCGTTATTGGCGCTTGATTTACGTCAAAAAGTTATGGATCGTTTCAATGATTTAGTCGAAGGGGCCAAGAAACTTCCGGGTAAAATCGGTGATGGAATTAAGAACATGGCTCATAAGGCTGTGTCTGGTGTGACTAGCTTAGCGAACAAACTTGCCGGAGCACTCGGAAAAGGCGTAAATGGTGTAATCGGCGGAGTGAACTGGGTCCTTGATAAGATCGGTTTGAAAGATAAGCATATCCCTAAATGGGAAGTACCTAAATATGCGCACGGAACCGGCGGACATCCGGGAGGCCCAGCGATACTGGGAGACGGTAAAGGGGCAAACGCTGGACCTGAAATGTATCGGACACCTTCAGGACACGTAGGGCTTAGCCCTGCAACAGATACACTGATGAACCTTCCGAAAGGCACTGAGGTGTTATCCGCAAAACAGACAAGGGCTGCTTTATCGGCTCTCCCTGCATATGGTAGTGGCAATGTTGGTGGAGGTATCTCAGGTGCTTTGGGTTGGGTCAAAGACAAGGCTACATCAGCAATAGATGGAGCAAAACATGTGGTGAAAAAAGCCAAAGACATAGCCCTTGATGTATTTGATTATGTCGGCCATCCATCCAAACTGTTAACGAAGGTCTTGGAAAATATGGGTGTTAAAGCTCCTTCTATGTCCGGATCGTTCGGCGATCTTGCAAAAGGAGCTTTTAATTTTGTTAAAGATAAAGCCGTTGGTTTTGTTAAAGGCAAAATGTCCAGTTACGCTGAAAGCTTTTCAGGTGGCGGCTCAAAAGCCGTCAAAAAGTGGGTAGCTCAAGCGCTATCAATCAAGGGCCTTGGCTCTGAATATGCTGGCGCACTTGAAACCATTGCCATGAAAGAATCAGGCGGAAATCCTAATGTTGTGAACAGATGGGATTCAAACTGGAAAGCCGGGCACCCGTCTCAAGGGCTTATGCAGTTCATTCCAAGCACATTCAACGCTCACAAGGAACCTGGGCACGGAAATATTAAAAATCCAGTTGACCAGATCCTTGCTGCTATCAACTATTTGAACAGCAGATACGGCGGTATTTTAAAACACCCTGGGCTCGTTTCTATGGCTCATGGTGGGCCGTATAGAGGTTATGCGACAGGTGGAGTCATTAACAGCCCACAAGTCGCTGCGCTTGGTGAAAACGGCTTTAGGGAGTATGTCATCACAACTGAGCCACGATACAGAAACCAATCACTCGGAATGTATGCTGCACTCGGTCGGGAGCTTGGCGCGGATACTGGTTACACACCAGAAAAGGCTGCTACAAGCTCAAACAGTTCATCTGTCAATATCACTTTTAACCCGTCGATCAACGTAAAAGTTGAGGGCGGCAGTGAAGGGGCAGAAACAAAGGTGAAAAAGGCTGTAACTGAAACATTTGACGAAGTTTTCGACATGCTGAAGTCGCTTTATCCACCAGAGGGGGCTTATTAATTGGCGAAGCTCGGAAAGATTAATCTCGTAAACGAAAAGGAATCTGATGGCGCGGATGTGGAGGTCACTTCATATCCCGTTGAAAAAGGGGTTCCGATCACGGACCATGTACAAAGAAAGCCAGAGACGACAACAGTCTCTGGCTATTTATTAGGCAAAACAGCAAATAGTGATTATGAATATCTGAAAAAGCAGGCTTATGCCGGCACTCTTTTGACTTATACCGGGCGTAAGATTGCTAAAAATGTGATCATCACAAAGATAGATCGCGACACAGGCGATTACACAAACGGTTTTGCTATTTCAATTGAGTTGCAAGAAATCCGTATTGCAAAAAGCCCGTGGGTCAAAAAGAAAGTGAAAACAGCCGGGAAAAAGAAGAAAGCCAGCAAGAAGAAAACAAAAAAATCCAGCAAGCTATACCACAAGGTCAAGAAGGGCGACACTTACTGGGGCTGCGCTCGTAAATACGGCACCACAGTAAATGCTTTGCGTCGGTTGAATCCCTGGCCGGACCGAAGAATTCCGATAGGGGTCAAAATGAGGATCAGATGAAGGAGGGAAAGGCATGGCATCAAGAGATTACATTCCTTTTGACAAAGAGGACATACCACAGCAGTTTGAATTTGATTTAGCAGATGACACGTTCATTTTGCGTATCAATTACAACCAAACAGACGATAGTTTTTCACTTGATTTATATGATCAAGATATGGAAGCAATCGTGCTGGGCGAAAAATTGATTTTGAACGTCCCTTTGTGGGAAGACATTGTAAACGAGAAACTGCCTGCGCCTTCCCTTATCCCTATGGATGAATCGAATACAGAAACACGGGTTACATACGAGAATTTTATGCAAACCGTGTTTCTTTATATTGATGATGTCTCGGACGATGCGGAGGGAGAAGACGATGGCGACGAATAAAATGCTGTTTGGGCGCGTCGTTAAGATCACGATAGATAACGGCAGTTCACAAACCACTTTCGATTATAAGGACTTAGAGATTCATTTTGAGGTCCCGTTTGATGATGACTTTAAACCGAATGAAACAAAGGTTGAAATATACAACCTGAGCAAAGATTCAATCAGCAAAATTAAAAAAGGCAGCACTATCACTGTTCAAGCTGGTTATAAAGACGATTACGGTGTTTTAACTATCGGTAAAGTTACCAAGGTGCTGAATAATTGGGACGGTTTGAATAAGGTAACGGCCATCTATTCAAAAGATGGCGATGATTACACCCATATGAAAGTGACCACTGAAAACGCTGATCCTGCTGAAAAATATTACGTGAAAAAGCGGTACAAGCTCGCAAAGCCTGTGGTGACTTATAAAAAAGACAAGAACGGCCGGACATATAAAACGGTCCGAAATTATGGCACTCGAACAGAGGTCAGATACCGTAAGAGATACATGAAAATCACGTTCAAGGCTGGCACAACCTCAAGGCAAATTGTCGATAAGCTTCTGCGTGTGCTCGGTATTAAAGTGAAAAATATCATTCTGCCAAAAAATAAAGTTTATAAAAAAGGCTATCGTGTCACCGGATTGATTGAAAACAATCTTGAAGAGGTCATTCATGATGCTGGGGCAGTCATGTATTATCGGCGCGGCCGTCCTGTTATTCGGCCACTCAGTCAAGGGGATGACGAACGTTTCAAGCTCGAAGAGGCAACAGGACTTGTGGAAACGCCTGAACAATTTGAGGAAGATGATCTCAAAGGGTATAAGGTGAAGTGCCTATTGCAGCATCGTATCGCAGTTGCTTCAATCATAGAAATAAACAGCAAGACAGCGAAAGGAAAATATCGTGTGAAAGATGGCTCTCATTCCTTTGACGGTAAAGACTTTTTCACAGAATGTAGGGTGATTTAATGAGTAAAGCGACAAAGTTCTTTGACGGATTCGAACAGCGGATAAAACAATCAATCCATACAACGGCGCCAGCACGGGTTGTAAATTACAATGCTGAGAAACACACTGCCGATCTGAAATTGCTGTTTCAAACCAATGATGGTGAGTATCTACATGAATACCCTTTAATCGAGCATGCGCCTGTTTTGAAACACGTCGAAGCTGATATTAAAGTAGGGTCCTGCGTGTTTGTTTCGTTTGCTGAACGTTCACTGGATAACCTGGACGGCAATAAAACCTTTGATCCGGATTCGAGGCGCACACACAGTATAAACGATCCAGTTGTCATAGGAGTGTGGGAAGGATGAAAACTCTCAAGCTTAAAGACGGGGATCTTTGTTTTGAAAATGGTGAGTTACAAATGGTTGAGGGTGATGCTGAGCTGGCTCAATCAGTAGAAATGATCCTTAGAACAAGTTTAGGAGAGTTTGAGCTCGATGAACATGTCGGCCTTGATCGCAGCAACATTTTAAGAAAGCAGTTTGATCAAGAAGAGGCGCAATATGACATCATCAATGCGATTTCTCAAGAAGAGCGAATTGCCAGTGTTGAGTCAGTGAGCTTTTCGATTAATAAAGAATCACGCAATCTCTCAGTACATGTAAAAATGACAAAAGAAGATGAAGAAACAATTGAAATAGGGGGTGTTGATCTTGCTTGATGAAACGGGCTTTCAACGGCAAACCTATTCCGAACTTGTAGATAGTATGGAGGACCGGGCGCGGGAACAATTCGGGGAGGATGTAAACACATCCAGTAAAACACCGTTAGGAATTATTATTCGTATTTTTGCTTGGTTTCTGGCCGGCTTGTGGGACATTGCAGAAAGAGTTTATAACAGCGGCTTTGTCAGTAAGTCTGAGGGCGTGCAGCTTGATCGTCTTGGCAGCAACTCGGGAATCACCCGTGAACCAGCTGCAGAGTCAGTTGTGACTCTGTCCTTTACCGGAGAACCCGGTATCGTAATTGAAGAACAAACTCAGTTTACTACGGAATCAGGCATCTATTTTGAATTGATTGAAGATGTTGTAATTGAGGCTAATGGGACAGGCTCAGGGACGGCTGTCTCGCTTTCTAAGGGCGTTATAAACAATGTTGCGGCAAATACCATTACCGTGCAGGCAGAGCCTTCAGAGGGCGTGTATTCAGTTACAAATCCGGAACCATCGGCAGGTGGTGTCGACGAGGAAACAGATTCGGAATTCCGGGCACGAATAAAGAAATCAGTTGAGGGCAGTTCAGCCTCTACAAACGGAGGTATTATTTCAGCCCTGCTAAACGTGTCAGGCGTCAGATCGGCGAATATAGTTGCTAACAATACCATGCAGACCGATGCGGACGGCAACCCACCAAAAAGCATTCACGCTTATGTACTGGGCGGTACAAAAGATGATGTTGCGCAAGCACTGTTTGACAGTGTTGCTGCAGGAATTGAAACGGTCGGGGAGCAAGTTGTTACGATAACAGACGCCAGCGGGCTTGATCATGCCGTCAAATTTGATTTTGCAAGGGAAATCAAAATATATCTGCAGTTGGATTTAAAAACAAATGCTTCTTTCCCTATTGATGGAGTTAGCCAGATCAAAAACAACCTCGTTTATAAAATCGGGGGAATTGATGCGAACGGCTCTTACTATACCGGCTCACAAATGGGCGATGATGTTATATTGTCTCAGTTATTCAACGCGGTATATCAAGTAGATGGTGTCTCCGATGTAACGATCAAGATAGGGAAAGATGCGACAAGCCTTTCACAGTCAAACATTGAGATTGAACCTAAAGAGGTTGCTCAGGTACATTTTGATGAAATAGTGGTGAATCTCATATGATTAAAGACTTAATAGGAAAGCTGACCGATGCCTTTTTGAAAGACGAAAAGAGCAATATCGGTAAGCTTTTTTTAATTGTCGATGAACAGCTGACAGCACTTAAAAGCGCACTGACTACAGCTGAGAACTGGCGGGATATTGACGCAGCAAAAGGAAAGGCTCTGGATCTACTTGGTGACAACGTATCGCAGGATCGAGGCCGTGCCACCGATGAAATTTATCGTGTGCTTATTCGTGGCAAGGTTGCCAGAAATGTTTCTGATGGTACCACAAACCGGATCATCGAAGCTTTAGCAAAAACACTGAACTGTAAGCCAAGTGAAATACACATTGTCAGCAGTAAGGAAAACAACGAAGACGAACCAGCCTCCATCATTGTAAAAAAGGCACCTATTGAAGCTTTGAGCAAAGTCGGAATGAGCGCAACACAGTTTTCAAATATCGTTCAAAAAACAGTAGCTGCGGGCGTGAGAGTGGCTTATGTAGATTTAAACGGCACTTTTCGCTTTTCGTCATCTGCTAACTCTATAGAAACGAGTCAATATGGATTTTCAACAGACGGGACAGACGGGGGAACACTCGGCGGAATCTTTCAGCCTGAAGATGATTACCCTTTACCGATTTAAGGAGTGATTTTTATGCCTTTTACAAAAGAATTGCCTGAATGGGGGAACGCCGGGCAGAGGCCCCCGCAGTCCTCCATTGATGAAGGATACAAACCGATGGATCATCCCCCTGCGGATTGGTTCAATTGGTATCAATATACGGCCTATCATGCACTAAAGGAATTGCAAGAGATCGGAGCAACGCAGGATGATGTTTCCACTGCTTTAAAAACAGCAAAAGCATATACAGATGAATTTGCTGCGCGTAGGGATAACCCTAACCAAGTCACAAAGGGGCAAGTTGGTTTAGGGAACGTAGACAACGTGCAGCAAGCAACTAAAGCAGAATTCAACGCACACAATACAGATTCTACGCGGCATATTACGTCCACAGAGCGTTCAAACTGGAATGCAAAGGAAACGACTACAGGAGCGCAAAACAAGGCCGATACAGCCGAAAAAAACGCAAAAACATATACTGATCAGCACATTAATGATAAAAGTAACCCTCACGGAGTAACAAAAGATCAAGTCGGGCTCAGTAATGTTACCAATGACAAACAGGCAACCAAAACGGAGTTTGATGCACATAACTATAACCAGATTCGACATATTTCTGATGCAGAGCGGACCAAGTGGAATGCGGCTCAGTTATCAAAATTAACACAAGACAATGGTTTGATGAAATACTTGTCAGGCGTAGATTTCAATACTGTTATTGAAACAGGGTTTTATTATATGACTTCAGTTTCAACTGCACTGAATGCCCCTGTGAATAGCAATGGTTATTTATTGGTTTACAACTACGGCACATATCCATATCAGGAGTTCACAGCATATACCAGTGCAACAACCTCTATACCTGATAATCGGCGGAAATTCATAAGAAATAAGGTGAGTGGATCAGAAAACTGGACACCTTGGATGGAGATTGAATATTCCGCAGGAGCCCAAGCAAAGGTCAATACTCATGAAAATAAAACAGACATTCATGTAACGAAAGAAGATAAGAACAAGTGGAATAATGGACAACTCTATCCACTGACAACCCAAACCGGTCAGCGAATAAAAATAACTAAAGGACAAAACCTTTTTGATTATCCGACTGGCTTTTATTTTGGGGCAGGTGTTGTGAATCATCCAGGGGATGATGATGCTGCCTGGTACTATTATGATATTACAGATGTTCCGGCTGACCTTGCCCCACCTCAAGGGTTAAAGAAAATTGTAGCAACAAGATCCTATGATAACCGTACATGGATTGGAACAAAGCATAAAGAAGGAGAATTCACGGGGTGGAGAGAGGTTGTTACAGATTTAGATTTTATAGAGACGCCGTGGGTAAATGTTCCATACAAAAACGGGGCAACTTCAGGTGATAGACCTTTACAATACCGTAAAGTTGGAAACACGTTGCATCTTAATGGTCACGTTCTTACTGATAGAGAGGTAGTTTTTGCGAGTATCCCGTCTTCAAGCGCCCCGAAAAAAGGGATTGTCAAAATGGTTGCAACCAGCGGCACGACCGGTTATAGCAAGATTATTATATATGCATCTGGTGATATGAAACTAACAGGTATAATGGCAACTACTGAGTCAAAGGTAAATGGATATTATATAGATTTAGTTGTACCTCTAACCTAAAGAAAGGAGGGAGAGGCATGAAATTAATATACCCATATGATGAGGATAAAATCTATTTAGGAAGGCCGGTTGAGTTACACCTTGATAGGGAGACAGGAAGGTATATTATCCCTGCGAATGCTACTGATATTCCTCCAGAAATAAACGGGGAGGGTATGTGGAGACCTTTATTTGATGAAAAAAAACAAGCATGGGTTGAAACTGCTGATGAAGAGTATAAAGAGGAACTAAAACAAGGTAGTATTCCTGAATCCAATCCTATTACTGATCAGCTTGCAACCCTCGGGCAGCAGCTGGCGGACGAAAAGCTCGCAAGAAAACAAGCTGAGCAGGCTCAGAATGCTTTAGGTGTACAGTTGACAGCGGAAGTGCTGGCAAGGAAAGAAGCAGAGGCCTTGAATCAATCTCTTGGTGAACAAATGGCAGTTTTAAAATTAGACGTACTGAGTTTAAAGGGAGGAATGACAAGTGAATCTTAATTTCTGGGTATTTGCGTTGTTCTACAAATGGGCTACAACATCTATGGTAAAGCAGGCTATGGCATTTAACGATTGTTCCGTTGAGGACATGAAAGAAGGTGTTCAAGCAAAATACATTACACATGACCAATACCACGAGGTAACAGGTCAGACATATGAGGAAACGACAGAAGCCAGTCAATAAGGGCTTTTTTATTTTGCCTCTAAGGAGGTGATCAAAGAAATGGAGGAAACGACTGTGTTTATTAATTTTGAAACATTAGATTTAGCGAGGGTTTACCTGTTTGGAGGTGTGAAATACCTAGATTTACTACTAGTTCTCAGCATTATCGACGTTATAACAGGTGTAATCAAGGCATGGAAATTCAAAAAGCTACGAAGCCGGAGCGCTTGGTTCGGGTATGTCCGGAAAATGCTCAGTTTTCTAGTGGTCATTGTGGCAAATATAGTAGATACAATTCTTAACCTGAACGGTGTTCTCACATTTGGAACCGTTCTTTTTTATATCGCAAATGAAGGACTGTCGATTACAGAGAACCTAGCACAGATCGGCGTTAAGATTCCGGCCACCATTACGGAGCGGCTGCATGTGATCGAAAACGACAACGAACAAACAAAAGAAAAAGACGAACAGGCTGCTGGATAATCCAGTAGCTCTTTTTATTTGAAAAATAGAATAGGAGAGATCATTTATGACAATCGCAGTGAAAAAGAACCTTGTTTCAACATCAAAATACGGCTTGAAATGCCCTAATTATATGGACGCTGAATATATCACCATCCACAACACTTACAATGATGCATCAGCTGCGAACGAAGTCAGCTACATGATTGGAAACACCAGTTCAACAAGCTTTCACTTTGCCGTTGATGACAAAGAGGTAAGGCAGGGCATCCCAACAGATCGCAATGCATGGCACACAGGAGACGGTACAAACGGCACCGGGAACCGGAAGTCTATCGGCGTTGAAATCTGCTACAGCAAGTCAGGAGGGCCTAAATACAGGGCTGCTGAAAAGTTGGCTATCAAGTTTGTTGCTCAGCTGCTTAAAGAACGCGGATGGGGTATTGATCGAGTGCGGAAGCACCAAGATTGGAGCGGAAAGTATTGCCCTCACCGTATTTTAGACGAGGGACGCTGGAATGAGGTTAAAGCGGCTATTGATGCTGAATTAAAAGCACTTGGCGGCAAATCATCCAGCAAGAAAACAACTTCGTCCAAGGCAGTGAAAAAACCAAGCTCAAGCAAAAAGAAATCATCTTTCAATCTGCCTTCTGGCATTTTCAAAGTGAAGAGCCCATTGATGCACAGTGATGCTGTTGAACAGATTCAAACAGCGCTGGCGGCATTGCATTTCTATCCGGATAAGAAAGCCAAAAACTTTGGGATTGATAGCTATTACGGACCAAAAACAGCCGATGCCGTCAGACGGTTCCAGCTGATGAATGGACTAAATCCTGATGGCATTTATGGACCGAAAACGAAAGCGAAAATCGAAGCGAAATTAAAATAAAAAAAGAAGAGCCCTGGAATTAGGGCTCTTACAAACTTAATTCTTTTTGATTTATATAATTTAGACATACATTATAACAGTCTTCAATGTGAGATTTTCCAAGGCTTTTCATTGCGAAAAAACTAATTGATCCAGATGCGACTTGACCTACAACAGGGATAAACTTGGCTGTGCTTTTAGTTGCAATTTTTTTCAACCCAATCTTTTTGAGTAAGGTTGTAATTGTTTTTTTAGAAATCATTTTCCCAATCATTTCACTGCCAATGGATGTTGCTAAAACGAGTATCATTTTTTTAGACTCGACATCTAATTGTTCAATCTGTTCTTCACTTAAACCAAATTTTCTATTAATTTTCGGAATTAACTCCATCATAATAGCGACGTCAGTTCCTACGTCAACACCTGGTACCGGTATTGCTCCAGCGAGACCAGAAGCGGTTGCTCGTTTGTTAACCATTTTTAGGCAATCTTTTTTTATTTTGTCCAATTCTGCTTTGGATGATGGTATCAATTTACTTCCTCCTAATTACTTGCTCATGTCCTGTTATTGTTACTATCGGTTAAACACTTCAAATTATTAGCATTTTTTGATCAAGAGAGTATGTTTTTTTGTTATATCTATTGACTATTGTAAATAGATATTGTATAATTAAGGTATAGAAAGGAGGTGCTGAAGTGGACGAGGTAAGAAACTGGATTCTTGCTATCGCTGGTATCGTGACCATCATTAAACACATCTACGACATATGGCAAAAGGAAAGCGAAAAGCATAGCAAGAAAAAGAAAAAGCGCTCCCGCCGGACAAGCAAGAAGCGCTGATACTAGTGAGACAAGGGGAGAAATCCCCTTGCTCATACATTATATCACGTCCACGATAGTATGAAAAAATATTTTAAGCAGTACAGCACAGCAGATTTTGCCGTTTTGCTCATTTTGGTTGCTGGGATCGTTGCAATTGACCTGACCGATGAGGGTATGTCTGGAAAGATTGCGCATACTGTATTGATGATAGCCGTTGTTATTACCTTGTTAAAAGGATTCATTATGATGTGGAGAGAAAGCCGACATGAAAGAAAGCGAAAAAATTAAGTTTATCCAGGAAGAAGTTTTAACAGCAGCGGAAGCGGGGGAGTTGCTTGGAATCACTCGGCAGCGTTTAAGTACCCTTGTGACTTCTGGGAAGCTCAAGCCGGTTAAAAAGGTTGGGACAGTCGCATTGTTTTTGCTTGGACATGTACAAGCCCTAAAAAAAGAATTAGAAGCCGGCCGGAAGAAGTACCGGCCGTATGATGAATAACCCTTCTTTTTTGTTGAAGGGTTATTTTTTGCATATTAATCAGAATACGAAAATTCAAACAATGGTGTATAATGAAATGTATAGAAAAATTCGGTAGCAGATTAAAATATTCGGGGGTTAAGGCGTTGTCTCAATATAAAGTTGAAATAAATCGATTAAAAACATTGGGGGTGCTGGATGCACCCGAGAACACTGAATGGATTGCATATATAGATGAGTCAGGGTGTGCTGGAATAAATTTTGAAAAAGGCTCAAGCAAGTATCTTGCCTATGGCATTGTTTTAATAAAAAAGAGTTATAAAGCACAAGCCAGAAGAATAATTAATAATGCAAGAACTCAATTCAATCTGCCATTTAAGAAAATAAAAGAGTTGAAATTCCAAAAATGTCGTCCAAATCAAAGAAAGTTTATTCTGAATGAACTGGTTAACGATCCCAATATTAAGATAGGGTATTTACTATATAGAAAACACGTAATATTGGATCACACACAGCTATATAAAGATATGGACGCTCGATATAATTTCCCTTTAAAACTTATATTACAAGCGATAAACAGGGAACTAGGTAATAAGAGGAACTTGGAAATTGTAATTGATGGGAGAGATATTGTAAGAAATAAAGCGGTTGAGGAGTATATGAAATCGAGGCGTTTTACAGCGGAAGATAGCATGTATTTTACTGCCTTAACTTTTGGGGACTCGACTGCAGAAAGAATGTTACAGTTGGCAGATTTCGTTGCTGGCGCAACTTATCAAAAATACGAAAATAAAAAAAGTGAATACTGGGATATAATATCCAATTCATGTTTCATGAAGCATAACTTTCCATTTGGAAAACAAAAAAAATCAGCTGTACGCAAAATTAATTAATACATTGACAAAAATATATACATAATGTATAGTGGGTTTAGGTCAGCTGGATCACCACTCGGTATCTAAGATGCCCCGCCATTAACGGCAGAGTGCCCAGGGCCTTAACCTTTGAATTTACAACCCCTTAACTTAAAGTTAAGGGGTTTTTGTTTGTTAAGATTGTCTAAACTCAATCAGATACAGTTTTTACATCTATGAGTGTGTAAAATACAATAAACCATGTATCACCTTTTAAATCCTTCACATGTAGCCTCTGTTTTACTTCATCTATGTAATGAACATGTCCTGTTACTTCTTCAATAAGACCGTCTCTGTATACACTGATGACCAGAACCGAGTTGAATTCCATTGCTTCGCAAATAGTGCGTGCCATTTCCTCCAGCTGGTATTCATCGAGAATGGGTTTTTCGACCTTCTGGACTTCTCTCTTTCTGTTTAAAAGGGCAGCCCTTTGCTCAGGCAATATAAATTTTTGTTCCCATCTCTTGTCGTAAATTCCTTGACTCATTCCGATCATCTCCTTGAACAAATTATACAAGAACAAATGTTCGAAAATCAACCGGAAAAGTATAGGAGGTTCGTAATCATTATGCTATAATCACACTAAAATGTACCAAATGCAAAATAATGGGGTGGTTTAGTGTTCTTCAAAGAGACAGAAACACAGGAGATCATCAAATATGAAGATTACCCTTATGCAGTTTACGCACGGGTTTCCTCAGAAAAAGATGAACAGGTGACATCAATAGCCAACCAAATTGATATTTGTCATCATTGGATTGAGAAAAATAATTACGAATGGAAAGATGAAGCAATCCAATTAGATGATGGGATAAGCGGAACAGTGTTGCTTGATCGAAAAGCAATGCAACTCATTTTAGATAAGGCGCAAAAAAGAAAGCTGAAGATGGTTGTTTTTAAATCAATCAGCCGGCTTGCGCGTGATCTTAAAGATGCCCTTGAAATTCGAGAGGTTTTATTGGCTCACGGTGTAAGAGTTGTGACGCTTGAAGAGGGCTACGATAGCCTATATGAAGGCAAAAACTCAATGAAATTTGAAATGTTTTCAATGTTTGCAGCTCAATACCCTCAAACAATTTCAGTGGCAGCCAGTGGGGCACTAGCAGCAAAAGCCCGCCGTGGTGAACATTCCGGCCGTGTACCTTTTGGATTTAAGAAAGAAGGTAAATTCCTAGCTATCAATGAAGAAGAAGCAAAAGTCGTACGTTTTATTTTCGATCTTCATAATAATCATGGATATGGACATAAAAGGATCGTTCTCAAGCTTAACGAAGAATTGGCACTTGGAAACATTGTAAAGCCTCAAAAGACTGAGTTTTGGCAGCTGTCTACAGTACAAACGATTTTAAAGAATCCTATTTATTGTGGCGTGTTTATTGCCAATAGACATACTCAAGTCAAAATAGGGGGACGGAAAAAATTTATCCGCAACCCAAAAGAAAAATGGACTGTTTACAAAGACTGGTGTCCTAAGATCATATCGGAAGAAGAGTATGAGAAAGCTAATAACAAAGAACACAAGATGCGTAAAAAGCGTTTTAACCCTCGGAATGAGCTAAGAGGAATGATGAAATGTGGTGTGTGCGGTTGCAATATGGTTGTGCTACCGTCGTACAAATACAATCAGAAACGTGAGAAGAAAGAGTTTAATTATTTGAAGTGTAGCGCCTACAGACGAGGTGGAACTGCTCTTTGTGTAAACCATGCTCCGATGCAATATAAGGACTTGCGGGCTTTTGTTATTAAAACACTGAAACAAAAGGGCAAGAAGTTAAAACTGGATGTAAAGTCTGATTTTGAAGAGCAGAAGAAAAACCGGATCAAGCGAACGAAAATAGAAATTGAAAACGCAGAAAACAAGAAAAAACGTCTAATCGAATTGTACTTGGAAGATCAGTTGATCACTAAGGTGGAATTCCAGGCGAAGCGAAAAGAGCTTGAAGAACAAATTGAAAAACTGAACGATAAGCTGTTCATGCTTGAGCGTGAGGAAGAAGAAACAATCGACATATCAAATATAAAGAATGCATTCGCGCAGCTGGAAAGAACTGATCAGGATTTATTCGAAGCATTTTCAGCGCTTATTGATAAACTTGTAATATACGAGGATGGAACAGTCGATTTCCATTATAAATTCAAGTGATTATTATTGTTTTAGTTTGCGATAGATATGCATATCAAATGCCATGCAGAAATTGGGTGTGAAAGGGCGTTCGCAAGCCGTTGTTGAGCTTCTTAGAATGGGTGAGCTAGAGCTTTAATCCTTGCCGGTATTCCTTCTTTTGGAAGGAGCCGGTTATTGCTGTTTGTTTGGAACATTCGAAACCATATTTGGAATGCTGTGCAAAACGTAGGCAAGTCATAAATTAAATTTTATTTCTTGATGTTGTTTGACTAAAGTCCTCTATTTCTCTCCTGCGAGTCTTGCATTTTCTTCAAAAAAGAAGGAAAATAGACACGGAACGCTTTTGTGCGTAAGAGATCCTTGAGTGAGGGATGGACAAATGACATCAAAACCTTTGGAGCATGTTGCGGATATTGAAAAGTCACTCCGCCACATTGCCGCGATCATTAAGCAAAAAGGACGAGAAATCCTTAACCAATATGCGATTACGCCGCCGCAATTTGTCGGCTTGCAATGGCTTTATGAATTAGGAGATATGACAATCGGTGAATTATCGGGCAAAATGTATCTGGCATGCAGCACGACAACGGACTTAATCGACCGCATGCAAAAAAATGAGCTTGTTGAGCGGGTCAAGGACCCGGCGGACAGACGTGTTGTCAGGATACATCTGCTGCCTGAAGGAGAACGGATTATCCAAGAGGTCATTACAAAAAGACAGGAATATCTGCGTGATATGTTCGAATCGTTTACAGATGAAGAAATAGCCATCTTCGAAAAATCTTTGATGAAACTGCAGCATGAAATGAAGAGAAAATGAGGCGATTTTGTTGGAACAACCAATAGGAGTCATTGATTCCGGGGTTGGCGGTTTAACCGTTGCGAAGGAAATCATGAGACAGCTACCTAAAGAAAATATTATCTACGTCGGGGATACGAAACGGTGTCCTTACGGGCCGCGCCCTGAAGAAGAGGTGCTTCAATATACGTGGGAGCTGACGAATTATTTACTCGAAAACCACCACATCAAAATGCTCGTGATCGCCTGTAACACAGCAACAGCGATCGCATTGGATGACATCCAGCGAAGCGTCGGTATACCGGTGGTCGGAGTGATCCAGCCTGGTGCGAGAGCAGCGATAAAAGTGACGGATAATCAGCATATCGGTGTCATCGGCACAGAGAATACGATTAAGAGCAATGCATACGAAGAGGCGCTTTTGGCATTAAATCCTGATCTGAAGGTTGAAAACCTTGCCTGCCCGTTGCTTGTGCCTTTTGTGGAAAGCGGGAAGTTTCTTGACAAAACAGCAGACGAGATTGTCAAAACCTCGCTGTATCCGTTAAAAGATACATCGATTGATTCGCTGATTTTAGGCTGCACCCACTATCCCATTTTAAAAGAAGCCATTCAAAGATATATGGGAGAACACGTTAACATTATTTCGTCCGGCGATGAAACAGCCCGGGAAGTCAGCACGATTCTTTCGTATAAAGGGCTGCTGAACCAGTCTGCGAATGCCCCGGATCATCAGTTCTTGACAACAGGAGCGCGTGATCAGTTTGCGAAAATCGCAGACGATTGGTTTGGGCATGAGGTAGGCCATGTGGAATGCATCTCACTGCAAGAACCGATTAGAAGATAGTTTTCCCCGCAACGGTATGTTGCGGGTTTTTTTCTGTTTTGCCGGAATTCTTCGGTCTATTTCCTAAAGAGGCTCGTATACATAATAGTACAAACATCCTTAGGAGGGAAAAGTATGCTGAAAAAAGGACCTGCAGTCATTGGTGCCACTTGTCTCACCTCTGCCTTGCTTTTATCCGGATGCGGTTTGTTTCAATCTGATAAGGCAGCCGAGGAAATTGATCCGCCTCAAGACGTTACATTCGTGAACGATGAAGCGGGTGCCAATTCAAATACAACAGCAGCCAAAAAAACAGAAAGTGAAAAAAGCGATACCGCAAAAGCGGATCAAGCCTCATCTACTGTTATGAGGGAGCTTTATCTCATTGATAAAAACGGATATGTTGTTGCGCAAACGCTGCCTCTCCCTAAAAGTGAGAGCACGGCTAAGCAGGCGCTTGAATACCTCGTACAGGGCGGGCCTGTGTCTGAAATTCTTCCGAATGGCTTCAGAGCTGTATTGCCGGCTGACACCACCGTTAACGTTGACATCAAAAAAGATGGAACCGCGATAGCTGATTTCTCTAATGAGTTCAAAAATTATAAGAAAGAAGACGAACAGAAAATCGTTCAATCTGTGACGTGGACGCTGACGCAATTTAGTTCGATAGATAAAGTGAAGCTGAGAATAAACGGGCATGAACTGAAGGAGATGCCTGTAGGAGGGACGCCGATCTCAGATGATTTAAGCCGCAAAGACGGCATTAATTTGGAAACAGCCGGTGTAAATGATCTCACTGCTACCCATCCGCTGACAGTCTACTATTTGGCGGAAAATGAAGACAGTGAATACTACGTGCCGGTGACCAAACGAATCGACAATTCGGAAAAAGACGACGTTACGGCAGCCATCAATGAATTGGCTAAAGGTCCAAGCAAGGTGAGCGGGCTGTTAACAGACTTCAGTGAAGATGTAAAGCTGGTCAGCAAACCAAAAATCAAAGACGGGCGCGTGACGTTGGATTTCAATCAATCTATATTCGGCAGCGCCGATGAGAAGACGAAAATGATTTCTTCAGAAGTGCTGAACAGCATTGTGCTCACGTTAACGGAGCAGCCGGATATAAAAGGCGTGTCTGTTAAAGTGAACGGAAAATCAGAGCTGGTAAATGAAAAAGGCGAAAAGCTCACAGAACCGGTCTCCAGACCATCTCAAGTGAATACGGGTAGTTTTTAAATTGGGATTTTTGATATACTAGAAAGAAAGAGGTTAGCGTTCCGGCTGCCTCTTTCTTTATTCAATTCCGGGACAAAAATGGTTTATGTACATACAATCGGAGGTAAAACATGAGACATGACGGAAGACAACACGATGAGCTGCGTCCAATCACATTCGATTTGGATTTTATCAGCCATCCGGAAGGTTCTGTTCTAATAACAGCGGGAAATACAAAGGTAATCTGCAACGCGTCTGTTGAGGACCGCGTACCGCCGTTTTTGCGGGGCGGAGGGAAAGGCTGGATTACAGCAGAGTACAGCATGCTGCCGCGGGCAACAAACCAAAGAACAATCAGAGAATCTTCTAAGGGGAAAATTTCCGGCAGAACAATGGAGATCCAACGCCTGATCGGCCGCGCGCTTCGAGCTGTTGTAGATCTGGAAAAGCTCGGTGAACGGACGATTTGGATTGACTGTGATGTCATTCAAGCTGATGGAGGAACTAGAACAGCTTCCATTACAGGCGCATTTCTTGCTATGGCGATTGCGATTGGCAAGCTGATCAAAGCAGGAACAATCAAGACAAATCCGATCACTGATTTTCTTGCTGCAATCTCTGTTGGAATTGATAAGGAACAGGGAATTTTGTTAGATTTAAATTATGAAGAAGATTCCTCTGCTGAAGTTGACATGAATGTCATCATGACAGGCAGCGGCCGTTTTGTGGAATTGCAGGGAACCGGGGAAGAGGCAACTTTTTCTAGAGAGGATCTGAACGGTCTTCTGGGTCTTGCGGAAAAAGGAATCCAAGAGCTGATTGACAAGCAAAAAGAAGTGCTGGGTGATTCTCTGCCAGAACTGAAATAAAGACAGAAAGGCTTGATCATCATGAAAGAAGCAATTATTGCAACACATAATCCGGGAAAAGTGAAGGAATTCAAAGAAATTCTTGAGCCAAGAGGCTATGATGTCAAATCTTTAGCTGAAATTGGATTCACAGAGGAAATTGAAGAAACAGGCCATACATTTGAAGAAAATGCCATTCTGAAAGCGGAAGCTGTTGCCAAAGCAGTGAACAAAATGGTGATTGCGGATGACTCCGGACTATCCATCGATAATCTTGGCGGCAGACCCGGGGTTTATTCAGCCCGCTATGCAGGGGAACAGAAAGACGACCAGGCAAATATCGAAAAAGTGCTCAGCGAGCTGAAAGGTATCGAAAAAGAACAGCGCACCGCCCGTTTCCGCTGCGCACTGGCCGTGAGTATTCCCGGAGAGGAAACAAAAACAGTCGAAGGCCATGTTGAAGGGTATATTGCTGAAGAACCGAGAGGAGAATATGGCTTTGGCTATGACCCAATTTTTATCGTGAAAGATAAAGATAAGACAATGGCTGAACTGACAAGTGATGAAAAAAATAAAATCAGCCATAGGGCTGACGCGCTTAAAAAGCTGTCTAAGCTTTTGGAGGCATAAGGAGGAAGCTTGTACATGAACGTGCTGATTATCAGTGACAGCCATGGGCTTGAAGAAGAACTCCAAACCATTGCGAAACGGCATGAGGCAGAAGTTGATCTCATGATTCATTGCGGGGACTCTGAGCTTGAGACGAGGCATCCTGCATTGGAGCCTTATGCGGTTGTAAAAGGCAATTGCGATTTTGCCGGCGATTTTAAGGACGAGCTTCTTCTGACTGCCGGCTCAAGAAAAATACTAGTCACACACGGCCACCTTCACGGTATAAAACAGACCTTGTTAAACGTATACTATCGTGCAGAGGAGCTCGGGGCGGATGTTATCTGCTTCGGGCATTCGCACATCGCGGGAAGCGAAGTGCTGCGCGGAAAACTGATGATTAACCCAGGCAGCATCCGGCTTCCGAGGGTGCGCAGGACAGAAAGCTATGCTATACTGACATTAGAAAATGATGCTGCGACAGTCCGTTTTTACGACCAAGCAGGCAATGAAATTGAGGATCTGCAAAATCGAGTCACACTATGAAAATGTCATGAGGAAGAAAATTTTCTTCCTCATGAAAAAAATTCTAAAAAACCGTTGACTTATTATTGCATCCCATATATAATAAATCTTGTCGCTGATAGTTAAAGCGAAAAACAAAAAAACAAAACGTGTCCCAGTAGCTCAGCTGGATAGAGCAACGGCCTTCTAAGCCGTCGGTCGGGAGTTCGAATCTCTCCTGGGACGTACCCATCATGACCCGTTATGAATTGCGGATTGTCTACGTTGAATCAACGATGGCATATTCGCTGACATAGCGGGTTTTTTCGTTGTACGTAGGACTAACGCTGTCATGTACGTAGGATCAAATGGCGCCCGACCGAACGATTAAGGAGGCGCAATAGACGTGGCACGAAAATTTATTACGGAAAGACGTCCGACGGCTAGTCGAGGAGTCCAACGGTCTCCGGAAGACCGACGTACGCCCGTTGACGTTAAATATTCGCTAGAAGAGGCGTTGGAAATATTCGTACAAGCAAAAGAAGCGGAAGGACTCCGGCCTCGAACGATTAAAGATTACCGGCAGCACATTTCGTATTTGCGCGAATTTTTATCGGAGGAATACCCGGAAGTCATCGAGGACATTAACGCTTTAACAGCGCAAATTATTCGCGCATATATTAATTACTTGCGGAAAGATAGGCGACCATATGAAGGCGCAGAACACCGGAAAGTAGTAGAGCGCGAAGGCCTTTCCGTTAATACAATTAATATGCGATTGCGTACGCTGAAGACGATGTGCCGTTTTTGGTATGCGGAAGGTATTACCGGAAAAAATGCGATGGAATCAGTTAAACCTGTTCGCGACGATCAGCAAAAAGAAGTTCGCGGCTTGACGGATGAAGAGATCGGTAAGATTTTCAATGCGTTAGATGACCGGCAGTTTGCGGAGTGGCGCGATAAGGTTTTGATGTACTTAATGTTAGATACGGGACTCAGACCGGAAGAAGCCGTATCGGTGCATATTTCGCAATTTGATTTCCGCAGTATGTCCGTATTGGTTCCGTCACAGATCGCAAAGAATCGGAAAGAACGCGAGATTCCTATTTCGCGAGAAGTCGGCAGAATGATCCGGGAACTTTACGAAGAGATACGCCAATATTTCGGCGAGCCCGATCAAGTATTTATGAATGCGTATGGAGATCCGTTCACTGCTGATGCGTTTAGGAAACGGTTGAATCGGATGAAAGTCCGACTTAAATTAGACGAGCTGCATCCGCACATGTTCCGGCATACCTTCGCAAGAAACTATCTTTTAAATGGCGGCGATATATTTACGTTGCAAAAAATCCTCGATCACGCCGACATTAAAACAACGCGCAAATACGTTCAGATGAGTAACGCGGACGTGAAGGCGCAACATAATAAATACTCACCAATACGGAAATTTTTACGTCGCTGATTAAGTTCAGCGGCTATTTTTTTTGTCCATTTTTCGAAGTTAATACGCATCTATAAGTGACGGAATAAATTTCGGTGAAAAGATGTGCCAATCCGAAAGTCAATACGCAGTTATAGATGAGAGGTGAAAAAGATGGATATTACACAGAAGCAAGAAAGCGCATTACTACTTATAGACAACTTAATAGATGATGGTATAGATGTGTCTAATTTAAGAAAGGAGCTATTGAAATCCTCAAAATACAGTTATCACGCAGTGATGAGACACCTACAAAGATGTTTTGGTAGCTTACAAAACGCTCTAATTGCATATGGTCTCTACGAGCAAGTCGCAGAACCTTCCCATCTGGAAATTGAAAGATGTTTCTACATCGATGACGAGTATAAAGTCTCTGAGAACAAATTTATTTTAAAGGAAGTTAAAGAGTTGTACAACATTTCAGATACGAAGTTTCGCGAATACAGAAAAGAGGTTCTTGAAAATCTCGAAAAAGAGGCGCTGGATGCCTACGTTAGAGATGCGTTTCCGCATGGTTTGAGACATGAGTATATTTACGGAAATAAACTGTGGCACATCGAAAATTACTTACGGAAATATTACGGCCATAGTGCTAGGAAATTATGCGAAGAATGGGGATTTTCATACGAACTTATCAACGAATCTTACACATCTTTCTATATAACTAAGGGGCGCGAATTTGAGTCGCTTGTTGGTGAAGTTCTTTCCGCACTATATCCGGGATCTGTCGATGAGCAAAAACATATTGAAGATTGCATCCCGGATTTCGTTATTGACGGAACTAAATGGATCGATGCTAAATTAAGCGAGAATACTGCGTTTAATCGTGCTTGCAAAACTTTCGATAAATATTTGCGCTATACGGATCATCTTACGATTATTTACGCTAAAAAATCCGAAGGGAATTTCGAACATCCTAACGTTACTCTTACACACATCAGCGAGTTTATCCCGGCGCTTTTGAAAAACGGAAACAACGAACTGGTTTCTCGATTAAACTCGTTTTTGGCGGAACTAAAATCCGAGGAAATAAAAATGAAGAGAGGAGTCGATGCGGCATGACAAACGTATTCATACGAAGCGGCAACACACGCGAAAACTTTTCGATGGTTTACCACGAACTATTCGATCTGTACCACGGTTATATAGGCGATAAGGCAACGCTGTACTATACGTTTCTACTACGCTATAGACACAATCGCGAAGATTCCGAGTATGGAAAGTCGTGGCGCGGCCGGAAAGGTGTTGCTGAAAAGTTTAATCTTTCGTATTCGACGCTTAAGATACTCGACGCAATACTAAAGGAAGCCGGGCTAGTCGAAATTGAGACGAAGCCGAGCGGACGGGGGCGCGACAAAATCGTTTATATCGTCAATGACCCATTAGATCGGGAGAAATTCCGGTGGGCTGAGCCGAAAATTGCTGAAGCGTTGAAAAAGATCGCAGAAGAAATCGAAGGAGCCGAATCCCTTTTCGGTAAAGAGTTTCGAGCTAAACTTACAGAAGCGTAGATATAACCTTACAGCTCTGTATATATAAACTTTCTATCCTGTAACTGAAAAAGAATATCTTTAAAAAGAATATCTTTAAAAAGAATAAATAATAGCGCTCAATTAAAAACCTTTCGCGCAGATACTTATTAATCAATAGAATCTTATCGCGATAAATAATATCTGCAAGAGTGAGCTAAAGCGAACGATTGCTAGGTCTTATTAATAACGAAAATACTCACGAATAAACGTGCGTATCGCGGCGAATTAGCGGCGTTACTGACGGTCGAGGGTATTCGGTAGGGTAGACGATAAAACGCGAAAATACACGGAGTGGAGGCGTTAAATTGACACGTAGAACTTGGCGGAAAGGTGACCTGTTGATTTCATACGGTAACCCGATAATAACCACGTTTGGTGATGACGATGAGAAAATCGAAAGTATGCGGGATGTAATTTATTTTTACTACGACATTACAATTTTACACGGAAAGAAAACGATATTCTCAGCGAGCACACACGACTTTCCGAAGGTTCAAAATCTGCCGGCTATCATCGACCATATTCTTACGATTGATATGACGAAAGCGTACGCGCTGGAACGAACCGAGGATGGTGGGTTTGTACGCAACGTAGACTATGCGCAACTTGTTCTCGAAGATGCCTTCGGAATGGATAACGAATACTATTACAAAATTGAACGGTACGACTACTCGGTAAAGCAAGAAGACGAAGAATCTCCGAAAAAGTGGTCGGAGTATACGTTGACGATTGGAAGAGCGCTACTTGGGCGAGATGATGACGGTGTATTTAGAGAGGATTTCGGAAACGCAATCGTTATTAAGTATCTGACTGCGGAGGAACTTATCGCGTTGAAAAATACGGCGGAGGCGTTTTGTGGTGCGGCTATCCGTGACTATAACGAAAGTTTAGAGGAGGGCAAGCGATGACCGAAGAAGTTAAACGATTGCGTTGTGCTGTGGCGGATTTGATTGGCGAGAATGAGCGGTTGACGGCGGCGTTGAGGGTGATCGAAATAAAGTCGCAGTTACCCGAAGAAAGCGTCGATTTGGTTCCGGTTACTGCGCTATACGAAATTAATTTACACGCAAAGGAGGCGCTAAAATGAAGCCGACAATCACGAAGGAACAACTCGAAGAAATCCGTAAGCGCGCGGAAGCGGTTGGAGATGCGCGGTGGTTTGTTTCGGATAGAACAGACGTGTCCTACGAATATCCACCGGGATCTTGTGAAGTTCATTCGGTTTGTATGACTAGCGGAGATGTATACGCAGACTTCATCGCAAACGCACGCCAAGACATTCCAGCGCTACTCGATCACATTGCGGAGCTTGAGGCGGAATTAAAAGCCGCGTGTTACGCTCCTCCGAAAGCCGACCGAAAAGAACAATTACGAAGATTCATCGGAAGTAGTTCGATAGGTTCTATTTCCTTAACGGATGTGCTACGTGATTATAAGTACGAAGGAAGTGACGAAGATGACAACGTATGAATCAAAGCCGGTCGCCAAGTGGAATACGCGCGATTTCCAGGCGTACCTCAAAGCGGAGCACGAACGGATCTACGGCGTCCCTTATGTTCCGATGCCTGTTCGCGATCCGTGGAAGGCGGAGGCGGGACTTATCGGACGCTGGGTCGGTACAAAACGCAAGCCAGGCGAGTACGGCCCGGAAGTTACGAAACGTTTTATCGATTTATGTTTCGCGGAATACAAACCGTCGCTTGAATGGCCGGGCGTCAGCTTCGGTTGGATGCGAAAGTGGATGGGACGGAACCTGCAGCGAGCTGTTAACGAATTAAAGGCCGAACAAAAAAGAGCCGAGCGCAATGAAGGCGTAGATAATACGTGGTTTTGACGCAAACAAAAACGAGGAGGGATTGCGGAATGGTATGTCGATTATGTAAGGAACGCGGTAAGACGTGGGAAGGCTCCGATCCGGTATGCGCTTTCGAAAATGGCGTCTTTTCGCCGGATAACTGGGCGTGTGCAACGATGGGTGAACTGCGTAGATTATCGGAGGAACTCGGACATTCTGACCGTGACGATGATTCTTGCGGATCTATAGGATACGTGCCTTTAAGCGATAATTATGCGCCTGATACTTACGAAGGGTTTGGCGGCTATATCGTAATGATGTGGTACAAAGAGCGCGGAAGGGTCGGCAATGCGGTATTTATGACGGATGAGAGAACGGAACCTTTGACGCTCGAGCACGCAGAAATCGCGATTAAAACAGCGGAAAAGTGGTTGCGGGTAAGTGAATAGCGAAAACAAAACGAGGAGGCTGACGAAATGAAAAACGGAAAAACACGGTACGACCTAGCGGTAGAAAACGCGAGAGAAGCACTCGAAGAATTACGACTGGCTGCGTATGAGCAAGGGTACGAGGATGCTAGACGGCAGATAAACGCGAAGGCTCCGACTGTAAACGCCCAAGCCCGCCGGGATGAAATCGTCGAGCAGGCGAAGGCGGACCTCGAAAACCTCGCTGACGAAGACGGTCCGGTTTATCAGACGGAGGACAACGAAGGATATCCGTGCAGTTGTTACGCTAGTTTTCGTGTGAATAAAGAACACCGTACGGTTGCGTGTGACTTACGGGGAGTTCGTACAGGTGAACGCTATAAACGCGGCATCGCCAAAGCCGCACCGTCCGACTGCTTCAACGTTCATATCGGTAAAGCAATTGCGCTAAGACGTGCGCTAAGCCTGGCGGTGCCGGACGAATACTTGAACGCGCCGCAGCCGACTGAGGTTCGTGTGGGTGACGTTGTTCAATATTCAAAACGATGCGCAACCGTTGTAGCAGGCAGACCTAATGGTTTCGGTGAAACGAAACTAACTACCGCAAATGGCCTCGCAACACGAATCATCGACGACTCACGCGAAGAGGTGGGCGATTAATGGAAGTATACGTGAAACTGGATAAACATGAGATTATGCAGGCGTGTATCGAGTATTTAGATAAACGAGGTTACGTTCTTAAAACATTTAGTTTGCGTGATAATCACGTGACGGGCGACGTTGAACGCAAGCAATAACGAAAGGAGGTCCGCGAATATGTCTAACGAAAATAATTGCGTACTTGCTAACGGATGCAAAGCGGCGGGCTCCAGCGCCTGTACGCAACACTGTCCGTATTTCATCGCAATGCACGGCGTCAGCGGAAACGGAGGACGGTCGGCGGCGGCAGGCCTTCCGCGTGAGTACCGGCTAGTGACGCTACAGAATTCGCCGGCGCGCGGGGCGATTTATATAAAGGAACGGAAGCCGTCCGTTATAAAAGAAAGCGTAACGACTATGGCGGAAGCTTACGTTAAATCTTTCGAGCGGCAGTTCGACCAGGAAACTGGAATGATCTCGCCAGCCGACCGCATAAAGTCGCTGTACCTCGTAAGCGAATCGCCAGGTACCGGAAAGACAACGACGGCCGCAGCGCTCCTTAACGAATGGCTGCGCGTCCATTATAGCGGCTCCTTGCGTCGGGGGTTAACACCTTTACAGCGTCCAGCATATTTCCTCGATATGAACGAATGGCAGACGGAGTTTAACTTGGCGACGATGGCGAATGACGACGAAGGCATGACGGAATTTCAACGTAAGATGAAGCTAGCAATGACGACACCATTTGCGGTCCTAGACGATATAGGGGTACGAGACTGCACGCCTGCATTTCGTGGATATCTACACGCCGTAATAAACGCAAGGGTAACAAATCAATTACCGACTATCTATACGAGTAACATTGCGCTCGATTCGTTGGCGGATGTTTTCAAGGAGAAGCGCTTAGCCGACCGTATTGGCGACCTTTGCCGCGAGATTGAATTCGTAGGTAAATCGAAAAGGGGGACGCGTAGATGAAGCCGAAATTCGCTATCGGAGATATTGTCGCAGTAGACGGATACAAAGATCGGATTTTCTACGTAGACTGCTGGCGCGAAGTAACACAGCACGAAGAATATGGCGCCTTTGATTACGTCGAGTACGACCTGACCGACGCGATTAACGGCGAATGGTTGGAAGCCGATAGCGATGACCTGCGTTTGGTCTGTCGGAAGGCAGCGTCGGAAGATTTCTTAATGACGTATGACATGACGAACTATCCGGAGCCGGTGGGCACTGAGATTCATATTGCAGACATTTTTCCGACATTACCAAGCGTAGAAAGCGTCGCGGAGATAGGAAAAGGACTCAAAAAGGTGGCGAGTGATATGGCGAAAAAGAAAGCGAAGGAAGAGGCGAAGCTAATCGACGGCCTGCTGGACGAATATAACGATTACATGCGCCTGTTCGAGACGTTTGGGGATGCGGAATATAAAACGAAGGCTGACGGTGTGTTGGCGAAAATGAGACGGGAGGCGGGCGAATGAGAGGTAGGACTCCTAAAGTGATTATTTATGTCGACACGGATGGAGTCGCTTGTGTTTGTAGGATTTGCAACGCATGTAAAGAGATGAAGTCTCTTGAATCTTTTTCGCGTCAGAATAACGGTTTTATGGGCAGGGTCTCTAGGTGCAAAGAATGTATTAAACCTATCTCAAGAGCTTTTTATAAACGTAATCCAAACTACCGAAAAGATCATTACAGAAGAAATAAGAATGTGATAGCCCGAAAAAGAGAAATAAGAAATGGCTTAGAGCGATCCCTGCCAATGAAGATTAGGGTTAAAACATTTGAAGAAAGATCGAAAAAAATTATATCCTGTCAGATAAACGGCACTAAGGAAGATGTTGTCGTAGATCACTTCATCGCGATAGGCGTGGGGCACGGTGGAACGTATGTTGGAAATTTAGTCTTTCTGAGCAGAGATCTTAATAGTTATAAAGGCGCTATTAATCCTTTTGAGTGGGCTAAATCTTTATGTGAGGAGGCTCAGAAAAAATTCGATAACGTTGCCAGTGATCTGGCATTAATAAACGGTTTAACGCCTAGTGAATTCGAAAAGTACGTGACGTGGTGCTATGAAAACCCAAGGGATTTAGTAGAGGTTAAGGCTGACCAGAGAAGTTCTATTGAACTGTGGAGAGAAAGAACAGGACTTCTGTTTCCGCTTCCAAAGTTTGTATATGAACGTAACATCAAAATTCAAGAAAAGAAACGGAGGAGATCTTGATGCAGTATGGAACTTTGCTAATATCGAAAGCCATCGAAGCGAACGACCCGAACGCCTTGCTGCGCTTCAATATCGCTGAAAACGACCTACCAACGCAAGGCGAACGCAAAGCCTTCCGGTATGTCATGCAATACGCAGAGCAGCACCGAGGCCAGGCGCCGACCGCCGAAATGGTTACGAATGAAGTGCCGGACTTCCAGCCGGACTTTAATATCGAGGCAAGCTGGGATTACCTCGCGAAAAACCTTAAGGACCGGGCGGCAGAACGCCAATTTATCGAGCTTGTTAGCGGTCGTATCGATCCGGAAACTGGACGCCAAGTGCAGGAGCCGCAACTAGAAAAACGATTTATTGAAGCGCAAAAAAGCGGCGATATGGGAAGTTTCTTCGAGTGGTTGACAGAGCAGGCCGAAAGTCTTAAAATGAGAACAAGCGTTCGAAATTCGGTTGGAACGGACATCAAGCGCGACATCGATAAATTCAAAGCCGAATACGAAAACCGCAAGGCCGGCGAGTCTTTCCGGATCTGGCGCAGCAAGTTCGACTTTATTAATCGGGCTATGGGCGGCTATGTATCATCCAACGTCTACGTTATTTACGGAAAGTCGGGGCGCGGTAAGTCGGCCATTGCGCTAGAGGAAGTCGTTAACTGTGCGATGCAAGGCGCGAACGTTCTGATATGGTCGATGGAGATGGGATGGTACGAGGTCCTGGTGCGCCTGTACGTTTCAATTTCCGGAAGCCTTGGCGTTACGGCTGCGACTCTTAACGGCGTCAATATGGAAGCCGGCTTTAATTCGCGTGACGTCCGCCAGGGAAACCTTAACGAAGAATTCGAAGCGGGCTTTATGGAATTTCTCGGGCGGCTTAACGATATACTGCCGGGAAACATTACGGTGCGCGCTGTAGATGACGAAGACTTTGGTTCTCGTACATTGCGCGATCTTAAGTCGGACATCATCGAAACGAAAGCCGACGTGGTGCTCGTAGATCCCTTTTATTATTTAGACTACGAAGCCAATACGTCTAAGACGGCGGGCGGAGATGCGGCTAATACATCGCAAAAACTACGCCGTTTAGCGGGCCATACAAAGGCGACTATATTTGCGCTTACTCAGGCGGACGAAGAAGACGAAAAGGCGGGCGAAGATGGCGAGCGAGAACTTAAATTGCCACAACGTAAAGACGTTAAGAAAACGAAAGCCTTGCTCGAAGATGCTGCGTTATTAATCGCGGTGGATACGAACGCAAAGGAAGGGCGCGGCATGATCGGCCTAAATAAAGGGCGCGATGGCGGCGAAGGAGAGTCTGCGGAGATTATCTACCTACCGCAAATCGGCGTCGTGAAGCAGCCAGAAGCCGGAGAAGCAGCGGCAGCACAGTTCGATTTCTAAGATGGAAAGAATTTAATATAAAATTCTGAATAGTTTCGACAAAAACCGACTGTATAAAATGTAACATTCGTGTAATATGTTTTACAAATACATCTTTAGGAGGTGTTAGTATGCCGACTTTAATACTAAACGGACGCCACGTCGACGTAGATATCCGATATGAACTCGAACAATTCGAATGGACGCGGCCTACATGGACGGAAGACCGATTGCTCGCTGCCAGTCCGTTCCGTGACGATCGAACGCCGAGCTTCTACGTTTATCTCGAAGACACAGCGTCGGCAAAGGCCGGCTACTGGGGCGATTCAGGCGCTTATGATGCTGAGTTTGCGCGCGGTGGGTTCGTTAAATTATTCGCTTTCCTGCGCGCTGAAACCGAAGACGAAACCGTCGATTACTTATTGGAAACGTATGCACCGACGGCTAGAGACGGGCGCCTAACGCTTCGCCTTCCGAAACTTAAAGCCGTATCCAAACCGGAACCTTTGCCGGAATCTTTACTGGTGGACGTTCAGGCCGGACCTAACGATTATCTAACCGGACGCGGCATATCGGCTGAAGTACAGCGCGAGGCCGGCGTAGGGCTCGTAGGTAATGCGGTCGCGATTCCGTGGCGGTTGCCGAATGGACGTTTAGCCAACGTGAAATATCGTTCAACGCGCGGCAAGGCTTTTTGGTACGTAAAAGGCGGCTGGCCTATTCGCGATTTAGTCTACGGAATGGACCGCGTTTATGCGCAGCGGCTAAGGCACGCGGTGATCTGCGAGGCGGAAATCGATGCTATGGCGTGGCGTTCAGTCGGGGTACCGGCGATCGGAACCGGCGGCAGCGCATTTAATTTGAAAAAGGCGGACATAATTACGCAGTCACCTATCGAATATTTAACGGTAGTTACAGATAACGACAAAGCTGGCGATAAATTACGTGCGGCGATCGAGCGTTATTTAAACGGAAAGGTGCGGCTTGCGCACGGTTATATAACGGAGGTGAAAGACGCTAATGAGCTATTGGTAAAGCGCGGTGCAGAGGCGTTGAGAAACGTTTATGATCGTGCGGAGGGTGTACGTACTGTATTACGTGTCGGTTCGGGAATTTCCGAACTTCAGGTCGGCCGGAGGTTCTAGCCCTCCGTTTCGTCGCCGGATACCTCTACCCATTCGTATAAGTCTTCGAGTCTACAGCCGAGTGCTCGAGCGATATTATAGGCGAGCTCGATATTCGGTATATTGCGAAGACTGGCGTAATCGGAAATACGCGATTTATCTAGTCCGACCTTGGCTGCGAGTTGTGCGTGTTCAATTCCGATATCTTTGCATAATTCGGGTATCCGGCATTTGCCGACCTTAAACGTAATAAACACCTCCATTCGTAAAGGTGTCCGTAACATTTTAACTTATAGAAAGAACATTTACCAATATTTATTCCTTGACAATCCTAACGTCTAATAGTAAACATATTTTTTCAATAGTTCCTAAACGCATTTTAGAGTCAGACACTTTATGATTTTTCTTTATTTTAGCTTGAGTAGCTGAACTCATAACCTGACGTAAATCACTCAGATTCATTTCTTTTTCTTTTAAAGTCTCCATCAAAGGGGAAAAATCGATCATTTTTAAAAAATCCTCCTAATAATATGTTTACGTATATAAACATATGAGATATAATTCAATTATACTTAAACGTGGTGGAGATGTCATTCATTTACTTAAAACTGGGGTGAACAACATGGACAAAGTTAGAAATTTTCTATTTGATCGTATTTCGGACAGAGATGATTTAAACGACTCATTAATCGCGTCATATTTAAAACTGTCTACAAAACAAGTAGGAAACCTTAGGGCTGGAAAGCGGAAACTGACATTAAGAAGCCTTCTTGTTCTTTCGCAATTAGCAGATCCTGAAAATTATAGATCTTTTATGAGGGACGTATGCCCTCAATTAACCGAGAGCTCCGATTGTATAAGAAAGACTTTTGAGTATGCTGCTATAACTAGAGATATCGAGCTTCTGGATAACCATATCGAGACTTATAAATGTGAAAAGCGGAATATTATCGAGAAGTACGTCAAGGTGTATTCCTTTATCAGTAAGTACATGCACGGAAAAGTTAAGTTCGATTCAATGAACGAAGAACTAGACAAACTATCAAACCTCAACGACCCAATCCTTAAAATTCTTGTAGACATCTACGGTTGTATCACTTTACTTCATAAAAGACAGTTCTCATATGTAATAAACAAAGCTTCAGAACTCGAAGTTCAAATAAATGGATTGAATGATAAATCTCATCTGTTTTTAAAGGAGTGTTATTTGTACAGGCTATCTGAGATTTTAGCATATGCACACCTTTTTTCAAACAACTTAGAAGAAGCTAGACGCTACTCAAATATTCTCCTCAATGCTAATATTAACAAGAGAGTGAATTCAGACGCTTTGTACATCATTGGTATGACTTACTTGCAGACAGATGAATCAATTTGTTTGAGCTACTTAAAAGACAGTGTTGAAGTAGCTAAAGAATTAAAAGACGATCGATTAGAAGGGTACGCGGTTTATACTTATAACTTTGCTAGAATCCTCTTATCAAAGAAAGTTGAAGAAAGCGCGCCTGATGTTTTGAAAAAGGTTGAGGGGTTTAGAAAAGGAGAAGTCTCCTATCCAGGTAAAGAAGTAGCAATCAACGCGATCGGAGGATAAGTTTTAAAGCCCATCTCACGGTAGGTGGGCTTTTTATTTTGTTTACATACCTGAACAAGTTTGCTAAATCAAAATATTGTTCCTATTTAGATAATTATAATGTTAGACATGCTAATATATGGACATGAAAGAAAATATTATTTCTTTTATGAAATGGTGTCCAAAAAGGAAAGTTTATACGCATCAATAAATGAGGAGGGATTTTAGTTGAAGAAACACGAAAAGTTAATACAGCTAATCAACGCCTATCAAATAACTAGGCAGGATGAGGACTTCAACCTACTATTTGAAGAATCAAGAGACTTAATTTCTAAGGTTTTATCTGATTTTTCTAAAACTAGACAAGTTATTCGCGAAGACATACTTAGTGCCTTACACGAAAAACTTTGGAAGTGGTCTTCATCAGTCGATACAAAAAAAAATAAAAAACGCGGAAAACGCGATAATCTACGAACTAAAGAAATCATCTATAGATATTATTCGCGGGAAGAATGGAACATATGTTAAACGACATAAATTAATGGATTCAACCGCAGAAGAGAATGCTGCAACATTCGAATCTGGCGCTGTTGTCCATATAGAAGATAAGGTGATTTCTCAATTAGATGGAGAAATAAAAACGGACCAAGATAAGCTGCAACTTATCAAGGCCCTAACAGTAAATTCCGATGCCATAACGACTGCAATCGTTAATGAGCATCTTTCGAGTGAGCGACCTACATACGCTTCGATCGGCAGTAAGGTAGGCGTTCACTACAAAAAAGTAGAACGTGTGATCAAAGGTTTAGCGAAAAATTACGACGCTTCTCAACACGGCGAACTTAACGCTTTTCTAGCTGTATAACACGCTATACGTAACTAGGTCCGAGGACGTTCGTTACTCCTCTATAATACAATCTGTTGCCAACGGATTCAAGCGAACACTTTACGAACGCACCCCCGCGACCTAGTACGATAATCTCAATTAAAACGGAGGCTAACGTACTATGACTACTTCAAATTTACCCAATCTTAACGAAATCCAAACGTTAATCGCGCTAGATGAGCGCAAACTTACCGAATTTATTTACCAAGGCGCATGGCCGCACGACGAAGATCCGGCCGATTACTATCCGGCCATTAAGGCGGTGCGCGTCGGATGAACTTCCGTATTACCTCACACGCACATAAACGGTTGCAGTCGCGCTTTGGGATTAAAAACCATCGAGCAGCCTACGTATGGGTTGCGGATCATCTGAAAGACGCCGAGTATCTCGGAATTCATGTTGACGAAAACGGACGCGAGGCTCGCATGTATGGCGGCAAAGGCATCGTTATCCACATCGGAGTTAACGACAATAACGTAATAACGGTATATAAAGCGCGCAAGCACCTCGGCGCTAACCTTATTAAGGAGGCGTTCGCTACTTTGAAAGAAAACGTGCAGGCTGCGCTCAAGTCTAACGAAAATCTTCGCGAAGAATTAAACGAAGAAATTGAATACTTTCGCGCCGAATATAAACGGACTCGATCGGCAGCTAAACGTATGGCGTACCAAGCGCGAATCAATGCGCTACAGATGCGGCTTGACGAACTACCGACGGAATCGCTCGATCTCAAACGCGACCTCTACAAAGCAGCGGAAGGAGTGGCGGCTTATGTCTGACGCAGTATGGATCGTTCCTATTGTCGTGATTATCAGCGCGGTCATTATCGGCGGCATGGCGTGGCAATTAAACGAAGACGAAAAGAACACGCAGTAAGGGCGCCAGGCCCTCGGAGAATGTCGGGGTGGCCGTTAAGTAATTCGGGTCGCGTCGCTACTGCCAAGCGCTGGCGGCGTTTCGGGCGCAGATACCGGCATTTTGCGAGGGCTTAACGCTCAATATTAAATCGTAGGGGGAAAACGAATGACACAATTTCAAAAAGGCGCAGCGGCACTAGGAGCTTTACAGTCAGGCGGAAGCGAGGGCGGTAACTTAAATACGATCGACTTCGCAAAGTTTAGCGTAGGTTCTAAATATAAGGTGCGCGTGCTGGGTACGGAAGACCTGATGCAGTATTTCGGTTACGGCGTTTACAAGAAAGTAAATACGTTTGTTGCGAAGAATCCTTCTACGCGTAACGAAAAGGGCTTCGTAGTTAGCGATCACACTCCGTGGGATTTAGCCGAAAAGTATCACCGCGATCTCCAATTCGCAGCCAAAGACGCAGGCAACGAAAAGGAAGAGAAAGCGCAAAGCCAGGAGGCCAGCAAGTATCGCGGCAAGGAACGGTTTGCAATGGGCTTCGTTGATCTGGCGGTAGGCAAAGAAATCGTTGTTGACTTAACGCGCAACCAAGCGCTGGACGTATACGCAACAATTACGAAATACGAAAAGAAACTCGGCAAGTTAGCGTTTGAATTAACGAAAACGAACGCGACAGGACAGGCGAAAGATACTAAGGTCGCGCTGACGCCTCTGATCGACTTTGACGAAGATCTTAACGAAAACGAACGCGAGAACTTCGCCAAGTTTGACGGAAAGGAATTTAACTCGGCGCTGTTTGACGGATTGCTCTTTGAAGCGGACGAGAAAACGCAGATTGAAAACCTAGTCGCGGCAGGCTTCGATATTAGCTTGATCGGATTGTCGCTCGGAGCAGGCGCAGAAACTAACGAATCGCCTGCCGAAGATTCATTCGACTTTTAATCGCGATCAACCTAACCAAACGAAAAGGAGGCGCTCATATGGCGCATAAAACAGAAGATACCGGCAAGTATTCGGAACTGATCGCTCGTGCTGCGCTGCTGGCTAGCGGCTGGCAGGCGGTCAGTACGTCCGAAACGGAAGAGGCGTTCGATATTAGCGCGAAAGATCCGTTAAGCGGCGAGTGGAAAACGTTCCAGGTGAAGACGATTATCGTACGTGAAAAGCGCGGCGGCAAGCGTATCGTCCAGGCGCGGAAGAACGACGGCACACCTTATACGCTTGATGAGGTCGATTATTTTATCGGCGTCGAGGTCGGCACGGGTCCGGCGCCCGCCGTTTGGATGTTCGAGAATCGCGAGCTAACCGAATATTGGGGGCCGCAGTCGAAGGAAGGCAAGCGGTGGGTACGGATGGACTTGGCGTTCAGTCGCGAAGACGTAGAGTTTACGGAAATTAACGAAGCGGAGGCGGTATGATGGCGAAATTAGAAGGCGTTAAGACTCTCGATATGGTGAACGGTGAAATTACGAAGGTTGCGTATGGCGGTGCGGAATATGTGAAGACGGATAGCCCCGTTCAGGAAGGCGACATATTCCTATTAACGGAAGGACATCTCGTAATCGGTGGCGATACTGGAGCGTTTTACATGGCGAATAAACGTCCTAGCGGTGGTATCGAAATCCCAACGATGTATAAAGGGAACGCTTCAGCCGTCCAAAAGAATGGTAACGGTATCGCTTTCCGCAAAGTCGCCTCCGCAACCAATCCGTCCGTAGAAGAACGCGTAGCAAAGGCGGAAGGCGAAATCGAATCGTTAAAATCCGACGTGGCTGCGTTGAAGGGTGAAGCGGAATATGAGCGTATCGCCAAAAGCGAAGCGCAGGTGGGCGATTTCGTTAAGTTCGACGATCCGCCGAGCTATCTAACCGATAAGGAATATTACGAAATTAAAGAATTTGATGACGGAGACCCCGTAATTATTGACGATGATAACGATGAATATGACACCTACACTGACAATTTCGAAGTCTACCGCAAAGTCAGCGCCTCAAGCGTAGAGACCGAGCCGAAGCCTGAGCGTCTGAAGGTCGGTGATTATGCGAAGGTGGTTGGGAATTCGAATGGTTTTAGTGAAACGGGGAGCATCGTCAAGATTACAGTGGATGACGGTTCCGAATGCCCGTTTAAGATTACGTTTTTAAATGGAGAGTACGCCGGATGGTGTAGAGAAGAATCCCTCGTCCGCGCCACTGACGAAGAAGTAGCCGAAGCTAAACGCGCGGCGAAATGGGCGGAAATCGGACGCGAGGTTGGCGAGTATAAGGTCGGTGATGTTGTTCGCTACGACTACGGAGATAACGAGATTTGCGAAGTTGTGGACGATACCGAAGATGGTCGCGTAGGGGTTCAAACGAAGGATTACGGAATTTGCAGAGAAAAACCGGATACCCTGCGCCTGATCACGCCAGTCGAGGCGCGCTTTGACCGCTAAGCCGGCCGCCGTCTGCGCCAATTGCAACGCTAACCTCTACGAAGGGCGATCCGCCATTTACGATTCGCTCTTCGAGGTATATGCGTGCGACGCGGCGTGTTGGTCGGAGTGGTATGCGGAAATCGAAGCGGAATATAAACGAAGATGGACGGGGGCGGTCGATTTATGAATCGGAAAAAAGAACGCGCGCTATCTTATGCGCTCGGGATATCAATCGCATTCTCAGCGGGTCATGGCGCAAATGAATCGCCTTGGGCAACGTTGCCTATCGCGGCTATCGCTGTCATTGCGTTCGGTATTATGACCGTAGCAGATACAATCGAAAAGTAACCCGCAATTACTTCGCGAGGAAGGAGGACGACGGATGGAAGGCTTACGGTTAAACTTGAACGCGCTGAAGCCGGCTGCGCCGAAAACGGACGCGGTCCAGGCGACGGCCAAGCGGAAGGCGAAAGCCAAAACCGCCGAGCCGATCGAGGAAAGCTGGCGTAAGATATTCGCGATGAAGCTATCGGATGCCGACCGCAACCGGCTAACCGAAGTCAAGGCGGCCATGGATGCGGGCAAACTAGCGCGTGATCCGGCTGACTGCGTGAACAAGGCCGGCAATCCTAAAGCGTTCAGCAAGGCGGAGGCGCTCCGGCTATGGAAGACACTACAGGAAGCCCAGCGCGAAGAAACCTTGCGGCAGATGGTCGAGAACACGCCGGATAATTACGAATTAATTACGACTGAAGAACAATTTCAGGCGCTGACTAAGGCGTTAAATAACGAAACAATAATCGCAGTTGATACCGAGACAACCGGCGTAGATGTTTATACGGACGTAATCGTGGGGCTTTCGCTGACATTGCCAAACGCTGACTGGCACGTTTATATACCGGTAGAGCACGTTGATTGCGAGCAGCTAAGTCGCGAATATGTACTCGAAGGGCTGGCGCCTGTATTTAACGACGAATCAATCGGCAAGGTTTTACACAACGCGATATTCGATATTGCGATGCTTCGCCGGCATGGATTCGACCTTAAAGGCGTCGTTTGGGATACGATGACCGCGATGCATTTACTTAATGAAAACGAAGACGATCGTACGCTGGGCGGAGTTGGATCATTTAAATTAAAAGACTTGGCGCCTAAATATCTAAAAACACCGGCGGACACATTTGATGCTCTATTCGGAAAGAACACGCAATTTAAAGAAGTACCTTTAGATATAGCGTTAGTTTACGCAGCGAAGGATACGGAATTAACGTGGAAGTTGTACGAATTTCAGCGTTATCACATGGCGAAAATACCGACGATTTTGGACTATTATCAAACCGTTGAAGTTCCGTTACTGTACGTAATCGTCGATTTAGAAGCTAATGGCTATATTCTCGACTTGGATTTTGCGAAAGAATACGGAGAAAAGCTTCATAAGCGCGCGGAAGAGTTGCGTAAGGAATTAGTCGCAGAGTTGACGCCGTTCCATGAAGGAGACGAACCGATAAATCTAAACTCGACCCATCAGATGCGGCCCGCACTTTCGAAGGCGATCGGCAAGGAGCTACCGAATATGGACGCGAAGAAAACACTCAAGCCGCTGAAAGACGACCTCGAGATCATCGCTAAACTTCTCGAGTATAAAAATATCGTTAAGCTAAGCGGCACGTACATTGATACGCTACCTACAAAGCAGAATCCGACAACTGAGCGTTGGCATTCGCGGTTCAATCCGATGGGAACCGTTACGGGACGGTTCAGCTCCGGTAAGGACGAAGAGGATAAAACGCAGCAAGGGTTTAACGTGCAAAATCAGCCGCAAGAAGCACGTCCAATGTTCGGTCCTCCTCCCGGAAAGGTGCTAGTAGGCGCCGACTTTAAAGCGCAGGAAATACGATGCGTGGCGTATTTATCGGGTGAGCCAGTACTGATAAACGCTTTTTTAGCAGAGCGAGATCCCTACGCTACGATGGCATCGAACTTTTATAAGCGTCCGTACGAGGAAGTTTACAAAAACCCTGACGGTTCTGATACGAAAGAGCGTAAGCGAATGAAAGTTGCTTGGCTTGCGACATTGTACGGTATGAGCGATTATTCACTCGCGGATATGCTAGGCGTTAGTAAGAAAGAAGCTACCGAGTTCAAGGAGGAGCTATTCGGAAGTATGCCGGATTTATCGGCGTGGCTTAAAGAGAACGAAGAATTTGTGCGTAAGAACGGATATGTATGGGCGGACTTAAAAGCGCGTAAACGCCGGCTGCCTGATGCGAAATTACCGCGCAAAAACATTCCGTACGGAAAATGGAATGACCCGAAATATGAAGACGCAAGAAAGCATAACTCGCGGATTAATCGCGCATTGAGACAAGCGACAAATGCCCGCGTGCAGGGATCGTCGTCTATTCAAACGAAAGTCACGATGATTAAAGCGCACGAGTATTGCGCTAACAAACCGGGATGGGCGCTGTGGTCAACGGTGCATGACGAACTAATTTTCGAAGTTCCGGAAGATTTTACGTGGGAAGAAGCGCAAGAAATTCGCGATATCATGCTTAACTCGTACCGTTGGGGAGACGTTGTGCCAAACGGTACGGATATCGAAGTCATGCGCAAATGGGGCGAAGGCGTGCCCGTAGAAGAATGGTTTAAAAATAAGGAGGCGGTTTAATTGGTTAAATTGACGATTGAACAACTGGAAGATATGGCGTTTGAGGGCGGAATTGATATCGACGATGTGACCTATACAGTCGTAGAGGAAAGCGGATGGGAGTACGATCACAAGTACCAAAGTAAAACCGTTATTTTCACCGATGGAAATAAACATTATCGCGGAGAAATTGGCAGATCCGGATCTGAATGGACTGACTGGACGTATGACAGCGAAATTTACGGAGCCGACGATCCGGCCGAAATTACCGAAGTAGAAAAACGCGAAGTCGTAGTAACAGAGTGGGTGGCAGTTTGACGAACGCAAACGCACGATCAGCCGCAAATTCACTGCGCGCCCATTTAGCGCCGCAACAAACCGAGGAACAAGAATTCGCTCAGTTTATCGCGCAAGAGTTTAACGATATGCTATACGAATTCCATAAACATCCACAGCCTTATGACGAGTTAATGGACGCTGAATTACACGAGCAATATGCGCGGATTTTACGCGAGCAGGCAGAGCCGGGTTATTTCAGTTGGAAGAAGGCACCGGACGGAACGCCGCGGCCTGCATTTTCGCCGAGCGGAGCGAGTAAATCGGAGCGTGAATTATACGAGAAAGCGCGTAAGGCAATGCGTGATCCACAAGCACCTACGCCAAACCAACGAAACTGGACGGCACTCGGCTCGCAGGTCGGCGATTATATTCAGCGTGAGGTATTACTTGCCGAACGTCATTATAAAAGGTTGACGGGTTTAAAGCCGAAGTTTCGTTTTGAACGGACAGCCCGAGGTGAGCCGAAGTTCGAGCATTTCGTTAAGGTAATGCACGAAGTTGAACACAACGGAGAAAAGTTTGCTCTAAACGGGTTACCAGACGGAATCTTAATCTACACCGCAGATGATGGCCGAGAGTACCGCGTAGGACTCGAGGTAAAGTCGTTTCAAAAAAGCTACTCGGAGTTTAAGAGGAAGGATAAACCGAAGTCGAGCCACGTAGATCAGACGATTTGTTACTCGGAAATGTACGACCTAGATTACTACATCGTCCTTTACCATCTGACGTACGGCGTAAAGTGGGACCAAGACCTTAACCGCAATAAAACGTTTGGAATCTTTATTACGCAAGAGGATCGTGAGAAGACGTTTGATAAGTTCGCCAACGTAGCTAAGGCGGTCAGACTTTCGCAAGTGCCTTCGTTGGATCTGTTCGAGTGGGATTATTACGAATACAAACGCTCGACTGCGCTAGCTTTGACTGACGAGGAACTTGCCGATTTATATTCGTTGAAGAGTCGGATGCTTAGATCGCGATTACCAGACTGGAAAAAACAGCGATTAGTAGATGCGCTAGAGTTTATCGAAAAAGTACGCAAAGGGGAGGCGGTTTGATGGCGAGGTTTATTCTTTACACGTTAATTGCGGTATTGTTATCGACTCTCGTTACCTTTTTGATATCGCTAATTAATCCGGAGGTAAGCGCTACACTATCGGTTCCTATCTCCCTTATTTTAGGGCTCATCGCAGGGTGGAAGGCGGTATTAGATGACTAGCACCAAGCCTATCCGCATTCTAGCGTTAGATATATCGACTAATCCCGGCTTCGCGGTCCTCGAAGTCAAACGGCTGAAGTCAGGTCCGCGCGTGAATCTCGTACACGTAACGTCTGTAAGCACGACGAGCCAGTCGCCGGACAGTCACCGGTATTCCTATATCGAGGCAGCGGCAACGATGGTTCTGCACGAACACGGACCGTTCGACGTTGTTGTCCGGGAGCATTACACGAAAGGGCGCAATAGGCGATCGACCCAAACGGTGTTTGGTGCGTGGGCCGTCATCGACTTAGCGCTTGGTAAATACGGCTATAAGGCGGATGTGGAGATCACGCCGACAACGGTTAAAAAGGACGTAACCGGAAAAGGCAGCGCATCAAAAGACGAAGTAGAGGCGGGAGTACGGCGGATACTTTCGCTCCCGGCCGACTTTACATTTCGGACAGATGACGAATCAGATGCGGTGGCGATTGGGCTTTCGTATCTTGTCCGCGAGAAGATTATAAAACCGGGGGAGGCGGAATGATGGAGCGCTTAATTAAATGGGTAACTATCGCGGTAATCGCATTGTTCGTATTTGTTTTCGTGGTAGCAGCGCCGGCGTATACGATTGCGTCTTACCATAACGAAAACACTTACGTAATAAAGGTGACGGACAAAGAAACGAAAACGTCTGACGATTCCTCGAAGTATCTGATTTTCGGAGATGACGAGAAAGGTAACGCAAAAGTGTTCGAAAATACCGACGCGATATTTGCGCGGAAGTTTAATTCCAGCGATCTGTACGCGGAGATCGAAATCGGTAAGACGTACGAATTCAAGACGGTCGGCTTCCGTATTCCGTTCATGTCGAGCTACGAAAATATAATGACGGTAAAGGAGAAGTGATGCGAATGTTTAAGCGGAGATTAATCGAAACGCTTTCGTGGATACTTACAATCGCAACGTTTTTTCTATTAGTCAGATTTCTGATATGGGCGATAGAATCTCCCGTAGCAAAAGCGATCTTTACGATTGCGGCCGTATTCGGCCTGCTTCTCGTCGGGCTTTACGGAATCGTCCGTTTTGTCCTATGGCTGATCGTCGAACCATACCGCGCATATAAACGCGAGCGCGAAACGGAGGGAACGGCCGAATGATTCACGGAGCAACTGACGAAGGTTTGCGAAATATGAGACGCTGGCTTAACGAAAAACTGATCGAAAGTGATACCGCCATCAGCTTCCACGACCGGAAACTAATCGAGGAGCGTATCGAGCGAGAACGGACACAGGCGCGTCTGGACGAAGTTGAGGCGGAAATTGAGAGACGGAAGGGGTAGATCGGATGCTGATCGCTTACTATTCGCTGACAGGCAACGTCCGCCGATTCGTCGCTAAGACCGGTCTGGCCGCCGTCGAAATTAAGCCGGGCCTGATGCTCGCCGAGCCGTTCGTATGCGTGACCGGTACGTACGGCTTCGGTCAGGTTGCCGGCACGGTTTCGGATTTCCTCGCGGATAACAGCGACTATCTTGCGGGCGTGGCTGCGTCGGGGAACCGCAATTGGGGCGATAATTACGCAAAGGCGGCCGATGTGATTGAGGCGCAATACGGCGTGCCGATAGTCGGGCGCTTTGAATTAGCGGGCACGGACGCAGATGTACGACAATTTATCGAGAGGGTGAATGCGCTTGACGAATAAACATGCAAGCTATATCGAACTTAATAACGAAATTATGATACAGAAGGACGGCCGGTTCCAATTCGAAAAGGATATCGAAGCCGTCCGCGCTTATTTTATCGACTACGTAAATCAAAACACCGTATTTTTCCACGACCTTCGCGAAAAGCTCGACTACCTACGCGATAACGATTACTACGAAACCGAATTTCTCGACGCCTATACGTTCGATGAAATCAAGGCGGTCTATCAGGCGGCCTATGCGCACAAATTCCGATTCCCTTCGTTCATGAGCGCGTTCAAATTCTACAACGACTATGCGCTTAAGACGAACGATGGCAAAAAGATTCTCGAACGCTACGAAGATCGCGCTTCTATTGTTGCGTTGTTCTTTGCGGGAGGAGACGCAACCAAGGCGATCGAGTACGTAAATCTTATGATGCGTCAGGAATATCAACCGTCAACGCCGACGTTCTTAAATGCCGGCCGGAAACGTCGGGGCGAATTAGTTTCGTGTTTTTTGCTCGAAGTAGGCGACTCGTTGAATGACATCGAAAGAGCCGTCGGGATCTCGATGCAGCTATCGAAAGTAGGCGGAGGCGTGTCGTTGAATTTATCGAAGATCCGTGCGAAAGGCGAGGCGATCAAAGACGTAGAGAACGCGACGAAGGGCGTAGTCGGCGTTATGAAGCTGCTCGATAATGCGTTCCGTTACGCAGATCAGATGGGTCAGCGGCAGGGCTCCGGCGCAGCGTACCTTAACGTATTCCATGCGGACATTAACGATTTTCTCGATTAAATGGTAGTCGCCTATCCAAGCGATTGGGTAGTGAAAACCTTGTGAACGCATGCAAAAGCGGTGTCCTCATTAGAGGGCTAACGGGGGAACCTCAGCACGTAAAGGTGGTGGCAATCCCGTGCCAAGCCGAGCACTAAAGGAGGTGAAAAAAGTGAAGGCTGTTTATAAAATCACGAACGTAAAGAATGGAAAGGTTTATATCGGAAGTAGTTCCGATTCTGACAAAAGAAAGAGGGATCATTTTAACTTACTCAGAAGAGGCGTACACCACAACCGCCCTCTGCAAGAGGAATATAATTCGTTCGGAGAAAAAGCTTTTGAGTTTGAAGTACTACAGAGCTTCGAGGAAATTGATCGCCATGAATTGTTTGAAGCAGAGCAATATTGGATAGACAGGTCCGACGAATCTCTAAGATACAACTTATATTGCAATGCATTTGGTATGTCTTATGAAGGTGATAAGAATCCCATGTTTGGCCGAACGCATAGCGAGGGTGTAAAGAAAAAACTATCTGAAATAAATTCAGGAGAAAACAATCCATGGTATAACAACGCGGAGCACATGGAGAAGATGCGCAGTAAAATAACTAAACGCTTTGATGGGCGAAAGCACACGAAAGAAACGAGACTAAAAATGTCAGAGGCGCACAAGGGGCGGAAAAAATCAGATGATGAGCGCTTAAAGCTACGTTTGAACAACGGTAATAAAGCAGGAATTTATATAGACGGTGTTTTTTATTACTCAATGTCAGAGGCTAGCCGGCAGTTAGGAATAAGCCGAACGACTATAACAAGTCGCGTGAACAACCCAAGATTCGAAAACTATTATAGGTGCTCGGAAGGTGTAGAGACTAATAGTAAGCCGGAGATTAGCACCGGTTGAAGCGCAAGGCGTCTCACGTAGACGAAGATATAGTCCAGTCCTTGTAGAAATACAGGGGTAACTGACCAAAAAAATCTCGGCCGATGAAGACGTACGCGTCAAAACGTTATCGATCGGCGTTGTCATTCCGGATAAATTCATCGAGTTAGCGCGAGAAGATCGGCCGGCTTACGTTTTCTATCCGCACACCGTCTATAAAGCGTATGGCCAACACTTAGACGAAATGGATATCGGAGAGATGTACGATAAGCTCGTTGATAATCCGTCCGTACGTAAGGAAAAGATCAATCCGCGGAAGCTTCTCGAAAAGCTTGCCGTGTTGCGATCCGAATCGGGATATCCGTACATCATGTTCGAAGGAAACGTTAACGCACCGCATGCGAACAATCACATTTCGAAGGTTAAGTTCTCGAACCTCTGTAGCGAAGTGCTTCAGGCGTCGCAGGTATCGGAATACACCGACTATGGCGAACCGGACGAAATCGGCCTCGATATTTCGTGTAACCTCGGCTCGCTAAACGTTGCAAACGTAATGAAAAACGGCGACTTCGAAACGATCGTTAAGCTGTCCGTTGATGCTCTAACGCGAGTCTCGGAAACTTCGAATATCAAGAATGCGCCGGCTGTTGCGCGAGCTAACCGCGAGATGCGTTCGATTGGACTCGGCGCGATGAATCTACACGGCTATCTAGCGCAAAACGGTATCGCTTATGAATCGGAAGAAGCGCGCGATTTCGCTAACGTATTCTTCGCGTTGGTGAATTATTGGTCGCTTGTCCGGTCAATGGAACTAGCGAAAGGAACCGGCAGTACCTACGAAGGCTTCGAGGAATCAACGTATGCTAGCGGTGAGTATTTCCGCAAATACGTTCAAAAAGAGTTTGCGCCTAAAACAGAGAAAGTAGCGAAACTATTCGAAGGTATCGAAATACCGAAATGGACGCAATGGTTAGCATTATCGCAGGACATTCGTAAATACGGCCTATACCATTCGTACAGACTTGCGATTGCGCCAACGGGATCTATTTCGTATGTCCAGTCGGCTACGGCGTCGGTCATGCCGATTATGGAGCGCATCGAGGAGCGTACGTACGGTAATTCGAAGACGTATTATCCTATGCCGGGGTTGTCGCCGCAGAATTGGTTCTTCTACAAGGAAGCGTACGACATGAATATGTTTAAGGTCGTCGATATGATCGCAACGATTCAGCAACACGTCGACCAAGGCATTTCGTTTACGCTGTTCTTGAAGGATACGATGACGACGCGCGATCTGAATCGGATTGACTTATACGCTCATCATCGGGGAATCAAGACGTTGTATTATGCGCGGACGAAGGATACGGGTCAGGAAGGTTGCTTATCATGCGCAGTATAACTAAGGATGACATAATGCAAGGGACAATAAAAGCGTATGTTAATCGCAAAGAAGAATCCGTCAAAGTAGTAATAAATGACGAATTCGAAGTAATGGTTAGACATACGACCGACGGAATAGCCGCTAAGAGATTGATAAGTAGGGGAGATTTTAATTTAAAGGACGTTAAGCCTTTTCATGTGGATGATAACACAAAATTAATAAGGCAAGAGCTTAAGCGGCTTTCCGAACAAATAGGGGCGATTTATGAGAATGCGGAGAGAATACCTGGTTTCTTCATGTATAGCAAAGAAGTTGAAAGAAAAACAGATAAGATCGCGTATGAAATCATTAATATTCAAACAAGCGGAATCTAATGAAACGGATTAATTTACAGTTTTTTAGGGTTCGGCTGATCTTTATAGATAATCCACGTCTTACCAATCTTTTTACATTCAATTTTGTTATTAGCGCAGAGATTTTTTATATAACCGGGTGAAAGCCCCCATAATTCGGAGGCTTCATCTACACCCATTATTTTATCTAGCACAGACATTATTGATAGTACACTCCAATTCCATAAATCTTACTAATGTGTTTAATAGAACTTTTATAATACGGTTCCTGATGTCCATTATCCCACTGAACTATCCAAAAGTCACCCCAAATTTCAGAAGTTTCAGTGATGATAGTTCCTGTTTTTGCTGGTGAGTTCTCACTTTGACCTGGACCGTCTATACTGATTACTTTTTTACCAACCATTTCACTTACGTATTTACCAGGGAACTTAATTATTTTAGCCAATTTGAATTCCTCCTTATAATGTGCGTTATCGCATCTATTGTTTATAATATATCATGTGCGTTATCGCATGTAAAGGGGAATTATATAACTTTTTTCGGGAGGACGAATAATTGACGAACGCAAACGCAATCCACACGGCGGCCGATTGGTCGCGCCACGAAGACGACTTTACACAAATGTTCTACGCGCAGAACGTTAAGCAATTCTGGCTTCCGGAAGAGATTTCGCTAAATGGCGATCTCTTAACGTGGAAGTCGTTGAGTCCTACCGAGCAACTCGTATACATGCGCGATCTTGCGGGCCTAACGCTTCTGGATACCGAACAAGGCAACGAAGGCATGCCGGCTATCGCGCAACACATCGACGGTCATCAACGTAAAGCCGTCCTTAATTTCATGGCGATGATGGAGAACGCTGTCCATGCGAAATCCTATTCGAATATTTTCATGACGCTCGCGCCTACCGAAACAATTAACGAGGTTTTCGAATGGGTTAAGACCAATCCGTACCTGCAGCGGAAGGCGGCGCGTATCGTCGGCTTGTACAACGCGATTGAACCCGGCGATGATATTTCGCTGTATAAGGCGCTGGTTGCTTCGGTATATCTCGAAAGCTTTTTGTTCTACAGCGGCTTTTACTATCCGTTATATTTCGCGGGTCAAGGCAAGCTCACGAACTCTGGCGAAATTATATCGCTTATTATTCGCGATGAAGCGATCCACGGCGTTTATACCGGCTTGCTCGCGCAGGAAATTTATAACCGCCAGGCTTATAGCGTTCAGTTAGAATTACGCGACTTTGCGGTCGATTTGCTAACGGAGTTATACGAAAACGAGGTCGCATATGCCGAGGATCTTTACGATACGGTCGGCTTAACGCACGATGTTAAACGGTTCATGCGCTATAACGCGAATAAAGCGCTGCAAAACCTCGCGTTTGATCCGTATTTCGAGGACGAAACGCCGAATCCGATCGTAATGAACGGACTAAGTACGAAGACGAAATCGCACGACTTCTTTTCGCAGAAGGGTAACGGCTATAAGAAGGCGACGGTCGAGGCGCTTAAAGATTCGGATTTTTATTTCGAGGAATAAGCGTCCGGTCTCCGAACTTTATACGCATCTATTTATGAAGGCGTTGTGCCAAACGGAAAGTTGATACGCAGTTATATATGAGGACGTTACGAAGGAGGAAACGAAATGAACGTAAATATAAAACGCTTATCACCGGACGCTCAAACGCCGACCTACGCACACGCAACGGACGCAGGTTTCGATCTAGTCGCGGTGGCCGACGTAATTATCGAACCGGGCGCTACCGCGTGTGTGCCGACAGGCTTGGCGTTCGAGATTCCGGAAGGCTTTGAAATGCAGATTCGACCGCGATCCGGCATTACGTTGAAAACTAAATTGCGCGTGCAGCTCGGTACTGTAGATTGCGGGTATACGGGAGAAGTCGGAGTGATTGTCGATAATATAGCGCCATTAAATACGGAACTACCTTCCGACTACGGTCCGGTGATGATTTCGGGTGATATTTACCGGATGACCGGCGACTTACCGAAGTTTTCGTACATCATCCGCAAAGGCGATCGTATCGCGCAAGCGTTAATCAAGCCGGTCGAGCAGGCGGTGTTTACGGAAGTTGATGCGCTCGGCGATAGCGATCGAGGTGCGGGCGGTTTTGGGAGTAGCGGTGTTATTGCGGAGTCTTACGAAAAAGCTAACGAAAGAAACGGCGGCGTGCTAGAGAGACTGGCGAAGGAAGACGCTTAGATGACGCAAATATATGCGTGTTTTCTAAACGGTAAGCTGTACGGATGCGGCGACATCGAGTATATGAACGACCTATTTCGCGATTACGTTGTTAACTGTGAGATGTACGGAAAAGACGATTGCACATTTCGAATAACTACGAAGGAGAAAGCTCGCAGATTATTAATTAACGAAACTATTTGCGAAAACGGCGAAGCATTAAAACGATTGGAGGACGAATAAATGGCGGAAACCAAAATGAACATACAGCTAATCGCACATACGCAATTGAGTGAAAAATTTCGAAGCCAATTCGACTATGAACTACGTGGCGGATATGACGGAGACCAGCCGTATTATTTAAATTCGTTAGAGGAACTTGAAGCAACCGACGGTCAAGCGGTCGCCCTAACCGCAATCAGAACGTGCTACAGCGCCAACAAGCCGACCGAAATCGTCGCAAAGGAAGGCGCCAAGTATTTCGGCTCCAAAGCGTCAGATGGCGGCGAAGGCACGGACGCCGACCGGCTATTCCGACATATCTTCGCGTCCAAACACACGTCGACCCTCGAACACCTAACGTTCACCTTTGCGATTGAAGGCGTCAGCCGAGCGTTATTGGCGCAGCTTACACGCCATCGCGTCGGATTTAGCTTCAGCGTCCAGTCACAGCGCTACGTACGAATGGGAAGCGATGATAAGATCGGCGGGTTCGATTACGTGGTTCCGGAAAAGGTTAAGACCTGCACGAAAGAATTAGATTTATTCGGAGGAGGCGACGCCCTGTTTAACGCGAGAGAGATATTCGAAAATGCTCTACGTGATATACAGGATGCTTACGATTACTTGCGTGAAGTGGGCGTACCTGCAGAAGATGCTCGCGCCGTCCTACCGAACGCAGCCGCAACCAATCTCGTAATGACTGCGAATCTGACCGCGTTACTTTCGTTTTATTCTAAGCGGAAACCCGGAAAAGGAGCGCAAAAAGAGATCACCGAACTGGCAGAAGCGCTAAGACGCGAAGTGGTCGCCGTTGAGCCATGGACTTCGCAGTTTTTCGAGGAGGTGTAAGCATCGGTATACTAACGAATCTAGCGATGTCAACGCAATTACTTACGAACCCGACCGCCAAGCCGCCGGAGCCACCACCGCCAAACCCTCCGCGCATCACCGAAGACGAGGCGGCGCTGCAAAAGGCGGAAGCTGAGGCGAAAAAGAAAGACGCACGCATCAAGGCGCTTGAAGACGAAGTGGCAGCGTTAAAGGCGGAGGTCAAAGCGAAGCCCAAGGCGCGACCTAACGAAAGCATTAACGAAAATTCAAACGCGAAGGTACCCGCGAAGCAAAGCCCATGGCAAACGTTCGAGGCATCGGCTTATACGGCGGATTGCCCCGAAGGATGCAGCGGCGTAACAGCGACCGGCATAGACGTTACGGGAACGATCTTCCACGCCGGCAAGCGCATTATAGCGGTCGATCCGTCAGTGATTGCATTGGGCTCGACGGTTGAAATAAAGCAGGCGGACGGCACGACGTTTGAAGCCGTGGCGCAAGATACGGGCTCGGCGATTAAGGGCGCCAAGATTGACGTATTAGTTGCGCGAGAAGCCGACGCGGTACAGTTCGGACGGCAGTCGGTGCAGGTTCGCGTAATAAATTAACGGGAGGGCGATCGGATATGAACAAAATAGATGAGTTTCGCGGAAAGTTTTATTTTCTTAGTAACTTCTATTCAGCACCGGTGACATACGAAGGCATTACGTATCAAAATAATGAAGCAGCCTTTCAAGCGATGAAAGTACTGTCTAATGATATACGGAAACAATTCGCGGAACTTCCTCCGAATCACGCGAAGAGAAAGGGGCGTAACGTAAAGCTGCGCGACGATTGGGAGTCCGTCAAAGAGCAATACATGTATGAAATAGTGTCAGCGAAATTCAGACAAAACGAGGTTCTTCGAAAGCGTCTTCTCGATACTGGATCGTGTGAACTGATCGAGGGGAACACGTGGGGTGACGTTATATGGGGCGTATGTAGAGGACGAGGACAGAATAAACTCGGCAAGATTCTAATGCGTGTGAGAAGTGAATTAAAAGACGAAAAGGAGGCGGAATAAATGACGGAAACTAACGCTAAAATCCACGTACTGGCTGACGAAACACTTGGCGGCATCAAGCGCGAATACGTAGAGGTCGATCGGAAGGCGAAGGTCGACGAGAAGATCGTAATTGTAGACGCTGACGTTCGAGAAGAGAAACCATATAGTGACGGAGATATTTTCGACATAGAAAACAGCGGTTCTAGTTGCGTAAGGACAACGTGTGATCGATACCTGCTTAATGAGGAATACCACGTACTCGAACCGACTGACATCGTCCACATTGGCGGTCAGCGCTACGAATTAACCGACCGCAAGGCGGAAGTTGGCGAGAAGGTTATCGTTGTAGATGACGATGATTCTTCGGAGGAGTTCGGAAGCTTCCGAATTGGTGAGGTAGGTACGGTTGAAAGTTATTCGTCGGATGATATGTTATACGGTTTATACGCTAATGTGCGAGTGTCAGACGGAAGAGATGTTCCGTTATATTTACAGGAATACCGCGTACTCGTCCCGGTCGAAGCCGACGAACCGCAGCCAGCCGATCTAATCGATGTCGTCGCAAACTTAGCGAAAGAAGTTGCGGAATTAAAACGGGAAAATAACGAGCGAGACGACGCAATCAAAAAGATTCTTTCCGGTATGTACGACAAAACTAAACGCCTTGAAAACGAAATCGACACGCTGCACAAAGACAACCGAACGCTCGGCGAAGAATTGGAACGGTTGAAGGAAAGTACGTCCGGAGTTAAAGGCGAAAAGTTATTTACCGCGGACGAATTGGCGGCAATTATCGAAAGGTTGTTGATGCGCCCATGAAACTCGCCCTAACCGCACCGTTACGCGCAGGCAAGTCGGAAGCCGCCGGTTATTTATCGCTACATTACGATTTCCATCCGTTCGCATTCGGCGACGAACTTAAAGCCGCCTTCCATCGCGCTTTCCCTTCCGTACCCGAAAAGCCGAAGCCGCGCGCGTATTATCAAAAGTTCGGCCAGTGGGTGCGAGAAGCATTCGGCGAAGACGTTTGGGTTAACGCTTTGATGCCGAAGGTGGACGCTTACCTGGCGCGGCATACTTGCGACTGTGGTTGCGGCCTAGCGCCGATGCTAAAGAACCGCGTACTGATCGAAGACTGCCGGCAGTCAAACGAATACGCCCGACTGCGCTCCGAAGGTTTTACGCTAATACGCATCACGGCGCCGGAAGACCTACGGATTGAACGCGCGAGAAAAGCCGGCGATGACTTCGACTTGGCGGCGTTGAAGCATCCGACCGAGCTTGCGTTGCTGGATTTCGAAGTTGACTACGAAATTACAAACGACGGAACGATCGATGAATTATACGCGAAACTGGATGCGTTGATGGAGGCGATACTATGACGGTATTTAACGTAACACCGCAACAGCCGGCAAACGGACTTGAGGTATTCGAATTATTCTGTGGAGGAGGACTTGGCGCAATCGGATTCAAGGCGGCAGGCTACGACATTGTGAAGGCGTTAGACTTCGATAAGAACGCCGTTAAAGCTTACCGCCATAACTTCGGAGATCACGTTGAGCAGGCGGATATAAACGCAGTAGATATCGACAGCTTACCGGACACAGACGTTATTTTCGGCGGACCTCCGTGCCAGGACTTCTCGGTTGCGGGTAAAGGCGCTGGCGCTGATGGAGAGCGTGGTAAATTAGTATGGCGTTATCTCGAAATCATTGCGGCAAAGCAGCCGAAAGCCTTCGTATTCGAAAACGTTAAGGGGTTGATATCGAAGCGCCACCGACCTACCTTCGATGCGCTTATCGAGAAATTTAACGAAATAGGTTACGAGATTAGTTGGCAAGTAGTAAACGCGTGGCATTACGGAGTAGCGCAGAAGCGTGAGCGCGTGTTTATCGTTGGAATACGGAAAGACCTCGGCTTCACCTTCGAGTTTCCGAATCCGTTAGAAGGCGATTATCAGACGCGAGTATTGCGGGATGTTATCGGAGATTTGCCAGAAACTATTGAGAACCACCACCCTAAGCCGTTGAGTGTGAGAGTGAGGTCTCGAATGAATTCAGGCGGATATGAAACGTATTTCAAAAAGCATCCGATGGGTCAGTTAAAGTTGCCTGGGTACACCATTACTTCCCATTACGCCAAAGGAGCACCCGATGGTCTAGTCGATATCAAACCTGAGCCGCGACGTTTCACCGTTCGCGAATGTCTCCGAATCCAATCTGCGCCTGACACTTACGTTCTGCCGGACGATATTTCCTTATCGGCGCAATATCGGATCGTTGGGAACGGAATTGCTTCGCGCGTTTCGTGGTATATCGGAAGGGCGCTTGCGGATCAACTACGACTCAACTCGAAAGCATAAACGCCTTCAGGATACGCCATATACGCCTGTTTGGCGGCTGCACCTTCGCCGACCATGTAGAAGCGCAACGGTAAATCTTCTTCGCGGAATCCTGCGGTTTGTAGCACTTTACTGGCGGACTTATTATACGAACGCTTATCGAACTTGAACGGTTCGACGTCAGCTTTTACGTTCTCGGGCTTTGCGCAAACAAGCCGGCGCGATTCCTCGTCGTATCCAAGCGTTAGATAAAACGGCGCTTTGTTAGGAAGTCCGATAACATTACGAGCACCAGACGATATGTAAATTCTTCTTTGCGAATCAAGCGTTATATATGCGTCGTTATTCTGCGCTGATATCCAATTAATTACCACGGAAACCACCTCGATTATACATTATACGGAAATTATATTCGCTTTCAGGGCGAAAGTCAAACGATAAGGGGGCGATTGTTATAGGAACGGTAAAGGTGGATCTACACCGAAAGGAACGCGAATTCGACGCAGCCTATGCGCTCGATAACGCAGAAGGCGTTAAGCTATTACTCGCCGATTATCAGAAGTTCGTCAGTCGCAAGCGTTGCGGAGATTACGACGCGGCTACGATTCTTATCGACATTCACAAGGCGCTTGATCTAGCGAATTTAACGGACCGCCAGCGCCAGGCGATCGAGCTCGTTTACTTCGGCGAACTAACGCAAGCAGAGGCGGGCGAACGCATGGGCGTCGGACAGGATACGATATCGAGACACATTGACGCGGCAGCCGATAAGCTTACGGACATTTATTATTACTGGGCGAGCCATGGCGAAGGCTACGCGATTAGGGGGACGTATTAATGGATAAAGCGTTATTGCACGAAACGATCACGGAACTATATAAGCGTACAAAAGCCGGTGAACTATCGCGCCTGGAACGTATTGAAGAAATTACGGCTCTGTCCGACGCCTACTACGATTCAATTGGCGAGCATCCCGATACCTTTGCGTTGGAACGTATGGCGAATCTCGAACTTTACGAAGAATTATCCGATCGTCATCCGGATAAAATGACGCGCGAAGAATACCCGTTCATGAGTGAGTCGCAACTTGACGAGCGCTATAAAAAAGAGGCTTCGGATAAATTTGCGGAAGAATACGACCAAACGGGGCGCAATCGTGCCGAACCGAAGCGTCGGTCGTTATCGACCTACGAATCTATTTTCGTTGATGCGCGCGCTAAATCGCTCAACAAGCAACGCCGAAAGCGCTACAACGATTTTATCAACGGACGTACGGACGGCCAGTTTACGGTCAATATCGCAACAGGCGAAAGGGTAGAGCATACGGGCGCATAGGCGCCTTTTTATTTATATATTTACGGAGGTGCGACCGGATGCAAAACGGTTATTATTACTGCTATTCTGCGAATCTATACGAATTCCTGCGCGACCATAACCAACGATATATCTGCGTAGGCTTGAACGAAAATACTTTACGGAAGTTTTGGCAATATGCGCGTACGCCCGAACTCGATCGTTTATTGACGGAGTGGCAGCGCCGCAAGCCGGCTTAAGTCGAATATTATTTAAGTGGAGGACGATTATATGAGCGATAAAGCGAAGGCTCTGCCGTTTGATGCTGCGGCGGGCTATACGGGCATTCCTAACGTTATTCTTACGCATTATCAATACTTTCCGAAACTAAACGGTAACGCCGTGTTGGTATACGCGTTTCTGCTGAAGTTTTATAACGCGGACTATGGCTACGCCTTTCCGACGCAAGAACAGGCGGCTAGGGCGCTGGCCATGAGCGATTCAACGTATCGTAACGCGGTCAAAACGCTAGTCCAGGCGCAGCTAATACAGACGGTAGAGAACGGAGGCGGCGCGAAGAACCTCGTCTATTATTTCCGAAAGCCGATCGAAGACGAAGCCGAGTTTTTTCGCATGTTTCCGGAGGCTGCCGAGAATAAACGGAAGCAGGACGCGATATGGTCGAATATAGGTGCGAAAAGGAAAGCGCGCGTGGTATAATTTTACTATATCGGAGGTGAAGCGAATGGGAGAACTAAAACCAGGCGGATTTCCGCAACGATACGGGATGCCGCGAGGAGCTAGTCCGTTAGAAAGTATCGTTAGAGGAGCATAAAACGAAAAAGGACGCCCATTAAGGCGTCTTTCTTTTTGCGTTTAAATATTCTTTTTCATTCCGCAACGTCGGCATTCGCGTAAAAACTTCCCGTGCTTAACTGAACTTTTAAATAACGTATAGTCGCAATTATCGCAACGTCCTGCGCGTACGTCCGGCATTTCCTTGTATTCGTACGTTATACTCGTATCGTATCCTTTTGTTTCGTAGTCTTTCGTTTCCATCGCTTCAACCTCCGTATAGAACGATTATACCACGAAATTAAAACGAAAGAGCCGCCTTAACGCCGATCAGGTACGCTAGTACCCCGTAGCTTAAAACGGCTCAAACACGCTTATTTCACGTTGAAACGCGTTGACTCAAAAGTCCCGATATAATGGCGCTTGCCCGAATCCGTATAACAATCGACCTGGATCACGTAACTGCCAGCGCCAGTTTTACCGCGAATAGACTTCACGCTAAACGATTTTAGTGGCGTTGCGGTCTTAAAGCTTCCGCGCTGCACCAAGCCCGTATCGGTCAGCCCGCCACCTGAGCGCTTTTTATATACGCCGGCCGTGTAATAAAGCGTGGCCGCGCCTTTCTTTTCGGTTTTCCAATCGACCGACTTTGCGCTGCTTATATACGTAGTCGCATCCGTATAAACGCGCGCTTTATGTCCGAACTTTTCCGCCTGCCATCCCGACCAGGCTGCGTCTGCTTGCGGTGCCAAAGCGATAGTACTCGTCAATAAAGCCGCAGTGATTACGATTGATTTAAATAAACGTTTCATACGATTTCCTCCTCGACCTGCAGGCGCGATCCACACGTAGGGCAACACGCGTCAGGTTTAATTTCTACGTCAAGTCTTGCGTAATTACATTCGTTACAAGCGTATTCAATCATCGTTCGTAGCCTCCGTTTCGACTTCGATCCGATAGCCGAAATATTGTAGCATCGAATTGATCCCAATTTGGTAAGCGCGCCCACAACGACCGAAATTGGCGGCGGGGCGCTCGTATAGATCGAGGATCTGCGCTTCCTGCTGCGGTGTAAGTGCCGGTGTCTCCGACCATATTTTGCGAATCATAAGCTGCTTCATACCGTTATCGCCTCCGTTTGAGTGCGACGACCAGGCCCGCGATTGCAACGATCAGGGCCGCCGCCGTAATTACGATTGATAAAGCCGTTATCATGGCGTGCTCGCCTCCTTGTGTTTTCGTTTTTGATACGGTACTATAGGAGACACGGGGAGGACTCTCACATCTATCCCCGTATCAACGTTTCTGGCGCTAGTCGTTTTTGCGATTAGCGTTTTTTGCGTTAACGCAGGCGGTTGCCAAATTCGTTAGTGCAATGACGAAGTTTACTATCGCCGTTATAATTAGTACCGTGTCCGCGTTCAATTCGTTTTTCCCTCCTTTCTATAACTCTATTATGCGCTAGCGCATAGGAAATGTCAAGTTAAATCGGAATATTTTGATATTCTACGTCAGTTTTGTTCAGCGCAAGATTGCCGGATATTTTATTTCCGATAACTCGCGAATTAATAGATTCGGCGGTCTTTATCGGATTGTACAGTGCGAAAGAATTAACGGAGTACACGACGTTTTCCTTTACGAGAGCACCATCTGTGTTTTTCGTTTGGATACCGTAACCGCCGGAAGATGTTCGATTAAACGTTACGTCATTACCGGATATTTCGTGGTTTTTGCCGCCGATGACATAAATCGGTATTAGACACTTCGCGTTGGTGATATCGTTACCTTTAATGCGTACAGTGCGTCCCTCAGCGCTTTCTCCGTTAATTGCCATGTTAGTCGGCTCAGGTATGCGGTTTCCTTTGATAAATACATCGCTACCTTTATCGAAAAATATTGCGTAGGACACCGCGCTTGGAGGATACTCAGTAAGATCGACGTCATTATCGATTAGTTTTGCGGAAGACCTTGTAATTACGGCGCCTTGTTTACTACGTTTGATCTTATTGGACTCGGCAATAACGTTGTCAGAATCGATAATCTCTATCGCGGTAATATCCGAACCATTCAGCTTATTATTCTCGAAAGTCACATCGCTAGAATTACGGGCGCAGCAATGTTTTCCGGTAGTGTGGTGGACGGTATTGTCCGAGAATTGCACGTTCTTGGCTTCGAAGGTAGCTAACGCGATTCCGTCTGCGCTGAGTTCCGTAATCGTATTACCGGAAACTGTAACATCTGCCCCGCGGACGTCGATTCCGCTGCTGAAGCCTTTTATCGTATTTCCGGTAATCGTTGCGTTGTTTCCGTTAAATCCGGCTGATACGCCGAGCCCGGTAATCGCGGTATATTTCTTGTCTTTACGAACCAGCGTATTATTCGCGATCACTGTATCGGTGCCGTAGCCGTAGGAGATCGAGTTATCCGAATGATTCCCGTCAATAACGACCTCATAACCACTGAAGTTACACACCGACTGCGCCACGTTGCCCGCGAAAGTATTATTCGTTATCTTTACGTTGCGCGGTTCTTCGTAATCAATGTCGCCTTCACCGTAACCCTCAATATCTATACCAAACATCGGCTTGCATCCGTCGTTGATACCTGCGTTAGTAATTTCGTTATCATGAATCTTAACGTCCTCGCCGCCCGTAACCGATATGTTATTGCGGCGCGATCCGTCTAACTTGCAGTTCTTAATCGTTATATTGCGAGCAGGGCGGTAAGTCGTCCAGGAAACGTTAAGCATGCCTTGCGCGTTAACCATAATACAGTCGCCTGTACAGTCGGCAATATCAACGCCTTCAATTACGACATTCCTAGCGCCGTGTATGTTTATACCGTAACCCCATTCGTGCGTTTTCTTCTTTTCGAAATCGCCGTGACCGGTAAAATCGTGCTGATAACGTTCGCCTCGGATCTTGCCGCCTCTGAGCGTTACATTTTCGACCTCACCGATATAGAAACACGTATAACCGAAAGATCCATTCGGCGCGACTCGGAATTCGGCTTCCGGATGCAAATTCAGCGTCATATTGGACGGTACGATAATACCGGCATGTTCTTCCGGCTTTAATGCGGATTCTTTGTTAACACCGTTGATCAAATAAATACCGCGCGGAATATCTATCTCGCAAATGCCCGCCTCTGATGCGTCCTTAAGCGCCTGATTAAAGCCTGCCGTAGTCGCAGCCGCCTCAGTTCCATCGCAACAAATACCGTACTTTTCGACTTCCAACGTATATCGCATCATTATTCGTTACCTCCAACGTTATAATTTTCGTTAATAAAGGCCGACAGCAACCCGGTAAACTTATAGAACGTCGCGGTTTCGGTTCCAGCGCGTCCAGTAAGCGAGAACGTTCCGAACATGCTTTTCCGCAAACCGGTGCTGAGTTCCAGCTGCAGACTTTCGCCGGTTACGCACTTATTCGCTATGTTCGCAGCACTGGCGCCCGCAAAGCGATGCCCTTCGCCTACGAGTTCGGCACTAAAGCCAGCGGCATTCAAGCGGTCAACTAGCGCCTGGCCGCGTATAGGATCGGTGCCGCCTACGATAATATGCTCGGCGCTGTCGCTATAACCGTGGAGCGATATAACGCGTTGGTGGTGCGTAACTAAAGCAAGCGCGGTTGGTTCGTCGAAGTGAGTGCTCGTGATGTGGAGGTCGGAGCCGCCTGGCGTCTTAAGCGATTCGAAAAGATACGTTGAATAATCGTTACTAAGTTCGCGAGCAAGTTCGCTGGTGCCACCTTCAATACTGCCGCCGTGTGGCGCGAGTATCAATACAGGCGTGGCGCGGTCGGTCGCGAATATATTGTAGTTTGTAGCAGGTTCATTAGCTTGGAGTTCGGCAAAGTTACGGTAAACATCGGTGGCTTGCGCGGTGAATGCGGATAACATTGCGCATATAATAAACGCTGTGATATACTGGAAGTGCTTCGCTCGATTCGGACGGCGCAGCTTTGCTTTGGTCGGTGGGGCTGCGCCTCCGTTTCGTTCTAAAATCGCCTTATTCAGTTTTTGTGGTACGTTAATCATTTCGTTACCCCTCTCGGATTTTTATTAACGAGGGCCCTTCGTTACTCTAAACTATACGCTAGCGTATAGACTACGTCAACAGTAATTGCGGAAAAATATTCTCTGGCGTATAATTAGAGCAGAGGTGATCGAAATGAAACTTACGGTAAAACCTCGTCTTGGCGAGCTGCTTTCGAAGTTAGGGTGGTCGCAATCCGAATTATCACGGAGATCCGGCGTATCTCAATCGTCGATTTCTCGGTTTGATAATTCCGAAAGGCATTACGATTGGCATGTCGCATCGATAATGAAAGCAACCGGAGCCAAATACGAAGAATTATTCGAAGTAAAAGAAACGGAAGAGGACGCTGAATAAATCGGCGTCTTTTTTTTCGTCTTGAAATTCGGTTTTGATTTGGTATAATTATCCTATCGATACCAGTTCGGGAATTCCCGAACCGAAAGGGTGGACGAAATGACTCCGAAAATGAGCGTTATTATACCGGTATACAACGGCGAAAAGTACCTGCGCGACTGTTTAGATAGTGTGCTCGGACAGACGCTGAAGAATATCGAAGTTTTGATCGTAGATGACGGCTCGACCGATTCAACGCGCAGTATTTTACGATACTACGAAGCCATTGACGAACGTGTCAAGCCGATCTATCAGGCGAATCAAGGACCGGCTACGGCTCGCAACAATGCGCTTAAACAAGCGCGTGGCGAATACGTTGCGTTTATCGATGCTGACGATTGGATCGAACGAGAGACATACGCGACCATGTACGAAGCCGCCGTCGAAAACAACGCCGATATTGTGTTTACGGATATCTGCTGGGATTACGAAGATACAACGAAAAGCTATACGAAAAGTTATCGCGCAATAGCAAATACGCCGTTAGACCGTGACGCGATAAAGGCGGAGATACTGACGGACTTTTTGTATAACGGCTCATATGGCGGCGTATGGAAGGTAATCCGCAAAAGTTTAATAGATACGTATGGTCTAACGTTTCCTGACGGCAAGTATCTCGGCGAAGATTGGCTGTTTAATATGGACGCGTTTACGTATTGTCAGACGGCTTATTATATCGATAAACCGTTGTATCATTACCGGCAAATAAACGACGAGAGTTTGATGCGCAAATATAACCCGCAGCTATTCGATTCGTACATAAACGGCAATACGCTGGAGACGTACGCGAAACGGTGGGGTTTATACGACGAAAAGGTTGCGGTTGATCTGGCGCGGCGGAAGTGTTATATCGCGGTGAACGGATGTATACAGAACGAATTTAAGCCGGGTTGTGACAAAGGCCTGCGTGAAAAGTTAGCGTTGATTACGGACATAGTTGAGCATCCGAACGTAGGGAAGGCGGTGGAGATAGCGTTGCAGCACGAGGAAAGTTTGGCGCGACGTATGTACCTGGCGATGCTTAAGCGGAAGGCGGTTTTCGGGCTATTTCTGGCGGGAAAAATACTGTCGATGCGGTCATAGGCGGATTTGTCCGGTGATTTTTACTGGATCATACAGCGATTTTTACTGGACGTTCCAGTGATTTTCACTGCGTATAAAGACTTACTATATATACTTACTTATAAAGACTTACTTAAATAATAGCGCCACTATTCGCTTACGCTCATTAGCGGACGCAGATATTAATTACTTAGTACCTTTATCGCGATTAGAATTTAATAATACAAAGAGAAGCCAAATTACGTTGTCCGGTGATTTTTACTGGATGAAAATAATTTGGTTTTTTATTTGAAAACTATACATGTTTTTGCCCTTTAGTTGTCTATACGTTATGAACCGAAATTCGAGTTTTACAGTATGTACGGTAAAGGACGCCACCCCTACGGAATAACAACGGGCACTAGCCGCAACTTGGCGTCCTTTTAATACATATTGCGGCGGTATATCAAACGGAGGTGTTCGCGTGTATATACAAACCAGAGAAATGCCGGAGGATCAAAAAGATTTTCTACGGAAGAAATTCGATGAGCTCCTCGAACGTAATAGTAGCCTATGTATAACTTGCAATAAAGACGAATACAACGAAGTAGTGGTGCAGATAGAATTCCGTTATTTTCAACCGAATGGCATTCGCGAGTGAAGTACGTAGTATTTAGCGATTCTATTATCGATCCGGCGCTGTGCTCATACGCCACCTACGAGGAAGCGCTCGCGGATCTTAATGAGCGCGAAAAAGACGATTACTGGGACGAAACGGACATATACATTTGCGAGATCATAAACGTTAGAAAAGCGAAATAAGCGCGCCACAGCCGTTTTAATCCATTTGGAGGGTATTTACTTCGCTCGTTAACATACGGGCAAATCACGCATATATATATAATGCGGTTCAATCCGTGCGAATCCCGAACACGTTAAATAAAACGGGAATATGCTCCAGTCCGCGAAAGCAGGCGGTTAGGATAAGCGCGAAGATTCGTCAGTAGACGGACGGCAGGCGTATATTTGCGCCCACTATACATCTGGCATTGTCCGGCAGAAAAACGAGCGAGTAAGGGATGCGTCCCGATCTCGGTGTATAGACGCAATCAGAACGAGGCTTCCGCACCCTACGGCGGAGGTCTTTTTGTGCTTGCGTAAGGCGAGCGAATAGGAAACGAAAAGGAGACGATGACGATGAAGATGACGAGATTCGATGAACTATTAGCGTACTTAGATCGCCTGATTGCGCTACAGACCGCCGGACATACAGTGCGAAATGAGATTACGGAAGTTATATCCGCGATTAGGCACGAAGTTGGACTCGGGTTGAAGAGCGATGAAACGACGGTATTGATTGACGGTGTGACGCTTGAAGAACGTAGCTCACGAGCTTTGTCCGTTAAGGACTTCGCGAAAGGGGTGTAGAACGTGCTGCATATGATAGATGCCACCCGGTATAAGCCTAAGAAAGAAGAAGAAATACCTTTGATGTACCGAAAAGTACTTAGGAGGGAACTCGAAGATTACGGGTTTGAAGTCGCTGAAATAGATGATTTTCAAATTAACGGCGAGGGGTTTATCGTTATTAGATGTTCCGGTATTCGAAGGGCGTTTATCCGCCATAAACCTTGTTGTCTAACGATTGTGTTCTGCGGTTCTCCGGATGATTACGACGTCACGTTGAGTAAATAAAGGCGGATGTAGGGTGAGTGTTGGGCATGCTTCGGGAGGGGATAACGGAATTGGGAGACAAACGGTTGATTGACGTTGAGACAGGCGAGGATCTTACGCATTTGTATTCACTAAGGAGCCGCAAGCAAGACGAAGCCTATCGCAAGAAGATCGAGCAGGAACGTTATAAGTCGGCTAATACAAAGCGCTGGGTCGCGAGCTATCACGATCCGATACGCGCAGTCATCAAGGATCTATCGTTAATTGAGGCGGGGGCTATCGTTAAGCTTCTGCCTTATTTGCGTTTCAAGAGCGACGGTCAACTTATCAACGGAGGTAAGCCGTTAAAGCAGGCGGACATACAGCGCATTATCGGCAAGTCAAGGCGTGCAACTAATACGATACTCGGACGGCTTGAAGCGCTCGGCATTATTAAAGTCGCGCAACGCGGCAGAAGTAACGAGTATTATATTAGCGCCGAGTTCCATACGATGGGAGATACGAAAGAAGGCGCAAGCTTTACGAAGCTGTATCAGGTAAAGACGAACGAGATTATCGCAGACCTCGGACTTAGCGAGATCGGGCTGCTCTATAAAATACTGCCGTTCTTTCACTTTAGCGAATATTACCTTTGCGCAAATCCGGACGAAGAGAATCCGGAAGTAATCGAACATCTTGGACGCGACCAGCTCGCAAAGGAGATCGGACATGACCGAGATACAGTGACGGCATCTATTGCGAAGCTGCAGCGTAAGGGCGCGATCCTGAGCACGAAGAGTGGCCGCACGGTTCGGTACTTAGTGCATCCGGACGTAATGTTCCGTCAGACTATCGAGACAGACTGGACGCAATCAGTACGGAAGATGTTCGCACAGCACCGGGCCGATCGGAAATAGGCGGTCAAAACTGCACCAATAAGCCCGAATATAAGGCGAAAACTGCACCAATCGAAAGTGGGGCGAATCCTTGGCGCTGTAGGGGCGGCGCCTGTTTTCGGTTGATTTCTTCTCTTTATCTTGTGGATCTAGCAATCCACTATTATTACTAATCGCGATCAAGGTATTAATATCTGCGTACATGTAGGGAGCGTAAGCGACCGGAATGGGCGCTAGGTTTTATATCTATTAGAACGGAGGGATAGCGTTGAATAAGTTTCGTCAGTTATACGATAGGGAAACGGAAGGGGATTCGGATACTAAGGCGGCAGCATCACCGAAACTACTAACGATAGAACTAACGGATGAGCAATCGATCCCACGCGTTATATACAAAGGCGAAGAGCTTACGGGTAGGGTTGCGGTAGAGTTTCTGTGGCATACCGATAATGCAAACGGAAAGGTTCCAACGTATATCAATATCGAGAAGCATAACGGCAACTGTAATATCGAAAGGATAACGTACAATCCGGACTCTGCTGAGGTTAAGCGTTATAACTTGTACGGTGATTCGGTCGATGCCTAACTACTACGACAAACATAAACGCGATCCCGAAGCACGAGCGTTCTACAAGTCGAAGGCATGGACGGAATGTAGAGCGTTGGCTCTTACGCGCGACCACGGCTTATGCCAAGACTGTCTCAAAGAACGTAAGATAACGAAGGCTCAGACGGTTCATCATATCAAAGAACTGCGCGATCATCCGGAACTCGCGCTAACGCTCGAAAATCTCGTAAGTTTGTGCAATCCGTGCCACAACCGAAGGCACCCGGAAAAAGGCGCTGGACCGGCTGCGAAAACGGCTAAGAAACGCAGAATAAACGTGGTTAAGGCGCAGGCTAATCCGGAGCTATAGCCCCCCTACCGTCGGGATTTCGAAGGCAAAAACGTAGGGACCGGCGGGGCCCCTTCGCTTGTAGCGCGACCGGAAATTTTACATTAAAGGGGGTAAATCCCCGGACGAAAGGAGCGATCATATGGCGGTACCCACTGCGAAAAGGCTGCGCGAATATCTTGGCGACAGGTATACGGAATCGGACGAAGAGCTTATCGAACTTTACATCGATACGCATAAGTTCTACCGCCGATTAAAAAAGGAAGTGGCGGAAAACCCTTTAATGATGCGGCATACGAACAAGGCAGGCGCGGAAAACCTCGTCAAAAATCCGTTAGCGATTGAGCTTACGAAGACGGTTACGACGTTAAATAACCTTCTGAAATCACTCGATCTTACGCCGGCACAACGCAAGGAATTAAACGCAGGCGGTGATGACGATGACGACGATTTCAGTAAATTCTAACGCTACAGAGGTCGAAAAATGGTACGAAAACTGGCTAAAAACGCAAAAAATAGCCGGATTTATACGCGAAAAACCGTCCGAAAAGTTGCTAACGACTTGGTATGCGGAAAAGGTAGCGTCGGGTGAAATAGTCGCGAGCAAGAAAAATATTCTCGCTTGCAGACGTCACCTTCGCGATCTTGAACGCGCCGGCACAGACGAATTTCCTTACGTCTTTGACGAAGAAAAAGGACACCGGCCGATACAATTTATCGAGCGGTATTGCAAGCCGTCGCAAGGTCGGTATTCAAACTTAACGCTTCAGCCGTGGCAGCACTTCGTTATCGGATCGCTGTACGGGTGGGTTCATCGCGATACTGGGCTACGACGTTTCCGCGAGGGCCTGATATTTGTCGGCCGTAAGAACGGAAAAACAACGAAAATCAGCGGTTTGGCTAACTTTGCGATAACAAAAGACGGCGAACCGGGCGCCAGAGCCTACGTTTTAGCCAACTCGAAGCAGCAGGCGGGCGTGCTTTTCGAAGAGAGTCGCGCCATGATTAGAAAATCGCCAAAGCTTCGTAAACATATTCGCGAAAATCAGAAAGGCATTTATCACGACGCGTCAATGAGTCAAATCGAAGCGCGGGCGTCAGATAGCGAAAAGTTGGACGGCTTAAATACGCACCTCGGCATATTCGATGAGATCCACGAATTCAAAGATTCGAAACTCATTAGCGTAATCAAGAACTCAAGGGCTGCGCGGACTCAGCCGTTAATCATTTACATTACGACGGCAGGTTATCAGCTGGACGGTCCTTTAGTCGAATATTACGAAATTGCCTCCGATGTTCTTGACGGAAGTAACGTACAGGAGCGAAATTTCTACTTTATGGCGGAATTAGACGACATATCCGAGGTCGAAAACCCGGAAATGTGGATCAAAGCGAACCCAAACATCGGCGTAACGATGGATATTCCGTCAATGATACAGGACTTTAACGCGGACCGACACGTACCACGAGAATATAACGACTGGCTGGTCAAGCGTTTCAATATCTTCGTTGACAACGGCGAAGAAAGCTTTATCGACTTCGAAGTCATTAAGCGCAATAACGGACATGTAGATCCGGAATCGTTGCGCGGCATGAGATGTATCGGCGGCTTCGACTTATCACAAACGGAAGACTTTACGAGCGCGTGTCTGGAATTTATTTTGCCGGATAATCGCGTTTTTGTTTTGTCTCATTCGTGGGTTCCGGCGGCAAAAGTACAAAAAGATAACGAAAAAATCGACTACCGTGGGTTTGAGGCCGACGGTTATTTGACGATTATTCCGGGCGAATACGTGGAATACGAGTACGTTTACGATTGGTTCGTGGAAATGTCGCGCAAATATCAGATCGAAAAGATCACGTTTGACCCGGCGAATGCGATGCGGTTGGTGCAAGACCTGCAGAACTACGGATTCCAAACGGAGGTCGTGCGGCAGGGTTACATTACGCTGAGCGATCCGTTGAAGAACGTTAAAGAATTATTGCTCGACGGAAGAGTCGTATATAACGAAAACAAACTTTTTACGTGGTACTTAAACAACGTTAAGCTCGTCGAAGATCGCAACGGAAACTGGTTGCCGACCAAGCAGACGCGCTACCGGAAAATAGACGGCTTTGCTGCGTTCCTTAACGCCCATTCGCAGGTATATCTCGACATGACTAAGCCGGTTGGAGGCGGGAGCGTCGGATTTATCTCGATTAACGATCTACTAAACGGTTAGGAGGTGAGAAAATGGGCTTTTGGAGCAACGTACGAAGCTTTTTCGGAGGCGCATCCGGATCAAAGGCGGCCGTTAAAAAGGACCTTCCGCATTGGTTTATTCCTCGCGCCAGTATTTTCGGCAACTACGGAGAGACAACGCTAGCTGATAACGAAACAGTCTTTTCGGCTGTATCGCGGCTGTCAAATACGATGGCAAGCTTACCGATCAAGGCGTACAAAAATTATCAGCCAATCGAGTCGCAGGCATCCGAACTATTAACGTACGCGCCGAACCATAACATGACGTCCGGTGAAATGATCGGAATTTTAGAGACGCATCGAGCTGTTTACGGCAATGCTTACGCGATAAAACGGTATGGAATGCGATATGAAGTCATCGGATTGGATGTTTTAGACCCTTCGCGAGTGCAGCCGGTCATTGAAGAAACGTCTCGCGAGCTCTGGTACGAGATATTCGGTGATAACGGAAATTACTTCGTTCACAACATGGATATGATTCACGTTAAGTACACGTCGGTTGACGGACTGAAAGGAATCTCGCCGTTAAAGGTACTGCGGAACGCACTCGACTTTGATCGCGATGTAAGGACGTTCAGTCTCGAACAGATGGACGGCGCCAAGATATCGTTCATTCTCGAACTTGCGACGCAACTGGACGAGAAGCGGAAAGCGGAGATGCTCGAGAACTTTAAAAGTTTCTATAGAGATAATGGCGGTATCTTAATTCAGGAGCAAGGCGTTAAAATTCGCGAATTAAAGCAAGAATTCATCGATACAAAGGCGTTCGAGGTCGAAAAAGTGACCCGTTCAAGGGTTGCGCAGGCTTTTAACATTCCGTTATATATGCTCGGTGAAACGCAAGGCAGCGTATCGAACATGGAGCAACTTTACATCGATTATGTACAAGGCACGTTGATGCCTATCGCAACTCAATACGAAAAGGAATTTAACCGGAAGTTGCTGACCGAAAAGGAACGCAAGGCCGGTTATTATTTTAAGTTCAGTATGAACGCGTTATTGCGCGGAGACATGCAGACTCGCGGTAATTTCTATCAACAAGGCATCCGGAGCGGTTGGTTTAAGCCGAACGAGGTGCGTGCATGGGAGGATTTACCGCCAGAAAAGGGCGGAGATACGCTTTATTTAAGCAAAGACTTATTCCCGATCGATCAAGTCGCGCAGCAGAAAATCACAAGCACCGACGCGCCAACGCCTCCAACGTTAAAAACTAACGAAGATGATAACGAAGACTCGAAAGGAGGTGAGGACGATAAAGAAGTTCTGGGAAATCAAAGCGGCGAAGAATGACGCTAAAGCTGGAGAGGTATACATTTACAGCGAAATTAGTTCGGCTCAATTTTGGGGCGACGAAGTAACAGCGCAGACTTTTAAGGCGGATTTAGACGAACTTGGCGACGTTTCTACGCTGAATATCTATATTAACTCGCCTGGCGGGTCCGTTTTCGAAGGAAATTCGATCTACAACATCATAAAGCGGCACAAAGCCCACGTTAACGTTTACGTCGACGGGCTAGCGGCCAGTATCGCAAGTGTCATCGCAATGTCCGGTGACGCTATTTTTATGCCCGCAAACGCGATGATGATGATTCACAATCCGTGGACGTTAGCGCAGGGAAACGCGGACGAACTCCGCAAGCAAGCCGATGACATGGACCGTATTCGCGAAAGTCTTATCGAGGCTTATCTCGGAAAAGCAGGCGAAAAGCTTGATCGCGACCGATTAATCGCGCTTTTGGACGCTGAAACGTGGCTTACAGCGCAAGAATGCCTCGAATTAGGGCTTTGCGACAGCATCGAAGCACCTAAGCAAGTGGCTGCGAAAGTAGATACGAAGTTATTCGCGAGTTATCGGAATACTCCGGACGCTTTACTTAATCAAACGCAAGAAGACGAAAAGCAGGCGGAAAGAGAGCGCCTGGAACGCGAGCAATTAATCGCGGAAGCACAAACCAACTTACTAAAACTCAAAAACGGGGGAATTATTTAATGGAACTATTTGATCTGAAGGCTAACTTAAACACTGTGGGTACTCAACTAGCATCTGTCGAGAAGGAAATCATGAACAAAGCTGCTGATCCGAACGCTTCTATCGAAGATGTAAGAGCTCTTAAACAGAAGAAAGATGACCTTAAAGAGCGTATGGATATCCTTCAAAACCAACATGATTCTTTAGAGCGCGAACAGAAAGCGAAAATCCAAGCGAGCTTAGAAAAAGCAAAAGCCGGCGTATCTGCGGGGCTATCCAGTAACGATCCTGAAGTACAAAAAATCTCAGCTAAAGCCGGATTCATTCGCGCAGCTGTACGTAATGAAGTTCCTGCACAAGAAGTTAGAGCGGTTTTAGGGGACAACAATGGAACTGGTGGCGAAAAACTCCTTCCTAAAACAGTTTCACAAGAGCTTTTACACGAACCTTTTGTAACAAACCCACTACGCAGTGTATCAACTTACACTAACGTTACAAATCTTGAGATCCCTAAAGTGGACTTTTCTTTAGATGATGACGACTTCATTCAAGATACACAGACTGCTAAGGAACTAGAAGTTGAAGGCTCAGTCGTTACTTTCGGCCGTCGTAAGTTCAAAGTTAAAGCTAAAATCTCTGAAACTATTTTGGCTGCAACTGATACTGACTTGGTTTCTACTGTTGAGAGAGCGCTTCAATCCGGTTTGGCTGCCAAAGAAAAGAAAGTCTCTTTCGCTGTGACTCCGAAAACTGGCGAAGAAGAAATGTCATTCTACGGTGCAGGAATCAAAGAAGTTCAGGGAGACAGCACGTATAAAGCAATCAAAGCGGCAATCGCTGATCTTGCAGAAGACTTCCGCGATAACGCAAAAGTTATGATGCGCTACTCTGATTACCTTGAAATGATCGAAACTCTTGCGAACGGCAGCGCAACTCTTTACAACGCTCAGCCAGAGCAAATCATCGGTAAGCCGGTTGTGTTCTCTGATGCTGCGGTTAAACCAATCGTGGGTGACTTCCGTTACTCTCACTTTAACTACGATCCTGCGATCACTTACGAAAGCGACAAAGACATCAGCACAGGCGAGAACTTATTCGTTCTGACTGCTTGGTTCGATCACAAAATCAAACTTAAATCTGCTTTCCGTATCGCATCCGTCGTAACTGCGCCCTAATGCGCCCCAAGGGTTAACGGCGACTCCTAAAGACACATCGGTGTCCCTTAGTTGGGACGCCGTAACCTTTAACGGGGGCATCAAAGAATACGAAGTTTATAGAGACGGAGTATCCATCGGAACACGCGTAGGAACATCGTTTGCGGACAGCGGCTTGACGCAATTAACTACGTATAAGTATCAAGTCCGCGCAATTCCTAACGTCGGTGATCCGTCGCCACTTAGCGCCGAGCTTTCGGTTACAACGTTAGCGACCGAACCTACAAGCGTTAACGTAACGGAATCATCTAAGACATTAACGGTCGGCGATACGTACCAGATTAACGCAACAGTTTCGCCAGCAGGCGCAGATCAAAACGTGACCTACACGTCTAGCAGCACCGCAACAGCAACCGTATCAAGCTCCGGCTTAGTAACGGCTAAAACGGCCGGCACAACGACGATTACAGTCGCGTCTAAGGTAAAACCTTCGGTTAAGACGACGGTTGCTATTACCGTTAACGAACCGACACCACCGGCAGGTGAATAACGATGGCTCTTACGCTTGAGGAAGCAAAAGAATACTTGCGGATTGACGGAGATGAGGACGACAACCTCGTCTCCTTTTTTATTTCCGCAGCAGCCAAGCACATGGAAAACGCAGGCGTAAAGGATACCGAATCGGACCTATACAAAATGGCGGCGCTGATCTATGTCGCGGATGCCTACGAAAATAGGACGACAGCCAACAGCGGCACAAAAATCGCCGGTATGATCCTTCAATTGAGGTGAGGCTATGGCGGTAAATATCGGAAGTTTAAACAAGCGAATCACGTTTTTACAATACGGAAACACAACGAATGACGAAGGGTTTGAGATCGATGGCTGGACGGAGGTCGCTACGGTATGGGCGGCAGTAAAAACGTTACAGGGCCGGGAATATATCGCGGCGGCTACGATTCAGGCCGAGAGAACGACCCGTTTTATCATTCGGTATTCAAAGCGGATGAATTCGCTACTCAACAATAAGATGCGCGTTAAATATGGCGGACGCGAGTTCGAGATCAAAAGCATCATCAACGATAACGAAGCGAACGTTACCTTCACGATTATCGGGGAGGAGGTCAACGTTAAGTGAGTTCGAGATCAAACGTAAAAGGAATGCGCGAATTAATGACGCGGCTTAATCGGATGGGCCGCGAAGCTCAATCCGTTAAGAAAGGCGCTCTCGAAGCCGGCGCAAAACCGGTATTTGACGAGATGGAAGCGCGAAAACCTAGCGAACAAAGCAAGATCCTAGTCAGCGACGTTAAGAACGACATTATCGAAATCGGACCGAGCGACCTCGACTTTATATCGCGATTCGCTGAGTTCGGCACCAGTCCGCACTTAGAGAAAGCGAAGAACAAAAAGGTCATGAGCGACGGTTCTACGTTTTACGGAAGAGAAGTCGACCACCCCGGACACCAAGCGATGCCTTTCATTGAGCCGTCTTTCAACGCGAAAAAGAACGAAGCACAGCGCGAAATCAGACGCTATTTAGAAAGGGAGTTACTGCGATGAGTGCACGGGCAATCGTTAATTCGGCGCTTAAACCGTTGGGCGTGCCCGTTGTTTTTCTGAAGTATCGCGGAGAGGACGAAACGTATATCCGTTTTTTCTTCTACGACGAAAAGAGCGCATTCAATGCGGAAGATGCCGAGGAAGCGACGGGATTTTACGTTCAAGTTGATATTTATACGAAGGACCATAGCGAATACGCCCGTCTAGAAACCGGTGTTAAGAAACAGCTCGTTGACGCGGGCTTTGGTCGCTTAGGGCAGTACGACCTATACGAAAACGAAACGGAGATCTACCACAAGGTGCTCCGTTTTTATTATGCGCAAAATACAGAGGAGGAATAAATTTGGCAGGAACACGCATGGGATTACGCGATATTTACTTTGCGAAATTGATTAAGGACGATGCTACGGGCGCCACTTACGATACGCCGGTTAAGGTCGGTAAGGCAATCGAGGCATCTATTTCACCGAATACAAACAGCGAAACTTTGAACGCGGATGATGGTCCGTCAGAAATCGAAACAGCTTTCGGAGGCGTTGAGGTAGAAATCGGTGTTGACCAATTATCTCACGATATCCAGGCGTTATTGCTCGGTCACACGATTAACGCTGACGGCGTACTCGAAAAGAAAGACACTGACTTGGCGCCATATGGTGCGTTGCTCTTTAAGTCGCAAGTATCGGGCGGCGGCGATAAGCTTTACGCGTTATATAAAGGTAAATTCCAGTTACAAGAAGAAGAATTCGCAACTAAAACGGATAGTCCGGAATTCCAGACAGATTCAATTTCCGGTACATTCATGCGTCGTGAATTTGATGGCGTTTGGGGACGTTCAGTTTACACGAAAGGTGAAGGCGTTAATCAGACGGTCATTAACGATTGGTTTAAGAAAGTTTACGAGCCTTCTACGTCTTCACCTGCACCGGAAGAAAATACAGGAGCTTAATAGATTCAACGGAGAGTTCGGCGCAAGCCGGCTCTCTTTTTATTTGACTACTTAAAAACAAAAAACTAGGAGAGTGTTTATATGCAAATTACATTACTAATCAACGGTGAGGAAAAAGTATTTAGCGCGCCATTCATTAAAGGAAGAATGCTTCGCGAAGCTATCAAACTTTCGAAAACAAGCAACTTCGATGACTTGGACGTTGGCGATCTTGACAACCTCGTTGATTACGTTGTTCGCGTTTACGACGGCCAGTTCTCGCTTGACGATTTCTACGACGGAATTTCTTCCGAAAAGATGATCTCAACTATTTCCGATACGATCCAAGGCGTCGTAGGAACGGTTAATGCAGGCGTTGAACCATCAGAAACTGCGAAAGGTGAAGGCGAAGCCACTGCGGAGACTCCGGCAAAAAACTAACGCCGGGGTACCTTTTCCCTTTAGACTTCCTCGAAAAGCTCGAACACGACATTAAAAAGCTTTATCTCGACAGCATGGAACGGCCGCAGGATATCTATTACCTGGACGAAATGGACATCGGCTGGTTCTTCGAGCTAATGCAATATTCCGATAGCGGTAAAAACAAGCGCAACGATTCAAGCGGCGGGAAGCAGGAAGTCTATATCGATCAGGTACTCGGTTTTTAGAAAGGGGGTAATCAAAGGTCTTTTCCAAAATTGACTGCATTTTCTTTATATCAACCGGTCTGTCAATGGCGATGGACAAGGAGGTCATTCTCGCCATTGTTTCTCCGATTAAATAATTGATTTTGTTGCGGTGAAGGTTTAGCAGGACACTTGCTTCTTGTTTATGTTCTGCAGCTATTGTATCTTTTTCTTTTTCATATACGAAAAAGCTGATGACGATTGCCGGAATCACGACCAGTATGATATAAAGTTTGACTCTCCCGCAGGCGCCTTTTAGTATTTTCAATTTGCATCGCTCCAACATACACCTGATTAGAGGTATTATATCATTGTTTCTTCTTCTTTAATAAGAAAAAATAACCAAAAAAATTAGAAAAAGGTGTTGGCAAGCTTACATTTTAAAAAAGAAGAGAAATATTGGAAAGATTTTTATTGACATTTTGGTCTTTGTTTATTAATGTTTCTCTGTAACGGTTTCTAAAAGGATGATTGAGACATGACAGAAAAATCACTGAAGTTATTTATCGTGCTGTCGCGCGCGTATCGGTCTATTAACGATCATATGAATAAGCATATTCATAAGCATGGGCTGAATCCGACTGAATTTGCTGTGCTAGAGCTTTTGTACCATAAAGGCGATCAGCCGCTGCAGCAGATAGGAGATAAAATTCTCTTGGCTAGCGGGAGCATCACATACGTTGTAGATAAGCTGGAGCAAAAAGAACTTCTCATTCGGAAAGCGTCTCCTACAGACAGACGAGTGACATTTGCGCAAATTACTGAAAAAGGCATCGGTCTTTTGAACGATATTTTCCCTGATCACGCTGCTGAAATTGATGAAATGATCAGCGTATTAAGCGAAGAAGAGGTAGAGATGTGCACCGAAATGTTAAAAAGAGTAGGATTAAACGCAAAACAGTTTCATAATAAGTAAAAAAAGGAAGCCTGATATGTCACAAGGCTTCCTTTTTTGCTATTTTTCATTTGTTTCCGCTGCGCCTCTCGGCAAAATGAGAACTTCAACCCGCCGGTTTTTGCTTCGGCCTTCCGCAGTTTTATTGGAAGCCACCGGTTTATACTCGCCATAACCCTTGGCGCTGAACACTTTTGCATCGAGCTTGGGGTTTTCAATCAGGAGCCCCATAAAGTTTACCGCTCTCATGACGCTTAAATGCCAGTTTGATTGGAATTCAGAATTTTTAATTGGCATATTATCAGTATGTCCGCTGATAATGATATTTCTTGGCGGGTTAATCACAAGAAGATTTGAAATCTCTTTTGCAAGCGGCACATCTTCCTTACGGATGGTCGCTTTTCCAGAATCAAAGAAGATGCTGTCTTTAATCGTAATCAGAAGGCCTTCACTAGTCATCTTCGTCTCCAGCTGATGTTCCAGCTTTTTATCTTTGATGAACTTTTCCACCTGGCTCTTCACATTTTCAAGTTCTTCTTGATCAGCTGCTTTTTCTTTTTCTTTCTTGTTTTTCTCTTTCTCTTCTTTTTCCTTTTTCACTTCATCGATGCCGTCTGACTCGTTTTCAGGAGGAGTGACACTGGAGTAGTCCAGTACACCGGTGCCGCCTGTAAAAACTTCATTAAATGATTTTGAGAGCATTTGAAACTTAGCTGCGTCAATCGAGCTGCTCGCGTACAGCACAATAAACAATGCCAGGAGAAGAGTAAGGATGTCGGCGTAAGGAACGAGCCATGATTCATCAACGTGCTCGTCCTCATGCTTCTTCTTCTTTTTTCTCGCCATTTTGCGCCTCTCCTTGTTCTGCAAATTTCAAGCGGTCCTTCGCAGGAAGATACATTAAAAGCTTTTGTTCGATGACTTTCGGTGCCTGTCCTTCTAAAACGGATAAAACACCTTCAATCATGACCTCACGCAGTTTTACTTCTTGTTTTGATTTTCGTTTTAATTTATTTGCGAAAGGATGCCATAACACATACCCTGTAAAGATACCGAGAAGTGTGGCAACAAAGGCGGCACTGATGGCGTGTCCAAGCTCATCTGTATTGTCCATATGAGAGAGAGCGGCAATCAGCCCGATTACAGCGCCGAGTACTCCAAGTGTCGGAGCGTACGTTCCTGCTTGTGTAAAAATAGCGGCTCCGGCTTGGTGTCTGTCCTCCATTGCTTCGACTTCCTCTGTCATAATATCTCTGATAAATTCTGCGCTTTGCCCGTCAACAGCCATGCTGAGCCCGTTTTTCAAGAAAGCATCATCTACATCCTCAATGCTTGCTTCTAAAGCAAGCAGACCTTCGCGGCGTGCAAGCTGAGCCCATTCAGAGAACATAGGAATGAGTTCCTCTATTGTGAGCTGTTTATTTTCCTTAAATAACACTCGAAACAGCGCAGGCACTTTTTTAATTTCTTTTGTTGGGAACGCAATAACGACTGCTGAGATTGTCCCAGCGATAATAATTAAAATGGCAGCGGGGTTTGCAAGGGCGCTGAAACTGACGCCTTTCAGAACCATCCCGACGCTCAATGCCACAAAAGCAAGAATAATACCGATTAACGAAGTTTTATCCATAGTTTTTCACCAAATCCTTTTTTACTAGCTTGTCTATGGTTAATATCGGTTTTGGTGCCCGGAACTTTAGGGACATTGTGAATTTGTTCATGAAATATTCAAGGAAGAGGCATAGAAGGGAGAAATAAACAAAAACGGGCTCTCCAAAATTGAAAAGCCCGGGTGTCTACTGAAATTAGCGGTTTTCTTGCAAGCTGTCCTTCAGATGGTATTCATATAATAGTAGAAATACATATTCACTGTATATAAACATGTTCCATCCCTCCTTAAAAAAAGTGTAAAGGATGAAGGGAAGTAGCGCTTCAGGGGAAGGGACGGTATTTTTTAAGTCAAGAGTATGAAAGCATAAAAAAAAGCGGCTTCCTAAAAGGAAACCGCTGATTGTTATTTCGCTCGCACTTTGATTTTATCATCTTCTAAAATCACGTGAAAACTTGTGATCTCGCCATTATCAAGCAGCAGATCGGTCATTTCATCCTCAACCCATTCTTGAATGGTTCTTCTAAGCGGACGTGCACCGAATGAAGGGTGGTAGCCCAGCTCAGCAATTTTTTCTTTCGCTTCATCTGTCACATTCAAGCGAATGCCCCGTTCCGCCAATGTTTCTTCAAGTTCTCCAAGAAGAAGGCTGACGATTTTGACAAGATGTTCTTTTTCCAATGAGCGGAACTCAATAATGCTGTCAAAACGGTTGAGGAACTCAGGTTTAAAGAACATGCTCAGTGAATCAATTAATGTTTGTTCTTCGATGACACTGTCATCTGATTGGAAACCGACTTTCGTTTGTTTCTCACCAGCACCCGCATTACTTGTCATGATGATCACTGTGTCTTTGAAGCTTACAGTTCTGCCTTGGCTGTCTGTCAGACGGCCATCTTCCATAATTTGCAGGAACATATGCTGAACGTCTGGGTGTGCTTTTTCAATCTCATCCAGCAACACAATGCTGTAAGGATTGCGGCGCACTTTCTCAGTTAATTGTCCAGCTTCCTCATGGCCGACATATCCAGGCGGTGAACCGATAATTTTAGATATGGCGTGTTTCTCCATGTATTCGCTCATATCGAGTCGGATAATAGCGTCTTTTGTGCCGAATAATTCATCTGCCAGTGTTTTAGAAAGCTCTGTTTTCCCTACGCCGGTAGGACCTACGAAGAGGAAGGAGCCGACTGGTCTGTTTTTGGATTTTAATCCGGCGCGGCTTCGTCTTACCGCCTTTGCCACTTTTTGAACAGCGGCTTCTTGTCCGATCACGCGTTCATGAAGTTTTGCTTCAAGCTCTTTCATTTTCGTTTGTTCGTCTGCCTGCAGTTTGCCGACAGGGATGCCTGTTTTTTGTTCAATAATTTCCTGAATGTGCTCAGCTTCCACAGTGACAGCGGTATGAGCGGAGGAGCTGTTCAGTTTTTTCTCCAATGCGAGTTCTTCATCACGGAGTTTTGCCGCCAGTTCGTAATTTTCTTCTTCCAGGGCTTTTGTTTTTTCGGCTTCAATTGCAGTTAAGCGTTCAGCGGCATCCTCATCATTCAGTTCATCAATTAACAGGTTGGCTTTTGAACCTGCTTCATCTAATAAATCAATTGCTTTATCCGGCAGGTGTCTGTCCTGAATGTAGCGGGATGATAAAGTGACACACGCTTTGATTGCTTCATCACTGAATGTTACGCCATGGTACGCCTCGTATTTGTCTTTAATCCCTTGCAGAATGAGGATAGCCTGTTCAATTGAAGGCTCCTGCACCATGACAGGCTGAAAACGTCTTTCCAGCGCGGCATCTTTTTCGATTTGACGATATTCTTTCAGTGTTGTCGCGCCAATGACTTGCAGTTCGCCTCTGGCTAGGGCCGGTTTGAGAATGTTGCCGGCGTCCATTGATCCTTCTGCAGAGCCTGCGCCGACGAGAAGGTGAATTTCATCAATGAACAGAATGACATTTTTTCGTTCCTTCAGCTCAGTGATCAGCTGTTTCATTCTCTCCTCAAATTGGCCTCTGATCCCTGTATTTGCAACAAGGGATGCAACATCAAGCAAATATAGCTCTTTGTTTTTCAGTTTGTTTGGAACATCACCTTCAGCAATTTTTAAAGCGAGCCCTTCAGCGATGGCAGTTTTCCCCACACCCGGCTCACCAATAAGAACCGGATTGTTTTTGTTGCGGCGGTTTAGAATTTCGATCACTCGCGCCACTTCATCATCACGGCCGATGACGGGATCAATGAGACCGGCTTTAGCACCGTTTGTAATATTTTGAGCCAGCTCATCAAGCAGCCCTTTTTTTCCGCTTTGTTTTGCTGCGCTCTTTTCTTTCGGCTGGAATGCCTGTTCAAACGGAAATCCGAAAGATTGAGAACCCATACTCATTGAAGGTTTACGGGTCAGTTCGTTATAGCAAGTTTCACAAAGAACCATCTGTTTATGAACGGAATTTATTTGCATGTTAAGGCGAATCGTCGCCTCGTTTTGATGACAATGTTGACAACGCATTTGCCAAAACCTCCTTAATAATTTGATCTTCTTTGACCAATGAAAGTGAATAAAAAGGTCTATTGGATTTGACCTTCTTTGACTATTAGTATACGGCAAACTTAACGGCATTCAAACCAATATGCTCAAAGCAGACTGAATATTTGACTATCTTTGACCAATTGATTTTTAAAAAAGGCCGGTTTGTTTGACCAACTTTGATTAATAGTATACTCTGACTATCTTTGACTTTCAAGTCTTACGCACAAAAAATTTTTGATTTGTTACAAAGTAAAACATGTTTTCTTCGTCTTTTCAAGGAACTTGTCTCATAGGTTATAAAAAGGCACCTATGGACAAAACTGCGGTTCGTTCGGAGGGGAGAAATGGAACAATCAAAAGGGTCTGCAAGTCAGCTTGCTTTTGTGTATGTCGGCACAGTAGTCGGAGCTGGATTTGCGACTGGCAGAGAAATTGTTGAGTTTTTTCTGAAGTTCGGCTGGTTCGGTTTATTCGGCATTCTCGTCAGCGGTGGAATGTTTACGTTTCTGGGCGCCAAGCTGATGATCATTTCAAAGCGAATCAATGCCAAGTCATATCAAGAAATGAACATCTTTTTGTTCGGGGCGGCGGCTGGGCGGATTATCAATGTATTTATGCTGTTTGTTCTCCTCGGAGTTACATCTGTCATGCTTTCAGGGGCAGGGGCGCTTTTTGAGGAACAGCTGGGGATGTCCGCTCAGATTGGGATGCTTATTACAATCGGTCTGAGCTTAATTGTGATGACTAGAGGAGTAAAAGGCATTTTCGGTGTCAATGTGTTTGTTGTTCCCCTTTTAATCATCTTTTCAATGATTGTGGTGGCCGACTCTTTTATATTCAGCGAATCACGAAACGCAGCTCAGTGGGTCTGGCCGCATCGCTGGGATTGGCTGTTATCAGCCTTTTCTTACGGGGCTTTGAATTTATCGCTTGCCCAAGCAATTTTGGTTCCGCTGGCGAATGAAATGTCCTCGGAGAAAGTGATCAAAAAAGGCGCTTTAATCGGAGGGACGATGCTGACGATTGTGCTGTCCGCGAGTTTTCTGTCTTTGTCAACTCTTCCGGATGTATTTTTGTATGATATACCGATGGCACAAGTGGTTTATCTCTTTGCACGATCTGTCCATTTGATTTATTTACTCATTATTTTCGGAGAAGTGTTCACATCAGTTATCGGTAATCTATATGGATTAGAAAAACAAGTGCAAAGCTTTCTTCCAGTGAAAAGCAAATATATCTTTGCGGCCATTATGATCACGGCTTATATTACGAGCCAAATAGGGTACGGCAGGCTTATTTCAACGATTTATCCCTTGTTTGGCTATGTGAGCCTGGCCTTCATAGGCGCTTTGCTTTGCAAAAAAGCTCCTCGGCGGCGCAGTTTATAAATATATATAATGAAACGAACCGTCACTATAGAGCGATAATTGATCTAGGAACCGGGGACTGACTTTTTTATTGTCAAGAAAAACATCATTATGGTAAGATAGCAGAAGTGAAAAAATTGAAGAAAATCCGTGCGATATGCGGGAGAGGTTCTAGCTACACCCTCTATAAAAAACTAAGGACGAGCTGTATCCTTGGATACGGCCTTTTTTATGTTTTTCTAGAGCACCTTCCGAAAAAAGGTGTTTTTTTGCGTGAATTAGCTGTAGCGATGTCTCTCGCCGGCGTTTTTATTGCGGAGAAGGAGAGGAATCATGAAAAAAGAAAAAGCAATTGTCGTATTTAGCGGCGGTCAAGACAGCACAACATGCTTACTGTGGGCCTTAAAAGAATTCGAAGAAGTCGAAACGGTGACTTTTCATTATAATCAGCGACATTCGCAGGAAGTTGAAGTGGCAAAATCCATTGCGGAAAAGCTTGGTGTGAAAAATCATTTGCTTGATATGTCACTTTTAAATCAGCTTGCACCGAATGCCCTGACTAGAAATGATATTGAGATAGAAGTAAAAGACGGCGAACTGCCATCCACATTCGTTCCAGGCCGCAATTTGGTATTCTTATCCTTTGCGTCTATCCTGGCTTACCAAATTGGCGCGCGCCACATTATTACAGGAGTTTGTGAGACAGACTTCAGTGGTTATCCTGACTGCCGTGACGAATTCGTGAAATCTTGCAATGTCACGGTAAATCTGGCAATGGAGAAGCCGTTTGTGATCCACACGCCTCTCATGTGGCTCAATAAGGCGGAAACGTGGAAGCTTGCAGATGAGCTTGGCGCGCTGGATTTTGTGAAAAACAACACGCTGACATGCTATAACGGCATCATCGCAGACGGCTGCGGCGAATGTCCGGCATGTCACCTTCGTTCAAAAGGTTATGAAGAATATATGGTGATGAAAGGAGAGCGTGCATAAATTGTTATCTCAAATTTATCCGCAGGCCCAGCATCCTTATTCGTTTGAACTGAATAAGGACATGCATATCTCAGCCGCTCATTTTATCCCTCGGGAAAGTGCGGGAGCGTGCAGCAGGGTTCACGGGCATACGTATACCGTAAATATAACCGTTGCCGGCGACGAACTTGACGATTCAGGCTTTCTTGTCAATTTCAGCGTACTCAAAAAACTGGTGCACGGAAACTATGATCACACGCTATTAAATGATCATGAAGATTTTTCTCAGGACGACCGGTATTCGCTGCCGACAACTGAAGTCGTGGCGAAAACGATTTATGACAACGTACAGGCTTATTTAGACACTTTGGAGAATAAGCCGACCTGTGTACAGGTGTTTGTCCGTGAAACACCGACAAGCTACTGTGTCTACCGTCCGAAAAAGGGTGGTTTGAATGGCTAAAGGAATTCCTGTATTAGAAATTTTCGGCCCGACGATTCAAGGAGAAGGCATGGTGATCGGACAGAAAACGATGTTCGTCCGGACAGCCGGCTGCGATTATTCCTGCAGCTGGTGTGACTCCGCTTTCACTTGGGACGGGTCTGCTAAAAAAGATATTCGCTGGATGACGGCGGAGGAGATTTTTGCGGAGCTTAAGGACATTGGGGGAGATGCGTTTTCTCATGTGACGATCTCAGGCGGCAACCCGGCTCTGTTAAAACAGCTGGATGCTTTTATTGAACTGCTGAAGGAAAATAACATCCGTGCAGCGCTTGAAACTCAAGGGACCGTTTATCAGGATTGGTTTACGCTGATTGATGACCTGACAATTTCTCCAAAACCGCCAAGCTCAAAAATGGTAACGAACTTTCAAAAGCTTGACCACATTTTAACTTTACTTCAAGAGAATGATAGACAGCATGCTGTCAGCTTGAAGGTTGTCATCTTTAATGATGAAGATCTGGAATTTGCCAAAACTGTGCACAAGCGGTATCCGGGAATCCCGTTTTATTTACAAGTCGGAAATGATGACGTGCATACGACAGATGATCAGTCACTGATTGCACATTTGCTTGGAAAATATGAAGCGCTTGTTGATAAGGTAGCTGTCGATGCGGAGCTGAATCTCGTCAGAGTGCTCCCGCAGCTGCACACCCTGTTATGGGGCAACAAACGCGGAGTATAATAGAAAGGAAGATGAACATGACGACAAGAAAAGAATCAGAATTAGAAGGTGTAACATTGCTAGGCAATCAAGGTACAAATTATTTGTTCGAATATGCACCGGACGTGCTGGAATCCTTCCCGAATAAACATGTAAACCGTGATTACTTTGTAAAATTCAATTGCCCGGAATTCACATCTTTATGTCCTAAAACAGGCCAGCCTGACTTTGCGACAATCTACATCAGCTACATTCCTGATGAAAAAATGGTTGAAAGCAAATCATTAAAGCTGTATCTATTCAGCTTCAGAAACCATGGTGACTTCCACGAGGACTGCATGAATATCATCATGAATGACTTGATTGAATTAATGGACCCGCGCTACATTGAAGTATGGGGCAAATTCACGCCAAGAGGCGGAATTTCCATTGACCCGTACACAAACTACGGAAAGCCTGGCACGAAGTATGAGAAAATGGCCGAATACCGTATGATGAACCATGATTTGTATCCGGAGACAATTGATAATCGTTAATTATTCCGTTGTGTGATACGGAGTGTGAAACGAAGTGGAGTCACAGTAAAATCCGAACATTCAGCGTTAATTTTCAGCGGAAATGTGACCGGAGTGTGACCCGTACTAAGCTCAATAAAAATGGGAAAAGTCACACCTGAAAATGGCTCTACTCATGGGAATTGTATTAAAAAGTGTGACCTGAGGTGCAACCTGAACTGTGACTTTTATGCAGTGAAAAATTGATAGTACAGAAGCAGATTAAGGCGTACAATTTGTACGTCTTTTCTTTTTTATCCGAAAGAAAAAATGCCTATCTAGAGATCATAGGCATTAAATATTATTATCAATATCTTCATTATTTTTTGGCTAAGTTTCTGAGCCTTCTCTTTAACATTTGAAACAGCTCTTTTTTGAATTTCATCAAAGTTCTCCTGAATATAGTCGATGACACTTCTTATTAGAACTTCACTTTCAAAATTGAATATCTCATTTATTTCTGACTGTTCTTCATCTGTTAGGTGATGGTATTGAAGTTGTTTAGCATTTACTCCAGCAGCTACATCAATCCTAACTTAGTTGTTCTGGTTGTACAATTTCATATTCACCTTCTGCATACTCTTGCTCCGCATAATAGCCTCCCCATTGACAGAGCTCCTGCAAGATAGGTTTAAGAGATTCTCCAAGTTCAGTGGATGAATATTCAACCTTCGGCGGTACTTGATTATACATCTTTCTGCTAACAAGTCCACTGGCTTCAAGCTCTCTAAGTGTTTGAATCAGCATTTTCTGAGTTATATTTGGGATAATGCGCTTTAATTCACTCGTTCTCTTTGGTCCATTCATTAAAAAGTATAATACAAGGCCTTTCCATTTTCCGCCAATAACTTCCTTTGTCACTTCAAACCCACAGCTAAATTTTTTCATGTCTAAAGCTCTCCATTCCACATTTATTACTTTTTAGTTACTATATCACAAAAAAGTGGGTACTTCCGATACTGTGCTTACTGAAGGATACTATATCTTGTAAGTTGTTCTTCAAGTACTTAAAGGTACTAGACATAAAATAATATTAATTCTAAAGGAGTGTTAAGTATGGGTAAATTTGAAGGTAAAATAGCGCTTGTAACGGGTGGAACAAGTGGGATTGGTCTTGCTACAGCACAAAAATTTGTAAACGAAGGTGCATATGTTTATATCACGGGACGTAGACAAAACGAACTTGATAAAGCTGTTAACCAAATTGGCAAGAACGTAACCGGTGTTCAAGGTGATATTTCTAAGCTTGAAGACTTAGACAAACTATATGACATTATAAAGCAGGAAAAAGGTAAGTTGGACATTCTTTTTGCTAATGCAGGCATCGGCAACTTCCTTCCATTAGGTGAAATTACTGAAGAGCAGGTTGATAGAACGTTCGACATTAACGTTAAAGGAACCATCTTTACTGTTCAAAAAGCGTTATCACTATTCCCGGACAAAGTAGGTTCTATTATTGTAACGGGCTCTACTGCTGGATCAATTGGCAACCCAGCGTTTAGTGTATATGGAGCATCTAAAGCAGCATTAAGAGCACTGGTTCGCAACTGGATTCTTGACCTAAAAGGTACTGAAATCCGTGTAAATGTGGTTAGTCCAGGAGGTATTCTTACACCTGCCTACGATGAGCTTTTTGGTGATGCACTTGAAGAGGTACTGGAAAATAGCAGAAATACTGTTCCAGCTGGAAAAGTTGGGACACCTGAAGAAGTAGCAAACGCTGTATCTTTCCTTGCTTCAGACGAAAGCAGTTACTTGACGGGTGTTGAATTGTTCGTAGATGGTGGGCTAGCACAGGTATAATTTCACTGCGCAGAGATTACAAATAGTCCCCAAAAAAGGTTAATGGGGATTTACTTGAAGAAGTCGTATAAAAAAGTCGTTTTCCTTAAAGGACAGGGAATTCGACTTTTTTATATTTGAATTTGATTAACGTTGTAAATTCGCATTTTCCTGGGGCTACTACTAAATGACCTGTAAAAAAGATTACACTGTGAATAAATGTACTTAAAGTAACGGGGGCTCTTGACTTTTAATAAAAAATAATATCCCTGTCCTTGTATTCTAATACTTTTAAAAATATTTAAAGGAATCCTTATGTCCTGAATAACCACATAGGAAAATATGTTGTAGGTTGCTTTCTTTTTTTGTGGGGCATCCCACACAAGCTATCTCGTGATCTCACACCTGAACGTTTTTTATAGACTAGTACCGCGACAAGTTATATTACATATACATACCAATAAAGTAGACATTAAAAAGTGAAAGAGAGGATGGAAATGTGTGAAAATTCTTTTCCTTGAGAGTCATCCCATGTGGCTCTATGGTTTACCGAATGGGTTTAGGGAAGCAGGACATACCGTAATGATTTCCGGTCCTGTAAGTCGGGAAAATATAACTGAAATGATAGACGAATTTAAACCAGATCTAATAGTATCTATGGGATGGACACCAGAGCATTCAAGGGAAAAGCAGGCCTGGATTCGCAACGCTACTAAAAAGGTGAATATCCCTCTCGTTTATTGGGCAACTGAAGACCCGCTGCACACTCAAAACTTTACTATCCCGTTAATTAAAAAGATGAAACCGGATTTTGTTTTCACGGTTACGCCTTCTCTGTGTAAAACTTATGAAAGCATGGGGATTAAAGCAGCTCACTTAGACTTTGCATTTCACGAAAGTATACATCACCAGATTAAACCATTAGCAAAATACAGTTGTGATATAGCGGTGGTGGCTAATGCTTACCCTAATTTTCTTGAAGAACATCCGGATGTGTTCCGTTCGTCCTCTTTAAAAACGCTTATTCGTCCTCTTATACGGAAAGGTATTCGCATTGATTTTTGGGGGAGAAACTGGGAAAAAATGAGTAAATATATAGGAAGAGAAATTCCCCGCAATTGGATCCATGGATACCTTGATTATACTGAAGCATATAAAGTTTACAGTTCAGCAAAAATCATTATCGGTTTGCAAAACTGTGAAAGCCAACTTACGCAACGCACCTATGAGATTCTTGGTTCCGGGGGGTTTTTATTGACATCGGATATACCAGCAGTTCGAGATAAATTCAAACCTGGCCGCGATCTCATCGTTTCTTCCTCCCCAAAAGAAACTTTGGAAAAGGTTAAATACTATTTGAATCATGATAGCGAGAGAAAAAAGATTCAGATAAACGGTAAAAAGGCTGTAAAGAATGATTCCTATCGGCATAGAGCCGAGAGAATGCTTGAGGTGCTAAAAAGCAGAGGAATTATAAGAAACTTAGGGGAAACCATTCATTATGTAGATGTTCTTAAAGAAAAATACGTGATCCATCATGTTACTCCCGGTGAAACATTATCAATAATTGCCAGGAAGTATAATGTTTCCCTGCAGCAACTCATGGAGCTTAATCATTTCAAATCAGATCAAATATATGCTGGACAAATCATTAAGATTAGAGAGAAACTGTTTAGAAATATTAATAACAAATTATTCTAAAGGAGAGTAATATGAATGAAGGGGAAAATACCTAAAATAAGAAATCAAGCGAATAAAGTAAAAAGAACGCCTCGTTATATGGAATTTCCCGTAACATACGAAGTGTATCATGTGGAATCCGGCGATACATTATGGACGATTGCCAAATCCTTTAACATTCCGGTACAACAACTTATGAATCTTAATAAGCTTTCTTCAGATAGAATTTATCCTGGACAAATTATAAAGATAAGAGAAAGGTAATCTTTGAGGTTTCGGAAACGAATCAAATTGAAATGACAATCCTCATTTTTTTATTTGTGGGGAACTTGATATTTTTGGGGATGAAGGGGTTATGAGATGTTTCAAATGAGCTATTTCTATTCTGGATTAGGATGGGATTTTATTCAACACGTTGATCAAACGAACGGAGTATTAAATGTTGTGTCTCCTGATTTTTTCTATATCAGAAAAGATGGATCATTACTTCTCCGTTCAGCTAATCCCGATGTGATTAAAGCTCTTCATAGAAGAAAATTAAAAGTAGTTCCTTTTCTAAGCAATCATTGGGATCAGGATTTGGGACGATTTGCATTAATGAACCGAGTTCTTTTAGCTAAACAAATTTCTCATGCAATAGAAGAACTGGATTTGGACGGAGTTAATATCGATATAGAAAACCTTACAGAAAAAGATCGGAATCTATTTACAGATTTTGTTAGATTGGTAAGGGAAAGTATTCCTAGACATAAAGAAGTATCAGTTGCAGTGGCGGCAAATCCTTTTGGCTGGACGAAGGGCTGGCACGGATCATATGATTACGAGTATTTAGCTAAATATGCAGATTATCTTATGGTTATGGCCTATGATGAAAGCCGCCTTGCTGGGCCTACCGCAAGTGTAGGATGGGTGGAAAAGTCCATTCAATATGTTCTGACCCAAAAAATCTCTCCTCAAAAACTAGTTTTAGGATTGCCATTCTATGGCCGCTGCTGGATGGAAGGCCAATCTGCCTCTCAAGCCATTCCCCTTTACCTTGTTGACTCATTAGTAAAAAGGCATAGCGGAACAATTATTTTTGACACCAAGAGTCAATCTCCAAAAGCTATTTTTACTGTCAATCACGATAACAAGGGGCCGTTGCCTTCGGGAACATATACATTATGGTTTGAAAATGAACAGTCACTCAGAGCAAAAATAAAACTCGCTCAAAAATATAATCTGAAAGGTCTTGGCAGCTGGAGTCTTGGACAAGAAGATGCGTCAGTCTGGAATACAGTGTTTAAAAATATATAATGATTTATAGTTCAGAACAAAATTCGAAGATAATTGCAATGAATCTCTAAATGGACATACTGAAAGGAGTTTATTACGAGTGTGGGTAAAACAGTGTGGGCATTCCATAGGCCCTTCTCCCGGAATGTTCTATACGAGGCATTACATTGGGCTTGAAATCCCCATTCAAACTTATGTTATAGTACGCATTTCAAGTAATTACGGATGTGTTGAATTTATTCTGCTTCCATGATTTAAGTCATACACATGCTACCTTAATAGCAGGATTATTGCATTTCATTCAGAATTGTTCAGGATCGATATGGAAGCGCACGAATAACTAGAACTTTAAAAACATACACTCATATACTTCCTGAATGGATGCTGGTTTATCTAAAAAACATGATGAGAATTGATTGGCCGCTCTCATTAAAGGATGGGGAAATTCAAGGCGCCAAGGTACGCATGGTGAAACATGACTTGTTGATAATCGACCATATAGTTTCTCCTTAGAAATGAGGGGGTTTTTACATAAAAAAGACGAGCGAATCCGGGGGGGAATTCCACTCGCCGCTTTCTAATGAAAAGACGGGATGCTGGATGGCAGCTCGTCTGTTTTATTATAATTTAACGAACGTACGTTTGTAAAGATGTCTTTTCGAATGAATTGGTTCATATAACCGTTAAGAACAGATTCATTGTAAACATTCGCTAAGGTATGCTAAGATGCATGGACTATAAAGGAGTGATATGAAGTGAAGACATTGCGGTTAAACAATGTAACGTTAGAAATGGCTGCATATCAAGAGGAGAGCGAGCCGAAGCGAAAAATTGCATTTACCTTAAACGTTACGAGTGAGACTTACCATGATATCGCTGTCCTGTTGTATGAAAAAACGTTTAATGTCGAGGTTCCGGAACGCGGTCTTGCCTTCCGGGGGGAAATGACAAATTATTCAACATCATTGACCAACCTGTACGAACCAGGGGCCGTCAGCGAGTTCTATATAGAAATAACGGAAATAGACAAAAACGCCGATTCATGATCGGTGTTTTTTATGTAAAAAAGCTGCCGGCCGGCAGCTTTTGAGAAAGCGAATTTCATATGTAAGGTGTTAAATTGTCCGTCTTGCAGTTTTTGGAATAAATGTGGAAATAAGGAGGTTTTAATAGGAGTCTCTGATGATCTTATAATTTTTATGATTAACAACTGTCAATGAATCTAACTCAAGATCCCGATAGTTATCCATGATCGTCACATCAACGATAACAGAATTCTCATTTACTTTTTCAACAACACCGGTTAATCCGTTTTTAAATTCAATGACATTCCCAACCTTAGCGATTTTCACAAGCTTCCTCTCCTTTAAACATAATAATGCCTTTTGAAAGTATTTTGCAGTATTTTCATTGAGAAGTAAAGCGATAAGGAGTTTTATCTCCCTTATGAATTGTTCTGTCGCTATAAAGATGATATATTGATTTTCGTCAATAGAAAGAAAAGGGGGGAATTTTTGTTGCGTCCCGAAGAAATAACAGAAATGATTGAACAGCTGCGCACCGGCGCCATAAACGAACTGAGAGTCCAGAAAGAGCATTTTCTTGATTTCAGGGCCGTGTTATCTAAACAAGATGATTTTAAACATTTCCGAGGAATTGCCCAGCAAGGCGGAGATGTTATCTTTCAATACTTAGAACAGCCAAGAAGCTGAAGGTTTCTCATACGTGAGAAGCCTTTTTATCATATATGACAGAATACAAGCCTTTTATTACAGCTGTCTGTAACAGGTGTAAATAAAATGTAAAGTGTCAAAAATGGATAAACATGTTTTGATTTGACAATATTTATAGAATTTCAAACTGTTTTTTTGCCATTAAGCAGTGAGTCATCCTCTTTATTCCATCCTGATACCTCCTTGGGAGAGTTGGAAAATCTTTTTCCGTGAAAATGAATGGATCTCTTGTTAAGGTTATGAAGTGTTTTTTGGAGCACTTTAAGGAGGAAACTGTATGACAACGAAATTCACTGCTCTGGCTGTTTTTCTTCTTTGTTTCATGCCTGCAGCCAAAATTGAGCATACACAAGCTTCACTACTGAGCGCAAAGAAGACAAAACATGAAGAAGCGAAATGGCTTACACATATAGATCGAAATACGAATGAATCTTTCCCTTCACTGTCTGCTGATAAAGACAAGAAAATAAAACCGATTAAGCTATCAGCACACACTGAAAAGAAAGAGAAAGATAAACCGAACAAAACAAATGATGAGAAAGAAACATATACACAGTCTGAAAAAGAGTTGCTGTCCCGTCTCGTTCACGCAGAGGCCAAAGGAGAATCATATAAAGGCAAGGTCGCTGTAGCAAGCGTTGTACTGAACAGGACGGAGAAAAAAGGTTTTCCTGATACGATAAGAGGAGTTATTTATCAGAAAAACGCCTTTGAACCGGTCGCAAACGGGAGCATTAACCAAAAGCCTGATAAAGAATCGATTGAAGCTGCCGAAGAAGCGCTGTCCTCAAAAAATAGAGAAACAGATGCCATATTCTTTTATAATCCGAAAACAGCGTCAGATAATTGGATTCGTTCAAGAAAAATCGTAGAAAAAATCGGCAGACACGTTTTTGCCGTCTAAGCATAGAAGAGACAATTTGTCTCAGCTGTGCTTTTTTTCATATAAAGAGTAAAAATAAAATAATTTTTGAACTTGTCTCATATGATGTTGGTAGTACAAGAGACAAGGAGAGACATCATGAATCGATTTGTGAAAGGGATCATTCTTTTATCCATTGCCGCCTTTTTCGCTGAATGCCTTGAATTTGTCGTCAATATGATTTTGGCGCGGGAGCTTGGCGAGCATGGGATGGGGCTTTACATGAGTATTTTGCCCACGATCTTTTTAATTATTGTCATCGCGAGCCTAGAACTGCCGATATCCATTTCTAAATTCATTGCCGAGTCAAATCCTAAGCTTCATGAAAGCATGCTGAGGCACGCTTTCAGAATGACAGCCATTTTTACTGCTTTTTCTACTGCCGCCGCTAGTATTGCGCTTCCGTTTATTCCGGTATTTGATACATACCACCCGTTTATTAAAGGGATTGTCATCGGCTTAATTCCTGTTGTCGCCTTTACTTCAATCGCCAGGGGCTACTTTATGGGTGTGCAGAAAATGGGGAAGATCGCAATTGCCAATGTGCTGAAAAAAATCATCCAGCTCTTGTGCTTATTTCTCTTTTTTCAATGGTACTCATTTGAATTGGACATGGCTGTGCTGATTTCCTTGTTTGTTCTAGTCGTGAGTGATGTGGTCGTGCTTGTTTATTTATATTCACAATTTATCATGGCAAGGCGGGCGTTATCCGGCCAGCAGCACATTCATTTGCGCGGAAAGGATGTAAGGAAAAGACTGCTTGCTGTTTCAATTCCTACAACAGGACTGCGCATTTTTCATGCGGTTGTCAATGCAATTGAACCCTTTTTAGTAAAAGGAGCTCTTTTGGCTGCGGGCGTTGCCGGGACAGCGGCAATCGATCAATACGGAATGCTGGCAGGAGTGGCTGTGACGATAGGGTCGTTCCCAGCTTTTATTGCCCATTCGTTAATGGTCGTCATGATACCGAGTATTTCGGAAGCTTATGCACTTTCTCAGTATGACATCGTGTTAAAAAGGCTGAAGCAGTCGATTTTCATTACATTAGGTTACGGTATACCTGCCGTCTGGGTCATGTTCCAGTTTGCGGGACCTCTCACACATTTGTTTTTTCACTCTCCTGAAGCGCAGTATTACTTGCAGCTGTTGTGGCCTTACTTTCTCTTTCATCTGTTTGTCATGCCGCTGCAGGCGTGCTTAATCGGGATGGGTTTTGTGAAAGAGGCTTTTTATCACAATGTATGGAGCCATATCGTTGCGCTAAGTATGATGTATGTACTGGGATCAATGGAGAATCTGCAAATGCTCGGGATTATCCTTGGAATGAACACTGGCATGATTCTTTTGACGAGCCTGCACTATGCCACGATCTGCAAAGCATTGAAGGTATCCGTATTCCTTACGGGAGGGACCAGAACGCCGCGAATTGAAGGATGATATAGGAACTGCAGGGGCAAGCTAATTGAAAAGCATGAAAGGAAGATTCCATGTTGACGAAGCGCTTGCTTACTATATACATTATGTTATTAGGGTTGATTGCATGGTTTCCATGTGCGGCACAAGCTGAGGAAAAACAGCCTGCTGTTCCCGCTGTTTTTCTTATGAAAACGATAGAAGGGGAGGACATCTCGATTCCGAATAAAGGGCAAAAAACAATTCTCCATTTTTGGACGTCATGGTGTCCGCCCTGCAAAAAGGAGCTTCCCCAGTTTCAATCGTTTTATGATGCCCATCCATCCGACAGTGTAAAGCTGGTAACGGTGAATTTAGTGAATTCGGAACAAAATCAGCAAGTCGTTGAAGATTTTATTAAAGCAAACAAGCTGACGTTCCCGATTGTCCTTGACTCAAAAGGGGAATTGATGAAGGAGTATCATATCATTACGATCCCAACATCATTTTTGCTGAATGAAAAGGGAGAAATTGAAAAAACAAAAATTGGCCCGATGACAGCGGAACAACTGAAGGAATGGACGGAAGAATAGCTGAGAGCATAGACTCTCAGCTTTTTTCATATAGAGAAGAAGCGAATAAACATTAATGATAATTATTATCAAAAAGAAATTAAAATAATTATAATTGAAATTCTCTTCGTGCGTGCTATAATAAAGGAAGACATCAAGAAATAACTGACGATAAAGCTGCCTTTTGGGCAGCGATTTTGTTTTTATAAGAGAAATGAAGATGATTTACGTTCTCAATTAGAGAGGAGAATTCGATATGAATGAACAAGTTATCGTTCAACGCGACCCGCACGAGCCATTGAAAACAGACAAGAGGGAAAAAAACTGGGCACAGCACGCGGAGCTTATTGCAGCACTTGTATCAGGCGCTCTTATTTTGGCAGGCTGGCTCTTATCCGGATATCAGGTATTATCCATAATACTTTTCTTGCTGGCTTTTGTGATCGGCGGATTTGCTAAAGCAAAGGAAGGAATCGAAGAAACACTCGAATCCAAAACGCTGAATGTAGAACTTTTAATGATTTTCGCTGCCGTTGGTTCCGCCTTGATCGGATACTGGGCAGAGGGTGCTATTTTAATATTTATTTTTTCCTTAAGCGGAGCTTTAGAAACATACACGATGAATAAAAGCAGCAGAGATTTAACGTCTTTAATGCAGCTTGAGCCTGAAGAAGCGACATTGATGGTCAATGGTGAAACCAAAAGAGTTCCGGTTTCAGACTTGCAGGCCGGTGATATGATTGTGATCAAACCTGGAGAACGCGTAGCGGCAGACGGTATCATTGAATCGGGCTCGACAAGTCTTGACGAGTCGGCTTTAACAGGTGAATCAATGCCTGTAGAAAAAAACAGAGGCGACGCTGTATTCACAGGAACGGTGAATCGCAATGGCTCCTTGACTGTCCGTGTCACGAAAGCAAATGAAGATTCGTTATTCAGAAAAATTATCAAACTGGTTGAATCAGCGCAAAATAGTGTTTCACCCGCGCAGGCTTTCATCGAACGATTTGAAAATGCTTATGTGAAAGGTGTGCTAATTGCGGTGGCGCTCCTTTTATTCGTCCCGCACTTTGCGCTGGGCTGGAGCTGGAGTGAAACCTTCTACCGCGCAATGGTGTTTATGGTTGTCGCGTCACCTTGTGCGCTTGTCGCCTCTATTATGCCGGCGGCGCTGTCCCTGATTTCAAATGGCGCCCGCAACGGTATGCTTGTGAAAGGAAGCGTCTTTCTTGAACAGCTGGGCTCAGTGCAAATGATCGCCTTTGATAAAACCGGCACTGTAACAAAAGGCCAGCCTGCCGTAGAGACGATTAGAATAGCAGAAGGATTCAGTGAAGCGGAAGTTCTTGAGGCTGTCTATGCCATCGAAATGCAATCAAGCCATCCGCTCGCCCAAGCCATAACGGCGTACGCTGAAAGCCGCGGCGTGAATCAGTCCGGCTACATATCTATAGAAGAAACCTCAGGGTTTGGCGTTATGGCAGAAGTGTCGGGTGCGAAATGGAAGGTCGGTAAAGCAGGTTTTATCGGCGAGGAAATGGCAGCACAATTTTTGAAACAAACAGCATCAGATGTCATTCAAAGCGGTCATACAATTGTATTTGTGAAAAAGGATGATCAAATAGCAGGCTGTATCGCACTGAAGGACCAAATTAGGCCTGAAGTAAAAGAGGTCATGGAAGAACTGAACCGACTTGGGATTAAAACGGCCATGCTGACAGGAGATCACGAAGACACGGCTCAAGCGATTGCCAAGGAAGCCGGCATGACAACTGTCGTAGCAGAATGCCTGCCTGACCAAAAAGTGAATGAAATCAAACGGTTAAAAGAAGAATTCGGAACGATTGCAATGGTGGGTGACGGAATCAATGATGCGCCGGCACTCAAAGCGGCGGATGTCGGCATTGCGATGGGCGGCGGAACAGATGTAGCACTTGAGACCGCTGATATGGTCCTCATGAAAAACGATTTGAAAAAGCTCGTAAACATGTGCCGCTTGTCTCGGAAAATGAACAGGATCATCAAACAAAATATCGTGTTTTCTCTAGCTGTAATCTGCCTGCTGATTTGTGCAAACTTTTTGCAGGTGATGGAATTGCCATTTGGCGTGATTGGTCATGAGGGCAGCACGATTTTGGTCATACTAAACGGTTTAAGACTCCTAAAATAAAACCAGCAGCCCTAATCAGGCTGCTGGCTTTTTATGTATCAAGCTTTCCCTTCATTTTTGTCTTTATCAGATCTTTTCATAACCAGGATGAGAGCGAGGATGCAGCAAAGGAAACCCGCTGCACAGCCTATGATAGAGCTGTAATAATAAAAGCCCACCATCTTCATCCCGATAAAAGGAGCGGAAATTCCCAAAACCGTTAAGAGCATAACTGCTTTTCGTCTGAAAAAATTCATCAGCAAACGGAACAACCCCCCTGCGATTGAACGTTACTGTCAGTATACAGGAAGAGGAGCAGGAAATAAAATGCATTAGAAAATGAAGGCGTCGTGAAAGGCAAACACCGGTAAAACCTGTTACAATGGAAGACAGAACAATGCATTGCAAATGGCAGGGAGGAACAAGAAGTGAATAGAATACAACGCGTCTCTTCATGGCTGAAGGAAGCGGGGCATACTGCCGCATTTATTCATACAAAAGAAAATGTTTTTTACTTAACCGGTTTTTACACAGAGCCGCATGAAAGATTAATGGGGTTATTTGTTTTTCAAGAAGAGGAGCCTTTCTTTGTTTGTCCAGGAATGGAAGCAGGACAGGCCCGCAACGCAGGCTGGAATCATGAAATCATTGGCTATGCGGATCACGAAAATCCGTGGGAGCTGATAGAGAAGGCCTTGAAAAAGCGAAATATCAGCATACATACGCTTGCGGTAGAAAAGGATTCAATCTCGCTATCACGTGCAGAACAGCTGAAGCATGCGACTGGCGGGGCTCAATTTGTTTCAGCAGAAGAAACACTCAATCAATTTCGCCTGATTAAAGAAGACAATGAGATTCGTTTGCTGAAAGAGGCGGCAAAGCTTGCGGATTACGGTGTTGAAGTCGGTACAGCCGCTTTGCGTGAAGGCATCAGTGAAGTGGAAGTGCTCGCTCAAATTGAGTACGAACTGAAGAAAAAAGGAATTCAGGGCATGTCTTTCTCTACAATGGTTTTATTCGGAGAAAAATCAGGCCAGCCACATGGAAATCCTGGTACAGCCACGTTGAAGAAAGGTGATTTTGTATTATTTGATCTCGGTGTTATTCTTGACGGCTATTGCTCTGATATTACAAGAACGTTTGCTTACAAAACCATCAATCCGAAGCAGGAGGCCATTTACGAGACTGTACTTCAAGCGGAAAAAGCCGCGATTGAGGCAAGCAAACCCGGTGTGAGAATCGGAGATCTGGACTTAACCGCCCGCGGAATCATTGAAAAAGCGGGATACGGTGACTATTTTCCTCACCGGCTTGGGCATGGACTCGGAATTTCTGTCCATGAGTATCCATCAATGAGCCAGGCCAACGATACACTGCTGCAGGAAGGCATGGTCTACACGATCGAACCGGGGATTTATGTGCCTGAGATCGGCGGCGTGCGCATTGAGGATGACGTTCACGTAACAAAGGACGGAGCAGTTGCTCTGACCCAATATCCAAAGGAATTAATCATACTGCCGTAATAGAAATAAAAAAGGACTTTGTTCTCGACATTGTCCTTTTTTATCTGCATTAAATAAAAAAATCATCAAATGTTCGAAAGGGTTTAATTTCATGTTTTTGGTTGAGAGGTTTTACAGCAAGACAGCTGCCACCGAGAACAGTGAGACATAACCCAATTAAAATGAAGAAACCCATGTGATCTTCTCCTTTCAGCTTAAAACACAAAAAGATATCTGGTACGTCCATATCATATTGTATGAAACGCATTCCAGATCAAGGGGATTTAGAAAGAAGGGAATCTATGGCTAATATTAAAGACATTGCAGAAAAAGCCGGTGTCTCTGTTACAACGGTTTCCCGAGTCATAAACAATCATCCATACGTCAGTGAAGACAAACGAAAAAGAGTGTTTGAGGCAATGGAATCATTGGAGTACACGAGAAATATTCACGCTGTACATTTGTCGAAAGGATTTTCAAACATGATTGGTGTTGTCTTGCCGACGGTTAATCTGCCATATTTTGCAGAGCTGATTGCAGGAATAGCCGACGCAGCCGCGGAATCCGGGGTTCACCTCTCTTTATTCCAAACAAACTATGAGGTACAAAAAGAAATCTTTGCGCTGTCCCAATTAAAGCAGCGCCAGGTTGACGGCCTGATTTTTTGCTCAAAGGCGCTTGCTGATGAGAAACTCATGGAATGGGAGGGCCCGATTTTGCTTTGCCAGAATTCAGATAATGCCCGCTTCCCAACCATCAGCATTCCTCACCAAGAAGCATTTCGGAACGGCTTGGACTATTTAATTGCCAAAGGGCACAAAAAAATAGCCATCTGTTTGGCAAGAAAAAAAGGCATGAACAGCCATTTTCGAATCAAAGCCTACAAAGAGGCATTGGAAGAGATCGGCGAGGCATTTCGTGAAGACTGGGTAATTGAGAAAGCGATTACAATCAATGATGGGAAGGCGCTTTTTCATAAATGGAATACGTGGAAGGAAAAGCCGACGGCTATTTTTGTTGCCAATGACCAAGTCTCAGCAGGGCTTTTTCTTGAAGCAAAGAACCAGCGGGTGTCAGTACCGGATGAGCTTGCAATCTTAAGCGTTGATAACCACGAAATCAGCCAAGCGCTTGGAATCACAACGATCGATATTCAGACAAGGGAAATGGGAAAGCAGGCATTTGCCATACTGGAAAAAAGAATTCAAGGACAGCCGATTGAAAGGAAAGTTCTGGATTACCGTCTCTTCGAAAGATCGACTGTTTAGTGAATGCATTGAAAAAAGGTTTGACGTGCATTCTGTTCGTTATGTACGATATGAGGTATTGAATGACAAAGGAGCTGAGGATCGTGAATGGGTCCTTCACAGTGAAAAAGGTACTGAATAATAACGTATTAATTGCTTCTCATCATAAATACAGCGAAGTCGTTTTAATCGGAAAAGGTATTGGTTTCGGAAAAAAACAAGATGATGTCATTGAAGATAAAGGCTACGATAAAATGTTCATTTTAAAAGACGAGAAGGAACAAAAGCAGTTTAAAAAGCTCCTTGACTATGTTGATGAAAAGCTCGTTGATATTTCAAACGATGTCATCTATCACATAAGCAATAGGACTAATCACTCATTAAATGAACATATTCACATTGCGTTGACAGACCATATCGCATTTGCGATCAAAAGGCAGCAGCAGGGATTTGATATGAAAAATCCATTTCTAATGGAGACTCAGTCACTATATCCTGAGGAGTACCAAATTGCCAAAGAAGTCATAGATATGATCAATGAAAAAGCGGGAATCTGCCTTCCGGAAGGGGAGATTGGTTTTATCGCTCTGCATATCCATTCAGCATTGACAAACCGTCCGCTGTCCGAGGTCAATCAGCACTCTCAGCTCATGGCGCAGCTTGTCGAGGTGATTGAAGACTCATTTCAAATGAAAGTAAATAAGGAAAGTGTCAACTATTTGCGGCTGATCCGACATATCAGATTTACAATAGAAAGAATTAAAAAAGAAGAACCGACTAAAGAACCAGAAAAATTAATGTTGTTATTGAAAAATGAATATCCGCTATGCTACAATACAGCTTGGAAATTGATTAAAATCTTGCAGCAAACATTGAAGAAACCAGTTCATGAGGCGGAAGCGGTTTACCTAACGCTTCATCTGTACCGATTAACCAATAAAATTTCATAAATTCAGTTTATCCTTATAACGTGTTACTGATTCGATCAGGCATGAGTGATTGAGGGAAAAAAACGGGAAGTTCATTCTCGTTCTTTTGCGCACCCAATTTTGCTCATGCCTTTTTGTTGTGTAAAAGGGCAAATGTAAACGGTTAAACTGGAAGACTTACGCCTGTGAATTCGTTGTCATGATTTTTAGCTGTAAGGTCAGACTAGTAAAAAGAGGAGGTCAATTCTTATGTTTAAAGCATTATTCGGCGTTCTTCAAAAAATTGGGCGTGCGCTTATGCTTCCAGTTGCGATCCTTCCGGCTGCGGGGATTTTGCTTGCGATCGGGAATGCGATGCAAAATAAGGACATGATTCAGGTCCTGCATTTCTTGAGCAATGACAATGTTCAGCTTGTAGCAGGTGTGATGGAAAGCGCTGGGCAGATTGTTTTCGATAACCTTCCGCTTCTTTTCGCAGTAGGTGTAGCCATCGGGCTTGCCAACGGTGATGGAGTTGCAGGGATTGCAGCAATTATCGGTTATCTTGTAATGAATGTATCCATGAGTGCGGTTCTTCTTGCAAACGGAACCATTCCTTCGGATTCAGTTGAAAGAGCCAAGTTCTTTACGGAAAACCATCCTGCATATGTAAACATGCTTGGTATACCTACCTTGGCGACAGGGGTGTTCGGCGGTATTATCGTCGGTGTGTTAGCTGCATTATTGTTTAACAGATTTTACACAATTGAATTGCCGCAATACCTTGGTTTCTTTGCGGGTAAACGTTTCGTTCCAATTGTTACGTCAATTTCTGCACTGATTCTGGGTCTTATTATGTTAGTGATCTGGCCTCCGATCCAGCATGGATTGAATGCCTTTTCAACAGGATTAGTGGAAGCGAATCCAACCCTTGCTGCATTTATCTTCGGGGTGATTGAACGTTCGCTTATCCCATTCGGATTGCATCACATTTTCTATTCGCCGTTCTGGTATGAATTCTTCAGCTATAAGAGTGCAGCAGGAGAAATCATCCGCGGGGATCAGCGTATCTTTATGGCGCAGATTAAAGACGGCGTACAGTTAACGGCAGGTACGTTCATGACAGGTAAATATCCATTTATGATGTTCGGTCTGCCTGCTGCGGCGCTTGCCATTTATCATGAAGCAAAACCGCAAAACAAAAAACTCGTTGCAGGTATTATGGGTTCAGCGGCCTTGACATCCTTCTTAACGGGGATCACAGAGCCATTGGAATTTTCTTTCTTATTCGTTGCTCCAGTCCTGTTTGCGATTCACTGTTTGTTTGCGGGACTTTCATTCATGGTCATGCAGCTGTTGAATGTTAAGATTGGTATGACATTCTCCGGCGGTTTAATTGACTACTTCCTATTCGGTATTTTACCGAACCGGACGGCATGGTGGCTTGTCATCCCTGTCGGCTTAGGGTTAGCGGTCATTTACTACTTCGGATTCCGATTTGCCATCCGCAAATTTAATCTGAAAACACCTGGACGCGAAGATGCTGCGGAAGAAACAGCAGCACCTGGGAAAACAGGTGAAGCAGGGGATCTTCCTTATGAGATTCTGCAGGCAATGGGTGACCAGGAAAACATCAAACACCTTGATGCTTGTATCACTCGTCTGCGTGTGACTGTAAACGATCAGAAAAAGGTTGATAAAGACCGTCTGAAACAGCTTGGCGCTTCCGGAGTGCTGGAAGTCGGCAACAACATTCAGGCTATTTTCGGACCGCGTTCTGACGGGTTAAAAACACAAATGCAAGACATTATTGCGGGACGCAAGCCTAGACCTGAACCGAAAACATCTGCTCAAGAGGAAGTAGGACAGCAGGTTGAGGAAGTGATTGCAGAACCGCTGCAAAATGAAATCGGCGAGGAAGTTTTCGTTTCTCCGATTACCGGGGAAATTCACCCGATTACGGATGTTCCTGACCAAGTCTTCTCAGGGAAAATGATGGGTGACGGTTTTGCGATTCTCCCTTCTGAAGGAATTGTCGTATCACCGGTTCGCGGAAAAATTCTCAATGTGTTCCCGACGAAACATGCGATCGGCCTGCAATCCGACGGCGGAAGAGAAATTTTAATCCACTTTGGTATTGATACCGTCAGCCTGAAGGGCGAAGGATTTACGTCTTTCGTATCAGAAGGAGACCGCGTTGAGCCTGGACAAAAACTTCTTGAAGTTGATCTGGATGCAGTCAAACCGAATGTACCATCTCTCATGACACCGATTGTATTTACAAATCTTGCTGAAGGAGAAACAGTCAGCATTAAAGCAAGCGGTTCAGTCAACAGAGAACAAGAAGATATTGTGAAGATTGAAAAATAAGGGTGTTAGTACGCCGTGCTTGTCAGATGACAAGTACGGTTGTATGATATAATATTGTGAAGTAATAAAGCTTTAAGTTAAAAGGAGAATGATAAAAATGGCACAAAAAACATTTAAAGTAACTGCAGATTCTGGAATCCATGCTCGTCCTGCGACAGTTCTTGTACAAACTGCTAGCAAATACGACGCTGACGTTAATTTAGAATATAACGGCAAAACAGTTAACCTTAAATCTATTATGGGTGTTATGTCTTTAGGTATCGCTAAAGGCGCTGAGATCACAATCTCTGCTTCCGGAGCTGACGAAAACGATGCTCTTAACGCTTTAGAAGAAACAATGAAAAGCGAAGGACTCGGCGAGTAATGCAAGAATTAAAAGGGATTGGTGCTTCAGCCGGCATCGCGATTGCAAAAGCATACCGGCTTGAAGAGCCAGATTTAACGGTTGAAAAGAAAAACATCTCTGATTCTGAAGCGGAAGTAAGCCGTTTTGATGAAGCGATTGCACGTTCAAAAGAAGAGCTCGAAAAAATCAAAGAGCACGCTTTGAAAGAACTGGGTCAGGATAAAGCTGATATTTTTTCTGCTCACCTTTTAGTTCTCAGTGACCCTGAGCTTCTGAACCCTGTGAAAGAAAAAATCAGCACTGATTCAGTGAACGCTGAATTCGCTTTAAAAGAAACGTCTTCTATGTTCGTTACCATGTTTGAATCTATGGACAACGAATATATGAAAGAGCGTGCGGCAGATATCCGCGATGTAACAAAACGCGTAACCGGCCACCTGCTTGGCGTCGAAATTCCAAACCCAAGCATGATCTCAGAAGAGGTTATTATTGTAGCTGAAGACTTAACACCGTCTGACACAGCCCAATTAAACCGTGAGTTCGTAAAAGGATTCACTACTGATATCGGCGGACGCACATCTCACTCTGCCATCATGGCACGTTCTCTTGAGATTCCAGCAGTTGTTGGAACGAAAGCGGCTACAGGCACGATCCAAAACGGCGTGACTGTTATCGTTGACGGTATCAATGGCGATGTCATTATTGACCCATCTGCGGAAACTGTAAAAGAGTATGAAGAAAAACATAATGCTTATTTGGCTCAAAAAGCTGAGTGGGCGAAGCTTGTCAATGAACCGACTGTCTCAAAAGACGGACATCATGTAGAGCTTGCAGCGAACATCGGTACTCCTGATGATGTAAAAGGTGTTCTTGAAAACGGCGGAGAAGCAGTTGGCCTTTACCGTACAGAATTCCTTTACATGGGAAGAGATCAGCTGCCTACAGAAGATGAGCAGTTTGATGCTTACAAAACGGTTCTTGAGCGTATGGAAGGAAAATCAGTCGTCGTGCGGACACTTGATATCGGCGGAGACAAAGAGCTTCCTTACCTGCAGCTTCCTAAAGAAATGAACCCGTTCCTGGGATATAGAGCGATTCGTCTTTGCCTTGAAGAGCAAGAAATCTTCAGAACACAGCTTCGCGCGCTGCTTCGTGCAAGTACATACGGAAACTTGAAAATCATGTTCCCTATGATTGCGACAGTTAACGAATTCAAAGAAGCAAAAGCGATCCTTCTTGAAGAGAAAGAAAAGCTCGTAAAAGCGGGACAGGCTGTATCTGACGATATTGAAGTCGGAATGATGGTTGAGATTCCGTCAACTGCAGTCATCGCTGATCAGTTTGCTAAAGAGGTTGATTTCTTCAGTATCGGAACAAACGATTTGATCCAATACACAATGGCAGCTGACCGTATGAATGAACGTGTATCTTACCTGTATCAGCCATACAACCCGGCAATCCTTCGCTTAATTACACTGGTAATTGAAGCAGCACACAAAGAAGGAAAATGGGTTGGCATGTGCGGAGAAATGGCAGGAGACGAGATTGCGATTCCGATCCTTCTCGGCTTAGGCTTAGATGAGTTCTCAATGAGCGCAACGTCTATCCTTCCGGCAAGAACACAAATCAGCAAATTGTCTAAACAAGAAGCTGAGTCATTCAAAGAGAAAATCTTATCTATGAGCACGACAGAAGAAGTTGTCGCGTTCGTAAAAGAAACATTCAAGTAATGTACAAAAACCAGACGGCCTCCGGCCTGTCTGGTTTTTTTCATAAGTAAGGGTATAGAAGGACACAATAACATGGCTAGGAGGGATAGTATGTCAAACCAATTTAACGCAGGAGATACTGTTTATGTGATCTACAGAAATCCGCACGCCGCCAATGTAGCCCACATAAAGGAAGCCGAAATTGTGCACCATCCATACCATGAAGGCGAGCTTTCCCTGTTTATTTATGAAACCTATCATCCGTTCGCAGAGGACGATGCTGTGTTTGCAAGCTATGAAGAAGCTAAATCGCTTTACAAAGAACTCTTTGATATTGATCCGTATGAGTAACAAGGAAATCATTACAACTCATATCCTTTCCGCCTAGTGAGAAAAGTAACGTTAGTAAAGGAAAAGGATGTGGCATCATGCAGAACCCATTTGTTCCGCAGCTTGTATATATAGAACCGAGGGCGCTGGAATATCCGCTGGGCCAAGAATTACAAGATAAATTTGAGAATATGGGCATTGAAATCAGAGAAACAACATCCCACAATCAGGTGCGTAATATTCCTGGGAAAAATCATCTTCAGCAATATCGCAATGCGAAATCAACTTTAGTTATCGGTGTCCGGAAAACATTAAAGTTTGATTCATCCAAACCCTCGGCCGAATATGCCATTCCGTTTGCAACAGGCTGTATGGGGCATTGTCATTACTGCTACCTGCAAACAACCATGGGATCAAAGCCGTATATCAGAACTTATGTAAACGTCGAAGAGATTTTGGATCAGGCAGATAAGTATATGAAGGAGCGCGCACCAGAGTTCACAAGGTTCGAAGCATCATGTACGTCAGACATTGTAGGAATTGATCATCTGACACACACGCTGAAGCGCGCCATTGAACATTTTGGCCAAAGTGATCTCGGAAAGCTCCGATTTGTAACGAAATTTCATCATGTCGATCACCTATTAGACGCAAAGCATAACGGGAAAACGAGATTCAGATTCAGTATTAATGCCGACTATGTGATTAAAAACTTTGAGCCGGGAACTTCACCTCTTGATAAGCGGATAGAAGCAGCAGTAAAAGTTGCAAAAGCAGGCTACCCGCTAGGCTTTATTGTTGCTCCGATTTATATTCATGAAGGCTGGGAAGAAGGATACAGACATCTGTTTGAAAAGCTTGATGCTGCTTTGCCGCAGGACGTTAGACATGACATAACGTTTGAATTAATTCAACACCGTTTTACAAAACCGGCCAAACGAGTGATAGAGAAAAATTATCCGAAGACGAAGCTCGAATTAGATGAAGAAAAGCGCCGTTATAAATGGGGACGCTACGGGATCGGAAAATATATTTATCAGAAAGATGAAGAGCATGCACTTCGAGAAGCACTTGAATCCTATATTGATACCTTTTTCCCTAACGCGAAAATTGAATATTTCACTTAAACGGGCTGTTGTGATCAACAGCTCTCTTTTTATAAAAAGGATTTTTCCATTCCATCAAAACACACCGTAATTGAATGATTCTTTATCCTCTACATAATTGCTGACTACACGAATAGGTGAACGCCCGCAACGGAGGAGAAAGGACAGCACAGGGTCGTTTTTCCTGCCTTCCATCACATCTTCAACGTACTGAACAGCGCTGATCTCGTGTGCGTATTTATGATATAAAGGAATGCGGCCGCCGCCGAGAAGGCGCTCCAGTCTCTTATCAACAGTCAGCTCATACATCGTATTCATCAGCCATTTTCCGATTCCAAGCTTTCGATAATGAGGAGAAACAGAAATATCCACTACATATAAAGTATTTCCATGAGGTTCATGGTTTTTAATCGATCCGTTGTCTGTTGCTTGTGCCCATGTATGATCAGGAGATTCAGGCTCAAATTGTACAATAAGAGCAGTCATGGAACCGATAATTCTGCCATTGATGAGCGCGCATAAAGCCCCTTCTGGAAAGGTTTTGATATGGCTGGCAAGCTGGTCCTCTGACCACAGCAATTCCTGGGGAAACGGAGGAGGGAAACATTCTTTTTGAAGAGAAATCAGCCTCTCGATGTCAGTCTCAGTGTAGTTTCTGATGGTCAGAGCCTCAAATTTTCTGCCGTCATGCACATACATTTGTTTTAGTATGATCATCACTCTCCTTATGTTGTTTCATTATAACGAAGATTGAATTTTCAGTAAATATATTCCGATTTTCTTATAATTTATTTTTTGATTATTCATTTTTCAAACGAAAGGGCCGATATAGAAATTAGGAGGGGATTGGTTTGTTTAAAAAACTTCACATGAAGATTGCTGTTTTTGTTTCGATTATGTTAATCGTCACAGTTGTTCTTTTAATGCTGTCTTCTTATTTGACGCTAAAACCGATGATTACAGAGGATGGGAAAAATACAACTCAAAACGTGACGCAGTCACTTGAACAAAATATTGAATTGCAATTAAAGAGTTATGCCATTTCGTTATCAAGATTGGCTAATGGGGAATTAACGCATACATTTGTAACGAAACCAAGTAAAGAAGTTGCTCGGCTGTTTCACGATGACATTAAGCAAATCAAAGATAACGATGATTATGTTGCGATGGCTTACATAGGCACCGCAAAAAAAGAAATGTTTACATATCCAAAAGCGGATTTCGCTGAGGATTATGATCCAACATCAAGACCATGGTATAAGCTTGCAGCTGAAACCCCGGATCAAGTTGTTTGGACGGAACCTTATAAAGATGTCGTGACAGGAGACATGATTGTTACTGCATCGAAAGCGATCTTAGACGGGCAAAAAGTGATAGGGGTTGCCAGCTATGACTTGAAACTCTCTGCTATCCAGAGTATGGTCAATAAACAAAAGGTGCCTTACAATGGATTTGCCTTTTTAGCTGATACGAGCGGCAATCTTTTAGCCCATCCGTCAAATCAAGGAAAAAATATATCAAAGGATCAAACACTGCAAACCATCGCATCCGAGAAACAAGGGATACAAGATGTGAATGGAAAAATGGTTGTGTACCAAACGATTGGCGAAACGGGCTGGAAGGTCGGAACGCAATTTGATACCGATCAATTAATGTGGATTTCAGATAAAATGAATCGGGCAAATCTTTGGATATCATTGCTTGCGCTTATCATAACAATTATTCTCAGCTACTTCCTGGCCAAAACGATAACCGGTCCGATACAGCAGTTGATCGCAAAAACGAAAGCTGTTTCCGCAGGCGATTTAACAGTGCGCGCGGAATCAAAATCTAAGGATGAAGTCGGTATTTTAACAAGAGATTTCAATCTGATGGTTGAAAATATGAAGGAAATGGTTGAGCAAGTGAGACTCTCTTCAGGGAAAGTATCTGACACCTCTGAACAACTAACGGCTGTCGCTGCCGAAACTAATGAAACAAGCGGACAAATTGCAAAAGCGATTGAAGAAGTAGCCGCAGGGGCATCGGAACAGGCTTCTGAAGTTGAAACCATTAATGAAAAATCGGAAAGCCTGTCAACGAAAATCAGGCAAATCGCTGAGGAGGCAGGCGGAATTAAAGAACGCTCAAAATCGTCCGAGGATGCAAGCTATAAAGGACTTGATGCGCTCGGCCAGCTGCTGATGAAATCAAACGAAGCCAATATGGAAACGAAAAAGGTTGAAACGATGCTGCTGGATTTGGAAAATCAAACTAAGAATATTGAAGAAGTCGTTACAGCGATATCAAACATATCTGATCAAACCAACTTGCTTGCCTTAAATGCCAGTATTGAGGCAGCCAGAGCCGGAGAAAGCGGGCGCGGTTTTGCCGTCGTAGCCGATGAAGTGCGGAAGTTAGCTGAGCAATCAGCCCTTTCTACAAAGCATATCAGCGAGACTGTGAAGCTTATCCAGCTTGAGACAAAAGAGGCCTCTCACGCGATGGTTGAGGCAAGCAGAATGAATGATGAACAAAACAGTGCCATTCACGAAACTGGAGAGGTATTAAATACGATAACTGCAGAAATGCAGTCACTGGTACAAGGTATTGATCACATTTACGCGGAAATTCAAAGAATGAGTGAAGAACAGCTTGCGATATCTGAAGCTATTCAAAGCATTTCAGCCATATCACAGGAATCAGCTGCCGCAGCAGAGGAAGTGAACGCATCAACCGATGAACAGCTTGTCACCCTTGAGAAAGTCAAACACTCAACGGAAACACTAAAACATGCAAGCCAAGAGCTTATGAACACAATTGCAAAATTCACATTGTAATCCAATTACATCCCCAAACATCATTTGTTTTGGGGATTTTTTATTTTATAAGATGAATAGATATGGTAGTCTAGAAAATGAAGGAAAAATGATAAATTTTAACTAAAATCTAAACGAAACATCTGGGAGGAATGACCTTGAAAAAAACAATTGGTTTTATCGGTCTTGGAGTAATGGGAAAAAGCATGGCATCACATATTCTCAATGACGGCCATCCTGTATTGGTGTACACCCGGACAAAAGAAAAAGCAGAAAGCATACTTCAAAAAGGCGCGATCTGGAAAGATACGGTCAAAGATCTTTCGAAAGAAGCGGATGTTATCATCACAATGGTCGGCTATCCCAGTGATGTTGAAGAAGTGTATTTCGGAAGCAATGGAATTATTGAAAACGCAAAAGAAGGGGCATATCTTATTGATATGACGACATCTAAGCCTTCGCTTGCGAAGAAGATTGCTGAAGCGGCCAAAGAAAAAGCATTGTTCGCTTTAGACGCTCCTGTTTCCGGTGGAGACATCGGTGCACAAAACGGAACACTCGCGATTATGGTCGGTGGAGAAAAAGAAGCTTTTGAAGCCTGCATGCCGATTTTCTCTTTAATGGGAGAGAATATTCAGTATCAAGGACCGGCTGGAAGCGGACAGCATACCAAGATGTGCAATCAGATTGCAATTGCAGCCGGTATGATCGGTGTTGCTGAAGCGATGGCTTATGCCCAAAAATCAGGCCTAGAGCCGGAAAATGTTCTGAAAAGCATCACAACGGGCGCAGCCGGAAGCTGGTCACTGTCAAATCTTGCTCCCCGTATGCTGCAAGGCAACTTTGAACCGGGATTTTATGTGAAGCATTTTATTAAGGATATGGGAATCGCACTAGAGGAAGCAGAATTAATGGGGGAAGAAATGCCAGGCTTGTCGCTCGCAAAATCCTTATATGACAAGCTAGCTGCTCAAGGTGAAGAAAACAGCGGAACACAGAGTATCTATAAGCTTTGGGTGAAATAAAAAAAGATTGCCTGTACGAAACAGGCAATCTTTTTTTTATTATTTTCCGATGAATTGTTGTGTCCAGATGCTTCCAGACTCAACGTAACCAACACCGATGTGAGTAAAGTTAGGGTTTAGAATGTTTTTTCTGTGTCCTTCACTGTTCATCCAAGCTTTTACTACTTCTTCTGGTGTCTTTTGGCCCTTCGCAATGTTTTCACCTGCTGTTTTGTAGCTGATTCCGAAAGATTTCATCATATCAAACGGTGAGCCGTATGTTGGGCTTTGGTGATCAAAGTAGTTTTTGTCTTTCATATCCTGAGATTTTGCGCGTGCAGATTTGCTTAACGTTTCATCAATTTGAAGCGGTTTTAAGCCTTGTTTTTGTCTTTCTGCATTTGTAAGTTCAACAACTTTTTTCTCATATGCACTTACAGATGAAGGTGCAGACGTTGTTGTATTTGTTTTTTCAGCAGTTGCGGGTGCTTTAGAAGCAGTGTTTTGATCAGCAGCTGCTTTTTCAGTAGTCTTTTGTGCAGGTTTTGCCGTTTCTGTCTTTTGAACATCCTGAACTTTCACGTTAGATTGCTTCGCATGTTTTTGAAGAAGCTGCTTCATCTCTTTTTCGTTTGCAGCGTTTAACGTTTTGATATTTGTGTTAATATGCAGTTTTTTCACTGCATCGTTAAGTGACATGTTTTGTACTGTGTTCCCTGTTTTTACTGTAACCACAGGCTGGCAGGAGAGTTCTTTCGCTGATGCTTGCTGTACGCCCCCGAATGTGAATAATCCAACCGCAGCGGCAGCAGATAAAATAAATGCTTTCTTCATTAGTTCGTAACCTCCTAGAGTTGTTTGTTTCTACAGAAAAATCATAACATAGCTTTTTTGTCATAAAGATTCCAGCACTTTCCTTTGACAAATAGAGATTGTCATTTTCGTAAAGTAAATCCGTTGAATTACTAAGAATAAGGGAATCAGCGGTATATATGATTTTATCGTACCGTTACATAGCTTCCTTTTTTTTGAACCGTTAGTTATATTTTAATGTGTTTTTATATTGACAGCTTTTTTTACTCCTTTTCGCTGTAACAACTATTACAAAGGTGTTACAATTAATCTCAGTATATGTAAATATATTGAACGATTTGAGAGGGGTAACCAGAAGTGACTGAAATAGGACGTGAACCAAAGAAAAAGAGCAAAGGAAACAGAGCAATCAGAATGAACCTTTTTTTCCTAGCTGTCTTTGTTCTATTCACTGCATTAATTTTTAAGCTCGGGGTTGTTCAAATTGTTGAAGGCGAACAGCATGAAGAAGACGCTGAGAAATCAAATGCAAAAACAGCTTACTATCCTGCGCCTCGCGGGAAGATGTACGACAGAAACCAGAAAGTTGCTGTCGACAACCAGAGCGTTCCAGAAATTGTGTATGTATCAACATCTAGCACAAAAACAGAAGATAAAATCAAAACAGCGAAGCGGCTTGCTTCTTTCATTCATATTGATACCGAATTTTTGAAGGAAAGGGATCTTCGTGATTACTGGATCGCAGCTCATCCGAAAAAAGCCGCCGCTCTGCTTAAGGAATCAGAAAGCAATCTGAAAGGAGACCAAGCTTACAAGCTTCAAATAGAGCGTGTTCCGGATCAAGAATTAAAGGCTATTCAGCAAGATGACGAAGAAATGGAAACTGCTGCGATATATACAAGGTTTTCAAGCGGAAATGCTTACGAACCTCAAATCGTAAAGGCAATGAATCCAAATAAGAGCAATAGCAATGGAAAAAACGGAGCGCTGCTTGATGAGAAGAAAAACTCCTCGCAAAGACCAAAAAATGACTTAACATATGATGAAATTTCCATTGTTTCTGAGCATTTAGAAGAACTTCCGGGAATCGATATCGTAAACGATTGGACACGAAAATATCCTTATGACAAAACCCTTTATTCTGTTTTCGGGGGCGTCACGACACCTGATCAGGGCCTGCTGAGCGACCGGAAAGATTTCTACTTAACAAGAGGCTATGCGAATAATGACAGGGTGGGAAAAAGTTATTTAGAGTATCAATATGAAGAATATTTAAATTCGCAGAAAGAAAAAGTGGAATACGTAGAAGATAATAAAGGAAATGTCGTCAGCCAAAAAACCATTGATAAAGGCAGCAGGGGATACGATCTTCAGCTTGCTTTTGACATGGAGCTTCAGGCAAAGGTAGAAAAGATCATTAAAGAAGAAGTAAGAAACAGCCGTGCACGCGGAAATTACATGCTTGACAGAGCCTTTGCCGTGATGATGGACCCGAATAACGGCGATATTTTATCGATGGCAGGGAAAAAGATAGATTTAAAAACCAACAAAATTGAAGATTATGCGATAGGGGCATTTACCACCCAATATGAAATGGGATCAGCAGTAAAGGGGGCCACCGTGCTAGCCGGCTATCAGGACGGAATTCCGCATTATAAATATTATGTCGATGCTCCAATGCTTTTAGGAACGAATCTTATAAAAAAATCTTATACTAATATGGGAACCATCAATGAATTAACCGCATTGCAAAAAAGTTCAAACGTATATATGTTCAATGTTGCCATGCATATTGCAGGCGTAACATACAAGCCGCATGGATCTCTCCCGGCTGATCAGAACGATCTACTGAAAATGAGAAACTATTACAGCCAGTTTGGTCTGGGAGTAAAGACAGGTATTGATCTCCCGCAGGAATCAGCCGGAATGCAAACCACACCTAAAACTGTAGGAGGATTAATTTTAGACTTAGCAATTGGCCAATACGATACATACACACCGCTTCAAATGGCTCAATACATCTCAGTAATCGCCAATGGTGGCTATCGTGTTCAGCCTAGAATCGTCACAAGTATTCATAAGCCAGGAAAAAAAGACCAGCTGGGTAAGGCGATTGAACATAGGAAACCTAAAGTACTCAATAAGATTAATAATTCAGAGAGCGATTTGAAACAAGTACAAACAGGCATGAAATTAGTCACTTCTTCAGGGACAGCAAAAAATACGTTTACAGAAGATGTATCAGGGAAAACGGGAACAGCGGAAACATTTTACTACGGCACGAATCGCAACTGGTGGGGGAAAAAAACATACAATCTGACTTTTGTCGGCTATTACCCGTCGAAAAAACCAAAAGTGGCCTTTAGTGTTGTTGTTCCATCAGTAGATGATGATGATAAGATCAATAAAATTATTGCCAAAAGAGCTATCCACGCCTACGCAGAGCTCGAAAAAAAACACAGTAAAAAATAAAAAACAGGGTGCACAACGAAAAGATTGTGTGCCCTTTCTTTTATTCAAAAATTGACGTTCACCATAAGAATAGAAGGAGAATACTCATTTTCTAGCGAATCATACTAGGTAAAAGTCAATCTGTATATGTCGAAACACGATGATCATGCAAAGGAGGGATTCTGTGGAACAGGATACGCAGCATGTTAAACCACTTCAAACAAAAACCGATATTCATGCAGTCTTGGCCTCTAATGGACGCATCATTTATATATCTGCCAACTCCAAACTGCATTTGGGCTATCTCCAAGGAGAGATGATCGGATCATTCCTCAAAACGTTTCTGCATGAGGAAGACCAATTTTTGGTTGAAAGCTATTTTTATAATGAACATCATCTGATGCCGTGCACCTTTCGTTTTATTAAAAAAGATCATACGATTGTGTGGGTGGAGGCTGCGGTAGAAATTGTTACGACAAGAGCTGAGCGGACAGAACGGGAAATCATTTTGAAAATGAAGGTTCTTGAAGAAGAAACAGGCCATCAATCCCTAAACTGCGAAAAACATGAAATCGAACCTGCAAGCCCGGAATCGACTACATATATAACGGATGATTATGAACGGTTGGTTGAAAATCTCCCGAGTCCGCTATGCATCAGTGTCAAAGGCAAGATCGTCTATGTAAACAGCGCGATGCTCTCAATGCTGGGAGCAAAAAGCAAGGATGCTATTATTGGTAAATGGTCCTATGAATTTATTGAAGAAGAATATCATGATATCGTGAAAAACAGGATTATACGAATGCAAAAAGGAATGGAAGTCGGAATGATTGAACAGACGTGGAAAAGGCTTGATGGCACACCTGTTCATTTAGAAGTGAAAGCATCCCCGACCGTCTACAAAAACCAGCAGGCTGAGCTGCTGCTGCTGATCGATATCTCTTCAAGGAAGAAATTCCAAACCATCCTGCAAAAAAGCCGTGAACGATATCAGCTGCTGATTCAAAATTCCATTGATACCATTGCGGTGATTCACAATGGAAAATGGGTATTTATGAATGAGTCTGGAATTTCCCTGTTTGAAGCGGCTACATATGAGGATTTAATTGGCAAAAACATATACGATCAGCTGCATCCTTGCGATCACGAGGATGTAAAAGAGAGAATCCAAAACATTGCCGAGCAAAAAACAGAATCTGAAATTGTCAAGCAATCCTGGTTCACCTTTCAGAACAGGGTCATCTATACGGAGATGGTCTGCATTCCGACAACCTTTTTTGGTGAAGCGGCCGTCCAGGTCATTCTTCGGGACATCTCAGAGAGAAAACAAACAGAAGAATTGATGTTGAAATCGGAAAAATTATCAATCGCAGGGCAGCTCGCGGCGGGAATCGCCCATGAGATCCGCAACCCTCTTACAGCGATCAAAGGATTTTTACAGCTGATGAAACCGACAATGGAAGGCAACGAACATTACTTTGATATTGTGTTTTCTGAACTCAGTCGTATCGAATTAATACTCAGTGAACTGCTCATGCTGGCGAAACCTCAGCAAAATGCTGTCAAAGAATATTTGAACTTGAAAAAATTAATTGGTGAGGTTTCAGCCCTGTTAGAAACGCAGGCGAATTTAAATGGCATTTTTATCAGAACAAGTTATGAAAAAGACAGCATTTATATAAACGGGGATCAAAACCAATTAAAGCAGGTATTCATTAATTTAATCAAAAATGCAGTTGAATCAATGCCTGATGGGGGAACAGTAGACATTATCATAACCGAAGATGAGCATTCTGTTCATGTTACTGTCAAAGACGAAGGGGAAGGTATACCTGAAAAGGTACTAAACCGGATTGGAGAGCCATTTTTAACAACAAAAGAAAAAGGTACGGGTCTTGGATTAATGGTGACATTTAATATCATTGAAAACCATCAGGGAGTTATACATGTGGACAGCCATCCTGAAAAAGGCACAGCGTTTAAAATTTCATTTCCAAAAAAATAAAACAACGGCTTAAACGCCGTTGTTTATCGTCTGCATTGCTTCACGTTTTTTTAATACAAATAATTCTAAACGGTCCAAGCCTTCTCTCAGTGTGTCCAGCGAGTACGCAAAAGACAATCTTACATATCCTTCACCATATGATGAGAACGAGCTACCCGGCACGAGTGCCACGCCAGCGTCTTCCAAAAGAGCCATACTAAAATCAAATGAAGTCATTCCAAATGATTTAATAGAAGGGAAGATATAAAACGCACCGGACGGTTTAACTACGTCAAGTCCCATGGAAACAAGACGGTCATAAACATAGTCGAGACGTTTTTTGTATTGTTCTCTCATAATCAATGCGTCGTCAAAGCCGTTTGTGACAGCTTCAAGCGCGGCTTTTTGAGAAATGGATGAGGCACATGACACATTGTATTGATGAACCTTTAAAATGTGCTTTGCAATGTCTTTCGGTGCAAATAAAAATCCAATTCTCCAACCAGTCATGCTGTGGGATTTTGACAAGCCGTTAATGACAATTGTTTGATCCCGCAAATGGTTTGCGATGGAGTAATGCGGTCTGTCATATGTTAATTCACTGTATATTTCATCGGACAATACGAAGACATTTCTGCCTTTTAAAAGGGCTGCGATGCTTTTCAGTTCTTCTTCAGATAAAGTCACGCCGGTAGGGTTTGACGGATAAGGAAGCACGACACACTTGGTGTTGGGTGTCAGAGCATCTTCAATCAGCCGGGCGGTAAGCTTAAAGCCGTGTGACGTAGTATCAACAATGACAGGCTTGGCCCCGCACAAATTGATAATAGGTTCATAGCCCGGATAAATAGGCCCTGGCATAATGACTTCATCACCGGGAGATAAAATCGTCCGGAATGCAGCATCAATGGCTTGGCTTGCGCCTGTTGTGATGATAATTTCAGATTCAGCATCATAGTTGAAATCCGCTTTTTTCTTCATATAAAGCTGCACAGCTTGTCTCAGCTCCAGGTAGCCGGCATTCGGAGTATATGACGTCACGTTTTCATCAATGGCTTTTTTTGCGGCAGCTTTCACATGATGCGGTGTGAAAAAATCAGGCTGGCCGATTGTAAGTGAAATGACGTCTTCGTGTTGGGCTACAAGATTCGAGAATTTGCGTATTCCTGAAATTTCGATCTCTCTTGCTTTCGGATTCAGCAAATGTTCCATAATTCATCACCTTAACAAATATAATGAGTTTATCCTATTTTACCACTAGCTGATCATTTGTCACCTTTTTAACTGATATATTTCGATTGTATGCGCCTTTTTTCTAAACATACCTTTCTTTTCAGAAAAAAAGAAGACAACCAGCGATTTGATTGTCTTTATTGTATCATGTTCTATTATTGTTTATATGTGCCAATTTCATTAATAGCCATAATCAAAATGAAGGTCTTCGTGCCAAATCAGATACGGAGGATGCTCTTCTTGAAGGTCAGCTGATTCTTTCTTCATATTCAGGTAAGTTTCTTCACTGATATCCTCTAAAACAGTCATTTCGTTTTCTTTAAATATTACTAAGGTACCCATTATTTACACCCTTCTTTGGAAAAATCCTTGACTATTTTATCACTGTTAGTTGGAAAGTCAATGGTTATTAGGAAAAAAGTTTCTTTTTTGAGGAACGCGGCTTGTTGCCTTCGGAATTTGATTTTGAAGAGCTGCCATTCACTTTTTACAAATTACGCCGATATATACAGTACAATACTGAATGCGAATAGCGAGGGATTGAATTGTCGTTACAACAATACGAAATTTTATTGGATTCTGGTACAAATGAATTAGAAATTGTGAAGTTTGGCGTGGGTGAAAATGCTTTCGGAATTAACGTCATGAAGGTAAGAGAAATTATTCAGCCTGTCGAGGTGACATCAGTGCCTCACTCCCATCAGCATGTAGAAGGAATGATTAAACTCAGAGGAGAAATCCTCCCTGTGATCAGTCTCTTCTCATTTTTTGGAGTAGAGCCTGAAGGATCAAAAGATGAGAAATATATCGTGACTGAATTTAATAAACGGAAAATTGTTTTTCATGTCGGCTCTGTTTCTCAAATTCACAGAGTATCCTGGGAAGCGATTGAAAAGCCGACATCGTTAAATCAAGGAATGGAGCGGCACCTTACCGGGATTATTAAGCTCGAAGACCTGATGATCTTTTTGCCTGACTATGAAAAAATTATTTATGACATTGAATCAGATTCAGGTGTTGACACGTATAATATGCATACCGAGGGCTTCGATGAAAGAAGAACTGATAAAAAGCTTATCATTGTAGAGGACTCACCGCTTTTGATGCGCCTCTTGCAGGATGAATTAAAAGAAGCAGGGTACAACAACATCGCTTCGTTTGAAAATGGAAAAGAGGCATATGAATACATTATGAACCTTGCTGAAAACGAAACTGATTTATCAGAACAGATTGATATGATCATCACTGATATTGAAATGCCAAAAATGGACGGACACAGGCTCACAAAGCTGCTGAAGGAAAATCCGAAAAGCTCAGATGTGCCGGTTATGATTTTCTCATCGTTAATTACGGATGATCTGCGTCACCGCGGCGAAGTTGTAGGCGCAGATGAGCAAATCAGCAAGCCTGAGATCAGTGATTTGATTAAAAAAGTGGATACGTATGTTATTGAATAAATAAAAACAGCCGTTGCCAGAAAGAGGCACGGCTGTTTTTATTTTAAAAGTAACTCTCGCCAAGTTTTTTAAAGACCGGTTTATGGTAAGCTGGCTGCTGGCGATTTGGCACTAGCGGCTTTTCTTTCATGCCGACATATTCTTGCAATAGGTGTTTCGCTTTTGTTAAAGACATTTGAGCTTTAGGATTTCGGTACGATTGATTAAGTGTACCTAAATGCGGAAGATGTTCGAAGTCTTCTTTAGTTGGAGGCATGTGAAAATAGTAGTCTCCGATTGAGATAAGCACGTCCGATTGCTGTTGGCTGAACCTTGGATTTTTTGAAAAATGAAGCCCTATTTTCTTTCCTTTACCTTCTTTGACAAGCTTTTGCAAAGCCCGTTTTTTCAGCAGATATAGGTATTTAGGGTTGGGGGCGGTTTTTGCATGGCGGTTCACAGTGTAAACTGCTTTTGAAAGATTTTCTACGGTTGGCTGCAGATCTTTCGTATATGCATGGTCGTCCATTATTTCTCTCCTTTGCTCTTATCAATTTCTATATGTTTAGATTATACTTTTTTAAAGTTGAAATGCAAATATTGAATGTAAAAATGCGCTTTTTTCTAAGAAAAAAAGCGCATTTTTAACCTGCATTATACAGATCTTGCCTTCTTTTTCGGCTGTTCTTGAAATGCTTCCTGAACATTCACTTCCACAGCCTGGGCACTGTATTTTGGCAGTGCAATAAAATAAAAAATAAAAACGATCAGGATGATAACACCCATGCCGTAATAAAGATAATCAATGTTTGAAACGAACTTAGGGAATAACAGCGCAACTAAGCCGAGTGTCAAAGACTGTGCAAACATCATAAAAGGGTCCTGCATGCCGCTTACACGTCCCATCAGTTTTGGATGAACAATTTTGGGCATCCAGCCTCCGATTGCAATGTTGATCGGTCCGATGCACATTCCCAGTGCAAAAGCTGCCGCGTAATACACCCATAAAATATTGGTGTAGCCGAGGACGAAGATCAGCAAACCTGCAATGAAAATCGGTATCGACATTAAAAAGTGCGGCTTCACTTTTTTAGAGATGATCGTGCCGATTACGCTGCCTGCTAGCAGCCCAAACCCGAGTGCGATCGTAAATACAGACGTATGCCACTCATAACGGTCAGGCGCCAATCCATATTTCATTGTAAACATCGGCAATACGGCGAATCCTCCATTGACAAATCCAAAAATAAAGAAGCCAAAAATAAGAGATGCCAGCAATTTGTTTTTTAAAATATAGAGGATGCCTTCTCTAAAGTCATTTATTGAATCCTTAACAGAAGTCTTTCTCCAGCTGAATGCACCGTTTGGCTGTCGGGCTTCTTTTGGAATCCGGCAGCTGCGGATGAGCAGCCCGGAAATGATAAAGCTGACAAAATCAAGAATAATGGCGCCTTCAATACCGATGGTGTTGTACATAAATGCGCCTATACCGACTCCAAACACCATAAAAATGCTAAAAAGCATCTGATTAAGCCCTGCCGCTTTCGCATAATGCTCCTTCGGCAGAATGGCTTGTACCAAACTGTTTTCTGCCGGAAAGAAAAACTTTGTTACAGCGCTTCTGATAAATAAGATACAAAAAACAAGAGGAATATTGCCGGTAAATAAAGTGAAAAAAAGCACGACAGTCAGGCCTGCTCTGATCCAATCACAATTTTCTGCCACCTTTTTTCTGTCAAACCGGTCCGCGACGACTCCCACGATCAGAAATACAAATATGGTCGGAAGAGAATACATCAGCTCCGCCAAGGTCGTATATGAAGGCTGGCTACTGAATCGGTCCAGCAAAAAAAAAGCAAAGGCCATGTTGCCTACTGTCGTGCCCATTTGAGAAGCGAGTGCTGCGAAAAATAGACGAACAAAATTACGATTTTTAAATATATCCATAAAAACGCTCCTTACCCTAAAGGTCCCACTTTATCATATTATAAACCGCCTGTTTTTGAAACAAATAAGAAAACATTACCGGTTAATCGTGACTCTCGTTCCGTTTGGCACAATTGAAGCAAGTTCGATCACGTCTTTGTTATGCATGCGAATGCAGCCTTTAGAAACAGCCTTACCAATCGAAGCGGGATTATTCGTCCCATGTATTCCGTAGTGCTGCTTTGAAAGGCTCAGCCAATAAGCGCCAAATGGGCCGCCGGGATTGCGCTGGCGGTTAATAATGTAAAACTCGCCAGTAGGCGTTTGCGTTAGTATTTTACCAACGGCGATGGGATAGGTTTTCATTACCCGATTATTTAGGAACAGCGTAAGGGTCTTCGCTCCGATTGAGACTGCGATATGATACGGAATTGTATAAGGGTCCGGCAGTCCGGGGATGACTATGGACTGTCCTGCGGTGAGCCCTGCCTGCAGTGACGGATTAGCCTGGAGTAATGCAGCCGTGCTGATTCTGAAATCAGCCGCGATGCTGTTCAGTGTATCACCTTGCTTTACCTGGTACGTAAGCAGTTTCCTCATCCTCCTTTTTTACTTATAAGTATTGATGAGGAGCCCATCCTGCTACATTAATTTGTGCTTTTTAAGGTGAAGACAGTGATTTCAGGCTTGGCCAGAAACCGCAAAGGCAGCCTGGTCATCCCGAGGCCTCGGTTTACGTAAATATGAGTGCTGCCCGTTTGATACATTCCCTCTGTGTAGACTTTTCCATATGGAGGCGTAATAATCGGTCCGTAAAAAGGCAGCTGAATCTGGCCGCCGTGTGTATGGCCGGAAAGCTGAAGGTTCACGGGATAATCTGTTGTTTTCAAGGCTGCATCAGGTTCATGGACGAGAAGAATGGAAAAAAGTCTGTCGCTCAGCCTTGAAAGGGTGCCTTCATAATCTGGGTTTCCCAGCATTAAGTCATCAAGCGAAGCAATCTCGATTTTGCTGCCATCTGCGAGTGACAATGTTTGATAGCCATTGCGATATACCGTGAAACCTCCGGCCGTCATCAGGCTTTTGTAAACGGCAGTTCCATAGCCTCCGTGATCATGATTGCCGTAAATACAAAGCTTGCCGAAGGGAGCATTAAGCTTTCTCAATAATGGAATGACTGCCTGGTGGTGCTGGTACGTATCAGGATTATCAATAATATCACCTGTAAAAACAATGAGATCAGGTTTAGATTCATTAATTGTAAGAATGACAGTTTTTAAATCTTCGAGAGTAAAGTAATCACTCAAGTGTGCATCGCTGAACTGCACGATTTTAAAACCGTCAAATCCGTGCGGGATGAGAGAGCTTTTTATTGTGTGTTCGGTTGTCTCGATCATATGCGGCTCGAGATACCTGGCATAGCCATATCCCCCGCCGGCCGTTAAAGCCCCGGCAGCAAGAGCGCCGAACATTCCTTTTAGAAATTGTCTTCTGGACATCTTTTTCATTTCAAACCAACCTTTAATAGAGTTTTTCTATTATATCATCTGTATCTGATAAAAATCTCATATGAGCATGTGCTGACAGAGGCAGGGATATAATGATAGAATATTATTGAATGAATACTCATTCACAATTGGAGGGATAAACATGGAAAAAAAGGCGGTAATTATTACCGGCGGGTCAAGCGGCATGGGAAAAGCGATGGCAAAAAAACAGGCTGAATTAGGGTGGCACGTTATGGTGACAGGGAGGAACCATGAGGCACTTGAGGAAACAAAAAAAGAAATTCAGACCTTTGAGGGACAGGTCGCTTGTTTTCAAATGGATGTCCGTTCCGATTCCGCCGCTTCAGACATGATTAAAGAAGCGATAAAAGCCTTTGGCCGGCTTGACGCGCTGATTAACAACGCAGCCGGAAACTTTATTTGTCCGGCAGAAAAGCTGACGCCCAATGGATGGAAAGCCGTTATTGAGATTGTTTTAAACGGCACATTTTTTTGCAGCCAGGCAGCGGCAAGGCATTGGATTGACCAGAAGCAGCAGGGTGTCATTTTAAATATGGCAGCCACGTACGCTTGGGGAGCGGGAGCGGGGGTCGTTCATTCCGCTGCAGCCAAAGCGGGGGTATTGTCATTGACAAGAACGCTGGCCGTTGAATGGGGGAGCAAATACGGCATTCGCACAAACGCGATAGCCCCCGGACCGATTGAACGAACAGGTGGTGCGGAGAAGCTATTTGAATCGGAAAAAGCGATGGCCCGCACGATGAACAGTGTGCCGCTCGGCCGATTGGGCACACCGGAGGAAATCGCCGCTTTGGCAGCGTTTTTGCTTTCTGATGAAGCATCCTATATAAACGGGGATTGTATCACAATGGACGGAGGGCAATGGCTGAATCCTTATCCGTTTTAATCTGAATATTTATAAGTGAATATTTAAGTTATTAAGAACTTTTATGTTCGAATGTAATACCTCCACAATTAACCTTCTTCCTATCCAATTTGATAACACATAGAGCTTTATTTGTTTATGAGGTGTTGTGTCATACGTAAGCCACCTAATATATGAAAGGTATATTTTAAAAGGGGAGACGAAATATGAAGAACTTAGATTTCAAATAAAACATTCATATAATTACTTCGTTAACTAAAAAGAGAAATTATAAGAATGAAAGGTTTCAAGGTTACATCAGATTGGGAGGAAGGTAATATAATGGACGAGATGGTATTATTAACTCAGGAATGGCTCAATGAAACGTACAAAGGAAAAAGTGGCTACAATTCCATTGAGGAAAATGGGAAAACTGGCTGGAAAACAATGTATGCATTAACTAGAGCATTACAACTAGAATTGGGAATTACACAGACTTCCGACAGTTTTGGTCCTACAACTTTAAGAAAGCTTAAAGAATTAGGCCCGATTTCTACGTCAACTAATTCAAAAAAAAATATTGTGAAAATTATTCAAGGTGCTCTTTATTGTAAAGGTTATGGTCCAGGTGGATTAACGGGTACATTTGGTCAGGGAACGAAAGAGGCGATAGCAGAAATGCAATTGCATATGGGGCTTTCTAAAACAGACGGTGTAGTAACGCCTAAGGTGTTTAAAGCTTTATTAAACATGGACTCTTATATCCTTTTAAATGGGGCGTCAGAGAAAGTTCGTTCAATACAGCAATGGCTAAATAATAAATATTACAATAGAGAGAATTTCTACTTTATGCCCTGTGATGGCCTGTATTCAAGGGATACTCAAAAGTCTCTTGTTTATGCAATACAGTACGAGGAAGGGTTAAGTGATAGTATAGCTAATGGGAATTTTGGACCAACTACTCAAAGATTGATTCCTGTATTAAGAATTGGAGAAACAGATGAAAAAAACAGTTTTATTCATTTATTTCAAGCTGCTCTAATCTTTAATGGCTACAATGTTCCTTTTGATGGAGTATACTCTGAATCTGTAAGATCAAAAGTAAAGGCTTTTCAGTCTTTTGCAAAATTACAACAGAGTGGTACTGCCGACTTTCAAACATGGGCTTCACTTCTAGTAAGTACTGGAGACCCCAATCGAAAAGGAGTTGCTTGTGACTCAATTACTCAAATTACATCGGACAGGGCGGAGTCCCTTAAGAGGGCAGGTTATAAGATTGTAGGGCGGTATCTAACAAATGCGCCGGGGAGTACACTAAATAAAAAAATACAACCAGGTGAATTAGAAACAATCTTAAAATCAGGTTTAAATGTTTTTCCGATTTATCAAACCTATGGGGGAGCAACAAATTATTTTAATAAAGAACAAGGAAAGAAAGATGCGTTTGCTGCTTATAAAGCAGCAAAAGAATACGGGTTTAAAAATAACACTGTAATATACTTTGCAGTAGATTATGATGCATATGGTAACGATTTAAACAACAATATTATTCCACACTTCGAAGGTATAAATGAAATAATGAACGGTTTTTTAGGTTCAACTTACAAAATTGGTATTTATGCCCCTAGGAATGTATGTACTATAGTTTCTAAAAAAGGTTTAGCATTTGCAAGTTTTGTAAGTGGTATGTCTACTGGCTTTAGCGGAAACTTAGGATATCCTTTGCCTTACAATTGGGCGTTTGACCAAATTTCAACAATTACTGTTGGAAATGGTTCTGGAATGATTGAAATTGATAATGATATTTGTTCAGGTTTGGATAATGGAGTTAATACCATAAATATAGTGTCTTCAGAGAATAAGAAGTTTTTTGATCAAATTGATGTTTTATATGAAACTGCTGAAAAATATGCTCAAATGCAAAGCGACTTAAATAATGGGGTAGAAAAAACACAATTAGCTAATGAGTTGGTTGCCCAGTATTTAAGAAAGGATGACTACAAAGGGTGGAAGTGGGTCCCTACCGCAGGCCAGATTGATCCTATTTATCGTGAATGGGCAGATAAAGCGCTAGGGGAAGACCTAGTAAATGGAATTGTTGATCCTATATCAAAAACTGTCATAGGAACGCAGCATCTTATGGCAACTTATAATGCCATTATTTATAGTGGTGGTTACTCTCAAACACTACGAGATTTTGCTGGTTGGACTGGAGATCTATTAACAACAATACAGGACATGAAATTACACGCTCAAGAATTTAATTCGCCTTATGATGCGGCTATGAAAATAATAGGTAATATGTATCAATTTAGCCTAGATGATTTATTTAGTGATGTAGATGCAATTAATCTAGCGAATAAAACATCAGTTGGTGCTAATGCACAACCTCTAAATATCGCAATTAGAGATTATTATAGTAATAATGACTGTATGAATAGGTTCACTCAATTTGTAAATAATAGATTTGATGGTTCGTTAGACACAATTTTCTCTGAAGCAGAGTATTATTTAAATACAAACCTTGACCCAGTTGTTGTTCCAATTAGGTTAGCCTTTAAACGTGCTTTTGATGTTGAGGATTATAGTGAAGAGATTGGAAAAATAACAGCACAAGCATTTAGAGATGTTATTGAGAAAAAAATGATATCTGAATAAACTGCAAAACAAGCGAACGTTAAAACTGGTCGTTCGCTTGTTTTATTTTCTATTTAAATTTATGATATAATTTTTAAAGATTAAGGAGTGATTCATTGAAGAAATTGTTAAAAAAGTTAGTTGTATTATTTTTAAGCAGTTTAGTTATCATCTTTAATGTTTGGTACTTTATTATTTGTGCTTTTTCCCCAGAGTATTATCAAAATACAAATCTTACTTCTAATGAAATAATAAGATTTGAAAAACTATACCACATAGATTTTCCTGATGAAACAAAATTTATTAAAGCTAGAGAGTATTTGGCTGGGCCCGGAGGAGATACGTCAGCTGTATTATATGTGTCTCTGCCAACCAAGCGGGTAGAAAAAGTTTTATCTGATTACACGTATATGAAAATAAACTATACTGACAATGTCGGTTCAATGTATGGAGTTGACGTTTCAAAGAGTGTCGCCGGTTTAACAACTCTTACATTTGGCACTTACGATAAAAAAGGAACTTTCTATAATATGAAACATGATGATGATTGGATGTATAAAGGCACTGACTGGAATCTTTACTTTTGGACAGCTGCTAGTTATAATGCTGTTATTTTTGTATTTGTTTTGGTTATTGTGAAACAAATGAATAAAATTCTTAATTAACCAGTATGTAGATTGATAATCTCAAAAAAATTTTCCTCTTCTTTTAACATACTCCATACGACCTACTTTTCCATACTATGATTTTTTTGAAATTTGTGGTGTAGTTATAATTGTGCGTATAATCAGACAAAGATAGAGAAGCAGGTGATAACATGTTGGATCCACTTGATATTTTAACGAACATTGATGATGTCCTTCCATATTACCAGGCGATTTTTAGTGCCGAGGAGCAGAAGGTTGTCGGATATGAGGTGCTTGGACGAATTTTGGCAGATTCAGAAATCCAAAGTCTCGGGCCCTTCTTTTTAGATGCGGGGATACCCGAAGAATATAAACTAGAGGTTGATAACAGAATTATCCGCCAGGCTCTTGACCGCTTTTTAGAGGCGGATTCTGATCTGCTGATTTTTATGAATCAGGATGCCAATCTGCTGATGCTGGATCATGGTGAAAGCTTTCTGGAGCTTCTGAAAGAATATGAAGCGAAGGGAATCGAACTCCACCGTTTTGTTCTTGAAATTACAGAGCACAATTTTGAAGGGGATATTGAGCAGCTCTACCATATGCTTGCATACTATCGTACATACGGAATTAAAATCGCAGTTGACAACATCGGAAAAGAAAGCAGCAACTTGGACAGAATCGCGCTGCTCTCACCAGATCTGTTAAAAATCGATTTGCAGGCGCTGAAAGTGTCACAGCCGTCACCGTCATATGAGCATGTGCTGTACAGCATATCTTTATTAGCAAGAAAAATCGGTGCGGCGCTATTGTATGAAGACATTGAGGCGAACTTCCAGCTACAGTACGCCTGGAGAAACGGAGGCCGTTATTTTCAGGGCTATTACTTGGTGTCTCCATCTGAAACGTTTCTAGAGAGAGATGTATTGAAACAAAGACTTAAAACTGAATTTCACCAATTTATCACACATGAGAAAAAGAAACTGGAGACCGTCTATGAGCACTCTGAACAGTTTTACAAACGAGTGCATCAGGCTGTGACCTCTTTGAGAAAAAACAATCTGTCTTCTGATGATGACTTTATTAAAAAGCTGGCGGAAGAGCTGACAGATTGCAGCTTCAGGATTTACATGTGTGATGAAGAAGGCGATCAGCTGACGGGAAATGTGTTTAAGCAAGATGGAGAATGGATTTATCAGCCGGAATATGCGGAAAAGAACTGGAGCTGGCGCCCTTATTTTCTGGAGAACATTATGAGAATGAGAAATCTCAGAAAAGGTTTTTTCAGTGATCTGTACAGTGATTTGGAAACAGGTGAAATGATCAGAACGTTTTCATATCCGATGGATGATCAGATGTATTTATTTATAGACTTGCCTTATTCTTATTTATATGAGCAGGACGGACTGATTTAACGGCTGAAAGGCCGTTTTTTTTTTATGAATTGAAAAAAATATCAAAAAACGATTGACATTGATACTGAGAATCATTATCATTTAATTATAGAGAGAAGCTACTCTCTGTTCCCCAACCCCTCTATCAGATCAAGATCCGAAAAAACTTGGCGCTACCCCCGCCAAGTTTTTTATTTGTCAAAGCATAGGACAATCCAATGAAACAATAAACCTAACTAGTGGTAAACGTTTAACACGGGGAGAAACATTGAGTGCCGAACACCCCTGACACTGCTGCACGGGTGTTCAGTTCCGTTGTTTACCTCTATCCAGCATGACTCCCATTGATTATGGCCACGCGGGACTTCACCATAAAATTCAAAAGAAGGTTTTGACAAAGTTGCAAAAAGGCATTCTTAATGCTGCCAAAGATTCGAAAAAAATTATAATTGTGTGCATGACATTCAAAAAAAGCCTCAAACTAAAGAAAAATCGTTTTTTTCACTTTTTTTCTTTGCTTAAATTCAGCAGTGAAAATGCCATCCTGTCCGACTTTATGGTATGATGCTCAATAGAACTTGTATTATAATAAATACTTGTTGATTTGAAGTTGCTTTTTGAAAGGAGTCTTTTTTTAGAATGTCACAATTAATGGGTATCATCACACGGCTGCAAAGTCTGCAAGAAACAGCGGAAGCGGCTAACGAGCCAATGCAGCGCTATTTCGAAGTGAATGGTGAGAAAATATGCAGTGTTAAATATTTCGAAAAAAATCAAACGTTTGAACTGACGGTTTTCCAAAAAGGTGAAAAACCTAACACATATCCGTTTGATAATATCGACATGGTTTCCATCGAAATCTTTGAACTTCTTCAGTAAGATTCCTGAAATAGGGGGGAACAAGCTTCCGCCTTTGCAAAAGTAATCGAAATAAACGGTAAGGAACATACTTGTTTCATGGTTGTAAATCCTTGAAAAGGAGTGTCGTGATGGCTGATTCTTTTCTGTTTTATAATCTTTCAGAAGCACAGATGACCTTTCAAGATGTGATGGAACGGCTTAAAGCCTTTGTTCAAAAGGACCCCCGTTCTTCTTATGTGTTATCGATCGGAACCGATTCACAGGTTTACCGCGATTACACAAAGTTTATTACCGCATTGCATTTGCATCGTACAGGCAAGGGAGCTTGGGGCTGCTTGAAAAATCATACAGTCGACAGACCCATACATAGCCTTCGGGAGAAGATTTCGTTAGAAACGGCGTACAGCCAAGAAACGGCCGCTCATATTCTTGATGGACACTTAATGGATATTACCGATCTGCTCCTGCCCTTTACCGGTGAGGGGGCGGATCTTACCTTTGAAGTTCACTTGGATATTGGGAAAAAAGGGCTTACAAAAGATCTGATCCAAGAAATGACTGGACGTATTACCTCCATGGGGATTGAGGCCAAAATAAAGCCGGATTCATACACTGCCTTCAGCTATGCAAATCGTTTCACAAAATAATTTGGCTGAAAAAGCCAAGGTAAATGTCGAATTATGCGGTTGACGTTTGTTATCTGATTACTTATTCTAGCGGTAGAGCTGAAAGTAAGTTGTCTTGCTTTCAGAGGTATTCAGTATAAAACAGGGGGCCTGATTGCGAATGAGTCTTATCGGTGAACGATTTACAGAAGAAGAACAAAAACTTCTGCTGAATATCCTGATCAACCATGAGTATGCCATCGAGCTATTAAGCAGTGAGATCAACGATATAGAGACAGGGACCAAAAACGTTGACGGAACCACCTACAAAAAACTTGTAACGCTATACGACCGATTTCGATTTGAAAATTAATGGGACACCCTATAATTGATACTCCACAAAGAGTATCTTTTTTATTGAAAGGAAACTTTTCGACAAATACTGATAAAGTTTATATTATTGCAATATAGGGAATGTATTGATGATGAAAATGAAAAGGGGTCGAAAACATGATAAGCTTACAATCAGATCAACTTCTTGAGGCAACAGTCGGACAATTTATGATTGAGGCGGACAAAGTAGCGCACGTGCAAGTCGGAAATAACCTTGAGCACGCATTATTAGTATTGACAAAAACCGGATACACTGCCATCCCGGTTCTGGATCCTTCCTACCGTTTACATGGCTTAATCGGGACAAATATGATCATGAACAGTATTTTTGGACTTGAGCGAATTGAGTTTGAAAAGCTTGACCAAATCACTGTTGAGGAAGTCATGCTGACCGACATTCCGCGCCTTCATATCAATGATCCGATTATGAAGGGATTCGGCATGGTCATTAATAACGGATTTGTCTGTGTTGAAAATGACGAGCAGGTATTTGAAGGGATTTTTACGAGAAGAGTCGTTTTAAAGGAATTGAATAAGCATATACGCTCGTTGAATAAGTAGGCTGTACGGCCTATTTTTATTATATAGGCAGAGTGAAAAAGAAAGCGCATACATAATTTAAACGAGAATAGGGCTTGAATAAGAAACTAAGAGTTTATTAGAATGGGAGATAAGAAAAACTTATTGATAACAAAAAGGAGGACGACATGCAGCTTCAAGAGCTTCATATGCTCGTAGTTTTAGCTGAGGAATTAAATATGAGAAAGGCGGCAGAACGGCTTTTTGTATCTCAGCCGGCTTTATCTCAGCGCTTACAAACCATTGAAAAGGCGTGGGGAACAAAAATCTTTTTAAGATCCCAAAAAGGATTAACGGTAACGCCTGCTGGTGAGAAAATCATTCAGTTTGCGAATGATGTGACATTAGAGCAGGAAAGAATAAGAGAAAATATTGACGAGCTTGAAGGTGAAATTCACGGCACATTGAAGCTTGCCGTCGCCTCCATAATCGGTCAGCATTGGCTCCCTAAAGTCCTGAAGACGTATGTTGAAAAGTATCCGAATGCAAAGATCTCGCTCATAACCGGGTGGAGCAGCGAAATGCTGAAAAGCTTGTATGAGGATCAGGTTCATATCGGCATTATAAGAGGCAACCCTGAGTGGAAGGGGCGCAAAGATTACTTAATGACAGATCATCTGTATTTAGTGGATACTGAAATTTCCTGCATCGAAGATATTGCCCATACAGAACGGCCGTTTATCCAGTTTAAAAGTGATAGCACTTATTTTCAGGAAATTCAGCACTGGTGGCATCAAAAATTTAAAACGTCGCCGAAACAGACGATATTGGTTGATCAGATTGAAACGTGCAAACAGATGGCGCTGCACGGAATCGGTTATGCCATTTTGCCGTCTGTTACCCTTCAAAATGAAGATAAAGTGAATAAAATGCCTCTTTTAGACATGAAAGGGCATCCGATCGGTCGGGATACATGGTTATTAGGCTATGAGCCTGCCTTTGAACTGAAACAAGTTCAAGCTTTTGTACAAGTGATAAAGGATATGCTGGATCAGGAAAATCCATTTTAAAGACAGCGAGGTGCTGTCTTTTTTTTATTTATCTGTTGACAATGAAAATCATTATCATTTAAAGTGATACATATGATATTGAAAATCATTATCAACTAATGGGGTGATAACATGGCTAAAGCCTTGATTACATATGCCAGCATGTCAGGAAATACAGAAGACATTGCCTTCATAATAAAAGATACACTTCAGGAATATGAGTTGGATATCGATTGTGTCGAGATAGATGATATGGATGCGTCTTGTTTAACCTCCTATGATTATGTACTGATTGGCACCTATACATGGGGGGACGGCGATTTGCCCTACGAAGCGGAGGATTTTTTCGAAGAGGTTAAACAGATTCAGCTTAATGGTTTAAAAACAGCCTGCTTCGGGTCTGGCGATTATTCTTATCCAAAGTTTTGCGAAGCGGTGAATTTGTTCAATGTCATGCTGCAAGAGGCGGGAGCTGCTGTTTACCAGGAAACACTAAAAATTGAATTAGCGCCTGAAACAGATGAAGATGTGGAAAGCTGCCGAGCGTTTGCGAGAGGTTTTCTTGCATGGGCAGATTATATGAACAAGGAAAAAAGCCATGTTTCATAAAGGGGCAACTGCTGTTACGGCATCGGCGTTTTCTGGATATTTTGTGGCGGTACAAGGAGAAGGCATTTTTCATTATTCTTTGGAGCAGGGCTGGAGAAAGCTTTTTCGTTTGAAAAGTAAGATACACTGTATCAGCTACATAGGGCCTTACTTATTTGGTGTTGGTGAAAAGGGAACAGTCATTCGTTCGGCTGATGAAGGGAAAACCTGGACGATGTCGAGCTTTCCGACAAATGCAACAGTGTGGGCGATTACCGGCAGAAACAACGGGTTTGTCTGCGCCCACGGTAAGCATTGTATTTATGTAACGGATGATTTTGGTGTCTCATGGCGCGTAGTCAAACCTTTTGCCGAATTTCATAATCCCCCTGTTATCCGGTCGCTATGCCTTCACGGGGGCAATCTTTTTATCGGCACGCAAATACACGCATATTTTGGCGGCATTTGGGCTTACGACATTAAGCGTGACACTGTCCAAATTGTCAAAAAAGAAAAAAACCGGATGACGGCATCCATGCTCGTGTTCAATGAAAATTGGCTGGTGGCGGCGATGGGTTCTGTGAAAGGAAAGCACGGTGCTGTCACTGTACGGAATCTTTTGAATGGTGAAGAATTTATTATTCAATCCAGCATGATCAGAAAAGAAGAGTCATTTCTTGATCTTTCAGAGGATGATGGAATTATATATGTCACTACAACACAAGATGAAAACGGTTTTTCGAGAATTTACCAGGCTGATCTCGAAGCCCGGTCGTTAAAGTGGTTCGATACCATTAAGGGACATGGATGGAGAGTGGCCAATCAGAAAGAGAATTTCTTTTGCGCAGGCTTGTATGAATGTAAATTTGTCCAGCCGTACGAAGTTTCAGCAATGATTCATTAGAGGAGGAACAAGGAATTGGCGAAGATTTTGCTCGTTTATGCAACAATGTCAGGCAACACTGAAGCAATGGCAGATTTGATTGAAAAGGGGCTTCAGGAGGCGGAAGCAGAAGTAGACCGTTTCGAAGCAATGGATATTGATGATGCCCAGCTGTTTACCGATTATGACCATATCATAATGGGAACCTATACGTGGGGAGACGGAGATCTGCCTGATGAATTTTTAGATCTTGTTGAAGACATGGAGGAGATTGATTTTTCCGGTAAAACATGCGCGGTATTCGGTTCTGGTGATACAGCATATGAATTTTTCTGCGGAGCGGTTGATACGCTCGAAGCAAAAATAAAAGAATGCGGTGGCGACATTGTGCTGCCTTCGGTAAAAATCGAAAATAATCCAGAAGGTGACGAAGAGGAAGAATTAATGAACTTTGGGAGACAATTCGCAAAGAAAAGCGGGTGCGCTGTCTGATCACTCACTGGGAACTGCTAAACGGCTGTTCCTTTTTTTCTTGTCTTTGTATCTTTCCTTTGATACAGTAATGAGGTAGAAAATCAGGAGGAGGACTATACATATGAAAATGATGGACGCAAATGAAATTATTTCATTTATTCAAAATAGTACAAAATCTACACCTGTAAAGGTTTACGTGAAAGGTGAGCTGGAAGGAATCAATTTCGGCGAATCTGCGAAAGCTTTTATTAACGGAAACACTGGTGTCGTTTTCGGTGAGTGGAGCGAAATCCAAACAGCAATCGAAGAAAACCAAAGCAAAATCGAAGACTATGTGGTTGAAAATGACCGCCGCAATTCTGCGATTCCAATGCTTGATCTTAAAAACATCAAAGCGCGTATCGAGCCGGGTGCGATCATCCGCGACCAAGTTGAAATCGGTGATAACGCAGTCATCATGATGGGTGCTTCTATTAATATCGGTTCAGTCATCGGCGAAGGCACAATGATTGATATGAACGTTGTGCTAGGCGGACGAGCTACTGTTGGAAAAAACTGCCATATCGGCGCGGGTTCTGTACTTGCGGGCGTTATTGAGCCGCCATCCGCTAAACCGGTTGTGATTGAAGACGACGTCGTAATCGGCGCAAATGCTGTTGTGCTTGAAGGCGTAACAGTAGGTAAAGGAGCTGTTGTTGCTGCGGGCGCGATCGTGGTAAACGACGTTGAGCCATACACTGTCGTTGCAGGCACACCAGCTAAAAAAATCAAAGACATTGATGAAAAAACAAAAGGCAAAACTGAAATCAAGCAGGAATTACGCCAGCTGTAAGGAAAAGTTTGATAAAAAAGGCGTGGATAATATATCCACGCCTTATTCGTATAGGCAGGAGGAATAGAAATGAAGAAAGAGGAGCTCATCGCAATTCGCAGAGATCTGCATCGTATACCGGAGCTTGGATTTCAGGAGTTCAAAACCCAGCAGTATTTATTAAATGTCTTGGAACAATATCCGCAAGACAGAATTGAAATTGAGAAATGGCGAACAGGGCTTTTTGTAAAAGTGAACGGGACGGCGCCGGAAAAAATGCTGGCATACAGAGCGGATATCGATGCACTTTCTATAGAAGAGCAAACTGGTCTTCCATTCGCATCAGAGCATCACGGCAACATGCACGCCTGCGGTCACGATTTGCATATGACAATTGCACTCGGCATTATTGATCATTTTGTTCACCACCCAGTCAAACATGATTTGCTTTTTCTGTTTCAGCCGGCAGAGGAAGGGCCTGGCGGTGCGGAACCAATGCTTGAGAGCGATGTATTAAAAAAATGGCAGCCTGATTTCATCACTGCCCTTCATATTGCTCCAGAGCTTCCGGTAGGCACCATTGCGACAAAAAGCGGCCTTCTATTTGCGAATACATCAGAGCTAGTCATCGATCTGGAAGGCAAAGGGGGACATGCGGCATATCCGCATTTGGCTGAGGATATGGTTGTAGCAGCAAGTACACTTGTCACCCAGCTGCAAACGATTATCTCTAGAAACACAGATCCGCTAGACAGTGCTGTTATTACAGTTGGTACCATTACCGGAGGCTCGGCACAAAATATCATTGCAGAAACGGCCCACCTGGAAGGCACGATCCGCACGCTTTCTGAAGAATCGATGAAACAAGTAAAGGAACGGATTGAAGATGTAGTGAAAGGAATCGAAATCGGATTCCGCTGCAAAGGAAAAGTGACATATCCGTCTGTATATCACCAAGTTTACAATACGAGCGGATTAACAGAAGAATTTATGTCTTTTGTTGCTGAACATCAACTGGCGACAGTAATTGAAGCAAAAGAAGCAATGACTGGAGAGGATTTTGGCTACATGCTGAAAAAATATCCCGGCTTCATGTTCTGGCTCGGCGCTGATTCTGAACATGGGCTTCATCATGCTAAGCTGAATCCCGATGAAAATGCGATAGAAACAGCGGTTAATGTCATGACAGGTTATTTTTCTGTTTATGCCAATTAAGTACAAATGAAAGAATAAAATTCCATAAAATGAGCACTCTAGTAAACGGAGGTGTTCAAAAATGGCTAAAAAAATAGGAATTGAACAATCATTATCAGATGTAGAAGCTGCTTTAAAAGAAAAAGGATATGACGTTGTAATGATGAAAAGCCCTGCTGATGCTCAAGGCTGTGACTGCTGTGTCGTAACAGGTCTTGATAATAATGTGCAAGGGATAGCCGATACGGTAACACAAGCACCTGTCATTACAGCTTCCGGGATGACGGCTGAAGAAATTTGCAGCGAAGTTGAAAGCAGAATTCAGTAATATAAAAACCGAAGCAAAAAGCTTCGGTTCTTTTATTTATTCTGTTTCTTTAGGGAAAGCGCGGTCGAACGCGTTCTTTATTTCTTTTCTCAACACTCGTTCGACTCGCCACTGTTCCATATTTTCTGTTTTGGCAATGACCCTGATCACAATTTCAGAAGTCCCCAGTTCTTGAATCCCGATGACATTTGGGCCTTCTTTTATTTGTGGAAGAGCCGCTGCCGTCTCATCACAAACCTGCTGTAAAATATGAATCATTTCATCAATGTTTCTTTCAGCCGGCACTTTAATATCAACAAGAGCCTGCATGGTACCACGAGAATGATTACTCACGTTTGTGATGTTTCTGTTGGGGATGTAATGCAATGTTCCGTCAAAGCTGCGGATTTGAGTTGTTCTTAAGCCAACCTGCTCGACAATTCCGTCAAAGGTGGAAACGGTAATATAGTCTCCGACATCCAATTGTTTCTCAAGCAAAATAAAAAAACCTGTCACGATGTCACTGACAAGCCCTTGGGCGCCAAATCCGACAGCCAGGCCGACGATTCCTGCCCCCGCTAAAAGAGCGCTTGGATCATAATGAAACAAATCTAGAACCATGACGAAGAATATAAAAATCAAAGTATAAGCAAATATGTTAAGAGTCAGGCTTCGGAGCGTATGTGCACGTCCGATAGACAAGCTATTCTGCTCCTCGAATTTTGCAAACAGATGTTTAATGATTTTCATGCCTAATGATCGAACGATAAAATAGAGCAATATCATAATGGCGAGTTTAATGAGCAGAACACCGGCATTTGTAATCAGTCCCGCCCAATCATATTGTTTAATAAAGTCCATGTTGAGCTCCTTTTCTAATTGATTGCTGCACATTGAGGCTAGTTACCCTGTACATGACCATGTTAAACGTTTTATTTAAAAATGTCGAAGCCAAAGACATACATGATTTGTTAAAAATTGACTCAGGAAATCTGCTTTTATATAATGGCATTGCAATATAACTAAAAATGGTTAATCACCCTTTATTTTCATGCGATTTTGACCTTAAAGCCAAACAATAAATTGGAGGGATACATATGGCAGAACGTATGGTAGGTAAACAAGCTCCTCGTTTTGAAATGGAAGCAGTCCTTGCAAGCAAAGAATTCGGCAAAGTAAGTCTTGAGGAAAACATGAAAAATGACAAATGGACAGTGCTATTCTTCTATCCAATGGACTTCACTTTTGTTTGTCCGACAGAAATTACAGCAATGTCTGACCGCTATGACGAGTTCGAAGATCTTGATGCAGAAGTCATCGGGGTTTCAACTGATACCATCCATACTCATTTAGCTTGGATCAATACAGACCGCAAAGAAAACGGTCTTGGCCAGCTGAAATACCCGCTTGCTGCTGATACAAACCATGAGGTATCCCGGGAATATGGCGTTTTAATCGAAGAAGAAGGTGTGGCTTTGCGCGGATTGTTTATTATTAATCCTGAAGGGGAGCTTCAATATCAAACTGTTTTCCATAACAACATTGGGCGTGATGTTGATGAAACGCTTCGTGTTCTCCAGGCGCTGCAAACTGGCGGACTCTGTCCGGCTAACTGGAAACCAGGCCAAAAAACACTTTAATTCTTTCCAAGAACGAAAAGCGGTCTAGCATATTCGTTAGGCCTCTCTTTTAAAATAGGAGGGAAAAAGCAATGAAATTACGTCAGCCCATGCCGGAATTGACGGGAGAAAAAGCTTGGTTAAATGGTGAAGTGACGAGAGAGCAATTGATTGGGGAAAAGCCGACGCTTATTCATTTCTGGTCCATCAGCTGCCACTTGTGCAAAGAAGCGATGCCGCAAGTGAATGAATTTCGTGATAAATATCAAGATCAACTGAATGTTGTAGCTGTGCATATGCCCCGTTCCGAAGATGATCTTGACCTTGGTAAAATTAAAGAAACAGCCGCTGAACACGATATCACTCAGCCGATTTTTGTTGACAGTGACCATGCTTTAACCGATGCATTTGAAAATGAATACGTACCTGCGTATTATGTGTTTGATAAAACAGGACAGCTCCGTCACTTCCAAGCCGGCGGGAGCGGTATGAAAATGCTTGAAAAACGTGTGAACCGCGTTCTGGCTGAAACGGAATAGGTATCTGACTAAATAGTATTTCCTAAAAACCTGATCACATCAGGTTTTTTATTTGTGCAAAAAGCAATGGAAGAAGAGTAAGAAGCTTATTTTTCCAAATTTGGGTATAGGAATTGATGATTTGTTTGATTGATACGCTAAAAAACACAGCTAATTTTTGATGTTTTTCCTCAATTTTAGATAAATCTCATATCTCATAACTCGAAAATTGTAGATATTACACTAAATTTCTTTAAAGAAGTAAGTAAAATATATATTTTCAACATTATACCAAATAAACTAGAAAGACCCTTGACCCCTTGAGAATAAAGGACTCTTTTGAAAAATAAAACTTTTTCAGAAAATAAGGAATTTTTCATAGAGTAAATATAATAGTAAAATGCTAAAATAATAGTTGATAAAATTACTTTTGTAATCTAATATCTTAATTAAAGATGTTAATTTTGATAGGGGGTACATTGAGGAATGTTTAATGAAAGAGAAGCTTTGCGCTTGCGGTTAGAACAATTAAATGAAGCTGAAGTGAAAGTCATTCGTGAATATCAAATTGAACGTGATAAAATATACGCAAAATTAAGAGAGCTGGACAGAAATGGAAGCCCTTCCGAAATCAAAAAGGATTTCCGTTCTGAAAAAAAACCTGACTCTCTGCCGGTTCTCGCTGAGCTTGCGGCTCAGGAAATCAGAAGCTATCAGCCGCAATCACAGCAGCAGTCTGTTCAGCCTCAGCTTCAATCTATTTCCTCTCTTCCTGCCGGTATACCAGACGGAACAACACGAAGAAGAAGAGGAACGGCAAGACCGGGATCAAAAGCAGCTAAGCTGCGTGAAGCTGCTATTAAAACATTAAAACGCCACAACGCGGCGATTAAGAGCTCGGAGCTTCAAAAAGAGATTGAAAAAGAAAGCGGTCTTGAAATCCCTAATATGACAACGTTTATGCAAAGCTTAATTAAAATGTACCCGGAAGTGAAAAAGCCATATCGCGGGCAGTACATTTTAGAGGGTGAAATCGAATCTGCAGAATCAGCAAACGAATAAATATAAAGAAAAACTGCTTGGCATCGCTCAAGCAGTTTTTTTATTGAGGTTTTTTCTGTGAAGGTTTGTTTTCTTTTTCAAGATTAAGCTTATACACCCACTTTTGATAAGGCTTTTCTTCAGCGGCTCTGTTTTTCAGCTCTTCGATTGTATGGCTCTTGGCCTGGTCTGATGATTGGGCGTGGGCAAGCTGTTTTTGAAGCACATGTATCTGTTTGGTGACATCTTCAAGGATGGTCTCTACATGATTTGGCTGCGCGTAGACCGCTGGAGCTTCTTCTTCCGTTTTTTCTTTTTGTTTTGTGCCGCCATCAATATCGGCAAAATGAGAAGCAATCCAGGCATCGCTTTCATCAAGCTGCCGTTTATACGATATAATAGTTTCGTGAAATAATTTTTCTTTCGTTTTTTCTATGTCTAGCAGTCTTTCTTTCGTTTCTATGATTCGATCTTTCATATGATCAACTTCTATTTTAATATGTTTTAGCTGATATTCTTTTTCTACCATTTGCTCTTTTAGACGCCCGTTTTCGGCTTTTATCAATTCGGCTTGCTGTTTTGCCTGAAGCAGTGCATTTTGTTCCTGCTCAATCGAGGCTTGAAGTTCGCTGATCCGTTTATGAAGATTTTTATTTTCTTCTTCGATTTTGACTTTAGCAATATGAAGTTTATGTTTTTCTTCGATTTCGGCTCTGCGTTTATAGGTTTCAGCAGATAGAAGCTCCTGCAAAACAACGATTTTATCAAGCAGTTCCGCTCTTATTTGGTGCAGGGTTTGGCTGGTGTGGGAGGCATGTTTTTCTTTTGTTGACATATGTGTTAATTCGGCAGACAGCTGCTGGAGTTTTTCTTTCATATCGGTATTTTCTTTGAGCAGTTTGTTATTTTTCTGATGGAAGTAGCTTGCTTCAAGTTCAGCAATCAGCTTATGGCACCTTGAAAGCTCGGATTTTAAATAAAGGTTCTCCTGAGACACGTCGTGGAAAAAAGGACCTGATCTTTTCATTCGAACCATCTCCCTCATGATGTTAACACTACAATATGCAAATACTGAACAGCTATTCCTCTTTAATAAACAGACAAGCAGTAGCGTTGAGCCTTTGCTTTTGCTATGCTTTTAACGAAACTAGAGGTGAGATGATATGAAGCATGTAAACGTACTGCTGGCAGGGGGAGCCTCGCGGCGATTTGGAGAACCGAAGGCGTTTGTCAAATGGAAGGGCAGGATGCTTTACGAATGCGCTAAAGAGGCACTTGGAGAACAAACGGTTATCATCAGCCGTCCCGAATTTATTGATAGATTTCAAGAAAACGGTGAAAATGAAGTGTATCAAGATGCTGAGCCATTTCAAGGCATGGGGCCATTGGCTGGTATATATACCGCTTTTAAAAAGACAGACGGTGATCTTTATACTGTTCTTTCCTGTGACACACCGCTGATACAAAGAAGGACGATGCTGGAGCTCAAACGTCTGATGACTGCCGGTGCGGACGCGGTAGTCCCAATTTCAGACGGACAAGTGCAGCCATTGATTGCGATTTACCACAAACGTATCATGCCAGTTCTATACGATCAGCTTTCTGAGAAGAGGTTGAGAATATCAGATTTATTATGCAGAATTTCGGTTTGTTACGTACAGGCTGAAAATATCGGAGCAAACCCGGCAGAGTTTATCAACATTAATACACGTGATGATTTTAGCTGTTTGGAAGAAAAATCGAACTCCCTCAAGCGGGACTGACGGGGCAATAACATGATAAGATGACATAAAAGATAAGGAGAACAGGTTTGATGGAGGAACGTTATTCACGGCAAATCAGATTTAAGCAAATTGGGGAAGAGGGCCAGAAAAGACTGGCAGACAGCCATGTGCTGATTGTCGGAGCGGGAGCGCTCGGCACTGCAGGAGCTGAAGGGCTTTCGAGAGCGGGAGTCGGTACGATTACCATTATTGACCGTGACTATGTGGAGTGGAGCAATCTTCAAAGGCAGCAGCTTTATACAGAAAGCGATGCCAAACTCCGCATGCCGAAAGCCATGGCTGCCAAAGAGCATCTATCAGCGATTAACAGCGAGATACATATTGAGGCGTATGTTACCGAAGGAACAGCCGAAACGCTTGAGCCGCTGATTGAAAAAGCAGATGTCGTGATTGACGCGACAGATAATTTTGAAACCCGCATGCTGATAAACGATCTTGCCCAGAAAACAAAGACACCTTGGGTCTATGGCGCCTGTGTAAGCAGCCAGGGAATGTTCATGACTGTCATTCCCGGAGAAACCCCTTGTCTGTCTTGTTTGTTTGAGCAAATTCCTGTTGGCGGGGCGACGTGTGATACTGCCGGTATTATTCCGCCTGCTGTGCATATCGTTTCAGCATATCAGCAGGCTGAGGCATTTAAGCTGTTAACCGGCCAAATAGAAGCAATACAGCGGGGTTTTGTGACATTTGATGTCTGGAACAATTCGCATATGAAGATTAACGTTAATCATGTACGCCATGAGGAATGCCCATCTTGCGGAGCAAATGCGGTATATCCTTATCTTCAGGATTGGAACACACCAAAAGCTGCTGTACTATGCGGCCGTGATACAGTGCAGGTAAGGTCAGAATCATTAAAAAGAATCCCGAAACAGGAGCTCATTAAGCGGCTGAAAACAATCGGCAAGGTCGAGGCTAATGCGTTTTTGCTGCATATTTTTTACGAGGATTTCAGAATTGTCATTTTCAATGACGGACGGGCACTGGTGCATGGAACAAATGATGTGAAAGAAGCCAACTCCGTGTTGGCAAGAGTGATTGGACTGTAACAACAGGAGGGGTCAGAATGCTGGAGAAAAGAACACCGATACCGGTAGACGAGGCAGTTCGGCGTGTCTGCCATTTTCAAAAACAAGGTGAAACAGAATGGGTGGCGCTTGAAGACAGCCTTCATCGGTTTTTAGCCGAAGATATAACTGCGGATCACCACGTCCCTGCGTTTGACCGTTCGCCATACGATGGTTTTGCTGTCAGAGCGTGCGATACGGCAGAAGCTTCACGTGAAAACCCAGTTCGGTTTGAAGTTATTGACCATATTGGAGCGGGAGCAGTATCTGAAAAAGAACTTGGCCCGTTTCAGGCCGTGCGGATTATGACTGGCGCGCAAATCCCTGAAGGGGCAGATGCAGTCGTCATGATTGAACTGACTCAAGCCTTTGAGGAGAATGGGAAGTCATTTATGTCTTTAAAACGCCGCTTTCAGACGGGGGATAATATTTCAAAAACAGGTGAGGACGCTCAAAAAGGGAGTGTTTTACTGACAAAGGGCACCCGGGTGACACCAGGAGTGACGGCTCTTTTGGCAACATTCGGATACGCATCTGTGCCTGTCGTGAGAAAGCCTGTAGTCGGGATTATCGCAACCGGTACCGAATTGCTGAATGTCAGTGATCCGCTGGAACCGGGAAAAATCCGCAACAGCAATGCGAGTATGGTATATGCGCAAGCGATAGAAGCAGGCGCAACACCGCTTTATTTAGGGAAAATCTCTGATGAACTGGATAAAAGCTTTGCTGCAGTTAAAGAAGCGATGAAAAAAGTGGATTTCCTGATCACAACTGGCGGTGTGTCAGTCGGTGACTTTGACTTTTTGCCTGCGATCTATGAAAAACTCGGAGCGGACGTGCTGTTTAATAAAGTTGCCATGCGCCCGGGCAGCGTGACAACGGTGGCGCATGCAAACGATATGCTGCTGTTTGGCCTTTCAGGTAATCCGTCGGCATGCTATGTCGGTTTTGAACTGTTTGTCAAACCGATAATCCAGACATGGCTGCTCAATGAAACACCGCATTCAATTTGTGCGGAAGCTGTTTTGACCAAGGATTTTCCGAAGCCGAACCCATTTACCCGATTTGTTCGTGCGCTCGTGCACCATCAGGAAGGGAAGCTGTTGGCGACACCCGTTGGCTTAGATAAGTCGAGCTCTGTCACATCACTTGCAGATGCCAATGCATTTATTATCCTGCCGGGCGGCACGCGAGGCTACGAATCTGGCAGAACGGTTCAAGTGCTGCTCATCAGAGAAGAGAATGGAAGTGAATGGCCTTGGTCCGTCCTTTCCCGATCGTCCAAGTTGTAGGATTTCAAAACAGCGGGAAAACAACGTTTATTGAGCGCATTCTTGAAAAAGCCTCTGAACAGGGAGTCCATTTGGGCTGCCTGAAGCACCATGGTCACGGCGGTGAACCGCAAACGCTCACGGAAGGAAAAGACACGGACCGTTACAAGGCGGCAGGTGCTGATGTAACAGCGGTAGAAGGTGCTGGTGTGTTACAGCTGACTGCCCGCCGCAATTGGGATTTGGCACGGCTGGTCGAGTTATACCAATTTCTCGAAACAGACTGTCTTCTGATTGAAGGCTTTAAAAAAGCCCCTTATCCTAAAGTGGTTATCCTAAGTGAAAAGGAAGATCTGGAAGCGCTGCAAGCAGTAAATATAATCGCCATCATCTATAGAAAAAAAGAGCATATGACAGAGCATCAGGGATTACCCGTTTTTCATGCGGATGATCCGGTTGCCGTGGATTTTGTGCTTTCACAGCTGAAGGGGGAATCTGCATAATGGAACGGTTTGAGATTACGAAAACACCCATTAATACTGAAGACATCATTAAAAAAGTGGAGAAACGGGAAGCAGGAGCCATTACGACATTTATTGGTACGGTTCGGGAATGGACAAACGGAAAAAGAACGGTTCGGCTTGAATATGAGGCATATGAACCGATGGCCGTGCAAATGCTTGCTCAAATCGGCGCTGAAATCGAAGAAAAATGGGAAGGTGCCTCAGCTGCGATCACGCACCGTATAGGTGTGCTCGATATCGGTGAAGCAGCGGTAGTGATTGCTGTATCTTCTCCCCATCGAAAAGCCGCATATGAAGCCAATGAGTATGCGATTGAACGCATTAAACAGATTGTGCCGATTTGGAAAAAAGAAATTTGGGAAGACGGTGAGCAATGGATCGGTGACCAGCTAGAAACAACAGCTTATCCGAACGGAAAACCAGACCTAAGCGAGGGAGAGCAGCATGATTAAAATTCTTTTATTTGCAGGACTGGCTGAACAGGCCGGTACACAAGCAATAGAAATAGATATGGAACAAGCAACCACAGATGAAATAAAAGCGAGTCTAAAAGAACAATACGGTCTTGAATCTATTGATACGGCTATGATTGCCGTTAACGAAAGCTATGTGAAAGAAAATACCTCTGTATCTTCAGGTGACACGGTAGCCATCATACCGCCGGTCAGCGGGGGATGAAAACCGGACGGCATTTCAGCCGTCCGGTTTTCTGTATTTCATTGGCATATCCCCAAGTATCCCCAGCATACAATGATTTTCTGTAAGCGTTTATTCTACATATGTTACTCCCTATAAAGTAAGAGACTCACTCCATAATTAGACTGAAATTTTGAAAAATAATAGAAATTTATTTCGGGTATCGATATAGTGAAGATGATAAATGTTGGAAAGGTGCTGGATATGGAGACATTTAAAAGATTAAAAATGTATTATTGGCCGTACAGAAAAGTGTTTATGTGGTCGCTTCTAGCCATGCTTTTGATGACTGCAATTACTGTCGTTTATCCGATTATCCTGCAAATTACGATTGATGAGATCGTACTGGGACGGCAGTATCAGCTTGCGGCGTGGGTCAGCTTAGGATTTATTGCGGTAATGGTTTTGAAAGGAATGGCTACCTTTTTTCATCAGTATTTAGGTGATATGTTCGGGATCAAATCCGTTTATCGGCTGAGAAATGGTCTGTATGAAAAACTGCAGCGGCTTTCTTTTTCTTACTATGATAACGCGAAAACAGGAGATTTGATGTCCAGGCTGACTGCTGATGTTGAAGGGCTTCGTTTTTTCTTATCATACGGTCTCGCTGAGCTCATTCGCTTCGGCCTGCTGGTAGCCATCAGCCTGTCGGTTATGTTTTACTATTCTGTTCCTCTCACGCTTGTGACAATAGCTGTTCTGCCATTTCTCGCGGTTGCGGTATACCGGTTTGACAAAAGAGTCCATCCCGCCTTCAGAGGCATCCGCAAATCGTTTGCGAAACTCAATACAAAAGTTCAGGAAAATATCAGCGGCATTAATACGGTTAAATCTCTTTCCAGGGAAGATTTTCAGATCAGCACTTTCAATAAAGCCAATGCAGAATACAGGGCGCAGTATTTACAAACATCATCCATTTGGTCTGCGTATTTCCCTTTAATGGAGTTCATTGGTAACATTTGTATTGTAGCTCTTCTCTCATACGGCGGTTACTTGGTTATGCAAAATCAGCTCAATCCCGGCGAGCTTGTTGCTTTCTTCAGCCTTGTCAATTATATGATGTGGCCGATTATGAACTTAGGTTTTGTCATCAATATGTTCTCTCAAGCAAAAGCGTCAGGGGAACGCCTGCTCGACATTCTGGAAAAAGAAGAAGACATTACAGATCATCCTCATGCTTTGCATAAACAAAAATTAACCGGAGATGTCCATTTCAAAAATGTTTCTCTTGCATACGGAAAAGAACAAACAAACGCGCTGTGCAATGTAAGCTTTGAGGCAAACAGCGGGAAGGTAATCGGACTGTTGGGCCCGACAGGTTCAGGCAAAAGCTCAGTGACACAGCTTCTCACCAGATTTTACAGTCCTGTTGGCGGAATGATTACCATTGATCACAAACCCATCACAGATTATTCGTTAAAAACCCTTCGCTCCAATATCGGGGTCGTACTTCAAGAATCCTTCCTGTTTTCATCTACGATTAGATCAAATATTTCGTATGGGCGGCCGGATGCCTCAATGGAAGACGTCATCGAAGCGGCAAAAAGGGCGCAGGCTCATAACTTTATTATGGAGCTTCCTGATGGGTATGACACCATGCTGGGAGAGAGGGGAATGGGGCTTTCCGGCGGGCAGAAACAGCGTATTGCCATTGCGAGAGCCATCTGCTTGAACCCGAGCATTTTAATATTGGATGATGCCACAAGCGCAGTAGATATGCAAACGGAGCACAGCATACAGCTTGCCTTAAAAGAAGTCATGAAAAACCGCACAACCTTTATCGTCGCTCACCGCATTTCTTCACTGAAACACGCTGATGAAATTCTCGTTTTTAATAAAGGACGCATTCGTGAAAGGGGAACACATCATGAGCTTCTTGAAAAAGGCGGCTACTATAAAAAGATTTACGATTTGCAATACCGTGATGTCAAAATGATTAATGAGCCGCATGAGGTCGGATAGGGAGGGGCCAAATGAAACAAGCGAAAAAACAGGGGGTTTTAGAGCGTTTCTATTACTCTTCAGATGAAATCATTGAAAAGCCGTTTAACTGGGCTCAAATGTGGCGGCTGCTGAGCTATGTCAAACCATATCGAAAAACAATTTTGCCGCTTTCTTTTCTCACTGTATTGATTGGCACTGCTGTGAAGCTTGTGATCCCCATTTTGATCGGCGTTTATGTTCTTGATCAAGCGATTACAGGGAGAAACTCGGAGCTGCTGATTCAGCTCATTTTTATTATTAGCGGTTTATATGTCCTCAATTACGCCGCCAATGTGTTAAGAATCAGGTGGATGAATCAGCTTGGCCAGCATGTCATTTACGATTTGCGACAGCATTTATTTACCCATGTGCAGCGCTTATCCCATCGATTTTTTGATCAGCGGTCGGCGGGATCGATCTTAGTCAGGATCATGAATGATATTAACTCTCTTCAGGAGCTCTTTACAAGCGGAGTCATCAATTTGTTGACCGACTTGCTGCTTCTGGCCGGCGTGATTATTATTTTGTTTACGCTGAGCCCTGAGCTGACTATAGCCATCATGGTGACATTGCCGATTATGTTTTTTATTTCAACAAGTCTCAGAAAAAAAATACGCCGATCCTGGCAAACGGTACGGCTGAAGCAATCGAAGCTCAACTCTCATCTAAACGAAAGCATTCAGGGCATCCGGGTCACGCAGGCATTTACGCAGGAAGAAGAAAACATGGCGTATTTTGACGGTGTCAATCAGGAGAACTACGAATCATGGCGGGAAGCAACTAGAAAAAATGCCATGTTCCGTCCGCTTGTAGAAATGACGAATGCGATTGGGACGGCTGTCTTGATTTGGTATGGAGCCACACTCATCATGAATGAAACCATTACGATTGGCGTCTTCGTTTCTTTTGCTTTCTATCTGGGAATGTTTTGGGAACCTATTTCGAGACTGGGTCAGGTCTATAATCAGCTGTTAATGGGGATGGCATCATCAGAACGGATTTTTGAGTTTCTGGACGAACAGCCAAATGTCAAGGAGAAGCCGAATGCCATTCATAATGAAAAGATAAATGGGGAGATCAGTTTTGAAGAGGTTGAATTTTCGTATGATGAAAAACGAAAAGCCCTTCACGCCGTTTCTTTCTCTATTCCTGCGGGCTCGACGCTTGCGCTTGTCGGGCATACAGGGAGCGGGAAGACGACGATTGCCAATTTAATCAGCCGTTTTTATGATGCGACCGGAGGCACCATTAAAATAGACGGTATACCGATTAAGGATCTTTCCCTTGCCAGTCTGCGCTCTCAAATCAGCATTGTCCTGCAAGATACATTTATTTTCTCCGGGACCATCATGGAAAATATTCGTTTTGGAAGGCCAAATGCTTCGGATGAAGAGGTGATGAAAGCGTCCCAAGCGGTCGGAGCGGATGAGTTTATTTCCGATTTAGCGGAAGGATACGCAACAGAGGTAGAGGAAAGGGGCAGCGTACTGTCTGCCGGTCAGCGTCAGCTCATTTCATTTGCAAGAGCATTGCTCGCCGATCCGGCTATTATCATCCTTGACGAAGCAACGGCAAGCATTGATACAGAGACAGAAGTAAAAATTCAGCAAGCGTTAAAAACGCTTCTGAAAGGGCGTACAGCAGTGATGATCGCTCACAGATTGTCTACGATCCGCGACGCCGACCGCATCATTGTTCTTGATCACGGCAGGAAAATAGAAGAAGGGAACCATGATCAGCTGCTCGCTAAAGGAGGCATTTATGCCGGGCTTGTGAAAGCGCAATACAGCACAGCGATAGAATAATATGAAAAGCCTTCAATATTGAAGGTTTTTGGAAATTTATTAGAAAAACATGAAACTTTTTGATATCCTTCCCGTACTATTTGTTAGATATTCTCAAGGAGGTTTTGAAATGGAAACGAATGTAGAAAAAAACAGCGGAACGGCGACTGAAAAGCCTTCACTTTTCGGAGTAATCACAAGTCCGTCCGTTCAATTTGAAAGAATAAGAGAAAGGCCGGCTGTATGGGGACCGCTTTTGATTGTTGCAGCAATTATCATCGTCGGTGCCGTGCTGCAATCACTCGGTACGGATTATAGTGAGCTTTTGAAAAGCCAGGATACGCAAGGGCTATCTGCTGAACAAATGGAAACTGTCGCAACAATAACCAAATTTGGCGGAATGGCAGGCGCTATTATCGGCGGTATCGCAGCATTATTTATTGCCCCTCTTATTTATTGGCTCTGTGTAAAAGTATCAGGCGGTGTTACGACATATAAAAAAATGCTTTCTCTCAGTCTGTTTGTCTCTTTGATTAGCAGTCTCGGATTATTGGTTAATGGAATCGTTGCTTTTACGACTGACGTGAATCCTCTTTACAGCACGACGTCACTGGCAGGGATTATCCCATCTGACGGGGCTCTCGCCAGTGTGTTAAATACCTTTGAAATTTTCAGCATCTGGAGCTTTGTATTATTAGCAATCGGACTTCACAAAACGGGAGGCATCTCAAAAAAAGCCGGGTGGATTTCAGCAATCATTCTATTCGGAATTTTAGTTGTATTTTCGCTTTTTTCAGGTTTAATCAATTCTGTGGCGGGTGCATAAGCTCATGAAAAAAGTCTGGATCGGAATTGGAATCGCAGTTATAGTCGCTCTTTTTGTTGGAATCAATATATACCGGTCTGCCGCTCCAACAAGCGGCAGCGCCGGCAAGGAGATACAGACGGGGAGCGTTGAAGAAAATGAAATCTCATCAACGGTTATGGTTCCTGGCACGCTAAAATTTTCAAATGAACAGTATGTCTTTTATGAAGCGGATAAAGGGACATTAGAAGACATTAAAGTTAAGGAAGGCGATAAAGTTAAAAAGGGCACGCCTTTAGTCACCTATACAAATGAGCAGCTGAGCCTGGAAAAAGAACAGAACCAGTTAACGTCTGAATCCAACCGGCTTCAAATTGACCAAATTCAAGAAAAGTTAAAAGCCTTAGACAGCAAAGAAAGAGAACTGGAAAAACAGGTAGGAAAGAAAGAAGCAGAAAAACAAATCGAATCTGAACGAACAGAGCTTCAAATGCAGAAAAAAACAGCGGAGATCGAATTAAAACAAACCGAGCTTCAGCGACAGTCACTTGCCAACCGGGTATCAGATCTTGAAGTGAAAAGCGAAATTGAAGGCACCGTTATTTCTGTCAACCAAGAAGCGGCATCCAAAAAGTCAGATATTCAAGAGCCTGTCATACATATCGGCAACCCAAAAGACCTTGTCGTCTCAGGGAAATTGTCTGAATACGATACATTGAAAGTCAAAAAAGGCCAGAAGGTCACACTCACTTCAGATGTAATACAGGGTAAAACATGGAAAGGCACGGTTTCCGCAGTCGGGCTTGTTCCGGATCAGCAGGAGAGCGCTGCGGCACAAGGAACAGAACAGGCGGTCCAATACCCGCTTCAAGTGAAAATAAAAGGAAATCTTCCAGAAGGAAAGCCAGGCTTTAAATTTATCATGAATATTGAAACAGATAAACGGAAAGCAAATACGCTTCCTTCAAAGGCAGTCAAAAAAGAAGATGACCAATATTATGTGTATACAGTAAAAGACGGAAAAGCAAAGCGAGTTGATGTCAAAATCGGCGAAGTGACAGATGACCTGACAGAAATTAAAGAGGGGCTTTCCCAAGATGATCAAGTCATTTTGAATCCATCTGATCAGGTGACTGACGGAATGGAAGTGAAATCTTAAATGATTCAGCTTTCTAATGTGCGAAAAAGCTATCAGATCGGAAAGGAAACGTTTGATGTTCTCCATTCTATTGATTTGGACATTCATCAAGGTGAATATGTCTCGATTATGGGGCCGTCAGGATCAGGAAAATCGACGATCATGAATATTATCGGCTGTCTTGATCGGCCGACTTCCGGTACATATCAATTGGACGGCGAAGACATTTCTTCATATAAAGATAAAGAACTGGCGGCAGTCCGTAACCGGTCCATCGGTTTTGTGTTTCAGCAATTTCAGCTTCTTCCGCGGCTGAACGCAAAAAAAAATGTCGAGCTGCCGATGATTTATTCCGGGATAGGCAAAAAGGAACGTCAAGAGCGGGCTGAGAGAGCATTGGAAAAGGTCGGGTTAGCCGATCGAATGCTCCACATGCCCAACGAGCTGTCGGGCGGGCAGAAGCAGCGGGTGGCGATTGCGAGGGCGATCGTGAATGAGCCGAAATTGATTTTAGCTGATGAACCGACCGGCGCGCTGGATACGAAAACAAGCGAGGCGATTATGGATCAGTTTACAGCATTAAATGCCGAGGGAACGACAATCGTTCTGGTTACTCACGAGCCTGAAGTAGCAGATTGCACGAATCGGATCGTCATGGTGCGTGACGGAAACATTGTTCCTGCCAGCTCCGGACAAAGGAGTGTGGGAGAATGAGCCTGTTGGAAAACATCAGAATGGCTCTAAGCTCTGTCCTTGCCCATAAAATGCGTTCGATCTTAACGATGCTCGGCATTATCATTGGTGTAGGCTCTGTCATTGTTGTCGTTGCGGTAGGACAGGGCGGCGAGCAAATGCTGAAGCAGTCGATCAGCGGCCCGGGAAATACTGTGGAGCTGTACTATATGCCTAGCGACGAGGAGCTTGCAAGCAACCCGAATGCAGCAGCTGAATCTACGTTTACAGAAAACGATATTAAAGGTTTAAAAGGAATAGAAGGCATTAAACAAGTCGTTGCTTCGACTTCTGAAAGTATGAAAGCGCGTTATCACGAAGAAGAAACCGATGCTACGGTTAACGGAATAAATGATGGATACATGAATGTCAATTCTTTAGAAATCGAAAGCGGCAGAACATTTACCGACAATGACTTTCTCGCGGGGAATAGAGCCGGAATCATCTCTCAAAAGATGGCTGAAGAACTGTTCGATAAAACCTCCCCTTTAGGTGAAGTTGTCTGGATAAACGGACAGCCCGTTGAAATTATCGGCGTGCTGAAAAAAGAAACAGGCTTGCTTTCTTTCGGTTTAAGTGAAATGTATGTGCCATTTAATATGATGAAATCCTCTTTTGGCACAAGTGATTTCAGTAACGTATCATTGCAGGTCGAATCAGCAGACGACATAAAATCGGCTGGAAAAGAAGCGGCACAGCTGGTAAATGACAATCATGGCACAGAGGATTCGTATCAAGTGATGAACATGGAAGAGATTGCGGCCGGAATTGGCAAAGTAACTGCAATTATGACGACGATTATCGGCTCAATTGCAGGTATTTCCCTTTTGGTCGGCGGAATCGGTGTCATGAATATTATGCTCGTATCAGTCACAGAACGGACGCGGGAAATCGGAATCAGAAAATCACTTGGTGCGACGAGGGGACAGATTCTGACTCAGTTTTTAATTGAATCAGTCGTATTGACGCTGATTGGCGGTCTGGTCGGGATTGGTATTGGATACGGAGGGGCCGCGCTTGTTTCAGCCATTGCGGGCTGGCCGTCACTCATATCCTGGCAGGTTGTATGCGGGGGCGTGCTGTTCAGTATGCTCATTGGTGTTATTTTCGGCATGCTTCCTGCAAATAAAGCCGCAAAGCTTGATCCCATTGAAGCGCTGCGTTATGAGTAGCCTCATGCAACATGCATGAGGTTTTTTTATGTTTAGTGATTTCTACTATGAATATAAAAGACTTTTTTCATTAAAATAAGAAGAAAATGTCGTACAATTGTCCTTATTTTTGTCGAATTTACAGTTTACAAACCCTATAGACATACGTTAATATGGAGAAACGTGAAAGATTTTGATAGTTATTGAATGAATTTGAATGATTTTAGTTGCCTAAACCGAAAATAGCGTTTACAATGAAATTGTATTCAAAATGAATACGTTTTCATTAGGAGGTGAAGCATGCTAACTCCTGAACGGCATCAATTGATTATTGATCAAATAGAAAAGCATGATGTGGTAAAGATTCAAGAGCTTATAAATCTGACTAATGCTTCTGAATCAACAATCAGAAGAGATTTATCGACCCTTGAAGAACGCGGTTTTTTAAAGCGCGTTCATGGTGGAGCGGCCAAGCTTTCCGATATCAGACTTGAACCCGATATGCTTGAAAAATCATCCAAAAACCTTCACGATAAACTGAAGATTGCTGAAAAAGCAGCTTCTCTTTTAGAAGAAGGGGATTGCATTTACCTTGATGCAGGCACGACGACATTGCACATGATTGATTTTATGGATAAAACCAAAGATATTGTCGTTGTCACAAACGGGGTAATGCATATCGATGCATTAATAAGGAAAGAAATTTCTTTTTATCTGCTTGGAGGATACGTAAAGCACAGAACGGGCGCGATTATTGGAGGCGCTTCACTGATTGCCATGGACCAGTACAGATTTGACAAGAGTTTTCTGGGGACAAACGGTGTCCATACAGAGGCTGGATTTACAACGCCGGACCCTGATGAGGCCCTTTTAAAACAGAAAGCGATCAAACAGGCAAAACACGCTTACGTCTTAGCAGACCCTTCGAAGTTCGGAGAAATTTCATTTTCGGCATTCGCCGGAATAGGCGACGCAACAATCATTACGACTGACGCTGAAGAGCTTACATTCGATAATTACCAAGAAAAAACTGTCGTAAAGGTAGTGAAACCATGATTTACACTGTAACACTTAATCCATCTGTCGATTATATAGTTCACGTTGAAGATTTTACTGTAGGAGGCCTGAACCGTTCTTCGTATGATACCAAGTATCCAGGGGGCAAAGGCATCAACGTATCGAGACTGCTGAAAAGACACCATGTGGCGTCTAAAGCGCTCGGATTCGTCGGCGGATTTACCGGAGAATATATCAAAACATTTTTACGGGAAGAAAACCTGGAAACAGCTTTTTCTGAAGTAAAAGGGGATACCCGTATCAATGTAAAGCTGAAAACGGGTGATGAAACTGAAATTAACGGGCAGGGACCGACAATTTCGGATGAAGATTTCAAAGCCTTTTTAGAACAGTTTCAATCTTTGCAAGAGGGAGATATCGTTGTTCTTGCAGGAAGCATTCCATCTTCACTCCCTCACGATACTTATGAAAAAATCGCAGAGGCCTGCAAACAGCAGAACGCACGAGTTGTTCTGGATATCTCAGGCGAGGCTCTTTTGAAAGCAACAGAAATGAAACCATTTTTGATGAAGCCAAATCATCATGAGCTTGGAGAAATGTTCGGCACGGCCATTACATCTGTTGAGGAAGCCGTTCCTTATGGGAAAAAGCTTGTAGAACAAGGCGCTGAACATGTAATCGTATCAATGGCCGGAGACGGAGCGCTTCTGTTTACGAACGAAGCTGTTTATTTTGCTAACGTGCCAAAGGGGAAATTGGTAAACTCAGTCGGAGCAGGGGATTCCGTTGTTGCAGGTTTCCTTGCCGGAATTTCCAAACAGCTGCCGCTTGAAGAAGCATTCCGCTTAGGAGTTACTTCAGGCAGTGCTACCGCGTTCTCTGAAGAACTTGGAACAGAAGAATTTGTCCAGCAGCTTCTTCCTGAAGTTAAGGTCACACGTCTATAGAGGAGGAAACACAAGTGAAAATAACTGAGCTTTTAACGAAGCATACGATAAAGCTTAATATTGAGAGCAAAGAAAAAGAAAATGTTATTGACGAAATGGTCACTGTTCTTGATAAGGCTGGAAAGTTAAATGACCGACAAGCCTATAAAGAAGCCATTTTAAATCGCGAAAGCCAAAGCTCCACGGGTATCGGTGAAGGAATCGCTATCCCCCATGCGAAAACGGCAAGCGTTATCAACCCGGCGATCGCGTTCGGACGTTCAAAAGACGGCGTCGATTATGAATCATTAGACGGCCAGCCGGCTCACTTAGTGTTCATGATCGCGGCGACTGAAGGCGCAAACAACACTCACCTTGAAGCATTGTCAAGACTTTCAACGCTGTTAATGCGTGAAGAAATCCGTAAGCAGCTCCTTGAAGCTGAGTCTGAAGATGCCATCATCGACATTATTAATCAGCACGATAAAGATGATGACGAAGAGGAAGAGGAAGAAGAAGAAGCGGCACCAGCACCTGCCGGAAAAGGGAAAATTTTAGCGGTTACTGCATGCCCGACAGGTATTGCCCATACATTCATGGCTGCTGATGCCCTTAAAGAAAAAGCGAAAGAGCTTGGTGTGGAAATTAAGGTCGAAACAAATGGGTCAAGCGGCATTAAGCACAAGCTCACTGCCCAAGAAATCGAAGATGCACCTGCAATCATTGTCGCAGCGGACAAGCAGGTTGAAATGGAACGTTTTAAAGGCAAGCGCGTACTTCAAGTTCCTGTAACGGCGGGTATCAGACGTCCGCAAGAGCTTATCGAAAAAGCGATGAATCAAGATGCGCCGATTTATCAAGGCAGCGGCGGCGGTTCAGCAGCTTCAAACGATGATGAAGAAGCGAGAGGCAAGTCTGGAAGCGGTATCGGAAACGCGTTTTATAAGCACCTTATGAGCGGTGTCAGCAACATGCTTCCGTTCGTAGTCGGCGGCGGTATTCTCGTTGCGATTTCATTCTTCTGGGGAATTCACTCTGCTGATCCGAATGATCCTAGCTACAACACGTTTGCAGCAGCATTAAACTTTATCGGCGGCGACAATGCATTAAAACTGATTGTTGCAGTTCTGGCCGGTTTCATTGCGATGAGTATTGCAGATCGTCCTGGTTTTGCGCCTGGTATGGTCGGCGGATTTATGGCAACTCAAGCGAATGCTGGATTCTTAGGCGGCTTAATTGCCGGATTCCTTGCCGGTTATGTCGTGATTTTACTGAAGAAAGTATTTACGTTTATCCCTCAGTCACTTGATGGATTAAAACCTGTTTTGATTTACCCGCTGTTCGGTATTTTTATCACTGGCGTATTAATGCAATTTGTCGTCAATACACCTGTAGCGGCATTTATGAATTTCTTAACAAACTGGCTTGAAAGCCTTGGTACTGGAAACCTTGTGTTAATGGGTATTATCTTGGGCGGCATGATGGCGATCGATATGGGCGGCCCGCTTAATAAAGCAGCCTTTACGTTCGGTATCGCCATGATCGATGCAGGCAACTATGCGCCTCATGCAGCAATCATGGCCGGCGGTATGGTTCCTCCGCTTGGTATTGCACTTGCAACAACCATTTTCAGAAACAAATTCACTCAGCGTGACCGTGAAGCTGGTATTACATGCTATTTCATGGGAGCTGCTTTCGTAACAGAGGGAGCGATCCCATTTGCTGCGGCTGATCCGCTTCGCGTCATACCAGCTGCTGTAGTCGGTGCAGCTGTTGCCGGCGGATTAACTGAATTCTTCCGAGTAACGCTTCCGGCGCCTCATGGAGGAGTATTCGTAGCTTTCATTACAAACCATCCGATGCTTTACCTTTTAAGTATCGTGATCGGTGCTGTCGTGATGGCAATTATCCTCGGTATCGTCAAAAAACCTGTTACAGAAAAATAAGAAAAAAAGCGTCCTTGGTTCGAAAGGACGCTTTTTCTTATCCGGCCGGCAGGGAGCGCGGTTAAGTTATGTATTTTATTCTTTTTTATGATAAAGTAAAAGAAGAGAAACAACTGACATAGCAATTGTCTAGGAGGAAACACTTTGACCGAGGAAAAAAATACGAATACTGAGAAAACGGCGAAGAAAAAAACCAATACGTACCTGGAATGGGGTAAAGCGATTGTCATCGCTGTTCTGCTGGCTCTCCTGATCCGTCACTTTTTGTTTGAACCGTATTTAGTTGAAGGTTCATCTATGTATCCCACATTACATGACGGAGAAAGGCTGTTTGTGAATAAAACAGTCAACTATATCGGCGAGCTGAAGCGCGGAGATATCGTTATTATTAACGGTGAAACTTCTAAAATCCATTATGTAAAAAGATTGATCGGAAAGCCTGGAGAAACCGTTCAAATGAAGGATGACACGCTTTATATAAACGGTAAAAAAGTAGCCGAGCCTTACTTGTCTAAAAACAAGAAGGAAGCAGAAAAACTTGGTGTCAGTCTGACAGGAGACTTTGGACCGGTTAAGGTTCCGAAAGGCAAATACTTTGTCATGGGAGATAACCGGCTGAATTCTATGGACAGCCGAAACGGGCTGGGACTGATCGCGGAAGATCGAATTGTCGGCACATCGAAGTTTGTCTTTTTCCCGTTTAACGAAATGCGTCAAACAAAATAAAAACGCCTTGCTGGCCTAGGACAGCAGGCGTTTTTATTTTGAAAAAGAAGCGACCAATGCAATGCATAAAACCGTGATGAACACTGAACCGATAATAGCTAGCACACTGAAGAAAAGGTGAACCTGTTTGTTCTCTTTTCCGCGCTTTTCTAAAAGCCGTTTAGAAAAAATGTGTGAAAATATGTAAATAAGGGCTATGCCTATATATAAGCCGATATCTTTGGCGGTAAAGCCTGTTACGGCAAGGTAAAAGCCCGTAAAAAAGATCAGTAAGCAATATTCAGTAAGTGTTAAAAGCCTCAACGTGTTCCTCCATGAGAGTGTGTAATTTTCCGAGCGGATGCATTCTCTCTCTTTAATTGTAACACAGCTGGCTGGTTTGGGTGTATAAGTGTTTTCTCTCTGTTTTATCAGGGAATCATTTCTCTTGCCCTGCATTCATGGTATACTTTTATTGATGATAGACATGATGGAGGATAATAAATGATTGCTGTAAATAATGTAAGCTTGCGGTTTGCGGATCGCAAGTTATTTGAAGATGTTAATATTAAATTTACCCCAGGCAACTGCTATGGGTTAATTGGTGCAAACGGTGCCGGTAAATCAACGTTTCTAAAGGTGCTGTCAGGCGAAATCGAGCCTCAGACAGGCGACGTGCATATGAGTCCTGGCGAGCGTCTTGCCGTCTTGAAGCAGAACCATTTTGAGTACGAAGAGTATGAAGTGCTGAAAGTGGTCATTATGGGCCACAAACGCCTGTATGAAGTCATGCAGGAGAAAGACGCTATTTACATGAAGCCTGATTTCTCAGATGAGGATGGGATTCGTGCTGCTGAGCTAGAAGGTGAATTTGCGGAACTGAACGGTTGGGAAGCGGAAAGTGAAGCTGCGATCCTGTTAAAAGGCCTTGGTATCTCAGAAGATCTGCACACAAAAAAGATGGCAGACCTCGGCGGTTCGGAGAAGGTAAAAGTTCTCTTGGCACAGGCATTATTCGGCAAGCCGGATGTTCTGCTGCTCGATGAGCCGACGAACCACCTGGACCTTCAGGCAATTCAGTGGCTTGAAGAGTTTCTGATTAACTTTGAAAACACAGTTATTGTCGTATCCCATGACCGTCACTTTTTAAATAAAGTATGTACGCACATTGCCGACCTTGATTTTAACAAAATTCAAATCTATGTCGGAAACTATGATTTCTGGTACGAGTCAAGCCAACTGGCGTTAAAGCTTTCTCAAGAAGCGAACAAGAAAAAAGAAGAGCAGATTAAACAGCTTCAAGAGTTTGTCGCTAGATTCAGCGCCAATGCGTCTAAATCTAAGCAGGCTACATCAAGAAAGAAACTTCTCGAAAAAATCACGCTGGATGATATTAAACCGTCTTCCCGCCGCTATCCTTATGTTAACTTCACGCCGGAACGGGAAATCGGAAATGATGTTCTTCGCGTGGAAGGCTTAACAAAAACAATCGATGGCGTAAAGGTGCTTGACAATGTCAGCTTTATTATGAATCGAGAAGATAAAATTGCTTTCACTGGCCGAAATGAACTTGCTGTTACTACGCTGTTTAAAATCATTTCCGGGGAAATGGAAGCTGACAGCGGAACGTTTAAATGGGGTGTTACCACATCTCAAGCGTATTTTCCAAAAGACAACAGCGAATATTTCGAAGGCAGTGATCTGAACCTTGTAGACTGGCTTCGCCAATATTCTCCGCACGACCAAAGTGAGAGCTTTTTACGCGGTTTCTTAGGACGCATGCTGTTCTCTGGAGAAGAAGTCCACAAAAAAGCAAATGTACTTTCCGGGGGAGAAAAGGTCCGCTGTATGCTGTCGAAAGCGATGCTTTCTGGCGCCAATATTTTAATTTTGGATGAGCCGACTAACCATTTAGACCTGGAGTCCATTACAGCGCTCAATAACGGCTTAATCAGCTTTAAAGGCGCTATGCTGTTTACTTCCCATGACCATCAGTTTGTGCAGACCATTGCCAACAGAATTATAGAAATTACACCTAACGGCATCGTCGATAAGCAAATGAGCTATGACGAGTTCCTTGAAAATGCTGATGTGCAGAAAAAATTGACTGAACTATACGCGGAATAAAAAAGCAGAGATTTCTCTGCTTTTTTTGATACCTAAATATGAAAGGAGATCACAACATGAAATTTTTAGTTGTCGGAGCAGGTGGAGTAGGTGGGTATATTGGCGGACGGCTTGCAGAGAAAGGAAATGATGTGACATTTCTCGTGCGCCAAAAACGAGCTGAGCAGCTTAAAAAAACCGGGCTTGTCATCCATAGTGAAAAAGGGAATGTATCATTTCAGCCCGAACTAATCAGTGCCGGAGAAACAGGGCAATTTGATGTCGTTATCATTGCTTCTAAAGCATACTCGCTTGGTCAAGTGATAGAGGATGTCAAACCATTTATCCATCAAGAATCTGTCATTATCCCTTTTTTAAATGGGTACCGCCACTATGAGCAGCTATTTGCGGCATTTTCAAAAGAACAGGTGCTGGGCGGCCTGTGTTTTATAGAAAGTGCTTTAGACAACAAAGGAGAAATTCATCATACGAGCGCATCACATCGTTTTGTATTTGGAGAATGGAACGGCGAGCGTACGGAGCGAATAAGAGCGCTTGAAGAGGCATTTTCAGGTGTGAAGGCTGAAGTCATCATTAGCGGGCATATCGAGAAGGACATTTGGAAAAAGTATCTCTTTATTGCAGCGCAAGCGGGGATCACAACGTTATTTCAACGACCGCTTGGCCCAATCCTCGCCACAGAAGCCGGACGTCACACGGCTCAAACTCTTATTGGGGAAATTTGCGCTGTTTTACGAAAAGAAGGTGTTCCGGCTGATCCGGATCTTGAGGAAGAGAGCTTTCGTACGATGACCAGCATGTCTTACCATATGAAGTCCTCCATGCTTCGGGATATGGAAAACGGCCAAACGACTGAAGGAGACCACCTGCATGGATTTTTGCTTGAAAAAGCAAAACGTTTATCTCTCGCAGCACCAGTATTAGAAACCGTTTATGCGAATCTGCAAATGTATGAAGCAGAAAAATAAAAAAAGGAGGCGGAAAAGCCTCCTTTTATTTACTTAAAAAGCCCAATTTCCGTTTCTGAAGATAGGCTCTCTTTTCCCGTCTGCCGTAATTCCGTCAATATTCATATCCTTAGAACCGATCATAAAGTCCACGTGTGTAATGCTTTCATTTAGGCCTTCTTTGACAAGCTCTTCACGAGACATCTGCTTTCCGCCTTCAATATTAAAGGCATAGGCGCTTCCGATCGCCAAATGATTTGACGCGTTTTCATCAAACAGCGTGTTATAGAAAAGAATGTTTGATTGTGATATAGGTGAATCGTAAGGAACAAGTGCCACTTCACCTAAATAGTGAGAACCTTCATCTGTTTCCACCAGTTCTTTTAAAATATCCTCACCTTTTTCAGCTTTAATGTCGACTATACGGCCATTTTCAAACGTCAGGGTGAAATTTTCAATAATATTTCCGCCGTAGCTTAATGGTTTTGTGCTTGATACCACTCCGTCAACCCCGTCTTTTTGCGGCAGCGTGAACACTTCTTCTGTCGGCATATTGGCCATAAACTCATGGCCGCTTTCATTCACGCTTCCCGCACCTGCCCAAACATGCTTCCTAGGCAGCTTAATTGTTAAATCAGTTCCTTCAGCTTGATAATGTAAGGCAGCGTAATGTCTCTCGTTCAAATGGTCAACTTTTTCATGAAGATTTTGGTCATGATTGATCCACGCCTGAACCGGGTTGTCTTCATTTACGCGCGTCGCTTTAAAAATTTCTTCCCACAGAAGGTGGATCGCTTCCTCCTCTGATTTGCCAGGAAACACCTTGTGAGCCCAGCCTGCTGATGCCGCACCTACGACAGTCCAGCTGACTTTGTCTGATTGAATATATTGTCTGTATGTATGTAATGCTTTGCCTGCTGCTTTTTGGAATGCCGCAATCCGTTTGGAATCTATACCTTTTAGCAAGTCTGGGTTTGACGACACAACAGAAATGAAAGCAGCTCCATTTTTTGCAAGCTCTTCTCTGCCTTTTGCTTCCCATTCAGGATATTCTTCAAATGCTTCAAACGGCGCTAGTTCGTATTTTAATTTGGCGACTTCGTCATCCTGCCAATTCACGGTGACGTTTTTTGCGCCCTTTTCATATGCGTGTTTTACAATTAAACGAACAAAATCCCGGACGTCTGTTGAAGCATTGACGACTACATACTGGCCTTTTTGGACATTAACGCCGACTTCTACCGCCAGCTGTGCATATGTATTTAATTTCTGTGAAAATGAATCCATGAATCATTCCTCCAAGCTTTTTTCTCATCATATCAAATATGATCCTATAAAGGAAAGAAGGAGCCCAAAGTGAAAAACCCAAAACGACACGTCTTGGGTTTTTCAATATTATGGATGATTCAGTTTTACAGTGCCGCCTGCAGGCGAATGGGGCATATTTGCCAAAGAAATGCTCATGCCTCCAAGAATAATTCCGCTTAAAATGGCTGCGATCGCTACTCTTCTTCCTAAATCTCTTAGCATCTGTTTCCTCCTTAACGTTTCTCCATTTCCCACAATATGAAGGAAGTGAGGAAAAAAGAAGCAAGAAATTTGCCGCGTGTGAGAATTTTGCGGGTAAAGACTATTTAATTGCCTTTTGCAGCTTATCAATCACTTCTAAAGAACGGCCTGTGCCGATTGCTACAGATTCAAGCGGGTTTTGCGCCACGTGTACAGGCACGACAATCTCTTCTGTGAGCCATTCTTTAATTCCATTAAGGAGCGCGCCGCCGCCTGTTAAAATAACGCCGCGATCAACAATATCTCCGCTCAATTCAGGCGGACAGTCCTCAAGTGTCGCTCTGATGGCTTCAAGAATATGCAGGAGGGATTCACGCATTGCATCTTGAATTTCGTTGGATTGAAGCATAATGGTTTTTGGAAGACCTGTCACGAGGTCACGTCCCCGAATTTCCATTGCCTCTGGTATATGTTCAATCAGAGCATGGCCAATTTCCATTTTTACCTGCTCAGCTGTGCGTTCGCCGATCAGCAAATTGTATTTTTTACGGACGAAAGAAACGATATCCTCATCAAGCTGGTCTCCGCCGATCCTGATAGAATGGCAGGAAACAACGCCACCGAAGGAAATAATAGCGACCTCTGTCGTCCCTCCGCCGATATCTACTACCACATTGGCAACCGGCTCATCAACCGGTAAATCCGCTCCGATGGCGGCTGCAACTGGCTCTTCGATTAAATGAACGTTTTTCGCGCCGCAATTTTTCACCGCATCACTGATGGCGCGGCGTTCTACTGCTGTTGAGCCTGATGGTGTGCAAACGACTACGTTCGGTTTTCTGAACGACATGCCGATGCTTTTTGCGGCTTTTTTCATAATGTGCTTTAGCAGGTCAGTTGTCATATCATAGTCTGCGATCACGCCATCTTTCATCGGTCTGACAGCGACAATTTTTCCCGGTGTTTTACCGATCATGTTTTTCGCGTCAGCTCCGATTGCAAGCACTGCTTTTGTCGTCGTATCCACTGCGACAACAGATGGTTCATTTAGGATAATCCCTTTATTTTTGCTGTAAACAAGTATATTAGCTGTTCCTAAGTCAATCCCGATTTCAGTTGATTGAAACATGTTTTCACCCAATCTCTATCCTAATTTAATATGATTCTACATTTAAAGTTTCTCAGAAATACTGCGATTTTTGGGGGTGTGCGTCGGTAAAGAAATGTTTTTGTAAAAAATCAAGGAACTGTGTAACAGAAGTAATACATTTTTCGGTTTTATGGAAAAAATATCTTGTAATTCTTATAGAAAGCGGGAAACTTTTTCAAAGTTTCATTCGTCTACGATATATTGAGGTACATCCTTAAAACATTACATGAGAAAAGAAACATTTAAAGGAAGAAGGGTTTTTATGAAATCAATAGGTGTTGTGAGAAAAGTAGATGAATTAGGCCGCATTGTCATGCCGATTGAGTTGAGACGGGCATTGGATATTGCCATAAAAGACAGCATTGAGTTTTTTGTTGACGGAGATAAAATTATCTTGAAAAAGTACAAACCTCATGGCGTTTGTTTAATGACTGGAGAAATCACTTCAGAAAATAAAGAATACGGCAACGGTAAAATTACGCTAAGCCCTGAGGGTGCACAGCTGCTTCTCGAAGAAATTCAAGCCGCTTTAAAAGAATAAAATTATGCTAAAAAAGGCGGAGTGATATCATCTCCGCCTTTTTTGCGTGCCAATTTTTGATTACCGCCGCCTAAGATAAGACATCAAGATATTTGGTAATGAATGATTTGGGATACTTTACATATTTTACTCAATTATTTGTCGAAGAATGGTACAATAAGTAGAGAAACACAAGCGGCAGGTGGTCATATGAGAAAATATCAAGCTCGTATCATTTCCATCATTTTGGCAATGATTTTTATAATGTTTTGGGATTATTTATTTTATTTTATAGGCAAAAACCCGATTAATTGGCCTGTTGATATTGTGTATACTGCAGTCACGCTGGTAAGTGTCTGGATGTTGGCTTATTATATTGATGAGAAACAGCAGCTGGTTAAGAAAATGAAGGATAACGAATGGAAGTATAAACAGCTTTCTGAAGAAAAAAACCGCATCATGGATAATTTGCAGGAAATCGTATTTCAAACGAATGCAAAAGGTGAAATTACATATTTAAACCAAGCGTGGGCATCTATAACCGGGTTTTCAATCAGTGAATGTATGGGAACAATGTATAACGATTACTTCATAAAAGAAAAGCACGTAGCCGACCACATTAACACCCAAATCCAAAACAAAGCGTCTTCTGGCATGTTTACGGCAAAATACGTGACAAAAAACGGCACGATTTTTTGGGGAGAAGTTCATTATAAACTTTACTATGACCGGGATGACCAATTTACAGGCAGCCTGGGTACAATGTCAGATATCACTGAGCGGAAAGAGGCTGAAGATGAGCTCATTGAGATTAATGAACGGCTGGCGAGGGAATCCCAGAAACTATCAATCACAAGTGAACTTGCCGCAGGTATTGCTCATGAGGTCAGAAACCCTTTAACATCTGTCAGCGGTTTCCTCCAGATTATGAAAACACAATATCCGGACAGAAAAGACTATTTTGACATCATCTTTTCAGAGATTAAAAGAATCGATTTAGTGCTCAGCGAGCTGCTGCTGCTTGCAAAACCGCAGGCAATCACATTTAAAACACACCAGCTTAATGAGATCTTGAAACAAGTCACGACATTGCTTGATACCAATGCAATTCTGTCCAATATCGTCATAGAGAAAAATTTCAAAGAGACAGATGGCTGTATGATTAATGGAGACGAAAATCAGCTGAAGCAGGTCTTTATCAACATCATTAAAAACGGAATTGAGGCAATGCCAAAGGGCGGTGTCGTAACCATTTCAACTGCTAAAACCGCCTCTCATGCAGTGATAAGCGTAAAGGATGAAGGAAACGGCATGCCGCAGGAAAAGCTGAAGCAGATTGGCAAACCTTTTTATTCAACAAAAGAAAAGGGCACTGGACTGGGACTTCCCATTTGTTTGAGAATCCTGAAGGAACATGACGGGGAATTGAAAATCGAAAGTGAAGCTGGAAAAGGCAGCGTCTTTCAAGTGGTTTTGCCTTTAAAATCAGACAGCTGAGAGGAGAAAAATAAAGTGAACTCGCTTCTGTTTGTATACGGGACATTAAGAAAGCATGAAAAAAACCATCATTTGCTGGCACAATCGGCATGTATCAATGAGCAGGCGAGAACAAAGGGAAGTTTGTTTGCTGCAAAAGAGGAGCCCACAGCTGTTTTAAATAGTGAAGGCTATATATACGGCGAAGTATATGAAGCAGATGAATTGTGTATACATAAGCTCGATCAATTTTTTCAAGGATATCATAAACAAACGGTGTTTGTAGAAACGGATGTCGGGATTAAAAATGCGCTTATTTATTTTATGAACAAAGACGGGTGTGCCGGTTTTACGAAAATAAGCAGCGGCGACTGGAAAGAACATCAGATGATCAGCAAATCGAAAAATCCCATTTATTATTTTGCCTACGGATCATGCATGGATAATGCCCGCTTTCAAAAAGCGGGAGTCGATCACTATTTTCAAGATCCAGTAGGAAGAGGTGTTTTAAAAGGATACACAACTCGCTTCACGCTAAAAAGGGATGACGGTTCAAGAGCGGACATGTTGGAAGACGGAGGAACAACAGAAGGCGTTTTATACCGTATTCCTTATTCTGCTCTCTCCTATCTATATAAAAGGGAGGGTGTCGAATCTCTTACGTATCGGCCGGCATTTGTAGACGTTGAAGCTGGCGGAAGGCACTACAAAGACTGCTTAACCTTTCTCGTCCTCCAAAAAGAAGCGGAAATTGCCCCGCCTCAGCACTATCAGATTGAAATCGAACGCGGAGCGGAGCTGTATTTGTCGCCTGAGTTTACTGAAAAGCTCAAGCGGCATATGAATTCGCTGCCAAAAGGATAACACTGTAACAAAAGAATATGATAAAATTTGATCAATATCATGTCATATAAAGGAGCACCACGATGAAAAAAGAATTTGCGGTAATTGGGCTGGGCCGTTTTGGTGGCAGTATTTGCAAAGCATTAAGCGAAGAAGGCGTCGAGGTTATGGCAATGGATATCGATGAAGATAAAGTCAACGAGTATGCCAAGATTGCATCTCACGCAGTTATCGGTGATTCGACAGACGAATCTGTCCTGAAAAATTTAGGCCTGCGAAATTTTGACCACGTTATTGTAGCAATCGGGGAAAATATTCAAGCGAGTATTTTAACGACACTCATTCTGAAAGAACTTGGCGTCCATACGATTACAGTTAAAGCGCAGAACGATTATCACGAAAAAGTGCTGTCTAAAATTGGTGCGGATCACATCGTCCACCCGGAACGCGATATGGCAAAACGAATTGCGCATAATATCGTGTCCAACAATGTACTTGACTATTTGGAGCTGTCTGAAGAGCATAGTCTTGTTGAAATCGTAGCTAACAGCCGCCTGGCTGGAAATACGCTTCTCGATTTAGATATTCGCGCAAAATACGGTATTAACATCGTAGCCATAAAAAGGGGCAAGGAAGTCATCGTATCACCGCTTGCAACCGAAGTCATCCACCAAGAAGATATACTCATTGTTATTGGATCAGTTACAGACATCTCCCGTTTCGAAAAAAGAGTTCTTCATACAAAATAGCAGCCAAATAAGCCGTCCTCAAAGGGCGGTTTTTCATATTATCAGAATATAACAACTTTAATGAACTGAGCGTCAATTTCTTAAAATTTCATTGACTAAGCACAGGCGTTCCGATAGCATATTGTACCATATAATAAAAAAAGGAGGGGCCTATTTGAATAAAGAAGCGCTAGTCAATAGGCTGAATGCTTCAGCCAAAAGACAAAAAGCTGATATCGTCATTAAAAACGGAAAAATCATGGACGTATATAATCAAGAATGGATATATGAAGATATTGCGATTACAGATGGAGTTATTGTAGGCCTCGGTGAGTATGAAGGCGAAAATATCATTGATGCAGAGGGACAAATGATTGTTCCGGGTTTTATTGATGGACATGTACATATTGAGTCGTCAATGGTTACACCGATTGAGTTCGCTAAAGCAGTGTTGCCTCATGGCGTGACGACGGTTGTTACAGATCCGCATGAGATCGCGAATGTGTCTGGTGAAAAAGGGATTGAGTTTATGCTTGAACAAGCTCGGCATACACCGCTGAATATCCATTTTATGCTTCCTTCCAGTGTGCCTGCCGCAAGTTTTGAGCGATCAGGCGCAATTCTCAAAGCTGCCGATCTCAAGCCTTTTTATGAAGAAGAAGAAGTATTAGGGCTGGCTGAAGTTATGGATTATGTGTCGGTTCAGCAGGCTGAAAAAGACATGGTTCAGAAACTGCTTGATGCCCGTGTGGCAGGAAAAAGGATAGACGGTCATTTAGCTGGTTTATCAACAGACCTCATTAACATTTACAGAACCGCATTTGTCTTAAACGACCATGAAGTAACATCGAAGGAAGAAGCCCTTGATCGTATCAGAAGGGGCATGTATGTCATGATGCGTGAAGGATCAGTCGCCAAAAACACGCTCAATGTGCTGCCGGCGGTGAATGAAAAGAACGCACGCCGGTTCTTTTTCTGTACGGATGATAAGCATGTGGATGATTTATTGTCAGAGGGAAGTGTAAACCATCAGGTGAAAATGGCGATTCAAGCCGGACTTAATCCGTTTTTAGCCTATCAGCTAGGAAGCCTCAATGCAGCCGAATGCTACGGATTAGATACAAAGGGAGCGATTGCCCCGGGTTTTGACGCTGATTTGCTTTTTGTATCTGATCTGGAAAATGTCACTGTCACAATGACGATGGTAAAAGGGCAGACTGTTGCTGAAGACAGCAAAGCGGTCTATCAGGATCATGCTTCAACTGCAGCACCAGATCAGGCACTGCTTGATTCTGTTAAGCTTGCTGCTCCTCTTAACAAACAGGATTTTCATATGCCAATCGATTCAGAGCAGCAGATCAATGTCATTCAAATCATACCAAATCAGCTTGAAACACGATTAGTACAAGTTCCGGCTCCTGTTGCCCGCGAATTTGAGCCTGACACTGAGCTTGATTTGTTAAAGATTGCAGTTGTCGAGCGGCATAAAGGATTAAAAGAAACCGGACTTGGTGTTGTGAAAGGTTTTGGATTCAAGAGCGGAGCGATTGCCACAACCATTTCACACGACTCCCATAATATTATTGCCGTCGGAACGAATGATGAGGATATCGCGGCGGCAGTTAATAAGCTGCAGGAAATTGGCGGAGGATTAACAATTATAAAAAATGGGGAAGAGCTCCATTCAGTACCGCTGCCGATTGCAGGGTTATTATCCGACCAATCTGCAGAGCAAGTGAATCAAAGCTTGCTGACGCTTCATGATAAATTGTCGTTAATCGGTTTCACAGGCGGATTTAATCCATTTTTGACATTGTCGTTTTTAGCGTTGCCTGTCATTCCTGATATTAAAATGACGACTACGGGATTATTCGATGTAAAATCATTTCAACACATATCACTGCAATAAAAAGAGGCACTCCCTTAGGGAGTGCCTCTTTTTTTAAACCTCCATAATGATCGGCAGGATCATTGGACGGCGCTTTGTTTTTTCGTACAAGAAAGGTGCAAGCGTGTCTGTAATTTCGTTTTTGATTTCAGACCATTGAGTCGTTTTTCGTTCCATTACTTTTTGTAAGTGATTTGAAATGAGCTCTTGAGCGTCGTTGATCAAGTCACCAGATTCTCTCATGTACACAAATCCTCTGGAAATCAAATCAGGACCCGCTGAAATCTTGAAGTCGTCCATGTCAATGCTGACAACAACGATGACAAGTCCTTCTTCAGAGAGAATTCTGCGATCACGAAGTACGATATTGCCAATATCACCGATACCGCTTCCGTCAATGTACACTGAACCGGACGGGATTTTTCCTGCAACTGAAGCCTCATCGCCTTTAAGTGCTAATACTTCACCATTATCCATGATAAAGCAGTTTTCCTCTGGGATGCCACAATCTGTTGCAAGTTTGACATGCATCTTTTGCATTCTGTACTCACCGTGAATCGGCATGAAGAATTTAGGCTTGATTAAACGAAGCATCAGCTTCTGTTCTTCCTGTCCGCCGTGACCGGATGTATGGATATCGTTAAGAGGGCCGTGAATAACCTCAGCACCCGCACGATACAGCTGGTTGATTGTTCGACTCACGCTGATTGTGTTGCCTGGGATAGGGGATGAAGAAAATACGACTGTATCCCCAGGATTGATTGAAATTTGGCGGTGTGTGCCGTTTGCAATTCTTGATAACGCCGCCATTGGTTCCCCTTGGCTTCCTGTACATAAAATTGTTACTTTATTAGCAGGCATACGATTGATTTCGTTATGCTCAATAAACGTATTTTTAGGACAGTTAATATAACCGAGTGTCTGTCCAATTTCGATAGCCGATTCCATACTGCGTCCAAATACGGCAACTTTTCTTCCATTTTGTACAGCAGCTTCAATTACCTGCTGCAAGCGGTGAATATTCGACGCAAATGTGGCGAAGATAATTCGGCCGTCCACCTTGCGGAAAATGTCATGAATGCTTTCTCCTACACGGCGCTCAGACATGGTAAACTCCGGATTTTCACTGTTTGTGCTGTCTGAAAGAAGGCACAAAACGCCTTCTTTACCGATTTCGGCCATTTTCGTTAAGTTTGCCGGCTCGCCGACTGGAGTAAAGTCGAATTTGAAATCCCCAGTATGTACGATGTTTCCGGGCGGCGTTTTTACAACAATGCCGTAGGAATCCGGAATACTGTGTGTTGTTCTGAAGAATGACACAGCCGTTTTGCGGAACTTTACAATATCATCCTCGCCGATAATGTTCAGTTTCGTCTGTCTCAATAATCCATGCTCTTCAAGTTTATTCCGAAGTAAGCCGATCGCGAGTTTTCCGCCGTATACAGGAATATTCACTTGTCTGAGCAGGTATGGAATACCGCCGATGTGGTCTTCGTGCCCGTGGGTGATAAAAAGCCCTTTAATTTTATCTTCGTTTTTGACTAAATACGTATAATCAGGGATGACGTAGTCAATTCCGAGCAGTTCGTCCTCGGGAAACTTGATCCCCGCATCAATCAGTACAATTTCATCCTGGAATTGCACCGCGTACGTATTTTTACCGATTTCGCCCAAACCTCCGAGGGCGAAAACAGCAGTCTGATCATTTTTTACAAATTTCATACCGCTCATAACTCCAATACTTTAAAATTTTCGCTCTGTTGTTCATATTCTAAGAATGCACCATCAACAGGTGTAATAAACTCAATATTAAATTTCTTTTCTTTCAGCTTTGTTCTGACGTCACGCTCAGATACGCCTTCAATATAAAGTGAATCTGTCTTTTCCCGAACAGGTACTTCGTCAGCCTTCTCTTGATAAAATACCTTATAAATCATTCCAAATCTCTCCTTAAATGCCGTATGTTAGACTCGCTCATTCTATTATATTCGAAAACGGAATATAAGGAAAGCCTTGAGCAAAATAAGGATCTCTCAAAAAGTGAAAGATCCCTTGTCAGGCAATTGCTTTCTTACGGAGCATTCCGTTCCATTGTCTTCTGAGTTTCTTTCTTAATTTACGCAGCATTAGCCAGTCCCTCCTTTAATGAAAAATTTGTCCCAGAGTTCTTTTATACAAATAGTATACGGAGATTGAGGAAGACTTTTCGTGGTTATTAATGGAATTTAATATGATTTTTGAACGAAATTGTTTGCTGAATGACAATCTTTTTGTATGATGAGGGTGGGAATTGCAGACCAAGACGATAAAGGGGAAGTTGCGATGGATTCTAAATTAATCTTTTTTGATATTGACGGCACAATATATGATCATGATAAGAATATACCGGAAAGTACGAGAAAAACCGTGGCGGAGCTTCAGCGCCAAGGGCATCATGTGTTTATTGCCAGCGGCCGGTCTCCATTTTTGGTTAAGCCGATTTTGGAGGAGCTGGGCATCCACTCATTTATTTCCTACAATGGACAGTTTGTTGTCTTTGAAAATCAAGTGATTTATAAAAATCCGCTGCCTGAAAATGCAATCAGGCGATTATTAAAGCAGGCGGATGAAGGCAAGCATCCTGTTGTGTTTATGGCTGAGGACACGATGAAAGCGACTGTTGCGGATCACCCCCATGTTCTCGAGGGAATCGGCAGCCTTAAAACAGATTATCCAGAGACCGATGACCTTTTTTATGAAGGAAAAGAAATTTTTCAGCTTCTTTTATTTTGTCAGGATGAAGAAGAAAAAGCTTATGCCGCTTTTCCTGAGTTTGATCTAGTTCGCTGGCATGAGCTATCGACTGATGTTCTGCCGCACGGAGGTTCGAAGGCAGAAGGAATCAAAAAAGTGATTGAGCGTCTTCCGTTTGATATCGGCGATACATATGCTTTCGGCGACGGATTAAATGATTTGCAAATGATTGAATACGTTGGGACAGGCGTTGCTATGGGAAATGCTGTTCCCGAACTGAAAGAAATCGCGGACTTTGTAACAAAACCGGTGGACGAGGATGGAATTGCATACGCTGTCAAAGAATTGGGCCTTTTAAAATAAAGAAACGGCTGGCATTGTGCCAGCCGTTTTCTCTTTTAGCGCTCAATTGCGATTGCATTTTCAGGTTCTTTGAAAGGATTTTCCTTATCAATATGATCATAGAACATAACGCCGTTCAAATGATCGATCTCATGCTGAAACACAATAGCCGGAAATCCTTTTAAACGAATATCAATATTTTCGCCTTCTAGTGTTGTTCCTTTTACTCTGATGCGAGCATAGCGGGGAACATAACCGGGAATCGCTTCATCCACAGAGAGGCAGCCCTCGCCGCTTGTTAAGTAGCTTTTTTCAACTGAATGGCTGACGATCTTAGGATTAAACAGAGCATAGCTGTATAATTTACCGGAAGCATCTTCCGCATGAACGGCGATCATTCGTTTTTTGATATTAATTTGAGGAGCTGCGAGTCCTACGCCAGGGCGCAGCTTGTATTTTTCGGCTAATTCTGGATTTTGGCTGTTTTTAACAAATTCGATCATGTCGGCCAGCTGCTGTTTTTCTGCATCAGTTGGAGGCAGCTCAACAGGTTCGGCAGTCTCTCTGAGGGCTGGATGGCCGTCACGTACGATGTTTTCCATAGTAATCAAGAAACTTCACTCCTAAAGCTTAATATGTAAATTATATCGGATTTCTTCACAAAGGTGCAACGAAACGAATGACCAGCCGTATATGGCTGGTCAATTTCATGCTGTGTGGTTAGCAACAGCCTCCACCTAAATAAGCAGCTCCGACAATGATTAACAGAATGAATAAAACAACGATTAGCGCAAAGGTGCGGCCGTAGCCATATCCGCAGCCACCATATCCGTAACCACCATAACTGCAGCAGCCTCCGCCGTAACCATATCCATACATATTACATAACCTCCTCTTTTAATTACGCCAGAGCCTTTATAAGTAGGCATAGCGTCTAATATAACCTATGTAAAAACAAAAAAGTTGTATGGTCATCTGTCCTGATTTTTCACTTTTTTGATTTAATTTCAGTATTGCATTTATACAGCACGGCTATTGCCAAATGTCCCCATGGATTCTATAGTAGAAATTGTCAAGATTGGGGGATTTAACGTGAAAGACGCTATAAAACGGCGGCCTGGAATCAAGATCGGAGCTTTTTGTGCCATGGCACTGATATTAACAGGATGCATGGGACAGGACCCGGTTGATTCACTTCATCATTCATTAGAAAAAGCCGCGGAATCGGAAAAGCCGTTTCAAGAAGAACAAAACACACTCAAAGAATTAGAGGCCAAAGAAAATCAGCTTTACGATAGTGTTATGAAGCTCAATATGGATGATTATAAAAAAATTGTTGCTTTATCTAATAAGGCGCTTGAAAATGTCAGCAAGCGCGAAGAACACCTAAAGCTTGAAAATGACAGCATGAAAAAATCGGAAACAGAATTTGAGGAAGCAAAAACGTCAGCGGAACATATTAAGGAAAAAGACATAAAAGAAAAGGCCGATGCCGCAGCAAACCATATGGAGAAAAGATATACATCATATGGCACTATGTATAAAGAGTATAAAAAAGCGCTTGAGCTTAATAAAAAACTGTATATGCAGCTGAAAGACAAAGATTTGACAAGAGATGATCTGGATCAGCAGATCGATAAAGTCAATGCTTCTTATGAAAAGATCCTTAAATATAGCGGAGAATTTAATGAACAAACCGAAAAATATAATAAAGCCCGGGAAGATTTATATGACGCTGCAGGCTATCGTGTGAAAAAGAGCTGACTCGATCAGCTCTTTTTTTGAATGAAATGCGATTCGGATTTCGTTCAAAATTTTCATTTCTATTGTAGTACAGCATAGTAAGGTATACTAGTACAGTTTTGGGTGCGGTTGGCATCTGTTTTTTTGATGAAAATGTAAAGCGAATACATTTATTGAAAATCAGCGATGAAAACGATTGACGGTTCTTCTTTATTTGGTGTAAACTAATCCATGTTAAGCGGTGTTGTATTAGTTTTTTACAACTTCGAAATAATACAGTTCAAAGCAGAGTGTAACTATCCTACATAAAAGGTTTTGGCAAACTGGGGATCGGCTAAAATATAATACGACTTACTGCTGATACTTTAGGGTACCCTAAGTTTGTATGTATAAAAGGAATGCACGTCTAATGACTGTTTAAAAGAAAGGAAGAGGTGACTTAGTATGGCTGCAAAAACGAAAAAAGCTATCGTTGACAGTAAGAAGCAATTTGATGCCATTAAAAAGCAGTTCGAAACGTTCCAAATTTTAAATGAAAAGGGAGAAGTCGTGAATGAAGCGGCGATGCCTGATTTAACTGATGATCAATTAAAAGAGCTAATGCGCCGCATGGTATTTACGCGTGTGCTTGACCAACGCTCTATCTCATTAAACCGTCAAGGACGTCTCGGATTTTACGCTCCTACTGCGGGTCAAGAAGCTTCTCAGATTGCAACGCATTTCGCGCTTGAAAAAGAAGACTTTGTTCTTCCTGGATACCGTGATGTGCCTCAGTTAATTTGGCACGGCCTTCCATTATATCAAGCGTTTCTTTTCTCTCGCGGACATTTCAGAGGAAACCAAATGCCTGATGATGTGAATGCCCTTTCTCCACAAATCATTATCGGTGCTCAATACATTCAAACTGCCGGTGTTGCGCTAGGTCTTAAAAAACGCGGTAAGAAAGCTGTCGCAATCACTTACACTGGTGACGGCGGAGCTTCTCAAGGGGACTTCTACGAAGGAATTAACTTTGCCGGAGCTTATAAAGCACCTGCAATCTTCGTGGTGCAAAACAACCGTTACGCGATTTCAACTCCTGTTGAAAAACAATCTGCAGCTGAAACAATTGCACAAAAAGCTGTAGCTGCCGGTATTGTCGGCGTACAAGTAGACGGAATGGATCCGCTTGCTGTATACGCAGCAACTGCTGAAGCACGCGAGCGCGCAATCAACGGCGAAGGTCCAACACTAATTGAAACACTTACATTCCGTTATGGCCCGCACACAATGGCTGGTGACGATCCTACTAAATATCGTACAAAAGAAATCGAAAATGAGTGGGAACAAAAAGATCCGCTTGTACGTTTCCGTGCGTTCCTTGAAAACAAAGGCTTATGGTCTGAAGAAGAAGAAGCAAAAGTGATTGAGGATGCGAAAGAAGAAATTAAGCAAGCGATCAAAAAAGCTGATGCTGAACCGAAGCAAAAAGTAACTGATTTAATGAAAATCATGTACGAAAAAATGCCTCACAACCTTGAGGAGCAATTTGAAATTTATACACAGAAGGAGTCGAAGTAAGCCATGGCGCAAATGACAATGATTCAAGCAATCACGGATGCGTTACGCACAGAACTGAAAAATGACGAAAATGTCTTAGTTTTCGGAGAAGACGTTGGTGTAAACGGCGGCGTATTCCGTGCGACAGAAGGATTGCAAAAAGAATTCGGTGAAGACCGTGTGTTTGACACGCCACTTGCTGAATCTGGTATCGGCGGTCTTGCCCTTGGTTTAGGCTTAAACGGCTTCCGTCCGGTAATGGAAATCCAATTCTTCGGATTTGTTTATGAAGTAATGGATTCAGTTTCTGGCCAAATGGCTCGTATGCGCTACCGTTCTGGCGGACGCTGGACTTCACCTGTAACAATTCGTTCTCCATTCGGCGGCGGTGTTCATACTCCTGAACTTCACGCTGACAGCTTGGAAGGTCTTGTTGCACAACAGCCTGGTATCAAAGTTGTTATTCCATCAACTCCTTACGATGCCAAAGGACTTTTAATTTCTGCGATCAGAGACAATGATCCTGTTGTCTTCTTAGAGCATATGAAGCTTTACCGTTCTTTCCGTCAGGAAGTTCCTGAAGAAGAATACACAATTGAGCTTGGAAAAGCTGACGTGAAACGTGAAGGTACTGATCTTTCAATCATCACTTACGGCGCAATGGTTCATGAATCATTAAAAGCTGCTGATGAGCTTGAAAAAGACGGCATTTCTGCTGAAGTTGTCGACCTTCGTACAGTAAGCCCACTTGATATCGATACAATTATCGCCTCTGTAGAAAAAACAGGACGTGCGATTGTCGTTCAAGAGGCACAAAAACAAGCCGGTATTGCTGCAAACGTAGTAGCAGAAATTAATGACCGTGCGATCCTGAGCTTGGAAGCACCTGTACTTCGCGTTGCAGCGCCAGATACAGTATTTCCTTTCTCTCAAGCGGAGAGCGTATGGCTTCCAAACCATAAAGACGTTCTTGAAACAGCAAGAAAAGTGCTTGAATTTTAATCAAACTGCATAATCGAGAGGGAAGATGAACGTTTTCCCTCTATTATATATCTGTTTTCAATGCTTACGATGTAAACTTTAAAATTGCTTAATCAAACTAGGAGGTCGAGAACTGTGGCATTTGAATTTAAACTTCCAGATATCGGGGAAGGTATCCACGAAGGCGAAATCGTAAAATGGTTTGTCAAGCCTAACGACGAGGTAGACGAAGATGATGTACTGGCTGAAGTCCAAAATGATAAAGCAGTAGTAGAAATTCCTTCACCTGTTAAAGGAAAAGTATTAGAATTAAAAGTTGAAGAGGGAACGGTTGCAACTGTTGGACAAACGATTATTACGTTTGATGCACCTGGTTACGAAGATCTTCAATTTAAAGGCAGCGACGAGTCTGACGATGCGAAAACTGAAGCACAAGTTCAGTCAACTGCAGAAGCTGGACAAGACGTTGCGAAAGAAGAGCAAGCTCAAGAGCCTGCAAAAGCTACTGGCGCAGGACAGCAGGATCAAGCTGAAGTTGACCCGAACAAACGCGTGATCGCTATGCCTTCCGTACGTAAATATGCACGTGAAAAAGGTGTAGACATCCGTAAGGTTACTGGTTCAGGCAACAACGGACGTGTTGTAAAAGAAGATATCGACAGCTTTGTAAACGGAGGAGCGCAAGAAGCTGCACCGCAAGAAACAGCTGCACCACAAGAAACAGCTGCTAAACCGGCTGCTGCACCAGCTCCAGAGGGCGAATTCCCAGAAACACGCGAAAAAATGAGCGGTATCCGTAAAGCAATTGCAAAAGCGATGGTTAACTCTAAACACACTGCTCCTCACGTAACGTTAATGGACGAAGTGGACGTAACAAACCTTGTTGCACATCGTAAACAGTTCAAACAGGTTGCTGCTGATCAAGGAATCAAGCTGACTTACTTGCCTTACGTTGTAAAAGCTCTTACATCTGCACTGAAAAAATTCCCTGTTTTAAACACGTCAATTGACGATAAAACAGATGAAGTCATCCAAAAACATTACTTCAACATCGGTATCGCTGCTGACACTGAAAAAGGCTTGCTTGTACCGGTTGTGAAAAATGCAGATCGTAAATCTGTCTTTGAAATTTCTGATGAAATCAATGGCCTTGCAACAAAAGCTCGTGAAGGCAAGCTTGCTCCAGCTGAAATGAAAGGCGCATCTTGCACAATTACAAACATCGGTTCTGCCGGCGGACAATGGTTCACTCCGGTTATCAACCATCCAGAAGTTGCGATTCTTGGTATCGGACGCATTGCAGAAAAAGCGATTGTTCGTGATGGCGAAATCGTAGCAGCTCCAGTCTTAGCTCTTTCTCTCAGCTTCGACCACCGTATGATCGACGGAGCAACTGCGCAAAATGCATTAAATCACATCAAGCGTTTACTGAACGATCCACAATTAATTTTAATGGAGGCGTAATGTTATGGTAGTAGGAGATTTCCCTATTGAAACAGATACTCTTGTAATTGGTGCGGGACCTGGCGGCTATGTAGCTGCCATCCGCGCTGCACAGCTTGGACAAAAAGTAACAGTCGTTGAAAAAGCAACTCTTGGAGGCGTTTGTCTGAACGTTGGATGTATCCCTTCAAAAGCGCTGATCAATGCAGGTCACCGTTATGAGAATGCAAAACATTCTGATGACATGGGAATCACTGCTGAGAATGTAACAGTTGATTTCACAAAAGTTCAAGAATGGAAAGCTTCTGTTGTCAACAAGCTTACTGGCGGTGTAGCAGGTCTTCTTAAAGGCAACAAAGTAGATGTTGTAAAAGGTGAAGCTTACTTTGTAGACAGCAATTCAGTTCGTGTTATGGATGAGAACTCTGCTCAAACATACACGTTTAAAAACGCAATCATTGCTACTGGTTCTCGTCCTATCGAATTGCCAAACTTCAAATATAGTGAGCGTGTCCTGAATTCAACTGGCGCTTTGGCTCTTAAAGAAATTCCTAAAAAGCTCGTTGTTATCGGCGGCGGATACATCGGAACTGAACTTGGAACTGCGTATGCTAACTTCGGTACTGAACTTGTTATTCTTGAAGGCGGAGATGAAATTCTTCCTGGCTTCGAAAAACAAATGAGTTCTCTCGTTACACGCAGACTGAAGAAAAAAGGCAACGTTGAAATCCATACAAACGCGATGGCTAAAGGCGTTGAAGAAAGACCAGACGGCGTAACAGTTACTTTCGAAGTAAAAGGCGAAGAAAAAACTGTTGATGCTGATTACGTATTGATTACAGTAGGACGCCGTCCAAACACTGATGAGCTTGGTCTTGAGCAAGTCGGTATCGAAATGACGGACCGCGGTATCGTGAAAACTGACAAACAGTGCCGCACAAACGTACCTAACATTTATGCAATCGGTGATATCATCGAAGGACCGCCGCTTGCTCATAAAGCATCTTACGAAGGTAAAATCGCTGCAGAAGCTATCGCTGGAGAGCCTGCAGAAATCGATTACCTTGGTATTCCTGCGGTTGTTTTCTCTGAGCCTGAACTTGCATCAGTTGGTTACACTGAAGCACAGGCGAAAGAAGAAGGTCTTGACATTGTTGCTGCTAAATTCCCATTTGCAGCAAACGGCCGCGCGCTTTCTCTTAACGAAACAGACGGCTTCATGAAGCTGATCACTCGTAAAGAGGACGGTCTTGTGATCGGTGCGCAAATCGCCGGAGCAAGTGCTTCTGATATGATTTCTGAATTAAGCTTAGCGATTGAAGGCGGCATGACTGCTGAAGATATCGCAATGACAATTCACGCTCACCCAACATTGGGCGAAATCACAATGGAAGCTGCTGAAGTGGCAATCGGAAGTCCGATTCACATCGTAAAATAATTTTCATATCAAAAACAGCCCCGCTTTGAGCGAGGGCTGTTTTTTTATTTTGACAGCACATGCTGTAATGGTTTAATGATGTCTTCTTTCTTTTTCACACATCCCTCGATTTTCACCACGACATGGCGCTGATCAACAACCATAAGGGTAGGGACAGTTTCAATCTCATCTTCCCAGCCTTCTTTTTTATCATAGACCTTCATTTTATCTATTTGCTCGGGATAATCTTTTTCTAAATCAAGCAGTGCATCGTAATAAGGCGCTTCCTGGTCTATTTGGTTCTCATCAGAAAAAAACAGGATTTGTGTATGATGAATGTTGTCAATCCGGCTTTTTTTCATCGGATTGATGGTGGAAAGCGTACAGCCCGATAAAGCAAATACTATTATCAGCATGGGGAATACCGCGCGATATCGCATCTATCTTCTCCTCTGTATAAACAGTAGTTAACTAGCTTTAGTTTATCACGAGAGACGGCTTAATCTGCTTCTTGTTACCTAATTGTTATATAATTGAAACCGTTTTTAAAGTGAGATTACATATTATATCAATCGTTTAAAATAGCAACCTGGGGTATATTGAATTTTTTGCTGCATTCTTGGATGAAAGTTCAAGAAAACGTGCAATTACATTATGTGCTGTGGCATATATATCGAGTAAAGCTTCTGTATGAAGAAGATATTGTATGATGGAAAATGGAAAAACAAGGTGAATATGATGATATGAAATAAAATGTGTTATACAGTTTGTTGTTGACATTTTAAATGTGACATATTAATATAATAACAACAAAAGAAATTAAGCGTTTTCAAATTTCAAAGAAATGGGGAATAAGAGATGGGTACGATTGTTTGCCAAGATTGCAACGAAGCCATTCATTACTTTGAAGATGAGAAAGTGACAACATTATATGGAACTTGCTGCGGACAATGTCAATGTCCTGTTGATGAAGAGTAAAAAAAAGCATGCGGCTTAAAGCCGCATGCTTTTTATTTTTTATTGAATTGCTTTTTGTTCTTTGATGACCCGGATCATATGTAAAGTCGAGTCCTCAGGTCCTTGAACAGGGAGGCCTGCGTCAAGGTTTTTAAAAATGTAGCTGATGTTTTCTTCTGTAATAATTTCTCCTGGGATGAAGATTGGAATACCAGGCGGATATACCATGACAAATTCAGCAATAATCCGTCCGGATGCTTCTTTTAATGGGATGACTTCCGTATTTGCATAGAAAGCATCACGCGGAGTCATTGCCAATAAAGGTATTTCTGGAAGCAGAACCTCAGTTTGCTGATGTGTTACATCTTGTTCTGACATTTGCTGTGCGATCTCAGTTAAAGCCTCTACAAGCCGGTCTGCATCATTTTGGCTGTCACCAGGAGTGAAAATACACAAAATATTGTACAGATCAGAAAGCTCCACCTCAATATTAAAGGATTCACGAAGCCATTTTTCCACGTCATGTCCTGTCAGGCCAAGACTTTTCACAGAGATAATCAATTTTGTCGGATCATAGCTGTAAGCTGCTTTCGACCCAAGAATCTCAGAACCGACACAATAAATGCCTTCAATCTGATTGAGGCGATCTCTCGTCTGATTGGCAAGCTTGAGTGTTTCCTCAGCAAGCTGGCGGCCTTCTGTTGCAAGGCGTTTTCTGGCAACATCCAAAGAAGCGAGAAGCAAGTAAGAAGTTGACGTAGTTGTCAGCATGCTCAGGATGGATTGCACTCTGTCTTTAGATACAAGGCCTTCTCTCATGTTTAAAATAGAGCTTTGTGTCAGTGATCCGCCCAGCTTGTGTACACTTGTCGCTGCTATGTCCGCTCCTGCCTGCATAGCCGATAGCGGCAATTCGTCGTGAAAATGAATGTGAACGCCGTGTGCTTCATCCACAAGCACTGGCACATCAAACGAATGAGCGAGTTCTACGATGCTTTTTAAGTCGGCTGCAACACCGAAATATGTCGGGTTGATGACGAGAAGCCCTTTTGCATCCGGATGCTCGGTAAGCGCCCGTTTAGCAGATTCAAGTGTAATTCCGTGGGAGATGCCCAATTCATTGTCAATTTCAGGATGAATAAAAATTGGAACCGCTCCGGAAAATACAATAGCTGTCATAATTGATTTATGAACATTTCTTGGAATAATAATTTTATCACCAGGTCCGCAAACAGCCATTACCATTGTCATAATGGCGCCGCTTGTTCCTTGAACAGAAAAAAATGTATGATCCGCTCCAAATGCTTCAGCAGCCAGATCTTGTGCTTGTTTAATAATGCCTTTTGGCGCGTGCAGATCGTCTAATGGTTCAATATTAATCAAATCTATGCTTAACGCGTTTTCACCGATAAATTGTCTGAATTCTGGGTCCATTCCTGCCCCTTTTTTATGGCCGGGAATGTGGAATTGAACAGGCTGTCTGCTTGCATGCTTTTTCAGTCCTGTGTATAAGGGTGTTTCATGTTGCGACAATTGTTTTCCCACCTTTGTAATCATACCTATGCATAATAGTGTGTATTAAAATCAGTTTCTCAACCGTTTTTTAGACGTAAAACAAATGAATTATATTATGAACTTGAAAGAATGTAAAGAACAATTTATGATCAAATGAAGATGCTTTCTCTTAAGGGAAGTAAATCTACAAGGAGTGAAGAAAATGGAGTATCAATATCCGATGAATGAAGATTGGACAACCGAAGAAGCAGTGGATGTGATTGCATTTTTCCAGCAGGTTGAGCTTGCATATGAAAAAGGGGCGGATCGTGAAGAACTGCTTAAAGCTTACCGCCGTTTCAAGGAAATTGTACCGGGGAAGGCCGAGGAAAAAAAGCTATGCGGCGAGTTTGAGGAACAAAGTACATATTCTCCTTATCGCACGGTCAAACAGGCGAGAGAATCTGATCACGCGAAGATTAAGATGTAAGAAAAAGAGCCGGGGGATATCCCGGCTCTTTTTTATGCTTGTGATACTTTTTGGGTGAGACGGTACAGAAAAGCAAGCTGCTTAAAGGCATCGTCGATACGCTGAAGGAATTCCTGGTTATTCATATTCAGCACTTCTTCTTTTTGGAGCTGGATGCCGCATAACAGCTCAGCTTTCTTTACAGTCTGCAAACGCTCAAACAGTGTCTTCAGCTGTTCCTTGTCCATTTCAGACTGTTTATGTACTCCCGGTTTTGTGTGATCTGCAGACCAAACGAAGCTGTCAGGGATATTTTTCGTAATGGTTTCTTGGTTCACTTCAAGCAATTTGCCGTATTCTTCTTTGATAGGGGATTCATAAATAATCGCGAACCACACAAAGACGTGGCTTTCCCATAAACCAATTTGGAAATGCGGCAGTTTTTTATAGCCTCTTTTGCTGTTTGCGAACGCCACCCAGCTGTCAGCCGGGGGATTGACGGATCTTCTTGCGTGCTTTGCCACATGCGGAAACATTTCATCTCCGGTTAAAGCTGATAAAGTTGGGGCAAAATGTTCGCCTAGAGCTGTAAGCTTCGGACGGACCGTCTCTTTTAATACTTCCATGCGCGCGTCTAAGCCTTCTATTGTAAAAGTGTTAAAGTCCTCTTCAGTGAAACGCATTTGTGTCATGATTTTCCTCCTTCATGCTAAGTATACATATTTTATCACAGTTCATACGAGCTTCAAAAAGATTGAGCGCGTTTGAAGTAAGGGGAAATGTGGTAATAAACGAGTAGGTAAACACACAATTTTTAGAATCATGTTGCGCGTAAATAGAACAATCATACGATATAAGAAGTAATCATTGTTGAATGGCAAAATGGGATGCTTTTTTACAAACAAATGATCTCTGGAAGGGGCGAAAGACAATGAGGCAAGTTGTAAAAGAGGGATTTAAGGAAGAGAAAAACAATCGTGTTGCTGTCTGGAGACTAGAGGTTGATTATGAATTGGCAACCCTATATGAAGCAATGCAGAAGGAAAATGAAGAGCAGATTGAACAAAGCAAAAACAAACTTGAGCGACTTAGAAAAGAATGGATTCGTCTTAACGGGTAAAAAAGCGATAGTGAAAACGAACCGCATGAATGGTTCGTTTTTACGTGAGAAGGGATATTTTTCATTTTCCTTGCTTTTTCATTGCCGTTATCAGTATCCTATAAAATAAAAGGTCTACATAGAAGAGAGGTACGAACGAATGACAAATTGGACGGAAATTGATGAGATTGCAAAGAAGTGGATAAGAGAAGCAGGCGCGAGAATTACACAATCCATGCATGAAAGCCTGACAATTGAAACGAAATCAAATCCGAATGATTTAGTCACCAATATTGACAAAGAAACCGAAAAGTTTTTCATTGATCGAATTCAAGAAACATTTCCGGGACATCGGATACTCGGTGAAGAGGGGCAAGGAGACAAAATCCACTCACTTGAGGGAGTCGTATGGATTATTGATCCGATTGACGGGACGATGAATTTTGTGCATCAGCAAAGAAATTTTGCGATTTCCATTGGGATTTTTGAAAACGGTGAAGGGAAAATCGGCTTAATTTATGATGTGGTGCACGATGAGCTGTATCACGCATTTAGCGGCAGAGGAGCTTATATGAATGAAACGAAGCTGGCTCCTTTAAAAGAAACCGTCATTGAAGAAGCGATTCTTGCCATTAATGCAACATGGGTAACGGAAAACAGAAGAATTGATCAAAGTGTGTTAGCGCCACTTGTGAAAAGAGTCAGAGGCACACGCTCCTACGGTTCTGCCGCTTTAGAGCTGGCAAATGTCGCGGCAGGAAGAATAGATGCTTACATCACGATGCGGCTTGCGCCATGGGACTACGCAGCCGGCTGTGTGCTGTTAAATGAAGTAGGAGGCACCTATACGACCATTGAAGGAGAGCCGTTTACCTTTTTAGAAAACCACAGTGTGCTAGCCGGAAACCCATCTATACATAAAACGATATTTGAAGAGTATCTTCATGCTCGGAAGTAGGCCATTTGAGCAGGATGATCTCAGCTTGTTAGAAAAGCTCGCGGAGGCTCATCCTGTATGGAAAGAGGAGGAGTTTGGAGATAAAGATGCAGAAGACTATATCATTTCCTACTCCATGTACAACGGTTTATGGCTTGTATGGGAAAAAGACGGTCTGCCTGTTGCCGTCAGCTACCATCTCGAGTGGTCTCCTTCAAACGGTAAGCCGTGGCTCGGAACGGTCCTGATTGACCCGGCTGAAGAAAAAAAGGGACATGCGAAGATGATCATTGAACAGATCAGCAAATTGCTTAGAGCGAAACATAAAGCGATGTTTGCGGGAGTTCCCATTGAGCGCAGTGAATGGATACTGTTTTTAAGCCAATGCGGCTTTGAACAGCTGAAAACGGAAAAAGATGAGAAAGGCAAATCATTTATGATCTTGGTGAAGCCTTTAGCAGAAGCTGCCGTATGATAACGACAGCTTATTTGCTGCATGCGGGTTCAATAAAAAGCCTCTCAAACATTGAGAGGCTTCTGATGATTTGAAAATTATTTTTTTACTGCATGAATATAATGAATCGTTTCAAACGCTGACAAATTGTCTTTTCGATTACTAAAGAAAAGGTCATTGATGTCGTCTGGTGATAGATGTTCATAGATCAGTAAACCAGATGACTCTAACAGATGTTCAATCTCTTGATAAGTGAAACATGATTTCATCGGTTCCCCGCTTGCGGCAGCCATCTTCACCATATGTTCAACTCGATTCGACGTCCCTTTTGCTGTAAAAAGTGTTTCGTCCGCATAATCAAAAACAATAGAGCTTCCAGGCGGGACATGAGAAAATAAATTGCTGATCAAGCTTGCATTTTCTTCCCGTGTTACATAATAAGACACTCCGAGAAGGCTGAAGACTGTTTTTGTGTTTTTAAATCCTTCATCTAAGAGAGGATCATACGAAAACGTTTTGGTGAAATCCATAGGAACAAAATGAAGATGACCCGGAATTGTCAGATTTGCATCCTTCAGCTTATTTTTTTTGAATTGCTGTGTAGCCGGATGGTCAACCTCGAAAACCTGTAAGCTGTTTTCTAATTCTGGATGCCGAAAGCAGAAGGTATCCAGCCCCGCTCCAAGAATGACATACTGTTTTGCCCCCAGGATTAATTCGTTGTGCAAGACTTTTTCACAATAAGAAGCACGTGCTAGTGGCGTGGGAGACAGCTGGATTTGTGCAACCCATTTTAATATTTTTTCAGGATCATTTTGAAGACGTTCGGCGATCTCTTTGTTGAAAAACGATATTCCTTGAATCATATTTTTACTGATGTCGATAAACTCTTTTTCGTTAATGAGATCTTTTGCGATAAAATCATCAAAAATAAGAGATGTGTCATATTTGCTGTGATAAGCACGGGCAAACGCTGAAATCAAAGACGTTAAGCTGGACTCATTTTTCCTCATGAAATGATCCTCCACAAAAAATAAGATTCTCCTGGCCAGGAGAATCTTATTATACATACAAATATATTAATAGTAAATTTTAGCATAAATAAATTTTTTTGTCAATGTTTTTGCTCTTAACTGGACGCGCGATCCTTCACATAGCCACGTGACCTGTAGCAGAATTCGTCTATCAATTATGTGGACTGAATCATTAGCTTTTATAAAATGCGTACTTGCGGCTGCATCCCTCTTTTTGCAAATCAGGAGCGGTTTTCTGTCTCATGGCAGCATCTTTTCGTCGTTTCAGCTGAGAGAGAAATCAAGATATGTAACAATAAAAGCCTGAGGGATCTCAGGCTTTTTCTAATATTACAATCCAACAGCATTCCAGGCTGCTTCAACTTTAGCGGCATCAGTTGAGCCGTAGAGGTCACGGGCAGACTGAATGAGAGCTGCCTTGGCATCTTTGAACGTGGAAGAAGGCGTGAGGTACGTTGTTAACGCACGGTAATAGATTTGCTGTGATTTAGATACACCAAGTTTTGTGATGGTGTTGTAAGCGGCTTTGTTTGGAATTCCGCTGTTTGTGTGTACACCGCCATAATCGCCTTCATCTGTGTTTGGAAGGTTTCTATAATTGGCGTAATTGTCAGGCTGGTTGTATTTTGTAGGGTTGGACAGGCTGCGAAGAGCAGGCTGGCTGACCGTAATGTCTTCACCGATGTCCCAGTCTTCTGTATCGTTAAAATACCCGAATACGTCAGAGAAAGACTCGTTTAATGCACCTGGCTGATTTTCATAAATCAAGTTGGCTGTTTCTTGGGTGACGCCATGTGTCATTTCATGCGCTGTCACATCTAATGAGCCGGAAAGCGGAGAGAAGAATGAACCGTCGCCATCACCGTAAATCATCTGGTCTCCTGTCCATGCAGCGTTATTGTATTGAGTGCCGTAGTGAACGGAAGAAACGATTTTACTGCCTTTGTTATCATAGCTGTTTCGTTTAAAGTTTGAATAAAAATAATCGTACACTTTACCGAGGTTATAGTGTGCGTCAACGGCTGCCCGCTGTGATGAAGATGTAAATGTTTTCGTTGTGCTTGAGACAAGCGTGCCCGGAAGGCGGCTTTGTCTGTTTTGCAAATCATATGTGATGATTTGGGTGCCTGTTGGTTTTGAAAGATCTCTTAGAACATATTTTCCGCCTTCATAAGAGATGTTCAAAGGAACAGTTGCGCCCTTTAGAGTTGTTCCGCTTCCAGTGGCGGCGGCATGTTCTACTTTATTTTGCTGTTTTAAAATGCTGCCTGTTTCGGCGTCAACTAAGACTTCCCAGTTTGCAGGTTCAGGCTCGACATAGCGAATCGTCACGTCGTAAGCAAGACGATAGCTGCCGTCTTTTGTTTCTATCGCTTTTAATTCGGCTTTATTGCTGTTTTTGGCCGCTCCGTTAGAAACAGCGTCTGGTGATTTGCCGATAGCTTTGAAAGCGAGTGCCAGCGCTTTTTCAGAAGAGACTTTTTGGCTGTTATCTGTTTTTGCAGCAGATTGATTGTGTAATTCACCATTGACCGCATAGACATTATCGGATTTATCGACGTGAACGATCACTTGCGAATCTTTAATTGGCACTCCGTTAACGACAGGCGCATATCGAAAGTGCTTGTATCCAAGGGCATCAGTCGTGCTTTCAACAAGCTTCAGCCTTTTGGAAGGGTCACCTTTAAAAATGTTGCTGTTCTTTTTCAAAAACTGCTTGACAGCCTTGTCATTTGGTGCAGAGAGTTCTGATTGCGCAATCGCGTTTTTGGAGAGGAAATTTGTTTGATTCTCTTTAAGCTGATGACCTTCAGCAGCCTGAACACCTGGCAGGCTGATTGATAAACTCATAAACGAAGCAGCGACAGCAACAGACAATTTCTTACCTAAACCCACAATAAATCCCCCTTTTTGAAAATACTGAAAACTTTATATTGTTATATTAAACTAGCATTCTGGAATACTCAACAAAAACTAACATAACTAGACAAAATTGATAGTATTGTCCTGTGTTTGTTTTTGTTGAATAATATCAAGATGAGTCAAGTGTCATGTGACGGTTCACTCAAGAGTTATGTTTTTTACATATCAAGGGGAAGATGAGATATTTTTGTTTCAACTTGAAACTTTTTGAAAAGTCCGCTGTCTAACCGAATGAGGCCTTAATAAGAAGTAAAGGATTGTTGTTCTTGTTGGAGTTATTCAGTCATTATGTATTGCATTTCGAACGTTATTTTATATTAAGCAGACAAAGCACCCTGCTGATTCAATGGTCAATTGTTGTTCTGGCGGGCTTATATCTTTTGGTGCATCATCCCAAAATAAACCGGCAGCGCACAATGTTCTTGGCGGGTGTTATATTGCGGATTGTGCTGCTGGCGGGAGTGTCTGTTGAACTTATTCACCAGGTGCAATCAACAAACTTCACCAGCGCTTACTTAAGAGAGGACGGAAAAGAACTGCTGCCGCTGCTGCATTTTTTGTTATACGGATATGTGCTGCTGACGGCTTTTCACTATATGCTGATGCCGCGTGATCATGGCGGAAAGGGTAAGTTTTATACGTTCGACCTTGCCGTTGTCAGTTTGCCGATCGTACAAATGATTTTTAGTTTCTTTTCGTATTGGAAGGAATACCCGGATGGGATGGAGCCGATTGCATTCGTGTTTCTGTTTTTCATCATCACTCTTCCCATTGCGTTGAATGTAGTGTTTTTCAAGCTGTATTGGAGAACGGATAAGATCTTACTAGGCTTATTTTATACGCTGATTATCGGACTGCTTGTCTTGCTGCTTGCGCCATATCCCAATCAAATCTCAAAAGATTATGGTGCAGTAATGCCATATACGATTTATTTGGCAATGGCGGGATTTTTGATGAGCTATCATCTGTTCCAAAAGTCAGGAAAGGTTTATGTGCGTGTGAATAAGTGGGTGACGATGGCTGTCCTGGTGTTTTTTGTCCTGCTGTTAAATCCGATATATAACATAGGAACGGCTGCTTTCGCTGTATCAAAGCCAGCAAATGTCCATGATTCATTCAATTTTGTCGGGGAGCACATTTCATCAGAAAAAGCGGAACAGATACTAAAGTCATTTTTTCCTACGGATGAAACACTTTATTTGCATGATACAAACATGGATGTGCATTATTTCTACTCATTTGAAAGCAAAGGTTACAAAGCTGAGGTAGATGAAGTATCGCAGCTGATTCGTAATTATGAATACTTACAAAAAGCACATGGGAAAAAGCTAACGAATCAGGAGTACAAGCGGAAGTCCATCGCTTTCCTTGAGCGACACGGACGTGTGTTACATAAGGATCATATCGAAACAAAGGTATCAAATGAGGACGGCCAGACAGTCGTACGTATATACCTGAAAAACCAGCTTCATAAAAAAGATCATGCTGATGATGGCGCGGTATTTTATTGGGAAAAGGAAACCTTAATGGGTTTTAGTGAAGATCTATCGATTTACCAGCTTGACTCTCTTCTGCATGTTCATATAACGGAACAAGACATTCAAGACAAAGTGGAACAAATGTTTACAGCGCTGAACATCTCAAAACAGCCTTATCAGATCACTGATATTGAAAGCAATAGCCTGCTCGGAAGCATGGTGAGAGTGGAAACAAAAGGTGGAATTGTTTTGGAATTTGAGGGCGAATCAGGTTGTTTACATAGTCTTTCGCTTCCGATGAAAAAGAATATCTCAATGGCTAACAGCCGGATGCAGCATCAGATATTATCGATCTTCGATGCTCGTGGATCAGAAAAGAAGAAAAAAAGCAGTCAGGGTGACATGGTGATGTATACTGATTCTTCTAAAACATATGAGTTTTTTGAAGATCAAGGTCAGCTAAACGTTTATGTATACAGCGATACACCTGATCAGTCATTCCCTTATACGTATCGTAATGGAACATTGGCTTACGAAAAGGTAGCTTCTCTATATCAGGATGTTATTTACAAAAAGCGTATGCGTCCGATTATCGTTCAAAGAGGGGATGAACGGCATTATGCATGGCTGATCATTATTCAGCCGTTTGGTTCAAATCGCCATGATGCCTATGTAGTGGATGGAGAAACACAAGAGGTGAAAAGTCTTTATGAATCATAAAGAAAAAGAGTCTGTTTTTGTAGACTTATACGACCTGTATAAAGAAGGAGAGCTAGAGGATGAATCAATGGAATGGATGAAACAGCATGAATCCCTATTTCAAAAGAATGCGGAAGACTTAAAGAGTAAAACTTGTTTAAAGAGAAGTCCCGGTGCTGAAGAAGAAAGCCAAATCAGATATATGAAAGTATACCTGTCTTCCATGTATATCTGTTTCATTTTATTGGCCATTTGGATGACGGTGTGGTTTTACTTTTAATGAAGCATAGGGATTCCATTGAGGACTTGTATCGGCAGTATTATCAAGAAATTTTAAATTATTTATTCAGAAGGACTCATCATCTTGAAACAGCCAAGGACTTAGCGCAGGACACGTTTGTAAAAGCTCTTAACGGTCTGGCTTCGTTTAGGGGGCATTCTTCCATCAGAACATGGCTCTACACCATTGCGCATCATACCTTTATCAATTGGTACCGAAGGGATGTCAAATACCAATTTACTGAAATCAGCAAAAATGAAGGGTTAACGCAAACAACTTATGAGCAGCCTGAACAGTATCTGTCACGAACGGTGAAAAGCGAAACACTGCGGCAGGAGCTCCTGAAGTTAAAAGATCAGCATCAATCCGTTTTGATTTTAAGAGAATTCCAAGAGCTTTCTTATGAAGAAATCGCTGAGATATTGGGATGGAGTCTTTCTAAGGTGAAAACCACATTGCACCGGGCTAGATTAGAACTTAAGAAACACATGACGAAAAGTAGAGAGGAGGAGCGGATATGACCTGCTTTCTAGTAAGAGACCTGCTTCCTCTGTATCTTGAAGGTGATTGTAAAAGAGAAACGGAACACGTTATAGAAGAGCATTTAAAAATGTGCAGCAGCTGCAAAGACATGTATGACACGATGGCTGAGCCATTTGAATTGGAAAGCGAGCAGGCCGTTGTTGAGGAGGCTTTTCTGCCGGAAGAAGAACTGCGTTTTAAACAGAGGTACTATGGATTACTGATCATGAAAGCTGCCTGCTGGTTTGGAGCGGCGGTTGCCATGATGCTGATCATCAAACTGCTGATATAAAAAAAGCGCTTGTCCGATTCCGGCAAGCGCTTTTTTACATTAAGCCTGGGGATGAATCATATCGTAAATAGCGGCAAGCTGTTCTTGTGACAGGGCACTGAAGAGTTTTTCATAAACGTCAGCTTGCAGTGGCGTTGCACCTGCTTGTAGCGCTGCGTCTTTATCATAGCTGTACACATCATCTTGTAGCACAATGGCTGCTTGAAGAATGTGAATCTTGAGAGAAACAGCGGAGAAAAATTGTTCAAGTGCAAGTGCTTCTTTTTCTGTGAAGCCAAGTTCAACTGCTTTTTCTGTATCAAATTTGTAATTTCCATCCTCGAGATACACACATTGTGAAACAATGCTGAAAAATTCTGATGTCGATTCCCAGAGTGTAGCAATTACCTGAGCCTCTTCTTTTGTCATTCCTAACTCGACAGCTTTGTCGCTGTCAAAATAATATACACCGTCTTGTTCGTATATACATTGATTTAATATATCAATGAATGTATTGAGATCTTCGTTAGTGCTCGCCTGATGCTGGAGTTGAACAGCAGTGTTATCAACCGGTGTTTTTGCGCTGGCTGCATCAGGACCGAACGTTAATAGAGCAGCTGAGGTCATTGCGGCAGTCGTTAACATAGCTTTTTTTACAAATGTTTTCTTCATGTTTCTTCTCTCCCTTTTATGAATTGTGCTACAAATTCCATTATAGGGAGTAGTTTCCGGTGGAGGAATAGGCGCTATGGTATTTTATGTGTATCGTTGCCGAACTACTTTTTGAAGGCTGCACGTGTGATCGTTAGAACGATTGTCTATGTATGAAGGCTGTTTTGCATCTTCCTGACTAAGAAACAGGGGAGATAAGGCTTAAGAAATGAAAAACACCGCTTTCTTTGCGGTGTTTTTTGATTACAATGTCGCCGGCGGGGCAATGCTTTTAATCAAGCAAGCCTTGTTCGCGCATTTTCTTTTTTAATGTAAATCCGCCGCCCATGACAGCGCAAACAAGTACAATGCTGGCGATAATGCCTGCAGGGCTTTTTTCAGCGATAAAGACGCCGATCAGCATAATGCTGAAAACCGCTGCAAATGCAAATAATAGTAAAAGCCAATTCATTTTTTTCATAAATTCCATCCCCTTTTACGTCTTATATTAAGTTTACAGAAAAACGTGACGCTTTTAAAGAGGATGTGTGATATAATATGAAAGTTATCTAATTTTTTTAGGAGATGAAAAAGTGAAACTTCGAAATGATCTTCGCAACATCGCGATTATTGCCCACGTTGACCATGGGAAAACGACTCTAGTCGATCAGCTTTTACATCAGGCTGGTACGTTCCGTGCCAACGAGCAGGTTGCTGAACGCGCAATGGACTCTAATGATCTTGAACGCGAACGCGGCATTACAATATTGGCGAAAAATACTGCGATTAACTATAAAGATACACGTATCAATATTTTGGACACCCCTGGACATGCAGACTTTGGGGGAGAAGTAGAACGGATTATGAAAATGGTTGACGGCGTAGTGCTTGTCGTTGACGCATATGAAGGCTGTATGCCTCAAACTCGTTTTGTTCTGAAAAAAGCTCTTGAGCAAAACCTGAACCCTGTTGTTGTTGTAAACAAAATTGACCGTGACTTTGCTCGTCCAGAGGAAGTTATCGATGAAGTTCTGGATCTGTTCATTGAGCTTGATGCCAATGAAGAGCAGCTCGAGTTCCCAGTGGTATATGCTTCCGCGATTAATGGAACAGCGAGTCTTGATCCGAAACAACAGGATGAAAACATGGAAGCTTTATATGAAACCATTATTAAGCATGTTCCGGCACCTGTTGATAATGCAGAGGAGCCGCTTCAATTCCAAGTTGCCCTTCTTGACTACAACGACTATGTAGGCCGTATCGGAATCGGACGCGTATTCCGCGGCACAATGAAAGTCGGACAGCAGGTTTCTCTTATGAAGCTTGACGGAACGGCAAAGTCATTCCGTGTTACAAAGATTTTTGGTTTCCAAGGCTTAAAGCGTGTGGAAATTGAAGAAGCAAAAGCGGGAGACCTCGTTGCGGTTTCCGGGATGGAAGATATCAACGTTGGTGAAACGGTATGTCCTGTAGACCATCAAGATCCGCTTCCGGTGCTTCGCATTGATGAGCCGACACTTCAAATGACATTTGTCGTGAATAACAGTCCGTTTGCAGGCCGTGAAGGCAAATATGTAACGGCCCGCAAAATCGAAGAGCGTCTTCAATCACAGCTTCAGACGGATGTGAGCTTGCGTGTTGAGCCAACAGCTTCTCCTGATGCTTGGGTTGTTTCAGGACGCGGTGAGCTGCACTTGTCAATTTTAATTGAAAATATGCGTCGTGAGGGCTATGAGCTTCAAGTGTCAAAACCTGAAGTTATTATCAAAGAAATCGACGGCGTACGCTGTGAGCCTGTTGAACGTGTGCAAATTGATGTTCCTGAAGAGCATACTGGCTCTGTCATGGAATCAATGGGTGCCCGCAAAGGCGAAATGGTTGATATGATCAACAACGGAAACGGCCAAGTCCGTCTCATCTTTACAGTTCCTTCCCGCGGATTGATCGGTTACTCTACAGAATTCCTATCATTAACACGCGGATTCGGTATTTTGAACCATACGTTTGACAGCTACCAGCCGATGCAGGCAGGCCAAGTCGGCGGACGCCGTCAAGGTGTACTTGTGTCAATGGAAAACGGAAAAGCAACATCATACGGTATTCAAGGAATTGAAGACCGCGGTGTCATCTTCGTTGAGCCGGGTACTGAAGTATACGAAGGAATGATCGTTGGAGAGCATAACCGTGACAATGACCTTGTTGTTAACGTCAGCAAAATGAAACAGCAAACAAACGTCCGTTCTGCGACAAAGGATCAGACAACTACAATTAAAAAAGCGCGCATCATGTCTCTTGAGGAGTCTCTAGAGTACTTAAACGAAGATGAATATTGTGAAGTAACACCTGAATCCATCCGTTTAAGAAAGAAGATCCTCAATAAGAACGAACGTGAAAAAGCAGCTAAAAAGAAAAAAACAGCAGGATTGTCTTAATCTCGTGCAGAATTTGAAAAGATAGAACCCGTACGTTTACAGGGGAGGGAATCTTTTTGAATGACGTAAGCGAACGTCTGTCGTTCTTCGCCGCTCTATATCAAGTAGACCGGCAGCCTGCGGCAGGCATGTGGCTGCTGTACGGCACGATTTTTGTGTTGGCCGTTATTGTATTTAAGCTTGGATTTGCTAAACGGCTTCCTGTATTAAAATCTGCAGTGGTGTATGTATTTTTGGCGTTGGGCTGCACTGTTTTGACTTTTTTAGGGGTGTTTTTGCCCGTGGCAGAAGGATTGGTCGTCGCTGCGCTGATTTTAATCATTTACAAAATCCGGCTGTATCAGTCGAAAAAAGGACAGTCTGCAAAATCATAAAAGACTCAGCTGAAAGCTGAGTCTTTTTTGTGTTCTGTATGGTTAAGCGGCCGCTTTATTTTTTGACTTTTTCTTTTTTCTGCTGTCCCGGGTGAAAAGTAAATTTTCCCGTTTTCAGCCGTTCCTCTGTTTTTTTGGCAATCCGATCGTGGCATTCCTGGCACATATATGTATGGATCGGGCGGTTTCGAAGCCGTTTCGCGATCAGGGTATCATCATCAATTGTTTCAATTTTATCGCAAATAGAACATTTGACCCTCATCATATCACCTCTTTCACTAACATGTATTATAGCACGGATCAGAAGCTGTCCAAAATAAGAAAAAGCTAAAGCGCAAGGCTATAGCTTAGTCATTGTTGTTCTTTTTCATATGATGATCAGATTGATCGTTTTGCTCCTTCTCCATTTCCTGCTGCTGTTTTCTATTTAATTGGTCATTTTGCTGCTTTGTTTGCGGTTCGTCTTCATTGTCAATCACGTCGTTAGGCACTTCGGGAAGCACTCGGCCGACAATTGCAGCTAATTCATCCAGTATGCCTGTTACCGGATGGCCCTCGCTGATTTCTCTGCTCATTTCACGAAGGCGGCTGACCGTATCGGGATCAGCAATGACCACTGCGTTTGCGCCATATCGATCATTCTTTAGCGCCTGAGCTACAGAATATTTAATGGTTTCCACTTTGCTTCTGTCCAAAGTATCATCGACATCAATCCCAACAACAGCATAGCCTCCCAGCACAACGGCTGTTGCATCCTTGACGTCGGGGTTTTTTTCAGCAACGCTGACAAGATGCTTGGCAATATCGGTTCTTGTTCCATTGTCTTTTGTTTCTTGAGTTGTGTCCTTTACGTGAATCGGTTTAGTCTCCTGCTGTCTTGTTGATTCTTTTTCAACATTCTGACCCTGTTTTCCTTGTTGATAGGCACAAGCGGACAGGATAAGTGTCAGCTGTATGATAATGAAAAGAATTCGCACTTGTGGGTTCCCTCCTTAAAATGCTTTCATTAATTTTATTGTTGAATTAACCTTCTATCTTTATGCACAAAAACATATATTTTAGCAGGCATTCACCTTTTTCATCAAAAGAGAAGCAGGAAGAACTTTGACCCTTATATCAGGAGGCTGAGACTTGAGTAAAATTTATGTGTTAGATACGAATGTGTTATTACAGGATCCTAACGCGATATTTTCTTTTGAAGAAAATGAGGTTGTCATCCCTGCTGTCGTTTTAGAAGAGGTTGATTCAAAAAAACGGTATATGGACGAAGTTGGGAGGAATGCAAGGCACGTATCTAAGCTAATCGATGCGCTAAGACAAAAGGGCAGGCTGCATGAGCATGTACCGCTTGACACCGGCGGCACACTGAGAATTGAACTGAATCATCGTTCGTTTCACCAGCTGCAAGAGATCTTTATTGAAAAGACGAACGATAATCGCATATTAGCCGTTGCGAAAAACTTAAGCCTCGAGGAAGAAACCAAGGAAAATGGCAGGCCGGTTATCCTCGTCAGTAAGGATGTACTGGTCAGGGTTAAAGCCGACGCAATCGGACTGCTTGCTGAAGATTTCTTGAATGACCGGGTTGTGGACAATGATGAAATGTACAGCGGCTATAAAGATTTATATATCAGCCAGCAGCTGTTCAGCTCTTTTTACGGAAAAAATCAAATTTCAGTAAACGATGTGAAACAGCATGCGTTTTATCCGAATCAGTTTGCTTTAATGAAGGATGAGCTAGGAGGGTCCTCCTCGGCAGTCGGAATTGCAGACAAAACCGGAACGGTATTAAAAAGACTCGTATTTGATGATGAACATATATGGGGAATCAGGCCGAAAAATGTACAGCAGACAATGGCATTAGAGCTTTTGCTGCGGGAAGATATTCCGCTTGTCACCCTGATCGGCAAAGCGGGAACCGGCAAAACGCTCTTAGCTTTGGCGGCAGGGCTATTACAGACAGAAGACTTGGGAATATATAAAAAGCTGGTCGTCGCAAGGCCGATTGTTCCTGTTGGCAAGGACATCGGGTATTTGCCAGGCGAAAAAGAGGAAAAGCTAAAGCCTTGGATGCAGCCGATTTTTGACAACTTAGAGTTTCTGTTTAATGCGAAAAAACCAGGGGAGCTTGATGCTATTTTGGCGGGAATTGGCTCAATTCAGGTAGAGGCGCTGACTTATATCAGAGGGAGAAGCATTCCAGATCAATTTATTATCATTGATGAAGCGCAAAATTTGACCAGGCATGAGGTGAAAACGTTGCTGACGAGAGTCGGTGAAGGCAGTAAAATTGTCTTAATGGGTGACCCTGAACAAATTGATCACCCATATTTAGACAGTCTGAACAATGGTTTGGCCTATGTGGTTGAGCGGTTTAAAGGACAACCCATCTCAGGCAGCGTGAAGCTGTTAAAAGGTGAGAGATCAGGTCTCGCCCAGCTCGCAGCTGATTTGCTGTAACATTAAATGATTTCGATCTCTTTTACATCGGTAATCGGCTGTTTGTGATGAACCGGGTCTTCAAAGTAAATATGCACGGGGCCGCCTTCTTGAATCGGCTTGCCTGCCTCACTGAAATGGACAATACTGTTCAGAGCGGTTTCCAGAGAAACGGCGGCCTTTCCCGAACTTGTGACAAATACACATTGTGTCGCAGAGCTGTTCGGCTCAGCATTTTTCAGGACAGTCCCAAGTCTCATTGCGAAACTGCCGTTCATCAGTTTTTGCTTCTCATATTGCTTTTCCGTCTTTAATGTAGGCGGCGCGATTCGCCCCTCTCTGATGACGCGTTCCGGATCAAGGTCGGATTCATCCCCGGCTGATTGTAAATATGTGTCTTGACTGTCCCCTTTGCGGTCAAACGAAAATTTGCGATCATCAAAAATCCATACGCTTGGATCAATGGTAATTGGATATGTAACATTGCCTTTTACTTGGATAACGCTCATGATATGACCCCCTTCTCTCAAAATTATAAAAGTTTTCGCATGAATTGTCACTTTGTGTACAAATTATGTGTATTGAAATGCTGAGGGAACGAGGGTGTTTGCATGGTATGCCGGCATAATGATGAGCTTGAAGCCTTAGTGAAAAAGGCGAAAAAAGTAACGGACAAGGGGGAGGTAGCCAGCTATATTCCCGCCTTGGCAAAAGCTGATAAACACGACCTGTCAGTGGCGATTTATTATTCCAATAATGTTTGTCTGTCAGCAGGTGACGTAGAAAAAACATTTACGCTTCAAAGTATATCGAAAGTCCTTTCCCTTGCTTTGGTGTTAATGGAATACGGCAAAGATAAGGTCTTCAGTTATGTTGGACAGGAGCCGACCGGTGATCCGTTTAACTCAATTATCAAGCTCGAAACGGTGAATCCGAGCAAGCCGTTAAACCCTATGATTAATGCCGGGGCATTGGTAGTGACAAGTCTGATAAGAGGAAGAACGGTGAAAGAGAGACTTGATTATTTGCTTTCTTTTATCAGAAGGCTGACAAACAACCAAGAGATTACATACTGCCGGGAAGTGGCTGAATCTGAATACAGCACTTCAATGATTAATCGGGCGATGTGTTATTATATGAAGCAGTACGGCATTTTTGAAGATGATGTAGAGGCAGTAATGGATTTATACACGAAGCAATGCGCGATTGAGATGAACAGCTTGGATTTAGCGAAAATCGGATCTGTATTTGCATTGAACGGCAGACATCCAGAGACTGGGGAGCAAGTCATCTCAAAAGATGTCGCTAGAATTTGCAAAACATTTATGGTGACGTGCGGAATGTATAATGCAAGCGGGGAATTCGCAATTAAGGTCGGAATTCCTGCGAAAAGCGGCGTATCCGGCGGGATTATGGGCATTTCGCCTTACGATTTCGGGATCGGCATATTCGGCCCCGCATTAGACGAAAAAGGGAACAGCATTGCAGGTGTAAAGCTTTTGGAAATAATGTCTGAGATGTACAGGCTGAGTATTTTTTAATTTATGTCATATGCTTAAATCCTCTTGCATTTTCTGTTGATACCCTTTATGATAAATAGAAGAATTAGGTACTCGCCTGGGGAACGGAGGGATACTTTTGGCTTCAGAGATGATAGTTGACCATCGGCAAAAAGCTTTTGAACTCTTAAAAGTGGACGCTGAGAAGATTTTGAAGCTGATCCGAGTACAAATGGATAACTTAACGATGCCTCAATGTCCTCTATATGAAGAGGTTTTAGATACTCAAATGTTCGGGCTTTCGAGGGAAATCGATTTTGCTGTCCGCCTGGGATTGGTTGATGAAAAAGACGGTAAAGACCTTTTATACACATTGGAACGCGAATTGTCTGCTTTACATGACGCGTTTACAGCTAAATAAATGATAAAACTCAAACTTATTAACAGTTTGGGTTTTTTTATAACCGCTATTTTTCTCTCATCTCATAAAAGACGGTCTTTTTTTACACATTCCTTCCGAATCGTATAGAGATTCTTCGTCTCGTTTGATAAATTGTAGTAAAATAAAAAAGATAAATACATAAAAACCATAGATAATGGAAGTTAGAAGCAGGGAAGAGGATGTTATGTTAAAAAAAATGCTAAAATCTTATGATTACTCACTGATATTCGCAATCGTTTTATTATGCGGATTCGGTTTAGTGATGGTATACAGCTCAAGCATGATTACGGCTGTCTCCCGGTATGGAGTAAGCAGTAATTTTTTCTTCATGCGGCAGCTGTTTGCTTTAATTGCGGGTGGCGCTCTATTTATTCTCATGGCGTTGTTTCCTTATAAAGCACTGGCCCATCAAAGGTTTCAGAAGGGGATACTGCTTGTATCTGTTCTTGCGCTTATCTCACTGTTTGTATTCGGACATGTTGCCGGAAACGCGCAAAGCTGGTTTAAAATCGGCGGAATGAGTATTCAGCCGGGGGAGTTTGTGAAACTGGTCGTGATTTTATACCTTGCAGCCGTATATGCCAAAAAACAAAGCTATATTGACCATCTATTAACAGGTGTGGCTCCTCCCGTAGTCATGACGCTTGTGATTTGCGGGTTAATTGCCATGCAGCCTGATTTCGGTACAGCCATGATTATAGGGCTGATTGCGACGTGCATGATATTGTGCTCCGGCTTCAGCGGAAAGACGCTGGTGAGGCTGCTTTTGCTCGGCGGAATTGTTTTCATTTTAGTCAGCCCGATTATCTATTTGAATCAGGACAAAATTTTAACTGAAGGCCGTTTAGCGCGTTTTGAGAGTCTTGAAGACCCATTTAAGTATGCAAATTCATCAGGTTTGCAAGTGATCAATTCTTATTATGCGATCAGCTCAGGCGGCATTTTCGGCCTGGGGCTCGGTGAAAGTATCCAAAAATACGGATATCTGCCTGAATCACACACTGACTTTATTATGGCTGTCATTGCTGAAGAGCTCGGCATTTTTGGGGTATTGTTTGTGATTTTCTTATTGGGTTTTGTCGTCATAAAAGGTTTTTATATTGCCAGAAAATGCGAGGACCCGTTTGGAAGTCTTCTGGCGATCGGCATTTCAAGCATGATTGCCATCCAGTCGTTTATTAACCTTGGCGGTGTCAGCGGATTAATTCCGATTACAGGGGTTACGCTGCCATTTATCAGTTACGGGGGCTCTTCTTTGGTGCTGCTGCTGGGGAGTATGGGGATATTAGCGAATATCAGCATGTTTGTGAAATATTCAGAGAATAAGAAAAAGAAAGAGCCCTTGGCTCCGAAGGGAATGAAAAAGAAACAGCTCAAAAAAACTGTTTATCAGTAAAAAACAAGTGTGTACAGGGGAAGGATATTCCGCTATGATAGATTATATTCCATTCGGGTAAGGGGGAGAAAAGTTTGTCTCAGCAATCGATACAAAAAGTATTAGTAGCAAACAGGGGAGAAATTGCAATCCGAATATTCCGGGCGTGTACCGAGTTGAATATTCGTACAGTTGCGGTCTATTCAAAAGAAGATTCCGGTTCCTACCATCGGTACAAAGCGGATGAAGCATACTTGGTCGGTGAAGGGAAAAAACCGATTGATGCTTACCTGGATATTGAAGGTATCATTGATATTGCGAAAAGAAACAAAGTCGATGCAATTCATCCGGGATACGGTTTCTTATCTGAAAATATTCATTTTGCGAGACGATGTGAAGAAGAAGGCATCGTATTCATAGGGCCAAAATCCGAGCATCTCGATATGTTTGGTGACAAGGTAAAAGCGCGTGAGCAGGCAGAAAAAGCGGGAATCCCCGTGATTCCGGGAAGCGACGGTCCTGCCGAAACGCTTGAAGCCGTCGAACAATTTGGACAAGCTAACGGTTATCCGATCATCATTAAAGCCTCGCTTGGCGGAGGCGGCCGCGGTATGCGGATTGTCAGATCTGAAAGTGAAGTCAAAGAAGCATATGAGCGTGCTAAATCAGAGGCGAAAGCAGCCTTTGGCAATGATGAAGTTTATGTAGAAAAATTAATTGAGAATCCGAAACATATTGAGGTTCAGGTCATTGGAGACAAGCAGGGAAATGTCGTCCATCTTTTTGAGAGGGATTGTTCCGTTCAAAGACGCCACCAAAAGGTCATTGAAGTGGCGCCGAGTGTCTCGCTGTCACCTGAATTAAGGGATCAAATTTGTGAGGCGGCAGTTGCGCTTGCTAAAAATGTAAACTATATAAATGCGGGGACGGTCGAATTCCTTGTTGCAAACAACGAGTTCTACTTTATTGAAGTAAATCCTCGCGTACAAGTTGAACACACGATAACAGAAATGATTACTGGTGTCGATATTGTTCAAACTCAGATCCTTGTTGCCCAAGGGCATAGCCTTCACAGCAAAAAAGTAAATATTCCTGAGCAAAAGGACATTTTTACAATCGGCTATGCCATTCAGTCACGGGTTACGACTGAGGATCCGCAAAATGACTTCATGCCTGATACAGGAAAAATCATGGCTTACCGCTCAGGCGGCGGTTTTGGTGTCCGTCTTGATACCGGAAACAGCTTCCAGGGCGCCGTGATCACACCATACTATGATTCACTTCTCGTTAAGCTTTCAACTTGGGCTTTAACGTTTGAACAGGCAGCTGCCAAAATGGTACGAAACCTTCAGGAGTTTAGAATCAGAGGCATAAAAACGAACATTCCGTTCCTTGAGAACGTTGCAAAACATGAGAAGTTCCTGACAGGGCAATATGATACGTCTTTCATTGATACAACGCCTGAATTATTTAAATTCCCTAAACAAAAAGACCGCGGAACGAAAATGCTCACTTACATCGGCAATGTGACAGTGAACGGCTTCCCTGGAATCGGGAAAAAAGAAAAACCGGCGTTTGACAAACCGTTAAGCGTAAAGGTAGACGTTGATCAGCAGCCTGCCAGAGGAACAAAGCAAATTCTTGATGAAAAAGGTGCAGAAGGGCTTGCAAATTGGGTTAAGGAGCAGAAATCTGTCCTTTTAACTGATACGACATTCAGAGATGCCCACCAATCGTTATTGGCAACTAGAATCAGATCGCATGATTTGAAAAAAATCGCAAATCCGACGGCTGCGTTATGGCCTGAACTATTCAGTATGGAAATGTGGGGAGGCGCGACCTTCGATGTAGCCTACCGATTCCTGAAAGAAGATCCGTGGAAGCGTTTGGAAGATCTTCGCAAAGAAGTGCCGAATACCTTATTCCAGATGTTGCTTCGCTCATCAAATGCGGTCGGCTATACGAATTATCCGGACAATGTGATTAAAGAATTTGTGAAGCAATCAGCTCAATCCGGTATTGATGTGTTTCGTATTTTCGACAGCTTAAACTGGGTAAAAGGGATGACGTTAGCCATTGATGCTGTTAGGGATACCGGCAAAGTGGCAGAAGCTGCGATTTGTTATACGGGAGATATCCTTGACAAGAACCGGACGAAGTACGACCTTGCATATTATACATCGATGGCGAAGGAGCTTGAGGCGGCCGGAGCCCATATTCTCGGGATTAAAGATATGGCAGGGCTGTTAAAACCGCAGGCTGCATATGAACTCGTTTCTGCGTTGAAAGAAACGATCGACATTCCGGTTCACCTTCATACGCATGATACGAGCGGAAACGGTATTTATATGTATGCGAAAGCTGTTGAAGCCGGCGTTGATATCATAGACGTGGCGGTCAGCTCAATGGCGGGATTAACGTCACAGCCTAGCGCGAGCGGATTTTATCATGCGATGGAAGGCAACGACCGCCGTCCGGAAATGAATGTCCAAGGCGTTGAATTGCTGTCCCAATATTGGGAGTCGGTGCGTAAATATTATAGTGAATTTGAAAGCGGAATGAAGTCTCCGCATACTGAAATTTATGAACACGAAATGCCAGGGGGCCAATACAGCAACCTGCAGCAGCAGGCCAAGGGAGTAGGCCTTGGCGACCGATGGAACGAAGTCAAGGCAATGTACAGACGCGTGAACGATATGTTCGGTGACATCGTCAAGGTAACGCCTTCCTCAAAAGTTGTCGGAGATATGGCACTTTACATGGTGCAAAACAATCTGACTGAAAAAGACGTTTACGAAAAAGGCGAATCTTTAGATTTCCCTGATTCTGTCGTGGAGCTTTTCAAAGGAAATATCGGCCAGCCTCATGGCGGATTCCCGGAAAAACTGCAAAAGCTGATCTTAAAAGGACAGGAGCCGATTACAGTCAGACCGGGCGAACTGCTTGAGCCGGTGTCATTTGAAGCGATCAAACAGGAATTTAAAGAGCAGCATAACTTGGAAATTTCAGATCAGGATGCTGTGGCATATGCCCTTTATCCTAAAGTCTTCACTGATTATGTGAAAACGACAGAAAGCTATGGAGACATCTCGGTATTAGATACACCGACATTCTTCTACGGTATGACATTAGGTGAAGAGATAGAAGTTGAAATTGAGCGCGGCAAAACGCTGATCGTTAAGCTGATTTCAATCGGTGAGCCTCAGCCTGATGCCACCCGCGTCGTTTATTTCGAACTCAACGGGCAGCCGCGTGAAGTAGTCATTAAAGATGAAAGCATTAAGTCTTCCGTTCAGGAAAGGCTGAAAGCAGACCGGACAAATCCAAGCCACATCGCAGCTTCTATGCCTGGAACAGTTATTAAGGTATTGGCTGAAGCAGGCACAAAAGTCAATAAAGGTGATCATTTGATGATTAATGAAGCGATGAAAATGGAAACAACGGTTCAGGCGCCTTTCTCAGGAACAATCAAGCAGGTTCATGTGAAAAATGGTGAGCCGATCCAAACGGGAGATCTGCTCCTTGAAATTGAAAAAGCATAATAAACAAAGAGTGTATATCATTTGATATACACTCTTGTTTTTTTATATAGAAAATGTGGAGTGAAACAGATGGTTAGAAGAGATATAAGGGGACTTCAGAGATTATACAATACTGTCACAAGCCCAAAATAAATAGAGGCTTATACAGCCAATATTTTAGATGCTTTGTAGTATGCCGTGCATATTTCTTTAAGCACTATCTGATTTAAAAGGCTTTAATACTTATGTTCGCGGGCTATAGATCCATATGAAATTTCTATAATCACGATGAGAAAGGGGACAGACCGAAGTGAGCCGCTCACTGATCATCAAGTTCAGTGAAGGCTGGCCATTGAAACAATAATGCACCAAAACAAGACATGAAAAAGACCAAAGCCGTCTAAGGCTTTGGTCTTGAGTCCTTATGATTGCCTGGATTCATAACGGAAACGAGCAATCAATAATAAGAAGTAGCATAGAACGCCAAACAGACAGGCAATAAAGAACGAGTGGGCAAGTGCAAAACCCAGAGCGAGTTCAGTGTATACGATCATAATACCGGACAGTGCCTGTAATGTAATGAAAATAAGACATGAGATCCATCCCCAAAAGATCTGTTTTTGATCTTTATAGGAGATAATAGCATGAACAGCGGCAACAATAATCCATACAAATAACAGTAAGGCTGCTGCTCTGTGGCCCATTTGCACCCATTCATGGAATTGGGTCGGAAGTCCATTGTTCAGCGGGCTGCACAGCGGCACATCAGGACATGCCAGACTTGATTCAGTGTGTCTTACATATGCGCCTGTATACACAACGATATAGGAATATATCAAAATTCCTATCATGTGAAATTGCATCTTTTTGCCGATTTGAAGCGGCTTAACCAGTGTTCTGACTGATTTATCAGCTTCAAATATGAGCAATGTCAAAATAAGCACTGAAGCAAAAGAAATTAATGATATGCCGAAGTGAAGCGCCATAATCAGCGCGTTCGAACCGAATACGACAGCCAATGCGCCAAGCAATGCCTGAAGAAATAAAAAGATAATTGACATGATCGCGAGAAACGTTGTTTCACGGAAAATCGGCGTGATTTTTCTCCATGACCAAAACGCAAGGCTTAGCACAAGGACAATAGAGATTCCGCTTGCGAATCGGTGGCTCCATTCAATAATTGAAGCCGGATTCAGTTCAGGGAAAAAACGGCCGTGACACAGCGGCCACTGTCTGCCGCATCCTTGGCCGGAACCTGTTTTTGTAACGAGGGCACCCCCGATTAAAACAATTAGCATGACAAATGTCGTCAGAACACCGAGAGCTTTTAATGCTTTATTCATACAATATTCACCTTCTTAACATACTGCTGCAATTTTATATACGTTCCAAGTGTAAGCGAATATGTGTTTTGTGGCAATTCCCAGAGCCTTTTGTTCACAAAAATATAATAGAATGACGGCTTCTGGAAAATGTACACTTGATTATTCATGCCGGGTCTGATAGAAATAAGGTAAACGCAATGCCGATTTGGAGATTGCCTTCATCTTTGGTAAAATTCATAAAAAGTTCACAAATAAATTCCTGTTTGTCGTTTAATATTTAATAGGATGTTTTTTTACAAGATGTTATCTTGTATGATAGAGTTGCAGGTTATTTTATTCTCCTGCGTTAGGTTTGTAAGGGAGGTTTACGTTATGGCTAACTCCAGAATCTTAAATGATACAGCTATAGACGGACAAATTGAAGAAACAACGGCATGGAAAGATTTTCTGTCCCTTATTAAAATAGGGATCGTCAATTCTAACCTCATCACGACTTTCACTGGAATGTGGCTTGCACTGCATATATCCGGTTTAAGTTTTTTAGGCAATATAAACACCGTTCTTCTTACGTTAATCGGGTCTTCACTGATTATTGCGGGCTCCTGCGCGATCAATAACTGGTATGACCGGGACATTGACCATCTTATGGAGCGTACGAAAGTAAGACCGACGGTTACGGGTAAAATTCAGCCGAGTCAGGCGTTTTGGTCTGGAATTTTGCTGGTTGCTTTAGGATTGATCATGCTGCTGATGACAACTGTCATGGCTGCTGTTATCGGTTTTATCGGAGTCTTTACGTATGTTGTATTGTACACAATGTGGACGAAACGCCGCTATACGATTAACACAGTAGTAGGAAGCGTTTCCGGTGCAGTGCCGCCGCTTATTGGATGGACGGCAGTGGAAGGGAATATCGGTGTCGTAGCATGGGTGTTATTCATGATTTTATTTATTTGGCAGATTCCTCACTTCTTAGCATTGGCTATTAAGAAAACTGAGGATTACAGAGCTGCAAATATTCCGATGCTTCCTGTCGTATACGGATTTGAAGTGACAAAAAGACAAATTATTGTGTGGGTTGCGTGCCTGATGCCGCTTCCGTTTTTCCTTGGTAGCCTGGGTCTTCCGATTGTCATTCTCGGCTTGCTGTTAAATATCGGCTGGCTGATTCTTGGCTTAATGGGATTCCGCTCCAAGAATATCATGAAGTGGGCAACGCAGATGTTCGTTTACTCGCTTAACTACATGACAATCTATTTCGTTGCCATGGTTGTCTTGACGCTTTTCTAAAAAATAGATATGATGCTTGTTTTATCGCTTCAAAATAAACGATGACAACTAGTAAATGCCGCCTTGACCTCTTGTTTAATCAGGCGGCTTTACTTTTATACATAGATGGCATTTTGAGTAAAAAAACTCATAATTTAAGAGAAGAGGAAATGTAAGTGCTTTATTGGTGATAGGTTGGATGGCGATAGATTTCGATCCGCTTTCCGCCTTTGTATTGACCAGAAAAGGGGTTGGGTGAAATGGTAAAGCATTGGCGTCTTATTTTATTATTAGCCTTAGTGCCGCTTCTATTAAGCGGATGTGGAAAACCTTTTTTATCCACGCTCAAGCCTGCTGGCGAGGTGGCTGATAAACAGTATGACCTGACAGTGCTCAGCACATTGATTATGGTGGTTGTTGTTGCAGTAGTATCTGTTATCTTCTTTTATGTGATTGTGAGATTCAGAAGATCACGGGTCGGTGAGAACACGATACCGAAACAGGTAGAGGGGAATAAATTTTTAGAAATCACATGGACCGTGATCCCGATTTTGCTGCTCATTATTCTTGTGATTCCTGTTGTATTATATACGCTGGAGCTAGCGGACACATCACCAATGGATAAAAAAGGCCGCAAAGCTGAGGATGCTCTTGTAGTCAATGTTAGGGCAAATTTATACTGGTGGGAGTTTGAGTACCCTGATTACGGCATTATCACAAGCCAGGAGCTGATTGTACCGACAGATCAGCGTGTATATTTTAATTTAAAAGCCTCTGATGTAAAACATTCCTTCTGGATTCCTTCAGTTGGAGGAAAACTTGATACGAATACGGATAATGAAAATAAGTTCTTCCTGACATTTGATTCAAAACGAAGCAAAGAGGCAGGAGATATGTTTTTTGGGAAGTGTGCAGAGCTTTGCGGCCCTTCACATGCGCTGATGGATTTTAAGGTGAAGACAATGTCTGCAAAGGAATTTCAGGGTTGGACAAAAGAAATGAAAAACTATAAATCTACAGCAGAGAGCGATTTGGCTAAGCAGGGTGAAGAACTGTTTAAAGAGAAAAACTGCCTGAGCTGCCATGCGGTAGAGCCGAATGATAAGCGTGCAGAAGCCGCTAGAACGGCACCTAACTTGGCGACCTTCGGTGAAAGGACAAAAGTGGCAGGGGTGAAAGAGGCCAACAAAGAAAATGTGAAGGCTTGGCTGAAGGACCCTGACAGTATAAAGCCGGGGAACAAAATGACAGGCACATATCCAAAGCTCTCAGACAGCGAAACAGATGCGCTTTATGAATACTTAAAAGGCTTAAAAGCGGAAAGCAAGTAGGGAAGAAAGGGAGATATTGGGGGAGGTCACATATGTTGAATGCGCTTACAGAAAAGCGGACGCGCGGATCTATGCTTTGGGATTATTTGACGACGGTGGACCATAAAAAAATCGCGATTCTTTATTTAGTGGCAGGGGGATTCTTCTTTCTTGTCGGGGGAATTGAAGCGATGTTTATCAGAATTCAGCTTGCAAAGCCGGAAAATGCGTTTCTCAGTGCTCAAGCGTACAATGAAGTAATGACTATGCACGGAACGACGATGATCTTTCTGGCTGCGATGCCGCTCTTATTTGCCTTGATGAATGCGGTTGTGCCTTTGCAGATCGGGGCTCGGGACGTTTCGTTTCCATTTTTAAACGCGCTTGGTTTTTGGCTCTTCTTTTTCGGGGGCATTTTCTTAAATCTAAGCTGGTTTTTGGGCGGAGCGCCAGATGCGGGCTGGACATCATATGCCTCACTTTCGCTTCATTCTAAAGGGCACGGCATAGACTTTTTCGTCCTCGGACTCCAAATATCGGGGCTCGGGACGCTGATAGCCGGGATTAACTTTTTGGCCACGATTATCAACATGAGGGCTCCGGGCATGACGTATATGAGGCTGCCTTTGTTTACATGGACGACATTTGTGGCCTCGGCATTGATTTTGTTCGCGTTTCCGCCGCTTACGGTTGGATTGGCTCTCATGATGCTGGATCGGCTGTTCGGAACCAATTTCTTTAATCCGGAGCTTGGCGGAAATACGGTCATTTGGGAACATTTATTTTGGATTTTTGGCCACCCGGAGGTTTATATCCTAATTTTGCCTGCATTCGGTATTTTTTCTGAGGTCATCCCTGTGTTCGCCAGAAAGCGTTTGTTTGGCTATTCTTCAATGGTTTTTGCAATCGTGCTCATCGGCTTTCTGGGCTTTATGGTTTGGGTGCACCACATGTTCACGACTGGTCTCGGCCCAATTGCAAATGCGATTTTTGCGGTTGCAACAATGGCTATCGCGATTCCGACCGGGATTAAGATTTTTAACTGGCTGTTGACGATTTGGGGAGGAAATGTGAAGTATACAACCGCTATGCTGTATGCTGTCTCATTTATTCCATCCTTTGTGCTCGGCGGTGTGACGGGAGTCATGCTGGCAGCTGCTGCGGCTGATTATCAGTTTCATGATACGTATTTTGTGGTTGCGCACTTCCACTACGTCATTATTGGCGGCGTTGTATTCGGCCTTTTAGCCGGTGTTCATTTCTGGTGGCCGAAAATGTTCGGTAAAATTCTGCATGAAACGATGGGGAAAATTTCATTTGTATTGTTTTTTATCGGCTTTCACCTCACGTTTTTCATTCAGCATTTTGTCGGCTTAATGGGGATGCCGCGCCGGGTTTATACGTTTTTGCCAGGACAGGGTCTGGAAACCGGCAACTTGATCAGTACAATCGGGGCGTTTTTTATGGCGGCAGCTGTTATTCTTCTGCTGGTCAATGTCATATGGACATCGGTAAAAGGTGAATATGTAGGTGCTGATCCATGGCATGACGGACGTACGCTGGAATGGACCGTTTCTTCACCGCCGCCGGAGTATAACTTTAAACAGCTTCCTTTTGTCAGAGGACTTGATCCGCTTTGGATCGAGAAGCAGGCAGGGCACAAATCAATGACGCCGGCGGAACCGGTTGATGATATTCATATGCCAAACGGCTCAATCCTGCCGCTCATCATTTCCTTCGGCCTTTTTGTCGCAGCGTTCGGGCTGCTGTACAGAAGTGATTACGCTTGGGGCCTGCCGGTGATCTTTATCGGGCTCGGCATCACATTTATTACGATGCTGCTTCGTTCAGTAATTGATGATCACGGCTATCATATTCATAAAGAGGAACTGCCGAACGATGATAAAGGGGTGAAGGCATAATGCAAGTTCAAGAAAAATTCACCGCAGAAACCTTTCCAGCATCTCCTGAAAAAGTAACCCTGGAAGGGAAAAATAAATTTTTAGGCTTTTGGCTTTTTCTTGGCGGAGAGACTGTTCTGTTTGCGTCTCTCTTCGCCACGTTTCTTGCGCTCCGGAATTCAAATGCCGGTGATCCGCCTACGACGGAAATGTTCGATGTGACACTTGTATTCATTGCCACAATGCTTCTATTAACGAGCAGTTTAACGAGTGTATACGCGATGTACCACATGAAGAACTTTTCCTTCGGCAAGATGCAGCTTTGGCTGGGAATTACGATTTTATTGGGGGCGGGCTTTTTAGGACTGGAAATCTATGAGTTCAAGCATTACACCCATGAATTTGGCTTTACCATCACAAGCTCTGCCCTCGGTTCTGCGTTTTACACGCTTGTCGGTACACACGGCGCCCACGTGGCATTTGGGCTTATGTGGATCAGCACGCTTATGATCCGCAATGCCAAGAGAGGGCTGAATCTGTATACGGCGCCTAAGTTTTACGTTGCCAGCCTTTATTGGCACTTTATTGATGTCGTGTGGGTCTTCATCTTTACCGTTGTATATTTAATGGGGATGGTGGGATAAACATGGTCGATAAAAAAAGCAGAGGGCATATTAATAGCGACCTTGAATTTAAGAAAAAAAAGCATGCCCGGGAGATGAAATATCAAGTCCTGTCTTTTGGTTTAATGATCGGTCTTACGATTGTTGCATTTCTGACTGTGGCCACGGACGGTGTCGGCAGCTGGTTTACGATTCCTTTCATTATTTTGCTAGCTGCAATTCAAGTCATTTTTCAGCTGTATTATTTCATGCATATGAATCAGAAAGGGCATGAGGCGCCGGCACTGTTTTTGTATTCAGGGGTGTTTGTCGCGTTTATCACTGTGCTTGCGTTTGTGACAATTATATGGTGGTAATTTGAAACAGCCGCCGGAGGTGAAGAAATGAATCAGTTGGAGATATTCGGGTTTCGCGCGATGTGGAGCCCTTATCTTTTTTGTATCCTGTTAGGCATTACGGCGCTTTATCTCTATTTTTACAGGCGAATGTCTTCAAAGCCAAATCGAATAACTGGTAAAGAGATGGTATGCTTTCTGTCGGCGATGCTGTTTTTATATGCAGCCGAGGGAAGCCCGGTTGATCTGCTCGGACATATTATGTTCAGCGCACATATGGTGCAGATGGCCGTCCTGTATTTGGTTGTCCCGCCGCTGTTAATCGCGGGAATTCCTGCATGGCTCTGGGAAAAAATCATTTTCAGGCCTTCAATCAAACCGTTTTTTTCCTTTTTTACGACGCCTTTAATTGCTTTGCTTTTGTTTAACGGCATTTTTTCTTTATATCATGTACCGCTTATATTTGATACTGTCAAAACGGATCCGTTTTACCATACATTAATCACTTGGCTTATCTTTGTGCTTGCGTTCTTCATGTGGTGGCCGCTTGTTCATAAGGTTGAGCGTCTACGGCAGCTCAGCGGCTTGATGAAGCTGGGTTATATTATGGCAGACGGTATGCTGCTCACACCTGCTTGCGCCTTGATCATGTTCAGCGGTGCACCGTTATACGCCACCTATACAGATCCGGCTGTATGGGCTGAGGCAATGAGGCTTTGTGTGCCAGCGGATATGATGGGGCAGGTCCCATTAACAGGGCCAGAGATGTTGAATACACTGCCTTTGTTAGAGGATCAGCAGCTCGGAGCAGTCATGATGAAAATCATTCAGGAAATTGTGTACGGTACTTTTTTGGCCGTTATTTTTTTCCAATGGGTGAAGAAAGAAAGGGAAAAGGACGGGCAGGAGGAGCCGCCGTATATTCAGCAGACGATATCATAAAAGGTACAGCGAAATATGCTGTACCTTTTCGTTACATTTGAACTGTTTTTAACATGTTGGCTATGTCCTGAATCAGTGCCTTGCTTTTTGTCACAACCTGTACAGGAAACTCTTCCGTTTCTCCATATTCTACTCCATGAGGGTAGTAATGCTTTCCTAGGAGAGGGGACATTAATTGAATCACGGCGCGCCCGCTTCCGACATCGCCTTCTGCCGCAATACCTTGTATCCGCAGGTAAAACGTACCCTCAATCGTCGAAAACTTCTTGTCATAGGTGACTCTCTCGTAATCCCATTGACCCGCTCTGATAAGACCTTTGCTTTCCATTAAGTCGTCTAGCCAGCTGAGCTCAGCCTTAACCCCTTCAAGTCCGCTTTCAGTAAACTTCAACACTGACCCCTCCTTATAAAAATTACCTTTCCTGACAATCATAGTATGAAAGCGTTAAACTTTCAATGAATCTTCTTCTTTTGAAAGTATGCAAAAATTAAATTTTGACGACAATAGCACTAGACTAAAGGAGGTTAAACGGATGACAAAAATAAAAGATCTGATGACAGCCGACTTGCAATATTGCACGGTATTAGATAATGTATATGAAGCTGCAGTAAAGATGAAGGACGCAAATGTAGGAGCGATGCCGGTAGTTGATGAGGACGGGGAAACATTGGTCGGCATCGTAACCGACCGCGATCTCGTATTAAGAGGAATCGCCATCAAAAAACCGAACTCGCAAAAAATCACTGACGCGATGACTGAAAAACCTGTCAGTGTGGAGGAAGATGCTTCAGTCGATGAGGTTCTTCATTTGATGGCATCGCATCAGCTCAGAAGGATACCAGTTACAAAAAATAAAAAACTGACTGGAATTGTCACGCTTGGTGATCTTTCTTTATCTGAGCAAACGAATGAACGTGCCGGCAGCGCCTTATCGGATATTTCCGAAGGGGATAATAGAGAAGAAGGCTTTTTTCATTAACACATAAATCTTTGACATGTTAAATAGGCTGTATTGTAATGGGATGTAAACAAGAGATTGTGAATCGCCACGGGGGTGATAGATTGAAAAATATATTGAGAGCAATGGTTATCCTTTTGATTATCTGCGGAACTTATGTTCTGTTTATTCAATATGGATCTGTTCCTGAAAAGAAATCAAATGACAGCGAGCCTCAGGTGTCGAATGAGGAAGCGCAAAGCGGCAAACGAATACATATGCCGACTTCAGGGTTATTGTCCTTCATGGGCAAGCCCGCCGATGAAGTAACGAAAAAGCTTGGGGAACCTGAACGTATTGACCCTTCGGCTTATGATTACGATTGGTGGGTATACAATCAAGGTAAGGATCAATATATCCAAATCGGGGTATTAAACAATAAAGTGGTCACATTATTCGCGTCGGGTAATGATATTAACGCCAAGCCTTTCAAAATTGGAGAATCAACTGGCGAAGTATTTAAGACCACCCAGGTGGCACCATTTGTGAATGTAGAGTATAAAGGAAATTCCTATCGGTTTGAATTTTCTGAAGAAGATATCAATACAAGACCGACTGTAAAGGTAGGAAAGATGTATGTCCAGCTGTATATGGACAAATTTGAGGGGAAGCTATCCAGCATTAGGGCGTTTGATGCGCAAACCTTTGTAAAGCAAAGACCTTATGAGGTAGTGTACCGCGGGGAATTAATTAAACCGAAAGCCGTTTCAGATGAGAAATGGAAAAAGATCCAAACAACGAGCGAAAAGCAAATCCTTGATTTGACGAATGTCATACGCGTTAAACATGGACTTGCGAAGCTTGAATGGGATCAGCCAACGGCGGAGGTGGCGTTTGGACATAGTGAGGATATGAAGGAAAATAATTATTTCTCCCATGTCTCTAAAAAATACGGCTCGCTGAAAGACCGCTTAGAAGAAGGGCATGTTGACTTTCAGCAAGCGGGAGAAAATATCGCATACAATTATGTGGACGGTCCGGCCGCTGTAGAAGGCTGGCTGAATAGCGAAGGCCATCGAAAAGCGTTGCTGAATTCAGATTATACGCATCTTGGTGTCGGAGTAGACCGGAAATATTACACCCAAAATTTTATTAAGCGATGGTAATGAAAGCCGCGGACGAATGGTTCCCGGCTTTTTCTATTTCCATACAAGCTGGTCTGAATGAATGTGCTAATAGCTTACAGATAAGGCCGTTTCCCATTCCTTCAGTCAGGCTTTTTCACCAGTGTATAGGGATATCGCTAAAAATTCATTTGGGAATGAATATAGGCGAACACAATGCCCGACAAAACGATACATTGTAGTAGGTAACGATTTTCGGAGGGGGTGAGGATTGTGGCGAATCAACATGCCAATCATTCAATCAATGACTTTAAACAATTCGTCAAAAAGCATCCCAAGCTGATAAAAGAAGTGCGCAAAGAACAAAGAAGCTGGCAGGACGTATATGAAAATTGGGTCCTCTTCGGGGAGAGCGATCCGATTTGGGATCCGTATCGGGAACCGGAAGAAGCTTCTGAAGCTGTGCCTGAAACACCGCAAAAAAATGATTTTGTCTCGAAAATGGTGACAGCGGTGAAAAAGATGGATGTCAATCAAATGAACGAACAAATCAATAAAATGAGCCAGTCGATCTCATCGTTGCAAAGCCTTCTTAATACATTTTCCGGAAGCGGACAGAAGCATTCTCAGCCAGGCTCTGGACAGCATCCTTTTTCTTTTCGAAAGGATTAAAAAAGGGGAGCTCATATGCGCAAAGAGGTTCAGGAATATATTTTAGCAAACGAAGAACGGAAACGATTCATCAGAGAACAGCCGATATGGTACCGCAGGCTTTCAAGAAAACCGGATGATCTGTCCTCCTTTCAGCTTGAAATGATGAATTTTTATGAAAAAACCATTCCGCATCGGGTGAATCAGTTTACGAACGGGATTCAAATGGCGCAAATGATGATGCAAATGTTTCAAGCGATGCGGACATAAGGTTTTGTATACGGCTGCGGTTAAGCATTTTCCAATTGGCTGGTTTCATGGTAAACTAACAATTGGAGGTGCATGTTATGTATGCGACGATGGAATCCGTGCGGCTTCAAAGTGAAGCTCAGCAGCTTGCCGAGATGATTCTGCAGTCGGAGACGGCTGAGAACTACCGCAATTGTTACAAGCGTCTCCAGGAAGATGAAGAGGCAGGGCGGATTATTCGTTCTTTTATTAAAATAAAAGAGCAGTATGAGGATGTACAGCGTTTTGGCAAATATCATCCTGACTATAGAGAAATATCCCGGAAAATGAGGGAGATCAAACGTGAGCTGGACCTGAACGATAAGGTGGTTGACTTCAAGAGAGCTGAAAATGAGCTCCAGTCCATTCTTGATGAGGTCAGCGTTGAGATTGGGACAGCTGTTTCGGAGCATGTGAAAGTTCCGACTGGGAACCCTTATTTTGACGGTTTGTCTTCATGCGGAGGCGGCTGCGGTTCAGGCGGAAGCTGCGGATGTAAAGTGTCCTGACGAGACTGGCCGTCTCGTCTTTTACATATAAGAGAAAACAGGCAGGTGATTGTATTGGAGAATAGGCGCCAGGGCATGGTTGTGTATCTGCACTCCCTAAAGCAGAGCAAAATGCTGAGGAAGTTCGGGAATGTGCACTATGTATCAAAACGATTAAAATATGTCGTACTGTACTGTGATATGAACCAAATTGAAAAAACAATGGACAAGATTGCGTCTTACTCATTTGTGAAAAAAGTGGAGCCTTCTTATAAACCGTTTTTAAAATTGGAATTCGAGTCAAAGCTTGATAAGGCAAAAGAATACGATTATAAAATCGGCATATAGCTATAAAAAAATCCCCGCAGGCATCTGCGGGGTCCTTCTATTCCTTAATATGTTAAGGAGAAGGCAAAGGGAGAGGAGAAACCGGAGGAAGAACTTATGGGGAAACGTAAGTCTTCTCCGCGGTTGGCAACAACATCCTCTAGATGCTGTTGCTTATAGTATGGACAAGGATCATGCTGCCTATACACCTGTTTATCAAGATTAGCGTTCATTGTTTGGAAGAATGCTTTATGTTAAGATAGGATTGATTTTTTTCTATGTACATAGCGGCGTCCGGCCGAATAAAGAAACAAAATAGCTTTTAGAAAAAGTGGTGTGGAACATGAGAGTAATTTCTGGATCAAAAAAAGGCCGTTCACTAAAGGCTGTACCCGGAACATCAACAAGACCGACAACCGACAAAGTGAAGGAATCCATTTTCAATATGATCGGCCCTTATTTTGACGGGGGCAGGGGACTTGACTTATTCGCAGGGAGCGGAGGTCTTGGAATCGAAGCGCTTTCACGCGGGTTTGAGCATTGTATATTCGTTGACCGTGATTTTAAAGCGATTCAAACGGTAAAATCTAATTTGAAAACGCTGGAGCTTACAAAACATGCACAGGTATACCGCAATGATGCGGAACGTGCTTTGCACGCTGCTGCTAAAAGAGAAACCGGCTTTCGCGGCATTTTTCTCGATCCGCCGTATAAGGAACAAAAGCTGAAAGCACTTTTAACGCTGATTGACGAATATCAAGTGCTGGAAGAAAACGGCTTTATCGTCGCTGAGCATGACAGAGAGGTCGAGCTTCCCGAAACCGTAGGAGATCTTGTGATGACAAGAAAAGAAACCTATGGGCTTACAGGTGTGGCGATTTATAAAAAGAGGGGGTAGTGAGGTGGCGAGTATAGCTGTCTGTCCCGGCAGTTTTGATCCGGTGACCTACGGGCATCTGGACATCATCAAACGCGGGGCGCATATTTTTGAACAAGTGTATGTATGTGTGCTGAATAATTCTTCAAAAAAGCCTTTGTTCAGTGTGGAAGAACGGTGTGAGCTTCTGAGAGAAGTGACAAAAGACATTCCGAACATAACAGTTGAAACATCGCAAGGCCTGTTAATTGATTATGCAAAAAGAAAAAATGCGAAAGCGATTTTAAGAGGCTTGAGAGCTGTATCTGATTTTGAATACGAGATGCAGGGGACATCAGTAAACCGTGTGCTTGATGAATCTATTGAGACATTTTTTATGATGACAAACAATCAATATTCGTTTCTAAGTTCAAGCATCGTAAAAGAAGTGGCAAGATACAACGGCTCGGTATCAGAGTTTGTACCGCCGGAAGTAGAGCTGGCGCTTCAGCAAAAATTCAGACAAGGATGAGGGTTTTGACTCATCCTTTTTTTGTTCCGTTTGTCAGTCTGTAAGAAAAAATGATAATGTACGTAAACAGCGCGCATAGTGTGACAGCAGGTCCGATCTGCACAAGCAGATTCCAGCCGTTTATAAAGGCAGTTGGCATGTCACTGCTGTTAAGAGATTTAAATACATACTGATACGGATCATGCCATGCCGTGTAAAGAGGTTTCCATAAAAGCATGACGAAGACAGCGGCATAAACGCCCTGCAGCAAACGTGCGATAAAGAATGGTTTAAATCTAATGTCGGTTTCCGATAAAATACCTGCCACCTGAGCTTGTACGGAAAAGCCGCTAAACCCAAGAATAAAGCTGACGATAATGGCTTTTTGCAGAAGAGAAACATCTGTCTCGCTGACAAGCTTGCTGCCTAATGTAATTTCAAACATCCCTGATAAAAGCGGAATGTCCAATTGAGTCGGAAGCTGAAACAAAGTCAGTGCTCCTTTTGTGAAAACAGACAAAACATCAGTCAGCTGGACCACTGACAACAGCCGATTGAAGACAGAAAATAAAATAATAAAGCCGCCTACCATAAGAAGCGTTTGAACAGAAGACGTCACGGCGTCGCCTAAAATTTTACCTAAGGGCCGTTTTTCTGCAAGTCTGGCGGTATGAAGAGCGTGTAAAGCATCTTTGACTGAAGGGAAAGGTATCGTTTTCTTTCTTCTGAGATGCTGCTCTTCCTTGCGGCCATAGGAGCGCATTGTTAAACCGACGGCAAGATTCCCCAAATAGTGTGCAGAAGCTAATAAAATGCCTAGTGATGCGTTTTGAAAGAAACCGACGGCAACAGCGCCGAAAATAAAGAGCGGGTTTGAAGAATTGGTAAACGACGCGAGCCGTTCTGCCTCTACTCTTGAAATCTGATTTTCCTGCCGCAGACGGGCAGTGAGTTTTGCGCCCGCTGGGTTTCCTGATGCCATTCCCATAGCAAGAACGAAGCCGCCGACACCCGGCACGCGAAAGATCGGCCGCATAAAAGGCTCAAGCAAAACACCGACAAACCGCACAATGCCAAAGCCGATTAAGAGTTCGGACAGAATAAAAAATGGCAGCAATGACGGAAACACAACCTCCCACCACATAGACAGCCCGGTTTTAGAGGCTTCGAATGAGGCCTGTGGATGTGAGATGACAGTCGCTGTTAAAAAAAGAAAAAACGAGGCAATCAAAAGTGTATTAATCTTCGACAAGTTCATTCTTACCTCCCCGATGCTAAAAATGCCCAATGACATGTATATCATGATAAAATAATGTATGATGTAAAACGGCCAAGCAGTACCTGTCCTCTTGATTCTTTGTACTAATATACGAGCATAGGGGTTCAGTTTAGACCATAGAATTCGGTATACAGGGAATTCAGGCAGGAGGTTAACGCTTTGGCCAAACCTAAAATCGGGTTAGCGTTAGGATCGGGAGGGGCCAGAGGGCTTGCTCATCTCGGTGTGCTTTCCAGTTTACATAAGCACCAAATTGAAGTGGATATGATTGCAGGAAGCAGCATGGGCGCTTTGGTGGGCAGTTTTTACGCCGCCGGACATGACGTGGCAACGATGAAAAAAGTAGCCAAAGCCTTTAAACGAAGGCTTTATGCTGATTATACGGTGCCGAAACTCGGTTTTTTAAAAGGTGACCGCGTCAGACAGCTTGTGCATGCTTATACATTCGGAAAACCGATTGAAGAGCTCCAAATCCCGCTGGGCATTGTTGCGTGTGATCTACAGACGGGAGAAAAGATTGTGTTCCGAAAAGGATCAGTGTCAGATGCAGTGAGGGCCAGCATCAGCATCCCGGGTATCTTTATTCCGCAGCGGCTGGACGGACGCCTTCTTGTAGACGGCGCGGTCGTCGATCGAATTCCGGTTTCTGTTGTGAAAGACATGGGAGCTGATATTATCATCGCTTCGGATGTTTCCAGGGTTCGAAAAACTGAAACAGCAGTGCATATTTTTGATGTGATTATGCAAAGTATGGATATACTGCAAAATGAATTAGTGCGGCATCAAACAATTGCCGCAGATATCATGATTCGCCCTTCCCTTGAAACATACAGCTCAAGCTCGTTTGCCAATATTGAAGAAATGATATCGGCAGGCGAAGAGGCGACAAACCGAATGATCAGCAAGATAAGAAAAGAAATAGAGAATTGGGAGGGCTCATAATTTGCTACGTAAAAAACATTTTAGCTGGATGGTCGTCATCCTCATACTGATCGCCTTTTTATCATTTATAAAACTTCCATACTATATTACAAAACCGGGAGAAGCGACAGAGCTTGCTTCATTGATAAAAGTGGAGGGAGGCTACCCGGAAAAAGGAAGTCTGTCCTTAATGACTGTTAAAGTGGGACCGGCTAATCCGTTTACATATGTGTGGGCAAAGATGCACCCTTATTATGAAATTGTTCCTGATGAGAGCATTAAGGAGGAAGGCGAGTCAGATAAGGAGTATATGAAAAGACAGCTCCAAATGATGAAAAGCTCGCAAGAAAATGCGGTTATAGCCGCCTATCAAAAGGCAGGAAAAAAAGTCAGCTATTCCTTTAACGGCATATACGCAAGCTCAGTTGTAGAAAACATGCCGGCAAAAGGGAAAATAGAAGTCGGTGATAAAATCATCAGCGCAGACGGCAAAAACTATCAGTCTGCTGAAAAGCTGATTGATTATATCAGCAGCAAAAAAGCGGGAGATAAAGTCACGTTAAAGATCGAAAGAGAAGAAAAAGAAAAGCGTGTCACCCTTACGTTAAAACAATTTCCTGATGAGCCGGATCGGGCAGGAATCGGAGTTTCGCTTTATACAGACAGAAACGTGAAGGTAGAGCCTGATATTGATTTTGAAATCGAAAATATTGGCGGCCCGTCAGCAGGGTTAATGATGTCCCTTGAAATCTATAATCAGCTGACAAAACCAGACGAAACAAAAGGCTACGATATTGCGGGAACAGGTACCATTGATGTTGATGGAAAAGTAGGCCCGATCGGCGGCATTGATCAAAAAGTCGTCGCCGCAGACAAAGCCGGAAAAGACATTTTCTTCGCGCCAAATCAAAACGGCGCCAGCAATTCCGATTATAAGAACGCAGTAAAAACAGCAAAAGATATTGATTCAAATATGAAGATTGTGCCTGTTGATACCATGCAGGATGCGATTGATTATTTGAATAAGCTGAAAGCGAAAAGCACCTGAGAATCAGGTGCTTTTTCTATACATTAAAAAAATGTTGTTCATCTTCGTCATATCGAATCGGTGCATGTCCGTATTCCTGCAGGTCAAACTCAGTTCTCAGCGGCTCTTCTATCGGCAGGCTGTAAATCCTGCTTGCTTTTACGTCCAGATCGAGAGCTGGATGGGAGAAAGAGGACAGTTTGCTGACAAGCGGAACAGACAGTGCTTTTTTCTTTTCGGATAAATAAGCCTGTCCTTTTTTCGTCATGCCGAGAAGCCTGATATACGGCACCTTATCGTTGTCAAGCAGCTTTTGCATATCCTGTTTTTTTGTTCTGGTTAAAATGTGTGTATTCATCCGCTGGAGCCTTGTCCACGTATAGCGTTTTGTTTTCAGCAGTTCCATAAATTCCTGATAGGAGCTGGATTTTCTGATCGAACGAATAATTCTGTGCTCTAAACCTTCCTCCACCTCGTATACTTGCTGTAATTCCCGTGCCGTTACAGTTGAAAGGCTGTATTTTAAGTAAGAAAAGTAGCTTTCAGGTGTATGCCACAATCCGAAAGATTTGCGGTAAGCTGCTAATTCACGTGCAGATGCAGCAGGGAGAAAACGAAGGCAGGCTTCGAGATTCTGGCCAATCATCGCTTTTCTAATGCTTGTGGCACTTGCTATATGGTTTTCGCCTTCAGGGAGATCGGCATCATGATAGTCCGAAGAGATTCGTGCCGTAGTATAAGGTTTCATAGGATATCCCCCGGTTAGAATCGAGGTCACATACTGGTATCCCAAAATGTTATTTGGTTTTGACAAGTCAAGTGCACTTTCAGTATGCAAAATGGAGCTGAAGGCGATAGCCGCCGCTGCTGGGTAACTGGCCCCCTTTTTAAGTTCTTCTTTAATTCGGTCATTCAATATATGTTTATGCTCATCAATAAGCTGTGCTGTTTCTAAAAAAGGCTTGATATCCCCATTTTCACTCCCGAAAAACAGCGCCTCACATTCAAGTTCGTTCAGGATGGAAACACTGCCGCGTGCAAAAATGTCTGCTTTTTGCACGGCATAAAGATAAGGCAGCTCAATGACAAGATCAACTCCGCTTTGCAGCGCCATTTTTGTTCGGGCCCATTTTGATACAACAGCGGGTTCCCCGCGCTGTAAAAAATGTCCGCTCATGACCGCGACAGCCGTGTCACATCCGGTTTGCAGCTTTGCTGTTTGGGCATGATAAAGGTGACCGTTATGAAAGGGATTATATTCAACCACCAATCCGACAGCTTTCATATTTTTTCCGCCTTTCTTGCTATGTTTAAAAACGTATGGTACATTTGCAAATGAAAACTCTTACGCCTTATTTTTGTTTTAAGTGTATGCATAGCATATTCCGCTGTCAACGATACTTCAATGGCAGCATTATGCTGTAAAGAAAAAATATTGACAAAAACAATCTTAAAAGCTATAATCATGTTTGTTGCTTTCCTGAGGTGATACAAATGAAATGGACGATTTATCAGCTGCATCAAATGCCAAAACAAAGTTTTGAGTTTGATGAAACAGTTGAGTTAAATGAGCTGACAAAGCTGAATTCTGACATTCGCCGCATTTCTCCCGTCCGGGTGAAGGGCAGAGCGGATATCAAATCCAAACAGGTTTCGTTTGATTTTACAATTTCAGGCGAAATGATTTTGCCATGCTCAAGAACACTCGTTGATGTCCCGTATCCATTTGAAATTTCAACAAAAGAACTGTTTATATTTCATCACACGGATGATATAGAAGATGATGACGTTCACATTGTTGAGGACGATACTATCGACTTAACTCCGATCGTGAAAGAAGAAATTCTTTTAGAAATCCCTATGCAAATCTTTTGTGAATCTGAACAAGAAAAAGGAGCTGCTCCTCAAGAAGGAAAGGATTGGCAAGTCATTTCGGAAGAAGACAAGAAGAATCAAGTTGATCCGAGACTTGCAGCCCTCGAAAAGCTCTTAAAACAAGATGATGAATCTTAACTCTTTAAGGAGGTGGGAATAATGGCTGTACCTTTTAGAAGAACTTCTAAAATGAAGAAAAGATTGCGCCGTACACATTTCAAACTTAATGTACCTGGTATGACAGAATGTCCGTCATGCGGAGAGATGAAGTTGTCTCACCGTGTATGCAAAGCATGCGGATCATACAACGGCAAAGACATAAATGTAAAAAGTAACTAATAAGAAAAGCGCGGGGTGAAAGCCCTGCGCTTTTTCTTTTTCTCTTCCTGTCAGCTTGCGGAAAATTTGTGAGTGCAAATAGTCTATCTAATCTATTACCGGCATATGTATGAGATAAATAAGCTGACATGGAGGGAGATTGAATTTGACCATTACAAGACAAGATGCTTGGACTCAGGATGAGGATTTGCTGCTGGCAGAAGTGGTGCTTCGTCATATTCGAGAGGGAGGAACACAGCTTTCAGCCTTTGAGGAGGTTGGAAGGGCGCTGACCAGAACCGCGGCAGCCTGTGGTTTCAGGTGGAACTCGTATGTGAGAAAACAATACCAGTCAGGTATAGAGCTTGCAAAAAAGCAAAGGAAAGAACTGAGAAAGCAAATCGGCGTTCATTCGGTCAATATGCCGAATTCCATGAAGCAGACTGCCTCGGCATCGTCGGAAGGAAAACGAGATTTGTCCATTCAGGAAGTCATCCAATTTCTCGAACAATTCAAAGAAGCGCCGTCTGCACAAGAATTTCAGCTTGAAAGGGAAAAATTGAAGGAGCAAATCCAATCGCTGCAAAAAGAGCTTGAGGATTTGCGGAGTGAAAATCAGACATTGCGGAATCAGCTAGAGATGACAGAAGAGGATTACAAGGCACTGATCGATATCATGGATCGGGCCAGAAAAATGGTTGTTTCGAAGGAAGACGGAAGAATGAAAAAAGCGGCTCAAGAAACGTAAAGAAACGCCTGAAATGAACCGGCCCTATAGTAAGAATAGGCCGGTTGTTTTGATTTCTATGCAGACTCTCCTGGTGTCATTTCGTGATCCATATCAGGATGCCAGATGAGCGGGTTTTCCCCTTTGTCCCTCGCCATATCATACTTAACAGTTTTAAAGTTCATTTTGTTCCAAAATTCCGCTGATTTCATTCTCGGATTTGTCCGGATCGGCATTTTGAATGATTTTGCAAATTCAACCAAGGCTCTCCCGTATCCCCTGTTCTGGTAGCCCGGAAGAACCTCAAGCTTCCACAGCTCCAAATAATCCTGGCGGTTGTCAAAATAGGGATTCGATTTGCCGTTAACTTGATACAGACTCATTCGTGCTACAAGTTTATCGCCAAAATAAATCCCGTAAAAAGGCGAGGTGCTGTCATTTTCAATAATATTATCCTGAAGTTCTTCAAGCATTGAAAGCTCCTGAATGCCGTATTCTTTGAATTTCTTGAATTCTTCCAGCGTTTTATAGTTGATAAGCAGACGTTCTACCTTTGTCAAACAAATCTCCCCCTTTGTTGTTTCTACATATATTGTAAACGCTTTATTTAAAAAATCCAAATATTTAAACTTTAATTTTAAGCACATGGGATCTTTGAGAAGTAATTTCTTCTTACTTCTGCTATGATAATACGTAAATGCTAAATTGGGTGTGACATCATGAAAATTGGAATTATCGGCGGAGGCTCCGTCGGTCTTTTATGCGCCTATTATTTGTCACTTTATCACGACGTGACTGTTGTGACGAGGCGGCAAGAACAGGCTGCGGCCATTCAGTCTGAAGGAATCCGGCTTTATAAAGGCGGGGAGGAATTCAGGGCTGATTGCAGTGCGGACACGAGTATCAATTCGGACTTTGACCTGCTTGTCGTGACAGTGAAGCAGCATCAGCTTCAATCTGTTTTTTCGTCGCTTGAACGGATCGGGAAAACGCATATATTATTTTTGCAAAACGGCATGGGGCATATCCACGACCTAAAAGACTGGCACGTTGGCCATTCCATTTATGTTGGAATCGTTGAGCACGGAGCTGTAAGAAAATCGGATACAGCTGTTGATCATACAGGCCTAGGTGCGATAAAATGGAGCGCGTTCGACGATGCTGAACCAGACTGGCTGAACATCTTGTTTCAGCATAACCATTCGGATTTTCCGATTTATTATGAGACGGATTGGTACCGTCTGCTGACGGGCAAGCTGATTGTAAATGCGTGTATTAATCCTTTAACTGCGTTATTGCAGGTAAAAAATGGAGAACTGCTGACAACGCCAGCTTATCTGGCTTTTATGAAGCTGGTATTTCAGGAGGCATGCCGCATTTTAAAACTTGAAAACGAAGAAAAGGCTTGGGAGCGGGTTCAGGCCGTTTGTGGGCAAACGAAAGAGAATCGTTCATCCATGCTGGTTGACGTCATTGGAGGCCGGCAGACGGAAGCTGACGCCATTATCGGATACTTATTGAAGGAAGCAAGTCTTCAAGGTCTTGATGCAGTCCACCTAGAGTTTTTATATGGCAGCATCAAAGCATTGGAGCGAAATACAAACAAAGTCTTTTGAGCTTTTTCGGTAACATGCTATACTCATTTCGGATCACTAACTATTTATTGGAGAAAGGAAGTTCTAGAAGATGCAGCTAACTGAACTTTCCATCAAAAATCAGAATGTGTTTGTACAGCACTATATAGATGGCAAAGAAGAAATGTCTTCTTTTTTTGATTACAGTATTCATCATAAGGACATGTGGCGAGAAAGACTGGAAGACTTATCTTCCCGGTTTTTCGCAAGAGAGGAATTGGCGGCGTACTTAACCTCTTACCATAATAAATTCGGTTCAAGTGCGATGCAGTCTGCTATTGAGAAGCTGAAGGACCCGTCAAGTGCCGCTGTAGTCGGCGGACAGCAGGCAGGACTTTTAACAGGACCGCTTTACACCATACATAAAATCATTTCAATCATTGTTTTAGCAAAGCAACAAGAAAAGGAACTGCAAGTGCCTGTCATACCAATCTTCTGGGTGGCTGGAGAAGACCACGATTTGGATGAGATTAATTTTGTTCACACATCTGAAGAGAATGGGCCTGTGAAAAAAAAGCTGCCTCAGTCTTATTGGAAGAAATCATCAGCAGCGAGTACATCGCTTGATCAGGAAAAGTGTGCCGCGTGGATAGATGATGTTTTTGCCGCTTTTGAAGAAACAGACCATACGAATACACTTCTCGACAATGTGAAACGATGTTTAAGGGAATCTGTTACGTTTACTGACTTCTTTGAGCTGCTGATCGCGGATTTGTTCCAAGAAGAGGGCTTAGTTTTATTAAATTCTGGAGATCCGGGGATTAAAAAGCTGGAAACGGCCATGTTCCAAAAGATTCTTCGAGAAAATGATGAACTCGCCCGCTCTGTATCAGATCAGCAGGCCTTCATGCGTCAAGCAGGCTACAAACCGATTATCGAGTCCGGAAAAGAGCAGGCGAATCTGTTTTATGAATACGAAGATGAGCGTTTTTTAATTGAAAAAGATAACGGCCGATTTGTCATCAAAGAGCTTGATCTAGGATGGACGATGGATGAACTTCATACACATATGGAAGAACATCCAGAGCGTTTCAGCAACAATGTTGTAACGAGACCGTTAATGCAGGAATTTCTCATTCCGACTTTAGCATTTATTGCAGGGCCTGGAGAAATCAATTATTGGGGCGAGCTCAAACAGGCTTTTGCGGTGATGGGCTTCAAAATGCCTCCTGTCATGCCAAGGCTGAACATTACGATACTTGAGCGGCATATTGAGAAAAAACTGGCTGAACGGAATATCTCGTTACAAGACGCGATTGAGCGCGGAACGGAGAATCAAAGAGAGACATACTTCGAGCGCCAGATTCCGGAAGAGTTTACGGCGGTGATGGATCAGGCGAAAAGCCAAATTGAAGCGATTCACAAAACGGTCCGGCAGGAGGCGTTAAAGGTTGATCAAAGCATGGAACCTTTACTCCTGAAAAATGCCGCTTTTATTCAGGATCAGCTTCAATTCTTAGAGCGCACGGTGACGAAGCGAATTGAAGAAAAAGAAGGCTACGTCTTGAAGGATTATGAAAGAATTCAAAATAGCATTAAGCCGCTTCTTGCGCCGCAAGAACGGATTTGGAATATCATGTATTATTTGAACAGGTACGGTCCAAAATTCTTCACGACATTCAAGAATCTGCCATTTTCTTTTCAAAATCAACATCAAGTTGTCAAACTTTGAAATAAAGTTTTAAAGAACCCTGACTAGTTCAGGGTTTTTTTTTATGGGTAAACAGTGTAAAATGAAGTTGTGGAGCGAAGTGGTGAATAGTGGTGAGTTAAGGAGAGAAAGTGGGGCAAGAGATCATGTTTATGGGTGAATATCAGCATACCATCGATGCGAAAGGCCGCATGATCGTACCCGCTAAATTCAGAGAAGGCCTAGGTGAGCAATTTGTGCTGACTAGAGGACTTGACCAATGTCTCTTCGGCTACCCTATGCACGAATGGAAACAAATTGAAGAAAAACTAAAAGCTCTTCCTCTCACAAAGAAAGATGCCCGCGCGTTTACCCGTTTCTTCTTTTCAGGGGCGACTGAATGCGAACTGGACAAGCAAGGCAGGGTAAATATCGCATCATCTCTATTGAATTACGCCAAACTGGAAAAAGAATGTGTTGTTATCGGGGTTTCTAATCGAATTGAATTGTGGAGTAAAGTAATTTGGGAACAATACACAGAAGAGCAAGAAGATTCATTTGCTGAAATTGCTGAAAACATGATTGGGTTTGATATATAATGATTCTTCGTGTATAACACTCTAAAAACAATTTCAATTCATCCTGATAAAAGGTGGGACCAACACAATATGTTTCAACACAAGACAGTACTTCTTCGTGAAACCGTAGACGGACTTAATATTAAACCAGACGGTACATATGTAGACTGCACACTCGGCGGAGCTGGGCATAGTACATACTTATTGCAGCAGTTATCCGAGAAGGGGCGTTTAATCGCTTTTGACCAAGATGATACGGCATTACAGCATGCTAAAGAAGTGTTGTCCGATTATAAAGGACAGCTCATTCTGATTAAAAGCAATTTCAGGTATTTAAAAGAATGTTTGAATGAACAAGGCATTACAGAAGTAGACGGCATTTTATTTGATTTAGGGGTGTCCTCTCCGCAGCTGGATACACCGGAGCGCGGATTCAGTTACCATCATGACGCACCGTTGGACATGAGGATGGACCAGTCGGCTACGCTTTCGGCGAAAGAAGTCGTTAATGAGTGGCGCTATGAGGATCTCGTCCGTATTTTCTTTAAATACGGAGAAGAGAAGTTCAGTAAACAGATCGCCAGAAAAATTGAGGAGGCAAGAATGAAGTCTCCTATTCAAACTACGGGCCAACTGGTCGATCTAATAAAAGACGCGATTCCCGCTCCAGCGAGAAGGAGCGGCGGACATCCCGCTAAACGCGTGTTTCAGGCAATCAGAATTGCCGTAAACGATGAACTTAGGGTGTTTGAAGAAGCTTTGGAGCAGGCAATTGAGGTTCTGAAGCCAGGGGGCAGGGTATCGGTCATTACCTTCCACTCGCTAGAAGACAGAATTTGCAAAACCACTTTTAAAGAAAAGTCGTCGCTTCCGGAACTTCCTCCGGGGCTTCCTGTTATACCGGAAGAGTTTGAACCGGAGCTGAAGCTCATCACACGAAAACCGATTACGGCATCTCAAGAAGAGCTTGAAGAGAACAACCGGGCTCGTTCTGCCAAGCTTCGGATTGCTGAAAAAAGAAAATAACGAAACGCGAACGCAAAATTAAAAGGAGGTCATCAGCCTATGAGCAATTTAGCTTACCAACCAGAGAAACAGCAGCGGCATGCGATCAGTCCTGAGAAAAAAGTGATTGTCAAGAAAAGGGCTTCCATTACTCTCGGAGAAAAAGTGCTTCTTGTCCTCTTTGCTGCGGCGGTGCTCAGCGTATCGCTTTTGATCGTATCGAAGGCGTATGCGGCATATCAAACCAATATTGAGGTGCAAAAGCTTGAGGAGCAAATTTCATCCGAAAATAAGCAAATTGGTGACCTCGAAAAAAGCGTTGCTGATTTAAGCAAACCGCAGCGCATTATGGACATTGCGAAAAAGAACGGCTTGAATTTAAAAGATAAAAAAGTGAAAAACATACAGGAATGATTCAAATGCCAAAAAAGAATAAATTTATGAATAGAGGAGCAGCGATTCTAAGTATTTGTTTCGCTCTCTTTTTCTTTGTCATCCTGGGGAGAATGGCATATATTCAAATAACCGGAAAAGCGAATGGCGAAGTGCTTGCGACAAAAGCGACAGAGCAGCATGAAAAGAAACGGACCATCGAAGCGAGCCGCGGCTCGATTTTAGACCGAAAAGGAAAAGTCATTGCAGAGGACACAGCGACGTATAAACTGATTGCGATTCTCGATAAAAAAATGACCACTGATGTCAAGCATCCTCAGCATGTTGTAAACAAAGAAAAAACGGCAGAAGCATTGTCTAAAGTGATAAACTTGGACAAGGCCGACATCCTTGATATCTTAAATAAGGAGAATGCAAAACAAGTCGAGTTTGGCTCAGCTGGCCGGGATATTACGTATTCACAAAAGCAAAAAATTGAAAAAATGAAACTCCCGGGCATTTCATTTTTGCGGGATACAAAACGCTACTATCCAAATGGTATTTTCGCATCCAATTTAATCGGCTATGCCGAGGTTGATCAAGACACAAATGAAATTTCCGGCGCGATGGGGTTAGAAAAAGTGCTGGATAAGTATTTGAAGGAGCGGGACGGATATGTGACATATGAAAGCGACAAATCCGGCTGGGAGCTCCCGAACAGCAAAAATAAAATTACAGCGCCAAAAAATGGTGACAATGTATATTTAACCATTGACCAGAAAATTCAAACCTTTTTGGAAGACAGCATGACAAAAGTGGCGCAAAAGTATAATCCGAAAAAAATCATGGCCGCAGTCGTCGATCCGAAAACGGGCAAAGTGCTTGCCATGGGACAGCGCCCAAGCTTTGATCCGAACAAGCGCGATGTGACAAACTACTATAATGATTTGATTTCATATGCGTATGAGCCCGGATCCACGATGAAGATCTTTACACTTGCTGCTGCGATGCAGGAAAACGTGTTTAATGCGAACGAAAAATATAAATCAGGGACATTTGAAGTTGGCGGAGCACCTGTTAAGGATCACAATAACGGTGTAGGCTGGGGTCCGACAACATATCATGACGGCGTCCTAAGGTCGTCGAATGTCGCTTTTGCGAAACTGGCGAAAGAAAAGCTGGGATATGACCGCCTCAATCAATATTTGCACAAATTCAATTTTTACCAGAAAACAGGTATTGATTTGCCAGGAGAAGTCTCCAGCAAAATCAACTTTAAATATGAATTTGATAAGGCGTCAACTGCATATGGCCAAGCGTCTGCGGTCACACCAATTCAGCAGATTCAGGCCGCAACGGCAATTGCAAATGACGGCAAAATGATGAAACCTTATGTCATTGACCATATCGTTGATCCCGATAAAGATAAAACTATTTATCAAAATAAGCCGGAATCAGCCGGAACCCCAATTTCTGCAAGCACAGCGAAAAAGGTGCGGGATATATTGGGAGAAGTTGTTACGTCGAAAATCGGAACAGGGCAAGCATATAAAATCGAAGGTTTTGATGTTGCCGGGAAAACAGGTACTGCGCAAATAGCCGGTAAAGGCGGATATTTAGACGGCACAGATAACTATATCTTTTCGTTTATGGGTATGGCGCCAAAAGATGATCCTGAGCTTTTAATTTATGTGGCTGTACAGCAGCCGCAACTAAAAGCAGGACAAAGCAGTTCAGATCCAGTATCAGAAATCTTCAATCCAACAATGAAAAATAGCCTGCACTACCTAAACATCGAACCAACTGAAAAATCTGACTCAGATAAGGAAGAAACAAAAGCGCAGACAATGCCTGATTTAACAGATCAAACGGTAGCTGCTGCTCAAAAGAAAGCAAAAGAGGAGAATCTCACACCAATTGTCATCGGCAGTGATGTCGCTGTAAAAGAACAGTATCCGAAAGCGGATGAGGAAGTTCTCACCAATCAAAAGGTCTTCCTGAAAACGGGCGGCAAAATCAAAATGCCTGATATGACAGGCTGGTCGAGAAGAGAGGTTCTGCAGTACGGCGAGCTCGCGGGAATTCATATTGAAGTAAGCGGACAAGGCTACGCTGTCAGCCAAAGTGTTAAGAAAGACAAAGAAATCAAAGACAAAACCGTAATCAAGGTTAAGTTTAAAAATCCTGATTAAAAAGAAAGCTTGCGTTATGCAGGCTTTCTTTTTTTATGCCTTCAGAGGAGCATCGTTCTACCTGTCCAATTTCAGGCATAAAATGAAACAAGCCTAAATAAGGAGTGAACGGTCTCTTGCGCGTCTCGAATGTAACGGTTAGAAAACGTTTATTATTTGTTTTGCTTTTTGGCGTGATCGTGTTTCTGATCATTGATACAAGGCTGGGGTATGTTCAGTTTGTGATGGGCGAAAAACTGACTTCGCTGGCGAAAGATTCCTGGAGCCGTAACTTGCCGTTTGAGCCGGAGAGAGGCGAGATTCTGGATCGGAATGGTGTGAAGCTCGCAACAAATAAAAGTGCGCCGACCGTATTCGTCGTGCCGCGCCAAGTTCAGAATCCGATGAAAACGAGCAAGCAGCTTGCGGCGGTGCTCAATATGTCAGAAGAAAAAGTATATAAACATGTGACAAAAAAAGCGTCAATCGAAAAGATCACTCCTGAAGGGAGAAAAATTTCAAATGAGAAGGCGAAAGAAATCAAAGCGCTTGATTTAAAAGGTGTGTATGTTGCGGAGGACAGTATCCGTCATTACCCGTTCGGCAGCTTTTTATCTCATGTGCTTGGATTTGCAGGAATTGACAACCAAGGGCTCCTTGGACTTGAAGCCTATTACGACGATGATTTAAAAGGGGAAAAAGGTTCTGTTAAGTTTTATACAGATGCCAAGGGGAAGAAGATGCCTGATGAAGCGGATGACTATACGCCGCCTAAGGATGGGCTTGATATGAAGCTGACAGTTGATTCAAAGGTTCAGACGATAATGGAAAGAGAGCTTGATAACGCTGAGGCCAAATATCATCCGGACGGCATGATTGCCGTAGCCATGAATCCGAAAAACGGAGAAATTTTGGGGATGTCTAGCAGGCCTGACTTCGACCCTGCTGATTACCAATCTGTTGATCCGTCCGTCTACAATCGAAATCTGCCAGTATGGAGCACGTATGAACCGGGATCTACCTTTAAAATTATTACACTTGCAGCAGCCCTTGAAGAGCAAAAAGTAAATTTGAAACGGGATCAATTTTATGATAAAGGGCATGCTGAAGTGGACGGAGCGAGACTGCGGTGCTGGAAAAGAGGCGGGCACGGGCTGCAGACGTATCTGGAAGTTGTGCAGAACTCCTGCAACCCGGGGTTTGTTGAATTAGGCGAGCGCTTAGGAAAGGAAAAGCTTTTCAAATATATCAAAGACTTTGGTTTTGGACAAAAAACGGGGATTGATCTCCAAGGCGAGGGAACAGGCATCTTATTCCCGCTTGAGAGAGTGGGCCCGGTGGAGCAAGCAACTACGGCTTTCGGACAGGGAGTATCCGTCACGCCGATTCAGCAGGTTGCAGCAGTATCCGCCGCTGTAAACGGAGGAACGCTCTACACACCTTATATTGCAAAGGAATGGATCGATCCTGTTACGAAGAAAACGGTCAAAAAACAATCACCAATCGCAAAGAAACAAGTCATTTCTGAGGAAACATCCAAACAAATCCGCTATGCTCTAGAAAGCGTCGTCGCAGAAGGCACCGGCCGCAATGCATTTGTAGAAGGATATCGTGTCGGAGGAAAAACGGGAACTGCACAAAAGGTTAAAGATGGAAAATATCTTGAAAACAACCATATTGTATCATTTATTGGTTTCGCGCCCGCCGATGATCCGAGTCTAGTCGTCTACGTTGCGGTGGATAACCCGAAAGGCACGATTCAGTTTGGCGGAACGGTTGCAGCGCCTATTGTCGGAAATATTATGAGAGACAGTCTGCCGGAACTTGGTGTGAAGCCCCGGAAAAATCAAATCGAGAAAAAATACCAATGGAACGACACAAAAACAATAGAAGTTCCGAATGTTGTAGGGATGTCTGTCTCAGATCTTGAGTCACTATTGGTGAATCTCAATGTGGATGCTTCCGGGAAAGGGAGCAAAATCGTTAAACAATCGCCAGCTGCCGGAACGAAAGTAAAAGAAGGCTCAAAGATACGCGTGTATTTGACTGAAGAAGATGAAGAGGAGGCAGCCGATTGATTCGGGCTGCCTATTCTTTTATTGCAGAAAAAATGCTGATAACTTTCAAGATTAGCTGGATGTATCCTTTTATTTACGCTAAAATATGAACTGTATGCTTAAAATCATTACCACATCATTTGATGTGACTTCAATGATAAAAAGAACGAATTAGAATGTTGAGAGGTTTGATACGATGAAACTTACAAAGCTGCTTACATACTTAACAACCGAACCTTCTGTAAACGACTCACAAGACCCTGAAATAACTTCAATTGAGATGGACTCCAGGGAAGTAAAGAAAGGGAGTCTTTTTGTATGTGTAAAAGGGTATACGGTGGATGGCCACGATTTTGCGCAAAAAGCAGTAGAAAACGGTGCAGCGGCTATTGTGGCAGAAAGAGAGGTCGATGTGAATGTTCCTGTTATTATTGTCCGGCAGTCACTTCGCGCGCTCAGCGTTTTGTCTGATGCGTTTTACGGACAGCCGACGAAGAAGCTTCAGCTGATTGGGATAACAGGGACAAACGGCAAAACATCAACGACCCACATGGTCGATGAGATTCTGAAAAAAGCGGGAAAACGCACAGGCTTGATCGGTACAATGTACATGAAAATCGGAGACGAAACACTTCCTGTTAAAAACACGACTCCGGAAAGCGTCACGCTGCAGAAAACGTTTAAGAAAATGAATGACAAGCACGTTGACACTGCAATCATGGAGGTTTCTTCCCACGCTTTGTCTTTAGGACGCGTCCATGGCTGTGATTATGATATTGCCGTGTTTACGAATTTAACACAGGACCATCTGGACTATCATAAAACGATGGATGAGTACCGGCATGCAAAAAGCTTGCTCTTTTCCCAACTTGGCGGGGCTTTCAACCATGAACATCCAAAGCGTGCCGTACTGAATGCTGACGATGAGGCGAGCGCTTATTTTGAAAAGGTAACAGCTGCGCATATCTCTACATACGGAATTAAAAACGATGCTGATGTGATGGCGAAGAACATCAGTATCACTGCACAGGGCACAAGCTTTGATCTCGTGACAAACAAAGGCACGAAGCACATCACGATGTCTCTCGTCGGACAATTTAATGTGTATAACGTGCTGGCCGCTGTTGCAACATGTATTGCAGCAGGCATACCGTTTGAAATCATCACTGAGGCTGTTGAAGAATTGCATGGTGTAAGAGGCCGTTTTGAATTGGTCAATCAGCAGCAGGAGTTTCCTGTCATTGTAGACTACGCGCACACACCGGACAGCCTTGAAAATGTGCTGGAGACATGCAGAGATATGACGGAAGGAAAGCTATTTGTCGTTGTCGGCTGCGGAGGAGACAGAGATAAGACGAAGCGCCCGAAAATGGCTCAAATTGCTGTGGAGCTGGCTGACGAGCCGATTTTCACGTCAGATAACCCGAGAAGCGAAGATCCTCGCGCGATTTTAAGAGATATGGAAGCCGGAGTAGAGAACGCATACTATCACAGTATTGCAAACCGCGAGCAGGCGATCTTTTTCGCAATTGCCAATGCCAAAAAAGGCGACGTTGTCCTCATTGCCGGAAAAGGACATGAAACCTATCAGCAGATCGGAAATGAAACTTTCGATTTTGATGATGCTGAAGTAGCGGCGAGAGCCATTGTTGAACTCAATAAGAATAAGACGAATTCATAGGAAAGAGATGTTACTGAATAATGGAGCTTGAAAAGATTTTTCATATGGAAAAAAATCATGAATATGATAACTACGTATGTCGTTTGAAAGAAACAGGAGGAGAAAAGGACAATGCTTGAGCAAGTCATTCTGTTTACAATTTTAATGGGGTTTTTAATTAGTGTTCTGCTCTCTCCGATTCTTATTCCGTTTTTAAGAAGATTAAAATTCGGCCAGAGTATTAGAGAAGAAGGACCGAAATCACATCAGAAAAAATCAGGGACACCGACAATGGGCGGGGTCATGATCATACTTTCTATCATAGTGACAACAATTGTTATGACACAGAAGTTTTCAGAAATAAGCCCCGAAATGGTGCTGCTTCTGTTTGTTACGCTAGGCTACGGTTTGCTTGGCTTTTTAGATGATTACATCAAGGTTGTCATGAAGCGCAATCTTGGATTGACATCAAAGCAAAAGCTGATCGGACAAATTATTATTGCAGTTGTATTTTACGCCGTGTATCATTACTACAATTTTGCGACGGATATTCGCATTCCTGGTACTGACTTATCATTTGATCTTGGCTGGGCTTACTTTATTCTTGTGCTCTTTATGCTTGTCGGCGGATCAAACGCAGTTAACCTGACTGACGGCCTTGACGGGTTATTATCCGGTACTGCGGCGATTGCCTTTGGCGCCTTTGCCATTCTGGCATGGAATCAGTCTCAATATGACGTAGCGATTTTCTCAGTTGCCGTTGTCGGTGCAGTTCTGGGCTTCCTTGTATTTAATGCTCATCCGGCCAAAGTTTTTATGGGAGATACGGGATCGCTTGCATTGGGAGGAGCAATCGTTACCATTGCCATTTTAACGAAATTAGAGATCCTGCTGGTTATCATCGGCGGTGTATTCGTTATCGAGACATTATCTGTTATTTTGCAGGTCATCAGCTTTAAAACGACAGGTAAACGAATCTTTAAAATGAGTCCGCTTCATCACCATTATGAGCTTGTCGGCTGGTCTGAATGGAGAGTAGTCGTGACGTTTTGGGCTGCGGGACTTTTGCTTGCCGTTTTAGGAATTTACATCGAGGTGTGGTTATAAGTGGAAAATGATCAATTTTTACAGAAACAGCATTTTTTAATCCTTGGGCTTGCGAAAAGCGGATATGCGGCGGCCTCCATTCTTCATGAAAAAGGCATTTATGTTGCAGTCAATGACCAAAAGCCTTTTGAAGAAAATGAACCGGCACAAAAGCTTTCTGAAAAAGGAATCGAAGTTGTTTGCGGAGAGCATCCAGTTTCTCTGTTCGATCAGCATCAAATCACGATTCTGATCAAAAACCCGGGAATTCCTTATGAAAATATTATGGTTCAGGAAGCGGAGAAAAGAGGTATTCCGGTTTGGACGGAAATTGAGCTCGCTTACTACCTGACCAGCGCCAAGTTTATCGGGATTACCGGATCGAACGGTAAAACGACCACGACAACGCTAATTTACGAAATGCTCAAAGCTGACTCGCAAAAAGCACTGATTGCCGGAAACATCGGCACAGTCGCAAGTGAGGTTGCCTATCATGCTGATGGAGATGAATGGATCGTTACCGAACTGTCTTCGTTTCAGCTGATGGGAACACACGCTTTCAGACCGGAAATCAGCCTGATTTTAAATGTATTTGACGCCCATCTGGATTATCACCATACGCGCGAAAACTATGAAAAAGCGAAACAGAAAGTGTACCTTCATCAGACTGCTTCAGATAAAGCCATTGTCAACCAGGATGATGAAACCGTCGTGCGTCTTGCTGAAGCCGGAAAAGCCGAAATCGTCCCATTTTCAGTCAGCAAAACGCTTGAACAGGGCGCATATGTAAAAGACAGTATGATTATGTTTAACGGCGAAGCCATTCTTCCTCTGGAAGAGGTTGTGCTGCCCGGTGCTCATAACCTGGAGAACATTTTAGCAGCTATTGCAGTTGTGAAAACGGCAGGAGCATCCAATGAGGCGGTTAAAAAGGTGCTGACAAGCTTTACTGGTGTGAAGCACCGCCTCCAATATGTCACAACTGTGAATGGCCGCAAATTTTATAACGACAGTAAAGCAACAAACATTCTGGCGACAAGCAAGGCGCTTTCAGCTTTTGATAAGCCGGTCATTCTGCTTGCGGGCGGACTGGATCGCGGAAATGGTTTTGATGACTTGAAACCTTATATGAAGCATGTCAAAGCAGTGCTTACATTTGGCCAGACGGCGCCAAAACTCGAGAAACTCGGCAATGAACTGGGAATACAACATGTCAAACGTGTCGATAATGTTGAACAAGCAGTATCTGCGGCGTTTGCGCTCTCAAATGAAGGAGATGTCATCCTGCTGTCACCCGCGTGTGCGAGCTGGGATCAATTCAAAACATTTGAAGAACGCGGTGACATGTTTATAGATGCCGTGCATATGCTTAAGTAAGGGCTTGTCTTGAAGTAAATCGGCAGCCCTAATGACTTTAAGCTTGGGGTGTCGATTGCTTTGACTACTAAAAAAACATCGCCTGATTTGTTATTGGTCATCATTACGTTATTATTATTAACAATCGGATTAATTATGGTGTACAGTGCGAGTGCGGTATGGGCGGATTATAAATTTGACGACTCATTCTTTTTCGCGAAACGGCAGCTTTTGTTTGCGGGAATCGGCGTCATTGCTATGTTTTTTATCATGAATGTCGATTATTGGACTTGGAGGACATGGTCCAAATTGCTGATGGTTATCTGCTTTTTCCTTCTGGTGCTTGTTTTGATACCGGGCGTCGGAATGGTGCGGAACGGTTCAAGAAGCTGGATCGGAGTCGGAGCATTCAGCATACAGCCTTCAGAGTTTATGAAGCTTGCGATGATTGCATTCCTTGCTAAATTTCTCTCTGAAAAACAAAAAAACATCACATCGTTCAGACGGGGGTTCGTCCCTGCACTTGGCATCGTGTTTTCAGCATTTTTGATTATCATGTGCCAGCCTGACCTCGGAACGGGGACAGTAATGGTCGGAACTTGTATTGTCATGATTTTTGTAGCCGGCGCACGGATCGCCCATTTCGTCTTTCTCGGGCTGATCGGCCTCAGCGGATTTGTCGGGCTCGTACTATCGGCTCCATATCGGATAAAGCGGATTACCTCATACTTAAATCCATGGGAAGACCCGCTCGGAAGCGGATTTCAGATCATTCAATCGCTTTATGCAGTGGGGCCCGGCGGGTTGTTCGGAATGGGGCTCGGACAAAGCAGACAGAAGTTCTTTTATCTGCCTGAGCCGCAAACAGACTTTATTTTCGCCATCTTGTCAGAGGAACTGGGCTTTATCGGGGGAACACTTATTTTGCTCCTCTTCAGCGTCCTGCTGTGGAGAGGAATCAGAATTGCGCTTGGTGCCCCTGATCTGTACGGAAGCTTTGTCGCAGTCGGCATTATTTCAATGATTGCCATTCAAGTCATGATCAATATCGGCGTAGTCACGGGCCTGATTCCTGTAACAGGCATCACGCTCCCGTTTCTGAGCTACGGAGGCTCTTCATTGACTCTAATGCTGATGGCAGTTGGTGTGCTGCTGAATGTAAGCCGCTACTCGAGGTATTAACGAATGTATGTCCAAGCTTCCTGTCTAACATGAAGCTTGGAAACAATTGATGCGATAACCCTGTCCAACAAAACAGGGTTATCGTTATGTTATAGAGAAACTTAGACTGGGGGAAAAGAAATGCGAATTGCAATAAGCGGAGGCGGTACAGGGGGACATATTTATCCTGCGCTTGCTTTTATTAAAGAAGTGCAAAGACGTCATCCTAATGTGGAATTTTTATATATCGGAACAGAAAACGGGCTGGAGAAAAAAATTGTTGAGCGGGAGAATATACCGTTTCGTTCAATTGAAATTACAGGATTTAAAAGAAAATTGTCATTTGAAAATGTCAAGACTGTGATGCGTTTTCTGAAGGGCGTCAAAAAGAGTAAATCGTATTTAGCGGAATTTAAGCCCGATGCCGTAATTGGAACGGGCGGTTATGTATGCGGGCCGGTTGTCTATGCCGCTGCGAAAATGGGAATTCCGACTATTGTCCATGAACAAAACAGCCTGCCGGGCATCACGAATAAGTTTCTTTCAAAATATGTTAATAAAGTAGCGATTTGTTTTGAAGAAGCGAAATCACATTTTCCTAGCGAGAAAGTTGTATTTACGGGAAACCCGAGAGCCTCTGAAGTCGTCTCAATAAAGACGGGACGATCAATGGCTGAATTTGGGCTTTCTGAAGACAAAAAAACGGTCTTAATTTTCGGCGGAAGCCGAGGCGCTGCACCGATTAACCGCGCTGTCATTGACATGCAGGATGCGCTGAAAACAAGAGACTATCAAGTGCTGTATATCACCGGTGAAGTTCACTATGAAAAAGTAATGAATGAGCTGAAAAGCAAGGGTGCCGCTGATAATATGGTCACAAAGCCGTTTCTTCATCAAATGCCTGAGTATTTAAAGGCCATTGATGTCATTGTGGCCAGAGCCGGTGCGACAACGATTGCCGAAATTACTGCTCTCGGAATCCCAAGTGTTCTGATCCCAAGTCCATATGTGACAGCGAATCACCAGGAGGTCAATGCGAGATCTCTTGGCCAGCATAATGCGGCGATTGTACTGAAAGAAACAGAGCTCAGCGGGGAGAAGCTGATTGAAGCGCTAGACCGGATTGTACTGAATGAGCAAACGTTAAAGGAAATGAGCGAACGAACAAAGTCACTCGGTGTTCCTGACGCGGCTGCCCGTTTATACAGCGTACTCGAGGAATTAAAAAAATTGTAGAAAAGCAAATGGAATGCGGAGGTTTACGATGGAGAAAGTGATACAGGAATTAAAAGAACGCGAAGTCGGCAAGGTTCTTGCAAATGAACCGCTCGCGAATCATACAACGATGAAAATCGGCGGACCTGCGGATGTATTGGTCATTCCAAGCAGTGTAGATGCTGTTAAAGACATCATGGACGTGATTAAAAAATATGATGTGAAGTGGACAGTCATCGGCCGCGGATCAAATCTTCTTGTTTTAGATGAAGGAATTAGAGGCGTAGTAATCAAGCTGGGTGCGGGTCTTGACCACTTGGAGCTTGAAGGGGAGCAAGTAACAGTCGGAGGCGGTTATTCAGTGGTCCGCCTTGCTACATCATTGAGCAAAAAAGGCCTGTCCGGTTTGGAATTTGCTGCCGGCATTCCAGGATCAGTCGGCGGAGCGGTTTATATGAATGCCGGCGCTCACGGTTCTGATATGAGCGAGATCCTCGTCAAAGCGCATATTTTATTTGAAGACGGAACGATTGAGTGGCTGACAAATGAGCAGATGGATTTCAGCTACAGGACATCTGTACTGCAAAAGAAACGCCCGGGCGTTTGCCTTGAAGCTGTTTTGCAGCTGGAGCAGAAGGATAAGGAATCAATCGTTCAGCAAATGCAAAGCAATAAAGACTATAGAAAAAATACACAGCCGTATTCAAGCCCTTGTGCGGGAAGCATATTCAGAAATCCGCTTCCGAATCATGCTGGGAACCTTGTAGAAAAAGCAGGCTTGAAAGGATATCAAATCGGCGGTGCAAAGATATCGGAGATGCACGGAAACTTCATCGTCAATGCGGGAGGAGCATCAGCAAAAGATGTGCTTGATCTCATTGACCATGTGAAAAAGACAATCCGTGAAAAATACGAGATTGATATGCACACAGAGGTTGAAATCATCGGCGGAAATCGCTGATTCAAGTTCTGACTGAAGCTGTTCATATGATATACTGTAAGCAAACGACAAACGGCATCATAGTATGCCGTTTGTTTTGGAATAGACAGACTTTTAACAGCTGTTTCATTTGAATGAGGTGAACAGGCAATGAACCCGGGTCAAGACCGAGAAAAAATCGTTAACATTGAAGAGCGGATCCCTAAAATTAAAGAGCAGAGGAAACAAAAGGCAAACCGCCGTCTCATTTCATTTATTATGCTCTTTTTTATTATGGTGCTGATCATTGTGTACCTGCAAACACCAATCAGTAAAGTATCAACAATCTCTGTTACAGGGAATGAAAATGTATCAAAAAAGGAAATTATCGACCTTTCCGATATTAACAGCGGGGATACTGAGTTTTGGAGTTTGGACAAGCAAAAAACAGAAAAGAAGATTCAGCAAAATAAATTAGTGAAAAAAGCGGAGATCAGCAAATCGCTTCCTAATAAAATCAACATTGCAATCGAAGAATATAAAGCGATTGCTTATTTAGAAAAAGACGATGTGTACTATGAAGTGCTTGAAAACGGCTCAGTTCTGCCAAACGAAGTAACGCCAGATGATGCCGGACCGATTTTAGTGAATTGGACAAACGCGAAGAAGCGGTCTCAAATGGCCAAGCAGCTCGATGCGTTGTCAAATTCGTTAAAACAGTCGATTTCAGAAATTTATTATACGCCTGTAAAAATGGATGAAAACCGTATTAAGTTGTACATGAACGACGGTTATGTTGTCACTGCATCTATTAAAACGTTTGCAGACCGAATGAAGACGTATCCTTCTATCATTTCTCAGCTAAGCAGCAATAAAAAAGGAATCATTCATTTAGAAGTTGCCACCTATTTTGAAGAGTTTGGGAAAAACGATAAGGCTGCTAAAAAGGAAGATGAAAATTGAGGGGCAAATCAGCAGTCCTTCTTTCCTTGATTATGCTTATCGCAGGCTTTTTGATTTCATTTTCTTTTCAAATGACAAAAGAAAACAACAAAAGCGCGGCTGAGACGGAAGAGTGGAAAAAAGAATATGCGCTGAGAGATGAACTTCTGAAACAAGAGAAAGAAAATAAGAAGCTTGAAAAAGAATTATATCAAAAGCAAAACAAAGTCCGCCAGGCGGAAAATAAGCTGAAGAAAGAGAAGTCGGAATACTATAATGTCCTCGAAGATACAGAAAAATACAGGATGTATATTGGGGAAGTCGGTGTGCAGGGAGAAGGCGTTGAGGTGACATTGGAAGATGCGTCATACATACCGGAAGGGGAGAATGTGAATAGTTACATCGTTCACGAAAGCCATATCTTCCAAGTAGTAAACGAAATGTATATCTCAGGAGCGGCAGCTGTCGCCGTTAATGGACAGCGTTTGACGCATGATTCGTATATCAAATGCAATGGTCCTGTGGTAACGGTAGACGGGGTGCAGCATCCCGCTCCATTTACGGTATCCGCTATTGGAGATCCAGATGTCCTGCTGCCCTCGTTAAATATCGCTGGAGGCCTAATTGATCAGCTGTCAATGGATCATATTTCTGTGTCGGCAGAAAAAGAGAAAAACGTACAAATGAAACCGATTCTGAAAACGAAGGAATGACTGAAAAAGCGGGTGAAATAGATTGAAAATAAAGCGTTCCTTCATAAGCATCAGTGTGCTTATGGTCATCTTCGGCCTGATGATATCTGTTCAGTTTAATTCGTTAAAGCACCCCAAAGTCCGGGATACAAGAGATATGTGGGATATTAGGGAAGAGCTGACATCAGAGCAGAAGAAGCAGGAAAAGCTGCTGTCTGAAATAAACAAATATGACAAACTTCTGAATAGCTATTCGCAAACGAAAGAAATGACAAAAGAAACCGCGCTAAATAATACCTTGCAATCCTTAAAAAAAACAGCCGGCATGACCGATATAACAGGTAGCGGAATTGTCATTACGATTTCCCCGCTTTTTTCTGAAAGCTTAACAGGAGAGCCGGTCGAAAATCCGCCTCCGGATTTGCTGAAAAAGCTGATTAATGAACTCAACTCATACGGTGCAGAGCATATCTCGATTAACGAGCGAAGAGTTGTGAATCATACAGTCATCAGAGATATAAACGGCACTACAAAAATAGACGGATACGCCCTTGACGATTATCCTTTAACAGTAAAAGTGCTTGCCAAAGATCCGGACATGTTACACAGCAGAGTGAAGGGGTCAGGCCTTGAGGATCTTTTTGCATCTGAAAATTTAGCATTAAAAGCCGGTAAATCTGAAAGCAAACTAACATTAAAAGCATATGACAGACCACTGGACGTACAACAGCTGAAACTGCTTAAAGACTGAAAAGGAGGAGAATTGTCATGTGGCTGCCCGTGTTGGGACTGGTGCTCGGAATAGCGATTGGACTAATGACAAACTTAACGATACCGAGTGAATACTCAAACTATTTATCGCTTGCGGTGCTTGCCGCACTTGATACATTAATCGGCGGAATCAGGGCGCATTTACAAGGTACATATGATGAAATGGTATTTGTTTCCGGTTTCTTTTTTAATATTATATTGGCAATAAGTTTAGCTTTTCTGGGAGTCCATCTTGGTGTAGACTTGTATTTAGCAGGTATATTCGCATTTGGAGTCAGATTATTTCAGAATATAGCCGTTATCAGAAGAAATCTACTAACAAAGTGGACTCTTTCTAAAAAAAATAAAAAAAATGTGATATAAAAGAGGATATACATAGGATATAACGAATATTTTCAATAAACATAAAATGTGAAAAACACATAAAAATATTCTGTTGTTATTTTTTGTTACACACTTGTAAAGCCACATTCATTGTATTGTTGTTCCGCAAATAATAGAATAGAAATGATCGAAATGTGAGGAGGTGCCATAGAATGAACAACAATGAACTTTACGTCAGTCTTGACATCGGTACGTCCAATACAAAAGTGATCGTCGGAGAAATGACAGATGATTCCCTTAATATTATCGGTGTGGGAAATGTACCGTCTGAAGGGTTGAAAAAAGGCTCAATCGTTGATATAGATGAGACCGTTCATTCTATAAGAAAAGCGTTTGACCAAGCTGAAAGAATGGTAGGTTTTCCGCTTAGAAAAGCTATTGTCGGCGTTAATGGAAATTATATCAATATTCAAGATACAAACGGTGTTGTAGCAGTTTCCAGTGAAAATAAAGAAATTCAGGTTGAAGATGTACGCCGTGTCATGGAGGCGGCACAGGTTGTTTCAGTACCGCACGAACAGCTGATTGTTGACGTCATTCCTAAACAGTTTATCGTAGATGGAAGAGATGAAATCACCGACCCGAAAAAAATGCTGGGTGTGCGTTTAGAAGTAGAGGGCACCTTGATCACCGGTTCAAAAACAATCTTACATAACTTACTCCGCTGCGTTGAAAGAGCTGGTATTGAAATAACTGATATTTGCCTTCAGCCGCTGGCAGCCGGTTCTGCTGCATTATCAAAGGACGAGAAAAACCTTGGTGTGGCTCTCATTGATATAGGGGGAGGGTCAACAACCATTGCCGTATTCCAGAACGGACATCTCACTTCTACCCGTGTCATTCCTCTCGGAGGCGAAAATATCACCAAAGATATCTCCATCGGATTGAGAACGTCAACAGAAGAAGCAGAACGCGTGAAAAAGCAATTTGGACATGCCTACTATGACGAAGCCTCGGAAGATGAAATATTTGAGGTAACCGTTATAGGCACCAATCAAAAACAAACATTTACACAGCAAGAAGCAGCGAATATCATTGAAGCGAGAGTAGAAGAAATTCTTGAAATTGTTTCAGAAGAGCTTCGCAGTATGGGAATTACCGATCTGCCGGGAGGCTTCGTGCTGACAGGAGGACAAGCAGCTATGCCGGGTGTCATGTCTTTGGCACAGGATGTGCTGCAAAACAATGTCAGAGTGGCAAGCCCGAATTATATCGGTGTAAGAGATCCTCAATATATGACGGGAGTGGGCCTGATCCAATTCGCCTGCCGGAATGCAAGAATCCAAGGCAGAAAAATAGGCTTTAAGATGCCTGAAGAAGCGATACAGGAAATCGCAGTCTCATCATCTGAGGAACAAGAGCAGCATCATCACCAAAATGAGGTGCAGCAGCGGCCAAAAGGAAAACAAAAAACACAAGCCGAACATAATAAACAGAGCAAAATGAAAAAACTATTAAGCATGTTTTGGGAATAGATAGATAGTCATTCGGCAGATTAGGAGGATTTAGCATGTTGGAGTTCGAAACAAACATAGACGGCTTAGCATCAATTAAAGTAATCGGAGTAGGAGGCGGTGGTAACAACGCCGTTAACCGAATGATTGAAAATGAAGTGCAAGGAGTAGAGTATATCGCGGTAAACACGGACGCTCAAGCTCTTAACCTGTCAAAAGCAGAAGTGAAAATGCAAATCGGCGCAAAGCTGACTAGAGGATTGGGAGCAGGTGCGAATCCAGAAGTCGGGAAAAAAGCCGCTGAAGAAAGCAAAGAGCAGATTGAAGAAGCACTTAAAGGTGCTGACATGGTATTCGTGACAGCTGGTATGGGCGGCGGAACAGGAACAGGTGCCGCACCGGTTATCGCACAAATCGCGAAAGACTTAGGCGCATTAACTGTCGGCGTTGTGACAAGACCGTTTACCTTCGAAGGACGCAAAAGACAGCTTCAGGCTGCAGGCGGAATCTCGGCAATGAAAGAAGCGGTGGATACACTGATCGTGATCCCGAACGACCGTATCCTTGAAATTGTTGATAAAAACACACCGATGCTTGAAGCATTCCGTGAAGCGGATAACGTACTTCGCCAAGGGGTTCAAGGTATTTCTGACTTGATTGCTACACCTGGTCTTATCAACCTTGACTTTGCTGATGTGAAAACAATCATGTCAAACAAAGGATCTGCTTTGATGGGTATTGGTATTGCTACTGGGGAAAATCGCGCGGCAGAGGCAGCAAAAAAAGCAATTTCCAGCCCGCTTCTTGAAGCGGCCATTGACGGTGCGCAAGGCGTCCTCATGAACATCACTGGAGGAACAAACCTCAGCCTATATGAGGTTCAGGAAGCAGCAGACATTGTCGCTTCGGCGTCTGATCAAGACGTAAACATGATTTTCGGTTCTGTTATTAATGAAAATCTAAAAGATGAGATTGTGGTGACAGTGATTGCAACCGGCTTTATCGAACAAGAGAAGGACGTGACGAAGCCTCAGCGTCCAAGCTTAAATCAAAGCATCAAAACACACAATCAAAGTGTTCCGAAGCGTGAGCCAAAACGTGAGGAGCCTCAGCAGCAGAACACAGTAAGCCGTCATACTTCACAGCCGGCTGATGATACGCTTGACATCCCGACATTCTTAAGAAACCGTAATAAACGCGGCTAAAGTAAAGGACAAAATCGTTTTCGATTTTGTCCTTTTTTGTTTTTCTCTTCACACTTTCCTTCTTATAAAGTCTTTTTCCCTATTGCTTCCTTCGCTTAGTAACAAAACAGATAATTAGACCTATTTATTTTTGTGACATTTCTATCATTTTCATATATATGGAAATTGAATGACATGAAACGACAATATCTGTAATTCAGATTGTCTACAGTTAATATACAGCGATGTTCTGACAAACCATTCATTATTAAAAGGAGGGACGACACTTTTTTTAAAAAGCATGTTGAAAAAGGGGGATGAAAATGAAGAAAAAAACGAAAAACAGACTCATCAGCTCTGTTTTAAGTACAGTTGTCATCAGTTCACTGCTGTTTCCGGGAGCAGCCGGGGCAAGCAGTAAAGTCACCTCACCTTCTGTTAAAAAGGAGCTTCAATCTGCGGAATCCATTCAAAACAAGATTTCGAGTTCATTAAAGAAAAGCTTTAAAAAGAAAGAAAAAACGACTTTTCTGATTAAATTTAAAGATCAGGCTAACACAGAAAAAGCGGCAAAAGCGGCTGTTAAAAAAGCGAAATCGAAGAAGCTGTCTGCTGCTAAGACGGAATATCAAAAGCGTTCTGCTGTTGTGTCATCTTTAAAAGTCACAGCCGATGAATCCCAGCAAGATGTCCTAAAATACTTGAACACCCAGAAAGATAAAGGAAATGCAGACCAAATTCATTCTTATTATGTGGTGAACGGGATTGCTGTTCATGCCTCAAAAGAGGTTATGGAAAAAGTGGCGCAGTTTCCCGAAGTGGAGAAGGTGCTTCCTAATGAGAAACGGCAGCTTTTTAAGTCATCCTCCCCATTTAATATGAAAAAAGCACAGAAAGCTATTAAAGCAACTGACGGTGTGGAATGGAATGTAGACCAAATCGATGCCCCAAAAGCTTGGGCACTTGGATATGATGGAACTGGCACGGTTGTTGCGTCCATTGATACCGGTGTGGAATGGAATCATCCGGCATTAAAAGAGAAATATCGCGGGTATAATCCGGAAAATCCTAATGAGCCTGAAAATGAAATGAACTGGTATGATGCCGTAGCAGGCGAGGCAAGCCCTTATGATGATTTGGCTCATGGAACCCATGTGACAGGCACGATGGTGGGCTCTGAACCTGATGGAACAAATCAAATCGGTGTAGCGCCTGGCGCAAAATGGATTGCTGTTAAAGCGTTCTCTGAAGATGGCGGCACTGATGCTGACATTTTGGAAGCTGGTGAATGGGTTTTAGCACCAAAGGACGCGGAAGGAAATCCCCACCCGGAAATGGCTCCTGATGTTGTCAATAACTCATGGGGAGGGGGCTCTGGACTTGATGAATGGTACAGAGACATGGTCAATGCCTGGCGTGCGGCCGATATTTTCCCAGAGTTTTCAGCGGGGAATACGGATCTCTTTATTCCCGGCGGGCCTGGTTCTATCGCAAATCCGGCAAACTATCCAGAATCGTTTGCAACTGGAGCGACTGATATCAATAAAAAGCTCGCTGACTTTTCTCTTCAAGGGCCATCTCCATATGATGAAACAAAGCCGGAAATATCTGCACCGGGCGTAAATATTCGTTCATCCGTTCCCGGTCAGACATATGAGGATGGATGGGACGGCACATCAATGGCAGGGCCGCATGTATCCGCTGTTGCTGCACTGCTAAAACAGGCGAATGCCTCACTTTCTGTTGATGAGATGGAGGATATATTAACCAGCACGGCTGAACCGCTCACGGATTCAACATTTCCTGATTCACCGAATAACGGATATGGCCATGGTCTGGTGAATGCTTTTGATGCTGTATCCGCTGTTACAGATGGTTTAGGGAAAGCGGAAGGACAAGTTTCTGTAGAGGGGGATGACCAAGAGCCTCCTGTCTATCAGCATGAGAAAGTAACTGAAGCTTATGAAGGTGGCAGCCTGCCATTGACTTTGACAGCTGAAGACAATGTGAGTGTGACATCTGTAAAGCTGTCCTACAAGCTTGATCAAGGTGAATGGACAGAAATAACGGCTAAACGAATCAGCGGTGATCATCTAAAAGGAACGTATCAGGCAGAGATCCCAGATATAAAAGGAACTAAACTAAGCTATAAGTGGATGATTCACGATTTTGGCGGTCATGTCGTTTCGTCTGACGTATACGATGTAACAGTGAAACCAAGCATCACGGCGGGATATAAGCAGGACTTTGAAACTGCACCCGGCGGCTGGGTTGCGAGCGGAACAAATAATAACTGGGAATGGGGAGTTCCGTCAACTGGCCCAAATACAGCAGCATCTGGAGAAAAAGTATATGGAACGAATTTGACAGGAAATTATGCCAACTCAGCAAACATGAACCTTGTTATGCCTCCTGTTAAAGCACCTGATTCAGGAAGTCTGTTCCTTCAATTTAAAAGCTGGCACAATTTAGAGGATGATTTTGATTACGGCTACGTTTTTGTTCTTCCGGAAGGTGAAAAGAATTGGGAGCAGGCTGGTGTCTATAACGGAAAGACATCAAGCTGGACGGACGAAGAAATTGATTTATCGGCTTATAAAGGCCAAAACATTCAAGTGATGTTTAACCTTCAATCTGATGAAAGCATTGCAAAAGAGGGCTGGTATATTGATGATGTAGTGCTTTCTGACAAATCAGCCGGAAAAACAGTCAAAAAGAATAAGCTGGGCGTCGAAAAGCCGTCTGGAAAGCAAAAGAAAAAGCCAGTAAATCCGAAAAAGGCTAAGCCATCTGCAAACACAGCGGTAAAACATCAGAACAAGGCTATACAGCCTCAAGTTTTGCCGCTCAGGGCACAAGTCAGTGTAGTGGAAACAGGAAAATCAACATATTCAGATCAATCCACAGGGCAGTACACGCTGAAGCACAAAGCGGGAGACTATACGCTTATGGCAGAAGCATATGGTTATCAGTCGAAAACACAAAAAGTATCTTTAAAGACGGATCAGACGACACAAGCTAATTTTACGTTAGAAGAGATGAAGAAGGGCACATTAAAAGGCACGGTCATCAATAAAACGACAGGAGAGCCGGTAACAGGCGCTTCCGTTTATGTTGTAGAGGATGCTGCGGTGGAACCGGCTATGACAAACGACAAAGGTGAATATACGCTGGAGGCCTATGAAGGCGCTTATACGATTAAAGTCGCTGCACCGGGTTATTACAGTGATGAATTTTCCGTTGAGTTAAAAGGTGATGTTACAAAAGAAACTGCATTGAAGCCTTTCGTCGGTTATCCGGGTGAAATTGCATATGATGACGGAACAGCGGAGAATGCCAATTCCTATTTTGCTGCCGGTAACGGATGGGCGGTAAAAATGACGCTCGCTGACGGCAAGGACAAAGGCATGCTTACAGGAGGGCTGTTTAGATTCTGGGATACAGAGTTCCCAGATCCGGGCGGCACAGAGTTTAAGGTTGAGGTATACGATGCCACAGGAAAAGACGGAGCACCGGGCAAGAAAATTGCCGGGCCATTTAACGCTGAAGCTCTTCGCAATGGCGAGTGGACTAAGGTAGATCTCAGTTCAAAAGGGATTATGGTCGATAAAGACTTTTATCTCGTATATATCCAGTCGAAACCTGACCCGTATTCACCTGGACTGGCAATGGATGAAACCGGCAAGAATTCCGGCCGCAACTGGCAGTATATAGGTGGACAATGGGAGCCGGGTGACAAAGCAGACGGCAACTATATGATTCGCGCATTAGTTGATTACGAAGCTGCTGTACCTGAGATTACTTCACCGACAGACAAATCATACACAAATAAGGATAGCGTCACTGTAAAAGGAAAAGCTTCTCCTGGTACAACGGTACACATTTATAATGGAGAGAAAGAGGCAGGAGAAACGAAAGCCGCTGCGGATGGCACGTTCCATGCAGGCATCACACTCAACAAGGGTGAAAATGAGCTGACGGCAACTGCATCAACTGACAACGGAACAACAGATGCCTCCAGCCCAATCACGGTCACGCTTGATCAAGAAAAGCCTGAGTTAACGCTGGACAATCCAAAGGATGGCGGGAAAACAAATAAAGAAACGCTGACTGTCAAAGGGGCTGTATCCGATGACAATCTGAAAGACGTCAAGGTGAATGGCAAAAAAGCAACAGTAGCTGATGGTTCATACTCAGCCCGTATTCTTTTGGAAAATGGAAGAAATGAAATCAAGGTGATTGCTACAGACTTGGCAGGCAACAAAACGACGAAAAAGACAGTCATTGATGTGAACTTTGACAAGCCTGTCATTTCCGGCTTAATTCCGGGAGAGGATAAAAACTTAAAAGTCGGTGAATCTGTGAAAATCGCTTTCTCAAGCGCTGAGGATTTGGATGCAACGTTTATCATTCGTATGCCGCTGACGAATGCAAGAGCGAGTGTGCAAAACGCCACCGAACTCCCGTTAAGAGAAATCTCTCCGGGGAGATATGAAGGCTATTGGACAGCCACTTCTTCTATTAAAGCAAAAGGAGCAAAAGTAGAAGTGATCGTACGAGATGATTATGGAAATGAAACTAGAAAAACTGCGAATGGAAAACTTAATATCAACACAGAAAATTAAGTGGAAAAAAGCTGCCGTCATTGGCAGCTTTTTTATATATCCTCTCATTACACTTCCTCGACAAATTAAGCAGATTTCCCTGAAAAATTGTATTTTCCTCTCAACATTAATTGACAGACTTTCCCACAGAGCTTGCTTTATACTTATGAAGCAAGAAGGGGAACAGCGTGAGGCAAGAAAGAAAGGAGTCAGATGTGAAAATCTATTTAGATGTCATTTGGCTGTTAAACTTTTGTTTTGATGCACTTTTGCTTTTGCTCACGGCATTTATTTTAAAACGGCATGTAAAAAAAAGAAGACTGGTAGGCGGAGCGTTCATCGGTTCCAGTATTGTCCTTTTGATGTTTACTCCTTTTTCGCCGATTGTTGAACATCCGGCTGGGAAGCTAGCTTTTTCAGTTGTGATTGTGGTGGTGACATTTGGCTTTAAAAGATTTCGGTTTTTCTTTCAAAATTTGTTTTCCTTTTATTTTGCCACTTTTTTAATGGGGGGAGGAATTATCGGAGCCCATTCTTTGCTGCAGTCAAATTCTATTGTTCAAAACGGTGTCATGATTACCAATCAAACAGGGTTTGGAGACCCGATCAGCTGGTTGTTTATTGTTGGTGGCTTTCCAGCATTATGGTTTTTTTCTAAAAGAAGAATTGAAGATATTGAAACAAAAAACATTCAATATGAGGAACGAGTCAGCGTGCAGGCAGATTTGGGCAGCCAAACACTTCATGTCAGAGGCCTGATTGATTCCGGTAATCAGCTGTACGATCCTCTTACAAAAACACCGGTAATGATCATTTACATTGATAAACTGGAGCCGATTTTCGGAACAGCCGAAACGATGATCATTCGAAACACAGACCCATTGGAAGCCATCGAACAGCTCGATGATTCCTTTCGCTTTTTAGATAAAATGAGATTGATTCCATACAGGGGAGTTGGTCAGCAAAATCAATTTTTATTATGCGTTAAACCGGATCACGTAACGATTATGACAAAAGAAGAAATGATTTCTGCAGATAAATGTTTAATCGGCATCAGCACAACAAAGCTGTCGGCAGATGGAGAGTTTGACGCGATTATTCATCCGAAAATGCTTTCGGGCAAGGCTGTCAAACACGTTTCATAATGTTCGCAAATGTCCGTTACTTATCATACTCAAACGGCGTGACATTTAGAAGGGAGAGGAAGATGAAAAAACTGAAATTACGGTTGACGCACCTCTGGTATAAGCTGCTGATGAAACTTGGGCTGAAAAGTGATGAAGTCTATTACATAGGCGGGAGTGAAGCCCTGCCGCCTCCATTATCTAAAGATGAGGAGCAGGTTTTGTTAATGAAGCTCCCAAACGGCGATCAGGCGGCGCGCGCCATTCTAATTGAACGCAATTTGCGTCTGGTCGTATATATCGCCCGTAAATTTGAAAATACGGGAATTAATATAGAGGATTTAATCAGCATCGGTACCATCGGTCTAATCAAAGCTGTGAATACATTCAATCCAGAAAAGAAAATCAAGCTTGCTACCTATGCCTCCCGGTGTATAGAAAATGAAATCCTGATGTATTTAAGAAGAAATAACAAAATCCGTTCAGAGGTTTCCTTTGATGAACCGCTTAATATTGATTGGGACGGCAATGAGCTTTTGCTTTCTGATGTGCTCGGCACTGACGATGACATCATCACTAAAGACATAGAAGCTAACGTCGATAAAAAGCTTTTGAAAAAAGCGCTTGAACAGCTTAATGAGAGAGAAAAGCAAATCATGGAGCTGCGGTTTGGGCTTGTCGGTGAAGAAGAAAAAACCCAAAAGGATGTAGCGGATATGATGGGGATTTCTCAGTCTTATATTTCGCGGCTTGAGAAAAGAATTATAAAAAGGTTGAGAAAAGAGTTCAACAAAATGGTGTAAAAAATTTTATGGTTAGAACCCCTTGATTTTACAGGGATTTCCTGATTTCGACAGTTTTTCGGTCTGAGTGCAGTGCATATTTTTCCCACCCAAGGAGATACTTAACGTTGTACAGCAGCTCCTGTAGGGAGGGAAAAAAGTGTCGAGAAATAAAGTCGAAATCTGCGGGGTGGATACCTCCAAATTACCAGTACTCAAGAATGAAGAGATGAGAAGGCTGTTTAGGCAGCTGCAGGATGAAGGCGATGATTCAGCAAGAGAAAAGCTTGTAAACGGGAACTTGCGTCTTGTCTTAAGTGTCATTCAACGATTTAATAACAGAGGGGAGTATGTTGATGACTTATTTCAAGTCGGCTGCATCGGACTAATGAAATCCATTGATAATTTTGACCTAAGCCACAATGTTAAGTTTTCAACATACGCTGTACCTATGATTATCGGAGAGATCCGCAGGTATTTACGCGATAATAACCCGATCCGTGTCTCAAGATCACTCCGGGACATCGCTTACAAGGCGCTTCAGGTAAGAGAGCGGTTAATCAGTGAGACAAGCAAGGAGCCGACTGCAGAAGACATCGCAAAAGTTCTTGAAGTACCGCATGAGGAAATTGTATTTGCGCTTGATGCCATCCAGGATCCGGTTTCTCTATTTGAACCGATCTATAACGACGGCGGAGACCCGATCTATGTGATGGACCAAATCAGTGATGAGCGTAACACAGATTCACAATGGATTGAAGAGCTGGCTTTAAAAGAGGGCATGAGAAGGCTGAATGATAGGGAAAAAATGATTTTGAGAAAGCGATTCTTCCAAGGGAAAACCCAAATGGAAGTCGCCGAGGAAATCGGAATTTCTCAGGCGCAGGTGTCCAGACTTGAAAAAGCGGCTATCAAACAAATGAATAAAAATATTCATCAATAATGAAAAGCCTTTAAAACGATGTTGTTTTAAAGGCTTTTCTATTGATTACGGATGGTTTACGTTTTGGAAAAAGTAAGGTATCCTAGTTCGTACAAAGTTTTATGAAAATTAAAACAATTATAAAAGGCAATAAAGAGGAGGACCACGATGATTTTGCAGCTTGACAATGTCTCACTAAAACGGAATGGGAAATGGATACTGAGAGATATTCATTGGAAGGTGGAAGAAAAGGAAAATTGGGTGCTTTACGGCCTAAATGGCGCCGGGAAGACAGCGCTGTTAAATATGCTTTGCTCATATTATTTTCCAACATCAGGCGAGATGCAGGTGCTTGGCCATGAATTTGGCAAAACAGAGCTTGGGGAAAAGCTCAGACGTAAAATTGGCCTCGTCTCAGCAGCTCTTCAGCAAAAATTGTATCCGGCAGATTCAGCCTTTGAAATTGCTTTGAGCGGAGCTTACGCTTCGATTGGGTTATATGAAACGCCAAGTAAGGAAACCAGGGAAAAAGCGATTGGTTTGTTAGAGGACTTGGGAGCAATTGAATATGCCGATCGCCGCTATGAAACCCTTTCTCAAGGGGAAAAACAAAGAGCGTTGATTGCTAGAGCACTAATGGCCGATCCGGAGTTGCTGATACTGGATGAACCAGTCACAGGGCTGGATTTTATTGCCCGGGAAAAGTTGTTAGATACGATTACATACATTGCAAACAAAGAAAATGCACCATCTATCCTTTATGTGACTCATCATGCTGAAGAAATTCTGCCTGTCTTTGATAAAGCCCTTTTATTAAAACAGGGAGAGGTCTTTGGATCCGGAGAAATAAAGGAAATGCTTACTGATCAAGTACTTTCCGCTTTTTTTGATACGCCAATCCATGTATTATGGAATCAGGATCGGCCGTTTTTAACAAGAGCTGAGCCGATAACGAATGCCTGACAAACATATATAGATTCATCCTAGGGGTGCTTTGCGAAGCTGAGAGAGACTTTGTCTCAACCCTTTTGACCTGATCTGGATCATGCCAGCGGAGGGAAGCGGTGAAAAGCGGAGTACATCGGACTTCGTTTGTTTTTATTAAGCCGTTTCATCACATTTGAAACGGCTTTTTTGATTTTAAAGAATAGGAGCGGATTTACATTGGATCAACAAATAGACTCTTTGCAAAAAAAAGTGGAAGAACAAAAGGAGGAGCTTATTCAGCTTGCTAAAACACTGATTTCTTATCAAACACCCGCTCCGCCTGCAAGAAATACAGAGGGCATTCAGTCATGGATTGCGGGATTTTTAAATGAATTGGGATTCTCGATCGACAAATGGGATGTGTACCCTGGAGATCCCAATGTTGTCGGCAAGCTAAAGGGAACAGATTCAGCAGATTATTATAGCCTGATTATCAATGGTCATGTAGATGTGGCAGAGGTAAAAGAGGATGAAGAATGGAAGCACGATCCGTTTCATCCCATTGAAAAAAACGGTCTCTTAATCGGGCGAGGCGCTTCCGATATGAAGGGCGGAATGGCTTGTGTGCTGTTTGCTGTCAAATTAATTCGTGAAGCCGGCATTGAGCTTCCAGGTGATCTGATTCTGCAATCGGTTATTGGGGAGGAAGTTGGAGAGGCCGGCACACTTGAATGCTGCAAGAGGGGCTACCACGCTGATTTTGCAATTGTCGCGGATACGAGCGATATGCATATTCAAGGCCAAGGGGGTGTCATTACAGGCTGGATCGAAATCAAAAGCAGTCAAACATTTCATGATGGAACGAGACGGAATATGATTCACGCAGGCGGAGGAACATTCGGAGCAAGCGCAATTGAAAAAATGGCAAAAATCATTGCGGGGCTCGGTGAACTTGAGCGCCACTGGTCTATTATGAAAAGTTATCCCGGTTTTAAACCAGGCACAAATACGATTAACCCGGCAGTTATAGAAGGCGGCAGACATGCGGCTTTTATAGCGGACGAATGCCGGCTGTGGATCACAGTCCATTTTTATCCGAATGAAACCCATGACCAAGTGGCAGCGGAAATAGAGGATTACGTCAATCGGCTGAGTGACAGTGATATTTGGCTTAGGGAAAACCGCCCTGTATTCAAGTGGGGAGGCTCATCTATGATAGAAGACAGAGGAGAAATTTTTCCGGCATTGGAAGTTGACCCTGGCCACCCAGGCGTCTTAGCGCTAACTGCCTCTCATCAGAAAGTGAAACGGGAGTGTCCAATTATTGACGTTTCTCAATCAGTTACAGATGGCGGATGGCTGTATGATGCCGGTATTCCATGCGTAATATACGGTCCTGGAGATCTGCACAATGCACACTCTGTGAACGAGAAGGTATCGATTGAGCAGCTAGTAGAGTATACAAAAATTATACTCGATTTTATCATCAGCTGGTGCAGCCGGAAAAAAGAACAATGACATGAAAATTTCTTCTTGCTGACAAGGTTCAGCCTGCCCGTTCATATACTTGAACAAAAGGACGGAAAAAGGACGTGATGGAATGATCAGCATTTCAGAATTTCAGGTAAAAGATGTTGTCAATGTCTCAAACGGAAAAAAGCTGGGGAGTATTGGTGATATTGATATCAATGTGACTACTGGAAAAATTCAGGCGATCATACTCGGAGGAAATGGGAAAGTTCTCGGATTTTTTGGAAAAGAAGAGGAATTGGTCATTCCATGGCGAAATATAGTAAAAATCGGGGAAGATGTAATCTTAGTCCGATTAAGTGAACCACATGCATAAACCTGCTTGTCTGCCGCAGATTGGCAAATGCCGGAAGTCTCGATTCTTCCGGCACATTTCATTTAGAAATATGCAAATCGGCGCTCAACGAATGCAGTAAGATGTGGTAAAATAAGTGGGAAATTCCGCTTTTTTAAATGTTTGTCGAAAGGTTGGATCATCATGAATACATATCACCCATTCAGTCTTACCACACCCTCGACACTCATGATACAAGACTGGGTTCAAACGAATCAAAACAACAAAAAAGTCATTGCCGGATTTACGACAAAAAACGGCGGTGTCAGCCAAAAGCCTTTTGAATCGTTAAATACAGGATTGCACGTTCATGACAAAGATGCAGATGTAGTTAAAAATCGTGAATATATTGCCGATATGTTTAATACTGATTTGCAGTCTTGGGTATTCGCTGATCAGACACATGATAATCGCGTTCAGAAAGTGACGCAGAGGGATAGGGGAAAAGGCGCCCGTGAGTATCACACGGCTCTAAAAGCAACGGACGGGCTATATACAAATGAAAAAAATGTATTTTTAGCATTATGCTTTGCTGATTGTGTGCCTCTTTTCTTTTATGATCCGGTTAAGTCGCTTGTCGGAGTCGCCCATGCCGGGTGGAAAGGCACCGTCAAACAGATTGGCAGAGAAATGGTGAAGCAATGGATTGAGAAGGAAGGTTCAAATCCCTCAGATATTTACGCTGTTATTGGCCCGTCTATCAGCGGTGCATGCTATACGGTAGACGACCGCGTCATGGATGCTGTCCGCGCATTGCCGGTTTCAGCAGACCTTGCCGTTAATCAGACGGCAAAGGCACAATATCAGCTTGATCTGAAAGAGCTGAACCGTCTTATACTGATGGACAGCGGTTTGGCAAGTGAACAAATTTCTGTCAGCGGTTTATGCACGGAAAGCGAGCCGTCTCTTTTCTATTCTCACCGCCGCGATCAGGGGAAAACTGGACGGATGATGTCCTTTATCGGAATAAAGGAGGCATAAAAGATCTTGCGTGTTGTTGATAATTTACGACATATAAACGAACGAATAAACGAAGCATGTAACAGATCGGGCCGCAGCTCCGATGAAGTTACGGTTATTGCAGTCACTAAATATGTATCACCTGAAAGAGCACAGGAGGCAGTAGATGCTGGCATCACCTGCCTCGGAGAGAATCGGGATGCGGAACTGCTCCGCAAACAGGAATTGATGAAAGGGAATCCGGAATGGCATTTTATCGGCAGTCTGCAATCAAGAAAAGCAAAATCTGTCGTCAATGCGGTTTCCTATATCCATTCCCTAGACCGGCTCTCATTAGCGAAAGAAATTGAAAAACGGGCTGAAGGTACTGTACGATGCTTTGTGCAGGTCAATACCTCTCTTGAGCCTTCTAAACACGGCATGAAAAAAGAAGAAGTCATTCCATTCATACAGGAGCTTTCCGGTTTCGAACATATCCTTGTTGCCGGGCTGATGACAATGGCTCCGCTGACTGATGATCAAGATCAGATCAGAAGCTGTTTCAGGTCGCTGAGAGAACTCCGTGACCAGGTTCAGAAGCTGAACCAGCCGAACGCTCCGTGTACTGAACTGTCGATGGGCATGTCAAATGATTTTGAAATTGCAATTGAAGAAGGAGCTACTTATATTAGAATCGGCTCATCGTTAGTCGGAAATGAAACAGGGGGTGTACAGCAATGAGTATGAAAAATAAACTGAAAAACTTTTTCTCAATGGAAGATGAAGAATACGAATATGAATATATTGAGACAGAGCGGGAATCTCATGAGGAGCATGAGCAAAAAGAAAAGCCGGCTTATACGGGGAATAAACCTGCAGGCAAACAGAATGTAGTGAGCTTGCAAAGTGTTCAGAAATCCTCTAAAGTGGTGTTGAGTGAGCCGCGCGTTTATGCGGAGGCGCAGGAAATAGCCGACCATTTGAAGAACCGGCGGGCAGTTGTCGTCAATCTTCAGCGGATACAGCATGACCAGGCGAAGCGGATTGTTGACTTTTTAAGCGGAACCGTTTATGCCATCGGCGGCGATATTCAAAGAATCGGCTCAGATATTTTCCTCTGCACGCCTGACAACGTAGATGTATCAGGCACAATTTCTGAGCTCATATCTGAAGACGAACATCAGAGGTGGTAAAGCGAGATGATCCTTTATCAAGTTTTTTCGGTTTTAAACTTATTAATCACAATATACTCATTTGCCCTGATCATATATATTTTTATGTCATGGGTGCCGAGTACGAGGGAAACAGCAGTCGGACGTTTTTTAGCTTCGATTTGTGAACCATATCTCGAACCATTCAGAAAAATCATCCCTCCGATTGCAATGCTGGATATTTCACCAATCGTAGCAATACTTGTGCTTCGGTTTGCGACAACCGGCTTGTGGGGGCTTTATCGCATGATTGCGTTTTAATGTGACAGTTTGATAGGGGCTTGGCAGCAGCCAAGCCTCTTTACATAGAAGGGAAAGACGATGAGCGATATATATCAGCACTTCAGAAAAGACGAGCGGGCCTTTATTGATCAGGCGCTCGAATGGAAAAGAATTGTCCAGGAGCAGTACCGGATGAAGCTGACCGACTTTTTAGACCCCCGAGAGCAGGTCATCCTCTCTGCTGTTACGGGACAGGCAGATGTCGGGCTTGCCTTTTCCGGCGGCTATGACAGAGCGGAGCGGAAACGGGCGATTCTGTTTCCAGAGTACATTACTCCGGAAGAATCGGATTTTGAATTGCAGGCGTTTAACGTCCGTTATGCTGACAAGTTTGTCTCAGTAGATCATCGTTCTCTGCTTGGTGCATTAATGGGCATAGGATTAAAGCGGCAAAAATTCGGTGACATCGTGTTTTCTGAGACAGCAGTGCAATTGATTGTCTCAGCCGATACCGCTGATTTTGTGGCTGCACAGCTGACCCAAGCAGGCAAAGCGGCGGTCAGCCTAGAGAAAATTGACTTGTCAGACCTTAACATTCCAGCAGTTGATGTCGAAATAAGAGATGACACGGTTTCTTCTTTAAGGCTTGACGCCGTCTGCGCCTCTATGAGCAGGCAATCCCGCCAGAAATCACAGACGCTTGTGAAAAACGGCCTTGTGAAAGTGAACTGGAAGGTGGTTGAAGATCCTTCATACATAGTCGCGGAAGGGGACATGCTGTCAATCAGAGGTTTTGGCCGGTGCAGCTTAACAAAAATCGAAGGAAAAACCAAAAAAGACAAATGGAGAGTTACGTTTGAACGACAAAAATAGTCGGTTTTTCAGTTTTTTTCTCCATCTGTGCGAAATTTGTTTTATAATGTGAACTAGATAACCGTACTGAAATGTAAAAATGGAGGTGGCATCATGCCATTAACGCCAAATGATATTCACAACAAGACGTTTACAAAAAGTTTTCGCGGATATGATGAAGATGAAGTAAATGAATTCCTAGCCCAAGTCAGAAAAGATTACGAAATTGTTCTCCGCAAGAAAACTGAGCTTGAAGCGAAAGTCAATGAGCTTGATGAAAGAATCGGACACTTTGCCAATATTGAGGAAACATTGAATAAATCAATTTTAGTTGCTCAAGAAGCGGCTGAAGACGTAAAACGCAATTCTCAAAAAGAAGCAAAGCTGATCGTTCGGGAAGCGGAGAAAAACGCTGATCGCATTATCAACGAATCGTTATCAAAATCAAGAAAAATTGCAATGGAAATTGAAGAGCTGAAAAAACAGTCTAAAGTGTTCAGAACACGTTTCCAAATGCTGATTGAAGCTCAGCTTGATCTTCTGAAAAATGACGATTGGGATCATCTCCTTGAGTATGAAGTCGACGCTGTATTTGAGGAAAAGGAATAAATTCTTTGATTATCTTGACATTTTCTTAGCTTGTCGAATATAATACGTTCATAAATTCAGATGAAAAAACGGTTGAAAGGGACAGTCATGTTTCCTTCAGGCCTTCATAGCGACCCGGAGATGGTGAGAGTCCGGGATGGCCGGAATCATGTAGATCAGCCCTTTAGTTTCCTTGCTGAACTCACAGTAGGTTAGGACGTTCATCACGTTACGATGCTCAAGAGGAAAAAGTGTATGCTTGCTTTTTCTAAAAGGGTGGTACCGCGAGATAAGCTTTCTCGTCCCTTATGGGATGAGAGGGCTTTTTTTATTTTCTGAAAAAATGCAGTGGAGGAATGAAAATGGATTTTAAAGACACGCTCTTAATGCCGAAAACAGATTTCCCGATGCGTGGAAATTTGCCAAACCGTGAGCCTGACATTCAAAAAAAATGGGAGGAAGAAGATATCTACCGTCTTGTTCAGGAACGGACGAAAGACCGCCCGAAATTTGTTTTACATGACGGACCTCCGTATGCAAACGGCGACATCCATATGGGCCATGCACTTAACAAGATTTTGAAAGACTTCATTGTCCGCTATAAATCAATGAGCGGCTACAACGCACCGTATGTGCCGGGCTGGGATACACACGGATTGCCAATTGAAACAGCTCTGACAAAAAACAAAAAGGTCAACCGCAAAGAAATGTCAGTAGCGGAATTCCGCAAACTGTGCGAAGAGTACGCTTGGAAGCAAATCGAGGGACAGCGTGAGCAATTCAAACGTCTTGGTGTCCGCGGTGACTGGGAAAACCCATATGTGACATTAAAACCGGAATACGAAGCGCAGCAAATCCGCGTATTTGGTGAAATGGCAAAACGAGGCTACATTTACAAAGGCCTTAAACCGGTTAACTGGTCGCCTTCAAGTGAGTCTGCTCTGGCTGAAGCCGAGATCGAATATCAAGACAAACGTTCAGCATCTATTTACGTCGCTTTTGGTGTAAAAGACGGAAAAGGCGTTCTTGAAAACGGCGAGCGCATCATCATTTGGACAACAACGCCTTGGACAATTCCGGCGAACCTCGGAATCTCAGTGCACCCTGATCTTGAGTACAGCGTGATTGCAGTAGGTGAAGACCGCTTTGTCGTAGCAAGTGCCTTAGTCGAAAATGTTGCATCGGCATGCGGATTTGATCAGTATGAAGTGACAAGAACGGTCAAAGGGAAAGATCTTGAGAACATTATCGCTGAACACCCGCTATATGGCAGAGACTCTCTCGTTATGCTTGGTGAACACGTAACAACTGATGCCGGAACAGGCTGTGTTCATACAGCGCCAGGACATGGGGAAGATGACTTTATCATCGGCCAAAAATACGGTTTAGATGTGCTTTGCCCGGTCGATGAAAAAGGTGTAATGACAAGCGAAGCTCCTGGCTTTGAAGGCATGTTCTATGATGATGCAAACAAAGCGATCACACAGCAGCTTGAAGAAAAAGGCGCACTTGTGAAGCTTGAATTCATTACTCACTCTTATCCGCATGATTGGAGAACAAAAAAACCAACCATTTTCAGAGCGACAGCGCAATGGTTTGCGTCTATTAAAGATTTCAGATCAGACCTGCTGGATGCCATTAAAGAAACCAAATGGGTGCCTGAATGGGGCGAGCAGCGTTTGCACAACATGGTTCGGGACCGCGGAGACTGGTGTATTTCCAGACAGCGTGCGTGGGGTGTGCCGATTCCGGTATTTTACGCTGAAAACGGAGAACCGATTATTACAGATGAAACCATTGAACATGTTTCTGAATTGTTCAGACAGCACGGATCAAACATTTGGTTTGAAAAAGAAGCAAAGGATCTTCTTCCGGAAGGCTTTACGCATCCTGGCAGCCCGAACGGCACATTTACAAAAGAACAGGATATCATGGATGTTTGGTTTGATTCAGGCTCTTCACATCAAGCAGTGCTTGAAGAACGTGATGACCTCGTTCGCCCGGCTGATTTATACCTAGAGGGATCTGACCAATATCGCGGCTGGTTTAACTCTTCTCTTTCTACAGCAGTAGCGGTAACAGGGAAAGCGCCGTATAAAGGAGTGCTCAGCCATGGGTTCGCACTGGATGGAGAAGGACGCAAGATGAGTAAATCAATCGGTAACGTTGTTGTTCCGGCTAAAGTCATGAAACAGCTTGGTGCCGACATCTTAAGATTATGGGTATCTTCAGTGGATTATCAGGCGGACGTTCGTGTGTCTGACGCCATTCTAAAGCAGGTTGCGGAAGTATATCGTAAAATCCGCAACACGTTCCGTTTCCTTCACGGCAACCTTTTCGATTTTGATCCAAAAACAAATGCGGTGGCTGTCGAAGATCTTCGTGAAGTGGATCAGTATATGCTGATTAAGCTGAACAAGCTGATTGATAAAGTGAAAAAAGCGTATGATGAGTACGAATTTGCGGTTGTGTATCACAGCATTCATAATTTCTGCACAATCGAATTGAGCTCATTCTACCTTGATTTTGCAAAAGATATTGTCTACATCGAGCATGCGGATCATCCGGATAGACGCAGCATGCAGACAGTATTCTACGAAACGCTTCTTGCATTAGTGAAGCTTTCAGCGCCTATCCTTCCACATACGGCAGACGAATTGTGGTCTCATTTAACATTTGTTGAAGAGCAGAGCGTTCAGCTGACCGATATGCCGGAAACAATCGCGGTTCCAAACAGTGAAGCGACTGAAGAAAAATTTGACCGCTTTATGGCTCTTCGTGATGACGTGTTAAAAGCATTAGAAACTGCGAGAAATGAAAAAATTATCGGTAAATCTTTGGAAGCAAACCTGAAGTTGTATCCAAACAAAGAAAACAAGGAGCTCTTGGCTTCCATAAAAGAAAACCTTTCTCAGCTGTTTATTGTGTCTGAACTGACAATCAGCGAAGAAAATGAAGCGCCGAACGATGCGCAAAGCTTTGCGACGGGTAAAATCGCTGTCGAGAAAGCGGAAGGCGAAATGTGTGAGAGATCTCGTGTGATTTCAAAAGATGTAGGGGCAAATCCGAAATATCCTACACTTTCATTACGCAACGCTGAAATCGTTGAAAAATACTATCAAAAATAATGCAAAAGAGCCCGGCGTAAAAGCCGGGCTTTTTTTGTGCCAAGAGTGACATCCTTTAGAACGAAAGGAAAAATCTTATGGGCTTTAGATCATCATTCATAGGCAACAATAAAGGTACTACGTTAAGAGCAGGAGTTGTGAAGAATGAATGATCAACTGACCGCAATTTATACGGAACTTCTTCTGATGAAAGAAGAATTACAGTCGAGATTATTTGAGTATTCTTGCTTTCAGGTTTCTACAAGCCCGCAAGCAGCAATCAATCATAAACAAAAAGCAACTCTGATCTATCATATTAAAGAAGAGCTTCAAGACGTTCTCCTTGCATTGTCCAAAATCGAAAACGGCACATTCGGATACTGTGAAGAAACCGGGGCTCCCATTCCTCTTTCAAAGCTGGCAGTGCTGCCGACGGCCCGAACAGCAAACGATTTTCTTTATTCTGTCCAATTTGAGAAAAAAACGCTTCCGATATGAAATCAACGGATATCGAATATGGTCAGGCACTGTATGAATAACAGTGTCTGGCCGGTTATTATGCCTGATATTTCTTTACTCCAGTGCTTTTTATTGATAAAATGCATAATGGATTAAAGTAACCGTAAACTGGAGGAACGTTTGTGCTGTATTATATGATTGCACTACTTATTATTGCAGCCGATCAATTGACAAAATGGCTAGTTGTTAAGAACATGGAACTTGGCCAAAGCATTCCGATCATTGATCAGGTATTCTATATCACCTCCCATCGCAATACGGGTGCTGCATGGGGGATATTAGCGGGTCAGATGTGGTTTTTCTACCTCATAACAACCGCTGTTATTATTGGTATTGTTTATTACATACAGCGTTATACAAAGGGACAAAGGCTTCTTGGCGTTGCCCTCGGACTTATGCTTGGCGGTGCCATCGGCAACTTTATCGATCGGGCTGTCAGACAGGAAGTTGTGGATTTTATCCATGTTATTATTGTCAATTACAATTATCCGATATTTAACATCGCGGACTCTTCACTATGTGTCGGCGTAATGCTTTTATTTATACAAATGCTGTTGGACAGCAGGAAAAAGAAAAAGGAGCAATAGCATGAATCAAATTGATATAACCGCTTCAGAAGAACAAAAAAGTGAGCGGATTGATAAATTTTTGGCATCGACTGAGAATGATTGGTCAAGAACCCAGGTTCAGCAATGGGTAAAAGACGGACAGGTTGTCGTGAACGGAAGCGCGGTGAAAGCGAATTATAAAATTCAGCCGGGTGATCAGGTGACCGTCACTGTACCCGAACCGGAAGCGCTCGACGTCCTGGCAGAGCCTATGGATCTGGATATTTATTATGAGGACCAGGATGTGCTGGTTGTCAATAAACCTCGCGGAATGGTTGTTCACCCAGCACCCGGGCATCTTACGGGCACACTTGTAAACGGCCTTATGGCTCATTGCACAGACCTTTCCGGAATAAATGGCGTGATGCGTCCGGGTATTGTTCACAGAATCGATAAGGACACGTCCGGTTTATTAATGGTGGCGAAAAATGATATGGCGCACGAGTCACTTGTAAACCAATTGGTCAACAAAACGGTCACGCGGAAATATACGGCAGTTGTCCACGGGCTTATTTCTCACGATGATGGCACAATTGACGCGCCGATCGGACGAGATAAGAAAGACCGTCAAAGCATGACTGTGACACGTGATGGCAAAAACGCTGTCACTCATTTTCATGTACTAGAGCGTTTTCAGGATTTTACGTTAGTGGAATGCCAGCTTGAAACAGGGAGAACCCATCAAATTCGTGTTCATATGAAATATATCGGATTCCCATTAGCAGGCGATCCGAAATACGGCCCAAGAAAAACAATTGACTTTAATGGCCAAGCGCTTCACGCGGGAGTTTTAGGTTTTGACCATCCACGAACAGGAGAATATGTCGAATTTGAAGCGCCGCTTCCTGAGGATATGGCAGAATTAATCGAAAACCTCAGAAAAAACGGTTGACAGAGGGTTTCTTTTCTGAAATAATAAACGAAGCTGAATAGATTCTTTAAAACAGTCCAGAGAGGCTGAGAAGGATAACGGATTGACGGGATGCGTGTATAGGCGCGCACCTTGTCCTAAAACCCCTCTATGCTCTGGCAGGAGGGGTTTTTTCTTCTATATGAACTGTGAGGTGTCACACATTGAATCAAAAAGCTGTCATTCTCGACGAACAGGCAATCAGACGGGCGCTGACCAGGATTGCTCACGAAATGATCGAACGCAATAAAGGAATGAATAACTGCATCCTTGTCGGCATTAAGACAAGAGGGATTTACCTGGCAAAACGCCTTGCGGAACGCATTGAACAGATTGAGGGAAATCCTGTTACAGTCGGTGAAATTGATATTACTCTTTACAGAGACGATCTTTCTAAAAAAACGAGCAACGATGAACCGCTTGTAAAAGGTGCAGATATTCCGGTAGATATCACAGATCAAAAAGTCATTCTCGTTGATGATGTTCTGTATACCGGAAGAACAGTCAGAGCAGGAATGGATGCGCTTGTTGATGTAGGCAGACCTTCCTCCATTCAGCTTGCAGTGCTTGTGGACAGAGGACACCGGGAGCTGCCGATCCGAGCGGATTATATCGGGAAAAACATCCCGACATCAAAGTCAGAAAAGGTTATGGTTCAGCTTGATGAGGTAGACCAAAACGATCTCGTCGCCATTTATGAAAACGAATAATAGATCACCTTTTTAAGGGCAATCCAGAGAGGTTGCAAAGAGGTGCACAACAAAGGCCCAAAAAGTATTCGGCAGGTCTTTGTATGCCTCTTTGCGTAAAAATGCAAAGAGGTTTTTTTATACAGTCATTGAGTCATCCTAAAATGAAAGTCAACAATCAGGGGGAAATCATCATGAGTAAGAAAAAAGTAAATTTAGGGGTCAGGGATGTCCCGACACCTTTCTCTTGGGTTTCATTCAGCCTTCAGCATTTGTTTGCCATGTTTGGCTCAACCATTTTGGTTCCGAAGCTCGTCGGAATGAGTCCTGCTGTGGCGTTGGTGACAAGCGGCATCGGAACACTGGCGTACCTTCTTATTACGAAAGGGCAAATTCCGGCGTATCTCGGTTCGTCCTTCGCCTTTATTTCTCCGATCATTCTGGTAAAAGCGACCGGCGGGCCGGGAGCGGCAATGGTTGGGGCGTTTCTTGCAGGGCTGGTGTACGGGCTGATTGCCTTATTGATTAGGCAGCTTGGAACAGGATGGCTGATGAAGATTCTCCCGCCTGTAGTCGTAGGGCCTGTTATTATCGTCATCGGGCTGGGACTGGCAAGCACTGCGGTAAACATGGCGATGTATGCTGATCCAAACGCGAGTGAGTTGGTCTACAGCTTAAAGCACTTTAGTGTCGCAGGAGTTACGCTGGCAATCACGATTATTTGTGCGATTTTCTTACGAGGATTTTTAAGCCTGATTCCGGTTCTGATCGGAATCATCGGCGGATACTTGTTCGCCCTTACTCAAGGGATTGTCAACTTCCAGCCGGTGCTTGACGCGAAATGGTTTGCAGTGCCTGAATTTATCATTCCGTTCAAAGATTATTCACCGTCAGTTACACTCGGCATCGCAGCCGCAATGGTTCCTGTCGCATTTGTCACAATGTCAGAGCATATCGGCCACCAAATGGTGCTGAGCAAGGTTGTCGGACAAGACTTCATTAAAAAGCCGGGACTGCATCGCTCCATTATGGGTGACAGCGTGGCGACAATTCTTGCTTCTCTGATCGGCGGCCCTCCGACAACGACTTACGGAGAAAACATTGGCGTGCTGGCCATCACAAGAGTATTCAGCGTCTTTGTCATCGGAGGAGCGGCAGTGATTGCCTGTTGCTTCGGCTTTATCGGCAAAATTTCAGCGCTGATCAGTTCAGTGCCGTCAGCGGTCATGGGAGGCGTCTCCTTCCTGCTGTTCGGAATCATTGCTTCAAGCGGCCTGAGAATGCTGATTGACAACAAAATTGATTATGAAAACAACAGAAACCTCATTATTACATCAGTTATCCTTGTCATCGGGGTAGGAGGCGCTTTTATCCAAGTGTCTCAAGGCGGATTCCAAGTGTCAGGAATGGCGCTTGCCGCAATTGTCGGTGTCATCTTAAACCTGATTCTTCCGCATGCGAAGGAAGAGCAGACAGACACATCTGAACAACATCATATCTAAAACCTTTTAATGAAAGTCCAGAGAGGCTTGGAAGGGTTATGAAGAGAAGGAAGCTTCAATGCTGCCCTCTATTTAACCATACCCCGAGTCTATCTTAGACCGGGGTTTTTTTCAGCCTTAAGTTGAAAAGAGAGGGGAAAGAACATGAAGCATTTAACGACGATGAGTGAACTCAGCACTGAGGAAATCAAAGATTTGCTTCAAACAGCACAAGATCTCAAAAGCGGAAAAACAGACAATCAGCTTACAGGAAAGTTTGCCGCAAACCTGTTTTTCGAACCGAGCACGAGAACGCGGTTCAGCTTTGAGGTCGCAGAAAAAAAGCTGGGCATGAATGTGCTCAACCTTGATGGAACAAGCACAAGCGTGCAAAAAGGCGAAACCTTATATGACACGATCCGGACGCTCGAATCAATCGGTGTGGACGTCTGCGTCATCAGGCACAGTGAGGATGAGTATTATGAAGAGCTTGTCAGCCAGGTGAACATTCCGATTCTGAATGCGGGAGACGGATGCGGCCAGCATCCGACACAATCACTGCTTGATTTAATGACGATTTATGAAGAGTTCAATACGTTCAAAGGGCTTACCGTCTCCATTCACGGTGACATCAAGCATAGCAGAGTGGCAAGGTCAAATGCGGAAGTGTTGACAAGATTGGGTGCCCGGGTCCTATTTTCCGGCCCTTCGGCATGGCAGGATGAAGAAAATACATTCGGCACGTATGTCTCAATGGATGAAGCAGTTGAGTCTTCCGATGTCGTCATGCTGCTGCGCATTCAAAATGAACGACATCAGTCCGCTGTCAGCCAGGAAGGCTATTTAAACAAATACGGCTTGACCGTAGAACGGGCTGAGCGTATGAAGCAGCATGCGATCATCATGCATCCTGCTCCGGTAAACAGAGGAGTGGAGATTGATGACAGCTTAGTAGAAAGCAAAAAATCAAGAATCTTCAAGCAAATGCAAAATGGCGTATTTATCAGAATGGCAGTGATACAGCGTGCCTTACAAACCAATGTGAAAAGAGGAGAAGCAGCATATGTCATATCTCATTAAAAACGGCTGGATACTAAACGAAAATGGTGAAAAAACAGAAGCGGATATCCGAGTGACTGGAGAAACCATCACCGCAATCGGCAAGCTTGATGCAACGGATAATGAAACGGTAATTGATGCGAAAGGTTTGCTCGTTTCACCTGGGTTTGTTGATCTCCACGTGCATTTCAGAGAGCCGGGCGGAGAGAAAAAAGAAACTATTGAAACCGGGGCCAAAGCGGCGGCACGCGGCGGCTATACTACAGTAGCAGCAATGCCGAATACGCGGCCGGTTCCTGATACAAAGGAGCAGATGGAATGGGTGCAAAACAGAATTAAAGAAACATCATGCGTCAGAGTTCTTCCATATGCATCCATTACGATCAGACAAATCGGCGATGAAATGACAAACTTTGAAGCATTAAAAGAAGCCGGGGCATTTGCTTTTACAGATGACGGTGTTGGTATACAGACAGCAGGTATGATGTATGAAGCGATGAAACGGGCAGCTGCAATTGACAAAGCGATTGTTGCACATTGCGAGGACAACTCCTTAATTTACGGAGGAAGCGTACATGAGGGGACATTCTCCAAAGCGAACGGGCTAAGCGGCATTCCTTCTGTGTGTGAATCGGTTCATATTGCCCGCGATGTGCTGCTGGCTGAGGCGGCAAACTGCCATTATCATGTATGCCATATCAGCACGAAAGAATCTGTCAGAGTTGTACGCGATGCGAAAAAAGCGGGAATCAGAGTGACAGCAGAAGTGTCGCCGCATCATTTGCTGCTTTGTGATGAGGACATCCCGGGGCTGGACACAAACTATAAAATGAATCCGCCGCTCCGCAGTGCAGAAGACAGAGCTGCTTTAATTGAAGGTCTTTTAGACGGAACAATTGATTTTATCGCAACAGACCATGCACCGCATACGGAAGAAGAGAAAAACACAGAAATGAAACTGGCGCCATTCGGAATTGTCGGCTTAGAAACAGCATTCCCGCTTCTTTACACACACTTTGTCAAAAATGGCAGCTGGTCGCTGAAGCAGTTGATTGACTACATGACAATCAAGCCATGCGAAGCGTTCGGTCTCCCATATGGAACATTACAAACGGGGCAAGCTGCGGACATTACGTTAATCGATTTAGAAAAAGAAGCAGTTATAGACAAAGAGACATTTTTATCAAAAGGAAAAAATACACCATTCAACGGCATCAGCTGCACCGGCTGGCCGGTCGCTACAATTGCGGCAGGGAAGCTTGCTTATGAAGAGGGGAGACTTGTCAAATGAAGAGACGATTAGTACTGGAAAACGGAGCGGTATTCGAGGGAGAAGCCTTCGGAAGCTTAGAACACAACATGGGAGAAGTCGTTTTTAATACTGGGATGACAGGCTATCAGGAAATTTTATCTGACCCTTCTTACTGCGGGCAGATCGTAACATTAACATACCCGCTTATCGGAAATTACGGCATTAACCGTGATGATTTTGAATCCATTACCCCTTTTGTAAAAGGGCTGATCATCAAAGAATTATGTGAGCTGCCTTCCAACTGGCGTTCAGCATACACCTTAGACGAGTATTTAAAAATGAAAAACATTCCCGGACTCCAGGGGATTGATACAAGGAAGCTGACAAGAATGATCCGCACGGCAGGCGCGCTAAAAGGAACATTCGCTTCATCTGATGAAGATATCGAAGCAGTGCTGAAAAGACTGAACGAAACGGAATTGCCAAGAAATCAAGTATCCCAAGTATCAGCAAAAACAGCATATCCGAGCCCGGGAAGAGGCAAACGCATTGTCTTGGTTGACTTCGGCATGAAACACGGGATTCTAAGAGAGCTGAACAAACGGAAATGTGACGTCATCGTTGTGCCTTACAACATTACAGCGGAAGAGGTGCTTCAGCTGAAACCGGACGGTATCATGCTTTCTAACGGACCTGGAGACCCGAAGGATGTGCCTGAAGCGATTGAAATGATTAAAGGTGTTCTTGGAAAAGTGCCATTATTCGGAATATGTCTTGGCCACCAATTATTCGCGCTGGCGTGCGGGGCGAATACTGAAAAAATGAAATTCGGCCACAGGGGCTCAAACCACCCGGTAAAAGAGCTGGCTACAGGAAAAGTTGCCTTAACATCTCAAAACCATGGATATACAGTTTCGTCTATCAGTAAAACAGAACTGGAAGTGACGCATATCGCAATTAACGACGATACGATTGAAGGGCTGAAGCATAAAACATTGCCGGCATTTACGGTTCAATATCATCCCGAAGCCTCACCTGGTCCTGAGGATGCCAATCATCTATTTGACAGATTCATCGAAATGATCGAAACAACAGAGAAAGAAGGGGAAGCGGTATGCCAAAACGCGTAGACATTAACAAAATTTTAGTAATCGGATCTGGACCGATCATCATCGGCCAAGCAGCAGAATTTGACTATGCGGGAACACAAGCCTGTCTTGCTTTGAAAGAAGAAGGCTATGAAGTCATCCTTGTCAACTCAAACCCTGCAACGATCATGACAGATACAGAAATGGCTGACCGGGTTTACATCGAACCGCTCACACCTGAATTCCTGACACGAATCATCAGAAAAGAGCGCCCGGATGCCATTCTTCCTACACTCGGAGGCCAAACTGGTTTGAATCTTGCGGTTGAGCTTTCTGAAAGAGGCGTTTTGGCAGAATGCGGCGTCGAAGTGCTTGGCACGAAACTGTCTGCGATTCAGCAAGCTGAAGACCGTGACTTGTTCAGAACATTAATGAATGAACTGAATGAACCGGTGCCTGAAAGTGAGATTATCCACTCCCTTGAAGAAGCAGAAAAATTCGTCAGTCAAATTGGATTCCCTGTCATTGTCCGCCCGGCATATACATTAGGCGGAACAGGCGGAGGTATCTGCTCGAATGAAACAGAGCTAAAAGAAATCGTTGAGAACGGCTTGAAATTAAGCCCGGTACACCAATGTCTGCTTGAAAAAAGCATCGCCGGCTATAAAGAAATCGAGTATGAAGTCATGAGAGACAGCCAAGATCACGCCATTGTCGTTTGTAACATGGAAAACATTGATCCGGTTGGAATCCATACTGGAGACAGTATTGTTGTCGCGCCGAGCCAAACGCTCAGCGATCGCGAATATCAGCTCTTGCGGAATGTATCGTTAAAACTGATTCGCGCGCTTGGAATCGAAGGCGGATGTAACGTGCAACTCGCTTTAGACCCAGACAGCTTCCAATATTACATTATTGAAGTAAATCCGCGTGTCAGCCGTTCATCTGCCCTTGCATCAAAAGCAACGGGATACCCGATTGCGAAGCTCGCTGCTAAAATTGCAGTCGGACTTTCATTAGATGAAATGATGAACCCGGTGACAGGAAAAACATATGCAGCATTTGAACCTGCTCTTGACTATGTCGTATCCAAAATTCCGCGCTGGCCGTTTGATAAGTTTGAATCAGCAAACAGAAAGCTTGGCACGCAAATGAAAGCGACAGGTGAGGTCATGGCAATCGGCCGCACGCTTGAAGAGTCATTGCTGAAGGCAGTGCGATCACTGGAAGCGGATGTGTATCATCTTGAATTGAAGGACGCCGCTGACATTTCAGATGAGCTTCTTGAAAAGCGAATTAAAAAGGCCGGTGATGAACGCTTATTCTACTTAGCTGAAGCGTACAGAAGAGGCTACACGGTAGAAGACCTCCATGAATTTTCCGCTATCGATGTCTTCTTCTTGCATAAGCTGTTCGGAATCGTACAGTTTGAAAAAGAATTGAAGGCCAATGCGGGCGATACAGATGTGCTGAGACGGGCAAAAGAACTCGGCTTCTCTGATCAGTACATTAGCCGCGAGTGGAAAATGAAAGAATCCGAGCTTTACAGCTTGAGAAAACAAGCGGGGATTGCTCCGGTATTCAAAATGGTAGATACATGTGCGGCGGAATTCGAGTCAGAAACGCCATACTTCTATAGCACATACGAAGAAGAAAATGAATCTGTCGTTACAGATAAGAAAAGTGTGATGGTGCTTGGTTCGGGTCCGATTCGAATCGGTCAGGGTGTCGAGTTCGACTATGCGACGGTTCACTCTGTATGGGCAATTAAACAAGCAGGCTATGAAGCCATTATTGTCAATAACAACCCGGAAACCGTTTCAACAGACTTCAGCATCTCAGACAAGCTGTATTTTGAACCGCTTACGATTGAAGATGTCATGCACATCATTGACCTCGAACAGCCAATGGGCGTTGTCGTACAGTTCGGCGGACAAACTGCGATTAACCTTGCTGACGAGCTTTCTGCACGCGGAGTGAAAATCCTTGGAACTTCATTAGAAGATTTAGACCGTGCGGAAGACCGGGATAAATTTGAACAAGCGCTTGGAGAACTTGGTGTTCCTCAGCCGCTTGGCAAAACAGCGACATCAGTTGATCAGGCGGTAAGCATCGCAAGTGATATCGGTTATCCGGTACTGGTGCGTCCTTCCTATGTACTTGGCGGCCGGGCGATGGAGATTGTGTACCATGAAGAGGAGCTGCTTCATTACATGAAAAATGCAGTCAAAATCAATCCGCAGCACCCTGTATTAATTGATAGATACTTGACTGGAAAAGAAATTGAAGTCGATGCAGTATCCGACGGTGAAACAGTCGTCATTCCGGGAATTATGGAGCACATTGAACGTGCGGGCGTTCACTCCGGAGACTCAATCGCTGTTTATCCGCCTCAGTCTCTCACAGAGGACATTAAGAAAAAAATTGAACAATACACGATCGCTTTGGCTAAAGGGCTGAATATTGTCGGTTTGCTCAATATTCAATTCGTCTTGTCGCAAGGTGAGGTGTACGTGCTAGAAGTGAATCCGAGATCAAGCAGAACCGTACCGTTTTTAAGCAAAATTACGGGTATCCCAATGGCGAATCTCGCAACAAAAATCATTCTTGGTCAAAAGCTGGCTGCGTTTGGCTATACAGAGGGCCTTCAGCCTGAACAGCAAGGTGTATTTGTAAAAGCGCCGGTCTTCTCCTTTGCCAAGCTGAGAAGAGTGGACATTACGTTAGGGCCTGAAATGAAATCAACAGGTGAAGTCATGGGGAAAGATTCGACACTTGAAAAGGCGCTCTACAAAGCCTTGATTGCTTCAGGTATTCAAATCCCGAACTACGGTTCCGTGCTTTTAACAGTAGCTGATAAGGACAAAGAAGAAGGGCTTGCCATTGCTAAGCGGTTCCACGCGATCGGCTACAACATTTTAGCGACGGAAGGAACGGCAGGCTACCTGAAAGAAGCTTCCATTCCAGCGAAGGTCGTCGGAAAAATCGGTCAGGATGGCCCGAACTTGCTTGACGTCATCAGAAACGGAGAAGCGCAGTTTGTCATCAATACGCTGACAAAAGGAAAGCAGCCGGCAAGAGACGGATTTAGAATCAGACGTGAATCAGTAGAAAATGGTGTTGCCTGCCTAACATCTTTAGATACGGCAGAGGCGATATTGCGAGTGCTGGAAAGCATGACATTCCGTGCTGATCAAATGCCGGCAGTCAACACAAATCAGGAGGCGGCAGTCACTATATGAAAAAAGCGTATTTGACAGTATGTTCTAACCAGCAAATTGCAGACCGGGTGTTTCAAATGGTTCTGAAAGGGGAGCTTGTCCAAGGGTTTACAACCCCTGGACAGTTCCTTCATCTTAAAGTGAGCGAAGCGGTTACGCCTCTTTTGAGAAGGCCGATCAGCATCGCAGACGTCAACTTTGAAAAAAATGAAGTCACCATCATTTATCGGGTAGATGGTGAAGGGACAAGACTCTTGTCACTGAAGCAGCAGGGAGAACTTGTGGATGTCCTCGGGCCTTTGGGAAATGGCTTTCCTGTTAATGAAGTTCAACCCGGAAAGACGGCTTTGCTGGTAGGAGGCGGAGTAGGTGTGCCGCCTCTCCAAGAGCTGTCGAAACGCTTGATTGAAAAAGGGGTAAATGTCATCCACGTTTTAGGATTCCAATCGGCAAAGGATGTATTTTACGAGGAAGAATGCAGGCAGTACGGAGACACGTATGTGGCAACAGCTGACGGAAGCTACGGGGAAACCGGATTTGTCACAGATGTGATTAAACGGAAAAATCTAGAGTTTGATATCCTCCTCAGCTGCGGGCCGACACCGATGCTCAAGGCGTTAAAACAGGAATATGCCCATAAAGAAGTATATCTGTCCATGGAGGAACGAATGGGCTGCGGAATCGGCGCATGCTTCGCGTGTGTGTGCCATACAAACGAAAGTGAGACATCCTATGTAAAAGTATGTCTCGACGGGCCTGTATTTAAAGCTCAGGAGGTGGCGCTGTAATGCTAGAGGTGAAATTGCCGGGACTTGATTTGAAAAACCCAATCATTCCTGCATCAGGTTGCTTCGGTTTTGGAAAAGAATTTTCACGTTTTTATGATTTGTCTTGTCTTGGAGCCATCATGATTAAGGCTACGACAAAGGAGCCACGCTTTGGGAATCCGACGCCGCGGGTAGCTGAGACTGGTGCTGGAATGCTCAATGCGATCGGTCTCCAAAATCCGGGGCTGGATAGTGTGTTGCATCATGAGCTGCCGTGGCTTGAGCAGTTTGATACACCGATCATTGCCAATGTCGCAGGTTCTCAAGTCGATGATTATGTTGAAGTCGCAGAACATATCAGCAAAGCGCCTAATGTCCATGCACTTGAATTGAATATTTCCTGCCCGAATGTGAAAACAGGCGGAATCGCTTTTGGCACGAATCCTGAAATGGCTGCCGATTTGACAAAAGCGGTGAAAGAGGTTTCGGATGTACCCGTTTATGTGAAGCTTTCCCCGAACGTGGCTAATATCACAGAAATTGCCTTAGCGATCGAGGAAGCGGGAGCGGACGGTCTTACGATGATCAACACACTAATCGGCATGAGACTCGATTTAAAAACCGGCAAACCGATATTAGCGAATAAAACAGGGGGACTTTCGGGCCCTGCTGTGAAGCCGGTTGCCATTCGCATGGTGTATGAAGTCAGCCAGGCGGTCAACATCCCGATTATCGGAATGGGAGGCGTGCAAACGGCTGAAGATGCCCTGGAATTTCTTCTCGCGGGAGCAAGCGCAGTCGCTGTCGGAACAGCAAACTTTGTGAATCCTTTTGCATGTCCAGAGATTATTGAACAGCTCCCATCTGTTTTGCTCCAATACGGCTATCAATCAATTGAAGAATGCATCGGAAGGAGCTGGAATCATGAAAAACAACCTGCCCATCATCGCGCTTGATTTTGCGTCAGCTGAAGAAACACTTGCGTTCTTAGCGCCTTTTCAGCAAGAACCGTTATTTGTAAAGGTTGGGATGGAGCTTTTTTATCAAGAAGGGCCATCGATCGTGAAACAATTAAAAGAAAGAAACTGCGAGCTGTTTTTAGATCTAAAGCTTCATGACATCCCGACTACTGTAAACAAAGCGATGAAGCGCCTTGCCAGTCTCGGAGTAGATCTCGTCAATGTTCATGCTGCTGGGGGCAAAAAAATGATGCAGGCAGCTCTCGAAGGCTTAGAAGAAGGTACGCCGGCTGGAAAAAAACGTCCGTCACTTATCGCGGTAACCCAGCTGACAAGCACATCTGAACAAATCATGAAAGATGAACTGCTGATCGAAAAGTCTCTGATTGATACGGTTGTGCACTACAGCAAACAGGCGGAAGAAAGCGGACTGGATGGAGTGGTCTGCTCTGTTCATGAAGCAAAAGCCATTTACCAAGCGGTGTCGCCTTCATTTCTGACTGTCACTCCGGGGATCAGAATGTCTGAGGACGCTGCGAATGACCAAGTCCGCGTAGCGACGCCTGCTATTGCAAGAGAGAAAGGTTCATCAGCGATTGTAGTAGGACGCTCGATTACAAAAGCGGAAGACCCGGTAAAAGCCTATAAGGCTGTCAGACTTGAATGGGAGGGAATCAAATCTTGAAACAAATCATCGCAAAACATCTATTAGACATCCAAGCTGTATTTTTACGCCCGAACGAGCCGTTCACATGGGCAAGCGGCATTTTATCTCCAATCTACTGTGACAACCGCCTTACGCTATCTTTCCCAGAGGTCAGAAACGATGTTGCTTCAGGTATCAGCAACCTTGTCAAAGAGCATTTTCCTGAAGCTGAAATGATTGCGGGAACAGCAACCGCCGGTATTCCTCATGCTGCTTTAGCGGCTGACCGTTTGAATCTTCCGATGTGTTATGTGAGGAGCAAGCCGAAGGCGCACGGAAAAGGCAATCAGATTGAGGGAGCTGTGCAAGAGGGGCAAAAAACAGTCGTCATTGAAGACTTAATTTCCACAGGAGGCAGTGTGCTTGAAGCTTGTGCAGCTTTACAAGCGGCCGGCTGTGAAGTGCTTGGTGTCGTCTCAATCTTTACGTACGGACTTCCTAAAGCGGAGGAAGCCTTCGCAAAGGCAGAACTGCCATACTACTCATTAACTGATTATGATACGCTCACAGAGGTCGCGCTTGAAAACGGAAATATTCATTCAGATGATCTAAAAAAGCTGCAAACATGGAAACGAAATCCCGAGTCAAAAGATTGGTTTAAAAAATAAAAAATAAATTCAAATGATATAAAGAGGCTTCAAAGCCTTGATGTACTTGAAAACAGGCTGTGAGGCCTGTTTTTTTATTAATCCTATAAAAAAAGTCGGGTTGACTTATGTTAGAATTGTGCTAAAATTTACTACAAATCTAAAAACTTATCAAGAGCGGCTGAGGGACTGGACCTATGAAGCCCGGCAACCTGCAAAGTTTGTAAGGTGCTACTTCCAGCAAAATGAATTCCATTTTGAAAGATAAGGGCTGCATGCTGTTCCTGTCTTTCTTTCCGCCGGATTGAAAGTTTTTTATTTTAAGAGGTAAAAAGGCTATCTGTATATCAGCAGCCGCGAATCACATTACATGGGAAAAGACAACCGGCAGAAAGCTACTGTTTGTTTGTCTCCGAAAGGAGGAAAGATGAAATGTTAACGTATGATAATTGGGAAGAACCAACGATTACATTTCCGGAAGACGATCCTTATAAAGGAGCGCTGTCAGTTTTAAAATGGGCATACGGCCATTACGGCGATCAGCTTGTTTATGCCTGCAGTTTCGGAATTGAGGGAATCGTTCTGATTGACTTAATTTATAAAGTGAAAAAAGACGCAGAGATTGTGTTTCTTGATACAGGACTTCATTTTAAAGAAACCTATGAAACAATTGAACGAGTGAAAGAGCGTTATCCGGGTCTTAATATCATCCTGAAAAAACCAGATCTCACCCTTGAGGAACAAGCCGAAGAACATGGTGACAAACTGTGGGAAAGAGAGCCGAATCAGTGCTGCTATCTTAGAAAGGTTGTTCCTTTAAGAGAGACGCTTTCAGGACATCCAGCCTGGCTTTCCGGCCTGCGCCGTGATCAAGGGCCAAGCCGTGCCAATACGAATTTCTTAAACAAAGATGAAAAATTCAAGTCAGTAAAAGTTTGCCCGCTTATCCATTGGACTTGGAAAGACATTTGGAGATACACATCCCGGAATGAACTGGACTACAATCCGCTTCATGACCAAGGATATCCAAGTATTGGATGTGCGCCTTGCACTGCTCCCGCTTTTACAGCAGAGGATTTGCGCTCAGGCAGATGGAATGGTATGGCGAAAACAGAATGCGGACTGCATGAATAAGGAGCTGCAAAATGGAATTAGCCGCTATTTTATTTAGCTTGTTTTTCGCGATGAATATTGGTGCAAGCGGTGCTGCAGCTTCGATGGGGGTTGCTTACGGCTCCGGAGCCATCAAAAAGAAAACCTACGCTTTGATCCTATGCGCAGTCGGTGTCTTTGCCGGGGCGGTCATTGGCGGAGGCGAGGTTGTAAAAACAATCAGCTCCGGCATTATTCCTGAGCAGACGATTACACTGACGATTGTTTGCATCATTATTGGAGCTGCTGCCCTGTCGCTCTTTACTGCTAATCTGCTCGGCATTCCTTTGTCGACAAGTGAAGTAACAGTCGGCGCGGTTGTCGGCGTGGGAGTGGCTTATAAAGTATTGTTTGTGAACAATCTTCTGATCATTGTGTCATTTTGGGTTTTTGTCCCGCTGTTCGCTTTCGGCTTCACCTATTTCGTATCTAAGCTGTTTCGTTATTTTAAGATTGAAGTAAAATCTTCTAAAAAACAAAAAATCCTCGGCATTGTTTTGTTAGTTGCCGGATTTTTCGAAGCATTCTCTGCCGGCATGAATAACGTGGCGAATGCTGTTGGCCCGTTAGTAGCTGCCGATGTGCTTGATGTCGGAAAAGGAACCTTGTATGGAGGAGCTTTTGTTGCTCTTGGCGCACTGTTATTAGGCCGGCGTGTGCTAGAAACAAACGGGAAGAAAATTACGAGATTCTCCAAAGGGGAAGGCATTCTCTTATCCGGTACAGGAGCAGGACTTGTGATCATCAGTTCTGTATTTGGGATGCCGGTACCCTTGGCGCAAGTCACGTCATCGTCTATTATCGGAATAGGCATGGCAAAAAACGGTCCGAACGTGTTCCATAAACAAGTTGTTCAAACGATGCTGAAGGTATGGATCGTATCGCCGTTTTTATCTTTATCGATTTCTTATCTGCTTGTATCCTTGTTTTTAAAAGCAGATTATTATTCGATCTTTATCATGGTAAGTGTGCTTTTAGCGGCGGGCGGTGCCATCAGCCTGACAAAGGCCATTCGTAAAGAGAGACGCTCAGTCCACGAACAAGGCGGGGGAATCTGATCATTAATCTGAGTAATTTTATAAGTTAACTAGGAGGAGATGGATATTATGAGCTTAGCACCACACGGAGGAACATTAGTAAACAGAGTAGATGAATCATATGATGTGAGCGGCATTCAAAAAGAAATTGAACTTGATTTAATTTCTTTTGCGGATTTGGAATTGATCGGTATCGGTGCATACAGCCCGATTGAAGGTTTCTTTAATGAAAAAGATTACGTATCTGTAGTCGAAAACATGCGTCTTTCTTCCGGCGTTGTCTGGTCTCTTCCGATCACGCTTCCGGTCGATGCGCAAAAAGCAGCGGAACTGTCACTTGGTGAAACGGTAAAGTTAACGTATGAAGGAGAAACATACGGCGTTATCCAAATCGAAGACCTGTACGTGCCTGACAAACAAAAAGAAGCTGTCAATGTGTACAAAACAGATGAACAGGAGCATCCTGGTGTTAAAAAGCTGTTCAGCCGCGGCAATACATATGTCGGCGGGCCGATTACGTTGATTAAAAAAGCTTCAAAACAGTTCCCTGAATTTACATTTGAACCGTCAGAAACGAGACGCCAGTTTGCGGAAAAAGGCTGGGAAACCATTGTCGGTTTCCAAACAAGAAACCCTGTTCACAGAGCGCATGAATACATTCAAAAAACGGCTCTTGAAACAGTAGACGGCTTGTTCTTGAATCCGTTAGTGGGTGAAACAAAATCTGATGACATTCCAGCTGATGTACGGATGGAAAGCTACCAAGTGCTTCTTGATCATTATTACCCGAAAGATCGCGTTTTCCTTGGTGTCTTTTTAGCGGCGATGCGTTATGCAGGCCCGAGAGAAGCAATTTTCCACGCGCTTGTCAGAAAGAACTACGGCTGCACACATTTCATCGTCGGCCGTGATCATGCAGGTGTAGGCGACTATTACGGAACATACGAAGCACAGGAGCTGTTTGACACATTTAAACCTGAAGAACTCGGAATTACACCGCTGAAATTTGAGCACAGCTTCTTCTGTAAAAAATGCGGAAATATGGGAACAGCGAAAACATGCCCTCATGGCAGAGAGCATCACGTCATTTTATCAGGCACTAAGGTAAGAGGTATGCTGAGAGACGGTGTGCTGCCGCCTGCTGAATTCAGTCGAAAAGAAGTCGTAGAAGTGTTAATCAAAGGGATGAAGAAAAAAGAAGAAGTAGGCGTATCTTAAGGAGGACTGGCAGTGACAAATCGCGATATTGTATGGCATGAAGCCTCTATCACAAAAGAAGAGTACCAGCAAAAAAACAAGCATAAAAGCTCCATTCTCTGGCTGACAGGGTTAAGCGGCTCAGGCAAATCAACGATTGCCAACGCCGCTGCGAGAGAATTGTTTGAGCAAGGCTACCAAGTGATTGTGCTTGACGGGGATAATATCCGTCACGGCTTAAATAAGGATCTTGGTTTTTCTGATGAAGACCGAAAAGAAAACATCCGCCGGATCGGAGAGGTGGCGAAGCTTTTTGTTCAGCAGGGAACCATTGTGATTACTGCTTTTATCTCTCCTTTCCGCGAGGACAGGCAACAGGTTCGCGAGCTTGTGGAAGCGGGCGAATTTAATGAAGTCTACATTAAATGCGACCTTGATATTTGTGAACAAAGAGATCCGAAAGGGCTTTACAAAAAAGCAAGAAACGGCGAGATTCCGTTCTTTACAGGAATTGATTCTCCTTATGAAGAACCGGAAGCTCCAGAGCTCGTTCTTGATTCAGGACAGCATGACCGTGAAGCGTGTAAAAATCAGCTGATCGAGTTTGTTAAACAAAAATTGAGCTGAATATGATCTGCTGCGTTCTTCTCAGATGCCGGAATGCGAGCGAGAACATCATCACAGCGAATCTTCTGGAAGAACTCGAATAGATCGGGGGAAATACGATGGGGAAAGTATATATTGTAGGAGCGGGTCCCGGTGACCCTGATCTGCTGACAATTAAAGCGCTGAAAGCCATTGAAAAAGCTGATGTCATCTTATATGACAGATTAGTAAATAAAGAGATTTTACAATATGCCAAAGAGCAAGCAGACCTGATCTACTGCGGGAAGCTTCCGGATTTTCATACGATGAAGCAGGAAACCATCAATCGGTTTCTTGTGAAGTATGCGCAAAAAGGGAAAATGGTTGTCAGACTGAAAGGCGGAGACCCTTTTGTGTTCGGGAGAGGAGGGGAAGAAGCGGAATGCCTCTCTGAAAATGGAATTCCGTTTGAAATCATTCCCGGCATTACGTCTGGAATCGCGGCAGCCGCTTATGCCGGGATTCCTGTTACCCATCGGGATGCGGGCTCTAACGTCGCTTTTGTAACGGGTCACTATAAAAAAGAAGAAGATTTTGAGGAAAAGTGGAAAGCGCTGGCTACAGGAATTGATACACTTGTCATCTATATGGGTATCAAAAACGTGCAGCAGATTGAAAGAAAACTCCTTGAAAATGGCCGGGACGGTTCTACGCCGGCAGCCTTTATTCATTGGGGGACAACGGACAAGCAAAAATCTGTTTTTTGTACAGTTGACACCCTTTCAGAAACGGTGATAAAAGAAAACATTACAAATCCGAGTTTAATTGTCATTGGAAATGTTGTAAATTATCACTATAAGCTGGAATGGTTTGAATCTGAACTGAAAAAACAAGATTTAAGCGAGGCGTTGTAAAAATGAAACAAGCAATTTTATATGTCGGCCACGGCAGCCGGGTCAAAAAAGCGCAGCAAGAAGCCGCAGCCTTTTTGGAAGGATGCAAGGCCCACATCTCTGTGCCAGTACAAGAAATCAGCTTTTTAGAGCTTCAGGAGCCGACAATTGAGACAGGATTTGAAGCATGTGTGAAGCAAGGCGCCACTCATATCGCAGTGGTGCCTCTGCTTCTTTTAACAGCTGCGCATGCAAAACATGATATTCCGGAAGAAATTGTCCGTGTTGCATCTCGATATCCATCAGTCCGCATTTCATACGGAAAGCCGATCGGGATTGACGAAGAAGTAGTCAAGGCTGTATATCACCGAATGAAAGACATAGGTGTTCCGTATGAAAATGCCAGAGTGGTGCTCATCGGAAGGGGAAGTTCAGATCCAGATGTCAAAAGAGACGTAACCGGAATTGCTAATCTTCTTCAGGAAATGGTTCCAGTCAAGGAAGTCATTCCGTGCTTTTTGACAGCATGCGGCCCTAATTACAAAGAGGTTTTTTCAGAACTTAAAAAAGATGACGGCACAACAACCTTTATCGTTCCATATTTGCTTTTTACGGGTATGCTGATGAATGAAATCGAACGAGAGGTTCAGAAATTAAAAGCCCATAATCCGAACGTCTACCTCTCTTCCTATATCGGTTTTCATCCTCATGTGAAAAACGCATTTTTGAACCGTGTGAGAGAAACTGCGGCAAATTCTGAGGGACAATTTGATTTTGATGGAGGTTCATATGCTTCCGCTGCACATTAGCCTGGAAAAGAAGAAGGTTGTGATTGCGGGGGGCGGAAGCATCGCTCTCAGAAGGCTGAAAACGGTGATTTCTGAGGGAGCTGATATAACGCTTGTCAGTCCGGATGTGGAACCGGAAATCAAGCAAATGGCAGAAGAGCGGCGTATCAAATGGGAAAAACGGACAATTGAAAAAGAAGATTATCTCAATGCTTTCTTCATTATTGCTGCGACGGATAATGCGGCAGTGAACAAAGAAATTGCCCAATCCGCTTCGCCTTTTCAGCTTGTCAATTGTGTCAGTGACGCTGAGCTTGGCAATGTATATATGCCGAAAATCGTAAAAAGAGGGCATGTCACTGTGTCTGTTTCTACAAGCGGAGCCAGTCCAAAGCACACGAAAGAGCTTGCTGAAAACGTGGATAAGCTGATTGACGGCGATTTTGTTGCTGAAGTGAACAGGCTTTATCAGATGAGAAGAAAGAAATAAGCCAGAGCATACAAATGCTCTGGCTTTTCTTTATGCGGTTCAGCTTTTTTTGAGCTTGATGACAGTATCAGCATCAGGCGTGACAAAGACGGTATGCTGGCTGTCATAGGTGACGAAACCGGGTTTCGCGCCGTTTGGTTTTTTGACATGCCTGATTTTTGTATAATCTACAGGCACTGAACTTGAATCTTTAGCTTTTGAAAAATAAGCTGCAATTGTCGCGGCTTCCATGATTGTTTGCTCATCCGGTTCGCTGCTTCTGATCACAACGTGGGAGCCTGGAATGTCCTTCGTGTGAAGCCAGATATCGTCTCTGGCCGCCACTCTTGTCGTTAAATATTCATTTTGACGATTGTTCTTACCCACTAAAATTGTCAGCCCTGAGGTGGATTCATATGTTTCTAACACCGGATTGTGCGGTTTTTGCTTTTTCTGGCCTTTTTGCTGCTTAGGGCGTAAATATTTGCCCTCTACGAGCTCTTCCCTGATTTCGCTGATATCCCGGGGAGAAGCGGACGAAAGCTGCTGAATCAGCTGATCAAAATATTCGATCTCTTCCTGTGCCAGCCTGATTTGCTCCTCGACAACTGCGACCGAATTTTTCGCTTTCTGATACTTCGTGAAATAGGCCTGTGCGTTTTCAGAAGGCGTTTTGTTCGGGTTTAAAGGAATCGTGATTGTCGGGCTTTCTTCATCATAATAATTGATGACCTCAGCCTGTTTATCACCTTTTTTCAGCATATATAAATTAGCGGTTAAAAGCTCCCCGTAAAGCTGAAATTCCTTCGCGTTTTCCGAATACTCCAAGGTTTTCTCTAATTTTTTAATTTTGTTGGCATTCTTCTTCCGTTCGTTCACAACAAAACGCTCAAGATCCTGAGCCTGCTGTTTGACCCGGTCTCGTTCAGCTTTTCCGAAATAAAAACGGTCGAGCAGTTCGCTTAATGAATCAAAACGGCGCGCTTCGCCCTTTAGATGAGTCAGCTCCAGTAAATAAAAATATTCCTTTCCGTTTACAGTCGTAATGTTGGGAATGAAACGGTGCTCTTTCACTTCGGCAAACAGTGCCAGCAACGCTTTTGGCAGTGTGACTTTGTTAGCAAGGCCTGCTCTGTGAACTGCTTCTTTGGCGAAAAGCGGAGACACGCCTGAAAAGTGGTCGACAATTTGTTTATCAAGCCTTCCTTCTTGAAAGCTGAGGTGACGCAAAATATCATCTTCTGACACCTCAAGAGGCGATATTTTGTCCTGAGCAGGCGGAAGCTTATAATCTTGGCCGGGCAGTACTGTACGGTAGCTGTTCATTGACGGTGATAAATGCTTAAGTCCGTCGATAATCACATTTTCTGCTGCGTCAGTCAAAATGATATTGCTGTGGCGGCCCATAATTTCTACATAAAGCTTTCGTACGGTTTCATCGCCAATTTCGTTTCGGCTTTTGATATGAAAAATCATGATGCGGTCTAAGCCCGCTTGTTCAATTTTCTCAATGAATCCGCCTTCGATATGCTTTCTCAGCAACATGCAAAACATTGGCGGTTCGCTTGGATTTTCATAAGCTTGTGCCGTGATATGCACCCGTGAATAGCTCGGATGTGCCGATAATAATAGTTTTTGGTTTTTTCCCTTGGCACGGATGTGGAAAATCACATCGTGCTTATATGGCTGATGGATTTTTGTAATTCGTCCGCCCATTATTTTCTCGTTAAGTTCGTGTGTCATTCCGTATGTAAACATGCCATCAAACGACATATGCAATACACCCTCTCATTCTTCCTGCATTCGATAATTATAGCATGAAATGGGACGAGTCAGAATAAGCATGCTTATAGAGTGATATCTCTATAAGAGAGCAGGGGAGTGGACGAGCGGAATGAAGTTTCATGAAATGGGACAAACAGATTTACTAGAGGCAACCAATACGTCCATGAAACAAGGATTAACAGAAAAAGAGGTAAAAAAACGCCTTGACAAGCATGGACCAAACGAGCTGCAAGAAGGGAAAAAAACTTCAGCGCTTCTCTTGTTTTTCGCGCAGTTCAAAGATTTTATGGTGCTTGTGCTTCTGGCGGCAACGTTAATCTCAGGTTTTCTTGGTGAATATGTAGATGCGGTTGCGATTATTGCGATTGTGTTTGTGAATGGCATACTCGGTTTCTTTCAAGAAAGGCGAGCTGAGCAATCTCTTCAGGCTTTAAAAGAGCTTTCAACACCGCATGTCATGGCACTCAGGGAAGGAAGCTGGACAAAGATTCCTTCTAAGGAACTTGTGCCGGGGGATATTGTGAAATTTACGAGCGGGGACAGAATTGGCGCAGACGTTCGAATTGTTGAAGCGAGAAGCCTTGAAATAGAAGAATCAGCGCTGACCGGGGAATCAATCCCGGTTGTGAAGCATGCTGATAAATTGAAAAAACCTGATGTTTCACTTGGCGATATTACCAATATGGCATTTATGGGAACGATTGTGACCCGCGGCAGCGGTGTCGGGGTTGTCGTCGGGACAGGAATGAATACGGCTATGGGGAAAATTGCCGACATGCTTGAATCGGCAGGGACATTGTCAACCCCGCTGCAAAGAAGACTGGAGCAGCTCGGAAAGATTTTGATTGTGGTTGCATTGCTTCTGACCGTACTTGTCGTTGCTGTCGGTGTTATTCAGGGTCATGATCTGTACAGTATGTTTTTAGCAGGTGTCTCGTTAGCGGTAGCCGCTATTCCGGAGGGGCTGCCGGCGATTGTGACAGTGGCGCTTTCGCTTGGTGTACAGAGGATGATTAAACAAAAATCCATTGTTAGAAAGCTTCCTGCTGTTGAAACGCTTGGGTGTGCGTCTATCATTTGCTCAGATAAAACAGGGACAATGACCCAAAACAAAATGACAGTGACGCATGTCTGGTCCGGAGGGAAAACATGGAGAGTGGCAGGGGCCGGCTATGAACCGAAAGGAAGCTTCACACTAAACGAAAAAGAGATCAGTGTCAATGAACATAAGCCGCTTCAGCAGATGCTTCTGTTCGGAGCGCTTTGTAACAACTCCAATATCGAGAAAAGAGACGGCGAATATGTGCTTGACGGAGATCCGACAGAGGGAGCGCTGCTCACCGCGGCAAGAAAAGGCGGTTTTTCAAAGGAGTTTGTTGAATCAAACTACCGGGTGGTCGAAGAATTTCCGTTTGATTCTGCACGGAAAATGATGACTGTCATCGTAGAGGATCAAGACAGAAAGCGCTATATCATTACAAAAGGTGCACCGGATGTACTGATGCAGCGATCTTCCCGTATTTATTATGACGGCTCAGCGGCTCTTTTTTCAAATGAAAGAAAAGCAGAAACAGAGGCGGTATTAAGACATTTGGCATCACAGGCACTCAGAACGATAGCGGTCGCTTACAGGCCGATAAAAGCAGGCGAAACACCGTCAATGGAGCAGGCGGAAAAAGATCTGACCATGCTTGGCCTTTCAGGTATCATTGATCCCCCGCGGCCGGAAGTCAGGCAGGCGATAAAAGAATGCCGTGAAGCAGGAATTAAGACCGTTATGATTACAGGTGATCATGTAGAAACCGCTAAAGCGATAGCGAAAGACTTGCGCCTCCTTCCGAAAAGCGGCAAAATCATGGACGGCAAGATGCTGAATGAACTTTCTCAAGAAGAGCTTTCTCATGTGGTGGAGGATGTGTATGTATTTGCCCGCGTTTCCCCTGAACATAAACTAAAAATCGTAAAAGCCTATCAGGAGAACGGGCATATTGTGGCGATGACGGGAGACGGCGTCAATGATGCTCCTGCCATTAAACAAGCTGATATCGGCGTCTCTATGGGCATTACCGGGACAGATGTGGCCAAAGAAGCATCATCTCTTGTTCTCGTGGATGATAATTTTGCGACGATTAAATCGGCGATAAAAGAAGGCAGGAACATCTACGAAAATATCAGGAAGTTTATCAGATACCTGCTGGCGTCTAACGTCGGAGAAATCCTTGTCATGCTGTTTGCGATGCTGCTCGCCCTTCCTTTACCGCTCGTTCCGATTCAGATTTTGTGGGTCAACTTGGTGACGGACGGATTGCCGGCAATGGCGCTCGGCATGGATCAGCCCGAAGGAGACGTCATGAAGCGCAAGCCCCGTCATCCGAAAGAAGGGGTATTTGCCCGCAAGCTAGGATGGAAGGTCGTTTCCAGAGGATTTTTAATCGGAGTTGCCACTATTTTAGCGTTTATCATTGTGTACCACCGCAATCCGGAAAACTTAGCTTATGCCCAGACGATCGCGTTTGCCACATTGGTGCTCGCTCAGCTTATTCACGTGTTTGACTGCCGCAGCGAAACTTCTGTTTTCTCTAGAAATCCGTTTCAAAACCTGTATTTAATCGGCGCGGTATTGTCATCCATTTTGCTGATGCTTGTAGTAATCTACTATCCGCCGCTTCAGCCGATTTTCCATACTGTAGCCATCACGCCGGGGGATTGGATGCTCGTCATCGGTATGTCCGCCATCCCTACTTTTTTGCTGGCGGGATCACTTTTAACAAGAAAAAAATAAATTCATATGATATAATCTTAGGGGTAATAGCGTGTCTATTGCCCTTTTATTATGAGAACAGGGAAGAATTGGGTGTTTTAAAATGATACGAAGTATGACAGGCTTCGGCAGTGCAAGCAAAACACAAGACGATCTCTCTGTAAGCGTTGAACTTAAATCTGTGAACTACAGATTTAAAGAAGTGAACGCTCGTTTGCCAAGGCCTTTGCTATATTTTGAAGATAAGCTGAAACAGACCATTTTGCAGCATATTCAGCGCGGAAGAATTGAGCTTTTCGTATCTGTTGACAGCGATATGCTTGTTGAGAAAAGGCTTGAAATTGATTGGCCGCTGCTCGATGAGTTTGTCGCAGCCTCGAGAGATATGAAGAAGCGGTATCAATTGTCTGCAGAGCCCGATGTAATGGATTTCTTTAAGCTTGATCATGTCGTCCAGATTCATGAAGAACAGACGCAAAATGACAAGCTGGAGGCGTTGATCATCGATGCTGCAGAAGAAGCGGTAAAAGGTCTCTGTGAAATGCGTGAAAAAGAGGGGCTGCTCTTAGCGAAAGACTGCCTGATGCATATTGATCAGCTTGAAGAGCTGGTGAGAGAAACTGAATTGCTGGCTGCAGATGTCGTATCTCGTTACCGGGAACGGCTGTACGCCAGAATCAAAGAATGGACTGAAGACGTATTAGACGAGAGCCGGCTTGTAACAGAATGCGCTATTTTTGCAGACCGCTCTGATATCACTGAAGAGATTACAAGGCTGAAGAGCCACTTCGCCCAGTTTCGTGATATATTAGCTAGTGGCGGAGCTGTCGGGCGCAAACTCGACTTTCTTGTTCAGGAGCTCAATCGGGAAGCAAATACGATCGGCTCAAAAGCAAATGATCATCAGATCACAAAGCTTGTCGTTGAAATGAAAAGTTCTATTGAAAAAATAAAAGAACAAGTGCAAAATATAGAATAGTGACTGTGCGTATTGTTTACAGACGGTCTTACTAGGCTAAACTAGAGACGTCTATTTTACAGGGGGAACGTAGAAGATGACGATTAAACTGATTAATATCGGATTTGGCAATATCATCTCCGCCAATCGGATGATTTCGATTGTCAGCCCGGAGTCTGCGCCAATCAAACGGATGATTCAGGATGCAAGAGACCGCGGAATGCTAATTGACGCTACATACGGACGAAGAACCCGTGCAGTTGTCGTCATGGATAGTGATCACATTATCTTATCTGCCGTCCAGCCTGAGACAGTTGCACACAGACTTTCTGTTAAAGAAGAAATTATGGATGAAGGGCAGGGGTAATTGCCGCATGAAAGAAAGAGGGTTATTAATCGTTCTCTCAGGTCCCTCAGGAGTTGGTAAAGGAACGGTTCGACAAGCGATCTTTTCGCAGGAAGACACAAAATTTGAATATTCGATTTCAGTAACCACAAGAAGTCCAAGAGAGGGCGAAGTGAACGGAGTCGATTATTTTTTCAAAACAAGAGACGAATTCGAACAAATGATTGCGGACAACAAGCTGCTTGAATGGGCAGAGTATGTCGGCAATTATTACGGCACGCCAGTCGATTATGTTGAACAGACGCTTCAAGATGGAAAAGACGTCTTTTTAGAAATTGAAGTTCAAGGGGCTCTTCAAGTGAGAAATGCTTTCCCGGAAGGCCTGTTTATTTTCCTTGCGCCTCCAAGCCTTTCTGAACTGAAAAACAGAATCGTGACACGAGGCACAGAAACAGACGCTCTGATTGAAAATCGAATGAAAGCCGCAAAAGCTGAGATCGAAATGATGGATGCTTATGACTATGTCGTTGAAAACGATAATGTCGAAACGGCTTGCGATAAAATCAAAGCAATCGTTCTTGCTGAACATTTGAAGCGTGAACGCGTTGCACCAAGATATAAGAAAATGCTGGAGGTTGAATAATCAATGTTAGATCCGTCAATTGATTCTTTAATGAATAAATTAGATTCAAAATATACGCTGGTGACTGTTTCTGCGAGACGCGCACGTGAAATGCAAATCAAAAAAGACCAAATGATTGAACATACGATTTCACACAAATATGTAGGCAAAGCTTTAGAAGAAATTGATGCAGGCCTGCTTTCGTTTGAAAAGGAAGACCGCGAATAGTAGCACAAGTAGCAACCTATATCACATGTAGGTTGTTATTTTTTTCCGTGCGGTTTTGTAAAGTGCAGAGGGGGAGAATTCATTGCTAAACAATCGAAATGTGTTACTTTGCGTGAGCGGAGGCATCGCTGTTTATAAAGCCTGTGCGTTAACGAGCAAGCTGGTTCAGGCAGGAGCAAATGTCAAAGTGATTATGACTGAGTCCGCTTGCCGATTCGTTTCACCGCTGACATTTCAGGCATTGAGCCGCCACGAAGTCTATACAGATACATTTAAAGAACAAAATCCAAGCGTTATTTCTCATATTGATGCCGCAGACTGGGCCGACTTGATTATCGTAGCGCCGGCTACGGCTAATGTGATTGGAAAACTGGCAAACGGCATCGCTGATGATATGCTGACGACAACATTGTTGGCAGCAACGGCTCCCGTTTGGATCGCGCCGGCGATGAACGTTCATATGTATGACCACCCGGCAGTCAAACGAAACATTTCTGTTCTTTATCAGGACGGTTATCGTTTTATTGAGCCAAGTGAGGGCTATTTAGCATGCGGTTACGTAGGAAAAGGCAGATTGGAAGAGCCGGAAAACATCGTAAAGCTGGCCGAAAAACATTTTGCTGAAGAAACATCCGCTCCTTTAGAAGGCAAGCATGTGGTCATTACAGCCGGCCCAACGCGGGAAGCGATTGATCCTGTCCGGTTTTTTACCAATAAATCGACGGGCAAAATGGGCTACGCACTAGCGGAGGCTGCTGTTCAGCTCGGCGCACGGGTAACCTTAATTTCTGGGCCTGTTTCACTTGATCAGCCTAAAGGCCTTGCTGAGTTTATCCCTGTTCAATCGGCTGCGGATATGCGCGAAGCTGTGCTCTCTGTGTATGACGCAAGCGATATAGTCATTAAAACAGCTGCGGTAGCCGATTTTACGCCGAAAACAGTATTTGACCATAAAATGAAAAAACAAGACGGCGGCATGACCTTAGAACTGAAAAGAACAGTCGATATTTTGAAAGAATTGGGCGAGAAAAAGAAAGAGCAGATTTTGGTCGGATTTGCCGCCGAAACACAAGACATTGAACACTATGCACGTAAAAAGCTCGCCGCTAAAAACCTTGATTTGATTGTGGCAAATGATGTGAAAGCAAATGGGGCCGGTTTTGGTGCTGATACGAATATCGTGACAATCTTTTTCAAAGACGGGCATAAACGCGAACTCCCGATTATGTCTAAGCTCGATGTTTCTTTTGAAATCCTTCAGGAGATCGCAGCCCTCTCAAAACAAACCGGAGAGCGCTCATGAATTTTGCAGAAGTCATCGTTGATGTCAGCACCAAAAATATAGACAGGCCTTTTGATTATAAAATCCCAGACCATCTGAAGGGCATGATCAAAACGGGGATGCGGGTCATTGTTCCGTTTGGCCCCCGTAAGATTCAAGGGTTTGTGACAGCAGTCAAAGAAGCATCTGACCTATCGGGAAAATCTGTCAAGGAAGTAGAGGATTTATTAGATCTTACACCTGTTCTGACAGAGGAGCTTATGATTCTGTCATCATGGCTGTCAGACAAAACGCTGTCTTTTAAAATAACGGCGCTTCAAGCAATGCTGCCTGCCGCCTTAAAGGCGAAATATGAAAAAGAATTAAAAATTGCACACGGAGCCGATCTTCCGCCGCAAGTGGAACGGCTGTTTTCTGAAACAAAGACGCTGCTGTATTCAGATATACCCGATCATGAGACGCTGAAACTGATTCAAAGGCATGTTCAAAAAGGGGACATTGACGTGACGTATAAAGTCGCGCAAAAAACCAATAAAAAAATGGTCAGGCATATTCAGGCAAATGCGAGTAAAGAAGAGCTTGCTAAGCAGGCTGAGGGATTGTCCCGCCAAGCAGCAAAACAGCAGGCGATTCTTCACTTTCTCATCTCTGAGCCGGAAGGTGTGAAAATTCCTGCGGCGGAATTGTGCAAAAAAACGGACACGAGCTCTGCAACCATCAAAACCCTTATCCAAAAAGGGCTTTTGAAGGAAAGCTATGAAGAGGTTTACAGAGATCCCTATCAGGACAAAATGTTCAAAAAAACAGAGCCCCTGCCGCTGACAGACGAACAGAGGGCTGCCTTCGAGCCCATACGCGAGACATTGGACAGCGATGAGCATAAAGTGTTCCTCCTTCACGGCGTGACAGGAAGCGGAAAAACCGAAATTTATCTGCAATCAATTGAAAAAGTACTGGCGAAAGGAAAAGAAGCCATCGTCCTCGTACCGGAAATATCGCTGACGCCGCAAATGGTCAACCGCTTCAAGGGCCGCTTCGGCTCCCAGGTGGCAGTCATGCACAGCGGTTTATCCACAGGAGAAAAATATGACGAGTGGCGTAAAATCCACCGGAAGGAAGTACGGCTTGTCGTCGGTGCCAGATCCGCCATTTTTGCTCCGTTTGAAAATCTCGGAATGATAATCATCGATGAAGAGCACGAGTCTTCCTATAAACAGGAAGAAATGCCGCGCTATCATGCGAAAGAGGTGGCAATCAAGCGGGCTGAGCATCACAGCTGCCCGGTTGTATTAGGGAGTGCTACGCCGACATTAGAATCATATGCTAGAGCGCAAAAGGGCGTATACGAGCTTCTTTCACTGAAGCACCGTGTTAACCACCGGGTGATGCCCGAGGTTTCGCTTGTCGATATGAGAGAGGAGCTTAGAAACGGCAATCGCTCGATGTTTTCAGTTGAATTGATGGAAAAGCTTGAAGAAACGATTGCCAAGGGTGAGCAGGCGGTGCTGTTTTTAAATAAGAGGGGCTATTCTTCCTTTGTGATGTGCAGGGATTGCGGCTATGTCCCGCAATGCCCGCACTGCGACATTTCCATGACGTATCATCGTTACGGCCAAAGGCTGAAATGCCATTATTGCGGACATGAAGAGCCTGTTCCGCACACTTGTCCTGAATGCGCAAGCGAGCATATCCGCTTTTTCGGAACGGGAACACAGCGAGTGGAGGAAGAGCTGACAAAAGTGCTGCCAAGTGCGAGAGTGATTCGGATGGATGTTGACACGACATCACGGAAAGGCGCCCATGAAAAATTACTGTCAGCTTTCGGAGAAGGAAAAGCGGATATTCTTCTCGGAACGCAAATGATCGCGAAAGGGCTTGATTTTCCGAATGTCACGCTTGTCGGAGTGTTAAGTGCTGATACAACACTTCATATTCCTGATTTCAGATCGGCTGAAAAAACATTTCAGCTGTTAACGCAAGTCAGCGGCCGGGCAGGCAGGCATGAAAAGCCCGGCCATGTCATCATTCAAACGTATACACCGTCTCATTACAGTATCCAGCTGACGAAAACACACGATTATGAAACGTTCTATCAGCATGAAATGGCGCACAGGAGGGAGCAATCCTATCCGCCATACTACTATTTGGCTCTTGTGACTGTTTCTCATGAGGAAGTGGCGAAAGCAGCGGTTACAGCTGAAAAAATCGCTCATTTTTTGAAAGCAAACTGCGGAGCTGACACGAAAATTCTCGGACCAAGCGCGTCGCCGATAGCCAGGATCAAAGATAGATATCGCTATCAATGCGTGATAAAATACAAACAGGAAACCCAGTTATCCGCTTTATTGAAGAAGATACTGGAACATTATAAACGCGAAATTGAACAAAAACATGTAATGATTTCAATTGATATGAATCCTTATATGATGATGTAAGATCTCACGTCTTGGAGGGTAACAAATTGGCAGTAAAAAAGGTCGTCACACATCCTGCGGAGGTTTTGGAAACACCTGCGGAAACCGTGACTGTTTTTGATAAAAAGCTAAAAAAACTGCTTGATGATATGTACGACACCATGCTTGAAATGGATGGTGTCGGACTGGCAGCGCCGCAAATCGGCATTTTAAAAAGAGCGGCCGTCGTAGATATCGGGGATGACAGAGGGAGAATTGATCTCGTTAATCCTGAAATTTTAGAAAAAAGCGGCGAGCAAACCGGAATTGAAGGATGCTTGAGCTTTCCTAACGTCTATGGTGATGTCACACGTGCCGATTATGTCAAAGTGCGTGCGTTTAACCGTCAGGGAAAACCGTTCATTCTGGAAGCGCGAGGCTTTTTAGCAAGAGCCGTGCAGCATGAAATGGACCACTTAGACGGTGTGCTGTTTACATCTAAAATAAGTAAATACTATACAGAAGATGAACTAGTGGATATGGAAGGATGATTTGATGACGAGAATCGTATTTATGGGAACGCCGGATTTTTCAGTTCCTGTTTTAAGAACCCTGATAGAGGACGGATATGAAGTAGTGGGGGTCGTCACACAGCCGGACCGTCCGAAGGGCAGAAAAAAAGTACTGACACCTCCTCCGGTAAAGGAAGAGGCATTGCGCCACGGCATCCCGGTTCTTCAGCCGGAAAAAGTCAGATTGACAGAAGAAATTGAAAAAGTGCTGGCATTAAAGCCTGACCTGATTGTAACGGCGGCATTCGGACAAATTTTGCCTAAAGAGCTTCTCGACAGTCCAAAATACGGCTGCATTAACGTTCACGCATCCCTTTTGCCGGAACTGCGCGGCGGTGCTCCGATCCATTATTCCATTCTGCAGGGAAAGAAGAAAACCGGGATTACCATTATGTATATGGTAGAAAAATTGGATGCGGGCGATATGATCTCAAAAGTGGAAGTGGACATTGAAGAAACCGACAATGTCGGAACACTGCACGATAAATTAAGCGTTGCTGGCGCGAAGCTATTGTCTGAAACGGTTCCAAACGTTATTGCCGGCAGCATATCACCTGAAAAGCAGGATGAAGAGAAAGCGACGTACGCGCCTAACATTAAAAGAGAGCAAGAGCTGCTCGACTGGTCCAGAACGGGCGAAGAGCTTTACAACCAGATCCGCGGCTTAAATCCATGGCCTGTTGCTTATACGACTCTAAACGGACAAAACTTGAAAATATGGGCGTCGAAAAAAATAGCGGCACCAACAACAGCTGAGCCCGGCACAGTCGTTGCAGTTGAAAAGGAAGGAATTATCGTTGCCACAGGTAACGAGACGGCTCTGTTATTAACCGAACTCCAGCCGGCAGGCAAAAAACGAATGAAAGGCGAAGACTTTGTGCGAGGCGCTCATGTTGAAGCCGGTGATGTGTTAGGAGTAAACAATGAAAAAAACTAGTGTTCGTGACATCGCCCTTGAGGCGCTGATCAAATTAGAACAAAACCAGGCATACAGCAACCTGCTGCTGAAATCGGTCATTAAATCAAATGAACTGAGTGATCAGGACAGAGGGCTTTTGACTGAACTTGTCTATGGTACATTACAAAATAAGATCGCGCTTGATTATATGCTTAAACCGTTTATCAATAAGCCTCAAAAGGTAAAGCCGTGGGTGATTCAGCTTCTTCGCCTATCCTTATATCAAATGGAGTATTTGGAGAAGATTCCAGACAGGGCAGCCATTCATGAAGCGGTTGAGATTGCTAAAATCCGCGGACACAAAGGCATTGCTTCATTTGTCAACGGCGTGCTCCGTTCTATTCAGCGCGAAGGTGTTCCATCCTTTGACGCGATCGAAGATCCTGTCCGCCGGCTGGCGACAGAAACAAGCCATCCGGAATGGCTTGTGAAAGAGTGGGCGGATGCGTATGGATTTGAAGCTGCGGAAAAGATTTGCCGCATCCATCTCATTCCGCCGAAACAGACGCTGCGTGTCAATCAAATGAAAGCAGACAGAGCTGAGCTGCTTGACCAAATGGCTGCTGAGGGAATCGAAGTTGAAAAAGGCGACCTCGCTGAAGATGCTGTGAAGCTCTTAAAGGGAACAATTGCCGGAACTCATTTCTTCCAAAACGGCGAAGTTTCTATCCAGGATGAGAGCTCCATGCTCGTCGCCCGCGCCCTTGATCCTAAGTCAGATGAAACAGTGCTTGACGCGTGTGCGGCGCCTGGCGGAAAGTCGGCTCATATCGCAGAATTAATGAAGAACAAGGGGAGCGTTACGTCGCTTGATCTTCACAAACATAAAGTGAAGCTGATCAAAGAAGCGGCAGATCGGCTTGGCCTGACAATCATTCATGCGGAAACAATGGATGCTAGAAAAGCGGGGGAAACGTTTGAAAACGAACAGTTTGACCGAATATTGGTCGATGCCCCGTGCTCAGGTTTCGGTGTTATCAGAAGAAAGCCGGACATGAAATACACGAAAAAACCTGACGACAGCGCCCGTCTAGCTGAAATCCAGCTGTCGATCTTGAGGGAAATCGCACCATTAGTAAAAAAAGGTGGCACTCTTGTCTACAGTACGTGTACAATGGACCGGACAGAAAATGATGAAGTAATACATGCGTTTATACAAGAACATCCTGATTTTGAACCCGATTTGTCTCTTGAAAAGCGGCTGCCTGAAAAGGTGAGACCCTTTGTTCGGGATGGAAGGCTTCAAATCCTTCCTCATTATTTCGGAACAGATGGTTTCTTTATTTGCAGCATGAGAAAGAAGGGATAAGCAATGGCAGAACTTAATAAAACAAAAGTAAGAAAAGAATTGCGGACAGAGCGTCCGTCTATTTATTCTTTTGAATTAGATGAAATCAAACAATGGCTGACAGACAATGGAGAGAAACCGTTCCGTGCAGCCCAGATCTTTGAATGGCTATATGAAAAACGCGTATCTTCTTTTGAAGATATGACAAACCTCTCAAAGGATCTGCGTGAGAAATTAAACACTCACTTTGTGTTAACAACGCTGAAAACGGCTGTTAAACAAACCTCTCAAGACGGTACGATGAAGTTTTTGTTTGAGCTTCATGACGGTTATACCATCGAAACCGTTTTAATGAGACACGAGTATGGCAATTCTGTATGTGTAACGACACAAGTCGGCTGCCGTATTGGCTGCACATTCTGCGCGTCAACGCTTGGAGGCTTAAAACGAAACCTTGAAGCAGGGGAAATTGTCGCTCAAGTAGTCAAAGTGCAAAAAGCTCTTGATGAAACGGATGAACGCGTCAGCTCTGTCGTGATCATGGGAATCGGCGAACCTTTTGATAACTTTAACGAAATGCTCGCTTTCTTGAAAATCATTAACCATGACAAGGGCCTGAATATCGGTGCTCGCCATATTACGGTCTCTACGAGTGGAATCATCCCGAAAATTTACGAATTTGCTGATCAGCAAATGCAGATTAACTTTGCAATTTCTCTGCACGCGCCGAACACAGAAATCAGAAGCCGTTTGATGCCGATTAACAGAGCATATAAACTGCCTGATCTAATGGAAGCCGTTAAATATTATATTAATAAAACAGGACGCCGTATCAGCTTTGAATACGGGCTGTTCGGAGGCGTAAACGACCAGGTGGAACACGCCGAAGAGCTTGCCGACTTGCTGGAAGGAGTCAAATGCCACGTGAACTTGATTCCGGTAAACTACGTGCCTGAACGGGACTATGTGCGCACACCGCGTGATCAGATTTTTGCTTTTGAAAAAACGCTGAAATCCCGCGGAGTAAATGTCACAATCCGAAGAGAGCAAGGACATGACATTGACGCAGCCTGCGGTCAGCTTCGCGCGAAGGAGCGTCAAGACGAGACGAGGTGATGAGGGTTGTTAACAGCCTTAAAAACAGATACAGGAAAAATCCGCCAGCATAATGAAGATGATGCGGGGATATTCAAGGGGAAAGATGAATTTATATTAGCGGTTGTCGCTGATGGCATGGGCGGCCATCTTGCTGGAGATGTTGCGAGCAAGATGGCTGTGAAAGCCATGGGGGAGAAATGGAATGAAGCAGAGACGATTCCAACTGCGCCCTCGGAATGTGAAAAATGGCTCATTGAACAGATTCTTTCGGTAAACAGCAAAATATACGATCACGCTCAAGCCCACGAAGAATGCCAAGGCATGGGGACGACGATTGTATGTGCGCTTTTTGCGGGGAAAACGGTTTCTGTTGCCCATATCGGAGACAGCAGATGCTATTTGCTTCAGGACGATGATTTCGTTCAAGTGACAGAAGACCATTCGCTTGTAAATGAACTGGTTCGCACTGGAGAGATTTCCAGAGAAGACGCTGAACATCATCCGCGAAAAAATGTGTTGACGAAGGCGCTTGGAACAGACCAGTCAGTCAGCATTGACACCCGTTCCTTTGATATAGAACCCGGAGACAAACTGCTTCTATGTTCTGACGGACTGACGAATAAAGTGGAAGGCACTGAGTTAAAAGACATCCTGCAAAGCGATTCAGCTCCTCAGGAAAAAGTAAACCTGCTTGTGGACAAAGCCAATCAGAATGGCGGAGAAGACAACATAACAGCAGTTTTGCTTGAGCTTGCTTTACAAGCTGAAGAGGGTGAAGATCAGTGCTAATCGGCAAGCGGATCAGCGGGCGTTACCAAATTCTCCGCGTTATAGGTGGCGGGGGAATGGCCAACGTGTATTTAGCTGAGGATATCATTCTAGACCGTGAAGTCGCAATTAAAATCCTGCGGTTTGACTATGCAAATGACAATGAATTTATCAGACGTTTCCGCAGAGAAGCCCAATCCGCATCAAGCCTCGATCACCCGAATATTGTCAGCATTTACGATTTGGGCGAGGAAGATGATATTTATTATATTGTCATGGAATACGTTGAAGGCATGACGCTTAAAGAATACATAACAGCAAATGGGCCGCTTCACCCTAAAGAAGCGCTGAACATCATGGAGCAAATTGTCTCAGCCATCGCTCATGCCCATCAAAACCAGATTGTTCACAGAGACATCAAGCCGCATAACATTTTGATTGATCATATGGGAAATATCAAAGTAACGGATTTTGGAATTGCGACGGCACTAAGTTCGACCACAATCACCCATACCAATTCAGTTCTGGGCTCGGTCCATTACTTATCACCTGAACAGGCCCGAGGCGGCTTAGCCACAAAGAAATCGGATATTTATGCGCTTGGAATCGTTCTATTTGAGCTTTTAACCGGCCGTATTCCGTTTGATGGAGAGTCAGCAGTCAGCATCGCCTTGAAGCATCTTCAAGCGGAAACTCCTTCGGCAAAAAGGTGGAATCCATCGGTCCCCCAAAGCGTTGAAAACATCATACTCAAGGCAACTGCCAAAGATCCTTTTCATCGCTACGAAACGGCTGAAGACATGGAAGCAGACATAAAAACAGCTTTTGATGCCGACAGACTCAATGAAAAGAGATTTACGATTCAAGAAGATGAAGAAATGACAAAAGCGATACCTATCATTAAAGATGAAGAACTCGCTAAAGCTGCTGGCGAAAAAGAAGCTGAAGTGACAACCGCACAAGAAAACAAAACAAAGAAGAACGGCAAAAGAAAAAAGTGGCCGTGGGTTTTGCTCACGATATGCCTCGTTTTTATCACAGCTGGAATTCTTGCTGTCACTGTTTTTCCGTCGCTTTTCATGCCTAAGGATGTCAAAATACCTGATGTCTCCGGAATGGAATACGAAAAAGCCGCAGGGCTCTTGGAAAAAGAAGGTTTACAGGTTGATTCCGAGGTGTTGGAAATCTCAGATGAAAAAATTGAAGAGGGCCTGATGGTAAAAACGGATCCTAAAGCGGATACCACAGTCAAAGAAGGCGCCACGGTCACCCTTTATAAGAGCACCGGAAAAGCAAAAACGGAGATCGGTGATGTGACAGGCCAAACGGTCGACCAGGCAAAAAAAGCGTTGAAGGACCAAGGGTTTAAACATGTAACGGTAAATGAAGTAAATGACGAGAAAAACGCGGGCACTGTCATTGACCAAAATCCTTCAGCAGGGACTGAGCTTGTCCCGAGTGAAGATCAAGTCAAACTTACAGTCAGTATCGGACCCGAAGACATTACGCTTAGAGACTTGAAAACCTACAGTAAAGAAGCAGCGTCTGGATATCTGGAAGACAACGGATTGAAGCTTGTAGAAAAAGAAGCATACTCAGATGATGTTCCAGAAGGACAGGTTGTCAAACAAAAACCAGCAGCAGGTACGGCAGTAAAGCCGGGGAACGAAGTTGAAGTGACATTCTCTCTCGGACCAGAGAAAAAACCTGCGAAAACAGTGAAAGAAAAGGTCAAGATCCCCTACGAACCAGAAAATGAAGGGGACGAGCTTCAAGTGCAAATCGCGGTTGACGATGCGGATCACAGCATCTCTGACACTTACGAAGAATTTAAGATAAAAGAGCCGACTGAACGAACGATCGAACTAAAGATTGAACCCGGCCAAAAAGGGTACTATCAAGTAATGGTAAACAATAAAGTTGTCAGCTACAAAACCATTGAGTATCCGAAAGATGAATAACAAGGAGGGAAAATATGCCTGAGGGCAAAATTATTAAGGCGCTAAGCGGCTTTTACTATGTACTGGATGAATCAGAGGATTCAGATAAAGTAATACAATGCAGAGGAAGAGGCATTTTCAGAAAAAACAAAATTACCCCTCTTGTCGGTGATTACGTTGTGTACCAGGCTGAAAATGACAAAGAAGGATATCTAATGGAAATTAAAGAAAGAACCAACGAGCTTATCAGGCCGCCAATTTGCAACGTTGATCAAGCGGTCCTGGTTTTCTCAGCGGTTCAGCCTTCTTTCAGCACGGCATTGCTCGACCGCTTCCTGGTTCTCGTTGAGGCCAATGATATTCAGCCGATTATATGCATTACTAAAATGGATCTGATTGAAGATCAAGATACAGAAGATACGATACAAGCCTATGCAGAGGACTATCGGAATATTGGTTATGACGTATACCTTACCTCCTCTAAGGACCAAGACAGTTTAACGGACATCATCCCGCATTTTCAGGATAAAACAACGGTATTTGCCGGTCAGTCCGGTGTTGGGAAATCCTCGCTTCTCAACGCGATCAGTCCGGAGCTTGGATTAAGAACAAACGAGATTTCTGAGCATTTGGGCCGCGGGAAACACACAACCCGCCACGTGGAGCTGATTCATACGTCCGGAGGTTTGGTTGCAGATACACCAGGATTCAGCTCGCTTGAATTTACAGACATTGAGGAAGAAGAGCTGGGCTATACCTTCCCTGATATCAGAGAAAAAAGCTCTTCATGCAAATTTAGAGGCTGTTTACATCTGAAAGAGCCGAAATGCGCGGTGAAACAAGCTGTTGAAGACGGAGAATTAAAGCAGTATCGCTATGACCATTATGTTGAATTTATGACGGAGATTAAAGACAGAAAGCCGAGGTATTAGCATAATGATAAAGGTTGCACCATCTATTCTTTCCGCTGATTTTGCCGCTTTAGGCAATGAGATTAAAGATGTAGAAAAAGGCGGAGCCGATTGTATTCATATTGATGTTATGGACGGCCATTTTGTCCCGAATATCACAATCGGTCCGCTGATTGTAGAAGCCGTCCGGCCGGTAACGGATCTGCCGCTTGATGTCCATTTAATGATAGAAGAGCCGGATCGTTATATCCCGGCTTTTGCGAAAGCAGGCGCAGATATCCTGTCTGTGCATGCTGAGGCATGTCCGCACCTGCACCGTACCATCCAGCTCATTAAAGAGCAAGGAGTGAAGGCCGGAGTGGTTCTAAACCCGCATACCCCTGTACAAGTCATCGAGCATGTTTTCGACGATCTCGATCTTGTTCTTTTAATGACGGTGAACCCGGGCTTCGGCGGGCAGAAATTTATTCATTCAGTCCTTCCTAAAATAAAAGAGGTTAAGCGAATGGCGGATGAAAAAGGAAAAAAAGATCTGTTAATTGAAGTAGACGGCGGCGTCAACAAAGAAACCGCTCCGCTCGTCATTGAAGCGGGCGCAAATTTACTCGTTGCCGGTTCAGCTGTTTATGGCCAGTCTGACCGCAAAAAAGCAATTTCTGAAATCAGAGGAAGTAAATAAGCAGCTTTAGAAAAGAGCTGGGCATACAATAGCCTAAGCTCTTTTTCCTGTATGCAGAGAAAGGAATCAGAGATGAAAACAATTAATATCGTTGCGGGAGGCCCGAAAAATCTCATTCCCGATCTAACCGGCTATACGGACGAACACACGCTTTGGATCGGTGTTGACAAAGGCACCGTCACTCTCTTAGATGCCGGGATCATTCCTGTTGAAGCCTTCGGAGATTTTGACAGCATAACGGAGCAAGAACGCCGGCGAATAGAAAAAGCCGCTCCCGCCCTTCATGTGTATCAAGCAGAAAAAGATCAAACAGATTTAGACCTCGCCCTTGATTGGGCGCTGGAAAAGCAGCCGGATATTATTCAGATTTTCGGCATTACAGGCGGCAGAGCTGATCATTTTTTAGGAAACATTCAGCTACTGTATAGAGGTGTAAAAACGAACATAAAAATTAGGTTGATAGACAAACAAAATCATATTCAAATGTTTCCTCCTGGTGAATATGATATTGAGAAGGATGAAAATAAGCGATATATCTCCTTCATACCGTTTTCCGAAGACATACATGAGCTGACCCTGACCGGTTTTAAATATCCTCTAAATAATTGTCATATTACGCTCGGTTCAACACTATGTATTAGTAACGAACTCATTCATTCACGAGGTACTTTTTCGTTTGCAAAAGGCATATTAATAATGATAAGAAGCACGGATTAAGCATGTGCTTTCATTCAATTGCTGAAAACAATGAACAAGGCGGTTACGGGACGTTATAGGAGGGGACAAAAATGAAATTTTACACCATTAAATTGCCGAAGTTTTTAGGAGGAATTGTCCGGGCGATGCTGGGCTCATTTAGAAAAGATTAATGCCCAGGGGTTCAAAGCCCTCTTTCACCACATAAAAACGCCTGCCACATATCGGGGCAGGCGTTCATTTTGTTATACACGCTCAACTTTACCGGATTTCAAAGCTCGAGCAGATACATATACTTTTTTAGGTTTTCCGTTCACAAGGATACGAACCTTTTGAAGATTCGCGCCCCAAGTGCGCTTAGAAGCGTTCATTGCGTGAGAACGGTTATTCCCAGCTGTTGTTTTTTTACCTGTGATAACGCATTTACGTGCCATTTGTTTCCCTCCTCACTTGCACAAAACATCTACTTTTTAACATTCATATAATCTTAGATGCTTTCGATATGGATACTTTAAATAATTTACCACAGCTAAAAAACGTTTGCAACTATTGTTTCATCATCTTTCAAGAAAATTCACTTGACATCTTGCGGAAACAGCAGCGCTATAGTATATGTAGAGGTACGGCCAGCGATTATTGCCTGGTCTTTTCATAATGGAAACCATATAGTAGAATAGCTGTAACTCTATGCATTCGAAGGAGGAACTAGTGTGTCCATTGAATTAAGAACGAAGTACGGACAGATTGATATATCTAATGAAGTCATCGCGATGGTTGCAGGAGGCGCGGCGGTTGACTGTTACGGCATTGTCGGCATGGCCTCTAAAAACCAGATTAAAGACGGACTGACTGAAATCCTTCGGAAAGAGAATTTCAGCAGGGGTGTCCAAGTTCGCCAAGAAGGAGAACAGATACATATCGACATGTATATCATTGTCAGCTACGGCACGAAAATTTCTGAAGTGGCACATAATGTCCAAACAAAAGTAAAGTACACAGTAAATCAAACCATCGGACTGGCAGTGGACTCTGTCAATATTTATGTCCAAGGCGTACGAGTGACGAACCCGTAGTTAGGAGGAGTAGGATTGTCTATCAGAACATTAAACGGCAGAACCTTTGCCGAGATGATTCTTGCGGGAGCGCAGAATCTGTCTCAAAATGCCAGTGCAGTTGATGCACTGAACGTGTTTCCGGTGCCGGACGGTGATACGGGAACAAATATGAACCTGTCGATGACTTCCGGAGCAAGAGAAGTTGAACAAATGGATACGGATGATATCGGGAAGGTGGGTTCCGCGTTATCTAAAGGGCTGCTCATGGGAGCACGCGGAAATTCAGGAGTGATCCTATCCCAATTGTTCCGCGGATTTAGCAAAAGCATTGAAACGAAAAAAGAAATTAATGCACTTGAGTTTGCCGCTGCGCTGCAAGCAGGTGTAGACATGGCGTATAAAGCTGTCATGAAACCTGTAGAGGGCACCATTTTAACAGTTGCAAAAGACGCTGCAAAAAAAGCGATGATCTTAGCAGAAAAAGAAACCGATATCACTGCGCTGATGATTGCAGTGACAGAAGAAGCAGAGGCGTCTTTAAACCGCACCCCTGAATTGCTACCTGTCCTAAAGGAAGTAGGAGTTGTCGATAGCGGGGGCAAAGGCCTGCTCTGTGTGTATGAAGGTTTCCTTGCTTCATTAAAAGGTGAAACTGTACCTCAGAAAGCAGTTCTTCCGTCACTTGACGACATGGTCAGCGCAGAGCATCACAAGAGCGCGCAAAGCATGATGAATACCGAAGATATTGAATTTGGATTCTGTACCGAAGTGATGGTTAGGCTTGATCAGACAAAAAGAGAGTTCGACGAAGGCACGTTCAGGCAAGACCTCAGCCAGTTCGGAGATTCTCTGCTTGTGATTGCGGATGAATCGCTGGCGAAGGTTCATATTCATGCTGAAGAGCCGGGAAACGTGTTAAACTACGCCCAGCATTACGGTGAATTGATCAAAATAAAAATAGAAAATATGAGAGAACAGCATACCTCTATCATCAGTCAAGAAAGCAAACCTGCAGACAACGAAACACCGCCGGCAAAACAGCCGTATGGCATTGTGACTGTAGCGATGGGAGAAGGAATTTCAGACCTATTCAAAAGCATTGGCGCTTCTGTTGTGATTGAAGGCGGCCAGACCATGAACCCAAGCACTGAGGATATTGTTGATGCCGTGAAGTCTGTAAATGCAGATACGGTATTTATCCTGCCTAACAACTCCAACATTATCATGGCTGCTAACCAAGCGGCCAGCGTAGTGGATGAACAGGTTTTTGTCATTCCTGCTAAAACGGTTCCGCAAGGGATGTCAGCTCTGCTGGCTTTTAACCCGGATCAAGAAGCTGAAGCGAACGAGGCCAATATGCTAAGCGCCATTCAGCAAGTAAAAAGCGGACAGGTGACGTTCTCAGTCAGAGATACTCATATTGACGGTAAAGACATTAAAAAAGGCGACTTTATGGGCATTCTGAATGGAACGATTATCGGCACTTCTGAAAATCAGCTGTCAGCCGCGAAATTGCTGCTGTCAGAAATGATCGGAGAAGATGATGAAATCGTGACCATTCTATATGGTGAGGATGCGTCTCAGGAAGAAGCTGAGCAGCTTGAAGCGTTTCTCAGTGAAAAGTACGAGGAGATTGAGGTTGAGATCCACAATGGGAAACAGCCTCTGTATTCGTATATAGTTTCAGCAGAATAGAAGGGCAATTTGCCCTTCTATTCTTATGTCTGCTTTTAAGTGCGGCAGCGCTGTAACGCGCCCGCTTGCCATTTTATATCTGATCAATTAGTCTAGAAGCAAAGCGCTAATAAGCTCTGGTTCATAAGGAGGAATAGCATGAAATACAGAAGCGTTTTTGATATTATCGGCCCGGTTATGATCGGTCCGTCCAGCTCTCATACAGCGGGAGCTGCTAGAATCGGGAGAGTGGCCAGAAGTTTATTTGGCAGAGAGCCTGAGCGCATCATTGTATCTTTTTACGGCTCGTTTGCGGAAACGTATAAGGGCCACGGCACAGATGTCGCGATTATCGGTGGATTGCTTGATTTTGATACATTCGATGAACGGATTAAAACCGCTATACAAATTGCAGAAGCTAAAGGAATTGATATAGAGTTTCGGGTAGAAGACGCAGTCCCGGTCCATCCGAACACAGCAAAAATCACCATTTCTGATGAAAAGGGTGAGCTGGAACTGACGGGTATTTCGATTGGCGGAGGAAAGATTGAAATCACAGAATTGAATGGTTTTGAGCTCCGGCTGTCAGGAAATCATCCGGCCATATTAGTTGTTCATAATGACAAGTTTGGCACAATTGCCGGTGTTGCCAATGTTCTGGCGAAATTTTCAATCAACGTAGGACATATGGAAGTAGCCCGGAAAGATATCGGCCAGCTTGCGCTGATGACAATAGAGGTCGACCAAAATATTGACGACCACATTCTCGACGAGCTGTCGAAACTGCCGAATATTATTCAAGTGACAAAGATTGCTGACTAGCGAAAAGGGTCAGGAGGAGCCAGTTATGTTTCGTAATGTAAAAGAATTAATTGAGATTACTAAAGAAAAACAAATATTGATCTCTGATGTGATGATAGCTCAAGAGATGGAAGTAACAGAAAAAACAAAAGAGGACATTTTTCAGCAGATGGATCATAACCTGTCTGTTATGGAAGCGGCGGTTCAGAAAGGACTCGAGGGAGTTACGAGCCAAACGGGCTTAACAGGCGGAGATGCCGTTAAATTGCAGGCCTATATTCGATCAGGAAAAAGCCTGTCTGGCCCGCTGATTTTAGATGCTGTATCGAAAGCCGTTGCAACAAATGAAGTAAATGCAGCCATGGGAACCATCTGTGCGACACCGACTGCAGGTTCTGCCGGTGTGGTGCCCGGTACGTTATTTGCTGTAAAAGAAAAGCTGAATCCAACAAGAGAACAAATGATCCGCTTTTTGTTTACAGCCGGGGCTTTCGGATTTGTCGTGGCCAATAACGCAAGCATTTCCGGCGCCGCCGGAGGATGTCAGGCAGAGGTTGGATCAGCTTCAGGTATGGCGGCTGCGGCCATTGTTGAAATGGCAGGAGGAACACCCGAACAAAGCGCGGAAGCCATGGCCATTACATTAAAAAATATGCTAGGCCTCGTGTGCGACCCTGTTGCAGGGCTTGTTGAGGTGCCTTGCGTGAAACGGAATGCGATGGGCGCGTCAAATGCGATGATTGCCGCTGATATGGCATTGGCGGGCATTACAAGCCGTATTCCATGTGATGAGGTTATCGATGCCATGTATAAAATAGGCCAAACGATGCCAACTGCACTTAGAGAAACAGGCCAGGGCGGTTTAGCGGCAACACCGACAGGAAGAGAATTAGAGAAAAAAATTTTCGGAGGAGCGCTAGGTTCACGTGAAACAACATCAGCAAACTAGTATAGCTAACATTAAGGGTATTGGGCCGGAAACAGAAAAAACATTGAATGAACTCGGTATTTATGACATTTCTGATCTTCTGAATTATTTCCCTTATCGCTATGATGACTACGAGCTGAGGGATTTAGAAGAAGTAAAGCATGATGAAAGAGTCACAGTTGAAGGGAAGGTTCATTCAGAGCCTTCTCTTACCTATTACGGAAAAAAACGAAACAGGCTGACATTCAGGCTTCTGGTCGGCCACTATTTAATTACAGCCGTATGTTTTAACCGGCCTTATTTGAAGAAGCAGCTTTCGCTCGGCTCTGTGGTGACGGTTTCAGGTAAATGGGACAAGCACCGCCAAACCATCTCTGTTCAGGAGTTGAAAAACGGGCCGCATCAAGAAGACAAAAGCATTGAACCAGTGTATTCTGTGAAAGAAAATGTTACCGTCAAAATGATGAGGCGGTTTATTCAGCAGGCGCTGACCCAATATGCAGACTCACTTCCTGATCCTCTTCCGGAAAAGCTAAGAAAAAGCTATAAACTGCCTGACTATTATCAAGCGTTAAAAGCAATGCACCAGCCTGAAACAAGGGAAGCATTAAAGCTTGCCAGACGGCGGTTTGTTTATGAAGAATTTTTGTTGTTTCAGTTGAAAATGCAGGCGTTCCGAAAGGCGGAAAGAGAGCAGACACAAGGGATACGGCAGCGTTTTTCAAACGAAGAACTCATGAGATTTATCAAAAGCCTCCCGTTTCCCCTCACAAACGCCCAGTCACGCGTTCTTCGCGAAATAACAGCAGACATGTCTTCTCCATACAGAATGAACCGTCTTCTTCAAGGGGACGTTGGATCAGGAAAAACGGCAGTCGCCGCCATTGCACTGTATGCCGCGATCCTATCCGGATACCAAGGAGCGCTCATGGTGCCGACAGAAATTCTGGCCGAGCAGCATGCTGATTCGCTCGTTTCGCTATTTGAAAAATGGGACGTCAGCGTTGCTCTTTTGACAAGCTCTGTTAAAGGGAAGCGGCGAAAAGAACTGCTTGAGCGTCTTGCGGCGGGTGAGATTGATATTCTTGTAGGAACCCACGCTTTAATCCAAGACGAGGTGGAGTTTAAGGCGCTGAGTCTCGTTATTACTGATGAACAGCACAGATTTGGAGTTGAGCAGCGCAAAAAGCTTCGGAACAAAGGGCAGGATCCCGATGTTCTCTTTATGACAGCCACTCCAATCCCAAGAACGTTAGCGATCACAGTGTTCGGTGAAATGGATGTATCTGTCATCGATGAGATGCCGGCTGGACGAAAGAGAATCGAAACCTATTGGGTAAAACATGACATGCTGGATCGTATATTGGCATTTGTCGAAAAAGAATTAAAGCAAGGCAGGCAGGCTTATATCATCTGTCCGCTGATTGAAGAATCAGACAAGCTTGATGTGCAAAACGCCATTGACGTGTACAATATGCTTTCTGATATTTTTCGGGGAAAATGGAATGTCGGCCTTATGCATGGAAAGCTGCATTCCGATGAAAAAGACCAGGTCATGAGAGAATTCAGCGCAAATCACTGTCAAATTCTCGTATCAACCACTGTTGTGGAGGTTGGCGTGAATGTTCCGAATGCAACGATTATGGTGATTTATGACGCCGACCGTTTCGGGCTATCACAGCTTCACCAGCTGCGCGGCCGTGTTGGACGGGGTGAGCATCAATCTTTCTGTATTCTGATGGCTGATCCAAAATCAGAAACAGGGAAAGAACGGATGAGGATCATGTCGGAAACCAATGACGGTTTCGAGCTGTCTGAAAAGGATCTGGAACTGAGAGGTCCCGGTGATTTCTTCGGGAAAAAACAAAGCGGAATGCCGGAATTTAAAGTGGCGGACATGGTTCATGATTACAGAGCGCTTGAAACGGCAAGGCAGGATGCTGCGAATCTTGTGGCTTCTGACGCGTTCTGGAAGGAGCCGGAATACGCTGTGTTAAGAGATGAATTGCTGAAGAGCGGAGTAATGGACGGGGAAAAATTAAGCTGAGTATCAGAAGTTTTTGGTGTTCAGCCAGAAACAATCGTTGCATTCCAATCTATGAAATTATATACTACTATTAGTACCTAGTCTTAATTGTCCGGATGGTGTTTAGATATGAGAAGAAATAAGAGAGAACGCCAGGAATTACTTCAGCAGACGATTCAAGCAACCCCCTTTATTACAGATGAAGAACTAGCGGGTAAATTCGGGGTGAGCATCCAGACGATACGTTTGGACCGCTTAGAGCTTTCCATACCTGAACTGAGAGAAAGAATTAAGAACGTGGCAGAGAAAACACTTGAGGACGAAGTGAAGTCCCTGTCACTTGATGAAGTTATCGGAGAAATTATTGACCTTGAGCTGGATGATCAGGCGATATCCATTTTAGAAATAAAACAGGAGCACGTGTTCAGCCGGAATCAGATTGCGAGAGGACACCATTTATTTGCACAGGCGAATTCTTTGGCCGTTGCAGTCATTGATGACGAGCTGGCGCTGACTGCAAGTGCAGACATCCGCTTTACAAGACAGGTAAAGCAGGGTGAACGTGTCGTAGCAAAAGCGAAAGTGACGGCTGTCGAAAAAGAAAAAGGAAGAACGGTTGTCGAAGTGAACAGCTACGTTGGCGAAGAAATTGTTTTTTCTGGACGCTTTGACATGTATCGTTCAAAACATTCATAAAGGTGGAGCATGCATGAGAATAGCTGTAGATGCAATGGGAGGAGACCACGCTCCCAAAGCTGTTATTGACGGAGTTATAAAAGGTATAGAGGCATTTGATGATCTCCATATCACACTTGTCGGTGACAAAACAACGATAGAATCACATTTAACAACTACATCAGATCGCATCACGGTGCTGCACGCAGATGAAGTGATTGAGCCTACGGATGAACCTGTCCGTGCCGTGCGAAGAAAAAAGAACTCATCTATGGTTCTTATGGCGCAGGAGGTTGCGGAAAACAGAGCTGACGCATGCATTTCAGCAGGAAATACCGGTGCATTAATGACAGCCGGTCTCTTTATTGTCGGAAGAATTAAAGGAATTGACCGTCCGGCGCTTGCCCCGACACTTCCGACTGTTTCGGGAGACGGATTTCTTCTCCTTGATGTCGGCGCCAATGTCGATGCCAAACCGGAGCACCACGTTCAATATGCCATCATGGGTTCTGTTTATTCTCAGCAAGTGCGCGGTGTCACTTCACCGAGAGTCGGACTTTTAAATGTCGGAACAGAAGATAAAAAAGGAAACGAACTGACGAAGCAGACGTTCCAAATTTTAAAAGAAACAGCAAACATCAATTTTATCGGAAACGTGGAAGCGCGAGACCTTTTAGATGATGTGGCGGATGTTGTAGTAACAGACGGCTTTACCGGGAATGTTACACTCAAAACGCTGGAAGGCTCTGCGTTGTCAATTTTTAAAATGATGAGAGACGTAATGACGTCTACTTTGACATCCAAGCTTGCAGCAGCTGTGCTGAAACCAAAATTGAAAGAAATGAAAATGAAAATGGAGTATTCGAATTATGGCGGAGCAAGTCTTTTTGGCTTAAAAGCGCCTGTGATCAAGGCGCACGGCTCTTCAGATTCAAATGCTGTATTCCATGCGATTCGGCAAGCAAGAGAGATGGTCAGCCAAAATGTGGCTGCGCTCATTCAGGAAGAAGTGAAAGAAGAAAAAACAGATGAGTAGTCTGGAGGTTTTTACATCATGAGTAAGATTGCATTTTTATTCCCGGGTCAGGGATCACAATTTATCGGCATGGGAAAAGAGCTTTATGAGCAGGTGCCTGCTGCAAAGCGTCTGTTTGATGAAGCCGATGAAACGTTGGAAACAAAACTCAGCTCGCTTATTTTTGAGGGGGATGCTGAAGAATTAACACTTACATACAATGCGCAGCCTGCTTTGCTTACGACAAGCATCGCTGTTCTTGAGAAATTTAAAGAATCTGGCATTACACCTGATTTCACAGCAGGACACAGCCTTGGTGAATATTCTGCACTGGTTGCGGCTGGCGCTCTGTCTTTCAAAGATGCTGTTTATACTGTCAGAAAGCGCGGAGAGTTTATGAATGAAGCGGTGCCGGCTGGCGAAGGAGCAATGGCTGCGATTCTCGGCATGGATGCTGAAGCATTAAAGCAAGTAACCGATAAAGTCACAGAGGAAGGCAACCTTGTACAGCTTGCGAATCTCAACTGTCCTGGCCAAATCGTCATTTCCGGAACAGCTAAAGGGGTTGAGCTTGCATCTGAACTGGCAAAAGAGAACGGCGCAAAACGCGCAATTCCGCTTGAAGTAAGCGGTCCGTTCCATTCTGAACTGATGAAACCGGCTGCTGAAAAGCTGAAAGAGGTATTGGACGCCTGTGACATAAAAGACGCTGACGTTCCGGTCATCTCAAATGTTTCTGCTGACGTGATGACTGAAAAAGCAGATATCAAAGAAAAACTTATTGAGCAGCTTTACTCTCCGGTTCGTTTTGAGGAAAGCATTAACAAGCTGATCGCAGAGGGTGTTACGACTTTTATTGAAATCGGTCCCGGAAAAGTGCTTTCAGGCCTTGTGAAAAAAGTGAATAGACGGTTAAAAACAATTGCTGTATCAGATCCGGAAACGATCGAGCTGGCAATTCAAACGCTTAAGGAGGAGAATGATAATGCTTAATGATAAAACGGCTATTGTCACTGGCGCATCCCGCGGAATCGGCCGCTCAATCGCCCTTGATCTGGCAAAAAGCGGAGCAAATGTTGTCGTGAACTACTCCGGCAATGAAGCGAAAGCAAATGAAGTGGTAGATGAAATCAAATCAATGGGCAGAAAAGCAATTGCTGTAAAAGCGGATGTATCAAATCCCGAAGATGTACAAAACATGATAAAAGAAACATTGTCTGTTTTTTCTACGATTGACATTCTGGTTAATAATGCGGGAATTACAAGAGACAATCTCATCATGAGAATGAAAGAAGACGAATGGGATGACGTCATTAACATTAACCTGAAGGGTGTTTTCAACTGCACAAAAGCTGTTACAAGACAAATGATGAAACAGCGTTCAGGCCGCATTATTAACGTATCGTCTATCGTCGGCGTCAGCGGAAACCCTGGACAAGCCAACTACGTGGCTGCAAAAGCCGGCGTCATCGGTTTAACCAAATCTTCTGCTAAAGAGCTCGCCAGCCGAAATATTACGGTAAACGCAATAGCGCCAGGATTTATCTCAACTGATATGACAGATAAACTTGCAAAAGACGTTCAAGACGAAATGCTGAAACAAATTCCGCTCGCGCGCTTTGGTGAACCTAGCGATGTCAGCAGTGTTGTCACGTTCCTAGCTTCAGAGGGAGCTCGTTATATGACAGGCCAAACGCTTCATATTGACGGCGGAATGGTGATGTAAGTTTTTTCTCGAAAATTTCATCGTAGTTTCTCTAGTTTTTTAAAAACGAATCCACTATAATACTTGAGGGGAGGTGAATTGCTATGGCAGACACATTAGAGCGTGTAACGAAAATCATCGTAGATCGCCTTGGCGTTGATGAAGCAGACGTCAAACTTGAAGCTTCTTTCAAGGAAGACTTAGGTGCTGATTCCCTAGATGTAGTTGAGCTTGTTATGGAACTTGAAGACGAGTTTGATATGGAGATTTCTGACGAAGATGCTGAAAAGATTGCAACAGTCGGCGACGCTGTGAACTACATACAAAACCAGCAATAAGCTGATGCTAAAAGTCCCGCCGAAACGCGGGGCTTTAGCCCTTTATTCGTGCAGTTATTACAGCATGCCGCTTTTACGCGCGCTGTATCCGGTTTAGTCAGAGAAGCGCGGTGAACCTGATGTGCCTATGGAGGTTACTATGTCAAAACACTCACATTATAAAGATAAAAAAAAGTTCTATAAAAAAGTAGAACAATTTAAAGAGTTTCAAGAACGGATTTCGGTTCACTTTCAAAATGAAAAGCTTTTGTATCAAGCATTTACACATTCATCTTATGTGAATGAGCATCGGAAAAAGCCGTATGAAGATAATGAAAGGCTTGAATTTTTAGGTGACGCTGTTTTGGAACTGACGATCTCCAGATTCTTATTTGCCAAATACCCGGCTATGAGTGAAGGAGATTTGACGAAATTGAGAGCCGCAATTGTTTGCGAACCGTCTCTCGTTTCATTGGCTCACGAGCTGTCATTCGGCGATCTTGTCCTGTTGGGTAAAGGCGAGGAAATGACAGGCGGAAGAAAGCGTCCTGCTCTATTGGCGGATGTTTTTGAGGCATTTATCGGAGCCTTGTACCTTGACCAAGGATTAGAGCCGGTCGAAAGTTTCTTAAAAGTTTATGTGTTCCCTAAAATTAACGATGGTGCTTTTTCTCATGTGATGGATTTCAAAAGCCAGCTGCAGGAATACGTGCAGCGGGACGGCAAAGGCTCTCTGGAGTATAAAATCTCCAACGAAAAAGGACCTGCGCACAACCGTGAATTTGAAGCCATCGTATCTCTAAAAGGTGAACCACTCGGAGTCGGAAACGGCCGTTCAAAGAAAGAAGCCGAACAGCACGCTGCTCAGGAAGCTTTAGCTAAATTGCAAAAACACCATACGAAACAATAAAATCCCCCTTATGACTCAGGGGGATTTCAGTATGTATGCCGTCTTATTTGACCAATGTTTATGATAGAATTGAAATACTTATTACATAAGGAGGATCGCTATGTTCCTCAAACGTTTAGACGTTATAGGATTTAAATCATTTGCAGAACGGATTTCCGTAGACTTCGTTAAAGGCGTGACAGCAGTTGTCGGGCCGAACGGAAGCGGAAAAAGCAACATCACGGATGCCATTCGCTGGGTTCTCGGCGAACAATCGGCACGCTCTCTTCGCGGCGGAAAAATGGAAGACATCATTTTTGCCGGGAGTGACTCAAGAAAGCGATTAAATCTAGCTGAAGTTACGCTTACTCTTGATAATGATGATCATTTCTTGCCAATTGACTTCCACGAGGTGAGTGTCACAAGACGTGTGTACAGATCAGGTGAGAGTGAGTTTCTGATTAACAATCAGCCGTGCCGGTTGAAGGATATTATTGATTTATTTATGGACTCTGGCCTTGGTAAAGAAGCATTTTCTATTATCAGCCAAGGGAAAGTGGAAGAGATCCTGAGCAGCAAAGCGGAGGATCGCCGCAGTATCTTTGAAGAAGCGGCCGGGGTGCTTAAATATAAAACGAGAAAGAAAAAAGCAGAAAATAAACTGTTTGAGACACAGGACAATCTAAATCGGGTAGAAGATATATTACATGAGCTTGAAGGACAGGTTGAACCTCTTAAAATTCAAGCTTCAATAGCGAAAGACTACCTTGAGAAAAAGAAAGAGCTGGAGCATGTTGAAATTGCGCTGACTGCCTATGATATCGAAGAGCTGCATGGTAAATGGTCGACTCTTAAAGAGAAAGTGCAGATGGCAAAAGAAGAAGAGCTTGCTGAATCGTCTGCTATTTCTGCGAAAGAAGCAAAGATTGAGGATACAAGGGACAAAATACAAGCGCTTGATGAGTCAGTAGATGAGCTCCAGCAAGTTTTACTGGTAACAAGTGAAGAGCTGGAAAAGCTTGAAGGCCGTAAAGAAGTCCTAAAAGAACGAAAGAAAAACGCTGTGCAAAACCAAGAACAGCTTGAAGAAGCCATCGTTCAGTTCCAGCAAAAAGAAACGGTTCTGAAAGAAGAGCTTTCAAAGCAGGAAGCTGTCTTCGAAACGCTTCAGGCTGAGGTGAAGCAGTTAAGGGCGCAAGTAAAAGAAAAACAGCAGGCTCTCAGTCTTCACAATGAAAATGTTGAAGAGAAAATCGAGCAGCTGAAAAGTGATTATTTTGAGCTGTTAAACAGCCAGGCTTCGATACGCAACGAACTCCAGCTTCTTGATGACCAGATGTCCCAATCCGCTGTCACATTGCAGAGACTCGCGGACAACAATGAAAAGCACCTGCAGGAACGGCGTGATATTTCTGCGCGTAAAGCCGCATGTGAAACGGAATTTGCCCGAATTGAGCAGGAGATTCACAGTCAAGTCGGTGCATATCGTGATATGCAGACAAAATATGAGCAGAAAAAGCGCCAATACGAAAAAAATGAATCCGCTCTGTATCAGGCATACCAATACGTTCAGCAAGCGAGATCAAAAAAGGACATGCTTGAGACGATGCAGGGAGATTTCTCCGGCTTTTATCAAGGTGTTAAAGAAGTGCTGAAAGCGAAAGAGCGCCTTGGCGGAATTCGCGGAGCGGTTCTTGAGCTGATTTCTACAGAACAGAAGTATGAAACGGCCATTGAAATAGCGCTCGGCGCTTCTGCTCAACACGTCGTGACCGACGATGAACAATCTGCCCGAAAAGCGATTCAATATTTAAAGCAGAATTCCTTCGGCCGGGCGACGTTTCTGCCTCTTTCTGTTATTAGAGACCGCCAGCTTCAAAGCCGTGACGCGGAAACAGCCGCCCGGCATTCATCATTTCTCGGGGTTGCCAGTGAACTTGTCACATTTGATCCTGCGTATCGAAGCGTCATCCAGAATCTTCTTGGAACCGTTTTGATCACAGAGGACTTAAAGGGTGCAAACGAGCTTGCGAAGCTTCTCGGGCACCGGTACCGCATCGTAACCCTTGAGGGAGATGTTGTGAACCCCGGTGGTTCAATGACGGGCGGCGCGGTTAAAAAGAAAAATAACTCCCTCCTTGGAAGAAGCCGGGAGCTAGAAGATGTGACGAAACGGCTCGCTGAAATGGAAGAGAAAACAGCACTGCTTGAACAAGAGGTCAAAACCCTTAAACAATCCATTCAGGATATGGAGAAAAAACTGGCTGACTTAAGAGAAACCGGGGAAGGCTTAAGGTTAAAGCAGCAGGATGTGAAAGGCCAGCTGTACGAACTTCAAGTTGCCGAGAAAAATATCAATACCCATTTAGAGCTCTATGACCAAGAAAAATCTGCTCTGTCAGAAAGCGATGAAGAGAAAAAAGCGCGCAAACGCAAGCTTGAAGAAGAGCTCTCTGCCGTATCTGAAAAGATGAAACAGCTTGAAGAGGACATAGACAAACTGACAAAACAAAAACAAACGCAATCCTCAACGAAAGAGTCTCTTTCCAACGAGCTTACTGAGCTGAAGATCGCTGCGGCCAAAAAAGAGCAGGCATGCAAGGGGGAAGAGGACAACCTTGCCAGATTAAAGAAAGAGCTCACTGAAACAGAGATTGCGTTAAAAGAAGCAAAAGAAGACTTAAGCTTCTTAACGTCAGAGATGTCATCTAGCACCAGCGGCGAAGAAAAGCTGGAAGAAGCAGCAAAACATAAATTGAGTGACAAAACGAAAACGATCGAACTGATTGCATTAAGGCGCGATCAGCGCATCAAGCTTCAGCATGGGCTTGATACGTATGAGCGTGAGCTGAAAGAAATGAAACGCCTGTATAAACAAAAAACAACGCTCTTAAAAGACGAAGAAGTCAAACTCGGACGAATGGAAGTCGAGCTTGATAATTTACTCCAATATTTACGGGAGGAATACAGCTTGTCCTTTGAGGGGGCAAAAGAGAAATATCAGCTTGAAACTGATCCAGAGGAAGCCAGAAAGCGCGTGAAGCTGATTAAACTCGCAATTGAAGAACTGGGTACCGTGAACCTCGGAAGCATAGATGAGTTTGAGAGGGTCAACGAACGGTACAAGTTTCTGTCGGAACAAAAAGAAGATTTAACAGAAGCGAAAAATACCTTGTTCCAAGTGATTGAAGAAATGGATGAAGAAATGACGAAGCGCTTTAACGACACATTCGTTCAAATCCGCTCACACTTTGATCAAGTTTTTCGCTCCTTATTCGGAGGAGGGCGAGCTGAACTGAGGCTCACCGATCCTAACGATCTGCTTCATTCAGGAGTCGAGATTATCGCTCAGCCGCCGGGGAAAAAGCTGCAAAACTTAAACCTCCTGTCAGGCGGAGAGCGTGCGCTTACTGCTATAGCGCTCTTATTCTCAATCCTAAAGGTTCGTCCAGTGCCGTTTTGCGTCCTTGACGAAGTAGAGGCTGCGCTCGACGAAGCGAATGTGTTCCGGTTTGCGCAGTATTTAAAAAAATACAGCAGTGATACCCAGTTTATTGTGATTACCCACAGAAAAGGAACGATGGAGGAAGCGGATGTGCTTTATGGCGTAACCATGCAGGAATCCGGTGTTTCCAAGGTAATCTCCGTTAAGCTGGAAGAAACAAAAGAATTCGTTCAGTAACGAGGAAAGAGGTTAAAAGATGAGCTTTTTTAAAAAATTAAAAGAGAAAATCACAAAACAGACAGATTCCGTATCTGAAAAGTTTAAGGATGGCCTTGAAAAAACAAGAAACTCCTTTCAAAACAAAGTGAATGATCTTGTATCCCGTTACCGTAAAGTGGATGAGGATTTCTTCGAAGAGCTTGAAGAGGTTCTTATCAGCGCGGATGTCGGTTTTACAACCGTTATGGAATTAATAGATGAGCTGAAAAAAGAAGTCAAACGCAGAAATATTCAAGATCCAAAGGAAGTCCAGTCAGTGATTTCTGAGAAACTGGTCGAGATTTATAACAGCGGAGATGAGCAAATTTCAGAACTGAACATCCAGGATGGGCGTTTAAACGTAATCCTTCTGGTAGGTGTAAACGGTGTCGGGAAAACAACAACGATCGGAAAGCTTGCTCATAAAATGAAACAAGAAGGAAAATCTGTCGTACTTGCCGCCGGAGACACTTTCAGAGCGGGAGCCATTGAACAGCTGGAAGTATGGGGAGAGCGTACAGGAGTGCCTGTCATTAAGCAGACGGCCGGAAGCGATCCGGCAGCTGTCATCTACGATGCTGTTCATGCTGCGAAAGCAAGAAATGCCGATGTATTAATTTGTGATACGGCAGGTCGTCTTCAAAACAAAGTAAATCTCATGAAAGAGCTTGAGAAAGTGAAACGTGTTATCGAAAGAGAAGTTCCTGAAGCTCCGCATGAGGTGCTGCTTGCCCTTGATGCCACGACCGGCCAAAATGCAATGGCTCAGGCAAAAGAATTCTCTAAAGCAACAAATGTTACCGGCATTGCTTTAACGAAGCTTGACGGTACGGCAAAAGGCGGTATCGTCCTTGCGATTCGCAACGAGCTTCACATCCCGGTTAAACTAGTCGGTTTAGGAGAAAAAGTTGATGACCTTCAGGAATTTGATCCAGAATCCTATGTGTACGGACTCTTTTCAGATTTAGTGGAAAAAGCCGACGATTAAGAAAAAGGCCCCAACATCTTGGGGCCTTTTTCTTTTTTATCTTCTTACTTGATAGGCGAAATGATAAAGGCTGTTATCAGTGGATACCAGTCTTGATTCACCAGAAAAAACTCTGAATGGGATGATGTCATAGTAATGAACGGAAACAGATGTGTAATACGTATAGTAACCAGCAGCTGGCCCCAAATACATTGGAACCTCAAATGTTCCGTTTGCATCAGTGGTTCCTGAAGCAGTTTGTGTTGTGTTTCCGACCTTCGTGTCCGCTTCAAATCTTACGGGCGCGTTTGGCACTGGCTGTCCGTTTTGGTCGAGTAATTTGCCGCTTACTGTAATATTGTACTTGACTCGCCAATATTGACCTTGTCCATAATTGATTTTACCGTAAACCCCTCCATCTGTGCTGATATTTGTGATCGAAGCCTTATAAGGTGCCTCAGCAGCGTCTGCTTGCTGTGCCGGAAAACCTATTGTAAACAGGGCTGCCAGACATAACATAAACAATAAACCGATTTTTTTCATAAAAATCCTCCTTTAAATAGGGTTCATATACAATATCGGAATAAATTGGATGATATTTAGCGTATTTTGGAAAAAGTTAATCACCGCTTTGACAAGATAAAAACTTGACAGTGTCAATAAAACCGTGTAAACTAAGTTATCGTAAAGGGATTTGACTTAACAAAGGGGAGAGCTCAAATGTCACTCGAAAAGACAACGAGAATGAATTATCTGTTTGATTTTTATCAGTCGTTGTTGACGTCAAAACAGAAGAGCTATATGTCGCTTTATTATTTGGACGATTTCTCCCTAGGCGAAATAGCCGAAGAATATGAGGTTTCAAGACAAGCTGTTTATGATAACATCAAACGAACAGAAGCAATGCTTGAACAATATGAAGAAAAGCTGCTCCTTTTGAAAAAGTTTCAGGAGCGTAAAGAGATGTTTAATAAGCTGAAGGAGCTTGCTTCCGGTTCAAAAGAAGAGGAAGAAATTACAGCTCTGATTGAAGCGCTTGAGAAATTAGATTAGGAGGCGGCAAACTATGGCATTTGAAGGATTAGCCGACCGACTGCAGCAGACGATTTCTAAAATCCGCGGAAAAGGGAAAGTCAGCGAACAAGATGTAAAAGATATGATGCGTGAGGTTCGCCTTGCGCTGCTTGAGGCTGACGTTAACTTTAAAGTAGTCAAAGATTTTGTCAAAAAAGTAAGTGAACGCGCTGTAGGCCAAGACGTCATGAAAAGTCTGACGCCCGGCCAGCAGGTCATTAAAGTTGTTCAAGAGGAACTGACTGAGCTGATGGGCGGCGAAGAGAGCAAAATCGCCGTCGCAAAAAGGCCGCCGACTGTTATTATGATGGTCGGTCTCCAAGGTGCCGGTAAAACGACAACAAGCGGTAAGCTTGCGAATCTGCTGCGCAAAAAGCATAATCGCAAACCGATGCTGGTTGCTGCCGATATTTACCGCCCAGCCGCAATTAAGCAGCTGGAAACACTCGGCAAACAGCTTGATATGCCTGTTTTCTCTCTTGGCGATCAGGTCAGTCCTGTAGAAATAGCTAAACAGGCTATTGAGAAAGCCAAGGAAGAACATTATGACTACGTCATTTTGGATACGGCAGGGCGCTTGCATATCGACCATGAACTGATGGATGAACTGACCAACGTCAAAGAAATCGCGAATCCGGAAGAAATTTTCCTGGTTGTCGATTCAATGACCGGTCAGGACGCTGTGAATGTTGCCAAAAGCTTTAATGAACAGCTCGGTTTAACCGGTGTTGTGTTAACTAAGCTGGATGGAGACACACGCGGCGGGGCTGCGCTTTCTATTCGCGCTGTTACAAACACGCCAATTAAGTTCGCAGGTTTGGGCGAAAAGCTTGATGCGTTAGAGCCGTTCCACCCTGAACGCATGGCATCAAGGATTCTCGGCATGGGCGACGTGCTGACATTGATTGAAAAAGCACAGGCCAGCGTTGATGAAGACAAAGCCAAAGAGCTGGAACAAAAAATGAGAACGATGAGCTTCACATTGGACGATTTTCTGGAGCAGCTCGGGCAAGTCAGAAACATGGGGCCGCTTGATGAGCTTCTGCAAATGATGCCGGGTGCAGGTAAAATGAAAGGCCTGAAAAACATCCAAGTTGATGAAAAACAGCTGAATCATGTGGAAGCAATCATTAAATCAATGACTGTTCTTGAAAAAGAACAGCCGGATATCATCAATGCCAGCCGGCGGAAGCGGATTGCAAAAGGAAGCGGGACATCCGTACAGGAAGTCAACCGTCTGCTTAAGCAGTTTGATGAAATGAAAAAAATGATGAAGCAGATGACAAACATGTCAAAAGGCAAGAAAAAAGGGTTTAAGCTACCTTTTATGTAATCGGTTATACATGATAAAACCGTTGTTAAGAAAAAACACTTTACAAACACTTTTATCATTGTTAATATACTATCTTGTTGAAATATTTTCGGAGGTGCTAGTAAAATGGCAGTAAAAATTCGTTTAAAACGTATGGGAGCAAAAAAATCTCCTTTCTATCGTATTGTTGTAGCAGATTCTCGTTCACCACGTGACGGCCGTTTCATCGAAACAGTCGGAACTTACAACCCGGTTGCAAAACCAGCGGAAGTAAAAATTGACGAAGAGCTTGCTCTTAAATGGCTTCAAACTGGAGCGAAACCATCTGATACAGTTCGCAACTTGTTCTCTAGCCAAGGAATCATGGAAAAATTCCACAACGCTAAACAAGGCAAGTAATGACTGATCAACACTTGGAAGATTTGATTGTCCACATTGTGACGCCGCTTGTTGATCATCCAGATGACATTCGCGTCATAAGAGAAGAAACCGATCAAAAGATTGCGCTGCGCTTATCTGTCCATAAGTCAGATACCGGTAAAGTTATCGGAAAGCAAGGCCGGACTGCAAAAGCGATTCGAACAGCTGTATTTGCAGCTGGCGCACAGTCTTCTAAGAAAGTTCAATTTGAAATATTTGACTAAAAGGGAGAGGGCCGGCACCTCCCCTTTTTTTACACGCAAAAAAAGGGTAAACTGATAGAAGCTTAGGCAAAATAGAAAAGCCTGGGCGAGTAAAAGTTTTAAAAGCGGGGAGCTTGGTGCGATGCAAATTATTCACCGTGTAGCCGTTATGCAAGTCTTAACCGAGAGTAGCAAAGAAAAGCTTTTAGCTTCTTTTGCCGAAAAGAAACAAATGCTTGAACGAGAATGCAGCCAGCTCTATTTTCAGCTTAGAAAACATGAGAAAGAACAGCAAAACCCTGATATGATTGAACAATTTAAAAAGGCAATAGAAAAGCGAAAAGATGATATAAAAATCATTGATTTTCAAATTGCTCAAGTACATACATTGCCGCTTGGCAGTGAGTTGAAAGAAAAGGAAGTCGATGCGCTGCTGACGATTGAAGTCGGGGATGACTGGCATGAGAAAACAGCAGCGAACACCATCGTCATAAAAGACGGAAAAGTAATTGAAATTCGCCAGAGGTGATCATATGACAAAGCGATGGTTTAATGTAGGCAAAATCGTAAATACCCACGGAATCAAAGGTGAAGTGCGGGTGATTTCAAAAACAGATTTTGCCGAAGAACGATACAAGCCGGGAAACACGCTGTATTTGTTTATGGACGGCCGTAACGAACCAGTGGAGGTAACGGTAAACACACATAGACTGCATAAGCAATTTCATCTCCTGCAGTTTAAAGAAAGACAAAACCTAAATGAAGTAGAAGAGCTGAAAAACGCAATCATTAAAGTTCCTGAAGAAGAATTAGGAGAGCTGAATGAGGGTGAATTTTATTTCCACGAAATTATTGGGTGTGAAGTATTTACTGAAGAAGGCGAACTCATCGGAAAGGTCAAAGAAATTTTGACGCCTGGAGCCAATGACGTTTGGGTCATCGGACGAAAAGGAAAAAAAGACGCACTCATTCCTTACATTGAATCAGTGGTCAAACATATCGATGTCAGGGAAAAGAAAATTGAGATTGAACTAATGGAAGGGTTAATAGACGAATGAAAATCGACTTTTTGACGCTGTTTCCTGAAATGTTTGAAGGCGTGCTCGGCTCATCGATTCTTCAAAAAGCCCAGGAAAAAGATGCGGTGCAGTTTCAAGTCGTAAATTTCCGAGAGTACTCTGATAACAAGCACAATACTGTTGATGATTATCCTTATGGCGGCGGGGCAGGCATGGTTCTCAAGCCTCAGCCTGTTTTTGACGCGGTCGAGGACCTGACATCAAAGGCAGCCGCTGCTCCGCGTATTATCCTCGTATGCCCGCAAGGTGAGCGTTTTACCCAAAAAAAAGCCGAGCAATTAGCAAAGGAAGAGCATTTGCTGTTCATTTGCGGCCACTATGAAGGCTATGATGAACGCATTCGCGAGCACTTGGTAACGGATGAAATATCAATTGGCGACTTTGTTCTGACGGGCGGTGAGCTCCCTGCAATGATGATCGCAGACAGTGTGGTCAGACTGCTTCCGGGTGTACTGGGTAAAGAGGCTTCCCATATTGAGGATTCCTTCAGCACCGGACTTTTAGAGCACCCGCATTATACAAGACCGGCAGATTACAAAGGTTTAAAAGTGCCTGAAACACTCTTGTCAGGAAACCATGCAAAAATTGAAGAATGGCGGAATAAAGAATCGATCAGAAGGACCTACCTAAGACGTCCGGATCTGTTGAAAGACTACCCGCTTACAGAGCAGCAAAGAAAGTGGATTTCTGAATGGGAAAAAGAATAGATTTTATTGCATAGGCTATGAAATTGTGATAAGATACTACTTGTGGCTTAAGCGGGCTTATCCGCTGCAAGCTTGAAAACGATGTTCCGCTGTGCCGGTTTTTGTGGCCAAGAGCATCTGTTGGAAGGAGTTGAAAACGATGCAAAAACTAATTGAAGATATCACAAAAGAACAGCTTCGTACTGATCTTCCTGCGTTCCGTCCTGGTGACACTTTACGTGTACACGTTAAAGTTGTTGAGGGTAACCGTGAGCGTATCCAGATCTTTGAAGGTGTTGTGATTAAGCGTCGTGGTGGTGGAATCAGCGAAACGTTCACAGTTCGTAAGATTTCTTACGGTGTTGGCGTTGAACGTACTTTCCCAGTACACACACCAAAAATCGCGAAAATCGAAGTTGTACGTTACGGTAAAGTACGCCGTGCTAAACTTTACTATCTGCGTGAACTTCGCGGAAAAGCGGCTCGTATTAAAGAGATCAGACGATAATGATAACGAACGAAAAGAGCTTGTTACCTGTAACAAGCTCTTTTTTTATACAGAATTTGAAAATGCCGGACAGGCATCGTAAAATACATAAAGGACAACAATGAATCATGCATACTGAAGATAAAGGCGGTGTTCGTGTCACATGACAATTCAATGGTTCCCGGGCCATATGGCAAAAGCAAGAAGGGAAGTAACCGAAAAATTAAAATTAATCGATATCGTATATGAATTGGTAGATGCCAGAATTCCAATGTCATCAAGAAACCCAATGATTGAAGATATTCTAAAAAACAAGCCGCGAATTATGCTGTTAAACAAGGCTGACAAAGCAGATGCGGCAGTTACACAGCAGTGGAAAGAGCACTTTGAGAACCAGGGGATCCGCTCTCTGTCTATTAATTCTATAAATGGACAAGGGTTAAATCAAATTGTGCCTGCATCAAAAGAGATCCTCCAAGAAAAATTTGACCGGATGCGTGCGAAAGGTGTGAAGCCGAGAGCGATTCGCGCTTTGATTATCGGCATTCCAAACGTCGGAAAATCAACGCTCATCAACCGGCTTGCAAAGAAAAACATAGCAAAAACGGGAGACAGACCTGGTATTACGACTTCTCAACAGTGGGTCAAAGTTGGGAAAGAATTAGAGCTATTAGATACACCGGGAATTTTGTGGCCTAAATTTGAGGATGAGCTTGTCGGTTTGAGACTGGCAGTCACCGGGGCTATTAAAGACTCGATTATCAATTTGCAGGACGTGGCCGTGTTTGGTCTTCGTTTTCTCGAAGAACATTACCCAGAACGGCTTAAAGAGCGTTATGGCCTTGATGAGATCCCAGAGGACATTGCCGAGCTGTTTGATGCAATAGGTGAAAAGCGGGGCTGTCTCATGAGCGGTGGGCTCATCAACTACGATAAGACGACTGAAGTCATCATTCGCGATATTCGCACTGAAAAGTTCGGCAGGCTGTCATTTGAACAGCCGACGATGTAAAGGCGCGCAGAAATGCGGGTCTTTATTTTTTCTTGGCTGAACCGATACATACAGTAAGGGAGAAGAGAAAGTGAATACATTAACCGTAAAGGACATTAAAGACCGTTTGCAGGAAGTGAAGGATGCACAAGACCCATTTATTGCCCAATGCGAAAACGACCCGAGAAAAAGCGTTCAAACGCTTGTAGAGCAATGGCTTAAAAAGCAAGCGAAAGAAAAAGCGCTGAAAGAACAATGGGTGAATATGACTTCCTATGAAAGGCTGGCAAGAAACAAGGGATTTCGCTTGATGGCAGGTGTTGACGAGGTCGGCCGGGGGCCATTGGCAGGACCAGTTGTCGCCAGCGCAGTCATCCTTCCAGAGGAATGTGAAATACTTGGACTGACAGACTCCAAAAAGCTTTCAGAGAAAAAACGCGAGGAATATTACGAGCTTATTATGAAGGAAGCACTGGCGGTCGGGATAGGAATTGTAGAAGCTACTGTGATTGATGAGATCAATATATATGAAGCTTCAAAAATGGCAATGGTGAAAGCGATACAGGATTTGTCGGCTACACCTGATTATTTGCTTGTTGACGCAATGACACTTCCCCTCGACACGGCTCAGGCGTCAATTATAAAAGGCGATGCCAAAAGCGTGTCTATTGCGGCAGGTGCGTGTATCGCAAAAGTGACGAGGGACCGAATGATGAGCGCTTATGCCGAAACGTATCCCATGTACGGCTTTGAAAAAAATAAAGGCTATGGGACAAAAGAACATTTGGAAGCTCTCGCTGCATACGGCCCAACTGAATTGCACCGCAAAACTTTCGCTCCTGTTCAATCTTTCAGATAAATCACCATGGACAAGGAGGCACCTTTTTAAAATGAACATACGAAATGATGTGCAAAAGGCGCTGCAGCACCTTTTCGGGCGTACAGCCGTCCCGCAGGAAACATCAAAAGTAAACGAAGCGCTAAACGGGGAGAAGCGTCTCCTCTTAGGAAAAGTGCTTCGTTTACTAGGAGATCAGCATGCCCTGATCCAAGTCGGCAATCAAACTGTTCAGGGAAAACTTGAAACTCAGCTTCGTCCTCAGGCATACTATTGGTTTTCCTACGAAAAAAAAACGGCAGAGCAAACAGGCCGTCTTCAGGTCGTTCAAAGCTTTGATCAAAATCCTAAAACCATTCAGGATGCAGCTGACAAACTTTTAAATGCTATTTCAGTGAAGACGTCAAACGCAGCTCTCATGATGACAGGAGCGATGCTGAAAAGCAAAACACCCGTAACAGAAAATGATATCAAAACAGCTGTCCACTGGATGGACACGCTGCCTTCGCAAGACACAAAAAAAGCAGTTGAAACGGTTCTCTTCGCTTTAAAGCGTGATCTTCCCATTCACTCCGAGATTTTGAATGGTGTTCACGCTGTGAAATCGCCTGTTCCGTTGCATCAGCACGTATCCCAGCTGCTACAGGCAATCGACCAAAACCCTCAGCAGAGCCAAATGATGTCAAAGCTAAAGGAAGCAGTCACGGTGCTTTTAAATAGTGAAATCGATGTCCATGCAGAACGGCTGATTGATAAGCTTATTTCTTTAACCGACAATACGAAAGCACCTTCTCCGACGAATACAGCTGGAAGCAGGGAGCTTAGCACACCAGCTGGCTCCCCCGGAAAAGCCAGCCTGCCGATTGCAAATCACACAGCAGAACAGGGAAGCATACAAGAAGAGCCTGTTAAAACAGCAGCAGACATTCCAATTAAAGAAGCCCGCCAGCTGCTGGTGAAGCTGACGGAATCTGCTGAAAAAAACAGTCTCCAAATTGTGAAAGAAGCAGCAAATTGGATTAAAGCGGCTGCTTCATCGGGTGATAGTAAGTCACTTGCAGCTTCAGCTGTTTTACAGGCGGCACAAGTCACAGATCAGGAAGCCGAAGTCTTTTTAAAGGCTGTTCAGCAGACAGCACCCCATTTGGCGGATAAGGCAGATGTTCTTTCTTTCTTATCCAAAGTGAAAACGGCAATCGGCGCAAGGGACGAGGTTGCGTTCATTAAAGCGTTTGAACAAGGAAGCGCAGTCACATCTGGCGAAATGCAATCCATCAAGCTGGCTCTTTCTGCCTTAAGAGCATCGCATGAGGTAGCCGAACCAGTCAAACAAGAAGCCGATCAGCTTTTTCATAAATTAAATGGCCAGCTTTTCATGCAGCAGGACCATCCATCATACAGCCAAATTGTAATGTCATTTCCGATGTTTTCGAAGTCAGGGGTTCAGGACATGACTGTTCTGTTTAAAGGAAAGAAAGAAGCGGATGGAAAGCTTGATCCTTCCCATTGCCGCCTTTTGTTTTTGCTGCAGCTTGATACACTAAAAGAAACCGTCGTTGATTGCTTGGTACAGCAAAAAGTCATGACCATTACAATAGAGACTGATTTCGAGCTGCAGGCTGCGATCGATCCGATGGTGCCCGCGCTTAAACAGGGGCTAAAGGAAATGGGGTACAGCCTTTCAGGGGTAAACACTAAAAAAAGGGTTCACACCGAAGAAAAGGCTTCAATCGATCAATATATAACAAGTATCAGTGATCAGGAAGTGGATGTGAAAATATGAAAGAGCAGACACCGATCAGAAAAGCTGTTGCTCTCCATTATGACGAACAAAAAGATAAGGCGCCGAGAGTGATTGCCACAGGGAAGGGCCATGTAGCTGACAACATTATCAAAGAAGCGAAAAAAGCAGGGGTCCCGATTCAAGAAGATCGGACCCTTGTCGAATTAATGCGCCATTTGACGGTAGATGATCAAATTCCTGAAGCTCTTTATGAAACGGTAGCCGAGATTTTTTCATTCATTTACAAATTGGACGAAAGCGTAAAAAACAAAAAATAGCTAAAATATTCCCCATCCTTCTTTGAAATTTATGTTTTTAATAAAGTAAAAGTTTGAATGTTTAGAAGGATTAAAAGATTTTGCATCGAACTGTAGACAATTCTTCCAGTATTATTATAGAATGAAAGCGCAGTCTATTTTAGTTTTGTTACATAAGTTAGGAGGATGGGAAATGAATATCCATGAGTACCAGGGAAAAGAAGTCCTCAGAAAATATGGGGTATCTGTTCCTGAAGGTAAAGTGGCTTTTACAGCAGAAGAAGCAGTTGAGAGTGCAAAGAGCTTATCCAGCTCGGTTTATGTCGTAAAGGCTCAAATTCATGCTGGCGGTCGAGGCAAAGCTGGTGGGGTAAAAATAGCAAAATCATTAGACGAAGTAAAAGCGTATGCCGAAGAACTATTAGGGAAGACCCTAGTTACACATCAGACGGGTCCGGACGGCCAAGTAATAAAACGCTTACTTATTGAAGAAGGCTGCGATATTAAAAAAGAATATTACATCGGTCTAGTGCTTGACCGCGCCACTTCAAGAATCGTTTTAATGGCTTCTGAAGAAGGCGGAACGGAAATTGAAGAGGTTGCGGAGAAAACACCAGAAAAAATCAAAAAAGCTGTCATTGATCCGGCTGTTGGCCTTCAAGGCTATCAAGCCAGAGAAATTGCATTCGCTATTAATATTCCAAAAGAGCTCGTGGGAAAAGCTGCTAAATTTATGCTTGGACTATATAAAGCGTTTGTTGAGAAAGACTGCTCAATCGCCGAAATCAATCCGCTTGTTGTGACTGGCGACGGAAATGTGATGGCGCTTGATGCAAAATTGAATTTTGACAGCAATGCGTTGTACCGACAAAAGGACATTATGGAATACAGAGATTTGGATGAAGAAGATCCGAAAGAAATTGAAGCGTCCAAATATGATCTAAGCTACATTTCCCTTGATGGAAATATCGGCTGTATGGTAAACGGCGCGGGACTTGCAATGTCTACGATGGATATTATCAAGCATTATGGAGGAGAACCGGCCAACTTCCTTGATGTGGGCGGCGGTGCAACCGCGGAAAAAGTCACGGAAGCATTTAAAATCATTCTTTCTGATCAAAACGTTAAAGGGATTTTTGTCAACATTTTCGGCGGCATTATGAAATGTGATGTCATCGCAGAAGGGGTTGTTGAAGCGACTAGACAAGTTGGTTTGACATTGCCGCTTGTCGTCCGTCTTGAAGGCACAAACGTGGATCTAGGGAAGAAAATCCTTAGTGAATCAGGATTAAACATTACATCTGCGGAATCAATGGCTGACGGCGCGCAGAAAATCGTATCCTTAGTTTAAGAAAGAATGAAAGGCAGGGGACCAAATAATGAGTGTTTTCATTAATAAAGATACAAGAGTTATTGTGCAAGGGATTACAGGTTCTACCGCTTTATTTCATACGAAGCAGATGCTTGAATACGGCACAAATATTGTTGGCGGTGTAACACCTGGAAAAGGCGGAACAGAAGCGGAAGGTGTTCCTGTATTTAATACAGTGGCTGAAGCAGTTCAAACAACCGGCGCTAACGCGTCTGTTATATATGTGCCCGCACCGTTTGCAGCTGATGCGATTATGGAAGCGGTAGATGCGGAGCTTGATCTCGTGATTTGTATCACAGAACATATCCCGGTTTTGGATATGGTGAAGGTCAAACGCTTCATGGAAGGCAAGAAAACGAGACTGATAGGGCCGAACTGTCCTGGTGTCATTACGCCTGAAGAATGTAAAATCGGCATTATGCCCGGATACATCCATAAAAAGGGTCATGTAGGCGTTGTATCACGTTCAGGAACATTAACATACGAAGCGGTGCACCAGCTCTCAGAAGCGGGTGTAGGGCAATCTACAGCTGTTGGAATCGGCGGCGACCCTGTAAATGGAACAAACTTTATTGACGTTTTAAAAGCGTTTAACGAAGATCCTGACACACACGCAGTCATCATGATTGGCGAAATCGGCGGTACGGCCGAAGAGGAAGCGGCAGAGTGGGTAAAAGCCAACATGACAAAACCGGTAGTCGGTTTTATTGGCGGTAAAACAGCACCTCCTGGGAAGCGCATGGGGCATGCAGGCGCCATTATTTCCGGCGGGAAAGGGACAGCTGATGAAAAAATCAAAACCCTTAATGCATGCGGAATCGAAGTTGCAGAGACACCTTCTGTCATGGGTGAAACCTTAATCAAGGTGCTGAAAGAGAAGAACTTGTTCGAAACTTGTAAAACGCATTAATAAAAAAGGGACAGCCGTCAAGGCTGTTCCTGCTTTTTCTAACAAAAGGAGGTCAATCTATTGGATCAGGCCGCTGTCTGCCTAACGATTTGCAGAATCAATCAATTATTATCCCCATCCCTTCTATTAAAATGGTGGAAAGCCGATCCGTCTATGTCGCTGACATCACCCGTGTTACAAACGGTTACTCGTGATCAAATAAAAGCAGCTGCATTAAAAAACGAAATAGAACAATTTTATCCAAAGCTCCCGCGTGTACTTGCTGCTTATCGTGAGCAAGGCATTAACACCATCCCTATTTCTTCAAAGCAATATCCTTTCTGGCTTAAAAGCATTTATGATCCCCCTGCCGTACTGTTTGCAAAAGGTGACATGACTCTTCTTTCGAAAGGGAGAAAAATTGGAATTGTAGGCACAAGAAATCCAACAGCTTATGGGAAACAAGTTGTCAATCATCTTACAAAAGAGATCTGTCGTAAAGGTTGGGTGATTGTCAGCGGACTGGCGTCTGGGATAGACGGAATGTCCCATGCTGCAAGTATTAAGGCGAAGGGGCGGACAATTGGCGTCATTGCAGGCGGATTTCAACACATTTATCCCCGAGAAAACCTTCAGTTAGCAGATCACATGGCTAAACACCATATCCTGCTGTCAGAGCACCCACCTGAAACTAAACCCCAAAAATGGCATTTCCCTATGAGAAACCGTATTATCAGCGGACTAAGTGAAGGCGTTATTGTCGTTCAGGGCAAAGAAAAAAGCGGTTCGCTGATTACTGCCTATCAAGCATTGGAACAAGGGAGAGAGGTATTTGCCGTACCCGGTTCATTGTTTGACCCTTACGCCGGAGGTCCTATAAAACTGATCCAGCAGGGGGCTAAAGCCATATGGTCAGCAGAGGATATTTTCGAGGAACTTCCTGAGAGAAACGTTCAATATACGGAACCCTTTTGAATTATCGTTTGACAAACGGTATTGTAATATTTAATAATAGTGAGGATTTAAAGTTGCATATTGTTTTCTATTTAATTAATGACGTTCATGATAAAGAATGAAATGTTGAAAGCCAAATAAAGACAGCTGCAAAAATAAAATTGAAATATCTTGAAAAGAGAGAGAACACCTCTTGAGGGGGATGAAAATGTCTGATTATCTAGTCATCGTGGAATCGCCCGCTAAGGCGAAAACGATTGAACGTTACTTAGGTAAAAAATATAAAGTAAAAGCATCAATGGGACATGTCCGGGATCTTCCAAAAAGTCAAATGGGAGTTGACATAGAACAGAATTTTGAACCGAAATATATTACCATTCGAGGTAAAGGCCCGGTATTAAAAGAGCTGAAAACGGCTGCGAAAAAAGCCAAAAAAGTGTATCTCGCAGCTGACCCCGACAGAGAAGGGGAAGCGATTGCATGGCATTTGGCACACAGTCTTGATTTAGATCTCAACTCAGACTGCCGTGTGGTGTTTAACGAAATTACAAAAGACGCTATTAAGGAATCGTTTAAGCATCCCCGCATGATCAATATGGATTTAGTGGATGCACAGCAAGCGAGACGTATTTTAGACAGGCTTGTCGGATATAAAATCAGTCCAATCTTATGGAAAAAAGTCAAAAAAGGGCTTAGCGCAGGACGCGTGCAATCCGTTGCCCTCCGTTTGATTATTGACCGTGAAAAAGAGATTAACGACTTTAAGCCTGAGGAATATTGGACAATTGACGGTACGTTCTTAAAAGGTCAAGAAACCTTTGAAGCGAGCTTTTTCGGGAAAAACGGCAAAAAACTTCCTTTAAATAGTGAAGCTGATGTAAAAGAGATTCTTTCTCAGCTCAAAGGGAATCAATATACAGTTGAAAAAGTAACCAAAAAGGAACGCAAACGTAATCCTGCTTTGCCTTTTACCACTTCTACCCTGCAGCAGGAAGCGGCTCGCAAGCTCAATTTCAGAGCGAAGAAAACGATGATGATTGCACAGCAATTATATGAAGGAATTGATTTAGGAAGAGAAGGAACGGTTGGTCTGATCACGTATATGAGAACGGATTCAACCCGTATTTCAAATACGGCTGTTGATGAAGCAGCTGCATTTATTGATCAGACATATGGAAAAGAGTTCCTAGGCGGAAAACGGAAGCCTGCGAAAAAGAATGAAAATGCCCAGGATGCCCACGAAGCAATTCGGCCGACATCAGTTCTTAGAAAACCAAGTGAATTAAAAGCAGTCCTCGGCAGAGACCAAATGAGACTGTATAAATTAATTTGGGAGCGTTTTGTTGCCAGCCAAATGGCACCGGCTGTTCTCGATACAATGAGTGTCGACCTGACAAACAACGGTTTGACATTTCGTGCAAATGGAAGTAAAGTCAAGTTTTCCGGGTTTATGAAGGTGTATGTTGAAGGAAAAGACGATCAAATGGAAGAAAAAGACCGGATGCTGCCTGACTTACAAGAAGGCGACACGGTATTATCAAAAGATATAGAACCTGAGCAGCATTTTACCCAGCCGCCTCCGCGATATACTGAGGCCCGGCTTGTTAAAACCCTTGAAGAACGCGGTATCGGCCGTCCATCCACATATGCTCCGACACTTGATACTATTCAGCGGCGCGGCTACGTGGCATTGGATAATAAACGTTTCGTTCCGACTGAATTAGGTCAGATCGTTCTTGACTTGATCATGGAGTTTTTCCCTGAGATCATTAACGTTGAGTTTACAGCTAAAATGGAGAGAGATCTTGATCATGTTGAAGAAGGAAATACCGAATGGGTCAAGATTATCGATAATTTCTACACCGATTTTGAAAAACGCGTCAAAAAAGCCGAATCGGAAATGAAGGAAGTTGAGATTGAACCAGAGTATGCTGGAGAGGATTGTGAATTGTGCAGTTCTCCAATGGTATATAAAATGGGACGGTACGGTAAATTCTTAGCTTGCTCCAACTTCCCTGACTGCCGGAACACGAAACCGATTGTGAAACAAATCGGTGTGAAGTGCCCGAGCTGCGGAGAAGGAAACATTGTTGAGCGAAAATCGAAAAAGAAACGGGTGTTTTACGGCTGTGACCGTTATCCGGACTGTGAATTCGTATCATGGGACAAACCAATTGAACGAAAATGCCCGAAATGCGGAAAAATGCTCGTCGAGAAAAAACTCAAAAAAGGTATACAAGTCCAATGCGTGGAATGCGATTATAAGGAAGAACCACAGAAGTAGCGGTGAGCAGGGTCTTGCTCACCTTCTTTGTGTGTTAAAAGAAGGCCTTGAATAATAAACTAGGAGATGTGAAAGATGAACCAACAAACAGTGAATGTAATCGGAGCCGGACTCGCAGGAAGTGAAGCAGCATGGCAGCTTGCCAAACGTGGGATTCAAGTCAAATTGTATGAAATGCGGCCAGTTAAACAAACGCCTGCGCATCATACAGATAAATTTGCTGAGCTTGTCTGCAGCAACTCTCTTCGCTCTAATACACTTGCTAACGCTGTCGGTGTATTAAAGGAAGAAATGCGTGCGCTTGATTCAGCCATTATCGCTGCGGCTGACGAATGTTCGGTGCCTGCCGGGGGCGCTCTTGCAGTAGACCGTCATGAATTTGCCGCAAGTGTGACAAATCGGGTGAAAAATCATCCAAACGTAACCGTTATTAATGAAGAAGTGACTGAAATTCCTGAAGGCCCTACTATCATCGCAACGGGTCCGTTAACATCTGAATCGCTGTCTGCCCAGCTGAAGGAGCTGACTGGAGAGGACTATTTATATTTTTATGACGCAGCGGCGCCAATTGTAGAAAAAGACAGCCTTGATATGGATAAAGTGTACCTAAAATCCCGTTATGATAAAGGTGAAGCAGCATATTTGAACTGCCCGATGACAGAAGAAGAGTTTGACCGTTTTCATGAAGCATTAACATCAGCAGAAACAGTGCCGTTAAAAGAATTTGAAAAAGAGATTTTCTTTGAAGGCTGCATGCCGATTGAAGTTATGGCAAAACGGGGTAAGAAAACAATGCTTTTCGGTCCGATGAAACCGGTTGGTCTAGAGCATCCTGTTACAGGAAAACGCCCTTATGCCGTCGTTCAGCTCAGACAGGATGATGCTGCGGGAACACTTTATAATATTGTAGGATTCCAGACTCATTTAAAATGGGGAGACCAAAAGGAAGTTCTCAAGTTGATTCCAGGACTTGAAAATGTAGAAATCGTCAGATATGGCGTGATGCACAGAAACACATTTATTAACTCTCCAAGCCTGTTAAAGCCGACTTATCAATTTAAAAACCGCAGTGATCTGTTCTTTGCAGGCCAAATGACGGGAGTAGAAGGATATGTGGAATCAGCTGCCTCAGGACTTGTAGCAGGCATTAATGCGGCGAAGCTTGTATTGGGAGAAGAGCTTGTGATCTTCCCTCAGGAAACAGCAATTGGCAGTATGGCACATTATATTACAACAACAAACCAGAAGAACTTCCAGCCGATGAATGCAAACTTTGGGCTTTTGAAAGAATTGCCAGTTAAAATTAAAAATAAAAAAGAACGAAATGAACAATACGCGAACCGTGCGATTGAAACAATTCAAACAATTTCGAAAACAATATAGGTATTGATTGCAACCTGAGCGCGATTTGTGATACCATTTAAAAGCCCTTCCTGGGGAGGTATTAGGCATGGAGAATGTTAAGAATTTCGTAAAGTTATTCGTTGAATATTTACAAATTGAAAAAAATTATTCACAATATACTATTGTGAATTATGTGGATTCAATTGAAGAATTCGAGACTTTCCTGCGCGTTCAAGGTATAAATGGATTTGAAGAAGCTGCATATCAAGATACTAGGATTTTTTTGACAGAAGCCTATGAAAAAGGTTTATCGAGAAGAACAATAAGCAAAAAGATATCTGCATTAAGAAGCTTTTATAAGTTTCTGATGCGGGAAAAGCTTATTGAAGAAAATCCGTTTCAGCTTGTTCATCTGCCAAAACAGGAGAAACGGATACCGAAGTTTCTATATCAAAAAGAGCTTGAGGAGCTGTTTGAAGTTTCAGATATAAGCCAGCCGGCCGGAATGAGGGATCAAGCGCTGTTAGAGCTGCTCTATGCCACTGGAATGAGGGTCAGTGAATGCTGTTCCATAACTATTAACGACGTTGATTTATTTATGGACACTGTGCTTGTTCACGGTAAAGGCAAGAAGCAGCGCTATATCCCCTTTGGGTCTTATGCCCGCGAAGCGTTGAAGGTATACATGAATAGCGGAAGACAGTGCTTGCTGATGAAGGCAAAAGAACCTCATGATCTATTATTCGTAAATCAAAGAGGCGGACCGCTTACAGCCCGTGGCATCAGACATATTTTAAGCGGGCTTGTTCAAAAAGCGTCAAGCACTTTACATATCCATCCGCATATGCTTCGACATACGTTCGCCACGCATCTGTTAAATGAAGGAGCGGATTTGAGAAGCGTTCAAGAACTGCTCGGGCATTCCAATCTGTCTTCTACACAGATATACACGCACGTTTCGAAGGAAATGTTGAGAAACACATATATGTCTCACCATCCAAGAGCATTTAAGAAAAATTAAAGGAGGCCCTTTATGTCATCTTTTCATGCGACCACAATATTTGCCGTACAGCATAAAGGACGAAGCGCTATGTCCGGAGACGGCCAAGTAACATTTGGTCAGGCTGTTGTCATGAAACACACGGCACGGAAAGTGAGAAAACTGTTTAACGGCAAAGTTCTTGCTGGTTTTGCGGGATCTGTTGCAGACGCTTTCACTTTATTCGAAAAGTTTGAAGCTAAGCTTGAAGAATATAACGGCAACTTAAAACGGGCGGCTGTTGAGCTTGCGAAGGAATGGCGCAGCGATAAAGTGCTAAGAAAGCTCGAAGCCATGCTGATTGTTATGAATCAGGATACTTTGCTTCTCGTATCGGGAACAGGCGAGGTGATCGAACCAGATGACGGCATTCTCGCGATTGGATCAGGAGGCAATTACGCTTTGGCAGCGGGAAGAGCACTGAAAAAGCATGCCGGTGAAAGCATGTCTGCAAGTGAGATTGCCAGAGCCGCGTTAGAAACAGCAGGCGAAATTTGTGTTTACACGAACGATCAAATCATACTGGAAGAGCTTGAATAGAAAGGACTTGAGGCGCATGGAAAAAAAACCGTTAACTCCTAGACAGATTGTAGATCGGTTAGACCAATATATTGTCGGTCAGCAAAATGCGAAAAAAGCTGTCGCCGTGGCATTAAGAAACCGCTATAGAAGAAGTCTTCTGGATGAAAAGCTGAAGGACGAGGTCGTTCCGAAAAACATTTTAATGATGGGTCCTACCGGCGTCGGGAAAACTGAAATTGCCAGACGAATCGCTAAGCTTTCAGGTGCGCCATTTATCAAAATTGAAGCTACTAAATTTACCGAAGTCGGCTATGTAGGCAGAGATGTTGAATCAATGGTCAGAGATCTTGTGGAGACTTCTGTTCGGCTTATAAAAGAAGAGAAAATGAATGAAGTAAAGGAACAGGCAGAAGAAAATGCAAACAAACGCATTGTTCGTCTGTTAGTTCCTGGGAAGAAAAAACAATCTGGCGTTAAAAATCCGTTTGAAATGTTTTTTGGAGGCAGCCAGCCGAATGGTGAAGATGAGGCGGAGAGCCAGGAAGAAGCAAACATCGAAGAAAAAAGAAAACGAATGGCGCATCAGCTGGCTTTAGGGGAGCTCGAAGACTACTATGTAACAGTAGAAGTCGAAGAGCAGCAGCCTTCTATGTTTGACATGCTGCAGGGCTCGGGTATGGAGCAGATGGGTATGAACATGCAGGATGCGCTGAGCGGATTAATGCCAAAGAAAAAGAAGCGGCGCAAAATGACAGTCAGAGAAGCCAGAAAAGTCCTGACGAATGAAGAAGCAAGCAAACTCATCGATATGGATGAAGTCGGCCAGGAAGCTGTTCAGAGAGCAGAAGAGAGCGGGATTATCTTTATCGATGAGATTGATAAAATCGCAAAGAACGGCGGTGCATCTTCTTCTGCCGATGTTTCAAGAGAAGGCGTTCAGCGGGATATCCTTCCGATTGTTGAAGGTTCTACCGTTGTCACAAAATATGGTTCTGTAAAAACAGACCATGTATTATTTATTGCAGCAGGAGCGTTTCATATGGCCAAACCGTCTGATTTGATTCCTGAGCTGCAGGGGCGTTTCCCGATTCGTGTAGAACTGAACAAACTCACGGTAGACGACTTCGTGAGAATTTTGGTTGAGCCGGATAATGCGCTGCTGAAACAATATCAGGCATTATTGCAGACAGAAGGTATATCTCTTGAATTTTCTGACGAAGCTATTCATAAGATTGCTGAAGTTGCTTATCATGTGAACCAGGACACAGATAATATCGGTGCGAGACGCCTTCATACAATACTTGAACGCCTATTAGAAGATTTGTCGTTTGAAGCTCCAGATGTAACGATGGAGAAAATAACGATTACACCACAGTATGTCGAAGAAAAGCTCGGAACGATAGCCAAAAACAAAGATTTAAGTCAATTTATATTGTGAAAAATTTAATATGAGGAATGTTTAGGAGGATTATTTATCATGGCTTTATTACAAAAAACAAGAATTATTAACTCCATGCTGCAAGCTGCGGCAGGGAAACCGGTAAACTTCAAGGAAATGGCGGAGACGCTGCGGGATGTAATTGATTCCAATATTTTCGTTGTAAGCCGCAGAGGGAAACTCCTTGGGTATTCTATTAACCAGCAAATTGAAAATGATCGTATGAAAAAAATGCTTGAGGATCGTCAATTCCCTGAAGAATATACGAAAAATCTGTTTAATGTCCCTGAAACATCTTCTAACTTGGATATTAATAGTGAATATACTGCTTTCCCTGTTGAGAACAGAGACCTGTTTCAAGCTGGTTTAACAACAATTGTGCCGATCATCGGAGGCGGGGAAAGATTAGGAACACTTATTCTTTCGCGTTTACAAGATCAATTCAATGACGATGACTTAATTCTAGCTGAATACGGCGCAACAGTTGTCGGAATGGAAATCCTAAGAGAAAAAGCAGAAGAAATTGAAGAGGAAGCAAGAAGCAAAGCTGTCGTACAAATGGCTATCAGCTCGCTTTCTTACAGTGAGCTTGAAGCAATTGAGCACATTTTTGAGGAGCTTGACGGAAATGAAGGTCTTCTTGTTGCAAGTAAAATTGCTGACCGTGTCGGCATTACCCGTTCTGTTATTGTGAACGCACTCAGAAAGCTGGAGAGCGCCGGTGTTATCGAGTCTAGATCATTAGGAATGAAAGGTACTTATATCAAGGTACTAAACAACAAATTCCTAATTGAATTAGAAAATCTAAAATCTCATTAATCACAAAAAGAACCCTTTTTGAGGGTTCTTTTTTTATTTCAAATAAAGGAAATCAATAAGCTTTATTTCCTGGGTTGAAAGTCTTTCTATGTAATAATTTTAATAAATTTTGCATTTTTCTTCAAAAAGTTTCAAAAATGCCGAAAAGAAAGGAGAAAAAACAGAAATTCTGCTATTTTCAGGCTTATATCAAGGCGAGAAATGTAGTTCTAACAATCTAGGACTTTATACCTAGTTGCAAAATAGATAATTGTGAGGACATTTTTTTACACGAACTTCATAGACTTTATGCCTGTTATTTCTTACAATAAGCATATAGTTTTACAATTCTCGACAAGGATATTGAGGGTGAAAAAAACTGAAATGGAGGTAAGTGGATTTGAGCTTATTTTCTGGAACGATACAAAATCTTGAAAATGCCTTGAGTAGAGCGGATATTAAGCAAAAAGTCATAACTAATAATATCGCCAATATAGATACACCGAACTATAAGGCAAAAAAAGTCTCTTTCCAAAATTTATTAGATCAAGAATCCTCGCGTCTTGAAGCGATAAAAACAGACTATCGTCATGTTGATTTTTCTGATACTGATTCGAATTATTCAATTGTTGCGAGCGGAGATACATCGTATCAGCAAAACGGAAACAATGTTGATGTTGACAAAGAGATGACAGAATTGGCGCAAAATCAAATCAACTATCAAGCTTTGGTTGAAAGAATGAACGGTAAATTTAATTCGCTGAAGACCGTATTAACAGGAGGAAAATGATGACAGCTTTTCATAGCTTAAATGTTTCAGCATCGGCTTTAACAGCTCAGCGAGTCAGAATGGACGTTGTATCATCTAACTTAGCAAATATGGATACGACAAGAGCTAAGCAGGTGAATGGAGAGTGGGTGCCTTACAGAAGAAAAATGGTTTCCCTTCAGTCAAAAGGTGAATCGTTCTCTTCTATTCTCAATTCTCAAATGAGCGGAAGCGGGAATGCTGGAAACGGTGTGAAGGTTTCAAAAATTACGGAGGATGATTCAGATTTTAATCTTGTCTATGATCCGACAGACCCTGATGCAAACGCTGAAGGATATGTACAAAAGCCTAATGTTGATCCATTAAAGGAAATGGTTGATCTTGTCAGCAGCACCAGATCATACGAGGCGAATGTCACGGCGATGAATGCCACAAAGGGAATGCTGATGAAGGCGTTAGAAATCGGAAAGTAGGTGAATGAATGTGATTAATGCAATTTCTCCTTTTCAGGTTCAAAATACTCAAAACACTCAAAATGCAACAAATCAAGTAAACAATAGCCAAAAAACAGATTCTTCAAATCAAACAAGCTTTTCGGAGCTTTTAAAAAACTCTATTAGTTCGTTAAATGAGTCCCAAGTAGCTTCTGACAACATGACTAATGCCTTGGCTGCAGGAAAAGATGTAAATCTTGATGAGGTCATGATCGCTGCTCAAAAAGCCAGCATCTCTCTAACTGCAGCAACAGAGTTCCGCAATAAAGCTGTGGAAGCTTATCAGGAGATTATGAGAATGCAAATGTAGGGGGTCTGACGATTTAGAGAAAGAGTGGAATGACCGGGGGTTAACATGAATCGTACTCTAATGCAAATGAAAAACAAAACGAGTGAGTTTTGGAAAAATAGATCTAAATTACAAAAGATTTTAATGGTTAGTGCTTTAGCGGCAATTATTATTATTGGAATTATTATTAGTGTTTTTGCTTCGAATTCTAAAATGGCGCCGCTGTACAAAGATTTGTCTGCCGAAGAAGCAGGACAAATCAAAGAAGAATTGGATGCAAAAAAAGTGCCAAACGAACTTTCGAATGGCGGTACAGTGATTAGTGTTCCGGAGGATCAGGTTGATTCTTTGAAAGTGCAGATGGCTGCAGAAGGACTTCCTAAAACGGGATCAATTGATTATTCGTTTTTTGGACAGAATGCCGGCTTTGGTTTGACAGACAATGAGTTTGATATGGTGAAAGTGAAAGCTACACAGACAGAACTGTCAAACTTGATCAATGAAATGGACGGTATTAAAAATTCAAAAGTAATGATTAATCTCCCGAAAGACGCTGTGTTTGTCGGTGAGGAGCAATCTGCAGCATCTGCATCAATCGTTTTGCAGATTCAACCGGGTTATACACTTGATCAAAGCCAAATCAACGGATTATATCATCTGGTATCTAAAAGCGTGCCAAACCTAAAAGAAGATAACATCGTCATCATGGACCAAAATTCTACATACTACGACAAATCAGACAGCGATGCAGGGTCCTACGCGGATAGTTATTCTTCTCAGCAAGGAATTAAGTCTCAAGTTGAAAAAGACATTCAAAAACATGTACAGTCATTGCTGGGTACGATGATGGGCCAAGATAAAGTCGTTGTCTCCGTTACAGCAGACATTGATTTCACAAAAGAAAATCGGACAGAAGACATTGTCGAGCCTGTGGATAAAGAAAACATGGAAGGTATTGCAGTCAGCGCTGAAAAGGTATCTGAAACATATCAGGGCGACGGTGCAGCCAACGGCGGAACTGCCGGAACCGGCGAGGAAGATGTTACAAATTATAAGGCTGACGGTGAAAATACCGAAAGCGGGAACTACGAAAAAAACAGCAACAAAATCAATTACGAGGTTAACCGAATTCATAAAGAAATCGCTGAAAGTCCTTATAAGGTCAGAGATTTAGGGATTCAAGTAATGGTAGAGCCGCCTGATGCCAAAAACACTGCGTCGCTATCAACTGAAAGACAGGATGATATACAAAAAAAAAAATCCTTTCAACTGTAGTCAGAACATCTTTGGATAAAGATGAAACGCAAAATCAGAATTTATCTGATGCTGATATCAATAATAAGATTGTTGTTTCCGTTCAGCCATTCGACGGAAAAGTCAATTTGGATACAAATACGGAAGAATCCTCAGGTATCCCGCTGTGGGCATATATTGTAGGCGGTGTTTTAATCGCAGCGATCATTGTTCTGATCATTATGCTTATCAGAAAGAAACGGGCGCAAGAGGATGAATTTGAGGAATATGAGTATGAGGTTCCTCAAGAACCAATCAATTTGCCTGATATCAACGAAGAGGAAAATGAAACAGCGGAATCAGTCAGACGAAAACAGCTTGAAAAGATGGCGAAAGACAAGCCGGAAGATTTTGCAAAACTGCTGAGAAGCTGGCTGGCCGAGGATTAGGAGGAATTAGAAATGGCGAGACGTGATCAAGATAAGCTTACAGGAAAACAAAAAGCAGCCATTCTCATGATTTCCTTGGGGTTAGATGTGTCAGCTTCTGTCTATAAGCACTTAACCGATGAAGAAATTGAAAGGCTTACTCTGGAAATATCAGGTGTTCGAAGCGTCGATCATCAAAAAAAGGATGAAATCATAGAAGAATTTCATAATATAGCCATTGCGCAAGATTATATTTCTCAAGGCGGTTTAAGCTATGCAAGACAAGTTCTGGAAAAGGCGCTTGGAGAGGATAAGGCGGAGAACATTCTAAACAGGCTGACTTCTTCTTTGCAGGTTAAACCATTTGATTTTGCCAGAAAAGCGGAGCCTGAACAAATTTTGAATTTTATCCAGCAAGAGCATCCGCAGACGATGGCGTTAATCTTGTCTTATTTAGATCCAGTGCAGGCTGGGCAGATTTTATCCGAGCTGAATCCTGAAGTACAGGCTGAGGTTGCGAGAAGAATCGCGGTTATGGATAGAACATCTCCAGAAATAATTAATGAGGTAGAACGGATTCTGGAACAAAAATTATCTTCTGCATTTACTCAGGATTATACACAAACAGGCGGAATTGAAGCTGTTGTGGAAGTGTTAAACGGGGTAGACAGAGGGACAGAGAAGACGATCTTGGATTCATTGGAAATTCAGGATCCCGATCTTGCTGAAGAAATTAAAAAGCGGATGTTTGTCTTCGAAGATATTGTCACACTTGATAACCGTGCCATTCAGAGAGTCATTCGCGATGTTGAGAACGACGATTTGCTCCTTTCATTAAAGGTTGCAAGCGAGGAAGTCAAAGAAATTGTATTCAACAATATGTCACAGCGTATGGTTGAAACCTTCAAAGAAGAAATGGAATTTATGGGCCCTGTACGCTTGAAAGATGTAGAAGAAGCTCAATCGAGAATTGTAAGTATCGTCAGAAAGCTTGAAGAAGCCGGTGAAATTGTAATAGCAAGAGGCGGAGGGGATGATATTATTGTCTAATATCATTAAACAAGAATCATCTATTTCTCCACAAAAGGAAAAAAGAAAACTTTCTATACAAGAGGTGCGTATTGATCATTCTCACCTTTTGCAGGCTGAAGAGAACCCGGAGGCGCTTATGGCCCGAGTGAAAGAGGAAGCTGATCGGATTTCTGAGCAGGCAAACAGTCATATAGAAAATATTCGCCGTCAAATTGAACAGGAGAAAAACGATTGGGCGGCTGAAAAACAGAAGCTTATTGAAGAAGCAAAAGCCGAGGGCTTTGAACAAGGAGTAGCGCTGGGCAAAGCTGAGGCAATGAAACAGTATGCAGAACTGATCGGCCAAGCAAACAGTATAACTGAAATGTCCAGAAAAGCTGTTGAGGACAAGCTTGAAGACGCTAATGAAGAAATCGTTGAGCTTGCCGTTGCCTTAGCAAAAAAAGTTTGGCAGCAAAAATCTGATGATAAAGAGGCTTTTCTCCTGCTTGTACAACAGGTTGTAAACGAAGTGAAGGAATATGACGATATATCAATTTATGTTGATCCATATTACTATGAGACAATCTTTCAGCAAAAAGATGAAATCCAGCAGCTTCTTTATAAAGAATGTCGGCTTGGCATATATGCTGATGAAAAAGCTCAAAAAGGAACCTGTTATATTGAAACTCCTTTTGGCAGGGTAGATGCGAGTGTTGACACACAATTGATGCAATTGAAAGATAAACTTCTGACAGCGCTGGAAGCAGGTGCAGCTGAATGAAGACACAGAGTCTGATAGATTGTATAGAAATGACAGACTCGTATAAACGGTACGGAAAAGTCAAGCGGGTAATCGGCCTGATGATTGAATCAAAAGGGCCAGCAAGCTCAATTGGCGACGTGTGCCTGATTTATGCAAAAGGACAATCTGGGAAAGTCATTAAAGCTGAGGTAGTCGGCTTCCAGGAAGAAAATATTTTGCTTATGCCTTATTTAGAGGCTGCGAGCATTGCAGCTGGCAGTATTGTAGAAGCTACTGGGGAATCACTTCGGGTTAAAGTTGGAACGGGACTGGTTGGACAAGTCATCGATGCTTTTGGAGAACCGCTTGACGGAAAACTTCTGCCGAAAGGGCTTTCGCCTGTATCAACGGAGCAATCACCGCCCAACCCGATGAAACGGCCGCCTATCCGTGAAAAGATGGGTGTTGGAGTCAGATCAATTGACAGCTTGCTGACAGTCGGTAAAGGCCAGCGGATTGGAATTTTTGCAGGAAGCGGTGTCGGAAAAAGCACCTTAATGGGGATGATCGCCAAGCAGACAGAGGCTGACTTAAACGTCATTGCACTTGTCGGAGAGCGCGGACGAGAGGTTCGGGAGTTTATTGAAAAAGATCTGGGGAAAGAGGGGCTGAAACGATCGATTGTAGTCGTTGCCACCTCAGACCAGCCAGCATTAATGAGATTGAAAGCGGCATATACAGCGACTGCAATTGCCGAGTATTTCCGAGATAAAGGCCAAAATGTCATGTTTATGATGGATTCTGTTACAAGGGTGGCAATGGCGCAGCGAGAGATTGGACTGGCTGCAGGAGAGCCTCCGACGACAAAAGGTTATACACCTTCAGTGTTCGCTATTTTACCTCGTTTACTAGAACGAACAGGTGCAAACGAGCATGGAACCATTACGGCATTTTATACAGTGTTGGTAGATGGGGATGACATGAATGAGCCGATTGCCGATACCGTACGCGGAATTTTAGACGGACATATTGTGTTGGACAGGGCGCTTGCCAATAAAGGCCAGTTTCCTGCAGTTAACGTACTAAAAAGCATCAGCAGGGTGATGTCAAACATTTCAACAAAACAGCATCTGGATGCGGCCAATAAATTCCGTGAGCTTTTATCGACATATCAAAATTCGGAAGATCTCATTAATATCGGAGCTTACAAAAGAGGATCATCCAGAGAAATTGATGAAGCGATACAATTTTATCCGCAGCTTATTCAATTTTTAAAGCAGGGAACAGACGAACCGGCTTTATTGGAAGAAAGCATTGCTGTATTAACTAGTTTGACAGGAAATGAGGAATAAACGTGGCTTATCAATTTAGATTCCAAAAGCTGCTGGAACTAAAAGAAAATGAAAAAGACCAATCCTTATCCGAGTATCAGCAATCAGTTTCTGAATTTGAAAACGTTGCTGAAAAATTATATGAGAATATGAGCAAAAAAGAATTGCTGGAACAAAATAAGGAAAAGAAATTAAAAAGCGGCATGAGTGTACAAGAAATGAGGCACTACCAACAATTTGTCTCAAATCTTGATAATACGATCTATCACTATCAAAAGCTTGTCATTATGAAAAGAAATCAAATGAATCAAAAACAAGAAATTTTGACAGAGAAAAACATTGAAGTGAAAAAGTTTGAAAAAATGCGTGAAAAACAGTTTAAAATGTTTGCTCTTGAAGATAAAGCTGCAGAAATGAAAGAAATGGACGATATTTCGATTAAGCAGTTTATGATTCAAGGCCATTAGGAGCGAATGTAATGTCCGGCAAAAAGAAAGAATCAGGTAAGTTCCGTTCGGTTTTGCTTATCATTATCCTCCCGCTGATGTTTCTATTAATCGCAGGGGGGATTGTTCTTTGGGCTGCTGGTATCAATGTCTTAAAGCCGATACAGGATGCTGCGGCAAAAACGCCGGTTCTTAAAGAATTGGTCCCTGAAACCGAAAATAAAAAAGGCGCAGCATCAAGTAAGGATAGCAGTAATACGGCAGCTCTGGAAAAGACCATTAAGGATCAAAAAAGTGAAATCAGTATATTGAATAAAGATCTAGAAACAAGTAAATCAGAAATCGATAGGCTCAATCAAAAGATCCGTTCACTTGAAAAGACGGCTGAGGATCAAAAAAAGTCATCAGAAGATCATACTGAAGGATCAGCAGACTCGAAAGCTTCTTCTGAAAATGACAAAGTGATCAGTGTGTACAAAAGCATGGACAGCGGAAAGGCTGCTAAAATTATTGCCCAATTAAAGGAGCAAGAAGCACTGAAAATATTGAATGGCCTAAGCAAAAAGCAGCTTGCTGACATATTGGCGAAAATGACTCCTGAGCAAGCAGCAACCTATACAGAAAAAATTGCTGCCAGCCAAGAATAGGGGGAATGAAAGGTGAAGCTGCTTGAATTAGCCGGACCTTTGCTGCAAACCACAATGGGTTCTGCCGCTAAAAACATGAAAAGTAGCCAAGGAGTTTTTCAAAACTTTCTTATGTCTGAGGCTGGATTGAAGGAACTTTCAGAACAAGGAAAGGGAACTCCTAATTCTGAAGATCAGCTTTTAGCAGATGCGCTTAAAAAGATCGGTGAATGGCTAAATGCAAGTCCTGAAGATCAAGACAAACAAAATGCGGATCTTTTGCAAACATTAAGCAAACTGACAGGGAAGCAATTGGATGCGAATGCTCTGCAAATGTTGCAAAATCTTTTGCAAGCAGTTGAATCAAAAATGTCAGGCGGGACGGATCAATTGCTCACAGAAACGGAGAAAATCTTTTCAGAAGCTAAAACGGCTCTGAGTGCCAATGATTCTGCTTCTGACATTAATGGAGCACTGAAGTCTGATAAAGAGCAATCAAATCAGGAAAATGAAGTATCCGAGCCTGCAAAAGAGCTTATCTATATCCAGATGTTCATTAGCCAGCTCGTAGAAGGGAATAAGCTGACTGATCTCGGGAATGGCAATGAAGCTCATGCCATTTACCAAAATGGAGATCAATTCCTTTCTGCATTAGAAAAGAAGGGTGTATCTCAACAACTAATTCAGGATCTTAAACAGCAAATATTCACTAAAGCTGAGTCAAGTTCAAAACTTTACTCGATGACAGCGTCAGAGCTGAAAAGTTTTCAAAGCTTAATGGATCAAATGTCTATGCTTCCTCAAAAAGGGACCAAAGAATGGAGTTTAGCTGAAAGCCAGCTGAAAGCCTTCTTGTTATCGAAATCATCCGAATCATCACAAGACTTTGGGAAGAGTGTTCTCACACCGCTCTCGCAGAGTTCATCCAGCAAAAATGCATCGGATGTTTCTGGAAGTATTCAGCCTGTAGATAGTAAATCAGGACTCCAAATGCTGTTTTCGGGGTATCGGGGCATAGGAGGAGTTCAAACACTTGATCTGCAGCAGATGTCATCTGATATACCAAATGCCGAAACAAAAACGGTGGCTGATCAAGTGATTAATGCGTGGAAGCAGATGAAATATACGCCTTTCGGCAGATCGACGGGAAGTTTCACTATTCGGCTGAACCCTGAACATTTAGGATTTGTCACAATCAAGCTGACAAATGAAAATGGAATGTTTCAGAGTAAAATCATAGCATCTAGCCAATCAGCAAAAGAATTGCTTGAACAGCATCTTCCTCAGCTGAAGCAATCATTGCCGAATATGGCCGTCCAAATTGACCGTTTTACTCTTCCGGTCCAAAGCGGGGATCAGCCGATATACGGCCAGCTTGCTGATGAACAGAAACAGCAGCAAGAGGGGCAGAGACAGCAAAGACAGAAAAAGCAATCAAATGATTTTGGCGATCTGCTCGATGAAGTGTCGATGGTTGAAATGGAGGAAGAAGAATGACTTCTATAAGTTCAGAATATAAACTGCCTGAAAAAACGAACACTGTGTCGACGAACAACAGCAGCTTGGGGAAAGACGAGTTTTTAAAAATATTAATGACTCAAGTTCAAAACCAAGATCCGCTTAACCCGATTGACGATAAAGAATTTATCAGCCAGATGGCGACTTTTTCAAGCTTGGAGCAAATGATGAATCTGAATACGACAATGACTCAATTCGTTGAAAACCAAGATCCGTTTACAACGTATGTTGATTGGATGGGAAAAGAAGTATCTTGGACTGATGGTAAAAGTGCAACAGATAAAACAGGCACAGTAAGCTCTGTTAAACATTTTAAAGGAAATTATTATCTCGTTCTTGATGATGGGACCGAGATCAGTCCTGCGAATGTCATGTCTGTGGGACAATCATCTAAATAAAAACATCTGGGGGAATATATTATGTTACGTTCACTTTATTCTGGAATCAGCGGTATGAAGAACTTTCAAACAAAGCTTGACGTAATCGGTAACAACATTGCCAACGTAAATACAGTAGGATTCAAAAAGAGCCGTGTGACCTTTAAAGATATGGTAAGCCAAACCATTGCCGGCGGTTCTGCTGCTGGTGCAACAATCGGCGGAACAAACTCTAAGCAAATCGGTTTAGGTTCATCATCTGGCACAATTGATACAATTCATTCAACAAGCGCGACACAAAGCACAGGAAGAACACTTGATTTAGCAATTGACGGCGACGGTTACTTCCGAATTGATACAGGTGACGGGACAGCTTATACAAGAGCAGGGAACTTCTATTTAGATAATACTGGAACACTGGTTACAGGTGATGGCTACCATGTACTAAATATGAATGGCGGAACAATTAAAATTCCTACTGATGCTCAAAGCTTTAGCATTGGTTCTGATGGAAAGGTGTCAATTGTTGATGCTGAGGGGAAAACACAAGACGGGGGACAAATCGGGATTGTTACTTTTGCCAACAGTGATGGATTGGATAAAATCGGAAGCAACCTATACCGTGAATCTTTAAACTCTGGAACGGCCAGTGCAGCGAACCAGCCTGGTGACGGCGGAACTGGTGCTCTTAAATCAGGATTTCTCGAAATGTCTAACGTCGATTTAACTGACGAATTTACTGAAATGATCGTAGCCCAGCGCGGATTCCAATCAAACTCAAAAATTATTACAACATCTGATGAAATCCTTCAAGAACTGGTTAACCTTAAACGTTAAGGAGGGAGGGGAGGCGAGTAATCGCTTCTCCGCTGTTTTATGATTAAAGTAACCCGTTTGAACGGGCAGCCCTTTACACTGAATGCGCTATTTATTGAACAGATTGAATGTTTTCCGGATACTACAATTACTCTGTCAAATGGTAAGAAGTTTGTAGTAAAAGAAGATGAAGAAGCTGTTCTGGAAAAGATCGCAGCTTTCTACCGAAAAATACAAATATTTGCAATGGATCAAGGAATAGAGGAACCGGAATGAAGAAAAAGTTAATGATCATATTACTAATTATTCTTATCGTAATTGGTGCTCTCGGGGCGGCGGCTTATTTTGTTTTAGGCGGAAAGTCCGAAAAAAGTGAAGCGAAAAAAAGTATTGATGAAATCGTTGCGTCTTCTGTTGATGTAGAAGAGATCACAACAAATTTAAAGTCTGATAACATTATCCGTCTTGCTATTAAACTTGAAACTGATTCTGATAAATCAAAAGAAGAACTTGAGAAACGTGATTTCCAAGTGAAAGACGCTGTTATATCACTGCTGGCTGATACGAATGCTGATCAGATTGAGGGAGACAAGGGAAAAGAAACCTTTAAGAAGGAACTAAAAGATAAAATAAATAGCTACCTCCAAGAAGGAAAAGTAGAAAAAGTGTATATTACCTCCTTTAATCTGCAATAAAGCATAATTTGACAGAATACGGAGGTGAGGAAAATGTCAGGAGAAGTTCTCTCCCAAAATGAAATAGATGCACTGCTCTCTGCAATATCAACTGGTGAAATGGACGCTGAAGAGCTGAAAAAAGAAGAAAAAGAGAAGAAAGTCAAGGTTTATGATTTCAAACGTGCGCTGCGGTTTTCTAAGGATCAGATCCGCAGTTTAACGAGAATTCATGACAATTTTGCAAGACTTCTTACCACTCATTTTTCTGCTCAGCTCAGAACCTATATTCACATATCTGTCAGTTCTGTTGATCAGGTTCCGTATGAGGAATTTATCAGATCGATTCCAAACATGACGATTCTGAATCTATTTGATGTTCATCCGATGGAAGGAAGAATTATGATGGAGGTCAACCCCACGATAGCTTATACGATGATGGATCGAGTCATGGGCGGGATTGGAATCAGTCATAACAAGGTTGACAGTTTGACAGAAATTGAAACAAAAATCATTTCTAATTTATTTGAAAATGCACTGGGTAATTATAAAGAAGCTTGGCAGTCAATTGCTGATATTGAACCGGAAATGACTGAGTTTGAAGTGAATCCGCAATTTGTTCAGATGGTATCTCCTAATGAAACAGTCGTGGTGATCTCGCTCAATACTCAAATTGGTGAAATCAGCGGTGTCATTAATCTCTGTATCCCGCATATTGTACTCGAGCCGCTCATACCGAAGCTTTCAGTCCACTATTGGATGCAATCAGACCGAAATGAGCCAAAGCCTGAGGAAACAAAGTCGCTTGAAAAACGTATCATGACAGCACAAATACCTGTCGTGGCCGAGCTCGGCACATCTGAACTGACGATAGAAGAGTTTTTAAGTTTAGAAGTCGGAGACTGCATAACTTTGGACAAATCAGTCACGGATCCTCTTACTGTATTGGTCGGAGATAAGCCGAAATTTTTAGGACAAGCCGGCCGGGTGAATCGAAAACAGGCAGTGCAAATTTTAGATCACGACATAAGAGGTGAACAAGATGGAGAATAATAGATTATCTCAAGATGAGATTGACGCGCTTCTTAACGGTACTGGCAGCACGCTTGATGAGCCAGAGATTCCGGAAGTAGATGACTTATCGGAAATGGAGCGTGATGCGATCGGTGAAATCGGTAATATTTCATTCGGCAGTTCTGCGACAGCACTGTCAACGCTTTTAAATCAAAAGGTCGATATTACGACTCCAAGCGTAACGGTCATTCCAAGAAGTAAAATCAGCGATGCGTTTCCTGAACCGTATGTAGCGATTGAAGTGAATTATACGGAGGGCTTCAGCGGAAGCAACCTGTTAGTCGTGGAACAAAGTGACGCGGCGATCATTGCGGACTTAATGATCGGGGGAGACGGAAAAGGTGCGGACCCTTCACTGGGTGAAATCCATTTAAGTGCGGTTCAAGAAGCAATGAACCAAATGATGGGATCGGCTGCCACATCAATGTCTACTGTATTCAGTAAAAAAATTGATATTTCACCTCCTCGAGTTGAATTGCTGGATGTTACTGAAGAAAAGGGTACAGACCGTATTCCTGATGATGAAATGCTGGTGAAAGTTTCTTTCAACTTAAAGGTGGGAGAATTAATAGACTCCAGCATTATGCAACTTTACCCATTGACATTTGCGAAAGATTTAATTTCAAGCCTTATGAACTCAGAAAGTGCAGAGGAAGAAGAAACGGTGCAGCCTGAAGTTACATACGAACAGCCGAAAGAGCCTGTGACGCCAGAGCCGCGTATTGAACCGAAGCAACAGCAGCAGCCGCCAAAAAGGCAGGGAACAGCAAAAAAAGCAGCGCCAGTTCAGGTTTCACCGGTGGAATTTTCCGCGTTTGATCCAAACGAAGCTGTACAAGCCCCTATTCATAATCTGGATATGCTTTTGGATATCCCGCTTTCGATTACTGTTGAGCTTGGCAGAACGAAGAGAAGCGTAAAAGAGATTTTAGAGCTTTCTGCCGGAAGTATTATCGAGCTTGATAAATTAGCCGGTGAGCCTGTAGATATTTTAGTTAATCAGCGTATCGTTGCCAAAGGCGAGGTCGTTGTCATTGAAGAAAACTTCGGAGTAAGAGTCACTGACATTTTAAGCCAGGCAGAGCGCATTAATAATTTAAAATAACGAAACACAAGGAGAGAGATAGATTATGGCACATAGAATTTTAATTGTAGATGACGCAGCATTTATGCGAATGATGATTAAAGATATTTTAGTTAAAAATGGTTTTGAAGTTGTGGCGGAAGCTGAAAATGGAGCACAAGCGGTAGAGAAATATAAAGAGCATTCACCTGACCTTGTTACTATGGATATCACGATGCCAGAAATGGATGGTATTACAGCATTAAAAGAAATTAAACAAATTGATGCGCAGGCAAGAATCATCATGTGTTCTGCTATGGGACAGCAATCAATGGTTATTGATGCCATTCAGGCCGGCGCTAAGGATTTCATTGTGAAACCTTTCCAGGCTGACCGTGTGCTTGAAGCAATCAACAAAACATTAAGTTAAAGGGTGTACGACTGTTGAAAAAGAGTCAATATTTTATTGTTTTTATTTGTTTTTTCGTTTTATTCAGTGTACATCCGATTGCTGCTGCCGCGGCAGACTCTGATAATTCAACTGTAAACGAATGGTTTCAAAAGAAAGATGAAAAAACTGCAGATCAATCAGAGCAAAAGAAAGAAAAAACAACAAAAACTGCTGATGAGACGGAGGGAGCGGCTGCTCCTTCTGTCTCAGCTTTTGATTTTGTAAAGATGATTTTCGCTTTACTGTTTGTTATCGCGCTGATTTACGGGCTGGTTAAGCTCATGAACAAAAGAAATCGGCTCCTAAAGCCTTTTCAATATGTTGAAAATATTGGCGGCACATCGGTCGGCCAGAACAGATCCATACAATTGATCAAGGTCGGGAAAAGTGTGCTCGTCGTCGGTGTAGGAGAGACGATCCAGCTGCTGAAAGAAATTGAGGATGAAAAAGAGATTGAAGTCATTCTCAGTCAGCATGAAGAGGCAATGTCAAGCAAAATAGAGTGGCAAAAGTTTGTGAAGCCGCTTAAGAGTTCTGAACATCAGCCGCAGCAAAAACTGCCTTCATTTTCAAAAGCATTAAAAGAGCAACTTGAAGAGTTAAAACAAAACCGTTCTGAAGGAAAGAAGAAAGGCCCACGTCATCATGAATGAGTTTATAAATATTTTCAGTTCAAGCGATCCGGAAAACGTAAGTTCGACTGTTAAATTACTATTATTGTTAACTGTATTTTCAGTGGCGCCTGGAATATTGATTCTTATGACTTGTTTTACTCGCATCGTCATTGTTCTGTCATTTGTCAGAACTTCACTTGCGACGCAATCTATGCCCCCAAACCAGGTTCTAATCGGGCTTGCGCTGTTTTTAACATTTTTTATTATGGCTCCTACTTTTTCAGAAATTAATAAAGAAGCGCTGACCCCATTAATGGACAACAAAATCAGCTTGGATGAAGCGTATACGAAAGCTGAGGAACCGATTAAAGAATTTATGAGTAAACACACAAGGCAGAAGGATCTGGCGCTGTTTATGAATTACGCGAAAATGGATAAACCTGAATCATTAAAGGATATTCCGTTAACAACAATGGTTCCGGCTTTTGCCATATCGGAGCTTAAAACAGCATTTCAAATAGGTTTTATGATTTTTATCCCTTTTTTAATTATAGATATGGTAGTGGCGAGCGTCTTGATGTCAATGGGAATGATGATGCTGCCTCCAGTTATGATTTCTCTGCCCTTTAAAATATTACTTTTTGTTTTGGTAGACGGCTGGTATTTAATTGTGAAATCTTTGCTTCAGAGCTTTTAGGGTAGGTGCTAAACGTGAGTTCAGAATTTGTAATTTCTATGGCGGAAAAAGCCGTATACGTAACGCTGATGATCAGCGGGCCATTATTGGCTATTGCTTTACTGGTCGGTTTAATTGTCAGCATATTTCAGGCGACAACTCAAATCCAGGAACAGACTTTGGCGTTTATTCCGAAAATCGTGGCGGTTCTCCTGGCTCTCATTTTTTTTGGTCCGTGGATGCTGTCGACGATTCTTTCATTTACAACAGAGCTGTTTTCTAATTTAAATCGTTTTGCAGGGTAATGTAGAGATGAATTCAATTATTGACTTATTTCCTGCTTTTTTATTGGTTTTTATTAGAATCTCTGCTTTTTTTGTAACGATTCCGCTATTTGGACATCGAAATGTGCCAGCTGTTCATCGCATAGGTTTTGCTTTTTTTCTTGCGGTCATTTGTTTCAGCACCATTGATAAACCGCCCTCTTTGGAGATAGATGAGCACTATATGCTTTTGGCGTTTAAAGAAGCTTTGGTCGGCCTATGTCTGGGTTTAATTGCTTATATGATGATTGCCGCAGTGCAGATTGCCGGCTCGTTTATTGATTTTCAAATGGGATTTTCAATAGCAAACGTTATTGATCCGCAAACCGGTGCACAAAGTCCGTTGATTGGCCAGTTTATCTATACGATGGCACTTTTGTTTATGCTGAGTGTCAATGCCCACCATTTGTTGCTGGATGGTATTTACTACAGCTTTCAGTATATTTCAGTTGATCAGGCATTTCCGAATTTCGGCGATGAAAAGTTTGCCTATTTTATTGCGAAAAGCTTTAATGCAATGTTTATTATCGCTTTTCAAATGTCAGCGCCGGTTGTGGCCAGCTTGTTTCTAGTTGATTTAGCATTAGGTATCGTGGCTCGAACTGTTCCGCAGTTAAATGTATTTGTGGTCGGTCTGCCTTTAAAGATCGCTGTCAGTTTCATCATGCTCATTGTATGTATGTCCGTTATCTTCGTCGTTGTCCGGAATGTTTTCAGCTTAACGATTGAAACGATGCGGAATCTTTTAGCATTGGTCGGTGTTTCTTAATGAAGCTTAGAGTTGACCTGCAGTTTTTTGCGGGAGAGAAGACAGAAAAAGCCACTCCGAAAAAACGGAAGGATACGCGAAAAAAGGGGCAGGTAGCCAAAAGCTCGGATGTCAATACTGCCGTTTCTTTACTGGTAATATTCCTTTCGCTTATTGCAATTGGTCCGTATATGAGAGACAGGCTGCTGTCATTCATAGAAACATTTTATACCGAATCGCTCACAATGAAGCTCTCAGAATCAAATGTGCATACATTGTTTGTCAGCTTATTAAAGGATATGGGCATGATACTCGCACCGATCTTGCTTGTTGCTCTTGTTGCAGGAGTCGTAAGCAACTATATGCAGGTTGGGTTCTTATTTTCTGCTGAAGTGATACAGCCTAAGCTTGAAAAACTGGATCCGATCAAAGGCTTTAAACGAATATACAGTATGAGGGCGATTGTGGAGCTGATTAAATCAATTTTGAAAATCGTAGTCGTTGGTTTTGCGGCTTTTGCTGTGCTTTGGCTGCATTATGGAGAAATTCTCCGGCTTCCTCTCCTGACACCCGAAGAGGCACTTTCTTTCGTTTCAAAACTCACTTTGTGGATGGGACTAAGCGGTGCAGGTGCATTGTTGATTCTTGCTGGTCTCGACTATTTATATCAGAGATTTGACTATGAGAAAAATATCAAAATGTCAAAACAAGATATAAAAGATGAGTACAAAAAATCTGAAGGAGACCCGATTATCAAGTCTAAAATTAAACAAAGACAGCGGGAAATGGCGATGAGGCGGATGATGCAGGAAGTTCCAAAAGCAGATGTCATTATCACAAACCCGACTCACTATGCGATTGCTTTGAAATATGATGAAGAAAAAATGGACGCACCTTATATTGTTGCAAAAGGCGTCGACCACCTTGCGTTAAAAATCAGGAAAATTGCTAAAGAGCATGATGTCATGATGGTAGAAAACAGACCGCTTGCCCGTGCGTTATATGATCAGGTGGAAATTGACCAGGCAGTGCCGGAAGAATTTTTTAAAGTTTTAGCAGAAATTCTGGCTTACGTATATAAAACAAAACAAAAAGTATATTGAATTTTTCGATTTAAAAGGAGAGAAAAAACAGCATGTCAACAAGAGATTTATCCGTTTTAATAAGTGTTGTCCTCATTGTGGCGATGCTGGTGATTCCATTTCCTCCATGGCTGTTAAGTATTTTGATCATTATTAATATTTCTCTTGCGTTGATCGTGCTTCTCACCACAATGAATATGCAGGAAGCGCTTCAGTTTTCGATTTTTCCGTCACTGTTGCTGCTTTTGACCCTATTTCGTTTGGGCTTGAACGTCTCAACTACCCGTTCAATTCTTTCACACGGTGAAGGAGGTAAAGTCGTCGAGACTTTCGGAAATTTCGTTGTCGGCGGAAATGTATTAGTTGGACTCGTTGTATTTATCATCCTTATTATTATTCAGTTTATCGTCATTACAAAAGGTGCTGAACGTGTTTCCGAGGTTGCAGCAAGGTTTACGCTGGACGCAATGCCTGGGAAGCAGATGAGTATTGATGCTGATTTAAACGCAGGGATGATTACCGAACAGGAAGCGAAGCATCGCCGCGAAAAAGTGGCAAGAGAAGCAGACTTTTATGGAGCAATGGACGGTGCCAGTAAATTTGTAAAAGGTGACGCCATTGCCGGAATCATCATTGTGATGATCAATATTATTTTCGGAATCGTGATCGGGATGCTTCAGCAGGGCATGTCCATTCAAGAGGCTGCTTCACACTTTACGATGCTGACTGTAGGGGATGGAATTGTTTCGCAAATCCCGGCGCTGTTAATTTCTACGGCTACGGGTATTGTGGTCACAAGAGCTGCCTCTGAAGGAAACTTAGGGCATGACATTACAGGCCAGCTGTTTGCGTATCCAAAGCTTTTATACGTCGCAGCAGCTACGATCATGCTTTTAGGTATTTTCACTCCGATCGGCATCCTTCTGACGGGGCCGCTTGCGGGATTGCTTGCTTTTGGCGCATATACACTATCTAAATCAGGTAAGGAAAAAGAAGAAGTGGATGAGATTCTTGAGGAAGAGGCTGAGGTGGACGAGCTTAAAAGCCCTGAAAGTGTTGTTCAGCTTCTGCATATAGATCCGATAGAATTTGAGTTTGGATATGGCCTGATACCGCTTGCTGATGCCAATCAAGGCGGTGATTTATTAGACCGAATTGTTATGATACGCCGTCAGTTGGCTTTGGAACTCGGGCTTGTCATTCCTGTCGTGCGAATCAGAGATAATATAGCGTTGCAGCCTAATGAATACCGATTGAAAATTAAAGGAAACGAGGTAGCAAAAGGCGAGCTGTTGCTTGATCATTATTTAGCGATGTCGCCTACTCCTGAGGACGATCTCATTGAAGGGATTGAAACAGTGGAGCCTTCATTCGGACTGCCGGCTAAATGGATTAGCGAAGCGGTAAAGGATGAAGCCGACATGCTTGGTTATACAGTAGTTGATCCTGCATCAGTCGTTTCAACGCATATTACGGAGAAAATTAAGCAGCATGCCCACGAATTGATCGGAAGGCAGGAGACAAAACAGCTGATCGATCACTTGAAAGAATCGTATCCAGTCCTGGTTGAAGAGGTTACGCCGAATCCATTGTCTGTCGGTGATATTCAGAAAGTGCTTGCTAAGCTTTTAAAAGAAAAAGTTTCAATTCGAAACTTAGTAACGATTTTTGAAACACTTGCTGACTATGGGAAATTAACAACAGATTCTGATCTTTTGACAGAGTATACAAGACAAGCGCTTGCTAAACAAATTACAGCCCAGTTTGCCAAAGAAAATGAAGTGTTGAAGGTTGTTACTTGTTCGGGCCGTGTAGAAAAAGCAATAGCAGACGGTGTGCAGCAGACGGAACACGGGAACTATTTATCACTTGAACCAGATATTTCAGAAAGTATAGTGCGCTCTGTCGCCAAAGAAGCTGAACAGCTCTCATTACGTCAGGAAACCGCGATTCTTCTTTGCTCGCCGCCTGTCAGAATGTATGTGAAGCAGCTTCTGGAACGGTACTTCCCTGATCTTCCGGTACTCTCTTATAACGAACTTGAGGCGAATGTTGAGGTACAAAGCATTGGAGTGGTGGATATTTAATGAAAATAAAAAAATTTACTGCTGCTTCAATGCAAGAAGCGGCACTTCTCATCAGAAAAGAGTTAGGTAATGAAGCGGTCATATTAAATTCGAAAAAAATTAAAAAGCGAAAATGGTTTGGCCTCGTCAACAAGCCTGCTGTTGAAGTAATCGCCGTATTGGATCAGGACTTTCTTGAGAAAAAAACGCCTCAGAAGGCAGCTGAACCGAAACAAACATTAAAAACTCCGGTCAGCAGTCCAAAAATAGAGGAGAGAACATATCCCCCTCAAATTCCGGCGCAACAGGAGCTAGGTGATTTTTCAGCATATCAATCTGTACTTCCTGAGCCGCTGCGAAAAGCAGAAAAGCTTTTGCAAGAAACAGGGATCAAAGAGTCTACGAAAACGAACACTCTGAAAAAATTGCTTCGCTTCTCTGTTGAAGCAGGCGGCTTGACTGAAGAAAATGTTGTCGGCAAACTTCAGGAAATACTATGCGATATGCTGCCCTCAGCAGACAAGTGGCAGGAGCCAATTCATTCAAAATATATCGTTCTCTTTGGTTCAACAGGGGCTGGTAAAACAACTACACTGGCTAAACTCGCAGCCATATCTATGCTTGAAAAACATAAAAAAATCGCTTTTATTACAACAGATACGTATCGTATTGCAGCTGTTGAACAGTTGAAAACATACGCTGAACTGCTGCAGGCTCCTCTGGAAGTTTGCTATACAAAAGAAGAATTTCAGCAGGCGAAGGAGCTATTTTCTGAGTATGATCATGTGTTTGTTGATACAGCTGGAAGAAACTTCAAAGACCCGCAATACATTGATGAACTGAAAGAAACGATTCCTTTTGAGAGCAGCATTCAGTCATTTCTTGTTTTATCCGCGACTGCAAAATATGAAGATATGAAGCATATTGTCAAACGGTTTTCATCCGTCCCTGTCAATCAGTATATTTTTACGAAAATAGATGAAACGACTTCCTTAGGTTCTGTATTTAATATACTGGCAGAATCAAAAATAGGTGTCGGGTTTATGACTAACGGCCAGAATGTGCCTGAGGATATACAGACTGTATCTCCACTTGGTTTTGTGAGGATGCTGTGCAGATGAACAGATATGACCAAGCAGCAACTTTACGGGCGAAAATGGAAAAACGTGAGCGCGTTCTGCCAATGGTTTATTCACAAAAAGCGAAGACACTTGCTGTCATCAGCGGCAAGGGCGGTGTCGGAAAATCCAATATTACCTTAAATATGGCACTTGCGCTGCAGGATAAAGGTAAGAAGGTGCTGCTCATCGACCTTGATATCGGGATGGGGAACATTGATATATTAATAGGAAATTCATCGTCTGCCACGATAATCGATGTTTTAACCGATCGTAAGCCTTTGCTGCAGTCATTATCCGTTGGCCCAAAGGGTTTGCGGTATATATCAGGGGGAACCGGTCTTGATGTGATGTTTCAGCTCGATCAGAGAAAATGGACGTTTTTTGCCAATGAACTTTCTCATGCATTAAGCCAGTTCGATTATGTGCTGTTTGACATGGGAGCAGGCTTATCAAAAGATCAACTGCCTTTTATTTTATCAGCAGAAGATATTTTGATTATTACAACTCCCGAGCCGACGGCCATTATGGACGCATACAGCGCTGTCAAGCACTTGGTTTTGACAGAAAATAAGCTTTCAATGAAGGTGGCTGTCAATCGGTGCCGTGACCAAAAGGAAGGGCTTGACGCTTTTGCCCGCCTCTCCCGTACAATTCATATGTTTTTGGATGTTCAGGTTCAGTTTGCCGGTTCCGTTTCTGACGATGTGATCGTGAGCAAAGCGGTTGTCGAACAGGTTCCTTTTTTCATAAAAAGCCCTCAGGCAAAAGCCAGCCGGTCAGTCCGTATTTTAGCGGACGCCTTGTTTGAAAGAGAAGAAACGAGACACAAAGAAGACAAACAGACATTTATTGAGAAATTATCTTCTTTTTTAATGAGGAGGGCTTAATTTGATTCGTGTGCTTGTAGTTGATGATTCAGCTTTTATGAGAAAAATGATAAGTGATTTTCTGACCGAAGAAAAGCAGATAGAAGTAATCGGAACTGCGAGAAACGGAGAAGAAGCGCTTAAGAAGATTGAATTATTAAAACCGGATGTTATTACTCTTGATGTTGAAATGCCGGTCATGAATGGGACAGATACGCTCCGCAAAATTATTGAGATTTATAACTTGCCGGTCATTATGGTGTCTAGCCAGACCGAGAAAGGTAAAGAATGCACAATTAATTGTTTGGAGATCGGTGCCTTTGACTTTATCACAAAGCCATCAGGCTCAATATCTCTGGATCTATACAAAATTAAAGAACAACTAGTTGAGCGTGTCGTCGCGGCAGGACTTTCCGGCAAGCGGAAACGTCCTGTTTCCCAGACAGTTCGGCCCGAACCTATTGTGCGTGCTGTCGTTAAGCCTGAATTAAGCAAACCGAAACCTGGCACGGGCAGACAAATTGTGTGTATCGGCACATCAACAGGCGGTCCACGGGCGTTACAAAAGGTGATACCGAAGCTCCCTAAGGATTTGAACGCACCAGTGGTTGTCGTTCAGCACATGCCTGAAGGGTTTACTGCTTCTTTGGCTGATCGGCTGAATCATTTATCTGACATTCAGGTAAAAGAAGCAAAAGATGGTGAAGCAGCTCTTAACGGCTGTGTTTACATAGCACCGGGCGGAAAAAACATATCCGTTATTAAAAACAGCGAAGGACTCCAGGTTGTGCTTGATAACCATGACACACCAAGCCGTCATAAACCATCTGCTGATTATTTATTCCGTTCTGTCGGGAAACTGACAGATTATGAAAAAGTAGCGGTTATCATGACCGGAATGGGCAGTGACGGCACTGCTGGACTAAAGGACATGCTAACAGCCGGCAATGTGAAAGCCATTGCGGAGTCTGAAGAATCTTGTGTCGTATACGGGATGCCAAAAGCTGCTGTTAAAGCGGGTCTCATTCATGAGATTAAACATGTGGAAGATATCGCAGCATCCATCACAAGCTGTGTGAAAAAAGAGAGGGTGTGATTCAAATGGATATGAATCAGTATTTAGATGTCTTTATTGATGAGAGTAAAGAACATTTACAAACATGTAATGAAAAGCTTCTTCTTTTAGAGAAAGACCCGACTGATCTTCAGCTCGTACATGATATATTCAGGGCTGCCCATACATTAAAAGGAATGAGCGCAACGATGGGCTACACGGATTTAGCACATCTTACCCATCTGCTTGAAAACGTGCTGGATGCAATCCGAAACGGAGACATGGAAGTCACCTCAGACTGGCTGGATATTTTGTTTGAAGCTCTGGATCACCTGGAAGCAATGGTTCAGTCTATTATTGATGGCGGGGATGGTAAAAGAGATATCTCAGAAGTGAGTGCCAAGCTTGATGTGAATGGTGCGCACGCTGAATCCGCTGCCTCCGCTGAACCTGCAGAAGCACAGAGTTCAGCATCTGATTGGGAATATGATGAATTTGAACGCACAGTTATACAAGAAGCGGAGGAGCAAGGCTTCAAACGATATGAAATCAAGATTTCTCTGAACGAAAACTGTATGTTAAAAGCAGTTCGTGTCTATATGGTGTTTGAAAAACTAAATGAAGTCGGAGAAGTAGCCAAAACAATTCCAAGTGCTGAAGTGCTTGAAACAGAAGATTTTGGAACTGACTTTCAAGTTTGTTTCTTAACACATCAATCAGCGGAAGACATTGAACAATTAATCAATGGCGTGTCGGAAATTGAGCATGTTGAAGTCATTCAAGGGGCTCCTTTAACATCAGCTGAAAAGCCTGAAGAATCTAAGCAAGAAGATTCACCAGCAGCAGCTGTACCTGCGAAGCAGGAGAAACAAAAACAGCCTGCTAAAAACGATGAACAGGCGAAGCATTCAGCCGGCGGATCTAAAACAATTCGTGTCAACATTGACAGGCTTGATTCTTTAATGAACTTATTTGAAGAGCTTGTCATTGACCGCGGGCGTCTCGAGCAGATTGCGAAAGAGCTTGAGCATAATGAACTGACTGAAACGGTTGAACGAATGACGAGAATTTCCGGAGATTTGCAATCGATTATTCTGAATATGAGAATGGTCCCGGTTGAAACTGTTTTTAACAGATTCCCGAGAATGATTCGCCAGCTTCAGAAAGAGCTGAATAAAAAAATTGAACTCTCGATCATCGGTGCGGAAACTGAACTGGATCGTACAGTAATTGATGAAATCGGAGATCCACTCGTTCACTTGATCAGAAACAGTATTGACCATGGTATCGAGGCGCCGGAAACACGTTTGCAAAAGGGAAAACCGGAATCAGGAAAAGTTGTGCTTAAAGCTTATCACAGCGGCAACCATGTCTTTATCGAAGTAGAGGATGACGGCGCAGGCCTTAATCGAAAAAAAATTCTGGAAAAAGCGCTTGAGCGCGGGGTCATAACGGAAAAAGAAGCTGAAACCTTAGAAGACAACCAAATTTACGAATTGATTTTTGCTCCGGGGTTCTCAACTGCTGACCAAATTTCTGATATTTCCGGCCGCGGTGTAGGACTTGACGTTGTAAAAAACAAACTGGAGTCTCTTGGCGGTTCAGTCAGTGTGAAATCAGCCGAGGGTCAAGGCTCTCTATTCAGCATCCAGCTGCCGCTTACCTTGTCTATTATTTCAGTTCTGCTGATTAAGTTGGAAGAAGAGACATTTGCCATTCCGATTTCTTCAATCATTGAGACAGCAGTTATTGACAGAAAAGACATTTTGCAAACGCATGACCGTGAAGTGATTGACTTTAGAGGGCATATTGTCCCTGTCGTTTATTTAAAAGAAGAGTTTAAAATAGAAGATACAAGAAAAGATGCGGAACAGCTCCATATCATTGTCGTGAAAAAAGGCGACAAACCTACTGCATTTGTGGTGGACTCCTTTATTGGCCAGCAGGAAGTTGTGCTGAAATCACTCGGAGATTATTTAACAAACGTCTTTGCAATTTCCGGAGCTACTATTTTAGGAGACGGAGAAGTAGCGCTCATTATTGATTGTAATGCACTGATTATTTAACCATTCGAGGAGGTGTCTCACATGACTGCAGAAATTAAAACAGGCGAAAAAATGATAGTCTTTATGGTAAATGGCAAAGAATATGCCATTTCCGTCACTCAGGTGAAATCAATTGAAAAATGGCAAAAGCCAACGAGGGTACCTGGCGTCGAACCATATATTTGCGGGGTAATCAATTTACGCGGGGTGGTGACTCCGGTTATTGATTTAAGAAAACGCCTGAATTTGCCAGAGTATGAAATTACAGATGAAACACGAATTATCATTATTGCTTATCGTGATATTGAAGTCGGCTGGATTGTGGATGAAGCGAATGATGTGATTACCGTACACGAAAGTGAAATAGAATCTGCTCCAGAAGGCGTTCAGAAAGATACGGATGTGTCGATCGAACAGATTGTGAAACAAGAGAACAGACTCTTAAATATTATTGATGCGAACGCGGTTTTGGATAAAGAATCATCTCAGTCCGCTGTGCCCGATCAAGCTTAATCTTAAAGGGGTTATGACATGAGTATTTTTAATGGAATCAAAGAAGAGCAGATGGACATTTTGCGGGAAGTCGGCAATATAGGCGCCGGCCACTCCGCCTCTGCAATGGCCCAGCTGTTAAATAGAAAGATAGATATGGAAGTCCCATTTGCAAAGCTGCTGTCTTTTGATGAGCTTGTTGATTTTTTCGGCGGCGCCGATGTCCCGGTTGCCAGCATCTTTTTAAGAATGGAAGGCGATTTAACGGGTTCAATGTTCTTTATAATGCCTTTTTTTCAGGCGGAGCAGTTTATCAGAGAGCTGATTGGAAACCCCGATTTTGACATAGAGGACTTAGGTGAAGACCACATGAGCTCATCCGCTTTGCATGAACTGGGCAATATTTTAGCGGGGTCATATTTAACAGCTTTGGCGGATTTGACGAAACTCCAGCTCTATCCAAGTGTTCCTGAAGTCTCTTTGGACATGTTCGGAGCAGTGATCAGCGAAGGGCTGATGGAGCTCAGTCAGGTTGGAGAACACGCCATTGTTGTCGACACGTCAATTTTTGACCAAAGCCATCAGCAGGAGCTGAAAGCGCATATGTTTATGCTGCCGGACTATGATTCATTTGAAAAGCTCTTTGTCGCCTTAGGTGCATCATTATGAGTACAACTGAGGCTGTTGTTATAAAGGTTGGGATTGCTGACGTGAAGATCGCCCGCTTCCCGGATACCATCCGGACCTCTGGTTTGGGCTCATGTGTGGGGCTGGTGCTTTATGATAAAGAAAAGCAAACGGCGGGTCTTGTTCATGTCATGCTTCCGGATTCGACGTTATCGAAAACTGCCGAGCTCAACCGGGCTAAGTACGCTGACACCGCCGTACAGACCACGATTGATATGCTGATAGAAGCGGGATGCCGGAAATTTGCATTAAAAGCAAAGCTGGCCGGCGGATCAGAGATGTTTAAATTTAAATCGACAAATGATTTGATGAAGATCGGACCGAGAAATGTATTAGCGATAAAAGAACAGCTGTCTTTATTTAATATTCCTATTATTAGTGAAGATACGGGCGGCTCAAGCGGCCGGACGATAGAATTTGAACCGAAGTCCTGCATGCTGCATATTCGAACTGTTAAACAAGGTGAAAAAACGATTTAATCAAGGTATTAGGGGGATAACAATGCAATCCTTGAATTATGAAGATCAGGTGCTTTGGACGCGCTGGAAAGAGTGGAAAGATCCTAAAGCCGGTGACGACTTAATGCGCCGTTACATGCCGCTTGTCACATATCATGTAGGCAGAATTTCTGTCGGACTGCCGAAATCAGTGCATAAAGACGATCTTATGAGCCTTGGTATGCTTGGTTTATATGATGCCCTTGAAAAATTTGACCCCAGCCGGGACTTAAAATTTGATACCTACGCCTCGTTTAGAATTCGCGGCGCAATCATAGACGGGCTTCGTAAAGAAGATTGGCTGCCCAGAACCTCGCGCGAAAAAACAAAAAAGGTTGAAGCAGCAATTGAAAAGCTTGAACAGCGGTATCTTCGGAATGTATCGCCCGCGGAAATTGCAGAGGAACTCGGAATGACGGTACAGGATGTCGTGTCAACAATGAATGAAGGTTTTTTTGCAAATCTGCTGTCAATTGATGAAAGGCTCCATGATCAAGATGATGGGGAAAACATTCAAGTCATGATCAGAGATGACAAAAATGTTCCGCCTGAAGAAAAGATTATGAAGGATGAACTGATTGCACAGCTTGCGGAAAAAATTCACGAACTCTCTGAAAAAGAACAGCTGGTTGTGAGTTTGTTCTACAAAGAGGAGTTGACACTGACAGAAATCGGACAAGTATTAAATCTTTCTACGTCCCGCATATCTCAGATCCATTCAAAGGCATTATTTAAATTAAAGAATCTGCTGGAAAAAGTGATACAATAATGAATTTCATGGTTAGCGAGTGAAAAACATGTCAACACTATTATGGCTTTTAAGCTTTACGCTCCACGGCGTTCTTCTGTACGCTGTCATTATCCTGTATACGAGGCTCGCTGCAGTGAAAGAAACAGAAAAACAGCAAAAACAGATACTTGAAGAGACGGAAAACACCTTGGCGGCATTTCTGCTTGAATTAAAAGAAGAAAATGAGAAACTGATAGAAAATAAAGCTTCATCTGCAAGTCAATCAGATGAAGAATCCCAAAAGCCAGGCCTTCAGCACTCTGAAACATATCAAGAGCGGGATCCAGTTCAAGAGGCAGAGAATCTTCCTGAACATATTGAAGGTCTGATTACAGAGGTTGACCGTCGGGAAGAGATCGTAAACAGTGAGGTCCAATCATTTGAAGACCAGGTCATAGAATTATATGAACAGGGATATTCGGCAAGTCAAATTGCCCAGAAAATGAAGAGCGGAAAGACAGAAATCGAGCTATTTTTAAAATTTCGCTCCAAAGGTGTAAAGGATTCTTGATTGTCGGATAAAGCTGTGTTATATTATGTCTTGGTGTTAAATACACACGCTTAACGATTTATGCAGAGGGTGCTGCAGGCGGCAGTTCTGCACAAAAATGACCTAAGCGGAGGAAAAAAACCATTATATTAGGAGGAAATAACATGTCAGTCATTTCTATGAAGCAATTGCTTGAAGCTGGTGTTCACTTCGGTCACCAAACACGCCGCTGGAACCCAAAAATGAAGCGTTACATTTTCACGGAGCGTAACGGAATCTACATCATTGACCTTCAAAAAACAGTCAAAAAAGTAGAGGAAGCTTACAACTTCACTAAAAATCTTGCTGCTGAAGGCGGAAAAATCCTTTTCGTCGGAACAAAAAAACAAGCTCAAGATTCTGTTAAAGAAGAAGCTCAACGCTCTGGCATGTACTATGTCAACCAACGCTGGTTGGGCGGTACATTAACAAACTTTGAAACAATCCAAAAACGTATTAAACGTCTTAAAGACATTGAAAAAATGCAAGAAAACGGTACGTTTGATGTACTTCCTAAAAAAGAAGTCGTTCAATTGAAAAAAGAATTAGAGCGTCTTGAAAAATTCCTAGGCGGAATTAAAGATATGAAGGATCTTCCTGATGCATTATTCATCATCGATCCTCGCAAAGAGCGCATCGCTGTTGCGGAAGCTCGCAAATTAAACATCCCTATCATCGGTATCGTAGATACTAACTGTGATCCAGATGAAATCGATGTTGTTATCCCAGCGAACGATGACGCTATCCGCGCTGTTAAACTTCTAACTTCTAAAATGGCAGATGCAATCTTAGAAGCGAAGCAAGGCGAAGAAGAAGCGGAAGTTGCTGAAGAAACTGCACCAGAAACAGAAACAACAACTGCGTAACCTATTCAAAAGGTGATAAGAGGGACTGCCTTTTATCACCTTTTTTCAAGAAAAATGTGTAATATACATACTCTTGTTTAAACATATAAGGAGGAATACAAATGGCAATTACTGCACAGCAAGTAAAAGAACTGCGTGAAAAAACTGGCGCGGGCATGATGGATTGTAAAAAAGCGTTAACTGAAACTGACGGAGATATGGACAAAGCAATTGACCTTTTAAGAGAAAAAGGAATTGCAAAAGCAGCGAAAAAAGCTGACCGTATCGCAGCAGAAGGTTCTACTCTTATTAAAACTGACGGCAACAAAGGCGTTATCCTAGAAGTAAACTCTGAAACTGATTTCGTTGCGAAAAACGAAGGTTTTAAAGAGCTTCTTAACACTTTAGCTGACCACCTTCTTGCAAACACGCCAGCTGATGTTGAAGAAGCAATGGGCCAAAAAATGGAAAATGGCTCAACTGTTGAAGAGTACATCACAAGCGCAGTTGCTAAAATCGGTGAGAAAATCACTCTTCGCCGCTTTACAGTTCTTACAAAAGACGACAGCTCTGCATTCGGTGCGTACCTTCACATGGGCGGCCGCATCGGTGTATTAACTGTTCTCAACGGTACAACTGATGAAGAAACTGCGAAAGATATCGCAATGCACGTTGCTGCAGTTAACCCTCGTTACATTTCTCGTGATCAAGTATCTGAAGAAGAAACAAATCATGAGCGTCAAATCTTAACTCAGCAAGCCCTCCAAGAAGGCAAACCTGAAAACATCGTAGCGAAAATGGTTGAAGGCCGTCTGAACAAATTCTTCGAAGAAATTTGTCTATTAGACCAAGCGTTCGTTAAAAACCCAGATGAAAAAGTGAAACAAGTTATTGCAGCGAAAAACGCTACTGTTCAAACTTTTGTCCGCTATGAAGTTGGAGAAGGCATCGAAAAACGTCAAGAAAACTTTGCTGAAGAAGTAATGAACCAAGTGAAAAAATAATGGTGAAAAGATTTCGCGGCTAAGTCGCGTCTTTTCAGGCAGTATAGGGGACACATTTTGTGTTCCCTATTTTTAAAACTATATTTACAAACCTTTTTTTCTCTTGCATAATAGAAAACGGCAATGTTTACACTTGGAGGTTATCATGGAAAAACCAAAATACAAACGTATCGTATTAAAGCTTAGCGGGGAAGCATTGGCAGGAGAACAGGGAAATGGAATTAACCCGACTGTCATTCAATCCATTGCAAAGCAAGTGAAGGAAATCGCTGAGCTTGAAGTCGAAGTGGCTGTTGTTGTAGGCGGCGGCAACTTATGGCGCGGAAAAACAGGAAGTGACCTGGGCATGGACCGCGCGACTGCTGACTATATGGGAATGCTGGCGACAGTAATGAATTCGCTTGCTCTTCAAGACAGCTTGGAAACACTCGGAATCCAGTCCAGAGTGCAAACATCCATTGAAATGAGACAAGTTGCTGAACCGTACATAAGAAGAAAAGCGATACGCCACTTAGAGAAAAAACGTGTCGTTATTTTCGCTGCGGGCACAGGAAACCCATATTTCTCAACTGATACGACAGCTGCACTGCGGGCTGCTGAAATTGAGGCAGACGTTATTTTAATGGCTAAAAATAACGTTGACGGTGTGTATAATGCTGATCCTAGAAAAGATGAATCAGCTGTTAAGTATGAATCACTTTCTTATCTTGACGTTCTTAAAGACGGCCTGGAAGTCATGGATTCAACAGCTTCCTCTTTATGCATGGACAATGACATTCCGCTTATCGTCTTTTCTATTATGGAAGAAGGAAATATCAAACGTGCCGTTATCGGTGAATCAATCGGAACGATCGTGAGGGGGAAATAACGTGTCAAAAGAAGTATTAACTCAAACAAAAGAAAAAATGGAAAAAGCAATTGCTGCTTATCAGCGCGAATTGGCTACTGTACGCGCAGGCCGTGCAAATCCATCATTATTAGATAAAGTAACGGTTGAATATTACGGAGCGCAGACACCTTTAAATCAGTTGTCTTCTATTAACGTGCCTGAAGCTCGTATGCTCGTTATCACACCATACGATAAAACAGCAATCGGCGATATCGAAAAAGCGATTTTAAAAGCTGATTTAGGTCTTACACCAACAAGTGACGGCAATATGATTCGAATTGCAATTCCGGCACTAACAGAAGAGAGACGGAAAGAATTAGTGAAAGTTGTAAAAAAATATGCTGAAGAAGCAAAAGTAGCTGTTCGTAACGTTCGCCGTGATGCTAACGATGATCTCAAAAAACTTGAGAAAAACGGAGACATTACTGAGGATGAACTGCGTGCTTCCACTGAAGACGTTCAAAAACTGACAGATGAATATGTGTCAAAAATTGACAGTGTCACAAAAGACAAAGAAAAAGAAATCATGGAAGTTTAATGAAAAACTATGTACAATAGATAATAGTGAAAAGACCCTCTCATGTTTACAGGGGGTTTTTTTGTTAATACTGTTGATTACATTGATTATCAGCAGGGAATGTAACCTTTTTGGGTGACGGAGGAATCTCATGCTCAACATACTCAAAAATTGGAAGAATCAGCAAACTGCGGCTTCCAACTTAGAACGTTATACAAAAGAAGACATACTTAAGGGAGAAATTCCCGAACACATCGCCATTATCATGGATGGAAATGGCCGTTGGGCTAAAAAACGCTCTCTTCCCAGAATTGCAGGCCACCATGAAGGGATGAAGGTGGTAAAAAGGACCACGAAGCTCGCAAACGAATTAGGTGTCAAAGTACTGACATTGTATGCATTTTCAACAGAAAACTGGAAAAGACCGAAAATGGAGGTCGATTTTTTAATGAAGCTTCCGGAAGAATTTTTGAATACGTATCTTCCAGAGCTTGTTGAGGAAAATGTACAGGTTCGGATCATTGGGGATGAAACGGCTTTGCCGGCGCACACATTACGTGCGATTGAAAAAGCTGTACAGGACACGGCGCAAAACGACGGAATGATCCTTAATTTTGCTCTTAACTATGGAGGCCGTACTGAAATTGTCAGTGCTGCAAAATCACTCGCGGAAAAAGTGAAGGAAGGCTCTTTGAATATTGAAGACATTGATGAATCGCTTTTTTCTACTTATTTGATGACTGAATCTTTGCAGGATCCTGAACTTTTAATTCGAACGAGCGGCGAGATAAGGCTGAGTAATTTTATGCTATGGCAGGTTGCCTACAGTGAATTTGTCTTTACTGACGTCTTGTGGCCTGACTTTAAAGAAGATCACTTCTTGCAGGCGTTAGGAGAGTTTCAGCAGAGAGGCCGGAGGTTTGGCGGAATTTAGAGGATGGTGGACATGAAACAAAGAATTTTGACAGGTGTTCTGGCAGCAATTGTATTTTTATTTTTGGTTATTGTCGGGAAATTGCCGTTCACCATATTAATTTATGCTATGAGCAGTGTGGCGCTTTTTGAACTTTTACGGATGAAAAAGCTGAAGCTGGTTTCACTGCCTGGTTTGATCGGTCTTTTATTATTGTGGATGTTCTTATTGCCAAGCCAGTATTCGTTTTTTGAAGCGGACGGGATTTCCAAAATGGAAATAGCTTTATTTGCGGTACTGCTATTGCTGACTTACACAGTGTTGGTCAAGAACACCTTTACTTTTGATGAAGTCGGGTTTATTACGCTTGCAGCAATTTACATCGGAATGTGTTTTCATTATTTTATCGAAATCAGAAATCTTGACCAATACGGATTAACATACATTTTTTATGCGTGTGTTGTCATTTGGTCCACCGATTCCGGTGCCTATTTTGTCGGTAAATCGCTTGGGAAGCGGAAACTGTGGCCTGAAATCAGTCCGAATAAAACAGTGGAAGGGTTTGCAGGCGGAATTGTCATCGCACTTGTATTGGCGACGATTTTTCAGCTTGTTGCACAACTTCCGATCCCGTATATCTATCTGCTGTTGATCACGCTGTTTTTGTCTGTTTTTGGACAACTGGGAGATTTAGTGGAATCCGCCTTGAAAAGACATTACGATGTAAAGGATTCTGGGAATATTCTTCCCGGGCATGGCGGTATATTAGACCGTTTTGACAGTTTCTTGTTTGTCATGCCTTTCTTGTACTTTCTGCTTGCCCTTTTTTCATAAAAAAGTCTAATATGAATATGAGACTGATCATGCAGCAATAAGAATAGGAGTAGTGGCAACTTTGAAAAATATTTGTCTTTTAGGAGCAACAGGATCAATCGGCGAACAGACTCTTGATGTACTGCGTGCACATCAAGACCAATTTCAGCTGGTATCTATGTCGTTTGGCAGAAATATTGATAAGGCCGTTCCAATGATTGAGGTCTTTCAGCCGAAGTTTGTCTCTGTCGGTGATCTGGATACATATCATAAATTAAAACAAATGTCTTTTTCTTTTGAATGCCAAATCGGGCTGGGAGAAGAAGGACTGATAGAAGCAGCAGTGATGGAGGAGGTTGACATTGTTGTCAACGCTTTGCTTGGAAGCGTCGGTCTTATCCCGACATTAAAGGCAATTGAACAGAAAAAAACAATTGCGCTTGCAAATAAGGAAACTCTTGTCACTGCAGGGCATATAGTAAAAGAACATGCTAAGAAATATGATGTTCCGCTGCTGCCTGTTGACAGTGAGCATTCAGCCATTTTTCAAGCTCTTCAAGGCGAACAGGCTAAAAACATTGAACGCCTCATCATTACGGCATCCGGCGGAAGTTTTCGGGACAAGACGCGGGAGGAGCTCGAATCAGTAACAGTTGAAGATGCATTAAAACATCCAAACTGGTCAATGGGTGCAAAAATTACAATTGATTCGGCTACAATGATGAATAAGGGATTAGAGGTGATCGAGGCACACTGGCTTTTCGATATACCTTATGAACAAATTGATGTGGTTTTACATAAGGAGAGCATCATCCATTCAATGGTTGAGTTCCATGATAAAAGTGTGATCGCACAGCTCGGAACTCCGGATATGAGAGTCCCCATTCAATATGCGCTCACTTATCCTGACCGATTGCCATTACCAGATGCGAAAAGGCTTGAATTATGGGAAATCGGCAGCCTTCATTTTGAGAAAGCTGATTTTGACAGGTTCCGATGCTTACAATTTGCTTTTGAATCAGGTAAAATAGGAGGAACAATGCCGACAGTGCTAAATGCGGCAAACGAAGTAGCTGTCGCTGCCTTTTTAGCTGGCAAGATACCGTTTTTGGCTATTGAAGACTGTATCGAAAAGGCACTAACCCGCCATCAATTACTGAAAAAACCGAGCCTGGCGGACATTCAAGAAGTGGACAAAGATACCCGGGGATACGTCAATTCAATACTCACATAAGGTGGTATGTTCGTGAATACAGTTATAGCGTTTATCATTATTTTCGGAACGCTCGTTTTCTTCCATGAACTGGGCCATTTATTGCTAGCCCAAAGAGCGGGAATTCTCTGCCGTGAATTTGCGATCGGCTTCGGTCCAAAGATTTTTTCTTTCAAAAAAAATGAAACAGTTTATACGATCAGGCTGCTTCCGGTCGGCGGATTTGTTCGTATGGCCGGCGAAGATCCGGAAATGATTGAGGTGAAACCCGGATACACGGTCGGGCTTCTGTTTAATAAGGAAGATCAAGTTGAGAAAGTCATCATCAATCAAAAGGAAAAATATCCGGATGCATTAGTCATTGAAGTGGAAACAGCGGATCTAGAGCATGACATGAAGATCACCGGTTATGAACAGGGGAAAGAGGACGAACTTTCCAGCTTTACTGTCAGCGAAACATCCTTTTTTATTGTAGACGGAGAAGAAGTGCAGATTGCGCCGTATAATCGCCAATTTGGTTCCAAACCTGTGTGGCAGCGGATTAAAGCAATTGCTGCAGGGCCGATTATGAACTTTATTTTAGCTTACGTCATTTTAGTGATGCTTGGGCTGATTCAAGGCGTACCGTCAAATGAACCTATGCTCGGGCAGCTGACAGACAATGGACGGGCGGCTGAAGCAGGGCTAAAAGAAGGGGATTATATCCAAAGCATTAACGGAGAGAAAATGAGGTCTTGGACTGACATTGTCTCCGCTGTAAAAGAAAACCCGGAGAAAGAAATGGACGTTGCAGTAAAAAGAGATAACAAAACGCTTCATATTTCGGTGACTCCGGAAGCTGTTAAAGATGAGAACAAAAAAACAATCGGACGTTTCGGTTCCTATGCGCCGACTGAAAAAGGCGTACTCTCAGCGGTTGCTTACGGCGCGACATCAACAGTTGATGTCACCAAAGCCATTTTAACCAATCTGAGCAAATTAGTAACAGGCCAATTTAAACTCGATATGCTGTCAGGTCCTGTCGGCATATATGACATGACAGACCAAGTGGCGAAAACAGGGATAGTGAACTTATTTCAGTTTGCGGCGTTTTTAAGCATTAACCTTGGGATTGTCAACCTGCTTCCGATTCCGGCACTTGACGGAGGAAGACTGTTGTTTCTATTTATTGAAGCGATTCGGGGCAAACCGATTAACAGGGAAAAAGAAGCATTTGTTGTGTTTATCGGCGTAGCTTTCTTAATGCTTCTTATGCTGGTTGTCACATGGAACGATATCCAGCGGCTGTTTTTGTAAACGAAAAGTAAATCAATCAGAGGTGCGAAGAAATGAGACAAAGCTTGACGCTTATTCCTACGCTCCGTGAAGTTCCAGCTGATGCCGAAGCAAAAAGTCATCAGCTTCTTCTGAGAGCAGGATTTATCAGACAGAATACGAGCGGGGTATACAGCTATATGCCTCTTGCGTATAAGGTGATTCAAAACATTCAGCAGATTGTTCGAGAAGAAATGGAGAAAATTGATGCCGTAGAAATGCTCATGCCCGCATTGCAGCAGGCAGAGACATGGCAGGAATCAGGCAGATGGTATACGTATGGTCCCGAACTGATGAGACTAAAAGACCGTCATGGCCGTGAATTTGCTTTAGGGGCAACGCATGAAGAGGTTATCACTTCGCTTGTTCGCGATGAGGTTAAATCTTATAAGCGTCTCCCTCTGACTCTTTATCAAATTCAGTCTAAGTTCAGAGATGAAAAACGTCCTCGCTTCGGTTTGTTAAGAGGCCGCGAATTTATTATGAAGGATGCGTACTCTTTCCATGCATCTGCAGAGAGCCTGGATGAAACGTATCAAAAAATGTACGAAGCCTATTCTAATATTTTTGCCCGCTGCGGCATTAATGTAAGACCTGTTATCGCTGATTCAGGCGCAATGGGAGGAAAGGATACGCACGAATTTATGGCACTTTCTGCGATCGGAGAGGATACGATTGCGTATTCTGATGAATCACAGTACGCGGCTAATATCGAGATGGCTGAAGTTCTTCACCAGGAAGTTCCTTCAGATGAGGAGCCTAAAGCTCTAGAGAAGGTTCATACGCCTAACGTGAAAACAATCGAAGAACTGACTGCGTTCTTGCAGGTTTCGACTGAAGCGTGCATTAAGTCAGTATTGTTTAAAGCTGATGACCGTTTTGTCTTAGTGCTTGTAAGAGGGGATCATGAAGTTAACGATATTAAAGTGAAAAACTTGCTTCATGCAGAAGTTGTAGAGCTTGCCACACATGAAGAGGTCATTCAGCAGCTCGGAACAGAGCCAGGCTTTGTAGGCCCTGTCGGTATTCATCAGGATGTGGAAGTATATGCCGATCAAGCTGTGAAAGCAATGGTTAATGCTGTTGCCGGGGCAAATGAAGGAGATCATCATTATAAAAATGTCAATGTGAATCGTGACGCGCAAATTAAAGAATTTGCTGATCTTCGTTTTATTAAAGAAGGTGATCCTTCACCAGACGGCAAGGGAACGATCCGTTTTGCTGAGGGAATCGAAGTCGGACAAGTCTTTAAGCTCGGAACACGCTATTCAGAAGCGATGAATGCGACATATTTAGATGAAAACGGACGCGCGCAGCCAATGCTGATGGGCTGTTACGGAATCGGTGTGTCAAGAACGCTTTCTGCTATTGCTGAACAGCATCACGACGAAAAAGGATTAATATGGCCAAAAAGCGTTGCGCCGTACGATCTTCATATTCTTGCATTGAACATGAAAAACGATGGGCAAAGAGAGCTTGCTGAAAAGCTGTATGCCGATTTAAAAGCGGAAGGCTATGAAGTGCTCTATGATGACCGTACTGAGCGTGCCGGCGTAAAATTCGCTGATTCAGATCTAATCGGCCTTCCAATCCGTATCACTGTCGGAAAACGGGCTGACGAAGGAATCGTCGAAGTGAAAATTCGTCAAACTGGTGAGTCAACTGAAATCTCAGTAGACGAATTATCTGCGTTTATCAGCAAGCAGTAATCACCATAACGATTTATCAAAAAACATGTTAAAATAGAAATAATAGAAGGTACCTCATTGCCTGAGGTACCTTCACTTATGATGTTTTTAGGGAGGGATACTGTCTTAATGGAACAGTTATCAGTAAACAGAAGGCAGTTTCAAATTCTTCTGCAGCAGATTAATATGACAGATGATACCTTCATGACATACTTTGAACATGGCGAGATTAAAAAGCTGACAATTCACAAAGCTTCTAAGTCTTGGCATTTTCATTTTCAATTTAAATCTTTGCTGCCTTTTCAAATATATGACACATTAACAACGAGGCTGACGCAATCGTTTGCCCACATAGCAAAAGTGACATCTTCAATTGAAGTTCAGGATGCCGAGGTCAGTGAAAGTATCGTACAAGACTACTGGTCACGCTGCATAGAAGAACTGCAGGGCATTTCGCCGCCGATTATCAGTCTTTTAAACCAGCAAAAACCGAAGCTGAAGGGCAATAAACTGATTGTCAAAACCAAAACGGATACAGAAGCGGCTGCGCTAAAAAACAAATACAGTTCCATGATTCAAGCAGAATACCGTCAATTTGGCTTTCCGGATCTTCAGCTTGATGCTGAAATATTTGTATCCGAGCAAGAAGTTCAAAAGTTTCGGGAGCAAAAGCTTGCGGAAGACCAAGAGCGGGCTATGCAGGCCTTGATTGAAATGGAGAAGAAAGATAAAGAAAGTGATGAAGACCAAGCACCATCTGGTCCTCTTGTTATCGGTTATCCAATTAAAGATAACGAGGAAATCCGGACGCTTGACAGCATCATGGACGAAGAACGGAGAATTACGGTCCAAGGTTATGTGTTTGATGTGGAGACGCGCGAGCTGAAGAGCGGGCGCACGCTGTGTATCTTCAAAATTACAGACTATACAAATAGTATTTTGATCAAAATGTTTGCACGTGAAAAAGAAGATGCGACGCTGATGAAGTCTCTGAAAAAAGGAATGTGGGTAAAAGCACGCGGAAGCATTCAAAATGATACATTTGTCAGAGACCTTGTCATGATCGCAAATGACGTAAACGAAATAAAAGCAAAAACCCGTGAAGATTCAGCACCTGAAGGAGAAAAAAGAGTGGAATTGCATCTTCATTCCCCAATGAGCCAAATGGATGCTGTTACGGGTATCGGAAAGCTTGTCGAACAGGCGAAAAAATGGGGGCATGAGGCCATCGCTTTGACCGACCATGCTGTCGTTCAATCCTTCCCTGATGCGTATTCTGCGGCCAAAAAGCATGGAATTAAAATGATTTACGGGATGGAAGCGAATCTCGTGGATGATGGCGTGCCAATTGCTTATAATGCCGCACATCGTCTGCTCGAAGAAGAAACATATGTTGTTTTTGACGTTGAGACGACAGGATTGTCTGCTGTATACGATACCATTATTGAGCTGGCTGCAGTAAAAGTAAAAGGCGGAGAAATTATTGATAAATTTGAGGCGTTTGCGAACCCGCATCGTCCGCTTTCCGCCACAATCATAGAGCTGACAGGGATCACAGATGATATGCTACAAGACGCTCCGGATGTCGTAGATGTAATAAGAGATTTCAGAGAATGGATTGGCGATGATATTCTTGTCGCTCATAATGCAAGCTTTGATATGGGATTCTTAAATGTAGCCTATAAAAAGCTTCTTGAAGTCGAAAAAGCTAAAAACCCAGTCATTGATACGCTTGAACTTGGACGTTTTCTCTATCCGGAATTTAAGAACCACCGGTTGAACACACTTTGTAAAAAGTTTGATATCGAACTCACACAGCATCACCGTGCGATCTATGATACTGAGGCAACCGCTTATTTGCTTCTGAAAATGCTGAAAGACGCAGCTGAAAAAGGTATTCAGTACCATGATGAGTTGAATGAAAATATGGGTCAGTCCAATGCTTATCAAAGATCAAGACCGTATCATGCAACATTACTTGCCGTGAACAGCACGGGACTTAAAAATTTATTTAAGCTTGTGTCACTTTCTCATATTCATTATTTTTACAGAGTGCCGCGTATTCCGAGATCTCAGCTTGAGAAATACAGGGAAGGGCTTCTGATCGGTTCTGCCTGTGACAGGGGAGAGGTTTTTGAGGGAATGATGCAAAAATCGCCTGAAGAGGTGGAAGATATCGCGTCATTCTATGATTACCTTGAGGTTCAGCCGCCTGAAGTGTATCGTCACTTGCTGGAGCTTGAACTGGTCCGTGATGAAAAAGCGCTGAAAGAAATTATTGCGAATATCACGAAGCTGGGGGAAAAGCTTAATAAACCGGTTGTTGCTACGGGAAATGTTCATTATTTGAATGATGAGGATAAAATCTACAGAAAGATTTTAATATCCTCACAAGGCGGGGCAAATCCGCTGAATAGGCATGAACTGCCGAAAGTGCATTTTAGAACGACAGACGAAATGCTTGAAGCTTTTTCTTTCTTAGGTGAAGAAAAAGCGAAGGAGATCGTAGTCACCAATACCCAAAAGGTTGCTTCTTTAGTTGATGACATCAAGCCGATTAAAGATGATTTATATACGCCGAAAATCGAAGGCGCTGATGAAGAGATCAGAGAAATGAGCTATCAGCGTGCAAGAAGCATTTACGGGGAAGAGCTGCCTGAAATTGTCGAAGCGCGGATTGAAAAAGAGTTAAAGAGTATTATTGGCCACGGATTTGCTGTTATTTACTTGATCTCTCACAAACTTGTAAAACGTTCACTAGATGATGGGTATCTCGTTGGTTCCCGTGGTTCCGTAGGATCTTCATTAGTTGCGACACTTACTGAGATTACTGAGGTAAACCCGCTGCCGCCGCACTATGTTTGTCCTGAGTGCCAGCATTCTGAGTTCTTTAATGACGGTTCTGTCGGTTCTGGTTTTGACCTGCCTGACAAGACATGTCCTCATTGCGGAACGCCTTTGAAAAAAGACGGCCATGATATTCCATTTGAAACGTTCTTAGGATTTAAAGGGGACAAAGTACCTGATATCGATTTGAACTTCTCAGGGGAATATCAGCCGCAAGCACACAATTACACAAAAGTATTGTTCGGAGAAGACAATGTATATCGTGCGGGAACAATAGGCACGGTGGCAGAAAAAACAGCCTACGGTTATGTAAAAGGCTATGCCGGAGACAACAATCTTCATATGCGCGGTGCCGAAATAGATCGGCTCGTACAGGGATGCACGGGTGTAAAACGTACAACTGGACAACACCCTGGCGGTATTATCGTAGTTCCGGATTATATGGATATTTATGATTTTTCACCGATCCAGTTCCCGGCAGATGCCACAGGTTCAGAGTGGAAAACGACTCATTTTGATTTCCACTCCATCCATGACAACCTGTTAAAACTTGATATTCTCGGACACGATGACCCGACTGTTATTCGGATGCTTCAAGACTTAAGCGGAATAGATCCGAAAACAATTCCGACGGATGATCCTGAAGTGATGAAGATCTTCCAGGGAACCGAATCACTCGGTGTGACTGAAGAACAGATTGGCTGTAAAACGGGCACTCTTGGAATTCCTGAATTCGGAACCCGATTTGTCCGGCAGATGCTTGAAGATACAAAGCCAACAACTTTTTCTGAGCTCGTTCAGATTTCAGGCTTGTCTCACGGAACTGATGTATGGCTTGGCAATGCACAGGAGCTCATCCACAATAATATTTGTGAGCTGAGTGAGGTTATCGGCTGCCGTGATGACATTATGGTTTATTTAATCTATCAAGGCCTTGAACCGTCCCTTGCCTTTAAAATCATGGAATTCGTGCGTAAAGGAAAAGGATTAACGCCTGAATGGGAAGAAGAAATGAAAAATAACAATGTCCCAGACTGGTATATTGATTCCTGTAAAAAGATTAAATACATGTTCCCGAAAGCCCACGCCGCGGCATATGTCTTAATGGCAGTCCGCATTGCTTACTTTAAAGTGCATCATGCTCTTTTGTATTATGCGGCTTATTTTACCGTTCGTGCAGATGACTTTGATATTGATACAATGATCAAGGGCTCTACAGCAATCAGAGCGGTAATGGAGGATATAAACGCTAAAGGACTTGATGCTTCACCGAAGGAAAAGAACCTTCTGACTGTTTTAGAATTAGCGCTTGAGATGTGTGAGAGAGGCTATTCATTCCAAAAAGTCGATTTATATCGCTCCAGCGCCACAGAGTTTATTATTGACGGCAACAGTCTTATTCCGCCGTTTAACTCTATTCCAGGGTTAGGGACGAACGCTGCTTTGAACATTGTAAAAGCTCGTGAAGAAGGCGAATTCCTCTCAAAAGAAGATTTGCAAAAGAGAGGGAAAGTATCAAAAACGATTTTAGAGTACTTAGATCGCCATGGCTGTCTGGAGTCACTGCCTGATCAAAACCAATTGTCACTGTTCTAATATGGAAAGCAGAATTTCTCAGAAATTCTGCTTCTATGCATACATAAGCGCAAAAAGTGCCATCGTAATATTAGAGTTTCTGTCACTTGCTTAGGTATGAAGGTAAGCGTATATCCATTTGCAATAAAAATATGGTTATGGTATAGTTTTATTGGAAATGCTAACGATTACCGAGGCAAAGAGTGGGGAAACCCGCTCTTTTGTATTGAACAGGAGAATTTTGTCTCGACATGTTCATCGTTTACTTTTTAGCCCCTGCTCTTTTGAAGCAGGGTTTTTATGCAGAGTGACGAGACGAATATGAGATCGACAGCACAAGGAGGAAGAACATGAGCAAAAAAGTGACTGACACCGTTCAAGAAATGGCTCAGCCAATCGTAGACAGCCTTCAGCTGGAACTCGTTGACATTGAATTTGTCAAAGAGGGCCAAAGCTGGTTCCTTCGCGTGTTTATTGATTCCGATGACGGTGTGGATATTGAGGAATGTGCCAAAGTAAGCGAAGCTTTAAGCGAAAAGCTTGATGAGGCAGACCCAATCAGCCAAAATTACTTTCTTGAAGTCTCATCTCCAGGAGCTGAGCGTCCGCTAAAGAAAAAAGCCGATTTCGAAAAATCACTAGGAAAAAACGTATACATTAAGACGTATGAGCCTATTGACGGCGTAAAAGTGTTTGAAGGTGAACTGGCTGAATTTGATGGACAAACAGTGACAGTTGAGATCACGATCAAAACAAGAAAGAAACGGATCAATATTCCGTATGAAAAGATAGCTAATGCAAGATTAGCTGTTACATTCTAATCAATACAAATGTTTTAAGGGGGGAGACCGTTAAATGAGCAGTGAATTATTAGATGCTCTCACGATTCTTGAAAAAGAAAAAGGCATCAGTAAAGAAATTATCATCGAAGCAATCGAAGCTGCGTTAATTTCTGCTTATAAGCGGAATTTTAATCAAGCGCAAAATGTACGGGTGGATCTAAACCGTGAAACTGGCTCCATCCGTGTATTTGCAAGAAAAGATGTCGTTGACGAAGTATACGACCAGAGATTAGAGATCTCAATTGAAGAGGCGCAGGGCATCCATCCGGAATATATGGTCGGAGATGTCGTCGAAATCGAAGTTACACCTAAGGATTTCGGGCGCATAGCTGCTCAAACAGCAAAGCAGGTCGTCACACAGCGTGTGCGCGAAGCTGAGCGCGGTGTGATCTATTCTGAATTTATCGACCGTGAAGAAGACATCATGACAGGGATCGTCCAGCGTCTGGACAATAAATTTATCTACGTGTCTTTAGGCAAAATAGAAGCCTTGCTGCCGGTTAATGAGCAAATGCCGAATGAAAGCTACAAGCCCCATGACCGCATTAAGGTATATATCACAAAAGTAGAAAAAACAACGAAGGGCCCGCAGATTTATGTGTCAAGAACACATCCAGGCCTGTTAAAGCGTTTGTTTGAAATTGAAGTGCCTGAAATTTATGATGGAACTGTCGAGCTAAAATCTGTTGCCAGAGAAGCCGGCGACCGTTCGAAAATTTCTGTTCGCACAGATGATCCTGACGTGGATCCTGTCGGTTCATGCGTAGGGCCTAAAGGCCAGCGTGTGCAAGCAATCGTCAATGAATTAAAAGGTGAAAAAATTGACATTGTCAACTGGTCCAGTGATCCTGTAGAATTTGTCGCGAATGCGCTCAGCCCTTCCAAAGTGCTTGATGTCATTGTTAATGAAGAAGAAAAAGCGACAACTGTTATTGTTCCTGATTACCAGCTGTCTCTGGCAATTGGAAAAAGAGGACAAAACGCACGCTTAGCTGCTAAACTGACAGGCTGGAAGATTGATATTAAGAGCGAAACGGACGCAAGAGAACTTGGAATCTATCCGAGAGAACTTGAAGAAGATGATGAGCCGCTCTTTACGGAGCCTGAAACTGCTGAATCGGATGAATAAGAGGTGACTTTAGGTGAATAAACACAAAAAGATCCCATTACGCAAATGTGTAGTGACTGGTGAAATGAAGCCTAAAAAGGAACTGATCCGAGTTGTACGGTCGAAAGAAGGCGAAATCTCAGTAGACCCGACCGGAAAAAAGAATGGGCGGGGTGCTTATTTAACGCTGGATAAAGAGTGCATCTTAGCAGCAAAAAAGAAAAACACTTTGCAAAATCAATTTCAATCACAAATCGATGACCAGATTTTCGATGAATTGCTGGAACTGGCGGAAAAGGTGAAAAAATAAAATGTCTGGAATGGAATGGTTTCCCTTGCTGGGTCTGGCCAATCGAGCTCGTAAGGTCGTGTCAGGCGAAGACTTGGTAATAAAAGAAATCAGGAATGCGCGTGCAAAGCTTGTCCTGCTTACAGAGGATGCATCATCTAACACAGCAAAAAAAGTAACTGACAAGTGCAATTATTATAAAGTCCCTTATAAAAAAGTCGAGAGTCGCGCGGTTCTTGGACGCTCTATCGGTAAAGAAGCCCGTGTCGTTGTCGCCGTCACTGACCAAGGTTTTGCGAATAAGCTGATCAGCTTGCTCGATTAATATTTTTGGGGGTGAACGAATGGCTAAAATGAGAGTATACGAATATGCAAAAGCGTTAAATGTTTCAAGTAAGGAAATTTTGACCGCACTGAAGAACATGGATTTAGAAGTGAATAATCACATGGCCATGCTTGAAGAAAAGGCCATTAAAAAGCTAGATGCCAAATATAAAAAAGGCGGCGCAGCTGCTAAATCTCAAAAGCCAGCAGAAACGAACAAAAACAAACAGCCACAAGGGGTTAATCAGCAATCAGCTGGAAATCAACCAAATAAAATTCGAGACGGAAAGAAGAATGACGTGCAGAATAATCAATTTAACAAAAACAAGAAGAATAACAACAACAAAAAAAATAAACGCAACAACAACAATAATAAAAACCAACATCAGCAAAAGCCTGTAAAGCCGAAAAAAGAGCTTCCTGAGAAAATTACATTCTCTGGCACTTTAACAGTTGGCGCACTTGCTGAAGAGCTTGGCAAAGAGCCTTCAGAAATCATTAAAAAGCTGATGCTTCTTGGCGTAATGGCAACCATTAACCAAGAGCTTGATAAAGACACAATCGAACTCATTGCATCAGAATATGGTGTTGAAACAGAAGAGGTCATTGTGCTTGAAGAAACAGAGCTGGAAAAATACGAAGAGCCTGATAATGAAGAGGATCTTGAAATTCGTCCTCCTGTCGTGACAATCATGGGCCACGTTGACCATGGGAAAACAACGCTTCTTGACAGCATCCGTAAAACAAAGGTTGTTGAAGGAGAAGCAGGCGGAATCACTCAGCATATCGGCGCTTATCAAATTGAAGAGAACGGCAAGAAAATCACGTTCTTGGATACACCGGGCCACGCCGCATTTACAACAATGCGTGCACGCGGTGCAGAAGTAACTGATATTACGATTCTTGTCGTAGCTGCCGATGACGGTGTCATGCCGCAAACAGTTGAAGCGATTAACCATGCAAAAGCAGCAGAGGTTCCAATCATCGTTGCTGTGAATAAAATAGATAAAGAATCCGCAAACCCTGACCGTGTAATGCAAGAACTGACGGAATACGGACTTGTCCCTGAAGCTTGGGGCGGAGAAACCATTTTTGTGCCGCTTTCCGCTTTAACTGGAAAAGGCATTGATGAGCTCGTTGAAATGATTTTGCTTGTCAGTGAGGTAGAGGAACTGAAAGCGAATCCGAACCGTCAGGCAAAAGGAACGGTTATTGAAGCTGAACTCGATAAAGGCAGAGGGTCAGTTGCGACGTTGCTCGTACAGACTGGAACACTGCATGTCGGTGATCCGATCGTAGTCGGCAATACATTTGGCCGTGTCCGTGCAATGGTCAACGACATTGGCCGCCGTGTGAAAACTGCCGGCCCGTCAACTCCGGTTGAAATTACCGGTTTGAATGATGTCCCTCAAGCGGGAGACCAATTCCTTGTCTTTAAGGATGAAAAAACAGCTCGTTCTGTCGGTGAAGCCCGTGCTTCGAAACAGCTTGAAGAGCAGCGCAGCGATAAAGCGAAGCTCAGTCTTGATGATTTATTCGAGCAAATTAAGCAAGGTGATGTAAAAGACATCAACCTCATCGTAAAAGCTGACGTTCAAGGATCTGCTGAAGCTTTAACGGCTGCGCTTCAAAAAATTGAAGTAGAAGGCGTTAAAGTGAAAATCATCCATACAGGCGTTGGTGCGATTACTGAATCTGACATTATCTTGGCATCTGCTTCCAATGCAATTGTTATCGGGTTTAATGTGAGACCGGACGGAAATGCTAAGAGTACGGCTGAAGCTGAAAATGTAGATATTCGACTTCACCGTATCATTTACAAAGTAATCGACGAGATTGAAGCTGCCATGAAAGGTATGCTTGATCCTGAATATGAAGAAAAAGTAATTGGTCAAGTAGAAGTACGCCAAACATTCAAAGTATCTAAAATCGGTACAATTGCCGGCGGATATGTTACTGAAGGAACCATTACGCGCGACAGCGGCCTCCGTTTAATTCGTGACGGCGTCGTCATCTTTGAAGGCGAAGTAGATGTTCTGAAACGCTTTAAAGACGATGTGAAAGAAGTTTCACAAGGCTATGAATGTGGTATTACAATTAAGAAATACAATGACATTCGTGAAGGTGACATCCTAGAAGCGTTTGTCATGCAAGAAATTGAAAGAACGTGATCGGATTTGCGGAGTGTGAATGCATCATTTATGATGCAGGATCGCTAAAAGAAAAGCGTGCCGTTCTGAAGCGGATTTTAACCAGGGTTCAAAACAAGTTCAATGTTTCGATTTCGGAGATTGGCTATCAGGACACCTGGCAAAGAACCAGCTTCGGAATCGCCGCTGTTTCTTCCTCTCGCGTTCAAACAGAAAAAGAACTGCAGCGCGTCCTAGCGTTTATCGATTCTTTTCCTGAAATTGAACGGACGATCACTAGGACAGAGTGGTTTTAACTTAGAGGTGATTGAATTGAGTATGAGAGCGAACCGTGTCGGCGAGCAAATGAAAAAAGAACTCGGTGATATTATCAGCCGCAAGCTGAAAGACCCGAGAATTGGTTTTCTGACAGTAACGGATGTACGTGTATCAGGTGATTTGCAAATTGCAAAGGTGTATATCTCGGTTCTCGGTGACGAGAAAAAACGGGAAGAAGCGCTGAAAGGGCTGGCAAAAGCGAAAGGATTTATCCGATCCGAAATCGGCAGCCGCATCAGACTTCGAAAAACGCCTGAAATTGAATTTGAGTTCGATGAATCAATCGATTACGGGAATCGGATCGAAACACTGATTCACGAATTACATTCAGAGAAACCATCTGAATAAAAAAAGAGAGGATAGGCGTATATCGTCTGTCCTCTTTCTTCGTTTATAAGAAAAAAACTCAAAAGAAGGAGTGAAAGGCAAATGGTTAACGGAGTTCTCCTTTTACATAAACCTGTTGGCATGACATCGCACGACTGTGTCATGAAGATCCGAAAGCTGTTAAAAACAAAAAAAGTAGGACATACAGGAACGCTCGATCCGGAAGTATCAGGCGTGCTTCCGATTTGTGTAGGAAGAGCGACAAAAATAGTCGAATACTTAACTGAAAAATCTAAAACGTATGATGCAGAAATAACATTGGGCTTTTCAACCACAACAGAGGATCAAACCGGAGAAACGGTGGAAACAAAGCCTGTCAATCACGACATTGATAAAGCGGATGTAGAAAAGGTTTTAAACAGTTTAAAGGGGAAACAAGAACAAATTCCGCCCATGTATTCCGCTGTAAAAGTAAACGGCAAAAAATTATACGAATACGCAAGAGCAGGGATTGAAGTAGAACGTCCGAAACGTATGATAACCATTGAAGACATTGCCCTGACAACAGAGATTAAACATCATGGAGAAACCGCAAGCTTCCGGTTTACAGTGACTTGCTCCAAAGGGACCTATGTAAGGACGCTGGCGGTCATGATCGGAGAAAAGCTCGGATATCCGGCCCATATGTCTCATTTAATCCGTACGGCATCCGGAGATTTTTCTCTCGACGAATGCTTTACTTTTGATGAACTCGAAGCACAGGCCCAATCCGGAACCGTGGAAGAGCATACAGTTCCTATTGAACGTGCGCTCAATCATTTGCCGAAATGGATCATAAGTGATACATTAGCTAAGAAAGTAGAAAATGGGGCTTTGCTTGAGACGCCCGAGCAGTTTTCTGAAATGACAAGTGAAGACCGTATTGCCGTCTTTACTGAATCCGGAACCTGCTTGGCGATCTATTTCCCTCATCCTGCAAAAAAAGGGCTGTTAAAGCCGGCAAAAGTATTGATGCAAAAAAGCGAACAATAGAAAAAAGGTGACCGTTCTGTGAAGACGATACATATTACACATCCTCATCATTTAATAAAAGAGGAGCAGGCAAAATCAGTGATGGCGTTAGGTTATTTTGACGGCGTTCATCTCGGGCATCAAAAGGTAATCGGCACAGCGAAGCAAATAGCCGAAGAAAAAGGTCTGACATTAGCTGTGATGACCTTTCATCCCCATCCTTCTCACGTGTTGGGCAGAGATAAGGAACCAAAGGATCTGATTACGCCTCTTGAAGACAAAATAAACCAAATTGAACAATTAGGCACAGAAGTTCTGTATGTCGTTAAATTTAATGAAGTGTTTGCTTCTCTTTCTCCTAAGCAGTTTATAGACCAGTATATTATCGGCCTTAATGTGCAGCACGCAGTGGCAGGCTTTGACTTTACGTACGGCAAATACGGCAAGGGAACAATGAAGACCATGCCGGATGATTTAGACGGAAAAGCTGGGTGCACAATGGTAGAAAAATTAACGGAGCAGGATAAAAAAATCAGTTCTTCGTATATCCGTACCGCGCTTCAAAACGGAGATGTTGAATTGGCGAATGTCTTGCTTGGACAACCTTATTTTATTAAAGGAATTGTCATTCATGGTGATAAAAGAGGGCGGACCATCGGGTTTCCGACAGCGAATGTCGGTTTAAATAACAGCTATATCGTTCCGCCCACAGGTGTATATGCCGTAAAAGCGGAAGTGAACGGCGAAGTTTACAATGGCGTTTGCAATATTGGCTATAAGCCAACGTTTTATGAAAAGCGCCCTGAACAGCCTTCCATCGAGGTCAATCTGTTTGATTTCGATCAAGAGGTATATGGAGCCGCTATAAAAATCGAATGGTACAAACGGATTCGGAGCGAGCGGAAATTCACTGGCATCAAAGAATTAACTGAGCAAATTGAGAAAGATAAGCAGGAAGCCATCCGTTATTTCAGCAATTTGCGGAAATAACTTGCAACGCACACAAATTTTATTCTAAAATATTTGCATATAGGCGCGATTTTTAGTATGATAGTTTTCGTAGTCTTAAAACCATTGCTTGGCAATCCGAAGTCACCGACGGTTGCTAGGTAACTGGGGCTAAATATGATTTGGAGGTGAAACAGGATGGCAATTACTCAAGAGCGTAAAAACCAACTCATCAATGAGTTCAAAACACACGAATCTGATACTGGATCTCCAGAAGTTCAGATCGCTATCCTAACTGACTCAATTAACAACTTGAACGAGCATTTACGTACTCACAAGAAAGACCACCACTCACGTCGCGGTCTTCTTAAAATGGTAGGTAAGCGTCGTAATCTTCTTACGTATCTGCGTAATAAAGACGTAACTCGTTACCGTGAGTTAATTAACAAACTAGGCTTACGTCGATAATCGTAAAAAGCGGGAGGATTCCCGCTTTTTTATCGTATTAAAGCGAAATTTCTTATAACAAATCATTGAAATCCTTTTACATACTACTTTGACATTGATATGTTCAATTCATTTCGTTCATAATAGGAGTAATTGATTATTTCACACAACGAAGAGAGGAGTTCGTAATTGTATGGGACAAGAAAAACATGTCTTTACCATAGATTGGGCCGGAAGAACGCTTACTGTTGAAACCGGCCAGCTTGCCAAACAGGCAAATGGTGCTGTGATGATCCGCTACGGTGATACAGCAGTACTTAGTACAGCAACCGCTTCAAAAGAACCTAAACCGCTTGATTTCTTCCCTCTTACTGTAAACTATGAAGAAAGATTATATGCGGTAGGGAAAATTCCGGGCGGATTTATTAAAAGAGAAGGACGTCCAAGTGAAAAAGCGGTTCTTGCCAGCCGTTTAATTGACCGTCCGATCCGTCCTTTGTTTGCCGATGGATTCCGTAATGAAGTTCAGGTCATCAGCATTGTCATGAGTGTTGACCAAAACTGCTCTTCAGAAATGGCTGCCATGTTCGGTTCATCTCTTGCACTTTCTGTATCGGATATTCCGTTTGAAGGACCGATTGCAGGGGTTACTGTCGGACGCATTGATGATCAATTTATCATTAACCCGACAGTCGATCAGCTTGAAAAAAGCGATATCAATCTTGTCGTTGCCGGCACGAAAGATGCGATTAACATGGTAGAAGCGGGAGCGGACGAAGTTCCTGAGGAAATCATGCTTGAAGCCATTATGTTCGGCCATAAAGAGATTAAACGCCTGATTGCATTCCAAGAAGAAATTGTTGCAGCAGTCGGCAAAGAGAAATCTGAAATTAAGCTCTTTGAAATTGATGAAGAGCTTAATGAAAAAGTAAAAGCTTTGGCAGAAGAGGATCTGCTGAAAGCCATCCAAGTTCATGAAAAGCATGCCCGTGAAGATGCCATTAACGAAGTGAAGAACGCAGTTGTGGCAAAATTCGAGGATGAAGAACATGATGAAGACACAATCAAGCAAGTGAAGCAGATTTTATCCAAGCTGGTGAAAAATGAAGTTCGCCGCCTGATTACTGAAGAGAAAGTAAGACCGGACGGCCGCGGTGTCGATCAAATCCGCCCGCTCTCTTCAGAGGTTGGCCTCTTGCCAAGAACGCACGGTTCAGGTCTATTTACAAGGGGACAAACTCAGGCCCTCAGCGTATGTACGCTAGGTGCTCTGGGAGATGTGCAAATCCTTGACGGCTTAGGTGTCGAAGAGTCGAAACGGTTTATGCATCATTACAACTTCCCGCAATTCAGCGTTGGGGAAACAGGACCGATGCGCGGACCGGGACGTCGTGAAATCGGACACGGAGCACTGGGTGAGCGTGCGCTTGAGCCAGTTATTCCGTCTGAAAAAGACTTCCCTTATACTGTCCGTCTTGTTTCAGAAGTGCTTGAATCAAACGGTTCTACATCTCAAGCAAGCATTTGTGCAAGCACACTTGCAATGATGGATGCCGGTGTACCGATTAAAGCGCCAGTTGCTGGTATTGCGATGGGTCTTGTCAAATCAGGCGAACATTACACTGTTTTGACTGACATCCAAGGCATGGAAGACGCGCTCGGAGATATGGACTTTAAAGTAGCGGGAACTGAAAAAGGCGTAACGGCCCTGCAAATGGACATTAAAATTGAAGGACTTTCCAGAGAGATTCTTGAAGAAGCGCTTCAGCAGGCGAAAAAGGGCAGAATGGAAATCCTCAACAGCATGCTTGCAACATTAAGCGAATCAAGAAAAGAGCTTTCTCGATATGCGCCTAAGATCTTAACAATGACCATTAATCCTGATAAAATCCGCGATGTCATCGGACCAAGCGGGAAACAAATCAATAAGATCATCGAAGAAACCGGTGTTAAAATTGATATTGAGCAGGACGGCACAATCTTTATTTCCTCTACAGATGAAAGCGGCAACCATAAAGCGAAAAAAATCATCGAAGACCTTGTTAGAGAGGTTGAAGTCGGCCAACTTTACCTAGGTAAAGTGAAACGGATTGAAAAATTCGGGGCTTTCGTTGAAATTTTCAGCGGAAAAGACGGTTTGGTGCACATTTCAGAGCTTGCGCTTGAACGCGTAGGGAAAGTTGAAGATGTTGTAAAAATCGGAGACGAGATTCTTGTCAAAGTCACTGAAATTGATAAACAAGGACGAGTGAATTTATCCCGCAAAGCGGTGCTCCGTGAAGAGAAAGAAAAAGAAGAACAACAATCTTAAATGAAAACATAAAAGGAGCCTGGGAGACCCGGCTTCTTTATTTTGAAGCTTTTCAAAAGCAGGCGGGTTCTACCTTGTCCTTCTCCTTCATAATGTGAGGTGAGGGGGGACAGAACATGCACAAAAAATTTGTACCGTTTGCCGTTTTTTTATTTCTTTTTTTTGTCTCATTTGAGATGATGGAAAATCCGCATGCACTTGATTATATAGGGGCAATGAAAAAAGATACGGTGACTGTCACGGCGTCAAAAGACCCATTATATGAAGAATTGCTTCAAAAAGCGCCGGAGTACGAAGTTAAGCCCCAGAATGCAAGAATTGATAAAGTGTGGAAAAGCATTCCAGGCTACAATGGATTAAAGGTCAATATTGAACAATCATATAAAAAAATGAAAAAGCATGGTGAGTTTCGGGAAAAAGATTTGGTGTACAGTCAAGTAAAACCAAGTGTTCATCTTGAGTCACTTCAGCCTGAGCCTATTTATAAAGGAAATCCTGACAAACCGATGGTGGCTTTTTTAATCAATGTGGCATGGGGAAATGAGTATTTGGAAAAAATGCTCCCTATTCTGCAAAAGCACCAGGTTAAAGCTACGTTCTTTTTAGAAGGCAATTGGGTGAGAAACAATGTACAGCTCGCTAAGAAGATTGCAAAAGACGGACATGAAATCGGAAATCATTCATACAATCATCCGGATATGAGCAAACTGACTACAGGAAGAATTTCCGAGCAGCTCGACAAGACTAATGAACAAATAGAACAAACGATCGGTGTTAAGCCAAAGTGGTTCGCTCCGCCAAGCGGAAGTTTCAGAAAAGCGGTTATCGACATTGCAGCAGAGAAACAGATGGGAACAGTCATGTGGACAGTTGATACAATCGATTGGCAAAAGCCGGCTCCGTCTGTACTTCAGACGAGAGTGTTAAGCAAGATACATAATGGTGCCATGATTTTAATGCATCCGACTGACCCTACGGCGGAAAGTCTTGAAGCGCTGATTACACAGATAAAAGACAAAGGATATGCGCTTGGAACAGTCACTGAACTAATGGATGAAACAAGACTATTGAAGTAACAGATGAAGGCAGCTTGTCTTTGAATAGGAGGAACAAATTTGATTAAACGATATACGTGTCAAAATGGTGTAAGAATTGTGCTGGAAAATAACCCGACAGTCCGTTCTGTTGCGATCGGCGTATGGATCGGCACAGGTTCGAGACATGAAACGCCGGAGATAAACGGAATTTCTCACTTTTTAGAGCACATGTTCTTTAAAGGGACGAGCACAAAATCTGCACGCGAGATAGCAGAATCTTTTGATCGTATTGGCGGCCAGGTCAATGCGTTTACTTCAAAGGAATATACCTGCTACTATGCAAAGGTGCTTGACGAGCATGCGAATTACGCGCTGGACGTATTAGCAGATATGTTCTTTCATTCAACGTTTGATGAAAACGAGCTGAAAAAAGAGAAAAATGTAGTATATGAAGAAATTAAAATGTACGAAGATGCGCCGGACGACATTGTACATGATTTACTGAGCAAAGCCACTTACGGCAATCATTCTTTAGGCTACCCAATTCTAGGCACGGAAGAAACGCTTGCTTCCTTTAACGGTGACTCTCTCAGACAATACATGCATGATTATTATACGCCGGACCGAGTGGTGATTTCGGTAGCGGGCAATATATCTGACAGTTTTATCAAAGATGTAGAAAAATGGTTCGGTTCATACGAGGCGAAGGGCAAAGCGACAGGCCTTGAGAAGCCTGAGTTCCACACGGAAAAACTGACGAGAAAAAAAGAAACAGAGCAGGCTCATTTGTGCCTGGGATTTAAAGGCTTAGAGGTTGGCCATGAACGTATTTATGATTTAATCGTCCTCAACAATGTGCTCGGAGGCAGCATGAGCAGCCGGCTGTTCCAAGATGTGCGTGAAGATAAAGGACTTGCTTATTCTGTTTACAGCTATCACAGCTCATATGAGGACAGCGGAATGCTAACGATTTACGGCGGAACGGGTGCAAATCAGCTTCAGCAGCTGTCGGAAACAATTCAAGAAACCCTTGCCACATTAAAACGTGACGGCATTACCTCGAAAGAACTGGAAAACAGCAAAGAGCAAATGAAGGGAAGCTTAATGCTGAGCTTAGAAAGCACAAACAGCAAAATGAGCCGAAACGGAAAAAATGAACTGCTGCTCGGCAAACATAAAACATTAGATGAAATCATCAATGAATTAAACGCCGTGAACTTAGAGCGTGTTAACGGCCTTGCCAGACAATTGTTTACTGAAGACTATGCATTAGCACTTATCAGCCCTTCCGGCAATATGCCGTCTTAAAAAGGAAAGCCTGCTCCATAATGGAGCAGGCATTTTTTAATCCCTTTCATCATACATAGTACAAGGGGGTGACAGACATGCGGCTCAGTGAATTATCAGGAAAGGAAATTGTAGACATCAAAAGAGCTGAACGGCTCGGAGTGCTCGGCCAGACCGATTTGGAAATCAATGAACAGGATGGACAGATTACAGCACTCCTCATTCCCACAGTTAAGTGGTTTGGTTTGAGAAAGCAAGGTCATGACATTCGTGTCCCATGGCACCATATTCAAAAGATCGGTTCAGATATGATTATATTAGATGTACCTGAGGAAATGCCTCCTCGACAAGAGTAAATAGCCCAATTGACTGTGAAGCGGGCTCTAAAGAAAACATCTGAAACATCGGCTGCCGGAGCCGATGTTTTTTTATATGGAAAAAGCGCATCTTTTATATTCACCGGTATTTCCTTTTGATCATAAGATGAAGGGGAGCTTAACAACTAGAGATCCAGTATATACAAAGAAGGTGAACGTTTAGAATGTTAACCGGATTGAAAATTGCAGTTATTGGCGGTGACGCAAGACAGCTCGAAATTATAAGAAAGCTCACTGAACAGCAGGCTGACATCTATCTTGTCGGTTTTGACCAATTGGATCACGGTTTTACCGGGGCAGTAAAATGCAATATTGATGAAATTCCTTTTCAGCAAATAGACAGCATCATTCTTCCAGTATCCGCGACAACAGGAGAAGGTGTCGTATCGACTGTATTTTCGAATGAAGAAGTTGTGTTAAAACAGGACCATCTTGACAGAACGCCTGCACATTGTGTCATTTTCTCAGGAATTTCTAACGCCTATTTAGAAAACATTGCAGCTCAGGCAAAAAGAAAACTTGTTAAGCTGTTTGAGCGGGATGACATTGCGATATACAACTCTATTCCGACAGTAGAAGGAACGATCATGCTGGCTATTCAGCACACGGATTATACGATACACGGATCACAGGTGGCCGTTCTCGGTCTGGGGCGCACCGGGATGACGATTGCCCGTACATTTGCCGCGCTCGGAGCGAATGTAAAAGTGGGGGCAAGAAGTTCAGCGCATCTGGCACGTATCACTGAAATGGGGCTCGTTCCTTTTCATACCGATGAGCTGAAAGAGCATGTAAAAGATATAGATATTTGCATTAATACCATACCGAGTATGATTTTAAATCAAACGGTACTTTCTAGCATGACACCAAAAACCTTAATATTGGATCTGGCCTCACGTCCCGGGGGAACGGATTTTAAATATGCCGAGAAACAAGGGATTAAAGCACTTCTTGCTCCCGGGCTTCCAGGGATTGTCGCTCCTAAAACAGCTGGGCAAATCCTTGCAAACGTCTTGAGCAAGCTTTTGGCTGAAATACAAGCTGAGGAGGGGAAATAAGGATGTCGTCATTAAAAGGAAAAAGAATCGGGTTTGGGCTGACCGGGTCGCATTGCACATATGAAGTGGTTTTCCCGCAAATTGAGGCGTTGGTCAACGAAGGAGCTGAAGTCCGTCCGGTTGTCACATTTAATGTGAAATCCACAAATACCCGATTTGGAGAGGGCGCAGAATGGGTTAAAAAAATTGAAGACCTGACTGGATATGAGGCCATTGATTCGATTGTAAAGGCAGAACCTCTTGGGCCGAAGCTGCCCCTTGACTGCATGGTCATTGCGCCTTTAACAGGCAATTCAATGAGCAAGCTGGCAAATGCCATGACGGACAGCCCGGTGCTGATGGCGGCAAAAGCGACAATCCGAAACAATCGGCCTGTCGTTCTGGGTATCTCGACAAATGATGCTCTTGGTTTAAACGGAACAAATTTAATGAGGCTCATGTCAACAAAAAATATCTTTTTTATTCCATTCGGGCAAGACGATCCCTTTAAAAAACCGAATTCAATGGTAGCCAAAATGGATCTGCTACCGCAAACGATTGAAAAGGCACTCATGCACCAGCAGCTTCAGCCGATTCTAGTTGAGAATTATCAGGGAAATGACTAAATTTACAGAAAATCTTTCCCAAACTAAAAAATTCGGTCATCACCTGCATATTCTATGGTAAAATAAAACGTAAAATCATAGTCAAATCAATTCAATGAAGCTGATTGGCGGAAGGAGTTTTACAGATGGGAAGAGGTTTACACGTAGCTGTTGTCGGAGCGACAGGGGCTGTGGGACAACAAATGCTTAAAACACTTGAAGACAGAAACTTTGAAATGGACACACTTACATTGCTATCTTCAAAACGCTCTGCGGGGACAAAAGTCACGTTTAAAGGCCGAGAGCTGACTGTTCAGGAAGCTTCTCCTGAGAGCTTTGAAGGGGTAAATATTGCTTTGTTCAGCGCCGGCGGAAGCGTATCACAAGCATTGGCACCAGAAGCTGTAAAACGCGGCGCTATTGTTATAGATAATACGAGCGCGTTCCGCATGGATGAAAATACACCGCTTGTTGTGCCAGAAGTGAATGAGGCAGACTTGCATGAACACAATGGCATTATTGCCAATCCAAACTGCTCTACAATCCAAATGGTTGCGGCACTTGAACCGATCCGCAAAGCATATGGCTTAAACAAAGTCATCGTATCAACTTACCAGGCAGTATCAGGAGCGGGTAATGAAGCTGTAAAAGAGCTTTACAGCCAAACACAGGCGATTTTAAATAAAGAAGAAATAGAGCCTGAGATCATGCCTGTAAAAGGTGACAAAAAACACTATCAAATCGCCTTCAACGCGATTCCGCAAATCGATAAATTCCAAGATAACGGCTATACGTTTGAGGAAATGAAAATGATAAATGAAACGAAAAAAATCATGCACATGCCTGACCTTCAAGTAGCGGCTACATGTGTGAGACTGCCAATCCAAACTGGACACTCAGAGTCCGTCTACATCGAAATAGACCGTGATGACGCTACAGTTGAAGATATTAAAAATCTATTGCAAGAAGCTCCGGGCGTGACACTTCAGGATGATCCAAGCCAGCAGCTTTATCCGATGCCTGCTGATGCTGTCGGCAAAAACGACGTGTTTGTAGGCCGCATCCGCAAAGACTTGGACAGAGCAAACGGTTTTCATTTATGGGTTGTTTCTGATAACCTATTAAAAGGCGCGGCATGGAACTCTGTTCAAATTGCAGAAAGCCTGAAAAAACTAAACCTCGTATAAAAGAGAGAATTTTCTAAAGACGAATAGAAGAGAGTAAGGCGCTATCAGCCTGCTCTCTTCTGTTACGTCCGAATAATTTGGAGTGAAAACAGTGAAGATAATTGTTCAAAAGTTCGGCGGAACATCAGTAAAAGATGATAAAGGCCGCAAACTGGCTTTAGGGCATATTAAAGAAGCAATCAGTGAAGGATATAAGGTTGTCGTTGTCGTTTCAGCGATGGGCCGAAAAGGAGACCCGTATGCAACAGATTCTTTGCTCGGGCTGCTTTACGGCGATCAGTCAGCGATTTCTCCTAGGGAGCAGGATTTGCTTTTATCTTGCGGAGAGACTATTTCCTCTGTCGTCTTTACAAGCATGCTGCTTGATAACGGTGTGAAAGCAGCTGCGCTGACAGGGGCTCAGGCTGGCTTTTTAACGAATGATCAGCATACCAATGCGAAAATCATTGAAATGAAACCGGAGCGTTTATTCAGTGTGCTCGCCAATCATGATGCGGTAGTCGTCGCAGGCTTCCAGGGCGCAACTGAAAAGGGTGATACAACAACAATCGGCAGAGGGGGCAGCGATACGTCTGCAGCCGCACTCGGAGCAGCTGTTGATGCGGAATACATCGATATTTTCACCGATGTAGAAGGCGTGATGACTGCTGACCCAAGAGTGGTGGAAAATGCAAAACCGCTTCCTGTTGTGACGTATACAGAAATCTGCAACCTGGCGTATCAGGGGGCCAAGGTCATTCATCCGCGTGCGGTGGAAATCGCAATGCAGGCCAAGGTTCCGATCCGCGTCCGTTCGACTTATTCGAATGATAAAGGTACATTGGTGACATCACATCACTCTTCCAAGGTCGGCAGTGATGTTTTTGAAAGGCTGATTACGGGAATCGCCCATGTCAAAGATGTCACGCAGTTCAAAGTGCCTGCGAAAATCGGCCAGTATAACGTTCAGACTGAAGTGTTCAAGGCTATGGCAAATGCTGGAATCAGTGTCGATTTCTTTAACATTACACCTAGTGAAATCGTCTATACGGTAGCCGGAAATAAAACAGAAACAGCTCAGCGTATTTTAATGGATATGGGCTATGATCCAATGGTGACGAGAAACTGCGCGAAGGTATCGGCGGTCGGCGCGGGCATTATGGGTGTTCCCGGTGTTACGTCCAAAATTGTATCGGCTCTTTCAGAAAAAGAAATTCCGATCCTTCAGTCGGCTGACAGCCATACGACGATATGGGTGCTCGTCCATGAAGCGGATATGGTTCCTGCTGTAAACGCTTTGCATGAAGTGTTTGAACTTTCGAAGTAAATGTGATTGAATCATGATGAGGTGAATAAAATGAATTTCGGAAATGTGTCTACAGCGATGATTACACCCTTTGACAATAAAGGGAACGTAGACTTTCAAAAACTGTCTACACTGATTGATTACTTGTTGAAAAACGGAACGGATTCTTTAGTAGTAGCGGGAACAACTGGAGAATCTCCGACCCTTTCAACTGAAGAAAAAATTGCGCTTTTTGAATATACGGTAAAAGAAGTAAACGGACGGGTGCCCGTTATCGCTGGTACTGGAAGCAACAACACGAAAGATTCCATTAAGCTGACAAAAAAAGCTGAGGAAGCGGGCGTGGACGCTGTTATGCTTGTTACCCCGTATTACAATAAACCTTCTCAAGAAGGAATGTACCAGCATTTTAAAGCAATTGCGGCAGAGACATCTCTTCCGGTTATGCTCTATAATGTTCCTGGCCGTACGGTTGCTTCTCTTGCTCCTGAAACGACGATCCGTTTGGCGGCAGACATTCCGAATGTGGTTGCGATTAAAGAAGCGAGCGGAGACCTCGAAGCGATTACAAAAATTATTGCTGAAACACCTGAAGACTTCTATGTCTATTCAGGGGATGACGCTCTGACGCTTCCAATTCTTTCAGTTGGAGGAAGAGGAGTTGTATCAGTGGCGAGCCATATTGCAGGCACTGATATGCAGCAAATGATCAAAAATTATACGAATGGGCAAACAGCTAATGCGGCACTGATCCATCAGAAACTGCTGCCGATTATGAAGGAACTGTTTAAAGCGCCTAATCCTGCTCCAGTCAAAACAGCGCTTCAGCTGAGAGGTCTTGATGTCGGTTCTGTGCGTCTGCCTCTAGTCCCGTTAACTGAGGATGAACGTCTGAGCTTAAGCAGCACGATCAGCGAACTGTAAGAAAATTTCATACAGTGAAACAAACGCGGTCATTCTCACATTCAGCTGAGTTTGACCGTTTCTTTTACATATTGGTTTTCCCTAAACCTTCTGCTTTATCTTGTTTTCTAAATTTACTTTCAGTTATAATAGGAACAAGTGATGATGGACGGGTATGAGACTAGGAGGATATAGATTTTGAAAAAGAAAAATACAGAAAACGTTAGAATTATCGCCCTTGGCGGTGTCGGAGAGATTGGGAAGAACCTTTATGTCATTGAAATTGACTCAGACATATTTGTCGTTGATGCCGGCCTTATGCATCCAGAAAACGAAATGCTCGGTATTGATGTAGTGATTCCTGACATATCATATTTGATTGAACGGGCTGACCGCGTCAAGGCAATCTTTTTAACGCACGGGCACGATGAAAATATCGGCGGCGTTTTTTACTTATTAAACAAGCTGTCCGTTCCAGTGTACGGAACAAAACTGACGCTTGCACTGTTAAGAGAGAAATTAAAACAATATGGACATAACCGAAAAACTGATTTAAGAGAAATTCACTCCAAATCTGTCATTACATTTGAATCAACAAAAGTATCGTTCTTTAGAACGATTCACAGCATTCCTGATTCTGTAGGTGTGAGCTTTAAAACATCACTTGGATCTATTGTATGCACGGGAGACTTCAAATTTGACCAAACACCTGCACTTAATCAGACGTGCGACATTGGCGAGATCGCCAAGATCGGCAATAGCGGCGTGCTCGCTCTGCTTTCTGACAGTGCAAATGCGGAACGGCCGGGTTACACCCCTTCAGAAGCGGCTGTCAGCGGAGAAATTTCGGATGCGCTGTATAATTCACAGAACCGGGTGATTATTGCTGTTTTCGCATCCAATATTAACCGGATTCAGCAAGTCATTCATGCAGCGGCTCAAAATGGCAGAAAGATTGCCGTAGCCGGAAAAAATCTTCAATCTGTCCTGCAGCTCGCGAGAAAGTTAGGATACATTGAAGCAGATGATGAATTGTTTATTTCTGTACAGGATGTCAAAAAATATCCGAAGCGCGAAGTGGCCATTATTACAGCCGGAAGCCAAGGTGAACCATTAGCTGCTTTGACAAGAATGGCAAACAAAGCTCACAAACAGCTGAACATTGAAGAAGGGGATACGGTGGTCATTGCGTCAACTCCGATTCCCGGGCAGGAACTCATTTACTCTAAAACAGTAGATCTTCTTGCAAGAGCCGGTGCACAAGTCATCTTTGCCCAAAAGCGTGTTCATGTATCAGGCCACGGCTCACAAGAAGAGTTAAAGCTGATGATCAACCTGCTTAAACCAAAATATTTGATTCCTGTAAACGGCGAATACAGAATGCAAAAAGCTCATTCAAAAATCGCTGAAGAAACCGGCATGAAGCGCAGTGACATCTTCTTAATTGAAAAAGGAGACGTTGTTGAATTCCGCGGCCAAAACGTAAAAATTGGGGATAAAGTTCCTTACGGCAATATTTTAATTGATGGTTTAGGTGTCGGTGATATCGGCAATATCGTATTGAGAGACCGCCGCTTGCTTTCACAGGACGGAATTTTAATCGTTGTCATTACACTTGATAAACAAAAGAAACATCTTGTATCAGGACCAGAAATTATCACTCGCGGCTTTGTTTATGTAAGAGAGTCTGAAGGTCTTATCGTACAGGCTACTGAGCTTGTCCGGTCTATCGTGACAGAAGCGACTGAAACATCAAATGTCGAATGGTCAACGCTGAAGCAGGCAATGCGGGATGCTTTGAACCAATTCCTTTATGAAAAAACGAAACGTAAACCGATGATCATCCCAATTATTATGGAAGTATAATGACTGACTAAAGGCCGGAGCTGCTCCGGTCTTTATTTTTTGTCCTTCAAGCCGGGATTGAATGAAGTATCTTTGTTCATAATACAAAGAGAAACTCGGAAAGGATGAAAGCGAGATGGATCATCGTATGGAAAACACAGAAGAAGAGCGTCCTGAAAAAAATGATGCGAAGGACAGCATTATGAATAAAATACAGCAGCTTGGTGAAACGACGCTTCCTCAGCTGCCCCAAGATACAAATATTCATTGTCTGACCATTATCGGACAAATTGAAGGCCATGTTCAGCTTCCTCCGCAAAACAAAACAACAAAATATGAACATGTCATCCCGCAGATTGTGGCAATTGAACAAAATCCCAAAATTGAAGGCTTGCTGATCATATTAAATACTGTCGGAGGAGATGTTGAAGCTGGTCTTGCCATAGCGGAAATGCTTGCATCTTTATCGAAACCGACCGTTTCTATCGTGCTTGGCGGGGGGCATTCAATCGGCGTTCCGATTGCTGTATCCTGTGATTACAGCTATATCGCCGAAACAGCAACGATGACGATTCATCCAGTTAGGCTCACCGGGCTGGTCATCGGGGTGCCGCAAACGTTTGAATACCTGGATAAGATGCAAGAAAGAGTTGTTAAATTTGTGACAAGCCATTCCAATATAACCGAAGAGAAGTTTAAAGAGCTAATGTTTTCAAAAGGAAACTTAACACGCGATATCGGAACAAATGTAGTCGGTAAGGATGCAGTTAAATACGGATTGATCGATCACGCAGGCGGTGTCGGACAGGCAATCAATAAACTGAATGAGCTCATCGATGAAGCAAGGAAAGAAGAAGGACGGATGATTCAATGATTCTTTATACCGTGATGCCGCAGGAAATTGTGTTTGCAGAACAGAACCAAGAGACAAGCGCACATGAGCAAATTGAATATAAAGGTGTACCGCTTCTAGTCGAAATGAAAGGGAATGAAGCGGAAGTCATTCAAATCATGAGCACCAATCCAATGCATTTTCTGCATCCGGACATTTCACCGGGACAAAAGCTGAAATTAAACGTATAAGAATCCAACCCTTTTTTAAGGGCAAAATATGCTATAATAGGGGAATCCTACAGAAAAAACGCAGCCTGTAAACGGCTGCTTTCTTCATTATGTATGAACTTACATTTTTTAACGCAGTAAGGTGATGAGTGTGGCAAAGAAAAAACGAAAATCAAGAAAAAAACAGGCGAAACAGCTCAATATAAAATACGAGCTCAACGGATTGCTGTGTATAGCCATTTCAATTATCGCAATCTTGCAGCTGGGGGTAGTCGGGCAAACGTTTATCTATTTGTTCCGCTTTTTTGCTGGAGAGTGGTTTATTTTATGCTTGTTAGGTTTATTGGCGTTAGGAGTCTCGCTGTTTTGGAAGAAGAAAACCCCAAGCCTTTTAACGAGACGAAAGGCCGGGTTGTACTGTATCATCGCAAGCATATTGCTGCTTTCTCATGTGCAGCTATTTAAAAATTTGACGCACAAAGGGTCTATTGAGTCCGCAAGCGTGGTGCGCAATACGTGGGAATTGTTTTTAATGGACATGAATGGCAGCTCTGCTTCACCTGATTTAGGCGGAGGGATGATCGGTGCGCTGCTGTTTGCGGCTTCACACTTTTTGTTTGCGTCGACTGGTTCTCAGATCATGGCGATTGTCATGATTTTGATCGGAATGATCTTAGTCACAGGACGCTCACTGCAAGAAACACTAAAAAAGTGGATGAGCCCGATTGGACGTTTTATAAAAGAGCAATGGTTAGCATTTATTGATGATATGAAATCCTTCAAATCAAATATGCAGTCATCGAAAAAAACGAAAGCACCGAGCAAAAAACAAAAACCGGCCCGCAAAAAACAGCAAATGGAACCGGAGCCTCCTGATGAAGAGGGGGATTATGAAACAGTATCGCCTCTTATTCATTCAGAGCCGATTATCTCAAGCTTTTCTGATCGTAATGAAGAGGAAGAGTCTCCAGTTATAGAAAAGCGCGCCGAACCTGTGTCGAAGCCGCTTCAGGACATCCAACCGGAGACAGGTGATCAGGAAACTGTTTCTGCTCCTCCTATGACCTTTACAGAGCTCGAAAATAAGGATTACGAGATGCCGTCACTGGATTTGCTGGCAGATCCGAAGCATACCGGCCAGCAGGCTGATAAAAAGAATATTTATGAAAATGCGAGAAAGCTTGAACGCACATTCCAAAGCTTTGGCGTAAAGGCGAAAGTCACACAGGTTCATCTCGGACCGGCCGTAACAAAATATGAAGTATATCCTGATGTCGGAGTGAAGGTTAGCAAAATTGTCAATTTAAGCGATGATTTAGCGCTTGCGCTTGCTGCGAAGGATATCAGGATCGAAGCGCCTATACCAGGCAAATCAGCAATCGGAATTGAAGTTCCAAACGCAGAAGTGGCAATGGTTTCGCTGAAAGAAGTGCTGGAGTCTAAATTGAATGACAGACCGGATGCGAAGCTGTTAATTGGACTCGGCCGCAATATTTCAGGTGAAGCTGTATTGGCTGAGTTAAACAAGATGCCCCACCTTTTGGTCGCAGGCGCAACCGGTAGCGGGAAAAGTGTCTGTGTCAACGGCATTATTACAAGTATTTTAATGCGGGCGAAACCGCATGAAGTGAAAATGATGATGATCGATCCTAAAATGGTAGAGCTAAATGTCTACAACGGGATTCCGCATTTGCTTGCTCCTGTTGTAACCGATCCGAAAAAAGCGTCGCAGGCTTTGAAAAAGGTTGTCAATGAAATGGAGCGGCGGTACGAATTATTTTCTCATACGGGTACAAGAAATATTGAAGGATACAATGATTATATAAAACGCGCCAACAATGAAGAAGGAGCGAAACAGCCAGAGCTGCCTTATATTGTTGTCATTGTGGACGAGCTAGCCGATCTCATGATGGTCGCTTCATCTGATGTGGAAGATTCGATTACGAGATTGTCCCAAATGGCGCGGGCTGCCGGCATCCATCTTATTATTGCGACACAGCGGCCATCGGTGGATGTTATCACAGGGGTGATCAAAGCGAACATTCCGTCACGAATCGCGTTCAGCGTATCTTCACAGACGGATTCAAGGACCATTCTTGACATGGGTGGCGCTGAGAAGCTTCTTGGCCGCGGCGATATGCTGTTTTTACCTGTAGGGGCTAACAAACCTGTCCGTGTGCAGGGAGCATTTTTGTCGGATGACGAAGTGGAGAAGGTCGTCGACCATGTGATTACGCAGCAGAAAGCGCAATATCAAGAAGAAATGATTCCTGAGGAGACGACGGAAACTCATTCCGAGGTTACTGATGAACTTTATGATGAAGCTGTTGAATTAATCGTCGGCATGCAGACGGCATCTGTTTCAATGCTGCAAAGAAGATTCAGAATCGGCTATACGAGAGCGGCGCGCCTGATTGACGCAATGGAGGAACGCGGTGTTGTCGGACCGTATGAAGGCAGCAAACCTAGGGAAGTATTATTATCAAAAGAGAAATATGATGAGCTCTCTTCTTAATGAAGGGAGTTCCGCTTTCTATAGTTGTCAATAATAACATTATGTAAACTGATCACCTTTCTATTTATTTTTTCGACAAAACATGATATAGTTGTCCCAATTGTTCAATAATTTTTATCGAAAGTGGTTTACGGAGGGGAAACATGTCTACAAAAGCTGATAATCGGCACTTGTATTTGAAAGTAATTGAACGAATTAAAGAGGATATAAAAAATGGGATCTACACTGAGAAGGAAAAGCTGCCTTCTGAATTTGAGCTTTCCAAAAAGCTTGGTGTCAGCAGAGCGACGCTAAGAGAAGCCTTGCGGATACTGGAAGAAGAGCATGTGATTATCAGAAGGCATGGTGTAGGCACTTTTGTCCATTCTAAGCCGTTATTTCTTTCGGGCATTGAACAGCTGAACAGTGTAACCAAGATGATAGAACAGGCGAATATGACCCCTGGCACGATTTTTCTATCATCACAAGTGCTTATGCCGTCTGAAGATGATACGAAGAGATTTCATTTGGCAGAAGGGCAAGAACTTTTTTACCTTGAACGAGTCAGGACAGCTGACGGACAGCCGATTGTGTATTGTATAGACAAAATTCCGATGAATATTTTGCCGAATTCTTTTTCTCATCAGCAAGAATCTATGTTTGACCTGCTTGAGAAAAATTCAGGCTCCGTAATCAGCTATGCAGTAACTGATATAGAACCGATCGGCTATCACGATACCATTTCTCCAGTGCTTGAATGCGATCCGGAAACAGCTCTTTTGCTGTTAAAACAAACCCATTACGATCAGCACGATAAACCGGTGCTTTATTCTTTAAATTATTTTAGAGCGGATAAATTCAGATTTCATGTTTTGCGTAAACGATTCTAAAAACGGACGCCTGTATGTGTCTGTTTTTTTATTTGCACTGATTCATGTTTCTTTGTACATACTTTCATTCCGGTTAACGCAATATATAAGGGATGACAAGAAAGTGAATGGGTGAAAATGTTGAGAGAGAAAAATGGAATGAAAAATATTATTGCATTGTCTTCTGTCCCGCTTGTGATGACACTCGGGAACTCCATGCTGATTCCTGTTCTTCCGATGATGGAGAAAAAGCTGTCTGTGACTTCATTTCAAGTATCTTTAATCATTACTGTATATTCAGTAGTAGCAATTATTTGCATTCCGATTGCCGGATATTTGTCGGATCGTTTCGGGAGAAAAAAAATATTGCTTCCATGCCTCCTCATTGCAGGATTGGGGGGAGCCGTAGCTGCTTTTGCCTCGACCTATATGAAAAATCCTTATGCTATGATCTTGGCGGGGCGGGTTCTTCAAGGCATTGGTTCTGCAGGTGCCGCTCCAATTGTCATGCCGTTTATCGGCGACCTGTTTAAAGGAGACGATGAAAAGGTCAGCGCGGGTCTTGGCGATATTGAAACCGCTAACACGTCAGGGAAGGTACTGAGTCCCATACTTGGAGCCTTACTGGCTTCTTGGTATTGGTTTGTACCATTTTGGTTTATTCCGTTTTTCTGTTTGATCAGCTTTTTGCTCGTATTGTTTTTGGTGGCCAAGCCTGAAGAAGATGAAGATGCGCCTGCTGTTTCTGAGTTTATTAAGAGTGTGAAGAAAATCTTTAAACAGGATGGTCGCTGGCTTTATACGGTCTTCATTATCGGGTGTGTCATTATGTTTTTGTTATTTGGCGTATTATTTTATTTATCAGATACGCTGGAGAACAAGTATGCTATTGACGGAGTAGCTAAAGGCGGATTACTGGCAATCCCACTTTTGTTTTTGTCAACCAGTTCTTTTATAGCTGGCAAAAAGATCGGTAAAGATAAAGGCCGAATGAAATTTTGCGTTGTTACAGGAATGATTCTGTTAACCCTTTCGTTTATTGCCTTGTGGTGGAACCACAGTTTTTATTTTTTATTTGTCTTTTTAAGCTTTGGCGGGATTGGGATTGGAATGGCTCTTCCTGCTTTAGATGCATTGATAACCGAAGGGATTGAAAGTGAACAATGCGGAACCATTTCCTCCTTCTACAATAGCATGCGCTTTATAGGAGTAGCTCTCGGTCCACCTGTTTTTGCTGCATTAATGTCTAATGCAAACTGGATTATTTTCATACTCTCGGCGTTTTGCAGCATCGTTTCTTTATTTTTAGTGCTCTTTACTGTAGATGCTAAAAAAAGTGAAGAAGAAGAAAAAAACTTAGGGACGGTCTAGCCAGCCGTCTTTTTTTGCGCTTCCTTGCACAGTTTACAACTGTACCTATACAGCATGCGGAGGTTATTGTTTCCTTATAAATCCTACAGTTGCTATAATTACATGAAAGAGTGTTTCTGCGGATGCTGAAAATTGGTCATAATACATACTAATTAAGAAATGAACGAAGGAGGTTCCATATGTCATATGTTAATGAACTCAAATCAAAGCACGGCGGTTTAACCGCACACATTGTAGAAACAGAAAAATTCAAAACCGTCTCGCTTATTTTTAAGATGCTTGCGCCGCTGACAAAGGACCAAGTCACCAAAAGAGCGCTTCTCCCGCATGTGCTTCTTCGCGGAACGAAAAGCCATCCGAAAACCGCAGAATTGCGTTCATATTTGGATGAGCTGTACGGCACGTCAGTATCGGCTGATCTTACGAAAAAAGGAGAGCGGCACGTCATTACGTTCAGGCTTGAAATTCCGAATGAAAAATATTTAAAAGACCAAACGCCGCTACTTGAGAAAGGGCTCCAGCTTCTCGCAGAAATCGTCTTTTCACCTGCTTTGGAGGGAGACGCTTTTCAGTCACAATATGTGGCTCAAGAAAAACGGACGCTTAAGCAAAGAATCCAAGCCGTCTATGATGATAAAATGCGCTATTCGAATTTAAGGCTGATACAGGAAATGTGCAAAAATGAGCCTTACGCGCTTCATGTCAATGGTGAAATCGACGATGTCGATGACATTACGACAGAGCAATTATACGAAACATACCAAAGCGCTATCCAAAAAGACCAGCTTGATTTATATGTAGTTGGCGATGTGGACAGTAACCAGGTACATTCGGCAATTGATAAGTATTTCAAAACAGAAGAGCGAACTCTTGGCACGATTGAAAACAATCACGCTGATGAAAAAGTTCAGCCAAAAGAAGTAATTGATGAAGAGGATGTCAAGCAAGGAAAACTGAATATCGGCTACCGCACCAGCATCACTTATACAGATCAGGATTATCCTGCTTTACAAGTGTTTAACGGATTGTTCGGCGGATTCTCTCATTCTAAACTTTTCATTAATGTTCGGGAAAAAGCCAGTCTTGCTTACTACGCGGCTTCCCGTATAGAAAGTTTTAAAGGCTTGTTAATGGTGATGTCAGGCATTGAAGTAAAAAATTATGAACAGGCTGTTTCGATTATTGCTGAGCAATTCCAGGCAATGAAAAATGGCGATTTCAGTGAGCAGGATATAGCACAGACAAAGGCCGTCATTCGAAATCAAGTGCTGGAAACGATTGATACAGCATACGGTTTATCTGAGTTTTTATATCAGCAGGCCGCTGCTCAAGTCGAGATTCCTATCGAAGACTTTCTTGCCAATATTGAGAATGTCACAAAAGAGGATATCATTAAAGCCGGCGAAAAGATTCAGCTTGATACGACTTATTTCTTAAAAGGGACGGAGGGTGCATCTTGATCAAACCAATCGAATATGAACAGCTTCAGGAGACGCTGTATCATGAAAAAATGTCCAACGGCCTCGATGTTTACGTTTTGCCGAAAAAAGGCTTCAACAAGACATATGCGGTCTTTACAACAAAGTACGGCTCGATAGATAACCGGTTTGTCCCTTTAGGTAAAAACGAGATGGTTCACGTGCCGGACGGGATTGCTCACTTTCTTGAGCACAAGCTGTTTGAGAAAGCGGACGGAGACGTTTTTCAAGATTTCAGCAAACAGGGAGCTTCTGCCAATGCGTTTACGTCATTTACAAGAACGGCTTACCTTTTCTCAAGCACATCAAATGTTGAACGCAATTTAGAGACGCTTATCGATTTCGTACAGGACCCATATTTTACTGAAAAAACGGTTGAAAAAGAAAAAGGGATTATCGGGCAGGAGATTAATATGTACGACGATAACCCTGATTGGAGGCTTTACTTCGGGGTCATTGAAAACATGTACAAAGAGCATCCTGTCAGAATTGACATAGCGGGAACAGTGGAAAGCATTTCACATATTACAAAAGACCTTCTTTATGAATGCTATGAAACGTTTTATCACCCGAGTAACATGCTCCTTTTCATTGTCGGACCTGTAGATCCTGAAGCGATTATTTCTCAGGTAAGAGAAAACCAGGAGAAAAAGCCGTATACCGATCAGCCGGAGATCAAACGAGAAGAAGTGAAAGAGCAAGAAGCGGTTTTCCGAAAAGAAAAAGAGATCAAAATGAACGTGCAGGGACCGAAATGTCTTGTCGGGCTGAAATCCAAAAAGCCGTTTAAATTAGGCAAAGAGCTCTTAAAGCATGAACTTTCAATGAACTTATTGCTTGAAGCTCTTTTTGGCAAAAGCTCTGCCCAGTATGAATCACTTTATGAAAAAGGATATATTGACGAAACGTTCAGCTTTGACTTTACTGCTGAATATGGGTTTGGTTTTGCGGCGATCGGCGGAGATACGCCTGAGCCTGATCAATTGGCTGAAGACATTTCAAGCATGCTTTTGCGCGCCGGTGAACTGATTACTGCTGAAAAGATTGAACTTGCCAGAAAGAAAAAGATTGGTACATTCTTAAAAGCGCTGAATTCCCCTGAATACATCGCCAATCAATTTACCCGTTATGCGTTCTTGGATATGAGTTTGTTTGACGTTGTAACGGTACTCGAGCAGATTACCCTCGAGGATGTCCAGAACGTAATACAAGAGGAAATTGCTGCAGACAGACTGACTGTCTGCAAGGTTGTTCCTAAATCATAAACAAAACATCCCTCCAGTGTGAGGGGTGTTTTTCTGCGGAAAGAAGGAAAGAGGATGAACAAAACAGCACTAATCACCGGAGCAAGCGGCGGCATTGGCAAAAGCATCAGCGAAACCCTTGCAGCTAGAGGATACAATCTGCTGCTGCATTACAATACAAATCAAAACGCGGCAGCGGAGCTTGCTGAAAAACTAAGTCAGATGTTTGGCGTAAATGCGGAGATATTACAAGCTGACCTGTCCGCGCAAGATGGAGCAGATAAGCTGACAAGTTCAATTGTTCAGCCGATTGATGCGATTGTTTTAAACAGCGGACGAAGCCATTTTGGGCTGATTACGGATGTAGATAACGCAACGGTCCAGGAAATGGTTCAGCTTCATGTGGCGAGTCCGTATATGCTGACGAGAAACCTTCTGCCAGGCATGATTCGGAATAAATCGGGAGCGATTGTGGCTGTCAGCTCGATTTGGGGAGAGACTGGAGCATCCTGTGAAGTGCTGTACAGCATGGCAAAAGGAGCTCAGCATTCATTTGTAAAAGGATTGGCTAAGGAGCTGGCGCCAAGCGGAATCAGAGTAAACGCCGTAGCGCCAGGTGCAGTTGATACAAATATGATGAATCAATTTACCCCGGCTGAAAAAGAAGAGATCGCTGATGAGATTCCGATCGGCCGGCTGGCCCGGCCGCAAGAAATTGCGGATGCAACAGCTTTTCTCCTGTCTGAAAAAGCGTCATATATCACCGGCCAAATTCTGTCGGTGAATGGCGGCTGGCACTGCTGATCCGAAAATATTCGGTGTATAGTTTCTTTTGCGAAGGACACAATAATCTTGTAACTTCACATGAAATGGAGGAAACAAGCATGTCAGTATTAGAAAACTGGGATAGCTGGAAAAACTTCCTTGGCGACCGTCTAAACTATGCGCAAGATAAAGGTATGAGCCAGGATACGATTACAGATCTTGCGACAGAAATCGGCAGCTACTTGGCTAATGAAGTGGAATCTAAGAACGAGCAGGAAAAAGTGCTGGCAGATCTTTGGAGTGTAGCATCAAAAGATGAACAGCACGCCATTGCCAATATGATGGTTAAGCTTGTTGAAAATAACAGCACTCACTAGGAAGAGAGGGGATTTTTCCTCTCTTTTTTATGTTTTCCTCATCACAGCAACATTCTTCTTTCTAATTAGAGAAAAATGCTTTATGATAAAGGAAGGTAAAATTTTGCCACAATGAAGGGGGTATATCATTTGGCAAAGCTCGAATGGTATTTTGAATATGAAATTCAAGTGAACCGCCCCGGACTGCTCGGGGATATTTCATCTCTTCTTGGGATGCTTTCTATCAACATCGTAACGATAAACGGCGTCGATCTTTCCAGAAGGGGAATGCTCCTCAGGTGCCGCCATATAGATCAAATTAAACGATTAGAATCAATCTTAAAAACGATGGAAACAATTAAAGTAACGAAGCTTAGAGAACCGAGGCTTCGCGACCGACTTGCCGTACGCCACGGCCGTTATATTCAACGGGATGCCGATGACAAGAAAACGTTCCGCTTTGAGCGGGACGAGCTTGGCTTATTAGTCGATTTTATGGCCGAATTGTTCAAAAAAGAAGGCCATAAATTAATCGGAATCAGAGGTATGCCGCGTGTCGGGAAAACGGAATCGATTGTAGCCTCTAGTGTGTGTGCAAGCAAAAGGTGGCTGTTTGTGTCATCAACCTTGCTGAAGCAGACGATAAGAAGCCAGCTGATTGCCGATGAATACAGCACTGAAAATGTCTTTATCGTTGACGGAATTGTGTCAACACGAAGAGGATCGGAACGCCATCTCCAGCTGGTCCGAGAAATCATGCGGCTTCCGGCAACAAAAGTGGTGGAGCATCCGGACATATTCGTTCAAAATACAGAGTATACACTAGATGACTTTGATTATATTATTGAACTGAGAAATGACCCTGATGAGGTTATTACATATGAACATGCCGAGGAACCCCAAATGTTTGATCAATCCGGGTTTTCAAGCTTTGATTTTTAAAATTGGAAGGTGTTTGTTGTGACTGAACTAGGAATCCGGCTCAAAGAAGCCAGAGAGGAAAAAGCAATGTCATTGGATGATCTCCAAGCGGCAACAAAGATTCAAAAAAGGTATTTAACCGCCTTGGAGGAAGGAAACTATGACATTATTCCGGGGAAGTTTTATGTTCGGGCATTCATCAAGCAATATGCAGAAGCCGTTGGGCTTGATGCGGATCAGCTGTTTGAGGAGCATAAAAAAGATATCCCTAAAACGTATCATGATGATGTGTCTGAAAAGATCTCCGGCATGAATCTTCAAAAGGAAATGCCAAAGCCAGCATCTAAGGCGCTGGAGCTGCTGCCAACGATACTTGTTATTCTCGGCGTGATTGTCGTGATTGCCATTGTGTACGCGATCATTCAGTTTGCCAATCACAAAAACAGTGATGATCACAATGCGGCATCAGAAAAAGCAATTACGCAAAGTGAGAGCAAGTACGAAATCCCTAAAGATTCAACGCTGAAAGAGAATCAAAATAACAGCTCTGAAAAAGAGACAGACACTAAAAAAGAAACGAAAGAAAACGAAGATAAGAAAAAAGAAAATGACAGTGAGAAGCTGGAGATTAAAGCTGCTGGCACTGAAGGATCGTTAACGACTTATGAAGTGTCCGGCGCTGATAAAATCGAGCTGGAACTGAAGGCATCAGACAGCTCCTGGATTCGAGTGCGCGATGAAAACAGCAGCTCTTTAAAAGAAGGAACGCTGAAAAAAGACGAAACCTATAAAAAAGACATAACTGATCAGAAACAAGTTGATATCCGCACCGGATATGCACCTAATCTGAAAATAAAAATCAACGGTAAGGTTCTTTCATATGAACTTGATCCGAAAAAAGTGATGGCACAAACCATAAAGATTGTAAATAAAAAGGAAGAAAAGTCATCTTAATTATCAGATGACTTTTCTTCACGTCCGAGTATGAAATTGGAGGGGCTTTATGTTTAACTTACCAAATAAAATCACACTAGCTAGAATCGCATTAATCCCAATCTTCATGATTATCATGCTGGCGCCGTTTGACTGGGGCAGGCTCGAAGTTGGAGACGAATCCATCCCGGTCGCACATTTGGCGGGGGCCATTCTATTTATTATTGCATCTACAACAGACTGGGTGGACGGGTATTATGCCCGAAAATTAAATCTCGTAACAAACTTCGGGAAATTTCTTGATCCGCTTGCGGACAAACTGCTCGTATCCGCAGCGTTAATTATCCTTGTTCAATTTGATCTCGCTCCAGCTTGGATGGTCATTGTGATTATCAGCAGGGAGTTTGCCGTGACAGGTTTAAGGCTTGTTTTGGCCGGAACAGGAGAAGTCGTAGCTGCTAACATGCTTGGTAAAATCAAAACCTGGGCACAGATTATTGCGGTATCCGCATTGCTTCTTCATAATCTTCCATTTGAACTTGTGTCATTCCCGTTTGCGGACTTGGCGCTGTGGGTAGCCGTCTTCTTTACTGTCGTTTCAGGCTGGGAATATTTCTCTAAAAACTGGGAAGCGTTAAAAACATCTAACTAAGAAAGAAGGACTTCGTCATGGAATTTCCAAAAAAAGCAGAAATAATTGCAGTCGGTTCAGAGCTGCTGCTTGGCCAAATCGCCAATACAAATGCTCAATTTATCAGCAAACAGCTCGCTGAAATCGGGGTCAACGTATTTTATCATACAGCGGTCGGAGATAACCCGGAGCGGCTGAAGCAGGTCATCCGCATTGCTGAAGAACGCTCTGACTTCATTATTTTTTCAGGAGGGCTTGGACCCACAAAAGATGATCTGACGAAAGAAACGATTGCAAATACGCTGGGACGTCCGCTTGTGTTAAATGATGAGGCATTCCAATCCATTGAGGACTATTTCAAACGAACAAAACGCACGATGTCACCTAATAACCGAAAACAGGCGCTTGTGATCGAAGGCTCTGACGTGCTGGCGAATCACTTTGGAATGGCCCCGGGAATGCTCACAGAGCATGAATCGCGCTATTATATGCTTCTTCCTGGACCGCCGAGCGAATTGCGTCCAATGTTTGAAAACGAGGCAAAGCCTCTTCTGCTGAAAAAGATGGGTTCAAATGAAAAAATTGTGTCAACTGTTCTTCGCTTTTTCGGTATCGGTGAATCTCAGCTTGAAGCCGATTTGGAAGATATTATTGATGCACAAACCAATCCGACAATTGCGCCTTTGGCGGCTGATGGAGAGGTGACGCTGCGTCTGACAGCCAAACACGCCGATGAAAAGGAAACAGAGCGTCTGTTAAAAGAAACAGAGGCCGTTATCTTAGAGCGTGTCGGTGAATTTTTCTATGGTTACGATGATACTTCTCTTGTAAAAGAGCTATCTATAGCGTGTAAGGAAAAAGGCATAACAATTTCTGCGGCAGAAAGCTTTACCGGAGGGCTGTTTTCTGAATGGCTGACGGATCATAGCGGTGCCTCAAAATTATTTGCCGGGGGCGTTGTTTGCTATACAAACGACGTGAAGCAGAATGTGCTTGGTGTCAAGAAGGAAACATTAGATCGTTTTGGGGCGGTCAGCAAGGAGTGCGCATCCGAACTGGCTAAGGGTGTTCAAAAACTCACTGGCAGCGATATCGGCATTAGCTTTACTGGTGTAGCAGGACCTGATGCTCAAGAAGGGCATGAGCCTGGGCATGTGTTTATCGGCATTTCCGCAAATGGTAAAGAAGAGGTTCACGAGTTTCACTTTGCGGGCTCCAGAACGGGGATCAGAAAACGCGGCGCTAAATACGGCTGCCATTTAATCTTAAAGCTTTTAGAGCAAAAATAATATTTTCAGCACATTATCCTCCTAAGAAAACATGATTTCTCTGATACATTATGATATTTTGATAGGAATCACGCCAAGAAAAAATCCGAATATGCGTTCGCTTTTTTCTTGGCAAATCCCTTCAAACAGGGTATAGTATATGTAGTGGTAACATAAAGGAGGAAAAAATAGAATGAGTGATCGTCAGGCAGCCTTAGATATGGCTCTTAAACAAATAGAAAAACAGTTCGGCAAAGGTTCCATTATGAAACTGGGAGAAAAGACAGATACAAGAATTTCTACTGTACCAAGCGGCTCCCTCGCTCTTGATACAGCACTGGGAATTGGCGGATATCCTCGCGGACGGATTATTGAAGTATACGGTCCTGAAAGCTCAGGTAAAACAACTGTGGCGCTTCATGCGATTGCTGAAGTTCAGCAGCAGGGCGGACAAGCCGCGTTTATCGATGCGGAGCATGCGTTAGATCCGGTATACGCGCAAAAGCTCGGTGTTAACATCGAAGAGCTTTTACTGTCTCAGCCTGACACAGGCGAGCAGGCGCTTGAAATTGCGGAAGCATTGGTTCGAAGCGGGGCAGTTGACATTGTCGTTGTCGACTCTGTAGCCGCTCTCGTTCCGAAAGCGGAAATTGAAGGCGACATGGGAGATTCGCATGTCGGTTTACAAGCACGCTTAATGTCTCAAGCGCTTCGTAAGCTTTCAGGGGCCATTAACAAATCGAAGACAATCGCGATTTTCATTAACCAAATTCGTGAAAAAGTCGGTGTTATGTTCGGGAACCCGGAAACAACACCTGGCGGCCGTGCGTTGAAATTCTATTCTTCCGTGCGTCTTGAAGTGCGCCGTGCTGAACAGCTGAAACAAGGCAACGACGTAATGGGGAACAAAACGAAAATCAAAGTCGTGAAAAACAAGGTGGCTCCGCCGTTCCGTACAGCCGAGGTTGACATTATGTACGGAGAAGGCATTTCAAAAGAAGGCGAAATCATTGATCTAGGAACTGAACTTGATATCGTGCAAAAAAGCGGTTCATGGTACTCTTATGAAGAAGAGCGTCTTGGCCAAGGCCGTGAAAATGCAAAACAATTCCTGAAAGAAAATAAAGATATCATGCTGATGATCCAGGAGCAAATTCGCGAACATTACGGCTTGGATAATAACGGAGTAGTGCAGCAGCAAGCTGAAGAGACACAAGAAGAACTCGAATTTGAAGAATAAAAATAAAATAAGTTTCAAATGATACAAAAGGCTGAGTGAAAAACTCAGCTTTTTTGTATTTTGCAAAAAAATGATAAAAATATTGCTTTTTTTGACAACTTTTTTAGGGCTTTATTCGTCTAACAAAACGTGTGCAAAATGGAATTTATTTTGGGAGGAAAAAATGAATGACAAGCCCAACCCGCAGAAGAACTGCGAAACGCAGACGGAGAAAACTAAATAAAAGAGGAAAACTGTTGTTTGGTCTTTTAGCAGTGATGGTTTGCATTACGATTTGGAATGCTCTTCATCGAAATAGTGAAGAAAACGAACCATCTCAAGAAACTGCAGCGGTTTCAAATACCGATCAGAAAAAAGAGGTCAAAAAGAAAACTGCCAAAAAATCAGAGGAACAAATCAAAACAGTGGATCGAAACCAAAAAATCAGCAATTATTTAAAAGAGATCGGTTTCAGCGGAACAGCCATGATTGTCAGAAATGGAGAAATCGTAACAAATAAAGGTTTTGGCTATGCTGACCGTAAACACTACATTCAAAATAATCCATTGACATCTTTTTATGTCGGTTCATCACAAAAAGCGCTGATTGCAACTGCTATTTTGCAGCTTGAGGAAAAGGGGAAACTTCAGACAAGTGATCCGGTAAGCACGTATTTACCTCATTTTCCCAACGGACAAACGATTACTTTGAAGAATCTGCTTACACATACATCGGGGATAAACGGACATATTGAAGGAAACGGCGCCATTACTCCGGACGATTTAATAAAAGATATAGAACTTCAGGGAATCAAACGTCAGCCGGGCGTATGGGACTACAAGGATTCCAACTATTCTGTTCTTGCTTATATTATTGCTGAAGTAAGCGGTGAGCCCTATGAACAGTACATAAAGAATCATATTTTTAAACCTGCGGGAATGACGCATGCAGGCTTTTACAAAACATATGAAAAAGAACCTTATCCTGCCGTCGGGTATAAGATGGAGGGCAGCAAAACAGTTACACCGTATATACCTGATTTATCCCAGCTGTATGGAGCGGGTGATATTTATATGAGCGCTATAGATATGTACAAATTTGACCAAGCGCTGATAGACGGAAAACTGTATTCGCAAAAAAGCTATGAAAAGATGTTTACGCCAGGGAGCAGCTCCACATACGGCATGGGATTTTATGTTGCTCCCGGAAGCTATTCAAACCATGGTGTTATGCCGGGCTTCAATATCTTGAACAGCTTTAGCAAATCTGGGCAAACCATTGTTATTTTGTTCTCAAACATTCAAAATAATGCTAAATTGGGCCAAGTGAACAATAAAATATACCAGCTTCTAAATCAAGAATGATTGGCGATCTTCTTTTGGATGAATTGCATTCGGCACGTGAAAAGAAGACTGGCCTGCAAACGTTAAGATGGCAAGCTTGACAAGTATTTCCGACACATTTACAATGAAGTTGTAACATTTGTTTTTTTAACATGATTGTTAAACCATTTAAACTTGACAAGGGCGATGAACACACTCATTCCCTGTGAAGGTTCTGTATGTTGAGAAAACTAGACAATGTACATGCCGACACTTTTTAAGCAACAACCAAGTTCATAGCAAGAGGAGGTGAAAGTATGACCCCAATTATGATGGTTCTCATCTCCATTTTGCTGATTCTACTCGGTTTAGTTGTTGGCTACTTTGTTCGTAAAACCATTGCCGAAGCGAAAATTGCGGGCGCACGCGGTGCAGCCGAGCAAATTCTTGAAGATGCGAAGCGTGATGCTGAAGCACTGAAAAAAGAAGCTCTGCTTGAAGCAAAGGATGAAATCCACAAACTTCGAATAGATGCTGAACAGGAAGTTCGTGAAAGACGAAATGAGCTTCAAAAACAAGAAAACCGTTTACTCCAAAAGGAGGAAAACCTTGATCGCAAACATGAGGGAATTGATAAACGGGAAGCGATGTTGGAGAAGAAAGATCATTCTCTGAATGAACGACAACAACATATTGAAGAGATGGAAAGCAAAGTGGATGAGATGATTCGTATGCAGCAGTCTGAGTTGGAACGAATTTCGAGTCTGACTCGTGACGAAGCGAAACAAATCATTCTTGAGCGGGTTGAAAACGAGCTTTCACATGACATCGCCATCATGACAAAAGAAACTGAAAACCGTGCGAAAGAAGAGGCGGATAAGAAAGCGAAAAACATTCTTTCACTCGCCTTACAGCGCTGCGCAGCGGACCACGTTGCCGAAACAACGGTATCAGTTGTCAATCTTCCAAATGATGAGATGAAAGGACGTATCATCGGACGGGAAGGGCGTAACATTCGTACGCTTGAAACGCTGACAGGAATTGACCTGATTATTGATGATACGCCTGAAGCTGTCATTCTTTCCGGATTTGATCCGATCAGACGTGAGACAGCCAGAATTGCTCTTGATAAACTCGTTCAGGATGGCCGTATTCATCCGGCACGGATTGAAGAAATGGTTGAAAAATCTCGCCGCGAGGTCGATGACTATATTCGTGAGATGGGTGAGCAAACGACATTTGAGGTTGGCGTTCATGGCCTCCACCCAGATCTCATCAAGATCCTCGGCCGCTTAAAGTTCCGTACAAGCTACGGTCAAAATGTGCTTAAGCATTCCATGGAAGTCGCATTCTTGGCCGGTCTAATGGCATCGGAGCTTGGTGAAGACGCAAAGCTTGCTAAACGTGCGGGTCTTCTTCACGACATCGGGAAAGCAATTGACCATGAAGTAGAAGGAAGCCACGTTGAGATCGGGGTAGAGCTTGCGACCAAATATAAAGAGCACCCAGTCGTGATTAACAGTATTGCATCACACCACGGGGACGAGGAGCCGACTTCCATTATTGCTGTACTGGTAGCTGCAGCAGATGCGCTTTCCGCTGCAAGACCTGGCGCAAGAAGTGAGACGCTCGAGAATTATATTCGAAGACTTGAAAAACTCGAAGAAATTTCTGAGTCCTACGAAGGTGTTGAAAAATCATTTGCCATTCAGGCTGGACGCGAAGTGCGAATTATGGTGAAGCCGGATTCAATTAATGATCTTGAGGCTCATCGACTGGCGCGAGATATCCGCAAGCGAATTGAGGACGAGCTCGATTATCCAGGTCATATTAAGGTGACAGTAATCAGAGAGACTCGAGCCGTAGAGTATGCAAAATAAAGTGATGCGCTAAGCATCACTTTATTTTTTTGACGGCAAGGAATTTTCAAGAAGAAAGGATTTACAAAATGAGAATTTTATTTATCGGAGATGTTGTCGGTTCACCGGGCCGTGACATGGTCAAAGAATATGTACCAAAGCTAAAAACAAAATATAAGCCTCACTTTACCATTATTAATGGTGAAAACGCCGCACATGGAAAAGGCCTGACGGAAAAAATTTATCACAGCTTAATCCAGTCCGGCGCAGATGCAATCACAATGGGGAACCACACATGGGACAAAAAAGAAATATTTGATTTTATAGATGACGTTCCGAACTTGGTTCGCCCGGCAAACTTTCCTGAAGGAACACCGGGGAAAGGGATCACATATGTGAAAGCAAACGGCAAAGAACTAGCAGTTATTAATTTGCAGGGACGTACGTTTTTGCCGCCGCTTGATGACCCGTTTTTAAAAGCGGATGAATTGATCGCAGAAGCTGCGAAAAGAACACCGTACATTTTTATTGACTTTCATGCCGAAGCGACAAGTGAAAAGCTCGCACTTGGCTGGTACACGGATGGACGGGCATCGGCTGTAGTAGGAACTCATACACACGTGCAAACAGCGGATAACCGCATTTTGCCGAAGGGAACGGCATATATTACTGATGTGGGAATGACTGGCCCGTATGACGGTATACTGGGGATGGACAGAGAGACGATTATTAAGCGATTCAAAACGAACCTTCCAGTCCGGTTTACTGTCGCTGAAGGAAAAACAACGCTCAGCGGAGTTGTCATTGACATTGACGATCAAACGAAAAAAGCCGTGAAAATTGAGCGTATTTTAATCAACGATGATCACATGTTCTTTGAATAGTTGAACATATGGTTATTTTATAAAAATATTAAAAAGAAAAGCAGGAATATAGCAACTCCTTAGTGAATATAGTAAAAATGGAAGGTAGCCCGCTATTTTTGAAAAGCATTGTGGGGATGGCTTTTTGGATAGCAACATCTAATAATGATTGTTCTAATGAACACTCACTTATCCATTGTAAAACTAAGGGGGAGCAGAAATGGAAATCTTAAAAGTTTCAGCAAAATCGAGTCCAAATTCAGTGGCAGGTGCGCTTGCAGGCGTGTTGAGAGAGCGAGGAGCCGCCGAGATTCAAGCGATCGGAGCGGGTGCATTAAACCAGGCTGTAAAAGCTGTGGCGATTGCCAGGGGATTTGTGGCGCCAAGCGGCGTTGATTTGATTTGTATTCCGGCTTTTACAGATATTCAAATCGATGGGGAAGAAAGAACAGCGATTAAATTAATCGTGGAGCCTCGCTAAAAACAAATAAAGCATTCTCAACCTGTTTGCGTAATGCAAACAGGTTGTTTTTCATTTATTGTGATATTTTCTCCCGATAGTATTTTTAGCACATAAATGAGCGAATATACAAAATCAGAAATGAGCTAAAACGTTTCAAAAAAAAATTTCCGTCCATTTTTCAAGACAGATACTTTTGTCCTTCTGGAAAAGACAGTGCTGTTTACGCTTATTCCATATCATGGTACAATCCGAATATAACAAGAATTTTTCAAGGAGGATTGTACATGCAGAGTGGAAAGATGAAAGCTCTAATGAAAAAGGACGGGGCGTTCGGTGCTGTGCTGACTGAAGTTCCCATTCCTGAGATTGATAAACATGAAGTCCTCATAAAAGTGAAAGCCGCTTCCATATGCGGCACGGATGTCCACATTTATAATTGGGATCAATGGGCACGTCAGAGAATCAAAACACCCTATGTTTTCGGCCATGAGTTCAGCGGCATCGTAGAGGACGTGGGAGAGAATGTCAGCAGTGTAAAAGTGGGAGAGTATGTGTCTGCGGAAACACACATTGTTTGTGGTGAATGTGTCCCTTGCCTAACAGGAAAATCTCATGTGTGTACCAATACTGCTATAATCGGAGTGGACACGGCAGGCTGTTTTGCGGAGTATGTAAAAGTTCCAGCTGATAACATTTGGAGAAATCCCGCTGATATGGACCCGTCAATTGCTTCCATTCAAGAGCCTTTAGGAAATGCAGTTCATACCGTACTTGAGAGCCAGCCTGCAGGAGGAACGACTGCAGTCATTGGATGCGGGCCGATTGGTCTTATGGCTGTTGCGGTTGCAAAAGCAGCAGGAGCTTCTCAGGTGATAGCGATTGATAAGAATGAATACAGGCTGAGGCTTGCAAAACAAATGGGAGCGACTTGTACTGTTTCTATTGAAAAAGAAGACCCGCTCAAAATTGTAAGCGCTTTAACGAGTGGGGAAGGAGCAGATCTTGTTTGTGAGATGTCGGGCCATCCCTCAGCGATTGCCCAAGGTCTTGCGATGGCTGCGAATGGCGGAAGATTTCATATTCTCAGCTTGCCGGAACATCCGGTGACAATTGATTTGACGAATAAAGTGGTATTTAAAGGGCTTACCATCCAAGGAATCACAGGAAGAAAAATGTTTTCAACATGGCGCCAGGTGTCTCAGTTGATCAGTTCAAACGTGATCGATCTTGAACCTGTTATTACCCATCAGTTTCCGTTAGAGGAGTTTGAAAAAGGTTTCGAACTGATGAGAAGCGGCCAGTGCGGAAAAGTAATTTTAATTCCATAAAGGGGGATAAACATGACGAAGGAATTTGATTTTTTAAAAGCAGAGCTTGATAGTATGAAAGAAAACCATACATGGCAAGACATAAAACAGCTTGAATCTATGCAGGGTCCATCTGTCACAGTGAATCACCAAAAAGTCATTCAGCTATCTTCTAATAATTACCTCGGATTCACTTCACATCCTAGACTCATCAACGTCGCACAGGAGGCCGTTCAGCAGTATGGAGCCGGCACCGGATCAGTGAGAACGATTGCGGGTACATTTACAATGCATCAAGAGCTTGAGAAAAAGCTGGCAGCCTTTAAAAAAACGGAGGCGGCACTTGTATTCCAATCAGGCTTCACAACAAACCAAGGCGTACTTTCAAGTATTCTATCAAAAGAGGACATTGTCATCTCAGATGAATTGAACCATGCCTCTATTATTGACGGAATTCGACTGACAAAGGCGGATAAAAAGGTGTATCAGCACGTCAATATGAGTGATTTAGAGCGGGTGCTGAGAAAGTCAATGAATTATCGGATGCGTCTGATTGTGACAGACGGCGTATTTTCCATGGATGGCAACATAGCTCCTCTGCCTGATATTGTAGAGCTCGCTGAGAAATATGACGCATTTGTGATGGTGGATGACGCCCATGCATCCGGAGTACTTGGCGAAAACGGCAGGGGAACGGTGAATCACTTCGGTCTTGACGGCAGAGTTCATATTCAGGTCGGAACATTAAGCAAGGCAATCGGAGTGCTCGGCGGCTACGCTGCAGGTTCAAAGGTGCTGATCGATTATTTGCGCCATAAAGGCCGTCCATTTTTATTCAGCACATCTCATCCCCCGGCTGTCACTGCAGCTTGTATGGAAGCGATTGATGTCTTGCTTGAAGAGCCGGAGCATATGGAGCGCTTGTGGGAGAATACTGCCTATTTTAAAGCAATGCTTGTGAAAATGGGTTTGACTCTCATAGAGAGTCAAACGCCGATTCTTCCTATTTTAATAGGTGATGAAGGTGTGGCAAAGCAATTTTCAGATCAGCTCCTTTCTCGCGGTGTTTTTGCCCAAAGTATCGTTTTCCCGACTGTAGCAAAGGGAAAAGCCAGAATTCGCACGATTATAACAGCAGAGCACACCAAGGATGAACTGGATCAGGCGCTTGATGTCATCGAAAAGACGGCAAAGGAGCTCCAGCTATTGTAACAAGAGGAAGAGTTTACTCTTCCTCTTTTGATTCCTTATTGATTATTATTCTCAATGAGTGTACAATGATAGGTTGCCAGTTGTGCAGAGCTTCAATAACCTTTATACTGAAGGGTGGAAGTTTGGTTTGAAAGGAGAAAATATGACATGAATGAAAAACAAAAATTAGAGAGCGGACAAGTTAATCCATCGGACAAAAAATCCGAGAAGGATTACAGCAAGTACTTTGAAGCTGTTTACATTCCGCCTTCTTTAAAAGACGCGAAAAAACGAGGCAAGGAAGCCGTTACTTATCATAATGACTTTAAAATTTCTGAACAATTTAAAGGATTGGGAGACGGAAGAAAGTTCTATATCCGTACGTACGGCTGCCAAATGAATGAACACGATACAGAGGTTATGGCAGGGATCTTTATGGCGCTCGGTTACGAAGCGACAAACTCTGTTGACGATGCCAATGTCATTTTGTTAAATACATGCGCAATCCGTGAAAATGCTGAAAACAAGGTGTTTGGTGAGCTCGGGCACTTAAAAGCACTGAAAAAAAACAATCCCGATCTGATTTTAGGCGTGTGCGGCTGTATGTCCCAAGAGGAATCAGTCGTGAACCGTATTTTGAAAAAACATCCGTTTGTCGATATGATTTTCGGAACGCATAACATTCATCGCCTGCCGGAGCTTTTGTCAGAAGCATACCTTTCAAAAGAAATGGTTGTAGAAGTTTGGTCTAAGGAAGGGGACGTTATTGAAAACCTTCCGAAAGTCCGAAATGGAAAAATTAAGGGCTGGGTCAATATCATGTACGGCTGTGACAAATTCTGTACGTATTGCATTGTGCCTTACACACGCGGAAAAGAAAGAAGCCGCCGCCCTGAAGATATCATTCAGGAAGTGAGAAGGCTTGCAAGTGAAGGCTATAAGGAAATTACTCTGTTAGGTCAAAACGTAAACGCGTATGGAAAAGACTTTGAAGATATGACGTACGGACTTGGTGATTTGATGGATGAACTGAGAAAAATCGATATCCCGAGAATCCGTTTTACAACGAGTCATCCGCGCGACTTTGACGACCGCCTCATTGAAGTGCTGGCAAAAGGCGGAAATCTGCTTGATCACATTCATCTTCCGGTTCAATCAGGAAGCTCAGAAGTTCTGAAGCTGATGGCCCGCAAATATGACAGAGAGCGTTACATGGAGCTGGTGCGAAAAATTAAAGAAGCAATGCCAAACGCTTCTTTGACAACGGACATTATCGTCGGATTTCCAAATGAAACGGACGAACAGTTTGAAGAAACGCTTTCTCTATACCGTGAAGTGGAGTTTGACAGCGCCTATACGTTCATTTACTCTCCGCGTGAAGGCACTCCGGCTGCTAAGATGAAAGATAATGTACCGATGCGTGTGAAAAAAGAACGCCTGCAGCGTCTAAACGCACTGGTGAATGAAATTTCTGCTAAAAAAATGAAGGAATACGAAGGCAAGGTTGTCGAAGTATTAGTTGAGGGTGAAAGCAAAAATAACCCTGATATTCTTGCCGGCTATACTGAAAAAAGCAAGCTTGTCAATTTCAAAGGGCCGAAGGAAGCCATCGGCAAAATCGTCCGCGTGAAAATCCAGCAAGCGAAAACATGGTCGCTTGACGGAGAAATGGTAGGAGAAGCAATCGAGGTGAAATGAGATGACGCTCTACTCAAAAAAAGACATTGTGCAGCAGGCACGAAACCTTGCAAAAATGATCTCTGAAACAGAAGAGGTTGATTTTTTCAAACGGGCTGAAGCGCAAATCAATGAGAATGACAAAGTGTCCACAATCGTTAATCAGATTAAAGCCCTGCAAAAGCAGGCTGTCAATCTGAAGCATTATGAAAAGCATGAAGCGCTCAAACAAGTAGAAGCAAAAATTGACGCGCTGCAAGAAGAGCTTGAAGAGATTCCTGTTATCCAGGAATTCAGAGACTCGCAGATGGAAGTAAATGACCTATTGCAGCTCGTTGCACACACCATTTCCAACCAAGTCACAAATGAAATCATCACATCAACCGGAGGCGACCTGCTGAAAGGGGAAACCGGTTCAAAGGTGAAGCATTCAAATAACAGCTGTTCTCTCTAAACACGGTGCCTTTACAGGCCCGTGTTTTTTTATCATTTGTGCGGTTAAAAACGAACTAAATAATCTATGTACCAAATGTTCAATTGGTTTTTCTGTGCTCAGCCGCGTATAAACTTTATCGCACTTATAAGTAAAGTTTCTAGGCACCCCTGCATACAATGGAACAGAAACTTTGTATTTTTATATTTTATTTATAAAAATGCACACTAGACAAATGCCCAGCATAAGATAACACGAAGAAGAACAAGGAGGCATGCCGGAATGTCTGAATACAGGGAAATTATTACGAAGGCAGTAGTAGCGAAAGGCCGAAAATTCACCCAATGCACCAACACCATCTCGCCTGAGAAAAAACCGAGCAGCATTTTGGGTGGTTGGATTATTAACCACAAGTATGACGCTGAAAAAATTGGAAAAACGGTAGAAATTGAAGGGTATTATGATATAAACGTATGGTACTCTTACGCGGACAACACAAAGACAGAGGTTGTCACAGAACGGGTAAAATATGTAGATGTCATTAAACTCAGATACAGAGACAATAATTACTTAGATGATGAGCATGAAGTGATTGCCAAAGTGCTTCAGCAGCCAAACTGCCTTGAAGTGACCATTTCGCCGAATGGAAATAAAATCGTTGTGCAGGCAGAAAGAGAATTTTTGGCGGAAGTGGTAGGGGAAACAAAGGTAGTTGTTGAGGTCAATCCTGACTGGGAAGAGGATGACGAGGAAGATTGGGAAGATGAGCTTGATGAAGAGCTTGAAGACATCAACCCGGAGTTTTTAGTGGGAGATCCTGAAGAATAAAAAAGGGACTAGGGGAGACAGTACCCCCAAGTCTCTTTTTTATATTGATATATCATTCTTTTATCACTTTTTGTTTATGTTATAATGAAGGTTGGAAAATAGAAACGTTGATACATAGTGAGGGATTAAACAATGGCCGGTTATACGCCTATGATACAGCAATATTTAAAAATAAAGGCAGAGCACCAGGATGCCTTTTTATTTTTTCGCCTGGGTGATTTTTACGAAATGTTTTTTGAGGACGCCAAAAAAGCGTCACAAGAGCTGGAAATTACGTTAACGAGCAGAGATGGCGGTGCGGCTGAAAAAATACCGATGTGCGGTGTGCCGTATCATTCTGCTTCCGCGTATATCGAACAGCTTATTAAAAAAGGATACAAAGTGGCGATCTGTGAACAGACGGAAGATCCGAAAGCCGCAAAGGGCGTTGTGAAAAGAGAAGTGGTTCAGCTGATTACGCCCGGAACTGTAATGGACGGCAAAGGCATCCATGAATCGGAAAATAACTTTATCGCATCTGTTTCAGCCTGCTCGAACGGATACGGACTTGCGCTGTCTGATTTAACAACGGGAGAAAATTTGGCTGTTTTGATTGAACGGCTTGAAGACGTCATATCAGAAATTTATTCAGTCGGCGCAAGGGAAATCGTGGTTTCAGGAAGCTTGGATGCCGATACAGTGGCACAGCTGAGAGAGCGGTGCGGTGCAACGATTTCAATTGAAGACGGAGAAACAGACGAACACGTAACGATCATTGAGCACTTAAATAATGAAGATATAACAAAAACATTTCTGCGCTTATATACGTATTTGAAAAGAACCCAAAAGCGCAGCCTTGATCATCTTCAGCCCGTGCAGGTGTATGAGCTTGAGGAAGCGATGAAAATTGACTTGTACTCAAAGCGTAATCTGGAGCTGACCGAAACGATCCGTTCGAAAAATAAAAAAGGCTCCCTTTTGTGGCTGCTGGATGAAACAAAAACGGCAATGGGAGGCCGGCTGCTTAAACAGTGGATTGACCGGCCGCTTATCAGAGTCAATCAAATCGAAGAGCGCCAAGAAATGGTGGAAACATTAATGTCCCATTTCTTTGAACGGGAAGATCTGCGTGAACGTTTAAAAGAAGTATATGACTTAGAACGCCTTGCCGGCCGCGTTGCATTCGGAAATGTCAATGCCCGGGATTTGATTCAGCTGAAGGAATCGTTAAAGCAAGTTCCTGGCATCAAACAGCTGGTTGCTTCACTGGCTCATGACAAGGCCAAGGAACGTGCAGAGCGCATTGACCCTTGCGGGGATGTACTTGAACTGCTGGAAGAAGCGCTGTACGAAAATCCTCCTTTATCGGTAAAAGAAGGGAACCTGATTAAAGATGGTTATAATCAAAAGCTTGATGAATATCGTGATGCAAGCAGAAACGGAAAAGACTGGATTGCCCGCCTGGAACAGCAGGAGCGGGAATACACAGGCATTCGCTCTTTAAAGGTCGGCTTTAATAAAGTTTTCGGTTATTACATTGAAGTGACAAAAGCAAATTTGCATTTGCTTGAGGAAGGGCGTTATGAGCGGAAGCAGACGTTAACCAATGCAGAGCGCTACATTACACCTGAATTAAAAGAAAAAGAAGCGCTCATTTTAGAGGCTGAAAATAACATCTGTGAGCTGGAGTACGAGCTGTTTACCGAGCTGCGCGAGAAAGTGAAGCAGTATATTCCGCGGCTGCAGCAGCTTGCAAAACAGATGAGCGAGCTGGACGCACTGCAATGCTTTGCGACAATCAGTGAAAATCGCCACTACACGAAACCGGAGTTCTCTAAAGATGAAGTCGAAGTGATTGAAGGCAGACACCCGGTTGTTGAAAAAGTCATGGACAGCCAGGAATATGTCCCGAACAACTGCATGATGGGCGATAACAGACAAATGCTTCTCATTACAGGTCCAAACATGTCAGGGAAAAGCACGTATATGAGACAAATCGCGCTCATTTCCATTATGGCGCAAATCGGCTGCTTTGTACCCGCGAAAAAAGCGGTGCTTCCGATTTTTGATCAAATTTTTACACGAATCGGCGCTGCAGATGATTTGATTTCCGGACAAAGTACATTTATGGTAGAAATGCTTGAAGCGAAAAATGCGATTGTCAATGCGACGAAAAACAGCCTCATTCTGTTTGATGAAATCGGGCGGGGAACGTCCACTTATGACGGTATGGCGCTGGCACAGGCGATTATTGAATATGTTCACGATCATATCGGCGCCAAGACGCTGTTCAGTACACACTATCACGAGCTGACAGTTCTTGAGGACAAGCTGCCTCAGCTGAAAAACGTTCATGTTCGCGCTGAAGAATATAACGGAACGGTTGTCTTTCTTCATCAAATCAAAGAAGGTGCTGCTGATAAAAGCTATGGTATCCATGTAGCTCAGCTTGCCGAACTGCCGGAAGATCTGATTGCGCGCGCTCAAGATATTTTAAAAGAGCTTGAGCATTCAGGAAACAAACCGGAAGTGCCGGTGCAGAAACCTCAGGTGAAAGAAAAGCCGGCACAGCTGTCCTTTTTTGACGAAGCGGAAAAGCCGGCTGAAACACCAAAGCTTTCAAAAAAAGAAAAGCAAGTGATCGATGCTTTCAAATCACTTAATATACTGGATATGACACCGCTTGAAGCGATGAATGAAATGTACAAGCTGCAAAAGAAATTACATTAAAACGGGGTGATGAATGTGGCAAAAGTCATCCAGCTGTCAGATGAGCTTTCGAATAAAATAGCGGCGGGCGAGGTTGTGGAACGGCCCGCCTCAGTCGTCAAAGAATTGGTGGAAAATGCGATCGACGCTGACAGCACAGTCATTGAAATCGATATTGAGGAAGCAGGCCTTGCATCCATTCGGGTCTTGGATAACGGCGAAGGAATGGAGAATGAAGATTGTAAGCGTGCTTTCCGCCGCCACGCAACGAGTAAAATAAAAGATGAAAATGATTTATTCAGGGTGAGAACGCTCGGTTTCAGGGGAGAAGCCCTGCCGAGTATCGCGTCAGTCTCTCATCTGGAGATTACAACAAGCACTGGTGAAGGAGCTGGGACGAAGCTCGTCCTCCAAGGAGGAAACATCATTTCCGAATCGCGTTCCTCAAGCAGGAAGGGAACTGAAATTGTCGTTTCCAACCTGTTTTTTAACACACCGGCCCGTTTGAAATATATGAAAACCGTTCATACAGAGCTTGGAAACATTACGGATGTGGTTAACCGTATTGCTCTGGCGCATCCAGAGGTATCGATCCGCCTGCGCCATCATGGGAAAAACCTGCTTCAAACGAACGGAAACGGAGATGTGCGCCATGTACTGGCAGCGATTTACGGCACGGCTGTCGCCAAAAAAATGCTTCCGCTGCATGTGAGCTCCTTGGATTTTGAAGTAAAGGGATATATCGCCCTCCCAGAGATTACACGGGCGTCGAGGAACTATATGTCGTCTGTGGTCAATGGCCGTTACATTAAAAATTTCCCGCTCGTCAAAGCGGTTCATGAAGGCTATCATACGCTTCTGCCGATCGGACGCCATCCGATTACTTTTATAGAAATTACGATGGACCCGATTTTAGTCGATGTCAACGTGCATCCATCGAAGCTTGAGGTCCGGCTCAGCAAGGAAACAGAGCTTCATGACTTAATTCGTGACGGAATTAAAGATGTATTTAAACAGCAGCAGCTGATTCCGAGTGCCCAGCTTCCGAAAAAATCGGCACCTGTTATCAAAAATGAGCAGCAGTTCATAACCTTTGATGAAAAGCCTCCGGAAAGAAAAGTACCGGAAAAAGCGCATGCGCCATCTTATTCACCAATGAAGCTCAGCTCAGTCGTGAAAGAGCCGATTGATGCGGAGGAAGAATTGCCTCCTCTCCAATTTGAAGCTCCTCCTATCGTTGATCAGGAACAAACCCTTGAGGTGTCCGATGTTTCAGAAGAACTGCCTGAAACATTTGAGCAGGAATGCCATGAGGAACAGCAGCAGCCAGCGTCTGAGCGGGTTCCGATTATGTACCCGATCGGCCAGATGCACGGGACTTATATATTGGCACAAAACGAAAACGGCCTGTATATTATCGACCAGCACGCCGCCCAAGAACGTATTAAATATGAGTACTTTCGTGAAAAGGTGGGGGAGGTTGAGCCTGAGGTGCAGGAGATGATTGTACCGCTGACGTTCCACTACTCCACAAATGAGGCTTTGATTATTGAACAGCACAAACAAGAGCTCGAAAGCGTCGGTGTCTTTTTAGAGTCATTCGGCTCTAACAGCTACATCGTCCGCTGCCACCCGGCCTGGTTTCCAAAGGGAGAAGAAGCAGAGCTTATAGAAGAAATCATTCAGCAGGTGCTCGACTCCAAAAATATAGATATTAAAAAACTCCGCGAGGAAGCGGCGATTATGATGAGCTGCAAAGGCTCCATCAAAGCAAATCGCCACCTCAGAAACGATGAAATCAAAGCGCTTCTGGACGACCTCCGAAGCACATCAGACCCATTTACATGCCCGCACGGCCGCCCGATCATCATACACCATTCCACTTATGAGATGGAAAAGATGTTCAAACGCGTGATGTAGCGGGGGTGGTAAGCATTGATCCATTCTCTGAATGGATCAATGCTTTTTTTGTACTCCTTCGAGTGTCAGATTATAAGAAACGGTTGTAAACGTGTGAGCAGTGTTAACGCATTATACTTCATGGTTCCTCTGTATAACAAAATTTCCATTTACAGGCAATTGGGATTAATGTATATTTTGGGTGAGGGGGTGGAAGCACATGGCATGTGGTCCGAAGATCATTATCTTTTTGGATGAACTTGATGATCCGAATGTAAGAATCATTTTAGAATGCAGAATTTAATTACAACATTGTGTTTTGCTCCCTGTTCGTGTGAACAGGGAGTTTTTTTCGTTTATATAACTGGTGATGTCCAAATATAGGGTGTTATGAATTTCCCATATCTGCCATCGGCATTTTAAGCTGCTTCTCTATTAGGCTGGTTATCAAAAGCAAGTTCAATGAAAGCCATGAAAGCTGATATCACAACAAGCAAGACATCTGGAATATAAATAGACTGCATAAAGTAATCTGCAAAACAGATCGTTATAAGATTGCTGATAAAATACAGTATAAAAGCAAAAAGTGCAGTCTTTTTCAATGAAAGTGATTTTGCCAAAATGATAGAGATAATCTTTGTGAGTGGGTCTATGATTAAACCTACAGCAAAGCAGGCTAAAATAAATAAAGCTAATGTTTGATTGGAAGCGTATGTGATGCCAAGTATGGAGAATAAGCCTTTCATCCCGAAGAAAAAGCCGCCGAAGATGACTGCAAGCGCGATGGCCGCGATAAAAGTAATAGATACAATTCCGATTAATTTTGATCTCAGGTTAAAATCTTTAGAGTGCTCGTTCTGTTCTTTTTGGTTCATGTATGACACTCCCTTCACCTGCTTACTCGTACAAACAGTTACCCTTGAATCAGCCCAAAATATCTATAAGTCTGTTTTCTAACGAAAATAGTATAGCATATTTTAACAAAACCAAAAAAGGTCCTTTCCACTGGGGAAGGGCCTTTTTCATCATGTTAACTCCTGAGATTCGCCGAAGCTTTCTCTTTTTTTGGCCAAATAAAATAGCTGGCTGTAATGAGAAAGTCAATGCCTATAATGACAGTCCACAGTTTAAGAATGCCGCTCAACGCCTCGGTTCGGGAAGAGTCATTGATAAAATAGATCATCCCTGCCAATAGTCCCGCACCAATTAAGTAGGCCAGCACATGTCTTAGCCAGCCTTTCGCACCGTGCTTGGCATGGTTCATTCCAAAACGTTTCAGCGGTTTTGTTCCTTTTTTTGTCACATAATATTGAAACTTTTCATCTGCCCATTGAATCATTTGTTTCCCATAAGCGATCGATATACCGATGTAAACAGCTGCAATCCCATGGGCTGCGGTCGCTGAGGCTCCGCGGTAAAGGTCCACACCAGTTGCCGCTAACAAGATCAAATCGATAACTGGAGTTAAGGCAAGGAATAGCAGTCCTAATGTATGTCGTTTGAATACGTAGCGTACAGCAAGCCCCAAAACAATGACAACCCAAAACGCAATTTCACAGAAAACAATCATCCATGCGATACCGTTCAATCCATTCCCTCTTTTCAATACAGTTGTATTATTTAAATAATATGTTACCATCTTTGTTTTTGTAACACAACTGTATTATAAAAATTGCCCTCTCATTTTTTTCTTGTTACAATAAAGCTATGCCAAAACAAATTGACCATGAGAAAAGAAGAAAACAAATTGCAGAAGCAACGTGGCGCGTCATTTTAGAACGAGGGATGGAGGGAGCATCAGCCAGAAATATTGCAAAGGAAGCAGGATTGTCATTAGGTGCGCTGCGCCATTATTTCTCTACACAGGATGAATTGCTTGCTTTTGCAATGAAACTTGTCCAAGAAAAGGTGACGGACCGAATTAAGGACATTGCAGTGAGGGATTTGCTCCCTAAGGAAAAAGTGTTGCAAATTTTGCTTGAAATGGTCCCGACGAATGAAGAAACGATTAGAGAGATGGAGGTTTGGTTTGCTTTTACTGCTTACGCCAGACATAAAAAGGATATGTTTGATGCGAATCATGACGGGATTTTCAGCGGCATGCGGAATCTGATTGCCTATTTAGATGAATCCGATTTACTGAAGCCGAATGCTGATAAAGACATTGAAGCTGAGAGACTTTACGCGCTTGTTGACGGCTTGGCTTTACATGCCATGCTTGACCCTGTGCGAGTGAATAAAGACCGAATCAAGCGGGTCATTATGCAGCATGTAGAGTCAATTTGCGTGGAAGATACACGTGAGACACAAAAACGTCATCCTTAAGGCACTAGTGCGAAAAGCGATTCTTGTTGGGCATGCGTCCAAAAGAGTCGCTTTTTTATATTCAAAGAACAAGGATCTCTGAAAAAAATGGAAAACGATCATGCTGTTTGGTAAAGTGGAATGAAAGACGGACTGAGGAGTGAACACTGGTCCATCGTTTAAGAACTTTACATGATAGGGATGGTATAAATGAATCTTACTTACAAGGTGCATCCAATTAAAACAAGGTATCAGGGCTGGACGAATTATTGCTATATCATTGAAGATATTGTAAGCAGATCTGCAATTGTTGTTGATCCCTCATGGGAATTGAGTAAAATAACCACTACACTTTCTGAACTCGAAGCGGAATTAAAGGCAGTCGCATTGACACACTCTCATTATGATCATGTAAATCTGGTAGACCCGCTGACGAAGATGTTTAACGCTCAAGTTTATATGTCAAAAAAAGAAATTGATTATTATCAATTCCGATGCAGAAATTTAATTAGCCTAGATGATCATCAGACAATCAGCATAGGAAACACAAGAGCACAATGCCTTCTCACACCGGGGCATACAGCCGGCGGAATGTGTTATTTGTTTTCTGAGAGTATTTTTACCGGAGATACGGTGTTTACAGAAGGGTGCGGCATATGTGAGGATGATGGCAGCTCTGCGGAAGAGATGTTTGATAGTATTCAAAGAATAAAGTCGGAGGTTTCACCCCATGTACGGGTGTATCCTGGTCACTCATTTGGCAAATTGCCCGGCCATTCGATAAAGGATCTTTATCAGCATAATATTTACTTTCAAATTGATAAGAAAGAATATTTTGTGAAATTTCGCACTCGTAAAAACCAAAAAGGTATTTTTGATTTTAAATAATCCTTCTGAATCTATTATCCTATTTTTCTTCGAATATCTAAATGATTTTTATTTTCGAAAATGATTACATAGAAGGTGTTATTTATTTTGAAAACTCATTTGAAAGGAAATGAAGCGCATTATCATGATATGGTGCCCTATACGTGATCCGGGTCTTTTTTCTTATGTTCTGTTATATCTCCTGATCCTTTATTCCTCAATGGAAAAAAGCAGAAAAACAATCGAGCAAACTGTAGGAAAAATTAACTTGACGGATAATATTTACAGAGGTTACCATCAACATGAACATGCTACTATTTATCCGGTCATCACTATTATAAAATCATACAGAAGTGAAATACATCTACTAATCGGAAGGGTGGCTTTGAGAGAATGATCACATATGTTTTTCCAGGTCAGGGTTCACAAAAACAGGGAATGGGCAGCGGCCTATTCGATGAATTTAAAGAACTGACGGATCAGGCAGATGAGATCTTAGGATATTCTATCAAACGTCTTTGCCTGGAAAATCCTTATTCCAATTTAAACAAAACGCAATTTACTCAGCCGGCATTATATGTGGTAAACGCACTAAGCTATCTGAAAAAAATCAAGGATGAAGAAGTTAAGCCTGACTTTGTCGCCGGGCACAGCTTGGGTGAATACAATGCGTTATTTGCAGCTGAAGCCTTTGATTTTAAGACAGGTTTACAGCTTGTCAGAAAAAGAGGCGAGCTGATGAGTCTGATAAGCAACGGCGGTATGGCAGCTGTTATGGGACTAAATGAAGAGCAGGTTGCAAAGGCTCTGAAAGAATATCATTTACATGATGTTGATATCGCTAATGTGAATGCCCCATATCAAATTGTAATTTCAGGAAAAAAAGATGAGATTGAAAAAGCCGCATCTCTTTTTGAAACGATGACTGAAGTTACAATGGTACTCCCCTTAAACGTAAGCGGCGCGTTTCATTCCAGATACATGAATAAGGCAAAAGAAGAATTCGAGGAGTTCCTTCATGCCTTTTATTTTTCGCCTCCGTCTATCCCGGTTATTTCTAATGTGTATGCCAAACCGTATACATACGAATTCATGAAACAGACGCTGGCTGATCAAATTAATCACTCAGTGAAATGGACTGACAGCATAAGCTACTTAATGAAAAAAGGCCATATGGAGTTTGAGGAGGTAGGGCCTGGAAATGTTTTAACTGGGTTAATTCATCGCATAAAGAAAGATGCGGAAGCAATGCCCCGCTAAAGCATTTGCCCCTATGGCCGTGCACCTCATCAATCAGGTCTAAACACAGATTTCCTTTCATTTAAGGTATAAAGTTTTAAAGATTCAATCGTTCGATTGCCACTGTTTCTAATTGAATAACTTTATATACTGTTACATAAAGAGGCTGATAAATTAAGTTAGACATTTGAACTATGTCAGCCGGTCTGTCAAACCATCGCTCCCACATCTAGATGGTCCATTTTTTAACCGTACCCACCAATCATAGAGTCGATGTTCTTTGCTGATCCTGTTATTATGTTACATCAATTTTGAGATATCAACATACATCTACGATCACGTCATAAATGAACCGCATCCAGAGCACCAATAGCAATCCTTCCAAGTTGAATCTCCTTTACTTTTTCACATATGTCTTTTCCATTTATTAATTTCATTTCAATCGCTGCTATGTGCTTTACAACATACATGGAAATGAGAAATCCAATAGCCGTTATAAATATAAAAAAAGAAGGTTATACACATGAAAGAACCGCTTGTTTTTATGTTTTCCGGGCAAGGTTCCCAATACTATCACATGGGGAAAGAACTATTTAAGGAAAATACCGTGTTTCGCCAATCTATGCTTGAAATGGATGACATTGCAGCACGGCGAATCGGCACATCCATTGTTGAAGAAATCTACCATCCAGGTAAACGTATGTCAGATCCGTTTGACAGTATTCTTTTTTCCCACCCCGCCATTTTTATGATTGAGTATTCCTTATATAAGGTTTTGGAAGACAGGGGAATCTATCCTGATTACGTATTGGGATCAAGTCTGGGAGAATTCGCAGCAGCGGCAGTTTCTGGTGTGTCAGACGCAGAGGATATACTGGATTGCATACTTGAACAGGCTATTATCATCCAAAATTCCTGCGATAAAGGAAAAATGCTGGCCATTCTGGACAAACCGCAATTGCTGAATGATTATCCGCAACTGTTTGGAAATAGTGAACTCATTTCTATCAATTATGATTCGCACTTCGTCATTTCTGGTGAAGAAGATCATATAAGGAAGATTATGGAGGATTTAAAGGAGAAGCAGATTCTTTGCCAGCTGCTTCCTGTGTCCTATGCCTTTCATTCTTCGCTTATTGATCCGGCAGAGAGTGCCTATGCAGAATTTTTAAGATCAAAATCTTTTCAAAAACCGTCAATACCGATTGTATCGAGCTTAACGGGAAGCTGCCTTCACGTAATGGACGAGAATTTCTTTTGGAATGCGGTCAGAAAGCCAATGATGTTTCGTGAAGCGATTCGATATTTGGAAAGCCAGCATACATGCAAGTTTATCGATTTAGGGCCATCCGGCACCTTAGCTGCTTTTGTGAAACAGCTGATTCCGGGTGATGCAGCTGACCGTTGCTGCTCAATCATAACACCATTTCATCAGGAGCTGAAAAATCTGAATACGGTTGAGTATTACCGTACACCAGAAAGGAAGTTTACAAGATGATTACATATGTCTTTCCAGGGCAAGGCTCCCAGCAAAAGGGGATGGGACAAGGGCTATTTGAACAGTATCAGCATTTGACAGATCAAGCAGATCAAATATTGGGCTATTCAATAGAGAAGCTATGTACCGAAAAATCATATCTGGATGTAAATCATACTGAATACACGCAGCCGGCTTTGTATGTTGTTAATGCACTCAATTACTTGAAGAGAGTGGAGGAGACCGGCAGAAAACCTGATTTTGCGGCAGGACATAGCTTAGGAGAATACAATGCGCTGATGGCAGCCGGTGCCTTTGATTTTGAAACCGGATTAAGGCTCGTCAAAAAAAGAGGAGAATTGATGGGACGAATTACAGGGGGCGGAATGGCTGCTGTGATCGGCCTGAGTAAGGAACAAGTTACAGCCGTTTTAGAAGAGCACCGTCTTCATGACATTGATGTGGCAAATGAAAATACGCCCCGGCAAATTGTGATTTCTGGCCCGAAAAAAGAGATTGAAAAAGCTCGGGCTGTTTTTGAAAGCACCAAGGATGTAAAGCTGTTTCATCCATTAAATGTGAGCGGAGCTTTTCATTCCAGATATATGAATGAAGCCAAACAGGTATTTAAGCAATATATTGACTCATTCCAGTTTGCACCTTTGGCGATCCCGGTTATCTCCAATGTCTACGCAGAGCCATACCATCAAGACAGATTAAAAGATACATTATCTGAACAGATGGACAACACAGTGAAATGGACGGACAGCATTCGTTTCCTGATGGGAAGAGGAGAAATGGAGTTTGAAGAGATTGGGCCTGGAACTGTTTTAACCGGTCTCATTCATCGGATTAAAAATGAAGCTGAACCATTGACATATATACCGAAAAAGAACCCCGCGATCAGTGCGCATCTAAAGGAGAAACGCAATGTTCAAGCTGGGATTACGGCAGAATCTTTAGGAAGTGCTGAATTTAAACAAGATTATCATCTTACATATGCTTATCTTGCAGGAGGAATGTACCGCGGCATTGCTTCGAAAGAAATGGTAGTAAAGCTGTCAAGAGCGGGAATGATGGGGTTCTTTGGCACAGGAGGTCTGAGCCTGAAAGAGGTTGAAGATGCGATCCATGCTATACAAGGTGAATTAGGGAAAGGACAGGCCTATGGCATCAATCTGGTCCACAATATGAAACATACTGAATCAGAAGAAAAAATGATCGATCTTTTATTGACGAATCAAGTGAGCATTGTGGAGGCTTCAGCATTTCTAAGTGTCACTCCTGCATTAGTAAGGTACCGCGCAAAAGGAGTGAAACGAAATCAAAATGGTGACGTTATATGCTCAAATCGTCTCATAGCAAAAATATCACGGCCGGAAGTTGCAGAATCATTTCTGAGTCCTGCGCCTGAGAATATGCTGCAAAAGCTTTTAGGAGAAAATAAAATCACTATGAACGAAGCTGAGTTGTTGCGGTGCATTCCGATGGCTGACGATATTTGTGTAGAAGCTGATTCAGGCGGTCATACAGATGGCGGTGTGGCATACAGCCTGATGCCGGCGATGACATCTTTAAGAGATGAAATGATGAAAAAATATCAATTTCGGAAAAAAATAAGAGTTGGTGCAGCTGGAGGGATTGGAACACCTGAGGCAGCGATGGCGGCTTTTATGCTAGGGGCTGATTTTATTCTAACAGGCTCAATCAATCAATGTACGGTTGAGGCGGCAACAAGTGATAAAGTAAAGGATTTGCTTCAGCAGATGAATGTACAAGATACAGCCTATGCGCCTGCAGGTGATATGTTTGAATCGGGCAGTAAAGTGCAGGTGCTAAAGAAAGGCGTGTTCTTTCCCGCGCGGGCAAACAAGTTATATGAACTGTACCAGCGGTATGGGTCTATACGTGAGCTGGATGCAAAGATGCTGGCCCAGCTTGAGGAGAAATACTTTAAACGCAGTATAGAAGACATATATAAAGATATTGCATTGCATTATCCCGCGGCAGACATTGAGAAGGCTGAACAAAACCCGAAACATAAAATGGCTTTGATTTTCCGATGGTACTTCAGATACAGCTCAAAATTGGCAATCAGCGGAAGCGAACATTCGAAGGTCGATTATCAAATTCACTGCGGTCCCGCGCTGGGAGCCTTTAATCAATGGGTCAAAGGATCGCAATTAGAAAATTGGCGAAACCGCCATGTGGATGAAATCGGGAAAAAATTAATGACAGAAACGGCAGTATTGCTTCATGAACGGATGCAATCGATGTATCAGCCGTCGCATGAAACAGACAACATAAAAATAAAAGTTTGAATATTATGAAAATATACCTATAAAAATCATTAAAATAATCCCTTGAAGGAGAGAGCGCATTATGGATAAACAGAGAATCTTTGAAGTACTAATCACCAATATTTGCGAGGTGCTTCCTGAATTAGACGGACACAGATTTGAGCCTGAAGATCAGTTAGTTGAGCTAGGAGCTGACTCTGTAGACAGAGCTGAAATTATCACGATGGTGCTAGAGGATTTATCGCTAAAAATCCCTCGCATTGAGCTATCCGGGGTGAAAAACATCGGTGAATTAGCTGAGGTGCTTTATGACAAAGTGCAATCTGCCTGAGGTGGTGGTGACCGGTGTAGGCGTTACGGCCTCTATCGGTCAAGGGAAAGAGGACTTTGCTTCCTCGCTGCTGTCCGGCAGACATGCCTTTGATGTCATGAAGCGTTCAGGCAGACAAAAAGACAGCCGGTTTATCGGAGCCGAAATTGCGTCATTGTCTTATCCTGACCGACTCTCTAAAAAAATGTTGCGAAAAGCATCATTCTCCAGCCGCGCTGCATTGGTAACTCTCACAGAGGCTTGGGAGGAGGCTGAATTGGACGATGCAGATTCCTCACGTATCGGACTGGTTGTTGGCGGGTCAAATTTTCAGCAGAGAGAAAACTTTGAAGTTTATGAAAGGTATCAAGACCGCTCCGGTTTTATTTCTCCGGCGTATGGCCTGTCTTTCATGGACAGCGATCTTTGCGGGATATGTACAGATCAGTTTGGCATCACGGGATTAGCATATACGGTGGGAGGAGCCTCGGCCAGCGGCCAGTTAGCAGTCATTCATGCGATTCAGCAAGTCCTGTCAGGCGAAGTTGATACTTGCATTGCACTTGGTGCTTTAATGGATCTTTCTTATATGGAATGCGAGGCGCTAAGAGCTTTAGGCGCTATGGGGACGGACAAATATGCTGATGAACCTGAAAAAGCGTGCCGTCCCTTCGATCAAAACAGAGACGGGTTTATCTATGGAGAATCGTGCGGTGCATTGGTAATAGAACGAAAGGAGACGGCTTTACGAAGAGGTCTCAAACCTTATGCAGCATTGTCTGGCTGGTCAATCAAACTGGACGGAAACCGGAATCCTGATCCTTCATTAGAAGGAGAGATTCATGTCATCCAGAAGGCACTGGAGCGTGCCAGGCTTTTACCAGAAGATATTGATTATATTAATCCTCATGGAACAGGCTCTTTTATTGGAGATGAAATAGAATTAAAGGCGCTCCGTGCATGCCGGCTTTCCCATGCTTATATCAATGCAACAAAATCGATAACCGGACACGGGCTTAGTGCGGCGGGCATCGTAGAGATTATTTCTGTTTTGCTGCAAATGAAAAAATCTGCCCTGCATCCGAGCAGGAATTTGGATCATCCAATCGATGATTCCTTTCATTGGGTAAATGAGAAATCGATTTCATACCGCATCAAAAATGCGCTGAGTTTAAGCATGGGGTTTGGCGGAATGAACACCGCGGTTTGTATACAAAACATTGAGAAATGTGGAGGCGAATCATAAATGGTTTCAGCCGGAATAGAAGCGATGAATGTCTTTGGCGGAACGGCATACCTTGATGTCATGGAGCTGGCCAAATACAGACACTTAGATACTGCGAGATTTGAAAACTTATTAATGAAAGAAAAAGCGGTAGCACTGCCTTATGAAGATCCCGTGACCTTCGGAGTCAATGCAGCTAAGCCGATTATTGATGCTTTATCTGAAGCAGAGAAGGACCGGATTGAATTGCTGATCACTTGCTCTGAATCCGGGATCGACTTTGGGAAATCGTTAAGTACATATATCCATGAATATTTAGGTCTCAACCGCAACTGCCGTTTGTTTGAGGTTAAACAGGCGTGTTATTCAGGGACAGCGGGATTTCAGATGGCGGTGAATTTTATATTATCCCAAACTTCTCCGGGTGCCAAAGCACTGGTTATCGCCAGTGATATTTCACGTTTTTTAATCGCTGAGGGCGGAGACGCTTTAAGCGAAGATTGGTCTTATGCGGAACCGAGCGCCGGAGCGGGAGCGGTGGCCGTTTTAGTTGGCGAAAATCCCGAGGTGTTTCAAATAGATCCCGGAGCAAATGGTTATTACGGCTATGAAGTGATGGACACGTGCCGCCCCATTCCCGACAGTGAAGCGGGAGATTCTGATCTGTCTTTAATGTCATATTTGGATTGCTGCGAACAGACCTTTCTGGAATATCAAAAGCGTGTACCGGGTGCCAATTATCAGGACACGTTTCAATATCTTGCTTACCATACGCCCTTTGGCGGGATGGTGAAAGGTGCGCACCGGACAATGATGCGTAAGGTGGCGAAGGTGAAAACATCCGGGATTGAGACGGATTTTTTAACTCGGGTAAAACCAGGTTTAAACTACTGTCAACGAGTTGGAAATATTATGGGGGCAGCCTTGTTTCTGGCATTGGCCAGCACGATAGACCAAGGGAGATTTGATACGCCTAAACGAATTGGCTGTTTTTCCTACGGATCCGGCTGCTGTTCTGAATTTTACAGCGGAATTACAACTCCGCAAGGCCAGGAGCGTCAGCGAACATTTGGTATTGAGAAGCATTTGGATCGCCGGTATCAGCTCTCCATGGAAGAGTATGAGCTATTGTTTAAGGGGAGCGGGATGGTGCGGTTTGGGACGCGCAATGTAAAGCTGGACTTTGAGATGATACCGGGCATCATGCAGTCCACTCAAGAGAAGCCGCGCTTGTTTTTAGAAGAAATTTCTGAGTTTCATCGGAAGTACAGGTGGATCTCGTGACCTATCAAACGATAAAGGTCCGCTTTCAAGCGTCGGTTTGCTATATTACCTTTCACCGTCCTGAAGCGAATAATACGATTAATGATACGCTGATAGAAGAATGCTTGCAAGTGTTAAACCAATGTGAAACATCAACGGTGACGGTTGTCGTTTTAGAGGGGCTTCCCGAGGTGTTTTGTTTCGGAGCGGATTTTCAAGAAATCTATCAGGAAATGAAAAGGGGCAGAAAACAGGCAAGCTCCCAAGAGCCTCTCTATGATTTGTGGATGAAATTGCAGACCGGCCCTTATGTCACGATTTCGCATGTCAGGGGAAAAGTGAATGCCGGCGGTCTTGGATTTGTATCTGCCACAGATATTGCCATTGCTGATCAGACGGCGTCATTCAGTCTCTCTGAGCTGCTATTCGGCCTGTACCCTGCTTGTGTTTTACCGTTTCTGATCCGCCGTATCGGCCGGCAGAAAGCGCATTATATGACGCTTATGACAAAGCCGATTTCCGTTCAGGAAGCCAGTGAATGGGGGTTAATAGATGCTTTTGATGCTGAAAGTGACGTGCTGCTGAGAAAGCATTTATTGCGTTTGCGGAGGCTGAATAAAAAAGGAATCGCACATTATAAACAGTTTATGAGCTCACTTGATCATCAAGTCAGTCGTGCGAAAGCCACCGCTTTAACTGCAAATCAAAACATGTTTTCTGATCCTCAAAACCAAATGGGAATCATCAGGTATGTTGAAACAGGACAATTCCCATGGGAGGATCAGTAACCGTTTCAATCAGAACCGTTAGGAGGACATCATGACGCATTCTGTTGTAGAGCTTATCGAAATTGAATCCGCCATTATTCAGGTAAAGATGCAAGATCGCACTCATAAAAACGCTTTTTCACAAGAACTTACAGATGGTTTAATTCAAGCGTTTAAATACATACGGCAGAACCCCAAATACAAAGCGGTCATTTTGACAGGATATGATAATTATTTTGCTTCAGGAGGAACGCAAGAAGGACTGCTACGAATTCAACAGGGATTGACCAAGTTCACTGATGACAATCTTTATTCTCTGGCGCTGGATTGTGAGATTCCAGTTATTGCGGCAATGCAGGGCCATGGAATTGGAGGCGGCTTTGTCATGGGGCTCTTTGCTGACCTAGTCATTCTGAGCAGAGAAAGCGTGTATACGGCTAATTTTATGAAATACGGATTTACGCCTGGAATGGGCGCTACCTTTATCGTTCCTAAAAAACTGGGTTTCAGCCTAGCCCAGGAAATATTATTGAATGCGGGCAGCTACCGCGGAGCTGATCTTGAAAAAAGAGGGGTTCCCTTTAAGGTGCTGCCCCGTGCAGAAGTGTTAGATTATGCAGTGGAGCTGGCGCAAGAACTGGCGGAAAAGCCGAGAAACTCACTGGTTACACTGAAAGATCATTTGGTTGCCCCGCTTCGCAATCAGCTGCCGCGCGTCATTGAACAGGAACTGATGATGCATGAGGAAACATTTCATCATGAAGAAGTCAAAAGTAGAATCAAAGGCTTATATGGTAATTAACTGAAAATATATATAAAATTTTGCAGGTGAAATGGTGGCAGCGTGATGAGAAATAATGATAATATCCGCATATTAGCTAATCCTTCTGTCAGTCATGGTGAGCCTTTACATATATCTGAAAAGCAGCCGGCAACAATACCTGAAGTTTTATACAGAACGGCGGCGGAGCTTGGGGATACAAAGGGAATCATTTATTTGCAGCCGGATGGGACTGAAGTTTACCAATCATACAGACGATTATGGGATGATGGACTGCGTATTGCGAAGGGGCTTCGCCAATCAGGCCTGAAAGCAAAACAAAGCGTGATTTTGCAGCTTGGTGACAATTCACAGCTTCTCCCTGCGTTCTGGGGGTGTGTGTTAACAGGGGTGGTTCCGGCTCCATTAGCCGTTCCACCAACGTATGCTGAATCGAGCAGCGGCACTCAAAAGCTGAAAGACGCATGGACGCTTCTTGACAAGCCAGCGGTGATTACGGACCGAGGGATGCACCAGGAAATGCTCGATTGGGCAAAAGAACAAGAGCTTGAAGGGTTCAGGGCAATTGCTGTAGAGGATCTGCTCAGCGCTGAAGCGGACACAGATTGGCATCAATCCAGTCCTGAAGACTTAGCGCTTTTATTGCTGACTTCAGGCAGTACGGGAACGCCCAAAGCAGTTATGCTTAATCATCGTAACATTATGAGCATGGTGAAAGGGATTATTCAAATGCAAGGCTTCACCAGAGAGGATATTACGTTTAACTGGATGCCGTTTGACCATGTCGGAGGGATCGGAATGCTGCATTTGCGGGATGTTTATCTTGGCTGTCAGGAAATTAACGTCTCAAGCGAAACAATCTTAATGGAGCCGTTGAAATGGCTGGATTGGATTGATCATTACCGAGCTTCTGTTACGTGGGCGCCGAATTTTGCGTTTGGTCTGGTCACTGATTTTGCAGAAGAAATAAAAGATAGGAAATGGGATCTGTCTTCAATGCGATACATGCTCAATGGCGGTGAAGCAATGGTAGCCAAGGTAGGGCGCAGAATACTTGAGCTTTTAGAACCACATGGACTGCCTGCTGACGCCATCCGACCTGCCTGGGGAATGTCCGAAACTTCATCGGGCGTTATTTTTTCTCATGAATTTACCCGGGCTGGAACAAGTGATGATGATCATTTTGTTGAAATAGGCTCTCCAATCCCCGGCTTCTCTATGAGAATTGTGAATGACCATAATGAATTGGTTGAAGAGGGCGAGATCGGCCGTTTTCAAGTCTCGGGTCTTTCTGTTACTAGCGGTTATTACCAGCGGCCTGATTTGAATGAGAGTGTGTTTACAGAAGACGGCTGGTTTGAAACCGGAGATCTTGGCTTTTTGCGAAACGGGCGCTTAACCATAACAGGCCGTACGAAAGATGCAATTATCATTAACGGCATTAATTATTACAGTCATGCAATTGAGTCTGCAGTTGAAGAATTATCTGAAATTGAAACTTCTTATACTGCTGCTTGCGCTGTCCGTCTGGGCCAGAATTCAACAGATCAGCTGGCTATCTTCTTTGTTACTTCCGCAAAATTAAATAATGAGCAGATGTCTCAGCTTCTTAGAAACATACAATCCCATGTCTCACAGGTGATCGGAGTCACCCCGGAATATTTGCTGCCTGTACAAAAAGAAGAGATTCCAAAAACGGCTATCGGAAAGATCCAGCGCACCCAGCTAAAAACTTCATTTGAAAATGGAGAGTTCGACCACTTGCTACATAAACCCAATCGGATGAACGATGCGGTCCAGGATGAGGAGATGCAGCAAGCAGACCATGTGAAAAGAGTAAGGGAAGAAATACAGGAGCATCTGCTCACCTGTTTGACTGAGGAGCTGCATGTTTCCCGCGATTGGGTGGAGCCAAATGCAAATATCCAAAGTCTTGGTGTGAATTCTATCAAGATGATGAAGCTCATTCGATCGATCGAGAAAAACTACCATATCAAACTAACAGCCAGAGAGATACATCAATATCCTACAATTGAACGCTTAGCCAGCTATCTATCAGAACATGAAGACCTCAGCAGCTCGTCTGCTGACAAAAAGGGCACGGACACATATAAAACCGAACCGGAAAGGAGTCAGGCAACTTTTCAACCTCTTTCTGAGGTTCAAAAAGGATTATGGACATTGCAAAAAATGTCACCCGAAAAAAGTGCATATCACGTACCTCTCTGTTTTAAATTTTCGTCAGGGCTTCACCATGAAACATTCCAGCAGGCTTTTGGCCTTGTATTGAATCAGCACCCAATCTTAAAGCACGTCATCCAAGAGAAAGACGGAGTGCCATTTCTTAAAAATGAGCCAGCACTTTCAATTGAAATCAAGACAGAAAATATCTCAAGTTTGAAAGAGTCTGATATTCCTGCTTTTCTTAGAAAGAAAGTAAAGGAACCGTATGTAAAGGAAAACAGCCCGTTAGTGCGTGTCATGAGCTTTTCCAGATCTGAACAAGAGCATTTTTTATTAGTTGTCATTCACCATTTGATTTTTGACGGAGTTTCGTCTGTCACATTTATACGCAGTCTGTTTGATACCTATCAGCTTCTTTTAAAAGGACAGCAGCCGGAAAAAGCTGTTTCTCCTGCTATTTATCATGATTTTGCGGCATGGGAGAAAAACATGCTTGCTGGCAAAGACGGTGTGAAGCACCGTACATATTGGCAGAAACAGCTATCGGGAACTTTGCCGAATCTTCAGCTGCCTAATGTCAGCGCAAGTTCAGTCGATTCTGAGTTTAGAGAGGATACATACACCAGGCGGCTGTCCAGCGGCTTCATGAATCAGGTCAGAACGTTTGCGAAAGAGCATTCTGTAAATGTCACGACGGTATTCTTAAGCTGCTATATGATGCTGCTTGGCCGTTACGCCGGCCAAAAGGAACAGATCGTCGGCATGCCGGCCATGGTGAGGCCGGAAGAAAGATTTGATGATGCCATTGGACATTTTCTCAATATGCTCCCGATTCGGAGTGAGCTGAACCCGGCAGACACTTTTTCTAGCTTTATATCAAAATTGCAATTAACGATATTGGATGGGCTTGATCATGCAGCATATCCTTTTCCAAAAATGGTGAGGGATCTGAATATTCCTCGCAGTCAAGCAGGTTCACCGGTATTTCAAACCGCTTTTTTCTATCAGAATTTTCTTCAATCCGGAAGCTATCAAAGCTTGCTGAGCCGCTATGCTGACTTCTTTTCTGTCGATTTCGTTGAGTATATTCACCAAGAGGGCGAATACGAATTAGTATTTGAACTGTGGGAAACAGAAGAAAAAATGGAGCTGAACATCAAGTACAATACTGGGCTGTTTGATGCGGCTTCTATATCCGCCATGTTCGACCATTTTGTTTATGTAACAGAGCAGGCGATGTTGAATCCTTCTCAGCCTTTAAGAGAGTATTCTTTATTACCTGAGGCAGAGAAGCAGATGATTCTCAAAACATGGAACGCCACAGGAAAAACGTATCCATATATAACTTTTCATGAGTTGTTTGAGCAGCAGGCGAAAAAGACGCCTGATAGAGCGGCTGTCAGCTATGAAGGTCAAACATTGACGTATCGGGAGCTTGATGAGAAAAGCACACAGCTGGCCATTTATTTGCAGGCGCATGGAGTGGGTCCTGACCGTCTGGCGGGGATCTATGTGGATCGATCGCTGGACATGCTAGTGGGTTTATTAGCGATCCTCAAGGCTGGGGGAGCCTATGTGCCGCTAGACCCGTCCTATCCGGCTGAACGATTAGAATACATGCTTGAGGACAGTGAAGTTTTCATTACACTGACGACATCGGAATTAGTAAATACGTTGAGTTGGAACGGTGTCACAACAGCTCTTTTAGATCAAGATTGGGATGAAATTGCTCAAACAGCCTCTGATCGAAAAGTGCTTACACGCACTGTCACGCAAGAGAACTTGGCATATGTCATTTATACATCCGGCAGCACAGGAAAGCCAAAAGGTGTCATGATACCGCATAAAGCTTTGACAAACTTTCTCGTTTCGATGGGGGAAACACCAGGTCTTACGGCAGAGGATAAAATGCTTGCTGTCACAACCTACTGTTTTGATATTGCAGCTCTGGAATTATTTTTGCCTTTAATAAAGGGCGCACACTGCTATATTTGTCAAACGGAGCATACAAAAGACGTTGAAAAACTGAAACGGGACATCCGCACGATCAAACCGACAGTGATGCAGGCAACCCCCGCTACGTGGAAGATGCTCTTTTATTCAGGCTGGGAAAATGAAGAGAGCGTGAAAATTTTATGCGGTGGCGAAGCATTGCCTGAGACATTAAAACGATATTTCTTAGATACGGGCAGCGAAGCCTGGAATATGTTCGGGCCAACCGAAACAACTATCTGGTCAGCGGTTCAGCGCATTAACGATGAATGCTCTCATGCCACGATAGGAAGGCCAATCGCCAATACACAAATCTATATTACGGATTCTCAGCTCGCGCCAGTGCCGGCAGGTGTCCCGGGTGAGCTGTGCATTGCAGGAGACGGTGTGGCGAAGGGCTACTACAAAAAGGAAGAATTAACGGATTCGAGATTCATTGACAACCCTTTTGAGCCTGGGTCTAAGCTTTATAGAACGGGAGACATGGCCCGCTGGCTTACGGGAGGGCGAATTGAATATATAGGCCGCATCGATAATCAAGTAAAAATCCGCGGATTCCGTATTGAACTTGGTGATATTGAAAGCAGGCTTAGTGAGCATCCCGGCATTCTGGAATGCGTTGTGGTCGCAGATATGGATAACCTAGCTGCCTATTATACAGCTAAACATGCAAATGCTTCTCTCACAGCGAGAGAGCTGCGTCATTTTGTGAAAAACGCTTTGCCTGCCTATATGGTGCCTTCTTATTTTATTCAGCTTGATCATATGCCGTTAACTCCGAACGGAAAGATAGATAGAAACAGCCTTAAGAATATCGATTTATCAGGGGAGCAGCTAAAGCAAAGGCAGACCTCTCCTAAGAACATTCAGGATACTGTTTTTACCATTTGGCAGGAAGTGCTGAAAACGAGTGACATTGAATGGGATGACGGATTTTTCGATGTGGGCGGGGATTCGCTTCTCGCGGTCACTGTGGCTGATCGTATCAAACATGAACTATCCTGTGAGTTTTCTGTCACAGACCTGTTTGAGTATTCAACGATTAAAAATATCAGCCAGTACATCACTGAACAGCGAATGGGCGATGCAAGTGACCATATGCCGACAGACCCGGCAGCTCATATAGAAGATCAGTCTACCGAGATGAGTGATCTCCCAGACTATTATGACGATAGTGTAGCGATTATTGGCATATCGTGTGAATTTCCAGGGGCAAAAAATCATGATGAATTTTGGGAGAACCTCAGAGACGGCAAGGAAAGCATAGCGTTTTTCAATAAAGAAGAGCTTCAGCGCTTTGGCATTTCAAAGGAGATAGCGGAGAATGCCGACTATGTCCCTGCTAAAGCTTCAATTGAGGGGAAAGACAGATTTGATCCAAGCTTCTTTCAAATCTCTCCTAAAGACGCTGAATTTATGGACCCTCAGCTTCGGATGCTGCTGACTCATTCATGGAAAGCAATAGAAGATGCCGGTTATGCTGCGAGGCAGATTCCGCAAACCAGTGTTTTTATGTCGGCAAGCAATAATTCTTATCGCGCGCTGCTGCCGTCAGATACAACAGAGAGCTTGGAGACGCCGGACGGCTATGTTTCGTGGGTGCTTGCACAGAGCGGGACGATTCCGACAATGATTTCTCATAAGCTCGGGCTGAGAGGGCCAAGCTATTTCGTTCATGCCAACTGCTCATCATCTCTGATTGGATTGCATTCTGCCTATAAAAGCCTGCTGTCGGCTGAATCTGATTATGCTTTAGTTGGCGGTGCAACGCTGCATACTGAGTCAAATATCGGATATGTGCATCAGCCTGGGCTGAACTTTTCGAGTGATGGACATATTAAAGCTTTTGACGCTTCAGCTGACGGAATGATAGGCGGTGAGGGCGTTGCTGTTGTATTGCTGAAAAAAGCAGCTGATGCAGTAAAGGACGGGGATCATATCTATGCCTTGCTGAGAGGCATTGGTGTAAATAACGACGGCGCTGACAAAGTCGGCTTTTATGCTCCAAGCGTTAAAGGCCAGGCTGACGTGGTCCAACAGGTCATGAATCAAACGAAGATACATCCTGAATCCATCTGCTATGTAGAAGCACACGGGACCGGAACGAAGCTGGGGGATCCGATCGAGCTTGCGGCTTTAACAAACGTTTACAGGCAATATACAAATAAAACGCAATTTTGCGGCATTGGGTCGGTGAAAACCAATATCGGACATTTAGATACAGCCGCCGGTCTTGCGGGCTGCATTAAGGTTGTGATGAGTCTTTATCATCAAGAGCTTGCACCGAGTATCAATTATAAGGAGCCGAATCCAAATACAGACTTAGCCAGCTCTCCTTTTTACGTCGTCGATCAAAAGAAAACGTTAAGCCGTGAGATCCAAACGCACAGGGCTGCACTTAGCTCGTTCGGGCTTGGCGGGACAAATACCCATGCCATTTTTGAACAATTCAAAAGGGATTCAGATAAGGGAAAGATAGACGGAACCTGCATCGTCCCGATCTCGGCGAAAAATAAAGAGAGGCTGCAAGAGTATGCAGAAGACATTCTGGCCTATTTAGAAAGAAGAGGGCTTGAGAACAGCCAGCTGCCTGATTTTGCGTATACCCTTCAGGTGGGGCGCGAAGCGATGGAGCATCGCGTTGTCTTTATTGCCGATCATGTAAATGAGTTAAAACAGAGGCTCACAGATTTTATCAATGGAAAAACAGCGATTGAAGGCTGTTTTCAAGGAAGTAAGCACAATGCCAGAGAGGTTTCATGGCTGACGGAGGATGAGGACAGCGCTGAACTCATACGTAAGTGGATGGCCAAAGGAAAAGTAAACAAGCTTGCAGAAATGTGGAGCAAGGGAGCGCATATAGATTGGATGCAGCTTTACAAGGGAGAGCGCCCAAACAGAATGAGTCTGCCGACTTATCCATTTGCAAAGGAACGATACTGGCCGTCGCAGGATGACCGCAAACCGGTGGCGCAGATATCCGGAAATCAGACAGGGATCGGCTCTATTCATCCATTGCTTCATCAGAATACATCTGATTTTTCTGAACAGAAATTCAGTTCGGTTTTCACTGGTGACGAATTTTTCCTGAGAGACCATGTGGTAAGAGGAAAGCCTGTGCTTCCTGGTGTTGCGTACCTTGAAATGGCGTACGCGGCTATAAACCAGGCGGCAGGAAGTGAAATTGGCCAAGATGTCAGAATCAGATTGAATCATACAGTCTGGGTTCAGCCTGTTGTGGTTGACAGACATTCAGCTCAAGTGGATATCAGTCTCTTTCCTGAAGAAGATGGAAAAATCACCTTTGACATTTACAGTACACAGGAAGACGGGGACGACCCTGTTATTCATAGTCAAGGTAGTGCGGAGCTGGCATCTGCCGCCGAAACGCCAGTCGCAGATCTCACTGAAATTTCACGCCGCTGCGGCAAAGGAAAGATGTCGCCTGATCAATTTTACGAAGAAGGCAGAAGCAGAGGAATGTTCCATGGTCCGGCCTTTCAAGGAATTAAGAATGTGAATATAGGAAACAGAGAGGTTTTGGCGCAGCTGCAGCTTCCAGAAATCGTTTCTGGAACGAATGAACAGTTTGTGCTGCACCCAAGTATCATGGATTCCGCCTTGCAGACAGCAACAATATGTATCATGCAGGAATTGACGGATCAAAAGCTGATTTTGCCATTTGCGCTTGAGGAGCTTGAAGTGATCAAAGGGTGTTCTTCTTCTATGTGGGCTTATGCTCGCTTAAGTGACAGCGATCACTCCGGAGGGGTTGTTCAGAAAGCGGATATCGATGTCATTGACGAGAGTGGAAGCGTATGTGTCAGGATCAAAGGATTTTCAACGAGAGTATTAGAAGGGGAGGTTCATCCTTCAAAGCCTTCAACACGGCACGAACGCTTAATGCTTGAACCGGTGTGGGAAAAACAGAATGAAGAACGAGAGGACGAAGATCTTTCGTACACGGAGCATATCATTGTTCTCTTCGAAACTGAACGAAGTGTCACAGACAGCATTGCCTCCCACATGAAAGATGCCCGTGTGATTACTCTAAACGAAGCTGTAGGACATATTGCTGAACGTTATCAATGTTACATGCAGAACATTTTTGAACTCCTGCAAAGCAAGGTCCGTGAGCTTTCTGCAGGCCGTATCATCATTCAAGCGATTGTTCCACTGGAAAAAGAGAAGCAATTGTTTGCCGGCGTTTCCGGTCTGCTTAAAACAGCAGAAATAGAGTTCAGCAAACTGACTGCTCAGGTCATCGAAATTGAGAAACCTGAAGAGATGATAGACCTTCACCTCAAGCTGAAAGACGACAGCCAGAGACCATTTGACAAACAGATTCGATATGAGGCTGGACACCGTTTTGTGAAAGGCTGGAGGGAGATGGTGCTTCCTTCAGCTGATACGCTTCACATGCCGTGGAGAGACGAAGGTGTTTATCTAATCACAGGCGGAGCAGGAAGCTTAGGCCTTCTGTTTGCAAAGGAAATTGCCAATCGAACTGGCCGGTCTACTATTGTGCTGACGGGACGATCTGTTTTAAGTGAGGATAAGGAAAACGAACTGGAGGCTCTTCGAAGCATCGGAGCGGAGGTTGTCTATCGAGAGGCTGATGTAAGTGATCAGCATGCGGTTCATCATCTTTTTGAGGAAATCAAAGAAAGATATGGCACTCTCAATGGAATTATTCACGGTGCAGGCAGCATTAAAGATCACTTCATCATTCATAAAACGAATGAAGAGTTTCAAGAAGTATTGCAGCCAAAAGTGAGCGGGTTGTTACATGTAGACGAATGCAGCAAGGATTTCCCATTGGACTTTTTCATTTTCTTCTCATCTGTTTCGGGATGTTTAGGAAACGCTGGACAAGCCGATTATGCGGCAGCCAATTCGTTTATGGATGCATTTGCTGAATACCGCCGTTCTCTTGCGGCATCAAAAAAGAGATTCGGCTCCACCATTTCCTTCAATTGGCCGTTATGGGAAGAAGGCGGTATGCAAGTCGGCGCTGAAGATGAAAAGAGAATGCTGAAAACGACGGGAATGGTCCCGATGCCGACAGATAGTGGCTTGAAAGCATTTTATCAGGGGATAGCATCTGATAAGCCGCAAGTTTTTGTGATGGAAGGACAGCTTCAGAAAATGAAACAAAAACTGCTTTCCGCAGGATCGAAAGCCAAGCGGAACGATCAGAGAAAGGCGGATCAGGATCAAGGACAAACTAGAAAATTGGAAGCAGCCTTAATCCAAATGGTTGGCGCAATTTTGAAAGTAAACACTGACGATATCGATGTCAACACAGAGCTGAGTGAGTACGGATTCGACTCAGTTACATTCACTGTCTTTACAAACAAGATCAACGAAAAATTTCAGTTGGAGCTAACACCGACCATTTTCTTTGAATATGGCAGCGTCCAAAGCCTGGCTGAATATGTAGTTGCTGCGTATCAGGGCGAATGGAATCAAGATGCTACTGCTAAAGGCAAAGATGAAAGAACAAACTTAGTGCACAGTTTAAGCAGCCTGGAGGCATCATTAAGCAACATGGTCAGTGCAATTTTAAAAGTAAATAGTGAAGATATTGATGTCAATACAGAGCTGAGTGAATACGGATTTGATTCCGTTACATTTACGGTCTTTACAAACAAGATCAACGAAGAATTTCAGTTGGAGCTAACGCCGACCATTTTCTTTGAATATGGAAGCATCCACAGCCTGGCTGAGTATTTGACCGTTGAACATGGTGACACCCTGGTTCAGGAGCGAGAAAAACCAGAGGGGCAGGAAGAGTTACAGACAAAATCCCCTGAAGCGCCGAAAATCACATCACGTAGAAAGCGCCGCTTTACACAGCCTATTATTGCAAAAGCAGAAAGAAACAAAAAGCAGGCTGCCGATTTTGAGCCGGTTGCAATTGTCGGCATCAGCGGCCGATTCCCTGGCGCTATGGATATAGACGAATTTTGGAAAAACCTAGAAGAAGGAAAAGACAGCATCACAGAAGTTCCAAAAGATCGATGGGATTGGCGGGAGCATTATGGAAACCCAGACACTGACGTCAATAAAACCGACATCAAATGGGGCGGGTTTATTGATGGTGTCGCAGAGTTTGATCCGTTGTTTTTTGGTATTTCGCCGCGAGAAGCTGATTATGTAGACCCTCAGCAGCGCTTGTTAATGACATACGTGTGGAAGGCATTGGAAGATGCGGGTTGCCCGCCGCAAAGCCTTTCGGGTACAGGTACCGGTATCTTTATCGGTACGGGAAACACCGGTTATAAAGATCTATTCCATAGAGCGAATCTTCCAATTGAAGGCCATGCTGCTACAGGTCATATGATTCCTTCGGTAGGCCCGAATAGAATGAGTTATTTTTTAAATATTCATGGTCCGAGCGAGCCAGTAGAGACGGCTTGTTCCAGTTCTCTTGTAGCCATTCACCGTGCTGTGACTGCGATGCAAAACGGTGATTGTGAGATGGCGATCGCTGGAGGCGTGAATACGATCTTAACCGAGGAGGCGCATATTAGCTACAGCAAGGCGGGGATGCTCAGCAAAGACGGCAGGTGTAAAACCTTCTCCGCCGATGCGAATGGCTATGTCAGAGGCGAAGGGGTCGGAATGGTCATGTTGAAAAAGCTGGAAGATGCCGAGCGCGACGGAAATCATATTTACGGCGTTATTCGGGGGACGGCGGAAAATCACGGCGGAAGAGCCAATACCCTGACATCGCCTAATCCGAAAGCACAAGCTGATTTGTTGGTGCGTGCATATCGCCAAGCAGGCATAGATCCAAGCACTGTCACATATATCGAAGCACATGGAACAGGGACGGAATTGGGCGATCCGATTGAAATAAATGGGCTGAAAGCCGCGTTTAAGGAACTATCCAATATGAGAGGCGAGAGCCAGCCGGATGTTCCAGATCACCGTTGCGGCATCGGCTCAGTTAAAAGCAATATCGGTCATTTAGAGCTAGCAGCAGGTATTTCCGGTTTGATCAAGGTGCTTTTGCAAATGAAGCATAAAACGTTAGTGAAAAGCCTGCATTGCGAGACGCTTAATCCTTATCTTCAGCTGACTGACAGTCCGTTTTACATCGTTCAGGAAAAACAGGAATGGAAGTCTGTCACAGATCGTGACGGAAACGAGCTTCCGCGCCGTGCCGGAATCAGTTCGTTTGGGATTGGCGGAGTAAACGCGCATATTGTGATTGAAGAATATATGCCAAAAGCCAATTCAGAACACACGGCTACAGAACAGCCAAACGTAATTGTGCTGTCGGCTAAAAATAAAAGCAGGCTGATAGATCGTGCTTCGCAATTGCTTGAGGTGATTCGCAATAAAAAATATACAGATCAGGATTTGCACCGCATCGCTTACACCCTGCAGGTCGGGCGCGAAGAAATGGATGAGCGTCTGGCGTGTGTTGCGGGGACAATGCAGGAGCTTGAAGAGAAACTGCAGGCGTTTGTTGACGGTAAGGAAGAAACAGACGAATTTTTCCGGGGACAGTCTCATCGAAATAAAGAGACCCAGACTATTTTTACAGCAGATGAAGATATGGCGTTGGCACTTGATGCTTGGATCAGAAAAAGAAAATACGCCAAACTTGCTGATTTATGGGTCAAAGGGGTCTCAATCCAGTGGAACACATTATACGGAGAGACCAAACCGCGCCTGATCAGCCTCCCTTCATATCCGTTTGCGAAGGATTACTATTGGGTGCCGGCAAAGGAACATTCAGAAAGAGACAAAAAAGAACTGGTTAATGCGATTGAAGATCGGGCTGCATGCTTTTTGACGAAACAATGGAGTTTGAGTCCAATTGGCTCAGCAGTGCCGGGGACAAGAACCGTTGCCATCCTGTGCAATCAAGAGACAGCAGATTTAGCAGCAGAATTGTCTTCGTATTTTCCGAATCATCTCTTATTAGATGTGAGCCGGATAGAAAATGATCAGTCAGACATTGATTGGAAAGAGTTTGACGGCCTAGTGGATGTCATCGGATGCGGTAGGGATGATGAGGGCCGGCTGGATTGGATTGAATGGGTGCAAAGACTGGTTGAATTCGGGCATAAAGAGGGGCTCAGGCTGCTTTGTGTGACGAAGGGGCTCGAATCGTTTCAAAACACATCTGTCCGGATGGCTGGCGCCTCACGGGCTGGGTTGTATCGAATGCTCCAATGCGAGTACAGCCATCTTATATCAAGGCATATGGATGCTGAGGAGGTTACTGATCATCCCCGTCTCGCGAAGTTGATCGCTGATGAGTTTTATTCCGAATCTTATGATGCGGAGGTTTGCTACAGGGATGGTTTACGGTACCAAGCTTTTCTAAAAGCTCATCCGGAAACAGGTAAGGCCACGGAACAAAGCACGGTCTTCCCGAATGATCATGTACTTCTCATTACAGGCGGCACACGAGGCATCGGACTATTATGCGCCCGTCATTTTGCAGAGTGCTATGGAGTGAAAAAACTGGTGCTGACCGGACGAGAACAGCTTCCTCCGCGAGAGGAGTGGGCTCGTTTTGACACCTCGAACACATCAGTTGCCCAGAAAATCCAGGCAGTGCGGGAGCTGGAAGCGAAGGGTGCACAGGTGGAGATGCTGTCGCTGACGTTATCTGATGAAGCTCAGGTTGAGCAAACGCTGCAACATATCAAGCGAACATTAGGACCGATTGGCGGTGTTATTCATTGTGCAGGTTTGACGGATATGGATACGCTGGCATTTATCCGAAAAACTTCAGATGATATTCAGCGGGTGCTGGAACCTAAGGTGTCAGGTCTTACAACGTTATATCGCCATGTGTGTAACGAGCCTTTACAGTTTTTTGTCTTATTTTCTTCTGTTTCAGCCATTATTCCGGAGCTTTCGGCGGGACAAGCTGACTATGCGATGGCCAATAGCTATATGGATTATTTTGCAGAAGCACATCAGAAACATGTGCCGATCATCAGTGTTCAGTGGCCGAACTGGAAAGAAACCGGTATGGGTGAAGTGACAAATCAAGCGTATCGGGAAAGCGGCTTGTTGAGCATTACGAATTCAGAAGGCTTACGTTTTCTAGATCAAATTGTATCGAAAATGTTCGGACCGGTTGTTCTCCCTGCAATGGCGAATCAAACAAACTGGGAGCCGGAACTGCTGATGAAGAGGAGGAAACCGCATGAGGGCGGTTTGCAGGAAGCTGCTTTACAGAGCCCGCCAGCCAGAGACATTGAAGAGGCCGATGAAGTTTCCAAATGTGATGGATTATTATCTGAAACACAGTCCTGGCTTGTTGATCTGTTTACCGAAGAGCTGAGAATAGATCGTGAAGACTTCGAGATTGACGGGTTGTTTCAGGATTATGGCGTGGATTCAATCATTTTGGCACAGGTGCTCCAGCGTATAAACCGCAAATTAGAGGCAGCGCTCGATCCATCGATTCTATATGAATACCCGACAATTCAAAGATTCACAGATTGGCTGATCGGTTCTTATTCCGAAAGGCTGTCCGCTTTATTCGGAGGCAGGATATCGGATGCATCAGCACCTTTGGAGAACAAAATAGAGGTGGAGGCACCTGTTCCTGCGAAGGATCGAGCTCTTACACCTCAGATTCAGGCACCAGCGATTTTGTCACCGGACTCTCATGCAGAAGGTATTGCCGTTGTCGGACTCTCTTGCCGATTCCCTGGGGCAGAGACATTGGAGTCATATTGGTCGTTACTATCCGAGGGGCGTTCGTCAATCGGCCCGATTCCGGCAGAGCGTTGGGGCTGTAAGACACCATATTATGCCGGCGTGATTGATGGCGTCAGCTATTTTGATCCTGATTTCTTTTTGCTTCACGAAGAAGACGTAAGGGCGATGGATCCGCAAGCACTGCTCGTGTTGGAAGAGTGTCTGAAGCTCTTGTATCACGCCGGTTATACACCTGAGGAAATAAAGGGCAAGCCCGTCGGTGTTTATATCGGAGGCAGAAGCCAGCACAAACCTGATGAAGACAGCCTTGATCATGCCAAGAATCCGATCGTGACAGTCGGCCAAAATTATTTAGCCGCTAATCTTTCACAATTTTTTGATGTCCGCGGCCCAAGTGTTGTAGTTGACACTGCATGCTCTTCAGCTTTGGTCGGCATGAATATGGCCATTCAGGCGCTGCGTGGCGGAGATATTCAATCCGCCATAGTCGGCGGTGTCAGTTTGCTGAGCTCAGATGCCTCTCACAGGCTGTTTGACCGGCGCGGCATTTTAAGCAAGCATTCATCCTTCCATGTGTTTGATGAGCGTGCTGACGGAGTTGTGTTAGGTGAAGGCGTCGGAATGGTCATGCTAAAAACCGTAAAACAGGCACTGGAAGACGGAGATACCATATATGCTGTCGTCAAAGCGGCCTCGGTCAATAACGACGGAAGAACGGCGGGGCCTGCAACACCTAATCTTGAGGCGCAAAAGGAAGTCATGAAAGATGCGCTTTTCAAAAGCGGAAAAAAACCAGAGGACATCAGCTACCTTGAGGCAAACGGGTCAGGTTCAATCGTAACCGATCTCCTTGAGCTAAAAGCGATCCAATCAGTGTACCGTTCTGGGCACTCATCGCCTCTTTCTCTTGGCTCAATCAAGCCGAACATCGGGCATCCGCTATGTGCTGAAGGGATCGCCAGCTTCATTAAGGTTGTGCTGATGCTGAAAGAGCGCCGCTTTGTCCCATTTTTATCAGGTGAAAAAGAGATGGCGCATTTCGATCAACAGAAAGCGAACATCACGTTCAGCCGAGCCCTGGAAAAATGGACAGATTCGCAGCCTACTGCGGCTATTAACTGCTTTGCCGATGGGGGGACGAATGTCCATGTCATCGTAGAGGCGTGGGAAAAAGATGAAAAACACGCCATCAAGCGCAGTCCAAAATCGCCTCCTCAATTAAAGAAACGAATGCTTTCGCCAGGCGAGACAAAGCTGGAAGCGGAGACTTCGAAAATGACTGCGGCAAACATATGGGATACTTATGAGGTGGAGGTCTAACGTGAAAAAGATAACGAAACAACTCACATTATCGTTAAAAAATCCGTTTATTTATCACCATGTGGTTTACGGACAAAATGTCCTGCCGGGATTGGCTTATATCGATATAATCTACCAGATATTCAGAGAACACGGCTTCTCCTGCTCAGAGCTTCAGCTGCGGAATTTATCCATCTATCAGCCATTGAGGGCGGAACAGGATGCAGTAATTGTTCTGAATATCCAATGCGCGGAGAAAAAAGAAGGAAAGTGGCAAATCACAGCCAAGGGAATTGAAAAACGTGACGGGAAAGAAGCTTCGGAAGAAAAGCTCTATATGAAGGCTGACATGCACGCAGACTCCCCAGCCATATTTGAAGAAACACTGGATTTCAGTCAAATCAAAGCATCTGCACAGAACGTTGTTCAGCTTGATGATGTATATGAACAATGCAGACGTCAGGAATTGGTGCACAGCGAATATATGAAAGCAAAAGGCTACATCTATGAAGAGGAAGACGGCGTTCTTCTTGAGCTTTCTCTCGGTTCGGAAGCCATGCTTCACGCAGAAGGCTTTATGTTTCACCCGACTCTCATAGACGGGAGCGGGGTGGGTGCCAATCATTTGCTCACATCTTTGCTTAAAGGAGAACAGAGGCTGTATTTGCCTCTGTTCTATGAATCCTTTTCCGCTTCTGCACTTTTGCAGTCGGATTGCATGACAAGAATTAAGCGCTCCTCCGTCCGGCGGGAAAAAGAGCTGATTTATGTAACACTTGAATTTTTTAATGCGTCGGGAGAAAAAGTGGCTGAGTTGAAAAACTTTACAAGCAAATTGGTGCGAGAAGCGGAGCTGATTAGCGGAAAACATCAAGATGCACAGGAGACACAGATGACAAGAGCGGACACTGCTGAGCGTGATAAACCTGCTGACATGGTATCTTCTCCCGTTAATTCCTATAGTGAGGCTGAACAGTTCGTAAGCCAATTAATCGCAGAGAAAATCAATAAGCCGGTAGAACAAGTTGAAAAACAGGTCGGTTATTACCAAATGGGACTGAATTCATCGGGCTTGCTTGAGGTGGTAGAAACGATCAGTGATAAGATCGGTGAGAGCCTTTCGCCGACTCTTCTGTTTGAGCATACCACCATAGCGGAACTGTCAGCGTTTCTTGCCGAGGAATATGCTGAGCATTTTAGTGCCGCTGGTTCCCTTGGCCAGAATGAAAGAGCACGCGTTTCCGACAGCATAAACGACCGTAAGACTGTTGAAGCTTCTCGTCCTGCACCTGTTAAGGCAGCAGGCGATATTGCGATTATCGGCTTGGCGGGCAGGTATCCGAAGGCAGCCAATATTCATGAATTTTGGAACAATCTGAAAGAGGGGAAGGACTGCGTTAGCGAGATTCCTGAGTCGCGCTGGGATTGGCAGCGACTTGAAGGAATCACATCTCCTTCGGGTAAGGACATTTCGAAATGGGGAGGATTTATTGATGATCCCGACTGCTTCGATCCCCAATTTTTCAGAATCACGCCAAGAGAAGCGGAGACAATGGACCCTCAAGAGCGGCTGTTTTTAGAAACATGCTGGGAAACGATTGAGGATGCGGGCTATACGCCAAAGACGTTGGCCAAGCCTAAAGGACGAAATAAAAGGCAGCATGTAGGAGTTTTTGCCGGTGTCATGCACAAGGATTATACATTAGTCGGAGCTGAAGAAGCATCAGCAGAAAATGTGTTTCCTCTTTCGCTCAACTATGCGCAAATCGCCAACCGTGTTTCTTACTTTTGTAATTTCCACGGTCCGAGTATGGCTGTCGATACGGTATGTTCATCCTCTTTGACCGCAGTGCACTTGGCGTTGGAAAGCATACGTCACGGTGAGTGCGATGTTGCGTTAGCAGGCGGAGTGAACCTGTCTTTGCACCCGAATAAATATATGACATACGGGGTCTGGGATATGTTTTCCACTGATGGACACTGCCGTACGTTTGGAAAGGATGGGGACGGTTATGTGCCGGCCGAGGGTATAGGCGCGGTTTTATTAAAGCCTTTGCGCCAGGCGGAAGAAGACGGAGATCGCATTTATGCGGTTATTAAAGGAAGTGCTGTGAATCATGTGGGCACTGTAAGCGGCATTTCAGTGCCGAGCCCTGTTTCTCAAGCTGATCTGATTGAGACATGCTTGGAGAAAACGGGAATCGACCCGCGGACGATCAGTTATGTGGAAGCCCATGGAACCGGCACGTCCTTAGGAGATCCGATCGAAATACAGGGATTAGTGAAAGCGTTCCGCCAATATACGCAGGATCGGCAGTTCTGTTCAATCGGTTCTGTAAAGTCAAACATTGGGCACGCCGAATCCGCCGCGGGGATCAGCGGTTTAAGCAAGGTTGCTCTTCAGCTTCACCATCAAAAACTTGTGCCTTCTTTGCATTCGGAAGAACTGAATCCGTACGTTGATTTTGAAAAGTCTCCATTTTATGTACAGCATGAAACAGAAACGTGGAAGCAGCCTGTTATCAAGGAGAATGGGGAAGACGTCCCTTATCCGCGACGGGCGGGGATCAGTTCTTTTGGCGCAACAGGTTCAAACGCACATATTATCCTTGAGGAACATATTCCTCAAGCAGCGGAGCAGGACGTTTCTTTGTCCTCAGATTCTGACATATCCGCAGTTATTCCGCTTTCTGCCCGTAATCAAGAACGTCTCCGTGTATATGCAAAACGTCTCTTGGATTTTCTTCATGATGGGATTCAGATTAGAGATTTGGCGTATACATTGCAGGTAGGCCGTGAACCGATGGAAGAACGGGTTTCTTTCTTAGCATCCGGAATTCAAGAATTGAGCGACCAATTGAAGGCTTTTATAGAAGGACGAAAAGCCATTCAGCATTGCTGGAAGGGCCGCGTGTCAAGAGGAAGCGAACCATCGCGTCCCGCCGAATCGGTACATAAATTGCTGGAGCAAAGAAAACTCGATCAGATTGCGGAGCAGTGGGCGAACGGATCTGGTGTTGACTGGAAGCTGCTTTACGAGGGAAGCAAACCAAAGCGGATCAGCCTGCCGACTTACCCATTTGAGAGGGTGCGTTATTGGGTGCCGAAAGCGGAGAAAAAGACTGATCGTTCAAAACAGGAGCGGCACATCCTGCATCCTCTTCTGCATCAAAATGTGTCCGACATATCGGGTGTCCGCTTCCGTTCAGCGTTTACAGGACGTGAATTTTTCTTGAAGGATCATGTCATAAAGGGCGAACACGTTTTACCTGGCGCAGCTTTATTGGAGATGGTTCGGGCAGCTGTGGAAAGGGCAGCTGCGGATCAGTTCCCGACAGGATTCCGACTCCGGAATATCGTCTGGGTCCGGCCGTTCGCCGTCACGGAACAGCAGAAAGATATAGATGTACGTCTATATCCTGAGGAAAATGGTGAGATTACATTTGAAATCTGCCGGGTCCCTGAAAGCGCAGAGGAGTCGCCGATTGTATATGGGCAAGGGAGTGCAGTGCTTTGTGAGGCTGGTGAAAATCCGGTTATCAACATTGAAGAATTGAAGGCAAGCTATAATGGCCGGACGCTGTCACCTTTTGATTGCTACGAGGCTTATACAGAAATGGGTATTCATTATGGTGACAGCCACAGAGCGATCGACAGCCTATATGCCGGCGAAAACGGAGTTCTAGTGAAATTGACGATGCCTCCTGTAATCTCTGATACAAAAGACTGTTATATTCTGCATCCGAGCATGATAGATTCGGCATTTCAAGCATCTATCGGTTTGAGGCTGGGAGGAGCTGCGAGTTTAGAAGACAGAAAGGCAATGCTGCCTTTTGCCATACAGGATGTCCAAATCTTCAAAGGCTGCGAGGCATCTATGTGGGCGCGGATCACATATAGCGAGGGCAGTACAGCTGGGAATCGTATCCAGAAGCTTGATATCGATTTATGCAATGAAGAGGGGCAGGTTTGCGTGCGATTGACGGGCTATTCTGCAAGAGTGTTAGAAACAGATCAAGAAGATCCTTCTGAAGCGACTGACACGCTATTGTTCGAACATATTTGGGAAGAACGTGCTGCAGAGAGGCAAGAGCTCATAGAGTACGGCACACATAAAGTCGTTATCTGTGATGTTGGAGAACAAATGGAAAGCCTCCAAAATCATCTTGACTGTACAGTTCTGCAGCATGATACAGAGACAATTGATGAACGGTTTGAAGGTTATGCCATACAGTTATTTGAAGAAATCAAACAGCTAATGCACTCAAAAACAGGGGGACATACATTCATTCAAGTGGCGGTGCCTGCGTTGGACGACCCTCAGCTATTAAGCGGCTTAACTGGATTGCTCAAAACGGCTGAACTGGAAAATCCAAAATTGACAGGACAGTTGATCGAAATAGAGACCGGGATGTCAGCTGGTGACCTATTCGAAATATTGGAGGAAAACAGACGCTATCCGCGTGACACGCATATCCGCCACTGGCAAGGGAAGCGATTTGTAAGCAAGTGGAAAGAAGTGTCTGGTGAGCACCTAAGTGCTGACATGCCATGGAAGGATAAAGGCGTGTATCTGATCACAGGCGGTGCGGGCGGTCTTGGATTCATCTTTGCAACTGAAATTGCGAACCAAACGAATGACGCGGTTGTGATCCTGACAGGACGCTCTCCGCTTGATGAAAGGAAGAAGAAGAAGCTTCAAACCTTACAGAAACTTGGCATCCAAGCGATTTACAGGCAAGCTGATCTGGCTGACAAACAAACGGTTGATGCCTTATTAAAAGAAACCCAAAACGTTTACGGAGACTTAGATGGCATCATTCACAGCGCCGGTTTAATAAAAGATAATTTCATTATGAAGAAAAAGAAAGAAGAGGTTCAAACCGTTCTTGCTCCAAAGGTAGCAGGACTGATTCACCTTGACGAAGCAACGAAAGATATTCCGCTCGATTTCTTTATCCTTTTTTCCTCAGGTGCCGGAGCAGTAGGAAGCGCGGGACAGGCTGATTATGCAATGGCCAATGCATTTATGAATGCATTCAGCGAATATCGCAATGGCCAAGCAGAGCTGCACAAGCGTTACGGAAAAACTCTTTCAGTGTGCTGGCCGCTGTGGAAAGACGGGGGCATGCAAATTGATGCGGAAACTGCAAGGATGCTGAAAAGAGAAACAGGCATGGTGGCCATGGAAACAGATCGTGGGATTCAGGCGCTATATCATGGCTGGACGTCAGGAAAGCCGCAAGTGTTAGTTGCTTCCGGTGTTACTGATCGGATTCGTGCATTTTTACATGAAACGGGACATGGCAAAGGCCAATCTCACGATATCAAAAAAAGCAGTCTCAATCAGGAGGCAGAAAAAGCAGACATGATCGGGGAAATTGATGAAGAGATACTAAGAGAAAAAGCGGAGAACTATTTTAAACAGGTGCTTTCTTCGGTGATTAAGCTGCCAGCCGGCCAGATTGATGCTGAAGCTCCTCTCGAGGATTACGGGATCGATTCTATCATGATCATGCATGTAACGGGTCAATTAGAAAAAGTATTCGGTTCTTTGTCCAAGACGTTGTTCTTTGAATATCAGGATATTCGCTCATTAACACGGTATTTTATTGATTCCCGCAGAGAAAAACTGCTGGACATCTTGGGAATTGAAACAGGAAAACCTTCTGTTGAAAGAAAATCAGAACCTGAAAAACAAGAAATCCCAGTTACCCTAAGAAAGTCTGGATTTCTTCCTTTGCGAGATAAAGAGCAGAAGCAGTTAAGAGAGAAGGAAACGGAAGAAATCGCGATCATCGGTATCTCAGGTCGCTATCCACAGGCAGACAACATTGATGAATTGTGGGAAAACCTGAGAGACGGTCGAGACTGTATTACTGAAATTCCTGCAGACCGCTGGGATCACAGTCTTTATTATGATGAAGATAAAGACAAGCCTGGAAAAACCTACAGCAAGTGGGGAGGCTTCTTGAAGGATGTAGACAAGTTTGATCCTCAGTTTTTCCATATTTCGCCGCGTGAGGCAAAATTAATGGACCCGCAAGAGCGTTTATTTTTGCAGTGCGTGTATGAAACGATGGAAGACGCAGGCTATACAAGAGAGCACCTCGGCCGTAAGCGTGATGCTGAGCTTGGCGGAAGCGTCGGTGTTTACGTCGGTGTCATGTACGAAGAATATCAGCTGTACGGGGCACAAGAGCAGGTGCGGGGAAGGTCTCTGGCTTTAACGGGAAATCCATCATCCATCGCGAACCGGGTATCTTATTATTTTGATTTTCACGGACCGAGTATTGCATTAGACACCATGTGTTCTTCTTCTTTAACGGCTATCCACTTGGCCTGCCAAAGCCTGCAGCGCGGAGAGTGTGAGGCGGCATTCGCGGGCGGCGTGAATGTGTCAATCCATCCAAATAAATATTTGATGCTCGGGCAGAACAAATTTATGTCCAGCAAAGGCCGGTGTGAAAGCTTCGGACAGGGCGGAGACGGCTATGTGCCGGGGGAAGGCGTTGGAGCAGTGCTTCTGAAGCCATTGTCTAAAGCAGTTGAAGATGGTGATCACATTTATGGAATCATTAAGGGGACTGCCATTAACCACGGGGGAAAAACAAACGGGTACTCAGTGCCCAATCCGAATGCCCAAGCAGATGTCATCAAAAAGGCGTTTGTGGAAGCGAAGGTTGATCCGCGGACAGTCAGTTACATCGAAGCCCACGGCACGGGAACCTCTCTCGGTGATCCTATTGAAATCACAGGGCTGTCCAAAGTGTTTACGCAAGAAACCGATGACAAACAATTTTGTGCAATAGGGTCAGCCAAATCAAATATCGGGCACTGTGAGAGTGCGGCAGGTATCGCAGGAGTAACGAAGGTATTGCTCCAAATGAAATACAGGCAGCTTGCGCCTTCCCTGCATTCAAACGTGCTGAACCCGAATATTGATTTCCTTAACTCGCCGTTTAAAGTACAGCAAGAGCTAGAAGAGTGGAAGAGGCCGATCATCAGTGTCAATGGCAAAGACATCGAATTACCGAGAATCGCAGGAGTCTCTTCATTTGGTGCCGGGGGTGTGAACGCCCATATTTTAATAGAAGAGTATGCTCCGGAACCTGTGGAGGAACGTTTACCAGCGAGGAAACAGCCGGCTGTCATTGTGCTCTCAGCAAAAAATGAGGAAAGACTTCAGAAACGCGCGGAGCGATTGCTGCATGCCATTCGTGAACAAACATATGTTGAAGCAGATTTACACCGAATTGCCTATACGCTGCAAGTCGGCCGGGAAGCGATGAACGAACGGCTGGCGTTCGTTGCGGAAACGATGCAGGAGCTTGAAGAAAAGCTGTATGAATGTATCTCCGGAACAGAAAATCGTGAATATGTCTATCGCGGACAAGTAAAGAGCAACAAAGAAGCCATTGCTGCTTTTGCTGCTGATGAGGATATGTCAAAAACAATTGAGGCATGGCTGCAAAAAGGAAAATATGCGAAGGTTTTAGACCTGTGGGTAAGAGGTTTGCGAATCGACTGGAGCACGCTATATCAGGATCAAAAACCGCGGCGCATCAGTTTACCTGCCTATCCTTTCTCAAGAGATCGCTATTGGATAGACGTAAATGCAAAGGCTGAGGTAAAAAGAACGGAGGAGCCATTCGCTCCAGTACAGCCCGTTATTCCAAAGCCGTCTGTAGACAGAGAAGCCAGTGGCAAGCCTGCCAATATTACGTTACAGCCTTTAATGACCAATCAGGATCGTTTGGAGCGGACAGCATCTCTGGTTCCATCAGATACAGAAACAGAGACGATCACGGCGGAGACCTTGTGCGATGAACTGACAGCGAGCTTAGCGGAAGTGCTGTACATGGACCAAAACGAGATTGATCCAGACGAAGCATTCATAGATATCGGTATGGACTCGATTACCGGGCTCGAATGGATAAAAGCAATAAATAAACAGTATGGCACATCACTAAATGTCACAAAGGTATATGATTATCCGACAACACGTGATTTCGCTGTTTACTTAGCACACGAGTTAAGCACACAGGCTGGGGAGAAAAAACAAACGGAGACGTACACGCCGATAAGACAAAAAACAGCGGTACCTGCTGCTAAACCGGCTAATATATCTCTGCAGCCGTTAGAACATCATCAGCCAGTGCAAGAGGAGGCTGAAGAAACGATTCAATATGCAGCGGCAGAAATATCTGCATCAAGACAATATACTGTAGCAATTGAAACGCTGCATGAAAACTTGAGGGAAAGCATAGCAGACGTGTTATACATGGAGCCATACGAGGTGGATATTGACGAAGCGTTCATAGATATCGGAATGGACTCGATTACCGGACTCGAATGGATAAAAGCGGTGAACAAGCAATACGGAACGTCTTTTACGGTAACCAGGGTATATGATTATCCAACGATACGTGATTTTGCCGAAATGCTAAAGTCCGAGCTTGGAACTCATCATGATAGAGAGGTAGAGCATACTGTTCCTATCGAAGCAGCCCAGCAAAAGCCAGCAGCACCATCTCATCCAAAGCCGGCAGAACGGCCCCTTCAGCCTGTTCAACATCCAATAAAGAAAGAACATGTGAAGAAAACGGTTCCTGTTCATCAAGACCGCCCGGAGGATGCGATAGCGATTGTCGGGATATCGGGAAGATACCCGGGCGCTCGTAATGTAAGAGAGTACTGGGATAACCTGGTTCATGCGAGAAATGCCATTCGGGACATTCCAACATCACGGTGGGATGTAGACAAATACTATGATCCTGTCCTCAACAAAAAAGGGAAAGTCTACTGCAAATCAATGGGGATGCTGGATGATATTGAACATTTTGATCCATTGTTTTTTAATATTCCGCCATCAGAAGCGGAACTGATGGACCCGCAGCATCGAATCTTTTTGCAGGAAGGCTATAAAGCCTTTGAGGACGCTGGGTACAACGCCCGAACATTAAATGAGAAAAGATGCGGCGTTTATCTTGGGATTATGAGCAATGAATATGGAGTTATGCTGAACCGGCAGGCAAGAGCAAATGCCACCGGGAACAGCTTTGCGATCGCTGCGGCGCGTATTCCGTATTTTCTTAATTTAAAAGGGCCAGCGATTCCTATTGATACCGCATGTTCATCTTCATTGGTCGGCACACATTTAGCGCGGCAGGCACTTATAAACAAAGAAATTGATATGGCGCTGGTCGGCGGGGTCAGCTTATACCTGACGCCGGAATCTTACATCAGTATGTGTGAGGCCGGCATGCTTTCACCTGATGGACAATGTAAAGCATTTGACAATGGCGCGAATGGTTTTGTGCCCGGCGAGGGTGCGGGTGCGCTGGTATTGAAAAGGCTGAAAGATGCGGAAGCGGACCGTGACCATATTTATGGCATCATCATTGGCTCGGGTATTAATCAGGACGGGAAAACAAACGGAATCACGGCACCGAGTGCGAAAAGCCAAATGGATCTGGAAAGAGACATATATGAAACATACGGTATACATCCTGAGAGTATCAGTTATGTCGAGATGCACGGTACAGGAACAAAACAAGGCGATCCAATTGAATTAGAAGCTCTGTCCACCGTATTTCAAGAAAAAACAGACAAAAAGCAGTTTTGCGCAATCGGTTCCGTCAAAAGCAATATTGGCCATACATCCGCGGCGGCAGGAGTAGCCGGGGTTCAAAAAGTGTTATTGTGCATGAATCATAAAACACTTGTGCCGACATTGAACTTCACGACACCGAATGAGCATTTTGAATTTGAGCATTCTCCTTTATACGTAAATACGGAGCTTAAGCCTTGGGAAACGGGTGATGGAAAACCGCGGAGAGCATGTGTGAGCTCTTTCGGATATAGCGGAACGAATGCCCATATTGTGATAGAGGAATATCAGCCTGAAAAGAGGTACGATCGATTAACAAAGCAGCACCGCTCAGCATTATTTGCACTCTCAGCGAAAAAAGAGAAGCAATTGAAGGCCTATGCGGAAGCAATGAAAGATTTCGTAACTTCCAATGAAGATATCGATCTGGAGGATATGGCATACACACTTCAGACGGGCCGGGAAGCAATGGATTATCGCATGGCGTTTTTGGCGGATTCGAGAGAAATGCTGATCAAAGCTTTAGATGATTATTTGGCTGAAATGCCGAACGGCAGCATATTTGCTGCTCACGTGAAAACGAAGAAGAGCGAAATCAAGCTGTTTGAAACGGATCATGATGCCAAAGCATTGCTGCAAACATGGATAGAGAAAAAAAGGCTGGAGAAAGTAGCAGAGCTATGGGTGAAAGGGCTGCAGATAGATTGGAACAAGCTTTATGGGGAATACACGCCTCGCCGAATCAGCCTGCCTGCTTATCCGTTCGCGGAAGACTATTACTGGCTGCCAACTCAAGAAGATGAACCCGAAACCATTGCTACAGCACTCCCTCATTCCGAACTGATGCCAAAGCGCTGCTTTCTGCGTAAACAGTGGCAGCCTTGTCCGATTGAACCGGCAGAAATGACGAATCAAACCGTCGCCATTTTGGCAAATGAGGAGACAATGGCATTAGCGGAAGAGCTTTCGACGTATTTCTCGACATACCGTATATTTGACAGCCAAGAGCTGGATCGGGTATCTGCTGCTGACTATGAACACGTTGCTGGAGCAATCGATCTGATCGGGTGCGGAACGAGCCATGAGCATTCTATGGGCTGGATAAACTGGCTCCAAAAGCTGATCGAGCAAGGACGTGCAAGCAAGCATCATTTGACGGTCTTGGGTGTAACAAAGGGGCTGGAGGCCTACGCAAATGAGGGTGTTATTTTGTCTGGTGCTTCACGGGCCGGTTTATACCGCATGCTTCAAAGTGAGTACAGCCATCTTACTTCAAGACATGCAGATATGGAATGCGAAGCCTCTCATGAGGAGCTGGCCAGACTGATTGCAGTTGAATATTATGCCAAGAGCACAGAATCAGAAGTCTGTTATCGAAACGGACAGCGATATCGAGCATATTTGGCAGAGCAGCCAGCAGAAGCCGCTCTAAGTCATAAGCAAGTATCGTTTTCAACAGACAAAGTCCTGCTCATTACAGGCGGGACAAGAGGTCTCGGCTTGCTGTGTGCGCGGCATTTTGTGAAAACATACGGCGTTAAGCGGCTGGTCCTTATCGGCCGTGAAGAGCTTCCGCCGCGTGACCAGTGGAATTCGGTAAAAATATCCTCGCTTGCCGAGAAAATAAAAGCCGTTCAAGAGCTAGAAGACATGGGTGCGCAAGTTCAGGTGCTGTCTCTGGATCTCACAGACAGGGTTGCTGTCGAACAGAGCCTGAAGACAATACACGAAACAATGGGGGCGATTGGCGGAGTCATCCATTGTGCCGGGATGGTGAACAAACAAAACCCGGCTTTTATCAGAAAATCACTAGAAGAGATCGGACAGGTGCTTGAACCGAAAGTCGAAGGTCTGCAAACGTTGTTTGACCTGCTTCAAGATGAACCATTGGCGTTTTTCACCTTGTTTTCATCAGTATCAGCGGCCATCCCTGCACTAGCAGCAGGACAAGCTGATTACGCGATGGCAAATGCTTTTATGGATTATTTTGCGGAGGCTCATCAAGATAAATGTCCCATTGTAAGCATTCAGTGGCCTAACTGGAAGGAGACCGGTTTAGGCGAGGTTCGAAGCAAAGCTTTAGAACAAACTGGATTGATCAGTTTGACAAACGACGAGGGATTACAGCTGCTTGACCAGATTCTATCAGACAGACAGTATGCTGTCGTGCTGCCGGCAGTACCAGATACAAACGTTTGGAAGCCGGATAAGCTGATGCAGCCGTCACTGCCTGTCGAAGCTCTCTCGCATCCTGAGACGAAAGAGCAAACCGGCACTCGCAACCTGTTCCCTGAAACAGTCGACTGGCTCGTAACTCTTTTTTCAGATGAACTGAAAATAGCTGCAGAAGACTTTGAAACGGATGAACCTTTCCAAGAATACGGAATCGACTCGATTATATTGGCCCAGCTGGTACAGCAGATGAACCAACAATTAAATGGAGATATTGATCCGTCAATTTTGTTTGAATACCCGACAATAGAATCCTTTGCACACTGGCTCATTTCGAAATATGACATATCAGCTGTTTTACAGCCATCTGTTCCTGAGAAACAGACACCTTTCAAGCCGCAATCAGCAATGAAACAGAAGCCGGTGCCAGAACAGCGGCCGCAACAGATAAGCCATGAAAAAACGGCACTTCTTGCTGAGGACATCGCTATCATCGGTCTTAGTTGCAGGTTCCCAGGAGCGGAAACCCTAGAGGAATACTGGGATTTAATACGTGATGGACGGTCTGCGATTGCGCCTGTTCCGCCTGAACGATTCGGGAACTCCAGCTCGAATTACGCGGGCCTCATTGATGAAATGAACCGATTTGATCATGATTTCTTCATGATGTCCGAAAACGATGTCAGAGCGATGGACCCTCAAGCTTTGGCTGTATTGGAGGAAAGCTTGAAGCTGTGGTATCACGCCGGTTATACAGAGAAAGAAGTGAAAGGCATGAGGGCTGGTGTTTATATAGGAGGCCGCAGCCAGCACAAGCCTGATCCGGCCAGTCTTTCAAAAGCAAGAAATCCGATAGTCGCTGGCGGACAAAACTATTTAGCGGCTAACATCTCACAATTTTTTGACTTGAAGGGACCGAGTATTGTCCTGGATACCGCTTGTTCCTCTGCACTGGTGGGGCTGAATATGGCCATTCAGGCTCTGCGAAGCGGAGATATTGAGGCAGCGGTTGTAGGCGGCGTCAGTTTGCTTGATGCTGATGCGCATCGAATGTTTCATGAGCGCGGACTTTTATGTGACAAACCGTCATTCCATATTTTTGATAAGCGGGCAGACGGTGTCATTTTAGGAGAAGGCGTGGGCATGGTTCTCGTCAAAACCGTCAGCCAAGCGCTTGAAGACGGAGATTCCATATATGCAGTCATTAAAGCCGCTGCGATTAATAATGACGGAAGAACGGCTGGCCCATCATCTCCGAATCTCGAGGCACAAAAGGACGTCATGCTGTCAGCGCTTGAAAAAAGCGGCAAAAAGACTGAAGAGATCAGCTATCTCGAAGCAAACGGATCGGGGTCGGCAGTAACAGATTTACTTGAATTAAAGGCAATCCAGTCCATTTACCGTTCTGAATCAAAGGCTCCGTTAGGGCTGGGATCGGTGAAACCTAACATCGGCCATCCATTATGTGCAGAGGGGATTGCGAGCCTGATTAAAGTAGCTTTAATGCTGAAGCATAGACAATTGGTTCCGTTCCTGTCAGGTAATGAAAATATGCCGTATTTTGATATAGAAAAAACAGATTTGTATTTCAGCAGATCGCAAGCCGAGTGGAAGGAGACAACGCCGGCTGCGGCAATTAATTGTTTTGCAGATGGCGGAACGAACGCCCATCTCATTATAGAAGCCTGGAATGAATCGGTTGCTCGTCCAATTAGAAGAAAACCTCTGCCTTTGCCGGAATTAAATAGGCAGCCCGTTTTAATCAAACCATCAGCACAAAACGTGCAGAAAAAAGTGCATTCAGACACAGGGGCTTCTAAAGATATGTTTTGGAAAACTTTCAAATAAGAGAGGAGTGGAAAAATGATAACTGAACAACTGCACATTTCATTAAATAATCCAATCATGTCCAACCACAAGGTATATGGACAAGCGTTATTACCCGGCCTTGCTTATATAGATTTAATCTACCAAGTATTCCAGGAACATGGTTATGCATACCAAGAACTTGAATTAAAAAACCTGACCATTTTTTACCCTTTGATCGCAGATGAGTCATATGACATTGCCCTGACCATTCACGTGTCTGAAAGAAAGGAAGGGACATGGTCCATCATCATCGACGGACAAAAACAGCATGGAGAATCACTATCTGACAAGAGACAATATGTGACTGCTGACATGCATCGTAAAGAGCAAACCGCTTTTGCCGAATCAATAGACCTTAATCAGTGGAAAAGTACAGCTGACAGGATTCTGAATTTAGATGAAATCTATGAACAATGCCGTTCTCAGGAGTTAGTCCATACCGGCATGATGAAGGCAAAAGGACAGATTTATGAAGCCAAAGAGGGGGCTGTAATTGATTTAGCAGTCGGACAGGAAGCGTTGCGTCATTCTGATGCTTTTCTGTTTCATCCGACGCTTATTGACGGCAGCGGCATAGGTTCAAGCTGCCTGATCTCAGATCAAACGATGTACCTGCCATTGTATTATGAATCGTTTTCTGCTTCAGAACGATTGCAAAAAGGATGTACAGCACGGATCCTCTCCTCATCTGTGCGCCAAAAGAAAGAACTCACTTATATGACGATTGAATATTTTAATTCAGCAGGACAAAAAGTGGCCGAGCTGAAACAATTTGCAGGCAAGTCTGTACGGAATATGTCAGCCTTTCATTCTGCAAAAGAAATTCAAGAAGAAAGAGCTGCTGTCTCTCAGAACATCAGTCGGGACTATCCCGCATTTGAAATGTATTTGCGTCAGCTGCTTGCTAAGCAGCTTGAAAGGCCGGCAGAACAAATGGATATCCACGCTGGGTACTATGAGCTTGGTCTGGATTCTCCGTCATTGCTTACCGTGGTTCAGGAAATTGGAGATAAGATTGGAGCGGATCTTGCTCCGACACTGCTGTTTGAATTTACAACAATTGCAGAACTAGCTGCTCATCTTGCTGATCACTATTCAATTGGAGAGGCGGACGATGCTGTCCGCCAATCTCCTTCACCAATGAAGGATTCTCCTGATGGTGTTACCTCTTCACCAGAGATCGGGGAGGACATTGCCATTATCGGAATGGCGGGACGCTATCCTAAGGCAAAAAACATACAGGAATTTTGGGAACATCTTAAAGCGGGTACCGACTGCATCACAGAGATTCCAAACTCACGCTGGGAGTGGAAAGAAAACAATGGACAGGATTCACCTGCAGGCAAGCCACTCTCGAAATGGGGCGGGTTTATCGAGGAGGCTGATTGCTTTGATCCTCAATTTTTCAGAATCTCTCCGCGTGAAGCGGAAATGATGGACCCTCAGGAACGGTTATTTTTAGAGACATGCTGGGAAGCTATTGAAGATGCGGGTTATACACCAGAGACAATTGCTTCACCGCAGGGAGAAAATAAAAGACAGCATGTCGGTGTGTTTGCCGGCGTAATGCATAAGGACTATTCCCTTATAGGGGCTGAAGCTCTATCAGAACACAATCCATTTCCTTTATCGCTGAATTATGCGCAAATCGCCAACAGGGTCTCTTACTATTGTAATTTCCACGGCCCAAGCATGGCGGTGGACACGGTCTGCTCTTCCTCATTAACTGCGGTTCATCTGGCAATAGAGAGCATCCGGAATGGAGAATGCGAGGCCGCGCTTGCCGGAGGCGTCAATTTGTCATTGCATCCGGCTAAATATATCAGTTATGGCAGTGTAGGAATGCACTCAAGTGACGGCTATTGCCATACTTTCGGCAAAGACGGAGATGGCTACGTATCTGGAGAAGGTGTCGGCACAGTATTGCTAAAACCGCTGCGAAAAGCTGAACAGGACGGTGACCGAATCTATGCTGTCATCAAAGGCAGTGCGATAAATCATGTAGGAAAAGTAAGCGGAATTACAGTACCGAGCCCGGTAGCTCAAGCTGATGTAATCGAAGCATGTCTAGAAAAAACAGGAATTGATCCGCGCACCATCAGCTATGTTGAAGCCCATGGCACTGGCACCTCATTGGGAGATCCGATTGAAGTACAGGGGTTAGTAAAAGCTTTCAGCCGCAATACGCAGGACAAGCAATTCTGTTCAATCGGTTCTGTGAAATCAAATATTGGCCATGCTGAAGCTGCATCCGGCATTAGCGGCTTAACGAAGACTGTCCTGCAGCTGCATCATAAAACCTTGGTGCCGTCATTACATTCAGAAGAGCTGAATCCTTATTTGAAGCTTGATCAAACCCCATTTTTTGTCCAGCATGAAACAAAGGAATGGGAGCAGCCATCTTTTACAGAAAACGGGGTGGACGTCACATATCCCCGCCGTGCCGGTTTAAGTTCGTTTGGCGCTTCAGGATCAAATGCGCATCTTATTTTGGAAGAATATATTCCAGCAGAGAGCCATTCAGAGACGATTTTAACGAAAAATGAAGAAATAGTGATACCTTTGTCTGCGAGAAACAAAGATCGTCTGCAGGCTTACGCTCTTAAACTTCTTGATTTTCTTAGCGAGGACGTCAATCTTTTAGCGTTAGCTTATACCATGCAGGCAGGACGGGTTGAAATGGAGGAGCGTGCGGCCTTCATTGTAAAAGACATAAAAGATTTAACGGCTAAACTTCGGGCGTTTGCCAATGGAGAAGAAGAGATCGAGGGCTGCTGGACCGGACAAGCCAAGGAGAATCAGGAGGCGGCTGGGCTAGCATCGGTAAATGCGCTGAATAACAATTTGACAACAGACAGTGAAATGATGGAAATGGCGAAAGCATGGGTTCAAGGACAGCGGGTCACCTGGGACGACCTATACGGCGATCGCAAGCCGCTTAAAATCAGTGTTCCGACCTATCCGTTTGCAAGGGAGCGCTACTGGATCCCGGTTCCTGAAATGAAAACCAGCACTGTGAATCATATCTTACATCCGCTGGTGCACCGCAATACATCAGACTTTACTGAGCAGCGCTTTAGCTCTGTATTTACAGGCACGGAATTTTTTCTTTCTGATCATGTTGTACAGGGACAGAAGATTTTGCCGGGCGTTGCCTATTTAGAAATGGCAAGGGAAGCAGCGGAAAAAGCTGCAGGCGATCTGGACGGCGAACAAAGAGTGGTGTCGCTTAAAGACATTGTGTGGGTGCGTCCTATCACGATTGAAAGTGAACCAAAAGAAATACATATTGGCCTTTTTCCTGAGGATAACGGGGAAATCTCCTTTGACATTTATAGCAGCTCTGAACATAAAGAAGAAGCCCTGACGATACACTGCCAAGGCCGCGCTGTCATTTCAGATGAAGCGGACACTTCCATTTTAAACCTTTCATCAATACAGACAGAATGCAGTTTGGACACAGTGACGTCAGAACAATGCTATGCAGCGTTTCGAAAGATTGGGCTTGACTATGGAGAGGGCTATCAAGGGATTGAAAAAGTCTATGTCGGCAAAGATCAATTGCTTGCAAAAATCTCGTTACCCGCTTTTCTAAAAAACGACAAGCAGCATTTTGCGCTCCACCCGAGTTTGATGGATTCCGCGTTCCATGCCACAGTCGGTTTTATCGTTAGCTCAGTCAATGCCGCTGGACAAGCTCAGACGCTGTCTCTTCCATTTGCGTTGCAGGAGGTTGATATTTTCAGCCCATGTCCAGAGAAGATATGGTCTTATATTCGATACAGTTCAGACAGTAAAGCGGAGGACAAAGTCAGAAAGTATGATATTGATTTATGTGATGAGAACGGACACGTTTGTGTGCGAATGAAGGGTGCCTCGATGCGGGCACTTGATGGAGAGCGGCATTCAAGGTCTCAACTAGTAACTGATTCTCAGCTGACCGGGCATACGATGATGATCCCCGTCTGGGAACCAGTCTCTCTAGAAGCGGAGGATAATGCTTCGTTTGCTGGTAAAAGAGCTGTTTTATGCGGAGCTGCTGAAGCTGATCGGACTTTCATAAAGCATCATTATCCGCAAATTTCCTTTGTCGATATCCGCCCTGCAGATGACATTGAGGCAATAGCGGACAAACTGCAAGCGTACGGAAGCATTGACCATGTCTTGTGGATTGCCCCGTCAGACCTGGAGAATAGTGATAGACAAGGAGAAGCTGTTCTTAACTTATTTAAGTTCGTGAAAGCTTGCCTGCAATTAGGCTATGGCGAGAAACAACTTGAATGGTCTCTTGTGACAATCCAAGCGCAGCCGGTTACGCAACATGAGGCAGTACAACCCGCTCATGCAAGCAATCATGGACTTGCCGGCACAATGGCAAAGGAATATCCACACTGGAAAATCCGTCTTCTCGATCTTGAAAAAGGCTGCACATGGCCGGTAAATCACATGTTTGCGCTCCCAGCTGACCGCCTTGGCCATGCTTGGGCCTATCGTAATCAGCAATGGCATCAGCAGCAATTGATCCCATATCGGCACTCACTGTCTGGCGACACGCTATATCGGAAAGGCGGAGTCTATGTGGTCATCGGAGGAGCCGGGTATATCGGAGAGGCATGGAGTGAGTACATGATCCGCCGCTACCAGGCGCAAATCGTTTGGATTGGGCGAAGTCAACTTAATGCTGCCATCCAGTCAAAAATAGACCGACTTTCGGCGCTTGGCCCTGAGCCTTTCTACATTGCAGCCGATGCAGCCGATAAGCATTCATTGCAGCAGGCTTATGATCAAGTGAAAAAACGTCATCCTCATATTCACGGGATTGTTCACTCTGCGATGGTTTTATTTGAGCAAAGCCTGGAAAAAATGAAGCCGGAAGAATTCACCGCTGGACTGGCGGCGAAGATCGATGTCAGTATGCGGATGGCCCAAGTGTTCCGTCAGGAGAATGTAGATTTTGTTTTATTCTTCTCTTCGCTTGTAGCCCATATCAAAAATGTGAAGCAAAGCCATTATGCCTCTGGCTGTACATTTGCAGATGCTTTTGCTCACCAGCTTTCTCAGAGCTGGGCATGCCCTGTAAAAGTCATGAACTGGGGATATTGGGGGAATAGTGAAGCGGCTGAGGATGAACATTATGTACAGCTCATGAATCAAATCGGCTTAGGTTTAATTGAGCCTGAGGAGGCTATGAAGGCGCTGGAAGCCCTGCTTTCTGGGCCAGTCAGCCAAACAGCTTTCATTCATACGACAAAGCCTGTAGCAGTCGAAGGCGTGAATCAGAATGAATTCATCACTCTTTATCCAGAGCAACCTTCAGCAGATGCAGAGAGCCTGATGGAGCGTCTGCCGACTACGGCACGATTTCAAAGAGTGACACATGAAGAGCTTGATGATCTTCTTTACAGGCTGTTGTTAGGACAGCTGCAAACGGCCGGGCTGTTTGAAGGTTATACATTATCGGTTGAACGTCTTCAACAATATAAGACTCGTGAATTTTATGGAAAATGGATTCGGCAAAGCAGCGAATTTCTCTTGCAGCATGGCTATCTTAAGAAAGTTGGAGATTCATTGGTGAGGAAGGACCAAGCAGAGGATATCGAGCTGCTTTGGCAAGAATGGAATGCGAAAAAAGAAAAGTGGCTTAAAGACAGCGAGACAAAGGCGATGGTTGTATTAGCAGAGGCCATGCTGAAAGCATTACCGGATATTTTGACAGGGAAAGTCCCTGCAACAGATATCATGTTCCCGCATTCCTCGATGGAACTGGTGGAAGGCATTTATAAGCATAACCAAGTGGCAGACTATTTTAATAAAGTGCTTGCCGATACATTATTAGCTTATCTGGATGAACGTCTGAAGCACGACCCTGAGGCATCGATTCGCATTATGGAAATAGGCGCAGGCACAGGCGGCACGAGTGCCGGAATCTTTGAAAAACTGAAACCATATCAAAAGCACATCAATGAATATTGCTATACAGATCTGTCTAAAGCATTTTTGCTGCATGCAGAAAAGGAATATGGGGCGGAAAATCCGTACCTGACATATCAGCTTTTTGATGTGGAAAAACCGATTGATCAGCAGGAATTTGAAGCGGGAGGCTATGATGTCGTCATTGCCGCTAATGTCCTTCACGCAACAAAAAATATCCGTCAAACACTGCGGCATACAAAAGCGGTAATGAAAAACAACGGAATGCTGCTGTTGAATGAAATGGCGGGAAACAGCCTGTTCCCTCACATCACCTTTGGTCTTTTGGAAGGCTGGTGGCTGTATGAAGATCCTGCAGTGCGGATTCCCGGCTGTCCAGGCTTACATCCTGACAGCTGGAAAGCGGCACTTGAAAGCGAAGGCTTTGAATCTGTCTTTTTCCCGGCCGAGGCGGCACATGATCTGAGTCACCAAATCGTCGCAGCCTCAAGCAACGGGCTGGTTCGACGTATGATGAAAAATGTGATCTTGCCGGAGAAGGTTGTTTCACAAGCGTCTAATCAGGAGCCAGCCTACATTCATACCATAGATTCAGAGGAAGCTGGACAATCGAAACATGCTCTCCTAAGAGAAAAAAGCACAGAATATATGAAAAAACTAATCGGGGAAACGTTGAAAATTCCTGCAGGAAAGATTGAGTCATCTGAACCGCTTGAAAAGTACGGGATTGATTCTATCGTTGTTGTCCAGCTGACGAATACATTGCGTAAAGAATTTGACCATGTAAGCAGCACTTTATTTTTCGAGTACCAGACCATTGACGCATTAGTGGAGCATTTCATCAAAACAAAAACAGAAGCGCTGATGAAATTAACAGGTCTTGACCGTCAAGTTCAACAACAGACACCGGCCGAAAGCAGAACCCAATCTTCACAGAAACCTGATCAGGCCGCTAAAAGAACACGGCGCTATCGCAAGCTTTGCTTCAGCGGGGAGAAAGAAACACCGACAAACACTCTTGCAAGCCGTGACGTTGCCATTATCGGCATTTCTGGACGCTATCCTCAGGCGGAAACAGTGGAAGACTTTTGGAACAACCTAAAAGAAGGAAGAAATTGTATTGAGGAAATTCCGAAAGAACGCTGGGATTGGAAAGTTTATTACGATAAAGAAAAAGGAAAAGAAGGATCAATTTATACGAAATGGGGCGGATTTATCAAGGATATGGACAAGTTTGACCCATTATTCTTTCAGATTTCTCCGCTTGAAGCAGAAAGAATGGACCCTCAGGAGCGATTATTTCTGCAAACCGCTTATGCAAGTATTGAAGACGCGGGATACACGCCTGACTCGCTCTGTTCAAGCAGAAAAATCGGCGTCTTTGCCGGAGTCATGAACAAAAATTATCCGACCGGATACGGCTATTGGTCTATCGCCAACAGAATATCCTATTTACTGAATTTCCAAGGCCCGAGTCTTGCAGTCGATACAGCCTGCTCATCCTCCCTGACAGCGATTCATTTAGCGCTGGAAAGCATTTATAGCGGATCGAGTGATTGTGCCATTGCCGGCGGTGTCAATTTAGTTGTCGACCCGGTTCACTATCAGAATTTATCTGTCATGAATATGCTCTCTGCTAGTGATACATGTAAATCATTCGGCGATGATGCAGATGGATTTGTCGACGGTGAAGGCGTAGGCGCCATTGTGTTAAAGCCGCTGCAGCAAGCAATAGCGGACGGTGACCATATTTACGGTGTGATAAAGGCAAGTGCCATTAATAGCGGAGGAAAAACAAATGGATACACGGTTCCAAATCCTCATGCACAGGCACAGGTAATTAAAGAAGCAATGGAGCGCGCCGACATTCCTGCCCGAACCATCAGTTATTTAGAGGCGCATGGAACAGGCACTGCATTAGGAGATCCGATTGAGATAGCGGGGTTAACAAAAGCATTCGAGAAAGATACGCAGGAGAAACAGTTTTGTGCGATCGGCTCCAGCAAATCAAATATCGGTCATTGTGAAAGTGCAGCCGGAATTGCAGGGCTGACAAAAATACTTTTTCAGTTTAAATATGGCCAAATTGCGCCATCATTGCATGCTCAGCGGTTGAATCCGAACATCGAGTTCAGCCATACTCCATTTGTCGTTCAGCAGCAACTTGGTGAATGGAAACGCCCGGTGATTGGCGGGCAAGAGGTGCCTAGGCGCGCTGGCTTGAGCAGTTTTGGCGCCGGAGGGTCCAATGCCCATATCATCCTGGAAGAATATATTCCAAGAACGGGGGCGCAAACGCCGAAAGACCATCCTCCAGCGCTGATTGTGCTGTCGGCCAAAAACATGGAACGCTTGCAAGAAAAAGCGGAACAGCTGCTTACAGCCATCAAACAAAAAAGGTACCGCGAAACAGACCTGATCAGGATTGCCTATACCTTGCAAACAGGCCGTGAAGCAATGGAGGAACGGCTGGCCTTTATAGCGGAATCACTAGAGGATCTTGAGAGAAAGCTGAACGATTTTATCGAAAACAAAGCAGACAGCCTGTATCTGGATCGCATCGATGATAACAAAAAAGCGTTAGCAGTCTTATCAGCGGATGAGGATACGGAAAAAATCATAGAAGCATGGATGAGCAAAGGGAAATACACGAAACTGCTGGATCTTTGGGTGAAAGGCTTGTCTTTCGACTGGGGCATGCTGTACGGCACCCAAACGCCTGTCCGGATCAGTCTTCCGGCATATCCATTTGCAAAAGAACGTTACTGGGCGCCAGGCGCGGCAAAGGCTCCGGCGTCTATAGAACAGGATCATGATCAGCAAACTGAAGAACCTTTCAAGGTTATGACGTTTCAAGAAGTGTGGAAAGAAGAGCCGGCGACTCTCACATCGAAACGTATCAAAACGCTCATCTGTTTTCTGACTGAAAGAGAAAAGCAAAACGCATTTGCTTCAGCCCTGAAAAACGTTGATCAAGACACCAAGGTCATTTTTATATCACAGGGCGAAGTGTACAGCAAACAGTCTGAATATAGCTATCAGATTGTGCGGCAAGAACCCGTTACTTTTGAAAAGGCCTTCCAGAGCATTAAAGAAGAACTTGGAGAGCCAGATGCAATCCTCTATATGTGGCCTATGGAAGACAAGCGCTGTATAAAGGACCATTCCTGTATTGTTTACCTATTACAAGGTATGTCCGCAGCAAAGCTTCATCCTTCACGGCTGCTGCTGGCAGGATGTTTTGAAGATAGTCTTGACCGAAGTTATCTGGAATCATGGATTGGCTTCGAACGTTCACTCGGGCTTGTCCTTCCGCACACAAAAGTCACTGGAATCTTTCAGCCCGCGGAACAAGGATCGATGGATGATTGGACACGTAAAGTCTGGGCAGAATTACAGGCTTCAACTGAACAAACGGTTTTGTATCAGAATCTGAAACGATATGTAAATCACATTGAACAGACAACGATACAACCGGACAACAGCAAATTGAAGTCTGGCGGTACTTACCTGATTACAGGCGGTGTAGGAGGGCTTGGTTATTTATTTGCCAAGCATTTGGCCAAAAACTATGCCGCAAACCTGATTTTGACAGGGAGGTCGCCTTTTAATGATGAGAAGCAAAAGCAAATAAAAGAATTAAAGGATCTAGGCGGCGAAGCGATGTATGCAGAAGCAGATGTGTCTGATCCTATCGCAATGGGAGACTGCGTAAAAAGAGGGAAAGACCGATTCGGTGCCATCAACGGTGTTATTCATGCAGCCGGAATCGAGAGCGACTCTGCTATTTTTGACAAAAAGATCGAAAGCTTCCAGCGCATCATTGAACCGAAAATCAACGGCACGATAGCGCTTGATGAATGGCTTAAAAATGAAGACCTTGATTTTATGTGTTATTTTTCTTCTTCTTCTGCGGTTTTAGGGGATTTTGGATGTTGTGATTATGCGATTGGCAATAGGTTTCAGATGGCTTACGCACAATACAGAAATGAGCTGCATAACGGTAAAACGTTTGTCATCAACTGGCCTGTGTGGAAGGATGGCGGAATGAAGATCGGTGATGAGGAAACAACGGATATGTACTTGAAATCAAGCGGCCAACGCTTCATAGAAGCCGAGGAAGGTATCCGTATGTTTGAGCACATCCTAGCTCAGCAGGATGCTCAGCATCTCGTGATAGCCGGTCAGCCCAGCCGTGTCAGCAGATTTTTAGGAATGACTGAACCAGCTATTCCAGAACCGTCCACTCAAGCCCCTCTAGCACAAGAAAACAAGGATGAGGTAAAAACACTAAGCATTGAAAAGCGTTTAGAACACGACTTGAAAGAGCATATTCACACATTGCTTAAGATTTCAAAGGACAAGCTGAATTTGAACAAAAATTGGGCCGACTTCGGATTTGATTCGATCTATTTGGCTAAATTCTCGAACGTGTTATCAAAGCATTTCAACATCGAAGTGACACCGGCTTTATTTTTCGGCTATTCAACTTTACAAGAATTGATCAGCTTTTTCTTAACCGATCATAAAGAGCTGATTGAAGCATTTTACCGGGATGATGCATCAGAGGCGCAAAAGCCCCCTGAAGCTTATGCAGCAATTCCTGTAGCTTTAGAACCAGAAGCCAGTAAAAAAAGCATTCGGCAGGTTCACGATGAGCCTATTGCCATTATCGGCATGAGCGGCAGGTTCCCTCAAGCTGATTCGGTCCATGAGCTGTGGGATAATCTGAAAAAAGGTAAATCGTGTATCTCTGACATCCCGGGCGAACGCCGGGACTGGGGGAGAGCTAACAGAGATCCAGAAAAAGCAGTGCCAAGGTGGGGGGCATTTTTGAAGGACATAGACCGGTTTGATCCGCTGTTTTTTCAAATATCGCCTAAAGAAGCCGAAAGCATGGACCCGCGCCAGCGCATTTTTCTAGAGGAAGCATGGCACACGTTTGAAGACGCCGGCTATATGGGAGATCGGATAAAAGGAAAATCCTGCGGTGTTTATGTAGGTGTGGAAGAAGGGGAATATGCGCATCTAACCGGAGATACGGATTACATTAACGGAACACAAAACGCCACATTGTCTGCGAGAATCGCATACGCATTGGATTTAAAAGGGCCTAATATGGCTTTGACAGCAGCATGTTCATCTGGACTGGTAGCGATTCACCAGGCATGTTCAGCTCTGCGTCAGGGGGATTGTGAAATGGCTTTAGCCGGCGGCGTCAGCTTGAATATTTCTCACATGTCTTTTGAGGCGCTGACAAGGGCCGAAATGCTGTCTCCGAACGGACAATGCAAAGTGTTTGACCAGGATGCCAATGGTCTTGTGCCAGGTGAAGCGGTGGCTGCTGTTCTCTTGAAACCATTATCAAAGGCAATTGAAGATAAAGATCATATTTATGGCTGCATCAAGGCTAGCGGCGTGAATTACGATGGCAAAACCAACGGCATTACTGCGCCAAATCCTTTTAGCCAGGCAGAATTGATCGAAAACATTTATGAAAAAAATGAAATCAATCCGCTCGATATTCAATATGTGATGGCGCACAGTACCGGCTCGAATCTTGGTGATCCGCTTGAGGTCCAAGCGTTAACGAGCTTGTTCAGCAAATATACGAAGCAGAAGCAATTCTGTATGATCAGCTCAATTAAACCTTTAATCGGACATACATTTGCAGCGTCAGGAACGGTTGCTTTAATCAGTATGCTGATGGCTATGAAAAACCAGATCATTCCGGCCACTCATCACTGTGAATCGGAAAACCCGTATATTCCGTTTAAAGAAAGCCCATTTGTGCTTTGCAAAGAAAACCGTTCGTGGATCAGGAAAAATCAGAAGCCGAGGATGGGAACGATCAGCACGACTGGAATCAGCGGCACCAATGCACATGCAGTCATTGAAGAATACATTCCGGATAATCAGCCGTCCACACAGCGGCATCAAGGGTCACCGCAGATCATTGTGCTTTCAGCCCAAAATGACGATCGGCTTCAGGATGCTGCCTGCCGCATGATTGCGTATCTGGAGCAGAATCATAACCTTTCTTTACCTGATGTGGCATATACGCTTCAGGTTGGGAGAAAAGCCATGGAAGCAAGGCTCGCGATCGTTGCAAACAATCAGAAGCAATTGGTGCGAAAATTGAAGGAATATGTGGAAGCAATGAAGAATGGTGGGGTATCAGGCCAACAGAGATCCCTTTATACAGGATATACAGAAGGGATTTTAGAAGAACAAGATGAAGCAGTTCTGCAAGCTCTCGCAAAAGAAAGAAATTTGGAAAACATCGCGGAATGCTGGGTGAAAGGATATCAGATTCCTTGGGAACTCTTTCATGATGGCGATCACGTTCGGATGGTTTCTTTACCTGGTTATCCATTTGCAAGGGAACGGTATTGGATTTCGTCAGGCACTCAGCAATCAGAGGCCGTTAAACAGCATTCACAAGATATGAAAACAGAGATTGACGAGCCGAATGGCAAAACCCACATTCAAAAGATCATTGTTCAATTTTTAGCACGAGAATTGGGCATATCTGAGGATCGAATCAATTTCAAAAGAAACTTCCTGGATTATGGGATGGATTCAATTCTTGGCCGAAAATTGATGCGGCATATCGAAAAAACCACGCAGCTGAAGATGGCCGGCCGGGAAATCCTTGAATGTCAGACAGTCCAAGCTCTATCTGACCATTTGGCCTTAAAAGCGGAAAAACAAAATCATAGCGCAGCAGCACATCAAATAAAGGACACGTATACAGACGAGCAAATCATCGGATTGATGCAAGAGGTGGCGCTAGGGAAATTGGATTTTAAGAGTGTGCAAAACATCATAGAAGGGAGTAAATCGTATGAATCATAAAGAAATTCTCGATGCCTTCAGATCAGGAGAATTAACCATTTCTGAGGTGGAAGAACATCTTAAAGGCATGAAGCGGCAGTTGAAAAGCCCGCTTTCAGAAGGGCAAAAAGGGCTGTGGATGCTTCAAAAAATGTCTCCTGGGATGAGTGCATATCATATTCCTTTATGCTTTCGCTTCAGCAAACCAATACATGCAGAGACGTTCAAGAAAGCCCTTCTGTTTGTACAGAGACAATATCCGATCTTAGCCAGTGTGATTCAAGAAGAAAATGGCATTCCATTTCAATCGGTTCAGTTATCAAAGGATCTTTATTTTGTGGAAGAGAATATATCAGCAATGAAATCAGCAGATATCTTTCCTTTTCTAAAAGAAAAAGCAAAAGAACCTTTCCAGTTGGATGCTGGTCCGTTATGGCGCACACACCTTTTTCATCGGTTAGAAGAATGCATTGTTCTTATAACAATTCACCATATCATATTTGATGGTGTGTCGATGCTGACATTGATATCGGCGCTATTCGAAGCGTATCAACAATTGCTGAATGGGATTGAGCCCTTGCAGCAGCCATTAACAGCTGATTATTACGATTTTGTCGATTGGGAAAAACGGATGCTGACTGGCAGAGAAGGGGAAGAGCATCTCGCTTACTGGAAAGAACAGTTGTCTGGGAGTCTGCCAGTTCTTGATTTGCCTGCTGACCGTCCGCGGTCTTCAGCACGAAAATTCAAGGGGCAAGCTTATAAAAGCTTGCTCCCTCATCACCTGAGCAATCAAATTAAATCGTTTGCCCGCACCAATCATGTGAATGAATCGGTTGTGTTTCTCTCCATTTACAAAGTGCTGCTGCATCATTATACAAAACAAAAGGATATCATTGTTGGCGTTCCGACAATGGGTCGGCAAGAAGACAGATTTGAAACCCTAATCGGTTATTTTATCAATATGATGGCTGTTCGGAGCAAGAATATCGGATCTCAGCCATTAACAGCATTTATTCGGGAACTGCAGCTGACAGTGGCTGACGGCCTGGATCATGCGGCGTTTCCGTTCCCTGCATTGGTAAGAGAGCTGAATGTAGACCGCTCGGCCGCGGATTCTCCGGTTTTTCAAACAGCTTTTCTGTACCAAAACTTTTTTCAAGCAACAGGCTTGCAAAAAGTGCTCGAACCGTATCAAACGCTTGGCATCGAATATATTGAAGACATTCGGCAAGAGGGTGAATTTGAGCTGGCGCTCGAAATATATGAGCAAGAAAATGAAACAGTGCTTCATCTTCTGTACAACCCTGATTTGTATGAACTGTCCTCCATTGAAAGCATGATGGAGAACTATATGAAGCTCGCGCAGCACATGATGGAGGACCCGTCTTTGCCGCTTGAAGCCTACTCTTTGCGATTAAATCAAGAACAAACTAATTTGGTGGAACAATGGAATGCGACAGGGACAAACATCGCAAATGACAAGTGTATACATGAGGTGTTTGAGGAAAAAGCGAAACAAACCCCCGATGCGGTTGCTGTGATGTTTGAAGACAGATCACTTACATATAAAGAAGTAGATGAAAAAAGCACATCTGTGGCAGTCTACCTTCAACATCAGGGTGTTAGACCTGAACAGCCCGTTGGCATTTGTGCAGAGCGTTCGTTTGATATGATCATCGGAATTTTAGGAATACTGAAGGCTGGCGGAGCGTATGTGCCGTTAGATCCAAGTTTTCCGCAAGAACGATTAGAGTACATGCTCAAAGACAGTCAGGCATCCATTGTCCTCACCCAACCTAACGTTCATGATAGGATCAGCGGATTAACTGGCAGCCATGTAAAAGCGATCAATATCGAGTTAGCTTGCCGAAACGATTATACAGACCACCAAAGCAGCGGTTTAAAGCGGGAAGTAAAACCGGAACACCTCGCTTATATTATTTATACATCGGGAAGCACTGGAGAGCCTAAAGGGGTTATGGTAGAGCATCGGAGCATTATGAATACCCTGAATTTTCTTGAATCTCACTATCCTGTAACGGCTGAGGATGCATATTTATTGAAGACGAACTATGTGTTTGATGTATCGATCTCAGAATTATTCGGATGGTTTATTGGAGACGGCCGTCTTGTGATTCTTCCGCCTAATGGGGAGAAATCACCGCAGCTTTGCATGGATTATATTGAAACATATAAAGTGACTCACATTAATTTTGTGCCGGCCATGCTGCATGTTTTTTTAGAAATCGCGAAAGACAACAAGCGATTCACAGAGGACGGTCCGCTAAAGTATATGATGGTTGCAGGTGAAGCCTTCCCTAAAGAATTAGTGAAAAAGGCGGTATCGCTCTTTACAAACTGCCGTGTTGAAAATATATACGGACCGACGGAAGCCTCCATTTACGCTGCGTATTTCGGATGCGGAAAAGGAGATATCGCAAGTCACCATACACCGATTGGAAAGCCTGTTTCCAACACGAAAATTTATATTGTGGACCAGCATTTGAAGCCTGTCCCGATCGGAAAGCCTGGTGAGCTTTGCATCGCTGGAGCCGGCTTAGCAAGAGGCTATTTTAAAAAGCCGGGGCTTACGGCTGAAAAATTTATTGATAATCCCTTTGAACCAGGGACGAAGCTATATAAATCGGGTGATTCAGCAAGGTGGCTTTCTGACGGCAACATAGAATACTTGGGACGGATTGACAGCCAAGTCAAAATACGCGGTTTTCGCGTCGAGCTGGGCGCAATAGAAACAAAGCTGAGTGAATTTCCGGGCATTTTAGATCAGGCGGTAGTGGTGAAGCAGCTGGAGGGCCATCAACAGCTCGCTGCTTATTATACAGAGGAAAGCGGACATGCCTCTGCCAATCCAAAAGATTTGCGCCTTCATCTAAAATCGAGTCTGCCTGAATATATGATACCTTCACACTTTATCCGCTTAGATGAGCTTCCATTATCGCCCAGCGGAAAAGTGAACCGTAAAGAATTAGAAAAACGCGAGATCGTGTTCAACAGAAGGAAACCAAATCACTTGCAATTAACGGAAATAGAGGATCAGGTGCTGCGCATTTGGGAGGAAACGCTCAAGGTCAGCGGATTTGGGCCGGAAGACGGATTTTTCGATGCGGGCGGCGATTCGCTTCTGGCTGTAGCTGTGGCTGAACGAATCAAAAAAGAATTCGATTGTGAGTTTCATGTTACTGAGCTGTTTGAGTATTCCACGATCCGTGCAATCAGTGAATACATTTTGGAGATGAAAAACTCAGATCTAGCCGGGACACAAAATGAAGATGATCATGATGACAAAAAAGATGGAAAATACCCGAAACAGAAGATTCCCCCTTATTTTGGCGACAGTGTTGCGATTGTGGGGATATCTTGCCAGTTCCCGGGTGCGAAAAATCATCATGACTTCTGGAACCACATCAAAGAAGGCAAAGAAAGCATACGATTCTTTTCTGAAGAAGAGCTTCGCGCAAATGGAGTTCCCGAAGAATTGATACAGCATCCTGACTATGTGCCTGTACAATCTGTGATCGAAGGGAAAGACTTATTCGATCCCGGTTTCTTTCAAATCTCGCCAAAAGATGCTGAGTATATGGACCCTCAGCTCCGCCTCTTATTGCTGCACTCCTGGAAAGCGATTGAAGATGCAGGATATGTGGCTAAGGAGATTCCGGCAACAAGTGTATATATGTCTGCAAGCAGCAATTCATATAGAACGTTATTGCCGAAGGAGACAACAGAAGGACATGAATCACCGGATGGCTATGTCTCATGGGTTTTAGCCCAAAGCGGAACCATTCCCACAATGATCTCACATAAGCTCGGATTAAAAGGGCCAAGCTATTTTGTTCATTCAAACTGTTCTTCATCACTAGTCGGTTTATATCAGGCATACAAAAGCCTGACATCGGGCGAATCACAATATGCGCTTGTCGGGGGCGCAACATTGCACGCACAATCAGCGATCGGCTACGTGCACCAAAACGGGTTGAATTTTTCAAGCGACGGGCATGTGAAGGCGTTCGATGCTTCGGCGGACGGAATGGCCGGAGGTGAAGGCGTAGCAGTCATCCTGCTGAAAAAAGCTGTGGATGCCGTAAAAGACGGAGACCATATTTATGCCATTATGCGCGGAATAGGTATCAATAATGATGGGGCAGAGAAGGCAGGCTTCTATGCGCCTAGTGTAAAAGGCCAAACAGAAGTGATACAGCATGTATTGGATACAACCAAGATCCATCCTGAAACGGTAAGTTATATTGAAGCACACGGGACTGGAACAAAATTAGGCGATCCTATTGAAATGTCTGCTCTAAATAAAGTGTACAAGCAATACACAGACAAAACACAATTTTGCGGAATCGGTTCAGTGAAAACGAATATCGGCCATTTGGATACAGCTGCGGGGTTAGCCGGATGCATTAAAGTTGCGATGAGTTTATACCATAATGAACTTGCACCGACCATCAATTGTACGGAGCCGAATCCGGATATAAAGTTTGAAAGCTCTCCTTTTTATGTTGTCCGTGAACGAAAATCGTTAGAGAAACACGCAGGTGTCCATCGGGCGGCTCTGAGCTCATTCGGCCTTGGCGGAACTAACGCCCATGCAATATTTGAGCAATATGAAAACATTTCTGATGCAGGTACCGAAAACGAAGGCAATCAGCCTTACATCATTCCTATATCAGCTAAAAATAGTGAACGGCTCCAAGTATACGCGAAGGAAATGCTGTCCTATATCAGTCAAGACGAGCAAAGGCATTTCTCTTTAAGAGATATTGCATATACCTTCCAAGTCGGCCGTGAAGCAATGGATAACAGGATCGTTTTTATAGTGAACGATCTGGAAGAATGGAAACATCAGCTGGAAGTTTTTGTGACTGGAAAGCCGCTCACAGAAGGCTGTATTCAAGGAGAAAAAACGAGAATGACATCCGCTGAACAGCTGCTTGGAAATGCTGAAGCAGATGATATGGCTTCATCACGGATATCAAAAGAAGAATTGAGAAAGCTTGCCGAGATGTGGGCAAATGGCTTTCACGTTGAATGGCGCAGGCTCTATCCAAATACAAAGCCACGCCGCATCAGCTTGCCGACATACCCTTTTGCCGAAGAACGATACTGGCCTGAAAGCAGCACCGGCGCTATCACAACAGTTGAACCATCTCGTTTGCATCCTTTGGTGCACCATAATACATCGGTTCTGTCAGAGCAGCGTTTCAGCTCCATTTTCACAGGACAAGAGTATTTTATTGCCGAGCATATCATTAAAGGCATGGCGATTTTGCCGGCGGCGGTCACGCTTGAAATGGCAAGAGCCGCTATAGAACAAGGAATTGGCGGATTGGAGGATCATGAAACTGGAATCAGGCTGAAAAATGTCGTGTGGGTTCGCCCGGTTGTAGCAGGAAGTGAGCCGGTTCAGGTAAATATCGGACTTTACGATGAAGATGGCGGACACATTGCTTATCGGATGTATGGTGATCCGGAATCCGCTGATGCAGAACCAGTTGTATATAACCAAGGTAAAGCGGAATTGATTCAGTTAAAGCGAGAAAAAGCACTGGATCTTTCTAAGATCAAGAAACAATGTGATCAAAGCAGAATGGATGCTGCCTCGTTTTATGAAGGGATGATTGGCGCCGATTACGGTCCAGGTTACAAGAGTGTAGAGGCCGTATATAAAGGCGACGGCCAGCTGCTTGCCAAATTATCACTGCCGGAATCTGTTTCACATACGTTGGGCGATTATGTTCTTCATCCAAGTGTAATGGACGGAGCGTTACAGGCGGCTGAATATTTGCAAAATGTCGTCAGAGCGGAACTTTCAGACACTGAAGACTTTAAGGCAGCACTGCCATTTGCTCTGGAGGAACTTGAGGTCTTTGGTCAGTGCGTTTCTGACATGTGGGTTTATGTTCAATTCAACTCGAAAAACAAACCGGGAGATTTGATACAGAAAGTCGATATTGATCTATGCGATGAGCATGGCACGATTTGCGTGCGGATGAAAGGATTTTCGACGAGAGTGATGGAGGCAGATATACAAACCGAACCATCAAAAATCAACGCTGAAACTTTATTGCTTCAGCCCGTTTGGCAAGAACAAAAGGCAGCTGAAGGCGCGGCAGCAAAAAAATATGCAGAGCATCTCGTATTCCTATGTGAATATGATCATGAGACGAGAGAACAGATTGAAGCAGCCATCGAGGATGTCCATGTATACAGCCTGGAAGCAAGGCCTTCTTCAGTAGATGGGCGTTTCCATTCTTATACAGAACAAGTGTTTAAAAAGGTACAAGAGATCATTCGTAAGAAACCGAAGGACGGCATTCTCGTTCAGATCGTAACCTCTGCAGAGGGAGAACAGCAATTGTTTTCAGGGTTGACAGGACTGCTGAAAACAGCTTGTCAGGAAAATGCCAAACTAACCGGCCAAATGATTGAAGTCAGCGGTGAAGAAAGTGGAGAAAGCATCGCTGGCAAACTGTTAGAAAATCAAATGAGCGGCGATTCATATGTCAAATATCAAAACGGGACACGGTATATTGCTGATTGGCGTGAAATCAAACAGGCAAAAGGAGACGGCAGCAAACCGTGGAAAGACAATGGCGTTTATCTCATTACAGGAGGTGCCGGCGGACTAGGTCATATTTTTGCAAAGGAAATTGCGGAACAAACGAAAAATGCGACAGTCATTCTGGCAGGCCGCTCACCTCTTAGCGAAAGCAAAAGCAAAAAGCTGGAAGAGCTTCATAGTAAGGGGGCTGACATCACCTACCGGCAAACAGATGTTACCAATAAAATTGAAGTCTATAAGCTCATTGACGACATTCAAAAAAGATATGGCCGTCTGAACGGTATTCTTCATAGTGCCGGAATCATCAAGGACAGCTACCTGGTTAATAAACAGGTAAAAGATCTGCACGATGTACTGGCGCCTAAAGTAAAAGGGCTTGTTTATCTAGACGAAGCGAGCAAGGATTTGCCTTTAGACTTCTTTATTCTCTTTTCATCTCTTTCAGGAAGTTTAGGGAGCATTGGCCAGTCTGACTATGCGGCAGCCAATGTATTTATGGATATGTATGCAGGCTATCGAAATAGGCTTGCCGACCTCAGCCAGCGGCATGGGAAGACGCTTTCTGTAAACTGGCCTTTATGGAGAGATGGAGGCATGCAGGTCGATCAAGAAACTGAGAATAGGCTTGTGCAACTGGCCGGTATTGTTCCTATGAGGGCGGAAAAAGGAATTCAGGCATTATATCAAGCACTTCATTCAGAGGCAAACCAAGTAATGGTAATCGAAGGCGATGTGCAGAAAATAAAACAAAACATGCTGGCCAAAAACGCCTCAGCACCTATGGAAAAGAAGGAAGCAGAACACATGACTGAACAAATAAATAGCATTGATACAGACAGTTTGCTGGATAAAGTAAAGGCGATGTTAAAGCGAGAGATCGCCAAGCTGTTAAAGGTCAAGCTTGAAACGATTGATGATCACGCCGAGATGACGGTGTATGGTTTTGATTCTATCTCCATGACTGAATTCACCAACCATATCAATCGCGCCTATCAGTTAGAGCTGACGCCAACCGTATTTTTTGACCACCCGACGATTCATGCGTTTGGCAAGCATTTGTCAGAAGAATATCAATCGGTATTTGCGAAGACATTTGCTGTGCGCGCTGTATCGGCTCAGATTCAGCCTGCTCCGAAACAGGAACAAGCCGTGCGTGCCAAAGCTAAAAGACGCAGAAAGCAGCAAGTCATGCTGCCAAACGCCATACAGAGTGATGCTGGGCCTGAGCCAATTGCCATTGTGGGCATAAGCGGGATTTTCCCTATGGCGAAAGACGTTGAGGCGTACTGGAACATCTTAAAAGAGGGCAAAGACTGCATGACGGAAATCCCGAAAGATCGCTGGGATTGGCGTGAATATGAAGGTGATCCGGCGAAGGAAGTCAATAAAACGAACGTGAAATGGGGCGGTTTTATTGACGGTATTGCAGATTTTGATCCATTATTCTTTGGCATTTCCCCGCGTGAAGCTGAACAAATGGAACCTCAGCAGCGCTTACTGCTGACTTACGCCTGGAAAGCGATCGAAGATGCAGGATATTCGGCGAAAAGGTTGTCAGGCACAAAGACCGGCGTCTTCATCGGAACGGGAAATACAGGATACAGCTCTCTTCTATCTAAAGCGAATTCGGCAATAGAAGGATCAGCGGCAGCCAATACGAGCCCATCGGTCGGTCCGAACCGGGTCAGTTATTTCCTTAATCTGCACGGGCCGAGCGAACCGATTGATACAGCGTGCTCAAGTTCACTAGTGGCGATCCACCATGCCATCTCTTCAATTGAGGAAGGCACTTGTGACATGGCATTAGCCGGCGGTGTAAATACGATTATCCTTCCTGAGGTGTATATCAGCTTTGATAAGGCGGGAGCACTGAGCAAAGAAGGAAAATGCAAGACGTTTTCAAATCAAGCCGATGGTTTTGCACATGGGGAAGGTGCCGGCATACTGTTCCTGAAAAAATTAAAAGCGGCTGAAGAAGCGGGAGACCACATTTACGGAGTCATAAAAGGCAGTGCAATCAATCACGGCGGCCGTGCAGCCTCTTTAACGACTCCCAATCCGAAGGCGCAGGCAGATGTTATTCAGTCGGCATATCAAAAAGCGGGAATCGATCCGAAAACCGTGACCTACATTGAAGCCCACGGAACCGGGACGGAGCTTGGAGACCCGGTTGAAATTAACGGTTTGAAATCAGCTTTTAAAGCATTGGGTGTAAATGAAGGAGACACATCAGCCAATCCTTACTGCGGTTTAGGTTCTGTAAAGACAAACATCGGCCACTTATCGCTGGCAGCCGGTGCAGCAGGAGTTATTAAAATATTATTGCAGCTTAAGCATAAAACCTTAGTGAAAAGTCTGCATTGCGAAACCGTGAATCCATACATTCAGCTGAAAAACAGTCCGTTCTATATCGTACGGGAAACGGAAGAATGGAAAGCGCTGAAAAATGAACGGGGAGAAGAGCTTCCTCGCCGGGCAGGTGTCAGTTCATTTGGAATCGGTGGGGTAAACGCCCATGTGATTATCGAGGAATATATTCCGGAAGCATCCGATGAGAATATACCATCCATCACGCCGGAACATCCGGGTATCTTCGTTTTATCGGCTAAAAATAAAGCGCGGCTAAAAGAACATGCACAGCAGCTGGCAGATGCGCTTGATAAGCAAACATATAGTGACGTAAATCTCGCCCGAATCGCTTATACACTGCAAGCCGGACGGGATGCGATGGAAGAACGTCTCGGGATTATTTCCGGTTCCATTGAGGATTTACAGCAAAAGTTAAAAGACTTTGCAGCGGAGAAAAGCGGTGTGGAGGATGTATTTAAAGGCAGGATTGATAAAGGCACACTCCAAATGCTGACAGAGGACGAAGAGATTCAAGAAGCCGTCGAGAAATGGATGGAACGGGGAAAGTATGCAAAATTGCTTGAATTATGGGTAAAAGGGCTTGATGTAGACTGGACGAAATTGTATGGCGAGAATCTGCCAAAGCGCATCAGCTTGCCGACGTATCCTTTCGCAAAAGACCGTTATTGGATCTCTGATCATATTGAAAAAAGCAGCATTGATGCAAATCAAGCAGCCTCCCGCCTTGGCGGAGCCGTGCTGCATCCATTAATGCATCAAAACACATCCAATCTCTCGGAACAAAGGTTTAGCTCTATTTATACGGGAGAAGAGTTTTTCCTTGCTGATCATGTTGTGAAAGGCCAACGGATTTTGCCGGGAGTGGCTCATCTTGAATTGGCGCGGGCAGCTGTTGAGCAGGCCGCAGAGGTACAAGGTGTACCGCGCATCATGAAGCTAAAGAATGCGGTGTGGGTGCGGCCTATTGTTGTAGAGGATCAGCCGCAGCAAGTACACATTAGGCTTTTACCGGGAGAAAATGGTGAGATCTCTTATGAAATCTATGGTCATTCAGACGTTACTGGCGAACAGTCAATCGTCTACAGTCAAGGCAGCGCGGTATTGAATCCTGCTGAAAATTTGCCGGCGGTTGATTTGCAATCTCTGCGGGAGCAGTGTCAGGAAAGTCATTTCAGCGTAAACGAAGTATACGACACCTATCGAATGATTGGATTTGAATATGGTCCTGCTTATCGCGGAGTGAAAAAAATCTATACAGCTGAACAATTTGTTTTGGCAAAATTGTCATTGCATCCGTCAGCTGCAGATACGCTCAGCCAATACAAAATGCACCCTGGGCTGATGGATTCTGCTTTGCAGGCGTCAAGCATTTTGACAGGAGCCGGGGATAACCAGCTGACACTGCCTTTTGCGGTCCAGGAGCTTGAAGTCTTCGGAGCATGTTCGTCAGAAATGTGGGTATACGCAAGATACAGCCAAGGCAGCAAGGCAACTGATAAGGTGCAAAAGCGCGATATGGATATTTTAGATGAGAGCGGCAATGTTTGCGTACGGATGAAAGGATTATCTTTCAGAGCAGCAGAAGGCGGCTCTGGATCGGCGGAATCTGATCAAACGCTGGCAACCCTGATGTTTGAAGAAAAATGGGTGCCCAAGGATTTTAAAAAAGAAAGTCCTGAGCCTCATTACGAACGGCACATTGTCATGCTTTGCGACATGAATGGCCTCTCAAAAGATCGCATTGAATCAAGAATGACAGGAGCGGAATGCATCGTTTTGGAGTCATTCCGCGAAGGACTTGCAGAGAGGTTCCAAGATTATGCCGAACAAGCGCTTGAGACGGTCCAGGGTCTTCTCAAAAGCAGACCTCAGGGCAATGTTCTGATCCAGCTGCTTACCTCTGCACAAAGAAAGCAGTACTCATTCTCAGGGCTATCGGCGCTCCTTAAAACCGCCGGCCTGGAGAATAAAAAACTAATCGGCCAGACGATTGAAATCGATTCACATGAAAATGTTGAAAGTGTAATAGAAAAACTGAAAGAGAATAAAAGGCACACAGAAGATCAGCACATCAAATATGAAAAAGGCAAACGGTACATCAATGATCTGGATGAAATGCAAATAGATGATCGGGAAATAAGCATGCCGTGGAGAGATAAAGGTGTATACCTCATCACGGGCGGCGCAGGAGGACTTGGGTTTATTTTTGCAAAAGAGATTGCTCGCCAAGCCGAACAGCCTGTGCTCATTCTGACAGGCAGATCCGCGTTGAATGCGGATCAGCAGGCGGAGCTTAACGAACTTCAGCAATTAGGGGCTCGCGCAGAATACAGGCAGGTTGACGTGACACAAACGGAAGCAGCCTCCGAGCTTATCACAAGCATTACGTCTGATTACGAAGACTTGAATGGTGTCATTCACAGCGCTGGGCTGATTAAAGATAACTATCTTATGAGCAAAACCAATGAAGAGCTGACACAAGTTCTCGCTCCTAAGGTGAAAGGGCTTGTGAATGTGGATGAGGCAACCGAGCATCTTGCGTTAGATTTCTTTATCCTCTTTTCTTCAATATCAAGTGTTGCCGGCAGCGCGGGACAGGCCGATTATGCAATGGCTAATGCATTTATGGACAGTTATGCAGCTTATCGAAATGCGCTTGTAACCGCCATGTACAGGCACGGACAAACGTTGTCAATCAATTGGCCGCTCTGGAAAGAAGGCGGCATGCGCGCGAATAAAGAAATTGAAAACATGACGTTGAAAAACACAGGTGTGACTCCAATGCGGACCGAGACCGGCATTCAAGCGCTGTATAAAGCTTTGGCATTTGGCAAAGATCAAGTCATCGTCATGGAAGGAATCAAAGACATGATGAGGGAAAAGCTGACTCAAAAGCCGTCTTCTGATGATGTACCAATGAAAACAGTGCAAGTACCGGTGACATCTGAAGCAAGAATGGATCAAGGAAATATGTGCGACCACATTCAAGAAGTTTTAAAGCAAACAATCTCTCAATTGCTCAAAATCAAACCTGAAGAGATTGACCCGGACATGGAGTTTAATCAATATGGATTTGATTCGATTACGTTAACTGAATTCGCAAATACACTGAATGAGAAGTACAAGCTGGATCTTACGCCTACGATCTTCTTTGAGCACGCAACTGTTTATGCATTTGCAGGGTATCTGTCAGAAGAATATCCAAATGCTTTTACAGCTCAAACGCCTGCCAAAGCTGGGGTGCTAATGCAGCCTGTCGAACAGAATATAAAAAATATGACGTTTTCGACTGAAAACCGCTTTGTAAAACCTTCGGTAACACCAATGCAAAAGGAAGCTGATCCCAAGCCTGAGCCTATTGCGATTGTGGGAATGAGCGGCGTTTTCCCAAAGGCAAAAGACGTTGAGGAATATTGGAAGAACCTGTCATCGGGCACAGATTGTATTACAGAGGTTCCAAAAGACCGCTGGGATTGGCAGGAGTATTACGGAGACCCTCTGAAAGAAGCGAATAAAACAAACGTCAAATGGGGCGGTTTTATTGATGAAGTAGCTGACTTTGATCCATTGTTCTTCGGCATATCTCCGCTGGAGGCTGAGCAGATGGAGCCTCAGCAGCGCCTGTTAATGACCTATGCGTGGAAGGCGATAGAAGAAGCGGGACACTCAGCGAGAAGCCTGGCAGGAACTAAAACGGGCATCTTCATCGGGACAGGAAACACAGGGTACAGTTCACTTCTGTCAAATGTAGACATCGAAGGCTCAGCGGCTGCGAATATGAGTCCTTCTGCAGGACCGAATAGAGTCAGTTATTTCCTGAACATTCATGGACCGAGTGAACCGATCGACACTGCGTGCTCAAGCTCTTTGGTCGCCATTCATCATGCGGTTTGCGCCATTGAAAATGGAAACTGTGAAATGGCGATTGCGGGAGGGGTCAACACGGTCGTAACTCCGCAAGGCCATATCGCCTATGATAAGGCCGGGGCGCTGAGCAAAGAAGGAAGATGCAAAACATTTTCTGACAAAGCCGATGGATTCGCAGTCAGTGAAGGTGCCGGCATTCTCTTTCTGAAAAAGCTGACAGCGGCTGAACGAGACGGTGATCATATTTACGGTGTCATTAAAGGAAGTGCGGTAAACCACGGTGGCCGCGCAAATTCTCTAACGACTCCTAATCCGAAAGCTCAGGCGGATGTCGTAAAAACAGCATATGAAAAAGCGGGAATTGATCCAAGAACCGTAACTTATATTGAAGCGCATGGGACTGGAACCGAGCTGGGCGATCCAGTAGAAATCAACGGCTTAAAAGCGGCATTTAAAGAGCTGTATGAAAAAACGGGGGACCCGGCTGTTCATGGCAGCCATTGCGGACTTGGATCAGCGAAAACAAACATCGGTCACTTATCGCTTGCGGCCGGTGTGGCGGGTGTCATTAAAGTGTTATTGCAGCTCAAGCATAAAACGCTTGTCAAAAGTCTGTACAGTGAAACTGTTAATCCATATATCAGACTGGATGACAGCCCGTTTTATATTGTGCAGGAATCGAGAGAGTGGCAGGCGCTTCGGGATGAAGCCGGCCGAGAGCTGCCGCGCCGCGCAGGCATCAGTTCGTTCGGGATAGGCGGCGTCAATGCCCACGTGGTCATTGAGGAATATATTCCGAAAGAAACAACCCATCCTGCAACAGCATCAGCTGTGACAGCACAGCACCCGGGCATCTTTATTTTGTCGGCAAAGGATGAAGATCGTCTGAAAGACCAAGCCCGTGAATTAGCAGACTTTATCAGCAAGCGATCTATCACTGCTCGTGACCTCACTGATATTGCTTATACACTCCAAGAGGGGCGTGATGCAATGGAGGAGAGATTAGGGATCATCGCTGTCTCGACTGGGGACTTGCTGGAAAAACTGAACCTCTTTATAGAAGGGGGCACCAATGCGAAGTACATGTACAGAGGCAGAGCAGAAAAAGGTATCGCACAAACATTGAGATCAGATGACGAAGTACAGAAAACGCTCAACAATAGCTGGGAGCCTCACATATATGAAAGACTTCTTGATTTATGGGTAAAAGGCATGGAAATAGGCTGGAGCAAACTGTATGACGGCAAACAGCCGAAACGCATCAGCCTCCCTACCTATCCATTTGCGAAAGAACGCTACTGGATAACGGATACGAAAGAGGAGGCAGCCGCCCATCAAACAGCTTTAAAAACAGTCGAATCAGCAGCTTTGCATCCATTGATACATGTCAACACATCTGATTTGTCAGAGCAGCGTTTCAGCTCGGCCTTTACAGGTGCTGAGTTCTTTTTCGCCGATCATAAGGTGAAGGGAAAACCGGTTATGCCGGGCGTGGCATATCTTGAGATGGTTCATGCTGCCGTTATAAGAGCAGTGAGAAGAACCGAAGATCAACAATCTGTTATTCACATCAAAAATGTTGTGTGGGTGCAGCCGATTGTGGCGGACGGCCAGCCTGTGCAAGTGGATATCAGTCTAAATCCCCAGCAGGACGGCGAGATTGCTTTTAACGTCTATACAGAGGCTGCACACAATGATCGAAAGATACATTGTCAAGGCAGTGCTTCAATCCGTGGGGCAGGAGACATTCCAGTCCAGGATATCAGCGTGCTTCAAGACCAATGCAGTTTAAGCACACTCTCACACGACCAGTGTTATGAATTGTTTAAGGCGATCGGCATTGACTACGGACCTGGTTTTCAAGGGATAGATCGGCTTTACATCGGCCGCAATCAAGCCTTGGCAGAGCTTTCTCTGCCTGCTGGTGTAACTCACACACTGAATGAATTCGTTCTTCATCCAAGTATGGCCGATTCTGCTTTACAAGCGTCGATCGGGCTAAAGCTGAATTCCGGTGACGAGCAGCTTTCTCTGCCTTTTGCGCTGCAAGAGCTAGAAATATTCAGCCCGTGTACAAATAAAATGTGGGTGTCTGTGACATCTCGTCCTAATGAGGACAAAATACAGAGACTGGATATTGATTTGTGTGATGAACAAGGCCGAGTGTGTGTAAGAATCAAGGGGATTACCTCAAGGCTGCTGGAAGAAGGCATACAACCGCCAGACGGGCCGACATCACTAGGAAACTCCAAAGCAACTCTTAACGGAGCGCTTCTTATGGCGCCGATATGGGATCGAGTGCAGCTGGAGAAGAGGATCATTTCGCCTGCTGATGAGCGTGTTGTCATCCTCGGAGGGGATGACAACAGCAGAAAAGCTGTTCAAAGGCAGATCCCATTTGCCAAGGAGCTGTACATTGAGCCGAACGCATCAATTCATAGAATTGCAGGACAGCTTGAAGCACTCGAATCGTTTGACCACATTGTGTGGATGTCTCCTTCTCGTGTGACAGAGTGCGAAGTCGGCGATGAAATGATTGAAGCCCAAGATCAAGGCGTCATTCAAATGTATAGGCTCATTAAGGCAATGCTTTCTTTAGGCTATGGACAGAAGGAGATAAGCTGGACGGTCGTGACGGTGAATACACAATATGTTGATCAGCATGATATTGTCGACCCGGTCGATGCCGGGGTGCACGGCCTGATCGGTTCAATGGCAAAAGAATATCCAAATTGGCAGACAAAGCTGATCGATGTTAAAAAATACGAAGATTTGCCGTTATCTCAACTCCTTTCCTTGCCTGCCGATCAAGAAGGGAATACGTGGGCCTATCGAAACAAGATTTGGCATAAGCTTCGTTTGATTCCAGTACACAACAATCAACCGGTGCACACGAAGTATAAGCACGGAGGTGTTTATGTTGTCATAGGCGGAGCTGGTGGTATTGGTGAGGCGTGGAGTGAATATATGATCAGAACATATCGGGCGCAGATCGTTTGGATTGGCAGAAGGAAAAAGGATGCAGCCATTCAAAGCAAGCTGGACAGACTTGCGCGTCTAGGGCCAGCCCCGTATTACATTCAAGCTGATGCGGCTAACCGAGAGGAATTAGAACGCGCGTATGAAACAATGAAACAAACGCATCGAGAAATCAACGGCATCATCCATTCTGCGATTGTCTTACAAGACCGAAGCCTGATGAATATGAGTGAGGAATGTTTCAGAAACGTTCTTGCTGCAAAGGTTGATGTAAGCGTGCGAATGGCCCAAGTTTTCCGGCATGAACCACTGGATTTTGTTTTGTTTTTCTCTTCCGTACAATCGTTTGCAAGAGCTTCCGGACAAAGCAATTACGCTGCGGGCTGCAGTTTTAAGGATGCTTTTGCACAGCGGTTGTCTCACGTATGGCCTTGTACAGTGGCCGTGATGAATTGGAGTTATTGGGGAAGCATTGGTGTTGTTTCATCACCGGATTACCAGAAGAGAATGGCTCAGGCAGGCATAGGCTCAATTGAAGCCCCTGAAGCAATGGAAGCTTTGGAATTGCTGCTCGGGGGACCGCTGAAGCAGCTAGTGATGATGAAAATGGCAAACGAAACGAATGATGAAGCGGAACAGACAGAAGAAACGATTGAAGTGTACCCGGAAACTCACGGCTCCGCCATTCAAAAGCTGCGAAGCTATCACCCGGGTGACAGCACAAAGATTCAACAACTGTTATAGGAGGGGAAGCGCCAATGCTGAACACAGAAGACATTCTCTGTAAAATGCTTTTCGCACAATTACAGTCCATAGGGTTTTTCACAGAAAGTAAATCCCAGCCGGTATTGGAGAATTTCTATGGCAGATGGTTTGAAGAAAGCCAATCGATTTTAGAACGGCATCAATTTCTCAAGCGAACGGAGAACGGACATGTTCCAATACGCTCAATAGGCACCATGAGCGAGCTGTGGAAAGAATGGAATGAACAAAAATCTGACCTGCTTCAAGACAATAATATGAAAGCCATGGTGACATTGGTGGAGACAGCACTTAAAGCCTTGCCGGAGGTTCTGACCGGCAAGGCGTCAGCCACCGATATCCTGTTTCCGAATTCATCTATGGATTTAGTAGAAGGGGTCTATAAAAACAATCAAGTCGCAGACTATTTTAATGATGTGCTTGCAGATACGTTAACAGCCTATCTGCAAGAACGTCTGAAGCAAGAGCCTGAGGCGAAGATTCGAATATTAGAAATCGGAGCCGGGACCGGCGGGACAAGCGCGGCTGTTTTTCAAAAATTGAAAGCATGGCAGACACATATAAAAGAATATTGCTATACAGATCTGTCTAAAGCTTTTTTAATGCATGCAGAAAATAAGTATGGTCCTGACAATCCATATTTGACATATAAACGATTTAATGTCGAGGAGCCGGCGTCTGAACAGCATATTGATGCGGGAGGCTACGACGCGGTCATCGCGGCAAATGTGCTTCATGCCACAAAAAATATCCGGCAGACATTGCGAAATGCAAAAGCAGTTTTGAAAAAAAACGGGCTGCTCCTTTTAAATGAAATAAGTGATCATAATATATACTCGCATTTGACGTTCGGCCTTTTGGAAGGCTGGTGGCTGTATGAGGACCCTGATCTTCGCATACCGGGCTGTCCGGGCCTGTATCCGGATACTTGGAAAACGGTGCTTGAGAGTGAAGGATTTCGCTATGTTTCCTTTATGGCTGAACAATCGCATCAGCTCGGCCAGCAGATCATTGCCGCTGAAAGTAACGGAGTCGTCCGTCAAAAGAAGAGAACGGGGGCAGAAGAAGATCCAAGCCATATACAAATGAATGTTGAAATCGATCATTCACAGGAAAGCGATTCTCTCATCGAACAAACGGCACAATTTGTGAAGCATACGCTGGCAAAATCAATCAAACTATCACCAGAACGTATTCACGAAGATACGACATTTGAGAAGTATGGAATTGATTCGATTTTGCAGGTGAATTTCATTCGTGAATTAGAAAAAGTGACAGGAGAGCTTCCAAAAACCATTTTATTTGAACATAACAACACAAAAGAACTCGTCGAATATTTAGTAAAGGGGCATGAAAATAAGCTCCGGACAGCATTGTTAAAGGAAAAAACGAAGCCTGCAAAAAATGAAGCTCCACTTCAAACAGAGCGTACAGATCCTAATAAGCCATTTACTTTTCATACACGCCGCTTTGTTACAAAGCAGGAAGTCACTGAAACTCAGCTAGCAAATACCGAACCACTAAAAAAAGAAAAGACAAGTAATTTGCAAAGAACACATTTTAATGATTCTAGTACAGAAGATATCGCAATAATCGGGGTAAGCGGGCGCTATCCGATGTCTAACAGTTTAGAAGAGCTTTGGGGGCATTTAATCGCCGGAGACAATTGTATTACAGAGGCACCGGAATCCAGATGGCGCACATCTTTATTGAAAACATTATCAAAAGATCCAAAAAAGCCGGCAAATAAGAAACGCTATGGCGGATTTTTACAAGATATAGAGGCATTTGACCATCAGCTTTTTGAGGTGGAGCAAAACCGGGTGATGGAAATGACACCTGAACTCCGTTTATGTTTAGAAACCGTCTGGGAAACGTTTGAGGACGGCGGCTATACGCGAACCCGGCTGGATAAATTGCGGGATGATGACGGAGTAGGTGTTTTTATAGGGAATATGTATAACCAGTATTTTTGGAATATCCCGTCTTTAGAGCAGGCAGTCCTCAGCTCAAATGGGGGAGACTGGCACATTGCAAATCGCGTTTCCCACTTTTTTAACCTGACCGGACCGAGTATCGCTGTCAGCTCAGCATGCTCTAGTTCATTAAACGCCATACATCTTGCGTGTGAAAGCCTGAAATTGAAAAACTGCTCAATGGCGATTGCTGGGGGTGTCAATTTAACACTCGATCTCTCTAAATATGATTCTTTGGAGCGTGCCAATCTGCTGGGAAGCGGCAATCAAAGCAAAAGTTTTGGCACAGGAAACGGGCTTATTCCCGGGGAAGGCATCGGAGCTGTCCTGTTAAAACCGCTTTCGAAGGCGATGGAAGATCAGGATCATATTTACGCTGTGATCAAAAGCAGTTTTGCCAACCATAGCGGCGGAAGACAGATGTATACAGCTCCGGACCCGAAGCAGCAAGCAAAGTTAATTGTCAAGTCGATTCAGCGGTCGGGCATTGATCCAGAGACTATTGGCTATATTGAATCGGCGGCAAATGGTTCGGCGCTGGGCGATCCTATTGAAGTAATTGCCTTAACAAACGCGTTTCAACAATATACAAACAAGAAACAGTTTTGTGCGATAGGCTCTGTCAAATCCAATCTGGGGCATTTAGAGGCGGCTTCCGGTATTTCTCAGCTGACAAAAGTACTGCTGCAGATGAAGAAAGGGACGCTGGTGCCGACAATTAACGCGCTGCCTGTCAATCCAAATATTAAGCTGGAACACACGGCTTTCTATCTTCAGGAACAAACAAAGCCATGGCATCGCTTGAATGATCCTGAAACTGGAAAACAATTGCCTCGCAGAAGCATGATCAATTCCTTCGGAGCGGGGGGAGCCTATGCCAATCTCATTATAGAAGAATATATAGAAACAGCTGAGAAAAACCATATCGCTTCCCGCCAGCAGGAATTCACTGCCGTTTTTTCAGCCAAAACCAAATGGAGCCTGCTTAGCTACCTGGAAAACATGGAATTGTTTTTAGGGAAGGAAGCGTCTATGGATATTGAACCCGTTGTCCAGGCTTTACACCGGATCAACCACAATTTAGAGCATAGGGCTGCATTTACAGTGACATCGACTCAGGAGCTGATCGAAAAACTAAAGATGTTCCGAACATCAGAAAAAAGCTCACTCCAGCAAGGCATTTATACATCATTCGATTTACAGCCATGTGCGGAATCAGTAACTAATGATAGAGAAATAAGCGCAGCAGAGCAGTGGGTACAAGGGGGATCGATTACTTTTAAAGAAGCTGATAGAGAGAACCGATCAGGCTGGGTTCATCTGCCTCACTATGCATTTGACCATAATACATCATTTCATTTCGATGTATCGTCTATCAATGAGAAATCGTCAGATGTTGAAGACAATATCAATCAGCCTGTCATTCAAGATCAATTCACTTATGATGAGCCTTACGTTCAAGGACACGTCTTCAACAATGAACGGGTGCTTGTCGGTGCCACATATGGCAGTCTGGCCATTGAAGCATTTTTTAACCTGTTCCCTGAGGAAAACAGCGGCCGTATCAGCAAATTAAGTTATATCAGTCCAATTGTCATCAAACAAGGCGAGACCATTGAAATTCAGGCAAAGCCGCTGCAAAAAGATCAAGTCATAGAACTGCAAATCATGTATCGCGAGCCGTCCTCTGGTTTGTGGAAGCCTGCCGCAATCGGACAATGCGGAATCGGTTCTTTTGAGCCGAAAAAAGTCAATATCGAGAACGTTAAGCATTCATTAACTAAGCTTCATCACATCGATCAGATGTATAAAACCGGAAACGGTCCTGAATGGGGAGAGTTATTTAAGACAATTACTCATCTCTACAGAGATCACAAGTCTATACTGGCAAAAATTCGCCTGCCCCAAAGCGGGCTGGCAAACGGGCACCATTACACTGTAAGCCCATTGATGACAAACAGCGCGTACTTGGCTATCCTCAGTTTCTTAGAGCAGTTTGACATGACAGGCGGCTTCCTGCCGTTTGGAATCAATGATATCCAGTTTACAAAGCAAACGATAAAAGGGGATTGCTGGCTTTTGATTACATTGGTTAAGAATACAGGTGACATGCTGCTGTTTGATGTAGATGTGATCAATGAGTCGTCAGAAACAGTGCTGCACTACTCGGGCTACTCGCTTAAACAGCTTCGTATTTCGAATCAAAGAGGAAATCAAAATAAGGCCATCAAAGCCAGCAATCTGAAAGATCGTATCAGAAGCTATGTAACAGATAAACTGGCAGTAAACATGGCCGATCCGTCAAAATTGTCAATTGCAAAAGCGCATATCATGGATTTTGGAATCGATTCTTCTCAATTGGTTGCACTGACAAGGGAGATGGAAGCAGAGACAAAGATCGAATTAAATCCGACTCTGTTTTTTGAGTATCCGACTATTCAAGAGCTAATCGACTTTTTTGCGGACAAACATGAAGCATCATTTGCTCAGCTGTTTGGTGAAGCTCATCAGCAGGAAGAACGCCCAGCTCAAATCGAAAACCAAATGAAACAGATTCCGGCATACGAGACGAACACGGATAAAACAATCGAACACGCGGCAGACGGCATAGCCATTATCGGCATGTCGGGACAGTTTCCGAAAGCAAACAGCGTAACGGAATTTTGGGATAACCTTATCCAAGGAAAGAACTGTGTCTCTGAAGTGCCGAAAGAACGCTGGGACTGGCGCAAATATGCCGCAGCCGATAAGGAAGGGCAATCAAGCCTTCAATGGGGCGGTTTTATAGAAGGAATAGGTGAGTTTGATCCCCTGTTTTTTGGCATATCGCCTAAAGAAGCGGCGAATATGGACCCACAGGAGTTTCTGCTCTTGATACATGCATGGAAGGCGATGGAAGATGCAGGCTTAACAGGGCAGGTTGTATCCAGCCGCCCGACAGGAGTATTTGTCGCAGCCGGCAATACGGATACAGCTGTGATTCCTTCCCTAATTCCAAACCGTATATCCTATGCACTTGATGTAAAAGGGCCAAGTGAATATTATGAAGCTGCCTGTTCCTCAGCTCTAGTGGCTTTGCACAGAGCTATACAATCCATTCGAAACGGCGAATGTGAGCAAGCCATTGTTGGGGCTGTGAATTTGCTGCTTTCACCAAAAGGCTTTATTGGCTTCGACTCAATGGGCTATTTGAGTGAGAAAGGACAGGCCAAATCCTTTCAAGCAGATGCAAATGGCTTTGTCAGAAGTGAAGGAGCGGGAGTTCTCATCATTAAACCATTGCAAAAAGCCATTGAAGATTCTGATCATATTTATTCGGTTATTAAAGGTTCAGGGGTATCGCATGGCGGCAGGGGAATGTCACTTCACGCGCCAAATCCGGCCGGCATGAAGGATGCAATGCTGAAGGCTTATCAAGGAGCGCAAATTGATCCCAAAACGGTGACCTATATAGAAGCGCATGGGATCGCCTCTCCATTGGCAGACGCGATAGAAATAGAAGCGTTAAAGTCTGGCTGCAGTCAGCTCGAATTGGACCTTCCACAGGAAGTACGGGAGGAAGCGCCATGTTATATCAGCAGCTTAAAGCCGAGCATCGGACACGGTGAACTCGTCTCCGGTATGGCTGCTCTTATGAAGGTCAGCATGGCGATGAAGCATCAAACAATACCAGGCATATCCGGATTTTCGTCTTTGAATGACCAGGTGTCATTAAAGGGCACCCGTTTCCGAGTGACTGCCGAGAATCAGCAATGGAGGGATTTAAGTGACGATGCAGGCAAAAAAATTCCGCGCAGAGCGAGTATCAACAGCTATAGCTTTGGAGGCGTAAATGCGCACGTCATTTTAGAAGAATATATTCCTTTACCAAAACCACCGGTTAGTATGAGTGAGAATGGTGCCCACATTGTAGTTCTTTCTGCAAAGAATCAAGACAGGCTAAAAGCAATTGTTCAACAGCAGCTTGACTATCTGAATAAACAACAAGAACTGTCATTACAAGATTATGCTTATACACTCCAAACCGGCCGAGAGGAAATGGAAGACCGCCTGGCGCTCGTCGTCCGCAGTAAAGAAGAACTGGTAATCGGCTTGCAAGCCTGCTTAGCTGCGGAAAAAGGCGATAAGCCGAAGAGTTCTGTACCTGTCTTTAGCGGAAATGCAGAAAATGGCTCGTCAGATCTCGAAGCCTTGCTGGATGGTCCATTAAGAGAAATGGTGATCGAGACTTTGTTGTCTGAAAACAACCTTGAAAAGATCGCGTTTTGCTGGACAAAAGGGGTGCAAATCCCATGGGAGAAGCTTTATCAAGGAAAAGGTGCCCGCAGAATACCGTTGCCAACCTATCCATTTGAAAAGAGAAGCTGCTGGAACGGCTTTCAAGCAGTAGAGAATACGCCTTCTGTTTCACAGGATGAGCGTATCAACAACAGCAGCGATCATCACATATTAGCAAATGTACTAGGGATGGTTCCGGGTGAACTGCAGCCTCATAAGCCATTGCAGCAGTATGGATTTGATTCAATTTCTTGCATACAGTTATTACAGCAATTGCAATCAAAGGTGGACCCTCTCATTGGCTTGACGGAGCTTCAAGCATGCCATACTGTTCAGGACATGATGGACTTGATCGCAAAGAAAAAGGAGGATACATCCTTACAAAATGATCAAGCTCGCACGTTTCCGGAATTAATACCGTTAAATGACGGCAAGCGGGGGCGCCCTGTCTTTTGGTTCCATGGCGGAGTAGGAGGAGTTGAAATCTATCAGCAATTTGCACAAAAGAGCCAGCGCCCTTTTTACGGCATTCAAGCCAGAGGATTCATGACTGATTATGCTCCTTTGCACGGAATTGAACAAATGGCTTCCTATTATATAGAGATCATTCGATCCATACAGCCTGAAGGTCCTTATGATGTAGGCGGATATTCCTTAGGCGGGATGATTGCATATGAAGTCACACGCCAGCTGCAAAGCCAAGGCCTTGCTGTCAAAAGCATGGTGATGATTGACTCCCCATATCGTTCTGAGACAAAAGAGAATGAGGCATCTATGAAAACGTCAATGCTGCAAACAATTAATACGATGCTGGCATCGATTGCGAAACGGGAAAAGCTTACGGATGTTCTCATCAGCCGTGAAGAGGTGGACATAAGCTTAGAGGATGAAGAATTCCTGTCTGAGTTGATTGACTTGGCAAAAGAACGAGGGCTAAACAAACCAAATAAGCAAATACGTGCGCAGGCTCAGCAAATGATGAAAACACAGCGCGCCTATGATTTGGAGTCGTACACTGTTAAGCCTCTCCCTGATCCTGAGACGGTAAAATGTTATTATTTCCGCAACAAAAGCAGGTCCTTCTTTGGTGATTTAGACACTTATTTCACTTTATCAAATGAAAAAGAACCGTTTGATCAAGCTGCCTATTGGGAGGAATGGGAGCGGCAAATTCCTCATTTCCACCTGGTGGATGTCGATTCAAGCAACCACTTCATGATATTAACCGAACCGAAAGCGTCAACAGCCATGTTAGAATTTTGCGAAAAGCTCTATTCAAACAGGGGAGTAGTGAATGCGAATTTCCTTAAGGCTTTCCGGAAGAAACATGAAGCGAGGGAAGAAAAAGAAACAGATGAATTGGTGAAGCGCTGAGAAAACACAAACGCCCCCTCTTTTAAAAGGGGGCGTTTTGAATGTTATTTTGAAAGTGAAACAGGGAGACTTTCTAATCCTCTTAAAAAGACATTTTTTCTCCATTGAATGTCATCAGGTGCAACCGCAAGTTCAATATCAGGAAATCTCTTCAGAAGTGCGTTAAATGCAATGTGGCCTTCCAGCCTGGCAAGAGGCGCTCCTAAGCAGAAATGAATGCCAAAACCGAAAGAAATATGTCTGTTAGGCGACCGATTTATATTTAATATTTCGGGGTTCTCAAAAAAATTCGGGTCGCGATTGGCAGATCCGATCCCTATAAAAATCATGTCTCCTCTTTTGATTGAATGCCCCTATATGTAAAGTCTTCGATGGCCCACCGATTTGCCATCATAACGACAGGTGAGGTGTATCGCAGCAATTCTTCAACCGCTGTAGCGATCATTTCAGGCTGCTGCTTGAGCTTCTCACATTCCTTCTTGTGCTGCAGCAATGCGAGTGTGCCTGAGCCGAGTAAGTTAACAGTCGTCTCAAGGCCGGCTACAACGAGCAAGAACAGCATCGAATAGAGCTCTTTTTCGCTTAACTTGCTGCCGTTTTCCTCAGCATGCACAAGTTTGCTGATTAAATCGTCTTTTGGCTTTATTCTTCTGTCATGGATCAGCTTGGAGATATAATCTTTAAATTCACGAAGGGCCTGATTTGTCAGCTCTCTGTTACCTTCAGAGGTATCAACCATCGCATTGGTCCAGATTTGAAACTGTGACCGATCTTCTTTTGGGATTCCCATCAATTCAGATATAACAATAAAAGGCAAAGGGGAAGCGAAGGATTTCATGATATCCGCTTTATTTTCTTTTTCCATTTCATCTAAAAGCTGTTCAGCAATTTGTTCAATGCTGCCGCGCAGATTTTCAATGGTTCGGGGAGTAAATGCTTGATGAACAAGTGATCTCAGGCGGGTATGGTCAGGTGTGTCTTTTGCCAGCATATGATCGGATACAAAATCGATATCTTCACTAACGTTGAGCATTTTGATTTGTTCTTGGTTCATCACATTTTTTACGTCTCTTGTAATTCGATTGTCTTTTAAAAAGGCCATACAATCATCGTATCGGGTAATTAACCAGGCCGGATATGTGGCTCCGAACCGTTTTAATTCAAATCGGTGAATGGGCTCTTCCTCTCTAAATCGTCCTAAAACTGAAAAAGGATTGTGATGAAACTCTTTACCATGCGGATGAAACATCAATTTTTCCATTTGCATTCTCCTCGCCTAATAGGGTAAATAGATGAATCAAATTGCTGAACTAGTTTACAAAAAACAGAATGATTTGAAATGTAATCCTGTCTCTAAAACTATATATCTATTTTAGGAGTCATTCAATAGGGTGAAGAACGAAAAAAGTGAAAAAACGGCTCGATATAAAGCAGCGCCTTTGAACGAAAGCTCAAAGGCGCTACGCTGTATTATTTTGATGAAAGTGACTGTCAGCTGTGCTGGATATCAATTGTATATACTGCACGATCTGTTACGACCTTCAATCCTTCGTTTTCTTGGTGAATATGAATGTCACCTAATAAAGGAATCTCATAGGCATTTTGCGGAAGCGGTACGTTTCCGTCCTCAGTGAATGTTGTTCCTTCGCCTTCTAAAACCAGCTCTTCTTTCGCAACATAATCATCAGGATGATTCGTACTGCGTATAGCCACTTTTTGAAGGTGGAGAACGATCTGATCCAAGTCTGATATCTCTTCATCATGGGTCAATTCACCTTTTCTAATATCAAGCGTCTGGCCGACTTTTGATTCCAGCCATTGAGAAAGCTGTGTATTCGTGTGTGCCATCAATATTCCTCCTTTTGATCTACACGATACTATTCCCAATTGCTGCATCTTTTACACGGAAAAGAGCCGCCTCACTCTTTATGTATGAAACAATTCGCTGTTGAGAGCCTTGATATAGCGTACGGCAGAACGCTGGACCGCTTCACTGGCATTTTCTTTGACAACTTTAGAAAAAGCATTGTAAAGCCGGTTGAATTGAAGCGGTTTTACTTTGGCTGCTATTTCTTCAACTTTGGAGGCGGGAAGGGGAATGAGGTTTGGGTAGCTGTACATAAAGCTGACCCAGTTTCGGTCCGCCGCAACCGTAATGATATCTCCGGTCAATAGACAGCCTTTCCCTTCATTGCCCTTGCTCCAATGCAAAACAGCACCGCCTTTAAAATGTCCGCCCAGTCGGTAAAGGTCCAGTCCCGGCTTCACGTTGAGCGTTTCCCCTGACCAGAAGTGAATGTGATTGCTTGGCCTTGTCACCCATTCTTTATCATCCTCATGGATATAGATCGGCGCCTGAAACGCTTCAGCCCACTCAACTTGAGTAGAGTAATAATGTGGATGAGACAAGGCGATGGCTTGAATACCGCCTAATTCGTTGATTTGGTCAATTGTCTTTTGGTCAAGATATGTCATGCAATCCCACAGCACATTGAAGCCCTTATGCTGGATAAGATGGGCTGTTTGTCCAATCGCAAACTCTGGTTCAGTTTTGATGCTGTAAAGATGCTCTTCTTCCTTTTTAAGGATGTTTTGAAGGTTTCCTTTCTCACGCATGTCTTCAAGGGTTGTCCAAGTTTGTCCATCGGGATGAATATACTGTCTTTCATCCTCGCAAATCAGACACGAGTTGGGCGGATCTACAGTCTGTGCATGTTGCACACCGCATGTATTGCAGATATAATATGGCACTTTCTTCACTTCCTTCATCTATTTTCCATTATTTTACCTTATGATTATGAATATTCAAACGAAAAAACCGGCAGTTCTGCTGAGAGAGAATTGCCGGTTTTTTGGTGCTTTCTATTGGCCGGGAACGGAATTTTCTGCGTTGACAGCGCCCGCTCCGTAGATATTCGGATCTTCATCTTTCCATTTGTCCGTGCCGTTTTTCAAAAGCTCTTTTACTTCATCAGGGGTAAGATCCGGGTTTTGCTGAAGAATTAAAGCTGCGATTCCTGCGCAAATCGGTGTTGCCATCGAGGTTCCTGACATTGTAAAGTACTGAGACCCTACACGGCTTGACTTTTGGAGCTTATCAATATAAGAATTCGGAGAGCGAAGGGAAATAATATTAACACCCGGCGCTAAAATATCGGGCTTTTCTTTCCCATATACTGTCGGGCCGCGGCTTGAGAAGGAAGCGACAGTATCATCATCGCTGCTTGCAGTATTGTTATCGTCAAGCGCACCTACTGTAATCACCTTTTCGCTCACGCCCGGGCTTGCAATGGTCTGCGAATCAGGGCCTGAGTTTCCGGCAGCGACACAGACGACAATCCCTGCGCTCCACGCTTCCTCAACCGCTCTGACTAACGGATCTTCCTGTTCATGATCATATCTAAGGGCATCGCCCCCGAGCGACATACTAATAATATCAATCGGTTCATCGGGGTTGTCCTCATTGTATTGAATACACCACTCAACACCCTCTATAATATCTGCTAACGTTCCTGAACCCTGCTTGTTTAATACCTTTACGCCGATGAGATTGGCTTCCGGTGCAGGGCCGCGGTATTGACCGGAAGAGGATGCGCCGCTGCTTGCGACATCACCTGCACAGTGTGTGCCATGACCATTATCATCGTACGGCTCTGTTTTTTGATTGACCATGTCCGCGAATCTGATAATTCTGCCTTCTAGATCAGGATGCGGGTAGATTCCTGTATCGACAACAGCGACAGTAACACCTTTTCCTGTCAGGGTTTGCCCGTTTCTGACGACTTCCTTCGCATGGCTTGCTTCGGTTGCCGTGTCTAAAAGCGCTTTGACTTCGCGGTTTAAATACACTTTACGGATATTGCTGCATTCAGAGAGAAGGGAATGTAATGCTGAAGGAGTAACCTCGGCGCTGCAGCAGTTGATTTTGTTGAAGCGGCTTTTTAGCTTGCTGCGTTTTTCTTTTTGCAGCACCTCTCCAGCCATTTGAAAGCCGGTCTCGTGACAGCCTTCCTCAAATTCGATAATGACTGACATTTTTTTTCTGTTTTGCAATTTGGTTTCGAAAAATTTATGCAAGAAGCAAGGAGTCCATTTGAAGGGCTTGTAAAGTTGCAATACGGTTTCCCGTAACGGCCAATCTAGCTTGTGAGCATTTGCTCTCACCATTTGTACCATAGAGTACCCAAACATGTATTTTCCTCCTATTATAAGGTTCTCTGTATACTCTATGAACAGATGATAGGTTTGGTAAGTTTGTTTGTCCTCTGTAAGAGACAGACAAGAGTTTGTTTTTCTGAATCTTTCGCATTAGATACGATAGATTCAGAAGCTGAGGAAATCATTGGGGATTGAAAAAGAACGTTTGTTCGTATTATAATGTGATCATATCAAACTGGGAAGGGGAGAGCAACCGTATGAATTTCTACTTGCACCGATCTTTGGAAAGCCAAATGCCAATCAGCATTATATATATGAAGAAAGACGGAACGATTAGTAAAAGAACGATTATTGTGAGACAGAAAAGCAAAACGAAAATCAAAGCATTTTGTTTTTCGAAACAACAGATCAGAACATTTTTATTGGACTCTATCCTCTCCTGTGATTTTGTGAGAACAAATAAGCAAAATCTCTATTCTGCAGGCCGGTAACAGCTGTCCGTCTCAGCAACCGGGCAACCTGTTACTAAAACCCTCCTTAAACCTATATACATTTATTTGCCAAGTGAGGTTGTTCCTACCTTTTTTGTCTTTCCTCTCAACCTTTTTTCACTCTTATTTGAAATGAACCGCTAATAACCGTGACAATCAATTGATTTTTTGAAACCGGGAACTTTTTCACTGATGATATTGTGTATACAATGGTAAGATAAAACCTATTGGCTAAACCTCATATAATGAACCGCGCCATTCTTATGAAAGGAGTTAAACATGAGAAGATTTTTACTAAATGTCATATTAGTCTTAGCCATTGTCTTGTTCTTGAGATATGTTCATTACTCATTGGAACCAGAACCATCAAATCAGCCAGATACATATTCAAATTTCAGCAGCTTGGCAGAGAATGAGAGCCCAGCCGATTACGATATTTCATATAATGAGAAAAAAGGAAGCAAAGTCTTAATTATGTCTCCGCATGGCGGAAGAATTGAAGGCGGAGTAAGTGAGCTTGTGCGTTATTTCAATAATGAATACTCTACATACCTATTTGAAGGGTTGAAGTCCCATGATAACCAAACACTGCACATTACAAGCACCAACTTTGATGAGCCATTGGCAAAAAAGAAAATCAAGGAGCATCAATATGTGGTGGCTTTTCACGGATATAAAGGAGAGAACAAGAATACCCTTGTAGGGGGAACAGACCGAAAGCGGGCGAAAATGATTGTGAGAGCCCTTGAGCGGAGAGGGTTTTCCGCTGAGTTAGCGTCGTCTAAAAGCGGTCTTGCTGGATTGAATGCCGAAAACATTAATAACCAAGGGGAAACGGGGCTAAGTATCCAGCTGGAAATCAGCCGTGAGCAGAGAGAAGCATTTTTTGATGATTTTTATTATAAAAATAGAAAATACACAAAGAACAGTGAATTTTATGCTTATGTCAGTGCGATCAAAGGTGTCCTGGAAAAAGAGTATTCGTAACAAGCAGATCAGAAGACAAAATAAGAGAAGATCAGTAGACTGAAATAGGATAAAAAAGGAGGCAAAACAATGGCAGATCATCATTTTTATTTAAAAGCGAACTGGCCGGGTAACCGTAATGATGTCGGTACGATCGAAAGCGGAAACCTGATCACATCGATTTCCATTCCTAAAGAAATGGATGGCCCGGGAGAAGGGACCAACCCAGATGAAATGCTTCTCGGGGCGGCAGCGACCTGTTACATTATTACACTTGCAGCGATGATGGAGAGAAGCGGGCTGGAAAAAGAAGGCTTACAGATGGAGTCAGAAGGCATTGTCGACGTCACAAAAGGAGTCTTTACATACAAAAAGATCATTCACCGTCCCTCTGTCGTGCTTAAACATGATGCTTCACAAGACGACGTCGCATTGGCGCACAAGCTTTGTAAAAAAGCGGAGTCGTCATGCATGATTTCGCGTGCAATTCAAGGAAATGTCGAGCTGCAGCTTGAAGCCTCTGTGAAACTGGGTGGAGAATAAAGAAAACAGACGGTCACTCACAGGCCGTCTGTTTTTTATCTTCAGCGTGGGCTTTCGATTGATTTAGCACGACCACGCCTGCAATGACAAGCGTGAGACCGAATACACCTTTTAAACTGATGGTTTCGCCAAAAAGCAAAAACCCGACAATTGCTGTAAGCGCGGTACCAACGCCCGACCATGTTGCATACGCGCTTGATAAGTCAATTGTTTTTAAAGAAAAGCTTAGAAACGTAAAAGCAGAAAGAAATCCGACTATGACTCCGGCAATGGGCCAGGCTTGTGTAAATCCTTCTGAAAGCTTCAACATCGTGCTCCCAAACACTTCAGATACAATGGCGAGAGCCAAATAAAGCAATCCTCTCATCTTCATCACTCCTTTACGGCCAATTAAGTAACACGACCCCTGATAGTAATAAAAGAATCCCGATAAGCCCTTTGGCATTCAGATCTTCCTTGAACCATTTTACTCCGATCACTGTCGTCAGCACCGTGCCTGCCCCGCTCCAAGTCGCATAGGAGAGGCTCAGGGGAATATGGTTTAAAGTCAGGGACAGCATATAAAAGGCGAGGGAATAGCCAATAACGACCAAAGCACTTGGCTTCCACTTTTTGAAGCCATCAGATACTTTCAGCATGGCTGCTCCTATCGATTCCGAACATATGGCAATCGTGAGGAATATATATCCTATCAACATCATGAATTCTCCTCACTATATTTTTAGATTAGAAAAAAAACTTCAGCTAGAAAAATATTAGTGTATGCCTATGTATGAGTCAAGAGATTCATTTTCACACACTTAAAAAGACCCCTTTTTAAGGGGCCTTTTGCGTTTAATAATAATAAGGGAACGGGGCATACGGATAATAGGGGTATCCGCCATAAAAATAAGGATTAAATAAAGCGCTTCCTATAAGCCCGCCTGCAAGGCCGCCGATAAACGGTCCTCCAAAAAATCCGAATGGCCGGCCAAACCCATAACCAAATCCGGGTCTTCCAAACCCGTAACCGAACCCGAACGGTCTTCCAAACCCAAATGGTCTCCCGAATCCGAACGGTCTTCCAAATATTCTTGTATCTTCAGGGCTGAAATGCTCTAACTCGTTCATGTTTTCTTTCCTCCTGTAATAAAGTGTAGATGATGCAGTGTATTCACCCTGCCCGGATTTGATTGGGCGAATCGAGAAAAAGGAGGATGTGAACACATTGGGCCTGTATCAGTCTGACTGGTCAAAAGCACCGCCCCACGCACATGCCTATCATGTCAAAACAACGAGAGAACAGGGCCATTATCATCTCATTGAAGGGTTTACTCAGCCGGCAAACGGATCAAATACCGATCAGCATACACATTACTATACAGGGATCACTTCATTTGAAAACGGCCATTTTCATCGGTATTACGGAATCTCAGGGCCGGCGATTCCCTTAGCAGATGGCACACATTATCATGAAATCGAAGAAACGACATATCTGGCCTATAACGAGCCGATTGAGATCCAGTACGGAGGGGTTGTGTACGATCCCGGAGATGACAGAAGAAAAACGCATCGTCATACCCTGAAAGGAAAGACAAGGGAAATTGTCGGCAATGAGCCGCTCGGCTGGTAGAAGGATGTTTACCGATGCAAAAAAAGGGCAAAATGGATAGGTGGTTGTCCATGTTGAATGCTATAATGGGGGGAGATTTATAAAAGAGAGTGATACATATTGAATAATACGAAGCAGCCCGTTGTCATTTTAGTCGGACCGACGGCAGTGGGGAAAACCAATTTAAGTATTCAGCTAGCCAAATCCTTAAACGCGGAAATTATCAGCGGAGATTCGATGCAGATTTATAAAGGGATGGATATTGGAACAGCTAAAATTACCGAACAGGAGATGGAGGGAGTGCCCCATCATCTGATTGACATTTTAGATCCCCAAGACTCTTTCTCTACTGCCGATTATCAAAGCTTAGTAAGAAATAAAATCAGCGAGATTGCAAATAGAGGAAAGCTTCCGATGATTGTCGGCGGTACAGGGCTTTATATACAATCTGTGCTTTACGATTATACATTTACGGAAGAGGCAAATGATCCCGTGTTTCGAGAGAGCATGCAAATGGCCGCTGAGCGGGAAGGCGCTGACTTTCTTCATGCCAAACTTGCTGCAGCAGATCCCGAGGCAGCAGCTGCGATTCATCCGAATAATACAAGAAGAGTCATTCGCGCACTGGAAATTTTACATACGTCCGGAAAAACGATGTCCCAGCATTTGAAGGAACAAAAACGAGAACTTCTGTACAATGCAGTGTTAATTGGCCTGACAATGGATAGAGACACGCTTTACGAAAGAATTAATCAGCGGGTCGATATGATGATGCAGTCAGGCCTTCTTCCGGAAGTGAAACGCTTATACGACAAGAACGTGAGAGACTGTCAATCAATACAGGCGATAGGCTATAAAGAGCTGTATGCATATTTTGACGGTTTTGTGACACTTTCCGATGCTGTCGAACAGCTAAAGCAGAACTCGAGGCGGTATGCGAAACGCCAGCTGACGTGGTTTCGCAACAAAATGCAGGTCACATGGTTCGATATGACACCGCCTGTTGATATGGAGCTGAAAAAAAAGGGAATTTTCACACATATAGCAGGAAAACTCGAACTTTAATCGAAAATGTATGATATAGAGAATCAAGGAGGACGAAACATGAAACCGATTAATATTCAGGATCAGTTTTTGAATCAAATCCGGAAAGAAAATACGTATGTCACTGTTTTTTTGCTGAACGGCTTTCAGTTGCGGGGCCAGGTGAAAGGCTTTGATAACTTTACCGTATTGTTGGAATCGGAAGGTAAGCAGCAGCTTATATATAAACATGCGATCTCAACGTTTGCGCCGCAAAAAAACGTCCAGCTTGAACTCGAATAGATCAAAAAATGCCATGTCAAGACATGAGGAAAGGCTGCCGGGGGTTCCCGGCGGCCATTTTTAACATGAATCCACTTTTGCTCCAAGCTTTTTGTGTAAGCTGACCATGCCAAGGCACGGTCTTTTTTTATGAGAACAACATACGGAAGTGAAAATGGTATATTATGTATAAAATGAATTTGGGAGTGATCGACCTTGTTTGAAAGTGAAGCAGAACTGAGACGAATCAGGATTGCACTTGTATGGATAGCTGTCTTTTTACTGTTCGGGGCGTGCGGGAATCAAGATACCATTATTGAAACAGACAGCGGCAATTCAGACTATGAAACGCCTCAGCCCACCTCGTTTCCACTTGAACATAACCATTTTGGCGTGATGGAGGACGGCTATATCAAAATTTATGAGTATAATGAGTCCCGCAATGAGGTAAAGCTGAAGAAAGAATACGCGGATGATGAGCTTGAATAAAATTCACAAGCATTCGAATTTACAAAGCGGATTCCAGCCGCTAAACTAAATACAGACACAGATCAAACAGAGGGTGAAAACATGAAGCATAAAGTGATCGTGAATCATTGGGAAGAAATTTGCGAAGATGATTCTTGCTATGAATACGGAACAAGTATCATTGTGAACGGAAAAGAATTAATCAGAGAAGCGTCAATTATCACTGCTTTGAAGGCGGTTTTAGAAGAGATCGGCGCGGATGTTGAAATAGAAGAAACAGTAGAGAGCGAAAAATGCTGTGATAGCTTAAGAAAAAAAAATCTAGACTACTAAGCAGTTTTTTTTCATGTTATGATATACATCGGCTAAAAACGACACCTCGAGTAGGACGAGAGATGATTCTCGTTCTGCTCTCTTTTTTGGGCCCTAATGAGTCTGTCCATTTGCCTGATTTGATCAAAATATGAATTTTTCATAAAAACGAATCTATATATTGTGTTTTTGCTAGAGGGTAGTATACTATATATAGTGTTAGTGATGAGAGATTCATATTTTTTGATAGGTCGTGATAAAACGTGGTACAAATCATATTTGATTCGAAAACAGGGAATGTTCAGCGGTTTGTGAATAAAACAGGCTTTCAGCAGATACGCAAGGTGGACGAAATGGACCACGTGGACACTCCGTTTGTTTTGGTCACCTACACGACAAACTTCGGCCAGGTACCGGCATCAACACAATCATTTCTCGAAAAATACGCCCATCTCTTATTAGGAGTCGCTGCGAGCGGCAACAAAGTATGGGGCGATAACTTTGCAAAAAGCGCCGATACCATTTCAAGACAATATCAGGTGCCGATCTTGCACAAATTTGAACTCAGCGGCACATCTAAAGACGTTGAATTGTTTACTCAGGAGGTAGAAAGAGTTGTCACAAAATCAAGTGCCAAAATGGATCCAGTTAAATAACGAAATCATGATCCAAAAAGATGGAAAATTCCAGTTTGATAAGGATAAAGAGGCTGTACATAGCTATTTTGTAGATTATATCAATCAAAACACAGTCTTCTTTCACGATTTAAAAGAGAAGCTGGATTATTTGGTTGAAAACCAATACTACGAAGAGGAATTCTTAAGCCTTTATTCTTTTGAAGACATTAAAGAAGTGTTTAAGACAGCTTACGCTAAGAAGTTTCGTTTTCCTTCCTTCATGAGTGCGTTTAAATTCTATAATGACTATGCTTTGAAAACGAATGACAAGAAAAAAATCCTCGAGCGTTATGAGGACCGGATCTCAATTGTTGCGCTGTTCTTCGCTAACGGCGACACTGAGAAAGCAAAAGAATATGTAAACCTGATGATCAATCAAGAATATCAGCCGAGCACACCGACATTTCTGAACGCCGGCAGAAAACGCCGCGGTGAACTTGTGAGCTGCTTCTTGCTGGAAGTCAATGATTCCTTAAATGACATTTCAAGAGCGATCGATATCTCCATGCAGCTTTCTAAGCTTGGCGGCGGGGTTTCTCTTAACCTGTCCAAGCTTCGCGCGAAAGGTGAAGCCATTAAAGATGTTGAGAATGCGACAAAAGGCGTTGTAGGCGTCATGAAGCTTCTTGATAACGCGTTCCGTTACGCTGACCAAATGGGACAAAGACAAGGGTCCGGCGCGGCGTATTTAAACATTTTCCACCGCGATATCAATGATTTTCTTGATACGAAAAAGATTTCTGCGGATGAAGATGTGCGTGTCAAAACGCTTTCGATCGGTGTTGTCATTCCGGATAAGTTCGTTGAGCTTGCACGCGAGGACAAAGCGGCTTATGTATTCTACCCGCACACGATTTATAAAGAGTACGGCCAGCACATGGATGAGATGGACATGAACGAAATGTACGACAAGTTTGTCGACAATCCTCGGGTGAAAAAGGAAAAAATCAACCCGCGGAAACTGCTTGAAAAATTGGCGATGCTTCGTTCTGAATCAGGCTATCCATACATCATGTTCCAAGATAACGTCAATAAAGTGCATGCGAATAACCATATTTCCAAGGTCAAATTTTCTAACCTTTGCTCTGAAGTGCTGCAGGCATCTCAAGTTTCTTCATACACAGACTATGATGAAGAAGATGAAATCGGTCTGGATATTTCCTGCAACCTGGGTTCGCTTAACATTCTAAATGTCATGGAGCATAAATCAATCGAAAAGACAGTCAAGCTTGCGACAGACTCTTTAACACACGTGTCTGAAACAACTGACATCCGTAATGCGCCTGCTGTAAGACGGGCAAACAAAGCGATGAAATCAATCGGCCTCGGTGCTATGAACCTTCACGGCTACCTTGCGCAAAACGGCATTGCGTATGAAAGTCCGGAAGCGCGTGACTTTGCAAACACGTTCTTTATGATGGTGAACTTCTACTCCATCCAGCGTTCTGCGGAAATCGCAAAAGAGAAGGGTGAAACGTTTGATCAATATGAAGGCTCAACCTATGCGACAGGTGAATACTTTGACAAATACGTTTCTACTGATTTCTCACCGAAATATGAAAAAATAGCTAATCTGTTTGAAGGTATGCATATCCCGACGACAGAGGACTGGAAAAAGCTAAAAGCATTTGTGGCTGAACACGGTATGTATCACAGCTACAGATTATGCATTGCGCCGACAGGCTCTATCTCATACGTTCAATCAAGTACGGCGTCTGTTATGCCGATTATGGAACGCATTGAAGAACGAACATACGGCAACTCAAAAACGTACTACCCAATGCCTGGGCTTGCATCTAATAACTGGTTCTTCTATAAAGAAGCCTACGATATGGACATGTTCAAGGTTGTGGATATGATCGCCACTATCCAGCAGCACATTGATCAGGGAATCAGCTTTACATTGTTCTTAAAAGACACAATGACGACCCGTGATTTAAACCGAATCGATCTGTATGCACATCATAGAGGTATTAAAACCATTTACTATGCAAGAACGAAAGATACTGGGCAAGACAGCTGCCTTTCTTGTGTTGTTTGATTAAAGGAGAGTTTATAGTGACAAAAATTTATGACGCAGCAAACTGGTCAAAGCATGAAGACGATTTTACCCAAATGTTCTATAACCAAAACGTGAAACAGTTCTGGCTTCCGGAAGAGATTGCTTTAAACGGCGATCTCCTCACATGGAAGTACCTCGGAAAAAATGAGCAGGACACTTATATGAAGGTACTGGCCGGACTTACGCTTCTTGATACAGAGCAGGGGAATACGGGGATGCCGATCGTGGCTGAACACGTAGACGGCCACCAGCGGAAAGCGGTGCTGAACTTTATGGCGATGATGGAGAACGCTGTCCATGCGAAGTCGTACTCTAATATTTTCATGACCCTTGCACCGACTGAAACGATCAATGAAGTATTTGAATGGGTTAAACAAAATAAATATTTGCAGAAAAAAGCGCAAATGATTGTCGGGCTTTACAAAGCCATTCAAAAAGATGATGAAATTTCACTGTTCAAAGCGATGGTTGCTTCCGTCTATCTGGAAAGCTTCCTTTTCTACAGCGGTTTCTATTATCCGTTATATTTCTACGGACAAGGAAAACTGATGCAAAGCGGTGAGATCATTAACCTGATCCTTCGTGACGAAGCGATTCACGGCGTGTATGTCGGTCTCCTTGCTCAGGAAATTTATAATAAACAGACAGAAGAGAAAAAAGCAGAGCTTCGTGAATTTGCGATCGACCTCCTGAATCAGTTATATGAAAATGAGCTTGAGTATACAGAGGACTTGTACGATCAAGTCGGGCTCTCACATGATGTAAAGAAATTCATCCGCTATAATGCGAATAAAGCGCTGATGAACCTTGGATTTGATCCATACTTCGAAGAGGAAGACATTAATCCGATCGTTTTAAACGGATTAAACACAAAAACAAAATCGCATGACTTCTTCTCTATGAAGGGGAATGGTTATAAAAAAGCGACAGTTGAGCCGCTCAAAGATGATGACTTTTATTTTGAAGATGAAAAAGAGCAGATATAATATCTGCTCTTTTCGGCTTGAAGGTTCAAATGAGGAGGACGCAGTACCCATGGGAAAAATGGACGAAATGATTTTAGTTGCCCCGCGCGATGATGTGTTTAAGAAAGAAAGCTTAACCTTCCAGGGCGTGTACAGTGAAGATAGCAGAGTAGCCGAAATCATGGCTCAGATTGAAGCGGCCTATCGTGAAATGAGAAGAGGGGACGCAGAAGAAGATCCGCGTTTCAAGCAGCCGATACCTTATGTCGTCATTAAGCGTGAAGATGAAGTTTTTCTTTACGAGCGGCTGGCTGGCGGCGGTGAATCACGACTACACAACAAGCTTTCTCTCGGCTTTGGCGGTCATATGAACGCCATCGAAGGGGCAGCTTCATTTGCTGAAGTCTTAAAGCTGAACACAGACCGTGAGCTTGAGGAAGAACTGCAAATAAATGAAGAAGATAAACAGGCGATTGTCACACTGGGATTGATCAATGATGATGAAAACAGTGTTGGTAAAGTGCATATCGGTATTCTTTCTGCGCTTCAATTAAAGCCTGGCGCACAAGTGGAAGTGAAGGAGAAAGAACAAATTGCGGGTAAATGGATGAAAGTTTCTGAATTAAAACAGGATGACATCTACAACCGTCTGGAAACATGGTCACAGTTTGTTGTTGATATTCTTGAATAAAAAAACCCGGTTTCTCGCGATGAGGAGCCGGGTTTTTTTATGAGACGCTCGTCCCCGTCTCGGCTATGATTCTAGGATCACAATAGCATCAAAGCCGGCATTTTTCGCTCTGGCAGCGAGGGTGTCTGCATTGTCTTTGGATGAAAATGCGCCAATCTGCACTTTGTATAATCCGTCCTTTAAAAGGACAATCGAGTCAAAACCTTTGGCTTCGGCATTACTTGCGAGCGAGTCGGCATTCGCTTTGACTTTAAATGCGCCGATTTGAACCTTATATAACCCTGAGCTAGAAGTCTTTTTAAGGTTAAAGGCTTGCTCCAGCCCCTTTGCATGTCCTCTCGCTAAGCTTTGAATAAAACTGCTCGTTTTCAGCTTATTTGCATCGGCAACGGTATCAATGAAGCCGTTCTCGGTCAAGAGGGCAGGCATTGCCGACTCCCTTAGGACGTGGAAGTTCGCTGTTTTTTTGCCGCGATCGGCAAAGTCGACAGCTTGTATCACTTCAGAGTGAATTGCCGATTGATAAGTCGTCGTCGGGGCTCCTACATCTGGATAAATATAGCTTTCAAAACCTGTGCCTCCCCCTGAATTAACGTGAATGGACAAAAAGAAATCTGCTCCCCAGTTATTTGCGGCATTTGTCCGGTCGTTTAAGCTGACATATTGGTCGCTTGTCCGGCTCAGCAGCAGAGAAACGCCTTCATATTCATTAGTTAATATCGTACGTAAGGCTAAAGCGATTTGCAGGGTTAACGTTTTTTCCTGAAGGCCATTACCTGTTGCGCCTGGATCAGACCCGCCATGGCCAGGATCAATAAAAATTTTAACCATTTTTCATCACCTCATTACAGGATATGAAAAAACACGGCTTCTGCTTGTACGATTATCATTCAACTGAAAAATGAGGAAATAACCCTTTCACATCCAGAAATTATTTCTCGGGAAAGCGCACAATTCAACATGAAGCGACAACAGATACGGTCCGACATGAAATCTGTGCATACGCCATATGTTTGTATGTACTATGGGTTCGGTTAACCTGCACTGATTCCTGCTGGTTTTAAGCTTTGCGTTCATATTAAATCAAGCATTTAAAACGTAAATTGATGAGGAAAGCTCCTTTCATTAAAGACACCGCTTTATAAATCGAAAAAAAGAAAAACACTTCAGGTATCTTAGGGCGGGTAATACGCTTCGTACAAAAAACAGCCCGTTGTATGAAAAAGAAATAATGAGAAAGAAGCTCACTATAATACTCTGACAAAATGATTAAAAACAAAATCTCATGGTTTGTCCACTCCATGTCCGTGAATACAATAAGAAATAAAGTATTTCTCGGGAAAGCGCAGGATTCCTTATTGTTCCCGAAAAAAGCAATTGTTTCGACACATGATAGGCGTTTGTCACAATCGGCATCCGCTTGAATATCATATAGAGAGAACAGAGAGGTGAAGATGTTGGAGCGCGCTGTGACTTATAAAAACAACGGACAGATCAACATTATTCTGAACGGGCAAAAGCAGGTGCTGACGAATGCTGAGGCAGAGGCGGAATATCAGGCTGCATTGCAAAAAAACGAAGCAAAGCACGGCATTTTGAAGGAAATCGAAAAAGAGATGAGCGCATTAGTTGGGATGGAGGAAATGAAACGCAACATCAAGGAAATATACGCCTGGATTTTTGTGAACCAAAAACGCGCGGAGCAAGGCTTGAAGGTTGGAAAGCAAGCGTTGCACATGATGTTTAAAGGAAATCCGGGAACGGGAAAAACGACGGTTGCACGGCTCATCGGCAAGCTGTTCTTTGAAATGAATGTCCTGTCAAAAGGCCACTTAATAGAAGCGGAGCGGGCTGACCTGGTCGGGGAGTATATCGGACACACCGCCCAAAAGACGAGAGATTTAATCAAAAAGTCATTAGGTGGCATTTTGTTTATAGACGAAGCCTACTCGCTGGCAAGAGGCGGCGAAAAGGACTTTGGGAAAGAAGCGATCGACACACTTGTAAAGCATATGGAAGACAAACAGCATGAGTTTATTTTGATACTCGCCGGATATTCACGGGAAATGGATCATTTTCTCTCGTTAAATCCCGGACTCCAATCAAGATTTCCCATCTCCATTGATTTTCCGGATTACTCTGTGACCCAGCTCATGGAGATTGCGAAACGAATGATCGATGAAAGGGAATACCAGCTCAGTCAAGAAGCGGAATGGAAATTGAAAGATTACTTAATGACAGTGAAAAGCACGACAAGCCCCATTAAATTCAGCAATGGACGTTTTGTCAGAAATGTGATCGAAAAATCGATCAGAGCACAAGCCATGAGGCTTTTAATGGGAGACCAATACTTAAAAAGCGACTTGATGACCATCAAAAGCCAAGATCTTTCCATTAAAGAAGAAGCATCTGGATCTGCATAGACCTCTCAGTTTTTGAGAGGTCTGTTTTTTGCTCGTATTTCCGCTTTTCAAAGCAATCGATTTGTGGTATACACATGCAGGGTTTGGTATGATAATACTACTGCCCAATATGCAAAAGAAAGGAACATCCATTTGAACGAACAAGAAACGATTCAGGAGAAAGCCATTTTAGTCGGATGTCAGCTGCCGCATATCACGGATGAGCATTTTGAAAATTCTATGGAAGAGCTAGCATCTCTGACGAAAACAGCAGACGGAAAAGTACTGACCAGCGTCACACAAAAACGGAACAGGGCTGACGCCGCTACATATATAGGAAAAGGGAAGGTAGAAGAGCTGAAGGCACTGGTGGAAGAGCTTGAAGCTGATCTCCTCATCTTTAATGATGAACTGTCGCCAAGTCAGCTGAAGTCATTGGCAACAGCAATTGAAGTGAAGATGATTGACCGCACGCAATTGATATTAGATATTTTTGCAAAGCGGGCGAGAACGAGAGAAGGCAAACTTCAAATTGAGCTGGCTCAGCTGCAATATGCACTGCCGCGTCTGACGGGACAAGGGATCAATCTCTCCCGGCAAGGCGGAGGAATTGGGGCAAGAGGTCCCGGGGAAACGAAACTGGAAACCGACCGCCGCCATATCAGAAATCGCATTCATGAAATCAACACACAGCTTTCCACTGTCATTCGCCATAGAAGCCGATACCGTGAAAGAAGAAAGAAAAACGGTGTGCTTCAAATTGCGCTTGTCGGCTATACAAACGCAGGGAAATCAACATGGTTCAACCGCCTGACGAGTGCTGACAGCTATGAAGAAGATCTCCTGTTTGCCACGCTGGACCCGATGACCAGAAAAATGGTCCTGCCAAGCGGCTACAGTGTTCTTCTTTCAGATACAGTAGGATTTATTCAGGATCTTCCGACGACATTGATTGCTGCATTCCGCTCAACGCTTGAGGAAGTAAAAGAAGCGGATTTGATCCTGCATTTAATTGATTCTTCAAATGAGGATTATGCGGGACATGAAAAAACAGTGCTTCGGCTTCTCGAGGAGCTTGAAGCAGATGATATCCCGATGCTGACGGCTTACAATAAACGTGATCAAAAACTGCCTGATTTTATACCGTCCGCCGGAAGGGATCACATTATGGTCAGTGCGAAATTTGAGGACGACGCTGCAGCCTTTAAAGAAGCGATTCAGCGCTATTTGCGCCAAGAACTGTTAACGTCTTTTGAAGCACATGTGCCGGCAAGTGAAGGGAAGCTCCTTTCCAGAATCAAATCGGAAACGATGGTAGACCGCTTCTATTTTAATGAAGAAAATGAACAGTATGACATATCCGGCTATGTCCAAGAAGAGCAAAGTATCATCGGTGAATTAAAGAAGTATATGTAGGAAGGAAATATAAAGACATGTTTGACACATTAACACACGGAGAATTATTGAAGAAAACGGCAATGGAAGTGGAAGCGGACATTGCCGGCATTCATAAACAAATAGAAGAAATCAGCGAGCGAAATGAGTGGAGAGTGCTTCAAAGCTATAGAAAACACAAAGTAAGCGACACTCATTTCACGCCGTCTACTGGATACGGCTATGATGATATCGGAAGAGACACGCTTGAAAGCATATATGCGGATGTGTTTGGCGGAGAAGCGGGGCTTGTAAGACCGCAAATCATTTCAGGCACACATGCCATCTCGATTGCTTTGTTTGGTGTCCTCAGACCGGGGGACGAGCTCCTTTATATCACGGGCAAGCCGTATGATACACTCGAGGAAATTGTGGGCGTCAGGGGTGGAGAAAACGCTGGTTCGTTAAAGGATTTTCAAATCGGCTATAATGCGGTTGATCTGACGAAAGACGGAAAGATAGACTATGATGCAGTCGCCGCTGCGATCAATCCGAAGACAAAAGTAATCGGCATTCAGCGCTCAAAAGGATATGCGAATCGCCCTTCTTTCTTAATTAGTGAAATAAAAGAAATGATCCGTTTTGTAAAAGAAATCAATGAAAACCTGATCGTCTTTGTGGACAACTGTTACGGAGAATTTGTGGAAGAGCTTGAGCCTTGCCATGTCGGAGCCGATCTGATGGCGGGATCTCTCATTAAAAATCCCGGCGGCGGCCTTGCGAAAACAGGCGGCTACCTCGTCGGAAAAGCGAAATGGATTGAAGCTTGCTCATACCGTATGACGTCACCCGGTATCGGCAGAGAAGCGGGGGCATCTCTTTACTCGCTCCAAGAAATGTACCAAGGCTTCTTTTTGGCGCCTCACGTTGTGTCTCAAAGTCTAAAGGGAGCGGTGTTTACAGCGAGATTCCTTGAAAAACTCGGCTTCACTTCAAACCCGAAATGGGATGCGAAAAGAACGGATTTAATACAATCCGTTGAGTTTTCTGACAGAGAAAAGATGATTGCTTTTTGCCAGGCTATTCAATTTGCATCGCCAATCAATGCTCATGTGACGCCTTATCCAGCCTACATGCCTGGATACGAGGATGATGTCATTATGGCAGCAGGGACGTTTATTCAAGGAGCAAGCATCGAATTATCAGCTGATGGCCCTATCCGCCCGCCGTATGTAGCGTATGTTCAGGGAGGATTAACCTATTCGCATGTGAAGAATGCCATATGCAGTGCAGTGGATTCATTGATGCAAAAGCAATTAATTTAAATTTTTTAAAAATTTCTCTGTATTTTGATGTTAAGAATCCTTACATCGTATTGACACAAAATATAACATCACCTATAATGAAACTAAGTTAAGAAAAGGAGGAAATTGAGATGAGTGATAATATTCGCCGCTCAATGCCTTTATTTCCAATAGGAATTGTCATGCAGTTAACTGAGTTATCAGCAAGACAAATTCGATATTATGAGGAAAATGGACTGATATTTCCAGCCAGAAGTGAAGGGAATAGACGATTATTTTCATTTCATGATGTAGATAAACTGTTAGAAATCAAGCACCTGATAGAACAAGGTGTAAACATGGCAGGAATTAAACAGATTCTGGCGAAAGCCGAAGCTGAGCCAGAGCAAAAACAAAGCGAGAAGACGAAAAAACCAATGAAACATGATCTGTCCGATGACGAACTGAGACAGCTCCTGAAAAACGAGCTCATGCAAGCCGGCCGTTTTCAAAGAGGGAATACATTCCGTCAAGGCGACATGTCCCGCTTCTTTCATTAATCCGTTAGCAACTGTTTTGCTATATACATTTACCTTTTAAGAGGAGGAATTTTACCAAATGGCAAAGTACACTAGAGAAGATATCGAAAAATTAGTAAAAGAAGAAAACGTGAAGTATATCCGCCTTCAATTTACTGACATTCTTGGAACAATCAAGAATGTTGAGATTCCTGTAAGCCAGCTTGGAAAAGCGCTTGATAATAAAGTCATGTTTGACGGTTCTTCTATTGAGGGATTCGTTCGTATCGAAGAGTCAGACATGTACCTGTATCCAGATCTAAATACATTTGTTATCTTCCCATGGACAGCTGAAAAAGGTAAAGTAGCACGTTTCATCTGTGATATTTACAATCCGGATGGCACACCTTTCGAAGGTGACCCGCGAAACAACTTAAAACGGATTCTGAAAGAAATGGAAGACCTCGGCTTCAGTGATTTCAACCTTGGACCTGAGCCTGAATTCTTCTTATTCAAATTGGACGAAAAAGGCGAGCCAACGCTTGAACTAAACGACAAAGGCGGATATTTCGACTTAGCTCCAACGGATTTAGGAGAAAACTGCCGCCGCGATATCGTGCTTGAGCTTGAAGAGATGGGCTTTGAAATCGAAGCATCTCACCATGAGGTAGCACCTGGTCAGCACGAAATTGACTTTAAATATGCTGGAGCAGTCCGCTCTTGTGATGACATCCAAACATTTAAACTAGTTGTCAAAACAATTGCCCGCAAACACGGCCTGCATGCGACATTTATGCCAAAACCATTGTTCGGCGTGAACGGTTCTGGTATGCACTGCAATCTATCACTCTTCAAAAATGGTGTTAACGCATTCTTTGATGAAAGCGCAGATCTTCAGTTAAGTGAAACAGCGAAACACTTCATCGCAGGTATCGTGAAGCACGCAACAAGCTTTACAGCAGTAACAAACCCGACAGTAAACTCTTACAAACGTCTTGTTCCTGGCTATGAAGCACCTTGTTATGTAGCATGGAGCGCGCAAAACAGAAGCCCGCTTATCCGTATCCCGGCTTCTCGCGGCATCAGCACACGTGTTGAAGTACGCAGCGTAGACCCAGCTGCAAACCCATACCTTGCACTTAGCGTATTGCTTGCTGCAGGATTAGACGGAATCAAAAACAAACTGGAAGCGCCGGCTCCAATCGACCGCAACATCTATGTGATGAGCAAAGAAGAGCGCATGGAAAACGGAATCGTTGACCTTCCAGCAACACTTGCGGAAGCGCTAGAAGAATTCAAATCAAACGAAGTCATGGTCAAAGCGCTGGGCGAGCACCTATTCGAACACTTCATCGAAGCAAAAGAAATCGAATGGGATATGTTCCGCACGCAAGTACATCCTTGGGAACGCGAACAGTATATGTCTCAGTATTAATCTTTCAATCCCTTGGCACTAAAGGTGTCAAGGGATTTTTTATGTTAATAGGTAATAAATTATGGAGCGGCACTGCTAAAAGCAGGTCACTTTTAATTATGTCACTAATAAGACAATGTACTAAATTTTCAAGTAGGAAAATAATTTTATGCTTAAGGAAAGCAATACGCATAAATAATTCGACAAATTCTGTGATAATTCCATTGTTCAATACTTCTACCAGCAATAATAAGATGAGTAAGGTAGATGTTTATCATTGACATCATAACCAAATGAATCCATAATTACGTTGAAATCTAAATCAATTTTCAAAAAGGAGATTTCTCATGAAAAAATTGACTATCTTCTCCGGGGGATTAGGAGCGGTTTTTTCTGTACTGGCTCAACTGTTTGCGGTTATAGATGACTCTTACACTTTGGGGAATTTATGGTTTTTAGGTACTTTGGCGGGAATTATAACCATGCTTGCTTCAATCCAAACAAATAATAAACCAATCTTCAGCATTTTATTAATTTCTAGTTCAGTAATAGGTCTACTTGGAACTGGTCTTGTATACATCATACCAACACTGTTCAATATAATAATAATTTATAAATTTTCAAAAGTAAGCCAATAAGCCAATGGGAAAATTAAGGTTCTTTTTTTATTTAACATCCCTTTGACAAGGTCGGTAATGAATCGCAGAATGCTTATGCTTGCAACTGATCCACACAGCTGGGGCTTCCGTGGGCATGATTATCGAACGCCATGTTTCTAGGATACCGGAATTGAAACATTTGCTGAGACATTTCGTGAAGCTGATCACCAAATGACCATTTTCATAGAGGCACGTCTAAAGAAGCTATCATAGGAGGACAATACTGTGTGGAAAGCTTTAAGTCAATTACTCAAGAAACAGAAAAATCAAAGTCCAAGCGATGAAGATTATATACAGATTCCAGAATTAGAAGTAAAAGTTTTGGGGATGCTTCACAGTATCAATATAGACTTGGTTAATTTAATAGCTCAAGCAGAAAAGTCTAAGGAGTTTATAGGATAAATCGAAGGCATCTGGCATTCTATAGCAAATCAATTTTATTCACTCGCCCAAGGGTTTGAGAATGAGGATATCAATAAGCTTTCTGCGGATCTTGATCATGCTGCCGCCACTTGGGAAGCTGTTGCTAATAAAGCAAAAGAGTTTGTAACAAATTCATACCAAGGGTAAAAGAAAAATAAGGGCCTGAAAGGGCTCTTTTGCTTATAGTCATATTTCCCGTAAGTATTACTTTTTGGATTTATTAAATTTTAAAGCGTGTTTGTTTCACTGAATTCATAGTCAAAAGGGGAATGTTTTTATGCTTGGAATCAACGTTGAAAAATCAAATGAAAACTTAATTATCAATTGGCAGCTATCCAAAATTGAAATTCCAATCAAAGAAATCAATGATGTATTTCTTGATCCAAACTATGGGGGAGAGGAGAAAAGCGCAGTAAGGATTGGGTTTCCTTATGGCTCTACGGATAGGGTAGTGATTAAAACAGCAAATCATACTTACATTTTGTTCACCACTAATGCTGCTTTAATTATGAATAAAATTGTTTCTTTATAAACAGTTTATGTCCCTTTTAAATTTCTGTGTGGGAAAATTTAATGGGATGATTTAAGGAGGAGCATTTATGGAAGAAGGAAAATTAGTCCACATGACACTAGATGGTATTAAGAAAGCAGTTACTAAATATGGTACATTTCCTGTGTTTCATCATGGGGGTTATGTCTTGGAAGATGCTACTTTTCATTTCAAAAATCCAGCAACTCCTCAAGAAATTAGCGGCTTAGAAAAGGAATTAGGTGTTACTTTCCCTAATGACTATAAAGAGTTTTTGTTACAACACAATGGGGTGGAAATGTTTGATGGCATTGAAATACTTAGCTTAGAGGGAATCATTGAATATAATGAGGTTCAAGATTTCCCAGAGGGATACTTATTAATAGGATATCATTTTGATGGAAGGTATGTCATAGACACAAACAAATCAAAAAAAGGATTAGGTTATATGTTATATCTAGACTCAATTGACGATATTGAAGATGCGATTAACTTAAATTCTAATTTCGAGATAAGGTTTGATATGCTAGTGTCTTCTAATGGAACGAAATATTGGGAAGTAAATCCGAATCTCCAAGAGTATTATAAACTGGTTTCAGAATAACACTTCGGCAAAAGAAAAAATTATGACTAATTTCAACAACCAAAGAATCTGCAATTTGAGGGAAGTATAATGACAATTTACGAGCAAATTAAAGATGCTTTGAAAAATAAGATCAATGAGTTGGTTTCACCTCAAGAATTAAAGAAAACCCTTCAAGAAAAATACGGAACTAATCCGGATAGCATTATTTTATCAGATTATTGTTATAACCGGTTTCTAGCAAGAGGCAATATTGTTAATAAGGATAGTCATTTAAAGAAGTTATTGTTGTCTTCATATTGAAATAAAGATTAAGTATATTTGAGGGGAGTTAGTTACTTTAATGCACATAACAACAAAAAGGTTATTGATACGTGAATTTGAATTCAAAGATTGGCAAGCAGTATATGAGTATACATCTGATAGTAATGTAATGAAGTATATACCTGAAGGGGTTTTTACTGAAGAAGATGCAAAGGCATTTGTAAATAAAAACAAAGGTGATAACGCTGAAAAATTCCCTGTCATACTAAGAGATGAAGACTTTCTTATAGGCCATATTATCTTTTATAAGTATTTTGGTGAACATACATACGAAATTGGGTGGGTGTTTAATCCCAATTATCAAAATAAAGGGTATGCTTCTGAGGCAGCCCAAGCTATCTTGGAATATGGATTTAAAGAAATGAACTTACATAGGATTATAGCTACGTGTCAACCTGAGAATATTCCTTCATACCGAGTTATGGAGAAGATCGGAATGAGAAGAGAAGGATTTTTTAAAAAATGTATTCCGAAAGGCAATGAATGGTGGGATGAATATTATTACGCTATTTTAGAGGAAGAGTGGAATTGTAAGAGGGGTAATGCAGGAATTTGAAACCATAACAGCTATAGAACGTATAGTGATAGTAGGGCTTATAGTGCTTAATATGAATGATGTGAGAGGGGTATCCAAATGCAAATTCATCTCACCAAAAGCGGAAAACAAGACAATCATCATAAATGGTTAGGAACTGTCTTGCTCAGTTGGGGAACATTCGTATTTGCTTTGTTTTTTGCTACTTTAGTCGGTTCAATGGCTAGCCAAGCAGGAGCTTCCAAGCTTTTGAAGCAAGGCATCCAAGCAGGTTTAGTCACATTAATAACTGTCCCGTTGCTCTACATTCTTCTTAAACGGATGTCTAGTAGACCCTTTTATTCTATAGGACTGTCTGGGTGGCGGCAAGCCATTCCGAAAGCCATAATAGGAGCAATATATGTGATTGTATTATCCGGGTCTGGTTTCGCTATCGCCCATTTATTAGGCTGGATCAAAGTTACACAATTTCACTTCTCTGTCCATTTAGTGACAGCATTGCTCCTAAATATGATTATCGCATTCTTTTATGAAGCTTTTCCAGAGGAATTAACTTTTCGTGGGACGGTGTACTATGCTCTAAATAAGCGTTGGAACTGTTTTATGGCCTTACTCCTACAACCAATCCTGTTTGTGCTTGCACCAATAATTGTAAGTGTTTTGCAATATATAGCTGGAATTGAATCACCTGCTATCACATTAGATTACATCGTTTTATTGTTGACTTTTGGATGCATCCTTCAACTCCTGCGTATTGTAACAGGAAGCTTATGGACGTCTATCGCTTTTCATCTAGCCTTTCTTGAAAATTCTCGGTTCTTCGTCCTGCAGGGGAAGGAGCGCTTTATTACCTATGAAGAAATTGTTCCGGGAACAGGTGCGCTGTTTGTGATCTTTTTTATGTTGCTTATTGTCGGTACTCTACTATTAATACCTGTTGCGATAACTCGCCGAAATACTATTCAATGGCGGAAGAATGAGAAATGCGACCAAGATGTTTAATTTCTGAGTAGAACAGTAGTTTTAAAGTGATTTTAAGGAGGATCTAGACAATGTTGAAGAAGCATTCATTTAGAAAGAGGTTATAAACATGCAAGTTTTAAGGATCATATTTGTTCATGTCTTGTCCGCGTTATCAGCTGCTGTTGTTTATGTTTTTGGCATTGGTTATGACGGCTACATACCATACTTCCTAATAAGTGTTTAATCTTTGCTGCACCTGTTCAATATTTCTTAAATCGCAATCCAAAAAGGTTTAACGCGAAATATTTACTCATATACATATTCTTTTCCTTCTTAGTATGGTTATTCTTCGCTTTCATTACTGATCCAAAAAACACCTTAAACTTTCTGATGGGATATGAAATATACTTGTTTAGCGTCTCATTTGCCGTAATATTTTGGATCTGGGACTCGGTTTTTCTGCAAAACATTGGGAGGGTAGCAGCGTAGCTTAAATCATCACAATCCTTTTCCTTATGCACGGTCAAAAAGCCCTTTTATTTACCGGATTATGCCATAAATAGGTAAGGGAGAGAGGGATGAAAAGGGTTAATCGTTTAACTTTGGTTTGCTTAGGCTTAGTCTCAAGTTTTACTCTTCCGAATGCTGAAGCAAAGCTAACGGTGGATTAAACAAATGTAGACTTTGTTTTGAGCGAGGAATCAACAATTGTCTTCATGGCAGATAATTTCGACCGGAATTTTGACCGCACTTGGTTATAAATTCACAATACACAATAATAAAGACTGTACTCTAAATATGAAACTTAGCAGAATAGCTCTAACTGATGGATATTTTCAAGGAGCGAGAAAGAATTCCAGGAAGTTATTTGGACTACAGTGCAGCAGATCGAGTAGAAGGTGATCAGTTGGAAATAACAAAAAGTTCAGGCTGCGGCGATGTGTGGATAAAAGGTATTTATGGATTTGAACATGAAGAGCGGGATTATTAAATTCAGCGAGGTCAAGGATCCATTATAAACTTAATGATCATTTTAATTGATCAAAAATAACTAAAAGGTGAGAATATGATTAAATCAAAGTTAAAAACGATTATAGACCAAAGAAAGATCAGTATCCGGAAACTTTCCAGAGATATTGATCATGAGTATCCAACTGTCAGAAAGCTATATAATGACGAAATGGAGCGGTATCCGAGAGAGCTGTTTGATAAAGTCTGTCCCTATCAAAACATCGAACTGCATGAGTTGTTGATATTCCAAAAAGATCATATTCCTAAAGTGAGAATGTCTAAATGAAGATAATGGAGTATATGGAGGAAAGGTTTCAAAACCTCGAATTCATTCCTAGCATCTATAATCAATGGGGCATAGGAATCCATTTTTGTCTTGGGAAAAATAGCTATCAACTCAAAGAAAATGAAGAATTGAATCTTAAGAGGTTCCAAGTTGTATATGAGCAAATAACAATCCTTTTTAATGAATTATTTGAACAAAATGATGACATATTCCTCGTAACGAATATGTATAAGCACAAGAAAGAGAAATGTATAAGAAAATTAAAGGTCTATCAACCGTTTCTAAAGTGTAAAAATCATTTGAATCAAATTCTGGTGAAGACATATCCCTACCCTTTCGAAATCAATAAAGCTGAAGAATACGAGATGCAACAATTTTCCTTGTTATGCAAACCTCGAGACTTACGTGTAACTGAATTACTTAAAGCAGCCAGTAACGAGGATTTTCCATTAAAACCGAAATTCGGAGGTTACTCTATTGATTACCCTGATGTTTTCTTTGTGAACATTACAAAAGACATTATTTTCTTTATCTATGATGATCGTGGATGTGAAGTCATAGCTCTTGATTTCAAACGAATACGTCCACTTTATGAAAAATATCACGACTGGGTAGAAGAGTATAAGTACATGTAATACTCTTTTTTAATAGAAACTGAAAAAATCTAAGTTTTATATGGCTCTAGTTCAGTTCGACAAGCCATGGGACAACAGCTAAAATGGTTTTACGTAATTAGGGAAGGATTCTAAAGGTCGGGCTGAGAAATGAATGATTCAATTAGTTGTCCATTTCAAAAAACCATATGCTGATGATGAGGATTGGATTAAATTAAGTGTCAACAGAAAGGGATGGGAAATTTCAGAATTGCTTGACTTTACTTTATGATGAAAGGGGTCGAGTAAGATGGATAAAAAAAAGGATGAAATACAAAGAAAGTATAGGGAGCAAATGAGGGAGAAGAAAGAACGAGAAAAAGAAGATGGCAGTTCACATACTTTTGAAATTGTTGTTGTGCTAGCCATTATCATATTGATGTTTTTCTTTAATTCAGTATTTAAGGCTTTTTAGATATTGTACAGATGACTTTCAGGATTATTGAAAAAATAACCCTTTGAGGTATTAGTATTGAAGGACTTATGAAAATTCAAGAGGCAGTTGAATCTTAAATAATTAATTACCAAATATCGGGGATGGAAAATGAAATTGTATAATGAATTTATCAATATAGCTAAAATTTTTAATAAAGAGCTAGACATCATTCCATTATTATATGGCTCTTTAGGTCTTGAAAAGGTAACTGGGTTAGACTTTTCTCCAGAAGATATTGATCTCCTTATTCCTTTAATTTTTTTAGAGGAAAAGTGGGAAAAACTAAAAAAAGTGATGGAACTGCATGGATACAAAATGGTTGATTTACATGAGCATGAATTTAAGAAAACTAATACAAAAATAGGCATTGCTTATATTGAGGATTTAAAACCATTTGCAGATGTAGACTATAATAACCTAGAGGTTTTTGAAGATGGCGGAGCGAAATATCATTTGCTAACGATTGATGATTACCTCAAGATTTATAAAAAGTCTTTATTAGATGGCTATAGAAGAAGGAAGAAGAATCATAAAGACCAAAGTAAAATTAACATATTGAATAAATTAATACAGAATTAATTTCTGTATTCTCTTTTGTTTTCACCCTCAATTAAATTTTTAAGATTAAAATAAGTTTGGATAAATCATAGTGTTTAACACAGTCTTTAATCCTCAGACAGTCAAATAGCCATTTCTACTCCTGTTGAAAGCTTCTCTATTTTTGCTTCTTATTTATTCCTGTATTGATATAAGTATGTAGGGTTGGACTTATAACATAAACTACTCTGGCCATTCCTTTTCTTTCTACTCATGACCAAGTTTGCCATCAGCATAAATCTACGATAACAGTCTCCATACATCCTGTTATCACCTTTATCAAACTGTTAATGCAGCTTACCACTAACCAATTCCTTATTTCGCATAGATCATCTTTGTCATGTGGTTACACAAGAATCTGTTTTCGGACTGATCGTTGTTAAATGATACATGACATTCGCAAATATTTGAAACACTGAATATAACGAAACATTCAAAAATCAATATTTAATTCATTCTGTTTAAACTTTCTGAAAAAGATGTTGAAAAAGTTGAAAGGATTTTATAATATTAAATCAAGTTAGTTTGTTCGATCAACAAACTAATAAGATGAACTTTCATTGTCCACAAGATAAGGTCTTACTAAATATGGATGGAAGGGGGATAAGAGGGTCGATTTAATGGAGCTAAACAATATAAGAAACGAAAGAATGAGGCTTTTATCCTTTTCCAGGTATATAAGGTATGACGAAAAAAGATGAATTTTCTGCTTGCTGATCACCATATTTTTTTGCACTGTTTTGAAAGCGCTTTTATAAAAGTTTACTGACCGTAAATTCGAGAAATTGTTATACCGTTTCACACTGTTCCATATTAAAGGATCGAAAAGGGGAGAAATCATGCTCAGTGAAAATGTAAAGAAGATTAGCATGGTTGAAAAAGTTGGATATGCGTCTGGAGATTTTGCTTGTAATTTAATTTATGCAACAGTGTCTACGTATCTTTTGTTCTTCTATACAGATGTTTTTGGTTTATCGGCAGCAGCAGCCGGTACTATGTTTTTAGTGGTTAGAATAATCGACGCTCTCGCTGATCCTTTTATCGGAACAATAGTTGACAGAACGAACAGCAGATTTGGACGCTTTAGACCGTATCTTTTATTCGGAGCTTTTCCATTTGTCATACTGGCAATACTCTGTTTTACAACACCAGACTTTTCGGATATGGGGAAATTAGTATATGCCTATATAACCTATGTTGGCTTGTCGCTTACATACACAACGATAAACGTTCCATATGGCGCGTTAACTTCTGCAATGACTAGAAATAATCAAGAAGTTGTTAGTATAACTTCTGTTCGCATGTTATTTGCGAATCTTGGGGGACTTGTCGTTGCATTTTTTGTTCCCTTACTGGCTGCTTATTTAAGCGATACTTCCGGCAACGAGTCTCTTGGCTGGCAACTAACCATGGGTATTTTGGGAATGATAGGCGGGTGCCTTTTAATCTTTTGTTTTAAAAGCACAAAAGAGCGGGTCACTCTTCAAAAATCCGAAGAAAAAATTAAATTTACGGATATATTTGAGCAGTTTCGTGTTAATCGTCCACTTGTTGTATTAAGTATTTTCTTTATTATTATTTTTGGAGTGAATTCCATCAGTAATTCGGTTGGCATTTATTACGTAACGTATAACGTAGAAAGAGAGGATTTGGTGAAGTGGTACGGTTTGATAGGAAGTTTGCCCGCTTTGGTCATTTTACCGTTTATTCCAAGGCTTCATCAATTTTTGGGGAAAAAGAAATTACTAAACTATGCATTATTACTGAATATTATCGGCCTCTTAGCTTTACTGTTTGTTCCGCCAAGTAATGTTAACCTCATACTTTTCTGTCGATTAATCGCTGCTGCTGGAAGTCTCACTGCCGGGGGATATATGTGGGCGCTTATTCCTGAAACAATAGAATATGGAGAGTACAGGACTGGAAAAAGAATGGGTGGGCTCATTTACGCTATAATCGGATTTTTCTTTAAGTTTGGTATGGCCTTAGGAGGAGTTGTTCCGGGTCTGGTTCTTGATAAGTTTGGATATGTGGCAAATCAGGCACAAACCCCGGCGGCATTAACGGGGATTTTAATTACAACAACCATTATTCCCGTGTTCTTGCTTGTTCTAGCTTTAATTGATATTAATTTCTATAACTTAGATGAGAAAAAATATAAAAACATGGTTCGAGAATTAGAGAATAGAGACAAAGTTTATTTGGATCATATTGATGATTTCAAAGCTTAAAAAAGAAAATAAACTGAGGAGGAGTCCCAAATGAAGATTACCAATCCAGTACTTAAAGGATTCAATCCCGATCCAAGTATTTGTAGGGTAGGAGAGGATTATTATATCGCTGTATCTACATTTGAGTGGTTTCCGGGAGTCCAGATACACCACTCAAAAGATTTAGTAAATTGGCACTTAGTTGCACATCCATTACAGAGAGTTTCACAATTAGACATGAAAGGAAATCCAAATTCAGGTGGGGTTTGGGCACCATGTTTAAGCTATAGTGATGGGAAGTTTTGGCTGATCTATACGGATGTTAAGGTAGTAGATGGCGCATGGAAAGATTGTCACAATTATTTAGTTACTTGTGAAACGATTAATGGTGATTGGAGTGAGCCGATTACATTAAATAGCTCGGGATTTGATGCTTCTTTGTTCCATGATACGGATGGAAAAAAGTATTTATTAAATATGTTATGGGATCACCGTATTGATCGGCACTCATTTGGAGGAATTGTTATACAGGAATATTCTGATAAAGAGCAAAAATTAATCGGTAAACCAAAAGTTATATTTGAAGGAACGGATAGAAAACTGACAGAAGCTCCGCACCTTTATCATATCGGGAACTATTATTATTTATTAACTGCAGAAGGAGGAACACGGTACGAACATGCTGCTACAATTGCCCGTTCTGCAAATATTGAGGGGCCATATGAAGTTCATCCCGATAATCCAATCTTAACGTCATGGCATGACCCAGGAAATCCATTGCAAAAATGTGGTCATGCATCCATTGTTCAAACACATACAGATGAGTGGTATTTAGCTCATTTAACGGGACGTCCTATTCATCCTGACGATGATTCAATTTTTCAGCAGAGAGGATACTGTCCTTTGGGCAGAGAAACAGCTATTCAAAAACTTTACTGGAAAGATGAATGGCCCTATGTAGTAGGTGGAAAAGAAGGAAGCTTGGAGGTAGATGCACCTTCTATACCCGAAACAATATTTGAAGCAACGTACCCGGAAGTTGATGAATTTGAGGATTCAACATTAAATATAAATTTTCAAACTTTAAGGATTCCATTCACGAATGAATTAGGTTCATTGACTCAAGCGCCAAATCATTTACGATTATTCGGTCATGAATCATTGACCTCGACATTTACTCAGGCATTTGTAGCCAGACGCTGGCAAAGTCTCCATTTTGAAGCCGAAACTGCTGTTGAGTTTTATCCGGAAAATTTTCAACAAGCCGCTGGATTGGTGAATTACTACAATACAGAAAACTGGACGGCTCTTCAAGTCACGCATGATGAAGAACTTGGCCGCATTCTTGAATTAACAATATGTGACAACTTTTCTTTTTCACAGCCATTAAATAATAAAATTGTTATTCCTCGTGAAGTAAAGTATGTATATTTAAGAGTAAATATTGAAAAAGACAAATATTATTATTTCTATTCTTTTAACAAAGAAGATTGGCACAAAATTGACATAGCACTGGAATCGAAAAAATTATCAGATGATTACATCCGTGGGGGAGGATTCTTCACAGGGGCCTTTGTAGGGATGCAATGCCAAGATACCAGTGGTAATCATATTCCGGCCGACTTTAGATATTTTCGTTATAAAGAAAAATAATTTGCACATGAAAAAGGAGATTTCTATTTTAGAACTCCTTTTTCATATGAGAAGGTGCCTATGTCACTATTGCTTCAGAAATACCCCTAGAATAAAAAAGCTCATCTTTAAAGATGAGCTGTACATTCCATAAAAATTACATTGTAACCATGTCCAGAAAATGATCAATCACAATGGAGGACATTCCTAATGCCGGCGCATTCTGTCCTAAGGAAGATGGCAATAATTCATAGCTATTGCCTAATTGGGAATAAACCCTTGACGACACTTCACTTCTCATTGAATTTAAAACCATAGGATGCGATTCAATTATGCTATTTCTTAAAATTACGGCCTGTGGGTTGAAAGTATTCAAAATATTGGTAAGGCCTATTCCTAAATAGAATCCAAAATTCTGTAATGCGTTTAAGGTTCCGATATCATTCAGATGGGCGAGGTCTATGATATCTTGATAGGACAGTTTTTTCGCTTTAGTCTGAAGAGATTTTAATAAAGCCTTCTCTGAAGCATACAATTCCCAGCAGCCTCGGTTTCCGCAACTGCATTTAGGACCATTAAAGTCTATTGTCATATGTCCCATTTCTCCAGAGAAGCCGCTTACTCCTCTATATAAATGATTGTTGATAATAACACCGATCCCTATCCCTGTGCTGATACTTACGTAAATAATGTTATCGTGATTTTTTGCAGCTCCAAATACTTTCTCTCCATATGCGCCAGCATTTGCCTCATTTTCAATAAAAACAGGCACATTGTACTTCTCTTGTATCGAAGATTTTAAGTCAATATCTCTCCAGTTGGAGTTCGGAGTGAAAACAATTTTTTGATCTTTATCAATGAGTCCAGGCACGCAAATACCTATACCAATAAGCCCGTACGGAGATTGGGGCATATGCGTAATAAAGTGATGAATCATATCAATCAAAATGTCTTGCGTTATTTCTGGAGAATTGGATTCCAAATGGCGGTATTGATCAAGAACGATCGTTCCTTCAAGGTCTGTTAAAATGCCATTGATATAATCCACACCAACATCTATTCCAACGGAGTATCCTGCCTTTTTATTAAAAACAAGCATGACAGGTCTTCTTCCGCCACTTGATTGTCCTTGACCTATTTCAAATACCAGATTTTCTTTCATTAACGTGTTTACCTGTGATGAAACAGTTGATTTATTTAATCCAGTCATTTCAGATAATTTTGCTCTTGAAATAGGTGAATTTTTAAGAATTTCTTTTAATAATAACTTTTGATTTACTTTTTTGACAAAGGTTTGATCAGCGATATCCACTTCATCCACTCCATTTGTTTAATCTTTAAATTAAGTATGAACATAGTACATAGCGAATCTTCCCTTTATTATATCTAATGTGTTCATAAAAAACTAAAAAAAATATTGAAAATACTGATGAGGTTATATAAGATGAAAATAAGTTAGTTTGTTTAAACGACAAACTAATAGGTAACTTACAATATGAAATAAAATGCATTTGTATTTGAATGATCATGTTTTAAATTTATTTTTAAGGGGGAAATCACATGGCTCAATCTCATTCCAGTTCAACCAACTATTTTGGAAGCGCAAACAAAGTGGTTTACGAAGGGAAAGATTCGACTAATCCTTTAGCATTTAAATATTATAATCCTCAAGAAGTAATCGGCGGAAAAACGATGAAAGAGCATTTGCGATTTTCTATTGCCTATTGGCATACATTTACTGCTGATGGTACAGACGTTTTTGGAGCAGCTACGATGCAAAGACCATGGGATCACTATAAAGGCATGGATCTAGCGAAAATGAGAGTAGAAGCAGCATTTGAGATGTTTGAAAAACTAGATGCACCATTCTTTGCTTTTCATGACCGGGATATTGCACCAGAAGGCAGTACGCTAAAAGAGACAAACCAAAATTTAGATATGATCGTGGGCATGATTAAAGATTACATGAGAAATAGCGGCGTTAAGCTATTATGGAATACCGCAAACATGTTTACGAATCCCCGTTTCGTCCATGGTGCCGCGACTTCTTGCAATGCAGATGTGTTTGCGTATGCTGCAGCACAAGTGAAAAAAGGGTTAGAAACAGCAAAAGAGCTTGGCGCTGAGAACTATGTATTTTGGGGCGGCCGTGAAGGATATGAAACATTGTTAAATACTGATTTAAAATTTGAGCTTGATAATTTGGCTAGATTTATGCATATGGCAGTGGATTATGCGAAGGAAATCGGGTACACAGGGCAGTTTTTGATTGAGCCAAAACCAAAAGAGCCGACCACCCATCAATACGATACAGATGCAGCAACAACCATTGCCTTTTTGAAGCAATATGGCTTAGACAATCATTTTAAATTAAATCTTGAAGCCAATCATGCCACATTAGCTGGGCATACATTCGAACATGAATTACGCATGGCAAGAGTACATGGTCTGCTTGGCTCTGTTGACGCAAACCAGGGTCATCCTCTTTTAGGCTGGGACACGGATGAATTTCCGACGGATTTATATTCTACGACATTAGCAATGTACGAAATCCTGCAAAATGGCGGCCTAGGAAGCGGCGGATTAAACTTTGACGCGAAGGTCAGAAGATCTTCTTTTGAGCCTGATGATCTAATATATGCCCATATTGCAGGGATGGATGCGTTTGCAAGAGGATTGAAAGTTGCCCACAAATTAATCGAAGATCGTGTGTTTGAAGATGTGATTCAACATCGTTACCGCAGCTTTACTGAAGGGATTGGTCTTGAAATTATAGAAGGAAGAGCTAATTTCCACACACTTGAGCAATATGCGCTAAATCATAAATTAATTAAAAACGAATCTGGAAGACAGGAGAAATTAAAAGCGATATTGAACCAATACATTTTAGAAGTATAACAGGATAAGCTCCAGATCCTGCTATCAATACCAAGTCACTGAATTACCCGTCATGATTCCTTTCCTATTGCTTGTTGTTATGACGGGTAACTTCTATAATTAGGATTTATTTAGAGTGAATGGTTTTTTAAAAGGGCAAGGAGTGAAAAAATGAAGTATGTCATTGGAATAGATCTTGGAACGAGTGCTGTTAAAACCATTTTAGTTAACCAAAACGGCAAGGTTTGTGCAGAAACGTCCAAAAAGTACCCGCTCATCCAAGAGAAGGCGGGATATAGTGAGCAAAATCCTGAAGACTGGGTGCAGCAAACAATTGAAGCATTGGCTGAATTGGTTTCTATATCCAATGTTCAAGCCAAGGATATTGACGGGATAAGCTATTCGGGACAAATGCATGGATTAGTACTGCTTGACCAAGATCGTCAGGTGTTACGTAATGCAATTCTTTGGAATGATACCAGAACAACGCCTCAATGTATAAGGATGACCGAGAAATTTGGCGATCATCTTCTTGACATCACAAAAAACCGTGTTTTAGAAGGGTTTACATTACCTAAAATGTTATGGGTAAAGGAACATGAACCTGAACTTTTTAAAAAAACTGCTGTGTTTTTGCTTCCGAAAGACTACGTGCGATTCCGTATGACCGGTGCCATTCACACCGAATACTCCGATGCAGCAGGAACTTTACTTTTACATATTACTCGCAAGAAGTGGAGCAATGATATTTGCAATCAAATTGGTATTTCTGCAGATATTTGTCCTCCGCTTGTTGAATCTCATGATTGTGTAGGGTCGCTGCTTCCGCACGTTGCCGCCAAGACCGGGCTATTAGAAAAAACAAAAGTGTACGCTGGGGGAGCAGATAATGCTTGCGGCGCTATTGGAGCAGGTATCCTTTCTTCCGGAAAAACATTATGCAGTATTGGGACGTCAGGGGTCATACTTTCCTACGAAGAAGAAAAAGAAAGAGACTTTAAAGGGAAAGTCCACTTTTTTAATCATGGAAAAAAGGATTCTTTTTATACGATGGGCGTCACGCTCGCTGCAGGATACAGCTTGGACTGGTTTAAAAGAACGTTTGCACCAAACGAATCGTTTGAGCAATTATTGCAGGGGGTGGAAGCTATTCCGATAGGAGCCAATGGACTGCTATACACTCCTTATTTGGTTGGTGAAAGAACGCCGCATGCTGATTCTTCTATTCGGGGAAGCTTGATCGGAATGGATGGAGCCCATAATAGAAAGCATTTTTTGAGGGCAATAATGGAAGGTATCACATTCTCTTTACATGAATCAATTGAGCTATTCCGTAAAGCGGGAAAATCAGTTCATACTGTTGTTTCTATTGGTGGGGGAGCTAAAAATGATACGTGGCTGCAAATGCAAGCTGATATTTTCAATACGAGGGTAATTAAGTTAGAAAATGAACAAGGGCCAGCTATGGGGGCTGCAATGCTGGCTGCCTTTGGAAGCGGATGGTTTGAATCCCTTGAAGAATGTGCAGAGCAGTTCATTCGTGAGGCTGCTGCATTTTATCCAAAGGCACAAAATGTTCAAAAATATAAAACACTATTTGATTTGTATAAGAACATTTATACTCACACAAAGGATCTCAATCAAGCTTTGAAGAGCTTTCGAAAAAACTAATGATGTTATTGTCTGGAGATCAACGAAAGAACAATTAACGATTAATCATCAAAGGCCTTTGATGACATGGCTGCCTTCTTTTGAAAAGATGGTGAGAATAAGGTATCGCAACCTTTAAACAGTATTGGAGTGTCCAGCAGACAAAACGAACGAGCGGAACCGTATTCTGTCAGCGAACACTTCAAGAAGTGAGAAAGCTTAGGAATGCCAATGGGTAAGATGTATGAAACCGCGCTAACGACGGTAGAGGGATCTCTTGATTTATGATGAAATAGGAAGGATGTTTACACACAAATAACCCCCTCACATTGACGTGAAGGGGTGTTTTTTATTGTTACTATACAGCGGAAATTTTACAGGCTAGTTGCATGATTTTAGCTTGATAAGCAGAATGGAACTAGACTCTCCATCATCTCTTTCTAATTCTTTGGAAACTGCATTCTGCTAGGTTTGCTGCTTTTTTTAACAAACAGTGTTTTTCTATTTCACACAGCCATTAAATCCTCTGTTCGTCACATAACCGCTCTTACTCCAAATTGACAGTTTATCTGATTTTGCTTCTTGCTCATCTAGTCTGAATTGGTCTATGTATTTTGTGTTAGGCTCATATACATATGCTACTCTGGCCAATCCCTCTTTCAATAATGTCTCTTGAACAGATTTGCCGTCAACATAAACGTATGCTAACAGTCTTCCATACTTATCTCTGCGATCGCCTTTATCAAATTCCAGCTGTAGCTTACCGCTGTTGACCAATTCTTTATTTCGTTTCGACGCATCCTCACCGTATGGTTGAACACAAGAATTTGGTTTCTTCGTCTCAGGTGTATCAACGAGCAAGTAGCGCACTGTGTCTTCCTTTCCGTTGTAAATAACCTTAATCGTATCTCCATCTATTGCTCTATCTAATGTAACATCGACCAATTTCTTCTGATTTTTTGAATGAGGCGTGCCGGCCTTTTGTTCTGTCTGATTATATTTATTAGATTGAGTATCTTGAGAGACTTGCTCCGTCCCATTAGAATCTGAATGGTTTTTGGCTGCGTGATTTGATCCGCAAGCTGCCAAAGTAATACTTAAAACGATTGCGATCATACTGATCAAAATCTTCTTCATATTGATTCCCTCTTTATCATTTTCTCTTTTTGCGTTTAAACATCATCATTATAACGATATGGACATTTTTTGTGAATGGAAAACTTCAAGGGAACTTATAACACTCCAAATTGCCAATAGTTAACTTTACAACGAGATGATCAAAACATCACCATCACATAGCGGAAATAAATAATCCTGAAAATAATATTGACTGAAAATGCTTTTGGAATTATGATAATATGAGAAATGACAATAATGTGACAAAAACATTACTACAACATAACAACTGATAGCTTAGGTTTATTCTATTGGCTAAAAATGTAAACGGTTACAAATCCAGAGGCGAAAATCTAAGATAGAGATGACTTTAGTTTTGACTCAATATCCACACTGAAAGAGCTTATTAAGTATTCTTAATAAAGGCAGGGGAAATGGATATGAATGAACATCGAAATCGAAGGTTGAAATTAATAATGATTTCAGCAACTTTTGGAGGGCTTCTCTTTGGATATGACACCGGAGTTATAAATGGAGCTTTACCTTTTATGGCAAGGCCAGATCAGCTTGATTTAACACCGGTTACAGAAGGGCTTGTTACGAGTATTCTTTTATTAGGTGCCGCGTTTGGAGCGTTGTTATGCGGAAGATTGGCTGATCGATATGGCCGCCGTAAAATGATCCTTAATCTTTCCTTTTTATTTTTCCTGGCATCACTGGGAACAGCGTTAGCACCTAACGTTTTCATCATGGCGGTCTTTCGTTTTTTACTGGGGCTGGCTGTTGGAGGAGCCTCGGCGATGGTGCCGGCCTTTTTAGCAGAAATGGCACCGCATGAAAAGAGAGGGCGTATGGTAACCCAAAATGAACTAATGATTGTTGGCGGGCAATTTTTAGCATATGTTTTTAATGCGATCCTCGGTGTAACAATGGCAAATACGGGACATGTTTGGAGATACATGCTAGTCATTTGTGCTGTTCCGGCTATCATGTTATTTGCCAGTATGCTTAAGGTCCCAGAAAGCCCCCGATGGCTAATCACCAAAGGCAAAAACAGTGAGGCGCTGCGAGTTCTTAAACAAATTCGAGAAGATAAACGTGCAGAAGCTGAATGTAGAAAAATTCAAGAAGCGGTAGAAAAAGATACAGCACTAGAAAAGGCATCACTCAAGGACTTTTCTACACCATGGCTGCGCCGTCTTTTATGGATTGGAATTGGTGTTGCCATCGTGAATCAAATTACAGGTGTGAACTCGATTATGTATTATGGCACACAAATCCTTAAAGAATCTGGTTTTGGTACAAAAGCGGCTTTAATCGCTAATATTGGAAATGGGCTGATATCAGTTATTGCAGTTATATTTGGGATTTGGCTGGTCGGAAAAGTGAGACGGCGTCCAATATTATTGATTGGTTTGGCGGGGACGACTACAGCTCTCCTATTGATTGCGATTTTCTCAATTGTGCTTGATGGATCTATGGCACTTCCTTATGTAGTGCTTTCTTTGACCGTTTTATTTCTTGCCTTTATGTAAGGGTGTGTAGGACCTGTGACTTGGCTTGTCATAGCGGAAATATTCCCTCAAAGGTTAAGAGGACTTGGTTCTGGGATAAGTGTTTTTTTCCTTTGGATATTAAATTTTGTGATCGGTTTTGCTTTCCCGATCTTGCTTAGCTCTGTAGGTTTGTCTTTTACATTCTTTATATTTGTGGCTTTAGGTGTATTGGCAATCGGTTTTGTGTACAAATTCATGCCGGAAACAAAAGGGCGTACACTTGAAGAATTAGAAGAGCATTTTCGTTCTCGACACGATCATAATACTCCTGAACAATCAGTTATTGAGTTATAAATATGTTGAAAATCTCTCTTCTTATAGGAGGGATTTTTTTAGTTTCAGAAAAAACAAAATCCCTCTGGTAGAGGGATTTTGATTCAGCATTTTAAGATGTTCTACACGTATAATACTGGAGTTGATACTTTAAAAATCTCGCCATCTCTTATATAAAAACGAGGGATGCGGCGGCTTAATGTAGACACGACTTCATAGTTAATCGTATTGAGCATTTCAGCCACTTCATCAACGGAAATCTCGGCTCCTTTTTGCTTACCGTAAATCACGACTTCTTCTCCTTGTTTACCTTCACCGTTTTCTCCTAAACTGACCATGATCATATCCATTGTTACTCTTCCCGCCACTGGCACTCGTTTTCCGCGATGAAGAACAAACCCGCGATTGGAAAGGGCACGAGAATAGCCGTCAGCATAGCCAATCGGGAGTGTAGCAATTACTTCATTAGGTTCTGCGATGTATGTAGCACCATAGCTAACGGTTCGGGGTTCTGTCCGCATGGTTTTCACATAAGCGATGCGTGCCTTTAAACTTAACGCAGGTTCAAGCTTAACGAGATTTAGTTGTTTAATATAGGCTGAAGGATATAAACCATATAAGCCGATACCTAAACGGATCATATCAGCGCTAAATTCCGGAAATGCGATAGCTGCAGCCGTGTTGCACATATGCACGGTGGGCAGCTCAATCCCCTGTTTTTTTAAAAAGCTGAGAAAACTGATGAATTTTTCGTGCTGCAGCTTTGTGAGTGTTGTGTCCGGTTCATCAGCTGTCGAAAAATGTGTGAAAATCCCTGTCCATCTGAGGAATTTACTTGCCTTTAAGGCTTTCACTACTTCTAAAAGTTCTTCCTTTGTGCGTACACCTAATCGTCCCATGCCGGTATCCACGTTAATATGAATGGCCAGCCGGTTAGCACTCGCTTCTTTTTCCAATATCTCGTTTGCTTCTTTCATCCAATCAACCTGAAATGCTGATAATGTTATATTCCAAGCTGCTGACTTCTTTACACAACTAAGGGATGTAAAACCAAGCACAAGGATAGGTGCTGTAATCCCAGCTTTTCGTAAAACGATTCCTTCCTCCACACTGGCAACAGCGAGCTCACTCGCCCCGTGTTCCAGTGCATGGCGTGCCACTTCTATAGACCCGTGACCATAACCGTTCGCTTTTACGACAGCCATAATTTTGCTCTTATGTGGAATATGACGGCGGATCGCTCGCAAATTCTTTTTAACGGCATCAAGATTGACTTCGATCCAAACTTCTCGGCAAAGCTTTATCATCAACGCTTCCTTCCTTCTTATGGATTGTAAATACCACCTATTGCCGCAAGAATAAATGTTAATTGTTGGATGATTCGATCTTATTTTATTCAACTTTATTTGAAATCATTCAACAGCAAATCCATGTGATACGAGAAGGTGCCTATCAATGTTCGAATAATAGCAAGTACGGGATACATGAGGCTTGTAAGTGGGGTGTTAATGGGTACGGCGACCGAGGATTACAAAAATGATTATTTGTTTCGGGACATTTTTTTCTAAGGGTAGATGATAACGAGAAATCTAATCAGGAAATACTTACCGTTGTTATGAACATTGAAGAACCTTTTAAATGAGAAGGGCTGAGGAAATTCTGTAAAAGATAATCGGTTGAAAAGGCAGTCGATTCCTTGTTCCATAAACCTAACATCAGAGTATATAATTAAACTCGTATTCACAAAAATCGTTTAAGTAAGGGGTATACATGAATAGGGGAGTTAGTTTTCAAATACCGAATGAATATGGAAATTTTCTATGGAGAATACTGCAGCCGGTAGAAATAGCTAATTATAGGTGGCAAACGAGTGGGGAATCTTATTTTGTTGTAGAAGGAGAGCTCGATGATGAGGAACTTTTTCATGACTACGCAATTGTTGAAGGGGCAGTTTTTGAGCAACAATTAAAAACGAATCAGTACTATACCATTTTCGTTGAACTGAAAGCATTTCCATATGGAAAAATGGTTAATCAAGTCAATACATATGAAGAGTTTGCTGACAGTGATTGCGAACTTGTCCTGTTGATAGCAGATAATAGCTACGTTTCGATTTACTGTAAAAACAAAAATATCATTGAAAAACTGTACTTCAATGCTTTACAGAATGATTTTGAAGACGTTGAATTTATAACTGATGAAAATGACACAAGAACAAGCCTTACTGTATGATACTCAATAAAAATTAAAGGAGCTAGTACATGACAATGCAAATTAAAATCAAGTATCTAGATGAAACACAAACAAGAATCAGCAAAATTGAGCAGGGAGACTGGATTGATCTTCGGGCAGCTGAAGATGTAACAATCAAAAAAGATGAATTTAAGCTTGTCCCATTAGGTGTTGCAATGGAGCTGCCTGAAGGTTACGAAGCACATGTCGTCCCTCGTTCAAGTACATATAAGAACTTTGGCGTTATTCAAACAAATTCAATGGGTGTTATCGATGAGTCATATAAGGGAGACAACGATTTCTGGTTCTTTCCTGCTTATGCATTGCGTGATACTGAAATTAAGAAGGGTGATCGTATCTGCCAGTTTAGAATCATGAAGAAAATGCCGGCGGTTGAATTGGTTGAAGTCGAGCATTTGGGAAACGAGGATAGAGGAGGACTCGGTTCAACAGGTACGAAGTAAACAAAATAAATCCTTGGCTGTCTTCATGCTGTGTGATTGATCAATGGAGGTTTCAGCCAAGGTACATATAAATATTATGTATAAAATGAATATTTTAATACGAAGGATTTAATTAAAAACAAAGTTTAAAAAGGGAAGTTTTGAAAAAGTGAAATAGTAATAACTAAAGTCGATAAAGAACCTAAAGATGTCAAAGGAACAATTTTTCTGGTGCTTTGCTTTTTTGAAGGTTTACTTAGCTCGTGGATAACTGCCCCCCATAAAAGCATGGATGCTAAAATTATAATACTTATATACATAAAGATGCTTCTTTTATTATATTTACAGTTTTTACATTTTTATCGATTTTACCACATTTAGGATTGAGTTGTCGATGAAACAAGCATCTCTATAAAGAAATACTTTTATCTAAATTTTTATAAATAGGGGAAGGCAACTAAAAACTAGTAATGCCACTAATAATAAGCCAAGTTAAATGACATGTGTTCATTAATAATTGAATTTACAGCAGCCTTGAGACAAGTTCAAAATATAAGATGAAATGAGACATAAGACTTCACAAAAAAATCTGAGTATCGTCGATAAATATCATAAAAAAGCCCCCGGTATGTCGCCGGGGAATTAATAGACGTTTAAGAGATTTAGTGATGTTTTTTATATGATTCGACAAAATCATAATAATGATCATCGTCATCATAATACTTTTTTTCGTAATGATAATCGTGATCATCGTAATACTTTTTATCATGGTCATCATACTTTTTGTCGTAATCATAATGTTTTTTATCATGATCATAATACTTGTCGCAATCATAATGCTTCTTATCATTGTCGTAATACTTTTTGTAATATGTTTTTTTCCAAGTGTAATACTCTTCTTTATATTTTTTATAATAACCCAATTAAATTCCTCCTTTATGTTATTCGAATTTAATTTATGAAGTTTAAATGATATGGTATGGTCAAATGAAATAAGAATAGTAAAAAGAGGCTGTTTAAAACACTTTCTGAAAAACAAAACGGATAGCTGTTTAAGAGCGAGAGAGAGCACTCAATCACTGTAAAATAATAGTAAAGTGTATAGAGAAGATTAGTATACGTAAAAAGGGACTTTCTCATTGAAGAATATTTGAACGTTATGGTTAAGATTCAAGAGCTCTATGATGTGATTTTTAACACTGCTTTTGAAGGGTTTAGAGTTAGACATCAAAAACAAACATCAAAACCGGTTAGAAACAGATCATATAAGGAATGAACCGCTGCCAAATATCATAAAAAAAATGAATGAAATTAGAGAGAATTTATTTTAAAGAAAGCCCAATTGCACATGGACAAATGACAATTGATATTGAGGTAAAATACAATGCATTAAATCAGAAAAAGCTATTGGAGGATTTAATGTGTTTAGACAATTTCCAATTTGGTATACACAAACACCTGACTATTTGAATTTTTATGTGCCGCAATATCAAACCATTTCTTATAATCCTCAACAATGTTATCAACGGTGTATGTACCAAACTGGCGGTAACTATGAGCTATGTGACAGACTATGTTATGGAGAAATACAGGTGTAAAAGAGGGGGTTATTAACTCCTCTTTAAACACACAGTGAGTGGAATAAGATCCTCACTTTATCTGCGAGTGCTTAGTATTTGCGATAATATTGCATTCGTAATAAATTATGCTTAGAACTGAAAATGAAAGAAGGATATGAATAGTTATGACGCAATTCGATAAACAATACAATTCAATTATAAAGGATATTATAAATAATGGAATCTCAGACGAAGAGTTTGATGTGAGAACCAAGTGGGACTCAGATGGAACACCGGCACATACTCTAAGTGTAATCAGTAAGCAAATGAGATTCGACAACTCAGAGGTTCCGATTTTAACGACAAAAAAGGTTGCCTGGAAAACAGCCATTAAAGAGTTGCTCTGGATTTGGCAGCTGAAATCTAATGATGTTAATGATTTAAACAAGATGGGCGTACATATTTGGGATCAGTGGAAACAAGAAGACGGCACCATCGGACATGCATATGGATTTCAGCTGGGGAAGAAAAACAGAAGTCTAAATGGAGAAAAAGTGGATCAGGTAGACTATCTTCTTCATCAATTGAAGAACAACCCGTCTTCACGCAGACATATTACAATGCTGTGGAATCCTGATGATTTAGACGCAATGTCCTTAACGCCATGTGTATACGAAACTCAATGGTATGTGAAGCAAGGTAAGCTCCACCTCGAGGTAAGAGCACGGAGCAATGACATGGCATTGGGAAATCCATTCAATGTATTCCAGTACAATGTGTTGCAGCGCATGATTGCTCAAGTGACTGGTTATGAGCTTGGTGAATATATCTTTAACATTGGGGATTGCCATGTGTACACACGTCATATAGAAAATTTGAAAATTCAAATGGAAAGAGAACAGTTTGAAGCACCTGAACTATGGATCAATCCTGAAGTGAAAGATTTTTATAACTTTACCATTGATGATTTCAAATTATTCAACTATAAACATGGGGACAAGCTTTTATTTGAGGTAGCGGTTTAATGCTGCCTTTTTATTGTGCAGTGAATGGATAGCAGGTATCCTAATTTCATTAAGCAATCTGGAAGATGAATAAAAATTGAAGGACAAACACGTATAATACATAAAAAAGATTAACTCTACAGTTAATCTTTTTTATTCAGAAGAAAATATCCTAACTTTGAAACTAAATACAAAGTAAAAGCAATCATTACAGTTCTAGATATTACAATTCCATGAATAGCTAAATCATATCCAGCAGGTACCAACGCATTTGTATTACACATAAAATATATAGATATTAGAAGTGCTACAATAACTAAAATCATTCCAAAAAGACTTGATTTTTCATATTTCATACCAATTTCCACCCTTATTAAAGTTAGGTTTAAACAAAAGAGCTGAAGAAACGAACTATGACCAGTATGCTCCAATGAAAACCGCCAGACAATGCTGGCGGCTTTTTGCTGCTTCGTTTATTTATGAACAGAGATCGTAACGTTATTTCCTGCAACTGAAACCTTTGCGAAATCCTGTGTATCTACCACAGGAGTGACGGCTTTATTGTCGATTGTGATGTTGTTAAAAGATGTCGAAAAGGTTGCTTTGATCGCATCACGCTGGCTTTCATACGAAACAGCCGCGGTAGCAAGGGTTTTCCATTTTGAAATCGTGCCGATGTTGGTTCCTTGAATTTCTGTGATAATCCGTCCGGTGTAGCCGTCATTGTTCGTTCCCCAAAGGGTCATGCGCGTATTGCCGCTTAAATTTTTATAGATTGTCATTTGGACTGTGCTTCCAGGGCGGAAGCCTTTATTGTATGTGAATTTGTCTTTTCCTTCGATGTATGTTTCTTCATTTTTGGACCCAACCTTCATGAGGGGCTTCCAGACGTTGTATTGTTTGCTGTACTGAAGCCCGATATCGGCTTCAGTTCCGCTTGTTGCCCTAAAGCCAGAATAAATATAGGGAGTAGAGACCGAGTCGTTGTTTTTGACAGTTTCAGGAAGCGTGATTTTAGCTGTAAAAACGGCGCCCGTACTGTTCAGGTAGACACGGCCGCCGATTCCGTTAGGCAACTGGGATGCTGCTTTTGCGACTTGAGCATCTGCCGCGGGTAAGCCTGGTATACCTGATGAAAGGGTTCCGAAAAGAACCGCTGTTCCTACTGCACCTGCAATCAATACTTTTTTCACCAAAATTCCCCCTTTTGATAGTGGTTTCGCCATTTATTATACCTTATTTTGGAACTGGATTGATGTATATAATCGACAAAATATTTCATTTTGAGTGAAGTAAGGGACGAAACGCTTCGCCAATCTGAAAGCTATATACCTTTATCAGAGGAAAGAATGAGATCACAATCGTTTTAACCGATTTGAAATTTTCCCTAAAATAAAAGTACAAATGCTTAAAGAAACGATCATTAAAAGAATGCCCGCTATCGTTTCCCAGCCTGTAAAAAAGAGGTGACGTTTCATCAATGTCTGTCCTTGTAAAATGATAAAAGCACAGATACCGACTAAGAAAAGAAAACAAATACTTAGGATTGCTAACGCTTTACGTGAGTATGTTTTCATTTCATCTTTAAAATACAGCAATACGAAAACAAAGCAGATAACATTGGCTATTGTTCTTATCACCTCAAAGCTTTTCATGACAACTGATATAAATAGACAAAGTAAAATGAGATAAAATACGATGTTTCTATACAAAAAACCTCTCCTTTTATGTATGATCCTCAAAGAGTTTATAAAAGTTTCTTTGTAACTGCAATAAACTGAATGCGCTCATTTATGAACTAACTAAACTATGTACTAAATATTCATTATTCTTTTTTGGGTTCAGTCACCAAGGTTTTCATAGAAAGGGAAGCTTCAGAAATATACATATAGTGCACAAACAAAAAAGACCCGGCAATAGCCGGGGAAAGTAAAAACGAGGAGATGTTAATGGCGTTTAGTAGTGTTTTTTATGCTTTTTATACTCTACAACATAATCATAGTCTTTTTTATCATGATCATAATATTTTTTATCATAGTCATCATATTTTTTGTCGTAATCACAGTCATCATATTTTTTATCATGGTGGTCATAGTATTTTTTATCATATTCGTAATACTTCTTATAATACGTTTTTTTGACCGTATAATACTCTTCTTTGTATTTTTTGTAATAACCCATATTTACTCCTCCTTTATTTTTACTACGCTTTATTATACGGTGAGTAGATTTTGCGGCTTGGACAGTTAAAATCATAGAAGGAAAAAAGGGCTGTCCAAATGATAAAAAAAAGGCAGATGACACAGAAACAAATCAAAATAAAGAGCCGATTTTTCATCGGCCCAAACGATTTATCCTACATTTGTTTGTCTTCTTTGTTTTCTGAGTCATTTTTTCTGATATCCTGAGTCAGTCCGCTTGTTGCTTGTTTAAATTCTGATAAGGCTTTTCCTGCTGCACGGCCAAGCGCCGGCAGTTTATCAGGCCCAAATACTAAAAAACCCACAAACAAAATAACGAGTATTTTTGTGAAGCTTAATTCCATATCCTTTTCCCCCTGATTGAAGTACAACCTTTTAAACAAATTATAAGAGATAGCAGTACAAATGGGAATGCATTTATTTTGAACATTTTAAAACCAGCACAAAGACGGATTCATAAAACGGCTGCTGCTGAATATAATGTCCAATGCCACCTGCCTAAGAAGCAGGGAGGCAGGCTGGATCAATTATGTAGCTTTGCCGGAAATGATACAAACGTATCTGCGGCTATCATTGAAATAGAGGAGTGGTGTAGCTGATGAGATTCACTAAGGTAGTTGGATTTTTGTCTGTTTTAGGGTTGGCTGCGGTTTTTCCATTAACGGCACAAGCAGAAAAAGCCGGAACTGCGGGGGCTGGAGAGTGGGATAAGTTGGGGACTTACACATATACTTACTCAAGTCCGACGGTATACTCGACCGGAGGAGATTTTAGAGTGTGCCTTTCAGGAAGCACTCCTTTTTCTGTTTCACTGCACTTATATGAGGATGATCCCGGTGACAATCCTGATGATTATGTAGGGGCAAACTATTTTTCACCCGGAGAATGCCACACCTTTGGCAGTATTGGAAAATTTGTAGATGGGAGCAATAACAAGGCCGAGTTCTTTGTTACCGATTACTCTGGTAAATCTAAAACTGTTACGTTTTATGATTGATGGACTCAAATTGTGAAGTATAACCCTTGGAAAAAAACAAAAAAGAGAGATACCTCTCTCTTTTTTATTCTTCGACAGCCTTACGAAGCCGTTCATTTACAATGCCAGTCCAGCCGCCATCCATCTTACCGCGAACGACGGAGCTTTTCTCGTTTGCTTTGCCGATCACTTCATTCGGCTCTTTCCAGCCGCTGTGAATAAGGGTAAACCCTGTCTTTTCCCCCAAGTCTTCTAATTGAAAGGTAACGACCCATCCTTCTGTATCCCATTCAAAAGAAAGTTCAGTTGGAGCTTGAACAGCCAAAACTTTACAAGGGGACGGCCCAAACGGCGATTGTAAGTGAAATTCTTGTCCTTCTTTGAGCTGAAAGTCATTGGGCATAAACCACTTGGCAATGCCTTCTGAAGTAGAGACTGTCTCCCAGACTTTCTGAATGGGAGCCTCCAGAGTAATGCTTTTTGTAATATCCGGTAATGCATTTTCGTTGTTTTGAGCCATTTCGTTTACCTCTTGACATATGATGTTTTTTCAATTCAATCATATAATAACTAATAAGATCATGTCCATAGCGTGCATTATTTATGCTAGAGCTGCTGTTGAACAGCGTGTCAGTCGCCAGTCTGATCTGTGAATGGGAGAATTCTGCATGCGCGAAAAAGAGAGAGAGGTGTATGTTGTGATTTCGTTCATTCTTGTTTGCAGCCGCAACTGTTATGTTTGAACTGGGATTCCTGTTCAGCCAATTTATTTTGCGATTTTTGTTTTAATAGTAAATGAGCCATTTTCTAAAACAGGAGGTTTTTTATGCTTGGAAAAATCAAAGCAGCCATTGATAACAGTCCAGGGAAGCCGGCCAGAATTTTAGTTAGTGAAAAAGCGTTTCAGCAATTAGAGGAAGAAATGCGCTTTGTTTACGTTTCCAAACCGAAAACGATAATGGGGATTCCTGTGGAAGTTTCAGATCAGGCAGAAAGCTTCAAGCTGGAATTTTAGTTTTTCCAGACTGCTAAAAGGCTCATTTTGTGTTAATTATGCAAAATGGTCAGGTTGATTTCTTTAAAAGCATGATGAAATGTTCATCATGCTTTTTTATTGAGAAAAAAGACGAACATAAAAAATAGGTATACGGGAAAAATAATCCTATTAGAGAGAGGGGAACTGACAGATGGATAACATGATATCAACACTTACTGACTGGAATGTGTGGTTTCAAGCGTTAGTAGTATTTCTCGTTCCATATGTAATCTATAAAGTGTTTACTTGGATTCATGTATAAGAAGGTGCAATGATGAGGTGGCGGAACAATCAGTACAAAACACAGAAGCAGCATAAATCAGAATATTCGACAGCTGAAAAGCAGGATCAGGATGTGTTAACCGGTAACATCGGATACGACTTAGAACATGTAAAAAGAAAAATAGGACATAACGGGGACGTTCATTTCCGTGAGCTTGAAATCACTCAATTACATGTAAAAGCGGCATTGATCTTTGTTGAAGGACTGTCTGATCAGGAATTGATTAATAAAGGTCTATCAGTGTTAGTCATGAATCAACCTAATCAGGTAAGCGATGAAATTTCTCAATCCGGCAAAGGTATTTTAACTTCGAAACAGATAAAAAATCAAATCATATCAATCGGTGATGTCATAGAATCAGAGAAAATCAGTGATATCGTGTTGAATGTTTTCATGGGTTCGACAGCGCTTCTCATCGATGGAATACCGCAGGCCTTTCTTCTGGGAACTGTAAAAAAACAAAATCGAAGTATCGAGGAGCCGCTTTCAGAAGCGCTTGTCAGAGGGCCGCGCACAGGCTTTACAGAAGAGTTGAGTACGAATACAGCTCTTTTGAGACAGCAAGGAAAAAATGATCAATTAACATTGCAGAGATTTGAAGTAGGAACACGATTAAAAAAGGATTTAATTATCGCTTATATGAATGACATTGCAGACCCAAAAGTAGTCGAGGAAGTAAGAAAAAGAGTGAGAGGGATTGAGATCGATCATTTGCCGGAGTCAGGCTACGTTGAACAGTTAATTGAGGATAATTATTTGAGCCCGTTCCCGCAAGTACAGAGTACAGAACGTCCTGATCGCGTCATAAGCGGATTAATGGAAGGAAGAGTAGCTATTCTGCTAGACGGCACTCCGTTTGCTTTGATTGTTCCAGTCACTTTCAGCATGATGCTTCAATCGCCTGAAGATTATTATGAACGGTGGTTCCCGAGCTCGCTCATCAGATTGCTGAGGTTCATCGCAGCAATGATAACGTTATTCGCACCCGCTTTATATATATCATTTATTTCTTTTCATCCTGGGTTAATTCCGACCAAGCTGGCGATTTCAATTTCCGGGACGCGCCAAGGTGTTCCGTTCCCATCTCTGATTGAAGCCTTATTTATGGAAGTCGCGATTGAAATTTTAAGAGAGGCGGGGCTTCGTTTGCCAAAACCAATTGGACCCGCAATAGGCATAGTTGGCGGATTAATCATCGGGGAAGCAGCTGTGCAGGCGGGGATTGTCAGTCCAATCATGGTCATTGTTGTTGCGCTCACAGCAATTTCTTCATTTGCCATCCCGCATTATAGCACAGGTATAGCACTTCGGATGCTTCGGTTTGGCGCGATGTTTTGTGCGGCGGTGTTTGGATTGTTTGGAGTCATTATGTATTATCTGCTGCTAAGCAGCCATGTCGTAAAGCTAAAGAGCTTTGGTGTGCCATACGCAAGTCCGGCAGTGCCCTATCACTTAAAAGATTGGAAAGACTTTGTTATCAGAATGCCTCTTTTAGTCATGAAGCGCCGGCCTAAATTGATGAATACAGATAATACAAAACGGGTGAAGTGATGAACTCGACAGGATGGTGATAAAGTCTCATGTTCAGCCCAACCAGTAAAATCACAACCGCTCAGGCAACGGTTATCATCATTAATTATATGCTTGCTGCCGGAGTTCTTACGCTCCCTCGGACAGTAACAGAACAAACACAATCTCCTGATGGATGGATTTCAGTTTTATTAGGCGGGGTCCTAGCGGTAATAGCCGGGATGATGATAGTTAAATTAAGCCAGCAGTATCCTAAGGAGACCTTTTATGAATACTCCCGACATATTGTAGGAAAATGGCTCGGGCATCTGATCAGTATTGTTTTTATTACTTATTTTCTGGCACTCGGTGCATTTGAAGTCAGAGTCATGTCCGAAATCGTGGATTTTTTTCTCCTCGAAGGGACACCGTCTTGGGCCATCATTATGACAGTTCTTTGGATTGGGCTTTATTCAATTACACAAGGCCTAGATCCGATTGCACGGCTTTTTGAAATGATTTTTCCGATTACGGTCATCATCTTTTTAACGATAGCCCTCATGAGTTTAGGTATATTTGAGATCAACAATTTGCGCCCTGTATTAGGTGATGGAATCATGCCGGTTCTTAGAGGTGTAAAGACAACGAACCTTTCATTTACATGTTCAGAAATTATGTTCATTTTAGTAGCATTTATGAAAAAGCCGAAAAATGCGGTGAAAGCAGTTGTGATCGGGACAGGCGTTGTGACCAGTTTTTATATGATTACGATGATTATGGTCATCGGTGCACTATCAGTTGAGGGAGTTGTGACGAGAACATGGCCGGGGCTTGACCTGATGAGAAGTTTTGAAATACCTGGTTTAATATTTGAACGGTTTGAATCATTTCTGCTTGTGATTTGGATTATGCAGCTTTTTGCCACGTTTATTATCACTTTTTATGCAGCTTCCCTGGGAGTCTCACAAGTTTTTAAAAAGAAACCCCTTTCATGTATGTTTGGGCTGCTTCCTGTTATATATATCCTCTCTTGCATGCCGAAAAATGAAAATGACGTCTTTATATTAGGCGATACGGTCAGTCATATCGCTTTGTATATATTTGGCGCTTTGCCGATTTTGCTGTTAGTCATTTCGAAATGGAGGAAAAGAGGTGAAAAGTAAACTAAAACGTCAATTGCCTGCTATGGTCATAGTATGTCTGCTGATGATTTGCGTAACAGGATGCTGGAGCAGTCGGGAAATAGAAGATCTGGGTCTCACATTCGCTATCGCAATTGATAAAGGAAAAGAAACGAACACTGAAAAAGAGTTAAAAGAAGAGGGCGGGAGCTATCCGAAAAAAGACAACATTACGCTGACCTATCAATTTGTTAATGAAAAAGCGGCAGGCGCGGGCACAAGCGGGGGAGGCGGTAGCGGACAAGGAGCGCAAAAAGCGTACATTAATATAAGTGAAACAGGGGATTCATTACAGCAGATCGGAAGTGAGGTTGCATTAAGACGGGACCGAGAAGTGTTTAGCCCGCATTTAAAAGTTGTTGTCATGAGTGAAGATGTGCTGCACACATTTCCAATCGACGAAATGCTGGATCAATTTTTTCGTGATAATGAAATCAGGCTGAGCTGTCTTGTTTTATCTGCTAAAGGGGAAGCAAGAGACGCTCTCCAACTGAAAGAGAACGGAGAAATTCCGGCATTTCGGCTGATTGGATTAGGTGAAAATGAACATAAAGTTTCCAGAATTCTTCCCCCTATGACACTCGCGAAACTAATTGGAAAACTGCATTCTGGCAGCAGCTTTTTACTGCAAAATGTGGTTGCGGCGAATGGAGCGGTCAAGTATTCCGGAGCAGCTGTAATCAACGGAAAATCGAAAAAAATGATAGGCACCTTAAATGAATATGAAACTGAGGGGATTACATGGATTAGAGGAGAAGGGAAAGGCGGAGTTGTCAAAAGTCATGATAAAAAGAGCCAACAGACGTTAGCGTACGATATCAATAAAATCAAAAGCAGAATTCAGCCAATCGTAAAAGGGAAAGATATTTCATTCCATGTCGATATTGAATCAGAAGGCGATTTGGTTGAAAACTGGAACACAAAAGAGGCGTTGGACACCCAGTTTATAGATCGTCTCGAAACGACTATTGAAAACGAGGTAAAGAAAATAGTTGGTCAGGTATTAAAAAAAATTCAGCATGATTATAAAGCAGATGTTGCGGGTTTTGATGAATCTTTTAGACTTACATATCCTCACTTATGGAAAAGGGTGAAAAATAACTGGGATGACACCTTCAGTAAAGCCGACATCACATACAGTGTGAACGTCACAATTACTCATTTCGGCACGGTTAAAACTCAGTAATGAATCCCAAGGAAGAGAAGGAAACATCTCTTCTCTTTTTTATGCATTTATTAGGATAAAGATACTTTTTTTGGAGAGATATACACTTTTCAAATCGACCAATATGCTAATATAGGAATTGCTTGAAATAGAAGGGAGAAGGGGCTGTGAGGCAGAAACCGATTTATGTAGAAATCGAAATGAAATCTGATCTGGATACACTCTGGGAATATACACAAAACCCATCACTGCATAAGGAATGGGATCTCCGGTTTTCAAATATTACGTATTTGAATAGTCAGCCATGCGAAAAACAGAAGTTTCTTTACGAAACAAGGGTAGGCTTTGGATTAAAGGTGTCAGGTACAGGAGAAACCGTCGGTGTTTTCAACAAATGTTCATCTGAAAGGTCTTCTTCACTGGCTTTTGGCTCTGATCATCCATTATCTCTGATTCGGCATGGAAGCGGCTACTGGAAGTATATACAGAGAGAAAATGGGAAAATGACGTTTTTAACACAGTACCAATACAAAACAGCCTACGGACTGCTGGGAAGATGGATTGATCGTTTATTATTTCGGCCGCTGCTTGGCTGGGCGACTGCCTGGAGCTTTGATGCATTAAGGCTTTGGGTAGAGCAAAATAAACATCCGAAGCGCTTCATTCGATCTGCTATCATCTATGTGTTCATGTGTCTGTTTTTCAGCCTGTTTTGGTTCTATCAAGGCTTTGCAGGTGTTAAGACAAGCATATTGGCAGGAACAGCGGAGATAGGCTTAGCTATTTTGTGGCTGCTTCCTTTAAAAAGAAAATGGATCATTCATGGTGTCCAGGCTTGTATTTTTGCTGGGTTTGCTTGTCTAGGTTCCGAAATATTCATGTGGGTTCTGTTGAGTGTGTTTTCTGCTGCAAGCGGCGCTCTTAGCCTGCAGCTCCCCAGTGCCAGGCGCACAAAACGAAAGAGAAAGAAGTGACATTGTGAGTTCGATTTATGAAAAATCAATTATTAACTATCATTTGCTGCATCCCAAGCTGCGGAAACGGTACCAATTAGACGGGTCTCAAACATTCAGCGGGACGGGAACGATGTCAGAAATAAGCGGAGGCTCTTTTCTGGTTAGAATGCTGTTAAAACTGGGTGTTTTTTTCAGATGCTTCTTTTCAGAAAGAGGCAAAGACATTCCATTTACAATACAAAATAGAACTTGTCTTTTGAAATCGCAACATACAGGAATAGAATGGAATCGTACATTTTTCTTTAAAGGCAAAAAACGTTTCTTTGACGCGATAATGATATATGACAAGAAAGAAAATAGAATACTTGATTTCTTCGGCAAACCTCATCTGCTGCTGTCTGTTTTGACGTTCGAGGCATCTCTTGACGGCTCTCTTACGATCACATCGGGAAAGCAATGGCTATTGATATGCGGAAAAAGAATCCCGCTGCCGAAATGGCTGACCGGTACATCCGAAGTTTGCGAAACGTTTGATGAAAAAAAGAATTGTTTCACCATTGAAGTGCATGTGCAAAATACAATTCTTGGCACTCTTTTCTTTTATAAGGGAACGTTTCAGGAGGAAGAGAGAGAATCATGAAACGAAATGGCATAGTCAGTGCGCTTTGTTTTATTGGATTTCTTGCAGCAGAAGCACCGGATATTTCAGTGGCAGAGGCACTCGTTTTGTTATCCATTCTATTTTTCGTGCCGGGAATTTTTCCTTTTGTTTTTCGTCAATCTCCGGTTCGTGCTGCTCAGTTTATGGAAAACGGGCTAATCCAGTGCTATCCTGTAGCCGCATTCTTTGCGGTGCTGGCTCTAGTGACGGAGGTTGGGGGTTTCGCACTTATCTGGTGGATGTACACAGTTTTTAATGCATTGTATGCGATCCTCCGCCTTTGGGAAACAAAGATACATAGAATCGAAGAGACATCAGTTTTGTTCGGTCTTATTTATTTGGCGGGAGGAGGATTTTGGTTTTTTGCTTATGCTGCCCATTTGCAGATCATGCAATTTGGCCCTCTCATCATTTTGCTGACTGCTGTCCACTTTCACTATTCTGCTTTTCTGATCCCGATCTTCAACGGTTTACTCGGCAGAACCATTAGAAAACATCGGATGTTGTACAGTTGGATAACATGGGTGATTTTGCTTTCGCCCCTTCTTATCGCACTGGGCATCACATATTCAAAAACACTTGATGTCATTGCGGTTAGCATTTATATGGCGGCGATTTATCTTCATGCATTTTTGGTGTTCACGGCAGCTTTTCGCACCAAGACGGGGACATTTCTTATTCGGCTTTCTTCCGCTGTTTTAATGATAACGATTGCTTTCTCGATGATTTATTCATTTGGTGTCTTTCGGCAAGAAGTTACATTGACCATCAATCAGATGATTTGGATTCACGGTTTTGTCAACGCGTTTGGTGTTATCTTGCCCGCTCTCATAGGGTGGAGAATAGAGGATGCGAAACCTTTTGATGCAGACAGTGTAAAGACATTCAGCCGTATCTACGGAAAAAGAAAGATTGGAGAAGAATTTTTAGCTAACATTCAAGCTGAAAATAACGCTCGGTACAGCGGACTTGTGGATGATATGGGCAGCCTGCGTTCAAAAGATTTTTCACCAGAAAAACTGGCGCCGCTCATTCTTTCGTTTTATGAACAAACCATCGAATACAATATTAAAGCAAAAGTAACATGGAGCACGTGGTTTCGGCCGCTTGCAATTATTTACGAATGGTTCAGCAGAAGAATCGGCCAAATACATCTTTCGACGAACCCTGACTGGTATAGGATGTACAGCAAGATAAAAGGTGTTCATTCGAAAAAAGACGGAAGGGAAAGAGTACGTGCCTGGATTAGAACAAATGAAAAAAACGAAACCATTTTTACCGCTCTTTATTCAGTGTATCGTTCAAATGGAGAGGGGTATATGAATATTTCTTTACCGCTTCCATTCAGCAGCATGACAGGTGTTTTAAAACCATATCATCATCAGGAGAAGCTGGTTTTAACAAGCAGCCGGAGAAAAAGCAGAGCGGGGGATGAGGGGATTTATCTGCAAACAAGAGCGGGAACTTGTCCGCTTCCTTTATCTGAAACCTTTCTGATAGAAGCTGCACATGACAACAAATTAACCGCTGTTCATCATATGTGGCTGTTTGGATTAAAATTTCTAACTGTTCATTACAGCATTACACATATTAACCAGCCTATTGAAAGAACCTAACACAAAGAAGAAGCTTCGTCTGCCAGTTGCTGCATTTCAAAATTCTGCACCGCATCAAGACAGGAAAGGAAGGGTTTATGGTGTTTTATATCAGTTTATTTCTGATTCTTTGGCTGGCTGCGGGGTTTGCAGTGGGAATGAAACAAGTGTATGTCGATCAGCTGTTTGATAAAGCTGTGATCGAAAGACTGGAAAAAGAAGCGAATGATCATGGACACGCTGACCGGATGATCAAACAGCGCGTCCTTTATATTGCAGCAGTGACAGTAAGCGGGTTTATTTCTGTTTATTATGAAATGAAAACAATCCCGCAAAGGCGAAACATAAGAAAAATTGAAAAAAACATCATGAAATTAAATCAAGCAAAAAAACGAAGAATGAAGAGAAAATAAAAAATGCACAGGCCAAAGGGCAGGTGCATTTTTGTTTTGTATGGAAATGGGAGAGGTGGTGCCAGCTTACTTTTCATAAATTCAAAAATGAGAAGAACAGCGCCCGGGCTAATGGTATATAATATTGTGAATTTAACAAAAATTTAACAAGGAGGACGAGAGAATTCGTGCTAAAGCCTCAAAGAGACCTACATCCTGTTGATTTGGACTTAGAGGCGGAGTAGATGAAACCGGCCAAAGTATCCCTGCTCCGCCGTTTGCTCCATTCCTTGAAGCATGTTGATTGTAACATAGCCAAACGTTTTCCATCAACTATTAAAATTGTAAAATTATTGTTGATTTTTATGGTGTTTACTCCGATTTCTTCAATTTATGCTGAAGATGTATATCAGAATTTTGAGGAATTAAAAAGCAATGAAGATCCTTCTGATTACGGCGTTGTTACGAAAGAAACCGGAAGCCCTGTTCTTGTTTTAGCCATTCACGGAGGAGGTATTGAAGGCGGGACAAGTGAAGTAGCGAGAGAGCTCAGCAAAGAGTACTCGATGTATTTATTTGAAGGCTTAAAATCGGCAGGAAACTCAGTCCTGCACATTACGAGCACGCACTTTGATGAACCTCGGGCCCTTAAAATGACGAGAAATCATGAATATGTCATTTCATTACATGGGTACGCAGAAGAAGATCAGCAGATCGAAGTCGGCGGTACAGATCGCGTAAGAGCGGCAGATTTAGTTGAGAAATTGCAGCATGCCGGTTTTCCTGCTGTATTGCTCAATATGGACCATCCGCATGCGGGCGTTAGTCCGAATAACATTGCAAATAAATCAAAAACAGGTTTAAGTATCCAGATAGAAATGAGCACAGGCTTTAGAAAGTCTTTGTTCGGCATCTTTTCTTTAAAAAGCAGAGCTGTTACTCAAAATGAGAGGTTTTATGAGTTTACAGAAGTGATGTTCCGTTTTCTCAAAAATAGCTACTGAAAAATAGGAGGCGATAAGACAGCCTCCTATTCCTTATGTTTCTCTTTCGTTTCGGGAAACAGCTCGTCCGCGGCTTCCGTTTGATACTGCAACGCGTTATCTCTCGTTGACAGTTCATTTCGGAAATTTTCATCAAGCACATTTTTCAGTAAATACCGATGAAAAAAGTATTCAAAAACAGTAAGACAGGCAGCGGAAAGGAGAGCCGCTCCAAATGGTGAGAAATCGTTTCTTGTTTGGGTTAAAACAAATACCCAAAGAATAACGAATGAAAGGCCAAAGTCAGCCAATGAAGCTGTAATATTGTTTGTTCTGGGTAAGACGAGCATGTCACCAGAAAGATAGGAAACAAAACCTAAGAAAAGTGCAATAAACATCACACTTAAAAAGGATGCGTGATAGACTCTGTCCAAAATCACATATAAAAGGGCGAGAGTGAAAGCAATCTTTGAAGCAAGCGCAATGATATGTTTCATTTGACCACCTAAATTGTTATTTTTTGAAGAAAATTCTTGGGCGTAAACAAATGATAAATAATGCAATTCAAAACCATTCATAATGGTCATGTTACTATTTTAAACAGTCCGTTTTTGTTTACACTGGTATTTTTTTTCAGCTGTATGAAACTTTCTTATGAAAAAAGTCGTATATGTGGATGATCAGCTATCAAGGGGGGGGAATGATTTGTGGAGATAAAAGGAATCAATCACTTGCTATTTTCAGTTTCGCATTTGGATACATCGATTGATTTTTATCAAAAAGTGTTTGATGCAAAGCTTTTGGTAAAGGGAAGAACAACTGCATATTTTGACATGAACGGCATCTGGCTAGCGCTTAATGAAGAACCAGACATCCCGAGAAATGACATTAAGCTTTCTTATACCCATATTGCTTTTACAATTGAAGATCATGAATTTGAGGAGGTATCAGCTAAATTAAAAAGACTTCATGTCAATATTCTGCCTGGCAGAGAACGAGATGAACGCGATCGAAAATCAATTTATTTTACCGACCCTGACGGCCACAAATTTGAATTTCATACCGGAACCCTTCAAGACAGGCTTCGATATTACAAACAAGAAAAAACGCATATGCACTTTTTATGATGAAACTTTTGATATCACAACCATATTTCATATAAGGTTAAATTTAAAGAAGGGTGTTGGTGGAGACTTTATGTTTGGGGAAGGTTTCTACCCGACTTGTTCAACGATGCCATATCTTTTGAACTGCACAAGTGATTGGGTGAAGGTGAAATTGAAATACATATTACATTTTATATGAAGAAAGCGAGCTGTTTTATCAGAATGTTGAACTAATTAAACTATGTACTAAATTTTCAGTATATTTCAATTGCTTCGCCCCTTAAGAAATATGAAACCGTATCCTTCCACGACCTAAAAAATGAAACGTTTTTAAGAAGATGGCGTCTAATATTTTAAATGTTCATATTTTGATAAAAGTTTCCTGAAGGAAAGAAAATTTCTTGACTTCAACAATCTTTTGGTGGATAATTATGGTGTAAACATGATGTTCTTTTTCCTCCTATTCAGGCTCGCACCCAAAAGTCAGGGCGAGCCTGCTTTTTTTGAACAACAAACCCCCTCTCCGTAAAGGAAGAGGGGGTTATTTTATGCATCTGATAGATCAATAGATTAATGGACGGTTCTGAACACGCCAATCACTTTCCCTAGAATGCTGACATTCTGCAAAATGATAGGTTCCATCGTTGGGTTCTCAGGCTGCAAGCGAATGTGGGTATCCTCTTTATAGAATCGTTTTACAGTTGCTTCATCATCTTCTGTCATCGCAACTACAATTTCCCCATTGTTCGCTGTGTTTTGCTGTTTAACGATGACATAGTCCTTATCGAGAATACCAGCATCTATCATACTGTCTCCCATAATCTCCAGCATAAATACATGCTCGTCTGGAGGAACCATGCGGTCTGGGAGCGGAAAATATTCTTCAATATTTTCTACTGCTGTAATAGGAGATCCCGCCGTGACTTTCCCGATGACCGGTACATTAACGACCTGGCTTTGCGGAATGTCTACTTCTTCATCAAGAATTTCTATTGCTCTTGGTTTTGTCGGATCCCGTCTGATCAGCCCTTTTGTTTCCAAGCGGGCCAAATGGCCGTGGACAGTAGAGCTGGACGCAAGCCCGACAGCCTCTCCGATCTCTCTCACGGAAGGCGGATATCCTTTTGATTTAACCTCTGCTTTAATAAAACGGAGGATATCAAGTTGCCTTTTTGATAGCTTCGTCATTTTTCGCACCTCAAAACGTCGATTTTAAGAAGATTATAGCATGATTTTCCTTACAGTACAAACATAGGTTCGAAAAAACAATTGACAGAAACGTTTGTTCGTATATACTGAAATTATAAAAATGCGAACAAACATTCCTGTTGGAGGTTATGATCATGAGTAAAGAATCTATTATTTTTGTCGGTCTGTTCACAGTGATTTTGAGCGCGGTTATCCTTATGCTGTCATATACAAGCAGCGGCCAAGAGCTTAATCAGTATGTTAAAATAGAAGTCCAGCAAGGCGACACACTCTGGTCAATTGCTGATCAGGTAGCAGATACAAAAAAGATAAACAAAAATGATTTTATTGAATGGGTAGCTGATAAAAATCAACTTCAAACCTCTGATATCCAGCCGGGTGATGAGTTAGTGATCCCATTGAAAAAGAAGCATCAGGATGCATATGAATTAGCAACTGTAAAATAGAGAGGAAAGAGAGATAAAATGAAAGCACTCATTTATGCCCGTGTAAGCACAAATAAAGAACAGCAGGAAACGTCATTAAAGCGGCAGGAGGAGGAGCTTACGGCCATTGCAGCGGAGAACGGCATGGAAGTGGTCAAAGTGATTTCAGAAAAAGCCAGCGGATATGAAATGGATCGGGATGGTATATTTGAGCTGCTTGATGAGATTAAGAACGCTGGAATTGATGTCATTTTGGTTCAGGATGAGACAAGGCTCGGACGGGGAAACGCAAAAATCGCACTGCTTCATTGTATTTATAGAGAAGGTGTGAAAGTCTATACAACGGCTCATAGAGGTGAACTGGAGTTATCGGAGGCTGACTCAATGGTCTTGGAAATCGTCAGCATTGTGGAAGAGTATCAGCGAAAGATTCACAACATGAAAATCAGACGGGGAATGAAACGTGCAGTAAAAAACGGTTTTAAACCGCAAAAAAACTTAAAAAACCAACATGAGAACAGTGGAAAAGAAAAAATAGAGGTGCCAATCTCTGAGATCGTCCGCCTGAGAGCGAATAAACTGACGTTTGCTGAAATCGCGGCTACTCTAAGAGGGTTTGGCTATGATGTCTCTAAAGCAACCGTTCACCGGCGTTTTCAGGAATACATAGAGAATGAAGAGACAGCAGAGTGAATCAGTTGTAAAACTTTTTTTGATCTAGTACTATATAGACAAAATGCAATAAAGGAGTTTAACATGATTTCAAACGCGAAAATTGCCAGAATTAATGAACTTGCTGCCAAAGCTAAAGCTGGCGTTATTACAGAAGAAGAAAAAGCCGAACAGCAAAAGCTCCGTCAAGAGTATTTGAAAGGTTTTCGTTCTTCTATGAAGAACACGTTAAAAAGCGTGAAAATCATTGACCCAGAAGGCAATGATGTAACACCAGAAAAGCTAAAAAGAGAACAAAGAAATAACAAACTTCACTAATATAAGAGGAATACGGCAATATCGTATTCCTCTTTTGCATATACTATAATCAAAACTCTTATGTGACAAAATTCAACAAGTTTCTCTCAAATTTAAGCTGAAACAGTTGAGAAAAAGTCGTCAGACATTTATGATGTAAGGGTACAACACATAAGGAAGGGGATTTTTATGGATACAATTGAAAAGAAATCAGTTGCTACCATTCGCACACTGTCAATAGACGCTATTGAAAAAGCAAATTCTGGTCACCCAGGGATGCCGATGGGAGCCGCTCCAATGGCATACACGCTGTGGACAAAATTTATGAACGTAAGTCCGGCAAACCCTGGCTGGTTTAACCGTGACCGTTTTGTTTTATCTGCTGGACACGGGTCAGCACTATTATACAGCATGCTTCATTTAAGCGGGTTTGATCTTAGTATTGAAGATCTTAAGGGATTCCGCCAGTGGGGCAGCAAAACACCAGGACATCCGGAATTCGGACATACTGCCGGTGTTGATGCTACAACAGGTCCGCTTGGCCAAGGAATTGCCATGGCAGTCGGTATGGCAATTGCTGAACGCCATTTAGCGGAAACATACAACCGCGATTCATTTAACGTAGTCGATCATTATACATACAGTATTTGCGGTGATGGTGATTTAATGGAAGGTATTTCTTCTGAAGCCGCTTCACTCGCAGGCCATCTTCAGCTTGGCCGTCTGATCGTACTATACGATTCTAATGACATCTCTCTTGATGGAGACCTCGACCGTTCATTCTCTGAAAACGTGAAACAGCGTTTTGAAGCAATGAATTGGGAAGTTCTTTATGTTGAGGATGGAAACAATATTGAAGAATTAACAGCGGCTATCGAAAAAGCACGCCAAAATGAAAAGAAACCTACATTAATTGAAGTGAAAACGACAATCGGATTCGGTTCACCTAACCGTGCCGGTACATCCGGTGTTCACGGTGCGCCGCTTGGTAAAGAGGAAAGCAAATTAACAAAAGAAGCTTACGCGTGGACATATGAAGAAGACTTCTACGTTCCGTCAGAAGTTTATGAGCATTTCGCTGCAGCTGTTAAAGAATCAGGTGAGAAAAAAGAACAAGAATGGAATGCTCAATTCGCTAAATATAAAGAAGTTTATCCTGAACTTGCTGAACAGCTTGAACTGGCAATCAAAGGAGAGCTTCCGAAGGACTGGGATCAAGAGGTTCCTGTGTATGAAAAAGGAAGCAGCCTGGCATCCCGTGCATCTTCCGGTGAAGTTCTCAACGGACTTGCGAAAAAAATTCCTTTCTTTGTCGGAGGTTCTGCTGACCTAGCGGGATCGAACAAAACGACTATTAAAAATGCCGGTGATTTTACAGCGGTTGATTACTCAGGCAAAAACTTCTGGTTTGGTGTACGTGAATTTGCGATGGGTGCAGCCTTAAACGGTATGGCGCTTCATGGCGGTCTTCGTGTATTCGGCGGAACTTTCTTTGTCTTCTCTGATTACCTGCGTCCTGCGATTCGCCTTGCAGCGTTAATGGGCCTTCCTGTGACATATGTCTTCACACATGACAGTATTGCGGTTGGTGAAGACGGTCCGACGCACGAGCCTGTTGAACAGCTTGCTTCACTCCGTGCGATGCCTAACCTTTCTTTGATCCGTCCAGCAGACGGCAATGAGACAGCAGCAGCATGGAAGCTTGCAGTGCAAAGCACTGACCACCCAACAGCGCTAGTGCTTACACGTCAAAACCTTCCTACCATCGATCAAACAGCTGAAGAAGCATTGGCAGGAGTAGAAAAAGGTGCATATGTCGTTTCTAAATCTAAAAACGAAACACCTGACGCTCTTCTCATTGCCTCCGGATCCGAGGTAGGTCTTGCAATTGAAGCGCAGGCTGAATTGGCAAAAGAAAATATCGATGTTTCTGTTGTCAGCATGCCTTCAATGGACCGTTTTGAGAAACAATCTGATGAATACAAAAACGAAGTCCTTCCTGCAGATGTGAAAAAACGTCTTGCAATTGAAATGGGCTCATCATTTGGATGGGGCAAATACACAGGGCTTGAAGGTGACGTTCTCGGCATAGACCGATTCGGTGCATCTGCTCCAGGTGAAACCATCATTAACGAATACGGCTTCTCAGTTCCGAACGTAGTGAATCGAGTTAAGGCATTAATCAATAAGTAAGCTTTTGAAAGAGGATGAGTCAAATCATCCTCTTTTTCTTGTTTATCCGACAAAAATAGTATTGGCTGTTTAACAGTAATAGACAATTCTTTCTTTTCTTCTTTTGTATAATAGAGAGCAAATGAAATGCTGCTGGAAAAGGGGATGAAAAGATGGAACGTCACTACTATACGTACCTGATCAAAGAGGAATTTGCCAATCACTATTTCGGCCGGGAATCGGTTATGTTTGAGCTGTTTCAAGACTATCATTGGACAAGCCTTGAAAAGCAGCAGTATGAAATGACAGAGAAACAGATTCAATATATTACACAACCAATCCCGATTTTACATATGCATCAGCGGTTAAAAATGAATTTAAACAAGACGGATTACAGGCAGCTGGATTATATTTATAGAATAGCTTTGCCGAAAGCAAAAGGCCACGCGACGTTTATGATGAAGGAGCACATGATAGAAATTGTGGCTTCGGGAGATTACGAGGCAGAAACGATATTCTTTGAAGTGTTAAGAAAAGTAAGCCCTTGCTTTTTAGCAATGGATTTCAATTCGAAGCGTTACGGATGGCTAAATCCGGTGAAAGAAAGAAATTTTGTCTAAAACCGAAGAAAAAGAGATGTAAATGTTGTATAATAGCTTTTGGTTTAGTACACTTTAAACTAGACAACATGAAGGAGGAAATAAAATGACTTTATGGGTTGGCATCCTAGTGGGCGTTGTTGCATTGCTCATAGGTGTTGCACTCGGGTTTTTTATTGCTCGTAAATATATGATGAGCTACCTGAAAAAGAATCCGCCTATTAATGAACAAATGTTACGCATGATGATGATGCAAATGGGAATGAAACCTTCTCAAAAGAAAATCAATCAAATGATGAAAGCCATGAATAATCAAACGAAATAATACGTAAAGATTATGATATAGAGAAACATGGTTATAAAATAAAAAACCCTTATACGGGTTTTTTATTTTGCAATCATTCATCACCCGCTACTGCTCGAAGGCGCTGCTTTTGATATTGTATGAGAAGATGGTCAAGCTCCTGACTGAGCTCTATCGTAATATGAGATGTCATTCCGTTCGCCATGACAATTTGCAGCAGCTCTGCTCTTTTTTTTTCAATTTCTTTTAATAGATGCTCTCTAATCACAGGGATGTATCCTTTCATACATTAGATCTTCAAAGTGAATGTTTATATTATATCCATATTTATACTAATTTTCAAATGAGAAGGAGTATAATGTCTCAATGTCAAATTAAATTATATAAGTTTTTTCTGAAAATAGAAATCCTTCAAGTGAAAGTGTTAAAAAAATGAAATGATTTTGTCATAACTTGAAGGAATGTCAAATCATGAAGGGATGATGACATGGGAGACGTGAATTATTTTTTGACATTCGGAGCGGGGTTTTTATCCTTTATTTCGCCTTGCTGCCTGCCGCTTTACCCAGCTTTTTTGTCATATATTACAGGGGTCAGCATGGACGATGTAAAAACTGAAAAGCTGCTGCTGCAGAAAAGAAGCTTGTTTCATACTTTGTGTTTTTTGCTTGGCTTTTCAGTCATTTTTATTGCTTTAGGCTATGGAACATCTTTTATTGGCAGCCTGTTTAGGGATTATCACGATGCGATTCGGCAAATTGGCGCGTTGTTTATTATTTTGTTCGGTTTCATTACACTCGGTGTGTTCCGGCCTGAGGCTATGATGAAAGAGCGGAGAATCCATTTTAAGCATAAACCAAGCGGGTTTTTAGGGTCGGTCTTAATCGGAATGGCATTTGCAGCTGGATGGACACCATGTACCGGTCCGATATTAGCTGCTGTTATCACACTTGCAGGCACCAATCCGGGCTCAGCGGTGCCATACATGATGTTATATGTACTCGGTTTTGCGGTACCGTTTCTTTTATTGTCTTTTTTTATCACAAAGCTGAAGTGGATAAGGAAGAACCAGCTTTTCATTATGAAAGCTGGTGGCGTTTTGATGATTGTGATTGGTGTGCTGTTATTCTTTAATTGGATGAGCCTGATCATTATTTTGCTGTCAGATCTTTTTGGAGGCTTTACTGGTTTTTGACGGTAAATTACTTTCGTACTACTACTAATCCTTTTGTTTTTGGTACAATAAGACTATTATCTGTGGAAATCGATTGTTGGAGGGGAATATGACAAGAGTTTTAGTTGTAGACGACGCCAAGTTCATGAGAGTGAAAATCAGAGAGATCTTGGAAGAGGCAAATTACATAATCGCAGGCGAAGCGGCGGACGGTGAACAAGCAGCGGACCTGTATAAAAAACTGCGCCCGGACCTTGTGACAATGGATATTACAATGCCGGTGAAAAACGGCATAAAAGCGCTTCGTGATATCTTAACCTTTGATCCTAAAGCGAAGGTCATCATGTGCACCGCCATGCGCCAGCAAAGAATTGTAACGGAAGCAATTGAGCTGGGGGCAAAGGATTTTATTGTTAAGCCGTTTGAGGAAACAAAAGTGCTGGAAGCTGTAAGCCGCGTTATGGGACATTAAAGTCATTTCTTTTCAAAATGGTTTTTTTTATTGTTTTGGAGTATAGTATATAGTATCAACACTCCGAGAAACAAAGGAATGATAAGTATGATGATTATAGTTTCATCGATTATTGCTGTGTTAATGGCTGTAGCTGTGATGGTGGTCAGAATAAAGTCCTCTGACAAGCCTGTTTCACCAAAAAAAATCATTCTTCCGCCGATTTTTATGAGTACGGGAGCGTTAATGTTTTTATTTCCGGTATTTTGGGTAACTGGTGCAGAGTTTTTGGAAGCATTCACTTTAGGTGTGATTTTCTCTATTTTTCTAATCAAAACTTCTAAGTTCGAAATTAAAAATAATGAAATTTACATGAAACGCTCTAAAGCATTTGTTTTTATATTAGTCGGTCTTTTGGTGATCAGAATCGTGATGAAATCGATCTTGAGCACATCAATTGATTATGGTGCACTGAGCGGAATGTTTTGGATTCTGGCTTTCGGTATGATTGTGCCTTGGAGAATCGCCATGTATTTATCATATCGAAAACTTCATAACGAGCTGCAGTCATCTAATATTCAAATGAATTAAAAAACCTTTCCTCTTGTCAGGAAAGGTTTTTTATTTGAGAAGGGTCTGATAAGGTTCCAAATCGATTTTTTTGTCCCGCAGATGCCTTTTTAAGAAGGTATGGTCTCTTTTAGGAGTTGCGAGAATATAGCCTTTGATCATAAGTTGCTGATCAATCTTTGCTACCTTTTCTTTTATTGCAAGCTCACCGATTTTGCCTGCGATTTTGGCTTTTGCTGCATCTCTGAACAGTTCTGGCACCGGCGCAGTCAATTCATCTAGAAACTGTTTGTTTTCATCGTTCCATAAATGTCTGCTGTTTTCAATATAGTAATCCTGCCAATCAAGCTCTGATCTGCCGTCCTCTTTTGGTAAACGCTTTAAAAACTTTCGAAACATGAAAAAACCGCCGATTGATAATAAGACTACCATCATGATCACCCAAAACAGAATAAACCATAAAAACCATCCTTCCAGCATCAATCATTCCCCCTTATTCTAACCATATTGTATACGAAGAGAGATTAGAAGAACACAGTAAAAAAAGAATAGAAAAAAGTGATAGACGTCTAGTCAAAAGAGATAGTAGATCATATTCTATTGTATAGTGAATCTGCTATTTGGCCATGGGAGAGTCACTAGAGGGTATTTGACGATAAATGGACGGAAAAAAAAGTCACTTTCATAATAGGGGATGAAAGTGACTTTTTATGTTTAGCTGAGAGGAAATTGAAGAGAAAAAGAAGAGCCATCTTCTGTTTCTTTATTGACGGCGACTGTGAGTATTTGATTTTCGCATTCGGCTTGAATGGTTTTGTCATTAAAATAAAAAGGAAGCATCATTTGTTTTTCAAAAGTCTGTCCTGACGATTTGACAGTTAAGATGAACTCGCATCCAGAAAGGGTAACTGTTACTTGTGTAGGCTGTAAAAAAGTCAGATCCGCTTCTATAATATACTGCTGACTTGTTTCATATAAATCAATAGGCAATGTTTCGTCGTACCAGGCGAAGGGGTCTTCAAAAAATTGCCGAAGCCATTCATCCATACTATCGAAATCATTCGCATCGTTGCGTTTTGAATGGTTCATGGAAGCATTCCTCCACATATCAACCTTGCTTTACATCATATGCGGTGGATTATAAATGGGTGAACGCATAAAAAAACAGACACTAAGGTCTGCTTTTCTTACATATCATGGCTTGAGTTGTGCTTTTGTCTTGTATGGTTTCGGTTCTTTACTTTTTTGCTTCCGCTTAGAGGCTCAGGTTGGCCGGGATTGTGTCCTTTAGGGGCGTTTTTATGCATATCTTTACTTGTATTCTTATTGGTCATAAAATGAGAACCTCCTTAAAAGAGTTCGGTGTTATTGATTGGTTTTTCTTTTTTTGTTATTTTGGCGTTCTGCTTCAGTCAGTACAAGCTGGTCGTTTTCAATATAGCCGGCGCCTTTGCCTTGGCTTTTTGCGTCATTCATTCCGTTAATGACGTGATTCGCTTTTCTTTTGACCATCATTATCACCTCAATCATAATATGGCTTCTTTTATTGTGTTATATGAGAGAGCGTAAACAGTAAAAATTACCGGTACATTTTTCTCATAAGTCTAACTTATTGTATTTAATAAAAACATTGATATTTACTTATGTATGATTTTGTTTTAATATGAAATTGTGAGAAAATTGTGATGGAATGTAATGTTCATCTGAGAATGATCTGATCTGAAGGGGGATTTTGGAGAATGGCAAACGAGCAAAAAACTGCAGCAAAAGACGTTTTCCAAGCGAGAAAAACGTTTACTACAAATGGGAAAACATATCATTACTACTCTTTAAAAGCGTTAGAAGATTCAGGTATAGGAAAGGTTTCGAAGCTTCCTTATTCCATCAAAGTTCTTTTAGAATCAGTATTGCGTCAAGTTGACGGCTTCGTTATCAAAAAAGAACACGTGGAAAATTTGGCAAAATGGGGAACTGCCGAATTAAAGGATATCGACGTTCCGTTCAAACCGTCTCGTGTTATTTTACAAGACTTCACAGGGGTTCCGGCAGTAGTAGATCTGGCTTCACTGCGTAAAGCAATGGCAGCTGTCGGCGGAGATCCTGATAAAATCAACCCTGAAATTCCTGTTGATCTTGTTATCGACCACTCTGTACAGGTAGATAAAGCGGGTACAGAAGATGCATTAGCAGTAAATATGGACTTGGAATTCGAAAGAAATGCAGAGCGCTACAAATTTTTAAGCTGGGCAAAGAAAGCGTTTAACAATTATCAGGCAGTACCGCCTGCAACAGGTATTGTGCACCAGGTCAACCTTGAGTTCTTGGCAAGTGTTGTCCATGCCATTGAAGAAGACGGCGAGCTTGTAACGTATCCTGATACGCTTGTCGGAACAGACTCACACACAACAATGATTAACGGTATCGGTGTTCTCGGCTGGGGTGTCGGTGGAATTGAAGCTGAAGCGGGAATGCTTGGACAGCCTTCTTACTTCCCAGTTCCAGAGGTAATCGGCGCGAAACTTGTCGGCAAGCTTCCGAACGGAACAACAGCTACTGACTTGGCGTTAAAAGTAACACAAGTGCTGCGTGAAAAAGGCGTTGTCGGTAAATTTGTTGAATTCTTCGGACCGGGAATTGCTGAACTGCCGCTTGCAGATCGCGCAACAATTGCGAATATGGCTCCGGAATACGGTGCTACATGCGGATTCTTCCCAGTAGATGAAGAAGCGCTTAACTACCTGCGCCTGACTGGCCGTGATCCTGAACATATTGATGTTGTTGAAGCATACTGCAGAAGCAATGGCTTGTTTTACACTCCAGATGCGGAAGACCCTCAATTTACTGATGTGGTTGAAATTGACCTGTCTCAAATTGAAGCAAACTTATCGGGTCCAAAGCGTCCTCAGGATTTGATCCCGCTATCTGCTATGCAGGAAACGTTTAAAAAGCAATTAGTCAGCCCTGCAGGTAACCAAGGATTCGGTTTAAATGCTGAGGAAGAAAATAAAGAAATTAAGTTTAAACTCCTTAACGGCGAAGAAACAGTTATGAAAACGGGTGCGATCGCCATTGCTGCGATTACAAGCTGTACAAATACATCAAACCCATACGTTCTGATCGGCGCCGGACTGGTAGCGAAAAAAGCGGTTGAGTTAGGGCTTAAGGTGCCTAATTACGTGAAAACGTCACTTGCACCGGGTTCTAAAGTTGTTACAGGATATCTTGTGAATTCAGGCCTTCTTCCATACATGAAAGAGCTTGGCTTTAACCTCGTTGGGTACGGCTGTACAACATGTATCGGGAACTCAGGTCCGCTTTCACCGGAAATCGAAGAAGCGGTTGCGAAAAATGATCTTCTGATTACGTCTGTCCTTTCCGGAAACCGTAACTTTGAAGGACGTATTCACCCGCTTGTTAAAGGCAACTATCTTGCTTCACCGCCGCTTGTTGTGGCATATGCGCTGGCTGGAACGGTAAACATTAACTTAAAAACCGATCCAATCGGTGTGGGCAAGGATGGTCAAAACGTATACTTTAATGATATTTGGCCGTCAATGGACGAAATCAATGCACTTGTTAAGCAAACTGTTACGCCAGAGCTATTCCGCAAAGAGTATGAAACAGTATTTGATGACAACAAGCGCTGGAACGAAATTGAAACAACAGATGAAGCTTTATATAAATGGGATAACGATTCAACTTACATCCAAAACCCACCATTCTTTGAAGAGATGTCTGTTGAGCCAGGCAAGGTTGAGCCATTAAAAGGACTGCGTGTTGTCGGTAAATTCGGCGATTCAGTCACAACTGACCATATTTCTCCTGCGGGGGCAATCGGAAAAGATACGCCTGCCGGAAAGTATTTGCAAGAAAAAGGTGTTTCACCTCGTGACTTTAACTCCTACGGCTCCCGCCGTGGAAACCATGAAGTCATGATGAGAGGAACATTTGCCAACATTCGCATCAAAAACCAAATCGCACCGGGTACAGAAGGCGGATTTACGACGTACTGGCCGACTGGTGAAGTAACATCCATCTATGATGCATGCATGAAATACAAAGAAGATAAAACCGGTCTTGTCGTATTAGCAGGAAAAGACTATGGTATGGGATCTTCACGTGACTGGGCTGCAAAAGGAACAAACCTTCTCGGCATCAGAACGGTCATTGCAGAGAGCTTCGAAAGAATTCACAGAAGCAATCTTGTATTCATGGGTGTGCTGCCGCTTCAGTTTAAACAAGGTGAAAATGCGGATACACTCGGCTTAACGGGTAAAGAAGTCATCGAGGTAGATGTTGATGAAACAGTTCGTCCTCGTGACCTTGTGACTGTAAGAGCAATCAATGAAGACGGCAATGTAACAACTTTTGAAGCAGTCGTCCGCTTTGATAGTGAAGTTGAAATTGATTACTACCGCCATGGCGGCATCCTTCAAATGGTGCTTCGTGAAAAAATGAAGCAGTCCTGATGAATCAATAGGAAGAGAAGGCATTTCGCTTTCTCTTCTTTTTATGACACAATGTGCTGCGGAGGTGGCATATGCTGAAAAAATGGCTCGCAGGGATCCTGCTTATCATGCTAGTCGGTTATACGGGATGGAATTTATATCAAACATACAGCAAAAAAGAAGTCGGAATTCAAGAGGGGCAACAAGCACCTGATTTTTCTTTGAAAACGCTATCAGGAGAGAAAAGCTCTTTACAGGATGCAAAAGGCAAAAAAGTGCTGCTCAATTTTTGGGCAACTTGGTGTAAGCCGTGCCGTCAGGAAATGCCTGCGATGGAAAAGCTGCAAAAAGAGTACGCCGACAAACTTGCGGTTGTTGCGGTAAATTTCACTTCAGCTGAGAAAAGTGAGAAACAGGTCCGAGCGTTTGCTGATACTTATGACTTAACGTTCCCCATTCTGATTGATAAAAAAGGGATCAATGCTGACTATAACGTGATGTCATATCCAACGACATATATCTTAGATGAAAAAGGTGTTATCCAAGACATACATGTTGGCACCATGACAAAAAAAGAAATGGAACAAAAACTGGATCTTGATTAGATTCAGTTTTTTTTTTATGCTCAGATATGCTTACAAGTTTTCAGAATTGGAAAAAATAAAAGAATATGCGGAGGTGAGAAGCGTGAAGAAGATGAGAAAACGTTCTTTTCATGAGCTCGTCATGGAAAACAAAAAAGAGCTGATGACCAATACAGAGTATTTAAATCAGCTTGAGGAAAAGCTTGAACAGCGATTTAAGCAAAAATAACCTTTAATTTGTATTCATGTTTACCCCTCCTTTTGAGAAACCTATCTGTTGAGGAGGGATAAACATGGGAAACAACAAGAAAAACGGTCAGCCTCAATATGCTCCAAGCCACTTGGGTACAAAGCCTGTAAAATATAAAGCCAATAAAGGGGAAAAAATGCATGATACTTCAGGACAGCGGCCGATTATCATGCAGACAAAAGGCGAGTAGCGAAAATTCGAGTTTATTTCTAGGAGGTACATCCGAATGACAAAGAACCAAAATCAATATCAGCAGCCTAATCCTGATGATCGTTCTGACAATGTGGAAAAATTGCAGGATATGGTTCAAAATACAATTGAAAATATAGAAGAAGCAGAAGCATCAATGGAGTTTGCTTCAGGAGAAGATAAACAGCGTATCAAAGAAAAAAATGCAAGGCGCGAACAGAGCATTGAAGCGTTTCGTAATGAAATACAGGACGAATCTGCAGCGAGACAAAACGGATACCGTTCTTAAAAAACCAGGGAAACCTGGTTTTTTTCTTTCTGATTTGATTATGGTAAAATGGGGCTAAATTGACGTTAAGGGAGCAGAGTAATCTTGCATGTATCAAAAAAAGAAATAGAAGTGCGTTATGCAGAAACAGATCAAATGGGGATTGTCTATCACGCAAATTATCTTGTGTGGATGGAGGTCGGCAGAACGGCCTTGATTAAGGACTTAGGCTTTTTATATAGTGATATGGAAAAAAAAGGCGTTCTGTCCCCAGTCGTTGATATCAATATTTCCTATAAAAAGCCGCTTCATTACGGAGAAACCGCGGTTGTACATACATGGATAGAGGAATATAACGGCTTTAAAACCGTCTATGGTTATCACATTTATAATCCGGCCGGTGAGCTTTCCATCAAAGCCACCTCATCTCATATTTGTGTGGATAAAGAAAGCTTTAAGCCAATTCAATTCCGCAAAGCTTTTCCTGATTGGCACACATCATATGAAAAGGCCAAAAAATAGGGAAGTGAATGGGATATGGCGTTTGGTGTGAAACGGGAGGAACTTAACCGGTGGAAACAAGCAGTGAAAAGAGGAGAAATCGCATTTTTAACACATTACTGGCTGGATGACCGATTTCCAGAAGCAAGGACCGTGACAAAAGCCGGTTGTGCAGACATTGATAAGCTGGTTCAGTGGGGAGCGGCGTACGGGTTAAAAAAAGAATGGATCCATAAGAAAAGTGAATTTCCTCACTTCGATCTGCTGGGTGAAACACAAAAATATGTTTTGGAACAAGAAAACCTAACCGATCATCTTATACGATTTCATTTGTAAAAAAAGAACGCACATGAAGTGCGTTCTTTTTTATTGGTATTCAAAAACCGGTTCATCAGCGTCTTCTGAATAGCTGACGAGAAGGTCGTGGTTATCAAAGTACCATAAATCACTTTCTTCAATAAAGAAGGTAATGCCATCAGCTTCTGCAGTGACTCCAGCCTCTTGTGGGGCATCTTTCGCTACACCGAGAGAAAAACCCTTTTGAACGTTGCTACAGCCTCCATAGCGGACGAAAAAGCGAACCTGGTCTCCGCTTTCCAAATCGAGTTCTTCTTTATACCAGTTCAATGCGTCTTCGTTAATTGTCATATTCATAACAGAACACCCCTTTGTTCTTCATTTGAATTTTCTCTATTATAAACGTATTAGGCTATTCTGTGTCAAAAGAGAAGTTTTTTAAGCTTATAACCATTTTACTTTAGGTTCTGTTTTATTGATAATTCGTTTAATGTTCGCTCGGTGTCTGTATATCACAAAAATAGTGAGCAGGGTAACGACAATCAATAAATACGTATCATGGACAAAGAAACTATATATAACAGTATAGATCCCTGTTAACATCGATGAGAGAGAAACAAATTTAGTCAAGTATAAAAAGATGAAGAATACCGCAACCATCGTGATAAATAACAGGGGTGCGTAAAATAGCAAAACGCCTCCTGATGTCGCCACGGCTTTACCGCCTTTAAATTTGGCGAAGATGGGAAACACGTGGCCTAAAACCGCAAAGACTCCTGCAAGAAGCGGGTGAATATCAACATGCATGAGAAAAGGCAATGCAGTTGCCAGTGTCCCTTTCAAAATATCTCCGGCTATGACGACCGAACCAGCTTTTACACCCAATGTACGGAATGCATTGGTAGCGCCTAAGTTGCCGCTTCCGTGCTCCCGAATATCAATTCCCTTGGCAAGCTTGCCCACAATTAAGCCAGATGGAATGCTGCCTATCAAGTAGGCCAAAATAATCAATAAAGCAATTAACATCTACATTTCTCCTTTTTCAAATTCCCTTCTTTTTATTTTAACATGAGATGTCATGATCTGATGATAAGTTTTTTTGTAAAGTTTGCTTACAAATCCAATCAAACATGCATCATATTTTGATTTCTCCTGTTTTGATCGTGTAAAATAAGTGGAAAAGGAGTGACACACGATGCAAAACCCTTCTAAAGCGGAAATTAAAGAGATTCTTCAAAGAAGCAAACGTATAGCGGTAGTAGGGCTTTCAGACCGTCCGGATAGAACGTCACATATGGTTTCAAAAGCAATGCAGGACGCGGGTTATGAAATTATCCCTGTGAATCCTACAATTGATGAGGCGCTAGGTGTCAAAGCCGTTTCATCTTTAAAAGAGATTGACGGTCCGATTGACATCGTAAATGTATTCCGGCGCTCAGAACAGCTTCCTGGAGTGGCGGAAGAGTTTTTAGAGACAGATGCGCCAGTATTTTGGGCACAGCAAGGGCTAGTTAATGAGGAAGCATACCAGATGCTAAAAGAAAAAGGCAGAACGGTTATCATGGATCTGTGCATAAAAGTGGCACACGCTGTAACAAAATAGGTGCAGAACTGCAAAAATCCTTGTAAATTCAAGGATTTTTGCTTTTTAATTTTAAGATATTGTTTGCGTATTACGGTGAAACAGATACAATAAAGCTTGAACAGCTTTTTTTGAATACCTTGTCCAGCTGGGTTTCGGCCGTTCGATTTGCGAAGGTCTGCTGCTTTATATATAATAAACAAACATACGTTCTCATAGTGTGAAAACAGCACTAGCCGATGTTTTGAGAAGAACTGATTCGTTAGCTCTATGTTGCGATTGCAAACATATTGGTTATAATGAGGAGTCCAAGGCAGTACTGGCTCGAGGCGAGGTTTATAAAAAATATCTTATATACAAATGATGTGTAACACTGAAAAAGAGAAAGACAATGTTAGTTTTTGAAAGGGGTTTGTACGTTTGGCTAGAAAACAGCAATTTGATTACAACGAAGATGCCATACAGGTGCTCGAAGGCCTTGAGGCTGTCAGGAAAAGGCCGGGTATGTATATTGGCTCTACTGACGCGCGGGGTTTGCACCACTTGGTTTATGAAATTGTAGATAACTCTGTCGACGAGGTGCTTGCCGGCCATGGAGATCACATAATCGTCAAAATACATAAAGACAATAGTATTTCTGTACAGGATAGAGGCCGCGGCATGCCGACCGGAATGCATAAGCTCGGCAAACCAACCCCTGAAGTGATTTTAACGGTGCTTCATGCCGGAGGAAAATTCGGCCAAGGCGGCTATAAGACAAGCGGCGGGCTCCACGGGGTTGGTGCATCAGTCGTGAATGCTTTATCTGAATGGCTGACGGTTACCATTGAGCGGGACGGTTTTGTCTATCAGCAGCGATTTGAAAATGGAGGAAAACCGGTTACTTCTCTCGAAAAGATCGGCAAAACAAAAAAGACGGGAACTCTTACACACTTTAAGCCAGATCCAACGATGTTCAGCACAACCACTTATAATTTTGAAACGCTCTCTGAGCGCTTAAGAGAGTCTGCGTTTTTGTTAAAAGGATTGAAAATTGAGCTGATTGATGAACGCAATGACCAGCATGAGGTTTTTTATTATGAAAACGGCATAGAAGCGTTTGTTGCTTACTTAAATGAAGAAAAAGACGTCTTGTCTGAAGTGGTCTCGTTTGAGGGGGAGCATCATTCTATAGAAGTGGACTTTGCGTTCCAGTTTAACGATGGTTATTCTGAAAATATTTTGTCGTTTGTCAACAATGTCAGAACAAAAGACGGCGGGACGCATGAGTCAGGTGCAAAAACTGCGATGACACGTGCTTTTAATGAATATGCACGAAAAGTGGCTTTGCTGAAAGAAAAGGATAAGAACCTTGAAGGCACCGATATAAGGGAAGGGCTTTCAGCCATTATTTCTGTCCGCATTCCTGAGGAGCTTCTTCAATTTGAGGGACAAACAAAAGGAAAGCTCGGTACCAGTGAAGCAAGATCAGCGGTGGATGCGATTGTTTCAGAGCAGCTTGCTTACTTTTTAGAGGAAAATCGGGACACCGCAACGCTTCTTGTCAAAAAAGCAATCAAGGCGAGCCAGGCGCGCGAAGCGGCACGCAAAGCCCGTGAAGAAGCAAGAAGCGGCAAAAAACGAAAAAAATCAGAAGCGACTTTAAGCGGAAAGCTGACGCCTGCGGGTTCAAGAAACCCGGCAAAAAATGAATTGTATCTCGTTGAGGGAGATTCAGCAGGCGGGTCAGCCAAGCAGGGACGAGACCGCAGATTCCAGGCGGTTCTGCCTTTACGCGGTAAAGTCATTAATACAGAAAAAGCTAAGCTTGCTGATATCTTTAAAAATGAAGAGATCAATACGATCATTCATGCGATCGGCGGGGGAGTCGGGGCAGATTTCTCAATCGATGACATCAACTACGACAAAATCATCATTATGACCGATGCCGATACTGACGGCGCCCATATTCAAGTGCTGCTTCTTACCTTTTTCTATCGCTATATGAAACCGCTCATTGAGCATGGCAAGGTGTTCATTGCCCTGCCACCTTTATATAAGGTCAGTAAAGGAAGCGGGAAAAAGGAAATCATTGAATATGCATGGTCTGATGAAGAGATGGGTGATGTCCTGAAAAAAGTCGGCAAAGGCTATACCATTCAACGATATAAGGGTCTTGGAGAGATGAACGCAGACCAGCTGTGGGAAACGACGATGAATCCGGAGTCCCGCACACTTGTTAGGGTCAAAATTGACGATGCGGCACGTGTAGAGAGACGTGTGACGACGTTAATGGGAGACAAAGTAGAGCCGCGCAGAAAGTGGATTGAGAAAAACGTCGCTTTCGGCTTAGATGAAGAAAGCAATATTTTAGAAAATGAAAACTTATCGGTCGCTGAGGAGGTTTAATGATTGTCACAGCCAGAATTATTTCATGATTTACCATTAGAAGAGGTGATCGGCGACCGTTTTGGACGCTACAGTAAATATATTATTCAAGACAGGGCGCTGCCCGATGCGAGAGACGGATTAAAGCCGGTACAGCGCAGAATTCTGTATGCAATGCATACAGATGGAAACACGTTTGATAAAAACTTCAGAAAAGCGGCCAAAACGGTCGGTAACGTCATCGGTAACTATCATCCGCACGGTGACAGCTCGGTTTATGAAGCAATGGTGCGGATGAGCCAGGATTGGAAAGTTCGTAATGTGTTAATCGAAATGCATGGAAACAATGGAAGCATCGACGGAGATCCCCCGGCAGCCATGCGTTATACAGAGGCACGATTATCTCCGATTGCATCTGAGCTTCTTCGGGATATTGACAAAAACACGGTTGAATTTGTGCCGAACTTTGATGATACAAGCAAGGAGCCTGTCGTACTCCCGGCGATGTTCCCTAACCTATTGGTCAACGGATCTACCGGGATTTCAGCAGGATACGCGACCGACATTCCCCCTCATCATCTGGGAGAAGTCATTGATGCTGTCATTAAGCGTATTCAAATGCCATCTTGCTCTGTTGATGAACTCATGGAAGTCATTAAAGGGCCTGATTTTCCGACAGGCGGTATTATTCAGGGCGTTGACGGGATAAGAAAAGCTTACGAAACCGGAAAAGGAAAAATCATTATCCGCGGAAAGGCTGAAATTGAAACAATCAGAGGCGGACGAGAACAAATTGTCATTACTGAAATTCCATTTGAAGTAAATAAAGCAAACCTTGTAAAAAAAATGGACGAGTTCCGTATTGATAAAAAGGTTGAAGGCATCTCAGAGGTTCGTGATGAAACGGATCGAACAGGGCTGAGAGTGGTCATTGAACTCAAAAAAGAAGCTGATGCCAAAGGCATTTTGAATTTCTTATATAAAAATACTGATTTGCAGATCACATATAACTTCAATATGGTGGCTATCCATAACCGCCGTCCGATGCTGATGAGCCTGCCGTCTATTTTGGATGCATATATCGGACACCAAAAGGAAGTTGTCACAAACCGGTCCGTTTACGAGCTTCAAAAAGCAAAAGACAGACATCATATCGTAGAAGGGCTCATGAAAGCTTTGTCTATTTTGGATGAAGTGATTGCAACAATCCGTTCTTCTAGCGATAAACGTGACGCTAAAAACAATTTGATCGCCAAATATGAATTTACAGAGCCTCAGGCTGAAGCCATCGTGTCATTGCAGCTATATCGTTTAACCAATACCGATATCACAGCGCTTAAGGAAGAGGCAGAAGAGCTCGGTAAAAAAATTGAAGAGCTCGAATCTATTCTGAGCAATGATAAAAAACTGCTAAAAGTGATTACAAACAGCTTAAAAGCACTGAAAAAGAAATATGCAGATACGAGACGCTCCGTGATTGAAGAAAAAATTGAAGAAATTAAAATCAATCTCGAAGTCATGGTTGCATCTGAGGATGTATATGTAACCGTTACGAAGGATGGTTACCTAAAACGGACGAGCCAGCGCTCATTTGCCGCTTCCAACGGTCAGGACTTCGGAATGAAAGATACGGACAGGATGCTGCATCAGTTTGAAATGAATACGACAGACGTGCTGCTGCTCTTTACGAACAAAGGAAGCTACATCTATTGTCCTGTTCACCAGCTGCCTGATATCAGATGGAAGGACATGGGCCAGCATTTTTCAAATCTGATCACTATTGACCGTGATGAAACGATTGTAAAGGCTATACCGATAAAAGAATTTGATCCGTCGGCATATCTTCTATTCTTTACGAAAAACGGTATGGTGAAAAAGACAGAGCTCACCCATTATAAAGCACAGCGTTATTCTAAGGCGCTTGTAGCCTTAAATCTGAAGGGTGAAGATGAACTGATTGATGTACATGTAACAAATGGGGAAAGCCAGATCTTTATGGCCACTCACTTAGGGTATGGTCTATGGTTTGGAGAAGACGAAGTGAATGTAGTTGGCGCGCGTGCGGCAGGTGTCAAAGGGATTAACTTAAAAGAGGATGACTTTGTTGTCTCCGGTGAGATCCTTCAGCAATCTGATTCAATTGTCTTGTTCACACAGCGGGGAGCGGTAAAACGCATGAGTCTTTCTGAGTTCGAGAAGACATCCCGCGCAAAACGCGGTGTCGTAATGCTAAGGGAACTGAAAAAGAATCCTCACCGAGTTGTAGCACTGTTCGCTTGCGGTCTTGAACAGCGACTAATGGCAGAAACAGAAAAAGGCGACAGAAAAGAACTGCAGGCAAAAGAGTTGCGGACAAACGACAGATACAGCAATGGCTCTTTCTTTTTTGATGAAGAGGAATCAGGCAAGGTTACAGCTGTTTGGCGCCTTCATACAGAACAATAATAAAAAACCCGCTCATACTATATGAGCGGGTTTCGTTTGTTTTTTATCAGCTTTCATGGTTGGTGAATAGATCTGTTACAGCATGAATGACTTCAATCCCCTGCCATACAAATAAATTCAGCGCTGTGAAAGAAAATAAGCCTAAAATCACCATTCTTAAGATAAACAACATGTTTAACAGCCTCCTCATATTTTCGTTACATAATCGGGTGATGTTGAACATGAAGTTTGCCGAAATAAGACGATTGATAAAATTTGGCCAGTATAAAGCTTTTTTTCCGCTGACGTCTGCGGGAGTATCCCGTACTTTTGCTTTCAGCGGTCAGCAGCAGAACAGCCATTGCCCATAAAGCGGTCAGCGTAAATGCCCCTGTGATGGATTTCTTCTCATCATCAGCATTTTGGCCGGCTTTCATCTCATGCATTTCCTGCTGGTCGGCTACGGCTTTATAATGATGGCCGATATCAAAGGCGTGGGGAATTGAGAACAAATGAAAACTGGCAATCGCCAAGAATAAGATGGATGCTTTCAATATCGTTACTTTTTTCAAATGATCTCCCCCCTCCTTTAATATTACTGAATATTTTTATAATAATACCCCAATCCATCCTAAAAGTAAACCTGATTTATTAAATTTAAAAATAAAATTAACTTTGTTAAGTATATATCTTTTTGCTTATTTTTGAAAGAGTTTTTGAAAGAGAAAACTTCTTTTATTAGCGTATGTATACCCGGTTTATGGTGTGAATAAAAACATATTTTAAATGATATGTTTGTTGTTTAGGGTTTATTACTTTATTTATGTGCTAAATCAAAGAGAAAGGCAAGAGAATGGGAAGAAATGATTACATTGTTAATAGGGCACTCTTTTATAAAAGCCAGCTTGCAAGGAATGTTTTTATTCGTAGGAAAATAATAGAGAAGGGGTCGACAGAGTAACATCTGGCTACGACAATATTCTTCTCGAAAAAACTTCCTAATTCGTCATATTGTGATATAATAAAACTCGTTATGTTAAAAAATCTAACATCAAAATCGAATTCGTATTGAATTGATGAAAACGGGAGGTAAATATGGAGTCTTTTTTCAATAGTTTGATTAATATTCCAAGTGATTTCATCTGGAAATACCTATTTTATATTTTAATAGGGCTTGGATTATTTTTTACCATACGTTTTGGTTTTATCCAATTCCGTTATTTTATTGAAATGTTCAGAATAGTAGGGGAGAAGCCGGAAGGAAATAAAGGTGTTTCATCTATGCAGGCATTCTTTATTTCGGCCGCATCCCGAGTCGGCACAGGGAATTTGACTGGTGTAGCCTTAGCAATTGCGACAGGCGGACCAGGCGCTGTATTTTGGATGTGGGTAGTAGCTGCAGTAGGCATGGCTTCAAGCTTTGTTGAGAGTACGTTAGCGCAGCTTTATAAGGTGAGAGACGGGGAGGATTTCCGCGGAGGCCCGGCTTACTATATTCAAAAGGGTCTTGGTGCCAGATGGCTTGGCATCGTTTTTGCAATTTTAATTACCGTCTCATTCGGCTTGATTTTTAACGCTGTTCAAACAAATACAATTGCTGGAGCATTGGATGGCGCATTCCATGTGAATAAAATAGTTGTAGCCATAGTTCTGGCGGTTTTAACTGCGTTTATCATTTTCGGCGGTTTAAAACGTGTTGTCGCTGTTTCACAGTTAATTGTGCCGGTTATGGCAGGCATTTATATTCTTATCGCTTTATTTGTTGTCATCACGAATATTACGGCTTTCCCTGGCGTTATCGCTACAATTGTTAAAAATGCTTTAGGTTTTGAACAAGTCGTCGGCGGCGGAATAGGCGGCATCATCGTTATCGGTGCGCAACGCGGACTTTTTTCAAACGAAGCAGGAATGGGGAGCGCACCAAACGCGGCTGCGACGGCTCATGTATCCCATCCGGCAAAGCAAGGCTTTATTCAAACATTAGGCGTATTTTTCGATACATTTATCATATGTACGTCCACAGCATTTATTATTTTGCTGTACAGTGTAACGCCAAAAGGCGACGGCATCCAAGTCACACAGGCTGCTCTTAACCATCATATTGGAGGCTGGGCGCCGACTTTCATCGCAGTCGCAATGTTCTTGTTTGCATTCAGTTCAGTTGTCGGCAACTATTATTATGGCGAGACAAACATTGAATTTATTAAAACAAGCAAAACATGGCTGAACATTTACCGTATCGCTGTAATTGCTATGGTTGTGTATGGATCTTTATCAGGCTTCCAAATCGTTTGGGATATGGCGGACCTCTTTATGGGTATCATGGCGCTGATCAACTTAATTGTGATTACGCTGCTGTCAAACGTTGCCTACAAAGTGTATAAAGATTACGCGAAACAGCGTAAACAAGGACTTGATCCTGTATTCAAAGCGAAAAACATCCCAGGGCTGAAAAACGCTGAAACATGGGAAGATGAGAAACAAGAAGTATAATATAAATATAAAACAAAGCTGCATTCAATAGTTGAATGCAGCTTTTTCATTATTGGAAATAAATTTAATTTTTCGACTCGAATGAAAAATGACGTGTAAAGTCCCAATTCAGTCCAGTTTTCTTTGTTCTATATGTGTCATGTGTGTCTTATTCATTGGAGGTAGAGCAAATTGACAGGCTTTTAAACCTCCCAAAAACAAGAAATTAGGTTGATAGACAATCATGAGAAAGATTTTTACAATGAGTTCGTGCTCATAAGAAGTGTAGAGCCAAAATGATGCGAAGGAGGAAAAGATCAGATATGAAACGGTCAATCTCTATTTTTATTACGTGTTTATTGATTACGTTATTGACAATGGGCGGCATGATAGCTTCGCCGGCATCAGCAGCAGGGACAAAAACGCCAGTAGCCAAGAATGGCCAGCTTAGCATAAAAGGTACACAGCTCGTTAACCGAGACGGTAAAGCGGTACAGCTGAAGGGGATCAGTTCACACGGATTGCAATGGTATGGAGAATATGTCAATAAAGACAGCTTAAAATGGCTGAGAGATGATTGGGGTATCACCGTTTTCCGTGCAGCGATGTATACGGCAGATGGCGGTTATATTGACAACCCGTCCGTGAAAAATAAAGTAAAAGAAGCGGTTGAAGCGGCAAAAGAGCTTGGGATATATGTCATCATTGACTGGCATATCTTAAATGACGGTAATCCAAACCAAAATAAAGAGAAGGCAAAAGAATTCTTCAAGGAAATGTCAAGCCTTTACGGAAACACGCCAAACGTCATTTATGAAATTGCAAACGAACCAAACGGTGATGTGAACTGGAAGCGTGATATTAAACCATATGCGGAAGAAGTGATTTCAGTTATCCGCAAAAATGATCCAGACAACATCATCATTGTCGGAACCGGTACATGGAGCCAGGATGTGAATGATGCTGCCGATGACCAGCTAAAAGATGCAAACGTTATGTACGCACTTCATTTTTATGCCGGCACACACGGCCAATTTTTACGGGATAAAGCAAACTATGCACTCAGCAAAGGAGCACCTATTTTTGTGACAGAGTGGGGAACAAGCGACGCGTCTGGCAATGGCGGTGTATTCCTTGATCAATCGAGGGAATGGCTGAAATATCTCGACAACAAGACCATCAGCTGGGTGAACTGGAATCTTTCTGATAAGCAGGAATCATCCTCAGCTTTAAAGCCGGGGGCATCTAAAACAGGCGGCTGGCGGTTGTCAGATTTATCTGCTTCAGGAACATTCGTTAGAGAAAACATTCTCGGCACCAAAGATTCGACGAAGGACATTCCTGAAACGCCATCAAAAGATAAACCCACACAGGAAAATGGTATTTCTGTACAGTACAGAGCAGGGGATGGGAGTATGAACAGCAACCAAATCCGTCCGCAGCTTCAAATAAAAAATAACGGCAATACCACGGTTGATTTAAAAGATGTCACTGCCCGTTACTGGTATAAAGCGAAAAACAAAGGCCAAAACTTTGACTGTGACTACGCGCAGATTGGATGCGGCAATGTGACACACAAGTTTGTGACGTTGCATAAACCAAAGCAAGGTGCAGATACCTATCTGGAACTTGGATTTAAAAACGGAACGTTGGCACCGGGAGCAAGCACAGGGAATATTCAGCTCCGTCTTCACAATGATGACTGGAGCAATTATGCACAAAGCGGCGATTATTCCTTTTTCAAATCAAATACGTTTAAAACAACGAAAAAAATCACATTATATGATCAAGGAAAACTGATTTGGGGAACAGAACCAAATTAGTTAAGCTTTTTTTTGGCGGACATCAGTAACGATGTCCGTTTTTATCATCTAATAGGAGGTTTGCGTTGTGGATGAAATACTGAAACAGTATATGGTGCTGTATAAAAAAATGAGTAATATGATAAATGGTCCCGACTATCCAGGTAAGGAAAAAGACATCCAGCATCAAAAAGATCAGATCGAAGTTTACGAAAAACAGCTGCAGCAAGGATTTTCTACAGATTATGACTATGATGTGTTTGCTGATTCTGTTATCAAATGCGCATATGGCGATATGACGCTGGAAGATTTAGAAGCCGTTTATTATGGATTGACAACACCATTTTTTTGATTTGTCATTCAGCAGTAAAATTTCAATTTCTGTCTCACTAACTTAAGTATACTTTGATATTGAGACAGAAATTTATTTATTTTGTTTACTTCCTAGAATATATATTATGTAAACTAGAAAAGATGAAGATTAAAGCTTTGCTGTTTTTATGTACATCCTTTCTTCTTCCTGTAATTCAGCAACAAAATAAAAAAGCGATTTCCCAATCGGAAAATCGCCAATTCAGACACTCTATTATTTATGTGTGTCTTTGTGCTCTTAACGATTTACAACAAATGTTGTCACGCTTTGAGCTGGAAGATGAGCCCAAAAATGATTGCCTGATACAGTGAGATTCGTTCCAGGTTGTAGATTGCTGCTGCTGCTCGTGATCCATCTAGATACGTTTGAAGCAGATCCATTCTGCAAAACAAAGTTTTGGTTGACTCCTGTGTTGCTTTTATTGATGGCAACAATAACGACCTTGTTGTCACCTTTATAGGCTGACACGTAAACGTTCGCATTAGGGTTTTTCGTTGCATCAATCCTTACATAGCCGGGACGCACAAACTTTGAGAAATGAGCCATATTGTAGCCGCGTTTGCTGATCGTACCATCTTCTTTCATAGGTCCATATGATCTTCGGATGTACCACCATACATAAGCTTGAAAGTCCCCCTCTACCATCGCATTGTGAATATGCTGTGAAACATCCAATGCCTCAGGCCATCGATCCGCCGAGTTGTTATCACTGTTTGGATAGTATACTTCCGTCATCCAAAGGTCCTTCCCCGCTCCTTTTTGTTTGAAAAGAGGATAAGGGAATTGGCTGACCTGTGTGCCGTACAGGTGAGTTCCGAGAATATCCATATTGGCAAAAGCCTGCGGATCGTTCAAAATCGGGTCCGACAAATTCTTCAAGTATTGAAATGACTCAGGCGCAATGACGCGGGCATTGATTGAGCCGGCGTTTTCTCTCATAAAGCGAAGTATTTCTTGCGGCGTCCACCACGTCCACTCGTGAGCGTAATCAGGCTCGTTTTGTACCGAAATCGCGTAAAGATTCACACCATTATTCTTCATGAAGGTAACAAAATCGTTAAGATGCTGCGCGTATGCTGCGTACTTGTTGTATTTCAGCCGTTTAGCCGATGTGTCACCATTACGATTAAAGGTCTCAACCATATCACTTGGAGGATTCCAAGGAGAAGCAAAAACGATTGCTCCATGTTTGACCGCACTCTTTGCAGTCTCCACCTCTTTATACCAATTATTTCGATTTTCATCTACATGAATTCTTAAGATTGAAAATCCTAACTGGTTCTGTCCATTGCCAAAAGCAGTTTCTCTTTGAGCTGCTGTAAGATCCCCAATCCAAGCCGGGTGATTCATCCCTCCAAAACCGCGAATCACTTGTTTCTCTGCAGATACATTAACTGTTACATCACTGGCTGCCAAAACTTCAGTAGCGCCTGGCCCTAACATGACTGGCAACATAGTGAAACATACTAATAATACACAAATTGTTTTTTTAATGCGTGGAATCATTTATTCCTCTCCTTCGTCATGTGTCTTTTACGGTATTAAAAAATCTGCATGGCATATCCATAATGGCGGGCTGTTCCGGTGATGGCTCGTACTTCACCCGCCTCGTTTTTAAGCGGTCCCATTACGAGTGCTATCTTTGCGTAAACTGCCAGTAATCAAAATTAAACAAGTTTCCTGTACCTGTTCCGGTAAATACAAAGAATACTTTGTGCACACCGGTTGCCCCGCTTACTGCAGTTTCTATTTCTCTCCACGTTTGCGCTCCGCCTGTTGAAGGCACATTCAGAGTTCCAACAAGCTTACCGTCTGCACTATCGAGGCGCACTTCTATTTTCCCGCCTAAAGTGGATGCTACATTTGCTTTAAATGACCTGGCACCGCCCGCTCCGAAGTCTGCATTTCCTACAGCAATCCAGTCTCCATTTTGAATGCTTGTTACATGCTGATTATTTACTGGCCCGCCGGGTGCTGTGGACTTCTCTGTCAAAATGCGTCCATTCCAAGCAAACGTTTCAGCTTCTACCCGGTTATAAGGATTCAAATTGGAAAGCTGTGTTACACCTGCATAATTTGCTGCTACCTCTTGGATGGATCCATCTGGGTTATGCACCAGCTTATTAATATGGGGAGAACGGTATCCTTTGCCGGCCCCGAACAGAGCGGAACTGACAGTTTGCGCGTGGTACACCACATACCACTCGTTTTTAAAATTGAAAACAGCATGATGGTTGTTTCCGCCACCTCCGAAAAATGCACCCGGATTTTTCAGGAAATGCCCTCTATATGTAAAGGGGCCCATGGGACTTGAACTGGTCATGTAGCCGATCTCACCCGGGGGTTTATCGGCCGGGTGCGTGCCGCCGAAATTGATGCAATAGGAGTAATAATATGTTCCGTTATACTTGTGCAATCCCGAATCTTCAAACATGAAAGGCGCATCAATTGTAGATGCACTTCCAACAACACTCGTCATATCAGGCCCTAATTTTATGACCCTTGCCGTTTTAGGATTGGCCCATTGTCCCTGCGTTGGATTTGAACCGCCAGGAACGCCTCCGCCAGCATACAGGTAACCGGTTCCGTCGTCATCTACAAATACTGCCGGATCAAAAAGCCATACAACACCAGACATTCCTGGCGTACTTGGCGTTACGAGCGGTTTTCCGATTGGGTCGGTCCATGGACCAATCGGGCTGTCTGCGGTGAGAACCCCGATACCTCCGCCGCTGTTTGCGAAATAAAGGAAGAATTTATCCTTGCCATTAATTTTTTTAACTGCGATTGACGGTGCCCATGACGCACCTGCCCATTTTGCAATTCCACGGCCTCCATTAGCTCCATTGGCACCTGCTACCGGAATGGCTCCGTGGTCTGTCCAGTTCACCATATCCGCTGAAGATATGACGAATACTCTATTCAAATTGGCAAATGAATTATCTTTAATTGTTCCGTTGCTATTATATTCATAGTCATCACTTGACATATAGATGTAGACTCTTCCGTTATAGGTCAGCGCAACCGGATCCGCTCCCAAATGATGGTCGATAAGCGGGTTTGAATTCCCTATATGTTTTGCAATTGTAGTACCTGTGGCAGCATACGCAGACTTTCCAGATAAACAGCTCAATAGTAAAGCAAAAACAAATAAACATACGCTACACTTTTTCCTCATCACTTAACAGCCTCCTTTTTCCTTAAAATGAAGGGTTCTTTTGAAATTTGTTAACAACAGGTCATGAAGACTGCACCACTTGTTTCTTCAAGATCAATCTAGAAAAGTTCCCCCATTCCTAGCGGTCATTGTCCAGAAAATAAAATGGCGAATTGTTCAAGTCCCCTATAACGCTTGAGCAGGTATGTATATTTATTCAAAAAAATCCCTTTATCTAACATCCTACCTTATTAAAAAAATAGTGTATAGAATACTTTTGGAGGAATTCGTGTTCGATTCTACAAAGGAACTGGATACATTTATTCATTGTTTAGATGGGGCTACATATACGGCTGTTACCGACTCTTCTTCGCTTAGACTGTTCCCTCGATTATTGACATAATAGACATCATCTCTGCTGATAGGGAATCAAGGCTTAAGACCACTCAATCTATTGAAGTATTGTTCTCTTCTTTGCAAGACCTTTCGTTATCATTTCGCCCTCTTCCCCTGCGAAATATGTCATATTTTTTCATCTTTTTGTAATGAGCGTTTTCGAAAAATCAGCCGTTCATGCCGCTGCTTTTTAAAGAGTATAAAAACTATTGAGCGGTATACCCGCTTTTTTCATGTTTTGTTCATATTTTATTAATTGTTTATTCAACACTGTCCGCTATAGTAATCCATATCAACAAATATGACTGCCACTCGCATCTTTTATGAAGGGAGGTCCGTTACGCTGAAAGAAAAAATAAAGACCTTAGGCCGTTTTTGCACCGTAGGCGTCGGCAATACGCTGATAGATTTTGGTGTCTTCTTTCTTCTTACCGCTTGTCATGTCTCTTATCTGCCGGCGCAGATCTGCTCCTATACTGCAGGTATCGTCAACAGCTATGTGTGGAACCGGAATTGGACGTTTTGTGTGAAACGTAAGGCTGACGGGAAAGAGATCGTGCGTTTTCTCATGATTAATATTGCCGCGTCGGGGATCACCTTTTTGCTGCTTTATTTGTTTCAAAATTGCGGCTGCTCGCTTTTGGTGAGTAAGCTCGCCGCCACTATCGGCGGAATGATGATGAATTTTATCGGAAACCGAATCTGGGTATTTGGAGATTCACTGAAAAACATACAGGATCAGGAGTGAGGATGAATGAGAAAAAAAGTGAGAAAAGCAGTTATTCCCGCAGCGGGTTTAGGAACGAGATTTCTGCCGGCGACAAAGGCGCAGCCTAAAGAAATGCTCCCAATCGTCGACAAACCAGCAATCCAATATATTGTAGAAGAGGCCGCAGAGTCAGGAATTGAAGATATACTGATTATTACAGGGAGAAACAAACGCTCGATTGAAGATCATTTTGATCGGTCGGCGGAATTGGAATTCAATCTCCGGGAAAAAGGCAAGACGGAGACACTTAAGGAAATGCAGCAGATTGCCGATTTGGCCAACATTCATTACATCCGCCAGAAAGAACCGCTCGGATTAGGCCATGCGGTGCTGTGTGCGGAGCATTTTATCGGAGATGAGCCTTTTGCTGTTCTCTTAGGTGATGATATTATGGTGTCTGAAACACCGGCTCTTCGGCAATTAATGGATGTATATGACGTTTATGGCACAGAGGTTGTCGGTGTACAGTCAGTTCTCCCTGAGGATGTCAGCAAATATGGTATTATAAATACATCAGGGTCTCAAGGGCATGTATATGAAGTGAACGATTTAGTGGAAAAGCCTTCTCCTGAAGAAGCACCTTCGGAAATCGCAGTAATGGGACGTTATGTGCTGAATTCTTCGATCTTCTCCGTTTTGAAGACAATTGGCAGAGGCGCGGGCAACGAAATTCAGCTGACAGATGCGCTTCGTGAGGTTTGCCGTAAGGAGCCGATCCATGCCCGGTTGCTGGAAGGAAATCGATATGACATTGGCGATAAGCTGGGCTGTTTTAAAGCGAGCACCGAAATCGGCTTAATGCGTCCCGAAATGAGATCTCAGCTTTTGGCCTATTTAGAAGATGTGATCAAACGGGAAACGAAAGAAATGCTGCGGTAAAAAAATTGTAACCATCTTGCTCGTCAATCAGTCATATAATAGTGAAAAAGATTAGGACAGGTTGTGAAGAATGTGGGCAGTTTGATAAGCGAAATTTTAACATGGCTGACGAACATGGGATATGCGGGTATTGCGATTGGGTTAATGATTGAAATCATTCCGAGTGAGATTGTATTAGCTTATGGCGGCTATATGGTATCGGAGGGCACGATTGGATTTATTGGCGCAATTATTGCGGGTGTTATCGGGGGCACCATTGCCCAGATCTTTATTTACTGGATCGGCCGCTATGGCGGCAGGCCATTTCTGGACAAATACGGGAAGTATTTATTGATTAAAAAGCATCATATCGACATGTCGGAAAACTGGTTTCAGAAATACGGCGCCGGAGTTGTCTTCTCGGCTCGTTTTATACCGGTTGTCAGACATGCCATATCCATTCCGGCAGGTATTGCCAGAATGCCTTTTCTCAAATTTGTGGTACTGACTGTGCTTGCTATCATTCCATGGTCTATTCTGTTTGTTTATTTAGGCATACAGCTAGGAAGCCAGTGGGATGATGTTGAGAATATAGCGGGCACTTATACAACACCGATTATGATATTGGCTGTTGTCGTGATAGCCCTTTATTTTGTGATTAAGAAACGTACAGCCATATTTAAACGATAGCTAGCGGATATGCATAGGGGGTGACTGACGCTCCCCTATGCATATTTTTTTACTTGCGATGTTGATTTGCCAGCTTCAGATTCTCCGCTAAAAATGCGACAAACACTTCATCCCGCACGAGCGATGCGGCATAATTTCTCTTAATAAACCATTCTGCCTCTTCAAACGCTGCGAATGTTTCGTCTTGGGTTTCTCCGTTAATTTGAATATTCCATTCGTTGTCTAAAGGGAAAAGAAAAAATCTCATTTGTGCGCGATTTTCATATAATGATCCATTCGCAGATCCCTTTAGATTATAGATGTTACGGAAGGCATCCGGCCGTACAGGATCAATACGGAAAGCTTCAGCTACAAACAACTCGTATACTTCATCGGTTATTGAACAGCCGGACGCTTTTGCATGCCCTCCGCCGCCATATCGGCCGGCGATTTCTGACACATCGATGTAATCATGAATGGTGCGGAGACTGACTCGTTTTGACCCCATGCTCAAAATCGCAATGTAATCGAGGTGCGGGTTATCTTTCCCTAGCCTGTTCCCCAGCTCTGAATGGTACGATTCAGCGTGAACGATGCCTACACAGTGTTCGTGAACAAAGGTTTGTACCATTTCCCTTTTCTTTCTGCGGAGGTAGCGCTCGATTTTTTCGTCTTCTAAATCAAGCAGTTTTTCTTCAAAATCATCGAAGAAAAATTCGTCATGCGTGGAAAGGCGCTGGATCATTTTTGCTTCAAATTCATCGATTGACAGCAAAAAGAAAAGATCATTAAGCCGCTTCGCCTGTTTTTGATCGTACCGCTCCCACTCCCATGTATCGTATTGGCGGACGAGCTCTGTGAATTGATCTAAGGCGTTTGTCGGTTTCATGAAGCCATTTTCAACGAGATAGCCATATAAAAGCGATGTCGCGGATGTGAGCCTTCCATCATCGTATTCCACCTGGACAAATCCCCATTCATGCTCATTCAAATGAAGGGCTGTTTTATGATGGTCAATGAGCTTCACTTTGCCCCCTGCATGAACATACTCATTCAATCTCTCTTCGTTTTCTTCATTGACGGCGAGATCGGTGATGAATAACGCGTCCTGTCTGTTGCTCTCCTTCGCTTTTTCTAAAAAGTACTGCACCTGTGCGTTTAAGCCGTTAACAGAGTTATACCGGACCTCTATGTCTTTTCCGAACGCCAATTTTGCTACGATTCCGCATCCTACTCCGTCCAAGTCGTTATGTGAATATAAATGATACATAATGTAGGCCCCTTTTTATGATAAACTGACAATTGCCGCTAGAGGTGCGGCAGCCTTTATTTACTATTCTAAAAAACCAAGCGTTTTATGCAATGGTAATTAGTTGACATAATGTTGTTATTGTAAATATATAAAGGAGCGCTTTTTTTGCGCTCCTAAGTTCTTGCTTTTACACCGGATAAACCGGATGCTTTCGATTGGTAAATGTCATTTCCTTTGTCATGTATGCCTTGAGCCGTTTGGCCAGCTCATCACGCAGCGAATTGGCTGGGATAACAGCATCAATGATCATTTCTGAAGCCAGACGGTAGATATTGATGTCCTCTTTGTATTCCTCCCGTTTGCTGCTGATAAATGCGGCTCTCTCTTCTTCTGGCAGCTCGGCGATTTTTTTAGCGTAGACAGCGTTTACAGCGGCCTCAGGGCCCATGACGGCGATTTGGGCGGTTGGGAGCGCTAGACAGCAATCCGGTTCAAATGCCGGCCCTGCCATTGCATACAACCCCGCCCCGTAAGCTTTTCGGACAATGACAGAGAGTTTTGGAACAGTTGCCTCCGACATCGCAGAAATCATTTTCGCTCCGTGTCTGATAATCCCAGCCTGTTCTACTTTTGTGCCAATCATAAAACCGGGGATATCGGCTAAGAACAGCAATGGGATATGAAAAGCGTCACATAAGGTAACGAACTTAGCCGCTTTGTCTGCTGAATCGTGGAATAAGACGCCTCCTTTTACCTTCGGCTGGTTTGCAACAATGCCGATAGGCTGTCCGTGGATTCGTGCGAGGCCCGTCAATAATTCCGGTGCAAATAAGGCTTTGATCTCAAAAAATGAGTCTTCATCTATGACCCGCTCAATCAGCTCATGCATATCAAAAGGTGCGTTTTGATTTTGCGGAATGACGTCGGCAAGCGGAGTGTCGAAGTGTTTTGGCGGGCGTTTCTTATGAATGGGCGCTTTTTCTTGAAAATTTGCCGGAAAGTAAGACAAATAAGCCCGCGCCAGCTGTATGGCTTCTTCTTCAGTTTCTGCAAGAATATCTCCGCAGCCGGAGATTGAGCAATGCATACGGGCGCCACCCATTTCTTCAAGAGACACTTTTTCGCCAATAACCATTTCCGCCATCCTTGGCGAGCCTAAATACATGGAGGCGTTACCGTCTACCATAACGACGATATCACAGAAGGCCGGAATATAAGCGCCACCTGCTGCAGATGGTCCGAAAAGCAGACAGATTTGCGGAATGCGTCCCGATAATTTGACTTGATTGTAAAAAATTCTTCCTGCACCGCGTCTCCCTGGAAAGACATTGATTTGGTCGGTAATTCGGGCGCCTGCCGAATCGACTAAATAAATGAGCGGACAGTTTAATTTTTCGGCGGTTTCTTGAATTCTGATGATTTTTTCAACTGTTTTTGCTCCCCATGACCCCGCTTTCACTGTTGAATCATTCGCCATGACGCAAACGGTTTGGCCGCCGATTTTGCCGATAGCGGTTACAACTCCGTCAGCGGGAAGCCCGTCTGACATACATTCCGCAAAAAAAGCGTCTTCTAGCTCAATGTCATCGTCAAAGAGAAGGGAAAGCCGCTCTCTGACAAAGAGCTTGCCTTTTTCCCGATTGCTTTGATGATACTTTTCCGCTCCGCCTTTTCGAATCCGTTCAGCCCGTTCTGTTCGTTCCTTTTCATAATCCATGAGCATTGCCTCCCTTTTATATTCCCTTGTATACGGCCCGTCTTTTTTCTTGAAAGGCCTGAAGCCCTTCTCTCCTGTCTTTTGTCGGGATGGTTTGTTCATACGCTTTTTGTTCAATCGCAAGGCCTGTAGCGAGATCTGTCTCCAATCCTCTATTGATTGCAAATTTAGCCTGACGGACAGCGATCGGCCCGTTGGCAGAAATGGCTGCGGCCAGTTCCTTTGCTTTTGGCATAAGGTCACAAGGAGCCGTGACATGCTCTACAAGGCCGATTTCTTTTGCTTCGTGTGCGGTCACGCGTCTGCCTGTATAAATGAATTCTTTTGCTTTTCCTCTGCCAATCAGCCGGGGCAGCCTTTGGGTCCCTCCAGCGCCCGGGATAATAGCTAACCCTGTTTCCGGAAGTCCCAGCACAGCTGATTCAGTTGCGATTCGAAGGTCGCATGCCAATGCCAATTCTAGTCCGCCGCCTAATGCGCTTCCATTTATCGCAGCTATGACCGGCTGCGGCAAGGCATCAAGTAAAGCCGCCGTTCTTTGAATGAGAGATACACTTTCCAGAACCTGATCTTCTTTCAGTTTTATCCGTTCCTTTAGGTCTGCCCCTGCACAAAACGCTTTTTCACCGGTGCCTGTGAGGATGACGCAACGGATGTTTGAGTTGAATTCAATTTCCTGAAGAATCATTTGCAGGTTTCTAAGCATTTCCGCTGAAAGAGCATTTGCTGCCTGAGGCCTGTTTAAGGTGATCAACGCAATATGTTCATTTTTAACAGTAAAAAGAATAGAGTCTCCCATTGTATGCGTCCTCCCTTTTATCAAGATGATTTAAACACCTGTAAATTTCTGCTCGGCAGCGGTTTGCCCATTTTTTCTTCTATCCATTTGGCCGCAGATAGCAGTTTTTCTAGCTTTACATTTGTTTTGATATCCATCTGTTCAAGCATGTACACGATATCCTCAGTTGCGGCGTTTCCTGCTGAACCTGGCGCATATGGGCATCCCCCAAGCCCGCCTGCCGAGCCGTCGAACACCGTGATGCCCATTTGGAGTGCTGTGACCATGTTGGCCAGAGCGGTTCCTCTCGTATCATGAAAATGCAAGGCAATTTGATTAGCCGGGAATCGTGCCAAAAGAGCTTCAAGTACAGTTTCCACTTGGGCGGGATTAGCCGCTCCAATCGTATCTCCAAGCGAAAGTTCAGAAATCCCAAATTCAAATAGAGCTTCTGAAAGGCGAATGACTTGTTCAATGGGGACATCTTTTTCGTACGGACAGCCGAAAACAGTCGAGAGGTAGGCTCTTGTTGTGAGGTTTGCTTTTTGTGCGTCGTTGTTTACTTGTTTGAGTATATGAAGGGATTCAGAAGTGGATTTATTGATGTTTTTTCTGTTGTGCGTCTCGCTGGCGGACATAAAAACGCAAGCCTCGTTAATGCCTCCTTCAAGTGCATTCTCCAGTCCTCTTTGATTCGGGACAAGTGCCGCGTACGTTACCCCTTTTAAACGGTCGATGCCTTTTGCTACATCGATAGCATCTCGAAGCGCCGGAATCCATTTCGGGTGAACGAAGGATGTGATTTCAATATACGAAAGCCCTGTCCTGGAAAGCTGGTTGATCCAGGTTATTTTATCCTCTGTTGCGATCCATACGGGCTCGTTTTGTAAGCCGTCACGCGGGCCGACTTCTTTGATTGTCACTTTTTTAGGATATGTCATGGTCTTCCTCCAAATTATTGAGTGGAATCGCTCAGTTCGAGCAGTACGTCTCCTTCATTTACAAAGTCGCCTTCATTTTTTTTGACTTCTTTTACGATTCCGCTTCTATCTGCAACGATCGGGATTTCCATTTTCATCGATTCCAAAATGGCTACCTCCTGGCCCTTTTCGATTTGGTCGCCGGCTTTGACGTGGACTTTCCACAGGTTTCCTGCCATTTGTATGTTAACCGTCATGACAACTGCCTCCTTTATAGGTGTTGTTTCAAAAAGTCAGTCGTGACATCCCCTTCTTTAAATGCCTTTGTTGCCGCAGCCTGTATGAGAAGCGGAAGATTTGTTTTGATTCCCTCTACACGATAGTCGCGAAGCGCTGTCTCTAGTTTTTCAATTGCTTCTGTTCTGGTTTGGCCTTTGACAATCATCTTAGCGATCATCGGGTCATAAAAAGGGGTAACGGTGCTGTCTTTTGCTACCGCACATTCGTGTCTGACTCCTTTTTGGTCAGGAAGTGAAAACGCAGTGATCGTACCTGGTGACGGGAAGAAGGTCTTGGGATCTTCCGCGTATATTCGAACCTCTATCGCATGCCCGTTCCGTTGGATGTCTTTTTGGGAGAATGTGAGTGTATGGCCCGCAGCAATCCGCAGCTGCTGCTCAACTAAGTCCAGGCCTGTTATTTCTTCAGTCACGGGGTGTTCAACTTGCAGTCTCGTATTCATTTCGAGGAAATAAAAATTTTGCTTCTGGTCAACTATGAATTCGATGGTGCCTGCGTTCGTATAGCCGATTGCCTTCGCTGCTTTTACCGCTGTTTGCCCGATCTTCATTCTTAGTTCATCGTCTACAAATGGAGACGGTGCTTCTTCAATGACTTTTTGGTGGCGCCTCTGAACAGAGCAATCACGTTCAAACAGATGTACTGTATGGCCGTGTTGATCGGCCAAAAGCTGAACCTCGATGTGGCGCGCATGTTCAATAACTTTTTCTATATACATCGACCCGTCACCGAAAAAATCTGCTGCGCGCTTTTTGTTTCCCTCGTACGCTTTTTTTAATGCTTCTTCATTTTCAACCCGCTGCATTCCGATGCCCCCTCCGCCCGCTGAAGCTTTCAGCATGACAGGATAGCCGATTTGACCTGCGGTGCGGCAGGCTGCCTCTATATCTCCGAGGGATTCAGAAACGCCCGGCACCACAGGGACACCTGCAGCCTCCATTGCTTTTCGCGCTTCAATTTTGCTGCCCATCTTTGCGATGATATCAGGGGAAGGTCCGATAAACACGATGTTTTCTTGCTTGCAGCGTTCAGCGAACCGGCTGTTTTCTGATAACAATCCATATCCCGGGTGGATCGCGTCGGCATTTGCTTTTTTCGCCGTCTTTATGATTCTCTCTATATTTAAATAACTTTCACTGACTCTCGATTCTCCGATCAAATAAGCCTCTGTAGCGGCTTTTGTATGGAGCGCGTCCTTGTCTGCTTCTGAATAAACCGCGACCGTTTTAATGCCGAGACGGCTGCATGTTCGGATAATTCTCATTGCAATTTCTCCGCGGTTGGCGATCAGTACTTTTGTAAACATGATTTCACCTCATTGACTTGATGATAGGTTGAACATTTCAATCGTTTTTTCTCGCAGTTTATATTTTTGAATTTTGCCTGAGGCCGTCATCGGATAGTCATCCGTAAAAATAACATAACGCGGAATTTTGTGGCGGGCGATTTTCCCTTTGCAATAGGCTTTAAGCTCATCAGGTGAAACGCTTTTACCGTCTTTCAGTTTAATCCAGGCTGCAGCTTCCTCCCCGAATTTGGCGTCAGGCACACCAACGACCTGTACATCTAAAATAGCGGGATGCCGGTATAAAAATTCTTCAATTTCCCGCGGATAAATGTTCTCGCCGCCTCTGATGAGCATATCTTTTAATCTTCCGGTGATGCGGCAGTACCCGTCTTCGTCCATGACAGCAAGATCTCCGGTAAACAGCCATCCGTCATGATTGATTGCTTTTCTGGTCGCATCTTTGTCTTTATAATAGCCTTTCATGACGTGATAGCCACGGGTGCACAGTTCTCCCTGCATGCCTCTTTGAACTTCTTGACATGTCCCAGGTTCTACAATTTTCACCTCAGTATGTGGCAGGGCGCGGCCGGTTGTTTCGACTCTTCTTATGAAGGAATCATTTGCTCTCGTTTGCGTAATGACTGGCGAGGCTTCGGTTTGTCCATAGGCGATCGTAATGTCTTTCATGCCCATTCTTTCAATCACAGCTTTCATCACTTCACTTGGGCAGGGAGAGCCGGCCATGATTCCTGTTCGGAGCGTCGATAGATCATATGCATCAAAATCCGGATGATGCAGCTCGGCGATAAACATGGTAGGCACACCATGGAGCGCTGTGCATTTCTCTTTTTCTACGTTTTAAGGACGGTAACGGGATCAAATTCTTGCACGGGTATCATGGCTGCCCCGACGGATACACATGCCAAAACCCCAAGGACGCATCCAAAGCAGTGAAAAAACGGAACCGGGATACACATGCGGTCTTGAGAGGTTAAAGCCATACATTCAGCGATATTAGCAGCGTTATTGATGACATTGAAATGGGTCAGCATCACGCCTTTTGGAAACCCTGTCGTTCCTGATGTGTATTGCATATTAATCACATCGTCTTTATCCAGGCTGTTCATTCTCTCTTCAAGCTCAGCATCTGTCACTGTTTTCGCCAATCTCTCTGTATCGTCCCAATGATACATGCCAGGCAACCGTTTATTGCCAATATAGATTAGCGTTTTTAAAAAGGGATAGCGTTCAGATTTCAGTTGGCCGGGCTTTGCTTCTTGCAGTTCTGGAATTAAACTGCTCACGATGTCTGGATAAGAAGTGCCCCTGTATGAATCCATGATAATAAGCGCGGCGGCATCCGATTGCTTTAACAAGTAGTCCAGCTCGTGTGCTTGATAATTGGTATTGACGGTTACGAGCACGGCTCCGATCTTCGCAGTTGCGAACTGGACGGCAAGCCATTCAGGGATATTAGAAGCCCATATGGCGACGTGGTCTCCTTTTCCAATCCCCATCCGCATAAGACCTTTAGCGGTTTGACGGCACAGACTGTCAAATTGGGCGTACGTATAGCGGATATTTCGGTCTGGATACACAACAGCATCTCGATCGGGATACGCATCAGCTGTTTGTTCCAGCAGCCTGCCGATTGTGGAATGGATGAGTTCAGCCATTCATTGTTCCTCCTTTCTCAATGATAGGAAAGCGTTTACATTTTTATTTTAAAAGCTGTCTGGCGATCACGAGACGCTGAATTTCAGATGTGCCTTCACCGATTTCCATTAATTTTGCGTCCCGTAGCATCCGTTCCACCCCATACTCTTTCATATAGCCTGAACCTCCATGGATTTGAATGGCTTGATTGCAAGCTCTTGTCGCCATTTCAGATGCGAATAGCTTGGCGTACGCCGCTTCTTTGGTGAACGGGTGGTTATGGTCTTTCAGCCAGGCGGCTTTTAACACCATTTGCCGTGCCAGATCAATTTCCATCGCCATGTCAGCAAGCTTAAATTGAATCGCTTGAAAGGAAGAAATCGGCTGTCCAAACTGCTTTCGTTCTTTCGCATATGCCAATGATGCATCAAGGGCCGCTTGGGCAATGCCGACTGCAAGAGCAGCGATGGAGATTCGCCCTCCGTCCAGCGTATATAGAAACTGTTTAAACCCTTTTGTTGGATCGCCAAGTAAGTTGGCCGCAGGCACTCTTACATCCTCAAGCAAAATTTCCGCTGTATTCGAACCGCGGACGCCCATTTTATCGTACGGGCTCGTAATCGTAAGTCCTGGTGTGTCAGTTGGCACGATTAATGCGGAGATGATGTTTTTTCCGTCTTTGTTTTTGCCTGTTACGGCGGTTACAATAACTGTGCGTGCGTAGCTTGCATTAGTGATCCAGCACTTTTCGCCGTTGATTACATACTCGTCACCATTTGAAATCGCTTTTGTTTGAGTGCCTCCTGCATCTGAGCCGGCATTTGGCTCCGTCAGGCCGAATGATCCGAGTGCTGTGCCTGAAGCCAGCGGCGTCAAATGCGTCTGTTTTTGCTCTTCTGTTCCGAAGTAGTAAAGAGGGCTTGCGCCTAGCGAGACCGCTGCAGCATAGCTTAATCCAGTACTGCCGCAGGCTTTGCCGACTTCTTCAACCGCTAAGGCATATGAAATCGTATCACCGCCAGATCCGCCGTATTCTTCTGGAAATGGAATACCCATCAGACCGAGTTCACCCATTTTTTCAAATGTTTGCATCGGGAACTCGCCTGTTTGATCTACATGTTCAGCGTGAGGAGCAATTTCTTTTTTCGCAAAATCTTTTACCATTTCACGCACCATTTGTTGTTCTTTTGTCAGCTCAAAATTCACATCGTTTCCTCCTTCACATCTTTGTAACATCCTATTAGGCGAGTTCTATAATCATTCCCTGACAAGAAAAGTCTGAAAATTAAAACTGAATCATTTTTTATGTGATAATTTCAGCGGAATGAGCAAATACATGCAGTAGGCGCATACCATCCATATCGCAAATGCAATAACTTGGCCCTTTGATAAAGCCGGGAAGATGAGGGAGATTCCAAAGGGAAATCGTATCAATCAATAAACCGACCGCTGATCCCCATATATAGCTTGATCACCGCGAACTGTGATTGATCGAGTTTTTGATAGAGAAAGAACACAAGGCATAAAACAAGAGCGGTGCCCGCTTCCAAGAGAAGAAAGTTCGTCAAAAAGGCTTCTTCAGCCGGATCAGTCAACACAGCATCTTCGAACAGCACAAAAAATAATGTGGCACCTAACCAGACTAGAAATGAAAACGTAAAACACGTCCTGTACATGTTTCTCTTAGATTTTACTTAGTACTAGCTTCTCAGATTCCAATAATGGAAAATGTCCAAACACCGCCTACAGGGGTTTACCATCGTTTCCTGTCTCCAAAATCACTTTTAAAAAAAGACGACTTAGAAAGCCGTCCTTCTCATTTCTTATTTTGTTGTTCGTTTGGAAGCCTTGCTTTCGTTATGAAGCCGGTCTGCTGAAGTGACATAATACGTATATTTCTTGTTGGGATCTGCCGTGTTATCTAAGAAGGTTTGCTGCTCATGTGTTTTTCTTTGCGTTGCCAGCAATGTTCTCTGCTTTTTCCCTTCGGCTCTGTATATCGCATAATAGGCTGTTTCTTTCGTTTTTTGATTTGATGGGTGATCTTTAATCTGCAGAAGATTGCCGTTTTTGTCTTCGGTGACTTTCGTAAGCTTCGGTTTTTTTGGGGCGGTATTGTCAAGCCAAGGCATTTGCGGAACCAGTGCCGGATTTCTGTAAAGATCGGCGATAAGCCTGTCTTTGATGCCAAGCGGATTTTTGTTGAGGTCCTTGAGGCTGAAATGCATGCTTCCTTTCACCAGTTCAAGCTGGCGGTTCAAAGTGATTTGCCGCACATATTCCTCAGGGTCGGACCAAGGCGGATCAAAATTGTTATTGATTTTATATGCTGCCTGGCCAATATATAAGTGAACAGGTCTATTTTTGACTTCATTGCTCCACCAATCAGCCAGCACGTCGTAAGCCGCTGCGTTAAAGCCGATACTCCAATAAATTTGCGGAGCAATATAATCGATGTCGCCTTCTTGGATCCAATGTCTTGTGTCTGCATATAGATCGTCATAATTTCTGACGCCTGCTTTTGTATTCGATCCGGTCGGGTCATCTGCGGCGTTTCTCCATACTCCAAAGGGACTGATGCCGAATTTGACATACGGTTTTGCAGCTTTAATTGTTTGGTTGATTTGTTTGACAAGCTGGTTCACATTGTCCCGCCGCCAGTCATCGATATTAGAAAAAGCGTCTTTTCCGTATTGTTCATACTGTGCTTGATCAGGAAATTCCTGTCCTGCTATTTTATAAGGGTAAAAATAATCATCCATATGAACAGCATCGATATCATAATGTTTTACGACTTCTTCAATGCCTTTGACGATAAAATCTCTCGCTTCTGGAATGCCTGGATGATAATACAGCTGGTTTCCGTAGGCGGCAACCCAATCTGGATGTTTTCTTGCCGGGTGACTCTCAGACAATTTATTAAGATCTGTATGATTCATTGTAATACGGTAAGGGTTAAACCACGCGTGAAATTCCAAATTTCGTTTATGGGTTTCTTCAATCATAAATGCAAGAGGATCATAGCCCGGGTCCTTCCCTTGGACACCGGTTAAGTATTCCGACCAAGGCCCGTAAGCTGACGGATAAAAGGCATCAGCCGTCGGTTTAATCTGAACAACAACGGCATTCATTCCCATTTTTTGCACATCGTCCAGCAGTTTGATATACTCCTGTTTTTGCTCTTTCACAGATAACCCTTTTTTGGACGGCCAATCAATATTTAATACGGAAGCAATCCATACGGCTCTCAGCTCCCTGTCAGACTGCGCATTGGCCATAAACGGAACGGAAATGACAAACGTTCCGATGATCAAGCTGACAAGGAAACGGACAATCGACTTTTGGCAAACCTTCATTCTGTTTCTTCTCCCCCATTACATCACTTTCACTATTCGCTATTACGGTATTCCCGGGCTTTAAAAGGGTGATTAACAGAATGTCTATCTCACTAAATAAACGAAAAAAGTCCTAAAGCATGTTGTGAACCGCTTTTAGGACTTTTTATCATTCATCATGGTTTGCAGACTTTTTAACACATCAATAAGTTTTACGCCGACACCGACAGCCGTTTCAAGGATCGCTTGTGCTCCGGCAATGGCTAAAATAAAGATCAGCGGTATTGCAATACGAGGCAAAAAAAGATAGCCAAGTCCGATCAAGATGGCACACCAAACACCGGCACACCAGTAGCAATTGAGCATGTATCCAAAGTTAGAAGCCGGCACGCTTTTTTCATCTACATGCCCGTTTTGATCAACAATCCTTTTCTTTTTCATAAAAGGTTTTCGGATAAATTCTGTGATTTTGTCGAATACAATCAAATGTGTCAGCCTGTAACTGGCTAGAATCAGCATGATAAACGTAAGAAAAGATAAATGCTCCATGACAAGCCTCCAAGAAAAAGGATGATGTTATCATTCCCTAGTGTCATCGATCCATTCTTTGATACAAAAAGAAGCGGACAAAGAATGCTTTTGTCCGCGAATCCGCTCTATTGTTTGTGCGGGATTGCTTTATTTGAAGTGATCTTTTCTAAAATGTCGAGGATGATGTCAGCATTCTTTTCAGCATATGTTCCTTCCAGCATGTCTTTATGAGCGCCAAAACCCGTGTACTCACTATAGTTTCCGCAGGCGCCTTCCCATTTCGTTAAGCCTGTATGCCCGCTGGTTTCGGGGTGGATTCCAGCTTCGATGAAATGAATGCTTGCTTTGATGTGGCCTTCATTCAGCAATTGTGCCCAATATTCCTGATAGTTTCTTTTTTTCTTCATCACCTTTTCTCTGACTGCTTCAGGCAGATATGCTGCAGATTCGTCATTCCCGGTATCGATAGGCAAAGGCTGTTCTTTTAGATAAGCGTCCACGATAATGAAGTCGCTGACTTCCAATCCTTTGCGCTCCATAGCCTGTGCCACTTCAAAAGCCAGGTTTCCGCCAGCAGAGTAGCCTAATAAAACGTATGGGCCCTCAGGCTGTATGTCCGTCATGCAATTAACATATTGTTCAATGCGGGTGTCTTGTTCAATAAAGTGAAACCCGTATACGGCTGCCTTCTCATTCAGTAATAAAGCAAGGTCTTTAAAATAAATGCCAAATCCTGATATCGGCGGGAAGCAGAAAAGATTTTGCGCGCCGTGCTGGTTCAGTTTGATCACATGCTGTTCATCTGCCGCTCTCAGCTGTTTAGAATAAAGTTTTTCGGCAAGCTGAGCGATTGTCGGATGTTCGAACAAGAAATCAATCGGTATGTCAATGTTCTGCTGATGTTTTAGTGTATGTATGACTTGCAGTGCTTTTAGTGAATGTCCGCCAATAGCAAAGAAGTCATCATCAATACTGATTGTGTTAACACCGAGGACTTGCTTCCAAATGTTCGCCAATTCTTCTTCAACCAAGTTTCTTGGCAATATGATGTTCTGTCGTTTGGCAGGCTTATTTTCTGGAATAGGCAGCGCGCTGCGGTCTATTTTTCCGTTTCCGGTAAGCGGCATCCGCTCCACACGCACCCAGTGCTGCGGGATCATATAGTCTGGAAGCACACGCGCCAAATCGGCGCGAAAATCCGTATCTGTTTTTTTGTGATCACCGACGTAATGAGTGTACAGCTGCGCCTCTCCATCTTTTTCTCTCAATGTCACTGCTGCTTCTTGAACGCCTTCCATTTCTAACAGGCGCGCTTCTATTTCGGCGGGCTCAATTCGTTTTCCGCGGATTTTCATTTGCCTGTCAATTCTGCTGATGTATTCTAAGTTTCCATCAGGCAGCCAGCGCGCCAAATCACCGGTACGGTATATTCTTTCTCCAGGCAAGAAAGGATGAGGAGAAAACACAGCATTTGTCAGATCTACTCTGTTCAAATAGCCTTTAGCGACTCCATCACCGCCAACACAAAGCTCGCCGGGAACGCCTATTGGCAAAAGACGTCCTTTTGTATCTAAGATGTAAGCGGTGCTATTACTGATTGGTTTTCCAATCGGAATCGGCCCCGCATAGTCTCTCTTCATTTCAAAAAAGGTTGAAAAAGTCGTGTTTTCCGTTGGCCCGTAAATATTATGAAGCGCGAGATCTGGACAGGCGTGTCTGACGGCATTCATCAGGGCAGGAGAGAGTGCTTCTCCTCCGACATATAACGTATGGAGTCCGCGAAACATGTCAGCTCGTACCTGTGCCAGCTGATTAAAAAGAGCTGTCGTTAAAAATAGCACTGTAATGTCATTTTCAAGCAAATACGCTCCAAACCGATCAGGTGTCAGCATTGTCGATTTATCAATGATATGAAGGCTTGCGCCATTTAAAAGTGCCCCGAACATTTCAAAGGTGACGGCGTCAAAGCTGATAGATCCAGTCATAATAAACCGGTCATCACCGGACGCAGACGTGTAATTGCTGTTTCTGACCAGGGACACGACATTGCGATTCGTGATCATGACCCCTTTCGGCCGGCCTGTTGATCCTGAGGTATACATGATATATGCAAGATCGTCTGGACTGGAGATGGTGTTGATAGGAAAATGGTTCTCTCCCATCAATGCCTGCGCATCTGCAATCATACATGTTCCTGAGAACGCAGCATTTTGCTCCAGCCCCTTTTGAACAATCAGCATTTTTGCTTGCGTTTCCTCAAGCATAAAGCTGACTCGTTCAGGCGGAAGCTCCGCATCAAGCGGGAGGTATGCTCCCCCTGCTTTTAATACGGCAAGCACACTGATCATGAATTCGGGAGAATGTGCAGCCAATATTCCGGCTGTCTCGTTTTTCCGAAATCCTTTTTGAATTAATTCTCTGGCGAGCGCATTAGAGCGTTTATCAAGCTCTTTATACGAAATAGACATATTGCCATACACAAGTGCGGTATGGTCTGGCGTCTTTTCTGCTTGTTCGCGAAATAAATCGATAATTGTATGATTCTTTGGATACTCCGTTTTTGTATTGTTGAACTGTGTGACAATCTGCTCTTTTTCTGTTGCATCAAGAAAAGAAAAATCAGCAATTGGCATATGAGGGTGCTGTGCAGCTGTGCTAAGCGCTTGCGTAAATTGCCTCTTGATACAGCTGATCCAGGCAGCATCGTAAACGAATGCATTATAGCTGAACTTGATGACAAGCTCTTCGCCGGGAGCAACGACAAGATTAAAGTTATATCCTGATTGCTCGGATACTTGAACTTGATCGATTTGCAGCGGTGAATCGGTTTGATCAGCGGAATCGGCGATTTTCTGCTGTAACGGATAGTTTTCAAAGACGATAATGTGATCAATCAGTTCCTGTTTTAATGCGGTGTTTGCCTGAATATCAAATAAAGGCTGGCAGGTAAACGGCTCAGCTTCCAGCATTTCTTTCTGGCAGCGTATGAGCAGCTCGTGAAACGTTTCGTCTTGATGTGTTTTAATTCGAATCGGTATGGTATTGATAAACAACCCTATCATTTGCTCCACGCCTGGGATTTCTGACGGTCTTCCTGATACAACTGCGCCAAACACAACGTCGTCTGTGCGGTTATATTGCTGCAGCATCACACCCCAGACTGCCTGAATAAGGGTAGCGAGCGTGACGCCGTGTTGTTTGGCAGTCTCTTTCAGCTTGTCTGTCAGTGGTTTATTTAATGAAAATATCAAATCTTCACGGTGATAACCTTCTTTTGTTTCTTTATCAGACACACGAGGCAGAGGTGATGGAGTGCTGTAGTTTTTTAAATAGGTATCCCAGTAGGCCGCTGCTTTTTCTTTGTCTCGGTTTGTCAGCCATGAAATATAGGTGCTGTACGGACGGACAGGGTCTAATGAAAGTGGTTTTCCTGCATGAATCGATTGATAAATTTGCATAAATTCCTGCATAACGATACCTAGGCACCATCCGTCCATTAAAATATGATGGTGACTCCAGATACAGACATGCTCATCTTTAGCTGTCTTGAATAGAGAAATCCGCATCAGCATGTCTTTTTGCAGATCAAAGCCTTTTTGCTTGTCCTTCTCTTTAAAGCGTTCAATATACTCATTCTGGTCGTTTGTTGGCAGATGGGAAATGTCTTCGCTGTACAAATGGAATTCACGTTCTGTCATCACGACTTGCCGAGGTCCCGACAAATGCGGGACGTGCGGCAAAAACACGGTTCTGAAAATATCATGGCGGTCGATAATGGCTTGAATGCTGCGCTGGAACCAGTCATAGCTGAGGCTTCCTTTAATGGTGAAGAGCGACTGCTCGACATACGCCCCCTCCTCTTTACGGAGGAAGGAATGAAACAGCATTCCCTCCTGCATATGACTCAGAGGATAAATGTTCTTGATTTTTTTGATGTTATCCATAGTGTCTGCACCTTTCTTCACGGTTTCATTAGTGAAAACTGAGCATATCAGCAATCTCTTGCAGGGCGTCCTCGGTTAGTTCTTGATCATCATAATCGCTGATCGTCTTTTCTGTTTCTCTTTTGTTCTGGCAGTGTTCGATCAGCTGTAATAAAAATTGACGGCATGTTTCGCTAAGCTGTTTGATGGTTTTGCGCTGAAAGCGGGCATTGTCATAAGTCATATTGACAGTCAATTTTCCTTCTGCAGCGATTGCGCTGATATCCAGCGACTGTTCACGGTTCCATGTTGTGCTGATATCACCTCCGGCACCAAGCGGAGAGAATGAGAAGGCGTCCTCCTCAGGTACTTCAGCTGAGCGGACGCTTTCAAATTGACCAAGATAATTAAAGCTGATTTCTGGTGCACCTGTGAAATTGATGTCTTTTTTGCCAGGCGGCGTCAAATATTTGATGACACCGTAGCCGAATCCTTTGTCAGGTACACGTCTCAGTGTATCTTTTGTTGTTTTTAGCACATGAACCATGTATTCTTCCGAATCTGGCAAGTCTGCGTTCAATTTAACCAATAACGGATAAATGGCGGTAAACCATCCAACCGTCCGGCTCACATCTATTCCTTCTAATACATCCTCTCGCCCGTGGCCCTCTAATGATAGTTTGAAGGCGGATTGATTGGTCCAATGGCGCAGCGCAAGAATGACAGAAGCGAGCAGCATGTCCTGCGTATCAGTGTTATATGCGCTGTTGGCGTCTTTTAAGAGTGCTGCTGTCTCTTTCTCGTTTAAGGTAAACGAAATCGTGGACCGTTGTCCCTCGTGTGCTCTAGTTCCATCAATGTGATCAAAAGGCAATGCCTCTGTTTGATACTCTTCGGCTTCGCGCCAATACTTGAGCTGTTTCATTAGCTGCTGGCTTTCAGCGTAGTCAGAGAGCTTTTTCGTGTACGCTTTAAATGAGCTTGTTTTAGGCGGCAGTTTGATATCCTCCCCGCTTGCAGCTTGGCGATACCCTAAAGCCAAATCTTCAAGCAGAACCCGCCATGAAATGCCGTCAACGACGAGGTGATGAGCAGATAAAAATAAGAAATCACCGTCAATTGTGTGGAAAAGACCGGCTTGCAGCAGCGGACCATTCTTCAAATCCATTTTCTGCTGAATATCAAGTACATGGCGTTTGATAATAGGCTCATACGCTCTATTTCCATCAGTGCATAAATCAATCATCTGAAGGCCGTACAACGCGTCGTCCGAATGACTGAGCGGCCGATTATATTGATCCCACTTTCCTTGTTCATTCTGTGTAAACACCATTCGCAGCGCATCATGATGACACGTTATTGCTTTTAACGTTTTGCGCAGTGCATCTTCTTGTACAGAGGTGCTTCGATGCAGCATTACGGACTGATTAAAATGGTGTTTTTCTTTTATATCTTGAGAAAGGAACCATTTTTGAACAGGCGACCATTGTACGTCTCCCTCAACCGCAGCTTGGCTGGAACTTGTATCTGAATCACGGATATAAGCTGCCAATTCTTGAATGGTCGGATGGCTAAACAAATCTTTCACTGCCATTTGCTTGCCTATCCGGTGAAGCCGCGCAGATACCTGTAACGCTTTGATCGAATCTCCTCCAAGCTCAAAGAACGAATCAGCTGTTCCGATTTTTTCTGCACCCAGTACATCCTTCCATATATCCGCCAGTATTTGTTCCGTTTTGCTGGCTGGCGGGAGGAATGGACGTTCACCTTCGCGATTGTGTACAGGTCTTGGAAGTGCTCCGCGATCCAGCTTGCCGTTTGGTGACAATGGAAGTGAGTCCAGTTTTTCAATAAACGCAGGGTGCATAAACACCGGCAGCTTGTTTTGTAATTCTGAGCGTACAGCATTTGTGCTCAACTCTGGTCTTGTCACCACATAAGCACTTAATTCGGTTTGTCCTGACGCTGTTACATGAGCAACTACTGCGGCGTCTTTTACACCATTTATACACCGGATGACCGATTCAATTTCTTTCGTTTCTACACGGTATCCTCTGATTTTGACTTGATCATCGATTCTTCCGAGATATTCGAGTGTTCCGTCGGCCATCCATCTGGCGGCGTCTCCTGTTCGGTACATTCGTGTTTCGGGTTTAAATGGATTCTGCGTGAATGCTCTCTCTGTCAGTTCTGGAAGATTGACGTACCCTCTTGCAAGCCCTGTGCCTGCTATACAAAGCTCTCCCGCAACACCGATTGGCTGAAGCTGATGATTGCTATTTAAAATCAGCACTTGAGTCCCGTCAATCGGCTGGCCGATGCTTACGTATGCCTGCTTTTCCATATGTCTCATGACGGTAGTCGCCACGCTGTTTTCTGTCGGTCCATATTCGTTGGCGAGTTCGGTATGCGGACATACAGCTAAGCTGCGGTCGATCAATTCGCGGTCAGCCGCTTCTCCCGCCAGTGTGACGACTCTAAGCGTCTTTACATCTTCCGGCTGCACTACGTCCAAAAGCGCTCGATATAAAACAGGCACAATAATCATATGTGTAATCCGTTGACGAGACAGCTGATGCTTAATGGCTAGAATATCCTTCGCTTCCTCTTCATGAAGCAAAACGGCTTTTGCACCTGACAAAAGCGGTGTAAACATACTAGTTAAAAAGCCGTCAAATGAGAAAGAAAAGAGCTGCAGAATGGTATCTGTCTCGTTGAATGCATAAGCGTTTCGCCGCCACTGAAGAGTGTTAGCAATACCTTTATGCTCGACCATTACCCCTTTTGGACGGCCCGTCGTTCCAGAGGTATAAATGATATAAGCCAAATGATGGGCAGACGACATTTGCGGCAGCGGCGATTTGTCGTCTTCCTCTACGCTTTCTATCGTCAAGATCTCTCCTTCAAAGTCAGCAAGTACTCCCAGATCCGCTTCATTTATTGTCATCAGCAGTTTCGTTCCGCTGTCGCTGAGGATATAGCGTTTGCGTTCTGTCGGGTATTCAGGATCAATGGGAACGTAACAGCCGCCTGCTTTCCACACACCAAGTATGGCTGCTATCATACTGAACGAACGATGCATCATGATGCCTACTGGTGTGTCCGGCTTAACACCTCGGCTGCGCAATGCACGTGCGATTCCATTGGACCACTCGTCAAGCTCCTGATAAGTGAGTGTTTTGTCTCCGCTGACAAGTGCAGAAGCTTTTGGTGTTCGTGCAGCTTGCTGCTCAAACAATTGACTGATTGTTTGAACTCCGTATTGATTCGCTTGCCCGGTGTTAAACTCATTAAGCAGCTGGTGCCGCTCTTCTTGGGTCAGGATGTCGATATGGTTGAGTGTCACCTTCGGGTTTTTGCCGATGATGCTAAGTACATTTGTTAAATGCGATGCCCAGCGTTCAATGGTGGTTTTCTCGAACAATGCGGTTGAATATTCAAAAAGGAAATGAATGTTTCCGTCGCCCTCAGATGCCTGTAGTGTCAAATCGAATTTAGAAACGAGATGAGAAACTTGTGCCGGCTTCATTTGCAAATCATGAAGAAGCAATCGCTCGTAATCATTATTTTGAACAACTAACATCGCATCAAACACTGGATTCCGGCTCATATCCCGTGTCAATTCAAGCTTATCGACAAGTTCTTCGAACGGGTAATCCTGGTGCTCAAAGGCTTCCAATGCTGTCTCGCGCACTTCCTGCAAGTACTGTACAAACGGCTTCCCGCCCTCCGGGCGCGTCCGAAGCGCCAGCGTGTTCACAAACATGCCGAGTATCGTCTCAAGATCCTTGTGCGGCCGGCCGGCGATTGGCGAGCCGACGATGATATCCTCCTGTCCGCTTAAGCGTGACAAGAACGCGGTGTAAGCCGCAAGGAGCACCATGTACAGTGTGCTTCCGTTTTCTCGTGCCAGCTTGTGAAGGCCTGATGCAACCTCTTGATCCAGCGTAAATGAGACCTTGTCACCCGCGAAGCTTCGCACCGGCGGGCGGGCATGATCAGCGGGGAGATCCAGCACAGGCAGCTCGCCCTCGAGCTGCTTCAGCCAGTACGCCTCTTGCGTTTTGTACGTGTCTCCTGTTTTGAATCCTTCTTGCCATACGGCATAATCTTTATATTGAATGCGCAGTGCCGGAAGATTCCGATTATTGTACAGCTCGCCGAATTCCCGAATCAGAATGTTGACGGAAACACCGTCTGAAATGATGTGATGCATATCGACCAGCAACAGGTGCCGCTCATCTGATACCTTTACGATTTGGGCACGGAACAGCGGCGCTTGGCTGAGATCAAACGGTTTGATAAATGCGGCTGCGGCCTCCTGTTCGGTTCGTTCGCCTAGAACTGTAGTCTGTAACGTAAACGGCACCTCGTCATGGATGCGCTGCACCGGATCGCCTCCTGCGTCCTGTTCGAAGGAGGTACGAAGCGACTCGTGGCGCTTGATCAGCTCTTTGAAAGCTCTGTCCATCCTTTCAGGGTTGAGCTCCCCTTCGAGCTCTAACACAGCCGGCATATTGTAGCCTGTCCCTCCGTCCTCCAGCTGCTGAAGGACATAAATCCGCTTTTGGGCAGAGGAAACCGGATAGGTTTCCTGTTTTTCAACGGGCTTAATCGCTTCATATGGACTGTCCGTTCCTTCACGGATAACGGTAGCCAGTCCTTCTACCGTCGGATGGGCAAACACATCTTTTAGCGGCACCTGTACATCGAATTCTTTGGTGATCCGTGAGACAAGCGCCGTTGCTTTTAAGGAATGTCCCCCGCGGTCAAAAAAGTTGTCGTGAATCCCGACAGGGCCATTTTTCAGCACGTCCTCCCACAGCTGAGAAAGCTTCATCTCAGTCACGTTTCTCGGCGCTGTGTAGGTCTCCGCATCTGCCGCTCCGCCAGGAGCTGGCAGGGCGTTTCGGTCGAGCTTTCCGCTTGGCGTAACCGGCCACTGTTCCATCTCTATCATATAGGCTGGGACCATGTAGCCCGGCAACAGTCTCTCAAGCTGCGCTCGGACTTCGTTTCTTTGGAGCCCTTCTACATAAGCGCATAATTCCGGCTCCCCGCTGTCTGTCCGTACGGTAACGGCCGCCTCTCTTACACCTTCTATACTTCTTAGTGCCGCTTCAATTTCTCCCGGCTCAATCCGGTAGCCGCGGATTTTCACCTGATCATCCGTGCGCCCGAGGAATTCAACATTCCCGTCAGGGAGCCAGCGCGCCACATCCCCGGTTTTGTACATGCGTTCCCCCGGGTAAAACGGGTCTTCAAGAAAACGCTCCTCCGTTAATGCCGGCCGATTCAAATAACCTCTGGCAACACCCGCTCCGGCAATGTATAGTTCACCGATACATCCAACAGGCAGCATCCGCTGATTCTGATTCAGGATATACAATCTGACATGATGAACAGGTTTTCCAATTGGAATCCGTTCAAGTTTTTCATGTGGCGGACAATCAAAGAATGCAGCTTCTACGGTTGCTTCCGTTGGCCCATAGGAATTGGTTATTGAAACATTTGGAAGCAACTCGTAAAATCGGGAGACAAGATGGGTCCCCAACTGTTCTCCCCCAGAAAACACTCGCTTGAGTCTGTTTGTCTTAATCGGTACAGAGCGATATTTTATATGTTCTAAAAATGCATGGAGCATTGAAGGCACAAAATGCATAGCTGTGATCTTTTGTTCTTCTATGGCCTTCGCGATCACTTCAGGCTCTTTTTCGCCTCCCTGAGGAAGCAGATAAACAGAAGCTCCGGCATAAGGCCACCAAAACAGCTCCCATATTGAAGCATCGAATGAATATGATGTTTTGTGCATAATCATATCTGAATGCTTTAGCTGATAGCGGGACTGTAGGGAATTCAAAAAATTCACCGCTGATCGATGTTCAATTTCAACACCCTTAGGCATCCCGGTAGAGCCGGATGTATAGATGACATAGGCTAAAGATTGCGGGAGAACATCCACATTCGGATTGGACAAACGATGTGCCAGTCCGCTATTTGTCTGATTGAGATAGACAATCTCTCCTGTAAATTCCGGAACATGAAGGCCGGCAGACTGAAGCAGGAGAATGTTTGTACCGCTGTCCTCCAGCAGAAAGCTGATTCGTTCTTCCGGATAATCCGGGTCGATGGGCAGATAAGCGCCGCCAGCTTTAAGAATGCCATAAATGCCAAGCAGCATTTCAGGTGAACGCTTTCCTATAATGGCAACAGTCGTTTCGGGTTTTACCCCCCGTCCGATCAGCTCCCAGGCGATACGGTTAGCCTGTTCGTTCAATTCTTTATAGGTCATCACTCCATCTTCGAAGATAACGGCCGCCTGATCAGGCGTTTTTTCTGCCTGCTGTTCGAGTGCATAGTGGAGCGTTTGATTCATTGAATAGCCCGTCTCCTCAAACAGATGGCATGATTCAATGAAATCTCGCTCTTCTTCTTTTGTTAAGATTGGAATATTGTCCAATTCTGTTTCAGGACTGGCAGCTGTATGTTCCACAAGCGTGGTGAAAAGGCTGGCCCACCTTTGGATGGTTTCTTTCTCAAACAAAGCTGTACTGTATTCAAACTGACAGAAAAGCTCGGAATCATGCTCTGTAACGTATAGGGAAATATCAAATTTTGATATTGGGTGCTCCAAGTCGTTCCACTGAAGCTGTACATCATTCATTTTTAGCTTTTGCTGTTCCATATTCTGAAGGACTAGCGTTGTGTCAAACAAAGGATTCCGGCTCATTTCCCGCTGCACACCGAGTTTGTCCACAAGCTCTTCAAACGGGTAATCCTGATGCTCATACGCTTCTAGTGCCGTCTGTCTGACTTCTTTCAGAAATTCCTCAAATGTCTTATTACCCGCCGGGCGTGTGCGGAGAGCCAATGTATTGACGAACATCCCAAGAACAGCTTCAAGGTTGGCATGGGGCCGTCCGGCGATAGGTGAACCAATCACGATATCATCCTGACCGCTTAACCGGGACAAAAAGGCTGAATACAAAGCGAGAAGCGTCATATAAAGCGTGCTTCTGTTTTTATGGGCGAGCCGCTTTATGCGGGCCGTGATCTCTTTGTCCAATTGAAAGGTTACTTTCCCGCCTATGAATTGCCGTTCTGCCGGACGTCGTTTATCTGTTGGAAGCTCCAGTATAGGAAGGTCCCCGCTAAACTGCTGCTGCCAGTAAGTCTCCTGCTTTTGGTACGAGTCTCCCTTTTTAAATTTCTGTTGCCATACGGCGTAATCTTTATATTGGATCCGCAATGGCTTAAGCTGCCGGTTTGCATAAAGATCGGTAAATTCTCGGATTAGGAGCTGAACGGATACGCCATCTGAAATGATATGGTGCATATCCACCAGCAATACATGCTTCTCGTTTGACACTTCTATAAGGCCTGCTCTAAATAATGGCGCCTGGCTGAGATCAAAGGGACGGACAAATCCCTCGATAGTGGTCTCTTTACTTAACGTAAACGGCACTTCGGTGTGGATACGCTGAACCGGCTCGTCATCAGCTCCGGATACAAAGGAAGTTCGAAGCGGCTCATGCCGATTGATCAGTTCTTTACATACAGCAGACAGTTTGGCGACATCCAGTGCACCTTCCAGTTCTAAGACCGCAGGCATGTTATAGGCGACACCCTCATCAAGCTGTTGAAGCACATACATTCGTTTTTGGGCCGAAGATACAGGATATGTATCCCTTTCTTCTGCTGGTTCAATTGCTGCATACGGATTTTGTTCTGCCTCTCGAATGATTGAAGCTAATCCTTCAACAGTCGGATGGGCAAAGATGTCCTTTAGCGGAACTTGCACATGAAACTCCTTAGCGATCCGTGACATAAGCACTGTTGCTTTTAACGAGTGGCCGCCATGGTCAAAAAAGTTGTCTTGGATGCCTATATGGCCATTATTCAGTACATCTTCAAATAGTTGTGAAAGCTTTGCCTCTAACAGATTTCGAGGGGCGGTATATGGGTTTCCGCTGATTGAAGCATCTGGCTCCGGAAGTGCTGCGCGATCTACTTTTCCGTTTGGGGTAAGAGGTATGCTGTCAACCCATATCCATTTCGCCGGAATCATGTATTCTGGGAGCTCACTAGCCATATAACTGCGTAAATCTATTGCGTTCAGCTTTTGTACACTGCAATAGTAAGCGCATAATTCATGTTCACCGTTTTGATCTTGCCAGATGAGAATGGCAGCCTCACTAATGTCCGGATGATTCATTAGCGTGACTTCGATTTCTTGCGGCTCAATTCGATAACCTCTGATTTTCACTTGATTGTCTGCCCGTCCGATATATTCGATGTTGCCGTCTTCAAGCCGTCTGGCCAAATCACCTGTCCGGTACATGATCACATCAGGCTTGAATGGATCGGATGAAAATTTGTCGCTTGTCAGTTTATCGTGATTGACATATCCTCTGGCAACACTTGCGCCGGAAATATAGAGTTCGCCTGGTACACCGCATGGCTGAAGCTGTTTTTGATGATTCAAAATATATAGATCAGTACAGCCTATCGGTTTACCGATTGGCGGAAGCTCAGGAATAGGGTCTCCAGGATGAATGGTATACGTAGATACCACATGAGTTTCTGAAGGTCCGTAATGATTGTGCAGGTGTATGCCGCGTTCACGCAACACATCTTGGAAAAGGTCTGAAATCATTAATTGTTCCCCGGCTGCGATCAGGTGTTTGACGCCATCAGGAAACGAGTTCGCAAGTTCTCGCTCGCTGAAAATCATTTTGATAAAAGCAGTTGGGAGAAACACAATATTCGTCTGATGTTTGTTTATACATGCAAACAGCTGAGGCACATCTCTTTTTATGGCTTCTGGCACGATGTGCAGTGTGCCGCCTTTCAGAAGCGCAGAAAATATTTCTTGATAGCAGACGTCGAACGAAGGTGTCGCAAATTGCAGAACATCTGCTTCAAAGTCAATGCCGGAGTGAGTATATTCGAACTTCAGCAAGTTAGCCATGTTTCGATGCTCAAATTGAACACCCTTTGGTTTACCTGTTGTGCCTGATGTATAAATCATATACAGCAGATCGTCAGCATTGTTGACTGACTTTATGTTACTGCCGTCTACTTTGCTTTCGATTTCTTCTGGATAAGTGATAATGTAATTGTCTTCTAACGATGAGGAAAGATGCGCTTGTGAAACAACATGCGAACAGCCGCAATCATGCAGAATATAACGGATTCTGTCAGCCGGGTAATGCGGATCAACGGGAACAATGGCGCCGCCTGCCTTTAAGATTCCAAGAACGCCGGTGATAAACGCCGCAGAGCGATCCATCATAATCGCAACGGGTTCCTGTCTCACAACGCCTTTCATTCGTAAATGCCGTGCCAATCTGTTAGCCGCTTTATTCAGTTCTCTGTATGTTAATGAGCAGGCTTGATCAATTACAGCATGAGCATCTGGTGTCTTTTCCGCTTGCTTTTCAAACATGGCATGGATGGTTTCGTAAACTGGTGTTCGATCTGTGATTTCTCCAATCAGCTGCCGCTTTTCAGTATCTGTCGTGATATCGATTTCTTCAGGTGGAAGATTCGGATTATTTAAGATTTGTGATACAGCATTCAGAAGATGCTCTTTGACAGAGAGCACAAAAGACCGATCGTGTTGCTCCGCATCATAGTTCATTTTGATATGAATTTCTTCCCCTGGCGCCACCATAAGATAAAAGCTGTAGTTGGTTTCATCTGCGACAGTGAAATTATGAATCTGAAAAAGATCAGAAGCATGTTCCTGTTTGTTCAGGATTTGAATCTCTTGCTGCACCGGATAGTTTTCAAATACGAGAATATGATCAATCAGCCCTTGCTTAACAGCTGAGCGGGATTGAATCTCATATAAAGGGTGGTAGCTGTACGCTTCAGCGGCAAGACGGTCTTTTTGCATATCTTTTATAAGTTGAAGGAATGGCGTTTTTGCCCCCTGCACCCGAATCGGCATCGTATTAATGAAAAGACCTACCATATGTTCAATGCCTTCGATTTCTGCGGGCCTTCCTGAAATGACAGAACCGAATACGGCGTCATCGTTATTATTATATTTTTGTAGCAGAATGCCCCAAATGGTATGAAAAATCGTACTGAGTGTCACTTCTTCTCTAGCAGCAAGCTCTGAAAGCCTGCTGCTTTCTTCCTTAGAGAATGAAAATGTAACGTGTTCCTGCCTGCTTTTTCCCTTTGTTTTTTTCTGCTTCGGGAGCACGGTTTGCTGTTCGTGGCCGGAAAGATAATGGTCCCAATAAGAAACCGCCTGCTCTTTGTCTTGCTCCATCAGCCATTTGATATACTTTCCGTATGGCTGGACCGGCTCCAATGTTATTGGGGATGCATTTACATAAGATGCGTAAATATGCAGAAACTCCTTTAGCACAATGCTGAGGCACCAACCGTCCATCATGATATGATGAAAGGTCCAAATGCAAGAGTACTGGCTCTCTCCTGTTTGAATCAGAGCGATGCGCATGAGCACATCCTTTTGCAAATGAAACCCCTGGTCCCGGTCCTTTTCTTTCCATTGCTCGATAAACTGTGATTGCTCCGCCTCGTTTAAATGAGTAATGTTTTCTTCCAGTACGATGACATTTCGTTCTCTCAGAACAACCTGCTGGGGAGAGGAAACATTTTGGCTGATAAAAATCGTTCTGAAAATATCATGTCTTTCTACAAGAGCGTTGATGCTGTTTTGAAAAAACTGCGGGTTGACTTTTCCTTCAATTGTAAAAGAAGCTTGCTCAACATACGCCTGTGAATCTTTTTGCAGGAGGGAATGGAAAAGCATCCCTTCCTGCATGTAAGACAGCGGATAAATATCCTGAATTGAATTCGCTTTTGTCATGTTCATGTCTCCCTGTCACGATTTTCTACAATTCTTCCACCAAGCTGGATATGCTGTCCAAGTCCTCAGCCGTTAATGATTGACTGCTGAAATCGCTCAGTGTCTTTTCTGTTTTCTGTTGACCGGCGCAGTGTTTCATAATGTCCAGCAAAAAGTGTTCAATCCTGTTAATAAGCTGCTCCATTGTGTTTCTGTGAAAGCGGGCTGGCGGATAACTAAGATTGAAATGGAGCTTTTTGTCTGCTGCCATTGCGCTCATCTCGATGATTTGCTCACGCTTCCATGTATGAGTGATATCCTTTCCGCTCCCAAGGCTTGATGGGCGGAAGGTGTCCTGTCTTTCGATGTCGTTGAACTGGCCCAAATAGTTAAAGCTGATTTCAGGTGTTTTTGAAAACGTAATGCTTTTATTTTCAGGGTGTGTAAGGTATTTCAGCATACCGTAACCTACCCCTTTGTTTGGTATCCGGCCCAGTGTATCTTTAACGGTTTTTAATGCGGTTCCGAGCTCATACCTATGATTTTCAAAGCTTATGAGGGCCGGATACATGGATGTAAACCATCCGACCGTCCTGCTGATATCTAACTCTGGCAGAATGTGTTCTCTCCCGTGTCCTTCCATAGCGATACGGAGCTTGCTTCCTCCTGTCCATTCACAAATCGCCAAGGATGCTGCGGTTAACAGAATATCTTGTGTATCTGTGCCATAGGCGTGATTGACGTTTTGCAGCAAGACGGCGGTGTCTGCTTCAGTCAGTGAAAAGCTTAATGAGTCCCTTTTGCTGAAGTCGATGTTCACATGATGCGGTATTTCATAGGGCAGTTCTGCGTCTTGCTGTTCTTCTACAGTTCGCCAATACGCCTCTTCGCGAATCAGCTTACTGCTTTGGGCATATACCTGTATGCGTCTTGCGTATTCCTGATAGGAATCCGTTTTAGGCGGAAGCTGGATCGTCTGGCCTGCAGCAGCTTGTTGATATCCGGCTGACAAATCCTCAAGCAAAATCCGCCATGAGACACCATCAACGACAAGGTGATGGATCGCAAGGAACAAGTAATCTCCGGTCAGTGTTTTAAACAAAGCGGCGTGCAACAATGGTCCTTCCTGCAAATTGATGCTTTGCTGAAGATCTGCAACTTCTTGTTTGATTTGCGTCTCCCAGCCGCTTTCTGACTGTGAAAGATCAGAGATTCTTAAGCTGTATAGCTGTGACTCATGAATGCCTTGGTTGATTTGAATCCATCGCCTATCATCGTTGCGATAAACCATCCGAAGCGCATCATGATGCTCCGCCAGTTTTTTCAAGGTTGGTCTAAGGGCGTTTTCAGACAAACGTCCAGAATGGAATAGCATGACAGACTGATTGAAATGGTGTCTTTCTTCAATATCTTGTGAAAAAAACCATTGCTGAACTGGCGTCCAAGGAACGTCTCCCTGAACGGGTCCTTGCTCTATGATTCTCTCTGACTTACGGATCAATGGTGATAAGTCCTTTATCTTTGGATGACGGAATAAATCACTTACCTGCAAGCTTAGTCCATAGGGCCCAAGGCGTGCAGAAACTTGAAGGGCTTTGATTGAATCTCCGCCCAATTCAAAGAATGAATCCTCTATTCCGATCCTCTGGATGCCTAGAACCTCCTGCCAGATCAATGCCAGCTGCTCTTCAAGTTCGTTGCGTGGCGGGATGTATGTTTGTTTAGATGCGAAATCTGGTTCAGGCAGTGCTTTTCGGTTCAATTTGCCGTTTGATGTGAGCGGAAGAGCCTCCATTTCAATAATGTACGCCGGGATCATATAGTTTGGCAGCGAACGCGCAAGAAGAGAACGCACTTGTTCAGCATTCGTGCCTGCTTTTACGCTGATATAGCCAAACAGCTCTTTGCTCCCTGACTGTCCTGTACGTGCCAACACCGCCGCTTCTTTGACTCCGTCTATTTGGCGAAGTGCTGATTCGATCTCACCCAGCTCCACACGATAGCCTCTGACTTTTACTTGATCATCAATACGGCCAACGTACTCAATTGTGCCATCAGGAAGCCAGCGCGCCAGATCACCTGTGCGATACAGTCGATCGCCAGGTGCAAATGGATGTGGGACAAATTTCTCTTTCGTTAAATCAGGACGGCCCAAATATCCTCTGGCGACGCCATCTCCGCCGACACAAAGTTCACCGACAGCTCCGACCGGCTGCAGCACTCCCCATTGATTTAAGATATAAGCGGTGGAATTACCAACCGGCCGCCCGATCGGAATGGAAAGTTCATATGTTTTTTGAATGTGAAGGCATGTCGAAAAAGTTGTATTTTCGGTAGGGCCATATCCATTCCATATAGATACTTCAGGGCAGACATTTCTGATTCGATTGACGTGGCTCGGCGACAAAGCTTCTCCGCCTATAATTAAATGTTTCAGCTGTGAAAATGTTTGTTCATTTTGTTCTGTCAAATGATTGAATAGAGAAGATGTCAGCCAAATCGTTGTGATTCCTTGATGTTCTATGTACCTCTTAAGCTGATGGGAATCGAGAAATGTTTGTTGATCGGACAGATGCAAAGCGGCACCATTTAGCAGCGGTCCGAAAATTTCAAATGACCCAACGTCGAAACCGATTGATGATGTCATCAGAAGGCGGTCTTCAGGTGTAAATGTAATATAATTGCTGTTTTTAACAAGACGAATTACACTTCGCTGCTCAATCATGACACCCTTTGGTTTACCGGTTGATCCAGAGGTATAAATGATATATGCGAGTGAATGTGGCCCTGCTGAAGAATCAACGTTCTTCGTTTTTCCTTGCTTTTGAATATCTTCGATTATGATTTGTTCACATTCAATGTCTAATAGTTGTTTTTCTGTTTTTTCAGATTGAAGGAGTAATGCCGCCCCGCTGTCTGACAGCATATAAGCTATTCGTTCAACAGGCAGATCAGAAGCAATAGGCAGATAGGCTCCCCCGGCTTTTAGAATGCCCAGCATTCCTGCAATGAGTTCTGGTGTTCTGCCTGTCAACAAGGCTACAACACTATCAGGCCCTACGCCCTTTATCTGTAGAACTGAGGCAATTTGATTTGCCCAGCTGTTCAGGTCCTCGTAAGTGAATACTTGGGTGTCGCTGACAATTGCTACAGCATTAGGCGTTTGTTCTGCCTGCATTTCAAAGAGTCTGCTGATGGTTTCATTTCTTGGATAATCTATTTTTGTACGATTGAGCTCGTGGATAAGGTAATGGGTCTCATCCTCATTCAGGATATTTATTGTTCCGAGAGCGGCTTTGTTGTCTTTGATGATGGAGAGTAACATATTGATGAAGTATTGAAGCCACTTTTCTATCGTTTTTTTCTTATATAAGTCAGTACTAAACTCCATTTGGAACGTCAGCAAACCGTGGAGCTGTTCCTGGGCATATAGGGTTAAATCAAATTTGGACGTTTGATGCCCATTGTTTGCTGCAGGTTTGAGACAAAGTTCATCCAGCTCCAACGATTCCTGATCCATGTTTTGAAGAACAAACATTACGTCAAACAGCGGATTTCTGCTCATATCCCGTGTCAATTCAAGCTTATCAACAAGCTCTTCGAACGGGTAATCTTGGTGCTCAAAGGCTTCCAATGCTGTCTCACGCACTTCCTGCAAGTACTGTACAAACGGCTTCCCGCCCTCCGGGCGCGTCCGAAGCGTCAGCGTGTTCACAAACATGCCGAGTATCGGCTCAAGATCCTTGTGCGGCCGGCCGGCAATTGGCGAGCCGACGATGATATCTTCCTGTCCGCTTAAGCGTGACAAGAACGCGGTGTAAGCCGCAAGAAGCACCATGTACAGTGTGCTTCCGTTTTCTCGTGCTAGCTTGTGAAGGCCTGATGTAACCTCTTGATCCAGCATAAATGAGACCTTGTCACCAGCGAAGCTTCGCACAGGCGGGCGGACATGATCAGCCGGAAGATCCAGCACAGGCAGCTCGCCCTCGAGCTGCTTCAGCCAGTACGCCTCTTGCGTTTTGTACGCGTCTCCTGTTTTGAATCCTTCTTGCCATACGGCATAGTCTTTATATTGAATGCGCAGTGCCGGAAGCTTCCGATTATTGTACAGCTCACCGAATTCCCGAATCAGAATGTTGACGGAAACACCGTCTGAAATGATGTGATGCATATCAACCAGCAACAGGTGCCGCTCATCTGATACCTTTACGATCTGGGCACGGAACAGCGGCGCTTGGCTGAGATCAAACGGTTTGATAAATGCGGCTGCGGCCTCCTCTTCGGTTCGTGCGCCGAGAACTGTAGTCTGTAACGTAAACGGCGCCTCGTCATGGATGCGCTGCACCGGATCGCCTCCTGCGTCCTGTTCGAAGGAGGTCCGAAGCGACTCGTGGCGCTTGATCAGCTCTTTGAAAGCTCTGTCCATCCTTTCAGGGTTGAGCTTCCCTTCGAGCTCTAACACAGCCGGCATATTGTAGCCTGTCCCTCCGTCCTCCAGCTGTTGAAGGACATAAATCCGCTTTTGGGCAGAGGAAACCGGATAGGTTTCCTGTTTTTCAGCCGGTTTTATCGCTTTATATGGACTGTCCGTTCCTTCACGGATAACGGCCGCCAGCCCTTCTACCGTCGGATGGGCAAACACATCTTTTAGCGGCACCTGTACATCGAATTCTTTTGAGATCCGTGAGACAAGCGCCGTTGCTTTTAAGGAATGCCCCCCGCGGTCAAAAAAGTTGTCGTGAATCCCGACAGGGCCATTTTTCAGCACGTCTTGCCACAGCTGAGAAAGCTTCATCTCAGTCACGTTTCTCGGCGCCGTGTAGGTCTCCGCATCTGCCGCTCCGCCAGGAGCTGGCAGGGCGTTTCGGTCGAGCTTTCCGCTTGGCGTAACCGGCCACTGTTCCATCTCTATCATATAGGCTGGGACCATGTAGCCCGGCAACAGTCTCTCAAGCTGTGCCCGCACTTCGTTTCTTTGGAGCCCTTCTATATAAGCGCATAATTCCGGCTCCCCGCTGTCTGTCCGTACGGTAACAGCCGCCTCTCTTACGCCTTCTATGCTTCTTAGTGCCGCTTCAATTTCTCCCGGTTCAATCCGATAGCCGCGGATTTTCACCTGATCATCCGTGCGCCCGAGGAATTCAACATTCCCGTCAGGGAGCCAGCGCGCCACATCGCCGGTTTTGTACATGCGTTCCCCCGGGTAAAACGGGTCTTCAAGAAAACGCTCCTCCGTTAATGACGGCCGATTCAAATAACCTCTGGCAACACCCGCTCCGGCAATGTACAGTTCGCCGGCGACACCGGAAGGCTGTACGGCTAAATGCGGATCTAAAACATACAAACGCGCACCGGGTACGGGTTTCCCAATCGGAATCCGCAAACGATCCCTGTCCCGTTCTGGATCCAATACGTAAAATGCCGCGTCTACCGTTGCTTCTGTCGGCCCGTAGCCATGGATTAATGATACCTGCGGCAATACAGAAGCAAAACGGGCTGCCGTACGGGGCGCAAGCGGTTCACCTCCGGCGAATACACGCTTCAAGCTTGTCCTGTCACTCAGCCTTTCGATTTCCGCTTGATCGAGAAAGCTGTTCAGCATAGCCGGAATAAAATGAGCCGTTGTCACGTTTTCCTGATGAATGGCTTGTACGATCAACGCGGGGTCTTTTTCCCAACCGGGCGGAAGCAGATACGCCGAAGCACCGGAAAGAGTCCACCAAAACAGCTGCCACAGAGACGCATCAAAGGAAAAAGAGGTTTTCACCATGACAATGTCATCTTCCGAAAGCGGAAACTGGTGCTGCATGCCGGTCAGAAAAGAAACAGCCTGGCGGTGCTCAACGGCCACTCCTTTCGGCTGCCCGGTAGAGCCCGACGTATAAATGACATAGGCGAGAGATCCGTCGCTAACAGAAGCAGACACATAACGTTTTACTTCTTCACGCTCAAGAGATGTCATGTCCACTTCAAGCGTTTCGCCAGAAAAGTTCGGTGCGGAGCATCCCGGCTGTGTCAGCAAGAGCGATGCCCCGCTGTCTTTCAACATGTAGCTCAGCCGCTCCTTTGGATACGCAGGATCAAGCGGCAAATACGCCCCGCCGGCCTTCAAGACAGCAAGGACAGCGATCAGCATGTCAGGTGAGCGTTCAGACAGGACACCGACGATACTTTCGTTTGTGACGCCGCGTGCCGCAAGGTGCGCAGCCAGCCGGCTGGCGTACATATCAAGCTCAGCGTATGTCAGCGAACCGCCGGAAAATCGGATAGCCGGCCGTTCCGGTGTGACTGCCGCCTGTCGTTCAAACAGACCATGCAAGGTTGGGGCTTCAGGTGAAACAGATACTGTCCTGTTATTTTGAGAAACGATTTTCCGTGTTTTGTCCTCATCTAGCAATGTCATCTTTGACACAGGAAGAGATGGATCAGAGATGACGTCAGAGATCATGTGCTGTAAATAATCTTTTATTTCAGACATCATATTTGGTTGATAAGCGCCTGTATGAAAATGAATCCGAACGTACAAAGTACGCCCTGGGATCACTTTGACACTGCATCTATAATTAGTTACCTCTTCCATCTCAAAATCTTTCACGGAGAAATCAAATGATCCAGCTTGATTCAGCTCTTCAATCTCTTGTTGAGTAGGTGTATTTTCAAAGACGATAATATGATCGATCAGCTCTTGTTTAAGAGCGCTCTGCGCCTGAATATCATATAAGGGAAAGTAACTATAAGCTTCTACCTCAGTCATGTCCTTTTGCATTCTGCTGACTAGGTCAGAAAAAGACAGAAAATCACTTTGGACTCGAATAGGAATGGTATTGATAAAAAGTCCGACCATGTTTTCCACATCTTTTAGCTCAGAAGGTCTGCCTGATATAACTGATCCGAACACAGCATCGTCGCGGCGATTGAACTTTTGGAGCATGATTCCCCATAAAGCTTGGAAAACAGTGTTAAGTGTCGCACCACATGCTGCAGCGATTTTCTGTAATTCGGAGGTTTCTTTTTCAGGAATGGTAAACGTGATCTGCTGTAATGTCCCATCCGACATTTGATCTGTTCTTTTAGGCAGAGGCGAAGCTTTTTCGAAATGCTGAAGCCTCTTTTTCCAATACTCAGCTGCTTCTTCCCGGTCTTGCTGCATCAGCCATTTAATATACGTCCCGTACGGCTGTACGGGAGGCAAATCAGGAAACTGCCCTTTTCCAAGCGCTTGATAAATATGGAGAAAGTCTTTAATGACGATGCCTAAACACCAGCCATCCATTAAAATATGATGGTGGCTCCAGATACAGACATAATGATCAGGCGCCCATTTTAAAATAGATATTCTCATCAGTACATCCGTTTGGAGATCGAAGCCTTTGGATTTATCCTGCTCTTTGAATGCCTCTGTACAATGTTCTTTATCTTTTTCATTGAGATGAGAAATGTCTTCAAAATGAACATGGCAATGACGTTGCTTGAGCACGACTTGGCGAGGTTTGGCTACATTTTTATAGATGAATGCTGTTCGAAAGATATCGTACCTGTCAAAAACAGCATCCATACTTTTCTGAAAACGCTCCAAGTCAAGCTGTCCATGGATCGTAAAAGAAGCCTGTTCAAAATAAGCTCTCGACTGTTCATCATACAGTGAGTGAAAAAGCATCCCTTCCTGCATAAATGACAAAGGGTATATATCCTGTATTTCGGGTTGCTGCGGCATCAGTGAATCTCCTCTCCCTATAGTTTGTTGACGGCTCCCATAATCTCACTCAATTCATCAAGCGTTAAGTCTTCATCAGTGAAATCAGATGCGCTCCACTCTTGGTTTTCTTTGCCGGTACAATGCTCAATGATGTTTTCCAGAGTCTGTTTAAAATGCCTGGAAAATGTTTGGATTGTTTTTTCCTCAAATTGAAACCTGTTATAGATGATGTGCATGTTCAGGCACCCCGAAGAAACGGCGCCGCTGATATCCAGTGCATAAGGACGCTCCCAGTTCGGGCTGATCTCATTTCCTGGCTTGATGTCAGACACCTCAAAGGCATTTGATTGAATATCCTGATCAAACTGGCCTAAATAATTAAAGCTGATTTCTGGGCTGTTTTTCTGAGAGCCCCATCTTTTGCTGATATATTTCAGCACGCCGTAGCCCGCGCCTTTATGCGGTATACGGTGCAGCATATCTTTTGTCTGTTTAATAAGGTGGCCCAGCCGCTCTTCTTTGTCCTTATGATCGGAATCTCTCATATCAAGCCACACAGGATAAATGGAGGTGAACCAGCCAACAGTTCTGCTAATATCGATGTCCTCAAGATATGATTCCCTTCCATGGCCCTCCATGCTGATTTTAAATTGGTTATTTCCCGTCCATTTCTGCAAAGCAAGACCTAAAGCTGTCAGAAGGATATCATTCATCTCCGTGCTGTAAGCTTTATGTACAGCCGTTAACAGTAATTCTGTGTGGTGGCGAGATAGCTCAAAATGAATCACTTCTGTATCTTTGAATGTGTTAGATGCTGCGTCATTGTCTTTTGGAACAGGCTGGATGTGACGGTTCTCGCACTCATCCCAGTACGCTGCTTCGCGCTGCACCTGGCGGCTTTTAGAGTAGTCAGCTATTCTTTGTGAATACGTTAAATATGAATCTGTTTTTTGCGGCAGTTTAATAGATTCTCCTGAGACTGCCTGTTTGTAAGCAGCTGAAAAATCCTCGAACAAAATTCGCCAGGAAACCGCATCAACAACTAAGTGATGAATCGTCAGAAATAAATGGTCACCATTCTCGGTTCTAAACAATCCAGCGTGAAGTAAGGGGCCGGTTTCCAAACGAATATGTTCTTGCATCCGGCTGGCTGCTTCCTCAATCGTGTACCGTGCTTCTGTTAGGCTATCCTTTACATCAAACAGTTCAAGTGCATATAGCTCCTCATCTGAAAGATCTATCCCTCTGTTTATCTGCACCTGCCTGCCATCTTCATGCCGGCATACGATTCTCAGTGCATCATGATGAGTCACAAGGCTTTTTAGTACTTTTCTAAGCGCAGCCTCATCAAATCGTTCAGCCCGGTAGATCATAACGGACTGGTTAAAATGATGGCTTTCCAGAGATTGCGAGAAAAACCACTGCTGGATAGGTGTCCAAGTAATCTCGCCTTCGACCGGGCCTTGGTCAATGGCGCGTACGTCTTTTCGAACCCGGGCGGACAGTTCACCAAGAGTCTGATGTTCAAACATCTCACGTACTGTCGTTTCAAATCCGCGCTGCTTCAGTCTGGCACAAACCTGCAGCGCTTTAATAGAGTCTCCGCCAAGCTCAAAGAAATTGGCGCCTACACCCAACTCATTCACATTAAGAAGCTCCTCCCAAATTTCAGCCATCACCGTTTCAATCTCATTTCTAGGACTGATATCATCAGCTGTATAAGCGTGTTTTTCAGGTTCTGGCAGGGCTTTCTGATCGAGCTTTCCATTAACAGTCACCGGGATGCTGTCAATTTGTATCATACGGGCAGGCAGCATAAAGTCAGGCAAGGCGTTTTTTAGGTAAGCCCGGATGTCTGATATATTCGCAGCCTGTTGATCTCTTATCACCATATAAGCATATATAGCTGTTTGCCCTTGCTCGTCTGCTCTGGTAATGACAGCCGCCTCTTTAATCATTGGATACTGAAGAAGTGCCGCTTGGATTTCGCCTAACTCAATACGGTGCCCTCTGACTTTCACCTGCTCATCAATGCGGCCTAAATATTCCAGCTCGCCATTTGACAGGCGCTTAGCAAGATCTCCTGTTCGGTATAATCTGTCTCCCGGAAGATAAGGATTGGATACAAAACGGTCAGCGGTCAGCTCATCTCTGTTGAGATATCCCCCTGCCACACCTTCGCCGCCTATATACAGCTCCCCTGGAACTCCGATCGGCTGCAGATTCATATGAGCATCCATCACATAAGCCTGCAGAGTTGAAAGCGGCCGTCCGATATTGCTTTTATTTTTTACAATGTCTGCTGCGGACAATTTTTTGAATGTTACATGGACTGTTGTTTCTGTAATACCGTACATATTAATCAAATCAGTATGAGGATATTTTTTATTCCAGCTTTGAAGCATGCCGGGCTGTAAGGCTTCGCCGCCAAAAATCACGTAGCGGATGTTTAAATGATCTGTATGATTTTGATCTTCAAGCATCAAGCCGTAAAAAGCAGTCGGGGTCTGATTGAGTACAGTGACGCGCTCTTTTTTTAATAATAAACGGAATGCATGGGGGTCACGGGCTGTTTCTTTAGAGACCACGACTAATGTACCTCCGTTCAATAACGCACCGAACATCTCCCATACAGAGAAATCAAAGCAATAAGAATGAAATAACGTCCAGATGTCTTCATGGTTAAATTCAAAAGGCAGGTTTTGATGCTTCAAGAGACTGATCACATTGCGGTGCTCGACAATGACTCCCTTTGGCTGGCCAGTCGTTCCAGATGTGTATATCACGTATGCGGGCTGATCTGTTACTATTTCTTGAATGTTTACATCAGCCGGAAATGAGTCGTTTTCACATTCATCGATATACAAAATATGCCCGGTGTAGTCTGCAGGTTTGTTTTGACCGCGCTCAGTCAGCAGCCGTTTTGCTCCGCTGTCATTAAGCATAAAGCTAATACGCTCCTTGGGATATTCAGGATCAATCGGCAAATAGGCCCCGCCAGCTTTTAAAATCGATAAAACGCCAATGATCATATCAGGTGACCGATCGAGCATCAGACCGACGATATCGCCAGTTCTCACCCCTTGTTTGATCAGCATAGCAGCTGCCCGCTCGGCTTTTTCATTCAGGTCTCGATACGTAAGCTGAGAATGGCCGCACACCACTGCGATATGCTCCGGATATTTAGCGGCTTGCTTTTCAAATAAGCTTACTATGTTTTCATTTCTCGGATAAGCCGCATACTGTCCCATTTTTTCAAGGAGCAACCTACGCTCTGCAGCAGGAAGCAATTGCATGTCCGAAATTCTCATCTCGGTATCCGCCGTTACCCCTTTCACCAATTCAATAAAATAGGATGCCCACTGCGTAATGGTTTCTTCTTCAAAAAGAGCAGTGCTGTATTCAAAACGGCAGCGTATTCCACTCGGATGCTCCTCAGCGTGTAATGTTAAATCGAATTTAGATATATCATGTTTAGGAGTGACAGACGAAATCGACAGACCAGGCACTTCGAACCGGAAATCTTCACTGCTTTGAAGCACAAGCATCGCATCGAACAGCGGGTTGCGATTTACCTCTCGATTTGTATCGAGCTTATCTGCCAGCTCCTCAAAAGGATAATCCTGATGCTCGTAAGCGGTCAGAGCCAGGTGGCGAATGTCCTGCAAATAGGAGCTGAACGTTTTGTGGCCCTCGGGCTTGCTGCGCATCGCCAATGTATTGACGAACATCCCGATGACGCGCTCCAGATCAGCGTGCGGTCTTCCGGCAGCAGGCGAACCGACAACAATATCCTCTTGCCCGCTTAGCTTAGATAACAAAATAGAATAGACAGCCAGAAGAATCATATACAATGTTGTTCCCGTTTCAGCCATTAAACGGTGCAGTTCATCAGCCATGTCTTTATCAATGTTGACTTCAATTGTTCCACCGCTGAAATCAGGGAGACGCGGCCTTGTTTTATCAAGCGGTAATTCTAGTGTAGGAAGACTCCCGCCAAGCTGACCGAGCCAGTAGGCCTCCTGTTTTTTGTATAGCTCTTTCGGGTGCTTCTCTTGCTGCCAAACAGCAAAATCCTTATAATGCAGGTTTAAAGCTGGCAACTCTTTTCCGCAATATAAGTCAGTAAATTCTTGGACAAGAGTGCTCATCGAGACACCGTCGGCAATAATATGGTGCATATCGAGCAGCAAAAAGCCGCGGTGATTGCCGATTGTAATGACACATGCTCTAAAAAGCGGACCGGATGATAGATCAAACGGTTTGATAAAGGTCTCGATTGCAGACTCAAGCATTTGTTCTGATTCCATTTCAAGCTCTTTTAGATCAAAAGCTATCTCTGGATAAATGATCTGCACAGGCTCGTCTCTGTCAAGCACAAAAACAGTCCGTAATGCTTCATGCCGATTCACAAGTTCTGTGAGAACGCTTCTCAACCGCTGGCGATTCAGATTTCCGCGTAATTCAAGTACAGCTGGCATGTTGTAGCCTGTGCTGTCATCTGCCAGCTGATGAAGAGCATATAATCGTTTTTGCGAGAAAGACAGCGGATAGACATCTCTTTGATCCGCTGGTTCAATCTGTGTAAAAGCGTGTTCTTTTAAGCTCATCAATTTGCCCGCCATGCTTTCAACCGTCGGATATGAAAACACCTCACTGAGCGGCAGCTCGACATTAAGCTTTTTATGTATTCTTGATACCAGTGCGGCCGCTTTTAAGGACTGTCCGCCTAACTGAAAGAAATCATCACGAATGGCGATGTGCTGTTTATTCAGCACATCTTCCCAAATATGTGCGAGATCAGCTTCGATTAAGGTTCGGGGCGCCATATATGTGACACTCTTATTGTTTTCTGGTTCAGGAAGCGCAAACCTGTCAAGCTTGCCGCTGGATGTTAATGGCATCCGGCTGATGTTGATAATACTTGCTGGGATCATATAGGACGGCAATGTCCCGGCAAGATGCTGATACAAATCTGGGAGGCTGTTTCCCTTTTCTGGAACGATATAAGCAACGAGCTCCTTTTCCTCAGCAGAAACATCACGGGCCAGTACCGCGGCTTCCTTTACCCCCGGTGCTTGTCGAAGAACTGTTTCAATCTCTCTCAGTTCAATACGGTAACCCCTAATTTTTACTTGATCATCAAAACGCCCAATATATTCAATCGTTCCATCAGGCAAAAAGCGGCCTGCATCACCTGTTCGGTATAAACGCTCCCCTTCAAGGAATGGATGATCGGAGAATGCTTTCTGTGTCAGCTCTTGCTGTTTGTAGTATCCTCTCGCAAGACCCGCGCCGGAAATACACAGTTCACCCGAAGCGCCGATCGGTTGCATTTGATTTCCGTGCAAAACAAATACTTTTGTGTTTCTGATCGGGTGTCCGATCGTGATCCTCTCTTTTTCATTCAGATGCCGCAATATTGTTGTTGCCACACTGTTTTCTGTGGGCCCGTATTCATTTGCCAGTTCAGCAGAAGGACAAATCATTTGACTCAACTCAAGCAGATCAGGCGTGACCGCTTCACCCGCAAATGTCACAATACGAAGACTTTTTGCATCGTCAGCAGTCATCACTTCCAATAATACCCGGTACAGGGAAGGAACAATGATCATGTGGCTGACCTTATAACGGGCTATTTTTCGCTTAAGGGCCAGCACATCCTTCGCTTCGTCATCTGTTGTCAGCAGCACACACGCACCAGACAAAAGCGGGGTAAATAAGCTCGTTACACAGCCGTCAAACACGTACGAAAACAAATGGAGGGATATATCCTGTTCGGCCATGCCATACTCTTCCCGTCTCCATTGCAATGTATTGGCAATACCGTGATGATCAACTAAAACGCCTTTAGGGCGCCCCGTCGTTCCCGACGTATAGATCAAGTAGGCTAGATCACCTGGCGACATATTTGGAGCTTCTGTTTGGTAACTTTCTGTATGTTCTATCGTTATCGTATTTCCTTCATAGGACGGAGGGATCAAGGAAATAAGGTCTTCTTCTATCAGCAATTGAGCCGCTTGACTGTCCTTCAGCAGGAAAGAAAGACGTTCTGCTGGAAAATGTGGATCAAGCGGCATATAAGCGCCGCCTGCTTTCCAAATCCCAAGCAGAGCTGCAGGCATTACCATTGACCGGCCCATCATTACAGCAACGATATCTCCAGATCCAACGCCTTTTTCTATCAGAGCGTGCGCAATCTGATTGGCTCTTACTTGTAACTGGCGATAGGTCCAGCATTCGTCTCCCATTTTCAATGCAGCAGCTTCAGGTGTTTTGTGAGCTTGTTCCTCGAACAATTGGGGTATCGTTTTTTTCACATAAGGACGCTCAGTTTCGTTAAACGATTGGATAACCTGTTGCTCCTCCGGCGGCACGATATTGATGTCACTGACGGCAACATCGGGATTTGTCAAAATGCAATCCAGTGCTTGCTTTAGATGCCCCTGAATCCTCAGCATCTCCTCCCGCTCGTAAACGTCTGCGTTGTAGCTGAATTTGATATAAAATGATTCTCCCGGAACGATAACGATATTAAAGTCGTAATTGGTTTGTTCCGACATTGAAATGTCACTCAGCTTCAGAGCGCCTTCGTCATTTTCACTCTCCACGCTTAATGCCTGATGAAGCTGTACAGGGTAATTTTCAAAAACAAAAATATGATCGATCAACCCTTGCTTCAATGGACTATGGTTTTGAATCTCATAAAGCGGATAATACCCATGCTGTTCAGATGATAAAATATCCTCCTGCACGGCTTTGACCAGCGAAGAAAACGTTATGCCTTCCGCAGATCGGATTCGCACTGGAACAGTATTGATAAACAAACCGACCATTGATTCAATCCCGTCAATCGCTGACGGGCGTCCCGAAATGACGGAGCCAAAAACGGCATCATCTGCAGCATTATATCGATGGAGCAGCACGCCCCAAATACTCATAAACAGCGTGTTTAATGTCACTCCCCAGTTTTGGGCAGCCTCTGTCAGTTTCTCAACCATATCCGGCGCTAATGAAAAGCTGACCTGGTCGGCTTTATAATTCCCGTCTGCCGTGCGGCGCTTTATTCGGGGAATAGAAGCAGTATTGCCGTACTCCTTCAAATATTCGCTCCAGTAGGCAGCAGTCTCTTCTTGATCTTGTTCTCCGAGCCATTCAATATAACGGCTGTACGGCACCGTGCTGCCAAGCTGTACAGGTGAGTTATTTTTGAGCGAATCATACATGCTGAAAAACTCTTTAAGAATAATGCCGAGACACCACCCATCCATGATGATATGGTGATGTGTCCAGACACATGTATATTGGCTGTCTCCTCTATCAAAAAGGGCAAGACGCATTAAAGGATCTTTTTGCAAATCAAATCCTTTTTCCCGATCCTTAGTCATAAAAGCATCAATCAGCGTCTGCTGTTCTTGATCAGCCAGGCGAGAAATATCTTCTCTATATACTGTCAATTCACGGTTTGATAGAACTACCTGCTGCGGACCTGTAAGATCTGGTACTTCTTTAATGAAAATCGTTCTGAAAATATCATATCTAGAAACAAGAAGGTTTAAGCTCTTTTGAAACGAGTCGACGCATAGATTCCCTGTGATCGTAAACGAGGTCTGTTCGATATATGCTTTCGAGCTGAAATCCATTAGTGAATGAAACAGCATTCCTTCCTGCATGTGCGATAACGGATAAATATCTTGAATTTGTGCCGATTGTGCCATCAATTCCACACACCTTTTCAAAAGTTAAAGATCTTTCACGAGATCTTCGATGCTAGATAATGCAGACAACGTTAATTCTTTATTGCTGAAATCGCTCAATGTTTTTTCGCGTGCTTTTTTCTGCGAACAATGCTCAATCGTCTCGATAAGATGCCTGTGAAAACGATCCATAAAGCACTCAATTGAGTGTTTGCTGAACGCCTGGGTGTATACCGCTTTTACTTGAAGCCGTCCGTCCGTAATGAGAGCGTTGATGTCCAGCTCATACTCTCGTTCTCTCTCACCCGCTATTTCGTAACGGGGCTTGTAATATGATAATTGAAACGTTTCAGCTTCCTTCTCTTCGCTAAATTGACCGAGATAATTAAAGCTGACCTCAGGCTCTTTATGCCGCAGTTCTCCTATGTGTGTTAACAATCCGTATCCAGTTCCTTTGTTCGGTACTCTTCTCAGCATATCTTTTGTCATCTTAATTCGGTATGCGAGCTGATCCTCGAAAGGCTCGGGAATACCCATGTCTAGCAGAATAGGATAAATGGAAGTAAACCATCCAACTGTCCTTGAAATATCAATGTTTGGCACATGCCCTTCTCTACCGTGTCCCTCAGTGCTGATCACGATTTGGTCATGCCCAGTCCATTCAGAAAGCGCCATTCCTAAAGCCGTAAGCAAAAGTTCGTTGGCATCAGTACCATAGGCTTGCTGGGTTTCAAACAGCAATTTTTCAGTCCAGTCCCCGGATAGTACAAACGCTGCTGCGTCGCTGTTCTTTTGGAGTCTGTCCGGCACATTTTCTATGTCCTTAGGAAGAAAAGCAGTGTGAGCGTCTAAAATCGTTTGCCAATACGTTTTCTCTGAATGCAATTGTTTACTTTCAGCTATTTGGGTAAGACCATCGGCGTAGGATAAATAAGAATCCGTTTTTGGCGGTAATTGGATTTCTTTCTTTTCTAAGGCCTGTTGATATGCTGCAGCTAAATCTTCAAGCAGAATTCTCCAAGAAACACCATCTATCACAAGATGATGAAGTGCAATCAGCAAATGATCCCCTTCTGCCGTTTTAAACAAACCTGCTTGCAGCAAAGGCCCTTTTTCTACATTCATTTTGCTTTGAATGCCGGTTTCCTCAGCGGCAAGTTTTTCATCAAGATGAGCCCTTTCCAGGGATGCTTTTGTCCAATCTGAAATATAAAGGCCAAACAGTTCATGATCCTTGTGATTGATTCCGCGATTAAACTGAATGACATGGCCGTTTTGGTCACGTTGGAAAATCATGCGAATGGCATCATGATGCTCGGTTATTTTACGCAGCGCTAGATGAAGCGCGTTAGCATTGAATCCTTTTTCACTGAAAAGCATGACGGACTGGTTGTAATGATAGTGAAAAGCATGTACCTGTCCGAAAAATCTTCGCTGAATCGGGGTGAGTTCAGCTTCACCTTCCGCAGGTCCCTGGTCCGCTTGAGATGCCAATGGTGTGATATGTCCGCATAGTTCCTGAATCGTTGAATAACGGAATAAGTCGCGTATTGTCATGCTCCAGCCTTCAGCTGCCAGACGTGCTGCCACTTGTAATGCTTTAATTGAGTCTCCGCCAAGCTCAAAAAAGGAATCGTGAATGCCGACTCGTGACATGCTCAGTACATCTTCCCATATATACGCCATCGTTTTTTGTAAGTCGTTAACTGGTGCGGTATATGGACGCGATAACACATTATTTGGAGCCGGCAAGGCATTTCTGTCCAGCTTTCCGTTTAGGGTCAGCGGCATGTTTACTAAAGGAATCAGATGTGCAGGAATCATATACGCTGGCAGCTCCTTTGTTAAAGCAGCCCGGAGAGCATTCGTATTGACGTCTGAAGGCACAATATATGCTGCCAAACCAGCCTGTCCATTTTTATCATGCTGAACGGCAACAGCAGCTTCTCTGACAAGCCCCGTTTGAAGCAGAACACTTTCAATTTCTTCTGTTTCAATTCTGTATCCATTTATCTTTACTTGATAATCCATTCGGCCAAGAAGCCGGATCGTTCCGTTTGGAAGCCAGCATGCTCGATCACCGGTTCTGTACAGCCTTTCTCCAGAGACAAATGGATTTTCTGTAAATTTCATTTGCGTTAAGTCAGGTTTATGATGATAGCCTTTCGCAACACCTGCCCCGCCGATGCACAGCTCGCCGGCAACACCGATCGGCTGAATTTGATCAGTCTGGCTGAGTACGTACATGTGTACATTCGGCAGCGGGCTGCCGATTGGTACGTTATCTCCCGTACACTCTCCACCCATACTGGTTTCATAGAAACTCGAATCAATGGTTGCCTCTGTGACACCATAGCTATTAATGATGCGCATGCTTTGGTCAAAGCGATCTGTCAATGTTTTGAAATCTTGAGCCTTCACCATGTCGGAACCAAGGATCAGTATGTCTAAGTCAGGAAGCTTGAACTGATTACGGTATACATACTCCATCACCGGGATAATGAGAGCCGGTGTCGACTCCATCACCGTGATTCTCTGAGAGTTCATGATTTTATATATTTCAGCAGGTTCCAGCCGTGTTTCATCTGGGCAAACGATTAGAGTCCCGCCGTTGGTCAATGTTCTCGCCAAATCTCCTGAGAAGACATCGAATGAAAAGCTCGCGATTTGAAGCAGTCTGACAGGCTTCCGATCCAGTTCATAAATTTGACGCCAAGCAAGAGCAGCATGAGTAAAGTTCTGATAGGTGACAATAACACCTTTAGGCGCACCCGTCGTTCCTGACGTATAAATGATATATACCGGCTCTTCAGGAGCAGGAGATAAGTTAAGGTTGCAGTTACTTTCTTCAAAAGAGCCCTCATCGTCAAGGAAGATGTGAGACATTTTAGATTCAGGCGAGTTCGAAATCAAATGCTTCAACTCTCTCTGTAAAAGAAGAATATCTGCCCCGCTATCACGAAGAATGTATTCAATACGGGCTTTTGGATAATGTGAATCGATTGGGATATACACTCCGCCAGCTTTCATCACTGCCAGCACCCCAACAATTGCATCAATGGACCGCTTGGCTAAAACAGCCACAGTTGGCTTCGGTCCTTTTCTGTTTTGCAATGTTCGTGCCAGACTATTGGCTCTTTCATTTAGAAGGCGATAGCTAATCTCTGTTTCGTTATCAATAACAGCTATATGTTCTGGAATTTCTTCAGCTTTCGCTTCAAATATGCGATGAAAAGGAACATCTTTTTGAGCAAATTCAACCTGAGTTTTGTTAAATTCAAAGACTATTTTTTGTTTTTCTTTATCACTAAGTATGTTTATTTGTGCAAGGCTTGTTTCAGGGGTTGAAAGTGCCGCATGCAGAAATTCGATAAAATGATCAGCCCACCGTTCAATCGTAGCTTTTAGGAATACTTCTGTACTAAATTCCATTTCGCAGCAAATAGATCCATTTATTTCCGTAGCTATTAATGTGATATCAAATAAGGAAATGTGATGTGCGAAATTGGCAGGCCGGACTTTTATTTCTCTCAGATCTATGTCTTGTTTTTCCACATTTTGAAGGATAAACATCGCATCAAACACTGGATTCCGGCTCATATCCCGTGTCAATTCAAGCTTATCAACAAGCTCTTCGAACGGGTAATCTTGGTGCTCAAAGGCTTCCAATGCTGTCTCACGCACTTCTTGCAAATACTGTACGAATGGCTTCCCGCCCTCCGGGCGTGTCCGAAGCGCCAGCGTGTTCACAAACATGCCGAGTATCGGCTCAAGATCCTTGTGCGGCCGGCCGGCGATTGGCGAGCCGACGATGATATCTTCCTGTCCGCTTAAGCGTGACAAGAACGCGGTGTAAGCCGCAAGGAGCACCATGTACAATGTGCTTCCGTTTTCTCGTGCCAGCTTGTGAAGGCCTGATGCAACCTCTTGATCCAGCGTAAATGAGACCTTGTCACCCGCGAAGCTTCGCACAGGCGGGCGGGCATGATCAGCCGGAAGATCCAGCACAGGCAGCTCGTCCTCGAGCTGCTTCAGCCAGTACGCCCCCTGCGTTTTGTACGCGTCTCCTGTTTTGAATCCTTCTCGCCATACGGCATAATCTTTATATTGAATGCGCAGCGCCGGAAGATTCCGATTATTGTACAGCTCGCCGAATTCCCGAATCAAAATGTTGACGGAAATACCGTCTGAAATGATGTGATGCATATCGACCAGCAACAGGTGCCGCTCATCTGATACCTTTACGATTTGGGCACGGAACAGCGGCGCTTGGCTGAGATCAAACGGTTTGATAAATGCGGCTGCGGCCTCCTGTTCGGTTCGTTCGCCGAGAACTGTAGTCTGTAACGTAAACGGCACCTCGTCATGGATGCGCTGCACCGGATCGCCTCCTGCGTCCTGTTCGAAGGAGGTCCGAAGCGACTCGTGGCGCTTGATCAGCTCTTTGAAAGCTCTCTCCATCCTTTCAGGGTTGAGCTTCCCTTCGAGCTCTAACACAGCCGGCATATTGTAGCCTGTCCCTCCGTCCTCCAGCTGCTGAAGGACATAAATCCGCTTTTGGGCAGAGGAAACCGGATAGGTTTCCTGTTTTTCAGCGGGCTTAATCGCTTCATATGGACTGTCCGTTCCTTCACGGATAACGGTAGCCAGTCCTTCTACTGTCGGATGGGCAAACACATCTTTTAGCGGCACCTGTACATCGAATTCTTTGGCGATCCGTGAGACAAGCGCCGTTGCTTTTAAGGAATGTCCCCCGCGGTCAAAAAAGTTGTCGTGAATCCCGACAGGGCCATTTTTCAGCACGTCCTCCCACAGCTGAGAAAGCTTCATCTCAGTCACGTTTCTCGGCGCCGTGTAGGTCTCCGCATCTGCCGCTCCGCCAGGAGCTGGCAGGGCGTTTCGGTCGAGCTTTCCGCTTGGCGTAACCGGCCACTGTTCCATCTCTATCATATAGGCTGGGACCATGTAGCCCGGCAACAGTCTCTCAAGCTGTGCACGCACTTCGTTTCTTTGGAGCCCTTCTACATAAGCGCATAATTCCGGCTCCCCGCTGTCTGTCCGTACGGTAACAGCCGCCTCTCTTACGCCTTCTATGCTTCTTAGTGCCGCTTCAATTTCTCCCGGCTCAATCCGGTAGCCGCGGATTTTTACCTGATCATCCGTGCGCCCGAGGAATTCAACATTCCCGTCAGGGAGCCAGCGCGCCACATCCCCGGTTTTGTACATGCGTTCCCCCGGGTAAAACGGGTCTTCAAGAAAACGCTCCTCCGTTAATGCCGGCCGATTCAAATAACCTCTGGCAACACCCGCTCCGGCAATGTACAGTTCGCCGGCGACACCGGAAGGCTGTACGGCTAAATGCGGATCTAAAACATACAAACGCGCACCAGGTACGGGCTTCCCAATCGGAATCCGCAAACGATCCCTGTCCCGTTCTGGATCCAATACGTAAAATGCCGCGTCTACCGTTGCTTCTGTCGGCCCGTAACCATGGATTAATGATACCTGCGGCAATACAGAAGCAAAACGGGCTGCCGTACGCGGCGCAAGCGGTTCACCTCCGGCGAATACACGCTTCAGGCTTGTCCTGTCACTCAGCCTTTCGATTTCCGCTTGATCGAGAAAGCTGTTCAGCATAGCCGGAATAAAATGAGCCGTTGTCACGTTTTCCTGATGAATGGCTTTTACGATCAATGCCGGATCTTTCTCCCAGCCGGGCGGAAGCAGATACGCCGAAGCACCGGAAAGCGACCACCAAAACAGCTGCCACACAGACGCATCAAAGGAAAAAGAGGTTTTCACCATGACAATGTCATCTTCCGAAAGCGGAAACTGGTGCTGCATGCCGGTCAGAAAGGAAACAGCCTGACGGTGCTCAACGGCCACTCCTTTCGGCTGCCCGGTAGAGCCCGATGTATAGATGACATAGGCGAGAGATCCGCCGTCAGCAGGAGTAAACTCATGGTTTTCTGCTTTTTCGCTCGCAAGAGATGTCATGTCCACTTCAAGCGTTTCGCCAGAAAAGTTTGGTGCGGAGCATCCCGGCTGTGTCAGCAAGAGCGATGCCCCGCTGTCTTTCAGCATGTAGCTCAGCCGCTCCTTTGGATACGCAGGATCAAGCGGCAAATACGCCCCGCCGGCCTTCAATACAGCAAGGACAGCGATCAGCATGTCAGGTGAGCGTTCAGACAGGACACCGACGATACTTTCGTTTGTGACGCCGCGTGCCGCAAGGTGCGCAGCCAGCCGGCTGGCGTACATATCAAGCTCAGCGTATGTCAGCGAACCGCCTGAAAAGCGAATGGCCAGCCGCTCCGGTGTGAAAGCTGCCTGTCGCTCAAACAGCCCATGCAGGGTGAAAGCTTTAGGCGAAACAGCTTCCGTCTTGTTAAACTCATACAACAATTTTTGCTTTTCTCTTGTATTCGTCATATCTAATTCTCTTATAAAGCTGTGCGGATGTTTAAGGGCGTTTTCCAGTATGGTAAGCAGATGAGATTGTATTCGTTTAATATCCTCAAGAGAAAACAAGGTATTTTGATAGTCGAAATTTAATTGAATGGTTCCATTGTCTATCCGTTCTTGTATTTGAACTGAAAGTTCGTTCGCGGTGTATCCGCTGAAATAAAGCGCTGTTTCATAGTCAAAATCATCTGCATTGTGCCACTGAAGTGGCTGATACTGCATAGATATACCGATAAGGTTGTGTAAATCCTTCTGTTCATTTCTTAATTCATTTACAAGCAAATTATAAGGAAACCGTTGATGACGCATAACAGAAAGCTGTTCCCTGCCTATTGTGCGGACAAAGGAAAGAAAATCTGTGTCAGGATCAACCGTTATTCTGATTGGAAGGGAACTAACGAACATGCCGAGCATTTCTTTTTCAGCCTTTGAACCTCTGTTGCCATAGTAGGTGCCAATGGCAAGATCTTTTTTAGAAGTGATTCGGCTGATGCATATGTAAAATGAAGCCATAAATAAGGAAATGATATTGATCTTGTGTTCTTCGCAGAAGATTCGAATCGTTTGCTCTAGATCAGGTGAAAGAATGATGGTGTCTCTGGATGCAGATGTGCTCTGTTTTTGTAAGGACGTCTGGTCGGCTAACGAGTGGTATTCCAACGGGTGCTCAAAGGTTTGCGTCCAAAATAAACGGTCCTTTGCAAACCGCGGAGATTGTAGATATTGACTCTCTTTTTCGATGTAGCTCAAGTAAGAAGGTTCCGGCTGATCAGGTAAAGGATCTTTCTTTTTCATTTTTTGATAAAGATCTATAATTTGATTTCCCATCACATTTAAAGAGATTCCATCCATTATGATATGATGGAATTTCGCAAATAGCCAAACTTCATGAGAGTCAATTCTAAGGAGGTAAAATTGATAAAGAGGCGAGTTGAACAGTTTAAATGGAATGCTCGCTTGATCCTGAATCCATTGCTCTATTTCTATCATTTCAACATTTGAAAAATCAATTATTCTAAGTGGATAATATTTATATTCAGTAAGGTGCAATCGCGGCTCAAGCTCTTCTCCTTCTAACAGCTGAAATCTAATGGCGTCGTTGCGGGAGATGGAATGATTCAGCGCTCCCTCTAGAGTATCAAGCTTAATATTGCCTTTGAATTTCACACAGGCTGTGAGATTGCAAATGCTGGTATCTGGCTCCAGCAGTTCGGTAAACCACACTCTCCTTTGGGCATGGGTTAAAGAATAAGTATGTTCGCTCAACGGATTCCCTCCAGTTCTCTTAATAAGAGGATAAGAAAATGTAGAAAAAAGCAGAAAAATGACAATAAAAGAAATTATATGACTATATAATCCATATATGCACTATATTAACGGATATTTTTTAAAGTACAATAAAAAACATTAAATTTTTATAACATTTTTTTGAATATAGTATTATTTCTTTATTTTTCGTTTCTTTTTTTATCAAATTTCCGGATATAAAGTGATAAAAGTATTGTTTTACATAAGGTCTTATACACTACTTTTTAATCGGACTAATTTTCTTTTGTGCATCATTCTTCTAATTGTTGGAAGGTTCGACAAAGCGTTATTACAGACATAAAAAAACCTGTTTTCTCTTGGAAAACAGGTCTGCCGCTATTATTGACTCGCCAAAATGACAGCGATTTGATCCTCAATATCTTTTCCATCCTCTTCATCAATCAATCCATTTAGAAGAATAGAGAAAACAAGTTTTTTTCCGCTCTTTGTTTCTGCGTACCCCGATAGAGAGCTTACCGTACTGAGCGATCCGGTTTTTGCTCTTACTTTTCCTTGTGCAGGAGTGTCTTTCATGCGGTTTCTCAGCGTTCCGCCCACCATTCTGTCAGGATTGCCCGCAACAGGTAAAGAATTTAGATAAGCCGAGAACCAACTCTGATCCTGAATGTCATATAACAGCTGTGAAAGTTGATCTGAGGATACAGCATCAATATGTGAGATTCCTGATCCGTCCCTTAAGACGAGTGATTTAGAATCAACACCAAATTCCGGAAGCGTACTGTTTAACACTTCGAGCCCCTTTTCCCAGCTCCCTTCTCCTTTTTTCACTTTCCCCATCTCTTTTACGAGCACTTCGGCATGTCCGTTATTACTTAATTTCATGAACGGCACAAAAAGTTTCGATAAAGGCATTGAGCGATGAGAGAGCAGCACATCTGAAGAACTAGGTGCTTCACCCGTCTTGGTGTCCCCTTTCACAGTAATACCTTGTTTTTTTAGTGACTGCTTAAATAAATCTAAGGCATATCCGGCAGGCTCCCAGACAGAAATCCATTCCTTTGTCTTGTTTGCGTCAACCGGTACGCTCCCTTCAATTGTAATCGTGTTTGTTCCATGCTCTCTTTCGATTGTGAGGTCTTTCTCTGAACCGGCAGCAGTCGTTTTAGCATCGTTCTTTATCGTTATATAATCGGTTTTCGGAGAGACAGACACGGCAGGCTCTTCCCCTTCTTTTTGATTTGGGGTGACCTCAACAATCACAGTGCCTGCATCATAGTCTTCATTCGGAGACGCTGTTAGAGCGGAGATTGGCGCGCCATAATATGTGTATTCATCGCTCCAAGGCATATCAGGTGATAATCGCATGTCATCATGCCACGTATCATCACCGATCAGATTGCCTTTAATTACTTTTACGCCGGAATTTTTCAATTTCTCAGCCATTTTGTCAAAATCAGATGGTAAAAGTGTCGGATCGCCTTTCCCTTTCAAATAAAGGTTACCATTCAGCTTTTTCCCTTTCAGTGTTCCATCCGTCCGGACCTCGGTTGTAAAAGAATAGTTCTCGCCAAGGACAGAAAGTGCCGCGGCCGCTGTCAAAAGCTTTAGAGAAGAGGCAGGCCTCATTCGGGTGTCTCCTGAATGTTCATATAGAACAGCACCTGTTTCCGCAGAGCGAACGGTGATGCCGGCCATTGCGCCTTCGAGGGCAGGATGATCAGCTAAAATCTTATCGATCTGCCCGGAAAGTGCATCTTGTTTTTCAGCGGCAAGCGCAGCCTGATGCATATAAGGCACCGAAGCAACGACGAAAAGCAGTAAAACAGCAACATAAAGCTTTATGCTTTTTTTCATTAATTTCCCCGCCTCTCTGCGCTTCATCATTGGCTATTGATGATTCAGTTCAATGGTGATACTGCTTTTAGCTGTCGTTTCTTCTCCCGGCTCCAGCACTTGAAAACCAGTGAGTGACGAAGGTAAATCAAGATTCACTGCGTTTGTCACCCATGTGTAAGGTTCAGGGCATAAATACCCTTGTTTTCCGTCCGCATTGTATACAACCCAATGTTTAAACTGTTCATCTGCCTTATAAATAATGCTGATATGTGCATGCTGATGATAAATGACTGCCTGGTTTTCTCCGCCCCTCTTCTGATAAGAAGATAAAAAGACATCATCCAGCTGCTTGTGGCGCAAATCCATTCCTTCATGCAAAGCTTCTTTATTCGGTACACCCATCAGTTTCCCGGTCGGCAGCAGGCGTTCATCCAACTCCCATTGCTGATCTGCTGTCAGGGAGAATAACGAGCTTTCTGCCGGAAATATAAATGTAGTATGATAACCAATTCCCCAAGGAAACGCTTCCTTTCCTTTGTTCATGACCGTCGCATGTTTAAATAGGGTATTCTCCTTGATTGTGTATGTCATCCGAACGACGGCATGATGAGGAAATTGCTTCTGCACATGGGGAAGCTCAGAAAGATCAATTTCTGTTTCAACAATCACTTCTTCATCAGTTTGCTTCGTGGTCACGACATTCCACTTTTCATGGTAAAGAAACCCGTGAAGATGGTTGTGTTTATCCTTCTCGTTGATATCAAAATGATACGTTCTGCCCCGGAAACTGAATGTACCGTCACTTATGCGGTTAGGCGGGAACAGGATTGGAATGCCATACAATGTTGGTGTGTCGTGAAAACTTTCTGCTGTTTCCGGTTCACGCAAAAGCTGGACATTTGTTGTTTTGTCCACGAGAGAAATGACGTTGCTCCCCCACTCAGGGACAACAATCATTTCTAGATGTTCGTTGCCCGCTTTGATGGCCGGTGTTCCCAAATAAGTCATTTTTTCAATAAAGTTTGCCATGTTTACTCAACCTCTCCTTGATTCATTGCTAGTATAAGAATTCAATGTACTGTACCATATTTCCTCCATTTTATATTTTCCCCTATCAAATAAAAAAACACCGTTCAAACTTATGAACGGTGTGATTCGGAGGCTATTGGATGAGACGTGTGATTTGTTTCTTTTTCCAGACGAATTGATAATACCCATAAATCAACAGCAAGCTGACGGCAAACGCAGCTGGATAACCAACCCAGACGCCGAGTATTTCAAGCTTTGTATAGTGAGAAAGGACGAAAGCGACAGGCACCTCTACTCCCCAGATTGCAAAAATACTGATGACGGTCGGCCATAAAACTGTTCCGCTTGCCCGCATCGTTGCAGAAATAATTTGGGCATTTCCAAACAGCAAATAACTCCACAATGTAATCATCAAAAGACGGTGTGCAATGTAAAGCGTCTCTTGCTCGGTTAAAAATAACGACAAAATCTGATGTGAAAAAACATAGATCAGTATGATCAGTACGCCGCCAATGATATAATTCAGCCAAATCCCCACGCGAATGACCTGCTTTAAGCGGTCAAACTCGTTTGCCCCGATCGATTGCGCAGCGAAAATAGAAACCGCAATACCAAGGCTGACGGCCGGCATCTGTACATAGCTGGCCACCTGGTTGACCACTCCGTATGCAGCTGTTGCATTAGAGCCGTAATGATTGACGAATGAAATAACCGCTATCTCTGATAATGAGACAAGAATCATATTGATGCTTGCTGGGACCCCAAGACGCAGCAGGAGAACCAGCAGTTCCTTATCCATTTTCAAATAACGACGCACTGTTTTATCAAATTGCAGCGGGTGTTTTCGCTTTCGTAAATACACCATTAACACGAGAAAAGTCGCAATCGTGGAAATGACAGTTGCATATGCCGAGCCGTATATGCCCAGTTTCGGAAAACCAAACATGCCAAGGATTAAAACAGGCAAAAGCGCGATGTTGATGACCGTGCTCACAATCAGCGTATAAAACGGTGTCTTGGAATCTCCTGTTCCGCGCAAAAAGGTAGTATATGCAAAATATAAAAACATAAACGGCATAGCATAAAATAAAATACGTGCATAGTTAGCGCTGACATGAATGACATTTTCAGGTGTTCCCATTAAACGAAGGATATCCAAGGTGAAAATACTGCCGATAACGGCTAACACAACGCCTAATAAAAATGTAAACGTGAGTGTCGTCCCGACAACAGCCTTTAGCCGTTCCTCATTTTTCGCTCCGTAAGCTTGTCCGATCAGAATCGAACTTCCTGAACCGATCCCAATCGTAAATGAGATTAAAAGAAAAAATAACGGGAAAAAGGATGATACAGCTGCCACTGCATCAACACCGAGCCATCTGCCTACAGCCATCATCCCGACTAGCTGGCCGACTGATTGCAGCACATTGCTCAGCAGAAGCGGCACTAAAAAGAGTGACATCGACCGCCAAACTGATGGTTTGCTTTTCTTTTGAGTTACAAGAGGTTCTTGTGATGTTTCCATATTAAAGGACTCCTTTATTTGAAATCGTTTTTAAACATGTCCTCATTTTTTGACAAAAACAGGATATGTAACATGTTATTATTCATCACTGCACATATGAAACCCTTCCCGATTCTTCTAATTTTACACATCTTTTTAGCTTATGAAGAATAAACTAGCAAGTAATGGCGTATTTTTTGTGAGTAAAAGAATAAAAAAATAATTTATGCAAAAGTATTGTAATCTATCCGTAATTATTGTAACATTTGTAACATAAGAGAAAGAGATTTTGAAGGAGAGAGCGATAATGAAAAAATGTCTTCTATTTCTAACAACCATTGCACTTATTCTGTCATTAAGCACAAATGCATTTGCGAAAAATACATCAGGCGATTTATCACAAAAACAAGCATTACAGTTGGCATTATCCGCTAGAGAACATTTTTGGAACACCATGAGCGGCCACAATCCGAAGGTGAAAAAAGCAGTTTGCCCATCAGGCACATTCGAGTATCAAAATCTTCAATATGTATACATGTGCAGTGATCTAGGCACTAAAGCAAAAGCGGTGAATTATTTAACTCCTATTTTTACAAAAACAGCAATCGAAAAAGGCTTTAAAGATTATCATTTCACTGTTTCAAAAGGAAAACTTGCTGTTCCAATCGGTGACGGAGACAATCTTTTGAATTGGAAAAAATCAACTGCTAAACTGATCTCTAAAAAAGGCAGCACAATCACATACGAATTTACCGTCCCTACATTAGACGGATCCCCTTCTGCAAAACGGAAAGTGACATTCGTGAAAGAAAATAAAAAATGGAAAGTCAATCAATTTGACGCAGTTATATAAGAAAAACGCCCGGGATAAGCGGGCGTTTTTTATTTGGTTTGCATAAAGAAAGACAACAGGCGAAAAGTGCCTGTTGTCTTTTTGTGAATATAACGCTCTAGGAGAGATTCGAACTCCCGACCTGCAGTTTAGGAAACTGCTGCACTATCCGCTGTGCTACTAGAGCTTTTGGTATTTATATAGTAGCTCTGATGATCAATATTTTCAAGCGATTTGTATTAAAGCCCTCCAAAAACCTTATATGCGGCTCTTGTCGTATCTTCATCAATACCGATATACCGCATTGTAATTGATGGTGATGAATGATTCAGTATTCTCTGCAGCTCGGCGATGTCTTTCGTTCGCTGATAAAAATGATAGCCAAACGTTTTCCGGAGTGTATGCGTCCCTATCTCCTCAAGTCCGCACGCCGCAGCAGCCTCTCTTAAAATTCTGTAGGCCTGAATGCGGGAAATCGGCTTCCTGGTCCGCACTGATTTAAAAAGATATTCGTTTTCCTTCATGTCTTTTGTATACTCGTATATTTCCTGTTTCAGCGATTCTAAAATAAGAATCTTTCTTTTCTTTTTCGTTTTGCTTTCAGTCGCCCATAAATGATCTTTATTTTGAACGTCCTTCACTTGCAGCGGCAGAATATCAGAAATGCGGAGCGCGCTGTTGATGCCGAAAATAAACAGAAAATAATCCCGCTTGTTTTTGTTAAGCAAATACTGTTTGACTTCTTGGATTTTCTCTAGACTGCGAATTGGCTGTACAATATGCATCAAAAAACTCCTTAAAAACCGTTATGTAACGTTTTGAGGTCTATGTTACTATTATATCTGAAAAACGTTGAATGTCAAAGTGCAGCGGCATTTATGTAACATAATATACATAGTGTTACATAAGCTTTTAAAAAAGGCTTCTTAAAACCTTCACCCTATAAAATAAGCTTTAAAGCCTCTTATAAAGCTTTTAATCTCTTGGATACTTATCCCCCTACTAATCCTCAAAAATCCTCTTAAAACGAAATCTGACGCTCCCAATTTTCTGGAGCTTCCGCAAAAAAACATAAAAAAAAGACACAACTTCAAATTGTGTCCTAATCCTCATCCTTTACATCAATATCTTCCGGGATTGGTTCATTTAATATTTCCTGCACAAGTGCTTTGTAATTCTCCAGCTGTTCGAGATGCGTTTTGAACTGCTCTTTATAAATCAAAAATTGCTCTCCGTCATGAACGGCTCTGATTTTCCCTTCGAGCACCAAGCTTTTAATATAATCCTCTGAAAGATTTGTATATTCTGCTGTTTCTTCAATCGTTAAATACATATAGCAGTCCCTTCTTAATCCGTATGCTGATTCTAATATAGCACATGGCTCATATCAATATAATCAATTTTGCACAGAAAAACGGCATTATGCACTATATAATATACCATTTGTCACTTGTGAAAACGCTGTAATTTTTTTACGCTAAGATTGTAACAATACAGCTTCATATAGGAGGGAGAACATGAAAAGAACGTGGAACGTCTGTTTAACAGCTCTGCTTAGTGTTCTGTTAGTCGCTGGAAGTGTCCCTTTTCACGCGGAAGCTAAAAAACCGCCCAAAAGCTACGATGAGTACAAACAAGTAGATGTTGGAAAAGACGGCATGGTTGCGACCGCACATCCTCTTGCTTCTGAAATCGGTGCTGATGTGCTGAAAAAAGGAGGAAATGCTATTGACGCAGCGGTTGCCATTCAATTTGCACTCAATGTAACAGAGCCGATGATGTCAGGTATTGGCGGCGGCGGTTTTATGATGGTGTATGACGGAAAAACGAAGGATACAACGATAATCGACAGCCGTGAGCGTGCTCCAGCAGGCGCAACTCCTGATATGTTTCTGGACGAAAACGGCAAAGCAATTCCTTTCTCTGAACGTGTAACAAAAGGTACTGCCGTTGGTGTTCCAGGCACTCTGAAAGGGCTGGAAGAAGCCTTGGATAAATGGGGAACCCGTTCGATGAAGCAATTAATTACCCCTTCTATTAAACTCGCTGAAAAAGGCTTTCCGATTGATTCGGTGTTGGCAGAGGCCATTTCTGATTATCAGGAAAAGCTTTCACGGACTGCCGCAAAAGATGTATTTTTACCAAATGGCGAACCGCTTAAAGAAGGAGATACCCTTATTCAAAAGGATTTGGCTAAAACATTTAAGCTTATTCGCTCCAAAGGCACTGACGCTTTTTATAAAGGAAAATTCGCCAAGACGCTTTCTGACACTGTCCAGGATTTCGGCGGATCAATGACAGAAAAAGATTTAGAAAATTACGACATTACAATTGATGAACCGATTTGGGGAGACTATCAAGGCTATCAAATCGCTACTACTCCTCCTCCAAGCTCCGGCGGTATTTTCTTATTGCAAATGCTAAAAATCCTTGATGATTTTAACCTTTCACAATACGATGTCCGCTCATGGGAAAAATATCAGCTGCTTGCTGAAACGATGCATTTGTCATATGCCGACCGTGCGTCTTACGCAGGTGATCCCGAATTTGTAAATGTTCCTCTCAAAGGCCTGCTTCACCCCGATTATATCAAAGAACGCCAGCAATTAATCAACCTAGATCAAGTGAATAAAAAACCGAAAGCCGGTGACCCTTGGAAATACCAAGAAGGATCAGCAAACTATAAACAAGTTGAACAGCCGAAAGACAAAGTAGAAGGCCAAACAACCCACTTTACAGTTGCTGATCGATGGGGAAATGTTGTTTCTTACACAACAACAATCGAACAGCTATTCGGAACGGGTATTATGGTCCCTGATTACGGTGTTATTTTAAACAATGAATTAACGGATTTTGATGCGATACCAGGCGGAGCTAACGAAGTACAGCCAAACAAACGGCCTTTAAGCAGCATGACCCCGACGATTTTATTTAAGGATGGCAAGCCTGTCCTCACGGTTGGATCTCCTGGCGGGGCCACAATTATTTCATCCGTTTTGCAAACCATTCTCTACCACATTGAATATGGTATGGAATTAAAAGCAGCTGTTGAAGAGCCGAGAATTTACACAAACAGCATGAGCTCTTACCGTTACGAAGACGGAGTTCCTAAAGATGTCCTCAGCAAGCTAAACGGGATGGGCCACAAATTCGGCACAAGTCCGGTGGATATCGGAAACGTGCAAAGCATATCGATCGACCATGAAAACGGCACCTTTAAAGGTGTAGCTGATTCAAGCAGAAACGGAGCGGCGATCGGCATTAATTTAAAACGTAAATAAATAAAAAAACTGTACTCGCTTCAAATGAGTACAGTTTTTTTATACACATCTTTAAAATAAAAACTGACAAACGTCTTTATTCTGCTAATGCACGTCTATCTTCATCTTTTCATTTCGTTTATCTCATCAAGAAATGTCTGAAACGCACTCGTAATAAAAAAGTCTTTTCTGTATATAAAGACGATCTCTAAGTCTTGATATGATGGTGGCAGCTGATGAATCCATACATTTGTACGATGCTCGGAGCCGTCAACAGCGGACTTTGGGAGCAGCGCCGTACCCATCCCGGCGGAAACACCTTTTATAATAGCCTCCAATGTGCCAAACTCTATGATTTTTTGATTGTGTATGCCTGCTTCCTCTAGTAATCTTTTGACCCTGTCACGATGAGAACAGCCAGCCCCAAAAAAGAGCATCGGCTGCTGAAGCATGTCTTCTGCCGTCCCTTCTCGTGATGAAATCAAAACTAATTCATCATGGGAGACATGGAGTTGTCTAACTGCAGCGTGTTCAACCGGTCCATATACAAAAGCGCCATCAACTTTATGATCAAGAACCTGTTGAATCAAATGATGCGTATCAGCTGTGTTCACTGATAAATCCACTTCAGGAAAACGCCTGAGGAAGGATGCTGCATGCTCAGGCAGATGCGTTACCGCCATTGTTTCCAGTGATCCGATCCGCAAAGGCCCTTTTGGTTGCCTGCTCATTCGGGTCGATTTTTCAGCTTGGTCTAACAGCGATAATACTTGATCTGCATATTGTAAAAGATTTTCTCCTGCAGCAGTCAGCTTCATTCCCCGATTCGTTCGATGAAAAAGCCTGATATTCAAATCTTCCTCAAGGTTATGCACTCTGGCTGTCACATTCGACTGAACATAATTCAGCATTTGGGCTGCTTTCGTTATGCTTCCTTCGCGAGCAACAGCCTGAAAAATCTTTAAATCTCCGCTTTCCACGCGCTCTCACCTGCTTGCTATGATGAAAAGTGATATTGGCTATCATATTTGTTCATTTTACTCGAAGAAAACCGCTATGTAAAATATGTAAAGATATGAAAATACAATTAATGAGGAGGCAGACAGCATGAAAGCTGTAATTCACAACGGAAAAGCCGGTCTTCTGGGGTTATCAGTTCAGGACGTTCCATCAACAAAGCCTGGATACGGAGAGGTAAAGGTTAAATTAAAATCTGCAGGCCTGAATCATCGTGACTTGTTTCTTATGAAAAACAAATCTGAACAAGATCCTCACATGATACTGGGTTCTGACGGCGCGGGTATCATCGAAGAGATTGGTGAAGGCGTGAAAAATGTTACTGTTCAGACAGAAGTAGTCATTTTCCCGACATTGAACTGGGATTTGACAGAAAATGTTCCACCTGTACCTGAGATTCTGGGAGGTCCTTCGGACGGAACACTTGCTGAATATGTGATCATTCCTTCACAAAATGCAATCAAAAAACCTGCTTATTTATCTTGGGAAGAAGCGGGCGTTTTACCTTTATCCGCTTTAACTGCATATCGGGCTCTGTTTACAAAGGGGCAATTAAAAAAAGGCGAGCATCTATTGATACCCGGCATCGGCAGCGGTGTAGCAACCTACGCTTTATTTATGGCTAAGGCGATTGGGGCAACAGTAAGCGTGACCTCCCGCAGTGAGGAGAAAAGAAAAAAGGCGCTGAAATTAGGTGCTGATTACGCATTTGACAGCTACAGCAATTGGGATGAGCAGTTGCAGGGAAAAAAGGCGGATGTTGTTCTTGACAGCATAGGACCTGCCCTCTTTTCGGAATACTTCCGCCATGTAAAACCAAATGGCCGTATTGTCAGCTTTGGGGCAAGCTCAGGGGATAATCTCAGTTTTCCGGTGCGTTCTCTATTCTTTCCTCAGGTCAATGTTTTGGGAACCTCGATGGGAAGCGGTGAGGAATTTCAAGCTATGCTCGCTTTCATTGACAAACATAAGCTGCGGCCTGTAATTGACCGGATATATCCTTTAAAAAAAGCATGTGAAGCATATAAAAGAATGCAGGAAGGCAGACAGTTTGGAAACATCGGGATCGTAATGGAATAAAAAAAGAAACCGGCTGGCAGCCAGACCGGTTTCTCTTATATGATAATCCCCTTTATTTACGGAAGAACTGAACTCCCCATCAAATATCGATCCACTTCACGCGCCACTTCACGGCCTTCATTAATCGCCCATACGATTAAGCTTTGCCCTCTTCTTGCATCCCCTGCGGCGAATACACCATCGATATTTGTTTGATAATCCCCATATGCTGCACTGATTTTGTTATTTACTGAATCAACACCGAACTGTTTCAACAGCGGCTGTTCTGTGCCTTCAAAGCCGATAGCGATAAAGACAAGCTGAGCAGGCCATACTTTTTCCGTTCCAGGCAGCTCGCGGAACTCGTATTTTCCATGCTCATTTTTCACTTTTTCCATTTGGATGGTATGAAGCTCTTTCAGCTTTCCGTTTTTATCCGCGACCATTTTTGTCGTTTGAATGGAGTATTCTCTCGGATCTCTTCCGAATTTTGCTTCTGCTTCCTCGTATGCATATTCAAGCGTAAAGACGTGTGGCTGTTCAGGCCACATATTGTCATTCGTGCGGGCTGGCGGAAGTTTCGGGTGTTTGCCGAATTGGTGCACGCTTTTGGCTTTTTGACGCAGAGCGGTAGCCACACAGTCAGCTCCTGTATCTCCGCCTCCGATTACGATGACATCTTTCCCTTTGGCATCAATGAATTGCTTGTCTTTAAAATTAGAATCTAAATAGCTTTTTGTTGCAAGTGTGAGGTAGTCCATTGCGTAATGGACTCCTTTTGAGTCGCGTCCTTCAATTAAGAGGTCCCGCTGTTTTTGAGCGCCTGTGCATAAGATCACAGCATCAAATTGCTCCTTTAGCTCATCAGCTGTAATGTCAACACCGATTTCTGTGTTCGTTACAAAATCAATTCCCTCTTGCGTCAGCAATTTAATTCGGCGTTCTACAATGCCCTTCTCAAGCTTCATGTTTGGAATGCCGTATGTTAAAAGGCCGCCCGCTCTGTCTGCTCGTTCAAAAACAGTGACGGAATGTCCCGCTTGATTCAGCTGGTCAGCACTCGCCAGTCCGGCTGGGCCTGACCCGACGATGGCCACTTTTTTGCCTGTTCGTTTTTTAGGAATTCTAGGTTGAATCCAGCCGTTCTCAAATCCTTTGTCGATAATGGTTCGCTCGATATTTTTAATTGAAACGGCCGGGTCTGAAATCGCTAAAGTGCATGATCCTTCACAAGGAGCGGGACATACCCGCCCTGTGAATTCAGGAAAGTTGTTTGTTTTCAACAGGCGTTCCAATGCTTCCTTCCATCTGCCCCGGTAGACAAGATCATTCCATTCAGGAATTAAGTTGTAAATCGGACAGCCGGATGTAAATCCGTTAATGTCCGCACCGATCTGGCAAAACGGTGTACCGCAATCCATGCACCGCGCCCCCTGCCGTTTCGATGCTTCTTCTGAAAAAGGAGCAGAATATTCTTTCCAATCCTTTAAGCGAGTGAGAGGGTCCCGCTCCGCAGGTTTTTCTCGTTTGATCTCCATAAATCCAGTTGGTTTCCCCATGTTCCTCTCCCCTTCCTTACTGTACTACCGCTTGTTTTTGTCCCGATGCTGCTGTATTCTGCTTTGGCTTCGTGTTGGCCTCAAAAGCGAACATGATGGCTTCTTCATCTGATAAACCTGCAGCTTTTTGCTCTTCGATGCTTGCGAGCATTTGTTTATAGTTTTTCGGAATGACTTTGACGAATTTTTTCACACTGTCTTCCCATTGATCAAGCAAATCTTCTGCTTTTTGGCTGTTTGTATATGCAGTATGTCTTTCAAGCATTGCTTTGATTTGCTGGATTTCTTTCTCGTCCTCTAATGATTCAAATAAAATCATCTCAAGGTTGCATTTGCGTTTAAACGCTTTGACATCTTCGGCCAGTACATAAGCGATTCCGCCGGACATACCTGCCGCAAAGTTTTTGCCTACATCACCGAGAACGACAACGCTGCCGCCAGTCATGTATTCACAGCCGTGGTCGCCAATACCTTCTACAACTACGTTCACACCGCTGTTTCGAACGGCAAAGCGTTCACCAGCACGTCCGTTAATATATGCTTCTCCGCTTGTCGCACCGTAAAAAGCCACGTTGCCGATAATGACATTGTCATCCGAAGCAGAGTTGAATCCTTCTGGTGACTTGACGATGATTTTTCCGCCAGAAAGCCCTTTTCCGACGTAATCATTTGAGTCTCCGTCCAAATAAAGCGTCATCCCTTTAGGAACGAAAGCTCCAAAGCTTTGGCCGGCTGATCCGGTAAAGTGCAGCTTGATTGTATCTTCAGGAAGACCTTCTTCTCCGTAACGCTTTGAGATTTCACTGCCGGTTATCGTTCCGGCTACACGATTTGTATTATTGATTTCAATCGAAATATCAGCTTCTTTTCCAGATTCGATGGCTTCTTGTACAGCCGGGAGAATTGTTGTGATATCAAGCGATTGATCAATTTTATGATTTTGCGGCGATCGGAACGTCCGCACCCCTTCAGGCTGATAAAGAAGTGTAGACAAATCAAGCTGGCTTGCTTTCCAGTGCCCCTTCGCCCGTTCACTTACATGAAGTACATCAGTGCGGCCGATCATTTCATCAAATGTCTTGAAGCCTAACGCAGCCATGTACTCACGAACCTCTTCAGCAATGAACAGCATATAGTTCACAATATGGTCAGGATCCCCCATGAACTTTTTGCGAAGCTCTGGGTTTTGTGTCGCTACACCGACAGGGCATGTATCCAAATGGCAGGCACGCATCATGACACAGCCGAGTACAACTAACGGAGCCGTTGCGAAACCAAATTCTTCGGCGCCGAGCAAGGCAGCCATCACAACGTCGCGGCCCGTCATGAGCTTTCCGTCTGTTTCTAATACAACACGGTCACGAAGTCCGTTCAGCATTAGTGTTTGATGTGCTTCTGCAAGGCCAAGCTCCCACGGAAGCCCTGTATGTTTAATACTGGTTTTCGGAGAAGCGCCTGTACCTCCGTCATAGCCGCTGATCACAATGACATCTGCAGTCGCTTTGGCAACACCTGCAGCGATTGTTCCTACACCTGCTTTTGACACCAGCTTTACGCTGATTCTTGCGTCACGGTTGGCATTTTTCAAATCGTGGATCAGCTGGGCTAAATCCTCAATCGAATAAATGTCATGGTGTGGCGGAGGTGAGATTAATCCGACACCTGGCGTTGACCCGCGGACATCGGCAACCCATGGATATACCTTGTTGCCAGGAAGCTGCCCGCCTTCACCCGGCTTAGCACCTTGAGCCATTTTAATCTGCAGCTCATCAGCATTGACGAGGTAATGGCTTTTGACACCAAACCGTCCGGATGCAATTTGTTTGATCGCACTTCTTCTATCATCGCCGTTCTCATCTGGAACAAAGCGTTTGGGATCTTCTCCGCCTTCACCGCTGTTGCTTTTTCCTCCAAGACGGTTCATTGCGATTGCTAAAGCTTCGTGCGCTTCCTTACTCAAGGACCCGAATGACATCGCACCCGTTTTAAAACGTTTGACAATCGATTCAGCGGATTCAACCTCCTCCAACTTCAAAGGCTTGCGGTTTCCGTCAAATGCGAACAAGTTCCGCAAAAACCCGATGCGTTCTTCATCAGCCGCTTTTGTATACTGTTTAAACAGATTGTAATCATTTCTGCGGCACGCCCATTGCAAAGTATGAATCGTTTTCGGATTAAACGCATGATGCTCTCCGCCATTTCTCCATTGGAAGTCACTTCCCGGTTCAAGCGTTTTGCTGTAATCATCCTGATACGCTTCCCGGTGGCGGCGCTGTGCCTCTTCTGCAATTGTTTGTAAATCGATGCCGCCTAGCTGTGATGCAGTACCTGTGAAATAGCGGTCGATCACATCGCGGCTGATTCCTACCGCCTCAAAGATTTGTGCGCCTCTGTAGCTTTGCACAGTTGAAATTCCCATCTTGGACATCACTTTTACGACGCCCTCAGTAATGCTTTTTCCATATTTGCTGACCGCTTCCTCATAGCTGATATCCAAACGGCCTTCATCAATTTCCTGCTTGTAGGTCGCATAAGCGAGATAAGGGTTAATCGCATCTGCGCCATAACCGATTAACGCTGCAAAGTGATGCACTTCACGTGCTTCTCCCGATTCCACAATAATGCTGACCTTCGTACGCAGCCCTTTGCGGATTAAGTGCTGGTGCAGTGCGCTTACTGCCAGAAGCGGCGGAATTGGTGTCAGTCGTTCGTTCATCTTTTTGTCTGATAAAATTAACAAACTTACGCCTTGGCTGATGGCTTTCTCTGCCTGTGTGAACATGTCCTTTAAACCAGTTTCAAGATCCTCTGAAAACAGCACATCAATTTTTTGGCTTTTTAAATCAGGATGAACAATCGTTTTCAATGCGTAAAACTGTTCATTGGATAAAACAGGTGTATACAGTTTAATCCGGCGAACATTTCGTTCACTTGGATGAAGAAGATCGCCTTCCGCACCGAGCCAAGTCATCGTTGAAGTGACAAGCTGCTCACGAATCGCGTCGATTGGCGGGTTCGTTACTTGTGCAAACAGCTGTTTAAAGTAGTTAAACAGCGATTGCGCTCGGTCAGAAAGTACAGCAAGCGGAGCGTCATTCCCCATTGAACCAAGGGGATCTTTGCCTTCTTTAATAACAGGAATTAGATACTTTTGGATATCCTCATATGTGTATCCGAATGCCTTCTGGCGAGTAAGAAGATCACTAAATTGTTCTTCTTCTCTTGACTCCGGATCAGGATTTACTTGTACAAGCTCTTCTTCAAGCCATTTTTGGTACGGATACTCAGTTGCAATTTGTGTTTTGACTTCCTCATCGGAGATAATACGGCCTTCTTCCAGGTCGATTAAAAGCATTTTCCCAGGCTCAAGGCGGTTTTTATATAAAACGTTCTCCTGTTCAACTTCAATAACGCCTACTTCAGATGAGAAAATAATATAATCATCTTTTGTGACATAATAACGGGCCGGACGGAGACCGTTCCGGTCAAGGATCGCCCCGACTTGTTTACCGTCAGTAAATGAAATAGCTGTCGGTCCGTCCCAAGGCTCCATCAGGGAGCTATGGTACTCGTAGAACGCCCTTTTTTCCTTGGACATATGCGTATTTTCCGTCCAAGGCTCTGGAATGAGCATCATTGCCGTATGTGCCGGTTTGCGTCCAGCCATCACAAAAAACTCAAATGCGTTATCCAAAATGGAAGAGTCACTGCCATCAGCATTGAGAATCGGCAAAATCTTGTTTAAGTCCTCACCGAAGCTTTCAGAAACAAATTGTTGCTCACGTGCTCTCATCCAGTTGATATTTCCGCGAAGGGTGTTAATTTCACCGTTGTGAACCAAATAGCGGTTAGGATGCGCTCTTTCCCATGTAGGGAATGTATTGGTACTGAAGCGTGAATGAACAAGCGCAAAAGCAGAAACGAATGCTTCGTCTTGCAGATCAGAATAAAATGCATCAACCTGTTCAGGTGTTAAAAGGCCTTTGTAAACAATGGTCTGGCTTGAAAAACTGGCAAAATAAAAATCAAGACCTTCCGTTACTCCCCAATTTTCAGCCTGTTTACGAATGACATACAATTTTCGTTCAAAAGATAAATTGTCCTTTAGATCAGAACTTGCGCCGATAAATACCTGACGGACAAACGGACAGCTTTTTTGCGCCACTGTTCCGATTTTTCCGACATTTACAGGTACAGTTCTCCATCCAAGAACGACTTGGCCTTCTTGTTCAATTAGTGCATTGATTTGCTTTTCAATTTTTTTTCTTTCATCTTCCTTCTGTGAGAAAAAGACCATTCCTACCCCGTAACGTTCTTTTTCTGGCAGATTGATGTTTTTGCACTCTTTTCTAAAGAAAGCATCAGGGATTTGAACCAGTAAGCCGGCTCCGTCTCCTGTATCCGGATCACTGCCTTGCCCTCCTCTATGATCTAGCTGGCAAAGCATCTTAAGTCCTTGTTTGACAATGTCGTGAGTCTGCTTGCCCTTTAAGTGTGCATATAGGCCGATTCCGCATGCATCATGTTCAAATTCAGGACGGTAGAGACCTTGAGCTTTTGGCATTTGATTGTACGTCATAATTCCTCTCCCCCGATCAATTTCCGATAATACCGGTCATAAAATCTAACAACTCTATAATCATTGTAGGTTTTCAAAACGATATAAACAATATATAATTTAGATCAAAAGAATCTCAAAATGAGATAGATGGATGTGAGACAAACATGGAGCTGCGCCAACTGCGTTATTTCATGGAGGTGGCTGAAAGAGAACACGTTTCAGAAGCCGCTGATCATTTGCATGTGGCCCAATCAGCAATCAGCAGACAAATTGCCAATCTTGAAGAAGAATTAAATGTGACCTTATTTGAGCGTGAAGGGAGAAATATCAAACTCACGCCAATCGGAAAAGAATTTTTGATTCATGTGAAAACGGCGATGAAAGCCATTGATTATGCGAAAGAGCAAATTGATGAGTATCTTGACCCGCATCGCGGAACGGTAAAGATCGGCTTTCCTACAAGCCTCGCCAGCCAGCTTTTGCCGACTGTCATTTCAGCGTTTAAAGAAGAATATCCGCACGTCGAATTTTTGCTGCGCCAAGGCTCCTATAAGTTTCTGATTGAAGCTGTCAGAAACCGCGATATTGATCTGGCCTTATTAGGACCGGTGCCGACGAATTTCTCTGACATAACGGGAAAAATATTATTTACTGAAAAAATTTACGCGCTTGTTCCATTAAATCATCCGCTTGCTAAACAAAAAACGGTTCATTTAATTGATTTGCGCAACGACCAATTTGTATTGTTCCCGGAAGGATTTGTACTTAGAGAGATGGCAATCGATACTTGCAAACAAGCAGGCTTTGCTCCTCTCGTTTCCACGGAGGGTGAGGATTTGGATGCGATCAAAGGGTTAGTGTCCGCAGGAATGGGCGTTACCCTTCTGCCTGAAAGTACTTTTGCTGAAACAACACCTCGTTTTACTGTGAAAATTCCAATTGAGTTCCCTCAAGTAAAACGGACTGTCGGAATCATTAAACCGAAAAATAGAGAGCTTGCGCCTTCCGCGAATGATTTTTATGAGTTTGTCATTCAATTTTTCTCTAAGCTGGAGCAGTATCAATAAAAAAAATGAACCCGAGCTTCTATATAGAAGCTTCGGGTTTTTTTCTGCAAATTAATTTACAGGTAAAGAAAAATCCACATGGCAAACAAATGCTTCTTGATCAATTAGAGCTCTGTTTGTCAGTTCCTTGTTCTTTTCCGGTTCTTGAAGCTGTACAGAAGAGTAATTGACGATTCCAAGGCCGATTTCCGTCCCTTTTGAATCCATTAGCCGAACAACTGAACCGCTTTTAAATTTCCCTTTAATCTTCTGTACACCGTCTAGGTATAAACTCGATTGGCCGTTTGTTATTTTTCGTGAACAATCATCTGATAAAATCATTTCACCTTCCGGACCGGAATTAAAAGCGATCCATTGCTCCTTTTGATTCAACGGAAGCGTTCCTTCTGCTTCAAAATAGGTGCCTTCCGCCTGTTCATGAACGGCGTGATATAAAATATCGCCGACATCTGCCTGACCTAGGAAACCTTTAATGCCAGACGCCATTACGATTTTAAACGCATCAAGCTTAGAGCGCATGCCGCCGGTGCCAACGATGCTTCCAGTGTCACCTGCGCATGCTTCGATGTCAGGTGTTATTTCACTCACCCGCTGTATCCTTTTCGCTTCTGGATTTGTGCGCGGATTGCCGTCATATAATCCGTCGATATCTGATAAAATCACAAGCATATCTGCATCAATCAATCCTGCGACTTTTGCTGCGAGCGTATCATTGTCGCCAAACTTGAGCCGATTGACGGTAACTGTGTCATTTTCGTTTATGATCGGGATGATGCCGCGCTCGAGCAGTACATTCATTGTATTCCTGACATTGTTGTATCGATATTCATCAGAAAAATCGCTTCTCGTAATTAAAATTTGGGATGCGACATAGCCGTGTGCCAAAAACAGCTTTGAATAAGCCTCCATCAGCAATCCCTGGCCGATTGAAGCTGATGCTTGTTTTTCTGGAAGCTTCTCGGGCCTTTGGATAAATCCGAGCTTCCGATATCCCGCCGCCACTGCGCCTGAGGAAACCAAAATCACTTCATTTCCGGCGTCTTTGAGTTTGACGACCTGGTCGACCAGCGCTTCTAATTTACGAATGCTGATTTCTCCATGAAGGCTTGTTAATGAACTGCTTCCAATCTTCACAACGACTCTTTTCATGCTTGTATCAGGCGTCACTTTATCACTCCTGATAGCGGCGCTGCAGTTTTTTCGATATCTTCGCTGATTTCCTTTGAACGCTTAGCCGCATGCTTTATCGCTTGAGAAATCGCTTCTCCGCCGCCGCTTTTTTTCAAGGCTTGCAGCCCCGCTGCTGTCGTTCCGTTCGGTGACGTGATATTATCTCTTAAGATCTCAGGATGTTCTCCTGTTTCCATGAGCATTTTTGCGGCACCTAAAAGTGTCTGTGCGCCGATGCTTCGAGATAACTGTTTATCGAGGCCCGCTTCCTCGCCTGTCTTTTCAATGAATTCCATTAAATAATAAAAATACGCGGGGCCGCTGCCTGCAATTCCGGTGAATATATCCATTTGATTTTCTTGGATTGTATAGACTTCGCCCATGCATCCGAGCAATGCTTCGGCCAGCTTCTTCAGGTCTTCCGACACATATTTGCCAAGGGCAATAGCTGTTGCAGAAGCGCCAATCATACTGGAAGTGTTGGGCATCACTCTGACAACCGGCTGTTCATTAAGCAATGATTGTTCAATAAAAGAGGTAGTTATGCCGGCAAGGACCGACAATATTAATTGATGGGGTTGAATACGTGATTTTAGTGATGACAGAGCGTTTTCGGCGTCTTTTGGCTTCATTGCCAAAATGAGCACATCCATGTCTTCAATACATAGTTGGTTCGGCAAGGCGCCTTTAATGCCATATTGAAGTTCAAGTTCAGTTAATCGCTCTGTATTGCTGCGGTTTGTAACGCAGATGTTTTGTTTCGGGATTTTGTTGGCACGAACGATACCTGATATCATTCCTTCCGCCATAGATCCTGCTCCTATAAAGGCTACTTTCTTTTGATCAAAGATCGGTAACATCTCCTTTGTTCGCTTTTTTGTTCGCATTTTCACACGTTTAAAATGTTACCACGTGAGGAAATGATGTCAAGTTTGAAGGTCATCATTGATTTGTATTGTTTCTTTTCGACAAATATGTATAATGAAAAGCAGAAAACACCCGGTTCACACTGCTGCGCCGGGTGTTTGTTTCTATTAAAAATTATCTGAGAGGGCTTTTTCAATCAGTTTTTTACAGCGATCCAGCTCTACCTTCAGCTGTTTTTTATATAGCTTGGCGGCTTCGTAATCTTTAAATTGATAGAGGACGACTTCCTGGAGCTTAGCCCCTTCTTTTTTTACTTTAATTTGTTTTAGTATCCCGTCATCAAGAAGCTCATGCAAAGACCGGTATACTTCTGTATGATTTGGTTTAAAACCAATCTCTTTAAATTCAGACCGAAGTACTTCAAGCAGCTTTAACCCATAGAGTCTCTCTTGCTCTGTCATCGTTATCATATAAAGCTTCAAAAATGCGCGCTGTTTCACTAAAAAGCCTGTTGAACTCCTTTTTTCTTCTTTCATCATATGCACTCCTTCTTCTGTCACTGACAACACTATGTACTAAATATTCAATTTTCTTTTATTGTTTTCCTTCTTTATATTAAAGACTGATAGTCCAGTCATTTCATGTTTACTGATTATAGGTGTAGCGGAAAAAATAAATTCTGACTGAACATTTGGTACATAGTTTTCTTAGTTCTATTATAGCCTACATTCACTGCCAGCTTCAATTTAAAACGATTGTCAGATTTGCATATGCCGGTATGAATTTCATTCAAATAAAAAAACCTGTCGAAAGACAGGTTTTCATTTTTAAGGATTTGTTGACCATAATCCCGCTGTTTTGATGAAAATACGAGGATCTAATTTCAATTGTGCCACCATGTACTCAGCAAGATCCTCAGGCTGCATCACTTTTTCAGGATTACCGTCTGTTAAGTTCAATTCGATAGACATATCACTAGCGACAGTGCTCGGCGTTAACGCGCTGACTCTGATATTATGTTTTCTCACTTCTTGCATAAGAGACTCTGTTAACCCGAGAACGGCAAATTTAGAAGCGCTGTAAGCACTTGTTACAGCAGCTCCTCTTTGACCCGCTGTAGACGAAATATTAATGATGTCTCCGGCTTTGCGTTCGATCATTTCCGGAAGCACCGCGCGCGTGACATGGTACACACCCATTAGGTTGACTTGAATAATATTTTCCCACTCATCGGCTGACAGATCTAAGAAACCGCCAAATTTGCTGATGCCGGCATTATTAATGAGAATATCGATATCACCGAGCTGTTCCTTCACTTGAGCTACAGCTTGGTTAACCTGATCGGCATCTTTTACATCTGCAGCAGCAAATGCAGCTTTTACACCAAGCGCTTTGACTTCTTCAGCCACTTTTTCTACATTAGCGGAAGTCCGGCCAATTAACCCGATATTCACGCCTTCTTTGGCAAGCGCCAAAGCAGTAGCGCGGCCAATTCCTCTGCCTCCGCCTGTGATTAGTGCAGTTTTATGTTGTAAATTTTGCAATTGAAGCACCCTTTCTTTGTTTACATATGTACGTTATCACATTATAAGTACAATACATCCAATACGCAAATCAAACGAACTGTGTAAATATCATTTCTTCTGATTAAAAAAACGGATACAGGGTAATGACATAAGAAAAGGAGTGAACATATGATTATAGTTTATATCAGTCTTGCAGTATTAGCAGTTTCTATTATCTTCTTAGGAGTTAACGTGATTCAAAACAAGAAAAAAATGGACCCTGCACTAAAGGAGCTTTCCTCTGTTACGCAGGCTATGCAAAAACAAATCGAAGGATTAAAAACAGAAACAGATCTGCTGACGCAAAAACAAAAGAAGATTCAGCAGGATGTCCAAATGAAAAAATCCGCGTTTCAGCAGACCGCAGCTGAAGTAAAAGAAGTTCCTAAAGCTGTTAAAGAGGTGTGGCAGGCTGGTCATTTAAATAGCAGGTCATGATGAATGATATCCCGTTGTTTCGATCAGAATGGACAATGGGATATCATTTTTTGAGGAGGCTTTCGCATGATTGTAAACCACAGTTGCTTAAAGGAGTTCGCAGAAAAACTACATTCTCTTCCCTCTTCACTTACAAAGTCGGATTTACTTATTTCTCCATTTCATCTCCATCAAGAAAATGAACTTGACATCTACTATTCACCTCATAATGAATATATCAATCGGACTGCTACGATTGTGATTGCCGGGATCACGCCGGGTTTTTCCCAGATGAAAACAGCGTACGAAACAGCAGTCGAAAGTCTGCGGCAAGGCCGCACTCTTGAGCAAATGGCGGTAGATACAAAAATAGCAGCGGGTTTCTCCGGGTCGATGAGACATAACCTTATCACCATGCTGGATTTATGCGGGCTGCCGCAAGCTTTCGGCATTCAAAGCGCCGCAAAGCTTTTTGGAGAATTACGGTATATGCTCCATACAACTTCCGTTATTAAATATCCTGTCTTTATCCAGCAAAAAAACTATACCGGATACAAACCGGCTATCACTCATTCTCCTATCCTAAGCACCTATGCTTTTGGGCACTTCCCTGCGGAGCTTAACCATGTGACGGGACCAGCTCTTCTCATTCCGTTAGGAAAAGCGGCCGAAACAGTATGTGAAACATTGATCAGACAACACAGCCTCCAGAATTTGATTTGCCTTAACGGCTTTCCCCATCCATCAGGCGCGAACGGCCATCGTTTGAAACAATTCAGCAAAAACAAAGAGCAACTAGAAACACAAATTCGTTCCTTTGCTGCATTGGTTGATTTCGCTATAGAAAAGAGGAAATAAAAGGGATATGATAAACAAAAACACAAACGTGGGGAGTGGTTGAATGTTTCCTATATTAGAAACGGATCGGCTTATACTTAGGCAAATCACAGATCAGGACGCGGAAGCCATTTTTGCTTGTTTCTCAAACGATGAGGTGACACGCTATTATGGGCTTGAAAACATGGAATCTATAGAACAGGCCATTTCAATGATTCAAACGTTTGCTGCCCTCTATCAAGAAAAACGCGGTATACGGTGGGGAATTGAAAGACGGGACACTAAAGAACTGATCGGAACAATAGGCTTTCACGCTCTGGCCCAAAAGCATAGGCGCGCGGAAATCGGTTATGAAATCATCCCGGAGCATTGGCGAAACGGTTTTGCATCAGAAGTCATTTCAAAGGTCGTATCTTACGGATTTTCTGCCCTTGGACTGTCGCGTATTGGCGCAGTTGTATTTACTGCTAATGATGCATCAAATCGTCTGCTCCTAAAAATGGGGTTTCAAAAAGAAGGTGTTTTAAGACAGTACATGTATCAAAATGGTACTCCATATGATACAAATGTGTATTCTATTGTGAAACCAAGAGAATGACGGTATTCTCTTGGTCTGTGCCACATCCCTTTTCCTTTAAAATGTCCGATTCATGACCTGCATCAGCTATGACGTTTTGATTCTTGATCAATCCCTACAAGATTTTCATCTCTTAAAACAATGCTAATAACTTTTTTCCCCTACTCATAAATCCCTTTATTGGTTCTTCTTCTTGTGATAAAATCCCCAAGGAAACAAAACGTAGCCGACCACATCAAAATATAAATAACCTGAGTTTTGTATTCCCACATTGAATCCCCCATTTCTACCCCGTGAATGAAAGTCATATACGCTTTTTGTGGCAGTATCGCACAAAGGGCATTTAATATTGGATGATGTGGAGCAAAAGAAATAAAACAGCCTGACAATACACACGTGATCACACTGATACCACTCGTCATCAAACTGATGTTTCGATCCATCACAGAAGCCATAAAGATAGCGAATGCTGTTGCAAGCACTGTAAGAACACCCAGTAACCCAGCAAGAATATTTAAACGGAAACCAATTTCAGCATGAAAGAGTACATTTGTAATTAGGATGGCCAAGTAAGTGGGTATGTATAAACATAAAAAAGTAAAGATAAACTGAACCAACAAATATTTCCCCACATGCACGGGAGACACTAAAATCCTTTTGAAGGTTTTGAGCATCCGGTCTTCTGGATATAACGCAGCTAATGCCACACCTTGCATCAATACAAGCATCATGATAAAGCCTAATATATTCGTTCCCGTTCCCCGTTCCATCCTTAATTCATCCTCTCCCCGGTAGCTGCCTGGCATTTCTCCAGTCTCAAAAAATTGCTGAATCATTTTTTGATCCGCTTTACTTTTCAACGTGGTTACGCTGTAATCAAGTTGATTTTTTTCTACAATGGCTGCATATTTCCCTAACATCAGATCAGAAAACTTCGGCTTCTGATCTACCGTTACCACTCTAAATGCAGAATCACTCGGCAAATGATGAACTTCGTCCAGTTCTGTAACAAAAGCGATTGTTTCTTTGAAAACCGGCTTCCCGGAAAACATAATCGCAACGCCAATCATCAGAGGGATAATGATTAATGCAATGATAATAATGGCTTTTTTGGTCAGGATTCGCTCCCACCTGTTTTGGAATAAACTCAGCATATATATCCCTCCGGCTTAAATACAACATGAGAAACGGCAATACAAATGATTGAAGCCAATATTAGTCCTGACATAACAGGCTGCAGCATACTGAAATCATGATCATAAATGAGACGAAATGAACATTCTGTTACCCATTTAATCGGAGAAAGAATCGATATCTGATTGACGGTATCTCCAAATCTATGAATTCCGAAAAATACGCCACCAAAGAAAACAAAAAAAGCTATCGGAATTTGCATAATCCCATTCGCCTGTTCTTCATTCTTGAACAAACTGCAGAACATTGTGCCAAAACAGCAACCGAAAAATAAAAATACATACAATAAAAGCATGAAATACGTAAGATATTGTCCTCCAAAGTTCAAATGAAAAATCGTTTGGGCTATCAACACATTCATGCTGTACATAATGACACTGAATATAAAGGTTGATAGTAATTTAGAAAGATAAATACTAGTTGTCGAAACCGGCGCATACACAATACGAAGGTTCGCCTTCTTCACCTTTTCCTCCATAAACGTATTAGAGGTCGTCATAGCAATCAGAGCTGCAGTGAAAATCATCATATTCACTCCGTAATAATCATAAGAACTGACCCCGCCTGCTCCAAAGCTGCTTTTCGTAACAAAGCCCATGACCAGAATCAGAACAAAAGGAAAGACCGTATTGGCTATTACAAGAACCGGATTCCTTAAAATATTCATAAAATCAAATGTTATTAATTTTAACAAACTCATTTTGCTCTCCTAATCTCTTAAATTTCTTCCCGTCAGCTCTAAAAATACCGTTTCTAACGATGCCTCTTTTTTGTTCATGTTTAGGATGCTGCAGCCTTGGGCACTCAATTCTAATATGATTTCACTCAGGTGATCTTGGTTCTTTTGAACGGTAACATTTAGTTGATGGTCAGAGAAATCAACTCCTGTCACTCCTATGATTTCTCTAATCGAGTTTTTATTTAATCGCTGAACATGCGCCAGTTGAAAAGCGTATGTTATTTCTTTATTGACTTCTCTGTACAGCTCTTCTTTTGTTCCATTGGCAATAATTCTTCCTTCATTCATGATCATAATACGATCTGAAATTGCCTCGACTTCTTCCATATAGTGTGTAGAGTAAATGATGCTTGCGCCTTTTGTTTTCAGCTCTTTTATCGATTCCAAAATGTGATGCCGGGATTGCGGATCGATTCCTACCGTGGGCTCATCCATGATAATCAGTTTCGGCTGATGGGCAATGGCGCACGCAATGTTTAATCTTCTTTTCATCCCGCCTGAAAACGTCTTTGGCTTGTCATCTTTCCGGTCATATAGCTGTACGAGCTCCAAAGCCTCTTTGACTCGGGCTTTCAGTTCTTCTCCTTTAAGAGAATAAAGACTGGCAAAAAAACGAACATTTTTCTCAGCGGAAATCTCCTCATAAATCGCGATATCTTGAGGCACAATCCCGATGCCTTTCTTCATTTCCTTGGACCCTTTTTTCACACTATGGCCCAATATCGAAACATTTCCGGAACTGGCCGACAATACTCCTGATAAAATATGAATGGTTGTGCTTTTCCCTGCACCATTTGGACCTAGTAAGCCAAGCACTTCCCCCTCTCTCACTTCGAACGAAATCCCATCTACTGCCGTTTTGTTTTCATACTGCATTTTCAAGTTTTCTACTGTTGCTACGTTGTTCATAGTTGGTTCTCCTTTTTACTTTCTCCGTTTTGCGAATTCCTGCAATAAATTTGTTTTCAAATTGTCTCGATTTTGTTCAATGTCAAAATCAGCAGCGTCTTCTTCAAAACCATCCTGTTCTTCTCCGTCAAAACTGTACAGTTTCTTCAATAAAACCCATAATGTTTCCAGCTCTTCCGTCGAAAAGCCTTTAAATAGATCGGCCATAAAATACACCGCTTTTTCACCGCATTCCTCCATGACACGCTTTCCTGAATCAGTAATCTTCACATTAACTGCACGCTTGTCGCGTTTACTTGGTACAGTGATGACATAACCTCTTTTTTCAATACCGCTGACAAGTCTGTTGATGTTTTGTTTTGAAGTGCCTAATTTTTTTGCAATGTTGTTGAATGTCGTTTCCTCTTCCGGTAAATGCAGTATGGCAACCATCGTCATAAATTGCCTCGACGTTAAGCTTTCATAATAATCGTCTCCGCGTGATTGGATTTTGTTTAAAGTGGAAAAAAATGTAGCGTAAGACTGTTGCATTAAAAATAAATCTTTCAGTTCCTTAGAATAATCCACGATGTTCCCTCCTTGAATGGACAACTTATTGTCTATACATCTTAACATTTCTCATTACATTGTCAATATGTTGTCTATTTTTCTTTAGACTCCCTCGATAATTTATAGAATAGTTATATACTGATCGATTCAGAAAGAGGTAATGTTGATGGCTCGTCATCGAGAATTCAATGAAGAATAAAGCATTGGAGACCGTTATGAATTTGTTTTGAGAGAACATTCGGGCGAGCTAAGACGTGAAATTAACGTGGAACAAACGGCTCAGACTTATATTCTGTTTCTTATCAGCTGACTGTTATGGTGAAATCCCGTCCAGATCAATCATTTTTGCGTCATTCCGTATCGGAAATCCTTACATTGCTGAACAAATGATAAAAAGCGCCCCGGAAAATGGGCGCTTTCTAATTAAGATGCATATTGAGGAGATGATTCCTCCTTAACTGCTTTTTCCTCAGGTATATGAATGCATTTCGTCATGATTGCACTCGCAACGTAAAGGACCGCAAAGATCCAGACGACGCCTTGCGCACCGACGAGACCGATGAACAACCAAGCAAGCGCGGGACCGACAAACGCTGATAAACCTGCAGCCAAATTCAATACAGACATGGCTGCCCCTTTATCTTTTCCTGCCACCGTCGGCACAATTGCACCAATCGGCACATAGCCTGCCAGCAAACCGCCCCAAATAAAGCCGATCACGCTGACAACCGCTAAGCTTCCGCCGGAGAAAACAGGTGCGTAGTATAATAAGAGGGTGAAAATGCCGCAGCCGACTCCGCCGAACCAAATAACAGTATTTTTCCAGCCGAATTTATCGCCGACAATACCAAAGATAAGGTTAAACACAATGTTCCCCAGGAAAATCGTTCCCCAAATTTGCAGCCACACATTGGTTGAAATTCCATGCTGGGCCATGTGCATCGGCAAAAAGACTGGAAAACCATATGTACCAATGCTGTTGATGATTCTGATGATTCCGCCTGTAAGCACGCGCGGATTTGTAAATAAAATCGTAACCCCTTTTAAAAGCTCCTCGGCTGTTTCTGATCTTTTTCTTTTCTTCTTTTCAAAACGGTCTTTATTGATAAACAATGCAAAAAATGCACCGAGACATACCCAGAAAATAGAGCTCCAAAGCGTATTCAAATAACCGAACGCTTTGATCGCGTAGCTTGAGTACCAAGCGCCGAACACAAACATGCCGAGGCAATATGCTATCCAAAACCAGCCGACAGCAGTGCTCAGTTTGCTTTGCGGTGTTCTGTAAATGACCCATGTCAAGAAAGAATAAGCAAAAAGCGGGTAACCTAACCCTTTTACGAAGTAAGTCACATACATCACTGGCAGGTTCAGCTGTTCAAATCCAAATACGATAAAAGCAGCTGTACCGATCACATAAAACAACAGCCCCATAAACATCGTTCGTTTTGCGCCAAATGCTTCGAGACATACACCCGAAAACCAGGAAGCTATGGCAAGCGCAATTCCGTATATACTAAAAATAGAAGCGGACTGCTGAACGGTGAGCCCGTTTTCGATCAAAAAAGGACTGAGCCAGCCTTGTTCAAGGCCATCTCCCATCATAAACAAAACAACCCCTAAAAATCCCCAGGCAAGCCGCTTCAGTATTCCTATTTTATCCAACATATCTGTCTCCTCCTTAGATGCTAATATTCATTACCGTATTACCTTATTAAAGTTGAAAATTAAATGATTCCTCAAAACAGCAGAAATGCCGTCTTAAATTAATACTTTGCTTTCTGATCCTGAAAAAAAGCGCTGTGTTTGCTTCCATTCCTCATATAAAGCCAATTCTATCTGACAGTCCTTCGGTTCGATCACCCGGACATTTGCTGACATCTCCTCCGTTAATTGAAAGGTTTCATTGCAAATGACTGCAGCACCGACGACAGATGCCTGATGATATCCCTCTTGGACATAGACCTTTTTTTGAAGAAGATCCGCGATATATTGAGTGAGCGCTTTGCTTTGGAATCCCCCTCCGCACACCCAAACATAGTCACGTTCAAACGGAGTAACCTCTGTTAAAATGTCAAAGTTCCATTTGATTGAAAATGCGATCTCTTCTAGCGCTGCACGTACAAAATGTGCCCTCTTTAAATGTGCTGACAGCGGGGCATCAAAAAGAAAACCGCCTCTCGTTAACGCATTCTTTTCAGCCGATAAATAAGAGCCGAGAGCCGCTACACATGCATGGTCTTCTTTTGCAAGTGCAGAAATCTCCTCCTCCATTACTTCGTACGTTTCATTCGGATAAAAAATCTGTTTTAATTTTTGATAATTCAAGCCGGTAATTCCCGGATTCGTTTCCACAAGCCAATGCCCTTGATCTGCATGACAGTTCAGCCAGGCTTTATGTTTTGTGTCGCCATGATCCTCAGTAATTTTGGTTATTGGCGTTGTTGTCCCTGATACAATGACAATGTCCTCAAGTCCAGCTCCGGTGCTTTTGACAGCCAGCTGTGTATCCCCGCCCCCTGCTATAACCTTAGCATTTATTGAAAGGCCTAATTCGGATGCATATTCATTTGCTATCGTTCCAATTGCTGTTCCCGCTCTTACAAGAGGCGGAAGGATAGATGGAGAAAAGCCGAATATGTCGCACATCTCTTCTGACCAAGTGTTTTGCTTCACATCAAACAGCAGGGTTTCTGTTGCCTGTGATGGTTCATATGTTAATCTTCCGCTCAGTTGGTACGTCACCCAATCACTGATGCTTGTAAAGCTTGCAGTCTTTTCCCATAAAGAGGGCTGGCGCTGTTTTAATCCATAAAGCTTGAGCGCAGAAAAAAGTGCGGTTGGCAGGCGGCCTGTGCGGCTGTATATCTCTTCCCGATCGGGAATGCCCGCCTCCCACTCTCGGCCGCGATTATCGATGTTCGGCAGCCCGAGAAAAGGATTGCCGTTTTGATCAATCAAAACAATCCCCTGTCTTTGGCTCGTCGATGTCAAACCAATGATGTCAATATCACACGAACGGGATAGCGCACGTTTTGCCAAATTCATCACCTGCTTCCACAGCACCTGAGGAGAAAAATAACGGCTGTCCGGGTAAAGCGTCTCTGTGGAATACACGATGTCCTCCCGTTCAACTGTTAAAACACTGCCGGTTACACTCACGACCGCTACCCTCGCATTGCCTGTGCCAATATCAAAAACAAGATAGCCTTTTTGTTTTTTCATTCTGTTAGCCTCCTTTCTTATACCCCTGTTTTCAGTTCGTCCTTGTTATACATTGTCGGAATATTAAGAGTTTTTTCACCCTTCCACTTTTTGAGGGCTTTATTCAGTATCGTCACGTGATGATCCTCCACTTCAAATGTTGCTCCAGCGAGATGCGGTGTTGCCAGAACATTAGGCAATGAAATCAATTCATAATCTGATTCCTCTGGAGGTTCATGATAAAAAACGTCTAAAATCGCACCTCTGATTTTATGTTCTTTTAATACAGATAAAAGATCTTCACGGTTTACAACAACTGCTCTTGAAGTATTGACGAAAATCGCACTCTGTTTCATCAGATCAAAATACTTCCGATCAATAAGTCCAAGTGTTTCCTCAGTACGAGGCAGATGTACAGAAACGATATCACTGTCTGAAAACACCGTTTTAAGAGATACTTTTTCATACAACGGATGATCGTCTTGAATGTATGGATCGTAATACTTTATTTTACAGTCAAACGCAGTCAGCAGTTTTGCAATCCTTTGGCCAACCGCCCCGAACCCAATCATGCCAACCGTTTTTCCTGATAATTCATTTCCTTTAAATTTGACATAAGCCTGTAAGTAATCCCTGTCCCACTTTCCATCCTTCAGCCATTGATTCGAGACGCTGGTATGGCGGAGAAAGGTAATCACATTTCCAATAAACATTTCAGCAACGGCTTGTGCATTCCGCCCTGGTGTATAAAAAACAGGTATGCCTCTTTTTGAGGCAGCTGCCACATCCACATTGGAGGGCATTCCCCTGCAAACACCGACAAATGAAAATTCGGGAACAGAAGCAAATACGCTGTCTGTTACCTGATCAAGCTCAGTAATCAAGCCTGTCGCATTTGTTGCTTTTAGCAGCTGAATGAGTTCATCTTCCCGATATGCCCGGCCTTGTTCCTTCCAAGATTGATAAGCAACTGAGCCAAACAAGTTTTCTAGCTCTTTTCGTCCTTCTTCGTTGTACGGTGCTGTAACCAAAACCGTCATGGTGCAAAACATCCTTTTCATCGTATTTTTCATAAAAAAAATCTCTTTCCGAAGATGGAAAGAGATTCATATATAGGCGCGCTCTGTTACAGGCAGACGCCGGTATAAACCTTGCTTTCCTATCTTTCAAGCTGACGCTTGCTGGAATTGGCACAATAATGTTGCCGAGGTTTCATAGGGCCAGTCCCTCCACCTCTCTGGATAGAAAATGTTGAGTATGTAATTTTCAGAATAAAGAATACGTTTATCATAAAGAAGTCTCAGATTGATGTCAATCTCTTTTTTCAGAATTGACGTTATGATCCGAAATGTTATAATTCTTACAAAATATCTAACTAGAGAGAGGAACTGGGCCATGAAATCTTTTGCCACACAACAAAACGGCATTTTCAAATCCGTTTGCTCGCTGGACTGCCCGGATCAGTGCGGATTGTTAATACATAAAAAAGACGGGAAAATCGTAAAAGTGCAAGGAGACCCTGATCATCCTGTCACAGCCGGAAACATATGCAACAAAGTCCGGAATATGACGGAGCGCATATATGATAAAAAGCGGCTGACTACACCGCTCAAACGAACAGGTGCGAAAGGCCAAGCGATATTTGAACCGATTTCTTGGGAAGAGGCAATCGATACGATCACCTCCCGCTGGAAACAGCTGATTGATGCAGAGGGAGCTGAAAGCATACTTCCTTACAGCTTTTACGGAAATATGGGGAAATTGACAGCTGAAGGAATGGACCGCCGCTTTTTTTACCGCATGGGGTCAAGCCAGCTTGAACGGACGATTTGCAGCAAAGCGGGATCTGAAGGCTATAAATATACAATGGGCATAAGCGCGGGAATCGATCCTGAGGAAACCATTCATACAAAACTATTTATTTTTTGGGGAATCAACGCGGTCAGTACAAACATGCACCAAATTACGATCGCCCAAAAAGCGCGAAAACAAGGTGCCAAAATTGTCGTGATCGATGTGCATAAAAATCAAACAGGACGTCTTGCAGATTGGTTTATCCCAATAAAACCGGGAACCGACAGTGCACTTGCTCTTGGCATCATGCACATTTTATTTAAAGAAAACCTTCATGATGAAGCATTTCTGTCCGAGTACACGGTTGGCTATGAAGAGCTCCGTGAACACGTGAAACAATATGATCCTGAAAAGGTATCGACGATCACCAGTGTCAGTACCGAAGATATTTACCGACTGGCAAAAATGTACGGGGAAACCTCCCCTTCTTTTATCAGAATCGGAAACGGACCCCAGCATCACGATAACGGCGGGATGATTGTCAGGACGATTGCCTGTCTTCCGGCGATCACCGGCCAATGGCTGCACACAGGGGGCGGCGCAATTAAGCATAACAGCGGAATTTTAGAATATAACACAAATGCCTTGCAGCGGCCCGACTTATTGAAAGGGCGCACCCCGAGGTCGTTTAATATGAATCAGCTTGGCAAGGTGCTTTTGGAAACAGATCCGCCTATTCGCTCGCTTTTTATTTACGGAACGAACCCGGCCGTCGTTGCGCCGGAAGCAAACAAAGTCAGACAGGGCTTGCTGCGGGAAGACTTGTTTACTGTGGTTCATGATTTGTTTTTAACGGAAACGGCTGCATATGCGGACATTGTACTGCCTGCAACATCCGCTTTTGAAAATACTGATTTTTACACCTCCTACTGGCACCATTACATTCAGCTTCAGCAGCCGGTGATTGAGAGATATGGGGAAAGCAAGTCTAACACTGAGGTGTTCCGATTAATGGCTGAAGCAATGGGATTCACAGATCAGGAGCTTAAAGATTCAGATGAAGAATTAATCCGCCAGGCGCTTGACCATCCAGATAATCCGCATTTGGCAGAGATTGATTACGATTCACTTACTAAGAATTCATTTATGAAAGCGAAACGTGAAAAGCCGCTGTTTCCGGGCGAACTTCCAACGCCAAGCGGAAAAATAGAATTATATTCAGAAAAAATGAAACAAGACGGCTTCCCTGCTTTACCGACATATACACCTCTTGTAACCGATAATGAACATCCGTTTATGTATGTTCCGGGGCCAAACCATAATTTCTTAAACTCAACATTTTCCAATAATGAAAAACACATCAAGCTTGAAAAGACGCCAAAGCTCTTTATCAACACAAAAGATGCTGAAGAACACGGAATCGTTGATGGGGCACCTGTACGAATTTGGAACAGCCGGGGAGAATGCGAGCTGACCGCTGCAGTTGGAGAACAAGTGCTGCCAGGTGTCGTTGTCAGCCAAGGATTATGGGCGGATGAACAAGGAAAAAAACAGCTTGTAAACGCGCTAACCCCAGACCGATTGTCCGATATGGGCGGCGGCGCCACCTTTTTTTCAGGCCGTGTACAGATTGAAAAGGTTTGAAAAATAATGAAACCCGGAGTATGCCAAGCCCGTATAACATAACATTGACATAATGGAGGCATACACATGGACGTTTTTTTAGGAATTGGTATTGCTTTGGCAGGATATTTTATCGGTGAAGGCTTAAAGCAGATGAACCATACAAAAGGTAGTGAACAAAATGATATCTTGCTTATAAAAGAACGGGATATTTACTTTTACATCGGACTTTTTTTAGGAATAACAACGACTGAAGCAAAACAGTTAGCTGGAGACATGGCAGACCTGCCTTACATTGAAATAAACGGAAAAAAATATGTACAGAAACATATGTTAAAAGATTGGACATTCACATTAGTTGAAAAACATCAGGGTGAATAAAACAAATCTGAGGAGAGCGAGATTCATTGTCACGCTCTCCTCTGTTTAGCTGTATGGATCCTGCCACCAAAACTTTGTTCTATAAGCGCTGATAAAACGATAAACCACCATCTATGTTCTTTCCTCAAACGGCTCGAGATGCCCGTTCCACAACAATAGTTTTTATATTCCTTTGATGACGTGATGTTCTTGATGAACGTATGTATCGTAAAACACTTAGAAAACCTATTCGGTTCGAATGTGTGCTCTCATTATGCCCCCATACTGCGCCTTTATCCGCGGAGGATTTTTTTAAAAAAATATGAAACCTAAAGCTTTTAGATCCTGAATTTTTATTGAACCTCCATATTTCTCCGATTGGTAAAAATTAGCCTATACACCGGAAGCTGTACGTTTATAAAGGATCAGAGAATCCCATAACCAGTAAATTACTGCAGCCGCAATACTTAACATATAATAAAAGTACGATTGCAATGTCCATGCTATTGACGCAGGTTCATTGATAACAAAAAACAGGAAAGCTGCGATAAAAGCAACCACACTGTAAATCAATAGGTACATGACATTGAAAGTTCTCGCTTTTTTCTGCAACTTCATTTGGAGCGGAACAGCAAAAAGGCCATACACCACAAAACCGTATAATAAAGCAATTGCTGCCGTAAACAATGCAATTATCATATCGCCATACATAACGAAAGAATAAAACCCTAATAACAAACCAAATGTAAGGCTGGATAGCCCTAATGTCATTAAATAATATGATGCGATTTTTTTCATTTTTTCACCCCCCTTGTTTGATTTATTCATAGTGCTGTTAGTATAAATTCACAACCTTTGTATTTCTTTTATCGAGATGTCTTCCCTAACGTGCTATACGCAATGCGCTAATAAAAGGTTTCAAAAATGACGTTCTTTTATTAGATAATACGCTGGCATGAAAACGCCTCTCCTGATTGGCCAAAGCGCGAAAGAAAAAAGTGCATGAATACCTGATCAACAGACAAAATAAGAAGAGTTGATATTCAACACTTTTCGTAAAGGAGTGAAACCAATGAGTAAAAAGGGAATTCAAAATTCAAGTATTGAACAAATAAGAAATGACCATGAGACTGAAACAGCTTTTAAAGCAGATGATCCTAAAAAACACGGTTCCGATCCTAAAAGAACGAAATAAGTTCTTACCCCCACTAAAATATCAATAATCTGGAGGAAGTAAAGTGACTCAAAAAAACGGTGCAGACAGACCTGATGATTATAAAAGATTTTCTTCATTAGACAAGGAATATGATTTTCAGCAATCTATACGCAGCAATACTGAGACAGAAAGTGTAAACACTGAAACACAAACTCATAACAAAGAAAACAAAAATGACACAACAGATGTTGCCGGGAAATACTTTGAGCCCTCAGATTATAAAGGAAGCACGCAATTAGAAAAAGGATTGGCTGAAACTCATGAACAGGTCAGCGATGACTATTTTGAAGGGACAATCGATCAAAATTTGGACTAGCCATACAAACGGAACTAACTTAAAAGAAGTCAGTTAACTCTGTTTTTAGAAACAACCACAGTAAAAGTAGCCAACCCCCACCGAATAAGATGGGGGTTGCACGTAAGTAGCCTGTTTAATATTTAAAACGATTAATGACGGTTTGAAGTTCTTCTGCCAACTGAGATAGAGATTCTGCGGCATAGGAGATTTCCCCCATTGAATGAAGCTGTTCCTGTGATGAATTTGCAACCGCTTCTGTATTTGCTGACGTTTCTTTTGTACCAGCAGCCAATGTATGAACTGTGTGCTGAATCACTTCAACGCCTGAAGTAAGCTGTTGAGTTGCTGCTGCAACTTCTTGTATTTGAGAAGTGACCTGTTCCACCAGGTTCAGTATTTCATTGAAATTTCCTGTTGTCTCTTGAGAAAGAACAATACCTGAGCTCACATTTTCTTGAACAACTTTAATATTATTTACCGTTTCTATCGATTCGTTTTGGATGGTCGCTACCACCGATTGGATGTGGTTTGCAGATTTATTTGTTTCATCCGCCAACTTCCGAACTTCTTCTGCCACCACAGCAAATCCTTTTCCTTGCTCTCCGGCTCTGGCCGCCTCGATCGCTGCATTTAGTGCCAACAAATTTGTCTGCTCTGAAATCGTCGTGATAAGCGAAGAGATATCGCTGATTTCTGCTGTGCTCGCTACCAATGTTTGCAATCCATTGCCGGCTGAATCTACAGATTTATCAATGAATTTCATCTGGTCTAACATCTTGTTGACGGACTTAGAGCCTATTTCAGCCTTGTCTCTCATCGAAGAAGAAAGATCCGCTATGTTCCCTGTATTTGAAGCGACTGATGATATACTGTCTAATAATTCAGTGATGGATTCTGCGCTCTTTTCTGTCATTGAGCTTTGCTTCACATTGCTGTCGGCAGCCATCTGCATGGCTCGTGAAATATGTTCAGATGTTGATTTCGATTCTTCCGCGCTTGCCGATAATTCTTCAGAGGAAGCGGCGACTTGTTCAGATGAGCTGCTGATCTGCTTCACAATTTGAGTTAATGAATGAGTAAAAGAATTAAAAGATTGGGCAAGCTGGCCAAATTCATCTTTATTTTTCACAATGACTTTTTTGGTTAAATCAGCCTCGCCGTGTGCAATTTCCTCCAGCTGCTTATTTATGCTTCTTAGTGGCACCATAATGGACTTTAACAGCATTATGCTTAGAACAATGCCTAATATTACTGATATCCCTGTGACAATGATAATGAGCGATTGACTCATTTTCCCATTGCCCTGTATTTCATCCTTTAGATCCTCTACCTCTTGATCCAGGCGATCAGACAGCTTATTGACAGCCGGAGCTACGCCTTCTTTTCTTATTGTTCTTTCTTCTCCAAAATGGATGGTTTCTGCTTTTTTAGGATTTGAAGAGTAGGCTGTTACTACTTGCTGATTCAAAGCTCTATACTGAGTAAAACTTGTCTTAATGTCTTCAATATTGGATTGATACTTCTCTTCATCAATCAAGTCATTAACCCGGTCAAGGCTCTTTAAGACATCGTCTGCTTTTCCCTTCATACCCTCGTCGTATTCTTTGTCTCTGGTAATCAAGAAGCCTCTTTCATCATTTGATAACCCGGTCAATTCATATTGGATGTGTTTTATCTCTTTTTGGAATTCCATTTTGTCTTTAAGTTCTTCATTCTTTTTCACAGTAGAAGAAATCATAAATACTGAGGAGCCTCCAATTCCAATAATTGAAACAACTAATATTGATATAATCCCCAGCAATTTTGTTTTCACTTTCATGTGTCGTTTTCCCTTTCCGCACAATGTAATGGCTGAAATAAAATATGTTCAAGCGCGTTTGAATCCAATTCGCTTACGCTCATGTCCATAATATCGACACGTGTTATCAAGTTTTATAGTGATATTCTTATATGAATAAGCAAATTCTTTACGTCTCTGAACTTACAGAAAAACCTTAAGTAAAATTTGCAGTCTTTTGCGGTATGTAAGTCACTCTTATTCGTTTTTCTAAAAAAGGCTTTTCCCACCTCAAATTGGCTGAACCGGCTGTTTTCTCGAAAATATAATACAATACGCAGCATAATATGAAGGAGCGAAACTTAAATGGGGATCATCAATGGTAAAGAATTCATTGACCGATTGAATAAACTAGAAAACGAAATATGGTATGATGGCGAAAAAATAAAGGGTAACATTTCTGAGCATCCTGCATTTAAAGGAATAATCAAAACAAAAAGCTCACTTTATGAATTGCAAACAAAGGATGAGTTAATACATGAAATGACTTATTGCCTTCCTGGAGATCATAATCGAATCGGCCTTTCCTATCTCCAGCCTAAAACAAAAAATGATTTGAAAAAAAGAAGGACCATGATTGAACATTGGGCTAGACATACTCATGGAATGATGGGGAGAAGTCCGGATTACATGAATACGGTTATGATGAGCTTTGCTTCGTCAGCGGAGCTTCTAAAAGATAAAGAGAATTGCTTTCCTGAACATATACTAGATATGTATGAACAAGCTGCTAAGCATGACCTTTCCTTTACCCATACATTCATTACTCCGCAAGTGAACCGGTCACAGTCCTATTTTGGGCTAAGTGAAAAACCGATATCTGCTAAAGTCATTGATAGAACCGAAAAAGGTTTAATGATTCATGGCGCACGACTGCTTGCCACACAAGGCGGGTTGACCGATGAAATCTTGGTTTTTTCAGCGCCTAAATTTTTCTTTGAAACAGATGAAGCTTATGCTTTTTCAATCCCTTCTAATACAAAAGGCGTAAAATTCATCACAAGAGAATCATTTGTATTAAGCGACTCTTCCTTTAATCATCCCTTAAGCTCAAGGTATGAAGAAATGGATTCAATTGTGGTTTTTGATCATGTGTTAGTGCCGTGGAATCGTGTGTTTTTTTACGATAATGTGGAAGCAGCTAAAGATTTTATGACAAAAAGCTCTTTTCATGCCTTTACCTTTCACCAGGTTGTCATTAGGCAAATGATAAAAATTGAATTTCTATTAGGTGTTGCACAGCTTCTTGTCGACACCATTAATGTTTCCGAATATCAGCACATCCAAGAAAAGCTCTCAGAAATCATTGTGGGATTGGAAACAATCAAAGCCCTCATTGACAAATCGGAAAATGATGCTCAGTTAGATGAATTCGGCTATATGCGCCCCTGTTTAATTCCTCTTCAAGTCATCAGTACGATCATTCCTAAGCTATATCCTCGATTTACTGAAATCATACAATTAATTGGAGCTAGCGGAATGGTGACACTGCCTACCGAAAATGCATTTGACTCAGAGATACGGGAAGATCTTGACCAATATCTTCAAGCAACCAATACAAATGCTGAAGAACGTGTGAAAATTTTCCGTTTGGCATGGGATTTAACAATGAGTTCATTCGGAACTAGACAAACTCACTACGAAAGATATTTTTTCGGAGATCCTATTCGGATTTCAAGCAGGCTGTATACCAGTTATCCAAAGCAGGAGCAGTTGAACATGATTAAAACATTTTTACATGCAGATACAGAACATTGAAAAAACAGCGGGAAAAGATCCGCTGTTTCGTATTTTTTATTCAGGAAACTGAACATGGCCCGGTACTGTATAGGCTTTGGACGTTCCGCTTTCAGGCAGCTTTGGAATGGTGTCTTTCACAACTTTTCCGCGGATGTCAGTCATTCTGACTTTGAGAGAGCCAGTACCTAAATTCGTACTCACAAAATGGTTATAGTCCATTTTCTCCATGTTGATCCACTTACCATCCTTTTCATATTCCATTTTCATAACAGGATACTTGTGATTTCTGACTTGGATTGCTGCCCACCACCTGCTGCTGCCTTCTTTGATCCGGTACGTGAAATTGCCGGTGATTGGGGCTTTGACAACACGCCATTTAATATTGATTTTTCCGTCTTTCATATTGCCGATTTTACGGAAGGCATTAGGTGACAGATCAAGAGCTCCCCGAGCGCCTTCGGGATAAAGATCAGTAACATATACGGTTGTTTTCCCTTTTGGCCCTTCAACTTCCAAATAAGAGCCGGCAAGTGCCGCTTTTACTCCTCCGTAATTGAGATCCGCCGGATTTATTGCAGTAATCTCCATATCGGAAGGAATGGGATCCAGCAGGAAAGCTCCTCCTGAATAGCCTGACCCTGTATACGTTGCATAACCTTCATGCAGGTCGTCATATGCTGCCGAAGCTTGCGGGGAAAAACAGAAGATCGTCAACAAAACCATACCAACAAATGCACTCATGATCTTTTTCATATTTGGTCCTCCTCAAACCAGACTTCAAATGAGAATCATTATCATTATAAGACTCAATCCATCTGGTTTGAAAGAGGAAATAGATTCATAGTTGATTTTAAGGCAAATTCACTATCATTCATATATCAAATGTAGGTACTTATGAAAAAGCCAATACAAATGAACGAATGTGCACTTCAGCCGAATGTCTTATTTTTCCCTCTCAAAATTCGCATTTCAATAACGAAATGAAACAGGCTGTTGGCCTGATAACAGCTATACAGGAAAAGCTATTTTTCCCCGCTCAGTTTCAACTTAGCTGTCATCATGATGCCAAAGATCAGCACAATCGGAACCCAAATAATGAAGTGATAAAAATCAGGCTCAGCCAGAGCAACAATAATAGCCCCTACACAATACAAAATAATAGCCAGTGCTCTTAACACAGTATCTCTTAAGAAAGTCTTCTTTTGCTTCTTAAAAAACAAACGGCCGGATATATCCTCTAAAAGAGAAGCCAAAGTGCCGGTCAACACAGTTGAAGAAATACCTGCAATCCCCAGTTTTTTTGCTGCTGTAGTTTGAATCCCCATAGAAATGCTCATGAGTATAATTAGAATGTGCACAGGAACAAATGCCCGGTAAAAAGAAAGACAAGCAAAGACAAACAAAATGAATGCTTCAAGTGCGAGGGCTTTTGTCACAGCAGAAGGCCAAAGGGTATTTTCCGCCTTTCCGACCATCAATGTAGCAATGATCACGCCGCATATAAATCCGATTAGCGCAGTCAAGGAATTAAAAACAGTGACCTGAATGGATTTGCCGATAGCTAACCCCAATAATACAATGTTTCCAGTCATATTAGCTGTGAACACATGTCCCAGGCTTAAATACCCGATTACATCCACGATTCCAGCTGTTAAACATAAAAGTGATAGCAAGGTGTTTCGATAAGCTGCTGCAGTCAACGGTGTATCAATCCTTTCTTCTATTTCAATTGTTAGTATGTCTTTTGGCGCAATCTCTATTTTTTAAGTAACCCAACATTAATTAGGAAGATAGAACCTATTATTCCTTTCCATTAACTGTAATAATAATCCCCGCAAGGAAATGATTAAAATTGAAAGGAAGCATATTGTGATGAAACGACTTTGTTTATGGTTCACCGTCTTTAGTTTGTTTTTGGTTCTCTTGCCTGGAAAAGCATTAGGTGCAGCCGATTTTCCGAATACCTCAACAAATGGCCTTTTAGGTTTTGCCGGAAATGCCAAAAATGAAAAAGGCATTTCTAAAACGGGCACAACGGGTGGAAAAAACGGGCAGATTGTTTACATTCAAAGCGTAAATGATTTAAAAACCCATCTAGGAGGATCCACTCCGAAAATTTTAGTGCTTCAAAATGATCTTTCCGCATCTGCGAAAACAACAGTTACCATTGGCTCAAATAAAACACTCGTGGGCTCTTACGCGAAAAAAACGCTGAAAAATATTTATTTAACAACTTCATCAGCTTCTGGAAATGTCATTTTTCAAAATTTAACGTTTGAACACAGTCCGCAGATTAACGGAAATAATGATATCCAGCTTTATTTAGATTCCGGTATGAACTATTGGATTGATCACGTCACATTCTCAGGTCATAGCTATAGTGCAAGCGGAAGTGATTTGGACAAACTCCTGTATATCGGAAAATCCGCAGATTATATCACGATCAGCAACTCAAAATTTGCGAATCATAAATACGGTTTGATTTTAGGATACCCGGATGATTCTCAGCATCAATATGACGGCTACCCTCACATGACAATCGCCAATAATTATTTTGAGAACTTGTATGTTAGAGGCCCAGGTCTGATGAGATACGGTTACTTTCATGTTAAAAACAATTACAGCAACAATTTTAACCAGGCGATTACAATTGCTACAAAAGCAAAAATATATTCCGAATATAATTACTTTGGGAAAGGCAGTGAAAAAGGCGGCATCCTTGACGACAAGGGCACTGGTTATTTCAAAGACATAGGCAGCTATCCATCACTCAACAAGCAAACCTCTCCGCTGACTTCTTGGAATCCCGGGTCAAACTATAGCTATCGTGTCCAAACGCCGGAATATACAAAAGAATTTGTCACGAAATATGCCGGATCACAAAGTACAACTCTGGTATTTGGCTACTGATATAAAAGAGGCCATGCGTTAAAAACGTTGTGCCTCTTTTTATACTATAGGCTATTTTTAAGCGATCCTTGTAATTCCATCAAGATCCAGCGTCGGTCAAACAAAAAAGCATATGTTCTTTTCCACAATAACTTCTTAACTGGCTTTCTTATTATACCAGTTTATCGCAAGTGAAAAGAAATCATTGTTCTGGACCTGTATTAAATGAACGTTCGTCCCACACACTATTCAAAAACCCCTAAAAAGGATGATGGATATGTGCGGCAGGTTTACTTTGTTCTCTGCATTTGATGATATTATTGACCAGTTTGACATCGATCAATTTTTTCCTAAAGGTGAATACCAGCCAAGCTATAATGTCGCACCATCACAAAACATCCTTGCAATCATCAATGATGGATCAAATAATCGCTTAGGCAAGCTTAGATGGGGACTTATTCCACCTTGGGCAAAAGATGAAAAGATCGGTTATAAAATGATCAATGCTCGAGCCGAAACAATTACCGAGAAACCGGCCTTTCGAAGACCGCTTGTCAGCAAACGCTGCATCATACCAGCAGACAGTTTTTATGAATGGAAACGGCTTGATTCCAAAACCAAAATCCCAATGCGGATCAAATTGAAATCATCTGCTCTTTTTGCGTTTGCTGGCTTATATGAAAAGTGGAGCACACATCAAGGATACCCTCTTTATACCTGCACCATCATAACAACTGAGCCTAATGAGTTCATGAAAGATATACACGACCGAATGCCGGTTATATTGGCCCATGATCATGAAAAGGAGTGGCTTAACCCCAAAAATACAAGCCCTGATTATCTGCAAAGTTTGCTGCTGCCTTATGATGCTGATGACATGGAAGCATACCAGGTTTCATCATTAGTAAATTCACCCAAAAATAATTCAGCTGAGCTTCTTGATGCAGAAAATCATATGTAGTGATTGAAAAAATTCTCTAGCAAGAACTTGTCAAATAGCTTTGTTCCTTAGGTGCCAATCCCTCTAGTAATTATGAATATTTAGTACATAGATCAATTAGTTATCTTTAGCATCAGTTTGAAATAATTTTATTATGTAAACTTAAATAAGCAATGTTATTCCTTTCATATAAAATAGTTTACATTTTTATAAAATCGCTTCACTTTTCTATTTTGTCAGCAAAAAAACTGAACCACATTAAACTTATGAAACCTGCCGCACCTGTGGATTGCAAATATGATATAAGCCCATAGAGGTAAATCCATACACTTTCCCTCCTAAGAATTAAATGAAATTTCTTTCATCTTACATGAAGGTCTTCTTTCTTTTGTTTATCCAGTGTAATACTTAATAATATGTTGATGAATGCAGCTGGAAAATATATAAATCCCACTCCAAGAATGCCTAGTATCGTACTTAAACTTACTATGTAATTCTTTGTCATCGTTTGACTGTCAATCAATATTAGAAGTGAAATCAATCCAGCTAAAACACCTATAAACCAAGCATCGCCAACAGCATAAGAATCATCCAGCATCCCTAACCATCGCCCCAATATAGAGCTCCCAATGGCAGTCAAACTGGATAAAAATATGAGTGCTTTCATTTCTTCTCCTCCTTTAAAGCCAATCAAACTGGTAGAAATCGGCCATTGAATCCCCATTATCGAATGGTTACCATTTCATTTCCACATTAACATTTTAAAGCTCATTACAATACGATTCAAGCAGAAAAACCCTACATAACGTATATATAGGGATTTAATAAAACACAGGCCAAAATTCAGCTCTATCTACTTTAAAAAGATATGAAGGGCAGCTGTGTGATCTGTTACGTCTTTACGTACCGGGATATTTCACAACAGGCACTTTCTTCTTACGCAGAGAATCAAGCATGACTGATCCAGCATTCAAGTTGCTTTGCACTAATTCTTTAGGCGTCAATGCCATCCACTGATTGAGTGACACATCTGCATAGCGGTTACTTTTGAACATTTCTAAAAACCATAATGTTTCTGTACCAGTATTTTGTATATAGTGGCCAGCATTAGAAGGTACGTATCCAACGTCGCCTGCTCTATAATCAAATGTGCGGGCAGTCCCATTTCCGATAAATACCGTCATTCGTCCCTGTCCTGTTAGATAATATTGCCACTCATCGCTATTGGGATGCCAATGAAGCTCTCTCATCGCGCCAGGCTCAATCTGAACAAGTGCAGCGGCTATCGTTTTTGAAATTGGGAAGTTAGAAGAATCCACAATTCGTACACTCCCCCCTGGCATTTGAATTGGGGGTTGATTTAACAACTCGTGTTTAAAGGTCATGGGGACTTTTCCATATGGTGACTGAATGTCTTCACTCGCGACTGATCCCGGCACATTCCCTTGGTAAATATAGACTTGCTCAGACGGAAGAGAGTTGAAAGCATTCTCTGGGACACCGAAATTTGCAGACAGAACGTCTTTTGGTGTGTGTGCAAGCCAATCTGAAATGGTTAACGTTGAAAACTCAGAAAAGTTTCCATCATCGAATACGAGCAGAAACTCGCAGTGTTCCAATCCCTGTATGGAATGCGGAATTCCTGCTGGGAAGTACCATAGGTCGCCGGGACCAACATCAGCAATGAAATTTCGTCCGTCTTGGTCAACAGCGGTGATACGTGCCCGTCCCAAAAGCATATAAGCCCACTCCGCTTGCTTATGCCAATGAAGCTCACGGACGCCTCCCGCAGTTAAGCTCATGTTTACACCTGCAATCGCAGTCGAAATCGGAAGCTGTCTTACAGTGATTTCTCTTGACCAGCCGCCATGATCTAATTTCATGGGAGCGTCTGAGAATGAAAATCTCAAGTTAGGAATCATACCTTCATCTGTGACAGGCGGAACAAGTATATTCGGATTTTGAATATCCCGCATCATATTTCGCGGGCCTGCATCAATAGCTCCAGCTCCATCACTTCGAATAGGCTGCGGCACGTTTCTGTCATCATGATTGATTGGTTGTTGTTCCAACAGCATGCACCTCGTTTTAGAAATGAACAAGATTTTATTTCAGCCTATGCAGAATCTTAGATTGCTGTGCCTAGGAATCCGCAAATAAAAAAGTGACAACCAATGTGATCACAAATACAGCGAATAAGCTATTTTTTATACCATGGCTTCTTATGTAATTTGATTTCTTCTGTCTGTTTTTTCTGGCCTGTCCTCCACTCCACTTTTACTAATACATCATGTCCTATCACTTCATCTTCAGGCATATAATCAAAGGTGGCAATATGGTCCTCCATGCGTCCCCCACCTGGCATTTCATCACCTGTGTACTCTGATAAGTCGTACTCATCTACGTTATCATCTTGATACTTTTCGCCATCTACATACAGAGTAATTCTTTCAACAACAGTCCACTTTTCTTCCTTCTTACTCCCCTGCCAATATAGATTTAGAAAATAATTGGGTCCAATTGAAGTTTTGTCTGATTTTTCAAGGTTAGACATCCACAGTCCGCTTTTCCCGCTGCCCTCATATTTCACTTCGTTTCCTGACACCATTACTAATAATGTGGTGATGCAGATGATCAAGAATACAGCAATGATCAATAGCCATTTCTTAATATTATTCTTTTTTCTCATGTTTTTCCCCACTTTCCTAACTTTTTAGTAGGAAAATATGATCAAAATGTTACCGAAAAGAAAATAAAAAAGGGCTAATGATCTAACAGATGACTGTCTAAACTTTTGACTTAAATTAAAGTGCTCTCTAAAGACAAGATTAAAACGTATAACAGCTCTTAAATGCATTTTTTGTTTCATTGAGTCAAGAACCTTAAAATGGCTTTTTATTATTAAAAATCAAGCTAGTGTATTAAGTAACTTTTCAAATTTATTTATACTCATGATCTCGTGAGTCACAAATCTCCCATCAAAAAAAACGCTAAAAGTTGTCCAAATAGCTGGTGACTTTTGTGCCTCTTCTTTCGATGATAACTGAATTGACTGAAATTGAACTCTGAAAATTTCGAAATTAGAGTTTTTTAATGATGAACGGGCTGCACTTGTTTAGGTGTCACTGTCATTATCAGTAAAATATTATGCTGAAATGCGCAGTCAGTCACAAAGTCTCTATTCGTATTCAATAAAGACTTTGTGATCATCGACAAACATTTCACTCCCATCGGATAAAGTATCCAAAAGGCCTCTGGTTCTTCTCTATAGTCATAAATCACAGTCACTTTGACATTTGGCTCAGCTATGATTGGTTTTCCAACAATTATTTTCGTTTTTTCCTCAGGCAAAGTAAGAGATCGAATCACCAAAGCCATTCCATCTTTACTGTCTAATTAACGCCATCTTCAGTGAATTTAAAGGTCTGTTTTAAATTGCGTCCTTCTTGCACCTTCTGTGTCCAAATTATAACAACCTCTAATTCAGAGGCCTTATCTGCCAGCATAAAATGATTGAACTTCAGCGGTGAGCCATCATTTAAACTTTCAGCTAACATTTTAGAATCTTCTTTTGGTTTGACACAATTTTCATCGGGACATCCAAAAAGCGAAAACCTTGTGATTGAATTAGGGTCATTTCTATACAATTGCACATCCACTGTAGCTGCTTTTTCCCCTATATTTTTGACTTCCAAGGAATATACTTGATATTCTCCTTTTTGAGGTCTCGCAAATTCCTTTGCATTTTTTGCTTCACTTACTTTTACTGACCACTGGTCTGTTTTTTGTGTAATAGGCAACACCGTAAAAGTCAGGGCATGCGCTTTTGATTGGCAAAACGTAAATCCAACTGCTGTAAAAACAATTACAGAAAATAATACCCTTTTCACTTCATTTATCCCTCCTTCCTTTTCACTGGCCGTTCCTTAAAGAATTGATTTTGAGCAATCTACAAGCTCTCTTAACCAAAACCTTACCTGAGGTTTTGTCTTTACTGCTCTGCATTTATTTCTTTCGGTATCCGAGATGGAGCTTTGGGGATTTTTCTCAATTTGCTGTTTATCACATCAGAAGAGTATAGCGTAATAATCATACTTCCCCCATACCTTTTTGCCCGAATTAAGATTGGTTGGTTATATTGGTTTTGAAAGCGAAAGTCAGGACCTCCCCAGCTTACCGTCGCATCCCGTCCGGGCGGTACATATGGTACACTTCTAGTATGAGAATAGCGCTGAACGATCTGCAGTCCTGCACGATCGACTGCATTAAATAGAGTTGAGGACACCTGACAAATTCCTCCTCCTACACCTTCAGACAACTCCCCTTTTACAATAATGGGTGCACTTTTATATCCTTTGTTCCGAGTTCTCATTCCCACAACTTGGTTAAACGAAAACGTCTCATTAGGGAAAACAACGTGATTGTCGATTGCTTTTGCAGAAAGAGAAATATTGTGTGAACGGCTTTTATTGCTTGAGTTAAAATATGTCACGTACTGACCAAGCTGCTGCGTACTGATGTGAGCTAGCAGCTCGCTGTCAACTTTCGGATAAATGTTCATTTCCGGCACTTCTATCTTGGAGGGACCTTGCCCATAAAAATACGCATAAAACTTTTCCATAAACGCCTGTTGATACAGTTTGTAGCCAACCCTGCCCGGGACGATGCTTCCATGATCGTTAAGGACAGCATTTATCGGCTCACGGTACACTTTCTGATCAAGCTGTTTGATGAATTTACTGTATTTTTCATAGTCAACCATTGGAGTGCCGGGAAGAGGCATTGTAAAGTCTTCACGGTTAACAGTGGCAATCGTCCGTCCTTGCTGTGTGATCGTTAAACTGTCCTGCGGCTCACTCGGCTGAGCCAATAAAAAAAGACCAGTGATCAAAATTTGTATCATAAGTCGGTTTACCTCCCGATCATTAGTATGAACAGCCGCTTATCCTTTGATGTATTTCTTCCCATCGTTTGTTTGAATCTTTAGACGTTGATAAAAACCTTCATAAAAGAGCTTAGCTTTGTTCACACCGATCCCTGAGCTCACTGAGGCACACGGTTCATTCAGTCGGCAAGTTTGAAGTAGTTCAGCATCTCCCAGTGATGAGGGATGCTTTTTTGTCTTGTCAAAAATGAAAAGGGTCTCCTATAACAACAAAAAATCAATTCATTTCAATATTTTTTTATTGAGAAACGATAAATTTTTTGTTACATTCAATTAGACAACAAATAAATGAGGTGCTTGTTATGAATCGAATGTCGACAATTTTTTTAAAGATAGCTTTGGTTCTTATTGGAATTCCAATTCTTGCTTTATGCATTTTTTTAGTGCCTAAGATAGCCAACTATTCAGCAGAATTATTTCCAAATATCGCTTATATAAAATATCTCGTTTTCATCTATTTGTATGTAACGGCGATACCTTTTTACTTTGCTCTTTATCAAGCGTTCAAACTTTTAAGCTATATTGACAAAAACAAAGCTTTCTCGGGTTTGTCTGTAAGAGCTTTGAAGAATATAAAATATTGCGCAGTCACTATCAGTATCTTTTACGCAGCAGGCATGCCTGTCTTTTATCTGATCGCCGAGATAGACGACGCACCGGGTATCATTGTGATCGGATTGGTTATTATTTTTGCTTCAATGGTGATTGCGGTCTTTGCTGCTGTTCTTCAAAAACTGTTAAAAGAAGCGATAGATATAAAATCAGAAAATGACTTAACGGTCTGAGGTGATGACATGGCGATTATTATCAACATTGATGTGATGCTTGCTAAGAGGAAAATGAGCGTAACAGAGCTTTCAGAGAGAGTTGGCATCACCATGGCTAATCTTTCGATATTGAAAAACGGAAAAGCAAAGGCTATTCGATTATCAACTTTAGAAGCGATTTGCAAGGCTTTAGAATGTCAGCCCGGGGATATATTGGAATACCGAAGTGATGAAGACACACAGGATTCGTAAAAAAATATGTAAGATCAACAGAAAAATAAAGTGATTGGCGGTGAGCTTATGGACATAAACTTATATCCATCTAGCTGCTATACTAAGCGTCCCTTCCATACACGAAGAACACAACTATGGAGGAGGCATACATCATGAGAGCAATAAAACAAATCGTTCATTTTGGCTGGGAACAAGCCCTTTCATGTTTGTTTCCTGCCGTTATTTTTGCCTCTTTGGCTATTACGCAAATCATCCCACTGCCCTTCTTGCCGCGATATGACTGGCTGCTCATTATCTGCGTTCTCATGCAATTGTGGATGGTGCGTTCCGGTCTTGAAACACGGGATGAATTAAAAGTGATCACATTATTCCACCTTATTGGGATTGCTCTGGAACTTTTTAAAGTCCATATGGGCTCCTGGTCTTATCCAGAAGAAGGATACTCCAAAATATTTGGAGTACCTTTGTATAGCGGTTTTATGTACGCAAGTGTAGCCAGTTATTTGTGCCAGGCATGGAGAAGGCTTAAGGTTGAACTGATTAAGTGGCCGCCTTTTTTTGCAGTTGTTCCGCTTGCCGCAGCGATTTATTTGAATTTTTTCACCCACCATTTTTCTATAGACTTTCGATGGTGGTTATCTGGGCTTGTCATCATTGTCTTTTGGCAAACATGGGTTACATACGAGGTGAATGGAGCTCGTTACCGTATGCCGCTCGCACTTTCTTTTGTACTCATCGGATTTTTTATATGGATAGCGGAAAATATCGCTACGTTTTTTGGAGCTTGGAAATATCCAAACCAAATCGATACATGGAGTCTCGTACACCTTGGAAAGGTAAGTTCATGGCTCTTGCTAGTGATTGTTAGCTTTCTTATAGTAGCATCATTAAAACAAGTTAAAGAGCAGAATCCCACAAAGGCAGAGATTGGTGAATCTTTTTCTTAGCATTCAAGTCCCAAATAGAGTGAAAAGCAACGTTCAAATGGTTGCTTTTTTCTACTCTGCCGCTGAGTATTCATCTTCTTCAAATTTCATCGCACCACGATAACTGATTCAGATTACAACTGCTTTCAACACCTTGACAAACTCATGCGCCGCCGGCGTTATCTCTTCAAATGAATGTGCGATGACGCCAATATCGCGTGTGACCCTAGGAAAGATGTCCTTTTTAATCAATTGATGCGGGACGGATGAAAGTGTAAAGTTTGAAATGATGCCGATACCCAAGTTATTTTTGACCATATTAATCAAGGTTTCGGCATTTTGCACAGTTAAGTTTTCCTTTAATTCGATGTTGTATTGCGAAAATGCGTTTGACATCGCGATTTCATGACCGCCTTTACAAAAAATGAGGTCATCTTGATATGTTTCAAGGTCGACATGCTTTTCAAGTTTTAATTCGTCACGCTGCGGCGGGATGACGGCCACCATATAGTCGTTACACAATAGCTGATTTTCAAACGGTTCAAATGGAGATGCTGCGATCCCGATATCAACCGTCCGATCTTCAACCCATCCTTTTATTTGGTCAGAGGTTCCCTCGATCAATTCTATGCGGATCAGCGGGTAGTTTGATCTGAATGCCGCAATCGCCTGTGGCATGATATTTGTTGAAACTGCAGGAAATGAACCAATTTTCACCTTCCCGTTTAACAGCTTGTTTTCCCGGTTGGCTACTTGATATATTTTGCTTTCAATTCCCTTCATTTGCCTCGCCAGCAGCAAAATTTCTTTTCCGATGTCCGTCAGCATTAAACCATGATGTTTATCCCTGATCAATAATTTGAGCTGCAGTGAGCTCTCCAGGTTTTTTATCGCTTTACTTACCGCCGGCTGAGAGATGAACAATTCTTTTGCCGCTTCTGTAATATTCAATTTCTCCCCGACTTTTACAAATATGTGAAGATGGTTCATGTTCATAACCATTTGGTTATACCCCCAATAATAAAAATGTATTTCAGTTATACATAAATGTAACATATGATAGAAACCAGCACGATATTTAAACAAGAAAGGCGGCTTCATTATGGTAAAAGTTATGCTGGGAATCATATCTGTCACACTTATTTGGGGTTATACTTGGGTTGCGATGAAAGTAGGAATTCATGACATCCCCCCGCTTTTATTTTCGGGTTTGCGCCTGTTCATCGGAGCGGTTCCTTTATTTCTCATTCTCTTCATCCAAAGAAAAAAGCTTTCAATTAAAAAAGAACATCTCAAAAGCTATATCATCATGAGCCTCTTGATGGGGCTGGGCTATATGGGGATTTTGACGTATGGAATGCAGTTTGTCGATTCAGGGAAAACCTCTGTTTTGGTATATACAATGCCTATATTTGTTACGGTGATCAGCCATTTTTCATTAAACGAGAAAATGAATGTGTATAAAACGATGGGACTGGTCTGCGGCCTCTTCGGACTGTTATTTATATTTGGAAAGGAAATGCTCAATATCGATCAAAGCGCTTTATTTGGGGAGCTGTGCGTACTTGCGGCAGCGCTTAGCTGGGGAATCGCGAATGTGTTCAGCAAGCTACAATTCAAGCATATCGATATTATTCACATGAATGCCTGGCACCTTATGATGGGAGCCGTCATGTTATTGGTGTTTTCCTTTATATTTGAGCCGGTCCCTTCAGCCGAGTGGACATATCAGGCGGTGTGGTCATTGCTGTTTAATGGCTTGCTTTCCACCGGCTTTACCTTTGTCGTATGGTTTTGGGTGCTCAATCAAATCCAAGCGTCAAAAGCATCCATGGCATTAATGTTTGTTCCCGTATTAGCCCTATTCTTTGGATGGCTGCAATTGCACGAACAGATCACCATCAATATTATCCTCGGCGCACTGCTGATATGCTGCGGGATTTTTATGAATACATTTACATTTTCACGACGGAAAGTGTGAATGATATACATTTCCCCTGTCATTTGGGCTTCATGTGACAGGAGACGACTATTACGAGAAAGTCTTCTAGAATCCTGACGACAGCCTATTAAACAATGAAAAAAGCTAATGTCTGCATGTAGACATTAGCTTGGCTGGCGTTTAGGCTGGTGAGAATCCAGATACTTTTTTATTACCATTCTGGCTGATCAAACTGAAAACCGTATAGACCTTTTACTTTAACATCTCCGCAATCTGGATCTTTTGTCAAAATCAAATAATGAGTCTTATAAGGCATCGTCTCAACTCGATCAGTTGCACTCAAATCAAAATGATCCCCTGAGAAGTTTTTTTCACTAACGGTTATTTCATATCCTGACAAAGTCATTCGCATGATTCTTGCGTTAATTGTACATCCTTCAGTATCGAAAATGGTGAATCTGTACCCAAAGTGAGATGTCCAATGGTTTGAATTTAGGTCATCAGACTTCATAAACCATTTTTCATTTTCTGTCATTGTAAAACTCACTTTCTCCTCATCTTTCACGATAACAGCCGAAGCTTCCCCTACATGGATAGTCAAAGCCAAAAGAAATGTAAAAGCTAACATCAACATCTTTTTCAAAAGAGTTCCTCCCGATATCTTTTTACTTCAATATATTGGAAGGGTCTTTTCTGATCAAGACAGTCTTCTCCAAATGAATCTTTAGCATCATGAAATGAGCCTTAATAAGAACAGTTTTAAGGCTTACCAATCTATATTCTTTTTAAAAGTTTCTGCATTTCTTTATATAGCTCCTAGACACATATAAAAAATGCTCCCATAAGTTCAGGAGCACTACAAAAAACTGCTAAAGTGTTTTCTATCGATTTATTGTATTCATTAGCTCAAAGAAGTACTCAGGCTTATAAGTCTTATTCAGCTTATACCATGAACGCAATGTATCTGGTGCAAATACATCTAATTTTTTCAATACTTCTACTGCAAATTCCAGAGGAGCAATTCCTGATGCAGTAACCAAATTTTTATCAGATACTGCAGGTTCCTTTTCATATAGTGTTTCTCCTTTGTAATTAGGGCAGACCATTTTCATATAGTCTAGGTCATTGCTTGTGTGCTTTCTCGAATTTAAGTATCCTTCATTCGCGAGGCCCAAGGTTGCCCCACAAATTGCAGCAATAGTCGTGCCGAGCTTTAAAGCGTCGCCAACTTTTTTCAAGATCGGCTGATGAATATCTTCTCCCCAAGTGTTTCCTCCGGGTAAAATGATAAGATCTTGACTCCCAAGAGTACATTCGTCAAGAGAAATATCTGGTTTTATGCTTAATCCTCCCAACGTAGTTATCATTTCTTTATTAACCCCTACTGTAACTACTTTTAAAGATGCTGCATCTTGTTTAAAGTATCTCCCTGAGTTTAGTTCCGCAATTAAATATCCATATTCCCAGTCTGACATTGTGTGAAATACGTAGAGATAAACTTTTCTCGTTTGCATCCAACAACACTCCAATCACAATTGATAAAGCTTTCTAATAGATGACTTTGCTGACAGCCATTGTCAGCATATGTATTCTGATTTGCCTATTCTTATATAATACCATGTAGGTGGGCAATTGCCCTTGTTCTCCCAACTTATTAAAAATATAAGATCAATTGATTCTATGTTTACTAGCGCAAAGGGGTTTGTTACACTAACTGTCATGGGAAACATTTCAAAGGTAATACAAAATCATTTGAATGAGGAGGCTTGATGAAGTTGAAAAATAAAGCGTCAATAAAATTCGGAATATGTGTTGGGCTTTTATGTTTAAGCATTACTGGTTTCACACCTTTTTACAGCTCAACGCATGCCGAAGCAAAATCCATAGAAGACACAAACATGGCAAGCTGTATAACGAATAAAAAATTAGTTCAACTTGAGAAAAAATTTGATGCCAGGCTTGGTGTTTATGCAATTGATACAGGTTCAAACAAGACAATCGCCTATCGGCCGAATGAGCGATTTGCTTACGCATCAACCTATAAAGTTCTAGCCGCAGCTGCTGTCCTGAAGAAAAACTCAATTGAAAAACTTAATGAAGTCATCCACTACAGCAAGGACGATCTTGTTACATATTCTCCTATCACAGAGAAACACCTAGATACAGGCATGAGCCTAAAAGAAATCTCGGAAGCGGCTATCCGTTACAGCGATAATACCGCTGGGAACATCTTGCTGCAACAGCTTGGCGGCCCTAAAGGTTTTGAAAAGTCACTGAAACAGATTGGGGATCATGTAACGAAAGCTAAACGATTCGAGACGGATCTAAACTCTGCGATTCCTGGTGATATTCGTGACACCAGCACCGCAAAAGCACTGGCAACCGATCTTAAAGCTTTCACTTTAGATAACACTCTCACGACTGACAAACGCACGATCTTAACCGATTGGATGCGAGGCAATGCTACTGGTGACGAACTGATTCGGGCAGGCGCTCCAATAGGATGGGAAGTCGGCGATAAATCTGGAGCCGGAAGCTACGGGACACGTAACGACATTGCTATCGTTTGGCCGCCTAACAGAGCTCCTATTGTTTTGGCAATTCTGTCAAACCGCTTTACGAAAGATGCTAATTATGATAATGCTCTTATCGCTGAGGCTGCAAAAATCGTCCTTAACGATCTCAAATAATATGTTTAGCCTTTTGCCACAAAGGAAAAGACATTACTTTTTTAACTCCTACCGTTCATTTTTTGATGAACGGTTCTTTCATAAGACCTCTAGAATCATATATTTAAACGCCACAAAATTAAACGTTATTATAATTAACGGCAAGTTTTCATTTTATGGAACAAGTAAAGTTTGACCTGACAAGAATTAAGACTAAGCACCCTAAAATCCGTTTTCTTCTCCTTCAAGTAAACATACAATGCAGACAACTCTCTTAAGTCTCTTATTCTGTGACCAATTTGTAATACTCATTGATATTCGGACTCTCTTCCCAATATTTCGTCTCGTTCGAAGACACTAACATATCAAACCACTTGAATTAACATAACTGAACTTGATATTGGTCACTGGCAGTTTCAATGCAATAGAACAACATTTGTTGTCTCAGAGGTTATCTATATGAGAATTCAACAATTTTTTTTATAATAATTCATATTTTTGTATCGTTGCACTTGGTGGATTTGACTCTTTTAGTGTATGGAACCACACTTTTATTTTTTCACCTCTTTTGAGATCATCTGTGTTATCAATCTCAATCTCACTTAATCCTACAATTACTATGTTATTTTTAAACTTGTTCATAAGTTGTCCTTCAGAAAGATCGTAATCTTCTTTTACTGGAGTTTCTGTAGTGGTAATGAGAATTGCCCTATTATTGTCTTTAAGCACGACATAGCCTACTAGGCTCTGCATCTTTGTTTCGTCTCCGTTTTGTTCATTTTTATTGCAGCCTGCAAGGAAAATAATGAGCACTATCAAGCTTACTCCGATTTTCGGCAACCTTTCTCCCTCCCGTCATGTTTAACAATCTCACTCCATAACTACATATCAATAAACTGTAGTGTAAATCTATCCAGAAACTTCTTCATTTTCTCATATTGAATCTTTTACAAGCTGGTAATACACAGACTAAATCGGGTAAAAATTCGTAGAGGTGATTTCATTGAATGATGATCATAAAGTAACTCATTACTCTTCATTTATTTTTTCAACAATCATGGTATTGGCGGTCGCCATCTTTCCACAATACACTTCTTGGTTTGTAACAGTTTTCTTCTTGGGTTTTGCACTTATCTATACATTCGAAAAACATAAAACAAGTTCTTCAAAAGCAATATCTTATATTTCGTATTTTTTATTCATTGTTTCATTGACTTACACTTTAGTTAATATGTAAGGGACATTCACCAAACGGATCTACTTCTTTTTGTTCTTTCTCAAATGTTCGTATGTGGTTGCCTTCGAACCATACCCTTACTCTTATTCCGCTTTCAAACTCATTATTGTATGCTGCTTCTTTTTGGGTTCCAGCATAAATATACTTATCATTACTGTCGTCTACTATACATATATTTGCTCCCTTTAAAATCGAGATTTTTACTTTTTATGATCCATTATTCACTTTCAAAATAACTTCCAATTACAACATAATATATGTATAAATTGTAAATGGAGTTGATGTAATTGAAGATTAGGAAAATCTTAATGAGTTCTGCTTTATCCTTTGGCATGCTCATATCCGCGATTCCCGCATTGGCTGCTGGCACTTCGTCTGAGGTTGCAGTAAAAAGTGATGAATATGATTATGACACTATATACCGCATTAGTCCTCTGCCAATGGACTTCCAGCCAACAATAGAATACAACGGTTATACTTATACGCTTACACGACATTATTTTGATTACTCAATCGGGTTTTACACGGCTATTTATACAAAAGTTGTTTAAATTTATAAAGGAGCTTTTTAGCTCCTTTTTCTCTTGTTTTAAGCACAAATACAAGTTTAAATGCTGGTAATAAAAAATTCACTTTAAAGAAGCGCCGCCCGCAAAATGAGGCTTTTGCACACTACGCCAATTTTATATAGAAAAGCCAGACCTCCTCCAAGAGGTTCCAGCTTTTCTTAATGTGCTATCGATCTTCGTTAGTTCAACGGGAACTTTATCATTCGGTACAATTGCAGCCTCCCAACTTCTAGTTAGGGCTGATGGCGGAATATCTGATGGCTCTCTACACACATCAGACATTATAAAATTTCAATGTAGCCTTCTGTACCATGAACGCGAATTCGTTGCCCATCTTTTATCAGCTTGGCAGCATTTTCAACGCCAACAACTGCAGGTAAGCCATATTCACGCGCTATAACAGCTCCATGGGTCATCAGTCCACCAACTTCGGTGACTAAGCCTTTTATGGATACAAACAATGGTGTCCAGCTTGGATCGGTAAAGGAGGTAACTAATATATCTCCATCTTCTAAATCAGCATCTTCCATGTTTAAAATGACACGCGCTCGCCCCTCTATCACTCCGGAGGAAACAGGTAGACCTACAATCGCTCCGGCTGGGAGATTTTCTCGTTTATACTCACCTGTAACGATTTCACCATCAGACGTGATAACACGTGGTGGAGATAGTTTTTCATATAATGTGTACTCGTCTTTTCGTGCGCTGATGATTTGATAATCCAGTTTATGTGTGCGTACGACTTCGTGAAGTTCTTCAAAAGTGAGATAGTATATATCTTCTTTTTCATGAATAACGCCCGCTTCTATGAGTTGTTCGGCTTCTTTCAGTAAAGCCTGCTTATAAACGAAGTATCGATTAACCATGCCGTATTTTGGATATTCCCTAAACCCGCTGAAATTCCGGATGATATCTATCATTCGTTTTGTTTCTTTGGCTTTTTGTTCACCATCCGGTAATTGCTTCAATCGATCTAATAACTCTTGCTCTTTCTTCAAAGCTTCCTGTCGCCCTTGCTCAAATTTCCGATGGCTGGCATTAGGCCCACTGTTATTGATATTATTAAGAATCATTGGGATAAGTGTAGTTGGTTTTTCGCTCCATCGAGTTCTTGTAATATCAATTTCTCCGGTACATCGCATTCCGTATTTGCTGAGATAATCATAGATCGCGTCTCGGGTTTTGCTTCCGCCATCAAACTTAGCCAGTTCATCCAAAAAGTTATCATCTTTTACATGTTGTAAGTAATCAATTACCTCTGGATAAGGACGAATCACATCTGCGACGTCTAATAACGCAAGACCCATTTCTGAAGTAATATTATGGGGTACAGATTGAGAGAGTGTATCTGCTGCGTTTTTTTCACCTAACCACTCGTTCATTTTTTCGTTAATCCATAATGAAGCATTCATAGCAGTTCGAATCACAACCGAACTTTCTGGGTTAAATAAAATCTTCTTTAATTCCTGGATATCTTCCAGAATAAAACGAAATAAATCTGATCCTGATTTCGTTTGGATGTTTTGTTTTAACTCTTCTATCGATGTTTGACTGCTCTCAATCAAATCAGACACGATTGTCGGATCGTTTTCAACTTGAGCCGGCATATCTGCATTGCCTCTGCTGGGATTTGGTGCTGTTTTATCATTTGGTATCGACTTTATGAAATCTCGTCGCTTTATTATAGTCATAAGTGCGTCTTTTAAGAGCTGATCGTGCTGCCCCATGCCTTTTAAGAAAACTTCTCTGCTGTCAGGGGATGCTAGATGATGTGTGACATCAACAAATAGCCTTCCACCGGCTTTACGCATGGGTGCAGCAGTCGTCAACAGAAAAAAAGACAACCCCAGTGGTTTTATGGGATCCGTCATCATTTGTTGATGACCAACAGAAATATAGACGTGATTTTCTTGGTCACTCGCTTCAGGGATGGGGAATAAAGTAGTGATTGGACGACTCTGTACAATATAAAAAGTATCGCGGGCCAAACACCATTCGATATCTTGCGGCTGGCCGAAATGAGCTTCGATCTGTCTTCCAATGCGTTCCAGCTGTAAAATTTGTTCATCAGTCAGTGTTTGAGCCTTTTGCTGATCAGAATCGATCTGCTGTGTTTCTGTTCCGCCTTCTTTTCGTCCGTAGATAGCCAATTTTTTAGTTGCTATTCTCTTATCGATGATTTGCCCATCCTGTACTTTATAACAATCGGCAGACACCAATCCGGAAACCAGTGCTTCACCAAGTCCAAAACCGGCATCGATGGATAACACCTTTCGGCTTGAGGTAATCGGATCAGCGGTAAATAAAATCCCCGAAGCCTGAGGGAAAACCATCCTTTGAACGATAACGGATAAATAGACTTGGCTGTGGTCAAATCCATTTTGCATACGGTAAATAACCGCGCGATCCGTAAATAGGGACGCCCAGCATTTACTGATATGCTGCAAGATTGCATCGACGCCGATAATATTTAAATAGGTGTCTTGTTGACCGGCAAAAGAAGCATGTGGTAAATCTTCAGCAGTTGCACTAGAACGCACGGCATAGGCATGTTCCTCGCCGAACTGGGAGAGATAGTGAGCCACTGCTTTCACAACATCGGAAGGAATGTCTACTTCCAAAATGATTTGCCGAATCTTCCGGCTGATGTTACCAATTTGATCTCGGTCCTCAACTTTTAGCATGGTCAATTGATCCAACAACACTTGTAACGTTTCGTTTTGTTCGATGGCTTTTTGATATCCTACTGTTGTGACACAAAATCCTTCTGGTACTTGTATACCTTGAATTTTTGATAATTCCCCTAAATGTAACCCTTTTCCTCCAACGAGCGAAAACTGTGTTTTTTCAATTTTATGTAAACCGAGAACCAAAGAACTCATTCTACATCTCCCCTTCAAAAATAAATATTGACAAGAGCTTCCTAGCAGGATATAATAAAATTATAAGATGGATATCTCTAACTTTTTAACCAGAAAGCGCACGTAGTGTGATTATATCACCGTGTCTGTTTTTGTGCAATATAAAAAGAACCTGGGCAATTTCACCAGGTTCTTTTCTTAATTTCCATAGCTAGTCGCATTAAAAAACTTGGTTCGAGCTGATACAATCCTCTAAGGAAATCCTAAAGTTGGGTTCTTTTCGAACTAACCTGTCTTGTTCAGTAGAGTCCCCATTTATAAATTAGACTTTTTGTTCTTAACAGTCCCACCGTTAACTAGTATAAAGTTATGAGGATTCTGGTTAACTACTGAGATATTTTTATTTTGAGTAAGGCTTATGTTTGATAAAGAAGGGTTATGTAAAGGTGTCTGTTGTGAGCAAGCGCTGACTACAAAAAATTGATAGCATTCTCATTTAAATACCATTCTATTAACCTATAGGAAAAGTTATAAAACCAGATGGAGAATACCCTACCTCCAGTAATTCCAAGGCCGTTCACCTAGTAGAAAACAACCTTTAACCATTACTAACGATTTTAATAATCATTGATTATAAAACTTCTCAAGGAACGATCATCAGCCCGTTAGCTACCCCTGATTAAAGATGATCTGCTACCACACTGTTACGTTAGAACTTCCACTACTTTGATATCCTTCTGTCGCCATGACTTGGTAAGCCCAATTACTGCCCAGATTCATTCCATGGCTCTTCCATGCGTTCACATGATTGCTGAAAGTGATTGTAGCGTTGCTTCCAGTTGGTCTCTTCGTCTGACGAACACTCCAGTACTGCGTAAAAGTAGTGCGATCGCCATCAATGGAAGGTGCGTTATAACGTGTAGTTGTATATATGTCATATGTACCCCCATCACTTTTTACAGTACCTTTATACGTTCCAGTAGGTCTATAAGTACCCCATGAATCCACTACATAATATTCTATGAGAGGTGATCTCGTCCAACCATATAAAGTTAAATATCCATTGCCATTCGGTGCCCAAACTCCGGCATTATAGTTTATCGTCCTAAATGGCGAACCTGTAGTCCAACCTTTACCAACAACAAAATTTCCGGTATTAGACCAATTAACACTGTAATTCCCGCCAGACCCATTAACAGCGTTTACTATACCGCCCCCATCAGTCCAATTTTGCCAGTAGTCTGTGCTAGCTGCAGAGGCGGTTGCCGAAAACAAGCTAATACTCATTAAAGCTGCCGATAATCCAACTAAGAAATTCTTTTTAAACTTAAACATATGTTACCTCCTATAATATTTTTTCCGACTTTGAGGTAGCACTCGTATACATTTAAAACATTCTTAATTACTAATGCCAAAGCTTTTGATCGTCCCCTTCAGTATAATACCACGAATTCATGAGCAAATATTAAAAGTATTTGTAATTTAATTACAAATACCTAGAAACACATTATAAGTGGTCTTCTTCCACCATATCCTGATCCTTTTTTCGTAGGATCACAATTCTTGTTTCTAATTCAGATGGAGTAATATCTGCAATGAATTCCCATTGAACCATTTCTATAAAGGAGATATACAGTAGAGATTGTGAAATTATTGTGCTGCCGCTTGTCTAATGAAGGGAAGCAAATCTATGAAGAATATGAAGAATATGAAGAACTGAAGAAGAAAACAATTAAGGTTATACTAAGAAAGAACTGCTCAATTAGAATTATTGACCAAAAATTTGAGGATGATAGCTTAGATCAGTTTTACAAAGAAGTTGCAAGATTTTTATTTGAAAGGACTCTGAAAAAGAAAAAAAGAATTGACAATCAGGGTAACTGTGGGATGTAACCGAGCCTCCAATTCAAAATAAAAATCTTTAAAATTCTTATTTTATTTAAAGAGGGACTGTATATCCCTCTTTAAAATTAAGCTTTAGATTGCTGCTGAAAGTAATAAAAATTGTACTTTTGATCAAACCCTTCTTCGCTACCACAAAGAAAAATAATGAATTCAATAAATGCGATAATAGAGGGGATACCAGTCCAGCAAAACAAAATATATAGAATACCTTGTCCTACTCTTCCCAAATAAAACTTATGTATTCCCAGACCCCCGAAGAAAAATGCTAATAATGCCGCTACAATTTTGTTCTTCTTGCTTACCATGACTTCCTCCTAGTTCATTGCTACCATTTTTAAAGTAATGCTTTCACATTATAATGCATTTTCCGCCAGAAATCGTGAAAATTTTGAAATTCTTTTGAGATTTTTTATTTTATTGAGAAATGAAAGCTCATATAATTGAACTAGATGGTTTTGGGAGGCGTTTATTCAAAATGTATGGCCAAAGATTACGTCAATTACGAAAGGCACACAAATTAACAATGGAACAGTTAGCTGAGAAAATTGGAATTGCAAAATCAAGTTACGGCGGGTATGAAGCTGAAAGCAAAAAACCACCTTTGGACAAGTTGGTTATTTTAGCTAGACTATATGATGTTTCAGTTGATTACATACTTGGATTAACAGATGATCCTGATCCTAAAGTGGAAAGAAAAAATCTAAAAGAGTTTTTAGAAAAACCAGATATTCACTGGGATGGATATAAACTTACCCCTGAGATATTAGATCCTATACGGAAAATTTTGAAGTTGGTTACTGCAAACAACAATTAAAAAGAGCCCGCATAAGGGCTTTTGCATAAAACAATTATATCATTGAATTTTCCAACTCATTTCAATAAGTTTATTCATGATGATAGCTAAACTTTCACCAGCTTTTTGTGGCTTCTCACCTGCTTTTATCAGAGTAATTAAAGCACTTAAATAGTCCATTAAGCTATTTTGATTTATTGTAACTGTTTCTTTATAAGCTTTGTAAGCTTCCTCGAACTGATCAAATTGCACACCCTTCATAGCAGCAACAGCTAATTTATCAGAAATATTTCCATATGACTCTGTTACACTAAAAAATCTTTTGACATTGATTAGTAAGGCAATGCACTTTAAATAATCGTACCCCAGACCAATATGTAAATTGCCTGTTGCAAACAGCAAATCGTTCAAAACTGTGTACGGTTCACCATTCCTTGCAACTGTCTCAATCCCTTTGTATAAGTATAATAAAAAGACAAATGAATTTTTATCTGTAGAACGCTCAGGTAATAAGGACACTATAATAACTTACTTTAAGCCAAAACATCCAAATAAAAAGGCTGGTTATAATTATTATAAAAATCAATAGGAACTATAAATATATAAAGAGGGATTGCTATGCCAAAATTATATACATGTTTAATTTGCGGATATAAAGGATTAATTCAAAACCCATTAAACAATGATGGTGAGTATCAAAAAACATTTGAAATCTGCCCTTGTTGTGATTTTGAATACGGCTACAGTGAAGATCATGAAGTAAGCTTAGGTTTTATTGTAACGCCAGATTACTTAATTGAAGCTGCAATTCAGTTATACCGAAAACAATGGATTGAGAATGGCATGAAAATTGCAAATCCTAAATATATTCCAGATGAATTAAGAAACGGTAACTGCTTAAAATTTGAGGTGTTGTTAAAGCAATTGAATAGCCTAAATCTCGATACAGAAAACTTTGAAATCAAGGGATTTAATGGTTATTAAGCAGATCCAAGCCCCCATATGGGGGCGTTCTTATTATTGTACAGTCTATCAGAACTATTTATAGAAAAACTATTTAATGTATTGTATAAATATCACTGACCTTTTCTTTCTCCATTCAACTTCCTTAACCCTCAACTGTTTGCTGCTGCATCACATTCCTCCTTTTTGATTTTTGTGTATCAAGCCTGTACAATATTCAAAAACCCTAAAGGATGATGAACATGTGTGGCAAGTTCACTTTATTTTCTGAGTTTGATGACATCATTGAGCAATTCAACATAGATCAATTCTTACCTGAAGGTGAATATCACCCTAGCTATAATGTCGCTCCTTCACAAAACATCCTGACAATTATCAACGATGGATCCAATAACCGGTATTATCCCTCCATGGGCTAAAGATGAAAAGATCGGCTATAAAATGATTAATACCCGCGCTGAAACATTGTCCGAGAAACCCAGCTTTCGAAAGCCGCTCGTAAGTAAACGAATGGAAACGCCTTGATCCAAAGACATTGTATTGTCATTCTGGTCTTTTACATGAAGCCTGTGTTGTTCAAAATTAATGTAATGGACTCTGCCGGTGACATTTTCAACGAATCCATTGTTAAAGAGTTTGAATTTCAACTCTTTATTAAATTCAAGTACCTCAGAGACAACTAATCTGCCCTTGCATCAAAGGAGCTCCTATTTCTGATAAATCGATTCCATGAGCATGATAATACAACTGGTTTCCCATTATTCCGAACTTCTTTTCAAGCAGCTCTAAAGGAAATTTGGCTAACTGATCTACAGTCGATATTGCCATCCGATTTAGGTTTCTTTCCATCCTCCCTCCTATCCCCCACATTTTAGACAACGGGTGAAACTTCCAGAGTTTATTTGGCACATCCTCTTATCTCCAACGTGCAATGCCACTCTTTGTTTTCTTACTTTCCAGGTCAAGCGCAAGCTTACTCAGCAACATATTATCTCCAATGCCTACTGTGCACATCAAACCAAATTCTCTCCATATGCTGAAAGCTGTTAGATGCAGTGAATGGCCTTTTCGTCAATTTGTCTTTTTTTAAAAAAGGCCTATCTAAAAGCTCGGGAAAGAAATGCTTATCTTTGCTACACTGATCATATTTTCATAAACGTGCTTTATCTCATTAAACAGCCAAGGACACTCTTCCCTCGCGACATTCTGTGTGTAGAATTTTTACAACCGGCCTTCTGTTCAAACAAGAAATTTAGTTTATTTACAGAAAACACATCTTTTTAATTTATCGAAAACCTTAAAAATTAATTTTTTTACTTTATTTATTAAGCAACTAAATATATAATATAAAATTGAAGCGCTTTCAACATTAAATGATTAAAAGGAGGAACTGGTTTGCTGAAAAAAGGATGGATTTCTTTTACGGGTGCTTTCGTTTTATCTTCTTCTCTTCTTATGCCTTCCGCACAAGCCCAGGAGCAGATTATTAATCTTGTAGATGCTGAAGCATCAACGTCGACAAAACAGCTGTTTTCTTACTTGCAAAGTATTAGCGGCGAAAAAGTTTTGTTCGGCCAGCAGCACGCAACGGATGAGGGAATTACCGTTACCGGACCCGGTCTGCGGACAGGTTCTACCGAATCTGAAGTGAAAAACTCGGTCGGTGACTATCCCGCCCTCTTTGGCTGGGATACGCTCAGTCTTGATGGCTATGAAAAGCCGGGATCACGTGAACAATCTGCCGCCGAAAATCGAGCCAATCTGATCAAATCGATGAAAACCGCACATGAACTTGGTGGCATCTTAACGCTTAGTACTCATCCGCATAACTTTGTAACCGGCGGCGACTTTTATGACACAAGCGGCCGTGTAGTCAAAAATATCCTGCCGGGCGGAAGCTATAATGCTAGATTCAATGAATGGCTTGACAACATTGCTGCTTTTGCAAATGATTTGAAAGACAACGAAGGCAAAGATATTCCTGTGATTTTCCGCCCGTTCCACGAGCAAACCGGCGGCTGGTTCTGGTGGGGAGCTCAAACCACTTCGGCTGCAGAATACAAAGAACTTTACCGATATACTGTAGAATACTTGCGTGATGTAAAAGGCGTCGATAACTTTTTATACGCTTTTTCACCAGGTGCATCTTTTAACGGAGATGAAGAGAAATACCTAAAAACCTATCCTGGAGATGATTATGTTGATGTTTTAGGATTTGATCAGTATGATAATCCAAACAATCCGGGGTCTGAAGGGTTTTTAAATACTCTCGTAGTAGATCTTGGCATGCTCTCAAAATTAGCAGACTCGAAAGGGAAAATAGCTGCTTTAACTGAATATGGACTTGGATTAAAAACAAACGGAAACCTTGACACACAATGGTTCACGAGAGTGCTTGATGCCATCAAAGCAGATCCCTATGCAAGAAAAATTTCTTATATGCAGACCTGGGCTAACTTCGGGCTTAATGGCAACTTGTTTGTTCCATACAAAAATGCACCAAATGGGCTCGGAGATCACGAGTTACTTCCTGACTTTATCAATTTTTATAAAGACCCCTATTCTGCTTTCTCGAAAGATGTTGGGAATATATACAGAGGAGCAGTACCGGAAACAGTTGCAGAAAAGCCGTTTATGCATATTGTTTCGCCAATTGACCGTAGTCTTTCGCTCCAAAAAGTTACACCAATCAGCGTTAGTGTGATTCAGGGTAAACCCAAAGATATTTATTATACCGTGAATGACAAAGCGAAGAAGTACCCTCTTGTCAAAGGTGATGGTTATTATTATGAAGGGTCTGCTGCTTTAAAAGGTGACAAAGCAACTATTCATGTAACAGCCGAATTTGCTGATGGAACCTCTCAAAAACAAACGATTAAGGTGTATTTAAAAGAGCCAGAAAAACAGCCACCAACAGTTGTTGATACATTTGAGACATATTATGGCGATGATGAACAGCTGCAGGCTGCCTTTGCTACTCAAGGTGATCCCTTAAAGCTATCGTTAACCAGTAGCGTAAAAACGGAAGGTTCCTATGCATTAAAATATGACTATTCACTAGCTGGAGCAGGTTATACTGGCATGACCAAATCTCTAGATAGTGTTGACTGGGCTGAAGCAGATTCAATTGATTTCTGGCTGAAAGCAGACGGTGGAAATCAAAAAATGGTTGTTCAACTCAATGCCGGAGGAATCGCCTTCGAGGCGTATCCGTCACTTGCTTCTAAAACAGCCAGCGAGGTATCAATCCCATTTTCCGAATTTAAACCGGCCCCATGGGAATCTGCCGAACGGCAAAAAGAAACATTAACAGCTGAACACTTGAAAAGTGTAAGGGCGTTTTCTATTTATGTAAATGCTACGGGATCAGAACCTGTTAACGGCACGATTTACCTTGATAATATTCGTGTATCATCTTCTGGAAAAACAGACTTTACCGATATACCGGCCAGCCACTGAGCACATATATATAATGGCTACTATTCTGATTCGGGCCTATGAATGGAAAAACGGATCTGTTTCAATTAACATCTTTCCTTTATAATTCAGAATATATAGTGAATCTGTTGGAAAAGCCCAACAGATTCACTTAATAGGTGTCAAATGCTCTCCGCTACAACTTCGTATAGCTTCTCTTTGATTAGAAAACATTAAAATTACTTTGTGCAAAGCTTATTAACTTACTAATTTTATTAAAACTATGATTGTAATAATTTGAATATAAAAAAGCATAGACAAGAGGTCTATACTCATTGGGGAGAGGCAGTTGGAGAACTGACAGAATCGCGGTAAATGATACGACCCTTTACTTGGACCCGACCAAATTTTTTAGAAGGATCGTTTACTTTTTCATACATAAATTGAACAGCGGTACGTGCCATTTCTTCCACATCGACAGCTACAGTTGTTAATTCAGGAAACCCGATTGTTGCATAAGCATCATTGTCGAAACCAACTACTGATACATCTTCCGGTACCTGATATCCGTGTAAGACGAGCTTATTAATCAAGAGGCGTGCTACCTGGTCACAGTTACAAACAAAGGCAGTTGGCATTTGGTCTGGCAATTGAATATCTACAAATTTCCCCTCTTCATTCCGGTCATTTAAAATATAATTGTCGTTTCTTTCTAACCTGTGTTCAAGGAGCGATTTATAATAACCCAAAAAGCGGTCTTGAATACTGCTTGTCGCGTATAAATTACCGACGTATCCGATTTCCTTGTGTCCTTTGCTGATCAAGTAGTTTGTTAAATCGTAGGCGCCATAAAAGTTATCCGTAATAACCGCATCCATATCTGTTTTCTCATCATAAAAATCCATAAATACTACTGGAATATTTACGGACTGCATCATCTCAATGTATTCTTTACTGACCTGCCCCAATATAATCAGACCATCTACTTTTTGTTCCGAGTAAATACGTGGCGGCACTAAAGTTTTTTCATCATTTGAACTTAAAATGTGAAGGATGCCGTAATAACCTTTTTGCTCCAGCGATTTAGACAGAGACTGATAGATGTTTAAATAAAATGACTGCGTCATGCCCGTAAATCGTTCTGGAATAGTAACACCAATATTATAAGAACGCCCGTCTTTCATGGCACGGGCTGATGTGTTGTAGCGATAACCCATTTCATCAGCTACTTGTTTGATTTTTAATTTGAGATCAGCACTGACTCCTTCTTTATCATTTAAAGCTTTCGATACTGTTACGCTGCTTACACCAAGCTTTTCTGCAATATCTCGCATGGTAATATTAGTTTTCAAATCCTCGCTCCTCTCTGAATTATTGTTAATCGATAACTTAATTTTATGGCTAATAAAATCTTTTGTCAATGAGGCTTACTGAAATCCACCCCGAGAGCGTGCACAGATTGGTACGTAAATTTTAATACAACAGCAGCGAATAGTATGAGCGGAACAATTAAAGCCTATATTCACTGTTTTTAATATAAACAATGGATATAGGCGGAGTATGGCAAATCATTAATTATCAACGTTTTAAATCTAGCACAAAACTATTATTTGTTTATAACTTAACCCCGTTTGAAGAAATTACTCCCTTAAACCAATCGAAGCTTTTCTTCTTATATCTATTCAAATCTCTTAAATTTGTTTCATCTCTGTTTACGAAAACAAAGCCATAACGCTTCTTCATCTCACCTTGAGAGCTTAAAATATCCGTTGATCCCCACGAAAGGTATCCGATAACATCTACACCTTCTTTCATGGCCAGTTTCATTTGTTCAATATGTTCCCTTAGATAATCAATACGATACTGATCTTCCACTGTTTGGTTTTCGTCCAGCTCTTCTCTTACACCAATCCCATTCTCTGTTATGAAAATAGGCAGCCGATAACGGGCATACATATCTTTTAAAGCCACTCTTAAGCCAATTGGATCAATTGCCCATCCCCACTCATTGGTATCTAGTTTTGGATTCGGACATACACCTGAAATAATGTGTCCATCCGTTTCCGGCAGGTGCTTAACCGTTTGACTCTGATAATAGCTGAGGCTTAAGTAATCAACTGTGTTATCCTTAAGTAATTCAGCATCTCCCTCTTCAAACACCGGCATTATGTTGTTCTGCTCAAGATGACTGGTAACATAAGATGGATACTCGCCGTGCACAAATACATCAAAATAAAAGTCTGTCAATAACTCTTTTGCTTTCATATTTGCTATAGCATCTTTTGGATCACAGGTCGCTGGATACGTTGTTAGGTAGGTTACCATTCCTGCCATTTGTCCATTTGGCACTAACTCATGCAGAGCTTTTACCGCCTTAGCATGTGCAATAAAAGCATTGTGGCACACCTGATATCTTAAAGCCTCAACTGATTCATTATCAGCCAATGTAACTCCCCAATATTGCGGGTTTGTTAAAACAAGATTTTGCTCATTAAAAGTAAGCCAATATTTAACTTTTCCTCCAAATCGTTTAAATACTGTCCTTGCATATTTATCAAATAACTCTACGACTTTTCTGGAAGCAAAACCGTTATATTTTTCTGCCAACGCCAAAGGTAAATCAAAATGATAAAGAGTGATAACAGGCTGGATTCCGTTTGTCAGCATCTCATCAAATAATTCATCATAAAACTTTAAACCTTCTTCATTAGGTTCTCCTTCTCCATCTGGAAAAACCCTTGACCATGAAATGCTTGTGCGGTAGGCATTAAATCCCATTTCTTTAAAAAGCGCAATATCCTCTTTATAGCGATGATAAAAATCCACTGCTACCTTCCAATTTGAATGATTATTCTTTACCGGCCTTGCATCTACTATAGACGGGCCCTTTCCCCCCTCATTCCAAGCACCTTCAGTTTGAAAAGATGTTACCGCTCCTCCCCAGAAAAAACCCTCGGGGATAATATTCTTATTATTCATTTCTTTGCACTCCTTAATTGTGAAATAACATTGCAGGCTTACCTCAAGAACATTCTTTCAAGGCGTATGTTTAAGCGAAAAAAGAAATCTTATGTTGTATTACCTTATAATTATCGCTCTCCGCCATTCTGGTAGAGTTCTCTCCAGAATAGTTTTACTGCTTTTGCTGAGTCTTCCGCACAAACACATCTATTACGCACCACTATAGAGCAGGAACATAAAAAGCGGAAGCAGGCTACATTTGATAAACCTTAGGTGCATCCTGCAAACAAATAACGGTCTAAGTCAGATCTAGTATTCTTAGTTCAAAACTTCACTTTTGTAGATTTTTCTCAATATCATAGTCCCACACATAACATAGAGAGAAGGAGCAATGAATATAAGAAAAATTAAATTCATCTGACTTAATAAAACTATGACTAAAAATACAGCAAATAATAAAATAGATCGTACAAACCTTTTAAACATTAAATAAAAACCATAAAATAAAGCTTTCTTTACACTTAAATTCAACTTAACCAAGTTCCACGATACATATGTGAATAGCACCACTCCCAATAAATACAAATAAACAAACGCAAACTTTGTAAAAACTCCTATATCTGCCGGTACGGATTCAGGTAATGGAAATATGATAAACAGCCCTGTATAAATAAAAAAACAAAAAGTAAACAATGAAATTTTTTTATAACCTTTGTATTTTTGGCTTCTCTCTCGAAGTCCTTCCCTAATAGAAACCCCGTTCCCCAAAAGAACTTCATCCATCATTTCAACCAATGTACAGAAAGAAGCAACAAGACCAAATATAAAGAACTCTTTTATCAACGCTACCCAAAAGAATACACTCGTTTTAGCCAGGCTAAAGACCAAATCCATTATCCAGAAAACCTTGCTGTCTAAATACGTACTTTTATTCATCCGTTTCACCTTCTTGAAATAAGGTACTTGATTTAACAAGTACCTTTTCGTTATTATTTCAGGTTATATTCTTTGCGAATCTGATCCGCAATTTTTTTCAATTCTTTTTCCGCATCGAGATCCTTCAAATTAATATTGTCAATGACCGGCTGGATTTTATTTGCAATCTCGGCATAATCAGGTGTATACGGTGCATTCATAACAGTTTTGCCTTCTTGAAGAAGCGTTCCTAATGAAGCTGCATTCTCCGGCGCGTTTTTCATAGTAGTTATTTTATCTGCATGACGCTTTACCACTGGAATTGCGTTAATTGTATCAATCTGGATATCCTGCCCTTTACCGGTTGATAGGAACTTCAGCAACTCAAATGCTTCTTCAGGATGTTTTGTCCCTTTTCCAATACCGATTGGCAGATAAGAAGCTGCAGATACATTGCCGGCTTTTCCTGCTGGCATTGGTGCCACATCCCACTCAAAGGAAACGTTTTTCTCTGTATCTGCCCAGTCCCATGGGCCCATTAATTTCATGCCCGCTTTTCCAGTTAGGAACAAATTAGACATGCCCTGTGCTTGAGCTGAAGTTGGTTGAACTTTATATTTGTTGATAAGATCGGATCCAAACTGGATTGCTTCAATTGTTTCCGGCGAGTCCACTGTCACTGTCTTGCCATCTTGACTTATGTATGATCCCCCGTTTTGAACCAAAATTTCCCCAGTATAGTAGTTTTCAATTCCAAACTGTACTGTTTTTCCACCTTCAACTTTTGTTAATTTCTTCGCTGCATTAAGGAAGTCATCCCAAGTCCAATCATCTGAAGGATATGGCACTCCTGCTTCATCAAACATATCTTTGTTATAGCCCATCTGGAATGTCGCTGCATCACGAATCAGCGCGTATTGCTTGCCATCAACCTTACCCATTTCAAGAATGTTAGGCAAGTATTCATCTTTATTGATCTCTTTATCAGATAGATCCATCAATACATTTTTAGATACTAACTGTCCAAAGGCAGATGGTTGGATCCAAACTAAGTCTGGCTGGTCACCGCCGGCAGACATTGTTAGGAACTTGTCGTTAAACTTATCGTATGGAGCATAAACCATTTCAACATTGACACCAGGATTTTCTTTCTCAAATGCTTTAAAGATTTCATTTTCCAGTTTTGTACCTTCTGGATTGTTATTCCAAACTAATATACGGAGCGTCACACCATTCTTTGAGTCCCCACTTGACGTATCAGATCCAGAACATCCTGACAAAAAGGCTGATAAAGCCAGCACAAGGGTTAAAAGGAAAACACCTAATCCTTTCTTCTTAAACATCGAATTACTCCCCCTATTTATTTAGTAAAATATAGATAAGATTCCAGAAAAGGTCATTATCTAGCGTGACCCTTACTAATCAAACCTAGCTATTACTTTCCACCAGTAGTAGCGATACCTTCTATGAAATACTTCTGCCCAACAAAAAACATGATTATCAAAGGCAGAATAATAAGCACACTTGCTGCCATCATTGGTCCCCATTCTATCAATAATGCACCCTTGAATTGGAGAATCCCTAAAGCTAGCGTGAATTTAGAATCGTCATTGAGATAAATTAACGGTCCCAAGAAATCGTTCCAAGTCCACATGAAGCTCAGCAAGGCAACAGTAATGACTGCCGGAGTGGATAACGGAAGGACAATCCGCCAGAAGATTCCCAGAGTGCTGCACCCATCCAAATAAGCTGATTCTTCAAGCTCTTTTGGGATGGTTTTAAAAAACTGTCGAAGCAAGAAAATAAAGTAAGCGTTACCAAAAAAAGCAGGAACAATTAGCGGCAAAAAAGTATTTGTCCAACCAAGTTTCGCAAAAATCATGTATACAGGAATCATGGTGACTTGCGGAGGGAGCATCATAGTTGCCAACAACAAGATAAACCAAACATCCCGTCCTTTTCCCTTAATTCGTGCAAAACCGTAAGCTACCAATGTCGAGGATAAAACCGTCCCAATTACCGTTGCTACAGTAACAATGATGGAGTTTAAATAATATTGACCAAAGTCCACGATAGTGAATACGTCTATATAATTCGCAAAATCCCATACCTTCGGCAGCAAACTAGGTGGAAAAGAAATGGCTTCATTTTCAGGCTTTAGTGATGTCCCAACCAACCATAAAAATGGAAAGATGAAAACGATAGATAAACTGACAAGAAGTCCGTATGTCAGAATTCTTTCAAAAAGTTTACCTTTTTTTATGCTGCTCTCTTTTTTTATCCTCACTGCTTTGGTTTTTACTTTTGCGATTTCCACTCCACTTTCCCTCCCTCACTTATTCGTCATATTCATAGTAGACTTTTTTTCCAAATACCTTAAATTGAATCAGTGTGAAAACTAAAATGATGAGAAATAGAATCCAAGCAAGAGCGGATGCATACCCCATCTTAAAAAACTTGAATGCATCTTGATACAAGTAGAAAACATAAAATAGAGATTTATAATTTGGTCCACCGTTTCCACTGCTTACAACATACGCTTGTGTAAAAATTTGAAAAGCGCCGATGAGTCCCATGATTAAATTAAAAAAAATAACGTTTGATGTCATAGGTATTGTTATATTCCAAAACTTCGATAACTTCCCTGCTCCATCAAGCTCAGCAGCTTCATAGAGAGAGGCAGGCACATTTTGAAGGCCGGCCAGGTAGATAACCATTCCTCCACCTGCTCCCCATAGACTCATAATTATTAAAGAAGGTTTAACCATTGCCTCACTCAGCAACCAATTCGAGGTTGGCAGATGAAAAAATGAAAGGATCGCATTCGCAATGCCAAAATCCGGCTGAAAAATCAAGATCCATAATAAAGAGCTGGCAACAGTGGGAACAAGAGACGGTAAATAGAATACAGTTCTAAAAAACCCCATAAACTTTACTTTTGCGTTTAAAAGGACCGCTAACAGATAACCAACTATCAATCCAAGCGGTACTGCAAAAACGGTATAAAAAAGTGTATTCCATAATGATTGCCAAAACAAAGGATCTTCTGTAAATATCTTTTGATAATTTTCAAATCCTACCCAATTTGCTGATCCAAGACCCGAATAGTCAGTAAAGGACATATATAACGAATACACCATGGGCCCCGCTGTAAAAACAAAGAACCCAATCAACCAAGGTAAGATGAACATGTAGAACAAAAATGTTTTCGATTTATGCATTTTCCACCCCGCCTTATCTAATTTTTAATAAGGAACTCCACATGACTTTATCAAATATCCTGGGAATTCTCGAAAACCTTCAAACCCTTTAGATCAGTTTTCAAAAAATTCTTTGTTTTTCACTCCCTTTTAAAAAAATTAAATCACTAATCAGTTAACTTAATTATTAACTTAACTTAAACAATCGTTAATCGCTAACTTAATAAAATAATTATATATTCACCAGAATTAAATGTCTATACTTTTTTGAAATTTTCAAAAATAAAACAGAAAACGCTTACAAATATTGATTTAATTCTAATTTGTTCCTAACTATCAAGAAATAACTAAGATTAGACACATGATTTGTGATGAGTTCGTTTATTAAGTAACGGTTTAGTTTTAATTTAAGTTTATATTGTCAAAAAATAAATAGTTTATTTTGATAATTTTTGTTATAATTTAAGTCGCTTGCAACTTTCTTTTTATTTTCTCTATTATTTTGTAAGTGCTTTCTAAAATAAGGGTTTATTATTAGTAAGGAGTGGTGAATAGTAATGCCGATTAAGGTCAATGAGGAAACGAAAGAATTTCATCTTTTCAACCGAAATATTAGTTATATTTTTAGGGTGTTAGAAAAAAGCAAGCAACTAGAGCACCTGTATTATGGAAAAAAAATAAAACACCGGGAGTCATTTAAGCATCTTATTGAGCGCGAAATAAGACCTTCTTGCAATATGTTTGAAGGCGATCACACTTCATCATTAGAACACATAAAACAAGAATACCCAAGTTTTGGAACTACAGACTATCGATATCCCGCCCATATGATAACAAATGATGCAGGCAGCCATGTTACAAATTTTCAGTTTGAAAGCTATGAAATTATTCAAGGAAAGCCCCTACTCAATCAATTGCCTGCGACTTATGTAGAAAATGAGAGTGAAGCGGAGACCATCGAAATCACATTAGTGGATCATACTTTAAAGAGCAAATTAATTTTAAGTTATTCTATTTATGCGGATAGAAGTGTTATTTGCCGAAATTCTAGATTTATCAATACCGGTGAGGAAGCATTTTATCTTAATAATGCTATGAGCATGAATGTTGATTTCCCAGACGACAACTATGAAATGGTTCATCTAGCAGGAGCTTGGGCCCGTGAAGCTCACATGGAAGTGCAAAAAATATCAAAAGGAATCCAATCTGTCTATAGCACGAGAGGTGCCAGCAGCCATGTCCACAATCCTTTTCTTGCTTTGAAGCGGCCGGATACCACTGAACACACCGGTGATGTATATGGATTCAGCCTGGTATACAGCGGTAACTTTTTAGCCCAGGTTGAAGTAGACGCATATAGTGTAACCCGGGTAATGATGGGAATTAACCCTTTCTGTTTTAAGTGGAAATTAAATTCAAAAGAATCCTTCCAAACCCCTGAATGTGTTATGGTGTTTTCTGACCAAGGATTAAACGGAATGAGTCAAACATTTCATGAGCTTTACCGTACAAGGTTGGTTAGGGGAAATTGGCGTGATAAAGACCGCCCTATCTTAATTAACAACTGGGAAGCCACGTATTTTAATTTCAATGAAGAAAAAATCTTAACAATTGCCAAGGCGGCCAAGGACTTAGGAATTGAGCTATTCGTTTTGGATGATGGCTGGTTTGGAGAAAGACATGATGATACAAGTTCACTTGGGGACTGGTTCACAAACAAAGAAAAATTGCCAACTGGCATTAAAGGCTTATCTGAAAAAATAGATGTATTAGGGTTAAAATTCGGCTTGTGGTTTGAGCCAGAGATGGTATGCAAAGGTACAAAGCTATTAAATGAACATCCGAATTGGATTATCGCCACTCCTGGCCGCTCGCCTTCACATGGCCGCAACCAGTTTATTTTGGATTTTACAAGAGAAGAAGTGGTCGATCATATCTTCTCGCTCATGGATGAGATTATCACGGGTACAAAAATAAGCTACATCAAATGGGATATGAACCGGTATATTACAGAAGCTTATTCAATGAGCTTGGCTGCAGATCAACAAGGGGAGGTTTATCATCGGTATATTCTAGGAGTCTATAGTCTTTACGAGCGTTTAATCCAAAAACATCCACAAATTTTGTTTGAATCTTGTGCAGGAGGAGGAGCTCGTTTTGATCCGGGGATGCTATATTATGCTCCCCAAGCTTGGGCCAGTGATGACACAGATGCAGTTGAACGATTAAAAATTCAATATGGGACTTCTATGGTTTATCCACTAAATTCTATAGGAAGCCACGTTTCGGCTGTTCCGAACCATCAGGTCGGCAGGACCACACCGATTGAATCTCGGGCAAATGTTGCCTATTTCGGCACATTTGGCTACGAACTTGATGTAACAAAACTAAATGATGAAGAAAAAAGAAAAGTGAAAGAACAGGTTTCCTTCTTTAAAGAAAAACGCAATCTAATTCGTAACGGACAGTTTTACCGGCTGCAAAACCCTTTTGAATCCAACGAAGTGTCTTGGATGATTGTATCAGAAGATCAAAGAGAAGCAATCGTGGGATATTATAAGATCCTCGCAAAACCAAACGATAAATACTACCGTATTAAATTAAAAGGCCTAAACCCTGAGAAACTTTATCATATTAAAGAGCGGGGCAGCAATCATTACGGTGATGAATTAATGAATATAGGAATTATTTTAGCTGAGGACTACACAGACCGCGCTTATGAATATTGGCAAAGGGAGTTGCCAGGTGACTTCTCTTCCGAGATATTTGTACTGAAGGAAGTAGAAACTGCGTTGTAAAAAAGGGGGATACCTATGAATAATTACATGGTTTTTGATATAGGCGGCAGTGCGATTAAATATGCTGTTATTAATGAAAATGGTGATTTTCTTACCAGGGGTTCATTTCCTTCTTCACCCCTTGATTTTGAAAAGTTCATCTCTGAATTGTTACAAGTAACGAGAAAAAATCAAGATAAGTACCAGATTTCCGGGATTGCTCTCAGCAGTCCTGGGGGAGTTAATAGCGACACCGGCATTATAGGGGGAACCAGTGCCCTCCCTTGTATACACGGCCCTAATATAAAAGAAATAATTCAAAACAAAAGCGGTTTGCCAGTTGAAATCGAAAATGATGCAAACTGTGCGGCTTTATGTGAGGTTTGGAAAGGTACAGCTGTAGGTAACAATGATGTTTTATTTGTAGTAATCGGTTCTGGAATCGGCGGTGCAGTTGTAATAGACCGAAAAGTTCATAAAGGAGCTAACTTGCACAGCGGAGAATTCGGCAATATGATCATGGATACTGTTGATGATATAAACAATATTTCTTTCCGGACATGGAGTGAATTAGCTGCAATAGGTGCTCTCGTTCGTCGGGTTGCAGAAATTAAAGGAATCGATGTATCGAATTTAGATGGAAAACAAGTATTTGCAGCAGCTGAAGCAGGTGATCGGGAGTGCATGAAAGCCATCGATGATTTTCATTTATCTTTAGCTAAGGGTATTTTCAACCTCCAGTATGTTTATGATCCGGAGAAAATTATTATTGGCGGCGCAGTCAGCAGCAATGAAAATCTTATCAAACAAATAAATAAAAAAATTGATATCATAATGAATTCATTGCAGGGTGCAAAAGTACGTCCAATAATAGAAGCATGCAAATTTGGAAATGATGCTAATCTTCTCGGTGCTTTATTCCATTACTTTCAGTGTCGAGATATAGACTGGAAAAGAACAATGCCTGATCCTGACCATGAAACTTACGACAGAAGTCCTGCATAAATGCAGAGCTTCTTTTACGAAATTAGTTACAAGCCAATGGCTGTCCCCAAGACAATTGGGATAAAAACTATTCTTTTAAATCTTTATATTCCTTACAAATCATCCCTAATATTACCCAGTCAGAAAAATTTGCTCAAGAATCAGGTCACGAGACGTCATATTTTGAAGGTGTAGAACGAGGTGAATGTGTTATTAAGTATGGAACTTCTTGAATCAAAAGAAGCAGCAGATGAATATTTTTAGCAACTCAAGGACCAGATTATTTATTAAAATATAATTAATATTAAGGATTTATAAAAAAGATTCCTTGTCCAATTTTAATGGCCAAAATCTCTGATTTTATTAAAAGCTGATTTTTTGGCTTATTTTTATACTGTTGGATGAGTTTTTTAGGATTTGAAATAAAGAAGAACTTGCATTAAAGCACGTCCATTTCACATTGGTAATTTATTATGGAATTATAACGACAAGAACATTTATGTAAAGTATATTTTCTCCTGTACATTAATTTTCTCACTCAAGGGAGTCTTGCTCATCCCCTATGAAAGAGGGTGAGGCTATGTCAACATCCAGGCATTAATGCTAATGCTTGCATTCGGGTCATTTGTAATTGCTCTGTTGACATATATAAATAAAAAATAGACCTCCCTTGAGCCTAAGAACCTGAAGGGATAGGTCTACCAAGAAATCACATCGAGCAAGCCCTTTAGTGGGTAGCTTTAGTACAGAGACGGGGTGTTGATAGCACCCTAGTCTTTTTATTTTATGCATTTTTTATACCTTAAAAAGCATAATCCTTATCCTAATTATAACCATATAGAAATGTTATTTGAATACAATTGCTTTATGGATAAAACCATTATTTTATTTAGATTGAGGATGTGCAACTCAAGTGTATCTATTGAGCAATTGCAATATTTTTACTTAATCGTCCCAGTCTTCATCCTCTTCCCAATCATCTTTCGCTTCCTGAATCTTATTATAAAAAAATTCAATAAAGCTTTCTGCAACAGTATCTTGATAACCAACTACCCTATCCCATTCAACTACAGGGCATTCTCCGTCTTTCATTTTATTTGTATCTAGACAGTAAGCAAAGTAATCAACATCTTCAATAACCACAAGTCCATCAGTAAGGCCATAGTGTTCTTTATATTCATTAGTTCTATTTACAACTGATGCATGATCAAAGTTGTAGCCTAAAACCAAAACGCCGAATAAACCACCAGCACCGTATTTTTCTAAAAACCATTTATAACTGTTGGGGAGATCGCATTGGAGGTTTTCTTCAATGCGACCAATGTTTTCATGACTTGCACCTTCTGTAAATATAGCATTTTGTTTATTTTCATTAATAAAGTTCTCAACCTTCGAATAAATCATATAAACACCTCAATTCTCATTTTCAAATTGTTTCGCTCTCCATTTCCAATATCTCTTTCTAAAGCTCTCGTATTGTGCTTTTAAAACCTTATCATTTCTAAAACTTTCACCATCAGACTTAAGCTGATGAATGACATCACTATATTTTGTATGTAAGCTGTTCGGGATTTCAAGCATTGGGCCAGGTTCTTCTTGAATCAAGTGATGTAAATTAATCTGTGTACCGTCTTTTGCATAAGGGGCATTCCCGTTTTTCATTAGCTGAAGATTTGTAACACCGAATTCTGTTTTTTGATTAATATCAATATCTTTCATAGTATACACTCTACGGCTTACATCTTTAACTTTCCCCTTCGCCTTTACCTTCCCCTCTATTTCATATGCATCATACTTTTCTTTATTTAGCCAAGGGGGGCTTATCTTTTGGCCAGTAAACGGTTTTCTTGTTCCATCCGGTATTTTCTTCGCATTAGTCAAAAGTTCATTCTTAAGGCTTTGGCTATCAACCACATTGTATGGCACGTTATCGGCTAGAGCAAAGTCGTACTTAGGATTATAAGGCAGCAAATCTGGAATCTTGACGTCCTTAATTTTCTTCCCTGCCTGACTTGCTTTGTTTATGACCTTCCCCGCTGCATCTGCTTTGTTAATGGCTCCTGCACCTTTTGTACCAACAACAGCTACAGCCACTGAACCAATAGCATAGGTAACCCATCTTGATCTAGAATAGGCATCTCCATTCACCATATCCTTTTGATATGACTCTTCTATTGCTGCTGAAATGGCATCGTAAGTTTTCACCGGATGAATAACTGCATTCCCCAGTGCTGAGAGTGTTTCTCCCGGATCGGTGATGAAATCCCACATGCCAGTTACAGTGTCTTTGCCAACATTATATAAGCCTACTCCGACACCTTTTACGATATCCCAGGTGATTTCTCCTGCTCCTTCTAGCTGCTTCGCTTGTTCAATTTGCACTGCAAGCTGCACTTGAGTTGGCTCCAGATTCTCGTACCCTACTTTCTTAGCAATCTCTAAATATTCATCAGGGTCAGATACACCGTCATTAAGTTTTTTCTTTAATTCCTTGATTTCACGTTCCTTTGCTTCTTCTTTCTTCACACTTAAGTAAGCTTCAGAATGCTTTTCAATATCGCCTTTTTTCTTATGTATGTCACTTTCTCTGTACGCTTTAGCGTTATAGTGAATTGGTGTAGCGTTTTTTCCTTTGCCTGTTGATTCCTGCAGCTTTTTATCTTGCTGAATAAATTGTTCGTTTGGTTCTGTTTCAGCGTATTCTGTTTTTAAATCCTCATCAAGCTTGTTTAGCTTATCGATTGTTTTTGCACGTTTGTCATCTGCAAAAGAAAGTTTGTCTTTGAAGTCTTCTGTTGAGAATATTTCAAGGGGAAGGATATCATTGATGTTGTTTAATATGTCTTTCATTGCTTTTTTCTGTTCAGACATAATGGATTTTGATTTTGCATAAGCGTTAGCCAACTCGTGTTCTAGAAAGGATTCTTCTATGTAAGCATCAGACATCTTCGCATCTTCAAGTGTTGCAGACATGCTGCTTAAGAAAGCAATCTTCATGTCAATTAAATCAATCCATTGATCAGTAACACCGACATGATCATGATAAAATGCTTTAATGTTGTCAGCACCCTTGCCTGAAAATTCACTGTCATCTAGGTTAGCTACGTTTTGAAAAGCTTTTCTTAGCTTCACCATTTGCGACCTTAGTTCCTTATACTCTTTGGTTCTTTTATCGGCCTCAAAGAGTAATGAATCAGCCTCAAATACCTTCATATCATTCTCCTTCCTAGACTACTCTATGTAAATTTTACCACAGTAATCTATTTGAATAACAGAAAAAGACAGCCAAAATGACTGTCTTATACATCACACACTATCTTGTTCTATAATAATTTTCTGCGGTATAGTAGCGCCAATCCCAAAAAGGTTCCCCATTGGCCAATATATACCGGTCTAAAAATATTTCAAAGTTTACATTTAATGGATTATATTCTAAACCACTTTCAAATATATAGAGATAGTTGGGATCACCTTCGTTCACTTTATCTTTATCGATCATTAAATGGCATTCTTCCAATAAGTAGCCAATTGGAATACCATTGATATCTTCAAACAAATCCTCATATTTTAACTCCTCTTCAATCTCTTCAAGGCTAAATAGCTGAAGTCCTCCACCTATATTCTCCCCATCAGAAAGAATCTCAAAAATTTTCGCACCGTTATGCAGTGTCATGAACTTCTGATAATCCTCTGGAAGGGTAATCTGATGTTTAGCTTCAAAGCTTTTAATGTCGTTAAGGGTTGCTTTGTCCTGTGAAAATGTAACAAGGAACTCCATGATATCCCCTTCAGAACAAAACAATTGAATGGCTCCTTTTTCATCTAAAAGACTTTTCAAGCCATTTACCGTCTTATGAACAAAGTTAGTCACATACATCACCCCTTTATTTCCTTTTAACAATAACCTTTCAAATTCCAAAAGATGTGAACAGATCGTGATAGGTGCTCTTTTCAGTGAATATAATGCAATAAATTCTAAAAAGAGGTGCCTCCAAAAATTGAATTCTCTAATGAATGATGACATGGTAAAGATCATTAGAAATGGCCTTAGCGCGTCACAGCATCCAAAGCACATTCTTGTTATAGGAGCTGGATTGTCCGGGCTTGTATCAGCATCTTTGTTGAAAAATGCCGGTCACAGAGTAACGATTCTCGAAGCGAGCGGCAGAGCGGGCGGCCGTGTCTGCACTTTGAGATCTCCCTTTAGTGATGATTTGTATTTCAACGCTGGCCCGATGCGCATACCGAATAACCATTCGTTAACCTTAGAATATATCAAAAAATTCAAATTGCCAACAAATGTATTTATCAACAGAACCCCGATGGACATCATTTATGCAAATGGAATCAAAACACGTCTCCAAGTTTTTGAACGAGCTCCTGGAATATTGAGATATCCAGTTGCACCAAATGAACAAGGGAAAACGTCTGAAGAGCTGTTGCTTTCTTTACTGCAGCCTATTCTAAATTTTATCAATCAAAATCCAGCGAGAAATTGGCGGATTGTCGAAGAACAATACAAAAATCATTCGTTAAGCTCTTTTTTAAACACGTATTTTTCATATGGCGCGATCGATATGATCGGTGTACTTTTGGATATGGAAGCGTATATGGGGATGTCCCTTGTTGAAGTATTGCGGGAATCTATCTTTTTTTCATCGCCCGCTCACTTCTATGAGATAACTGGCGGTATGGATCTGCTGCCTCACGCGTTTCTTCCTCAATTAAAAACAAACATTCTATACCATCAAAAAATGATGAAAATGTCTCAGGGTGAAAATAGTGTTACGATCCATTGTCAGCATCAACAAACGGCAGAATTTGCATCGTTCACAGCAGATCTCGCTATTGTAACCATTCCTTTTTCAACATTGCGATTTGTAAAAGTCGAACCATACCATTCATTCTCTTACTATAAACGGAGGGCCATCCGTGAGCTAAACTATATCAGTGCAACAAAAATCGGCATAGAGTTTAAAAGCCGATTTTGGGAAAAAGCCGGTCAGCGCGGCGGCAAATCTATTACTGATCTTCCGATTCGTTTTTCATATTATCCAAGCAGAAATATTGGAGCAAATGGACATGCCGTCATTCTGGCGAGTTATACTTGGGCTGATGAGGCACTAATATGGGACAGTCTTTCAGAAGGAGAGCGTATCCAGTATACTTTACTGGATTTATCTGAAATCTATGGTGATATTGTGTGGTCTGAATTTGTGTCTGGCACTTCTTTTAGCTGGAGCCAGTACCCGTATTCTGCGGGAGGTTTTACAGCTTTCGAACCAGGACAAGAATTAGAGCTGTATCCCTATATTCCTGTCCCTGAGGGCAGAATTCATTTCGCCGGAGAACACGCCTCACTCACTCATGCGTGGATGCAAGGCGCGATTGAATCTGGAATACGTGTTGCTTATGAGGTCAATCGCTTACCTTAGTTCATGCTCACCTTCTGTACTAAAAGATTATTACATTTCATATAATAAGATCTTGATTAGACGGACAAATTCAATCACAATAACAAAGTAATCCTTGCATTCCTTCGCCCTCCATGCTATATTCATATAGCGATGAGCTGAATTGTGTAAGCCGATGTACATGCCTTACGGCACACACGAATGTGGCGTGTGGTGCATCGCCTCAATACGCAAAAGACGTTTGCCCTAGGCAAACGTCTTTTTTTGCGTTATCCGATTTTTGTGCCGTTTGGAACAGGCTGATCCGGCTGCAAAAGGACGACGTCGCCCTGGCCGGGTATGCCGCCGAGGACCAAGACTTCCGATTTAAATCCGGCGATCCGGCGGGGCGGAAAGTTCACGACTGCTATGACTTGCTTGTTGATGAGACCTTCCGGCTTGTAACGCTTCGTGATTTGTGCGCTCGATTGTTTTAAGCCGATTTCAGTCCCAAAATCTATCACAAGCTTGATTGCCGGTACTCTTGCTTCAGGAAATTCTTCCGCTTTTACAATTGTTCCCGTTCTGATATCCAATTTCTCAAAGTCTTCAATAACTGCCATATCAATAACTCCTTTTTCTCCTATTGTAAAGGAGATATACAATATTCTTTTAACGAAAGAGCCATCATTTTTTATCCGAATATAAGGTGTTTCGATACAGGCGGGGCGGCATTCCTGTGCTTTTCGTGAACCATCTTGTAAAAGAAGAAAGGTTTTGAAAGCCCAGCGCCTCGCTCACGACGGTAAGGGTTTCATTTCTCTCCATCAGCATTCGTTTTGCTTCCTCAAGGCGAAGGTCGGCAATATAGTTCTGCGGGGACTTCCCTGTCTGTTTTTTGAACCAGCTTGAATAGTAAGCTGGGTGATAATGCTCGATTTCTGCCAGCTTCTTAATCGTCAGCCGCTCAAATAAATGGCTGTGAATGTATGCAATTGAGGCATAGCTATGGGATTGAAGCTTTTCTTTTATGTATTGTACTAGCATATGAAGCGAGTTGGCTGTTCCGGCCTTTGCTTCCTCTGTCAGCAAATACCTGATCGAAGACCAGAAAGGATCGAGGGCAGCTTCAATTCCTGATCCTGCACGATACTCATCAATTTTCATTGCATGAAGCGGAACATCCAGTACAAGACATTCATTTCTTCCGATAGAACGGAAACGATGCTCACACTCCGGCGGAATATATAAAAAATGATCTGGCTTTAATTTCACCTGGCGCTCTTCAGTCTCAAGATCAATACTCCCTTCAAGCGGAAAAAGAAATTGGCTGTATGCGTGCTTATGTGAATGATAAAGGTGTGTGTATGTCCGTTTTTCGCAAATCATCTCTTGAAGCGAGTCCATCAGCAAACCCCTTCCTTTGGTCATCTTTTAATCCGGTAATGGTGTTCCGATATAGGCGAAAATCCGATTTTTTCATATAAAGAAACTGCCGCCAGATTTTCTTTCATCACTTGTAAAAACATGCGTTCCGCTCCGTTGTTTTTTGCCCATTCAGTCAACACCCTGATCACTTGGGTTCCTGCCCCTTTTCCTCTGTGCTCCTCAGCTACAACGATATTACTAAGTCCGCCATAACCATCAATGACAGAAACCGTGCCAAGCGCTGTCAGGCTTTCTTTGTCATACATCTTGAAAAAAGTTTTACACGGCGGCATGCGTTCGAAAATGTGTTTGTAACCTTTGTGACGCTCGGGTGAAAACCCTTCTAATTGAATAAATTCATCTATCCAAACAGATGATGGCTCTTGTTCCCACTTGTATGTAAATCGGCTGTTGTCATTTGTTCGGCTCATAATTGACCGGCACAATGCTGTCATCTGGAAGCACTCGTCTACCTTTTCATAACGGCTGTCTGCCAAAGCGTCATCAAGCCCTTTCGGTGATGCGTTGCTAATATGAAAACAAACAGGTAAGCCTAAACTTTGATAAAAAAGTTCGGCCTCTAGCTGAAAATTCCCTTCAGGCATATCCGCAGAAGTCCATACGCTATTTGCCCTTTTGGTTACGCCAAAATTCGCTCTGAGAAGCCATTGCCCTACGCTTTTTTGAAAATAAGCCGGCCATGAAGCTGCCGCTAACCGTTCAATCTTGTGAATGTCATCCATTGCATAATGCCTCTCCCCTATGTATACTCCCTTGATATTATACAATATTCAGAAATATAAGACATCTATTTATTTGTTTACATAATATTTTTATTGTTTACTAATAATCCTGACAAAAATGTCCGAATTGAAAATGACAGGCTTTCTAAAATGTCCTCCTCACGTTCAAATGCTTCTTTTGCGATTAAAACAGTAAAGCCATGCAGCAGGCTTCTGAGCCCCCTTGTCGCATGAATGGCAGTCTTTTCACTTGCATAGCCGTTTTCAATGAGCAGCTTCGTCACAAGACAGACAATTTGGTCAGAGACGATTTCCGTCCGTTTGTCCTGAACCTTAAGAAGAGCCGCTTCATAATATCCGGGATTTTCAATTGCAAAATCAACATATGCATGTGCTAAAGAAAGCATAGCGGAATCTCCCTTTCGTTCGGTTACGGAGTCCGCCATTTGATCAAAAAGCTTTGTCAGTCCTCTGACAGCAAGTTCTGTTCTGATCGCTTGCAGCCCGTTGATATGATTATACAGCGACGGAGAGCGCACATTCATTTTTTTAGACAGAGCGGCAAGAGTGACACTATTCAATCCTTCCTGATCGGCAATCTCTGCTGCAGCGTCTACAATCATTTTTTGGGTCAAACCTATTCTCGGTGACATGCTCATCATCCTTTCTTTGCTTTTTGGATCGCCTGTCTCATCCGCTCTGAAGGTGATCGCAGGAATTTTCCATGTCCGACAGCGAGACAGGAAGGCGCCTTATCTGCGAGCAATTGTGCACTTTTGATGGCCTCCTCCTTATTCCATGTGGCGAAAGCGGGAAAAGGAAACGTCCATTTTATCTGACCTGATACAGCGATTCCTCCGCGCAACTGAAACGCATCTCCTGCTATTAAAGTGCCGTTTCTTGTATCAAGAAATGACATGCTGCCCGGTGTATGGCCCGGTGTTGGAATGGCAAGCAGAGAACCAATTGTTTCACCGCCCGTCAGCAGTTGGTGAGGCTTTGTTTGTATGTGTTTCGGAATACCTCCTTTTATAGGCGTCTGCGGCTCATCTTGCCGCAAGGATGTGTCACCTTGGAGCAAGAATGAATCCCGTTCCGAGATCATGACCTTTGCATGCGGAAATGTTTGTGCCAATGTATCCAGTGATCCGACATGGTCCCCATGTGCATGAGTCAGTAAAATATGCCGAAGCGGTTTTCCAAGCTGATTCACAGCTTGAATAATCCCTTTATAGCTGCCTGGCAGTGCGGCATCAATAAGGGTGACTTCGTTTTCTTCCTCTACTAAATAGCAATTAACCGGAAACAATGCTGGAAAAAAAGTCAGCTGCCAAACCGTTTGGTACTGAGTCATTCTCATCTTTTTATTCCTCCTAACAAAAACTAATGATGTTAGTTTTATTATTAACTAACATCATTAGTTTTTCAAGAGTTTATTATTTTTTTATCGCTACATAAATGTTAACTTGTGCTCGCTGTGGCACTGCGGCACTTTGATCATACATCTCAAAATCACCTGTAAACGTGCGCAGATGCCGCTTATCCCAAGTCCAAATTTCCTTCCACGTTTCAAGCACAATCTCTTCAATAGGACCGATTCTGGAAGTGAAAACGGCGTAAGCGGAAGCCGGCAAATCAATGTTTTCATATGGTCCCGGAAGAATGTCGTCGTATTCCTGAAACGTTCCGACTGAAAACGTATAAAACCCATTCGTCTCTTGTTCATAATTCGAATATAAGGCAATAATGCTCTTGTCTTTTTCAGCCTGTGATAAAAGAGCGCTCATATCCTGCTTCCAGAATTGATCCCACAGTGCCGGAATCCTCCTTTCTTCCGTCATTTCCAGTGCGTTGCTTGTCCGTTGTGACAGTCCGGCAAATCGTTTCCGGTCTAAGTGTGTTATATGTGAAAAGCCCATACGATCTCCTCCTTTTTTTAAGATTATAGACAAAGAAACCTGACAGCAGTGTGTCAGGTTTCATATATTTTTTGCATGTGATGAATGGTTTCTTTTACTTTATCCCGTATATGAAGAGGCTGCAGAACCTCAATATCCTTTCCGAACTGGAGCAAAAAACCGATCAGCCATTGATCTTCTGGAAGTGAAATCACCGCCTGGCAGATTTTATCTTCCTCACAACAGTGAAGGACATCATATCCGAACCATTCACCTATGCGCTGACGTGCTGCCGGCTGAACAAGAATAACCAATTCAGTTAAACGGTCCTTCTGGTACCAACTCTTATCCCATGGCAAAGTGTCCAGCTGAATGTCTTTTCTGATAAAGGTCTGATGTAAGATGGCCAGATCTTTCATCCGGTTTAGTTTAAAAAAGCGAAAATCATTTCTCACCAAGCAATAAGCGTATAAATACCAGTGCCCCGCCTTGCAAACCAATGTATAAGGTTCAGTTTCACGAAGAAGAGTTTCCCCGCTTGCGCTTGTATATGTAAAAGATATCGTTGACAACCGATCGATGGCAGCGCTTATTTTCTCACGAAGCGCCTTTTGATCCTCGGTATGGCCCCATGCCGTCATGTCAATAAACCATTTTTCTGTTTGGTGCTTAAATGCTTGAGCAGATTGCTCAGGTATAAGGTGTTTGATTTTTTGATAGGCTGTGCTGTGAGAAACGGGTTCATACATAGATGAAACGCTTTGCAAAGCGGAAGCAATTGCAAACAATTCCTCCTCCTTCAGCCACTCTCTTTCAAGCCGATACGTTTCCATGATGCCAATTCCGCCCCCGGAACCATGTGAGGTCACAATCGGAATACCAGCCCTATTGATCGTCTCAATATCACGGTAAATTGTTCTGACAGATACTTCAAACAGCTCAGCAAGCTCTGCAGCCTGCACTTGTTTTTTGCTGATCAATAACACAACCATCGCTAACAAACGTTCCAGTTTCATTCTGCGCACCTTTTCTTCTTGTATTTTCCAACAAAAACAATCATAACATTTTGATAACGCTTGGGCATATCTATCATGCGGCGGAATACACCTTGCATATGCTATGAAAACAGGGGTTTCCCCTTCTTTTTTGTGTTCAGTATTTATTTCAGCTACTATTTCTGACCGGATAAGCATACACTTCTCAACGGAGGGGATTTCACATCATGCATCTTACACTTCAGAGCGTTTATCCTGCCATGATCATCATCTTTTTTCTGTATAAAAAAATTAAAAGGTCCATCGGATACCAGCCGCTGAAGCCCCGCTGGCTGTTCACCCGTATCATTCTTTTCTCGCTGTTTGCTTTTGGCCTTTCAATCTTCAGCGCCATTCACCCTTTTTTATATGGATATCTCATTTTGGGCATTCTTGGCGGATGGCTCCTTGTCTTTTTCGCTAAGAAAAACATCTCTTTTGAAAAACGCAGAGGAAAGATCTATTTTCGGACTCATATTTGGGTAGAAATGATTCTCCTAACCTTATTCCTGTCAAGATTTCTATATCGAGTGACAGAGCTTTATCTTACCTCGCCTGATCTAAACAGCCTTGGATCTTACGGTCAGTCAATCGGAACGGACCCTCTGACAATAGGAGTCTTTTTTCTGATAGCCGTTTATTATATCGGTTTTTCTTCTTTTGTCATCAAGCTCAGCAGAAACGAATTCGAACAGCACGGACACAATAAAGAAAAAGACATCCTTGCCCGCTAGCAGCGAGTTAAGCAAGGATGTCTTTTTCAATCATGCTGCGTATGATGGATCATTTGCTGAAGAACATCTAAAACATGTTCATCCTCCGGAGAGTAATAAATCGATGTTCCTTCTCTGCGCGATTTGACAAGCCGAAGATTTTTCAAAAATCTAAGCTGGTGGGACACAGTGGATTGCAGTAAATTCAGCTTTTCTGCAATTCCGTTTACTGCATGCTCACCCTGGGACAATAAATGGAGAATTCTGATTCGGGTAGGATCAGAAAGCGCTTTGAATGTTTGCGCGACTAGAAACAGCGTCTCCTCGTCCAGATCAGCAGCCGATTGTTCCGTTTCTCTAAATTCAGTCATATGTATCACCTTTCTTTATTCATAGTTTTATCTTATAACAAATGCGCTTGAGTGCAAACCAGCCTGCTTGTATTCCATTTCAATCTCATAGTTTAAATTTATGTTTCAAATCAGGTTTTTACTTGGTCTGATATACCGTCTTATGTCATAATAAAAAAGGTCATACTGCTCCAAACATTGAGGGTGAAACACAGTGAAGAAAAAGAGAAAAGGCTGTTTCGCTGCTGCGGGTTTTATGATGATTTTTGTCTTTGTCATCGCCTCTTTTTTATTGGTCCTGCTTTTTTTCAACCGGGATTTAATCAAAAAACTTCCGATCGATACGAAAACGATTGTTTTGGAACGTTTAACCGATTACAAACCCCTGGTGGAAGAAGAGCTTGAAAGCCAAGGACTCTCTAATTATACATCACTCATATTAGGCATGATGTATCAGGAGTCAAAAGGAAAAGGCAATGATCCCATGCAGTCCTCTGAATCTCTGGGGTTAAAACGCAATGAGATAACAGACCCTCAACTCAGTGTTAAACAAGGCATCAAGCAATTTACCCTCATGTACAAGACCGGTAAGGAAAAAGGCGTGGATTTGGATACCATTATTCAAAGCTACAACATGGGGGCAGGTTACATTGATTTTGTAGCTGAACATGGAGGAACGCATACTGAGGAATTGGCAAAACAATACTCCGAGCAGCAAGTCAAAAAAAATCCTGATCTGTATACTTGCGGGGGAAATGCGAAAAATTTCCGCTATCCGTATTGCTACGGTGATTATACGTATGCAGAAAAAGTAAAAGAAAAAACAAAAACTGTTGAAGAATCTTTGCAGGTTGCAACACTTGAAACCATGGAATCCAAGGCTCATGAATAAGAGTCTATCAATTTACTGACAAAAGCCCAAAAATGAATTTGGGCTTTTGCCATGTTTACATGTAAAAAAAGCCATACTGAGTATGGCTTTTAGTAATACGGTGAAATCATCAAATATACAATAACGCCTGTAAGGCTTACATACAGCCATAGAGGCATTGTCCATCTCGCAATTTTTTTGTGGCGCTCCACCTGCATGCTGAAGCCTCTGATCAGCGTAAACAGCGCAAGCGGCACAATAATTGCAGAAAGGCAGATATGTGTAATTAAAATAAAGAAATAAATCGGGCGCATAATACCTTCTCCGCCATAGAGCGTGTTTTCCGCAATCGAGTGGTACGTCACATAGCAAATCAAAAATAGTAATGTTGTTGTGAATGCGGCCAAAATAAAGCGTTTGTGAGCTTTGATATTTTTCTGTTTAATCATAATCAGCGCGGCCAATAAGAAGATAAACGTAAAGCTGTTGAATATCGCATTCAGCATTGGCAAAATGTGAATATTCGCATGGCTGAACTGATCTAATTTAGGCATAAAAAACAGCACTGCGATTAAACCGTTAATCAGAACTGTCAGCGTAAGGACAATCCCCGTGTAATTTTTCGGTTTATTTTCTGTTTGGTTCATTTGGTGACCTCTCCTAATTTGTACTGGCTATCCAAATCGTATGCAAATTCAAAGAAGATGTCAACGGTTTCGATTGCTTCGTCAGAAATTAGACACACTTCAAAGGCCGGAGGCTATTAGCCCCGGCCTGTTAGGTTTACGCCTCTTTTATCAAATGTTCAATGACCTTATGTTCATTTTCATTCAGCAGGTTCTTTTGAATTTTCGAATGAATGGGTTTATTCATATGCTGATCCAAGATATCGGCCGTTTCTTTATCCCCGGCAATAACCATTCGTTCCCATCTTTTCGCGGCAGCTTTTTGATCAAGGCTGGCAGCCAGCCGCTTATACAGTCTCGATTGGTTCTCTGTTACATGTTCCCTCATCCGGTTCTCTTCAAATGGTGGCGCTTTGTCTACAGCGGAATGGCTATTCTTCCAAGACTCATTGATCATATCATACTCATAACGCTCCACCGCCTCAATTTTCCCTAAAACAGTTTCAATAATTTTCACTTCATGCTGCTGAGTTAAAATAAACGCCGTACTTGGGTATGCCTGGCGCAAATCCTTCAGCTGATCCAGGACAGCTGTTTCTTCCCAGTAAAATCTTGTATCTACAGGGACTTGAAGCTTAATAGGTTCCCATATGCCGCTGTCGGAAACAAAAAACACGAGACTGCGGGGCATGTCTTTTCCCATTGCATTCAAGTATTGATTCATTTTAGCCCTGATTCCATCCAGACACTTTTCCTCCTCTGGATCACTAGCTGCCAAATACTCTTTTAATCGGCTGAATCCTGACTTTAGGGCGATCTTCCATTCTCCCCCCTGCTGCTCTGGATCTCTCATGTCTGTATTGAGATACAGAGAGAGAATTTTATCCGGCGGTTCCAATTGGACATACTGTAATTTGTTAATCAATGAATCAATCGCCATTCCGATTCCTCCTTTTTCACAGGTTAGTTTTCTTTTTCCTCTCTTAAAAACGATCAAACCTGACTTTCCGCTAATTTCTAGTAATAATGGAATTGTTGTTTACAATACGCCTCTCTTCTAATACAATTGGTAACTGTGTTTCTAAGCTGATTTTTGAAAGGAGTTTGATCTTGTTTACTATTAAAGAAAAAAATCGTCAAGAGCTTGAAGAAGAACTAAATGATTTAGAATTTCAAATTTATCGCATGCAGGAGAATATGAAGGATTTATCTAAAGATGCCAAAGTGCTTGGTATTGATCAATCGAAACATGATGAGTGGATGATTGTTTCCTCGATTGATGATGGCCAAACATGCAAAATTATGCTAACTGATTGTAAAACGGCATACCGAGGAAAAGGCTGTTTTTCACTTGTAGCGTCTTACAAGGACGATGCCATTCATATAGGGGATATAAAAGGCCCTCCGAATCACGGGTTTGGCTCCATTTGCATGAAATATTTAAAAGATATTGCAAGAGACCACAATATACCGAAAGTCACCGGAGACATCGCCAAACGGGATTGGAATCATGTAGACCGGCTGATTCACTTTTATGAAAAACATCAATTCAAAGTATGTATCGATCATGATACCCAATCCGGCAGCATTAAGTGGGTTGATTTGTAAAAAAGTCTGGAAGAAAGAGCCAAGATATGCTGTAATGGTATAAAACCATTGATGGAGGGTTCTATGTACGCCTCAAAACTGAAAAAGGGAGACGAAATCCGGATCGTGTCTCCCGCGACCAGCATGTCTATATTATCAAATGAAGCAAAAATCCAAGCAAAAACGGCGTTAGAACGCTTAGGTTATCGGGTAACCATCGCTGAACACGCAAATGAATGTAACGAATTTGATTCATCCTCTATCGAGTCAAGAGTCCATGATCTGCACGCTGCCTTTTTTGATCCAGGCGTCAAAGCGATTTTAACGACACTCGGAGGGTTTAATTCAAATCAGCTGCTGCGTTATCTTGATTACGAGAAAATCAAACGACATCCAAAAATTCTGTGCGGCTATTCCGATATAACCGCTCTTTGCAACGCTATTTATCAAAAAACGGGTCTTGTTACGTATTCAGGTCCCCACTTCTCAACATTTGCAATGAAAAAAGGGCTTGATTATACAGAGGAGTATTTTCTTTCTTGCTGCGCTTCAGACGATCCGTTTGAAATTCTTCCTTCAAGTGAGTGGAGCGATGATCGCTGGTTTTTGGATCAAGAAAACAGGCGTTTTTATCCTAATAACGGCCCTGTTGTAATCCAAGAAGGTTATGCGGAAGGCACTTTAATTGGCGGAAACTTATGCACGCTTAATTTGCTGCAGGGAACGGAGTATTTTCCTGAAACAGAACATACTATTTTATTGATTGAAGATGATTATATGTCAGACATCCATATGTTTGACCGCGATCTGCAATCACTCATCCACCTCCCCGCTTTTTCACATGTAAAGGCGATTTTGATCGGCAGATTTCAGAAAGCATCAAACGTATCAATGGATCTTGTAAAAACCATGATCGAAACAAAAAAAGAATTATCCGACATCCCGATCATCGCAAATATAAATGCCGGACATACCTCGCCAATTGCCACGTTCCCTATAGGAGGAACATGCAGGATTGAAGCTATTTCGGGTACATCACGCATATGGATTGATAAACATTAATTAGCTTGTAAATTTTTTTACAAGCTTTTTTAGCGCAATCGGTTATGTATGCCGCACGAGACATGACAAATGTCATATAGGAGGCATGATGTGTGCTACTACAAAAGACTTCTCTCATTAGCGTATACTGAACCGAGACACACAATGAGAGGATACTTACTATGACTGAACAAACCATTGCACATAAACAAAAACAGCTGACAAAGCAAGTCGCTGCATTTGCTCAGCCTGAAACAAAAAACAGCCTGATTCAGCTTTTAAACACGTTTATCCCATTCTTCGGCCTATGGTTTCTTGCTTATCTCAGCCTCGATATCTCCTATCTTCTTACGTTAGCATTAACGGTGATTGCCGCAGGTTTTCTGACAAGAATTTTTATCATCTTCCATGACTGCTGCCATCAATCTTTTTTCAAACAAAAACGCTATAACCACATTCTCGGTTTTCTGACAGGTGTCCTGACTTTATTCCCGTATCTTCAATGGCAGCACAGCCATTCGATTCATCATGCAACTAGCAGCAATCTGGATAAACGCGGAACAGGAGACATCTGGATGTTAACAGTAAACGAATATAAAGCTGCATCCAGACGAACAAAGCTTGCATACAGACTTTATAGAAACCCGTTTATCATGTTTATTCTCGGACCGATTTATGTTTTTCTGATCACGAACCGTTTTAACAAAAAAGGCGCAAGACGCAAGGAACGTGTAAACACATACCTTACGAATCTGGCAATTGTCGCGTTGGCTGCTGCTTGCTGTCTGATCTTTGGCTGGCAATCGTTTTTACTGGTGCAAGGCCCGATATTTCTGATTTCAGGTTCAATCGGTGTTTGGCTGTTTTATGTGCAGCATACCTTTGAAGATTCTTATTTTGAAGCGGATGAAAACTGGAGCTACGTTCAGGCTGCTGTTGAAGGCAGTTCATTTTATAAACTCCCGAAACTGCTTCAATGGCTAACAGGCAATATTGGTTACCACCACGTTCATCATTTGAGTCCAAAGGTGCCTAACTATAAGCTTGAAGTTGCTCATGAACATCACGAACCATTAAAAAACGTACCGACAATCACCTTAAAAACAAGCCTGCAATCACTTGCGTTCCGTCTATGGGATGAAGATAACAAACAGTTTGTGTCATTTCGGGCTATAAAACATATAGCTGTAAGCCTTCCGCCTGATTCACCAGAAAAACAGAAGCTGCGGAAGAATGCCTGATGATAAAGGAGGTCTTCTAATATACTAGAAGGCTTCCTTTTATTGTTTGAGGGTGCATTCTGGCTTTCACAATGATAAAGTTACAAGTAAGATGAAAAGCTGAAAATGAGGTAAGATCATGATTAAAAATCATTTTACATTTCAAAAACTAAACGGGATTACGCCCTATATATGGACGATATTTTTCATCCTCCCCTTCTACTTTATATGGAAATCATCATCTACATTTGTTATTATTGTCGGCATCATTTTGACGCTTTTATTTTTTTCGGTATATCGATTTGCTTTTGTCTCAAAAGGCTGGACCATTTATTTGTGGGGATTTTTATTAATTGGCATTTCAACCGCCTCCATTACTCTGTTCAGTTATATTTATTTTGCTTTTTTTATCGCGTATTTTATAGGAAACATTAAGGAACGCGTCCCTTTTCATATTTTATATTATGTCCATTTAATAAGCGCAGCCGTCGCAGCCAATTTCAGTCTCGTATTAAAGAAGGAATTCTTTCTGACACAAATTCCTTTTGTCGTCATAACCCTCATCAGCGCAATTTTATTGCCCTTTAGTATAAGAAGCCGCAAGGAGCGCGAACGGCTTGAAGAAAAGCTCGAGGATGCAAATGAACGGATTGCAGAACTGGTAAAATTAGAAGAACGTCAGCGAATTGCCCGCGATCTCCATGATACGCTTGGGCAAAAGCTTTCTCTTATCGGTTTAAAAAGCGACTTAGCAAGAAAATTGATATACAAAGATCCCGAACAAGCAGCTCGTGAACTGAAAAGTGTTCAGCAAACAGCGCGAACTTCTTTAAATGAAGTAAGAAAAATCGTTTCCTCTATGAAGGGCATACGGCTCAAGGATGAATTGATCAACATCAAACAAATTCTCGAAGCAGCTGACATTATGTTTATCTATGAAGAAGAGAAATGGCCCGAAAATATCTCATTGCTGAATGAAAACATTTTGAGCATGTGCTTAAAGGAAGCTGTCACAAATGTCGTCAAACACAGCCAGGCTAAAACTTGCCGAGTTGACATTCAGCAGCTCTGGAAGGAAGTTGTGATAACAGTGTCTGACGATGGAACATTCAAAGGAGAAGAAAATTCCTTTTCAAAAGGACATGGCTTACTCGGGATGAGAGAACGGCTTGAGTTTGCAAACGGAAGCCTTCACATCGATACCGAAAACGGGACCAAGCTTACCATGGCAATTCCTAATAATTCAAAATAAACATAAAGGATGGCTTATATGATTAGTATATTTATTGCAGAAGATCAGCAAATGCTGCTGGGCGCTTTAGGATCACTTCTAAACCTCGAAGACGATATGGAAGTCGTAGGCAAAGGTACAACCGGCCAAGATGCTGTTGATTTTGTCAAAAAACGCCAGCCTGATGTATGTATTATGGACATTGAAATGCCCGGAAAAACAGGGCTTGAAGCTGCTGAGGAGCTAAAAGATACAGGCTGCAAAATTATCATCTTAACCACCTTCGCCAGACCCGGTTACTTTCAGAGAGCTATTAAAGCTGGCGTTAAAGGCTATTTGTTAAAAGACAGTCCGAGTGAAGAGCTGGCCAACGCCATCCGTAGCGTCATGAACGGAAAACGCATCTATGCACCTGAGCTGATGGAGGACTTATACAGCGAAGCTAACCCTCTTACAGATAGAGAAAAAGAAGTGCTCGAACTTGTGGCTGACGGTAAAAACACAAAAGAAATCGCTCAGGAACTCAGCATCAAAAGCGGGACGGTGCGGAATTATATCTCAATGATTCTAGAAAAGCTTGAAGTGAAAAATCGAATTGAAGCCATTACCCGGTCAAAAGAAAAAGGCTGGTTTAAATAAAAAAGGATCTTGGCATCTGCCAGGATCCTTTTTGTTAACCTGAAATTCCCGTTTGAGAACCTCGTCGCAACCAGAATTAAATTGATCCATATCCTCGCTCCTACGCCCGCTGAACGATTGCTTGGTTAACAGCCCAATAAAAGACTGGATTGAATGATATCCCTGTTAAAATGGTCGGCCATTGCACATCAGCAGAATTTCTGATATTGATTATTTTGTATTTTCAGTATGACAAAGTTGTGCCACTTCGCTCCCGAAGCTGCCATGCCCAACTGCAAGAGCCTAATATCACAATAAAAAACCGTCTGAAATCAATCCGATTCCATAAATGGCATCTGCTACATCCAACTGCTTATTATCTGCCAAAAAAGATACAACACCAGCTCGTTTCGCTGATCAAAGATAGTAACAACCAGCTATAAATGTCATGATGCCGAATGTCTCTGTAATGTGGAACCAATCTTTTAACCCGAGAGCCCCTGAATCGCACATAAAGAGAAAAACGGGACCACTTTCTTTTATCAGCATATGATATAAACAGCTCTAAGCAGAACAAAAAAAGACACAAGCCAAAAGCTCATGTCTTTTATCACAATCTATATTATTAGTTTAAGACTTTAACACTTACAGTTTTGACGCCCCAATTAGAAGCATCACTTTTACTTGGTACAAATACGTCGATTTTATTTCCTTTAATAGCGCCGCCAGTGTCTGCTGCTGTTGCTTCCCCGTAGCCTTCAACATAGACTTTAGAACCTAGCGGAATTACATTAGGATCAACCGCAATAACTTTCGCATTCGGGTTCTTATTTAAGTCAATGCCTGTAGCTGTAACGCCGGAAATGCCGCCGTCGTTAGCAGTGTAAGCAGTAGCAGTAACTGTTAGTTCTTTTGAAGCTTCTTGATTATTTGTATTTGATTGAACAGCCTTCTCCTCTGTGTTAACAGAAGTTTCTGCCTCAGCCTTTGTTTCTTGTTTAGGTTGCTGTTGTACAGCTTCTTGTTTAGGTTGCTCTTTTTGCACAGCCTCTTGTTTTGGTGCAGCTTGAGGTGCGTTTGTTTGCGCATTCTCAGTAGCTGTGTTTGCTGCTGTTGCCTGACCTTTTACTGAAAGAGTTGATCCAGCATAGATCATGTCAGAGCTTAAGTTATTCCAAACTTTCAGGTTGTTGACTGTCGTGCCGAATTTTTGAGCAATCTTAGAAAGCGTGTCTCCCGCTTTAATTGTATATTGCCCAGTCGTGGTTGTTTCTTCTGAAGAAATGGTCAGTTTTTCTCCTGCAATGATTTTATCAGAAGTTAACTTGTTCCATTCTTTTAAGTCCTTTAGGTTCACTCCATTTTTCTGAGAGATTCCCCAGAGCGTATCACCCTTTTGCACCGTAATTTCTTTTGCAGAAGCGTGAGCTCCGAATGCAGTTGTTGAAAGTGCAGCAACTGCCACAAAGGACATAATCGTCTTCTTCATAAGTAAATCCTCCCTTGTTAGCTTTTTATTGGCGGCTAACAGGTGATATCGTAACACACGTAAATGTCAAATCAATAACAAAAAGATATGATTTAGATTACAGTTCCTTTACATGAAGGATTTCTCTCTGATGGAAAGACTTGCTGAACCCTTGATATAATAGGCTTCGCAGGTCTTTTTATTTTGAGGCGAAACAGAGAAAATAAAATGTGTTTTTTATAGAAAAAAAGATTTTTTTTCTGTTTTTTAGTCTGTCATCCTTGCATAAGCTTGTATTTCTTGTAAAAAAAGCCGGCCGTATTTTGCTCTTTTTTGTTCTCCGACTCCTTTTATAGACAAAAGTTCATCATCATTTACGGGCTGTTTTCCTGACATTTCTTTTAACGTTTGGTCAGAGAAAACAACAAATGGCGGAACACCCTGCTCAGCAGCAATTTCTTTCCGAACCATGCGCAATCGTTCAAATAGCTCGTCATTTTCAGTAATCGCTGCCGCTTTTAACGCTTCTTTTCTCGCTACTGATAATTCTCCTTTCAGCACATTCCTTCCTTTACTGCTGACAAAAAGAGTCGGAAACGTTCCGTCTGACATCCTGATGAAGTCGTCAGAAATAAGAAATTCGATAAAATCACTGATTTCGCCAACGGATTGGTGTTTTAATATCCCGTATGTTGAAAGGTCGGAAAAGCCGTTTTCAAGAACTTTTTTATTTTTGGAGCCGGCAAGCACCTGTGCAACCATCGTCTTGCCAAACCGTTCTTTCATGCGAATGATACAAGATAAGACCATTTGCGCCTCCCGCGTCACGTCATGGGCCGCTCTTGTATCGGTACAGTTTCCGCACTGTCCGCACGCATCAGGCTCCTTTTCTCCGAAATACATAAGGATAAAACGCTGCAGACAATCTTCCGTATGGCAGTAGTCGACCATTTGTCTCAGCTTTTTTAAATCCTGCTTTTGTTTCTCTTCATGTTCTGATTGCTCAATTAAGAAGCGCTGTACCATAATATCCTGCGGTGAAAACAGGAGAACACATTCACTGGCAAGACCGTCCCGTCCAGCTCGTCCTGCCTCTTGATAATAGCTTTCCATATCTTTCGGAATTTGTGCATGCAGAACAAATCTGATATTTGATTTATCAATACCCATTCCAAAAGCAGAGGTTGCCACCATCACTTGAAGCTCATCATTAAGAAACCTTTCCTGCTGCTCTTTTCTCACATCATCAGCCAAACCTCCGTGATACCGACCTGCCCTGACTTGATTTCGTTTCAATCTCTCATATATCCGATCAGCTTCTTTTCTGGTCGCGGTATAGACAATTCCTGCTTCATGCCTGTTGTTTTGCACATATTCGTCTATAAACCGATCTTTATTTTCTCCTTTTACTACTTTAAAGGTTAAATTCTCTCGGGTAAATCCGGTATATACCGTGTTTTCTTTTTGAATATGCAGCTGTTTGCAAATATCATCATGAACCTCGGGTGTGGCTGTTGCTGTTAACGCCATGATGACAGGCTTGTCGTGTAATTCACGGAACAAGATTTCAATATTCCTGTAGCTTGGCCTGAAATCATGGCCCCATTGAGAAATACAGTGCGCCTCGTCTATTGCGACCAAAGGAACATCTATCCCCTGCAAAATCCGGATAAACTCTGTGGACGTTAGTCGCTCTGGTGTAATGTAAAAAAGCTTATAAGCTCCTTCTTTGAGTCCGTTCAGCCTCTCATATATTTCCTGATTGGATTGTGTGCTGTTAATGTAGGCGGCGTTAATCCCCGCTTCTTCTAACGCATCAACTTGATCCTTCATCAAGGAAATCAACGGTGAAATGACGATCGTCGTCCCTTCAAACATTAATGCCGGAATCTGATAGCAAACCGATTTGCCGCCTCCCGTCGGCATAATGCAGGCCGTATTTTGCCTCGCTTCCGTCACCAAGCGGATCGCTTCATCTTGGCCGCTCCGAAACTTCTCATAACCAAAATAATGAGCCAGAAGGGATTGGGCTCTATGTAACATAACGTGTAAACCTCGCTTTTCCTTGAATTTCTCCCATCATATCATAAAAAAGCGGCCTTCATTTCTTTCACATAAAAATGGAATATTCACTATACCAAACCTTTTTAGATAAAATAAAAAGCCATTTCCGAAAAGGAAATGGCTTTCGCTACGTCTTGCCGTATGCAAGTAAGAAAGTTTTAAACCACCACTCCTCAAAGTGGGTGTTTGCAGAAACGTTCCTGTCGTCCTCTGCAATGGAGGCATGACATTCCGGCTTCGATATAAAACTCCCTATTACAGCTTAAAGGTTAAAACTTAATTAACAATACGCACAAAGTAGCTTCTTTAATATAGTACACCATCAGGCGCTTTTAATCAAGAGGCCAAAACAATTGTTTAGAAAAACTTTTTCCAGTGAATAAAACTGCTTTTTCTCCAAAATACCTGACAATTCGACAAATAAAAAATATATTACAATAAAAAAAACAGCCTTTTTCGCTAAAAGCGAATGATTATTTTCTTCTATATTAATGTGTATATACAAAAAGACTCCTATTTGTAACGATAGGAGTCTTGGCTTTATTAGAATTTTGCAGCAAGATCTTTTGCTTCTTGTAAACCTTTTTCAACGATTTCTTGCGCTTGATCAGGTGCTGCGTTATGTCCTTCGATGACAACTGTGTGCAAGTCTTGAACACCCCAGAAACCAAGAACTGTTTTCATGAAGTTTAATGACATTTCAAGTGCAGCCATTGGTCCTTCTGAGTAGACACCGCCGCGAGCGTTAAGAAGCGCAACTTTTTTGCCGCCCATTAAACCGACTGGTCCTTCTTGTGTGTATTTGAATGTAACGCCTGCGCGAGACAGATAATCAACATAAGTATGAAGCACTGCTGGCACTGTGAAGTTCCAAAGCGGGAATGCGAAAACAACTTTGTCAGCTTTTACAAACTGGTCCAGATATTTGTCAGCAATTGCTGCTTGTTTTTTCTCATCTTCTGTCATTTCCATTCCTTGACCTGCTTTAAATGTTCCGTTAATCATATCTCTGCCAAGGTAAGGAAGGTTTTCCTTATGAAGATCTAATTCAACCACTTCATCATTAGGGTTGTTTTCTTTATAAGCAGCTAAGAAAGCTTCGTAAAGTTTAGTTGAAACGCCTTCTTCAGCTGTACGGTCGCTTGATTTTACAAATAAAACTGTAGACATTTGTATTCCTCCCGGTAAACTTTTTATATTTACTTACAAATAGTATGTTACTTTCTTTTTTACGTAAAGTCAATCACTTTATTTTGAATATGAGATTTTTTTTCAAAAAAAAGCAAGTACATCTAATATCGGTGTACTTGCTTGCCATTTTTACTTCGAATCTTGTTCACGATCCAAGATTTCATACGTCTGCGAGCTTTTTTGATCAATTGTTTCTTTGTTGGATAAGTCTTTTACCTGTTTATGAAACTCTCTTTCATAAGAAGGAGCATCTGTCTCCAGATCATCCTCCACATCAGCTTGGGCCTCAACTGTCATTCTTGCATAAGGAACAGCTTCAAGTCTTTCGTAAGGAATCTCTTGGCCGGTTTTTTCACACACGCCATAAGTTCCGTCTTTCATCTTTTGTAATGCACGGTTGACCTCCTCTAACAGCTCCCGGTCAATCTCTTTCACTGTTTGGTCTGTCATCCGGTCTGTGACGAGCGTCCCGTGGTCTGCCATATGGTTGTCAACCCCATTGGAAAGCTCCCCCACTTCTTCCGTCATTGATTCTGTTTCCTTTTTCTCGCCAGACAATTCTTTTTGCATATCGAGCAATTTATGATAGAGATGCTGTGTTTGTTCTTTTGTCAGTGCCATGTATATCCTCTCCTTTCTATCCTGTTTCCCGTTTTGCCTTCTGTCAAACATGGAAACATCGATGGAAAGATGAGCTACTGCCTTTTTGAACGGATCGTGACCGCTGGCGTCGATGGTGCTTCGGGTTTTCGTTGGCACTTTTTGTCCTTCTCTTCTGGCGGTATATAATAGGTTGCGCCTATATTTAATCTGCCGCTCAGTTCATCAATGGTCAGCTCGCCGAATTCAAGATGATAGTCAACTTTTTCGACATTCAGCGTTTCAATATGTATATAGGTTTCTTCAGACTCTTGTTTGCTGCTTTGTTTTTGTTTCTCAATCACTGAGAGTCTTTCTTCACATTCACGCAGTTTGTCAAGTTCTGGTTTCAAGCAATGCCTGATCAGCGACCGGAACATTTTTTTCATGACATCACGACCCTTTGCATACTCCTCTTTCGTCTACATATATAATGAGGTATATCCCATAGAAAGGAGAGGTTTTCATGCTTCCGACTAACATCAATATTTCTCATCTCAAGACTAACTCGATAGGCACCGGCTCATCCCTTACCTTTGGTTCTGCGGAGTTAAGGAACAGGTGCTCTGCTATCAAAAGAAATAACGGTTTTGGGGAACAAAATGCAGATGGTATTGTTATGGTCATTCCGATTGAATCAATTGATGACCGTGATGTGTCAGATGCACTCAGTATGAAAATCAATCATCAATAACAATGGTTTTCGCTTGACCTTCGTCTTTTTGAATAGTGATGTATAGGATTCCGTCTTTAAAAATGGCATTCATCTTTCCATGAAGATGATCGGAAAGCGGAATTTTCTTTTCAAAACTTCCGTATTTCCCTTCTTTTTGGCGAAAGTCCTGTTCATTAAAATAGGAAAAGCGCTGCCCCTTCACCACTAAATAATCTCCGTACGATAATATGTGAACGTCTTGTTTACGGTAGCCTGGAAGATAAATTAAAAACTGCACTTCCGCAACGGTATCTACAATATCCATGCTCGGAAATGAAGCATCTCCTTTCCCTCGCTGATCTTGCTGCGCAAACGGAAACGGAGATTGGCCATTTGTCATAAAAGGGGTTTTTTGGTCTTCATCAAATACCTGTTTCCAAAAGTCACCGCCGTACATCTGCTGTGCGAATTCCATCCACTGCTTCATCTTTTCGAAATCCATTTGAAGCCCCCTGTCTTAACATACTTTATAACCGCCAGCATACAACTATAGAAAGGAGGTTTGCCTGTGGTTCAACCAACTCCGTATATCAATATTAATATTTTCATGCTGAAAATTAATTCCTTTGAAAATGCTTCAGCGGTTAACGTAGGACAAAATTTATTGGCAGAATGGCAAAATTCAGATAAAAAAAATCAAGGCTACGGACAGAATTTTGGAGATGCGAGCGGATTTATGGGCACGAGAAGCCATGTGGATGACAGAGACCAAATTGATTCTCCGGCCTCTTTTGAAAGTGAAGCGGTTAACTCCTCAATCAAAAGGAAGTGATGAGATGTTCTTTTCACCCTCCGTCGTAAATGTCGGCGGATTTAAAATCAATACGATGGATCGAGGTTCCTCTTTAACACTCGGTCCGTATCAGCAGGTCGATTACTTTTTATCAGCTAAAATAAATCAAGGGTTTGGAGAAGAAAATGGCGACTTTACTCCTCTTGTCGTACCGATTTCAAATGTATTAGATGCAGATCTTGTTGATTCGAACTCAGCGAAAAACAGTGTGGTGTAATAAGAACAGGGCGCACATGCCCTGTTCTTTTTTATATATATAAAAAAAAGCCTAACCATTTTTTGAACGGCTGGCTCATCAAATATTCAGCTGCACAAATGCTTTGTCAGCACCGCCTGAACCTCGCTTAAATCGGTGTCTTTCGCAAATTCTAATTCGAACGTTTTGCTTCTTGTCATCAATAAAAGCCCAGTGTCCGGATCAAACATTCCCGCTTCTTGGATGGCAAAGCTTTCAATTGTTTTATATGGAAGAAATACACGAACCTTCTTTTTGGAAAACATTTTATTGTCAAAGAAAATGATCCGCTTATTTGTAAAGCAAATTTGGTCCACTCGGAGCTTATAAATCGATTCTATTCTTTCCCCTTCAACGAGCAAAGCCTCAAGCTTCTTTGCGTCCGTTGATCTGCTAACAGAAAAAATACCCAATGAAGAACCCCTCTTTCTGCATTTATCTATTTGTTTTATCATTCACTACATAAAAATAAGTCCTTTATCCCTATATAAGAATACGACATAGAAGACATTTAAACCATTACGAACAGATTACATTTTTCAAATTTTTGATTTGTTTTTTGGCTTTTAAGCTGTTGTCATCAAGTAATACGCACATATAGAGAAAAAAGTTTCAATATTCAGCAATGTTTTTATAAAAAAGCGGTTTTTAATGATTTTTTTAATTTTGTTTTATATTTCCTGTTTTAACCACAAAAAAACCGCAGCTGAGCTGCGGATTATGTATCGATGTTTTAACAAAATCTGTCTGATGCTTCAAGGAAGCATTACATCTCTTCGAAGTATTCTTTATAATAGCCGCCGACTTTATTCGTATTGTCGACCACAAAGAGAAACTCCTCTGTTTCATTTTTTACTTCATATTCTTTTCCCGGCGTTAAAACGCGGTTTACGATATATTTTTTTGCGTTTGTCTGCACACACTTTACTTTTTTAATTGTTTCTTTTTCAAGCCAATTTTTATGAATCATGATGAAATCTCCTTTTCTTATCTATAAGCATATTGTAGCTTTTTTCTTTTGTAAATTGCAATATCGGTTATTCATTGATTTTGCCTTGATTCCTATTATAGAATGTTTGTATACGCTTACGTTTGAAGCAACTATCACAGCTTATTTCTGCTATTCAATCCAGGAATCAATGTGCTATCACCAAGAATCTCAGAACAGACCATAAAAAATGACTGGAGGTTTGTTACGGATGAGTTCTTTAACGATGCAAGTGACGAAAAGGCTGGAGACATTTTTACAGGGAACAAAGAAGCTTTATATTGACGGAAAGTTTGTTCCGAGTGCCTCAGGGGCAACCTTTGACACTCCAAACCCGGCTACCGGCGAAACCTTGATGACGCTGTATGAAGCCCAGGCTGCGGATGTGGACAAAGCGGTTAAAGCTGCCCGGAAAGCCTTTGACCAAGGTGAATGGAGAACAATGTCTCCAGCTTCGAGAAGCAGACTGATGTATAAGCTGGCAGACTTAATGGAAGAGCATAAAACTGAGCTTGCTCAGCTTGAAACACTTGATAATGGGAAACCGATCAATGAAACGACTAATGGAGATATTCCGCTGGCTATTGAGCATATGCGCTATTACGCCGGCTGGTGTACAAAAATAACAGGACAGACGATTCCGGTTTCCGGCGCTTATTTTAATTATACGCGTCATGAGCCTGTCGGTGTCGTCGGCCAGATCATTCCATGGAATTTCCCGCTCCTGATGGCGATGTGGAAAATGGGCGCGGCACTTGCAACAGGCTGTACAATCGTCCTCAAACCGGCTGAACAAACACCGCTTTCAGCTCTTTATTTGGCAGAATTAATTGACCAAGCCGGTTTCCCTGCCGGTGTAATCAACATCATCCCAGGATTCGGTGAAGATGCGGGAGAAGCGCTGACGAACCACGAAGCGGTTGATAAAATTGCCTTTACCGGTTCCACTGAAATCGGAAAGAAAATCATGTCCACCGCAGCGAAAAGCATTAAGCGTGTTACATTGGAGCTGGGCGGAAAATCGCCTAATATTCTTCTGCCGGATGCGAATTTGAAAAAAGCCATCCCGGGCGCTTTAAACGGTGTGATGTTTAACCAGGGCCAAGTCTGCTGTGCGGGCTCACGTGTCTTCATTCATAAAGACCAATATGATGAAGTTGTTGATGAAATGGCGTCCTATGCTGAGTCACTCCGCCAAGGAGCGGGACTTCATAAAGATACTCAAATCGGGCCTCTCGTAAGCAAGGAACAGCATGAGCGCGTTCTTTCCTATATTCAAAAAGGAAAAGATGAAGGAGCAAAAGCAGTGACCGGCGGAAGCTGTCCTTTTGAAGCAGGATATTTTGTCGCACCGACTGTGTTTGCGAATGTTGAAGACGAAATGACCATCGCAAAAGAAGAAATTTTCGGACCCGTGCTGACTGCAATTCCGTACGAAACTGTCGATGAAGTTATTGAACGGGCAAACCATTCAGAATATGGGCTTGCGGCCGGACTATGGACAGAGAACGTCAAGCAGGCTCATTATATCGCGGACCGACTTCAAGCCGGAACCGTTTGGGTGAACTGCTATAATGTGTTTGACGCGGCGTCTCCATTTGGCGGTTATAAACAGTCAGGACTCGGACGAGAAATGGGATCATATGCCTTGGATAATTACACAGAAGTCAAAAGTGTATGGATAAACCTTGAAGACTAACATGTATGTTTAAAAAACTGCTGCCTGCCAGCAGTTTTTTTCTTTCTGTAATGGCAGTAAAAGACGCTGAATATATATGCTTCTGAAGGAGTTGAGCGTGATGGGCACACTTCAGGAGAAAGTGAGGCGTTTTCAAAAGAAAACCATTACGGAGTTAAGAGATAGGCAAAATGCTGATGGTTCATGGACATTTTGCTTTGAAGGACCAATCATGACAAATTCCTTTTTTATTTTGCTCCTTACCTCACTAGATGAAGGCGAAAATGAAAAAGAACTGATATCATCCCTTGCAGCCGGCATTCATGCAAAACAGCAGCCAGACGGCACATTTATCAACTATCCCGATGAAACGCGCGGAAATCTAACGGCTACCGTCCAAGGATATGTCGGGATGCTGGCTTCAGGATGTTTTCACAGATCTGAGCCGCACATGAAGAAAGCTGAACAATTTATCATCTCACATGGCGGTTTGAGACATGTTCATTTCATGACAAAATGGATGCTTGCCGCGAACGGGCTTTATCCTTGGCCTGCTTTGTATTTACCATTATCACTCATGGCGCTCCCCCCAACATTGCCGATTCATTTCTATCAGTTCAGCTCATATGCCCGTATTCATTTTGCTCCTATGGCTGTAACACTCAATCAGCGATTTGTCCTTATTAACCGCAATATTTCATCTCTTCGCCATCTCGATCCGCACATGACAAAAAATCCTTTCACTTGGCTTCGGTCTGATGCTTTCGAAGAAAGAGATCTCACGTCTATTTTGTCACATTGGAAACGCGTTTTTCATGCACCATTTGCTTTTCAGCAGCTGGGCCTACAGACAGCTAAAACGTATATGCTGGAGCGGATTGAAAAAGATGGAACATTATACAGCTATGCGAGCGCAACCATATATATGGTTTACAGCCTTCTGTCACTTGGTGTGTCACGCTATTCTCCTGTTATCAGGAGGGCGATTACCGGCATTAAATCACTGGTGACTAAATGCAACGGGGTTCCTTATCTGGAAAACTCTACTTCAACTGTTTGGGATACAGCTCTAATCAGCTATGCCCTACAAAAAAATGGTGTGACCGAAACGGATGGCTCTGTTACAAAAGCAGCCGACTTTTTGCTAGAACGCCAGCATACCAAAACAGCAGATTGGTCTGTCAAAAATCCAAATTCAGTTCCTGGCGGCTGGGGGTTTTCAAACATTAATACAAATAACCCTGACTGTGACGACACTGCAGCCGTTTTAAAGGCGATTCCCCGCAATCATTCTCCTGCAGCATGGGAGCGGGGGGTATCTTGGCTTTTATCGATGCAAAACAATGACGGCGGATTTTCTGCTTTCGAAAAAAACGTGAACCATCCGCTGATCCGCCTGCTGCCGCTTGAATCCGCCGAGGACGCTGCAGTTGACCCTTCAACCGCCGACCTCACCGGACGTGTACTGCACTTTTTAGGCGAGAAAGTTGGCTTCACAAAAAAACATCAACATATTCAACGCGCTGTGAACTGGCTTTTCGAACATCAGGAACAAAATGGGTCATGGTACGGCAGATGGGGTGTTTGCTACATTTACGGCACTTGGGCTGCTCTTACTGGTATGCATGCATGCGGGGTTGACCGAAAGCATCTCGGTATACAAAAGGCTCTGCGTTGGCTCAAATCCATACAAAATGATGACGGAAGCTGGGGAGAATCCTGCAAAAGCGCCGAAATCAAAACATATGTACCGCTTCATAGAGGAACCATTGTACAAACGGCCTGGGCTTTAGACGCTTTGCTCACATATGAAAATTCCGAACACCCGTCTGTTGTGAAAGGCATGCAATACCTTACCGACAGCAATTCGCATAGCGCCGATAGCCTCGCGTATCCAGCAGGGATCGGATTGCCAAAACAATTTTATATTCGCTATCACAGTTATCCATTTGTATTCTCTTTGCTGGCTGTCGGAAAGTATTTAGATTCTATTGAAAAGGAGACAGCAAATGAAACGTGAATCTTATCAAACGGAGATGTTCAATTGGTGTGAAGCCCTGAAAGATCAGATTCAAAAGCGAGGACAGCTTGACCAGTTTGAAGATCAAATCGACAAGATGATTGAGGCTCTGGAAGATGATCAAACAACAGAAGAAGATTGGTATAAACAGGCCGCTGCCCTTTATCGGGATATTACAGAATCAGATGATACAAGTGAAAGACGCGCTTATGTCCCTATAGGGAAACACGTGCTGCCAAAGCTTCCTTACAAATACTCCGCCTTAGAACCTTATATTTCACGCGATATTATGGTCCTTCATCATACAAAACATCATCAAAGCTATGTCGATGGCCTGAACAAAGCAGAATCAGAGCTTAAAAAAGCGAGAGCGACAAAGAATTATGACTTAATCACTCATTGGGAAAGAGAGCTTGCGTTCCATGGAGCAGGCCATTATTTGCATAGTATTTTTTGGTTTTCTATGCATCCAAACGGAAAACGGCGTCCTACAGGGGCATTGTTCCAAATGATAGACCTTTCATTTGGAAGCTATTCCGCTTTTAAAGAACATTTTACCCAGGCCGCTAAAAAAGTGGAAGGTGTCGGCTGGGCCATTCTGGTCTGGGCACCTCGATCAGGACGGCTGGAGATTTTAACGGCAGAAAAACACCAGCTCTTTAGCCAATGGGATGTGATCCCCCTTTTACCGCTTGACGTATGGGAGCATGCCTACTATTTGCAATACAAAAATGACCGGGCCAGCTATGTCGATCACTGGTGGAATGTCGTGGATTGGCGCGAGGCTGAAAAACGTTTTGAGCAGGCAAAAGAAGTCGTTTGGAAGCTCTATTAAAAAAAGCCCCCTTTCTCCGGGGGCTTCGTGTTTTAAAAAATCCCTACCACATGCAAAAACACGATGATAATGGCAACAGGAGATAAATATCGAATGAGCAGCAGCCAAACCGCAAACCACTTTCGTTTGAGATTGGAACCGCTTTTCAGCTCGTCAAACAAATCCTGTTTCGGTATTTTTAGCGGGACAAAAATCGAAATCAGTAACGCACCTAACGGCATTAAAATATTGCTCACAAGATAGTCGGCCGCATCAAAAATAGACAGATGAAATATAGAGACGTCACTTAAGACACCGTATGACAATGCAGACGGCACACCGACAATAAAAATAGCAATTCCGCCTAACCAAGCGAATCGTTTTCTCTTATTGACATCACCTTTCGACAGTACTGCGACCAAAATTTCCAGCATTGAAAAAGCAGATGTCAATGCAGCAAATAAAAATAGAAGTAAAAATGCTAATAAAAAGATAATTCCGAACGGCATTTGATTAAACACAGTCGGCAGCACGTTAAATAACAGAACCGGGCCTTGGTCTGGTTTGAGGCCGAATGAAAAGACAGCTGGAAAAATCGCAATTCCGGCCATTACAGCAACAAGCATGTTCATAACAGTTACAGATACAGCGGACTGTACCAGATTTTCCTGTTTCTCTAAATAAGCGCTATACGTTACCATGACAGATACACCGACACTTAATAAGAAAAAGGATTGTCCCATTGCATATAAAATGGTATTGGCATCAATTGCAGTTAAATCAGGCATCAGGAAAAATTTGATTCCTTCCATCGCGCCATCAAGTGTAACCGAACGCACCATTAAAATAATGAATAATAGAAAAAGCGCCGGCATTAATACTTGGCTTGCTTTTTCAATTCCGCTGCTTACCCCTTTTGCAACAACTAAAATTGTTACCACCATAAAGAGCAGCTGGCCTCCTACAGCCAAATAAGGATTTGAAATGGTACTTGCAAATATCGTATCAAAACCAGATGTTTGCGATAAACCGCCAGTGAAGCCTTTTATAATATAAATTAAAATCCATCCGCCTACGACACTGTAGAAAGATAGAAGAATAAAGCACGTCACCATGCCTAAATAACCGATCCAATGCCACTTCGTTCCTGGAGCAAGTGTTTTATAGGACTGAACGGCATCTTTCTGTGTTCTTCTGCCTATGATGAATTCACCTAACAATAAAGGCAGTCCGATTAAAACCGTAAATAAAATAAAAATAAGTAAAAATGCGCCTCCTCCGCTGGTTCCGGCAACATATGGGAATTTCCATATCGCACCAAGCCCGATAGCTGATCCTGCCGCGGCTAAAATAAAGCCGAGCTTCGAAGACCATTGATTTGCTTCCTTCACCGTATCACTCCTATTTGATCTAACCATTATAAAGGTTCATTGTAAGAATATCTTCCTATATAGTCAAGAACATTTTAATTAGTTTACATTATATATCTATAGACATCTGCTAAAAACTAATATTGAATTATTCAGAAAATTATTTATAATAAGAGAATGTTATGAAATTTGTAAGAATTTCTGCTGAAGTTCTTGATAAGTGTGTTAGGAGTGTTTTTATGGACATCATTAGAAAAATAAGTCATTTTGCAGGACAAACCTTTGGCATATGGGTCATTGTTTTTGCAGTGCTGGGATTTTCTTTCCCATCTTTATTTACGTGGATCAGTTCTTATATTACGATTTTTCTTGGCATTATCATGTTTGGGATGGGCCTTACACTGCAAGCCGATGATTTCAAAGAGCTGGTCAGAAAGCCTTGGCAAGTTATTATTGGAGTAATAGCTCAGTATACGATCATGCCGCTCGTTGCTTTCGGCCTCGCATTTGGGCTTCATCTTCCAGCTGAAATCGCAGTTGGTGTTATTCTTGTCGGCTGCTGTCCCGGGGGAACTGCATCTAATGTTATGACATTCTTAGCAAAAGGAAATACTGCCCTTTCTGTTGCGGTTACGACAATTTCTACCTTATTGGCACCTGTTGTAACACCGTTGTTGATTATGCTGTTTGCCAAAGAATGGCTTCCTGTCTCGCCGGGGTCTTTGTTTATCTCAATTTTACAGGCGGTTTTATTTCCGATCATTGCAGGTCTGATTGTCAAAATGTTTTTCAGAAAACAAGTGGCAAAAGCCGTACATGCCCTTCCGCTTGTTTCTGTCATTGGCATCGTTGCGATTGTCTCAGCTGTCGTCAGCGGCAATCGGGAAAATCTGCTTCAATCGGGGTTGCTCATTTTTTCAGTTGTTATCCTGCATAACGGTATCGGTTATTTACTTGGGTTTCTTTGTGCAAAGCTTTTAAAAATGGATTACCCGTCTCAAAAAGCGATTGCAATCGAAGTCGGCATGCAAAACTCCGGACTTGGGGCTGCACTTGCCACGGCTCATTTCTCACCGCTATCTGCCGTACCAAGCGCAATATTCAGTGTGTGGCATAACCTTTCAGGTTCTATGCTTGCAACATATTGGTCAAAAAAAGTGAAAAAGAAACAAGCTGGATCCAAAAGCAGCAATCTATCACTTTAAATATGCATCAAAAAAGGTACATCACGATAAAGTGATGTACCCTTTTTTATTATCCTTCTAATAAAAGCTGTTCAGGATCTTCCAGTAAATTTTTGATTGTCACGAGGAAACCAACCGCTTCTTTACCGTCTACAATTCGGTGATCATAAGATAAAGCGATATACATCATCGGACGGTTTTCGAAACGCTCTTCATCAATGGCTACAGGGCGCAACTGAATCTTATGCATGCCCAGTATACCGACTTGCGGGCTGTTTAAAATTGGAGTTGACATCAATGAACCGAAAGTCCCTCCGTTTGTAATCGTGAAGGAGCCTCCCTGAAGCTCGCTAAGGGTTAATTTATTGTTTCTTGCTTTTTTCGCAAGCTCGCCGATCTCTTTTTCGATTCCTGCAAATGTCAGGCGATCCGCATCCCGCACAACCGGAACGACAAGGCCTTCATCAGCAGCAACAGCGATTCCGATATCGTAGAATTTTTTAACGATCAACTCATCGCCTTGAATTTCTGCATTCAACAGCGGATATTTTTTCAATGCAGCCACGACCGCTTTCGTGAAGAAAGACATAAAGCCGAGCTTCACTTCATTTTGCTCAAAGAATTGATCTTTGCGGCGTTTTCTGAGATTCATGACAGCCGTCATGTCCACTTCATTAAATGTGGTCAGCATCGCTGATGTTTGCTGTACCTCTACAAGGCGTTTTGCAATCGTTTGTCTGCGGCGTGACATTTTTTGCACTTCAACAGGTTTGTCAAAGCTTTGCTGTGCTTTTTGAGCCTGAGACTGCTGCTTTTGCTGAGGAGCCGGTTTTGATGCCGGTTTTTCGTACGCTTCGACATCCTGCTTGCGCACTCTTCCAAGCGGATCTCCAGTTGGAACTTGAGACAGGTCAATTCCTTTTTCTCTCGCAAGCTTACGGGCCGACGGAGAAGCGATCGTTCTTGATTTTGCTTCAGATTGTGCTTCCTCGCTCACCTCTTGTGCAGCTGGTTCAGCCTGTTTCTCTTCTTTTACGCTTTCCTTGCTTTCTGCTTTCTCTGTAGGAGCAGGGGCAGAACTTTCACCCGCGCCTTCTGAAATCGTACCGATAATTTCTCCGACCTGGACGGTATCACCCGAATCTTTCAATACCTCTTGAAGTACACCCGATTCTTCTGCTGTCAATTCAACATTCACTTTATCCGTTTCTAGTTCAAGCAGATATTCACCCTGTTCTACATAGTCACCAGGCTGCTTTAACCATTGGGCTATTGTTCCTTCTGAGATTGATTCTGCTAATTCAGGTACCTTAATTTCCGCCATTTTTTCATTTCCCCCTTAGTTTTTGCGAGTCAAGCTATCAGATACAATACGTTCCTGTTCTTTTTTATGAACTGTCGGATCTCCCTCTGCAGGGCTGGATCGTCTTCTGCGTCCAATATATTGAACGCTTACTCCCTCTGGTGCAATCTCTGTCAAATACGGGCTGATATAACCCCAAGCCCCCATGTTCTGCGGCTCTTCCTGCACCCAAACGATTTCTTTCAGGTTCGGAAGTTTTGCAAATAATTCTTTGACTCCTTTTGCCGGGAATGGATACAGCTGTTCGATTCTCGCAATGTGAAGCCACTCTTTACCGTCTTCTAACTTATTAAAATGATCACTGATGTCTATAGACACTTTACCGCTGGATAATACAAGTCTGGTTACTTTTTCATAGTCATGAGAAAGTCCCGACTGTTCATAAACAGGCTGGAAGCGGCTTTCGCTGAGCTCCTGCACTTCCGACACCGTATTTGGGTTGCGAAGAAGGCTCTTCGGCGTCATAATGACGAGCGGTCTAATTTCTTCACGAAGCAGCATTTTAGCCTGTCTTCTTAAAATATGGAAATACTGTGCCGCGCTTGTCAGGTTGGCAACCGTCCAGTTGTTTTCCGCTGCAAGCTGCAGGAATCGCTCGATTCTTCCGCTTGAGTGCTCAGGCCCCTGTCCTTCGTAACCGTGCGGAAGCAGCATGACTAATCCGGATTTTTGGCCCCATTTCGCGCGTCCGGCAGAAATAAATTGGTCAAAATACACTTGAGCAGCGTTGGCAAAATCTCCGTACTGTGCTTCCCACAAAACAAGCGTTTCCGGTGAATGCACGTTATAGCCGTATTCAAAACCGAGAACCGATCCTTCAGACAGCGGGCTGTTATGAACAGCAAATGATGTGCTGCAGTCAGATAAGTGATGAAGCGGCACAAATTCTTTGCCCGTCTCACTGTCATGAAGCACAAGGTTTCTTTGGGCGAACGTTCCGCGCTCGGAATCCTGTCCGGTTAAACGAATCGGTGTTCCGTCTTTCAAAATTGAAGCAAACGCGAGTGATTCTGCCAAAGACCATTCCACTTTTCTGTCATCATCGAACGCCTTGGCGCGTCTTTCTAAAATGCGCTTTAGCTTGCCGAAAACATTAAATGACTCCGGCCAGTTGATCAATTCGCCATTCAGCTTGCGGAGCACATCAAAATCAATCGAAGTGTCCACATCTGGGAAACCGTTTGATACAGGCTCTGGAAGTTCAATTTCACAAGCAGTGTGTTCCTTTTTAGACGGAACTTTCTGATATGCATCCTCAATGCGCTTCGTTACCGATTTTTCGATGTTTTGAACGACTTCCTCGGTAAGCACGCCTTCTTTTACCAGCTTTTCAGCGAAAATTTGTTTGACGGTCGGATGCTTTCTGACAGCATCATACAGCATTGGCTGAGTGGTTGACGGTTCATCCATTTCGTTGTGTCCATAGCGTCTATACCCGATCAAATCAATCAGAAAATCCTTGTTGAATGTTTTTCGGTATTCGACCGCAAACTTAACAGCTGAAAGACAAGCTTCAGGATCGTCCGCATTCACGTGAACAATCGGAATTTCATAACCCTTGGCCAGGTCGCTGGCATATTTTGTCGATCTGGATTCAGCGCTTTCTGTTGTGAATCCGATCATGTTATTGGCGATAATATGAATCGCACCGCCTACTTGATACCCTTTTAAAGAGCTTAAATTCAATGTTTCAGCTACAATTCCTTCCCCAGGAAATGCAGCGTCTCCATGGATTAAAATGGCCAGCGATTTTGTTTCATCTTGTACCGGGTATCCGCTTTGTGTTCGCGTTTCCTGTGCCGCTCTTGTGCTGCCTTCAACAATCGGATTGATAAATTCCAAGTGGCTCGGGTTGTTCGCTAACGTAATGCGCGCTGATTTTGTTTCAGCGTCTTGAAGCTCCCGATTCGCCCCCAAATGGTATTTGACATCCCCTGTCCATCCGTAGCTGATTCCAATTGATCCCTCAGACGGGACAAGATCTTTATTCGGCGCATGCTGGAATTCAGAGAAGATGATTTCATACGGTTTGCCGAGCACATGTGCCAAGACATTCAGGCGTCCCCTGTGCGCCATCCCGATGTTGACGCTTGTCGTGCCTGATTTGACAGATTGTGCAATAATGTCATCAAGCACTGGAACAAGAGCGTCCAGACCCTCAATGGAAAAGCGCTTCTGCCCGACGAATGTGCGGTGCAAAAACTGCTCGAAGCCCTCTACTTCAGTCAGTCTTTCCAGCACAGCCGACAGCTTTTCAGCTGAGTTCTTCTGGAACAGCTCGCCAGATTCAATCTTTCTTGTCAGCCACTCGCGCTCTTTGAAGTCATGCACATGGTCAAATTCAAAAGAGATGGTTCTTTTATACGTATTTCGTAAATACTGAATGGCTTCTAAACCGTTCGTAATGTTTTTAGGAGCGTCTTTGCAGATGACAGACGCAGGTATTGCTTTTATTTCCTCTTCTGTTAGCCCGTAATCGGATAATGGAAAAAGTTCGCTCTTTTTCCCATCCTTTCTGAGCGGATTGACGGAAGCGTTCAAATGGCCATAGGTTCGGATATCTTCTGCAAGTCTGACTGCGGATGCGATCTTTTGAATCAGATCGGCTGTAACACGTCCCTTTTCTTTTGTTCCCGAGGCCTCTTTTATATCGCTTGGCGGAGCACCGAGCTCGTCGAACATTTCCTTCAAATCCGGGTCAATGCTGTCCGGATCCTGGGTATATTGATCGTAAAGCTCCAGCGCATAGCCGAGGTTCGGACCGTAAAAATCTTCCCAATTCATTCGTTGTTTCATACTATTTTGAAACATTTGAATATTACCCCCAACTTAGATAATCAAGTGATTGATTCACTATCTTGAAATAACTTTCGAACGCTGTGTCCAAAATTATGTAATAAAAACGCTTCCAACGATATTTTACCACTGTTTGCAATTTGATTCTACCTTGATTGTTCACAAAATAGTAAAAAACCTTTATAAAAAACAAAAAATTTAATCATTCGAAAAAACAAACGCCAAAAAGCATAGGATTAAGGGCTACCCTATGCTTTTATGAAGCAGTTTTTTCAGCAGCGGATACAGAACATCCGGTAACTGATCAACATCCGGGACAAATATACTGAATTTTCCGTACATATCCTGGATCGTCTTCATTTGCGATTCTTCTATTTCTGAGTTGGAGAGAAAAACATTTATCACTTCTATTCCTCTTTTTCGGGCTTCGATAACCGCCTCACTTGTATCGACGATCCCATTTTGTTCGTAGCCAAATGCGGCCGGCTCTCCATCTGAGAAAACAATTAAGAACTTTTGCGCCTCGCTGCGATGCAGCATTTTTTTCGTCATCTGCCTAATTGCGTACCCGTCACGGTTATCTTCTTCTGGCTCAAGCTGCATAATGGCCGGTCCAGACTCTTGTCTTAATGATGATCGGAAGGGAATAACCGTATTGAAATAGTTTGGCTGGCTTGTTTCGGTTGCATCATTTGTGTCCTCCCAGAACCCGACAATCTGATGCGGAACCGCTACCGATTTCAACGCTTCGTGAAACAGCACGATTCCTCGTTTTGTTTCGTCCATTTTGTCGAACATGCTGGCTGAACAATCGACCAGCAATGTAAAAACTGCGTCGATTTCTGAAGATGGTTCTTGCTTTTTGTAGAACAGGCGCGGATTTCGCTCAGTGAAGTAGCGAAGAAGCTTATTGTTCAGTCTCCCGGCATGAAGGTCTGTTCTCGGCAATGTTTTTTTATGTTCAAGCGTTTTTTGAATCATTTGTTTCAAACGCTTTTGATACGATTCAATCGTTTTTGCCTGCTGTTTATAAGAAAGCTCTTCTTCACTGGTTGCCGGCTGCGGTTCTTTATAAATTGGAAATGCATATTTATTTTCTTTGCCGTCAGCCATACCCGCTCCGTTCGGCTGGTCTTTTTGGGACTCCAGCGCTTCCAGCTTGGAATAGTCTTTCCGTTTCGTTTGTCTGGCTGATCCTTGAACAGAGCCAAGGGCCTGATCTCCATCGTCGCCTTCCCTTGAAGCATCTTTTCCTAAATCTGATTTTGCGCCGTGTTCAATATCAAATTGAAGGAAGCTTTTGGACGGTGCTTCTGTTTCCCTGTGCCATGTCGGCATTTCTTCTTCATGGATATCCTCATCACCGTCTGATTGTTTTGGAAGCGTGATGTCATCACTCAGCTTCGGCGCTTTTTTCTCTTCTTCAAATAACGGCTGTTCTGCAGCTTTTGCGTAGTCAAGCTCAGGCAAAAAGAAGTAGGTGTTCAACATGTCTTTATCGAGCACCTCTTCAAGCCCGTCCATGAGGTCCTCAACAATTTTCAGAACCTGCCGTGTCGAATCTGCTTCATACACACGCAAGAGCTGCTGCTCAATAAACGGGCGCATCAGATCGATATCTTCACGCATGGACGGAAGAGTCTCGAGCGGCGATTCCGCTGTGAGCTTGACATAGATCGCGCAAAAGAGCGCATCGGTAAAAATGCTTCGTTCCAAATTTAAGGTCAGCTGAGTTGAGAAATGTTTTCTGTACATGTCTTTTCGCTTCGCAAATACATGTTTCGTACCCGGACGCTCATGTTTGATGCATTCTTCGATCCTAATGTCTTCAAGCAGCATAAAGAGCTGCTTGGCAAAACTTTTAAAGGTGAGATGACGATGGATATCATTCAAAAAGTTCGCAAACTCATGCAGCGAGCTATATCTTGTTCCGACTGAACGCAGGTAGACGTCGCTTTTCAGACCCGCTTCCATGTCCTCAGCTGCCCTGTCTTTCCAAAAGTGGCTCATATAGATTTTCTTTTCAAATGGATTGTAATAGGACTGAACGCCATACTCCACTTCTACCGCTTCACTCTTGGTGAGTGTTTTGGCCAAATCAGTCAGCATCATAAATAAAAATGAATCAATCGTGCTGTCGTTAAATTTGATAAATTTCATCGCAGCCCCCTCATTCAAACAGAGTTTCTGCAATATTTCGGACGGCCGCTTTTTCCCGATCATCATCAAGCTTTTCTACAATTCCCCGCTCAATGGCACGACGCGGCGGAATATAAGCAGCTAAATCACATGTATCGAGTAAAGCTCTGATGGATGCCGCTTCTTCAGACACCTGTCCGTTATTGGCCTGAACGATCAAGTCAGAGGAAAGCGTGATAAATCTGTCAATCAATTTCTCGTCTTTCAGGGCTGACTGAGACATGAGCACTTGTTTCAGCAGCTCGCCTTTAATATAAGGCACATCAATGATGACAAAACGGTTTTTCAACGCTTCATTCAGAGGAACAGTTCCGACATAGCCTTCATTGATGGCTGCAATGACTCCGAAACCGCTTTTAGCCCGTATGACCTCGCCTGTAAACGGATTTGTCATCATTTTTCTGTAATCTAATACACCGTTTAAAATAGGCAGTGTTTCTGGCTTCGCCATATTGATTTCATCTATATAAAGAAAATGGCCTTCCTTCATTGCCTTTGTAACAGGTCCTGAAACAAACTCGATTGTCGCCTGGCCAGATTGATTTTCAATCGTTTTATAACCGACCAATGCCTCAGCATCCAAGTCGACTGAACAGTTGACGCTGTGCATCGGTTTATGAAAATAGCTGGACAATGTTTCTGCCAACTTTGTTTTTCCTGAACCTGTAGGCCCTTTCAGCAGGACATTTTTCCCCATGGCTAATGCAATAATGGCGTCAAATAGAATGGCTTCATCCTCCGCCTCATAGCCTGATGTTCCTATAAGCGATTGAAACTCCGGGGAAATAGGCTGCTCTTTATATGATAAAAGCTTTTGTTGTATATCTTCCGGCAATGTTAAGTGCTGTAGTTGAGTTGTCATAGACAGATTCCCTTTCCTATTCATATTCCATTAACGAGTATACTAAAAAAGCCCCTGTATGCTCAATACAAAAGGGCTTGGATGATATTACTGCTTCTCGTTATTTCCCAAAAGGGCTCCGCAGACAATACGCGCACCGGAATTGCCGCTTGGGTTTGTCAGATAATCGTCCGCTTGTTCATGAATAATAAATGCACTTCCGTCCTCGTCGAGAATATTTAGTTTACTTCCTTTTTTCAGTGAAGTGTCAGGCGCATTCATTATGACATCTACCTTTCCATCAGCACCGACTTCAAGGTTCGGCAGATCTCCGGCATGATGCCCCATCGGATTATTGAAGCCGTGTTCTTTGTTCAGCGGATTAAAGGGACCGCCCGCTGATTCAAAATCCGGCCTGACACAAGAACCTTTCTCATAAATATGAAAACCGAGAGAAGCACCTGGACGCAGGCTGTTTGCGGAAATATGAATATCGAGGCCTTCATCATCTGATTCTTTGATCTCTATAAAGCCGACTGCTTTCCCTTCACGATTGACCAACTGGACATGATGACCAAACGCTGACGTTTCAACCACTTTTTTTTCCGGCACCCGGTTAGGAGGGTCTGGAGGTTTTTTTTGTCCGCATCCGGCAACTCCCAGTGCCGTCAGCATCATCAACAGCAAGAGACGGTACATACTGTCTCCCCCTTGTTTTTTCTAACAGTGTGGTCAATCATTGTCTGGTATAAACAAAAAAGCCTATAAAAGGCTTTTTGTCATACTCATTTTTAAAAATAACTTCTTGCGCCCAAGTACCGCTGTTTCCAATACGAATTGCTGAGATTGGAAATGTCGACGCCCGATGAGCTTGCATGAATAAAATCACCGCCGCCTAGATAAATCCCCATGTGAGACGGGCCGGATTTATATGTGGTAAAGAAGACAAAGTCTCCTACTGACGGCTGGCTGACCTTCTGCATGACATTCCAATATCCTGCCGTACTCAATCTTGATATAGATGATACATTATTAATGAGGTAATAAATGAAGCCGCTGCAATCAAAACCGGCAGGCGTGTTTCCGCCCCATCGGTAAGGCACTCCAACATATTTTTTCGCTTCCGTTATCATTCTGTCAATCTTCGAGCCTATTTGAATGTTTGACCCTGAGTTATCTTTTGGCTTTGTTGGCTTTGTCGGATTTGAAGGATTAGATTTTGATGCTCCCGAAATAGTCAGAACCTGCCCGATTTGCAGCACATCCGATGATAAATTATTCTTATCACGGATGCTTTGGACAGTGACTCCGAGCCGATTTGCAATTTTCCACAGCGAATCGCCTGCTTTTACCTTGTACGTCGTTGTTTTTGAGGGATTGGAGTTTGACGGCTTTTTTGAACCGCTGTTTCCGCTCTTCGGTGAGCTGCTTCCTTTTATTTTGAGCACCTGTTTAGGGTAAAGTGTATCTGATGTTAAGCCATTTAAGGTTTTTAATTCGGCTACAGTCATATTTAAGCTGTTTGCGATTTTCCACAGTGAGTCACCAAGCTTGACCGTATATGTACTTTTTGAAGAACCTGAAGAATTGGAACCGCTGTTTTTCTTTGATCCATTTGATCCGCTTGAACGGCTTGTCCCTTTGATCTTAAGCTTTTGCCCCGGACGAATCAGGTCACTGCTCAGGCTGTTTAAGCTTTTAAGCTCAGAAACACTCATTTTATGATTTTTAGCAATCATCCATAGGGAATCACCATATGCAACTGTGTATGTTGATGTTTTGCTTGAATTAGATGGGGATGTCGTGCTTTTTTTGCTGCTTTCAGGAACCTTAAGGCTTTGTCCGACATAAAGCACCGTTGATTTCAATTTGTTTTCGGATTTCAGAGCTGATATTGTCGTATCATACTGGCGGGAAAGCTTCCAAAGAGAGTCACCGCTTTTTACTTTTATCGTTTTTGCTTCCGCGGGTGCTGCGGCCATCGACGACCCAACAACTGCAGAAACAGCCAAGCCGGCTACAATCTTCTTTTTCATTCATTCAACCTCCTAAACTGTTTTTTTGCAAAAACAGCTAGTATTTTGTTTCCAAAAATGGCACACAACTGTTTTATCGTCAATTTTTCAGCAAGTTAAACCCTTTTCAAACATTTGGCGCAGCATTTTCAGCATCGTTCGACCTTTAAACCTTCAAATAAACATCTAACATTTTACATAAGCACGATATGTTTTTCGAAAGTCTAAGGAACTATTTAAGCGAGGGTAAAAATGATGGTTTTCTATTGATGAACGAAGCAGTTTCTCCTCCTTTCTTGTCTATTTTTCTAATCAATTCTCTATCGGCGTGTCAAATCCCTCTTATGAAATGGCAAAAAGCCTGTTCTTTCGATAAGAACAGGCTTTTACACTATGCGTTTGCTGATTGAGTTTTTTGTTTTACAGCTTCAAGAATGCTATCGGCCGCTTTTTTAGAGCCGCCTGCCGCTTTCAGTGATTGTCCAATTTCTTTTGCCTTTTCAGCATACGAACGATTATTCATTACATCTTGTATCGTCTCTTTCAGAAGGCTTTCAGATAATTCTTCTTTTTTTAATACTTTTCCTGCGCCGACTTTTTCCACCTGATCTGCGACAACAAATTGGTCGCCTCCCATCGGAATGACAACGAGCGGGGTTTCAAAATACAAACCTTCACTTGTGCTGTTCATTCCGCCGTGTGTCACAAATAAGCTGGCTCTTTTCAATATCTCAAGCTGAGGGACATACGGGCGTACAATGAAATTCTCCGGAATGTCGTTTAACTCACTTGTTTTAATATGCTTGCCGATGGAAAGCACAACTTTACCGTCAAAGTCCTTACACACTTCAAGGCATTGATTAAAAAACTGCTTTTGATTATTAAAAATGGTTCCCATTGAAATAAACAGCACGTTTTCATTGTCAATCTGATCAAATGGGAAATCATTGTTTCCGGCTCTTTCTGTAATGGAAGGACCGACAAATACATATCGCTCGCCAAATTGCTCAGCCAGTGGCTGAAATCCCCTTGATGTAAAGACGATTGTCAAGTCACCATCAGCTAAAAAAACATCAAATGGCTTCTTGATCTCTGCTTGAAAATCAGCATTTAACGTTTCTGCAAGCTGCTGGTATGATTCATAATGAGGCGAATCTTCAAGTGATCCTTTCATGTACGCTCCCATCATTTCCTTCGCAAATTCCTCATTCATCGCAAAGGTTGTACACAATGAAAATCTTGGCAGCTTCAGCATGTTGGCAATGACTTTACCCGCGAGAAGATGGTGATCATATATGACATAATCATACGATTCATGTTTGACTTCCTCATAAATATGAGTCGCGATATCCTTGCAGGCTTTCAAAAAAGCGCAGAGCATTTCTGTGAAATCTCTTTCTTCATCGCCGGTTGCGTTTTTCCCGAAGTAATCTCCTCTGAAATCATGATACTCACGAAACTCTATATCAAGAGCTGTGATTTTTTCTTTATATTCCTTCACTGCGTAGTACGTAATGTTTTCTCCCCGGGATTTCAGCTCCTTCATCACACCGATAGAGGGATTAATATGCCCTTCACCGGGGAAACCGATCATTAATACATTTGCCATGCGGCAGCACCCTTCCTTTGAAAATTTATATAATATTTTATACGGTACTATAAATACATAAACAGGTAAAGTATTTCACTTGATTAATATTCATCACATATAACTTTTCTACCAGTTTATATTCCCTGTCTTCAAGACAAAAAGCATTCAGCTTGAAGCGAATGCTTTAATAAAGATACGAATTCAGTCATTTTGTCTCATTATAGGATTCTTAATCAGGCCCTTTTTATTATTTTTACGTTCTTGGTGAAATTAACGGATATAATACACCGTCTTTGGCAAACGACATCTTCCCTGTTTCCTCTGAAACCACGAGCACCAGTGCATCCGTATAGCCCGACATACCGAGAGCCGCCCGGTGCCGGGTTCCCAAATGGATATCCACTTCCTTCGTCGTCAGCGGGAGCACATTGGCTGCTGACACGAGTTTGTTTTCCCTCACTAACAAAGCGCCGTCATGAAGAGGGTTTCCGGGGAAAAAGATGCTTTCAATTAATGAAGAGCTGATCTCGGCGTGTAGGGAGGTGCCTTTTTGAATAAAATGTTCAACCGGATCTGCTCTTTCAATCACAATTAAAGCTCCATGCTTATGTTCCGATAAGGCTTTAATCGCCTTGGCCAGCTCAATAAATGCCGGCGTAAATTCCTCAATGTATGATTGCAAATAAAAGGAGGATGCGATCCCCTGCATGTCCTGAAATATGTGCCCCAAATCATCTAATTCACAAAGGAGACACTGGTCTTTTTCGTGAAGCGTTTTCAAGATTAGAGATGCATCACCTAATATTTGCTCTAGGTACACCTGTATTTTCCCCTTGAACGCATTTTCTGATATCTGCTCATAGCGCATAATCTTCATCTCCTGTTCAAATTTCCAACTTTTCACGAATGCTTATCTTATTGATGCACATTCTATTGGTAAAGGAGGGATGTAAAGAATGGAAATCGAAAGAATCATTCAGTATATTTGCACCTTTTTAGGCGTGATTTCGCTTTCTTTTATTTATGCCCAAATGTTTAGAAAAACGAAACCGACAAAAAAAGAATAGGCCCGGCGTTCATTGCTTTTTATACATAAAATGTTATAATTTCTCTCGTTATGAAAAAGAAACGGAGATCAATGTATGAAAGAAACTCAAAACGCCCGGGAAAAAATCAAACAGCTCTTGCACATTTTAATACCGATATTCATTACCCAAGCGGGGCTTTCTCTAATGACTTTTCTAGATACGGTGATGTCAGGGAAAGTCAGCCCCGCTGATTTAGCGGGTGTCGCGATTGGCTCAAGCCTTTGGACCCCTGTTTACACAGGACTTGCAGGTATATTAATGGCGGTCACCCCGATTGTCGCTCAGTTATTAGGCGCAGAGAAAAAACAGAAGATTCCCTTTACTGTTTTACAGGCTGTATACGTGGCCGCGCTACTTAGCATCGCCGTTTTATTGATTGGATATGCTGCAGTTGACCTTATTCTTGGCCGATTGAACCTTGATATTCACGTGCATCAGATTGCTAAACACTTTTTAGGCTTTTTATCACTGGGAATTTTCCCTTTATTTGTTTACACCGTGTTGAGATCATTCATCGACTCATTAGGAAAAACGAGAGTCACCATGATGATTACACTCAGTTCTCTTCCAATCAATTTTGTATTGAATTATGTATTTATCTTCGGGAAGTTCGGAATGCCGGCACTTGGGGGTGTCGGCGCGGGGCTGGCATCCGCGTTAACTTATTGGTGTATCTGCATCATCAGTTTTTTCATTATTCATAAAAACGCACCGTTTTCTGAATACGGGATTTTCCTTACCTTGTATAAGTTCTCTTGGAAAGCATGCAAAAATTTGCTCAAAATCGGGCTGCCTATTGGGTTCGCCGTGTTTTTTGAAACGAGCATTTTCGCAGCTGTCACGCTTCTAATGAGCCATTTTCATACAGTGACCATCGCGTCCCACCAGGCAGCCATGAATTTTGCGTCTCTTTTATATATGCTGCCGCTTAGCGTGTCCATGGCTCTAACAATTGTTGTCGGGTTTGAAGCGGGTGCAGCCCGTTTTAAGGATGCGCGCTCATATAGCTTAATCGGCATCATGATGGCGATCGGCTTTTCTTTGTTCACTGCCGCCTGTATCCTTTTATTCAGAGAGCAAATTGCGGGCATGTACACTTCTGACCCCGATGTGCTCCGGCTGACACAGCACTTTTTAATTTATGCGCTATTTTTTCAGCTTTCCGATGCTGTTGCCGCACCGATCCAGGGAGCACTCAGAGGGTACAAAGATGTGAACTATACGCTTGCGGCCGCTTTTGTCTCTTACTGGGTCATTGGCCTTCCGGTCGGTTATATGGTCGGTACGTTTACAAGCCTCGGTGCATTCGGCTATTGGATTGGATTAATAGCAGGACTCGCCGCCGGAGCAGTTGGGCTGTTTTTCAGGCTGGCAAAACTGCAAAAACGTTATTCGCAAAAACAACACATTTAAAAGAGGTGATCAATCATGGCAAAAAACAAAAAATTATTCGAGTATCTTTCCCAGCATGCGGAAACCATCAGTTCAACGTGGTATGAAACAATCGAGGAGACTGATCCCAATTCCATTTATGCCTCAACAGATCCTGTTGTCATTCACAATTTAAAGAGCCAGAATCTTGCCTTTAACTATAAAATAAACCGTATTTTTATAGATGATGAGGACGTATACTTGCCTATACTGAAAGAATGGGCCTTTGAAGTCACACAGGATCAAGAGCATTTAAAAACTCCTATCCACTATATTATTCGGGAGTTTGTCAGAGTGAGAGATTTATATGTTTCTTATGTGAAAGAATTTGTCCATCTCAATCAGGATACTGTGAAAAGCGAAGAAGCCGAAGACCTGTATCACGCCCTTATAAAAGCGTTTGATCTTGTGATTCATATTTTTATAGAAGAAATGTACAAAAACACAAGCCTTCAGCTTCAGGCCCAAAAAGATATGATTACTGAATTGAGCGCTCCGGTCATCGTGCTGTTTCACAGCGTCGGACTGCTGCCTTTAATCGGAGATATTGATACAGTCCGCGCCAAGCTGATTATGGAAAACACACTGCATCAATGTGCGAAAAAAAAGGTGACACAACTGTATATTGATTTGTCAGGAGTAGCTGTGATTGATACGATGGTTGCCCATCAGCTGTTCAGTCTGATTGAGGCACTTCGTTTAATCGGTGTTTCTTCAACTTTGTCTGGAATCCGTCCGGAAATCGCGCAAACAGCGGTTCAGCTAGGTTTGTCTTTCGAAGATATTTCCTTGAGATCCACTCTCGCTTCAGCAATTGCATCGGACTTAAAATTAAAAAAGGTATAAGGCTTAAGGCCTTATACCTTTTTGATTAATCATTCCATTGATACGTCCAATATATTTCTTCTTCAAACCATGTTGCCATAACAGGTTCATTATTTTTCAATTTCTCTTCAAGCTCTCTGAGCATGCCTTCTGTTTGTGTGCGGTGAGCTCTTAACGCATTCATTTTAATATCAGCTACTTCTTTGATATCAAGTACGACATCAGCTTCGCCGAGAACCTCTTCTCTGTTGCGGGTAATGGCCATGCAGATTGTACGCGGACGGTCTTCTTTCTTTTTGCGATATAATGCACGGATAACCGCTTCCCCGCATGCATCATGGTCAGGGTGCACACCGTGTCCGGGATAAAATGTGACAATTAAACTTGGTTTTACATCATCTATGATCTCTTCCATGATATCAGCTAAATACTCATCGTCTTCAAATTCGAGCGTTTTGTCACGGAGTCCAAGCATCCGAAGGTCATTGATATCCATTTCTTTGCAAGCATTGATGAGCTCTTGTTTTCTTAGCAGCGGCAACGTTTCCCGATTCGCGAAAAATGGATCGCCCATATTTCTGCCCATTTCACCTAAAGTGGCGCAGGCATACGTAACGGGAATGTCTTTTTTTCTGTTTAAGGCAATGAGGCCTGCCACTCCATATGATTCGTCATCAGGGTGAGGCAGGATTACTAGTACATGTTCTTTCATTATTATTCACCCTTTTCTTTAAACTGTGAACGGTTTTTCGCTGATTTGCAGAGAAATAGCCAGTTTACCGCCCGGCAGGTGTCCCGCCATTAATAAACGGTTTTCTTCATCTACCGTGTATTCAGTCAAGCCTTCAGCATAAATCCAGCCTTCTTCTGTTTTCAAGCCAACGCGGTAAGGCCCGTTGCCTTTGATTTTTGCCTGATGATAAGTGACTTTTGCATTGCGAATATACGCAACAACCGTCATGTTCTTTTCATTTAAGTGCGCTGAATAAGAACCTGTGGTGGTTTCTAAATGGATATATACAGGGCGGTCCGCATATCGTTCTAAAGATGCTTGCACATCTTCTTTTATGATCGCTTTCATGATTGCTCCCCTCTTTCTTCTTTTAAATACTCTGCACGTTCTGTATGTAATTTGACCAGCTGATATTTCACAGCCGGTTCGAGCTGTGAATTCACAATGCGCTGAATCGCGGCAAAATATTTTTCCAGCATCGGTTTTCGGAGTCTTGGATGTGTTCGTTTATCCAAGAGCTCAAGATCAATCGCCTCTGCTACCGCTTCTGCGTCATCATGTGCGAGAGATCGGTTATTCCAAAGTGAAGCATAGGCTTTCACTATCTCTTTATCATTGTCCATCGTCTTGCTCCTTTATGTCTTACATACATGAAATGATTATACATAATATATGCATCAGCTGAAAAGCCAAAGGCCTCAATGGCTTTTTGACGCCCGTTTCCACTTCACTTGTGAAAACGTAAACAAGAGCAGCGCAGCCCATATACAGCTGAATGTAAAAGCCTTCGAGCTTGAAAATGGCTCATGGTAAACAAACAGCCCGATCAGCAGGGTAATGGTCGGCGCAATATATTGTAAGATACCGACTTGATACAGTGGCAGCCGTTTCGCTCCTTCCGCAAACAATAAGAGCGGCAAAGCCGTAAACACACCGGCCAAAAAGAGAAGCAGCCACGTCCCTCCGCTTTCTGCACCCGCTGGCTGACCATGTCCGCTGAACAGCAAATACCCCAATGCAATGGGCATAATCATGAATGTTTCCAGCGTTAAGCCGATGGCGCTCGGCAGGCTTGTTCTTTTTTTGCTTAACCCGTACAGCCCAAAGCTGAATGCGAGGAGAAGCGCAACATAAGGAATGGAGCCGTATTGGAACGCCGAGATGATGACACCGGCTGCCGCAATCGAAACGGCCACTAATTGCAGGCGATTCAGTTTTTCCTTTAAAAATAAAATCCCAAGGAGCACTGATACAAGCGGATTAATGTAATAGCCAAGACTAGCCTCAAGCAAAAAGCCATGGTTTACAGCCCATATGTATACAAACCAGTTGATCGAAATCAGGATAGAAGCAAGAAATAAAGAGAGGATCCCTCCGTTCTTTTTCAGAGAGCGCAGCTCCTGCCATCCTATTTTCCATTGCTGCAAGAAAAAAAGTACGATACACATAAAAACAAAAGACCATATAATACGATGAGCCAAAATATCAAGAGCCGGCAGCTGTTCGAGAAGCTTCCAATAGAGCGGAAACAGGCCCCACATGATAAAGGAAACGGCTGTGTAAATAACGCCTTTTTTTGTTTCTGAATGTTGCATTTATATCCCTGCCTTTCTTTAGAGCATCTTATATTATATCACGTGAAAGATCTGGCGGGCATATACTATTTTGTCCGTGAAGAAAGGATGTGAAGACAATGTTTGAGTGGAACAAGTACTTTCCTTTCCACAATCAATTTTCTAAAGAAGCATTAAAAAAAGCTGATCCGAAAGAAGTTGAAACGTATGTCAATCGTGTGATGGAAAGTGTGTTCGGCAGTGATTATGCGGCTCAATTTCCTTTCCGCGATCCTCTCCCCCAAAAAGAACATCCCGCCAAACCTGATGCAAAACCTGATGTCAAACCTGATATTGATATATTCGAAACAGCAGACCATGTGTTTGTAAAGGTGCCAATCAGCGAAGAATGGCTGGAACAAGTGAGAATCAAACACACATCTCACGAATTATGGTTGGAAAACCTCCCAAGAGCAGATCATCCGAAAAAAGTAAACCTTCCTTGTTTAGTCAAACGCAAAGGAACAAAAGCCGTCTATAAGGATGGCCTTCTGGAAGTCATGTTTCAAAAACAGCAAGACTACAATATGTCCGAGGTAGAAATCATCCGATAAAAAACGGCCTGCAATCGATGCAGGCCGTTTTTATTAATAGAAGCCAGGATATCCCCCGTATGGCACACCGGCACCAAAACCGTACGGTCCGCCTCCGTATCCATAAGGGCCAGGAGGATAGGCATAGGGACGAGAATAGTTAAACAGCGCACTCCCGAGAAAACCGCCTAATAAACCGCCGACTAGAGGAGCGCCAAACAAAAAAGGACTACGCGCCGGATATCCGGCTGAACCTGGGATTCCGCGATAATACGAATGATGAGGGTACATGATTTTTTCCTCCTTTATGTCTGCCTATACGTAAAGTATTCAGCAAGGAAGAAAAACGATTGGGCTACGGACTGTCTATGATTGTTACATCACAAGCCCTGCCAATAACACACAGCCGAGCCCTGTAACCGAAAGAACTGTTGTAAGCAACGTCCAGGTTTGAAATGTTTCTTTCATGCTCAAGCCGAAAAATTCCTTTACCATCCAAAATCCTGCATCATTTACATGACACGCAATGACACTGCCGGCTCCTGTTGCAAGCACCATTAACGCGGGGTTTACACTGCCAGCCTCCATAAGCGGAGCTGCCATTCCCGCTGTGGTAAGCGCAGCCACGGTAGCAGAGCCTAGACACAGACGCAGAACCGCGGCGATGGTCCATGCAACGAATAGCGGCGACATGTTTGTTTGACGGAAAAAATCAGCGACATAATCGCCGACTCCGCCGGCAATCAGCACCTGTTTAAACGCTCCTCCCCCTCCTATGATGAGCAGCATCATCGCAATTTGCGAAATTGATTCTGAAATAGATCTGCTGATTTCCTGCATAGATATTTTACGGGCATATCCCATCGTATAGAGTGCAAGCAACAGCGAAATGAGCATTGCCGTTCCCGGAGTGCCGATAAATTCTATAATGTCTTTTCCTTTTGAATGTTCACTCAATAATAAAGAAAAAATTGTTGCCATTGCCATAAAGATAACCGGGAATAAAGACGTGACAGCACTGATCGCAAAGCCCGGTGTTTCATCCAGCTGAAATTCTTTCCTTGGTCCTAACCCCGATAGGTTTCCATGCTTTTGATACGCACCAGGAAACCGTTTCATCGCAAATTTATTAAATAATGGCCCGGCAATCACAGTTGTCGGAACAGCGATGATGATTCCAAAAAGCAGCACCTGGCCAATATGGGCACCGTATGCAACTGAGATAGCAGTTGGAGCAGGATGCGGGGGCAAAAATCCGTGAGTAACATTTAAGGCGGCGGCCATCGGGATTCCCAGATACAGAAAAGGCATTTTTAATTCTTTAGCAATCGCGTAAACAATCGGTATCAACAGAACAAGACCCACTTCAAAAAACAGCGCAATACCGATGATAAAAGAGGCAACTACAACCGCCGCCTGTATTCGTTTCCTCCCGAATTTGTCAATCAGCGTAATGGCAATCCGGTAGCCGCCCCCAGCATCTGAGACAAGCCTCCCAAGCATCGCGCCAAGTCCAAACACTAAAGCTAAATGCCCCAGCTGCCCGCCAATTCCAGCCTCAATTGAAAGAACAATTTTATTGATATCCATTCCAAGTCCGATGGCTACTAAAAATGAAACGACAATCAGTGAGACAAAGGTATTTAATTTTACTTTAATAATGAGAAATAACAGAATCAGCACTCCGACAGCTACAATTAAAATCGGCATGGTACCCCTCCAAAAGTGTTTTATATGATTCTCGCGACAATGTTTTGGCGCTTTTCATGCCTAGATGAACAGAAAGCGCTTTCATTAATAACTAAAAACGTCTTGGTTATATGATTGTTATCTTTTGATCAACTAATATGTTCATACTAATCTCCTAATCAATGACTGTCAATCGTTTTTATGAGCTTGTCTCGATTACCTACCACCTAACTCAATGATTTATTAGTTATATGTTGATTAACTTTTGGTTATATGTTATGTTTTTTAAAGTTGACTGCCAATCATTATATCTCTCCATTGTCTGGAAGCAAATGAGACAATATGAGAACAGACGGATAACAACTTCACAAGAGGAGGAGTACACATGCCATTATTGCGTTTTGATGTAATTGAAGGCCGTGACGAAAAATCGCTGCAATTGTTATTAGATACTGCTCACCAAGCGATGGTTGAAGCGTTTGGTGTTCCGGAAAGAGACCGTTATCAAATTGTCCATCAGCATCCCGCAAACGAGCTTATAATCCAGGATACGGGATTAGGGTTTCAGAGAACCAAGGATCTGGTCATCATTAGTATGACAAGCAAAGCAAGAACCGAAAGCCAAAAGGAAAAATTGTATGCTCTGCTTGCTGAAAGGTTAGAAGAAAAATGCGGAATTTCCCCTGAAGACCTCATGGTATCTATTACTGAGAATGGTGACGCAGACTGGAGTTTCGGTCTCGGTGAGGCGCAATTTTTGAATGGAAAACTATAAGATTTCGTCTCCCCATAAAAAAAGAGAGAGCTCCAAAGAAGCTCTCTCTTTTTTTCATAAATGCGGAAGTCATCAGTATAGAAGCATCCAGCAATACGAAAAACCTGGATTTCCTTTTATATCCGGTTTAAACGCCAATTGGAAGCTGACTGGGTTTTGGCCGAAAATATAAAATTTTGCTGATTTGCATAATAAGATACATCATAATCCCCATTTACAATAGGTTGGATGTTATAGCTTATTGATCATTTCCTATTTTATATATCCCCTTCATATGCACATGACACTTTTGCCAATCCGGAAATGTCAGTCTGACAAATATAAAAAGTCATATAAACGGGTGTGAACCGTACTTACATGACTCACCATGGAAACAAGAGCGCTTTTTCAGACGCCGCTTTCCTTATTTCTCTTCTTCACACACTGTGTCACCAGGCTCGCAAAATTGATCGGCCCATGCCTGCATCTCTTGAAATACAGCTTGAAGCGCTGTTCCTTTTTCAGTCAGCGTGTAGATGACTTTGACCGGCGTCTCAGGGAGAACCTGCCGTTCGACAATCTCGTTTTGTTCAAGCTCCTTCAAGCGCTCTGCCAACATTTTTTGGCTGATCATCGGTATTGTTTCCGTTATCTCTTTAAACCGTTTCGGCCCATCCATTAGCACATGGATGATCAGACCGTTCCATCGTTTTCCCAGCAATGAGAATGCGGATTCCATTTTAGGGCACATCGTATTTCCCACAAGTCTTCATCCCTTCATCTATTGATTGACATGTATTCAATGATCCATTACAATAATCTTTCAAGTTACATTTAGTAAGCTTCTAACTTTTCTATTATCATACCACGTTTATCCGAAGGAGGAAACACTATGACGAATACTCTGGATGTTTTAAAAGCACGTGCATCTGTAAAGGAATATGATACAAATGCCCCGATCTCTAAGGAGGAGCTGACTGAGCTATTAGACCTTGCCGCTAAAGCGCCTTCCGCTTGGAACCTTCAGCATTGGCATTTTACAGTATTCCACAGCGATGAATCAAAAGCGGAGCTTCTTCCTGTAGCGTATAATCAAAAACAAATCGTTGAGTCTTCTGCTGTTGTTGCCATTTTAGGCGATTTAAAGGCAAATGAAAACGGTGAAGAAGTTTATGCTGAATTAACAAGCCAAGGCTATATTACGGATGAAATCAAACAAACATTGCTCGGCCAAATCAACGGTGCTTACCAAAGCGAGCAATTCGCACGTGATTCCGCTTTCTTAAATGCTTCTTTAGCTGCTATGCAGCTTATGATTGCCGCAAAAGCAAAAGGTTATGACACTTGCGCAATTGGCGGATTTAACAAAGAGCAGTTCCAAAAGCAATTTGATATCAGTGAGCGCTATGTTCCGGTTATGCTTATTTCAATCGGCAAAGCAGTGAAGCCTGCCCATCAAAGCAACCGCCTGCCGCTTTCAAAAGTATCAACTTGGCTGTAAGGATATGAAAAAACTTAGTCCGAAATACGGACTAAGTTTTTTTTATACAATCGCCTCTTTGTACCATTCACGAGCCTGTTCAGCTTCATGCTGAGTCAGCTGATGGCCCCCGTCCTGCCAGTAAACGGAGGCTGATGCCCCGCTGTCACGTAAATAGCGGTAAAGCTCTTCTGATTCTTCCTTCGTGCAAAGAGGATCGTATTTCCCGGCACCGATAAAAACAGGGAGCCCCGCCATATCAGGCAGCTCGATACCCCGAATCGGAACCATTGGATGATGCAGAATAGCCCCTTTTAACACATCTTTATAATGAAAAAGCAGGCTTGCCGCAATGTTTGCGCCGTTTGAATAACCGACTGCAATCACTCGGCCGCGATTAAACTGATGCGTTTCTGCAGCCTCGTCGATAAAATCTTTCAATTCTCTTGTCCGCACCACAAGATCCTTTTCATCAAAAACTCCTTCACTCAGACGTTTGAAAAATCGCGGCATTCCATTTTCAAGCACCGATCCTCTGACACCAAGCAAATGGGCATCAGGGTCTATAAACCGCCCCAATGAAAGCAGATCGTGTTCATTACCGCCCGTGCCATGCAACAGCAAAAGTACGTTGTCAGATGTTCCTTTTTCATAAATATGCTTCATTATAAATTCCCCCTTTTAAAGTTCAGGTAAAATGTCTGTAATTTGTTGTCTATGTTTCTCCAGCCATTCAGGCAGTTTTAAGGAAGTCCCTAGCTCAGCAAACGTTTCATCTGTCATAAAGCCCGGTTCATCTGTGGCAATTTCAAATAAGATACCGCCTTTCTCCCTGAAATAAACTGATGTAAAGTATTCCCTGTCGAGAATTTCTGACGAAGGCAGATGGTTTTCAGCAATAATCGGCAGCCATTTCGCCTGTTCGTTTTTCTTTGTCCGAAACGCTATATGGTGTACCGTACCATATCCTCCGACTCCTCTTTTTTCAGGGTGTAAATGGACATCAATGACACCGCCGACGGCCGCTGAGGTTGCCAGTCTGACAATCTGGTCTTCTTCGGCCACTTTGGTGTATCCAAAGCTTTCCGTTAACAATTGTATGGTCGCCTGCGGGTCGTAGGAATATAGCAGCACACCTTTCATTCCCGTAATTGCTTCATTTGTTGTGATCCCGTCAGGCGTCCACTCGCTTTTGCCGCTTTTCGCATCCTCCATGATCGCCAGCGGAAGGTCTTCTGTATCATCAAAAATAAGACCTTTTTCACCAAACAACGTTTTTTCCTCTAGGCTCAGCCCGCTTTTCTCAAGACGCTCCTTCCAAAAAAACAGGGAGCCTGAGGGAACTGAAAAGTACACCCGGCCCGCTTGGCCTTTTCCTACCGTTCCCTGTCCGCTTCCTTGGAACGGAAAAAAGGTCATTATTGTACCGGGATCTCCGTTTTGATTCCCAAAGTAAAAATGATACGTTCCGGGATCATCAAAGTTTACTGTTTTTTTAACAAGCCTGAGCCCAAGCACTTCTGTATAAAATCGCAAGTTTTCTTGCGGATCTCTGGCGAATGCTGTGACATGGTGCAATCCTTCTGTTTTCATTTTCTCACTCCTATTTATCTCGATTTCAAGATATTTATTATTTTAAACCTTTATTGAAAAGGATGCAAACCATGTGTTTTGATTAAATAATTGAAAAAATCATTTTTTTCTAATAATTATCTTGTGATCTTTTCTTACAACTGCTATTATAGTGAGCATTATCATGTTTCAGGAGGAAAGTAAATGGTTAAAAAAGCACTTATTGTTATTCTCATTCTTTTGCCATTCGTTCAGCTCGCGCTTTTGCCGCTTGTGAATCGAATAGAACCGATTATGTTCGGCCTGCCGTTTTTCCACTTTTGGCTGCTGCTGTGGATTATTGTTACGCCGTTATGCTCGTTTGGCATTTATCAGATGCAAAAAAAAGATGGAGGACTTGAATAATGCAAGGGAATCTGACTGCACTTCTCATTACTGCTATTATTGTTTTAACCGTTGTCTGTATCGGCTTTCTCGCCGGAAGAGACAAATCCTCACGCACTTCTGTGGAAGAATGGTCTGTCGGCGGCAGACGTTTCGGCGGTCTTCTCGTCTGGTTTTTAGTAGGCGCTGACCTTTATACGGCCTATACTTTCTTAGGGTTGACCAGTACTGCTTTTACAGGCGGAAGTGTTGCATTTTTCGCCATTCCTTATTCTGTGTTGGCCTACTTTATCGCCTACTTCTTCTTGCCAAAACTTTGGAATGTTGCGAAAATTCATAAACTAACAACACTCGCGGATTATGCCCGGGAACGTTTTAACAGTAAGCTTTTGGCAAGCCTCGTTGCCATCGTCGGGGTACTCATGCTTATTCCGTACATATGCCTTCAGCTGAGCGGCATTCAAGACACGCTTCAGGTTGCCGGCACTGGCTATATTAACGTAAAATTCGTTGTGATCATTTCATTTATTCTTGTTGCTCTTTACACATTCTTCAGCGGGATTAAAGGGCCCACATATACAGCCATCATTAAGGACATTTTAGTATGGGTCATTATGCTGTTTATGGTGGTGTCCCTCCCTCTCATTCATTTTAACGGCTGGACGCCAATGATTGACACGTTAGTGAAGGAAGCACCGCAAATGCTGACGATACCGGCAGAAGGGCCAAAAGGCATTCCTTGGTTTATCACAGCATCTATTGTTTCCGTTCTGGCACTTTTTATGTGGGCACACGCCGCTACAGGAGTTTTTACAGCGAAAAGCGCCGATGCAGTAAGAAAAAACAGCATGTTTTTACCCCTTTACAATATTGTGTTAATTTTGGTCATTTTTCTTGGCTTTATCGCCTTTCTTATCCTGCCGGAAGATACAAATCCAAGACTCGCGCTGCTGCATTTGATTCAAACATCTTACGGCGGCGTGGCACAAGGTTTTGCATATGCCACTATCGCTCTTGCTTCATTAATACCTTGTTCCATTATGGCAATCGGCGCATCGAATTTATTCGCCAACAACCTATACCGGGATTTGATTCATCCGAATGTGTCGCAAAGCAAGCTTACTCTTGTCACACGTTCAATGGTCTTTGTTGTCATCGGTCTCGCGCTGCTGTTTGGAATGCTGTTCCCGACTGCCTTAGTGACACTCCAGCTATTAGGTGTATCCGGCATGGTGCAAATCTTCCCGGCGATTGCTGTCAGTCTATTCTGGAAGCATCAAACGAAAGAAGCGACAGTTATTGGATTATTAGTCGGCCTTGCGGTTACGTTTATTGTGTATACCACTCAATCCGCACATGGCATTTATGAAGGATTCTGGGGATTGGCCGCCAACATGATCGCTGTGGTGATCCTGAATCCGCTGTTCGTTAAAAACGCGGGATCCAATCCTGTCATTGAAGGTTTATTTGGCAAAAAACAAGACGCTAATCCAAATCAAAAGGGTGCATAAAAAAACCATACGCGGCAGCCGCGTATGGTTTTTTTACATTTCTTTTTTCAGTGTTTCAATTGCCTTTTCCATTTGCGTATCATTATCAGACAGCTTCTTTTGAAGTTCTATCATTAATTTCGTTGTTGTATCGCCAGTCAGTATGCCTGTTTCTTTCAGCTCCTCTTTTTTCTGGAACTGTTTGACGACAGATACAAAATCCTGGTCATACGTACTGTTAACGTTTACCTTGTAACCAAGTGCTTTGAGCATTTTCTGAGCCACTTTGACGTTTGTGCCTGTATCACCTGATTTGTACGTTTTATCTGCGTCCAAATACGGCAGCTTCGCGTAATCAGGCAGCTCAGCTTTCACTTGAGGCTTGATGCCTTTTTTGTGAATCCATTCGCCGTCAGCAGTCAGCCATTTGGCAACTGTCAGTTTGACAGTAGAGCCATCATCATATTCTTTTGCCGTTTGCACTGTACCTTTTCCGAATGTCGTCTCGCCGATTAACGGTACGTTTGACGATTCATGAAGGGCAGCGGCCATAATTTCGGCTGCGCTTGCTGTACCGTCATTTACTAAAACGACGGTCGGCTTGGTCACTTTCCGTTCTTTTTCGGCCTTCATGACTTCTTTTGAACCGTTTTTGTATTCAACCTGCATGATGTTTTTCACTTTATCAATGAACAGGTTGCTCATCGTAATCGCCTGTTCCATTAAGCCGCCCGGGTTGCCTCTCAAGTCTAAAATATAGCCTTTGGCGCCTTTTTTCTCTAAACCGTCAATCGCATCTGTCAGCTCTTTAGCTGTTGTTTCAGAGAAAGAAGTGATTTGAATTTCTCCAATGTTGTTGTCTTTCATCTCTGAATAGACAGTCTCTACAGGAATGGTATCGCGCTTAATGGAAAGATCGATATTCCCCACTCCCGCTCTGTTCAGTTCCAGCTTCACCTTTGTGCCCTTTTTGCCTCGGATTAAAGCGACGGCTTCATTTACATTCATGCCTTTTACGCTTTTTCCATTTACCTTAATGATTTGGTCCCTCGGTTTGATACCGGCTTTTTCAGCAGGTGAACCTTTAATTGGGGATACAATAAGGATTGCTCCGTCTACTAATTTGTCATCATCTGTTTTTTGGTAATAATCACTTTTGATTTGCTCATACGCTTTATTTAATTTGTCGAACTTGCTGTCTCCTGTGCTTGTTGATTTTTGGCCCAGGATACTGGAATTGCCCGTAATAAATAAAGTAAGCGCCGAAGCGACAACTGCAGTGATCAGCACAATAAAAAACAGTTTTAATTGCCGTTTCAATTAAACACCACCTTTTTCTTCTTACATTATTATCATGGACGAATTCTTATTCGTCAACTCGGAGCAGAAATGAAAGAGAAACGCCCTTCTTTTGCTTTTCATAAACCTATGTCTTTATACGACATATGATAAGGAAAAAGGAGGATTCGATATTGAGCCGATATTTAGAAATGCTGTCCTTATTCGGTGTCGCAGGGGCGCACCCAGGCGGACTGGCTTTTTCAAAAGCGGTCTTGCAAAAGGCTGCACCCTCTCCGAATCAGCCGATTCTTGATGCCGGATGCGGAACAGGACAAACGGCGGCTTATTTAGGACATTTGCTGTATCCTGTAACAGTCGTTGATAAAGATCCTATTATGCTTGAGAAAGCGAAAAAAAGATTTGCGAATGAAGGGCTTGCCATCCCTGCATATCAGGCGGAGCTGGAACATCTCCCGTTTTCTTCTGAGTCCTTTTCCTGTGTCCTGTCAGAATCGGTCCTCAGTTTTTCACGCCTGACATCCTCTCTTCAAGAAATTTCAAGAGTTTTAAAACCCGGCGGGATGCTGATTGGTATCGAAGCTGCTTTAAAAAAACCGATGCCCCCTGCAGAAAAGAAGCAAATGATGGATTTTTACGGATTTACTTGCTTACATGAAGAAAGCGAATGGCATAAACTCCTAAGATCCTATGGCTTTCAAAAAACAGAAGCGATGACACTTCTTCCGGAAGACATGGAATTTGAACCAACCACAGAAATGGATTTATCGCAAACGATTGATCCCATCTATTACGATACGCTTCAAACACATTATCAGCTCATGCAGTTATATAGTGAGTACATGGGTCATTGTATTTTTATCGCGTACAAGTAAAACGGCGTATCGCCCCCTGTTTTCGTCCAACCTTTTTTTCCTATCTATCATATGCTGATAGAAAGTCAGGATAGGAGGGGAACAATATTGGAGAGATATTATCATCTTTGCAAAAACCATCAAGGTAAAGTCGTCAGAATTACAGAGAGAGGCGGGAGAGTTCACGTCGGCAGAATTACCCGTGTAACAAGAGACAGAGTTTTTATAGCTCCGACCGGCGGAGGGCCAAGAGGTTTCGGTTACGGATATTGGGGCGGTTATTGGGGATACGGAGCAGCTTACGGGATTTCCCTCGGTTTAATTACAGGGGTCGCTCTTGCTGGTTTATTCTTCTGGTAAGCATAGAACAAATGCTAGATTCACCAGACACAATGAAGCCCGCTTATCTAGTGTAAGCGGGCTTTTCATTTTAAATTTTCTTCACTTTTTCAAAGTACTCTTCTAGCGTTAAATCATTATCTTGGATGACCTTTGCGGCTTTTTTGCCTACATAGCGCAGATGCCATGGCTCATATTCATATTTCGTGATATCTTCTTTATTTTTCGGATAGCGAATGATAAAGCCATATTTATAAGCATTGTCCTGCACCCATTTCCCGTCTGCCGTGCTTCCGAACGCTTCATTTAGCTCAAAGCCATTGCTCCGGCTCGAAATGTCCATCGCAAGGCCTGTTTGGTGCTCGCTTTCCCCGGGGTAAGCGACCGCTTCCTTTGCCTTCTTTTCCCCTTTTAGGCTTACTTCATTGTCAAAAATGACTTTCTGTCTGTCATACGAACGGTACCCTGAGACAGCTGCCAGTTCATAGCCTTCCTTTTTGGCAGCATCGAACATTGTTTTTAATGCGTCGGCCGCTTCTTTTCTGATGTAACGTTTTTGAATCTTTTCTTCAAAAGAAAACTCTACATCAGGTATGACAAGATCGCTAGGTTCATAGTTTCCGGGCAGTGCATATTGTTTATTGACAAGCGCGAGTATATTTTCTGGATTTTGAATGGTTTCCAGACCATCGACTTTTTTAATATCATTGAAATACTGGCTTTCCAATGAAAACTCACTGTTTTGAGTGTTTGATTTTTTGCTGTCAGCTGTTTTTTGTTCTGTTTGCTTTGTTTCTGCTGTGGTTTTCGTATCCTTTTGAGCATCTCCGTTCGACATGCTGCAGCCGGCTCCGACTATTGCCGTTACACTCAGAGCGGCAGCCAGTGAGAACCATTTACCGGACTTTTTCATATTACATTACCTTCCTTTTATCAATCGTTTCCGCATTCATAAAGAAGAGGCTGCCGGCACCCAGCACGCCTCTTGATATATTTTATTGTGATACGGAATGTAAAGCCACTTCTATCATATCATGAAATGTCGTTTGACGCTCTTCCGCTGTCGTTTCTTCTCCTGTTAATACGTGATCACTCACGGTGAGAATTGACAGGGCTTTTCTTCCGTGCTTCGCTGCTAATGTATACAATGCAGTTGTTTCCATTTCAACGCCAAGCACACCGTATTTTGCAAGTTTTTCAATTTGCGAATCGTCGTTGTAGAACTGGTCAGCTGTAAATACGCTTCCTACAGTCACCGGCACACCTTTATCCTTTGCGGCATCATAGGCATTTTTTAAAAGCTCGAAATCTGCGCAAGGCGCAAAATCAATGCTTCCAAAAGCGACTCTGTTCATTTGTGAATCAGTTGAGGAGGTCATCGCCAAAATGACGTCTCGCACTTTGACATCTTTACGAATAGCGCCGCAAGAACCGACTCTTATTAGATTTTGCACATCGAAGCTTTGAATTAATTCATTCACATAAATTGAAATAGACGGAACACCCATTCCCGTGCCTTGTACTGAGATTTTTTTACCTTTATATGTACCCGTAAATCCATACATGCCTCTGACTTCATTGTAGCATTCTACATTTTCAAGATACGTTTCTGCAATAAATTTTGCTCTGAGAGGATCTCCCGGCAAAAGCACTGTATCCGCAATTTGTCCTTTTTCAGCACCTATATGTACACTCATCTCATATCCTCCTGTAAATCTAAATTATCATCCAGCCCGTCCATTTTACAACGAATGTCATGATGAAACAAACTTCAGCATTGATTATAAAGGAATATGTCGAAAAAAGAAATGTTCGAGGATCTGTTTGGCACTTCCTCAGAAAAACGGATAATCGGGGTGTTAATTTGAAAACCTAACCGCAGGAAGGAGGGGTGGGACATGGGTAAAAAACATCGCAACCGGATCACCGGCCAAAAAAAGAACAATCATATACCTGAAAAAGATATCATTGCAGCTGAAGAAGCACACGGGAAAGAATATTCTGCTGCCAAACGCAAGCCTTAAAACTGCAGAAAACTGCGGGTTTCCGCAGTTTTCTTTTCATTATGTCGTTTGTACAATCAGACGATTGATTTTCCTCCAGCCGGCGGGAAGCAGTTGATAATATGTTTTCCCTTTTCTGCCTTCATCAATCAGGATCACGTCCCCTGTGGCCATAAATCTTGCATCATAATCACTCGGAACAGTGTCGAATACATTAAACAAAGAGAATGCTCTTTTCAGCACGTCTTGATGATCGCTCCCGTTCAGTTCAGTTCGATAGACGGCTCTGTAGCCCTTTTTTTCGCCAAACCGGGGTGTCTGAAATATTGTCACGTCATAGGAACAAGACTTCTTTTTAAACACGGATAACATCATCAAGATCCCCTCCCTTTTATTTCTTTAACATATTGGCGTTTTTGCTGTGTTTTCCTCTCTCTATTTTTGTCGAAACCGCTTAATCTTTTCGTCAAAACCTTTTACTAGGAAAAACAGAAGCAAGCCGAGGCTAAAGCCGCCTAACACATCTGTCACAAAATGAACCCCCAGATACACTCTGCTTATGCCGACTAAAACAGCAATTACACCGGCTATGATATATACCATTTTTTTATGCTTGGACAAAAACGGGAGGTGTTTCACTAAAAAGTAGGCAATAACAGGATAGACACAAGCAGCATTCATGGAATGGCCGCTCGGAAAACTGAAGGATGATTCATGAACCAGCGGTGCAAAATCAGGCCTCACTCTTTCGATCCATTCTTTTAAGACTTTGTTTAACAGCCGATCTGTGCCGAATACTAAGAGCATCAACAGGCCGTCCCATGTTTTTCTGTAGAAAAACATGCCTGCTCCAATGATGACAATTAGAGGGAGCAGAAAAGAAGAAGCACCAAGATGCGTGATCCCCGTCATGACTTCATTAAGCCATGGCTGACGGATCAAAACAGCTGCCTTGCTTATTGCTTCATCTGCAGATTGAACAGCATTTGTATGAATGGCCGCAGCTAGAATGAGAAAGAAAAGAAACAAACTAACGGGCTTGTACAATTTAACCACCTCAATTTTCACAGAAGTCATAGAACATGAATAATAAAACCGGAGCTGACAACTCCGGTTTTAAGCCTCACTCATCTTCATCCAGCTCTTCATCTATCATACATTTTTCTATCAAATAATCAAAGGTGATATCAGCGATTTCAAACAGCTCATCCTCACTCGGTATGTAGCCCCGTCTTGCAAGCTCTCTGTAAAAAAATTCAGCGATTTCTTCCGTATCAATCACAAGATCTATTTCTTTCATCTCCGTACCGCCTCCTTTTTTATGTTTTATGAAAAAACAGGCTGAATTATACCCGGTGTTCTAAACAATTCTTTCAGTCATATATTGAATAAAAAACGAGCCATGGGAGGCTGACGCTATGATTGCTAAAATGATGGAAGCACTGGACGGAGAAAGATTTGATATCATAATGGAAAAAACGCTCAAAGGAATGACGCGTGTGATGATTTGGGGCTGTCTGCCATATTTTTTATATGTCTTGATCCGTATGTTCACAAACTAACTGAAATGCTCTTTTAAACTTTCCAAAACAAACATCATCATGTCTTTATATTCTTCATCATGAAACATTTCGTACAGAATTTTGTAGTCATTATAAATATCCAGAAGCTCATCAACAATTGACACAGCAAGGATGTGAAGGGTATCTTGATCTTCATCATCGCCTTCAAACTGAAGAAGAGCAGACGATGCGATATCTTCGCCGATCTCATGGCCAGTTTCTCCGACATAATGGACAAACAACAGCTGATGCACAAACTGGTCCATTTCATATTTTCTAAGCACCAGCGTGAGATCCTCTTCCTCCGTTTCAAGCCACTCTCCATCCTTTAAACGGGTCAGCTCATAAATGATATCTTCCCAGCCATCTTCTAAATATCTCCAAATTTCTGTTCTATGGCCGATAATGCGAAAGAGTTCTTTTCCATAATCTTTTACATAAACAACGTCCCCAATAAGGAATTCATACTCAATATCAAGCTTCTCCATGTCGACAATGACACCCTCATAATCTTTATAAAGCTGAATAGATGATTCAAAGTATAAAACTTCGTTATGATTGACTTCATAAAGATAGTGTTTATCAATTTGGTGTACTTTTGTGATGGTGCCGACTGTTCCATACATAATGACGACTACGATATCCCCTACTTGGAATTTCGGTTTATTTTGCTTCATGGTGTCTCCCCCTCGCCGCAACATTTCTCATACGCTATCGTATGCCGGGTGAAGCCAATTCGCATGGGCATGAAAACCAAAGGAAATATCCAATTATGGTATGGGAGACATAAAAAAATCCGCAGTGATCTGCGGATGAAACAGCTATTATCTGCCGTGCACTTCAGACTCGTATTGATCCCAAGCTTCATCAAACGTCGCCATCGTGTGAAGGTAATCAGCATTCAGCTCCAAATATGAACTGATTTCATGATAATCGGTAGATGTTTTTGGAAAGCTGTGATCCTCATACGCCTGATTGGCAAATTCACTGATGCTGTCCTTCGGCTTAGGGTGTCTGTATTTCAATAAATAGTGATAAAAGGATTTCATGGGTTTCCCCTCCTGGTGTCTGTCTTTTGTTGTTCTATTATACAGTTCAAGTGTAAAATTACAACAAAAGAATACTGAAACATGACTCAGGAGAAGTCAAAATAGTTGCGTTTCAAAATTCTTTCTGTCTCCATGAGCTGCTGATATGTCAGGCTTTCAGGCAGTTTTTTTGTTTGAATTAAAAGCAGCTGATCCTCAATCTCCTTAACCGTGTTTTCCTCTTGATAGGTCATACCGCAGGAAGAACATACCATGGCAGGGGTGTCTGTCAGTTCTATAGCCCTCGTTCCATCAGGGAGCTCCCAGTACACCGTGTTCCTGCCGGGCACCGCTTCAAGCTCGCCGCACCATTCGCATGTTTTCATGAAGAATCCCCTCCGCATTCAGTCTCTTTCTGTTTTTTCTGCTGCGCCAAAAATTTCTTTTCTTTGAGCTGATCCCTTTTCTCACGCCGATCTTTTAATGTTTCATGCTCCGGATTTGCGATGTATGCCTCTCTCCTTTTGATTCTGTCTACATTTTCAGGTGTAAACGAAACTTCTTTGTCAGCAAAAATGGCACTCAGCCCGATCGGCTCCTTTTTGTCAGCGGTTTCAGGGAAAACGGACTCAAAATAGGCGTCTGCCTGATTGGGGATATAATTCTCTGGTTCCGGATATGACGTAATCACACCTTCAAAATTTCTTAAGATCACTTTGTCAGGACTTTGTGACAGGACATAGTTTGGCTGCAGGGCGATTTTACCTCCTCCGCCTGGTGCGTCAACGACAAAGGTAGGAACCGCATAGCCTGAGGTATGGCCTCTCAGCCCTTCAATGATCTCCAAACCTTTGGAAACAGGAGCTCTGAAATGCCCGATTCCCTCTGACAGATCACATTGGTAAATATAATAAGGACGGACTCTGATTTTTACCAAGTCATGCATGAGCTTTTTCATAATTGGAACCGAATCATTAATACCTGCTAATACGACAGCCTGATTTCCGACCGGCACTCCCGCGTTCACCAGCTTTTCACATGCCTCAACGGATTCTTCTGTCATTTCGATGCTTGTGTTAAAATGGGTATTCAGCCAGACCGGATGATATTTTTTCAATATCTCGCACAGATGATCGGTAATGCGCTGCGGAAAGACAACGGGCGCTCTTGTTCCGATTCTGATGACTTCCAGATGCGGAATGCTGCGCAGCTCTTTTAAAATATATTCTAAAATTTGGTCGTTGATGAGCAGCCCATCACCGCCTGAAATTAAACAATCGCGGATTTCGGGTGTTTCCCGGATATAAGCAATTGCAGCATCAAGCTGTTTTTTTGGGACGCCCATTCCGATTTGTCCGGAAAAGCGCCTTCTAGTGCAGTAGCGGCAGTACATGGAACATTGATTCGTGACAAGAAACAGCACACGGTCGGGATAGCGGTGTGTCAGACCGGGTACCGGTGAATCTTCATCCTCATGAAGCGGGTCTTCCAGATCGTATTTTGTTTTGTGCATTTCTTCAGAAAGCGGCACAGACTGCATGCGTACCGGGCATCTCGGATTGTCGGGGTCCATTAAAGAAGCATAGTAAGGTGTAATATTTAAGGGGATCGTTTTGGTAGAAATTCTGACGCCTTCCTCTTCATCCTCGGTCAGATTGATGACTTTCTTTAAATCATCTAACGTTCTTACAGTGTGTGTCAGCTGCCAAAGCCAATCGTTCCATTTCTCTTCCGGAACGTCCTTCCATAACTCGATCTCCTTCCAATGCCGTTTCGGTTTATACCATTTGTTTTTCAAACGAACTCCTCCTCGCGCATATTTTGACTTACAGTTGCTTGCACCAAATATTCATGTTTTCAAGGCCTTCGGCTATAAAGCAATTATTGATCAGCCTTCCGCCATACTGATAACCTGAATGGTACAACACAGCATTCATCCCAAAAGACGAAGCACGGGCGAGAGAAAACACATGAAAGATATCCTTTCCAGCCATTTCTTTTTCTAACGCCTCGATTAAAAAGCTTGTTAACGAATGGCCGCGATATTCCGGCAGCACAGCGCAATCGGTTATTTCTGCATGCCCAAGCTCTGGATTGATTTCTGCGCTTGCTGCGCTGATCAGGCGGTCATGATCAAACATGATATAATACACCGTATTTGCATTCATCGTCTTTTCAATATAAGCGGGGTCAAATACTGGGGTTGGGTACGTGCGAAATACTTTTTTATACAGCATCGATAGCTGGTACATGTCGTTTGTTTCTGCTTTTCTCATCGTAAAAACGGGTTTACTGTCGTTGCGAAGACGGGGCGCTGTGCGATATATGGCTTCGATGATCTCCTGTTCCTCTGTATAAGAATCTGTTTGTCTTCGGCTTTCTGACAGATAACGTACCATGACACAAGCCGAATGGCCGAGATAATAGCCCTTTAGATAGCCCTCCGGCGCAAATAATTGTTTGGCAAGCATTGGCTCATCATGCTGCTTCGCATAGACGATGATTTTTTCTGCATTCTCTTCTTTTGCCGCTGCCACGATATCCGGCAGAACCTTCTCAATGGCTCCGTCATAACGGACCACTCTGATTCGTTTATTAAAACCGTCATGGTCCAAAACTGCTGTGACACCGCTACTCTTTATTGACTTGAGCATCCGCATCCTCCCCATCTGTATGAAGCCCGCACCAATCCATGACAAAAAGTGCAATAATTTTAGCAGATTCTATCATGGCTTCAACCTCAATGTATTCATTGGCCTGATGAGCCGTTTTTGTTTCCCCCGGCCCGAAAACGATTACTGGTGTATCTCCTGCATGGTACAAAAGCCCTCCATCCGTTCCCCACGGGGAAGCCTCAATAATCGGCTCTGTCTGTTTCATTTTTTGATAGGCTGATTGCAGCACAGAAATTAAAGGATGATCATCAGGTAAATCATTCGGCAGCCATTGAGCGCCAAACCATTCGACTTGTACGGGATGGCGTTTAAACCATTCGTCATGGTATTCTAAATCCTTCAGCCAGTTTTCCAATTCAAGTTTTACAGCTTCTGTTTTCTCATGGGGAGCAATTCCGCATCTCCCTTCTATGACGACACGGTCTGCAACTGAAGATGGCCAGGCACCGCCTGAGATGGTGCCGATATTCACCGGTACCGGTATTGGGATATTGTCATACAGCGGATCTGAAATTCTCGCATTGCGGACTTTCTCCAGCTCTTGTAACGCTGTGATAACGTGCATGCTTTTTTCAATCGCGCTTACCCCTTCATAGCGTGTGCCCCCATGTGCGGATAATCCCTTCACAGTGATCCGAAACCACATCGAACCCTGCTGCTTAATAAATAGTTTCATATTCGTCGGTTCAGGAATCAGTGCCCCGTCAGCACGATAGCCTCTCATGATGGCGGACAGTGTACCGGCGCCGCCGCACTCTTCATCTACAACACTCTGAAACAATACATCTCCCTTCAGTTTGACATCGCAGGCGTGCAGGGCTTCTAAAGCAAAAAGAAGGGCTGTATTGCCTCCCTTCATATCCGTTGAACCGCGGCCGTATATTTTACCGTTTTCTTCGACAGCTTGATACGGTTCATACTTCCAATCCTTTACGCTTCCTTCAGGCACAACATCGATATGGCCGTTCAAAATCAGGGACCTACCTTCGCCGGCTCCCGTTTTTTTAGCCACGATATTCGGGCTCTCATGAAAATCGGATCGGTTAGATTTAAAGTAGGGATGCTGTTTTAATTGCTTTATGCTTGGCTCCCATACATCAATGTCCATATGAAATTGCCGCAGCTTTTCAAGCACAACAGCTTGGGCGTTAAACTCTGACCCCAATGTGCTTTTTTCCCCAATGAGCCTTTTGAGAAGACGAATGGCTTTGGCCGAATGCTGATCAAGCCACTCGATTACTTTTCTTTCAATGTCTTGCATCCTCATTCCCCCTCTTAAGAAAAAGGCATATCTATTTTGATTTCAGCTTCTGTCAGCCTCGTCACCTCATCGATTGTCGAGCCATTCATCAGCTCTTTTAAAATGAAGTGATGGCTATCGACCTCAAGAACCGCTTTTTCGGTAATAATCAAATCTACACAGCCTGCAGCAGTTAATGGCAGCGTACATCTTTCTGTTAATTTAGGCCTTCCCTTTTGATCTGTATGACTCATGACGACAACCACTTTTTTCGCTTTTTGGGCAAGCTCCATCGCCCCGCCCATACCAGGCACCTTTTTTCCCGGAACAAGCCAATTTGCCAAATCTCCTGATTGGCTCACCTGCAGGGCGCCTAAAATCGTAATGTCAATTTTGCCTTTTCTGATCATTGCAAAAGACATGGTTGTATCAAAATAAGACGCCCCTTTTACAGCGCGGACAGGATATCCCGCGGCGTTGCATAAATGCGCATCCTCTTCTCCCTTTTCGGGACTTTCTCCAATGCCAAGGACACCGTTTTCCGCTTGAAACATGACCTGCATGTCAGGCTTCAAAAAGTTCGGTACCAAGGATGGGATACCGATACCGAGATTCACAATCATGCCCTGCTTAATTTCAGTAGCAGCGCGTTTTGCAATCTGTTCTCTTTCTGCTACTCCCAAGCCCATTTCCACTTCACTCCCTCGCTTCGTACAACCCCCTTAACAAAAACCCCCGGTGTGACAATCATTTCTTCAGAAATCTCCCCCATCGGAACGATACGCTCAGCTTCGGCAAAGGTTCTCCTGGCGGCCATTGCCATAAGCGGATTCATATTGCGCGCGGTTTTGTCATACGTTAGATTGCCGAATTCATCTGCAATGTAAGCATTGATAAAAGCAAAATCAGCCGTCAGCGCCTCTTCAATCAAGTATCGTTTTCCCGCCACTGTTACGATGTCCTTTTTTTCGCAAACCATTGGATTATCAATGCCCACATCGGTTAAAATACCGCCAAGTCCCGCTCCGCCAGCGCGAATCCGTTCCGCAAGCGTTCCCTGAGGTGAAAATTGAACCTCTAACGTCCCCTCTGTCATCTGTTTTCCGGCTACAGGATTGGAACCTATATGCGAGGCGATCAGGGTTTTGACCCGTTGATTAACAATAAGCGGGCCGATCCCTATATCCGGGAAACCGGCGTCATTGCAAATCACAGTTAAATCCGTTATACCGCTGTCCAATATCGCTTCAATCAATGAAGGAGGCGACCCGACTCCCCCAAAACCGCCAAACATCAGAACCGATCCATCCCGAACATCTGCAATTGCTGTGTCAATGCTGATTGCTTTTTGAAATGGCGCCATTTAATGTCAATCCTTTTTTAAGTTTTTTTCGACCGCTGCAACTGTTTCTGAAAAAATAGAGATAAGCTCTTCCATTTCAACGTCTGAAATGGTAAAAGGAGGAGCAATAATGACAGCATCTCCTTCTCCACTGTCTATTCCAGCTTTGGAAGGATAAACAATCAGCCCGCGTTTTTTCGCCTCGCTGACAATAAGCTGGGTTACCGCCTGCTCTGGCGGAAACACTTTCTTCGTTTTTTGGTCTGCCACAAATTCAATGCCTAATAGCAGTCCTTTTCCGCGCACATCACCTATAATGCCGCTTTGAGATGCCGCCTCATCAAGCTTTTTCTTCAGCACAGCGCCCTTTTTTTCTGATTGTTTGATCAAGCCGTGCTTTAACACATATCGCAAAACTTCAAGAGCAGCTTTGGCTGAATAGGGATGTGCACTATATGTGTGACCGCTCATAATCACACCTGACCCTTGTTTTATCGTTTCAATAATAGAATCAGATACGACGGCAGCGGCAATAGGTGCATACCCCGCACCGAGTCCCTTCCCCAGTACAGCAATATCAGGTACGGTGTCCCAATGCTCTGTCGCGAGCATCCTTCCTGTTCTCCCAAGCCCCGTCATCACTTCATCTGCAATAAAAAGCACATCGTGTGTGCGGCATACCTCACTTAATCTCTCATAATATCCCGGAGGCGGAGTAATCGCTGCTCCTGCAGCACCAATAATAGGCTCAGCCACAAAGCCGGCGATGAATTGGCTTCCGATTCTTTTGATCATAGTGTCCAGTTCATCAGCTGCAGTCTGAACAAAGTCTTCTTCCGTCTCATAATTCAGCCGATAAATATGTGGAGCTGAGATAGCTGGATACCGCTCAATGAGATGGGTGAACCGGTATCTCCTTTCATAAAAACCAGACAATGAAAGCGCTCCCAAAGTTATTCCGTGGTAACTGCTCCATCGAGACAAAAAGATGGATTTTTGTGTTTGCTTTTTTTCCTGCCAATACTGAATGGCGATTTTCATAGCTGTTTCTATCGCTTCTGACCCGCTGTTGACAAAAAAAGACCAATTCACATCTCCGGGCAGCTCCTGTGCCAAGAGAGCGGCTAATTGCTCGGCGGGCTCACTCGTAAACTGTGAGCGGTAAGCAAAAGACACCTGATCAAGCTGTTCTTTCAGCTTCTCAGTCACATCACGAACTCCGTGGCCGATATTACATGTCACCGCACCTGACGAGCCGTCGAGATATTTTTTTCCGGTCTGATCATAAACATATGAACCCTTCGCATAACTGACAACCGGATAGGCCGAGCTAAGCTCTGGCTTAATCAAATAACTGCTCATGCTCCCACCTCAAAACCCCTTTTACCATATTGTATGAGTGTCCAAATGGCGGCATGACGTTCCCCGCAAAAACTTTTTCACATAAAAAGAGCCTTCCTAATAGGGAAGGCTCTTTTGAAATTTCAGCATCTAGCAAATAAAAGCGGCTCCAACAATAATTAATAAAATGAACAAGACAACAATTAACACAAATGTATTTGTCCCGCAGCCAAATCCGTAACCGTACCCAGAGTATCCATACATGCTGTTTTCATCCTTTCTTATCACGATATACGGCATTTTATGCGGGCCAAGTCCCAAATGGTTTGTGCAAACGCCTATTTCATGTAAGGAAATAATGAAATACAGTATGCACCCGCTCATATTTTTTAAACGTCAGCTTTTCGTAAAACTGAGTTGCACCGTCAGTGCTTGCAGCCACTAAGTAGGCTGCTTCCATTCCTAGTGATTTGGCGATGGACAGCATTTCTTTCACTAAGATACTGCCGTAGCCCTTCCTTTGAAACTGATCTAAAATTGCCACTTCTTCGATTTTAGCCGTTTTCTCTTGATGATCGATAAACAGCTCGCCGCACCCAATGGGAACTTTCTGTGCCTGGTCGCTGTAACAAACAACAAGAATGATTATACCTGCTTCATAGAAAGGATATTTTCTTTTTAATTTTTGTTCAGCGATTGCTTCTCCAATATAAATGGAATCGTAAATTTTCATAATAGAAGATCCGTCGCAAAGACTTTTTGCCGTCCCCCATGCGGTTAAAGGATGTCCCATCTGCCCCTTCCAGTCACTAAGCTTCATGTCATATAGTAGCTCATCCTCGACGACAAAACCGCTTTTTACAAGCGACTGCTTCAAACCGAGCGGAAAAACATGCTGCGGCGACGCTTTTAAATGGAGATAATTCGCATCAAGCAGCTTTGGTACGGAGGGTAAAAAGTTAAGTAACCGCTCCAATGGAAACGTATCATGGAGCTGAACAAAGTTATGAGAAAAAATTTGCGGAAGCTGCGGATCTCTGTATACGCTGTAATGATCAAACGATGCCGATTCAGACGTTAACAATATATATTGATGTTCCGTTTTTGAATAATGTCCTGTCATGAACGTCTCCTTTTTATGACCTATACCTTTACTCTGTTGCAATATTCAATTTCTTTATAATCTCATCGTACACCGGATAAAACGGCTTTCCAATTGGAAATTGCTGAATATTTCGGAAAGAAGCGGAGATTGGCTTCTGATGTAAAAAAAACTTCCTTGTTACTTGTTCACTAATCGGGTGAAAGACGCCGTTTAGAAACAAAAACGGCTCGCGTTCGATGAAAAACAGACGTCGGCCAGGCGGATTTTTGATCAATTCAGATCGTTTCCACGTAATCGGCGGCCCTTCCGGAAGCGTCTCCATCTCTTCTTTTCCAATTGTCACTATGTCTTTTCTTTGAAATTGATAAAATTGAAACGCATACTGGTCCACAATTCGCCTTTTTTTTCCAGCTTCGATATAAAATATTGCAGGATGGTCAGCTTCCTTTACTAAAATATAATTCGGAATGTTTAAAATTTTGCCAATCCTATATTGGAATAAATATGGGTCTGGAACAGCGACAGTCCGATTTAGATACAAAAAACCCCACTTTTCTCCAACAGGATGCCTTACACCCTGATCAAAAAAATACACATTTTGATCTGAACCTTTTACAAAAGAGCCGTCAATCAAATCGGCGGGCAGAAACCGATATGCATTTTGAAATGAATCTGGGGTTTTATAGGTTGTGTCTAATACTTCATTTATCGGCAGAAATGGGGTAAAGTTGTTGAGTCTCGCCCAAAAAATTGCGTCGCCATGATTCCAATGCTTCATATCATCATCCCAGTAGCCTCCAAATTTATGGTGGATGAGATTAAGTAACGAACGGCGATGCATAACGGAGCAATGATCAACTTGAAAAGCGGCCTGATCAAGCACTGCATTGGCATTTCTGTAGAAATGTGAGATTTCCTCTCCCCTTTCGTTTACATGTACAACTTTTTGTTTTGAATAGACCGCCTGCGCTTCAGGCTTATGTGAAAACTCTTGCATCATACGGCTCAGCCGCTCAGGATGATAAACAGTGTCGTCAGTAAGATAGGAAATGTAATCGCCGTCTGCAAATGGGAGCGCACTGTTAATTAATGTGGCATAACGAGCTGTTTTTAATCGATCTGCAGGATGCACGAAACTGTTATGATATTGAATGCGCCGGTCGTGGAGATACTTGTGAATCACCGCAGTTGTTTCTGCATTCGAATGATCATCCATGATAAAAAGCTCCCAAAGATCATGCGTTTGCTGTATCACGCTTTCGATCGCTTTTTGCAAATAATCGGGTTTGTTGTAACTTGTTAAAATAATAGACACTTTCTCTCCCATCTATACCGCCTCCCTCCGTCAAACATAAAAACGGCTCCGCAGCAAGCGGAGCCTCTGTCATCATTTAAAAAGCACCCCAGCTTACAACACTTGAGAGTGAAACATGAGATCTCGTGTTATTTAACGGGTTTTGGAAAATAACCAAATCAGTCAGAACTTCTTTTACGATGACATTTTGAAGTGTATCTCCGTTAATCAAATTGACTTTTGAAACCGGTACGCCCAGCTCTTTTGCAAAAACAAGCTGGCGTCTGAGGTCAGATGGATTTCCTTCAGAAGACGATTGACGTATCAGCAGAATCAGCAAAAGCAAAATAAAATGCAGTTCATCTTGATTTTCTTCTCGATCCACTTGTTTCTCTAAATCCAAATCATCCCTCTCCCTTATCCTTATCTCTGTTTCACAATATGTGCGACTCCGATTTATGGTATAGGCTATGTCCACTCCATTAAAAAATCAGCATTTTCCTTAAATAGATGAAAATTAGATCAGGTACGGCGTTCGACTCATACCAAATAACAGCCGGAAGAATATGATTAACGTGAGTTCACTATCGAATAGGAGGTGTGTGTAATGAGCTCTGAAAATGCACAGTTAAAAAAGGATTTAATTAAAGCCGTTTTAAGCCCTTTATTTCCAACTGCAACAGAAGGAGGAGAAAATATGGATAGTAATCTTAAAGCCTTGCTTGATGCTGCCATCGATCAAAAAGTAGATGAAAGTGAAACGGTTACGGCAGAATCTATTTTAGACCCTTCTCTTCCGGCAAGATGGATTTTTGCCAGAATTACACCAGGCACTACAATCAGCATTGTGACTGATTCAGGTGACATGATCGGACCGGTTGTTTTCGTTGCTTTCGATCAGGTTCACGGGATCGTATTTGTAACACAGGAAAGCTCCGTCACTCCGGCAGGCCAAGCTACAACATTAATTGATGTAGACAAAGTAGAAAGCGTTACGTTCTTTTCATAACATCCGATGAAAGTCTTGTATATCCAGTCGGGATACGGAGGAATATACAGTTATTTTGATCGCTGGGCTGAAGAATGTTTTCAGAACACTCATACAGAGTATATGATTGCAGATAAACCTGAAGCAGAATCTTTGATGAAGATCGAAGCGTTTCAGCCGGATTTCACACTTATGATGGTTGGAGACCGCGTTCCTCACGACTGGCTGACCTGGTTAAAGGGTAAGGATATCCCCGTGTATGTTTGGCTGACCGAAGACCCATTTTATACGGATATCAGCCTTCAGGTAATTAAGCTTGCTGACGCCATATTAACGATAGAACAAAATGCAGCTCTCTACTATCAAGAGCTCGGCTACCAGAACGTCTATTATGTTCCGATACCAGTTAACCATCGGCTGTTTAAAAAAATGGACACCGAACATTCCTATCATTCAAATCTGTTAATCATCGGCTATCCTTACCCTAATCGGGTTCAGCTTATGAAAGAAGCGGTCCATCTGCCATTCACGGTTCGGGTAATCGGCAAGGAATGGGGAAAATATCTGCCTAAAAAAGTGCTCAAACAGCCGCATATTGATGTCGTCAGCACATGGGTTCCACCCGAACAGGCCGTTCATTATTATAATGGGGCAGACATCGTAATTAATGCGCATCGTCCCTATCATTTTGCTTTCAACCAAAATACTATGCGCATCAAAAATGCCAGTTTTAATAACCGAACGTTTGATATCGCTGCATGCGAAGCATTTCAATTAACAGATTTACCCGCGGCGCATCCTTTTTCATCCTTTATTTCTTATCACGGCATGAACGACTTTAAGGAAAAAGCCGCTTTCTATATCAACCACCCTGAAGAACGGCAAAAAGCTGCAGCAGCCAATTATAAAGAGATCGTACCCGCATTTACGTTTGATGAGCTTCCTGCAAAACTAAAAGCGATTCATCTGGCGCTCTCATGAAAAATCGTTCATTGCTATGAACGATTTTTTTATTCATAGAAAAAAGCAGCTGCACAAGCTGCTTTCTATTCTAGCCGTCAGAACGGTCTTTCAGCTTCCTCGGATTTACCTGTTTATGAAGATCAGGCATTTCGCCGAGATGCTGTGCAATTTGTTCCCACGATACAATTTTGAAATTTTGATTGACGGCTTGTCCGTTATCGATATTTTCGCCATCCTGCGCCACAAAAATCCCGTATGGATATTTTGGGCCAAGTCCGAAACCGAGAACATCAATACCATCCGTGTCACTAGTACCGTCTATTTTCTCGCCATCTGTAATCTCAAAGTTGGCTACATAGCGATTTTTCCCCTGCCGTTCATACATTGCATAGCTGTTATTTCCTTGACTTGAAGCCATGAGATATCCTTTGCCATTTGGTGCATAATAGATTGTCAGTCCTTCAATATCAGCTGTCAAATGATCTCCTGTCGCACGGTCAACAACCTGCCCCTTTGACCCTCCGCCGGGCTCAGCGTTAAATTTCCAGATGGCTTCATCTTCCTCTGCTATGTATAGGTTCCCATACTCATCATCCGCAACAAGGCCTTCGGTCTGAGAATTCAACTTAAATTCACGCACCTTTTTCCCTGTTACATAACCCTTTCCACCATCAACAATTTCATACTGCTCAAATTCCCCTTGTTTGCCTGTCACTAATGCGTAAAATGCTCCTGTTTTCTGGCTGTGATACAAGCTGAATCCATAAACCTCAGAAATATTGGTGGAGATAGGATGGTTCGGATCTGTAATGCTTTTCAATTTTCCTTTATCCCCGTCTATTGCATATACTTCAATTGTATTTTTTCCTTCGGACCGGTTGGATGCGGCAGCAATATCAATTTTTTCGCCGTTCAATGGAAAATCATAGCGCAGATCGACATTATTGAGCTTGCCAAACTCATAAGAATGAAGCTGTTTTCCGTCTAAATCATACACAACGAGCCCTGACTTCTTATTTGTTGTAATCAACTTGCTTTTTTCCGGGTGTTTTTCATGAACCCAAATGGCCGGGTCATCTGCTGCGTCATCCCCAGATGCGACCGGATCTGTCTCCGTGTGTGCAGTCACTTTGAAATGATGTTCCTCATTCACATAATGAGCCGACACCGAGGTTGCTGTCAGGCTAAGCAATAAACCCGCGGCAGTGCTTAGCAGCATTGTTTTTGAAACCTTCATTTGGTACCCTCCTCTTTTATTACTAACACTACTATTGTAAAATATATACAGGTGATTACCGTGAGGAAAATGAACCTTTTTTTATAGGGTTTCTGACTCATAAACAACTTATTCCCCAAAGAGGTACGTGAGATGACTTTGCCAGATTTCCTTTTGCGGAGCGAAATAAAAATATGTTGAATATTTAGTACATTGTTTATTTAGTTGTGTTTTTCCCTAGTTACGTCCGTTTTTCCATTTTCTATTAAAAAAGAACACTTTGTGACATGATCATTCCCCTAAATTTTGTTTTATTGGTTGCTTTCATTAATTCGATTACAAAGTTGAACATATGATGCATGGTAGAGAAACGAGAGTTGGAGGATAAGCCATGCCTAAACAGCAAACAGCAGAACTAAAACCATTTTTCCATAACAAAACAGTTTTAGTCACTGGCGGAACGGGTTCAATCGGGAGTCAAATTGTCAAACGCCTTTTGATGCTTACACCTAAACAGGTGATTGTATTCAGCAAAGACGACAGTAAACAGTATGTCATGAGCCAAAAGTATGCGGAGGATAAGCGGCTATTATTTGTACTTGGAGATGTACGCGATCACAGAAGGGTGAATCAGGTGATGAAAGGCGTCGATATCGTCTTTCACGCGGCTGCGCTGAAACAGGTTCCGACATGTGAGGACCATCCATTTGAAGCGATCCAGACCAATCTCATCGGCGGACAAAATGTGGTGGAAGCTGCCCTTTCACACCGAGTGCAGCATGTCATTAATATCAGTACAGATAAAGCTGTATCTCCTGTGAACACAATGGGTGCCACCAAGCTGTTATCTGAAAAGCTGTTTCATCAAGCAAACCGCCACGTCCAAAACAAAGGAACCTTGTTTTGTTCGGTCCGCTTTGGAAATGTTCTCGGTTCCAGAGGTTCGGTCATCCCCATATTATTTGAACAGATGATGGAGGGTGAACCCCTGACCATCACAGACAAAAACATGACCAGATTTTTCATGTCAATAGACGATGCAGCTACATTGACATTACAATCGGCTGCTATTACAAAAGGCGGAGAAACCTTTATTTTCAAAATGGAATCACTGAAACTTGAAGAACTGATTCATGGGTTTGAAGAATATGCATCGCAGCATGGGCTCCCGCGGCCGGCTGCAGTAGAAGTGGGCAAGCGTCCAGGTGAAAAGCTTCACGAAGAATTAACATCTCCACATGAAATTGAATCACTGTATGAATGGGGCAACCTTTATGCGATCCTTCCAGAGCCGGAAAAACATCCTGACTTTCGCAAAGTCAATCTGCCTGGGTATCAATCAGATCAAGCCCCGCTCATTACGAAAGAAAGAATTGCACAGATTATTGAAGAATTGCATCAAGAGAAAAAGGCATAAAAACAAGCCTGTCTATCCATTAGGCAGGCCTGTTTTTAACAGTTTATTTATTAAAGAGATGCAGATAGCTTTCGTATCCTTCTTCTTTTAGCTTATGCTTCGGAACAAACCGCAGCGCTGCTGAATTTATGCAGTAACGAAGTCCGTTTGGACCAGGTCCGTCATTAAATACGTGGCCAAGATGAGAATCAGCAGTTCGGCTTCTTACTTCTGTGCGAATCATGCCGTGGCTCGTGTCCAGTTTTTCTTCCACTTCTTCTTCTTCAATCGGCTTTGTAAAGCTTGGCCAGCCGCAGTGGGAATCAAATTTATCCTTGGATGTAAACAATGGCTTGCCTGACACAATGTCTACATACAACCCTTCTTCCTTATGATCCCAATATTCATTTTGAAATGGCGGCTCCGTGCCGTTATTTTGCGTTACTTCATATTGCATGCGATTTAATGACTTTATTTTTTCTTCTTTATTGTACGCCATTTATTTAGCCCCCCAATGCTCGCTGATAAACCCCGCGCGTCCGGAACCTGTCCGGTAGCGCTGATAATGTGCTGGATTCTTTTTATAAAAATGCTGATGGTAGCCTTCCGCTTCATAGAAAGGTTCAGCTTTTAAAATGTCCGTTACAATCGGATCTTTAAAGATGCCGCTTTCCGCCAGACGTTGCTTGGAAGCTTCCGCAAGCTCCTTTTGTTTATCATTATGATAAAAAATGGCTGCGCGATAGGAACTGCCGCGATCAGCAAACTGCCCCCCGGCATCTGTCGGATCGATTTGCTGCCAAAATAATTCAAGCAGTTTTTCATAAGGGAATACATCAGGATTAAATGTGATTTGAACGGCTTCACGATGTCCCGTCGTTTCACTGCACACCTCTTCGTACGTAGGGTTTTCAGTATGGCCGCCTGTATACCCGGACACCACTTTTTCAATTCCCGGCTGTTCGTCAAAAGGTTTAACCATACACCAAAAACAGCCTCCTGCAAATGTGGCGATTTCTTTTTTTTCAGACATACTGGTGCCTCCTTTGTTAATACGTGGTATTATTATATTATAGCATGTAAAAATAGAATGAAAATGATTCTGCTTTTCAATAAAATCTATAGGTTTTAAGCAATATGCTTATGTAATGGAGGTTCACAAATTTGAAAGTAAGAACACAGATGATGTACGATATGGAAACTTTACTCCGTAAAGTCTTTAAACAAATACGCAATGAAATCAATGAAATTTTAGATAAAGAGCTGTCGCGGAATGAATTCACTATTCTTCGGATCCTCAGTGAACAAGGGCCTAAAAAAGTCACTGAATTTGCGCCTATTTTAGAGGTATCGGCAAGCCACATTACGGCTGTGACCGATGCGCTGGTAGAAAAGGAATGGATTACGAGAATCAGATCGAAGGAAGACAGACGCATCATCCGCATTCATATCACTGAAGCAGGCGAAAAAGTCCTTCAGCACTTTAACGAGAAAAAAACGGAATATTTCTTTAAACGCTTTGACTGCTACACTGATGCTGAACTTGCCACGTTAATCGAGCTCTTCAGCAAACTTGATAAAAAACGGTGAAAAAAAGCACATACCGATATATAGGTATGTGCTTTTCGCAGTGCTTCACTTATTTTTCAGTAAACAGCTTCATTGCTTTCCAGCGGCCATATCTATAATACAAAAATGCCGCGCAGCTGCTAAATAAAAAACTCATTCCGATTCCAAGCCCGATTCCTTTTTGTCCAAGCCAAGCTGAAAATAGAGCTGTGAAAGGATATCTCAACACCCAAAACGAGATCAAGTTTAATACCAGAACCTGCAGCATCGCTCCCGCGGCCCTGACGATTCCGTTCAGCACAAAATTAATCCCAATAAAAGGGTAGAAAAACGCGATCCACTTCAAATATTGTTCACCAAATGCGACCGCATCAGGCTCACTGATAAATAACCTTATGAGATATTTACCAAATACCCAAATCATAACCGCAATCACCAGCATGCAGGAAATAACAGCTATCACACCTAGCCTTGCAATTGTTCCCACTCTTTTTTCGTTTCCGATTCCAATATTTTGCCCTGCCATACTATTGACGGCCGTACCGGCAGCCATTGCTGGAAGCGTGATGATGCTATCAAGCCGCTGCACCGCGCCAAATCCTGATACCACGTGATCCCCGTATGAGTTAACAACACTCATAATCGCCATCATACCGCCTGTAATCACCATCATCTGCAGACCTGCCGGAATCCCGAGTTTCAAAATCAGCGCGGACTCTTCCCACTTGGGCATTCTCGGAATCGAGAATGGCACAAGCTTGTGTTTGATGACATAAAACAACCCATACAAAAACGCAATGCCCTGTGACAAAATCGTTGAATAAGCCGCTCCCGCTATTCCCATGTGGAACACAGAAATAAAGAGCGGCGCAAGCACTGTATTCAGTACAACAGCAAACGCAATAAACCGGAGAGGTGTCTTGCTGTCGCCCAGCGCACGAAGCACAGTACTGATAAAGTTATAACCAAACAAAAATAAAATGCCGATAAATTGAATCTGTAAATACGTCTCAGCAAACGGTATCATTGACTCCGGTGTTTTTAGAAGACGCAGCAAAAGCTCTGAGAGAAAAAAACCGGCCGCGCCGAATCCGATGCTTAGGCCTGTTAATAAAACAACAAAAGCGTTAATATACGACGCCATTCCTTTTATATCATCTTTTCCTTTTTGCTGAGATAAAATGGTTAACGTCGCATTGTTAAGGCCCAAAATAAAAGACAGCACGGTCAAAACAATCGTGCTTGATACCGCGGCTGCCCCAAGGGCCTTTGCCCCCAGTAAATTGCCGATCCACAAGCTGTCTATAAATTGAAAGGAAACCTGCAATGCGTTTCCGAGCATAATAGGCATTGAAAACAGTACAAGCTGTTTCAGCACATTCCCCTGTGTAAAATCGTATGCTTTCATCTTTTCTCCTTGTGTTCTCAAATTTTCTTTGGACCGCACGAAAAAAGAGACGTTGTTTCATGTCTCTTTTTTCATGACTTATCGGTTTTTTTTCGGTCTCGCATACCGAATGTAAACACCATCACACTTAGGAACAAGGCACAATAGGAAACATTCAAATACATTTGATCCATGTCTTCAGCAGCCAGATGATGATAAGCAAGCCAGCCGAAATACAGGGAAAATGTAAAGGATAATAAACTGAAATACTGGTAAATCCGTTTCATTTTCAGTCACCTCTATTGTTTAGGATGGTAATAGGAAAACTCAATTTCATCTTTTTCTAAATTTATCTTATCCGCTTTGACATACATTCCATTCGTTAAAGGCATTTCTGACAAACGCACTTCAATGCTTTTATCCCCGGGGTGAACATGGACAAATGACGGCAATTCATAAAAGCTGTCCATATAATTTAACACAAAGCTAATTGGTATACTCAATTTCCCTAACGAAAATTTCGTGACATTCAGCTCTACATCACCGTTTTTTTTCACGGTCGGCTCAAAAGCGATAAACGCATCAATAGACGTGGAAAATGCCTTGATTTTCCCTGCGACATGAACATCATCATCAATCTCTACTTTATAATCAAGCTTGTTTGATGCTTTGTCGTTTAAATATGAGTTAACAAACGCAGCTAATGATTCTTTTGTGCTTGTCACTTGAAATCCATACTCGCTCTCAGATGAATCCTTCACCTGAGCCTGTTCCCCCGGGAGCAAAACAAGTGCCACAAACCCGGCGGCGAGGATAAAATTGATTGCAAGCAATATAAAAAACAGTCGCTTCCACTTATTCATGCTGCCACCCTACTCTTTCGGTAATCCTTCTTTTTTAATGGCTTGATAGACGCGCTTTGCGATAAGAGAATAACCCGTACCATTAGGATGAAAATCATCTTCCTCAGAAATTCGGCTGCTGTCACTTTTTTGATTGAACAAATCTTCGATATGGACGATTTTTGCATGTTTATCTTTTTTCAGCTCTTTTTCAGCAATATGGTTCCAATCCGTGACGACACCATTTATTTCATTTAGTTCTGATAATGTAAACGTAAACGGATTGTACATGCTGACATAAATCAGCTCAGCGTGATCATTCAGCTCGCGAATTTCAGAAATGATTTTTTCAAAGCGCTTTTCGTACGGTTTTTCCGCTTCCTGAAACGGTTCAACGGTTAATTGCAGAAAGTTTTGGCGAAGGATTTTCATCAAATCATTACCGCCAATTGTAAAAAAGACATAATCTGCGTCCTTTATGCCTTTTTGAACCTTTTTATCTTTTAGTTTTTCTAATAAATCATCCGAACGGTTCCCTTTTACAGCATAATTTTTCACGTCGACCGTTTTGACTTGTTTATCTGACCGGATAGAATCCGCCACCTTGCCGACATATCCCTTTCCGTCGGGATCTCCGACTCCTTCTGTCAGCGAATCTCCGACAGCCGCTATGACAATGTGTTCTTTTGTTTTCGTTTCATGGGCTTTTTGTTTTCCCTCAGATGATGTACGTATGCTCGTACACGCAGTAAGAAGCAAAATCAAACTGGCCATGATTGAAAAAATGCGCAGCTTCAATCTTGTTGCTCCTTCCCATTCTACTAGTGGAAAGTGTATCATGTTTTAGAAGATTTGCAAATGCCTAGTCTCTTAGCTTACTTGAGTGTAGTGGCTGACTTCACATCGGAAATGATATCATCGTACGGTGTATTCTCCACTCCATTGTAATCTTTCAGCACCTTACCGTCCGGACCTACCAAATAAAAAGAAGATTGATGAATCACTTGGTCCTCTCCCTCCGGCTTCTTTACGATCGCTTTAAAGCTCTTAAGTGCGAACTCCTCAATCTCACTCTGGCTGTATCCCGTGAGAAAATCCCAGTTATCAAAAGATAATGGATAATTTGCGGCAAATTTCTTCAGCTGTTTCGGCTTATCGTTTTCTGGGTCAACACTAAATGATATGATGCGGACATCTATATTTTCGGCTTTCAGTTTTTTTTGCAGATCGGTCATATGAGCGGTCATTGGCGGACATACAGTTTCACAATTGGTAAAAATAAAATCCGCCAGCCATACTTCTCCTTTTAAACTCTCTAAAGAAACGTTCTTGCCGTCTTGGTTTTGAAATGTAAAAGGCTCCACCTCGTAATTGAGCGGATCTTTAATCTGCTGTCCTCCGCATGCACACAAAAACAGAAAAATCAGCCCAGCCGTTAACCCGTTGATAACCTTCATGACATCCACCCTTTCCAGCCATCATAAAAACGCTTTCTAAAACCGTCCTTACTGTCCCATGTTTGTATTCGATACTGAGCAAAAAAAATCCTGCATGCCTCCCATTAACGATTACAAAGGAGGGCATGCAGGTAAAAAACGGCATGTTACGCGTTGTGCTTTAACACCTCTTGATGAAATACAGCCTGATAATCTGCCCACTTCATCCGGCGCTTCATATAATGTCGGAAAGAATACACTTTTGCCCTGCTGTTTGATGAAAACACTTCTTTTAAGTAGAATTGCAAATGGTGATGTAACATAAAGAAATAGTGCTCATCTTCCTTTAATACAGGTATTTCTGTCACTTTCACCTGAATCCCGTCACCGCGTTTGAACTCTAGGCTTTTGAGTAACAAGCTATCAATCCTCTTTTTTGTTTTTCTTCTATTATATATGATGCCAGCCGGGCTGTCTGTCATTTTGCGCGGTTGTGTAAAAAAATTAGATCAGCAAATGGAACAAGTCCTCATCCTTGTTCACCTCTACATAATGAAACGGTTTTTTGTTCATCCGTTCAATCAGCGGCCCATAATCGGCTTTGTTCTGCAGCTCGATGCCGACAAGAGCAGGTCCATTGCTTTTATTATTTTTCTTCGTATATTCAAATCTTGTAATGTCATCATTCGGCCCGAGGACTTCGTCAAGAAATTCGCGGAGCGCCCCCGCTCTTTGCGGAAAGTTGACGATAAAATAATGCTGAAGACCTTCAAAAATCAAGGAACGCTCCTTCATTTCCTGCATTCTTCCGATATCGTTATTGCCCCCGCTTACCACACACACCACGTTTTTCCCTTTAATTTCATCCTTGTACAAATCAAGCGCTGCGACAGAAAGAGCTCCAGCCGGTTCAGCAACAACCGCACATTCGTTATATAATTCAAGAATGGATGTACATACTTTTCCTTCAGGCACAAGGAGAATGTCATCAACGACAGTTTCCAGCGTCCGGAAGGTTTCCTCGCCAATTTTTTTAACAGCCGCACCATCTACAAACTTGTCAATTTTATCAAGTGTGACGACATGCCCAGCTTTGTTTGATTCAAAGTAGGATGCCGCTCCCGCCGGCTCAACAGCAATTACCTTTGTATCAGGAGACACGTTTTTCAAATATGTACCTACCCCAGAGAGAAGGCCGCCGCCTCCGACACTTGCAAAAAGAAAATGCGGTTCTGTATCAATGTCGTTTAAAATCTCGACTGCGAGCGTTCCCTGTCCGGCCATCACATCCGGATCATCGAACGGATGGATAAACGTCCGAGATTCCGCCTCACAGCATTCAGCAGCGCTTTTATACGCGTCGTCAAACGTATCGCCTGTCAAAATAATATCGATAAATCCTTTTCCGAATAGTTCAACTTGAGATACTTTTTGTCTCGGTGTAGTAGACGGCATAAAAATTTTCCCGTGAATGCCAAGATGTTTACACGAAAATGCCACACCTTGAGCGTGGTTTCCGGCACTTGCACACACAACTCCGTTCTCTGTCTGCTCGCTGGAAAGCTGTTTCATTTTATGATAAGCCCCTCTGAGCTTAAAAGATCTGACAACTTGCAAGTCTTCGCGTTTTAAATAGATATTGCATTCATATCTCTCAGAAAGTCTGTCATTCCTCTGCAAAGGTGTGTGAATGACAACGTCCTTTACGTTTTGGTGAGCCTTCAAAATGTCTTTCACTTGGATGAGAGAGTTTTCTTTAAGCAACGGTTTCATGTACAGATTCCTTTCTTGTTTTAAATCCCTATTTAATATGCCATTATAACATGAATATTCAAAAAATAAGACAATTATTTTTATTTAATAATTAAAAAAATACAGACTATGTCCACCACATCTTGTGGTAACTTCTGTTCAACCATTATCCTGCAGAGCCAAGAAAAAAGATGATCGTAAAATAAAGGGTGTTTTCAACCAAAAGGCATGATATAATGAAACCAATTAGAACCAAAAGGAGCCAATTGATGAATAGTGCACCAAAACTCAATACATTTCAACATCTAATCGGAGAACATCAAACTTTCCTGGAAGCGAAGCGAATCGCCAAGCAGTTCTCGTTATCGGAGCTTCCTGTCTTAATAACAGGAAAAATCGGAACAGGCAAAAATCACTTCGCACATGCCATACACTTGGAATCTTCGAGAAGCAATGAACCGTTTATAAGCGTCAATTGCAGCACCCATTCGGAAGAAACCCTTATTCATGAGCTTTTTGGCCCTAACGGAAACACAGGTGTTTTTCAAAAAGCGGTACGAGGAACCCTTTTTCTTGATGATGTATGGCGCATGCCTGCTTCTGTACAAGCTCAGCTGTTAAAAGCGCTTGATTCAGACACGGAGAAACCGCGAATGATCTGTGCTTCTGCAGACCGATCCGTGGAACATACATTCAGGCAAGACTTATTCTACAGACTGAACATTTTAACGCTCACACTGCCCGAATTATCGGAACGAAAAAGCGATATTCCGCTTTTGACACAGCATTTTCTCTCAAATTCCGGTCAGCAATTGTTAATCGATCCCTCCGTTTTTCCCGTGCTTGAGAAGCATGCATTTGAAGGCAATGTCAGGGAATTAAAAAACGCTGCAGATTATATGGCGGCAGTATCAAGCGGGGGAACGATTCAGCCATATGACCTGCCGCCGTATATTAGAGGCACGATAGACGGAAAAACGTCGAAGAAAAAAGCGAAACTGCTTACTTTAATGGAAAAAGCTGAGTTTTTGTTTATTTTGGAAACAATAAAAGTATTGAACGAAAAAGGAGAACCTGCCAGCAGACGGATCATTTCTGAACACAGCAAAAATACCCAAACCTCGTTAACTCCTCAGCAGGTCAGAAGCCGTCTCGACTATTTGGAGAAAAAAGATTATGTCACCAAAAGCCGCGGACGCGCAGGCACAAAAATTACCTTTGAGGGCTTGAGCTTTATAGAGACGTTAAAAAATCAAATGATCTAGCGATCGAAAGGAGAATGTACTTGTTTACAATCAAAGAAGAGATCGCCAATGCGATTACACACGGCATCGGTGTCCTCTTATCCATCCCAGCATTAGTGTTTCTAATCATATTTGCGGCTAATTACGGGTCTGCATGGGACATTGTCAGCTTTACAATATTCGGTGTCTCTATGCTGCTGTTATATTTGAGTTCCACCCTGCTTCACAGCATCACACATAAAAAAACGAAGGACATTTTGGAGATTATTGATCATAGCGCGATTTACGTACTCATCGCCGGAACCTACACGCCTTTTTTGCTTGGGCCGCTGAAAGGCACACTCGGCTTTACCCTGTTGGTTATCGTATGGTCACTTGCCCTAGGCGGAATCGTTTTTAAAATTTTCTTTGTGAAACGGTTTATCCTATTGTCAACCTTCGTGTATTTAGTCATGGGGTGGCTGATGATTATTGCAGTTAAACCTTTATATGTTTCACTGAGCGGAGCGGGATTCAGCCTCCTTTTTCTCGGCGGCATTTTATACTCTGTCGGGACCATCTTTTACATTTGGAAAAAGATCCCCTTCCATCACGCCATTTGGCACAGCTTTGTATTGGGCGGGAGCGCCGCCATGTTTTTCTGCGTGCTCTTCTATTGTGTAAAAGTGCCGTTCCTTTCGTAACAGTAACAGAAAAGCGCAGTCTTAACGACTGCGCTTTTTTTATGCACGTAATTGTTTTTCATTGGCAGGTATATAAGCTTTTGAAAAGGACAATTCAATGTCTGCCGGTTTTAAGCGTTTAAAAAACGAGCCCTTTTGCATGTTATCTGTTCCTTTCGTTTCCACCATCACCAACGGAAGATGATAGCGGGCCGCAAGTTCTACAGGATCAATAGAACCATCTAGTGAAAGAATCAGGCTTTGTCCCTTTTCCAGCTGTTTTGTCACATCTTCATATACCTTTTCTGAATCACCGTCTGAAATCACATCCATCCGATCCAGCCATTGCCCGATAAAAGGCAAGCGGAACACTTTTGGGTTGGCGATAAAGCCGGCCGGTTCCTCAATATATCCAGCAATTAAGGCCAGTTCAGCCAAATGCAAACGGGGATGCACATACAAAACAGGACCGTGTGGTATTGGCTCTGGCTGATGGATCGTCACAACTGAACCGGATATGCCGATACAGCCTTCCAAAAACGCCTTTGGCTGTTCGTACACAAGAGTCATCTGTTTTTTGTATGATAGACGGGGATCGAGCATTGTTTGATTAAATAATTGTTTCATATTTTTTAACAGCATATACACAATATAAACCACCAGAAGGCTGTAGCGAACCAATTAAAATCCTCCCGCTTTAGAAGAATTCTTTTTTTCATACATTAGAAATTCGTAATCATACGGGTTTTTTTCGTCTTTGATCCCCTGCTCAGAAGAAACCAGCTTCCAATTGGATTCATCAAATTTAGGGAAGTGACGGTCACCCTCAAACTCGTGATGAATTTTCGTCATATACAGTCTGTCCGCATAAGGGAAAAGGTCCGTATAGAGCTGAGCCCCTCCGATCACAAAGCATTCTTCAGGGCCTGAACAAATGTCCAGTACATCCTTTAATGAACCGACAACCGTGCATCCCGGAAATTCTGAAGACGGCGCTGAGGTAACGACAATATTTTTCCGATTTGGAAGCGGACGTCCGATCGATTCAAATGTTTTTCGGCCCATAATGATTGAATGGCCCGATGTTACTTTCTTAAAGTATGCAAGATCATTGGGCAAATGCCACGGCAAATCATTGTCTTTGCCGATAAGCCTGTTGGCATCCATCGCAAAAATGAATGAAATCATACGCTTACCGCCCCTTTTTGCTCTAAAACATGTCTGCATAAATCCTTAAACTGTTTCATTTTTTTCATCCTTTAAAAGTAGTCTTCTAGTAGTGTAACACAATAAAAAATCATTTCTGAACCCAGAAATGATTTTTTTATAGTCAGCTGACGACAGGCTTTTCATCCTGTTCTTTTTCTTCATCTTGCAGATCCTGATGCGTATGTGCAATTCTGCTCGCCGCTGCTGCAGCAAGAGCTGCCACAATATCATCCAAAAAGGTGTGAATACCGTCTGGACTTTCATCAAGTTCCTTAATAATTCCAATCTTCTCTTTATCCAAATAACCGAAATTGGTCAAACCGATCGACCCGTACACATTAACGATGGAAAGCGGGATAATTTCATCTATGCCGTAAAGCGGTTCATCCGTTTCAACAAGGTGCTGCAGCGGTTCGGGGAGAAACTTCTGTTCTGCAAGCTGATCGAGTGCAAGGCCTGTCAAAACAGCATGAATAATTTCACGTTTGTTCAGGACTTTTTCTACATTCTCCATGCAAACACTGAGCGGCAGATTTGGATTGTATTTTTCCTGAAGTTTTTGAACAATCCGTGCAATATCTTCTATCATAACGCCCCGTTTGTTCAGCATATCCTTTGTTATATCGACCATTTCATTCATTGTGTACTTTTTCATGTCTAATGGCATCTCCTTTAGGCACTCATCCAGTTGGGAGGCGTGTTGCGGTCCCAGTAAATACTCCCAAGCTCATGATGTGATTGAAATCCATCTTCTGCTGTATGATAATGAAAATTAAACCAGTAGCCGTCATGAGGCGGGTGGTCTCTTCGCACATGGAATCTGAGAAGATCTTCTCCAGTTGTCCGATTGTAAACGTTGAAAATTTTTTCCGTTTTGCCCGCTGAAGGCATGCTTGAGATCACAACATCTTGGTACGCCTCATCATCTTGCAATGTCGCTAAATAATCACTAATCACTTTTTCGATTTTTGGCAGGATCTCTTTCCGATAGTCATCCTCAATGACAGGAGCGATTCTGCTGCCGAATTTTAAAAAGGACTGATCCTCAGCGCTGTCAAGGAGCTGTTCCTTGTACGATTGAAAAAGCAGTTCAGGATCTCGCCTGTCATCCGACTCATCATCGTACAGGTCATGCTCATCATAAAAAGCGGTGTAATCATTCTGCTCAAGACTGCTCGGCTGTCCGGAAGGCTTGTCCGCCATAAGGGCAGCCGGAGGAGATACGAGCCCGAACGTTACAATGGTAAATAAAACCACAAGGGTCTTTCTCATCCACAATTTCATGACTGCTTATTCCTCTCTATTTTATTGTCATGTTTCTCTTATTTTAGCACATCCAAAACATGCAAGTCATGTACTATATGAAACTGATATGCAAATTAGGAGATTCGTTGCTATGCACTTTGTGTAAAAACGCTTACAATATTCCATGAAAGGAGGCTTTCCGCATGATTGACGCTCTGTTTGCCACAGTTTCACTCTTAACATTGTTATACTTTGTCGTCATGGAGGTCACCGATTAACAGAAAGCCCGTGATATGAATCACGGGCTTGTTTGAATGACGCCATAATGGAACAGTGCTGTTTTTCTTTTCATGACGTTAAAACCAAACTGTTCAAATCGCGGGCTTTTCCAGTGGTCTTTTAGCACAACGCTTTTTCTGGCGACTCGTACCGCTTCATTGATACATCCTTCGTGCAAAACGGAATCCTCTGCCAAATCACGTAAAGGCGCGATGCCGTCAGAGGTCTCTACAGGTTCATGAAACATTGGATCGAAATAAACCACATCAACAGAGTTGTCAGGAAGCTGCTTGATGTATTCTAAGCAATCACCATTCTTCACCTGGATTCTTCTCATCGCAGCTTGAAGCTCTTCTATACCCGTTTCCCATGAATGCAGCCCCATCCTCACTAAAACAGACACAAGATGGTTTTTTTCAATCCCAACAACAGAACCCGTTTCGCCTACTGCCATACTTGCGATAATGGCATCTGACCCCAGCCCGAGTGTGCAATCTAAAAACGCATCCCCTTCAGATAAGCCGGCAGCCCGAAGCATAGGCTCTTGCTCTCCCTGTAAGAAGCGTTTGGCTCTGAACATCGCTGTATTCGGATGAAAAAAGAATTTGGCACCTTGTTTCGTATACAGCTCAAACCGCTCTTTGCCGACCACTAGCAAATCACGTTCAGCTGACTTCAACAGGTGTTCAACCGTTTGTTTATTCCGGCCGCAGTATGGCATATTTAGCTCTTTAGAAAGCTGCTTTGCAGTTTTTATGGTGTGTTCAGACGGTCTATAGCTTGTTGTTATCATCTTCTGTACTCCCAAAAAGAAAATGCCCGGAGAACGGGCATTTAGCAGTGCGCATCGAAGGCAGCAGTCAGATTTCTCATAATTTCTTCCATATCGTGTCCTTCAATTTCATGACGCGGAATAAAATGTACGACTTCTTTGCCTTTCAAAAGAGCCATTGATGGTGAAGAAGGCTCCTGGCCAGTAAAATACTCACGCATTTTCGCAGTAGCTTCTTTATCTTGGCCCGCAAAAACAGTCACCGTATTGTCAGGTGTTTTGTCATTCTGGAGGACTGCCTGTGTAGCCGCAGGACGCGCAAGGCCTGCCGCACAGCCGCATACAGAGTTAACGACTACAAGAGTTGTGCCCTCTGCCTTTTCCATAAAGTTTTCTACTTCTTCCGCTGTTGTTAACTCTTCAAAACCTGCTCCAGTCAGCTCGCGGCGCATCGGTACGACAAGCTGGCGCATGTATTCTTCATAAGCCATTGACATAAAAAAAGCCCCCTCTAGTATCCTTCATCTGAAGTAAAGGATACTATAGAGAGGGCCGGATTTCAAATGTTCACGCCTTAAAATAAAAGAAAGTGTCCCCAGCTGTCTAGATTTTCATAATACCGCCGGTGTTGGCACTCGTCACAAGTTTAGAATAACGTGCCAGGTAGCCGGTTTTCACTTTCGGTTCAAAACCTTTCCAGTTCGCTTTTCGTTTTTCCCACTCTTCTTCTGGCACTTGTACATCCAAGATACGTTTTTCAATATCAACGATAATATGGTCTCCGTTTTCAACAAAGGCAAGCGGCCCGCCCTCAGCTGCCTCAGGTGATACGTGGCCGATTGAGAGGCCACGGGAGGCTCCGGAAAAACGTCCGTCCGTAATCAATGCCACTTTTGGTCCGAGTCCCATTCCAACGATTTGGGATGTTGGCGCCAGCATTTCCGGCATGCCAGGTCCGCCTTTTGGCCCTTCATATCTGATGATAACAACGTCGCCTTCTTTTACTTTTCGGTTGATAATGCCGTCAAGCGCCTCGTCCTGAGAATCGAATACGACAGCCGGCCCTTCGTGTCTTGTAATCCCATTCTGTACGCCGCCTGTTTTAATGATAGCGCCGTCCGGAGCTAGATTACCGAATAAAACAGCAAGGCCACCCTTTTCAGTGAATGGTTGATCCAGCGGATGAATGACGTCATAATCCTTTACTTCATGTCCGGCAATGGTTTCTCCAAGAGTTTTTCCTGTAACAGTCAGCGCATCTAAATGAAGCGCTCCTTCTTTCTTGGAAAGCTCATTCAGAGCCGCTGACACGCCGCCCGCTTCATGAAGATCTTCAATAAACACATCCGATGCAGGCGCCAGCTTGGCCAAGTGCGGCACGCGCTCAGCGACTTCGTTAATGCGTTCTAAAGAGTATTCAACGCCGGCTTCGTTTGCAAGGGCAAGCGTATGAAGAACGGTATTTGTAGAACCTCCGAGCGCCATATCGAGTGCAAACGCGTTATCAATCGCTTTTACTGTAACGATATCACGCGGTTTGATATCTTTGCGAATCGTTTCCATTAATTGCGCAGCCGATTTTCTCACAAACTCTTTGCGTTCCGGAGATGTCGCCAGAATGGTTCCATTACCCGGCAAGGCAAGACCAAGTGCTTCTGACAGACAGTTCATTGAGTTCGCCGTAAACATGCCTGAGCAAGACCCGCACGTTGGGCATCCGAACTGCTCTAGTTCTTGAAGCTCGTTTTCGTTGATTTTCCCTGCTTGGTAGGCGCCTACCCCTTCGAATACTGAGGAAAGGGAGATTTTTCGCCCGTCACTTGTTCTTCCTGCCGCCATCGGTCCGCCGCTGACAAAAATCGTCGGAATGTTGATGCGCATTGCCGCCATAAGCATTCCCGGTGTGATTTTGTCGCAGTTCGGAATACAGACCATTCCGTCAAACCAATGTGCGGATACAACCGTTTCCACAGAGTCTGCGATAATTTCACGGCTTGGCAGCGAATATCTCATACCGATATGCCCCATTGCGATACCATCATCTACCCCAATGGTATTAAATTCAAACGGAACGCCCCCTGCTTCTCTGATTGCTTCTTTTACGATTTTCCCAAACTCCTGCAAGTGAACATGACCGGGAACGATATCAATGTATGAATTACACACCGCAATAAACGGCTTGCCGAAATCCTCTTCTTTTACTCCTGCTGCACGAAGCAAACTGCGGTGCGGAGCTCTATCGATTCCTTGTGTGATCATATTACTGCGTAATTCTGCCATGGTGATCCTCCTAAATTCTTTCAATTGTTTGATTGGATTTTATTTTGACAATTTTCAGTTTATTTATGGGCTGTTTTTGCAAATAAGATAAATACAGGCCGCCCTCACCTTGTTTTGTTCTTTCGTGTTTTTATATTTATATAGCTTTCTTTCGATTTGAACCCTCCAACTATTAATATTGTTACTTACTATAAATAGTTTTCGGATATTTTTCAACAATATTCGAAATAATTTTTATAAAAAGTGAATTCAAATAAAAAAGGTGCATGATCTGCACCTTTTTTATTTCTATTCGCCTTTTTTTCTGCTTTCCGTCATTTGTTTCCAAACAGAACCTTTTGCTTCTTCTCCATGCTCAATACGTTCAAGCGCCATTTTGACTTGAAGGCTGACCTCAAATTCGGGGTCATCTTCGGCAGCGCGCAAAGCTTCAATTGCACTTTCATCCCCGACTTCATACAGGAACATGGCCGCACGCCAGCGAACAAGCTTGCTGGAGTCGCTTAACGACTTGATCATAGCGGGAATGGCTTGAGGATCGCCGATATCAGACAGGCAGTCTCCGGCCGTTCTTCTGACTGATACAGCTTTGTCCTCAAGTGCTTTATACAATAGAGGAAGAACATCAGGTGTTTCAATCATCCCTAAGTACACAACAGCCTGTCTTCTGATGGACACCTTTGGATCATCCAATGCCTTCTGTAAAACCGGGATATCCTCTTCTTTCGGATCCATCTGTTCCAAGTGTGCATAACGCTTTTTCCAGTCCTCATCATCCAGCATATCAAGCGTTACTTTATACGCTTTGCGCTGTACAGTTTGTTTTGCTTCGCCCTTTCCTTGAGCGGCTGCTTCAGTCAGTCGTTTCAGCCGTTCATCACTGTATGCCGCCTGAAGCTCTTCTGTCACGTCATGGCCGATTTCATCAAAGTCACCGAATCTGACACCTTGTTCTTTCCAAGCCCGCTCAAACACAACATTGGAAGCTTCAGATCTAAGTTTTAAGATCGCCTGCTGAAAGCGTTCAGGTAAGCCGAAGCGTTCTTCCCGCTCTCCATCGGTTAATTTAACTTGCATAGGAATGCCGCTGAACATCTGCACAAAAACTTTTACCTCTCCAAAAGATTCTTGATCAGAACGATTTTCTTCTCCGCTTTCAGCACTTTCCATCCCAAATGCAGTGCGGACTTGCGGTAATATGTCTTTCCAGTCGTATCTTGCATTCCGTTCAACAGCAAGAAAATCTGCGACGTGATATACCCCTTTAACTCCATCTATTTTAAGAATTTCCTCTATAACAGGCGGTGCGCCTTCTGCTTGCTCAGGTTTATAGTTATTGCTTTTGCCCGCCGGAAGCTCTTCCGTTAAGATGACTTTCATTGTATTCGGGCTTGGTGTAGGTTCAATTGATTTTATCTTCATGATCGTCCTCCTATAGCATATCTGTGACTTATTCTATCATAGTCGCTCCAAGCCTTCTATTACGACGTTTTGGCATCAATCCCGGGTATTTCTTTTTCTAATTGGCGGACAAACTGAAGCATAAAATTGTGTCTTTCTTCTGCCAGTTCCCGTGCAGTGTCTGTATTCATCATATCTTTCAGCCGCAACAGCTTATGAAAAAAATGAGCGTAGGCGCTTTGCTCATCTCCATAAAGGCCATGCCCTTTTGCGCCCGCAAACATGAAAGCTCTCGCAATGCCGACAGCACCAATCGCATCAAGTCTGTCAGCATCCTGTACGGCTTTTCCTTCAATTGAGAGCGGCTCCTTCGCCAATTTCCCCCTGTCCCGAAAGGACATCCTTGTTATAATATGAATCACCCTGTCAGCATTATCTTTTCCTACTCCGAAAAAAACGAGCTGATCATATACTTCGCTCACAGAAAGCCTGACCGTGTCAGGCAGCTTCACATCAATTAAATCATGAACCAAAGCCGCCGTTTCAACAATGAACAAATCCGCTTTTTCCTTTTCTCCAATATACGCTGCAAGATCTGCTACTCTTGATACATGATGCCAGTCATGTCCAGAGCTTTCGTCAGTCAGGATAGATTGAACCCATGTCCTGATTTGCTCTGCCTGCTTCAATTCCTTCATAAAAACACCCTCTTTTTATTGCTCTAATAGCTTCACGATATCGTTTTCCAGCTCTTTCGGATTTGTATTTGGTGAATAACGGCCAACGATTTCTCCATTTCTATCCACTATAAATTTCGTGAAATTCCACTTGATCGCCTTAGTTCCCAGCATCCCTTTCGCATGTTCTGTCAAATACACAAACAGCGGGTGGGCATTTTTCCCGTTTACATCCACTTTTGAAAACATAGGAAATGTAACACCGTAATTTGTTTCACAAAATTCCTGTATGTCAGCCTCTTCATCAGGCTCTTGGTTCATGAATTGATTGCAGGGAAACCCTAAGATCTCCAGCCCCTCCTGCTGATATGTATCATATAATTCCTGCAGCTGCTTTAATTGGGGAGTAAAACCGCACTTACTTGCTGTATTCACGATCATCAGTACCTTTCCCGCGAAAGGCTGAAGTGTCATGTCTTTCCCTGTGATTGTACGTACCTTCATATGATAAATAGACATGTAAGTCCCTCCTATGTCCCTGGTGCTGATTATTTTACCTTTTTTAAATCGCAATTCAAAATGTAAACATCAATTAAGAACTCATAAGAAACCTAACGATATGAGCGTCCGTTCATTATCAATTCATATCGCTCATTTTTTATCTTATCATTCTATAAAACATTACAATTCCCTCTGACATCTTTGAAAATCATTTTACTGTGAAACCAAAAGGCGTGTCAGTGCGTTTTATTTAAAGAGTTTTCTGTTGTTTCCCCTCAACACGTATAGATAGATTGAAAATTGGCGTGAAAATTCCTATAATGAAGAAAATTAAACGGGGAAATAATGGAGGTGGCACGTTGCCTATTAATATACCAACACACCTGCCGGCAAAACAGGTGCTTGAAAGTGAACAGATATTTGTAATGGATGAAAGCAGAGCATTTCATCAGGATATCCGGCCGCAAAAAATTATTATATTAAATTTGATGCCGAAAAAAATCCAAACAGAGACTCAGCTTCTCAGATTGCTTGGAAATTCGCCTTTACAGGTTCATTTCACATTTTTAATCCCAAGCACACACACGCCGAAAAATACTGCGAGAGAACACCTTGACGAATTTTACACGACTTTTTCCAATATCCGTCACAAGAGGTTTGACGGCATGATTATCACCGGTGCGCCGATCGAGCATTTGGCGTTTGAAGAGGTTTCATATTGGGAAGAGCTCAAGGAAATCATGGAGTGGAGCAAAACAAATGTCACTTCAACCTTGCATATTTGCTGGGGTGCTCAAGCAGGTTTGTACTACCATTACGGTGTTGAAAAAATTCAAATGCCGAAAAAAATCTTCGGTGTGTTCGAACATACCGTTCTTTCAAAACACGAAAGATTGGTAAGAGGTTTTGACGAGCTATACTACGTGCCGCATTCCCGGCATACAGATATAAATATGGAACAGCTTCAAGCAGTGCCCGATTTAAACATTCTTACCGCATCAAAGGAAGCCGGGGTTTGCTTAATTGTGTCAAAAGACGAAAAACAAGTCTTTTTGACAGGGCACCCTGAATATGATACAAATACGCTTCTTCAAGAGTATGAAAGAGATTTGGAACGAAACCTTTCTACTGTCGAGGAGCCTAAACATTATTTTGCAAAAGGCAGCAACGAGCCAGTGAATCGCTGGAAAGCGCATGCCACATTATTGTTTATGAATTGGCTGAATTATTACGTTTACCAAGAAACTCCTTATGAATGGGACTAATTTTTCTTTTTTTAGTGATACGCTGAGCAAAAAATATGATAAAATACATCTGATTCAGTCTGCGTATAACAAAAATTTAAAATACTGGAATCCAAATCATTTAAAATTAGCTTAACTTTTTCACTGCATTAATAATTCGATTATGTATTTGTGTTATGTTTATGTATAGACAATAACTCCTTACGATGCATGAAGCTTGCTTGTTGTTGATTACATTGAGGTGAATTTACTTGAATACCAATAAAAGAGTATTAATTTTGACTGCAAATTACGGAAATGGACATGTGCAGGTAGCCAAAACACTTTATGAACAATGTGTACGGCTCGGCTTTCAGCATGTAACAGTTTCTAATTTGTACCAAGAGTCAAATCCGATTGTTTCAGAGGTAACTCAATACCTTTATTTAAAAAGCTTCTCAATCGGGAAACAGTTTTATCGTTTGTTTTATTACGGAGTTGACAAAATCTATAATAAACGTAAATTCAATATTTACTTTAAAATGGGTAATAAAAGATTGGGCGAACTTGTCGATGAACATCAGCCCGATATTATTATTAATACATTTCCGATGATCGTCGTGCCGGAATACAGACGCCGAACTGGAAGAGTCATTCCTACCTTCAACGTTATGACTGATTTTTGTCTTCATAAAATTTGGGTTCACGAAAACGTGGATAAATATTATGTGGCGACAGATTACGTGAAGGAAAAACTGCTGGAGATCGGCACTCATCCAAGCAATGTAAAAATCACAGGAATTCCAATCAGGCCGCAATTTGAAGAATCCATGCCGGTTGGCCCGATATATAAAAAGTACAATCTTTCACCAAACAAAAAAGTGCTTCTGATCATGGCAGGTGCCCACGGTGTATTAAAGAACGTAAAAGAGCTGTGCGAAAACCTTGTCAAGGATGACCAAGTGCAAGTGGTTGTCGTGTGCGGGAAAAATACGGCTTTAAAAGAATCTTTGAGTGCGCTTGAGGCGGAAAATGGTGACAAATTAAAAGTTCTGGGCTATGTGGAGCGCATTGATGAGCTATTTCGGATCACAGATTGCATGATTACCAAGCCCGGCGGCATTACTTTGACAGAAGCCACAGCCATTGGAGTGCCTGTCATTCTGTACAAACCCGTGCCTGGCCAGGAAAAAGAAAATGCAAACTTCTTTGAAGACCGCGGAGCTGCCATCGTTGTGAACCGTCATGAAGAGATTCTCGAATCAGTCACTTCCCTTCTTGCAGATGAAGATACCTTGCATCGCATGAAGAAAAACATTAAGGACCTTCATTTAGCAAACTCCTCTGAAGTGATTTTAGAGGATATCCTGAAGGAATCAGAAATGATGACTGCCAAACAAAAAGCCAAAGTGCTATCGTAATGGCGTACTTGAGAGCATACGAAAATCGTGTGCTCTTTTTATTTATATTCAGCCATCAATAAAAGCGGTTACATTTTTTATGGAACTTGCCCTTCTTTTGAAAAATAAGCCGTTTCGCAACTTGACGGGTGCTCCCAGATGGTGTATAGTTGAACCATCATTTAACAATGAATCAAAGTTAAATGATGACAAAATTTTTTTTAGCACATGGGTGCTACAGTACTAGGAGGAATTAAGCAATATGCAAAACGGTAAAGTAAAATGGTTCAACAACGAAAAAGGATTCGGCTTCATTGAAGTTGAAGGCGGAGACGATGTATTTGTTCACTTCACAGCTATCGAAGGAGATGGATACAAATCATTAGAAGAAGGACAAGAAGTTTCTTTTGAAATTGTCGAAGGTAATCGTGGACCTCAAGCTTCTAATGTTGTAAAACTCTAAACTCAATACATGATGATGAGATGACAAATAGAGGAGAGGCATTCGCCTCTCCTATTTGATTTTCATCTGGATTTCAATCGCCAAAATGTTTTGTTTACACCTCTGTTCAATCTCTTCAACATACTTTTCCATTGATGGTTTTCCTTTTTTCGCGATATCCGCCAGTTCTTCTAAATCACTGTATATTTCTATAAATGTTTTGTGAAGGATCAACTTCAAGTCTTTATCATCCATAGCTGCGTTCCCCTTCTCTATCAAGATACCTCAAATAGTAAAACGGTCCTATTTATTCTGGTTCAATAGTTATATCGGCTTATTTTTATTTTCTTTTCTATTTTGGTACATAAATTTCAAAAAAACTCTGCAAAATAATGGCGGAGGTGTTTTTGGTGACTTCAGAATTTCATAATGAGGATCAGACTGGCTTTACGGATAAGCGGCAGCTGGAACTAGCGGTGGAAACAGCGCAGAAAACAACAGGAGCTGCGACGAGAGGCCAAAGCAAAACATTAGTTGACTCTGCATACCAAGCCATTGAGGATGCTAGAGAACTGTCACAATCTGAAGAGCTGGCAGCTCTCGATGATCCTGAATTTGTAAAGCAGCAACAGCAACTGCTAGATGACAGCGAGCATCAGCTGGATGAATTCAAAGAATAAAAACCGCAGCTTCTGCGGTTTTTATTTTTAGTGATTGGTTAAGACATCTCCGTATTGTTTCAGCTTTTCACCAACCGTACATTTATTGATACAAAATGAATGCGCATAAGTTTTGCCAAATTCTTTGCGAAACTGCTTCTTAATAAAACAGTCCTTGCAATATTCATCGTGCAGTTCTGTCAGTTCTTTAAAGATCATTTTCTTATCCAATATCGTCATCTCCGTTACGGTCTAATTTCGTGTGGCTTTCTACGAATTGATGGGATAGAATTTTTTTAGCGAGGCCGTCAGCTTCCTGATTGTCTTTTCGTTGTATTGTTTCGTAGGTTGGAGTAAGCTTCAGCGATTCAAGGAGTGCTTCTATTTTGTCAAGCCATTCATTATGAGATGGATCATAACAAGGCCAGCTGCCGTCAAGCTGATTCAGCACAACAAGCGAGTCCCCTTTGATTGTAATTGAATTTCTGCTTGCCCCAAGCTCTCTTACTTCTCTTATTGCTTCATAAAGCGCTGCGTATTCAGCTTCATTATTGGTTTTCAGCCGGAAGCTTTTATTTTTTCTCAAGCGATGCCGGATTCCTCCCAATGAATAATAGATGACGATCCCGAGACCGGCCAGTTCGCTCTCCTTATCGAAACTGCCGTCAAAATAAACAGTAATGTCATCAGGCTCTTGAGCAAGCTCCTCTGTCAGCTTTTCCAATTCCTTCAGCGTCCAGCTGCCGCCTTTCTCGTCTTCGAACTCTAGCTCTTTCATGTATGGAAAACGTCCAAGTTCTCTGGCGAGCATACGTGCCTGCTGTGCTGTCAGCCAGTCTTCGCTAAAAAATGAGACGGATCCTGTTCCTTTTGCTTCTATTTTCAAATGCGGTCTGAGCTTCATTACAATCACCTTACCATTCATTAGTTGCCGGGCTTATGCTATAATCAAACCAATCTTACCCCGGAAAGGAAGCTTTTTCATCTTGTTTAATAATTCGTTTTGGATCTTTTTTGCGATCATTCATTTTATCATTGTTCTTTTATTTTATAAAGGATTTGGCAAAATGGGACTGTTTGTTTGGATCGGTTTTGCGACAGTCTGCGCCAACCTCCAAGTCGTCAAAACAGTCGAACTGTTTGGCTTAACAGCGACACTCGGGAATGTGATGTATGGCACAATCTTTTTTGCGACAGATGTGCTGAATGAAAAATACGGACCAGCTGAAGCCAGAAAAGCGGTATGGCTCGGATTCTCAACGCTCCTGACGCTGACATTTGTCATGCAGGGCGTGCTGCTTTTCGAACCGGCTTCCAGCGACATATCACAAACAGCGCTGGAAACGATCTTCGGATTCCTTCCGCGAGTTGCGTTAGGAAGTCTGCTTGCCTTTATCTTCAGCCAAACGCTGGATGTTTATGTATATTCGGCAATTAAAAGGATATTTCCTTCTGATCGGCTTTTATGGCTCAGAAACGGCGGCAGTACAGCAGTCAGCCAGTTGTTTGATACATTCATATTCACTGCAGTCGCCTTTCTCGGCATTTATCCGGCAGGCGTGTGGCTTCATATTTTTATTTCTACATATTTGATTAAGTTTGCGGTATCTTTGATTTCATTGCCTTATGCTTATGCAGCCAAAAAAATGATACCTAAAGATGAAAGGAGTTCATAATGCCTACAGAAATATACGTAGACGGCGCAAGCGCTGGTAATCCCGGACCTTCCGGTATCGGCATTTTTATCAAACATGAGGGAACAGCAGAATCCTTCTCTATTCCAATCGGAGTGCATACAAATCAAGAAGCGGAATTTCTTGCATTAATTGAAGGGATGAAGCTATGTGCAACGCGCGGGTATCAATCGGTTTCCTTTCGAACCGATTCAGATATTGTGGAACGCGCCACTGAGCTTGAAATGGTTAAAAATAAAACGTTTCAACCGTTCGTAGAAGAAATCATCCGATTAAAAGCGGCATTCCCTCTTTTTTTCATCAAATGGATACCGGGCAAGCAAAACCAAAAAGCCGATCTTCTGGCAAAAGAAGCGATTCGGCTGAATGAAAAGAATTAAATCTTGATCATTGGTTCATCCTAATGGCGAGGTGAACTAACATGAAAAAGAAAGATAAAGGCCGGCTGACCGGCGGTGTTACTCCGCAAGGCGACCTGGAAGGCAATACACATAATGACCCTAAAACAGAGCTTGAGGAGAGAGCAAAAAAAAGCAATACAAAACGCTAGAGAAGATCTAAACGATCTCTCTAGCGTTCAGCTTTTCAAGCATACGCTCAATTCCTTTGATTTGGTGGCGGCGAAGCATGTCAGCCGCCTGCTCCATTTGCAAAGTAAATAAAGCGTCTTTCAATGTGCAGGCCAGCGGCACTGAGCAATGAATTTCCGCAAGCTTCCTCGACATCTCCAAATCGCTTAAACCTTGCTGAATTTTTCCCTGCTGTCCTTTTGGAAGAAGAGAAAGATTTCCCAATAAATGGTCAATCGTTTCGTATTCACGAATCAGTTTGTAGGCTGTTTTTTCTCCAATCCCTTTGACTCCGGGATAGTTATCACTGGAATCTCCCATAAGCGCTTTAATATCAATCAAAGCCTTCGGCATTACGCCTGTTTCTTCATAAAAAGTCTCTTTTGTATAGACTTTATAATTTCCGATTCCTTTTTGAAGCAAAGCAACGCTTACTTTATCCGTTAACAGCTGAAGTAAATCTCTGTCTCCTGTTACGACCGTAATGTCCGCTTCATTCGCAAATAAATCGGCAAGAGTACCGATACAGTCATCCGCTTCATAGCCGGCAAAGCCAATATTCATAATTCCAAGCTCTGCGGCTGCTTCCTTTGCCAAATCAAACTGCGGAATCAGCTCCACAGGCGGCGCGCTGCGGTTAGCCTTATAATCTTGGAACAAGTCATTTCGGTACGTTTTGCTCCCCATGTCCCAGCAGCAGACGACGTGTGTCGGCTGGAATGTTTCCACAGCTGTAATCAAATGCTTTAAAAAGCCGTTGACGCCGTTCGTCGGCACCCCGCTGTCATTTATCATAAAGTTGCGATGTACGGCCGTGGCAAAAAAGGCCCGGAATAAAAGAGCCATGCCGTCAACCAGCAATAGTTTATTATTATTCATCAAATAACTCCCTTTTCTTTCATTCCTTCTATTTTATCATAAAGCAGCCCAAAAATAAAAAACAGTATCTCTTTAATTAGAGATACTGTTTGGATATTTATCAATCGTTGTGTCTTTTGTTGCTGGCGATCAGCTTTTCAGCTTCGCGTCCTGCGTAAGAGTCAAAATGGGTTTGAAATCCGTTTTTCTTTTTGGCATTGTTATTCGCCTGTGCATTTCTGTTTCCGAGCTTTGTTCTGCCCAACATGAATCCCCCCTTACGTCGGATGCATATAGTATATGCTTCCGGCAGGAGGTTCACTCGCGACAGGATCATCCAGCTTACATGCGGCTTACGTATTCTCTGACCATTTCTTTTGATACAAGCCGTCTTGTCGGGACGATGCCTTTTTTAGCGAGCTGATTCATTTGCTCGGTAATTTCATTAATTGCTTCTGTAGTATAAGGCTCATCGTTTTTGCATTTCGCAACAGCTTCTTCAATCGCCAATTCACGCATATTTTCAAGACGCATAAATGCTTTGATATGCTCGTGCTGTTTTGATGAATGTGCTGAAATTGCTTTATGTACCTCTGACATTAATCGTTCATCTCGCTTTTTTCTATTTAGTCTACCATGACTTGAAATACAAGCCAACTGAATTTTACATTTTTATTGTATTGTCTGAATTTTTCCAGGAGATGCACGCCTGGTACGCTATTTCAATCTCTTTCGCATGTTCCCCTTCCGCATATCCTCTTAAATATGTCTCTTTTTGATCCGTTATTTGCGCGATTGCTTTTTCGCCCATATCTTCCTGTAAGCGTCTGAGGTGAGCTGTGTAATGAGAAATCAGGCTTTCTTCTTCATTTTTTATCCATGCCTCTGTGATTTTCGTAAGTTTCATCCGTACAGCTTCGATAAAGGCCGATTTTCCTTTCTGCTCAAAAAACTGCTTCGGTGATTTGACCTCTTTTAGTTCCTGCTCAAAAGCACGTTCTTCTATTTCTGGTTCAACTTCCTTCAACTGTATGCCGTTTGAATGCTGATCACCCGCATAAACGGAAAAATAGCCGTCCTCGTTTAATGTTTTTTGAAATTGATCCAGCCATTCTTCATTGATATGCCGTTCGATGAAACCGCTCATACGAACATCAAGCGTTTTGATTTCCTGAATATATTCAAATTGATATTCATGTAAGGCTGTTGTCATCGCCTTACTGACGTTCTTTTTCCAATCCCCGTTTTGCAGCCCGGGATGAAATGCCGATTTTAATAAATCATTTACAAAATATGATAATCGCTGTGTAATGTGATATAGCTGCTCTCTTGTATCTTTTTTTACTTTTTCAATGATGGTTTCTGAGTTCCGCCGTTTCTCGATATCGGCCGCTGTCCGCTCAAATGACAGCATAAGGCGCTGTTTCTGCGCTTCCTTCTCTTCTCGGGACTGATGCTGGGATTGGTGAAGCTGAAAAACAGTTTCGCATAGTTTGTCTGCCTCCGAACTGAGCTGCGCTGCTGACGCTTTTTTTACATCCACTTCGATAAACCGGTCTAAGTGTTTTCTTACTTTCGGGAACTGATTATAAAATGACTCCGGTTTTCCCACCAGTTCCTCCTTACTTGATACGGTAAAGAGCTGCGGCTCATAAACCCCTTCTTTTACAAGCTCTGCGCTGACATAATCGGTCACTGTTTCGAGCTCTGTTTTATCTTTTGCAAGGTCTGCAGCATTAATAATAAAAAACATTTTATCCATGCTGAGCGATTCTTTCACAAGTCCAAGCTTTCGCAAAAATGAACGGTCTCCTTTTGAAAAAGAGTGCTGATAATAAGTCATATAAAAAAATGCATCAGCATCTTTGATATATTGGAATGCCAGTTCTGTATGCCGTTTATTCATGCTGCTCGCGCCGGGTGTATCAACGATCGTAATCCCTTTTTCAGTGAGCGGGCATGTATAGTAGACCGTTACCTCTTTCACAGCACAGGCCGTTGTTTCCTCTGCTACATACGGCTTTAATTCAGATAGCGGAATCGTTAATTTCTTCTGTTCCTGTATATACTGCTGATACTTCTCATATGCAAGCAGGAAATTGCTGATCAATTTCACGTGTTCTTCCTGCAGCCTGTTTTTTTTGACTGCCTTTTCCCACTTCTCTGTGAAGGAACGGCCTGCCGGTTCCTTTGGTATTCCGGTGAGCTGCAAAATTTCAGCCGTTATGTCATCCTCTGTCTTAAACACTACATCCGCTGTTTTGTTTAAGTTGCCATTGATTGGCATTGTGATCTTGTTAATTGTCGCTGTGGTTGGCGTTGGTGAGGATGGCAGCACTCTTTCGCCGACAAGCGCATTGGCAAATGATGATTTCCCCGAGCTGAAGCCTCCAAAAAGAGCAAGTGTAAATTTCCGTTCCTCAAGCCTTTTCACCCTTTCACGAAACGCTGAAGTTTGCTTTAACAACATGCTGCATTCGCCTAAAAGGTCAGACAAAGTGTAAAAGCGTTTGATTTGGTCTTGAAGCGGCATTTCTTGTTCCATTTTGATTTCTGATTTCGGCATCGGCTGCGCCGTCAGCTGGCTTCGGCCTTGTTTCTGCTCTGGAGCCGCCACTCTTGTTTTCTTCGATTTAAACCATTCTGTGTCTATATGCATTGGGCATGCGGACTCTTCTTCCCAAATGGCCCACAGGCGATCGGTTTTCTCTCGGGCATTATTCTCTAAACACGCCTGTTCTTGAAGAAATACAAGTTTTTCTGATTCTTGGACGAGCCGGTCGTTAATTGTTTGCACATCTTTGGAAACACGCTCTTTCACCATAGCGGAGAGCACCTTTATGATGTCTGCGGCTTCTCTTTTCGCCTCTTTCCTGATGAGCTCTGCTAAGTCTTTTGTATATTGCAATACATATTCAGAGGAAAAGGCTGCACCATGCTTGACCGCGCGTTCAATGATGCTTATATCAAGCGGTGTGCGATAGGCCTGAATCAGCTTTTCACTTTCAGCGGTATAGACATCAAATACCTTGGCGAGTTTATGAAGCGTGTCTATCATATGCCAATCCGCTTCGGCCTCTGTTCGTTTTGCCACATCAGAGAAAAAAGCATTCCGCCTTTTATCTCTTTCCTGTGCAGTTTTCGCTTTAGAAAAGAAAAAGCCGGTTTTAAAAGAAGGCTCTTGTGATTCTAAAAATGCAGCCGCCAATTCACGCATTTCAAAAGGCGTCAGGTTTGCGTTTTTTAAAATACGATTGATTTCTTCCTGCATCCTCTTCTCTGCCTCAGTCGTTTGTTTTTCGGCCTCATTCAATTGATCACGCAGCGATTGGACCAGTCCAATTTGGATATTAAGCTGTTCAGCGAAACTCGGAGCGCCTGTTTCGTCTTTCTTCAGCATTTCCGTATGTTCCTTTAGCAGATTACGGACTTTTTGTTCCGTTAAAGCCTGCATATTGCTTTTTGATTGCTGTTCTATTCTTCTTAACTCTTCTCTCAGGGCCCCCATCTGATTGAACGGGTGATCCGGTTCTGTTACTGATGTAAAATAGAGCGCTTCCCTTGAAATCCCTTCATTGCAAAGCATCTCCTCTACCTGCGCTTGATAGTCTCCAAATTTTGTCTCCGTCTCATCATGGCGGTCAATTTGATTGACGATAAAATACACATTCGGAATGCTTTCTTTTATTGATCTGAGAAACTTTACATTTTCCTCAGCGTGCACGTGATTATAGTGAACGACGTAAAACAGCGCATCCGCCTGGTGAAGAATAGAAGCAGCCGATAAAAAATGAGCATCATCTGTTGAATCTATCCCTGGAGTATCAATATACGCAACCCCGGAATCGATCTCAGTATACCTGTCAAAAATTTCGACGCTTTTAATCTGTTCCCCGTCTTTACAATATTGCTGCACCTTGTCTTTCTGGTAAGCCCCTTCCAGCTCAGCACACGCTCCGTCTGTTGTATGAAGCCGAACTCGCTTTTCCCCGTTTCTGATCACAACAAGGTTAGCGCTTGTCGGAATCGGGCTTGTCGGCAAAATATTCTCCATTAACAGGCAGTTCAGCAGTGACGATTTTCCCGCTGAATAATGCCCGGTAAACGCGATATAAACCTCTTCATCAGCCGCTTTTTTCATGACCGCAGCCAGTTTAGCAGCCCTTTGTTCATCTTGATTCTCAATAAATTGCTTATAAAGTTCCCCAGTTTTATGCAAAAGCTTTTTTCTGTTTTGATCTGTCATAAGTCTGAACCCCTTTGTGCCGTTTCAATTGTGAACCTTTTTTGAAAGATCTGAATTCATTCCCTTTTCATTTTACACAAGAATAAACCAAATTTCTTTAGGAGAATAGAAAAAAGCCGCCATTACGGCAGCTTCTATAAAAGAAAATCTGCAACTTTTACAAGTTCCAGATTCATCAAACAGATTTATTAGAGATTCCTTTTAATACAAAACCAATTAATACACTATATGTACAAACCGCTCCAAGCAAAAACAGCATTGTCATTTGCTTCACCATCCTGATTGAGAATCTTTTTCAAATCCATTTTAACATGGTTGAGAATGATTTTCAATCGCTATTTTACGCTGTATTCCTGTAATGCTTTGTCTTCTGCGCGAATTCTGACGCTTAACAACACGGCATTGAAAATGGAAAACAGACACATGGTGACGTATGCTTGATAAAGCAGCGGAATCAGCAAAATTTCGAGGATAACAACGGCATAGTTTGGATGTTTCATCCATTTATATGGACCTTTTTTTACAAGCTCTACACCTGGAACAACAAGGATTTTCGTATTCCAATATGCTCCTAAGGAACAAAGCGCCCAATACCGTACGATCTGTACGCTTAAAATCACTGCAGCGATACCGAGCCACCAGCTGGACGGCTGTTTATTCATCAGCAGCACCTCGGCAATTAAGGACAGGAAAAAAAGGATATGCATCGTAATGATATACGGATAGTGGCTCTCGCCAAATTCAATTGCTCCTTGCTTCTTTACCTTTTGTTCGTTTTGCCTGGCCACTGCCATTTCTGCTGCTCTTTGAACAATGAGAATGGCGATCAACAACCAAAACATGAGTCAGGCCCCCTTTTCCCAGCTGAATAATAGCAACTCTGATGAGAAACCCGGCCCTAATGCGCCAATCAGTCCTCGTTCAGCTTCCTTTTTATGTCCGTTCTGCAGATGGTCTTTGATCACATACAAGATTGTGGCTGAAGACATATTTCCGTGCTTTTGCAAAATGCTTTGCGCAGATGAAAGCTTTTCTGACGACAGCCCGAGACTTTTGATGTATGCATCGATCACTTTTTTTCCGCCTGGATGCGCCAAAAAAACACTGATATCATGGAATGACAGCTTATGTTTGTCCAAAAAAATCTGTACATTTGTTTTGAGCCATTTTTCCACCAAGGTCGGAATGTCTCGTGAGAAAATGACTTTGAATCCTTGATCGGTAAAGTCCCAGCCCATGACATCTTCTGATTGTTTCATCAAAACAGATTGGGCGTCCATTATCTTCGGCGCAAGCTTCAGCTTTGACACCCTGCGGTCCGCCTTCTCTCCGCATAATAAAGCTGCGGCAATGCCGTCACCAAAAAGCGAGGTGCCGATCAGATTGCTTTTTGTTTTATCTTCCGGCTGGAATGTCAGGCTGCACAGCTCGGCAGAAATGACAAGCACAAAAGCCTCAGGATACGCTTTGCAGTATTCGGCTGCACGCGCAAGTCCGCTGGCTCCTCCTGCACAGCCAAGCCCCCAAATCGGAATCCGCTTCGTATATGGAGAAAACGGAAGTTCATTCATAAGCCGCGCCTCGATACTCGGTGTGGAAAGACCTGTACTGGAGACGAAAAAAACAGCTTCCACTTTCTCATAAGGAATGGCTTCTTGAAAAAATTCCGGATGAGAGAGGCACTCACGAACAGCCGCTCTGCTGTGTTTAAGTGTTTCTTCTATGTATATTTGATTTTTTTCTTCAAAGCTGTGCCCCTCTTTATACCATTCAATCGGCTTAACAAACTGTCTCGAATGGATTTGCCCGTTTTTAAAGGAGGATAACAGCCTGTCAATATCCTTAAAAGAATGCTGAAACATATAGCGGGCGAACTCGGCCGCTTTCTCTTGGTTTACATTATACGCAGGAAGACTTGTTCCAATGGATAAAATAAACGCCATGCGATCACCTCTTTGCATACATTGTGCCGCAACAATCTTTTTTATATGCAAAAAAACTCCGCCGCGGCGGAGTTAGACTGCTGTTTTTTGTTCAGCGAGGTCAGCTTCTTGTTCTGTTTTTTTAGCTTTAGAAAAAACGTTATATACAATATTTAAGACGACTGCAGTAAAGCTGCCCGCCACAATGCCATTCGTTGTAAGCAGCGTTAAGGCACTCGGAAGCTGTTTGAAAATATCCGGCACAACGGTCACACCGAGCCCCAATCCCACTGAGCAGGCAACAATCAGCAGATTTTCCTGTTTCGCAAAATCAATGCGGCTGAGCATTTTAATTCCGTAAGCGATCACCATTCCAAACATCGCCACCATTGCACCGCCCAAAACAGCGGATGGAATAATGGTCGTAAAAGCAGCGATCTTTGGAAACAGCCCAAATGCCATTAGTATCACACCTGTGACCACAATGACGGCATTTTTTTTGATCCCTGTGAGCTGAACAAGCCCGACATTTTGAGAGAATGCCGTATAAGGAAAAGCGTTAAAAATACCGCCCAGAAGCACAGCCAGTCCTTCAGCTCGATAGCCTTTAGACAAATCTTTCTCTGTCAAACGGCGGTTTGTCAGGTCACCTAAAGCAAAGTAAACACCAGTTGACTCCACAAGGCTGACAATTGCAACGATGGACATCGTAATGATAGGCGCTGCATGAAAAGACGGCGCGCCGAAGTAAAATGGCTGAATCATTTGAACAACTGCCGCATCCGAAACATTATCAAATTGAACTTTCCCCATAAAATAAGCGATGAAGGTGCCAATCAAAATACCGATCAAAATCGAGACGGACTTGATAAAGCCTTTTGTAAAACGGTATAGAAGCACAATGATACTCAACACGGTAAAAGCAAGAGCAAGGTTGGAGAGATCTCCGAAATCTGCACTTCCTTCTCCGCCGGCCATGTTATTCATGGCAACCGGCATCAGTGTAATACCGATAATCGTAACAACAGAGCCTGTCACGACCGGCGGAAAAAACGATACGAGCTTTCCAAAAAAAAATGAAATAAGAATGACAAGAATGCCTGAAGCGATAATGCTGCCGTAAACTGTTGAAACCCCATATTCAGATCCAATCGCTATCATCGGCGATACAGCTGTAAAGGTACAGCCAAGCACTACCGGAAGCCCGATCCCAAAAAATCGGTTGCTCCACACTTGCAGAAGTGTAGCCACACCGCACATAAAAATATCAATCGATACTAAGTAAGTCAGCTGCTCGACAGTCAGTCCCATTGCTTTTCCGACAATCAGAGGAACGACAATGGCGCCGGCATACATGGCAAGAACATGCTGAATCCCTAAAGACAGCGTTTTGCCGAATCCATTTCTCATGAATGAACCTCCTGTACGAAGGACACTTTTCCTTCTTCTAAAGACTGAATTCTTGCCAAAGATTCGACTCGGTAGCCCAGTTTTACAAGTTCATCTCTTCCCGGCTGAAATGACTTTTCAATAACAATGCCGATTCCCGCAATAGAAGCTCCCGCTTGCTTCACAATCGACACAAGCCCGTGCGCTGCCTGTCCATTTGCCAAAAAATCATCGATAATCAGCACATGATCCTGATCCGACAGGTGGGTCCCAGACACTGCGATTTGGCTTTCTGTTTGCTTCGTAAAGGAATAAACAGACGCTGTCAGCAAGTTGTCGGTGAGTGTTAACGATTTATGCTTTCTCGCGAAGACAACTGGCACACCCAGCTTCAAGCCCGTCATTACAGCGGGAGCGATACCTGATGATTCGATTGTCACAATTTTGGTAATACCGTCTTTTGCAAACCTAGACGCAAATTCATCACCAATTCTCTGCATAAGCAGCGGATCAATTTGGTGATTCAAAAAAGAATCCACTTTCAGTACCTGATCAGATAATACGACGCCTTCTTCCTCTATTTTCCGTTTCAGTGCTTCCATCCTGTCTACCTCCGTTATGAGAATAAAAAAAGCATTGCCCGCTCAAAAAAGAGCAAGCAATGCTGATATCACAAAAAACCGTACACGTGCGGTTCCATTGCTCACCCATAGTCGGACATTTACGGTGCCCGGTAGAAACTTGCGTGCCATATCCACGCGATTATATGAGTGTTCCTATTATATTGTAATAAATTATATCAAGATTCTAATCCCTTGCATAGGCTGAAAATAAAAATTCCCGAACTTTATTTTTGTTTTTTTAGATATCATTCGTATTTCAAGGGAATTCGATATAAAAGAGCCTGACGACCGCGCCGCCAGGCTTTTGATTATGACAGATAGAGATTTGAATATTTGTTTGTTAAATAATCAATTAAATAGCGAACATTCAGCTCTTCTCCTGTTGCATCTTTAATAATGTCTAACGGCTTTTTCCGTTTTCCGTGAATGTGCACCTTTTCCGTCAGCCATTGCTTTATCGGATGGAACTCTCCTCTTTCCAAGAGAGCGTCAAATTCAGGGAGATCCTCAAGCATTTTTTGTTTCAGCTGAGCCGCATACATGTAGCCGAGCGCATAGGATGGGAAGTAGCCGAAATCTCCACCTGCCCAATGGACGTCCTGTAAAATCCCCTCTGCGTCGGTCTGCGGTGTAATCCCTAAATAATCCTGGTATTTTTGATTCCAAAGCGACGGCAGATCTTCCACAGACACTTCATTGCTAAAAATCGCTTTTTCAATTTCATAACGGATGATGATATGAAGAGGATACGTTAATTCATCCGCTTCGACCCTGATAAATGAAGGTTTTGATTCATTGATTGCCCGGACAAAATCATCCAGGGAGATGTCCTTGAACTGTTCAGGTGATGCTTCTTGAATCTTCTGATAGTACGGTGTCCAAAAATGCTTGTTGCGGCCGATAAAATTCTCGTAAAATAATGATTGCGATTCATGAATTCCCATTGATGCGCCGTCTGACAAGTTCGTGCCACTGAGTGCTTCATCAATATTTTGCTCGTAAATCGCGTGCCCGCACTCATGAATGGTGCCAAAGATCGCCGTCCGGAAATCTTTTTCATCATATCTCGTCGTGACCCGAACGTCTCCCCGATTCAGCGTAGTTGCAAACGGATGAACGGTTTCATCAAGTCTTCCGCCATCAAAATCGTAGCCAAGCTCCTGTAAAAAATACAGACTGAGCTCTTTTTGCTTTTCTTTCGGGAACGCTTTTGTAAGAAAGCTTGTATCTGGTTTATTTCCGGAAGCTGTCACCTGTTTAACAAGAGGGATAATCGCTTCCTTCAGCTCAGCAAACAGCTGATCAAGCACCTTTACCGTGACGCCGGGCTCAAACAAATCAAGCAATGCATCATAAGGATGCTCTTGATATCCCCAATACGTAATAAAACGTTTATTGAATTCAATCAGCTGTTCTAAATAAGGAGAAAACAAGCTGAAATCAGATTTTCCTTTCGCTTCCTCCCACGCTGTTTCTGCCTTTGAACACAGAATCACGTATTCTTTGTATTCAGCCTCAGGGATTTTCTTATTCTCTTCATACTCTTTTTTCGCCAGTTCCACTGCTTTTTTCGTATCTTCCGACAAGTCATCAAATCGTTCATACAGGACATCGATAAGCTCCTTCATTCGATCTGATGTTTGGATATTGAATATATCTGTTGAAAGCTGGCCGATACTTTCGGCACGATCCTCTGAGCCGTTTTTCGGCGCGCCTGTTCTGGAGTCCCAGTGCATTAACGCAACTGCTTCGCTGTAATGTGAGATTCTTTTTAAAAGATCAAAAAATTCTTTTTCATATGTATGTATCTCCATATCCATTCCCTCCCTATTCTAGCCGTTCCATTACAGGCTAATGGAAGGGGGTATGAAAGTCAAATTGTTTGTATAAAAGGCTGCCGGTATGTTTTGTGGCAGCCTTTTTATTCAGTTGATCGTCATTTGATTTTTTGGAGGAGGTGTTCTCCGCTTTTTCTGCTTGATTTTTTTATCTACCCACACTGTTGCCAGCGGGGTTAAGAGCGAGGTGACAATAACGCTTGTCGCGATAATTGCAGTTGCCGACTCAGCAACTGGCGCAAATGAGGCATTCGCTTCCGCTAATGCATATGGCACGGCTACAGCCGCCCCTGCCGTAGAAGAAGCGGCCACTCCCGCGACACCATCTCCCCGCGCAATAAAACGATCAAGCAAAAACAAAGAACTGCCCGATAAAATGACGACAGAAACTCCGATAAAAATGCCGAGCAGCCCTGATTGGATCAGCATTCCAAAATTCAAGGTATTGCCGAGCGAAAAGGCGAAAAATGGAATGATCGCCGGCACAACCTTGCTGAATAAGTCTCTGAGATCATGATCCAGATTTCCAAGTATACATCCAAGTAAAAACGGGATGACTGTCGCTGCCAGCGTTTCCCATGGGAATGCGGCAAGTCCCGTCACACCAAACGTCACCATGGTCATAAAAGGACCAGATTCTGTACTGATAAAGGCGAAAGCGCCCGCATCCTCTTTTCTTCCCATGTGATTCATGAGCGCCAAATACAGTCCGCCGTTCGTTTCATTCATTACCGCGACAATTGCTAAAACAGAAAGGCCTGCAAAAAAGCCGGATTGTATGCCTTCGTCAGGTATAAATTGCGCTGCGATCACGCCGAGCAGTGCCGCAAATCCGACCTTTCCCAATAATAACGTGATTCCTTTTCTTGCGATATAGCCTGAAGAACGAAAATCAATCGTTGCTCCTACGCAAAAGATAAAAACACCCAGTATCGGCAGCGTTCCGGTAATCAAAGCACCCGTAAACCCTCCAAAGAACTCCGCTGTTCCAGGCGCAAACGTGTTGAGCGCCGCTCCAAGAAATAGCGGAATAATCATCATTCCGCCAGGTACCTGTTCAATTGTCGCCTTGATTTTCATATTGTGGATTCTCCCATCCTCCGGTTATGAAAAAACAATTCCACTTACACTTGGAAAACAGCCTGCAAATCCTCTTTTGAACAGCTGCCCAACTGGCTGCCGACTCCGACGGCGCCAGCTCCGGCTCTAAGCCAATCAGGCACTTCAGACGGATGTATCCCGCCTGTCGGAATAAAGGTCACCTGCGGGAAAGGACCCGCTAAATTTTTCATAAACGGAATGCCAAACACACCGCTTGGGAACAGCTTTAATGTCGTGAACCCGAATGTCAACGCTTCCATAATTTCGCTCGGAGTCAAGACGCCGGGGATATAATGTGTCTTTACAAAAGATAGATGTTCAGCAAGATCAGCTGAAAAACCCGGACTGACAATAAACTGCGCGCCAGCCTCAGCAGCTTCCCCAGCTTGCTGCGCGCTGATGACCGTGCCCGCGCCAATTAAAATATCTTCCCTATTACGGAAGGATTCGATAATATCTGATGCCCCGGGGGTCGTATACGTCACTTCAACTGCACGAATCCCTTTATCTAATAAACTCTCAATCTGCTGACAGGCCTCCTGCTTATCCTTTGAACGAATGACTGCAATCAGCTTTGCTTCTTTCAGACGGTTTTCAACGACTTTGGACTCCATATTAATAATCCCCTTTCTTTTGGTGAACCGTTCTTTGAGCAGATAAAAAAGAAGCTAATTTCTCCCTGGTCGGCAAACCGTCCATATCCCCCGGTGCCTGCACTTGCAAAGCGCCAATCGCATTTCCCCTTTGCACCGCATCCTTGTACGACAAACCGTCTAGGATACCGCTGATTACACCGACTGCAAATCCGTCTCCGGCGCCGACCGTATCAACCACCCGGTCGACCCGGCAGCCTTCTAGAAATCCTTCACTTGTCCCCGTTTTAAAGTAAGCGCCTTCTTTTCCAAGTTTAATAGCAACAAAGCTGGCACCTTTTTTCAAATAATAGTCGGCAATGCCTTCAGGTGTTTTTTCTCCGGTCAATAGCTCTCCCTCTGCGATACCCGGGAAAAACCAGTCTGCAAGCCCAGCCAGATCATTGATTGTGTGTACCATTGTTGCTTGATCAGGCCAAAGCGAAGGTCTTACATTAGGGTCGAATGAAATGGTCTTCCCTGCGTTTCTCATGTCGTTCATGACATGATACGTGAAGTCTTTCATCTCGGCTGATAAAGCAGGCGGAATACCTGTCACATGCAAATGGCCTGCGCATTGAAAATAATCTCTCGGATATTCAGCTGTAGTTAATGTGCTTGCAGCTGAGTTTTTCCTATAGTAGGTAACTTGCGGGTCGCCTTCTTTCACTTTTGACTTCAGCAGCAGCCCGGTGGGATTTTCGTCCTGCGAGCGGATCACGCGGGACACATCCACTCCCTCTTTTTTAAGCTCTTGTAAAATAAACGTTCCGAGCTGATCATTGCCGACCTTGCTCATCCATCCCATTCGAAATCCGAGTCTGGCAAGGCCGCAGGCGACATTGCTTTCTGCTCCGGCAAGCCCTTTAGAAAAAGTGGATACTTCATGAAGGCCTCCATACTCATTTGCATAAAACATGGCCATTGATTCCCCGAATGTCACCGCATCAAGCTTCATCTCTTCCCAACCTCCTCTTAGTTGAGGGCACCTAGGATTAAAGTGACTTTCTCATGATGACTTTTGCCTCTAATTCAATGGTTTGAGGCGCTCCTTTGTCACCTTCAATCCTTTTTAATACACGTTCCATCGCCGTCCTGCCCATATCATGTGACGGCTGGGCGATCGTTGTAATACCTGGACCGATCAGTTTATACCATTCCGTATCATCGAATCCTGCAATCCCTATATCTTGAGGGATGCGCAGGCCAAGCTCTTCCATACAGCTGATGATTTTCAGCATAATCAAGCCATTCAAAGCCAGAATCGCTTTTTTTTGCTCCGGCATTTCCTTGTGAAAAGAACGAAGCGCCGCCTTAAGCTGCTCCTTGTCCTTTACGTCAATTTCATGCAATCTGACCCCGTTCACATTATGAACCGAAGCCATTTCCTGATACACAGCTGCTCTTTCTGCACGAGGGCTGATAGAGGAAATCGGTTCGGTAAACAGCGCGACATCAGTATACCCTTTGCTGTACACCTTCTGAAGAATCTCTTTTGTGATCCATCTGTTGTCAGTCGTTACGGTATCCAGTTTCAGATCCGGCAGTTTCCGGTCAATTAAGATTGTTGGAATTTGCTGTTCAGCAAAAGCGCGGAGTACATCCTTGTTTTCCCCTGTTGCGTTTAAAATCAAGCCCTCAACCGAATGGGCTTCTAGCTTTAAGAGCATTTCCCGCTCTTTTTCAGGACTGTTATCTGTGTTGCACACCATAATGCTGTAACCATATTGATCACAAACCTCTTCGACTCCCCTGAAAGCAGCGACCGAAAAAGGATTTGTAATGTCAGCTACAACAAATCCGATTAACTTGCTTTTTTTTATTTTCAAACCTTGTGCCATTTTACTCGGCCGATAATTCAATTCTGCGATTGCCTTTTTAATGTTTTTCACTTTTTCAGGAGAAATCGCGTCAATTTTTCCGTTAATATAGCGGGAAACTGTCGATTTCGAAACTCCTGCACATTCAGCTACATCTTTGATGGTTGTATGGCCTGTTGTTTTCTTTTTCATTCAAGTGCTCCTGTATCTCATATATTTGAAACCGATTTCAAAACCGTTACAACAAAAGAATACCATAATTTTAAAATTTGGAAAGAGTTTTTTTAATAATGTGTCAATTCATTATTTTCCGTTGACTCTTTTCACTATTTATCCTAAAATTTTCTTTGAAACCGTTACCAAAATATTTTCATTCAAGTGATGCTGAAATCCTAACCAAGGGGGAAATATAATGGAAAATCGTTATTCTGTACATCCTGAACAAGTAAAACGCTTTACAACAGAGGAGCTTCGCAGTCATTTCTTAATGGATCCTTTATTTACAGAAAATAAACTTTCGATGTATTACTCACATGAAGACCGGGTTGTCATCGGCGGAGCGGCTCCAGGGCAAAGTGAACTGAAGCTTGATGCAGGTGATTTTCTAAAAACAGACTTCTTTTTGGAACGGCGTGAAATCGGGATTATTAATGTCGGCCAGCCTGGTGCCGTTAGAGTCGGCGATGATGAATATGTGCTTCAAACAAAGGATTTTCTCTATATCGGAATGGGTAATCAGGATGTATCATTTTCAAGCCTGAACGGTGAAAAAGCGAAGTTTTACTTCGTCTCCGCTTGCGCCCACAAAAGCTATCCAACACAAAAAGCCGCCCTAGCTGAACTGACACCGGACCGCCTTGGTGATGATGCAGCGTCTAATGTCAGAAGTCTGTACAAAGTTATTCATCAGGATGGCATTAAAAGCTGTCAGCTGATGATGGGAATAACGATGTTAGATCAAAACAACAACTGGAATACCATGCCAGCACACGTTCATGACCGTCGGATGGAGGCTTATCTTTATCTGGATCTTGAAAAGGATTCAAAGGTATTTCATTTCATGGGCCAGCCGGACGAAACACGCCATCTTGTTGTTGGAAATGAGCAGGCTGTCCTTTCTCCCGCCTGGTCTATTCATTCTGGCGCAGGAACATCAAACTATAGCTTTGTGTGGGCGATGGCTGGAGAAAATTACACATTTACGGACATGGATCTCGTTCCGATGGATGGGCTGAAATAAGATGGGTTATCTACATGACGCCTTTTCATTAGAAGGAAAAACAGCGCTGGTGACAGGCCCTGGAACAGGGATCGGTCAAGGAATTGCCAAAGCCCTAGCCGGTGCTGGCGCTGATATTATCGGCACATCACATAAAAGCAGCCTGTCTGAAACACAGCAGCTTGTGGAACAGGAAGGCCGGATATTTACATCTTTTACATTGGACATGAGCAAGCCGGAAGCGATAAAGGATTCTGCAGCTGAGCTGTTTGAAAACAGGCAGATCCACATCCTTGTCAATAATGCCGGCATTATTCATCGGGAAAAAGCGGAAGATTTTTCAGAAGAGAACTGGCAGCACGTACTGAATGTCAATCTAAACAGCCTGTTTATTCTGACACAGCTTGCTGGCAGGCACATGCTGAAAAGAGGTCATGGAAAGATTATTAATATTGCCTCTCTCCTGTCTTTTCAAGGCGGCATCCTCGTTCCGGCTTACACCGCGAGCAAACACGCTGTTGCCGGTTTGACAAAATCATTTGCAAATGAGTGGGCAGCGTCAGGTATTCAGGTCAACGCAATCGCCCCAGGCTATATTTCTACTGCGAATACAAAGCCTATTCGGGATGACGAAAAGCGAAATGAGGACATTTTAAAGAGAATTCCTGACGGCCGCTGGGGCCAAGCGGATGATATCGGGGGGACTGCAGTCTTTTTGGCATCACGTGCTTCAGATTATGTAAATGGACATATTTTAGCAGTTGATGGCGGCTGGCTATCCCGCTGACAAATAAAAAAGCTGACGAACGATCGTCAGCTTTTTTTCATTACATCATGTGCGGTTCAACAGGCAAGACCTTTTTGACCTCATCGATGATGCGTTCATTTTCTCCGCCAGCGTAAATGTGAATCGAGCCGCTGTCTTGATTCGAGCGAATCAGGCGCCCGATGCCCTGCCGTACACGTAACAACATATATGGCAGATCAACTTCTTCGAACGGATCTTTTTTCGCTCCGTTGCGCTTCGCTGTAAATACAGGATCGTGTGGCGGGAACGGTAATGACCAAATGGTAACATTCTTCAATGCGTCACCGGGAATGTCGAGTCCTTCCCATAAGTGAACTGAACAAAGTACTGTTTCTTCTTCCTCTTGGAATTTCTCTACTAAGCTGCTGATTTCCTCATCACCTTCGAAGAAAATTGGATACGGCAGCTCCCATGCCGCCGACAGCTCTTTAAACTCGTTTAATTCTTCAAAAGAAGGGAAAAGCACCAGCGTTCTTCCTTTGTATCGTTTGATTGTTTCAATCGTTTCAGCCGTTTTTTGTTCAGCGGCCATATCTGTTTTTGCGTATAAATTAATACTCATTTGCTCGTCATAATCATAAGGGGAATCAACAGTTAATGACAAATAATCATGAATCCCAAGACTGTCGGCAATATAATCAAACGAACCGCCTTCTGACAGCGTAGCAGAAGAGAAGATATAAGGAATTTTCTTAGAAAACACTTTTTCGCCAAGTACTTCTGCTACCGTTCTCGGCATCACGACAAAAGTTGATTCTGCTTCCTTTTTCTCCAGCCAGCTGATTGCATCCTTTTGATATAGAGATAATGAATACGCCATTTGTTCAACATATTCTTCCACTACTGACAACTCGTATTGATCAATCGTATACATTTCAGACTCAAATACAAGTGCCTCACCGATTTTATCAAGTAAACGGCAAAGCTCGTCCGCCGCCTTTTTGACACGATGGTCATTTTTTATTTCTAAACGGTGTGAACCGGCTACTTCCTTTGATTCTTCAGAAAGAACATAGAAAAATTCGTCGTTTGCGAGAAGCGCATCTTCAATCAATTCTGCAAACTCTTCTCTGATGTCATTTTGCAGCAAACGTTCTAAAAACAATTCAAGAGTAGACTGCTTCACTCTATAGGTTAGCGCTTTTTGCGCAGCAAACTCTAACAAATGCCCCTCATCAAATACAACTGCACTATGATCAGGCAAGAGCGGCAGCTGGCCCTCTCGTTTGCGTGATTCTTCCGTCCACACATGCTCCATATAAAAATCATGGGAACAAATGATTAAGTCCGTTGACTTGCGGTAGTAATCTCTGGAAAGTGTCAGACCGCATCTGTGTCTCATATCACAAGTCAGACAGTCCTGAAACGAGTCGTAGCTTACGTCAGACCACTCTTCATTCGATAGATTTGCGTACTGCTTACGGTCGCCATACGGATAAAAGCGCTGCATCGCCTGGGACTCGTGGACAAATGACGGTAACGACTCATAAAGATCCAGCCATTTATCATCATCAGAACGCTGCATTGTTTTTTCAAGCTTCTTCAAGCATAAATATTGCTCATGTGATTTTGACAGCCTTGTATCAATTTTCAGGTCAAGATGCTCAGCCAGCTTAGAAATATCGCCCTCTTTTTTCACCAGCTGTTCAATTAATGTTTCATCCGCACAAGCGATGATGGCAGGTTTGCCGACATACCTTGCATAGCTGATTGCAAAAAGAAGATATACCAGCGTTTTCCCCGTTCCCACTCCAGCTTCGGCGAACATGACTTTTTTCTCTTTAAACGCCCGCTCCAGCTGAAAAGCCATAAATACTTGCTCGTCCCGAAGATCAAACCCTTTTTCGGGAAGGATATCGTAAAACACGTCACCAATCCAATTGTTCAATTCTTCATAAAAATTCTTTGTTTTCGTTAAAGAAAAAGGCAAACGTGATGTTGTCACCTAGTTCCAACCCCCAACTATTCGACATTCAGACCACCAATAATATCATTTTCCGCTGATGAATACAATAAAAAAACTTGGCAATGCCAAGTTTTTTGCAGTTTACTTACGATTGATCACATGCGACGATAAAAAAGGATGGTCTGTTGAATAAATATGTTCTACCGCTTTTTCTAAATTAGTTTGCGCATGCGAAATCATAGACGGAGACGATTCAGTCCCGAGCTCCTTCAGCTCGTTTGCTGTTGCGTCAAGCGCCCTTTCAATAAGATTAAAATGTTCACTGTTCAGCATGAGATCACCTCTGATGGAAATAATCATCATTGTATGCGAACTTTTCATTTTATATACATGCTTTACCGCATGTTATCACCGAAACATGCACAAACTACACTTGATATTCCGTCTCCGGATTATCCGTCTTATCAACAATATTCTATCAGGGAGTGATGTTGACATGAGTTATAGAAACCGATTAGATCAGCATTCTGAACTGTTTCATCACAATTGGACGCGGCCTAAACGTTCTAAGTCTCAAGTAAACGGTCACACTGAAATGTCCCAAACCAACATTATATTGAGAAGCAACGCGAAAGCTCACCGTTGGTAACGATAGAATAGGGCTGAAAGATGTGAGAACAAAGGCAAATTATGCCTTTGTTCTTTCTTAAGTAGAAGTAATATGAAAAATAATTCATATTAAAATAAAAAAATCTTATTAATAATAGTAGTTTAAGAAATGCATATATTGAATATGCAATATTTTAAAAAAACTTGTCAACTTTTAAATCAAAGTTGACAAGTCATGTATCAATATATTTTATTTTCTTTTTTCCACATAAAATATTTTAGATTGTACAGCATCTTTGAATTTACTTCCTTTGTATAACTCCACGTTTACTTCCCAACGTTCTTTAAACTCGGGTTTTGCTAATTTACTAAAGTAAAATTTCTTAATAGGTGTTCTTTTAGAAAAAGATCCCTTTATAAAATAATTACCGAGATTCCACTCACCATCTCTAGTTGTTACGCCCATCCGGTAGTTTAATGTCCCACATTTACCATTTGTCTCAGCATAGGTATCTATTGAACTAGCTCTTTTTGTATATGTAGAAGCATCAGTATACACTCTAACTTTACAACCTTTTACACCATTTACAGTTTGCCATGAACTAGTTGCAGCTTCTGCTGTAGAATCAAAAGCAAAAGAAGTACTTATTATAAGTAGAGTAGTAATCAACAAAGTACTTTTCTTTAATAAAAATCTCATATATTCCATCTCCTTCTTTTTTATACAAAATTTATTTTAAAATAACTCTATATAGAAATCAACCTAATTAACTATTAAATTTCTTTTTTTTTCCTTAAAGTAATAAACACGTTATTATTTCAAACAAAAAAGCCAGATATGGAAGATCTCAACATCCATTATCTGGCTAAACAATTAATAAGACTATTCTTTATTGCGAATTTTCTTTTTCTTTGACCAGTATTGATAATAATCCGTTTTAATAAACCCGTTAAAGAGCTTTCGTTTCTTCGTTGCTTTTCTGCCATATGCTTCCTCAAAGTTTTCATTTGATGTCAGCATATACACAGACCAAGTATCAAGCGGCTCGAACGCCTTCCCCATTTCTTTGTACATCTGCTCAACGGCTTTTTTCTCGCCGAGACGCTCTCCATATGGCGGGTTGCCGACAATTACGCCAAATTCCAGATTTGTGGTAAAGTCTTTGACCTGCATCTGTTTGAACTGGATTAGATCTCCCAATCCTGCTTCCTCTGCATTTTCTTTTGCGATTTCAACCATGCGGTGGTCTATGTCGCTAGCGAAAATTGTAAGCGGCTGATCATAATTTGCCTTTTCTTCGACTTCAAGCCGCGCTTTGTTCCACAGATCTTTACCGATCCATTCCCAATCCTCTGAAACAAAATCGCGATTGAATCCCGGGGCGATGTTTTGGCCAATTAGCGCCGCTTCTATCGCGATTGTTCCGGAGCCGCAGAAAGGATCAACAAACGGGCGGTCCGGCGTCCAATTGGTTAATTGCACCAAAGCGGCAGCAAGTGTTTCTTTAATCGGCGCACCGCCCTGATCGACACGGTATCCTCGTTTGTGAAGGCCTGTCCCTGATGAGTCCAGTGTAATCAAAGCCTGATCTTTCAATAAAGAAATTTCGACTTTATACTCGGCACCTGTTTCTTCAATCCAATCATTGGCTTTGCCGGACTGCAGCTTGAGCTTTTCGACAATTGCTTTTTTGACGATCCGCTGACAGTCAGGAACGCTTGCAAGTGTTGATTTTACCGATTTTCCGATGACAGGGAATTTCCCGTTTTCAGGTATAAATGAGCGCCAGTTAATCGCTTTCGTTTTTTCAAACAGTTCATCAAATGTTTTCGCTTTAAAAGAAGCAACCTGAACCTTTATGCGGTCGGCTGTTCTAAGCCAAAGGTTCGCACGGCAGATGGCAAGTGCATCACCTTCAAAAATAACTTTCCCGTTATCAACCTTGCATTCGTATCCTAAATCTCGTACTTCCTTTGCGACAACAGCTTCAATGCCCATCGGCGCCGTTGCAATTAGTGTATACTTCGTCATCGTATCACCCTGTCTTTTAAAACTTTTCTCTTTTCAAGATAAAAGCTCTCCTTATACGGGAGAGCTTGTTTTCATCATTTTAAATGTAAGTGGTCTAACGTTCTGTAAGCCATGTTTTGTTCCATCGTACTGCAAACGGCTCATCACCTCGTACTCAGGCGGCAATCATCTATCTACAGAAAGCATTCTGTCCTTCTCTCCGTTGAATTCCGTTAAGAAGGTTCCCCTACCAAAATTTGGGTTTCTCGCTCGAGGGGTTTACCGCGTTCCACTCTCACCATTTCTAGTGAGACTTCGTCACTGTGGCACTTTCAAGGATACTCAGCCATATCCGAAGACGTAGGCTTTTTTCCTGCCGTCAGCCTCTAAAGACTGCCCTAGCTTATGACTTCGCTAGGCACGAACACTACGGGCATCTCAGCACCGTGCGAGCATGGACTTTCCTCTACAGATTCAAGATCTGCAGCGATTACCCGAACGTTAAGAACATGAATTATTATATAACAACTGATTACAATTTACAAGCGCCATTTTTTTCAAGCGTGATCAATCATAAAGCTTGCTGCCAAAAACGTGTTTTTCTAAGTTAGACAGCCGTTTTAAAATATCAAAGTTTGTTGTGTTAGATTGCACAGGCTGTTTTTTGCTGGCTTCTTCAAGCTGTTTTTTCAGCTGCAGATTTTCCTGCTGCAGTTCTTCAATTTCTTGATGGAAGGTTTCATAATCCTTAATAATCATATCTAAAAATTTGTCAACGTCTTCTTGCTTGTAGCCTCTAACGCCTGTTTTAAATTCTTTTTCCAAAATTTCTTTCGCAGAAAGCTTTACTTTATCAGCAAGCATCTTTTTCACCTCGTATCGTGAATCATCACATATATTTTTTCAGAAATCTGTACGGTTGTCAAATTTCTCTCTCATTGTTAGTAGCTGTCTTCCTCCACTGTCACTCTCAAGTCATCCATTGTAATAAAGTAGATGGGATAGCCATCCTGTTCGCGCCTTTTTTCCGCTGTCCCAAGCATATACTTAGGGGAGCCTTCCTTTTCCGGGTCATATAAAAGCAGAAGCCCGTCGGACTTATCAATGAAGAACTGATTTTTTTGTTTGAATTGAAGCGGGCTTTCATAAGGACGGTGAGTCAGGCTTGCTTCATAGTCTGCCTGAGACAGAACTGCTTCATACTGTTCCTTATTCGGTTCTTTCCAGTTCTTTTCCTGCTCGTAAAATGGTGTGATGACAGCTACCTTTAAGTCAGGGAATTCCTCCTGCAAATCATATGCAGCTTCTGCCGCCCACAGCTCCGCTCCAAGCTGGCCCGAAATTAAAATCCATTCTAATCCTTCATCCAAAAAAGCAATCAGCCGATTCTTAATGGCTTTTTTTATGTAATACAGCGCCTTGTCATCCTGCTTAAATATCCCGAGTTCAAACGGTTTATAGCCCGTTATTGCCAATACTTTCATCATTTCACCTGCTTTAAAAAATGGGGCTCCCGTGGGCCCCATTTGTTGTGCTGCATTGTTTACACCATCAAGCTGCACGTTTTCCATACTAGTAGTCGCAGCAAGGTTTTCCTGCTTGAAAATGCTGATGCGTAGCCGGGTCAACATTTGAGAAAGTGTGTGGAAAGTAGTGAACGTGCTGAAAATGCTGGTGGTTTACGTTTGTTGTATGCTGTGGGTGAATGTGCGGCACGATAGTCTTCGAAAACGTATGGTGTTCACAGCAATGAGTAGGATGGACAATTGGCGCCATCATATGCGGTCTGCAGTGATGCATGATAAAATCCCCTTTCCATAAACTTTATTACAATACTAAGCTATGAAAAATAAGGGGTACATGTTCTGATGCAAAGACCTATTTTAAAAGTGTGCAATTAAGCTGTCTTTAAAGTTTGAAAACACAAAAGCAATCAAAAATACCACAACAAAGAACAAGTAAAAAACACCCTTATACATACCAACTCTCCCTTTAAAAATAACTAACGTCATTTTACAGGATTCGCCGCTATTCTACAACAAAATCAATGTGAATTCAGCAAAAAAAATTCATGGCGAAACAAGTCGTCTTTTGCGCTTTCCCGGGGAATATTTAAGAGGAATATTTCCTCTTTAGCCGGGCAATTCTCACATGCAGTTTTTCAGTTTCTTTCTCTGATAAGCATGCCGCATCGCTAAGCAATTGCTCTGCTACTTGCAATGCTTTTTCGAATTCTTTTTTCTTATGCTCAAAATATTTCGCGAGCTCTATTACAGCAGCGTATCTGCACTTCTGGTTTTGCGAGCGGGACAGCTTTTCCCAAAGCGGCACTGCTTCTTCCAAGCGGTTTTGTTTTTTGTACAGGAGCGATAAATCCAGCCGTGCACTGTCCTGATCCTCAAACGATTTTTCTATAAGCCTTTCCAACTGCTTGATCGCTTGGTCCGTTTCCTTATGAGCCATAAACCATTTCGCCATAGCATAGGCTTCACTGTGTTCTTTTGGCGCATGTGATTCTGAAAGGATTTTTTTAGACATATGGATGTACAATGAAATGAGTGATAACACATCCATTTCATTATGATGCAGGACACCTTTTAAAAGATCCGGCTCTTGCGCCTTGATAAAATGAAAGTAAAGCATTGGCGCCAAGTAGCCCGGTGTGTCTTCTAGTCTGCGGATGCCGAGCTCCTCTTTTTCAACCGTGCCAAGAGATACGCGGTCCATTTTGTGTTTCCACAGGCGTCTAGCTCCATGCAAAAGATCAAAGTGGCCAAATTCCGGAAGCTTCGGAAGTCTGTCACGGATCAAGGTGTGTCTTGTTTTCACCTGCGGCCAATCAAAGGCTTTGCCGTTGTAGGTCACAAGTGATGTAATGTCAACCTCGCTTAAAAAGCTTTGGTACAAGGCGACTTCGTTCCCCGGTTTGGGCAAAAGATGCTGTTTGACTGTCACTCGGTCTTCATATACTCTCGCATGCCCAAGCAAAAAAATGGTATTCCCAGCTCCACCCCCAAGACCGGTTGTTTCTGTATCAAAGAAAAAGAGGTTGTTTTTGTTATACCCTTTTGCTGACAATGTATGCGACAGGCCGCTTTGATTCCACATTGTGATCACTTCCTCAAGCTCAGAAAAGCTGTATAACCCATGGCGGTGAGAAAGCGGATATTCTACTTCTCTGATGAGGCAATATTCATCTTCGAAGATGAAAGGCTTCATGCCAAAAGCCTCCCACTCTTCTAAAAACGGGATGTCATCAAAGTGGTTTTCTTGTTTGCCTGCTTCTATTTTTTGTTCTCCTTCGTCGAGCGCCATGTGCTTTTTCATCCGTTGGAGTTTCCCTTTTAATGACATATCCGGCCTCCCTCCTTACGACATTTGATCCAACAGCTGCAAAATTCTTTCCTTTGCTTTTATCCCTTCTATTTCCGTACCTATACAAGACGGACAGCCGTCATGACAAGGACAATGTGTAATCAGTTGTTTCGCCGCTTCATTAATGTCTGAAAAACGTTTAAAGACTTCCTCCGCCAAACCGATACCGCCCGGATAATGATCATATAAAAATATGGTTGGCAATCCGGTATGGGCTGCTTTAATTTGAGAAACAACATGAACATCATTTCGATCACACATGATATACACAGGGACAATATGCTGCAGCACATTCGAGATGCCAAGAAGCAGCTGTTCCAGTGTCTTTTCCCCGATGTCTTCATCCGCTGTTTTGATTTCGAGCCAAGCTGCACTTGTATGCAGTTCTTCTTCCGGCAAATGAATGGGTCCAGACCCAATATTTTCAAAAGTGGTCATTTTTATTTTTTTAAAAATGGTCGGCAGGGCATTGACAGTGACATCTCCGTAGTGCAATGATGTACGGCTTTTTTCTTTCGTTTTATCGATTTCTAATACCTTCAGCTGAACTGCCAGGTTTGCATCCGTATAATATTCGACATCGACTTTTCTGACATACGCCTTTTTATGGTCCCAATCGAGCTTCTCAACTTGATACTGAACGCCTTCATGCAAATAAATCGCTTCATCATGCAAAAGCGTCATCGCACTAAAACGGTCCATTTCACCGATAATCCTTACATTTGCAATATCCGACTGATCAACTATAACGACATTTTCCTGGGAGGCGGAACGCAAACTGATGTTTGAAGCAGGAAACGACTCACTTGCCCAATGGTACCGTTCGCCGTTGCGGTGAAGAACAGCCTCTTCCTCAAGATACTCAAGAATATCACTGACTTCCATGGGTCCAAATTCTTCATCAGCTCTAAAAGGAAGCTCATAAGCCGCACACTTTAAGTGGTCTACTAAAATAATCAAATTCTCCGGATTGATTCTTGCAGATTCAGGCGAACGATTAAAGAAATATTCAGGATGCCGCACAATATATTGGTCAATCGGTGTTGAATTGGCTACCATGATAATCAAAGATTCACCGTGTCTTCTGCCGGCTCGTCCCGCCTGCTGCCAAGCACTTGCAACACTTCCGGGATACCCCGTCATTACACACACTTGCAGCTGGCCGATATCAACACCAAGCTCTAAGGCATTCGTACTGACCACTCCTAAAATGTCGCCTTCTCTCAGGCCTTTTTCGATTTCTCTTCGCTCTTTCGGCAGATAGCCTCCCCGATAGCCTCTGATTGATTTTGTTCCAATCTCTTTTTTCACAAGCTCCTGAATATGGCTTAAAATAATTTCCACCCGAACTCTGCTTCTGGCAAAAACAATGGTCTGCACTTTGTTTTTAAGGAACTCTTTCGCCAGTTCATTCACTTCTGCGGTTGCGCTCCTTCTAATATTCAGCGGTTTGTTCACAATTGGCGGATTGTAAAACACAAAATGCTTGCGTCCGCTCGGTGCGCCATTGTCATCGACCAGCCGCATCGGTTTGCCTGTCAGCTGCTCTCCCAATTCCTTTGGGTTGGCAATTGTTGCGGAAGTACAAATAAAAACCGGATCACTTCCATAAAACCGGCAGATCCGCTTTAGCCGCCGGATCACATTTGCCACATGGCTGCCGAACACACCTCGATACGTATGAAGCTCATCGATGACGATATACTTAAGGTTTTCAAACAAACTGACCCATTTCGTATGATGCGGTAGAATGGCAGAATGCAGCATATCGGGGTTTGTAATGACAATATGACCTGCTTTTCTCACCTTTTGTCTGATTGCCGGAGACGTATCCCCGTCATATGTAAAGCTTTTAATATCAATGCCCATTTCATCAATAATTTCATTTAGCTCGCTCTTTTGGTCTTGTGCCAGCGCTTTAGTCGGAAATAAATATAACGCCCGGTTTGTTTCATCTTGGGCGATGGACTGCAGGACTGGGAGGTTGTAGCATAACGTTTTTCCTGATGCTGTTGGCGTTACGGTAACGATGCTTTCTCCTTTTTGCACATATTGAAAAGCGGAATATTGGTGAGTATATAGTTCATCAATGCCCCTTTTCGAAAGGGCCGCTTTGATTCTCTCGTCTATACTTTCGGGCATAGGCCTTGTTTTTGCTTCCCGAGGCTCAATTTCATGCCAATTCACAACGTTTTCATTTCCTTTTAAATCAGAAATGAGTTCAGTCAGTGATTTCTTTTTCATTCTTTACACCTCTTTGTCAAGTACAGTTTACCGAATATTTGTTTGCATGGCTAGGTGCAAATTTTATACAGTTGAATAAAAAAAGCAAGGCATACGCCCTGCTTATTTCGCTTTTATTGTAAGGAGCTTTGATTCGCCTTTACGAGCAGCCTTTTCGCCTGCCGATACCATTGATCCTACAGCCTCACCATTCATTATAACGATTGGGATGACTGTGCTGCTCGCTTTTTCTTTTATTAATTCCAAATCACATGTAATCAGCGGGTCACCGACCTTCACTTTATCCCCTTCTTTAATGTGGGCAGTAAATCCTTCTCCGTTCATATTGACTGTCTCCAGCCCGACATGAATTAACAGCTCAATTCCCGAGCGAGTCCGAATGCCAACGGCGTGTTTGGTGTGGAAAATCTGAATGACTTCACCTTCAGCGGGAGAAACGATTTCACCGCTAGAAGGTTCCACCGCTATTCCTTCTCCCATCATTTTCTGTGAAAAAACAGGGTCCGGTACATCTGACAGGTCCATTACTGTACCGTCTGCCGGAGAATAAATAACCTCTTCTGTCACCTTTTCCTGAGTTTTGCCCATTCCGAATAATTTTTTCAGCAATGTATTTTCTCCCTTCTCATTCACTTCAACCGTTATCCCTTCATTCACCACTATTTAACCACACTTTCAATTTTGCTTCAATTTATAACAACATCTGGCATAGACGCATAATCTGGATAAAAAAGGCGGTGGCGAAATTGGAATTCTATGATGACAAAAAGAACGAACTGCAAAAGAAAGAAGAAATCATAACGGAGGCAATCGACACTCTTTTTCAATCCTCAGCGTTCGGCAACCTTATAAACAGATTTCAGAACCTGATCAACTCGAGTTTAAAGGATGTGCAGACGACCATACATGTCAGAGAAAGAGATACTGGGCTGTATATCGATATTACCATTCCGGCGACGTTTCGAGATGGCGAGATCGTCGTTGATGTTAAATCGAGGTATCTCCATGTAACACTCCAAGAAAAACAGAAACACCAAAATGAGGCTACCTTTACAAGCATGACAAGAACGGTTCAGCTGCCTTATGAAGTTCGCCAAGAAGATATGGAAACGTCTTGGAACGAGCAGACAATGACACTTTTCTTTCCAAAAAATAAGCATGAATGAACGATTCATTCATGCTTCTATCATTTAAAAAAGCTGGTAAATCCCTTTATTAAAGATCCGACCTGATTCATTGCACTCATTACTTGACCTGTCGTATCCATCATTTTATTAAAATCAAATTGCCCATTGGCTTTTTTAAACTGCGACATAATGCTTTGAAATTGCGAAGGCTGCTGTTGATTAGGCCTTGGGATAGGATAAGGGTTAGAAAATACAGGCGGCTGCATAGGCATAGGCTGAATCGGAGCATAAGGCTGATAATAATCCTGCTGTCCATAATGCTGCTGAGGCAGTTGTTGCTCTAAATAACCGGGTGCAGCCTGCTGATAATATCCTTGCATTTGCTGAGGATAATAATAGCCCATTTGCCGAGGATAGCTTCGAGAGCTCCCGTTCATTGCGATTCCCCCTTAAACACAACATATTTCTCTTCTATATATGTATGAATGACTTCTATTGTTTGTGTCACAAGTGATGATTAGCATTTGTCAAATTGTGTCGAAAGTTTAAATTTTTTAAAAACAGAAAAAAGTCGAATCATTATGGTACCATATTTTCAATACAGATGAGAGGGGATGCACCATAATGAACGTATCATACTTAAGCAAACGTTTTGCAGAAATGAAGAAATATGAAACAGACTGTATGAATAAACTGATGGACTTTGCCAAGTTCCTCTATATTCAAGGACATCTCAGCATAACTGAGTTTCGTAACAGTATGAAGGTTCTCGAAGCAAATGGAGCAGAAAGCCCGGCATATGAGATGAATTAACGTCCGGCCCCCTATAAAAACGAAAAGAAGACAGCCTTTTACCGGCTGTCTTCTCTTGCAATTTCATCCTTTACTGCGTGCAATGTATAAAGGACTGACTCAGTGATGTCCTTGAATCGTTTTTTATGAATATGATGAACATAAGATTGAAGGACCAATTCCAGGAAATTATCCTTTACGGCCTCAATTTGCTCTTTATGCACATATTTTGGCCGGCGGACTTTTATCAATTCAAGAGCACCCTCTGCCCAGCGAGCAGCCAGTTCATCATTCTCTTCAACTGCAGGCTTTATCGTCTCAAAAAAATCATAAGAATGATTACTGTTTTTTCCTTCCTGATACCGATCAGCGCCTTTTTCAGCAACTTCAATCATTTGCTCGGTCATTTCCAGCAAAGTTTGTGATAGCAATATCTTTCACCTCAATGCCTATCGTACCAAATTTCACTCGCAAATTCAGCCGATACGGTATACCTTCTCAAACGCATACCTGTGTTCAGGCGATTGATACAGCTCATTTATACAAATATGAAGATCTATGATTTCTTCTTCCAGCATACTTAGGCGATCGTTTTCCGTTTCCCGCATCTCAGCCTCTAATGCATTTACAGAATGATTCAGGCTTTGCTCAGCTCGCGTTAATTCATCTTCTATATCAGAAAGCATACGGAGAATATCTGTCTTGCATACATAACCGGACATTCGTGTACCTCCCTTTCCTTGTCTCTCCCGGTTAAAATTCTTTGCTCTCAAGGCTCTTTCCTTCCTCATGACAAAACTAGAAGCAAATCGCCAAACAAACAGGTATTCCACGAAAAGCTGAAGTTTTCGACAAAAACACCCGCAAAAATTGTATGATCCTCCTCCTTAATGCAAACGATACTTGTGAGGAGGTGCCGTATGAAAACAAGACCGAAAAAAGCCGGCCAGCAAAAAAAGACTGAATCAAAGGCAATCGATTCTTTAGATAAAAAATTAGGCGGCCCGAACCGCCCTTCTACGTAAGAAGCAAGGAATTTCCTTGCTTCTTTATTTTTTGAGCCACTGCTCCACCGCAAAAAGCGCATGAAGCTGGCGCTTTTTATGTAAATACCAGTCTGTCAATTCAATCTGCTTCGGCAATTCCTCGCGCCTAAAGAACGTTTTCTTTATCTTTCCATGAAACCAATCTGTTTTCGTTCCGTCTAATGAGTGGATTAACTCAGGGTAGCATGTCCTTAGCATAGGAGATGTTCTTTTTGTAATCCCGATCATCTTTTCCATATCAAAACGGGAACCTGTGTGCGGCACTGTGTGCAAAAAGTGATAAAAAGAGGAGAACAATTCTGGCTTGAACAGCAATTGAGACAGCTGCTTTCCCAGCCTTATCCTTTCCTCCGCCTTCGAAAAGCGTTTCACTGAAATGCCGTAAAAAAACCCATTTGAGGAAGGAAAAATAACGGTGTTAAAATGAAACCAGTCACTTAAATAAAAAGGAATCGTGTCAAAAACATTCTTTTTAAACGAAGGATTTTGTATAATAGGTGTTTGGATAGTGTTTTGTTCATTTATAATGAGGGCATACATTAGCCGCTCCGTATTTCGCTCATGCCAAAAACGGGTCCATTCTTCCGACATAAATTGTGAGACGCCAAACACATGCAGAAGATGAAACAGCGGTTTCCCGACTCTTTTTGACCAGTGGTATAAAAGAAGCTGCGGATAGGCATCCGAAAAAATAAGCCAGTTCGCTCTTTCATAGGCTAAAAAGAACCATTTTTGCTGTCTCTCACGGAGTCCAAGCTGAAACAGACTGCCTTTTAAGTCAGTCATTGACCAGCCGGCATTACGAGAAACGAAAGAAGCCAAAAGCGACCATTTGATTTCCGGGTGACGGTCGTAAAATGCTTTATAAGCATTTGTTCTTGAAATGTTATCCGCGTTTTTTATTTTTGTCTGCCGCTCAATCCGGCTCAGAAGCTTTCTAATGGTCTGTTGTTCTTGCACGTTCATTCACTTCCGTCATGATTAGTTTAATAAGGAGGATGAGAAAGTGATTCGGTATCCTAATGGAAAAACATTTCAGCCGAAACATTCGGTTTCATCCCAAAACAGTCAGAAAAGGGCCCCGTCTTACAGTAATCGCGGAATGACCCTCGAAGATGACTTAAACGAAACGAATAAGTATTATCTGACAAACCAAATTGCCGTTATACACAAAAAGCCGACACCTGTTCAAATTGTAAATGTCCATTATCCAAAAAGAAGTGCCGCAGTGATTAAAGAAGCTTACTTTAAACAATCATCGACAACAGACTACAATGGGATTTACAAAGGGCGGTATATTGATTTTGAGGCGAAAGAAACGAAAAACAAGACCTCTTTCCCCCTGCAGAATTTTCATGACCATCAAATCGAGCATATGAAGCAGGTAAAGGCTCAAGACGGTATTTGTTTTGTTATTATATCCGCTTTCGACCAGGTTTATTTTTTGGAAGCCGATAAGCTGTTTTATTTCTGGGACAGAAAAGAAAAAAACGGCAGAAAATCAATTCGAAAAGATGAGTTGGAAGAAACAGCTTATCCGATTTCTCTTGGATACGCACCCAGAATTGATTATATTAGTATTATTGAACAGCTTTATTTTTCGCCATCATCTGGTGCGAAAGGTTGATTAACGAAAGGTTGAGATGTTATGTCAGATCAATTTAACAGCCGTGAAGCTCGACGAAAAGCGAACAGCAAGTCGAGTCCTTCACCGAAAAAAGGCAAGAAACGAAAAAAGGGCGGATTGTTTAAAAAGACCCTTTTCACTTTACTCATTCTGTTTGTTTTAGGCGTAGTCGGCGGTGCTGTTACATTTGCCGTCATGGTTTCTGATGCGCCGTCCCTTGATGAAAGCAAATTGAAGACGCCTTATTCATCAACGATTTATGATAAAAATGGAAAAGAGATCGCCGAAGTCGGCGCCGAAAAACGGACCTACGTCTCGATAGATGAAATTCCCGATGTTGTAAAAGAAGCCTTTATCGCGACAGAAGACGCTCGTTTTTATGAGCACCACGGGATTGACCCTGTCCGTATCGGCGGTGCTTTAGTTGCCAACTTTAAAGACGGCTTCGGGGCTGAAGGCGGAAGTACGATCACCCAGCAGGTCGTCAAAAACTCCCTTCTTTCACATCAGAAGACGTTGAAACGGAAGGTCCAGGAAGTATGGCTTTCGATTCAGCTGGAGCGCAATTACTCTAAAGATGAAATTTTAGAAATGTATTTAAACCGGATTTATTTTTCTCCTAGAGCATACGGAATCGGAAAAGCGGCGGAAGAATTTTTCGGCGTTACAGATTTAAGCAAATTGACTGTCGAACAGGCTGCGACGCTTGCAGGAATGCCGCAGAGCCCAACAGCGTACAACCCGGTCAAAAACCCGGATAAAGCGGAAAAACGACGCAACATCGTACTCAGTCTGATGAAAAAGCAAGGATTTATTTCTGATTCTCAATATAACAAAGCGAAAAAAGTGGCAGTGAAAGACGAAGGCGTCGTGTCACAGAAGGAATATGAAAAAGCAAGTACAAACAAATACAGCGCATTTGTTGAAGAGGTTATGAAGGAAATTGATGAAAAATCTGATGTCGATCCATCTGCTGACGGATTAAAGATCTATACGACATTAGATACAAAAGCACAAGATAAACTAGATGAATTAATGGACGGAGACACCGTCGGATTTACTGAAGGCATGCAGGGCGGTGTGACGCTTCTCGATACCAAAAACGGAGAAGTCCGAGCGATTGGTGCGGGACGCAATCAGCCTGTCGGAGGCTTTAACTATGCTACTCAAACTAAGGCACAGCCTGGTTCGACCATAAAACCGATTTTGGACTACGGACCAGTTATTGAAAATAAGAAATGGTCCACATACGAACAAATTGATGACTCAGCTTATACGTATTCTAACGGAAAACCGATTCGTGATTGGGACCGCAAATATCTAGGGCCTATCTCAATGCGTTACGCTTTGGCCCAATCAAGAAATATACCTGCTTTAAAAGCATTCCAGGCAGTCGGTAAAGATACTGCTGTAGACTTTGCAAATGGACTCGGGCTTGGTTTAACAAAAGATAATGTAACAGAGGCCTATTCTATTGGCGGTTTCGGTGGGAACGATGGTGTTTCTCCTCTGACAATGGCAGGTGCATACAGCGCGTTTGGAAATAACGGAACGTATAATGAACCGCATTTTGTAAAATCTATCGAATTTAACGATGGCACGAAGCTTGACTTAACACCAAAATCAAAATCAGCCATGAGTGATTATACTGCGTTTATGATTACAGATATGCTGAAAACAGCTGTGAAGACAGGTACTGGACAGCTTGCACAAGTACCTGGTGTAGAAGTTGCAGGAAAAACAGGAACGACTAACTTTGATGATAATGAAGTCAAAAGGTACAATATCGCTAGCGGTGGCGCCCGAGATTCTTGGTTCGTTGGCTACACACCGCAATATACAGCTGCCGTCTGGACGGGAATGGGAGAAAACGAGGCTGGAAAGAAATCACTTTCAGCTGAAGAGCAAAAAGTTGCAAAGCGCATCTTCGCCCAGCTCATCGCCGATGTCGATGACGGAAGCGGATCATTTGAGAAGCCTGACAGCGTAGTGGAAGCCTCTGTAGAAAAAGGCTCAAACCCTGCAAAACTGGCAGGGCCAAATACGCCAAGCGATAAGAAGCTCACAGAGTACTTTGTTAAAGGCACAGCTCCTTCTACTGTTTCTAAAACATATGAGAAAGAAGAAAAAGAGGAAACAGCTAAACTGTCTGGTTTAAACGTGAAATACGATAAAGACAATCAATCTTTAACGTTAAGCTGGAATTATGACGGAGATGCGACCTTTGCTGTAAAGCAATCTGTTGACGGCGGCAGCTACTCGGAAATTCAAAACAGCTCTGCAAAAGAGGCAGTTATTTCGGGTGTGCAGCCAGGATCTGTATACAAATTCGAAGTAACAGCCGTCAGTGATGATGGCAAAAGTACAGCTTCCACATCCTATGAGGTGCCAAAAGCTGAAGACGATGAAGATAAAAAAGACCAGCAACAAACGGATGATGAAAAACAAGATGATGAGAAGACTCAGGATGATACACAAAATGATGATTCTCAAAAAGATGACGGTCAGACGGATCAAGATCAGACAGATGATTCAACAAACGATCAAGACAAAAAACAAGACAATACGAACACCAATCCGTCCGACAACAATAACCAAGACCAATCAAACGACAACAGTAACAACCAGGATACGTCGGATGATGATTCGAACTCTGGTAAGAATGATTCAACAGGTTCTGACACGAATAAAAATAAAACAGACACATCTAATAAAACACAAACAAACTCATCATCCATTGAAAAAACAAATTAAACAAAAAAGCCGTCACCTTTGGGGTGATGGCTTTTTTGGTACACAATAAAAAACCTCCCGTTTTAACAGGAGGTTTTATCGATTCATCGCATGATATTTGTAAAAATGCTTTTTCATTTCTGTAAACAGCTCATCAAGCTGAATAAAGCAATGGTATTGGGTCGGCTTAAGAAGAATAAATTCCACTCGTTCAGCCCAATTAATCGGCTTTGCGGGATATGATTTCTCCCTCAGTTCTTGCCAATCGAGCGATTTCACCGGCTCACCTGCTGTCCAATGTAACGAAGCCAGCAAACACACAATGCCCTTTAACATTTCGTTTTGGTCACATCTCGATTTTCGTGTTTGAAAGACTGGGAGAAGTGATGCTTTGATGTCATCCCACACTTCAAATAAAAGCGGAACGTATTTCCCGCTGTCCTCCCATGGCAAATCGCCTTGTAATTCCGTGCAGAAATCAAAATACACGGGATTGGTCTGCAAGGTTTTCTTCATATCCGAGGAACTCTTCTGGCCAAGACTGCGCAAGTATTGCTCATAGGAAGCCAACACTTCTTTTGCTTGCGTCATCGTTTCACCAGTCCTTTTTTATCCCTCTTCTGCCCTTCTCTGCACAAAGAAAGCAGCGGACACTCCGCACAGCGCGGAGATTGGGCTTTACAGTGATATCTGCCGAAGAAAATAAGCCGGTGATGCGTAACGGACCAGTCTTCTTTGGGAACCTTGCGCATCAGCGTCTTTTCAACTTCCAGAACCGAGTCCTTCCACCGGCAAATGCCCAATCGTTTGCTGACTCTCTCCACATGGGTATCTACGGCAATGGCCGGCACGCCAAACGCAACGGATACCACTACGTTTGCAGTCTTTCTCCCGACCCCTGGCAGTTTGACAAGCTCATCGCGGTCTCTCGGCACTTCTCCGCCGTAATCTTCAATAATCATTTTACTCAGCTTTTGAATATTTTTCGCTTTATTACGATATAAACCGATTGATTTAATATCCTGCTGAAGCTCTTCCAGCGGAACAGCCAAATAGTCTTCCGGCCGTTTATATTTTTGGAATAATGTTTTGGTCACTCTGTTTACAAGTGCATCTGTACATTGCGCAGATAAAGCAACAGCCACCACTAATTCAAAAGGATTGGAATGAACCAGTTCACACTCCGCATGAGGAAACATGTCACCTATCTTGTCTAAACAGAATTCAATTTGTTTTAGATTTAACACGATTGTCACCTTTTCACTTTATTGTTCAAGCCAATTGTAAAAAGGAACCTGCCTTTTATACTCTTTTTGCGGTTCATTCTGCTTTGCTTGTACACGCCGGAATTTTTGGCTGTGTATTTTTGCCTGCTCCACAGTTTTAAGCCCGTTTTTCTTCCATTCAAACAAAATCCGGTCAATGTAGCGGAAACTGAGTTTTCCTGATAGTACAGCCTCTTTTAACGCGTGTTTGATCAGTTGTGCGTCATGCTGATCCTGGTCCTGCCAGATCGCCAGCGTTTCACACTCCAAAGGCGATAACGGCCTTGCGAACTCTTCCTCAAAAATGGTATAAAGGCTTTTTTGTTCCCCTTCTGCTTTTCTTTCCTGTGTTTGATTCTGTGCAAGCTGAATATACTCGTACAGCTTGCCCCATAAAGGCTGAAGAGAATATTTCTCAAATTTGATGCCGTTTTGATCCTCGCATTCTTCAATAAACAGAAAGCCTTTTTGAATAAACATCCGCAATCTGTTTGTACATTCTTCAACAGAAATTGACATACCTTCCTGCAGCTGATTCGGTGTAGGAAAATATGATCCTTTTTCTAAATGCATTTTAATTTTTAACAGCAGAATAAGTTCTGTTTCATTAAGCCCAAGCTGTTTATAATGCGTGAGCAGAAGATTGGGGATGGTTGATGTTCCCTGCTCCTGCATATCAATAAATTGCTGTTTTTTCATCGTCACACCTCTTACTGTAAAGGATTGTGATTGCCCCTTTACTGTAAAAAGTCTCCCTTGCAGGAGACTCTTTTTTGTTTCATTTGAATGTATTACGGATACAGACGGTTTAACAGTCTTGGGAACGGAATCGTTTCACGAACGTGAGGCGCTCCGCTGATCCAAGCTACTGTCCGCTCTAATCCAAGGCCGAAGCCGGAATGAGGAACTGATCCATATTTTCTAAGTTCAGCATACCATTTATATGCGTCAGAATCCAGTCCATGTTCTTTAAGACGCGATTCCAAAAGTTCCATATCGTGAATTCGTTCAGACCCGCCGATGATTTCTCCATAGCCTTCCGGCGCAATCAAGTCAGCGCAAAGCACAACGTCCTCACGGTCAGAAGCCGGCTGCATATAGAACGGTTTTAAGGACGTCGGATAGCGAGTGATGAATACCGGTTTGTCATAATGTTCAGCAATCGCTGTTTCATGAGGCGCTCCGAAATCATCTCCCCACTCGATATCGTCAAAGCCTTTTTCTTTCAGAAATTCAATCGCTTCATCATACGTAATTCTTGGGAACGGGGCTTTGATTTGCTCAAGTTTTGACGTGTCTCTTCCCAATGTGTTTAGTTCAATTTTGCAATTTTTAAGAACTGATTGCACGATGAAAGAAACGTAATTTTCCTGTACTTGGAGATTTTCTTCAAATTCTACAAACGCCATTTCCGGTTCGATCATCCAGAATTCGATTAAGTGACGCTTTGTTTTAGACTTTTCCGCTCTGAATGTCGGTCCGAAAGAGAATACTTTTCCTAAAGCCATTGCCGCAGCTTCCATGTAGAGCTGTCCGCTTTGAGACAGATATGCATCTTCATCAAAGTACTTTGTCGCAAAGAGTTCTGTTGTTCCTTCAGGTGCGCTTCCAGTCAAAATCGGCGGATCCACTTTTACGAAGCCTTCGTTATTAAAGAATTCGTAAGTCGCGCGAATGATTTCATTACGGATTTTCATGATCGCATGCTGGCGCTTTGAACGCAGCCATAAATGTCTGTGATCCATCAAAAATTCCGTTCCGTGTTCTTTTGGTGTAATTGGATAATCGGTCGCTTCGTGAATGACTTCAATATCTGTCACAGCAAGTTCATATCCAAGCGGAGAACGCTCGTCCTCTTTGACAATTCCTTTTATATAGAGCGACGTTTCCTGCGTCACTGATTTAGCTGTTTGGAAAATGCTTTCTTCCACTTCCGCTTTTACTACGACACCCTGAATAAAACCGGTACCGTCCCGAAGCTGTAAAAACGCAATTTTCCCGCTTGAACGCTTATTAGCGACCCAAGCTCCGATCGTTACTTCCTCACCTACGTGCTTGTACACTTGGTTGATTGTTGTTTTCAACATATTTCCCTCCAAAACAAGAAAGACATTCGGAAGCTCATTGCCCCGCGAACTCTTTTATCATCACTTTATTATACCCGCTCTTAACTAACCGGGTCAATGCAGATAAAAAGCGGCTTTTCTGTCAGCCGCTTTTTGATCTGTTAGCTATGTTTTTCTACAAAACGCTTGATTCTTTCAATGGCTTTTTCAAGAAGATCTAACGATGTTGCATAAGAAAGACGGACATTCTCAGGAGAGCCAAACCCGGATCCTGGAACAATCGCAACTTTTTCCTCCTCGAGAAGCGCTTTAACAAATTCATCTACATCTTTGAAACCGCAAGATTGAGCTGCCTCTTTTGCATTTGGGAACAAGTAAAAAGCACCTTCCGGCTTCACGCAGCTGAACCCCGGGATTTCTATGAGCTTTGCATAGATCGTATTTAACCTATGTTCAAATGCTTCTCTCATTTCTTCCAATGGCTCAGAAGGCCCGTTATAAGCAGCAATCGCTCCGTATTGTGCGATTGATGTCGGGTTTGACGTGCTGTGGCTTGCAAGGTTCGTCATCGCTTTAATAATGTCTTCAGAGCCTGCCGCATAACCGATTCTCCAGCCTGTCATGCTGTGGGACTTCGATACGCCGTTTATAATGACCGTTTGCTCTTTCAGTCTGTCTGACAGCTGTGCAATGGAAACATGTTTCTTTCCGCCGTATGTAAGTTTTTCATAAATTTCATCTGACACAATCAAGATATCATGTTCAAGGCACACTTCACCGAGCGCAGATAGTTCTTCTTCCGTATACATGACACCAGTCGGGTTGCTTGGAGAGTTAATAACGATTGCTTTTGTTTTTTCCGTAATTGCATTTTTCAGCTGCTCAGGCGAAATTTTGAAGTGATTTTCCTCAAGCCCTTCTACATAAACAGGCTTTCCGCCAGCGAGTTTCACCTGCTCCGGGTAGCTTACCCAGTAAGGCGTTGGAATAATAACTTCATCTTCTTCATCCAAAATCACTTGGAAAAGGGTATACAGAGCATGTTTGGCACCAGTGCAGACAATAATTTGAGACGGTTTGTATTCAATATTCTGGTCGCGTTTAAATTTCTCTGCAATGCTGTTTTTCAGTTCAGCCAAACCACCGGAAGGCGTGTATTTCGTATGGCCCTCGTTCATCGAACGCACAGCGGCATCAATAATATGCTGCGGTGTATTGAAGTCAGGTTCGCCTGCTCCTAAGCCGATGACATCATGGCCTGCGGCTTTCAGTTCTTTCGCTTTCGCTGTGATTGCCAGTGTGGTTGATGGTGTTAATGCGGATACTCTTTTTGCCAGTTTCAACTTGAACTCCCCCTAATTCGTCTTAAGGCGTGATATTTTTGAGAATCTTTCCAGTTGTAAAGTCCACATAACTTAAACTGTATTGCCCTTCTTTGTCTAAGTACGTCACTTCCCAAAGCAGGACGTTTCCTTCTCTTGCCAGATGAACCTCTTTTTGCTTTGAAACCAGCCCTTCATCCTTTATGATTTTCGCCGCTTTGTCTTCAGAGATTCCCTCTTTCGCTTCTTTTGAGAGAATTTTTGCTTTTTTATCAGCAGGAACCCAGACATATAATGCAGTGCCTTTTTTATCCGTTCCCTTTACAACATAATATTTCTCTTTTCCGACAAATGTTTCGACTTGATCAACATGGGCGAGATCGGTTTCTTTTTTAGCTTCAGCAGCTGCTGCTTCGTGCCCCTCTTCCTTTTGTGCCATGGCTGATTTATAAATGCTTGCCGAGACAAGAAGTACTGCTAAAAAAATAATACCAAAAATGACGGTAAATATTAATGCTTTTTTTCTCATCTTCTCACCTACGTACGATAAATGGTAAAAACGGCTTGGTTTTTGTTTTCTTCATCCAGCGCAAGGCCGAACATCAGATTTTCTCTTTTCAGTGTACGATTCAATGTGTCCACAATTTTATACAGATCATCAGAATGCTCTACATTAATTGTTGAAAGAATTTCGATTTTACTTTCCATTTTTTCATCCTCCAGTTTGAACAAATATTGTTAGTCATACTCCATTTCAGGACACGCCATACTAGTATCACAGAGCGGGAAATCCGCTTTTAAATAAAACACCATCCTACTCCCACACCGCAAAAGCCGCTTTATGCGGCTTTTATTCTTTTTCCCCTGCAACATAAGCTTCAAGCTCGCTGTCAGTCATTTCGGATACTGAGGTTGTCGGCAAGGCATCAAGAAACAGCCGGCCGTAACCAGCGGTTTTAATCCGTCTGTCCAATATAATAATCGTTCCCTTGTCTCCCGCAGAACGCAGCAAGCGTCCAATTCCTTGCCTAAAGGTCAGCACAGCTTCCGGTAATGACACTGTTTGAAACGGATTCTTTCCTTTTTTGCGGGCAAGCTCACATTTTGCAGCATGAAGCGGGTGATCAGGGGACCGGAATGGGAGCCTCACGATCATTACTGTCGTCAGCTCATCACCAGGGAAATCAACGCCTTCCCAAAAATGATTTGTTCCGAGCAGGATCGCCTGATTGGATGTTTTAAAAGTCTTCATCAGCTTGCCGGGACTTCCGCCTGTAATCCCTTGTGCCAAGAGCTGAATGCCGGAAGCACTCATGTTATGCTTAAGCTCCTGGTGAACCTTTTTCAGCATATCATGGGATGTAAACAGCACAAGGATTTTAGGCTGTTTTTCCTTTGCCATCAGTTCGATATAACGGGCTGTATCCTGTATAAATTCAGGTTGCCCTGTATCCTGAATTGATTTCATTTCTTTTGGAATCATCACCTGCATACGCTCATCGTAAGAAAAGGGTGACTCAATTCTCATTGTCCGCGGGAAAAAGTCACTCAGTCCCAGTCGTTCAATCATAAATTGAAAAGAACCTTCGACTGTAAGGGTTGCAGATGTCAGCACCACACTATTTTTGCGCGCGAAAAACTGATCAGCCAGAAGTTCACCAGGTTCAAGAGGCTGTGCGTAAATGGCCACTGCATTTTTCGCACCCTTTGCATCTATTTCAATCCAAACCGCTTCATCGTCATCAGACCCAAAGAAGAGCTTCTGCAACGTCTGACAGTAATGCTGCAAGCCTTTCATGCTTCTTTGGTATTCATCGGCTAAAAAGACGGTTTTGCTCTTCATACCCTTCAAATGTTTTTCCATCAGGGATGACTGCGCCTCAAAAAGCTGCTGCAAATGTGTCAGCATGGAACAAAGCCTCTCCGCACCATCTGTTAAGATCGACCAGCTTTTATCCTGGCTTTCTTTGTTCACCTTAAACACTAGACGGTTTAAGTCTTCTTTAGGTTTTCTTCGTTTGACAAAAGAATGTACAGAGCTGAAGAAAGCATCACTTTCTGCTTGAACGTGCTGAAGCCACTCTTCCAATTCGAAAAATGAATCAACCGGCAGGCTGTTTCGCTGGAATAGCTGTCTCATCTTTTTTAGAAGTCCCTGCTCCTTCAGAGTGCCGATTCTGCTCAATTTCGTATGCAATTCTATGTACGTGGCTCTTTTCCCTAAATGTTCGCTTGCCGCACGTTCAAAATGGTGTGCTTCATCAATAATAAATGTGCCGCTTTCGGGAAGCCTTTTTTTCTGGCTGCCTTCATCGGTCAGCAAAAGAGAATGATTGGTGATCACCAAATCGGAACGCATAGCAATCTGTTTGGCCCGCTCGTAAAAACCGATCACATGCTCACTGCGACTTCTTTTATAGGAGTCATCGTCATAAGCCAATCTGTCCCACAGCAATTTTCCGCCTGAAGGCAAATTCAGTTCCGCTACATCTCCTGTATTTGTCTCTGTCAGCCAAACGAGAAGCTGTGCCTTTGTCAGTACGGCATCATAATTATCATCTTCTTCATGAAGCACCTGCTCAAATTTATACAGGCATAAATAATGCGATTGCCCTTTTAAAATCGCCGCTGTTACCGGAAATGGAAACAGATCTTGGACAATCGGCAAATCCTTTGTGAGAATCTGCTGCTGTAAAAGCGTCGAATACGTGCTGATTATGACCGGCTTTTTTGATTTCTTGGCAAAAAGCGCAGCCGGAATCAGATAGCCAATCGTTTTTCCGATGCCTGGAGGAGCTTCAATCAGCGCATGCTCACGATTGGCAAACGCATCAGCCACCTCTCTCATCATCATCATTTGGCCGTCTCTTTTTTCATACCCAGGCATTAACTCTGACAGCGCTTTTTCATTTCCCGCTTCCCAGCTTTCGATCTCAAATGAGAAGTTCTCGTCCTCATTTATACGAACATCGATAGCTTCAGGTTCTCTGACAGAAAACGAAGAAAAGCGCGTATAGCCCGGTATCTCGGTATGTCTGTTTTCATTAATGAACATATCCAACAAATGCGTCAGATCACTGATGAAATGCTGCGAAAGCCTTCTTAACTGCTTTAATGTCGGATAAGGAAGCTGCCGCAGCTTTTCAAGGATTTCCAAAAAAATAAGCCCTGTCACTTCAGCATCGCTGTCAGCCCGGTGCGGCTGATCATGCCGCAGCTGAAGCTCCTCGCTTAATTCCGTCAGCTTATACCCTTCAAATCCCGGAAAAACAATGCGTGAGAGCTCGACAGTATCAAGCACTTCACAATCTGGGAGCTGAAAGCCCGCCTTATGTAACTCATACTTGACAAATCCAAGGTCAAAATGGATATTGTGGGCGACAAAATAAGCGCCGTCAAGCAATTGGAATACTTCTTCAGCAACTGCTTCAAATGGCTGTTCATTCTCGACCATTTGATTAGAGATTCCAGTAAGCTGCTCAATAAAAGCAGGGATTGATTTATTTGGATTAATGTATTTTGAAAACCGCTCAGTAATTTGTCCATTTTCGATTACAACCGCTGCGATTTGTATGATTTTATCGCCTTTCTTCGGCGAATTCCCTGTTGTCTCTACATCTATAACAACGAACCGTTGCTTATTCATTAAAATGGACACCTCAATTCTTGCATACGACAAAAGTGTAACACGTTTTGTACGGAAATGGAGCGGCAAAACCGTTTTACTCTCAAAATCTTAAAAGAAAACCCCCGATAAAGGGGGCTTTTCTTCTACAAAATTGTACGGGCTGGTTCGTTTCCCAGCATTTGTTCAATTTTGTTTTGATCATTCAGAACAGCCACTTTCGGCTCGTGGCTTGCCGCTTCTTGATCAGACATCATTTTGTAAGAAATAATAATGACCTTATCTCCTTCCTGCACAAGGCGTGCGGCTGCACCGTTTAAGCATATGACACCGCTTCCCCGTTTACCAGGAATAATATACGTTTCAAGACGTGCTCCATTATTATTATTCACAATTTGTACTTTTTCATTAGGAAGCATTCCCACAGCATCAATGAGATCTTCATCAATTGTAATGCTTCCCACATAGTTCAGGTTTGCTTCCGTAACAGTTGCCCTGTGAAGTTTGCCGCTCATCATTGTTCGATACATATTATATTCTCTCCATTTCTCGAATATCAATAATGATATTATCTATTAAACGCGCTTTTGAAAAAGCAACTGCAACAGCGAGAATCATCTTTCCAGCAATTTCATTCACAGGCTCGAGTTCCGGATAGGAATAAAGCTCTACATAGTCTATGGTTCCGCTAGTCGTTTCAATGATTTCTTTTGCAGCTTTTATCACCGCTTCAGGATCTCTTTCACCGGCTTGGATCAGCTCCGCACTTGTTTGAAGGGCCCGATACAGCTTAGGCGCTTCTTTTCTTTCCTCAGCTGTTAAGTATACATTGCGAGAGCTTTTGGCTAAGCCGTCTTCCTCTCTGACCGTATCGACAGGAACCAATTCAATATCCATGAAGAAGTCACTGATTAACCCATCAACAACAGCTACCTGCTGCGCATCTTTTAAACCGAAATAGGCACGAGTCGGCTTGACTAGATTGAAAAGCTTCGTCAGTACGATCGCGACCCCGTCAAAATGTCCTTCTCTTGAGCGCCCGCATAACACGTCTGTGCGTCTTTCTACATGAATCGTGACATTCTTTTCACCGGGATACATATCATGAGCATCTGGCGTAAATAAAATATCGACTCCGGCGTTTTCTGCAAGAGCTGCATCCCGCTCAATATCGCGCGGATATGCTTCAAAATCTTCATTAGGGCCGAATTGTGCAGGATTCACAAAAATACTCATAATAACGGCGTCGTTTTCTTGTCTTGCTTTGTCTGCTAAGGTTAGATGCCCCTCATGCAGAAACCCCATCGTCGGAACAAATCCGATTGACTTGCCCTCTGAATGGTATTGTTTTATGGCTTCTTTCAGCTGTGAAATATCAGTAATCTGTCTCATCTTATTTTCCCCCGTACAAGCCGTCCAGCACTTTCTGGTTCATTTGAAAGGAATGCTTTTGTTCAGGGAAAGCACGATGTCTTACATCCTGAACATATCCGCTGATTGCTGTTTCGATGGTTTCATCAATGCGCGTATATTGCTTTACAAATTTAGGTGTTCTCTCAACACCGTGGCCGATAATATCATGATAAACGAGAACTTGTCCGTCTGCTTTCACACCAGCCCCGATTCCAATGACCGGTATGCTTAGCGTCTCGGCAATTTTGGCTGTGAGTTCTGCCGGCACACATTCCAGCACAAGCATCATAGCTCCTGCTTCTTCGCATTTTATACTGTCTTCTATTAATTTTTTGGCGCTTTGTTCGTCTTTGCCCTGTACTTTATAGCCGCCCAGTACGCCGACTGACTGCGGTGTCAAACCTAAGTGACTGACTACTGGAATGCCTCCAAGCGTTAATGCGCGAATGGATTCAAACACGCCTTCTCCACCCTCAAGCTTCAGTGCGTCAGCTCCGCTTTCCTGAACGATAGCCGCTGCATTTTTCAGCGTATCTTCCTTAGACAGGTGATAAGACATAAACGGCATATCTGTCACAATAAAGGTATTCGGCGCCCCCCTTTTAACGGCTTTTGTATGATGGATCATGTCCGCAACTGTCACACCGACAGTTGAATCAAGGCCGAGGACGACCATTCCGAGTGAATCACCGACTAAAATCATGTCAACTCCCGCTTGTTCAGCAAGTTTAGCTGCCGGATAATCATAAGCGGTCAGCATGACAATCGCTTCTTCAGACTCCTTCATTTTTAGAAAATCCAGTTTTGTTTTCATGTTTTCTCCTCCTTATGTTTAGAGGAGATGATCTGCCGTTTTCTTCTACAAGCCAAAAAAACCTTCCGTTACAACGAGAAGGATTCTTCACTTTCTAAAGTTCGGCGAGTTTCATCCCTCTGTCCCAGTCCTTTTTTGGATCAAGGCAGACTGCTGCAATGTCTATCTATTTTAATAATAGGTGCAGTTCGCAGGCGATACTGCCCAATGGAAGTATACCAAAATCAACGGGCTTGTACCAACACATTAGCCCAATTCGATATCGGCAGAATAGATTTTTTTAATGCCTTCGTTCGTTTCTAAAAGCAGAACGCCTTCATCATCTATACCTAACGCCTTACCGTAAAAGGTTCCGTTTAACGTTCTGGCTCTCATATTAGTGCCAATACCGAGCGCATAGCTTTCCCATAAAAGCTTAATCGGCGTAAATCCGTGCGTCATATAATCCCGGTACCGTTTCTCAAAGCATAGTAAAATATGCTGGATGACGCCGGCCCGATCAATTTTTTCCCCAGCAGCTTGGCTGAGGCTTGTCGCGATGTCCTTCAATTCATCTGGAAAATCATTAGGCTGCTGGTTAACGTTAATGCCGATCCCAATGATCACTGAACGTACGCGGTCTTCTTCAGCCTGCATTTCCGTTAGGATGCCGACTGTTTTTTTTCCGTTAATCAAAATATCATTTGGCCATTTAATATCCGTTTGGATGCCTGCTGCCTCTTCTATTCCCTGCACAACAGCTACTGCAGCAAGCAGAGTTAGCTGCGGTGTTTTTTGGAGCGGAATGTCAGGCCGCAAAATCAGGCTCATCCAAACGCCGTTTCCTTCTTGAGAATGCCATACCCTAGACATTCGGCCCCTTCCGGCTGTTTGTTTGTCAGCCACCACGAGGGTGCCTTCCGGTGCGTTATTATTCGCAAGCTCATGAGCCGTTTTTTGCGTGCTTGAAAGAACGTCATGATAAATAAGATGCTGGCCCATCACTTCCGTTTTTAATCCAAAGCGGATTTCGCTTTCACTGAGTTTTCCGGGCTTTTTGATGAGCCGATATCCTTTTCTTCTAACGGCTTCTACTTCATAACCCTCTTTCCGAAGCTCTTCAATATGCTTCCACACAGCAGTTCTTGAACAGCCGAGAGCATCACTGATTTTTTGGCCGGAAATAAATTCATTGCCGGCCTGAGAAAATAATTCAATAAGGTCTTTTCTTAATGTTGACCGCATGTCTTCAGCCACTCCTCTATGTGTTTCTTTTGATTGGAGAGCTTCCCTGTCACAACAGCCTGCTCGATCCGCTGTAATTCTTCTGATACCCATTTTCCGGCCGGCCGGTTTCGAAGCGCAAGCAAGTCCTTACCCGTGATATCAAGATCCTTAAGGCTTTTGATCGGCAGGTTTTGATAAGCGTACTGAATGTCCTTCAGTTTCTTTTCATCCAGTTTTTCGTTTTGCCGAAGCTGCGATATTTTGGCCGCTGAGAGCAGTGCTTTTTTCCCAGCTCTGTACATTGTCATTGCGTCAAGGCTCTGGCCAAACGTATCGGCAATGTGAATGGCTTCCTTGATCACTTTTCCCGGGAGCTTCCAGGCTTTCAGGAAAAGGGGCGCGTCTTTCAAAACTATGCCAAGGTTAATTAAAAGAGCAGCCCAAAGCTCCTCACGGGATGTTAAAGAGAAGAATGGAAACTCACTCGTTGAAATCAGGTTTTCTCGTTTATGATAAAAACCAGGAAGCTCTTCATACAATCTCGTTTGAATGAGTGTTTGAAGCGCCTGGCGAGAAGCTCTTCCCTGCAGCAATTTCTCGAACTCTATAGTTTTTCGTTCGACTGAAACATGGGAGAGGAGTGATTTTTCTTTCGCAATGGCTTCTTCTGTTTCCGGTGAAAGCGTAAAGCCAAGCTGGCTCATAAAGCGTACGGCTCTCAGCATACGAAGCGCATCCTCTTGAAATCTATCCTCAGGCTTTCCAACGGTTCGAATCACTTTCTGATCAATATCTTTCTTGCCGCCAAAATAATCAAGCACCTTCCCGTCCGCTGTCATGGCCATCGCATTGATCGTTAAATCTCTGCGTTTTAGATCCTCTTCTAATGATGAGATAAATTGCACTTCTGACGGTCTTCTGAAATCAACATAATCAGATTCAGTCCGGAATGTCGTGACTTCATAGGTTTCATCCTCCCAGAGCACAATAATGGTCCCGTGCTCTTTGCCTACATCAACAGTCCGCTGAAACAGCCGTTCTACTTGATCAGGTGCCGCATCTGTCGCGATATCGACATCTCCGATCGTTCGTTTCATATAGCTGTCACGAACTGCGCCCCCGACAAAATAAGCCTGATGGCCCGCTTCGATTAAGATGCGGAGCACGGGAAGTGCTTTGATAAAAACTTTTTCCATGTGATCACTCCGGTTCTGCTAAATCGGCATAAATCTGTTCATACTGGCTGACAATTTTTTTAGAAGAAAATTCATTTTCAAGCATCTCTATTGCCGCCTTTGTAAAACGATTGCTTAGCTGTTCATCTTCTAAAATGCTCATCGCGCGGGCTGTTGCGGCCGTAACATCACCGACATCCACCAAAAATCCGCTCACATTGTTTTTTATAACCTCAGGGATACCGCCAATGTTTGTTCCAATACAAGGCACTCCGCAAGCCATCGCTTCAAGCAGGACAAGGCCAAAGCTTTCTTTTTCAGATAGCAGCAGCTTCAAATCGCTAATAGAATAAAGCTCTTCAACACGGTCTTGATTTCCAAGCATTAAGACTTGGTCTTCCAAGCCATATTTTCTGATAAGCTCGCAGGCTGTCGATTTCTCCGGACCGTCTCCGACTAAAAGCAGCTTCGCTTTCGTTTTGCCAGCGATATTGCGGAACACACGGATGACATCCTGCACGCGTTTAACTTTTCTGAAGTTGGACACATGGATGACGACTTTTTCATCTGGTAAAATTCCATGTTTCTCTTTAATTGCCGCTGTGTTTTTCTTCAGATACACGCGCTCGTCTATAAAGTTATAAATCGTTTCAATTTTTTTCTCCGGTTTAATTAAATCGTATGTTTCAGCCGCAAGCGCTGAGGAGACGGCCGTCACCCTGTCTGATGACTCAATAGCAAAACGGATCAGATCTTTTAGAGACGGATCATAACCTAACACCGTGATATCCGTGCCATGCAAAGTGGTAACAATGCCGATATTGCGTTTCAGCATTTGTTTTGCAAGATAGGCGCAAACGGCATGCGGGAGAGCATAGTGAGCATGGATAATGTCTAAATTCTCCCGTTCCGCCACCTCAGCGATTTTGCTTGCCAATGTCAAATCATACGGAGGATACTTAAAAACAGCATATTGATTAACCTCAACTTCATGAAAATGAATATTGGGATGATATGTATTCAGTCTAAACGGAATGCTTGATGTGATGAAATGGATTTCATGTCCCTTTTCAGCAAGCTGCTTCCCCAGTTCTGTCGCAATGATACCTGAGCCTCCAACGCTCGGATAGCATGTGATTCCTATTTTTAGTTTTCTCATTGTTCGCCCCCAAGCACATCATGATCAAGCATCAGCATCCGTTTGGAAAAGAAACCTTCGGCATACTCCACGCCCGCTTCTTTACCGTAAAGCTTTTCTCTCGCTTCAACGATTTCAATATACCCATTCGTCAGAGGAGTAGAAACGGAATCCTTTGACGGGATAAACTGGCTTTTGTAGGCGTTGAGGCTTTGTTTCTTTGCCTCTATTGTATCCGAGATATCAATAACAAAATCCGGCTGATGAAAACCATTTATCATATAATAGTAAACCTTGCTGACTTTATGCGCCGGAAGGCTTTTTTCGTCTTTATATTTATGGATTCCGGCGGAAAATATCGCTTCTTCCACCAGTGCAGCCGCATTGCCGTGATCCGGATGGCGATCCTTTTTATACGGCATAAAAACCGCTTTTGGCCGACAGATTCTGATGACAGTGACAATTGACCGAATTGCCTGATCACTCATTATTAGGCCGCGGTCTGGAAGCGTTAGCTGAATTCTTTTATCTGCGCCTAATATGCGGGCTGCTTCAGCTGCTTCTTCTTTACGCAAACTGACCGTACCGTTAGAAGAGAGTTCCGCTTCTGTCAAATCGCATATCATTACTTTTTTTTCCTGTTTGACAAACTTCGCTATTGTGCCGCCCATTCCGATCTCGACATCATCACTGTGGGCGCCAAAAGCAAGAACGTCAGCATTATACATTCGGCTCTTCTCCCCGAAGAAGGTCACGGAATTCGAAAACACCTTCATCAAGTGTGCGCACAAGAATTTCCGCAGTACCCATATTTGTGGCGAGCGGAATGGAATACACATCACATAAACGGATTAATGCCGAGACATCCGGTTCATGCGGCTGCGCGGTCAGCGGGTCGCGCAAAAAAATGACAAGATCGAGTGCATTGGCAGCGATCAGTGCACCGATTTGCTGGTCTCCCCCTAAAGGGCCGGATTGAAAACGTTCAATTTGAAGACCTGTCGCCTCATGAATTTTCAACCCTGTGGTTCCGGTTGCGTATAGATCATGATTCTTTAAAATATCCCGATAGGCAGTCGTAAATTGAACCATATCCTGTTTTTTCTTGTCATGCGCGATCAAAGCAATTTTCATTGTTTATCCCCCCGTCTAATCAATGATATTTTCTAAACCATACACAAGCTGATCAATCTTCATGACTTGTTCGACTGACAGTTTAACGCCTGACATGAAAGAAGCACGGTTATAAGAATCATGGCGTATCTGAAGCGTTTGGCCATCCATGCCGAACATGACCTCCTGATGCGCGATCAGTCCCGGAAGACGGACGCTGTGCAAGCGAATACCGTTTTGCTCCGCTCCTCTTGCCCCTGGGAGAATTTCTTTTTCATCCGGATGTCCTTGCTGCTTTTCTTTACGGACTTCTGAAATCATTTCCGCTGTTTTAAGCGCAGTTCCGCTTGGTGCGTCAAGCTTCTGGTCATGATGAAGCTCAATAATCTCAACATCCTCAAAATAGTTGGCAGCCATTTTTGAAAATTTCATCATCAGTATCGCACCGAGCGCAAAATTTGGCGCGATGATGGCTCCAATCCCTTTTTCTTCTGTTAAAGATGTGAGCTCTTTTAAATCAGCTTCTGAGAAACCGGTTGTTCCGACAACTGGACGGACTCCGTGCTCTAATGCAATTTTTGTATGTACTTTTCCGATTTCGGGCGTTGTTAAATCAATCAAGACATCCGGTTGTGTTTCTGTAAAACAGGCATGGATATCTGTATAAATGAAAGCATCTGACTCAACAGGCATCACATCAGATAATTTTTGCTGATCGTATGTATGGTCTATGGCCCCGACAAGGTCAAAATGAGGTGTTCGTTCTGCCAATTTAACAGCTTCCTGCCCCATTCTTCCACGCGGTCCCGCAATGACTACTTTAATTGTTTCGTTTGACATCTCGATCTCCTCTACTTTCCTTCTTCTTTTCTGGTCCAGCGATCTTTATCTCTTGTATTAAATTTATGCATGACTCGGTCGTGGGCTTCCTCTAAAGAGATATCAAGGGAGTTGGCTAAACAAACCAATACAAATAGCACATCGCCCATTTCCTCTTCCATGCTTTTATCATCTTCAGTCGCTTTTTTTGGTTTTTCTCCATAACGGTGATTCACTTCTCTGGCAAGCTCGCCCAGTTCTTCAGTCAGCCTCGCCATCATGGCCAGCGGGCTGAAATATCCTTCTTTAAATTGGCCGATGTAACGGTCTACTTCAGCCTGTATGTCTTTCATTGTTTTATCACTCACTGAACGAAACCTCCTATCATCCTCTTACATGTTAGCTAATTCAGATACGTTTGACAAATGTTTAAGCACGTTTGCTGTTTTCTTTTTCATCCACTATAATATAAACGCTATCTAATGGAAGGAAAAGGGGTTTTATGTGATGCTTGGAGAAATTAGATTAAAAAACATATTTTTTATTTTAATCGGAGCGGCAATTTTTTCATTTGGCTTGGTTCATTTCAATATGCAGAACAATCTGGCTGAGGGCGGTTTTACAGGTATTACACTTTTGCTTTATGCCCTTTTCCACATCAGCCCCTCTATATCGAACCTGGTGTTGAACATTCCGATTTTTTTTATTGGCTGGCGTTTGCTCGGCAGGACAATGTTTGTTTATACCCTTGTCGGCACTGTAGCCTTGTCTTTGTTCCTCAGCATCTTTCAGCGATATGAAATCCATATGCCCCTTCAGCACGACTTAGCGCTCGCCGCTTTATTTGCCGGCGTATTCATCGGAGCCGGCCTGGGAATTATTTTTAAGTTCGGCGGTACGACAGGCGGTGTTGATATCATCGCACGTTTAGTGAATAAGTATTTTGGGATCCCGATGGGCAGAACGATGTTTGCTTTCGATGCCTGCGTCATCATTTTGTCTTTGCTTACTTATCTCTCCTATAAAGAAGCGATGTATACGCTGGTAGCTGTATTTGTAGCGGCAAGATTAATCGATTTTATTCAGGAAGGCGGATACGCTGCTAAAGGCGCTACGATCATCTCTTCGAAAAACGACCTGATTCAGAAAAAGATTCTTGAAGAAATGGAACGGGGCGTCACCATTTTGAAAGGACAAGGCTCCTACACAAAAGAGGATATAGATGTACTTTATTGTGTGGTGCCGAAAAACGAATTGGTGATGCTGAAAAGCGTGATTAACTCCATTGATCCCCATGCCTTTGTAGCGGTAAGCGATGTTCACGATGTGCTCGGAGAAGGATTTACGCTTGATGAAAATAAAAATCCGCTTCCGCGCTGACATGTAATAGAAAAAAGGCGGCTGACCGCCGCCCCTCACCCTTATTTAGGGTAGTCCCTTTTTTTCAGCTTGTTTTTTTCCGCCTTGTACTTTCTGTAACCGACATAGGTAAGAGCAGTAATGATGATACTGCCGGTTGTAATCATCACCCAGAGTAAAGACGGATCGGCATCATCCTCCTCCACCCTGTCAAACACATTTTTCAGGTCATGCTGAAGAAGGGAAAGCCGTTCAAGCTTCGTGCTCTCTGTCATTTGCTGAAATTCCTCTTGCTCAATAACATCTATATGTTTTCCGACTGTTTCAAGCTGATCCTCTGATACATCGATTGTAAGACTGGGGTAAATCAAGTCATATAAACTGATAAATTCATTCCATTTTTCATGAAAGCTTGTGCTTCCATTCTTCTGGACATCTCGCTTCAGCTCAGTAAAAGCTTCCATAATCGGTTTTTCCAGTGAGCCCCAAAGCGGGTCAGACCGATTGTCAACCGCATCCATCAGCATTCTGAACTGCGCGGCTGCTCTGAGTTTTTGTGTGTCTGATGTATCAGCTTGCTTTAAACTCCGAACCATATCATTATAGCCCAATGTGATTTGACGAATTTGGGCTCCCGTTAGCATGGGGTCTTGCTGTTTTTTCTCAGCGGATTTTAATGTTTTTTCAAAATACTCCAAGACTTGAAGCGCCTCTTCATATTTCGCTTGTCGGGTCATTTGAAAGACTGTATCGGATAAATCATTCAATTCCTCGAGGCTTCCCCGCTCTGCAGCCTTGGCATTTCCATTATAAAAAATAAGTGCAATCAACAAACAGATCGTCAGCTTTCGTTTCATGCAGGTCCCTCCCACTCTCTCTCCTTACAGAATATGAAGAAAGGGACAAGGATAGACCAACATTGTCTTTACATCAGCTCAAGCTTCGTTTGTTTTTTTGAGACCACAAGAAAGTAAGCAAGCGCGATTGAAAAGATGCTTAGCCAAAATGTTCCGTATCCTATTTCAGTCATATAATCAGAAAGCATAGAGTATTGCGGCATCATATCAAACAAGTAGTCAATGACATCGTTATGCAGTGTCCAGACTGCAGCAATTGCAAGATGCCAAAATGAAAAACGAAAATACGGACTGTATAATACGCCTTGAACTGCCATTGCAAAATGCGAAGCAATTAGCATGTAGCCCTCCCACGGCAAGTCACCAGTTACTGCAAGCACAAGAAAATTCATAGCCACCGCCCATAGGCCATACTTTACGAGGGTAACTAGCGCAAGCGCCTCAAAGAACGGAGCATTCCGTTTCATGAGAAAGGCAAGCAGCACAAACAGAAAGAAAAACGTTGCTGTCGGACTGTCCGGAACAAAAATCAGGAAACGTGCCGGTGTCTCCAAAAGCTGCGGCAAGTACCAATAGTAGCCGTAAACCGTTCCCAGAAAATTAATGGCTAAGACAAGAATAAGCATCGGCCGCTGCCCTAATACATATTGAAACCATTTCACATCGAATCAACTCTCAGTCTGTAAAAATAATATGTCCAAATAAAAAAGCTGACGCCGGGTCAGCTTTTGATAATAAAAGTATATCCTTCCATTTGACAATTCACAATACGTTATTTTGCGGTTGTTTCAGAAATAAATTTTGCAAGTTCTTCGAGCTGCTTATCATTTCCTTTGAACACACCCGCCGGCATTTTGCCTTTCCCTTCTACAGCGATTTTTTTGATTTCATCCGGTTTCAGCCCGCTGTCAACCAATGAAGGCCCGGCCGCTCCTCCCTGAAGGTTATCCCCATGGCAAGAAATACAGCCCTGTTCCTTAAAAACCTTATATCCTTCTGCATTGGTGTCAATGTCGGCTTCTTTTGTAATTTTCCCCTGTTCTTCTGCCTTGGCCCAGTCATGAGTAGCAACTGACTGCCACGTCAAAAATACAGCAGCGGAAATGGCCAGAAGCATCATACCGACAGCGACCGGACGCTTCCACGGCCTTCTTTCTGTCCCTCTGTCTAGGAATGGAGCCAAAAGCAGGGCCCCAAAAGCGAGACCTGGCATAATCATGGCGCCGACCACTGTAAAGCTTCCGGCGGCGTATTCATACTTCAACAGCTGGTATAAGAAAAGAAAATACCAATCCGGCAGCGGAATATAACCAGTATCAGTCGGGTCCGCCATCCGCTCCAAAGGCGGCTGATGCACAATCGTCAAAACGAGAAAACCGATGAGAAAGACAGCTCCAACCATCCATTCCTTTAACAAGAAATTTGGCCAGAAAGCCTCTGTTTTACCCGGATACTCCGAATAATCCTTCGGTATATTCGGCTTTTTTTCAGCCGGTATCCTTGAGTCGCCTACAAATTTCATCCCTTTGCCCCGGTGCATGTCATCCCCTCCCTTTTATTCGCAGATCAAGAGTTTAAAGCGGTCCTGAAATCCCCTGCTTCCGGATCATAATAAAATGTGCAGCCATCAGCCCGAACAATGCGGCAGGAAGAAAAAATACATGGATCGCAAAAAACCTAGTCAGCGTTTGGGCGCCTACAATATCCGGATGCCCTGCAAGGAGCGTTTTAACTTGCGTTCCGATCAAAGGCGTGGCTTCGGCGATCTGCAGCCCGACTTTTGTTGCAAACAGAGCCTTCATATCCCAAGGAAGCAAGTAGCCTGTAAAGCCAAGACCGAGCATAACAAAAAAGATCAGCACACCGACAATCCAGTTCAGCTCGCGCGGTTTTTTATACGCGCCTTGGAAAAAGACCCTCAGCGTATGTAAAAACATCATCACAATGACCAGGCTCGCACCCCAGTGGTGCATCCCCCTGACAATCTGGCCGAATGCCACTTCATTTTGCAAATAATATACCGATTCCCAGGCATTTTTGATATCAGGCACATAATACATCGTTAAAAACATTCCAGATAATACTTGGATAACGGTTACAAAAAACGTCAGTCCCCCAAAGCAATACACAAACGCAGAGAAATGATGGGCGGGATTCACATGTTCCGGTACTTCGTGATCGGCAATATCCCTCCACATCGGTGTAATATCAAGCCGCTCGTCTACCCAGTCATAAATTTTGTTCAGCATGTCACCCTTCCCCCTTAGGCTTTGCTTTTCCAAGATACAGGAAGCCGTCTTTTACTTCTTGCTCATAATGATCAAGAGGCGCAAGCGGCGGCGTGCCAGGGACATTGGTGCCGTCCTTTTCATAGAGTCCGTAATGGCATGGACAAAAGAATTTATTCGGGTTTTTAGGATCACTATTCCAGTTCACCGTACACCCTAAATGCTTACAAATTGGCGAAAGTGCTACAATTTCATCCCCGTTTTTGAAGACCCAGGCTGATCTAGACTCTTCTGACTCATACCAGGCATCGACTTGATTAATTTTAAAATCAAAGCGCTGCGGCTCTTTTGTCAACTCATCAACGCTGACAACCTGAACCATATCCTGCTTCCCTGTCGATTTTAATACCGGGTCGAGTGCGAAGCGAACCATAGGCATGAGCATACTAGCCGCCATAAAACCTCCTACACCTGTGAGCGTGTAATTCAAAAATTGACGTCTGGATATATCATGTTTTCCGCCCATCTCTTCTCCCCCCTCTAGGTCACCCCTGCAAACTGACTAAAATAGAAAATATTGCAATAACTCTAGACACCCTCATAATATATGAATCTCTCAGCAAGGTCAATATAGCCAAAATATTGTTTATAAGGAAATGTAAGTGTTTTTATGAAGTGCTCCATAACTGTAACAAAACGTTCAAAATTTCAGCAGTGCGTTCATCCAATATTTTTCTTTTTAAAGAGTCATTTAAATGCTCTAATGGAACAGACGGTGTAACAATCATTTTGCCTAACGCATCCTCAGCTCTCCAACTTTCGTCAGATGTGAGCAGGACAACATGCGGAAATTCCGTTATCAGCTCTTCCCGCAAATCCTTAAGCCCTTGAACGGTTATTTCATTTCTATCAACATATGTATAAGGAGGAAGTAAATATACCCGTCCCTTTAACTGCCTTTCAAGTTCTTCTGAGAGAAGCTGCGTAAACTCGCCTTTCTCCGCCGCCATTTTAAAATGGTTATTAACTCTTATGTTAATTAATGGTATGACAGCGGTATCAATGTAATCCTTAGCTTGTAAATAGTCCTTGGCATCAGTGATTCTCCACCTCATCGTTCTCCCCCTTTACGGCAACAAGCCTTGCAATTCACTGCAAGGCTGGTCATATTATGTGAGCTGATTTAATTGGCGCGATAATTGTTCAAATGCCTCTTTATCATGACGATCTAACGCCTCGTCAATGTCTTTTAATAATTTTTCTCTTTGGAATGTGGAAATAGCGTGCTCTAAAATCTGTTCCGCCAATCCCTGATCTTTTTTATTCTCAAAAAGGTTTTTCGGAATATGCGGGTTGGACTCCAGCACCGCCGCATATTCAGGTGAGCTGTAAGCCGAACGGAAATTAAGCTGGATAAACAAATCTTGCTGTTTATTTAATCTAATATCATGAAAAGATTTTTCCGCGTCGGTAGTCATGACATTCTCTTTATAGAACCGGAACGGAACTTCTTCAACACAATGTGTTGACATTATAATGCCTCTCGGGCAAAATTCAGCCTGCTCCACAAAATGAACCTTCTCCATGAGAGAATCATGGCTCATTAAGTAGTTCAAGATCCAAACGCACTCTCGGCGCTTTAACTGATAATGGTTTAAAAACCAACGGATAAAATCTTTTTTCTCATTGACAGAAACAGGGGTCTGCATGTAATTCCCTCCTCTATCGTTCGTATAATCTATATACTTATATGTTCCACATGAATGGTTAATATTCCTGCTTATCTAGAAAATTCATCCTCGATTCGCAAAATCGTTTCTTCAAGCTCTTCATTGGCTCCGTCCATTTCAAGAACCTTTTTCAAAAGCGGCAGCGCTTCTTTTTGAAGGCCTTCTTCTAATAGGAAGCTTGCGTATTCATATAAGAAATCTCTATCCTCCCGGTAATGAAGATAGGCAGCCTCAAAGGATTGTTTTGCTTCCTCGTATTGCTCTAATTCAGTATATGCGCTTGCAAGATACCAATTGTATTTAGGATCTTCTTCACCGTAGCTTCGAACCTCTTGAATAAGATCAATGATCTGATCATAATCCTCTTCTTTGTGATACACGGCAAGAAGTGTATGAAGGGCCTCGACAAAGCCCGGATCAAGCGCAAGCGCCTCCTGAAGCAGCTTCTTCCCCTCTTCTGACTTCCCGATTTTCAAGGCCATTTTGGCGGCATAAAGGAAAAGTTCTTTGTTATATTCATCATATCTGATCCCCTCTTTTGCCGTTTTTAATGCCTCTTCATACATTCCTTCAGCTTCATAGCTTTTCGAGAGCGGCATATAAAGTGAAGTATAAGATGGATCAAGCTCCTTTAAATCAGACAGCTGCTTAATAGCTGTTTTCACAAGCCCCGCCTGTAAGGCTGTAAAACCATAGCCGAAAATCGTATTAGGATCAGGATTCTCATCGACAGCTTTCTCATACCATGGAATGGCATCCTCAAATTCACCTGAGGCACTTAACGATTCTGCCAGTCTTTGATGGACATTAACGCCCCCGATCTCACTCTGCTCCTCAGCCGTTGTTTTAAAATATTGAACCGCTTTTGCATAGGCTCCCTGAGCAAAGTAAAGTTCTCCCAGTGCAAAATCAATAACAGGTTCATTGTCCAGAATGGACTTTGCCTGGAAAAGCTTTTGTTCACTGACTTCGAATAACCCCTGCATCTGATAAAGATCCGCCATAAGCAGCAAACTTTCCGGATATGATGGATCTGTTTCCGGAATAGTCTCCAGCACAGCGAGGGCTTTTTCTTCTTCGTCAATATCTATTAAAAGTTCAGCGTAGAAATTCGTCAGTTCTGTTTCATTTGGATATAAATCATGTAGATCACTAATCAGTGAAATGGCTTTTTCTACATCGCCCCACTCGTAATAAAGCTGGGCTGCAATGGCTTTATCTTCATCATGCAGCTGTTTTTCAGCCTTCGAGAGCGTGTTGAGGCCTTTTTCTGTTTCACCTGCTTCAACTAATTTTATGGCTTCTTGAATCAATGTATTCAAATCGGACCGGTCCTTTCTTTTCCTATACAACATCAACCATACAAAAAAAGCTTTATTTGTTCGGGTTAATCTTATCATAATTCAGACGAATGCCCCCGGCAAATAAGATGCTTCTGTACGGAAGGGAATTATTGAGTCTTATTAGTTTACCAAAAGATCTTGAGATAGAAAATGAAAAAAGGAAGATCGCCCTCTGTACAGTAAAGCAGCTCTTTGATCTGCCGGCTTGTAAGTAAAGCACATCCCCCCTTTTCGTTTTTCTATCCGTTCTATAAGACAAGCTATGTTTTTTCGCCTCGAATTATGATCTGCATAAAAAATCCTGAAGTAAAACTTCAGGATTTTTTCGAAAGCTTATTTAAATGCTCGAAGAAGGTTGGATAAGAAACGTGAATGGCATCCGTGTGCTCGATTTCAATCGGCTCCTCCGTTATACAGGAAGCAATACCAAGCATCATTCCGATTCGATGATCTCCGTGGCTGGACACTGCAGCGCCGCCTTTCAACGTTTGTTTGCCATAAACCTTCATTCCATCTGCTGTCGGTTCAATTTCAGCACCCAGCTTGCGAAGCTCAGAAACAACAGTATCAATACGGTTTGTTTCTTTCACTTTTAGCTCTGCCGCGTCCTTAATAACGGTGGTTCCTTCCGCCTGAGTCGCAAGAAGCGCGATGATAGGGATCTCATCAATTAAACGCGGAATGATATCTCCTCCGATTTCAACTGCCTTTAGAGATGACGTTTCTATAATCAAATCTCCATAAGGCTCTGCACCGCTATCAGCAGATGGTTTGATTTCAAGTTTTGCCCCCATGTTTTGAAGGACATCAATAATACCTGTCCGAGTCGGATTTAAACCTACGTTTTTCAATACAATTCTGCTGTTTGGAACCATCGCGCCAGCAGCAAGGAAAAACGCGGCTGAAGAAATGTCTCCAGGAACAAAAATATCAGCAGCTGTCAGTTTCTGGCCACCAGCAATGGAAACACTCGTTTGATCTTCAGAAAGCTTAACGCCAAAAGCAGAAAGCATCCGCTCAGTGTGGTCCCGAGATTTATGGGGCTCTGTGACAGTTGTTGTGCCCTCAGCCTGTAATCCGGCCAGCAAAACAGCAGATTTAATTTGCGCGCTTGCAACAGGTGATACATATTCAATGCCTTTTAATGAAGCGCCGCTCACCGACAGCGGTGTAAATTCTCCGCCGGCTCTGCCGTCGATTTTAGCCCCCATTTTTTTCAAAGGCTCAGTCACACGCTTCATTGGGCGCTTCGCAATGCTCTCATCTCCGGCTACCGCGCTGTAAAAAGGTCGGCCCGCCAATATTCCGAGCATCAGGCGAATGGTTGTACCTGAATTTCCGACATCTAAAAGGCTTTCTGGCTCTTTCAGGGCATCGATTCCTTTTCCGTGAATCACGACATCGCTGCCGCTTTGCTCAATGTGAACACCCATTTTTCTAAAGCAATCGATCGTGCTCAGACAATCTGCTCCCGGCAGAAAGTTTTTAACTGTTGTTGTGCCTGCCGCTAGCGCGCCAAACATAACAGAGCGGTGAGAAATGGATTTATCACCGGGAATATGTATTTCTCCATGTAAGGTCTGCACCTTTTCTCGTTTCATTTTTTCCACCTCAATCAGCATAAAAAGTTTCATATTCCGCCCGGGCTTTAATGCATTGTTCTGCCCTTTTGCGGTCGTCATCAGACTGAAAACTGATCCTTAAAATCCCGTTAATATCTTCTCGTGTTTCGATAATGCGGATATTCGTGATACTGATGCGTTCCGCAGCTAAAATCGCTGTTATCTCGGATATCACCCCCGGATGATCGGGTACATCCACATATAAATCATAAAATGCAGGTATCGCTCCCTTCTGCCGAAGCGGCAGCCCGTCGCGATAATCCTTGGCGGTTTTAAAATAACGAAATAGATTTTCCGCATCTTCTTGTTCTACATATGTACGGATCTTGTCAATTTCACGAATCCACTCATCAAAACGGTCTAAGATTTTATCTTTATTATGTAATAAAATATCCCGCCACATTGCCGGGCTGCTTGATGCAATCCTTGTAATATCTCTGAACCCGCCGGCAGCAAAACGTTTAACAAGCGGATACAGGTTTTCCGAATGATGGGTTTGGTGAACAAGACTAGCTGCTACAATATGCGGAAAATGACTGATTACACTTGTAACACCATCATGCTCCTCTGGCGACATTTCCACAAAATGGGCATTCGTCCCCTTCAGCAGGTTTTTTAACTGTTCCACAGCTTGTTTGTCCGTTTTCTGGCCTGGCGTTAAAATATAAAATGCATTTTCAAACAGGAACTCCTTCGCAGCGGCCACTCCTGATTTATGTGAACCCGCCATCGGATGCCCTCCGACAAATTGATAGCGGCTAGGCAGCACTTGATCAGCGTAATCAACCACTTTTTGCTTTGTGCTTCCTACATCCGTAATCAAAAGCTCATGTTCAATTCCTGAATGAGCCAGCTCTTCAAGCATAACCAGTGTTTGTTCAACAGGTGTCGCAATGATTACTGTAGCTGCCTCTTTCACACCGCTAATAAACGAATCAGCACGATCGTCTATCACGCCTAATTTTAATGCCGCTACCGCCTGTTCATCAGAGATGTCGATTCCGATAATCCGTTTGCCGGGATGATTTTTTTTGATGGCTAGGGCAATCGAACCGCCTATCAATCCGAGACCGGCGAGCAATATTGTATCTTTCATTTGATTCATACGTCATCACCTGGTTTATAGACTAAAGAGGTGATATTTGATCACCTCTTATAAAATTTCAGCTAAAATGGCAAGTATTTCTTCATTTTGCTCTTTTGTTCCGATCGTAATCCGGAGTGATGTCGGGAAACCTAATGCGTTTCCTGACCGGACGATATAGCCTTTTTCCAGCAGAGCCTGAAACAGTTCATCAGCAAGACGTTTAAAGTCAATTAACACAAAATTTGTCTGTGAAGGGTAGCACTTTAAACCATGAGTTTTCGCAAAATCATAATACTGCTGAAGGCCTGCATTATTTTGCTCGACACAGGAAGCAATAAACGCTTGATCATCAAGTGCTGCAATCGCCGCAGCCTGGCCCAGACGGCTCGTATTAAACGGCTCTCTCGCCGGCTCAATCTGGCGAATCAGGCTCTCGTCAGCAATTCCGTATCCGACTCTGAGCGCTGCCAGACCGTATGCCTTTGAAAATGTGCGCAAAATCATCAAATTGGAATACTTGCTTAAGAGCGGCACGGTTTCCGGGTAATCCTCTGCTGTTACATATTCATAATATGCTTCGTCAAGAACAACAAGGACACGTGAAGGAACGCGCTCCAGAAATGCGAGTAATTCTCCTTCAGATGTATAAGTGCCAGTCGGATTATTCGGGCTGCATATCCAAACGACTTGTGTCTGTTCGTCGATGGCTTCTAACATGGCGTCTAAATCATGTGAGCCGTCGGGACGAAGTGCAATTTCACGTACTTCAGCACCTTCAATAACCGCATTATGTTTATATTGCGGAAAAGTGGGGGCAGCAGTAACCGTGTTTGTTTTATCGTTTAAAAATGCCCGGCAGATGATCTGTATGATTTCATCAGAACCGTTGCCGAAAATAAGTGATGTTTCGCTGACATTGAGGTGCTTACTGAGCCTTGTCCGCAAAGCGGCGCTATACCCGTCCGGGTAAAGGGCTAGCTGTTGAATCTCATGATGAAGCGCCTCTTTTGCAGCCTCTGAACAGCCGTAAGGATTCTCGTTTGAAGCAAGCTTCACAACTTTATCCAAGCCATATTCTGATTTCACTGCTTCAATCGGCTTTCCAGGCTGATAAGGCTTCAGCTGTTTTAAATGTTCTTTGATACGCAAATCAGTCACCTCATTTTAAACTGTACAAGCCGCTAAACGCCATTGCATAATCCTCAAACTCCTGCAGCGCCTGATTTCTCGTTTCAGCGCTGATGAGCCGGTCCTTTAATTCTTCTATTTTTCTGACGAGCGCACTTCCCACTACGACACCGTCACTAATTTCATTCATCTTTATGACCTGTTCACGGTTTGATATACCGAACCCTACAGCAACCGGAACAGTGCTGAGATTCTTCACAGTACGAATGAACGGGTACACGGATGAATTGAACTCATTGCGGACACCGGTCACACCCAGAGAAGATACACAGTAGACGAACCCCTCGGCTTGTTCAATAATGGTTTTCAAACGGCTTTCGCTTGTCGGCGCAACCAAAGAAATATACGTCACCTCATGGCTTTTACATTCCTCTTGAAGGCTGTTGCTTTCTTCTAATGGCAGATCCGGAACAAGCAGACCGTCAATATGATTTTCCCGCAGTAAAGCGAAAAAGTATTCTTTGTTCAATTGTAACACAGGATTATAATACGTAAAGAGGATAATCGGAATATTCACTCCGTTTTTTTTCATTTCTCCGCCTAATTCGATTGCCTTTACGATATTCATTCCTTGATCAAGCGCCCGCTTTGAAGCCCGCTGGATCACCGGACCGTCTGCAAGCGGGTCAGAGTATGCAACACCAAGCTCCAATGCTGTGGCGCCTGCTTTTTGGAGTGACTTCGCCAGTTCAATCGAAACCTCAGGAACTGGATCGCCCGCCGTAATAAACGGGATAAACAATTTTTCTGATGGTTGAAGATCCAATTTAAACATGGGCTTTCACCTCTTCTTCCAATACATTCATTAATGTGTTGACATCCTTGTCTCCCCGGCCTGATAAACAGACGAGAATGAGTTGACCGCGATCCATTCCTTTGGCGAGTTTGAATGCTTTCGCTAACGCATGGGCAGATTCGATTGCCGGCAAAATCCCCTCTTTTTCTGACAAAAGCTTTAATGCATCCACCGCTTCTTCATCGGTTATACTGTCATAAGTGACACGGCCGCTCTTATGCAAGTATGCATGCTCCGGACCGATTCCAGGATAGTCGAGACCGGCTGAAATAGAGTAGGGCTCAATAATTTGCCCGAACTCATCCTGAATGAGATAAGTCAATGAACCGTGAATAACCCCTACGGTTCCTTTCGAAATAGTGGCGGCATGAAGAGGCGTATCAATTCCTTTTCCTGCTGCTTCAGCGCCGATCAGTTCAACATCTTCATTTAAAAATGCCTGAAACATCCCCATCGCATTGCTTCCTCCGCCTACACATGCCACTACTTTATCAGGCAGAGTGCCTTCAATACGTTTCAACTGATCCTTCGCTTCCTCTCCGATCATTTTTTGAAATTCACGGACCACTTGCGGATAAGGATGCGGGCCGACAACTGATCCAATCATATAAAAGTGATCCTCACAATGCTGAACCCAGTACCGGATCGCCTCATTTGTGGCATCCTTCAATGTTCCGTTTCCGCTTGTTACAGGCACTACCTCCGCTCCAAGAAGCTTCATGCGGAAAACGTTCAGAGACTGGCGGGCAACATCCTCTTCACCCATAAACACAGTACAGGAAAAGCCGAATTTAGCTGCAACTGTTGCAGCGGCAACGCCATGCTGGCCGGCACCGGTTTCAGCAATGATTTTCGTTTTGCCCATTTTTTTAGCAAGCAGCGCTTGACCTAGCGCATTATTGATTTTATGAGAACCTGTATGGTTTAAATCTTCTCGTTTCAAATAGATTTTCGCGCCGCCTAAGTATTCAGTGACTCGATCAGCGTATGTTAATGCAGTCGGCCGTCCGGAATAGTCCTTTAACAGCTTATAATACTCTTCACGAAAAGCGGGATCATCCTTGATTTGTTTAAATGCTGTTTCTATTTCATCTAACGGCTGCATGAGTGTTTCCGGAACAAACTTTCCTCCAAAATCACCGTATCTGCCTATTTCATTCGGATATGGATACATATCGATTCATCCTTTCTTCTAAAAGCCTCATCAGATTCTGATCTTTTTGTCCGTTTTTTTCAATTCCGCTGGCAAGGTCAATTCCTTCTGGCTGCCATTTCAATAGGCCTGTGATGCTATCCGGATTCACGCCGCCAGCGATAAAGCAGCGTTTACCAATAGCCGCCTGCTGATATTCCGGCACACATTCCCAAGAAAATGCAACACCAGTTCCGCCTCTAGACCCTTTTACAGATGAATCAATCACAAAGCCGTCAACATTATCTTTAAAGCGGGCTATTTCTTGAGTTGTGTTATCCTGATGGTGAAGCGCCTTCCATATTTCACAGCCAGTCAGCTTGCGAAGAGCATCAGCATCCGTCGGTTTTTCATCACCGTGAAGCTGAATGACGTCGAGCTTCAAGCTCTTGGCAATACGTGACATCGTCTCTATTGATTCATTAACAAAAACACCTGCAACCTGTTTTTTGACACGAGCTTGGTTCAGCCATTTTTTCACATCTTCCGGAGATACTTTTCGTTTGCTTTCAGCAAAAATAAATCCTAGGTAATCAGCCTGTGATTCCGCCGCAAGCTGCAAATCCTTTAGTGACCGAATACCGCAATATTTTAATGCCGGTTTCTTCACAACCTCACTCCCCAAACAAAGCATGGATTGCTTTACGCTGAGAAGTTTGTCTCATCAATGATTCACCGATAAGTACAGCTCGCGCCCCATGTTCATTGACAAATGTTAAATGTTCTAAAGAACCGATTCCGCTTTCGCTGACAAGCAAGGATTCTTTCGGAACGAGAGATGCGATTTGTTCTGTCTGCTTTACAGATGTTTTAAACGTTTTTAGGTTTCGATTATTTACACCGAGAATGTCGGGTGTGAACACTTTCAATATTTGTTCTAGCGTTGATGCATCATGAACCTCCACTAGCACGTCCATCCCCTTTTCACCTGCTTCAAGATATAATTCATGAAGGTGTAAGGGATCAAGCACCTCGCCGATTAACAATATGGCATCCGCTCCGATTCTTCTTGATTCCTCTACTTGAAGAGAATCAATAATAAAATCTTTTCTAAGTACAGGAATCGAAACAGCACGCTTTACGTCTGATAAATAACTGTTTTCCCCTTGAAAAAACGGGGTGTCTGTTAAAACGGAAATCGCATCTGCCTTCGCAGCCTCATAGTCTATTGCAATCTGCACAGGCACAAAATCCTCTTTAATAAGCCCTTTTGACGGCGATGCTTTCTTCACTTCGGCAATCAACCCGATAAACCGATTCGGGCTTGCCAGCGCCTCCTTAAATGAACGTTTCTCGAAAGGCTGCTCTACCGGCAAAACCAGTGTTTTCACTTCTTCTTTCTTTTGTTTGATGATTTTTTCAAGCATAGATCTCTTCCTCTTTCTGCTTTAGTCGTTCAAGCTGCGTGGCAGCGCCTCCGCTTGTAATCGTCTCTAACGCCAGCTCCGTTCCTTCCTTCAGTGAGGCGGTAATTCCCGCCGTGTAAATCGCAGCTCCCGCATTAAAAGCCGTAATAGATAAAGCGGAACTGCTGCTTTTATTTTCAAAAATATTCTGAATGAGATAGGCGCTCTCTTTCGGTGACTGCACTTGTAAATCTTCAAGTCTGCCATTTGTGAAACCGAAATCTTCGGGTGAAACGGTATATTCCCGGCGCTCTCCGTCCTTTAATTCAATCACGTCGGTCGGTGCTGTAATTGAAAGCTCATCTAAACCGTCACGGCTTGATACAAACATAACGTGCTTCGGCTGAAACGTCTCCAGTGCGCTTGCCATCAGTCCAGCTTTTTCAACAGAATAGACCCCAATCACCTGACGCTTCGCCCGTAAAGGATTGCTGAGCGGCCCAAGCAGATTAAATACCGTTCTGAAACCTAGCTCTTTTCTAGTACCTGCTACATGTTTCATAGACGAATAGTAAAGCGGCGCAAAAAGAAATCCCATGTTGTTTGTTTCAATGCTGCTTTTGACCTTTTCGGGAGTGGTTTGAATAGAAACCTCTAGCTCCTCTAAAACATCAGCGCTTCCGCTTTTAGAAGAGACAGAGCGATTGCCATGCTTAGCGATTTTCGCGCCAGCTGCCGAGGCAACAATTGCCGAGGCCGTTGAGATATTAAAAGTGGAAATACCGTCTCCCCCTGTTCCGCATGTATCAACAATATCAGGAAGTCCATCGACTGTAAGAGCGTGTGCCCGCATTGCCTTCACAAAACCCGCAAGCTCTTCTGGCGTCTCCCCCCGATGAGCAAGAATAGACAATATACCACCCATTTCAGAAGGAGTCATTTCCGCTGCCATCATCATATTCATCAGCGTTTCAGCCTCACCGGCAGTAAGGGTTTTTCCATCAACGCACAATTGTAGAAATCTGTTCATCAGCTTTATCCTCCTTGCTATGAAACATGTCTTCTGCAATATGAATCGTTTTCAGCAACGCACCGGCTTTATTACAGCTTTCTTCGTATTCGGCTTCCGGAACAGAATCAGCAACAATGCCAGCACCTGCCTGTATCGATGCAACGCCGTTCTTTACACTCATCGTGCGAATCGTAATACAAGAGTCGATATTCCCGTCAAACCCAATGTAGGCAATACATCCTCCGTATGTCTCTCTCGGTGTTGGCTCGAGCTCTTGCAAAAGCTGCATGGCACGGATTTTGGGTGCGCCTGTTAAAGTCCCCGCCGGGAAAGCAGACATCAGTGCATCGACAGGATGAACCCCTTTTTTCAATCGGCCTGTAACCACCGAGATAATGTGCATGACATGTGAAAAGGAAACAATTTTTGTGAACTCCGGCACAGAAACAGAACCATACTCTGCTACTCTGCCGATATCGTTTCGGGCAAGATCAACGAGCATGTAATGCTCCGCTTTTTCTTTTTCATCCTTCATGAGCTCAACCTTCAGTCTCTCATCTTCAGCTTTGTCTGCACCGCGTTTTCTCGTACCGGCAATCGGATGGATTTCTAAGTGCCCGTCTTGAACGTGTATTAACCGTTCCGGAGAGCTGCCGACTATTTCTCTGTCTTGTAGTTTCATATAATACATATACGGCGAAGGATTGACGATCCTAAGCACTCGGTATAACTCAAAAGCATCTGCTTTTATCGGCACCTCAAATTTTTGTGATAAAACACCCTGGAAGATATCGCCTGCTTTTATATAGCTTTTGATTTTTTCTACATCAGCCATAAAAGCCGATTTTTCATAATTAGAAGATACCGTCTCAAAGCTGGGCGTCTTGTATGAATCAGCAGAGAGAAACAGCTCTTTTATGTTTTTTTGGTCCATCATTTTTTCAATGAGATTTTGAAGCTCCAGATGATTTTGATGGAATACATCCATTTTTTCGTTTTTTGTTTCCTCTCCATTAAGCCTTGCATATTGGATAAAGTGGACGTTTTTGGTTTCATGATCATACGCAATTAATGTCCGGCAAACAAACAGCATGCACTTTTCCATGTTTGTTTCTTTTGTATGCGAAGGAACAGAAGGCTCAATCAGCGGGATCATATCATAGCTTAAGTACCCGACAGCTCCGCCGACAAAAGGAATGCCAAGCTGAGGTGTTTTGATTTTGTATGTGGTATTCATCCAGTTCAGCACTTCTTTTAGTTCATTTCCTGTGTAAAGAGATTTGCTGTCCTGATCAGCGGCCGAAAAACGGCCCTGCTCTTCTTTAATTGTGAGAAATGGATTCAGGCCGATAAACGAATATCTGGACCAAGTGGATGTATCGTCATTGCTTTCAAGAAGATACGTAATCCCCCTGTCAAGCTTCTCTATCATTTGAATGGGTGTCAGTGTATCGACTGTGAAGGTCTCCACAATCGGTATCGTGTGGTGGGACAAGCTGTCCTCTAAAAATGCGGAAATGTTTGATTGGAAATTCATTGCTCTCACTCCTTATGGCAAGGAGAATGAGAAGATGGCATGAGAGGATAAAATACTATATAACAAATAAACCCAAAAGAAAGACTTCTTTTGGGTAGAATAAACATAATGTCTCAGCTCAACTAAACTCATTCTCTGCTACCCTATTCTCTAACTCAACTCATTCTAATTGCTTTATACACACTCTTGTGTATTTCTAAGCTGTTCTTATCGTATTACAATTCAGTATTTTTTGTCAATGATAAATCGGGCCTCAATACGACAGCTTTTTCTAAATATACATGTCTGATCTGATCCTGAGGGACATCTGTCTGGACCGTCATCATGACTCTTATGCACTTTTTCAGACCGCCTGTTACGTCCATTTCCTGCATACATGTTACCGGTACATACTGCCATCCTGAAAGCTCGCGAACAGCTTTTGCCGGGAAAACAGCGTGCAAATCAGGTGTAGCCGACAGAAGCATTTGAACAACATCTTCCGGTTTTGTATGATTTTCTTCTATGATTTTCTCTAACAGCTGTTTAGTTTTTTGTAAAATTTCTTCTTCAGTATCCCGTTCAACTGTAGTTGCTCCGCGAATTCCGCGAATCATCATGATGTCTCCTCCAATCGCCATTTGTTCAGCCAGCTCTCAAGTTCATTTCTGGAAAATGTATGATCAGCAACTTTCCCTAATTCGTTGAGCACAATAAACTGAATCTTCCCGCCACGGGTTTTCTTATCATTCATCATACGGTCCAAGAGAACCGAAGTTTCCGTCTCTTTTCTGATTTGACTTGGATAACCCAGGCTTTTTAGCCAGCTGACCAAACGTTTTCTGTCCATTTCACAGCCTACAGTCTTTTCGCTTATATATAAAGCAAACTGCATTCCGAGGGCTACGGCATCACCGTGAGTGATCTGCCCGTATCCATATTCCGCCTCAACGGCATGACCGAGCGTATGCCCGAAGTTTAAGTAAGCTCTTATCCCCTCTTCTTTTTCATCCTGCTGAACGACAGACGCTTTAATTGAAATGCCTTTAAAAATCATGTCATTCAGCTGATCATTAGTGATATCACGCAGTGAGTGGATATTCAGCAGCTCCTCCAGAAACGCTCTGTCATAGATAAAAGCGTGTTTAATCACTTCTGCCATTCCGGACCTAAGCTCTTTTTCAGGCAGAGAACGCAGGAAATCTGTATCATAGAGCACGGCTTTCGGCTGATAAAACGCACCGATTAGATTTTTTCCAAGCGGATGGTTCACGGCTACTTTTCCTCCGACTGCGCTGTCATGCGCCAAGAGCGTCGTAGGCATTTGGATGAAATCAATGCCGCGCATAAAAGTGGCAGCCACAAAACCGGCAAGATCCCCTACAACACCGCCACCGAATGCGATGATGCATGAGGAGCGATCCAAATGAAAACGAATCGCTTCACTCTGCAATTTTGTGTACATGTCCATGGATTTTGCCTGCTCTCCACTCGGTACCGTCACTTTTTTCACAGGCCATTTATCTTGCAGCAAATGGAGCATTTCATCACCATACAGGCGGTCCACTTCTTCATCCGTGACAAGCATAATCCTTGTTAAAGGCCTGTTTAAAGAGGTTAATAGTTCGCAAGCCTTTTTTCTGATACCTTGTCCGATAAAAACAGGATATGACGAGGAAGCAGTTTGAACATGCAGTGTCTTCATTAAAATTCCCTCGACAGTTTTCTCATATTCTCCACATTTTCTCTAATGCGGTCAATTTGATCTAATCCGAATTGTTCAACGACTGCGTTCGCAATTTCCCAAGCGACAGCCGCTTCAGCGACTACACTTGCTGCAGGAACAGCACAGCTGTCTGAACGTTCAATGCTGGCGGAAAACGGTTCTTTCGTTTCAATATCGACACTTTTCAGCGGTTTATACAAAGTCGGAATCGGCTTCATGACTCCGCGGACAACGATTGGCATCCCTGTCGTCATGCCGCCTTCCAGTCCGCCAAGTCTGTTAGTAGCACGGGTGTATCCTTTTTCCTCGTCCCAAATGATCTCGTCATGGACTTCGCTTCCATTTCGGCCTGCCGCCTCAAATCCGATCCCGAATTCCACACCTTTAAATGCATTAATTGACAGTACAGCGGCAGCAAGCTTGCTATCCAGTTTGCGGTCATAATGGACATAGCTGCCCACGCCTACCGGCATTCCCTCGACAATGACTTCTACTATTCCGCCGATGGAATCTCCGTTTGCCTTTGCTTCATCAATGGCAGCCATCATTTTTTTGCCTGCCTCTTCATCGTAGCATCTGACAGGAGACTCTTCCGTTACGCGCTGCAGGTCTTCAATTGACGTATATTCTGTTTTTTCAGCTTTAACAGCGCCAATTTGCAACACGTGGCCCGCCACCTTAATGCCAAGCTCAGAAAGAATCTTTTTAGCTACAGCCCCTGCCGCCACTCTGACAGTTGTTTCCCTTGCTGAAGAACGCTCAAGCACATTTCTCATATCACGATGATTATATTTAATTGCACCGTTTAAGTCAGCGTGCCCAGGTCTAGGTCTGGAAATCTGGCGCTTCATTTCCTTTTCTTCATCTTCTGTAATTGGAGCGGCACCCATGATTTTTGTCCAATGCTTCCAATCGTTATTTTCAACTACGAGAGCAATTGGTGAACCGAGTGTACGTGCATGGCGCACCCCGCTCATAATTTTGGCCTGGTCTTTTTCGATCTGCATGCGGCGGCCGCGGCCGTGGCCTTTTTGGCGTCTGGCAAGCTCAAAATTGATATCTTCCTCCGTTATGTAAAGCCCGGCAGGTACACCCTCAATAATGGTTGTCAGTTGGGGGCCGTGTGATTCTCCGGCTGTTAAATATCTCATGACTTCTTCTCCCTTCATCGCATTAACGCTTTTAAGTAAGACTACTATAACATATTTTTCAGCAAAAAGTCAGTCTATCTTTTTTGATAAAAGAATGTATCGGCTGGGACTAGGCCAAATTTCTCGGGATTGAAGATTTGCTCGGTGCTGCCGACAAAAAGAACTCCATTCTTCTTCAAGCTATGTGCCATTTTTAAATACAGCTCTTCCTTCGCGCTTTCTGTAAAATAAATAAATACATTGCGGCACACGATTAAGTCAAAGTCTTGTTCATAACGATCCGCCAGCAAATTGTGCTTTTTGAATGTAATATTCTTTTTGATTTCCGTTTTCACTTCATAACTTCTATTTGCGTTTTGCGTAAAATAACGATCTTTCACAGATAGCGGCACTTCCTGTAAAGACCGCTCCTGATAAACGCCTTTTTTCGCTTTTTCCAATGCTTTTTCATCAATATCCGTCGCTAAAATCTGATAGCCCGGAAGACCTTTTTGCTGGTCCAAAAGCATGGCAAGCGTGTATGGCTCCTCCCCCGTTGAGCAGGCGGCACTCCAAATCTTTAAAGGCCTAGAGGTCTTGATTAACGGCAGAATTGCAGTCTCAAGAACTTCCCACCTTTTATAATTACGATAAAATTCTGAAACATTGATCGTCATTCTGTCCAATGTTTCATTTAAGAGAGCTTGATCCTCTTCCAATGCCGCCGCAAAGTCCTTAAAGCTTTGGAACCCCTTTTTCTCATAAAGTGACGTTAGCCTTCTCTTCATTTGTGCTTCTTTATATAGTGTCAAATCGACTCCGGTTAATTGTTTCCATTTCGTTGTAAATACGCTGTATGTATCCATCTCTACTCTCCCAGTCTCGCTGTCTTTTTGTCCTAGTATAGCTTGTTTTATCAGGAAATTGTATTGTTTCAATAAAAAAATCAGCTTTTCAGCTGATTTTAGATCGTTGGGAAAGGCAGAGGTCTGATGCACACTGCCATTCAACCCTTTATTCACTTTAATGTAAACCTTTACAAAACAGAACAAAAACCGGCGGCGTTATATGTTGCCGGCTCTGTTGCTTATTTTCACAATGATTAATAGATCCAGCCTGCCATAAGTTGCTGATATGATACTAATTCTTCATTCTTAAAGAAAATGTTAATCTCGCGTTCTGCACTTTCGAGAGAATCAGAGCCGTGGATGATGTTTTTTCCGACAAACATGCCATAATCCCCACGAATCGTACCAGGTAAAGCTTCTTTAGGGTTTGTCTTCCCGATCAGCTGTCTCGTCACTTCAATGACATTTTCGCCTTCCCACACCATTGCGAATACAGGTCCTGAAGTAATAAACTCAACGAGCTCTCCGAAGAAAGGCTTACCTTGATGTTCGGCGTAGTGTTTCTCAGCCATTTGTTCAGTCACTCTCATTAACTTGGCGCCAGCTAATTGTAAGCCCTTACGTTCGAATCTAGATAAAATGTCCCCAATGAGCTGACGTTGGACACCGTCTGGTTTCACCATGATAAAAGTCTTTTCCATCATATTCTCCACCCCATCATTATGTATGTATAGGCTTTCACACTGCACACCGAAATCGTAACATCTTTCTGATAATTAATCAATCCGGGGCGGAGAAATTTCTTAATATCTACAAAAATTAAAATTTTCTTTTACCGATATATTTTGCGATGGCTGCAAGAGACGAGCGTGCGCGCCCTCGAGGAAGCGTGTTTAATTTCTGAAAAGCTTTCTGCAGATACATTTCGCTTACTGCCATAGATGCTTCAATTGCATCTGTTTTTTTGATTTCTTCAATGATTGGTTCAAGCTGTTCCTGCGTTGTCTCACTGTTAATCAATTTAAGCTGGTTTTTTAATGCAGGATTTTTCAGGGCATACAGCACTGGCAATGTGACGTTTCCTTGAAGCAAATCTCCTCCAACGGGTTTACCCAGCTCTTCTTCAGTTGAAGTAAAATCAAGAATATCATCAATAATCTGATAAGACATGCCGACGTAATACCCAAACCAGTACAATGCCTTATGAATCTTCTCATCAGCTCCCGACGCAATAGCACCAAGCTGGCAGCTGACCGCGATCAAGAGAGCCGTTTTTCTTTTGATACGCCGGAGATACGTTCTGAGATTTTGTTCCATGTTGTATTTGTCTTTGATCTGCTCAATTTCTCCTAGACAAACTTCAACGATCGTCTGTGACAAAATCCTATGGGCTTTCGGTTCGTTAATTCTCGTCATCATTTCAAGAGATCCCGCAAGCATATAATCGCCTGTGTACATCGCAATACGATTGTCCCACTTTGCTTTGATTGTCGGTTTTCCTCGGCGAAGCTCCGCATCATCAATGACATCATCATGAACCAAAGATGCCATGTGAATCATTTCCAGAGTGACGGCGACATATTTAATCTTATTAATATCGTAATCGCCAAACATGCCGGAAAGCAGCACGAAAACAGGCCTAATACGTTTCCCTCCGGCCTGCAGCAGGTGAAGACCTGCCTCGCTTAAAAGCGGGTAATCGGAACGTACGGTTTGTTCAAGTTCTCTTTCGATTACATCAATATCGTCATTTAAAAAAGAGTAGGCCATTTTAAATTTCATATCATTCACCCAAACATCTGTGTTTTCATTTCCATCCGATATGCGTGGCAGCGACTCCGCCAGTAAACGAATGATATTTAACATTTTTCAGGCCCGCCTCTTCAAACAGGCCTGCCAGTTCCTTCATTCCAGGGAAATCTCTGGCTGATTCTTGAAGCCAAGAATATTCTTTATAGCTCTTCGCAAACAGTTTCCCGAAAAACGGCATAATATACTTAAAGTACATAAAGTAAGCCTGTCTGAATCCGAACATTTCCGGCTGGGACGTTTCCAGACATACCACCTGCCCGCCCGGCTTCACTACACGTCTCATCTCTTTCAGTACAGTCAAGTAATCAGGGACATTGCGGAGTCCGAAGCCAATGGTGACATAATCAAATGTATCATCATCAAAAGGAAGCTCCATCGCATTTCCGTGCAGCAGTTCAATTTGGCTGAATCCGCCGTCTTTTACTTTCTGCTCGCCGACACTCAGCATATTTTCACTGAAATCCAAGCCCTTGATCTCGCCGCTTTTGCCGGCCGCTTTTGCAAGAGCGATCGTCCAGTCAGCCGTTCCGCAGCAGACATCAAGTGCTTTTGCGCCTTCTTTTACATTCATGATGCGCATCGTTTTGTCGCGCCATTTTTTATGCTGCTGAAAACTGATGACAGAGTTCATTTGGTCATAGTTTTTATATATTTTTTCAAATACTCCGTGTACGCGCTGTTCTTTTGAGTCCTGCATAATGGTTTACCCTTCTTCCACTTTCTGATGATAGGTTTGATCTTGGCTGATTGTCTTCAGACGGTTTATTAAAATGTTCTGAATAGGTGAATTTAGAGGCAGAAGTGACTCAATGCTGTTTTTCGCTTTTTTAAAACAATCTTCTAATATCTCTTCTTTTGTTTTTCCCAGCTGTATAAAACTGCCGATCACATCCAGAAATGCATCATTTCCGTTCATAAGCCGCTTAAATACAAAAAAATCACTCGACAGCTTTTTCCAGCGCGGAAGGTTGAAGTGTTCCGCCACACGATGGAATAAAGCTGATTCAACGATGCCGACACTTTCGAAAAAATCGTTTTCGTCCTTGAAAGAACGGTCATACAGACGAATTTTATGTTCGTTGATTTCTTTAATGGCTGTAGCAAGCGTCCGAATCATGTAGATATCCTTCATTTCAGATAGTAAAGAGTAGTACAGCCCGCTGAAATAATCGCCCGCGAGAACAGTCAATTGGCGGTTTTTGTTTTCGTCTCGTTTTATGACTCTAGCTGTCGTCACTTCATCATGGGTATCAAGGGCGCTTTGTACAAGCATCGCTGTTACAATATAATTTTCTCTGTCGTTGTTTTTTATGTCAGCTTCTTCAAATAAAGCATGAAAAAGAAGAAGCTTATCCTCATCAATTTTCGGCGCGGAAATATGCTTCGCTAAATAAGGATGAGACAGCTTTTGTTTTAATTTCGTGTTCAGATTGGCTAAAGTTCCGTAGATGTCTTGCAAAAATATCACCCTTGTCCCCAAATTCACATTTATTTCTTAATCTATGTATGAGTTTTATCTTTTCATTCGCTTACGCAGGTATCATTATAGCATAAAAAAAAGAAATTGGCTGTATCCTCCCGCTGTTTGCGAGCATTTGCTTTTAACAGCGGGGACAGCCAGCTTATTTTTTTTCGCTTTTCATTTCTCCGTACGCGGTTTGAATCAGTGCCTCTCCTCTGACTTTAATGGCAGAAGTATGCTCTGTAAACTGAGCGATGATCACTTCTCCCTTGTCGAGTTTTTCGGAATGGTGAAACTTTGTGTCTGTTCCTCTTGTCAGGCCGATCACATTCACTCCGTCCTCAACGGCTTTAATGACGACAAAATCACTTGAATGCTTTTGGTTCATTTATAGCACCCTCTATCTTTATTAGTCCTGGCGTTTAATATGTTCCAATACTTCTGCACGGGCAGCGGCATCATCTTTAAAAACGCCTCTGACTGCTGAAGTCACAGTTTTCGCACCCGGTTTTCTTACACCGCGCATCGTCATGCACATGTGTTCCGCTTCAACCACTACCATTACGCCATGCGGATCAAGCGTTTCTACGATGCTTTCTGCAATTGTAGAAGTGATGCGTTCCTGAAGCTGCGGGCGCTTTGCAACGGCTTCAACGGCACGTGCCAGTTTGCTGAGTCCTGTGACCTTTCCGCCTCGCGGGATATATGCAACATGTGCTTTTCCATAAAAGGGAACAAGGTGATGCTCACACATAGAATGAAACGCGATATCTTTTACAAGAACAAGCTCCTCATGGTTTTCACCGAAGATAGTCTGGAAATGTTCTTTTGGATCTTCATTCAAGCCGGAGAATACTTCGGCATACATCTTTGCGACTCTTTTCGGAGTATCAAGAAGCCCTTCTCTATTCGGGTCTTCTCCGATCGCTTCTAAAATTTGACGAACAGCTTGTTCGATTTGCTCTTTATTAACTTCTTTCATGTTCTATGTCCTCCACCAATGAATACATTTAATTTCGATTCTAGCACATATGCCCCGCTAAAAGCAAAGTGAATGCCCTGTCAGGAAGCCCATGCTCTTGAAATATGAAAAGCCCCTTAGAAAGGGGCTTTTCTGTGAAGAAATAAAGTGTATGTAAGCTAGATGCATACACGATCTATATTCACAATTATTTTCCGGCAACTGCGTCTTTAAGCGCTTTACCTGGTTTGAAAGCAGGTACTTTGCTTGCTGGAATTTCGATTTCTTCACCTGTTTGAGGATTGCGTCCTTTACGTGCAGAACGTTCACGCACCTCGAAGTTACCAAAACCGATCAGTTGGATTTTATCACCGTTTTTAAGTGCATCTAAGATCGTATCAAAAACAGAGTCAACTGCTTTTGTAGCGTCTTTTTTAGACAATTCGCTTGCTTCTGCAACCGCATTGATAAGTTCTGTTTTGTTCATGCCTTTCACCTCCTCCCAAAAGGATACATTCAGTTCGTTTATTATCATTTCTTCACAGTTCAGTCTGATTCTAAACCTGTCTCAGAAAAAAATGAGAGCAAGTAAGAGAAAGACAATTAAACGGCTTTTTAAGAAAAACTGCACTCTGAGGAATGTTTGTCCAACAAAGTGAAGAATTTCTGTATGTAGAGTAACACATATAAAAAGCCATATCAAGCATTTTAAAGCGTCAATCCCTTGCTCGTCAAGGATTTAAGGTGATTTACCGAACAAATATTCCTTTTTTTCCTTTTTTCATCCTATTCCTTGATCCTTTTCCATTATTAAGAGCAAAGAAAAAAGACCTCCCATTCTATAAAGAGGTCTACCGGTATTACAGGATGATGGCGATTAAGCCGCCAGAGCCTTCGTTTATGATTCTTTCTAATGTTTCTTTTAATTTATACCGTGCGTTTTCAGGCATTAATGACAGCTTTGCCTGAATCCCTTCTCTCACAATTGAGCTCAGCGACCTTCCGAAGATATCGGAATTCCAGATGGAGAGCGGATCATCCTCAAAGTCCTGCATTAAATAGCGTACAAGCTCTTCACTTTGTTTTTCCGTTCCGATAATCGGGGCGAATTCGCTTTCGACATCGACTTTGATCATATGGATCGACGGAGCGACAGCTTTCAGCCTCACACCGAATCGCGAGCCCTGCCTTATAATTTCCGGCTCATCGAGACTCATATCAGCTAAAGCAGGCGCTGCAATGCCGTATCCCGTCTGTTTGACCATTTTTAAGGCATCAGACACTTGATCATATTCTGTTTTCGCATGGGCGAAGTCTTGCATGAGCTCAAGCAGATGGTCTCTTCCTCTGATTTCGACGCCCACAACTTCTTTTAGGATTTGATCATATAGATGATCAGGCGCGTACAAATCAATTTCTGCCACCCCTTGGCCCAGCTCAATTCCGGCTAATCCGGCACTTTCAATGAATTCAAACTCGCTGAATTGGCCGACAACCCTGTCTACGTCCCGGAGCCGTTTAATATCCTTAACCGTTTCCTTCACGGACTCCTGATAGCTTTCACGCAGCCAATGGTTTTCTTTCAGCACCATTACCCAGCTTGGGAGATTGACATTCACTTCTAGCACCGGAAACTCGTAGAGGGCCTCTCTGAGCACACTCAGCACATCTGATTCCCGCATGCTCTCTACACTCATTGCCAATACGGGGATATCATATTTTTCGCTTAAATCCTGGCGCATGGCTTCCGTTTCCGGGTGATACGGCCTGACTGAGTTGATGACCATAATAAAAGGTTTGCCAACCTCTTTCAGCTCTTCAATGACTCTTTCTTCAGCCTCTATATAGTCACTTCTGGCGATATCTCCAATGGTGCCGTCTGTCGTAATGACAACTCCGATGGTCGAGTGTTCTTGAATGACTTTTCGAGTGCCGATTTCAGCAGCCTCATGAAATGGGATCGGTTCTTCGTACCAAGGCGTATTGATCATCCGCGGCCCGTTTTCATCTTCATATCCTTTAGCCCCGGGCACTGTGTAACCTACACAATCTACTAATCTTATATTCACATCGAGTCCGTCTGACACATGAACAGACATCGCCTGATTCGGAACAAATTTAGGCTCTGTAGTCATAATGGTTTTGCCGGCTGCGCTCTGCGGCAGTTCATCCTGCGCTCGGGCCCGGTCTGCTTCGTTACTGATATTCGGGAGCACCACAAGCTCCATAAATTTTTTAATGAACGTGGATTTTCCTGTACGGACAGCACCTACGACTCCTAAGTATATATCGCCTCCTGTTCGTTCAGCGATATCCTTGAAAATATCGACCTTTTCCAAGTGATCCCCTCCCGGACTTCCTATCCTTTTCAATTTTATTAAGCTCTTTCAATCAAACACAGGACACTATATGTGTATGACGTTGTCCTATTTGAATATGACATCTTTAGAAAATTTCTCATCCTCAATCTATTAAAGTATAAAAAAACCTTTCTCCCTATTTGTATGCAAGGGAGAAAGGTTCATTCCTTTTTCATATCATTTTCTAAAAAAACAGGTTCCTGTTTGTCATTTACCGTATATTTTACAGAAAACACGGGGACAAAGGGGGTTTCCTGCCAAATCATATCCTGGATTTCAGTCCCGGGTTTAAACGTTTTCTTGCTTTTTTTGAGGCAAGAAGCCAGCTCAGTCCGGTAATCGGCATATATTTCTCCGTCTCCGTCAATCATAAGCGGCAAGGAATTCCCTGAGATTGGGCTTGTCACTGTAAGAGAGCTGCCATCCCCAAGCTTCTTCTCATCTAGTGTAAATAAATCACGAGATAGCACATCCTTGTAAGGTGGATATTGATGCTCCTGACGATACATTTGGATGCGCAATTTCACATCGCGAATTTTTTCTGCCATCTTTAGATCAATTAATTTAACAGTCGGATCGTTCTCTACGTCAACAAGCACGTATTGATAGTCTCCCCCGCTTTCAAATGCCGTACTTGGAGGTTCAGCTATGTATCTTGGCGCTAACCGGTTAAAGTCTATCGGATATTTTTGATATAGCGGTGTCGACATATCTTTGGTTTGAATGGGAAGCAGCCCTCCATTTGCCTTTTGAAATTCATCAACAGCAGATTGAACCTGCTTTAGCTGGTCTTGATAAGGAATGGCATGCACACTGCTTTTCCGTTCATTTGGATATAAACATCCGGATAAAAACACGACTGCCGCAAAAATGATTGCGCACTTCAGTTTACCCATACAGCACTTCCTTTTACAGCTTTATTCATTGACAGGGCCGCTAAAAACCACGACAAACACAATAATTCCAGATATGAGCATACACATGTATGCGAATGATGAAATCGCAATCTTCAAAAAACGGTTTTGGCACTTAAAGCGGCTTAAATAGATGGAAGCTACAGCCAGAAACATCAGACCCATGGACCCTAGAGCAAACCACATTTTCATCAATGCCAGATTCAATGACGTGCGCCTCCCCGATATGTATGATGTAAGCGTTATATTATATTTTAATATACAGCGCCGGAAAAGATCAACCAGATTTTCCATCCATTGATAGAACAAAAAAACTGAAGCAAAGAGGGGGACCTTCGCTTCAGTCAACTTGACTATATTCACCTGCACGTTTAAGAAACACTCTCTTGGACTTCGATGCTATAGTATGCGACTTGGTATACAGATGCATCCTCTATTGCCTAAATCGGCAAAATGTTTCAGGAGATCCCAAGACTTGGGTGTTCTTCTGTTTTTCGGGCTTTCGTTCAATTAAGATATGCGTTTCACCATACGATTGATACTTTTACTTCACTTGATTTTCAAACGTATTTACCAAATCCTCCATCTCGTGGGTTTTCCCTCTCGCCATTAAAGATTCAACAGCGGTTTCCACTTTTTGTCCGTTGAACAGGACCTGATGGAGAGCTTCTGTAATCGGCATTTTAACATCATATTTCTTCGAAAGCTGGTAAGCCGCTTTCGTCGTGCGGACGCCTTCGACTACCATTCCCATCTCTTCAAGAACATCTTCAAGCTTGTACCCTTTTCCGAGCAAATTGCCCGCACGCCAGTTTCTGGAATGAACACTTGTGCACGTCACAATCAGATCGCCTACTCCTGTCAATCCAGAGAACGTCAAAGGATTTCCGCCCATTTTCGTTCCGAGTCTCGCGATTTCGGCAAGTCCGCGTGTAATCAAAGCAGCTTTGGCATTGTCGCCGTACCCTAAACCATCTGTAATCCCTGCAGCAAGGGCAATAATATTTTTTAAAGCCCCTCCGATTTCAACTCCGATAATGTCAGGATTTGTGTACACCCGAAAATTGTGATTAATAAATAGATCCTGCACCTCTTCTGCTGCCCTCATGCTCTTTGAAGATGCAGTAACAGTTGTGGGGTGCCGCAGCCCTACTTCTTCCGCATGACTCGGGCCGGAAAGGACAACGATATCTTTTCTGACATCACTCGGGAGCTCAATTTCCATAATTTCAGAAATGCGCAGAAGTGAATCTGGCTCAATACCCTTGCTGACATGAACAAAGACTGCCTTTTTCGTTATAAAAGGGACAGCCTGTCTCAGCACTTCCCGAATTGCTTTTGTCGGGACCGCAACGATAATGAAATCTGCGTCTGAAACAGCTGTCTTCATATCCGTTGTTGCCTCTATTGATTCTGGAAGCTTGACGTTCGGCAAATAATCTTTATTTTCATGCTGATCATTGATTTGATGGATCAGATCTGCACGGTGCCCCCACATGGTTACATCGTGATGATTATCAGCTAACACTAAAGCCAGTGCTGTTCCCCAGCTCCCCGCTCCGAGCATTGTGACTTTTTTCATATTTGCTTCACACCTTTTTATTTTCTAGCTCTTGCAAATATTTTGATTGGTGTCCCCTCAAAACCGAACGCGTCTCTGATTCGGTTTTCTAAAAACCGTTCGTATGAAAAATGCATCAATTCCGGATCGTTTACAAACACAACGAAGCTTGGCGGCTTTACCGACACTTGAGTCGCATAGTAAATTTTCAAACGAGAACCGTTATGAGTCGGTGTCGGATTCATTGCCACAGCGTCCATGATGACATCATTTAAGACGTTTGTTTGAACTCGAAGTGAATGATTTTCACTAGCTTTGATAATCGCAGGCATCAGAGTATGGATCCGTTTTTTCGTTAAGGCAGACATAAATAGGATTGGCGCATAATCCAGAAATTGAAAATGATCGCGAATATTTTCTTCAAATTCTTTCATCGTGCTCTCATCTTTGTCAACAGCATCCCATTTGTTTACGACGATGACGACGGCCTTGCCCGCTTCGTGTGCATAGCCGGCGATGCGCTTATCCTGTTCAATAATGCCTTCTTCGCCATCCAGCACAACCGCCACGACTTCTGAGCGGTCAATCGCTTTCAGCGCCCGCAGTACACTATACTTCTCAGTCGTTTCATAGACTTTCCCTTTTTTTCGCATACCTGCAGTATCGACAATGACAAACTCCTGCTGGTTGTAAGTAAATGACGTATCAACAGCATCTCTTGTCGTTCCAGCCACGTTGCTGACAATAACGCGTTCTTCGCCGAGCATCGCATTCACAAGTGAGGACTTTCCGACATTTGGACGTCCGATCAGACAGAATTGAATAACTTCTTCATTGTATTTCGTTTCAGGAATGTTTTTAAAATGCTCTGCAACGGCATCCAGTAAATCACCCAGTCCGAGTCCGTGTGTTCCCGAAATTGGATACGGCTCGCCAAAGCCTAGCGAATAAAAATCATAAATATTCGCTCTCATTTCTGTGTTATCCAGTTTATTAACCGCTAAAACAACAGGCTTTTTTGTGCGGTACAAAATTTTCGCCACTTCTTCATCAGCAGCTGTCACGCCTTCACGGCCGTTCACCATAAAAATAATCACGTCCGCTTCATCCATGGCGATTTCAGCTTGCTGGCGAATCTGCGCTAAAAACGGCTCATCACCGATATCAATACCGCCCGTATCAATCAAATTAAAATCATAATTCAGCCATTCAGCCGAGCTGTATATCCGATCCCTTGTCACGCCAGGGGTATCTTCTACTATTGAAATTCTTTCTCCCGCAATCCGGTTAAAGATTGTGGATTTTCCTACATTTGGTCTCCCGACAATGGCTACGACAGGTTTACCCATAGTACCCTTCCTTTCAATCCAGCCGCTTTCATTTTTACATAAATTTTCAACCGGTTATTAAAATCATTTCATTCACTTTTATGAAAAGAAACCCTTCAGAGGAAGGGCTTAACTCATTTATTATATCAGTTTTTACTGGGATCACAACTATTCTTAAAAATGTTTCACGATCAAATACACGTCATCTCCGATTCTGTGAGCTATTCCATCAAGGATCGCCTCAAGATTTTTAGCGAAAAGCTCCATCTCCTTTTGGTCATTGCAAAAAAAGACAGGTGCTCCCCCTGCAACCCGATTTCGATTTGTCGTGATTACAGACAAAATCACTTTCGTAAGAGATTCACTCATCCTATCACCTTATCCTGATTCTTGATAAATTCAGTCGGCATTCTAATCGCATTTTCCAGGGTTGGAACATTGCTAATAATTTGAACAGCCGTTTCGGGATGGTGAATTTGCGGGAGAACAAATACTGCCACTCTCCCATCATTTAAATCCCGTTTTGCAATTGGTGTCAAAGATGGCTCTCCTGAATCCCGATAAACCCCGAGCACATTGGAAACATCAAATAAAATGGCCTGACGCTGCCCTAAATTTGCTATCGTCGCTGCTGAATTAAAGTTTTTCGGCGTCAAAATAAAGCCCATGCCATGCTTTAAAATCAGTTCCTGTTTCTCTGGAAGCCCGATATTCATCATATAAATATTATCAACAAACAGTCCCGGACCGTCAAAGCGCGGCTTTATGTACTCGATATCTACAATATCCTTCAACACACTGCCCGACATAAACTTCATGGCCAGTAAAAAACAAACGACAGCCGCTATGACTGCAGCCCAGATGGATAAAAACACATACGCAGAGGTTGTCAAAAGCGCTGTAAAGATCACAATATAATTTCTGCTTTCAAACGCAATGGCAATCCCCTCAATATATGTGCTTCCCCTTGAGACAAGTTCATACGAATCCATTTGCGTCAATGTGTTCCGCTCCATGTTTCGGACATCTCTAAATTGCGTCGCTGCCAATGTTAAAAATGTGATGGCCGTAAATTCCTCCTGCAAAAGCGCCGGCATAATAATTGCACCTAAACCAGCCGCTATCAACCCCAGTGCGATGTGAATCACTTTCCCATGAACATAGGTCGGATACTGGCGGTAATCCGTTTTCAGCATATAAAGCCTTGTCGCAATTCCGGCAATGACCCCAGCAATAATCGGATAGATGTAATCACTCATGACATTTTGGTAGCTCCTTTGTTTGATCTTTTGCTTTTCTGACCAATCTGGCTTGCGAGGTGTTCGTATTTAGATATGCCAAACAGCAATATCATCCCCGCAGAACACGCATTCAGCCATTGAAAGCCGCCGACAGCCATAGCCCCGGCCAACTTCTGGATCACAAATGAATACACCAGTTCGCCTTGGCACATCCCTAGGACAAATAAGACAAGCTGCTTCTCAAAATTCCTTTCAACAGAAGCTGTTAAAAGCACTATTAATATAACAGCAGCCCACTCAGGTTTTATGATGAACCAAACCGGGTCATATAATGCAAAAAGATAAACAAACGCATACGCGGCAACAAGCGTCAGATAGACCATGATGTAACGAAAACGATACATTCCCAAATACCCGGCATAGACACATCCGCAAACGAAAAACATCAAATATGCAGCATTCAGGGAAAAATATAAAGCGATGTCATGTATGCTTAGAATAATATTAGTTAAAATAAAGACAGAGACGGCAATTCGTCTTTTCGTCTTTTCAAAAATAAATGTTGTCAGAACCCACAGAAACCACATTGACCAATAGTAATAAAATTGTTCCATTTTACTTCCTCCATATTCCCAGTATGGAGTTCAAGCACATTTTTTAAACAATCGATCTCACATTAAGGAGTATGATCATGGGAAAAGACAGACAAGAGAAAAAACTCAAAGCTTCAGGCAGAGTCGAATCAGATCGCGACCAGTCCATTCACTATGACGGAGCGACAAGCCTTGAACAAAACGGAAGATTCAAAAAGCGAAAATCATAATACAAAAAGCCCAAACCACATATGGTTTTGGGCTTTTATCATTTATCGCACACTATAGCTTGATGTATTGACCCCTCTCTCTGTGAGCCAATGATGGGTTTCACCTTTGATCACAAGGGGCGCCTTTTGTAAATCGGCAATTGTTCTGGCACCCAGCACGGTCATAATCAACTTTAATTCCTCAAGGATCAGCTGAATCTCCTCAAGCAGTCCTTCCTCACCGCTGTCAGTCAGCGCTTTTAAAAAATGCCCTGCCATTCCGGTGCAAGAGGCCCCCAGCGCAATTGCCTTTGCCACGTCAAGCGCATCTTGCAGACCGCCAGAGGCGATCATGGTGCTTGCAGGAAACTCAGAGCGGATTTCCGCCAAACTTGCAGCTGTCGAAATGCCCCACGAATTAAAAAAGGAGATTTGCCGCTGTCTTCGGAGATTTTCGATTTTCGAGAAATTTGTTCCCCCGTAACCGCCAATGTCAACAGCTGCAGCACCAGCTTCATACAGCTTTCCTGCTGATGCTTTGCTCATACCGAAGCCGACTTCTTTCACAATGACCGGTACACTGACCCGGCTGCAAATTTGTTCAATGCGTTTCAATGCGCCGCTAAAGCTTCTGTCCCCTTCAGGCATCACAATTTCCTGAATCACATTGAGGTGGATCTGCAGTGCGTTTGCTCCAATCATCTCAACGGCTTCCTTTGCCTGAGCAGCCGTTGCCTCGCTTCCCAGGTTGGCAAAAATCAGCCCGTTTGGGTTTTCCTTTCGAACAATTTCATAGGAAAGACGCTCTGATGGATCTTTTAATGCTGACATTTGCGATCCCACAGCAAGGGGAATTCCAGCCTGAGAAGCCGCTCGCGCAAGCGATTTATTAATCTCATATGTAAGTTTTCCGCCGCCGCCAGTCATTGCATTGATAAAAATCGGCGAACTGCTTGAAAGTTCGCCGATTTTTGTGGAAATATCTACTTGTTCTAATGCAAGATCGGGCAGACTGACGTGAACAAACGTAATATCATCAAGACCTGTTTCCCGCTTCTGGCCGATGGACAAGGCATGATTGATGTGTTGTCTTTTTCGTTCTGCTCGAGTCACGTTTATCACCAATTATTTTAGTTTATTCAGCTTATCTCCGATCAGATCTCCAAGCTGGAAGCCAGTGCTTGTTTCTTCCTTCGCTTGATATTGACGGTAATCTTCCTGGTCAGCTTTAGGCGTTTCTTCAAGTTCACGCATGCTTAATGAAATGCGCTCCTCATTTTCATTCACATCAAGAACCTTCACTTTTACAGTCTGTCCTTCTTCAAGGACTTCATGCGGCGTGCCGATGTGTTTATTGGAAATTTGAGAAATATGAACGAGACCTTCAACACCTGGAAGGATTTCAACAAAGGCACCGAAGCTTACAAGACGCTGTACAGTTCCTTCAAGCACATCGCCAGGCTTCACTTTTTCGCCGATTTGGTTCCAAGGTCCAGGCAGTGTATCTTTGATCGATAAAGAAATACGTTCATTATCACGGTCAACCGATAACACTTTCACTTTTACTTCTTGTCCCTCTTCAACAACGTCAGACGGCTTCTCTACATGAGAGTGGGAAAGCTGTGAAATGTGTACAAGTCCGTCGATGCCGCCAATATCAACAAACGCGCCAAAGTCAGTCAGGCGCTGTACTTTGCCATCAAGTACACTTCCAACTTCAAGAGACTGAAGAAGTTCTTGTTTTTTATTCGCTTGTTCACTTTCAACAACAGCACGGTGTGAAAGGATCACGCGGTTTTTATCACGGTCAAGCTCTACAACGAGCAGTGACAGTGTTTTTCCTTTATAGTCAGTGAAGTCTTCAACGAAATGTGCTTCAACAAGTGATGCCGGAATAAAACCGCGAACGCCGATATCAACGACAAGGCCGCCTTTCACGACATCTTTCACTTCAGCTTCAAACACTTCTTTTGTTTCAAATTTTTTCTCAAGGTCTTCCCAAGCGCGGTCTGCATCAACAGCACGTTTAGATAAAATCAAAGCATCGTCTTCCACTTTTGTTACTTTCAGGTCAAGCTCGTCGTCTACTTTAACAACATCCGATGCTTTCTCTACATGAAGACTTGATAATTCACTGATTGGAATAATACCGGATTGTTTGACATTGATAATTTCTACATCTACATGTTTGTCTTCTACCTTTGTCACAATCCCTTTAACTACATCTCCAACCTCTGGCACTTGAACATCAATTTGATTCATTTCCTCTGTCATTTGAATAACCTCCTTGGTCCAAACCTACACAGCTTAATTAAAACGGTTTGAAAGCTGAACATATAACATGCCCGCTTTTAGCCGAATATGTATTAAAGAATCATCCAAAAAAGTTTTTTGAATGATCAATAAAAAGTTTTATTAGTATTAACTTCTAATAAAAGGACAGGTTTGTCAAGCAATAACATTCTATCTTCGTTGAAAAATTCAAAAAAAGTGGCATTTGCCATCCTCAGCGGGACTTTTGCTCCACAGCCTCGAGGATTTTATCAGCTACCTCTTGAATGGAAAGCGATGTCGTGTCGATTTCAAGAGCGTCTTCTGCTTTACGCAGCGGAGATACTTCGCGCTCTGAATCAAGCTTGTCTCTTCTTGCAATTTCCTCAATTAATGTTTCGTAGTTGACATCAAAGCCTTTTTTCACATTTTCTTCATAACGGCGTTTCGCTCTCTCTTCCACAGATGCCAAAAGAAAGATTTTTACTTCTGCATTTGGCAGCACATGCGTCCCGATGTCACGACCATCCATGACGACGCCGCCTTTTTCCCCAAGCTGCTGCTGGCGTTTCACCATTTCTTCTCTGACACTTCTGTGCTTGGCCGCAATTGAAACTTGGTTGCTGATTTCATCTGTTCTGATCGCCTCAGTTACATCGGTGCCGTTTACAAACACTTTTTGTCCATCTTTTGTTGTAATCAGCTCAATGTCTGTCCGCTTTAGCAGCTCAGCCAGTTTTTCTTCATCTGTCAGATCAACGTTTTCCTGTAAAGCCGCGTACGTAATCGCCCGATACATCGCTCCTGTATCAATATATATGTACGATTTTTTCTCAGCCACAATTTTGGCAACGGTGCTTTTCCCCGCAGCTGCCGGGCCGTCGATTGCAATCGATAATTTCTTTTCCATAATTCCTCTCCTTGCTCTTTTCTCCTCTAAGGATTGTATCACGAACTTTATGAAAAAGGGTGAAAAATTGATGAATAATTAATGTTTGAAGGTTTCAATCCTATTGTTTTCCTCCATTTTATCCACCCCTTCATATTGAATCACTTTTGATACGTATGGTTCAATATGCTGATAGTGAAAAAGAAATTGGACACCAAGTAAAATGATGGCCTGAATGAACAATAATTTGATCAGCAGCCGTTCAAATGTTTTCATTGGAGCACCTCCATTACAAATAGTATGGAAGTGTTTGCCGATGTTTATTCCATTCGGGCCTTTCTTCTCTTATTTAACTGGCGCCTGATGCAGTATTGAAGCAAAGCCTGCTGGTCACCTGCTGCAATTTCTGAATACTCTAAAGTCATTTTTCGTTTTTCTGACTTGGGGTCATTAAAGATTCGTCTGACAACTGCTTCTGTTTCTATTTGACGTGTGTGCTCCTCTTCAGGAAGACGGATGATCAGGCGCAATGATTCCCCCGATTGAAAAGAAAGGCCATCAGCTAAAACCACGGCGATGCCGCCTGCACTGATGTTATAGGATAGTGTGCGGATCTCTTCTTCATTTCCCGGCTGAATTTGCACATCTAATACCGCATCAGTTCTTACATATTGGCGGCGCTGGATTCTTTTCATTTTTTCACGGGGAGGCATTTCAAGACAGATCATTTGAAGTTTGTCCTTCACTTTACCTTTTATACGGCTTATAAAGCGATAAGGAACTTCGTCTTTTCCCACAAACTCTACCGTTACTTCCATATCGTTATGTAAAATCACAGTTCGCCCTGTAACTACATCAACAGGATACGCGATCAAAAGTTCATTGTTTTCGATGCTGACCGCCTTGCTTTTTGCCTTTTTCAATTCATTTTCTTCTATATATTCTAAAAGTACATTTTCTCCAATCTCTATCATTGACTTCACTCTTTCGCATTCAATATACTCACGTTTTTATTAAAGCACGTAATGAAAAAAAGGAAAAGACATTTAGTCCTTTCCTCCTGTTTTTATAGGTCTTTATATATAGGTTCTGCATTTTTTAGTTTTTCAACCTTTTCTTCCGATCCGTCTTTGGCATTGATATACATTCTGAATGTGTCATTTTCAATTGTCCCAAGCATTTCGTAGCATAACACTTCTTGACCTAGTTCATTTGTAATCAAAGCGAGCCTTGTTTCTCTCACTTGTACATTTTTATTTAATTTAGACTTTGCCTCTGCTTCAGTAATTGCAGGCTTAGGTATGGTTCTTTTTCTGTGAGATGTGAGGAAGTCTCTTGCTGAAAAGCCGACAACCTCACCGTCATCCAAGGCCACTTTCATACGAATTGCCTCGGGGTACATCCGGACTTTATTTTCAACAGGAACATATGAAAATACACCGATTTTATCATATTGGGCACTTTCATCAATTTCCAAATCATCTGTTTCAAATCCGTTTTTCTTTAAAAATGCAAGCGCTCGGTTCGATCCGTCATTTAAACTGATTTTCTGATCTTTCACTTCTCTGTTTTGGATCAAGTATACCGGATGCCCGCCCTTCTTCGTAATATCCATATAAATCACTGCTTTATGGTCTGGGTCTTTCATGCTGATGCTATATACATCGCGATTTGTTTTTTTTCCGCTCTTTACCACTTTAATTGAATAATTGTCATCTGGGGCAAAGCGCTCAGCAATTTGTTTTGCTTCCTGTTCGGAAATTTGTTTTCCCTTCAGATGGCTGAAGCCTTTCTCTTCTTTTTTCGTACTGGTGAAACTCGGGCCAAGATCAGTGCCAGTGGAGAATGCACCAACATTTTTTTCGACTGTTTTAAAGCTGTTGATAATCGTATTATCACTTTGTTTTTCGTCAGAAGCCAGAGCCATTTCTACGTCCATCCAGCGAAGGTTTTTGCTCATGACAAGGTGCTGAACATGACGCAATTCATTTTGTATATCTTCGGACTGCTGATATAGCTTATTTAGTGATGTATACTCGTTTTTATCAAGCGGCTTTTGGTCCAAATCTCTGACTGACGTTTTATAGCTGAAATCGCCGATCTTTGATAATAGCTCTTCAGTTTTATTAAACGGCATTAATGTAAGCGGCAGCTGACTGACGCTGTTATGAGCTTCTGATGTAATCCTCCACACATCGATCAATGCAGGCGACAGTGATTTTTGGCTGTTCATGGCAAGTGTTGTTCCGATTTTATCATGAAGCTGATCCACCTGATAGGTAAGCTCATGAAACGCCCGCTGATAGTTATTTTCAGCATGAAGAAGAACTGCGTCTTTTTCCTGGTGTTCTTTGTATCCCCAGTAGCCTGTACCGACTATTGCAATACCAAGCACGGCGATTAAAATTCCTCTGATCATTTATCACACCTCTTTTTATGCTTTCTCATATCTGCTACTCACAGAAAATGTGTTTACCGATTCTTTTAATCTGCGGACGCCCCCAAATCCACGGACTTGTAGCCGTATCCGGATTAAAGTAGTAAAGTGCTTCCTCTGATGGGTCCCAGCCATTGATGGCATCCAGCACTGCTTCTCGTGCCGTTTCATTCGGCTGCATGTAAATTTGTCCGTCGGCTACTGCTGTGAAGGCAAGCGGCTCAAAAATAACCCCCGCTACTGAATTTGGAAATAACGGGCTGTTCAAACGGTTTAAAATGACTGCTGCAATAGCAACCTGCCCCTCGTACGGCTCGCCCCGGGCTTCGCCATAAACCGCTTGAGCAAGCAGCCTGATATCGTTGTTGGAAAATCCACCAGGCATGTTCGCTGCTACCGCATCCTGTTTTCTTGCTTTTGCTGGTGTATTGTTTTGCTGTTTATTCGCATTCGCTTTAGGCTTCTGCGTTGTTTTTTCCGCAGGCTGTTTCTGCCGTGCTTCTGCTTGTTGTCTTGCCTTTTGTGTTGCTGCTTTTGATGGTTTCGTCTGATACTTTAGCGGAATTTTTCCGTAATGCGTGAATGTATTCCCTTTATTGAGCTGTTCCATGACATATTCACGATAGTATTTTGATTTACATATTAAGGTTTGCTTTGTTTTAGCTCCTACAAGGCCGTCAACCTCTTTTAACCCGAATTGATCCTGAAAATTTCGAACTGCCCAGTACGTCCCCCATCCATAAACCCCGTCAATTTTTCCGTTATAATATCCGTTGTATTGAAGACGCGCCTGAAGCTCGACCACATCATCCCCTGTTGCCCCTCTTTGAATGACCTGATTCGAAAAGGCAGAGATCGTTTCAGTATTAATAAACGTCGTTATTGTAAAGGAAAAAAGGATGAGACATGCCATAATCGATCCTTTGGACTTCATCTTTTCAAGCCTCCTACTGCAAATTTTTAAGTGTAATCGTATTTTCTGTAACGAGGTTATTTTTATACACTCTTTCCTTGTTATCCCTCAGAACATAAAAACTGCACACAAAAAAGCCGCACGGTTGCTGTGCGGCTTCTATACTTGCATCATATTAACGGAACGGGCTTTTTTCGCTTTACGCAAACCAAACCACCATAAAAATACCATAAATGGAAGCATATAATAAATCCAATTGCTAAGCGCTGTTAGGATAAAATCATATGATCCATGCAAAAGGGATGGGACAACTAAAGAAAGAGTAAGCCACTTTACACGCGCCTTATCAGCGGAAAAACGGGCTTTTCCAAGGTAAAATCCCATTATAACGCCAATCAAGGCATGGCATGAAACAGGCAGCAGCGCCCTGACAAACGCATGCTCCACGCCGTGGCCAATTAAATAAAGAATATTTTCGAGGGTTGCAAAACCGAGTGATACACTTGCACCGTACACAATCCCGTCATAATGCTCATCAAAGTGGGCGTGCGGGTAAACACTGATCATCAGTATAAACCATTTTAATGATTCCTCCAAAAACCCCGAAGATAAAAAAGAAACGAAAAAGCTTCCGCCTCCTACATTCTCTTTTTCAAGTACATACTGGATAAACATGATGGGAAATACAAGAACAACCCCGAGAAAAAACGACCGTAGCACCATATGTACAGGTTCATTATCATACTGATCTTTTAAATAAAAATAACTTAATAACGCGATGCCGGGGGCAATTCCTGCAGAGATGATTGCAAACATCAGGCAACCTCTTTCCTTTATATTCCTACATCTATCCTACCATGTTGTTTAAAATTTTACATCTGTCTGCACTTAAAAAAACAAAAAGAGCATACGAATGCATCATATGCTCCTCATCTTTAATGGTTTTCTCTTTTGGCGATTTCCGCTGCGATATGCCCCCCGTGAAACCTGCCGTTTTCAATAAATATTTCATTTGCATTGTTTCCCGCAGCAATAACACCGGCAATAAAGACACCTTCAACGTTCGTTTCCATCGTTTCTTCGTTGAAAAATGGACGCCCTGTTTCTTTATCAATTTCAACACCAATTTTTTCAAGAAATTGATGATCGGGATGATAGCCTGTCATGGCAAATACAAAATCATTTTTAATGGTAATGAGTTCTTTCTCTCCGGAGCGAAACACAACTTCATTCTCGGTGATTTTTTCGACACAAGCTCCAAATTCCATACGGATTGTACCGTTTCTGACGAGAGCTTCAAATTCCGGCAGAATCCACGGCTTAATGCTCGGAGAATACTCATTGCCCCTATATAAAACTGTGACACGCGCCCCAGATTTCACGAGTTCAAGGGCGGCGTCCACGCTTGAATTTTTCCCGCCGATGACAACAACATCTTTATCAAAATACGGGTGGCCTTCTTTAAAATAATGAAATACTTTCGGCAAATCCTCACCGGGTACGCCCATATAGTTTGGATGATCATAATAGCCTGTGGCGATGATACAATATGGCGTCGTGTAGGTCTCTTTTGACGTCTCAATAACGAATGTGTTATTTTGCGTTTTCGTCACTTTACGCACCATTTCAAACGCATTAACACGGATGTTTTTCCGTTTAACGACTTCCCGGTAATACGATAAAGCCTGAATTCTGACAGGCTTCCTGTTCTCTGTAATAAATGCCACATCTCCGATTTCGAGCTTTTCACTTGAACTGAAAAAGGTTTGATGCGTCGGGTAATTGTAAATACTGTTAACGACATTGCCTTTTTCGATGACGAGGGCATCAATGCCAATTTGTTTTAGGTGAATGGCAGCAGATAGTCCACAAGGTCCTCCGCCTATAATAATTGCTTTTTCTTGAATCATTTCTGTCAACTCCTGCGATTGGCATTTCACTTCATATTTTCTATTTCCGAATAAAAAAATCTCCTATTTTATCATAGGAGATTTTTTATTTTTATGCAAATCATCAACTTATATCCAGCCTCTAAAACGCGAAGCTTCAGCCATTTTGCGAACGCCGACCATATATGCAGCGAGCCTCATGTCAATTCTTCGGTTGTTAGCCATTTCGTAAATATTGTTAAATGATTTGACCATCATTTTTTCTAATTTTTCTTCTACCTCTTCTTCACTCCAGTAGAAGCCTTGGTTATTCTGAACCCATTCAAAATAAGAAACTGTTACGCCACCGGCACTTGCCAGCACGTCTGGTACAAGCAGAATGTCCCGGTCTGAAAGAATTTTTGTTCCTTCAAGCGTTGTTGGTCCGTTCGCTGCTTCAACGACAATTTTAGCCCGGATATTATGGGCATTTTCTTCTGTAATTTGATTTTCAATCGCAGCAGGAACGAGAATATCACAATCCAGCTCCAGCAGCTCTTGGTTGGTAATGGTATCGTTGAAAAGCTTTGTTACGGTACCGAAGCTGTCGCGTCGGTCGAGTAAATAATCGATATCAAGGCCTTCCGGATCATAAAGTCCGCCATACGCATCTGAGATGCCGACAACTTTTGCCCCCGCATCATGCATAAATTTTGCCAAATAGCTTCCCGCGTTTCCGAAGCCTTGGACAACGACACGCGCACCTTTAATATCGATGCCTCTCTTCTTAGCCGCTTCTTTAATACAGATGGTAACACCTTTTGCTGTCGCAGATTCTCTCCCGTGAGATCCGCCAAGCACAAGCGGTTTGCCTGTAATAAATCCAGGCGAATTAAATTCATCAATTCTTGAATACTCATCCATCATCCAAGCCATGATTTGTGAGTTTGTAAATACATCCGGTGCCGGCACGTCTTTTGTCGGGCCGACAATTTGGCTGATCGCTCTGACATACCCTCTGCTCAGACGCTCCAGCTCTCTAAACGACATATCCCTTGGATCACAAACAATTCCGCCTTTACCACCGCCATATGGAAGATCAATTATGCCGCATTTTAAACTCATCCAAATTGAAAGCGCCTTCACCTCTTTTTCTGTTACGTTCGGGTGAAAACGTATCCCGCCTTTCGTTGGACCGACAGAGTCATTGTGCTGCGCACGATATCCTGTGAAAATCTTTACTGAACCGTCGTCCATACGAACAGGTATTTTTACCGTTAATAATCTCATCGGCTCTTTTAACAATTCGTATACCTCTTCGGGATATCCCAATTTTTCCAGAGCCTTATGTATTACGGTTTGGGTTGATTTTAATACATCAAGTTTGTCCTCTTCTGTATGACCGGTGTTTCGATCGGCTGCCATTTGAGTTAACCTCCTAGAATCTTCTGTTTCTCACATGCTCCCTTTCAGAGAATAGTATACACCTTCATATGATCTGTGCATAGAATAAACGTTATGTTTTTCCATGTTTTTTAACGAAAAAAAACTGCTGAAATCAGCAGTTTTCCGTTGCATTCTTATGAAAAATGAGTTTGTATCGTTTCTACGGCATTACCGTCCATAATGAGCTTACCATACTCTTGCAGGCGATAAATCGTTAAAGTTGTCGGATTGCCGTATTCAGCCAGAACCGCCACAACCCCTTCAGCCGTATGTGACCCTAGATCTTCAAGGCTTAAAAAGTACTGCCCGTCATAGTGGTAGACAGTTCCCCCTGTGATACCGATTCGCTGTAAGCTTTCTGAAAGCTGAATGATATCTTCAAAGGAATGGAATTGATATATGATGTCCGCGCTTTCATCAAGCTTGACTTGCATTTCGATGTAATCATCATCATACTCATCGTCTTCTGAATCGGCGTCTTGGTTCTTTGTTACGATCACGACCATCCCTTGTGCTTGGAGAGAATACACTTCCACTGCAATCGGTCCATTCGCTTCAAAGCCGAGCTCTGTATTTGCTTCATTCATCATATCTTTAAATAACTGGTGGACTTTGAATGAGTCCTTCCAGAGGTCTTCTTTTGTCAATCCCCGGTCTGTCAAATCATCGAGGGTTAAAAAGATTTTGATCTTATTATAATTCAGACGCTCAAGCCGCATAACGTTCCCTCCTGCCTCTACTTGCACACAAATCATATAACACATTATATGAGATGATGAGTCATAGGTTCTTAATTGTTATCAGTTTACACTGAGTTCACTAGTAAGACAAGCACAATGCAGTTTTTATTGCCATACGGATTTTTGCTTTTTAGAAGTTATTCTGGCCCGCAAAGAGTCACAATGTGAGTTTCAGGCTCAGCACCTAAACGAAGAGGCACTTTTGTCGTGCCGTAGCCGTTGCTGATCAGATATGCCGCGTTTTTAACAATACCTGTTTTCCCCAGTTCATAAGGACCGAATTTTCCAAACCTGATCTGGCCTCCATGGGTATGTCCGCTGAATATCACATCAATACCGTCATCTTCATTGATTTGTTCATGAATCTCCGGATTATGGCAAACCAGAATATTCAGCTGGCTTTCATCAAGTTCTTTGATGGCTTCCTCATAATGATCCATCTCCATCCTGATATCATCAACCCCCGCAATCGCAATCGTATGCCCATTGTATGAAAACGGGACTGACTCATTTCTCAGAGCGATGACGCCGTGCGCTTTAAATATGGAATACAGCTTATGCTGCCTGACTTCATAATCATTATTCCCCCACACAAACACGATAGGGACCCCGAAATGTACGAGCCTTTTGATGTTTTCCTCGATTCTCGCACTGGGCACCCCGCCCTCAGCTAAATCACCGCCGATTATAACCAAGTGGGGGGCATGGCTTCGCGCTTTTTCTAAAAGGTCTTGATCGATGAGACGTTTGTGAATGTCTGAAATAAAAAAGATTGTCAGAGGCGGCTTGCCCTTCATCTTTGATAAAGGAAACGTATGTGTCTTCAAATGATTGCCTTTTGCTGTTGCATACATTTTTGCCGTCATTGCCGCTGCCGCAACAGTTAGTACACCGGCAATTTTCACTGATAGCTTCATAAAAAACTCTCCATTCTTTTTAGAACTTATCAATAAGACGGACAATAAAAAAAAGACGTTTCTATCGTTTGAGAAAACGCCCCATTTTATTTACTTTCAAAATATAGATTAATGTCATATTTGTGCTTCATCATATGAAAAACAGACTCTCTCGCCTTCCATTTATCGGGCTGCGGCCAGAGATCAGTGCTTTTCTGAATAATTTCACATCTCAGTTTATGGAAATCAGTCTCGGATTTTTCTTCCTTTTTCTTGAAATAATATGAAGTGCAGTAGGCAAAAGCGGTTGCCAGCATCCAAAATAAATAAAAGGTATGGCTAAGTATTTCTTGAAGTATAAGCTGAGGCTCCGGGCTTTTGATCATGATCATAACACATAATAAGCCTAGGCAGATAAGTGAAGCCCATCGCCATCTGCGGCATTGTGCTGCATAATTTTCGAATTTTTGTTTTCGTTTTACCAGCGCTTGGAGCATCTGTTTGGTCGGCGCGTCTGTAAACTGATCCAGCTGATTCCATAAGGATTCCATACGCTTCACACCTTGTCCATTTTCATTGCTACAATATATGAACGTAAAATAAAAATAATACCCTATTCATCCATTAAGGGGATGTCCAAAACTTGTCCGGTGTAAACATCATTTCCATTCAGATGATTATACGCTCGAATTTTTTCTTCTCCTGTCCGGCTTTTATAATACTTCATGGAAATGCGGTATAGCGTTTCTTTCTTTTGGACGGTGTGCTTGACAACGCGATTCGGCACATTTTGAACTGGCTCAGCCGGCTGTTCTTGCTGTTGTACTGTTGATTGGGAAGAGGAAGCAGCCGCGGCGGTTGCTTCCTCCTTATTTGCCGAGTCTTCTTTTTCTGCTACAGCAGTCTGTTTCTTATCATCAGCGGTTTTTGCCGGCTCTTTTGGCTTGGAATCTTTAAGCTCTTTTTTTGACTCCTTCTGCAGTGCGGTCTCTTTAGTGTCTGCGGTATCGTTTTTATCCTCTGATTTCGGGACAACCTCATATTTGCTTTGGCTGCTGTCAATAAAAACATCTTCATAATCGTCATGATTATCCGGGTGGCTCTTTAGATAAAATAAGGTGACTAAAACGATAACCGGCACAAATACAAATATTACTGCGAGTACTGTGAATAATGGCGTTTTTGTTTTGCCTTGCTTTTTTTTCTGTTCTCTTTGATTTTTTACAGATTGTCTTGTCGGAAGGCTTTCTCCATCATCGACATAATCGTCCGCCAATGCGGCGTTTTGATCTTCATAAAGATTCTGGGCTTTTCTTCTCTCTACTCTCGACATGTTCGTCATGTTTATCCCTCCTCACATGTTCAAAACGAATCTGACAGGCAAACACGGCATCAATGATAAAATGCGCCGTCATCGGAACAAATAAGTTGCCGGTCCATTCATACATCAGACCGAGCAAAAAGCTGATTGCTGTCACCATAATAAATAACAGCCATTTTGACAAATACCGAAAGTGCAGAGCGGCAAATATAAGGCTGGCCGCCCATAAACCGATATGAGTCTGCAGCACTCCTCTGAATAACATTTCTTCCGCGAAAGCAATCAGAAGCGTTAAAAATATAATATGAGGGATTGACCTCTTACTGAATATTTTTTTATTGATTCCGCCGTCATCATATAAATGAGACAGAAACCATTTCATTACTGCCATATCGGCTAAAATAACAATAACAGCTATAGAAACACCATACCAGATGATTCGCATATCGCGAATGTCCCAGAGCTTTAATACGTCCCGTACATCCTCAAAAAAGAACAGTCCTGCTGCAGCAGCGGCAAAGATGATGAGTAGCTGCGTCAAATATAACTGCTTCAGCATATCACGGTCAGTCATATGCTGAATATAATCTTTTTGCTGTTTCAGTTCAGCTCACCTACAGTCTGCAAGCTGAATATCCGGTGCAATTCCGAACTCCAGCTGTCTAATGGCGCCATTTTACTCCGTTCCCCTTTTTGTTCATACAAGGATAAATCAAAACCGCAATGTGAACAGCACGGGAGGTTTCCGTCATCAGGCTCGTATGATTCATCAAAGTAGGTTAATAGTGCCTGCCTTAAACAGCCATCACGCTGAAGCAAAAATGATGCACGGTGCATTTTTTCCAGCTTCAGCTCCATGCGATATGAAATTTCTTTCTTCATCAGTTCAACTGATGTTTTCCCCTGCATAAAGAGATGAATCATCATACGGGCCTGTGTCTCTCCGACGCCATACTGAAGTAATACGTCACGAAGCCTTCTCTCATCCCGCTCCTCCGTCTTCTCTAGCACACGGATCACGTCGGCGATTTCTTCAGCTGTGACACTCTCCATCTGGATAATCTGTTCCTGCAATTCAAAATCCCCTGGCGCCCGCAGCAAAATGCTGACACTCGGCTTTCCGTCGCGGCCCGCTCTGCCGATTTCCTGCATAAAAGCTTCTGCCGTCTGCGGGAGGTGAAAATGAATCACATATCTGATATCGGGTTTATCGACACCCATTCCAAACGCATTCGTACAACATATCACATCAAGCTGGTTATGAATAAACTGCTGCTGAATTAAAATCCTGTCCCCTGACTCCAAACCGCCATGGTAAAAGTCGGCTCTGCTGCTCGTTTTGCTTTTAATTTCACCCGCTAATTCCTCAGCCCATTTCCGTGTCGGACAATAAACAATTCCCGGACCTTGCAGGTTTTCAACCAGCTGAATGACCCTATCTATTTTTTCGGCAGTATCCGCCGCATTTTCAACCCTCAGTGCGATGTTTGGGCGGTTGACTGAGTTGAGATGGCGTACAGCATGCTGCAGCTCCAGCAGGTTCATGACATCTTGCAGCGTTTCCTTTGTAGCCGTGGCGGTCAATGCCAGAACGGGCGGGTGTCCAAGTTTTTTTCTCAGCTGTCCGAGCTTTGAATAATCAGGCCTGAAGTCGTGTCCCCATTCAGAAATACAATGCGCTTCGTCAATAACAAATAGGCTGATCGGGACGCTTTTCAATTTTTCCAATACATATGGAGACTGTAAAGCTTCAGGAGACAAGTACAAAAATTTATATCGATGAATATGTTCTAAAACAAATTGTCTTTCCTGCCTGTTAAGCATGCTGTTCAAAGCTGCAGCACGCTTTTCCCCCCGGGCTTTCAGCTGCTGCACCTGATCCTCCATTAAAGAAAGCAGTGGAGAAACGATTAATACCATGCCGTCAAGCATATAACCAGGCAGCTGGTAGCAAAGCGATTTCCCTCCCCCAGTCGGGAGCATTGCAATGGTATCCTTCCCGCTGAGTATGCTTTCAATAATGTCCTGCTGCCCTTTTTTAAAGGAAGTAAAACCAAAAAACTGATATAACGTTTGCTGTAATTTAGTCATATTGCTGCACCTGCTTTGTCAATGCCAGTCTGATTTGAAAGTAGCTGAACCGCTGTTCCAGCCCGTCGCGAATTTGTTTGATTTTATTCGTCCGCATCCGTTTGGCAAACTCTGCGATTTGAAGCTGGTCTTCTGCTGATACATAGTCATTAATCATAAACGCAGGCTCATGGAGAGAAATCTCGACAATGTGGTCTTCAATCGTCGCTGTTTTCAGCTTTCTGATTTCAGCAATTCGCTGTATCGGAAACCCTTGTTTGACCATCTGCCATGTTTTCCTCGTCGACTCTGTCAGGGCATTATCTAAGTGCACATCAGAAAGGAGATCCTTTAACAAAGCATCTTCACACTCCGGAAGAGAATGAATAAAATAATGTACCGAAGCCCAAAACATGATATAGACATACCATTCGTCTTCTTTCAGCGTATCAGCAAGCTGCCTGCTCGTATAACCGATCCGATGGTGCGAGGTTAAGGAGTAGACAAAAATTTGCGCTGCTTTGTTTTCAATCTTTTTCAAATGCGCCTCAAGCATGGCAAAAAGGCTTTTTGCCATCTCTATATGATCCGTATGCCGGGACAGGTATTTCTTTACCCAGTGAAGTGTCTTATGATCCTTTGTGACAGGGATATACTGCCTGCTCCCTTGCTGTTTATGGGATAGGACCTGCACAAGCAGCGAAAGCCTTTTCCAAAGCACGCCGGCAGCCTGCTGATAATGAGCGCCGTGACAATGAACGGGCCAAGGCCGCTCGCTAAGGGCATGTCTCAAAACTGCTGCGCCGCTGGCTGTCACTTTGTATGTATCTGATTCAGACATTGGCGCGAGATATGAATGCTTTTCAAGCTTGTCAAGCGACGCAGAAATATCGCTTCTCGAACATTTTGCCGCCATTCCAAAGTATTTTGCAGTCTGAAATAAGCCGGCATCTTGAATGGTCTGTGACGATCTCTTGCCTTTGAATAGGTGAAAAACAGCGCTTCCCGACCGTTCCCCGTTTATTTTGCAAAGACAATCGAGAACCATAATATCGAAGTAATTTAATGACAACCTATCCACCTACATTCTTCCTGACAAAAATCGTTGATTTGCTCTTTTTATTTTAACAGATTTCAAACAGAAATCGACGTTTAAAGTCATCATTAAGGGGGATGTTATGTAGATAACCCCTTATGTGATAAGCATTCTCAATCATTTTTCTGTTGAAATGTGGCAGCAACATCATTACAATAAGTAAGAGGAATAGGTGTTAAATTGATTAAATATAAAGATTGATCCATTTGTTCCACCAAGAACAATCTGGGAGGTTTTATTCATGGCAAAGTACACAATCGTAGACAAAGATACATGTATTGCATGCGGCGCTTGCGGAGCTGCTGCACCAGACATTTACGATTACGATGATGAAGGCATCGCGTTCGTAACGCTTGATGAAAACAAAGGTGTTGTCGAAGTTCCTGAGGTACTGGAAGAAGATATGATTGACGCATTTGAAGGATGCCCTACTGATTCCATCAAAGTGGCGGATGAGCCATTTGAAGGCGACCCGCTTAAATTTGAATAGAAGTAACTAAAAAAAGCTCCCGAACGGGAGCTTTTTTATTTAATGGATATGTGCACTTCGCTGCTGCTCAATCCATGGCTTAAGCTTGATAAAAATTAGTGAGAATACAACCGTAATTACAATACCTTTTATCATGTTAAACGGCAGGATACCTGCGACGACTGCTGTTTTTAGCGCGCTGTCGGATAATGCCGGTGAATGTAAAAACCACGTGTATGCCGGAAGAATCAGAACATAATTTAAAATACTCATTAAAATGGTCATCGCTGCAGTTCCCAAAAGCAGGCTGACAGCCAAGCCCTTTGCTGAGTTGAGTTTTTTAAATAAGAAAGCAGTCGGTAATATAAAGAGTGTTCCTGCAATAAAATTCGCAACTTGCCCTACAGGAACTCCGGCCATGCTTCCCTGAATGATATACTGAAGAACATTTTTTATCGCTTCTACGGCAATACCCGCCAAAGGTCCGTAAATCAGAATGGCAATAATTGCGGGAACGTCGCTAAAATCGATTTTTAAATAATCCGGAAGACCCGGAAACGGGAAATTTAACAGCATCAAAACAAATGCAATGCTGCTCAGCATGCTGACCACAACTAATTTTTTTACTTTCACTTCATTCTCTCCTTTTCGATCACATCTTACTCGAAAACGGAAAGGTTCTTTTCCAGCCAATAAAAAAACCGCTTCATATATAAAAGCGGGGTTTCGAAAATTAGGCTAGGCAAAGAAACGTTTGAAAAATTCAATTTCAAAACGCTTATGAACCTCCATCTTCTCCCATCCAGACTGTACTGTCGGCTCCGGAATCTCACCGAATCCTGCTGTAAAGACAGCTCGCGGGCTTAGAGCCATTGGCTCATCACCGCCGGTAGGGAATTTCACCCTGCCCCGAAGATTGATCATATGAAATTTAATTACATTATAAACGATAACTGGTTGGCTGTATAGAGAATTGCTTCAAATTAAATATATTACCTGCAAGCTGTCAGATCATTGATTTATTAGGCTTTACTTTTATCCTTTACTGCGTCAATACACGTTGACACTCTTTTGAGAATATGTTAAATTATCAGATATTTAGTTTGTCAATTTAGGAGGAAATCTAACGATGTTTCGAGTATTGGTCTCAGACAAAATGAGCAACGACGGTTTACAGCCACTTATTGAATCAGACTTTATTGAAATCGTTCAAAAAAACGTAGCAGATGCAGAAGATGAATTACATACTTTTGATGCTCTTTTGGTGCGAAGTGCGACAAAAGTAACAGAAGACCTTTTCAACAAAATGACTTCTTTAAAAATTGTCGGAAGAGCCGGTGTCGGTGTCGATAATATCGATATTGATGAGGCTACGAAACACGGGGTAATCGTGATCAATGCTCCGAACGGCAACACCATTTCGACAGCTGAGCATACATTTGCAATGATCTCTTCTTTAATGAGACACATTCCGCAGGCTAATATCTCAGTGAAATCCAGAGAGTGGAACCGCACAGCTTATGTGGGTTCAGAGCTCTATGGAAAAACGCTTGGTATTGTAGGATTAGGCCGAATCGGAAGTGAAATTGCACAGCGTGCGAGAGCGTTCGGTATGACAGTGCACGTTTTTGATCCTTTCTTAACGGAAGAAAGAGCGAAAAAAATCGGCGTAAACAGCCGTACATTTGAAGAAGTGCTTGAAAGTGCGGATATCATTACCGTTCACACGCCTTTAACAAAAGAAACAAAAGGCTTATTGAATAAAGAAACGATTGCAAAAACGAAAAAAGGCGTTCGCTTAATTAACTGTGCGCGAGGCGGAATTATCGATGAAGCAGCACTTCTCGAAGCTTTGGAAAACGGGCATGTTGCGGGAGCGGCTCTTGACGTTTTCGAAGTCGAACCGCCAGTTGACAACAAACTTGTTGATCATCCATTAGTCATTGCCACTCCTCACTTGGGAGCATCAACGAAAGAAGCACAGCTCAATGTCGCCGCCCAAGTGTCAGAAGAAGTTCTGCAGTTCGCAAAAGGCCTGCCTGTCATGTCAGCTATCAACCTGCCTGCCATGACAAAAGATGAATTTGCTAAAATTAAGCCTTACCATCAAATTGCAGGAAAAATTGGCAGCCTTGTATCACAGTGCATGAAAGAACCAGTACAGGATGTTGCCATTCAATATGAAGGCACAATTGCTAAACTTGAAACATCGTTCATTACAAAAGCCCTTCTGTCAGGCTTTTTAAAACCGCGCGTTGACTCTACTGTTAATGAGGTCAATGCCGGGGGTGTCGCAAAAGAACGCGGCATCAGCTTCAGTGAAAAAATTTCCTCTTCTGAATCTGGATACGATAACTGCATCAGCGTAAAAGTGACAGGAGACCGCAGCACCTTTACTGTAACGGCTACGTATATTCCTCATTTCGGAGAACGAATTGTCGAGATCAATGGATTTAATATTGATTTTTATCCGACAGGTCACTTGGTGTATATCCAGCATCAAGATACAACAGGTGTCATTGGCCGAGTAGGACGTATTCTCGGAGATAACGATATTAACATTGCAACTATGCAGGTTGGCCGTAAGGAAAAAGGCGGAGAAGCCATCATGATGCTTTCCTTTGACAGACATCTGGAAGATAAAATTGTGAAAGAACTAACAAATGTCCCTGATATTGTGTCTGTGAAACTCATTGATCTGCCATAATCAAAAAAACTCAAGCTATCTATATAGCTTGAGTTTTTTTATTTCTATCCCCGTGTGTTTTTATGCAAAATATCTAAGACACTCCTTAGCTCAGAAACAGGTATTTGACCTGGTGCGGACGCCTCTTCTCCAGCTCCAAAAGTACAAGCCGATCCAAAAACCTCACCGCTCAGCCTACTGATGAGCCCTGTTGCAGCCATTGACATTGTAATAATGGGGCGGTCTGCATATTTTGTTTTCATTGTATACGTCGCATCAAGCAGTGTTAGGAGATCTCCAGTATCATTCGGCATAACAGCCATTTTTGGAATATGCGCGCCTAAGTCCTGCATTTTTCGAAGTCTGGAAAGAATTTCATCTTTTACAGGTGTTTTTTCAAAGTCGTGATTTGACATCACCACATAGACGTTGTTTTTTTCCGCCAGCGATACTAACGCCTTTACATTTGCATCTCCTGAAAATAATTCGATGTCTATCAGATCGATGTCTTTTGTTTGGATTGCCGATTCCAGCAAAGCAAGATAGGAGCTTTCGTCCATCTCCATGCTCCCGCCCTCTTTGTGGGTTCTGAATGTAAATAGAAATAGCTTGTCTTCTAAAGATTTACGAAGCTTAGAAATGAGCTTTGTGACCGCTTCTCTGTCATTAGCTTTTTCAAATACGTCGACTCTCCATTCAACAATGTCCGGATTCAGTAATTTTACAGCCTCTGCTTCATTCAGAATTTGTTTTTCCGTCTTTCCCATCAGCGGAACGATGATTTTCGGCATCCCTTCCCCAATGGAAACTCCTTTAATCGTTAACACGTTCACTCATCTCAAATCCTTTCAATCGTTACCTTGTTTTATTATACACGTACAACTTTTTTTTGAAAATTTCTATTATATGAATAGCAACTAAAAAAGAGCCTTAAAGGGCTCTTTTTAGTTTAAGGAAATCGGATTTGGAGCAGCTGGCACCGGAATTGCATCTGATACGTCATATTTGCCGATTTTTTTCGTTCTGGTTTCCGCAAAGGTCACTTCTGTGAAGCCAAACTCTTTTGCGGTTAAAAGAAGTCCCTCAATCATTAAAATACCGGCAATAGAATCCTCAACTTCTGAGTCCTTTGAAAAGCGGATATATAAGTGTTTCTGTTTCTTCGTTACAGATTGGACAGCACCCGCTTGAATAAGAGGTGTCGTATCTTCTTGGCTGCTCGATTCCATTTCCTTAATCGCTTCTTTTACTGTATCAAAAGAATGATTTGACGGAACGAGAAAGTCTTGTCCTTGTTTATTTTGGTACAAGTAGTAGGATCGTTTTGACTGTTTGGGAATCGAAATTTCCGTAAAAGTGCCATATGAGCCAATCCGAACCCCAGTCTCATTTTGATCCGATAAAAATTTGACTTTTTCATAAGGACTCCATTTTAAGGATTCTTTAAGCAATTTTTTTAACAGTGTATCATCTTTTACAGAAAATGCCGTAGCTGGCTGATGGACTCGTATACTTAATTCCTTCTGCTTTGGTTTTTCCTTTATTTCTACTTCATCTATGAAGGTTGGAATTGTAATGGCATGATCAAGGATGCCCAATTCACTACTTTCAAACAGCATATCCTGGATCGTTTGGTCTGCATTTGTTTTTTGGATGCTGACGGGTATGATTGCGGATGTATCGGCATCAGCAACTGCTACAGTGATGTAATTGTCTTGTTCCTTTTCAGGTACAACAAACGATGTATGATCCAAGGACGATGCAGCTTTTGGGCTGTCTTCTGTCTCAGTTTTCGTTACTGCGTTCTCTTGGGACGCTTCTTTTTGTTGAGGCTGTGCCTGATCAAAGAAATGAGGAGAAATAATGAAGGCGATATAAACCGCAATTGCAGCGGCACACGCGGGGCCAATCCACCTGACAGCGGGCTTATTTTTACGCTTTGCCATCGTCAGCCGCTTGTAAATATCCTGAGGCGAACGATGGTCTTTAACTGCCGGAAGTTGACTTAACAACTCCTTTATCTGTTCTTCGTTCCATTCTGACTTCATCATCCATTAGCTCCTCCCTCAAAAGCTCCATATGTTTCCGAAGTACTTTGAGCCCTCTGTGTTGGGTCGTTTTTACTTTGCTTTCCGAGAAGCGCAGAGCCTTGGCTGTTTCCTGTATTGAATATCCCTGAATAAACCGCAAGATAATCACAGCTCTTTGATCGATTGTACATTGATCAAGCGCAGCATAAATTTCCCGGACATTTTCATGTTGAACCGCAAGTTCGTCCGGTAGCAATTGCTGATCCCTGACATCCTGTGTATCCCAGTCAAATGTACCGAGTATACGCTGTCTGATTGTTTGCTGTTTACGGAACCAGTCTATCGCAACATGGCGTGCGATAGACAATAGCCATGTTTTTTCACTGCTTCTTCCTTCAAACGTATGATAAGAATTTAATACCCGGATATAAACCTCTTGAAGAAGGTCTTCTGTCTGGTTTTTATCCTTTACCATATAAAATAAAAATTGGTACAAATCTTGATGATATGTATCATATAATAATTGAAAGGTTTCTTCCATTTGAAACCCCTCCGTTCACTTTTTTGTCGTATGAATAGCTTGAAAAGTTACATTACAACTATATTACGAGTAACTGGAATTTGGAAGGGAATTTATATTAACATATCCTTAAATTTTATTAATGTTGGCTATTAAAAAAACACCCGCTCAGTCAGCGGGTGTTTCTTATGGAACAAGATTCTTCGGCAAATTCAGACTCGATTTTACCGTTTTGTCGGAATATAAAAAGTAAATGTTGTTCCTTTATCTATTCGGCTGTGCACAGTGATTGATCCGTTGTGGGCTTCCACGATATTTTTAACGATAGCCAGCCCTAACCCGGTTCCTGCTCTGCCCCTTGTCCGCGCTTTATCTGCCTTATAAAACCGCTCAAAGATAAATGGCAGATCTTCTTCCGGTATGCCGGACCCGGAGTCTTTGATATCAATTTTCAATCCATCCTTCACAGAATGGACTGAAATGGAGACACTGCCGCCGGCTGAAGTATGCCGCAGCGCGTTATCAATCAAATTGGTAAATACCTGCTCCATCTTGTCTTCATCAAACATAAATTCCTCTTCTGTGAGAGAAATGTCATGATCTAAAGCAATAGTTTTTTCTTTCGCAACACCGGAAAACTTCCGGATGATCTTTTCTAAAAACTCATTCACATTGATTTTTTCATAATGTAAGCCTGTATGGCCTGATTCCATTCGGGCTAAATCAAGCAAATCATTAACTAAACGGCCCATTCGGAGTGATTCGTCATAAATGATTTGGGCAATTTCTTTCCGGTCTTCTTCAGAGCTTGCAATGTCATCAACAATTGCTTCACTGTATCCCTGAAGCATGGAGATCGGTGTTCTCAGCTCATGACTGACATTTGCGATAAAGTCCTCCCGCAGCTTATCAAGGCGGCGTTCTTCTGTCATGTCACGCAGTACGGCAACCGCTCCTCTTACGTGCGATTCCGCATAAAGCGGCGACATCAAAAGCACCCATGATCTGCCTTGCAGCGTCATCTCAATCATTTGTTCTTTTTCAGTGCTGACAGCGTTTTGAAACAGCTCTTTTGCTTCAGGCGGAAGGTTGTCGCCTTCTTTGATATTCATGTTCTGTTCATAATACCAAGCCTGAAGAAAACGTTCAGCCGGCGGGTTGGTCACAAGAATCGTACCGTCAATATTAATGGTAATAACCCCGTCAGCCATACTGCTCAAAATGTTAGAAAGCTGCTCTTTTTCTTGATTGAGCGCATTGATATGAAAGTTAAGCTGCCGGCCCATTTGATTAAAAGCGGTCGCCAGTTCACCGATTTCATCCTGAGTTAAAATCGGGATTTTTGTATCGAACTTGCCCTTCGCCAAATCCTGCGCGCCTTCTCTCATTTTTCGGAGAGGGTACGTGACCCTGCTTGATAAAAAGAATGCGAAAAATGTGGTCAGCACAATCGCAATTCCAGCGGCAAGAAAAATATAGCGGGTCGTATGTTTTGTTGTATCTTTAACGGCAAGCAAAGACTGGGATAAAAAGACCATGCCTTTCTTTCCGTCTTTTTCATACGGGACACCTACAATCAGGCGTTCATTATCCGTGTCTGTATCGCTCAGTCCCGTCCGTTTGCTTACTTTTTTATGGTCTTTGAGAGCTTTATTTAAGTCTTTGTCATGCTGTATTTGCTCAACCGTAATAGACGACAGGCGATTTTTATCATTCGGAGAATACCAGTGGTTCTTCTCATCCTGGATGATGGCAATGCTTGTTAAGTTATCAGCGAGCTCCCAAGTGATTGACCTTGCCAGTGCCTGGTCCTCGTGATTTTCTAGGATGACAGCAACTTTATTCGCAAGCTGTGTTAAATCATTCTCGGCTTCTTCCACATGGTAGTTTTCAATAAACTCCAGCAAAAGAACCGTTAAAATGAACAATACGATCAAGACGAGTGAAAGGATCGTAAACCACAGCTTGCCTACTACGCTTTTCCAAAATTTCATTCAGCGCCGACCTCAAATTTATAACCTACACCCCATACGGTGACAATTTTTTTCGCAGCCTCCGGAGAAACCTTGTTCAGCTTCTCTCTCAAGCGTTTGACGTGAGTGTCCACTGTCCGTAAATCACCAAAAAACTCATATTGCCACACTTCTTTCAGAAGCTTTTCCCGATCATACACCTTGTCAGGCGTTTTCGCTAAGAAATATAGAAGCTCATACTCTTTTGGCGTCAGGCTCACTTCTGTACCATCAGCTGTTACGCGGTGAGCGTCATGGTCTATGGACAGATGTGAAAACACGAGCACATTTTTCGTCGGTGTATTGGCATTGAAATAAGAGGTTTGGGATGCTCTTCTCAAAAGGGCCTTTACACGCAGCACGACTTCTCTCGGGCTGAACGGCTTAACAATATAATCATCTGTTCCCGCTTCAAACCCCTGCACCCGGTTTGCTTCTTCTCCTTTTGCGGTCAGCATAATAATGGGTGTCGCTTTTTTTTCACGAATTTGCCGGCACACTTCAATTCCATCAGTCCCCGGCATCATCAGATCAAGCAAAATTAAGTCATAATTGGCTTCAAGCCCTTTGGCAATGGCCTCATCACCATTTTCCGCTTCATCTATAGCATAATTTTCACGTTCAAGATACATTCTTAAAAGGCGGCGAATTCTGGCTTCGTCATCAACTACTAATATTTTTGTTTCGTTCGTTTGGTCCATGTTTTCCCCCTGCTTTCCTTCTGTTACTTTCATTTTATCAAATCGTGAGAAAGTTTGAGAACTGTGTCGCTTTCAAAGGACTATGCATAAGAATGAAGTCCGGCAAGCACAAGATTTACAAATATTAAATTAAACATAATAATAGCAAAACCGATTACGGCCAGCCATGCTGACTTCTCACCGTGCCAGCCTCTTGACAGTCTTAAGTGCAAGTAAGCGGCATAGAACAAAAACGTGATCAGCGCCCATACTTCCTTAGGGTCCCAGCCCCAAAATCTGGTCCAGGCGAGCTGAGCCCAAATCATTGCAAAGATCAGCGCGCCGAGTGTAAAGATCGGAAATCCGATTGATACGGCCCTGTACCCAACCTCATCCACCAGATCAAGATTGACGTTTTTCACCAGCGGATGTAATAGAGCGCTGATTCTTTTTCTGATGATCAGACGGAGAGCCCCATACAACACAAGACCTGCTCCAAATGACCAAATGACAGTGTTCACTTTTCTGCCTGAGAAAAGCGCGGGAAGATCAACAAGCGGTTCCATTCTTCCTTCGGTCAAAAGCTCTCCCTGATGCGGACCGACAAGCGCGGGCATTTCGTACACCATCACGCTTTTTTCTTTATTTTTGTCCACCCAGTTAAACTCCGCTTCATAGCCTGCAAGACGAAATGCTGATGTGATTGCAATAAAGGCGACGGTTGTGACCAGGATAAACATAATCGCTTCAAGCCAGAAGGTCTTTTTGCTTGGCTTTGTCTGGTCTACATGCTTCAAAAGAAAGATGACACCAGCGACAAAGCTGATGGCAAGTATAGCTTGCCCAAGCGCGGCCGTTGTTACATGAATATACAGCCAGTTGCTTTGGAGCGAAGGAATTAAAGGCGAGATATCTGTCGGAAACATGCTGGCGTAGGCAATCAGCAATAAAGCAATTGACAGCGTAAACAGGCCTAATGAAGGCAATCTATAGAGAAAATAAAGAATGATAAACGCCAAAACAAGCATCATGCCAAAAGCGGTGGTGAATTCAAACATATTGCTGACAGGCGCATGGCCGCTGGCAGCCCACCTTGTGATGAAATATCCAAGGTGGCAGAAAAAACCGACAATAGAAAGGGTGATTCCAATGTTGGCCCATCGGTTTGGCCTGCCCTTTTTATCTTTATTCCCGCGTATGGCCCCGCCGAAGATTGGGACAGCGATTAAATACACAAGAAAGGCCGCATAAAGAAAATTTCCGCTCAGCTCTGCCATGACATCACTCCCTTTTCGCCTATTTCTGTGTTTTGATTAATTCTTTTTGGTCCGCCGGTTCAGTCAGTCCGGAATCAGCCAGTATAAATGCTAAATCCTTCTTCAGGCCAAACCAGTTTTTATTGGTATGCCCTGCCACCATAACTGCGCCGTCCTGTGAGTGCAGCCAAATTCTTCGATGCTGCCAGTACATACCTTGAATGACACCGATCATAAAAATGGCTCCGCCGACAGCAAGCACCCAGAGTGTCAGATCCTTTCTGACTGTAAGTCCAGTAATGTTTTTCGTTTCGACATGGTCAAATTTCAGCTTGTATTTATTATTGCCTGATCCTTCGATGGTTTCTTGGATGGCGACAAAGCTCTTTTCGCCTTTCGGTTTGTCCGGCGTTATAATATTAAAGACAAAAGCCGGATTGTTAGGGATCTTTGTTTTTGTGCTCGGCTCTCCGTCCTGATTAAAATAGAAGTCTGGCAGGTAGCTGGCGATTTCCACCTTGTAACCGTTGCCAAGATCATAGACCGAATCTGGATCCAGAAGGTTGATCTTCAGGCTCCCAAAGGATTTTTTTGTTTTTTTATCAATCAGCTGGAACACCATTTGGTCAAGCTGATTCTCTTTGTAATCCACCTGGTAAACGGAAAAAGAATCAAAACGCAGCGGCTGATTGACACGGATGTCTTCTTCTGTTACTTTTTTCAGCTTCGGCTTCTCGCCATAAACAATTTTTCCTTCTCTCTTGTAGAGTACGGCATCGGTTTGAAAGTTCTTTGCCACTCTACCGTCCCCGACTCTGTCAATGGCATCTGCAAATACCTTTTTTTCTGTTTTGCTGTTATAGGTCTCTACACTGAATTGATTGTTTTTCAAATAATATTTTCCGTCTGTACCCGGAATTGCTGCGGTTTCGCCTTCTCTGACCCAAAGCGTCTCATCGACGTACATGCCAGGCACAAATCTCAGCATCGCACCAATCAGAAAGATGATCAATCCAATATGGTTGACATACGGGCCCCAGCGGGAAAAGCGTCCTTTTTCAGCAAGAATGCTGCCCTCTTTTTCTCTGATTCTATAATGTTTTTTCTTTAATAGAGCAACTATCTTTTCTTTCGATTCCCCGTTCAGTACAGTAACTGTTTCACTGAACAAGCGCTGCCTTCTTAAAAAAGCCGGGCTCCTTCTGACGCCTTGGTTTTTTAACGCTCTGTACAACGGAATGACCCGATCAAGGCTGCAAATCACGAGTGAAATGCCGATCGAGGCAATGAGCAGCAAATACCACCAAGAACCATATAAATGATGAAACCCGAGCAAATAATAAAGCTGGCCAAACGTGCCGTACTGCTCCTTGTAATAAGTATCAGCCTGTGCGCCCGGAGGCAGATAGGCTTCCTGGGGAAAAATGGTGCCGAACGCTGATGCGGCAAGGGTTATGACGATAAGCCATATTCCCACCTTAACCGAGGAAAAGAAATTCCAAATTTTGTCGATGATCGTTTTGTTATAGGTTTGCGAACGTCTTGCGCTTCCGTCATATCTCATATCAGCGAGCGGAGGTTGAGTTTCCTGAAGAGCTCTTCCGCACGATTCGCATAAAACGGTTCCGACCGGGTTTATATGTCCGCATTCACATTTGACTTGCTTCATCCCGAAGTCTCTCCGGGTTTTATGAGATTCATATAATCGTGTATCATGCTTTCTGTCATAGTGCCGGTCACCACCTTGACAACTTTTCCTTCCGGATTGATCAAAAAGGTTGTCGGAAGCGGAGATACGTCATAGGCATCAAGCACTTGGCGATCTGTATCCAGAACAACCGGGAAATTGACTCCGTAGGATTTCATAAAATTATGTACTGCTATCTTTGACTCCCCAACATTTACAGCGACAATTTCAACACCTTGGCTTTTAAAATGCTTATATTGGTTTGCCATATAAGGAAACTCTTTTTTGCACGGTTCACACCATGTACCCCAGAAATTCAAAAAAACACCTTTCCCTTTTAAGTCACTGAGCTCGATACGTTTCCCATTCGTATCCTCTAGGACAAAATTCGGTGCGTCGGACCCTTCGGATATACTCTCTTTGCCGGCAAATACAGCGTTGTAAATGGTATAGCCGAGTGCGCAGATTAAAACGAGAAGGATGCCGGTCCGAATGAATAAACGCCTTTTTTTCTTCATTGTCCACTGCCCCCTTCCCCCTATTGCAGATCCATTCAATTATATCATTGCACGTTCATTTCACATTTCTTACTTTTTGAAGGTTATGTGAAATTTAGAAAGCGTTTTTACCGTGATCCGCCAGTGCTCTGAGCCTTTTTACTTCGTGAGGCGTAAGCTCTCTGGCATCGCCCGTGTGCAGGCCTCGCAGGTTTAAAAACGCGTATTCCTCACGCTTCAGCTTGATTACCTCATGTCCGATCGCTTCAAACATGCGGCGCACCTGTCTGTTGCGTCCCTCATGGATCGTCAGCTGAATAATGCTTGTCTGCTTTTTCTTATCCAAAGACAGCAGCTTCGCTTTAGCAGGCGCTGTTTTGCCTTCCTCCAGCCTAATTCCGCGCTCCAGCTTTCTGAGCAGCTCTTTAGGCGGGATTCCTTTCACCTTCGCCACGTATGTTTTGTCTATTTCATACTTAGGATGCATTAGCTTATTGGCGAATTCGCCGTCATTGGTTAAAAGCAAAAGACCGCTCGTATCATAGTCCAGACGCCCAATCGGATAAATGCGCTGCGGAATATTTTTAAAAAAGTCCGTCACCACTTTGCGTCCTTTATCATCTTGCGCTGCGGAAATAACGCCTCTTGGTTTATATAAGAGAAAGTAAACCGGCTCTTCGCGTTCAACCTTTAACCCGTTTACCTCAATCTGATCAGAACCGGTGACCTTAACACCTAGCTCTGTTACTACTTTGCCATTCACCTTTACTTTTCCTTCTTTAATCAGCTCTTCTGCCTTTCTGCGCGACGCAACTCCGGCATGAGCAATCACTTTTTGCAGTCTTTCCATGTCTTTCACCTCAAGTATTATCTTACTTTTTTCAACCTTAACAAACAAGCTTTTTCAAATTCCTATGCCAAATCTAAAAAAAACGCCGTTTTCAGGCGCTCCCAAATAATAACGTAACGATGATGATAGATGCAACTACGCCGATTAAATCTGCAAGAAGTCCCACCTTTAATGCATCACCCATTTTTTTAATGCCGACTGCTCCGAAATACACAGTCAGTACGTAAAGCGTTGTATCTGTAGATCCCTGCATGACGGAAGCCAGCCTGCCGATAAAGGAATCGGGCCCGTATACTGCAATTAAATCGGTCGTCATTCCGAGTGCGGCCGTACCGGAGATCGGGCGGATCAGAGCAAGCGGCACTACTTCAGCAGGGAGGCCGATAGCGGAGAAAGCCGGTTTTAAAAGATCCATTATAAAATCAAGCGCGCCTGATGATCTGAAAACAGTTATAGCGACAAGCATTCCGACTAAATAGGGGATAATGGAAAAGGCGATTTCTATCCCCTCTTTTCCGCCTTCGACAAACGATTCATATGTCGGAACCTTTTTGATCGTTCCATAAAGAAGAATTCCGGCAATAATGATTGGAATCATGGCTAAAGACAGCCAGTTGATGATTTCCATCCGCTCACCTTCCCTTCTTTTTGCGGCGGTAATAAAAATACCGATCAATGATAATGGCACCGATTCCGGAAATAAGCGTTGCCAAAATGCTTGGCCCGACGATATCTGTCGGCGTTTTGGAGGAATAAGCCATTCGGACAGCGATCACCGTTGTCGGGATGAGTGTGATGCAGGACGTATTAACAGCTAAAAAAGTAATCATCGACCGGCTTGCTTCCGATCGGTTTCCGTTCAGCTTTTTCATTTGTTCCATTGCTTTAATGCCAAGCGGAGTTGCTGCATTTCCGAGGCCGAAGAAATTCGCCATAAGATTAGATAAAATATAGCCCATCGCCGGGTGATCCGGCGGTATATCAGGGAACAGTTTAGATATAAAAGGCCTGCACATCCGGCTGAAAATATCCAAAAGCCCTGACTGCTCGGCGATTTTCATTAAGCCAAGCCAGAAAACAAGCACGCTCATCAATCCAAATGAGATCGTAATCGCTTCTTTCGCACCCTTAAACACGGCTTCATTTACATCTTGCAGAGTTCCGTTGCACATCGCAAAAACGAGTCCGATCACGGTTAAACTGACCCAAATTATATTGACCATTTTGCTCCGCCTGCCGCATTCAGAAAGATTGATTTAAACGTTTCAAAAAATTGTTTCTTCGGTTTTTGATGCCGCTCATTTTCATAATAGATCGGCACTTTTGCGATGGTTGCATCGTTGAACATGATCTCCATGTGCCCTACGATGTCAGGGATTTTCGAGGCATCTTTTTCCCATGCTTTTTTCGGCTTGAGCAGTGTGGTATTAATTTTCACATCTTCTTTTTCCTCTTCGGTCAGCAAATAGGTGATATCACGTTTGATAAAAGCCTTCGATTCATAAAATGTGCCTTTCAGCTTTGGAATATCCCCTTTTTTTGCAATTAAATAGGTTTGATAATGCTCAAACACATAGTTAAACATCTTCATATGGTCATCCCAATCATTAGGGTCATTAATGGTGACGGCTATCAGGTCAATGCCGTCCTTTGAAGCCGTAGAGACCAGTGTCCGTTTTGCAAGTTTTGTATAGCCTGTTTTTCCTCCTGTGCTGTACGGATAAAGCATGGTCAGCAGTTTGTTTTTGTTTTTCCATACGCTTTCCATCGTTTCCGCTTTGTATATTTTTGTGCCTGAAATCTTTTGATAGTCTTTCAGCTTCATAGCATACTTAGTTAAAATGGCCATGTCATAGGCTGTTGAATAATGATTTTCATGGTCGTCCAATCCGTGCGGGTTTTGAAAACGGGTGTTTTTCATACCAAGCTGCTCGGCTTTTTGATTCATCATATAAACAAACCCATCGAGGCTCCCACCGACATGCTCAGCAATCGCGACAGCGGCATCGTTTCCTGATCTTAGCATCAGGCCATACACAAGATCTTTCAGCTTCACTTTTTGACCTTCTGTTAAATAAATGGCGGAGCCTTCTGTTCTGACAGCATTTGCCGAAACCGTCACTGTTTGATCCATTTTGCCGGATTCGATGGCGAGGACGGCGGTCATAATTTTTGTGATGCTCGCGATCCGCCTTTTTTGATGCTCATCCTTGGCATATAACACTCTGCCTGACGCACCGTCAATAATGATCGCGCTTTTTGCACTGACATCTATAGCAGCATGTGCTGTATTCACATTTACGGTTGCAATAAGAAAAGAAATCATGATCACGAATACTGCTTTTTTGAAAATGCGCATGTTTGCTCACGTCCTTGTGGTGGTTTGTACAAGTTTATGCGCATGTCCATCAGTTATGAATAACAATTATATTTCTGGAAGCAAACATAAAAAAACTCTCCCTGAAAAAGGGAGAGTAAACGTTATCTGATTGGCGCCATGCTTGATCCGGACGCTTCGTAATGAGCCAGCTCTTCCCTCATCTTCAGAAAGGCCGCGCTCAACGGCAATAATAATTGCTCAAGCGACGCAGGAACAGCATGATAAAACTCAATTGCGCTGACCCCGGTATAAGACGCCCGGCTATTTTCACACCACGTGTCTTTTTTCGGCATAAAGAACTCTTCAATGCATTGGTGATACACATTATAAAGTGTTTTTTCCGCTCTGGCTTCCTGAAAAGGCTCCTGCATCAGGAGACGGCGGCACGCTTCTGCGCCTCCTTCACAAAATACTGCCATTCTTCTCAGAGTGCTAAGCACATCACAGCAGTATCCTTTTTCAATAGGCAATTCAGCCTGTAAGGACTCAAGCGTCGTTTGATTTAGGTAATCGTTCACGGTATTGACAACCATTGATAAGAATTCGCCTGTTTTTTGAGTCTGCGCTCGCACAATCGAATGTCCCATTTCGTTTGGTATCTTCCCCTCATGTATTTGTCTCTCACATTTTGCTTCTTTCATGATAGCTTCTTCCTTATATCTTATGATGATGAAAAAGCGCGATTCATTAAACTTCTATTTTATATCTTCGAAGGTTTGGTTAAAGTTTTCAAAAAATAAATCTGCTTCTTCTTGAAGAACGTCTTCTTCCGCATTTTCAGGCAGCGGCGGAAGCTCGTCCAGCGTTTTCAGACCGAATTGTTCAAGAAAAGTCGGCGTAGTACCGTATAAAATGGCCCGCCCCGGACCATCGGCACGCCCTACTTCACACAATAGCGCCTTCGCGACAAGACTGTGTAAAATCCGCTCTGATTTTACTCCTCTGATTTCTTCAATTTCTGCTCTCGTAATTGGCTGTTTGTATGAAACAATGGCCAGTACTTCTAAAGATGCTTGAGAAAGGCCCTTTGACGGCACTTCAATCAGTTTTTTCAAGTAAGGCGCAAAGTCTTTTTTGGTAGAGAGCATGTACGTATCTGCATACTCAATAAGTTCAATCCCTCGTGTATCTCCGCGGTATTCGTCCGCCACATCCGCCATGATCGTGTTCAGTTCAGGCTCTTCGATTTCAAGCACTGTTAACAGCTGCTTTTTTGTAAGCCCTTCATCGCCTGCCGCATAAAGAAGGGCTTCCACAATAGCTTTCCAATTCACGATATCAAGCCCCATGAATGGATTCACTCCCCGTAATGTAAATATCTGAAAAATTGTGCTCCTGTTCAATGAGGACCAGCTGATTTTTCATCAGCTCAAGAACAGCTAGAAAGGTCACTACTAAATGTTCTTTTTGCTCATATGGAAACAGATCCATAAAGTTAATTCTCGTTCCTCTAGATTTCAAGCTGTGCACGATTTCGTTCATTCTGGCTTCGATTGGTATGTCCTGTCTTGTAATTGTTGTTTCCATCGGCCTGTTTATTTTTTTGCGTTTCAGCACTTTTTGAAAAGCTCCGATCATATCATAGACCGTGACAGAGAGCTTTTGCTCAGACTGTTTTACTTCTTTTGCATATTCACTCAAATCACTCGGCGGTTTCGTGAACGATTTTTGTCTTTCTTCTTCCCGTTCTTTTAAATCCTTCGCCGCATCTTTATATTTTCGGTACTCAATCAGCTTTTCAATCAGTTCCTCCCGCGGATCTTCTTCTTCAAGTAATTCATCTTCAAAAAGCTCCTCCTCTTGCTTCGGGAGCAGCATTCTGCTTTTAATGCTGAGCAGCGTGGCAGCCATAACCAAATACTCGCTGGCAATGTCGAGCTCAAGCACGCGCATCGTATGTACATATAATAAATATTGTTCAGTGATCTTCGCCACAGGTATATCATATATGTCAATTTCAAGACGATTGATTAAATGAAGCAGCAGGTCCAATGGGCCCTCAAACGTATCAATTTTCACTTGATATTCTTCCATCATCTCACCATTTTCAAGTATCACTCTCATTGCCGGAAAAACTGGCTACCCTATAGTATAAGCCACCAAAAAGCTCTCGTCCAATACTATTTCATATCCTGTTTTGAAGGAGTTTGTACAGAATATTCAAAACACAAGAGGTGTTTGCTCGGAGCGCAGAAGCGGGAGAAAAAGCCTTTGCTTCTGGTTTTCCTTTCTAAGAAGCACTAGAGGCCGGGCGTTCTTTTTTCCTTTTATCCCTTCTATGGTACACTAAAAGCACATTAAAGGAGGAAGCACCTTGTATCCGAAAGCTTATATAGATTATCTCGTTGAGTTTCATGCGACACGGGATTATTTTGAATGCCATGAAATATTAGAAGAATATTGGAAGGAAGATCCGCCAAAGAAACGAAAACGCTATTGGGTCGGCTTTATTCAGCTTGCAGTTGCTTTATATCATCACAGAAGGCAGAATACAGCCGGGGCAAAAAGACTGATGGCGAACAGCATCCGGATTCTTCAAGCAGAACATCGGGCAGTCGAAGACTTAGGGCTCGATCATGGCCGTTTGCTCGAACTTATGCAATCGGTTTACGAACAAATCGAAACCGGCTCTGCCTATAAAAGCATTATGCTGCCAATCAAAGATGAGAAACTGGAGGAAGCATGCAGGATCGAATGCAGGAAAAAAAAGTATACATGGGGGCAGCCCAGTGCACTCAGGAACATATTTCTGATCGACAAACACCGTTTGCGGGATCGGACTGACGTCATCCGTGAACGTGAAAGAGAAATAGAACGCAGAAAAAAAAGCAGAGGCTGATGACAGCCTCTGCTTAATTATTGTATGAAATGTCTTGATCCTGCTGACCTTGACAACGTTCGAAAAAGCTCTGCGTTAATTCATTTGGAACCAGTACTTGCGTTTTGAATAAATGCTTTAAAGCATCCATCATCTGTTTTCCGATTCCTTGATGGCGATGAGAAGGATTCACACTGATATGCCGGATCTCAACCTCAGAATCCTTTTTTTCGACTCCGATTGCTCCGACGATATCCTCGTCCTCTTTCCAAAGAAAGAGCTGGCGGTCTGTATCCGTTTCGTAGTCCTTAATTGTCTGCTGAAGCTGCTTAAGGTCTTTTTCATTCGGCATAAACGAAAGAAGCCCCATCGCAATCTTTTCAAACGATTTTTTATAACGAATTAACATAAAAACCCCTCTATATCCAAAATGTCCAGTCTGCTATTAACGGATACGAATAGGTGATCCGTTTTCTCACATTATATCATTTTCGCCATATTTTTAAACTGTTTTCAGCAAATTATTCAAATGAGCGGTTTAAATTTGCCATTTCAATGGCAGAAACAGCACAATCTACACCTTTGTTGCCCGCTTTTGTGCCGGCACGCTCGATAGCCTGTTCGATGTTTTCAGTTGTTACAATTCCAAAGATGACAGGTACACCAGTAGTGTTTGCTGCTTGCGCGATGCCTTTTGCAGCTTCATTGCAGACATAATCGTAATGTGTCGTCGCGCCTCTGATGACAGTGCCCAATGTGATAATAGCATCATATTTTTTTGTTTCCGCCATTTTTTTCGCAGCAAACGGTATTTCAAATGCGCCTGGAACCCAAGCCACATCAATGTCATTTGTGTCTACGCCATGTCTGAGCAGCGCATCTTCTGCTCCGCTCAGCAGCTTGCTCGTAATAAAATCATTAAATCTTCCTACTACGATTCCGATTTTAAGACCTGTACCAACTAAATTTCCTTGTATGATATTCATATGATTCCCATCCTTTTTTGTGATATTTGTGATTAGAAATGAAGTAAATGACCTAGCTTGTTCATTTTGGTTTGCAAATATTTTTTATTGTGTTCTTTCGCCTCCATTTGAAGCGGCACTCTTTCTGAAATACTGAGTCCGTAGCCTTCAAGGCCTGCGATTTTTCGCGGATTATTCGTCAAAAGCTTCATATTCCGGACACCGAGGTCGCGTAAAATTTGTGCTCCGATGCCATAGTTGCGAAGATCCGGCAAGAATCCAAGCGCCTCATTGGCTTCTACGGTGTCATAACCTTGTTCCTGAAGCTTATAAGCTTTTAATTTATTGATTAAACCGATGCCTCGTCCTTCTTGGCGCAAGTACAGAAGCACTCCACGGCCTTCTGCGGCAATTTGGTTCAGCGCGGCGTGCAGCTGCGGTCCACAGTCACAGCGATGAGACCCAAACACGTCACCTGTGAGACATTCTGAATGCACCCGGACCAATACCGGTTCTTCTCCGAACGGCACCTCTCCCATCACAAATGCGACATGCTCTTTTCCATCTACCTCATTTGTGTATCCATAAACCTTAAATGTCCCAAAATCAGTAGGCAGCGTAATGTCAACTTCACGCTCGACAAGTGTTGTCAGATTGTAACGGTATTGAATCAAATCCTTAATGGTGATCATTTTTAATTGATGCTTTTTCGCAATTTCAATGAGCTCAGGCACTCTCGCCATCGTTCCGTCTTCATTCATAATTTCACAAATGACGCCGGCTCCTGGAGATCCGCAAGCTTCAGCAAGATCAACAGCAGCTTCTGTATGGCCCGCTCTTTTCAGGACACCTCCTTTTTTCGCAATCAGTGGAAAAATGTGCCCCGGACGCTGAAAATCAGATGGCACGGATTTGCTGTCCAGCAATGCTTGAACGGTAAAAGATCTTTCTTGAGCGCTGATACCTGTCTTCGTTTCACGATGGTCTATGCTTACGGTAAATGCAGTGTGGTGAGAGTCTGTATTATGCTCAACCATAGGGTGAAGATCAAGCCTGTCTGCGATTTCCTCACTGAGCGGCGTGCAGATCAGTCCTCTCCCATGTGTCGCCATAAAGTTAATGACTTCCGGCGTTGCATGCTCGGCAAGAGCCACAAAGTCTCCTTCATTTTCTCTGTCTTCACCATCTACAACGATGATGACTTCGCCTTTTTTTAAAGCGTCCAGTGCTTCTTCTATCGGATGAAACATGCAAATCTTCCTCTCTAAAAGCCGTTTTCGCTTAAGAAGGCTTTTGTAATGGTTTGTTGGGTCTTATTTTCATTGGCTTTATGCAAAAATCGATACATATATTTTCCGATCATATCGCATTCGATATTCACTTTAGAGCCGATCGTTTTTTCTGAAAAGATCGTTTCGCTGATCGTATGCGGTATTAAGGAGATCGTCACTGTGTCTTCTGTCAGGCCGAATATGGTTAAGCTCACGCCATCCACAGTAATTGATCCCTTTAAAACCAATGTTTTTGTTAATGACGGGTCCATTTTTAAATCATAGTAAACTGCGTTGCTTTTCTCTTCAATTCGTGTGATTTCCGCAGTTCCGTCGACATGGCCTGAGACGAAATGGCCTCCGAAACGGCCGTTTGCCGCCATCGCTCTTTCCAGATTTACTTTGCTTCCTTTTGTTAAATCATTCAGTGACGTAGCTTTGACTGTTTCAGGCATAACATCCACTGTGAATTGATTTTTTGTAAAATCAGTGACAGTCAGACAAATGCCGTTCACTGCAATGCTGTCGCCAAGATGAACATCCTCTAAAATCTTTGAGCATTTAATAGTTAAGGCCATTGCATGCCCTGCTTTTTTCATGGATTCGATTGTGCCTGTTTCTTCGATAATTCCTGTAAACATGGTCACCATCCTATTCCTTTGTCGGTTTTGCCGTCAGTTTGATATCACGGCCGATTTGGGTTATATCAGTGAATTGTAATAAGGGGACATCTTTCATTGATTGAAAACCTTCACCGGAGATTAAGCTGGGAGCATGCGTTCCTCCGATTAGTTTAGGGGCAAAATAGAAGATGATTTCTTGAAAACAGCCTTCTTTGACAAAGCTTCCGTGAACAGCTGAACCGCCTTCCACATACACCGACATGATGCCTTCTTCCGCTAGGATCTTCAAAACATCGGGAATTTGAATGCGCTCGGTTTCAAGTGTAAATATGTTCACTCCGAAAGCTGAAAGCCGTTTTTTCTTTTCCTCTTCTGCGCGTGCCGTCGTAAAAATCCATGTCGGCGCTATTTGATCGCAAATCACTTTAGCGTCCTCAGGAATCGAGAGTACGGTATCAAGTATGACCCGAACCGGCTGTTTTGTTACATTCGGCAGTCTGCAGGTTAAGCTCGGATTGTCGGCTTTCACTGTGCCAACTCCGACTAAAATGCTTTGGTGTGTTTTCCTGTATTGCTGAGCATCCTGTCTTGCAGCCTCTGACGTGATCCATTTGCTGTCACCCGTGCTGGTAGCTATCTTGCCGTCAAGGCTGGCAGCCGCTTTTAGCGTGACGTACGGGAGGCCTGTCCTCATAAAGTGCAGAAATTTTTCATTCAGCCTCTCCGCCTGGTCTGCCAGGATGCCTTCCCTTACCTCAATGCCGGCTTCTTTCATCATGCTGATCCCTCTTCCAGCCACAAGCGGATTAGGATCTCTCATCGCCACGAACACTCTTTTGATGCCAGAGTTGATAATCAATTCTGCACATGGCGGTGTTTTTCCGTAATGGCTGCACGGTTCGAGTGTAACGTAAATGTCGGCACCCTCTGCATGTGCTCCAGCCATATGGATGGCATGAACTTCTGCATGAGCTTCACCATATTTTAAATGGGCGCCCATTCCGACAATTTGTCCGTCCTTTACGACAACAGCGCCGACGAGCGGATTGGATTCGGTCTGTCCTTCGCCCTGCTTCGCAAGATCTAAGGCCAGCTTCATATAATACTCTTCCATTTGTTTCCCTCCCCTCTTTTGTTATTTACCGTCAAAAAAGCCCCGAATTTATAAAAAATTCGGGGCTTTAGGTATTTTACGCAATAGGAAATAACACTATGCATTTTTGAACCATTTGCATAGCGGTTCATCATCCTTCTCCCATCCAGACTTTCACTGTCGGCTTCAGCTTAAACTGAATCCACCGCGTGCTTATGCACACGGGTCACGGGCTCTAAAGCAAATGTGCTTTACTACCGCCGGTCGGGATTTCCACCCTGCCCCGAAGGATACAATCTTTATTCATTTGTCCTTATTGGCTATTATAGCGATCCTTTTTAAAGTACGCAATGAAATAAACTTACAATTTGAGAAAAACAAAACATCACCCTTCGATCCGAAAGGTGATGTTTTTTAATCATTCACTTTTGCAACCTTGATTAATCCGTCGATCCGCTTTGATTTGCTGAAGTATGCCTTAATCTTGTCACCTTCTTTTATATCAGATAAATCCTGATTTAATTTTTTTCCGTTGAAGATGATTTTCGTTCCGTTTTCTGCTACTCCATGATACTCTGAGCCCTCAATTCTCGTCACTTTATATTCCTGGATGGTGTATTCCTCTTCTTCCGAGGACAAGGTTTGTCCAATTGCTGTCGGAACATCCTTCAGCTCAACATCATTTATGTACATATAACCGCCTGCAAGTAAAAGCAAAAGCACTAACAGAATGGTAATCTTGGTTTTTATTCTTCCCATTTCTAAACCTCCAGCCAATATGAATCTATTCATTCATATGAGTTATTCCTTTTTTTCATGAATAAAAAACCGTAAATTCTCGTAAATTATTAATATAACGATGCATAACGGGAATATGTTTCACATTTCTGCAAAAATTTCTTTTCTATAGATATACGAATTTATGTTCTGTTTTTAGGGGATGACCGTAAAAAAGATATAAAAAAAGCAGCCCCAATGGGAAACTGCTTGATCCTAATTTGTTTTGCGCATTTCGTTAAACGGGTAGAAAACAAACTTTGACGTACCCGCAATTTGTTTTTTCGTGAAGAGGCCAAGACCGTTACGGCTGTCCATTGAATTCCGACGGTTGTCGCCCATCACAAAATACTTGTTATCAGGCACTTTAACCGGGCCGAAATCATCGGTCAAATGGTCAAAACCGTCCTGTTTCGCTCTCTTTTTATTAGCCGCCAAATAAGGTTCGTCCACCTTTTTCCCGTTGATATAGAGCTGGTCATTTTTCATCTCAACCGTATCGCCGGGAAGGCCGATAATACGTTTGACATAGTGAACATCATCTCCGTTTAACACGACGATGTCTCCTCTATCAAACTCGCCGATGTATTTGACTGTCATATTGACAAAGACCCTTTCACGGTTGTGAAGTGTAGGATACATAGAGTCACCATCAACGACATACGGCGCAAAAATAAAGTTGCGGATGAGCAAAGCGAGAACGACAGCAATCACAATTGCTTTTGCCCATTCTAATATTGATTTTTTCTTCGAAACATTTTCTGATTTCAACTGATTTCCTCCAATAAACAACGGTCTTCAATTTATGTTATCACGAATCGAAAAAAAATCCCATTAGGACCATTGAAGTGATTTTACAAACTGTTAATCTTCATCTTCTACCCACATCATGCCTATTTTTTTCTTGTCGACCATAACTAGGCCTGAAAATATTGAAAGAAATGAATCGCATAATTCAGAAGCGATGGACTCAGAAGAAAGAGAGTTCTCATATGCAAAATCTTTAGATCGTATATAAAGCATGAGGTTACGAGCAGTTTGTTCATTTACTGCATTCCATTGATCTCCCAGTCCATGATACCCATGGCACTTGACAAAAAACAATTCACGTCATAAAGGTTACTGGAATGTTTGCAGCAACCTATTTCACAGGTGATAACCGCATCCCGTTTTTGCTTTCATGATATGTTTAAAATCATTCAAGCTCGAAAAAAAACATGGATCAGCCTCCAAAAAATAAATCCAATATATTCCCGGCAGTTGAAGACTCTTTATTATAAAACTCTGAATATCCGCAGTTCTTACAGTAAACCACTAGAAATCGGTTATGCTGCACGTCAAACAGCTTTGATAATCCCGTGCCGGTTGTAGCTATTTCTTTTTGTCCGGCTTCAGTACTACCGCATTTTATACAGCCTTTGTTGTTCATATCGCGATCTCCTTTTCATTACATCACGTTTGTTTGATTTATTTTACTACAAAATATCAATCCCAATGACCCGTACTACTTTAAAGTTTACTTAATTTTGATTACATACTAATTGGGTTCGTTTCTCAGCTTGGTAAATCTTCTGGAGAAACGGAAAAGCTCCATGACCAAAACATTTAAACCCAGCCAAACACCGCCGAAGGCGTAACCCGCAGCAACATCACTCGGATACTGCTCATTAACGTACACACGGCTCAGCCCAATGAGGAATAAAACGATAATAAACAAAAAAACGCAACAGTTTGCAGACACGCCTTGTGAGAATGACGAACAAAAAGATAAGCACAAAAACCAAAAATGACAAATGCCGTTAACGTCTGTTCGCTTGGGAATGGATATAATACATGACTTTCCAAAGGAGCGTGAACAGGATGAAGGGAATGAAAGAGCCGTCTGATTCCCTCTTCATAAAGCTCTCCACCAATGACTAGGAAATATAAGAAAGAGAGTTCGATTTTCCAACCTTGCCCTTTGAATACCGTCCAAAGAAAAGTTAGAACAATAACGGCTAATAGAACACCTCTCGACGCAAAAGCTTTCTGAATTGCAGCTGGGCCCAGTCTATACCCGATCCAATACGACATCACTCCCACACAGCTCCCCAATCCGGCCGCTAACATGCTTAGCACCCAGTTTAACTTTTCTTGAAACACGAGAACACCGGCAAACTCTCCCGGTCCAAGTAAAGTTAGAAGCTCTAACATCAAGACAATAAACAAGACGGCATATCCGTACTGTTCGAGCAAACCCGTCAAAACTTGCACGGATTTCCCTTAAACTTTTTTGTTCTTTTATCATTCCCAATCCACTTTTTGTATAATCAGCACAATTTCACCTTCAGTCGTTCAACAACATGTTTGAGGTTCGAAATGATAAAGTATTTCACTTAGTTTCGTACATGAAGAGGTAAATTCTTTGCTCACCGAACTAGGATAGCGGCGCATGACGATTACTGCATTGCATAACCACTAGTTATTTAGTGAGCCGGGTGCAATGTATATGCATTTTGAGTCAGCACAGGATGATCCTATTACATTCGCCAGAAAAGCAGCTGCCGCATTCAGAGTAGTTAAAAGAATAGACAGATAGCTAGTCTTCCGGAAGCTTTAAAGGAGGCGCTTTTTTCGAGTTTTTTTAAATCAATGAAAACAGGCATCTCCTAAATATTTTTGCCGATAAGTTTACGCTAATCAACTCTAGCACTAATACATATAAAAAATAGAATGATATGAAAGGAGACTTGATAGTATGATTGATTATCCTATTAATATAAACAACGTTTCCGGGAACAGTGTAATTAACGTAGGCGGCGCTTTTATGATCAGGCCTTTAACTTTGTCGAAATCTGTGTTTGGCTCCGGAGGTTTAAACACAGGAATTGTCTTTGAAAATAACTTTGTAAGCAAGGCTAAAATGATTAATCATCAATTTACTGATCAGAACGTCACCAAAACTTTTTAATCTATTCATTACGGGGGCTTGCGATGTCTCACTAACTAAACACCTGGTTTTGCCAACCGCCATCAGCACTCGGCGGTTTTTTATTGAACATTTTTACCCAATAAAAAAGCTCCCTCTATATGAGGAAGCCTTTTGCCTGCCAATTAGCCTTCTACGCGAACTTCTTTCATGACGTCGCCATTAGACATGTTTTTCGCGAATTCTAATCCGCTTGTTACTTTACCGAATACAGTGTGAACACCGTTCAAATGAGGCTGTGGCTCATGAACGATGAAAAATTGGCTGCCGCCAGTGTCTTTTCCGGCATGTGCCATAGAAAGTGCGCCCGCCTCATGTGTATGCGGGTTGCCTTCTGTTTCACATTTGATTGTGTATCCCGGACCGCCAGTACCAGTTCCGTGCGGGCATCCGCCTTGGCTGACGAAGCCAGGAATCACTCGGTGGAATGTAAGCCCGTCATAAAAGCCTTCGTTCGCAAGCTTTTCAAAGTTTGCAACAGTTCCAGGTGCAGCTTCAGGATAAAGTTCAAATTCAATTTTGTTCCCGTCTTCTAATAAAAAGTAACCTGTTTTCAATTGTATGCCTACTTTCTTTATTTTAATTTTCAAAGGAGATTATGTATGATAGGTTATAGCCTGTCTCTCCTTGTCGCGGCTATTATACCACACCTTTCGGGGGAAAACGAATCTCCCGGGCTTTACTAAAAAATAAAAATGAAACCTGAATCTCTTTATCTCCGTCTAACCTAACGGAACTGTATTTTTCATGATTCAGGTCCTCACAAAGCAGCACTATCCAGCTGCTTGTGAAATTGAAGGAGGTCAAACTGCTTTGAAGAAAATTTGGATTGGAATGCTGGCAGCGGCCGTTTTGCTGCTGACGGTTCCGAAGGTCAGTCTCGCGGATGCCGCAGTTGGAGATGTCATTGTAACACTGGGTGCTGATTTATCAGAATCCGACAAACAAAAAGTGCTTGATGAAATGAATGTCCCTGATAATGCCACAACGGTAACCGTGACCAATAAGGAAGAACATGAATATTTAGGAAAATATATATCGAACGCGCAAATCGGATCGAGAGCGATTTCTTCATCGTCAATCACCATTGCCAAAAAAGGCTCCGGATTGAATGTTGAGACCCATAATATCAGCGGCATCACGGATGAAATGTACCTGAATGCACTAATGACAGCCGGTGTTAAAGATGCGAAGGTGTACGTTACAGCGCCGTTTGAAGTATCCGGGACTGCGGCTTTAACTGGATTGATTAAGGCGTATGAAGTTTCTTCAGACGAAGCGATCTCGGAGGATGTTAAGCAGGTCGCCAACCAAGAGCTTGTCACGACATCAGAGCTTGGAGACAAAATCGGTAACGAAAATGCGGCAGCCCTGATTGCAAAAATCAAAGAAGAGTTTGCTAAAAACGGGGTGCCTGATAATAAAGCTGACATCGAAAAACAAGTGGATGACGCAGCTTCTGATTTAAACGTCACACTTACTGACAGCCAAAAGAACCAGCTTGTCTCCCTATTCAATAAGATGAAAAACGCTGACATTGACTGGGGACAGGTCAGTGACCAGCTTGATAAAGCGAAAGATAAGATTACGAAATTCATAGAATCAGATGAAGGCAAAAACTTCATTCAGAAAGTCATTGATTTCTTCGTATCTATCTGGAATGCGATTGTATCTATATTCAAATAGGAAAAGCGCCGAAAAATCGGCGCTTTCTTTTTTTATTGCTTTACACCTGTTTTAAATGGCAGATCAAGTTTTACAATATCTTCGTATGTTTCTCGCTTCACGACTAAATGAGCCTCACCGTTTTCGACAAATACAACGGCGGGTCTCGGAATACGGTTATAATTGTTGGCCATGCTGTATCCATAAGCGCCTGTACAAAAAACGGCAAGAAGATCGCCTTCTTTTACTTCCGGCAGGTCAATATCCCAAATCAGCATATCTCCGCTTTCACAGCACTTTCCGGCAATTGATACCGTTTTGTCATGCGCTTCTCCGATCCTGTTGGCTGCCGCAGCTTCATATTTAGCTTGGTAAAGCGCAGGACGAATATTGTCGTTCATGCCTCCGTCTACAGCCACATATTGGCGGACACCCGGCACTTCTTTTTGAGAGCCAACCGTATAAAGAGTTGTGCCTGCGTCTCCCACGAGAGAACGGCCCGGTTCGATCCAAATTTCCGGGATGTCAAAACCGTAACGGGAAGCATTTTCTTTCACAGCTTCGATAATTTTTTCAACGTATTCAGTGGCATGAAGCGGTTCATCATCTTCCGTATAACGAATGCCGAAACCTCCTCCAAGATTCAGCACCTTGGATACAAATGAATATGAATCTCTCCATTCGTCTAGTTTTTTGAAGATTTTTTCCGCTGCTAACACAAAACCGGCCGTATCAAAGATTTGCGAGCCGATATGGCAATGGACACCCAGCAGCTGAATGTGTTCCGATTGTAATACTTGTTCAATGGCCCGTTCAGTTTGTCCGTTATGAAGATCGAAACCAAACTTTGAATCTTCCTGGCCCGTTGTAATGTAGTCATGCGTATGCGCTTCTACTCCGGGCGTGATCCGAAGAAGAACATCGATGGAGTGACCCGTTTCTTTACATAGGTCTTCAAGAAGCGCGATTTCATAGAAATTATCCACCACAATGCAGCCGATGCGGTGCTCAAGCGCCATCCGCAGTTCTTCCCTGCTCTTATTGTTTCCATGAAAGTGGATGCGTTCTGCCGGAAAGCCTGCTGCAACAGCCGTATATAGCTCTCCTCCGGATACGACATCTAAAGAAAGTCCCTCTTCCTCAGCGAGCTGAATCATTGCGACTGATGAGAATGCTTTGCTCGCATATGCCACCTGTGCTTTCAGCCCTGCAGAAATAAACGCCTGCTTAAAGCTTTTAGCACGCTCACGTATTAAAGCCACATCATATACGTAAAGAGGTGTACCATATTTCTCCGCTAAATAGAGAGCATCCACACCTCCGATTTCTAAATGACCATGTTGATTTTGTCTGCTTGTGCCGTGTAAGAACAATGTCATTCCCTCTTTCTCCGCTTATGGATGAAAGGACAGTTTTATGGACTGTCCCTTCATAATTAAGACATACATTATCATACTCTTCAGTCAGTTTCAATGCGATTATGAATTGGTAGGCTGCCTTAAGCGATTTTTGGGGTGAACGATGCTGGGTCTTACTTTTGCGCCAGGTTTCGCTGTGCGGACAAGAACCTGCCACAGCGCCTTTCCGTTAAAGGGAATCAGCGGCCATAAGTACGGTGTCTGAAGGGATTTGATGCTTGCCATGGCAATAATTAGCACTGTAAATCCGATGACGAGCCCTTTTATATGAAATAAAGCAACGAGTATCATGAGGACAAGACGGCTCATTTTGTTTGCCAAGCTTAATTCATAACTAGGCGTCGTAAAGGTTCCAATCGCCGCAAGTGAGACGTACAGAATCACCTCAGGAGAAAAAAGGCCGACCTCAATCGCAATCTGCCCGATCAGAACAGCGGCAATTAAACCCATTGCTGTCGATAAAGCCGTCGGTGTGTGAATGGCAGCCATTCTGAGAAACTCGATTCCTAAGTCAGCTAAAAATATCTGCAGGATGATCGGGATATGCGTATCTTTATTTAAACCGATAAATTTCATGTTGTCCGGGAGCAGATCAGGCTGAAGCACAAAGAGAAACCAGATCGGAAGAAATAAAGTAGAAGCAAGAATACCGAAAAATCTTACCCATCTTAAAAAGGTCCCGACTGAAGGCGCCTGCCTATATTCTTCAGCATGCTGCACATGGTGAAATAAAGTCGTCGGGGTAATGATCACACTCGGCGATGTGTCCACTATAATGATGACATGGCCTTCTAGAACATGATTTGCGGCCACATCCGGTCTTTCTGTATAGCGCACGAGCGGAAAAGGATTATAGCTTTGATTAACAATGAATTCCTCGACAGTTTTGTCTGCCATTGTTAATCCATCGACATCAATGGATGCAATTTCTTTTTCTACGATCTCAACCAGATCCGGATCAGCTATATCTTCTATATAACAAATGCTTAAATCCGTCTTTGACCGCTCACCAACTTTAGTCATCTTGACTCGAAGGCGTTCGTCTCTGATCCGCCTTCTGAGAAGGGCCGTATTGACGACGATATTTTCAACAAATCCGTCTCTGGCTCCCCTGACTACCTTTTCCGTATCAGGTTCTTCCGGGTTTCTGCCCGGATAGCTTCTGACGTCAATTATAAATGCGAAGCCTGCACCTTCAACAATGACAGCGACGAGCCCGGACAGCACTTGGTCGGTGGTTTCATCCAAGGTTTTTACTTTTTCGACCTGGGCGTTAAGCAGCCTGTTTTCGACGATGTCGACCAGCTCATCAGGGTCTTCTTTCCGATTGTTAATGGCAACAAGCTCTCTCATTAAATGAATAATATAGGCTGTATCGCATAATCCATTTAGATAGTAAAGCTGGATCTCTTTATCTAAAATCGTGAGCTTGCGAACACCTACATCATAGCTCGTCCCCATCCCAACACGGTTTTTGAAATACTCTTCATTTTTAGCTGGATTCCGATAAACCCGAATTTTCTCTTCCTTGTGGTCCGGCATGATACCCGCTCCTTTCTAAAATAAACTCGACCGCTTTCATGGTGATTGGCGACCCTTTTGAGATATCGTCTTTTCTGCCCATTTTGCCGATATCCCCGATACCGACAATAAGCGGGAGATCAAGTTTATCAAGGCAATAGACTGTATCTCCACTCATTCTGTGGTCATCAAATTCCCTTTCCCCGACTTTATCGACGCCGTATTCAGTTATTTCTCCATTGCGGTCAATGCTTACATCGACCCTGGTCCATTCAGCCTGATGTGTTTTTGACGCGACCGCAATCACACCGAGCACTTCAATAGACGGATGGGTTGCGACATAGGTTAGAGCGGCTTCTCCCGGACCCTCTCCTTGAAGGCCGGAGTCGTCAAACATGACAAATACAGGATCATACGGTGCTGAGGCGATCAGCTTGACAAGCTCGGCGCCGCTGCGGGTGGAAGGATTCCCTTTTGATTGTGAAATGCATCGGCCTCCCACTTTGCTTGCGGCGTATTCAATTGTTTTAGCGGCATAAACATCCCCGTCTGTTACCAGTATGACCTTGCGTTTTGTCGTCATGTCGGCATTATCCTTTCGGTTTGAAAATAACAGCTACGATAAAGGCGAAGAGAATAGCGGCTGAGATACCGGCCGAGGTCAGCTCAAAAATCCCCATGCCGATTCCGATAAATCCGTGTATATGCGCCTGATGCATGGCACCGTGCAGAAGACTGTGACCGAAGCTGACGATCGGAACGGTGGCGCCTCCTCCGGCAAATTCAATAAATTTATCGTAAATGCCGAAACCATCTAATATTGCACCGATTACAACAAATGATGTCATGACATGAGCTGGCGTCAATTTAAAAATATCCAAGAGCAGCTGGCCGACGATACAAATGGCCCCGCCGCAGACAAAAGCCAAAAGGTAGTCCATGTTAAGATGCACCTCCTGCACGCTCAAATACAACCCCGTGGGCGATAGTCGGGATGGTTTCTTTTTGCTGGATCATCGTCGGGCTTAATAGCGCCCCGGTCGCCACGACAAATACACGGTTTAGTTTTCCTTCTCTCAGCTGCTTAAAAATATGAGAGTAGGTGACAACCGCTGAACAAGCACAGCCGCTCCCCCCGGCAAAGACCTGCTGATCCGGAGTGTAAATCAGAAGCCCGCAATCATCATGCTTTGTGCCGACTGGATATCCATCTTCTTTTAAAATGTCTTTTACGATTGGAGAACCGACGCCTGACAGGTCACCTGTCAGGATTAGATCATAGTCATCCGCTGTCCGGTTGAGATCTTTAAAGTGCTGCTTAATCGTATCAGCTGCAGCCGGAGCCATAGCCGATCCCATATCAAAAGGATCTGTAATTCCTAAATCAGAAACCTTCCCGACAGTCGCACTTGTGATTTGGATATCACCCGCTGTCTGACTGATGACAACTGCACCGCTTCCGGTTACAGTGGAGGTAGCAGTGTCCGGTTTTTGGCCTCCGTATTCTGTCGGATAGCGAAACTGTCTTTCCGCAGTTGCATTGTGACTGCTAGTGGCAGCGAGTGCCCTTTTGGCAAACCCGCCATCAACTAAGGCTGATGCGACAGCCACTGTTTCCATTGATGTTGAACAGGCGCCAAACATACAAAGAAATGGGATTTTCAAGTGTCTTGCGACATAGTTAGCCGTCACGTTTTGGTTCAGCAAGTCGCCTGCCAGCAATAGGTCAATATCATCTTTTGTCAGATTGTTTTTTTGAAGTGCAACATTAACAGCGTCTTCCATCAGCTGCCGTTCCGCCATTTCCCAGCTTTTTTGATTACAATGCATTTCGTCATAGGTTTTATCAAATAAAGAGCCGAGCGGTCCGTCTTTTTCCTTTGGTCCTGCTGCCGTTCCCGCTGAGTTGACAAATATGGGATGTTCAAATACCCAGGTTTGCTTTCCTGTTAATTTCATTTTCTTCTCCTCCTATGACATCAGTTTCTCAAAAGCAAACCGAATCATTCCAACGATGTATGCAGCTACAACTCCGAAAACAATAACATTTCCTGCCAGTTTAAACATATTTGTCGCTACTCCAAGCACTAATCCTTCGCTTTTATATTCAAGAGCCGCGCTTGCCATACTGTTGGCAAAACCTGTGACAGGTACGGCTGAACCTGCGCCTGCGAATTGTCCGATTCTGTCATAGATACCAAAACCTGTAAGCAGGGCAGAGATTAATATCAGCGTTGCAGCTGTTGGATTCCCCGCAGTTTTTTCATTGAAATCAAAAAAATGGATATAAAAATTTTGCAGACCTTGCCCGATTGCACAAATCAGTCCGCCCACTAAAAAGGCTTTTACACAGTTCCAGACGTAAGGCGGCTTAGGCTGATATGTTTTCACTTTTGATTTGTAATTTTCTTTTATGTTTGTCATCTTGAAACCTCCTTATGAATGGTCAATAAAGTACAGCCAGTGAAATAAAGATCCCGCGATTTTCCCAATCACGATGGCCATTAATAAAATAATGATTTTACTTCTGAGCCCGATTCGTTTCGCCAAAATCGGCAGGACATTTAAAACCTCTGTAAGAGCAGCCGCTAGCATCCCGACGAACAAACCTGCCAGAAGCCCGACCGGCACAGCTATCCATTTTGTTAGATAAAGATGATTCATATGAAGCGTCTCCCATCCCCCGCAAACCGCGCCAAGAATAACAGCCGCTTCATAAGCCTGAACAAATCTCATTGTTTTGGTGAGCTGCATCAGCCGCGGAATGATTCCCATTACGGTTAAAAAAGCAACGAAACCCGCCCCCACCGTTATGCCTCCGCCGAGCCCGACAAAAATAATGAACAATACACTAACGATCATGCAGATCCTTTATGGTTTCTTGATTCTCATGCATGGCCACATATTGATCGAGATCAAGCTGATAGTTAAACATCTCAACCTCCAGCGGGCTGGGCTCTTCATTTAGGCGCTTTTTAAATATGTGGTTAAAAAACACGATCATCCCCAGTCCCAAACCGATGCTGTATGGGATTTGAAGCAAATATGGATAGTCATTCCTCTCTCCGGTTATGATTTCATATAGTGCGATATGAACATCTCTCATGCTTACATCCTCATGAAAGTTCATGATGGCAAGACACGATCCAATAAACAGAAGCAGCCAGACACCGATGAATAGAACCGTTGATAAATTTCGCTTTCGATACTGAATTTCAACAATGGTTTCTGCTCCGCCTACGGTTTGAACATCAAGTGTCGGATCTTGTAAATGAATGGCTCTGAGGACTTGTATGATATCCAGAATTACGATATTTTTATCTTTTTCGCTCACCTGATAAAGCGGCATAGCCGAAAGTTTCTTTTTCAGCTGAAGCTGCCCTTCTATTTGCGCGGCATCTCCAACGGTAATAATATCCCCTGGATGTGCCAGCACCCGGTGGCGAAGCCGGATAAATATTCGTCGTTCCATCATTGATCACCATCTTTCGGTGGTTATATATGTAGTATGTGGTTCGATTTTGTTCTCATTCATCCGCTCGAAAAGACCATAAATTACCACGCTTTTGCACACAAAAAAGCTAGCCTGCACTGCAGACTAGCCATCCGTATGATCCATTTGAACCTTGATCTGTTTTAATATTTTCTTTTCAAGCCTGGAAACCTGCACCTGAGAGATCCCGAGCCGCTCAGCCACCTCAGACTGTGTCTGGTCTTTATAATATCTGAGATAGACGATTAATTTTTCCCTTTCCTCCAAATCGCTGATCGCTTCTTTCAGCGCAATTTTGTCAAACCATTTTTCTTCTGAGTTGTCAGCGATTTGATCGAGCAGGGTAATCGGATCTCCGTCATTTTCATAAACGGTTTCGTGAATCGAAGATGGAGCCCTTACCGCCTCTTGGGCCAGTACAACATCCTCAGCTTCAATCTCCAAATGGTCAGCGATCTCCTGCACCGTCGGCACTCTTCCCAGTGTTTTCGAAAGCTCATCCTTCGCGCGCCGGATTTTGTTTCCAAGCTCTTTTAATGACCGTGATACCTTTACAGTTCCGTCATCACGGATAAATCGCTGGATTTCTCCGATAATCATCGGCACTGCATACGTTGAAAAACGCACATCATAGGTTAAATCAAATTTGTCAACAGATTTTAACAGCCCGATGCAGCCGATCTGGAAGAGATCGTCAGGCTCATATCCTCTGTTTAAAAACCGCTGTACGACAGACCAAACAAGACGCATGTTTTTTTCTATGAGGAGGTCTCTTGCCTGCTGGTCGCCATTTTGGCTTTGTTTGATTAATTCCTTTACTTCATGATCCTTCAGCTGAGCGTTTTTGCCGTTTTTCTTAACCTCCACATCCATAACAAATCTCCTTAATTACAAAGCGCTTTGCTTTTTGATAAGTGCTTTGTTAAGCGAATCGTTGTTCCCATTTCAGGCGATGAATCGATACTGACATCATCCATGAAATTTTCCATAATGGTAAAGCCCATTCCAGAGCGCTCAAGCTCAGGCTTAGTCGTAAATAGAGGCTGACGGGCTTCTTCAAGATCTGTAATGCCTAAGCCTTCATCACGAATGGTCATATATACGACATGATCTTCCAGCGTCACTGAAATGTAAACTTTTCCTTCACAGTTCTCTTCATATCCATGGATAATCGCATTCGTGACAGCCTCTGACACGACTGTTTTGATTTCAGTCAGTTCATCCATTGTCGGGTCCAGCTGAGCTATAAATGATGCAACTGTCACACGGGCGAACGATTCATTCTGACTGAGGGCAGAAAACTCAAGGTGCATTTCATTTTTCATGATGCCACCCCCAGTGTCAGGAGTGCCTGCTGTTCAGATTGTTCAAATCGGATAATTTTAAACAGACCCGACATATCAAACAATCGCTTCACCGCAGGAGAGATAGCGCAAACGACCATTTCCCCGCCAATTTGCTTAATTTGCTTGTATCTTCCTAAAATAACGCCAAGCCCCGAGCTGTCCATAAAGGAAAGGTCCTCCAAGTTCAGCACGATATGGCGAATATCATCCTTCTCCAATGATTGAGTCACTTTTTGTTTCAGGGTTTCAGCCGTATGGTGATCGAGTTCGCCTGTTAATCGAATACAAAGCACAGATTCTTTGACATTCATGTCAATTCCAAGGCTCATGCTCATTCCTCCTTGATATGATCGGATAATGAGTGTTTCGATTTCGACGGAATGAATTCCTTCACCGTGACAAAACTAGTGGTCATTCGGCATAATTACTTAAATTTTGTCCAGTCTCCCATCGTCCGCTTCAAGAATGTGATAAACCCGGCTTTCTTCATATCTTCTTTTGCAGCAACAGGACTTTCAGCGAGTACTTCTCCATCCTTTTTCAGAACAAGAGTGCCAAGCTCTTGGCCTTTTTGAATCGGAGCACTAATATTGTCCTTCATCTTGATTTCTTTTTTCACATCGTTCATATCCTCGCCTTTTTTCGTCAATATTGAAATCGGCTCAGATGTAGTGAGTTCGATCAATTTTTGTTTCCCTTTTTTGACCTTTACTTTTGCTACTGTTTGATTTCGTTTATATAAAGGATGCGTTTCATATTGGCTAAAGGCGAAGTCAAGCATTTTTGTCACTTGCGCGTTTCTTTCTTTAGGCGTGCTCGCTCCGAATACAACCGCTATGGCCCGCATGTTTCCTTTTTTAGCCGAAGCAGTCAGACAATATTTCGCTTCGCCTGTATAGCCTGTTTTTACGCCGTCTACACCAGGATAAAATTTGATAAGGCGATTTGTATTTACAAGCCAAAACTTTTTATCTGTATTTTCACGCAGATAATCTTCATACGTGCCGGTAAACTTCGTAATTGATTCGTATTTCAATAATTCCTTAGCCATGATTGCCATGTCATAAGCAGAGCTGTAGTGTCCTTCCTCGGTCAGTCCTGTTGGGTTTTTAAAGGATGTATTTTTCAATCCCAGCTCTTTTGCTTTTTTATTCATTTTCTTCACAAATTCTTCTTCAGAGCCGGAAATAAATTCAGCCATGGCGACGGAAGCGTCATTTCCCGAAGCGATTGCGATGCCTTTCAGCATTTCTTTGACAGTCATTTCTTCGCCGGGCTCAAGGAATATCTGTGAGCCGCCCATTGACGCCGCATGCTCGCTTGTACGGACCTTATCACTCATTTTGATTTTGCCTTTATCTAAAGCTTCCATAATCAAAAGCATCGTCATAATTTTCGTCATGCTTGCAGGCGCCAGTCTCTCATTGCTGTTCTTGTTGTAAAGCACTTTTCCCGTGTCACGTTCTATCAGCACCGCAGACTTCGCTTCATGAGCAAGCTCCGATGTACGTTTTCCGTCTTGTTTTGCAAATGCAGACGGTGCAAATGTAAGCAGCATTATACCAATCAACAAAGTGGATAAAAGACGTTTCATCTCAAAAGCCCTCCATTTCATAATCCTTTTTATTTTTTCCAAGCGGGATGGTTTTATACGCCACTGATGGAAAATGTTTCGAATTTTGGGCATAAAAAAGACAGCTGTGTGATATCAGACACAGCTGTCTTTTGGTCCTGCATTGATTCATTTTTATTCGTACTGAGCGACGATCGCTTTAACAAGCTTTAAGAATCCAGCTTTTACTTTTTCGGTCACTTCCATCACTTCATCGTGACTTAAAGGCTGATCCAGAATTCCGGCTGCCGCGTTAGAGATGCAGGAAATGCCAAGAACCCGCATTCCCGCATGATTCGCCACAATGACTTCCGGAACAGTAGACATGCCGACAGCATCAGAGCCCATCGTTCTTAAGAAACGGACTTCTGCCGGTGTTTCGTAAGAAGGTCCTGTCACAGCAGTGTACACGCCTTTTTGAATTGGGATATTAAGGTCTTTCGCAATCTTTTCAGCCAGGCTGGACAGATCTTTGTCATAGGCTGAAGACATATCTGGAAATCTGGCGCCGAAATCTGCTTCGTTTGGCCCGATTAACGGGTTTGTTCCCATAAAGTTGATATGATCGGTAATAATCATTAAGTCTCCCGCACGGAATTCAGTGTTGACACCGCCTGCGGCATTTGTCACGATCAACGCTTCCACACCGAGCGCTTTCATCACGCGTACAGGGAATGTGACTTTCTCCATTGAGTAGCCTTCATAAAAATGAAAGCGGCCCTGCATTGCAATGACGGAAACTCCTTCAAGAGTGCCAAGCACAAGCTGTCCGGCATGCCCTTCAACAGTAGATACCGGGAATTCAGGTATATCTTCATATTTCAGCTTGACCGGATTTTCGATTTCGTCAGCCAAAATGCCAAGACCTGAGCCTAAAATAAGGCCGATCTTCGGAGATTCCGGCAGGTTTTGTTTAATAAAAGCGGCTGCGCGTTCAATTCTGTCCTTCAAGAAACAGTCCCCCTATTGTAATAAAGATAAAAAGCTTTTCCCGTATTTCGGTTTATTCGTTTGGAAATTATCAGCGATCGTTGCACCGATATCAGCAAATGTATCTGCAAGCGGCAGCATTTGCGCTTTCTTATGTTTTTTGCTGTAAGCGAGAATCGGCACATACTCGCGTGTATGGTCAGTCCCATGATGAATCGGATCATTGCCGTGGTCGGCTGTAATAATTAACAGATCGTCTTCTCTCATTTTTTCAAACACTTCCGGAAGCCGCGCATCAAATTCTTCAAGCGCGCGTCCGTAGCCTTCAGGGTCACGGCGGTGTCCGAATAACGCGTCAAAATCAACAAGGTTCGCAAAGCTCAGACCCGTAAAGTCTTCTCCCAGCGTATCGATCACCTTGTCCATTCCGTCCATATTAGAAACCGTTCTGCGTGAAGAAGTAATGCCTTCTCCGTCGTAAATATCAGAGATTTTTCCGATTGAAATCACATCTAAGCCGCTGTCTTTCAATTCATTCATGACAGTGCGATCAAACGGCTTCAGCGCATAATCATGGCGGTTTGGCGTCCGTTTGAATTGACCCGGCTCTCCGACGAACGGCCGTGCAATAATGCGGCCAACCATATATTTCGGATCAAGCGTTAGCTCTCTCGCCGTTTCGCAAATGCGATACAGCTCCTCAAGCGGCACAACCTCTTCGTGAGCGGCAATTTGCAGAACAGAGTCAGCAGACGTGTAAACAATTAAAGCCCCTGTCTCCATGTGCTCCTGACCAAGCTCATCCAAAATCGCTGTGCCGGAAGCCGGCTTGTTTCCAATAATTTTGCGGCCAGATCTCTTTTCCAGCTCTTGAAGCAATTCATCAGGAAAGCCTTCCGGGAACACTTTAAATGGTTTATCAATGTATAAACCCATAATCTCCCAATGGCCGGTCATCGTATCTTTTCCGTTTGACGCTTCTTGCATTTTTCCATAATACGCAAGCGGATGTTCTGTTTTTTCTACACCTTTGATATCTTCGATAAGACCAAGGCCGAGCTTTGCCATATTCGGCATATGTAATCCGTTCATATGCTCGGCAATATGACCGAGCGTATGAGCGCCTTCGTCATTAAAGTCAGCGGCATCCGGCGCTTCGCCGATTCCGACTGAGTCCATCACAATTAAAAACACACGATTATATTTGTATGCAGGCATCTTGAAAGCCTCCTTTTTTTCTATACGTCTATTGTATCGCTAAGAGGTCTGACAACTCAAGTATAAACCGTTTTCATTCCCGTTGACAATGTATTTGGAAATAATGAGAAACTTCAATATTTTCTGTCGCTCTAAACAAAAAAGCCGCAGCCACCTGCGGCTATGCTCGCGGATGAAACTGCTTGTACACATCCTTCAGCCTTGTTTTCGTCACATGCGTATAAATTTGCGTCGTGGATATATCCGCATGACCGAGCATTTCCTGCACCGCTCTTAAATCTGCCCCGTTCTCAAGCAGATGCGTCGCAAAGGAATGCCTAAGCGTATGCGGAGTCAGCTCTTTCTTAATGCCGGCTTCCAACGCGATTTTTTTCAGGTTCTTCCAAAATCCCTGGCGGCTGATCTGTTTGCCGTGATGATTTAAAAAGAGGGCGTCAGACACATTGTTCTTTAACAGTTTTCCCCTGGCTTTTGTCATATATTCCTCAATGGCGGAAGCGGCGGCTTCACCAATTGGCACAATCCGTTCTTTTCTTCCTTTGCCAAAGCATCGGATAAACCCCATAGATAAATGAACATCTGCCGTTTTCAACTCAATCATTTCACTGACTCGTATGCCTGTCGCATAAAGCAGCTCCAGCATTGCTTTATCCCGATAGCCGAATGGGCTCGTCAGCTTAGGCGTGTCCAATAATCGCTCGACTTCATTGAGTGCGAGCACCTTCGGAAGCGCCCGTTCCGTCTTTTGTGTTTCGATATGAACGGAAGGGTCCTTATCCGTTACTTTTTCCCTGAGCAGAAATTGATGAAAAGAGCGAATGGATGCCAAATGCCGCGCCGATGTCTTGCCGGATTTCCCCGAGTCCTTCAAATGCTTTAAGTATTGGATAATATGTATGCGGGTAACGTGATTCCAATCTGTAACATGAAGGGTTTCTGTTAAGTAGAGAGAATAGCTTTTCAAGTCACGTTCATAGGATACGATCGTATTTTGAGAGAGCCCTCTCTCTACCATGACGTAGTGGATGAAATCCTTTATTTGATCTTTCACTCTTGATCTACTCCCCGTTTTGGTAAAAAAAGATCAACCGGTCGAACCATCCGCCTTTTTCATCCTGATCCATTTCAACAACTTTTACAGCGGAGCCTTCCGGTTTATCATACCGATGATAGTTTTCATACTCTTGATTCACCCATATCATAGCATAATAGAACAAAGCGGTAAAACCGGTAAACAGGATGAAAACTTTCAATGCATCGACAGCTGTTTTCAGGAATCTTCCCATGTCCTAATCGATCCTTTCCCTATGGTTCCAGTTATATAAACCATATGCCAAATCAGAAAGGTTTTATACATAGAAACAGCAAAAAACCCTTTCCCCATGAGAAAAGGTTCGCGCTCGGCACCGTCTATTCAGTTTCTTTTCCGTTACAGCGGTGGCAAATGCCGTGAAACGTCAATCTATGATCTTTAATCTTAAATTTCCAATCACGTTCAATGATTTCTTCCACGTCTTCAAGCAAATCTTCTTCAATTTCATCAACGGCTCCGCACTCCATGCACACCAAGTGGTGATGAAAGTGAGCTGCTCCCTCTTTCCGAAGGTCGTAACGGGACACACCGTCTCCAAAGTTAATTTTATCTACGACTTTTAATTCAGTTAATAATTCAAGCGTACGGTATACTGTAGCGAGACCGATCTCAGGAGATTTCTCTTTTACGAGGAGGTATACATCTTCTGCGCTTAAATGGTCTTCTTCGTTTTCAAGCAGCACTCTTACTGTCGCTTCACGCTGTGGCGTAAGTTTATAGCTGGATGAGTGCAGTTGTTTCTTAATACGATCAATACGGTTTTCCATGTCTTTCCCTCCTACGCCGCATTCCATGACTCATTATAACAAAATACGCGCAGAGTTCCAACTATAATTATTATAAACTGATAAATAAAATGGTTTTCTTTTAATAATGATTTTAAAAAAGTCTAGATGTAAGCTTTTCCATTAAAACAGGAGATAAGTATGCTTCAAACAGAGATGAGATCAGCGCTAAAAACAGAATGACCAGCAGCACAAAGGCATACCGCCCGAACCATTGAATCGGCGCGTCATGCAGGCTTCGTTTCACGAACAGCTGTCTGATTAACTTTAAAGAAAACGCAATTGCACATGTGCCCATAATGAGATAAGCCGGAATCAGCAGCACATTTTGCGGCAAAACGGAGACAAATGATAGGAAAAACCCGCTTACTCCCATCTGATTGACTAGGAACCCGACAGTAAAGCCGACGACGATCCCTTTCAGAAAGATCATAATGAAAATAATCGGCATCCCAATGACGGAAATTCCGAGTATCCACATCAGGCCTAAATACTTTGCATTATGAAAGATACTTTGCCCAAACATATCAGCTGAACTTGCCTGTTTTCCATCCGAAAGCTGTCCAAAAAATTGACTTAAGTAGTAGTATAAATCTTCTTTCTGGCTGATGGTCATACTGTTGACAATAATCGCGCCAAAGATGACACCCATGAAAAACAGCACTGACACAAATATATAAAGAGAGAGATGATCTTTGACATGCCTGAGAAACATGTCCTTATAAGAGATTTTTCGCATACCGTTTCCTCCCGCCCGCTCTAGTGATTTGATTTAATAGATTGTATGAAAGAAACAGAAAAACATGCCCTTTTTCAAAAAGAAACGATAGAGATGAGTGCTAGGCGGCTTTTTGGGGCACAAAAAAATCCTTATCATCAACTGCTGTATGATCATAAGGATTCTTATGCTTCCGTTTATTCAAAATCTCTTTTTTGCTTTTTGTCATTCTTTCATGTGTGCTGAAAGATGGTGTGCTGCCTCTTGATAATAAGACGGCACGTCCGCCGTTTCTCAATCGATGCTCCCGCTTCTTTTTCGCTTGGCTTTTTGCCATGTGATCACTCCCTTTTTTATTTTCATAGTAATGATAACAAAATTGAACACAGATAAGAAAAAAACAGCACCTAGTACGACAGGTGCTGTTTAGCTACATTTATTTCACTGCTGTAAGAGCTGCATGCTCGACAGCTGCTGCTACCGCATGATGGACTTTTGAATCAAGCGGCTGAGGGACAACATCACCTTGTTTAGTGCAAGCTGCGATGGCCTCTGCTGCTGCGACAAGCATATCATGATTAATCTCCGTGCTTTTTGCGTTAAGCGCTCCTCTAAAAATCCCCGGAAAACCGAGTACATTATTAACAGAACGCCCGTCAGCTGCATATGCGGCGCCAGCCTGCAGCGCGGCCTCCGGTTCAATTTCCGGCTTCGGATTCGATAAAGCCAAAATCACTTGACCAGAACGTACAAATGCCGGTTTTATTAAACCCGGAACGCCCGTTGTAGCAATGACAATATCACATGTTTCCATGAGCTCCTCAATACTGGAAACTGCCTGTCCGCCGTATTGTTCGAGACGATTCATTGCTGACTCTGATTTGTCTGTTCCGTACACAGCATTCACACCATAAGCCATGAACATCCGGCAGATGGCCACGCCTGCTGCGCCAAGGCCGATTTGCCCCACTTTCGCTTCCTTCAGGTCAACCCCCGCACTCCTGCATGCCGAAATGGCAGCTGCCAGCGTCACTACAGCTGTACCATGCTGGTCATCGTGCATAACAGGGATGTTCAGCTCCTCTTTTAGGCGATCCTCGATTTCAAAACAATGCGGCGAACCGATATCCTCAAGAAGGATGCCGCTAAAGCCCGGAGAAATATGTTTTACTGTTTTGATGATTTCTTCAGGATCACTCGTATCAAGCAGTATCGGAATGCCGCTAATACCCGCCAGCTGATCAAACAAAGCAGCCTTTCCTTCCATGACAGGCATGCCAGCCACAGAGCCGATATTCCCAAGGCCTAAAATTGCGGTTCCATCCGTTACAATTGCAACAGAATTGCTGATCGTTGTATAAATAGAAGCTTTTTCAGGTTCTTTTTCGATCAGTCGGCACACGTCCGCAACACCTGGTGTGTAGACACGTCCCAGCTCTGCCAGTGAACGGATCGGCATTTTGCTTTTCATTTGGATTTTTCCGCCTTCATGTGCGGACAGGACTTCATCAGATACGGTGTGAAGCCTGATCCCTTCTCCGAGGGCCTGTACAGCCGCGATCACTTCCTGAAGCTGTTCTTCATTCTCCACTTGAACGGTAATATTCCGCATTGTGTAATTGGGTCCGACTTTTACCGTCTCCACTTCACCAATATCCCCGCCCAGAAGGCCGATGGCCGTAGCCACCCTTCCAAGATTTCCGGGAACCGAAGGCGTTTCGATCATCAGTGTCCGAATCATGTGTTTCGCTATCATTCAGTGATCCTCCCCTATTAGCCTAGTTTTTCGGCTTTAACTGTATTGTTTTTCGTATACCATATAAATTTTCCTGTATAACCATAGATAATTGCAAGACCTATTGCTACAAAACTGAGCCACATAAACGGCAGATAAGAGAAGGTAGAAACACCTAAAATACCAGCCATGTAAATCCCATTATCAGACCAAGGAACCATCCCCGAAGTCAATGTTCCCCCGACCTCTGAGTTACGTGATAACACTCTTCTGTCCAGATGTAAGCGATCATAGCTGTCTTCCATAATTTTCGGAGTCAAAATAAGAGATACATACATCGCACAGCCGAAGATGTTTGCTAAAAACGCTACGATCAGTGTAGACAATGTGACATTGCCGGCTGAAGTTAATTTCTTTTCAAACGTTGAAACAATGACTTTTAACACGCCGAGTTTCTCAAGCAGACCGCCAAAACCAAGGCCAAAGATGATGACGACGAGAGAATCAAGCATACCGACAATTCCACCGCGGTTTAACAAGCCGTTCAAAAATTCAACATCCGTTTTAATAGAGAAGCCGTTGTACGCAGTTGCAATCGCATGGGCAATATCCATTCCTTGGAAAACAACAGCCCAGATTGCACCGAGTAAAGCGCCAATTACGATAACCGGCATAGATGGCTTTTTCATCGCCAATAAGACTATGACGAGAACTGCCGGGATCAGCATCCAAATATGAATGTCAAACGTGTTTTGCAAAGATGATTTTAAGAATTCAACTTTATCAAGATCAATATTTTTCCCGCCGTACATAAATCCAACAACTGTAAAGAGTATAGCTGTAATGACATAAGCAGGTATTGATAAATAAAGCATTGCTCTCACGTGAGCCAATACATCGACTTTTGATAGTGAAGAAGCTAGAACTGTACTGTCAGACAGCGGAGACAGCTTGTCCCCAAAATAAGCACCTGAAAGAATAGCTCCCGCTACTAGAGGAAGCGGAATGCCTAACCCCTCTCCAATTGCGATCATGGCAATGCCGGCAGTTCCGACTGTTCCCCATGACGTTCCTGTTGCCACAGACATAATGGAACAAATAATTAACGTTGCCAGTAAAAAGATACTTGGGTGAATAAATTCCAGTCCGTAATAAATCAAAGTCGGCACAACGCCTCCGGCAATCCATGTTCCGATGAGCGCCCCAACTGAAACGAGAATCAGTACGGCTTCAAGGCCATTTGATATCCCATGTACAATCGCATTTTGTAAATCTTTATAAGAATAACCGAGTCTAATACCTAAAAGCATTGCAATAAACCATGAAACAAAAAGCGCCAGCTGTATCGGCAAGTCGAGAAAGACTGTAAACGATAGAACAAGTGCTAAAAATACTCCTAGTACAATAATAATTTCAAATAGTGTTGGCAATCTTACATCCTTCAAAAGAAGTCCCCCTTCATGTAAAAGCTAAAACGCTTTCAATATATAGTGCAACACGTATACTATACTTCCTCATCCCTATGTTGTAAACAGCTTATTCATCCGACTATTCGGAGATGAATAAGCTGTATTTTATACAAATTTTATTTTTCTAATAGTTCTTTCCCTGCGATACCTGGTTTGGTCATCTCATATGGGTTTAAAATAATATCCAATTCTTCTTCAGTCAGCACATCATGCTGCAGACAAAGATCCCGGACAGATTGCCCTGTCATAATTGCTTCCCTGGCAATTCTAGCTGCCGCTTCATACCCAAGATGCGGATTGACAGCTGTGATCACGCCTGCGCTTTTTTCTACGTATTGCTTCAACCGCTTTTCGTTGGCTTCAATGCCTTTTAAGCAGTTGTCAGTGAACGAACGGAAGCCGTTGTTCATGATGCTGATGGATTGAAGCAAATTAAAGACAAGCACGGGCTCCATGACGTTCAACTCAAGCTGGCCGGCTTCTGAAGCAAGGCAGATTGTATTGTCATTTCCGATAACCTGGAACGCAATTTGGTTGATCAGCTCCGCCATAACCGGATTGACTTTCCCCGGCATAATAGATGAACCCGGCTGACGTGCAGGCAGAGAAATTTCCGCAAGTCCGGCGCGCGGTCCCGACGCCATTAAGCGCAGGTCGTTTGCGATCTTCGACATGTTCATCATGCAGACTTTTAATGAAGCTGATACCTCTGTATAGGCATCTGTATTTTGTGTCGCATCAACAAGATGGTCAGCGCCGACAAGAGGAAGCCCACTAATATCAGCAAGGTGCTTTACTACCTGTTTGATATATTCAGGATCAGCGTTCAGCCCTGTACCAACAGCAGTTGCGCCCATGTTGACTTCATACAGGTGCTGGCGCGATTGCTTGATTCGTTTGATATCACGCTCGAGAACACGGCTGTAAGCTTCGAATTCCTGGCCAAGACGGATCGGAACCGCATCTTGAAGGTGTGTCCGGCCCATTTTAATAACAGAGTCAAACTCCTGTGCTTTTTGCTTAAACACACTATGCATATCTTCCATTGTTTTCAGCAGTTTTTCTAAGAGCTTCAATGTGGAAATATGGATAGCAGTCGGGAACACATCGTTCGTAGACTGTGACATGTTCACATGTGTGTTTGGACTTAAATGGATATAATCTCCCTTTTTATGGCCCATGATTTCAAGCGCCCGGTTTCCGATAACCTCATTCGCGTTCATGTTCATAGAAGTTCCGGCACCGCCCTGAATCGGATCGACGATAAACTGATCGTGCCACTTGCCTTCCAGAATCTCGTCAGCGGCTTGTACGATAGCTTGGCCAATTCCTTCATACAGCCGTTTCACGTCCATGTTGGCAAGAGCCGCAGCTTTTTTCACAATCGCCAGTGCGTTAATCATTTCCTCATGGATTTTGTATCCTGTGATCGGGAAATTTTCAGAAGCACGGAGCGTCTGAATTCCGTAATAAACATCTGCTTCAATTTGTTTTTCCCCAAGGAAGTCTTTTTCCACGCGATATTCTTTTTGGCCGTTTAACATAATCTTTAACCTTCTTTCTCTTTGCTGGTTATCGTTTTTACATTTTACAGGACAACGTCATCAGCTATCGGCGTTTCCATAATTCTCTTGACGACAGGAAGATCCGAAGACTGACCTAGCGCCCACATCAATTTTGGCACAATTGCTTCTGTGTTCATATTTCTTGATCGGATAATTAAGTCTTGGTTGACTCTGCGGCCAACCTCGTAAATGCTCATGTCTTCGCCTTCTTCAAGACATTGAGTCGTAATGACGACGACAATGCCGCTTTCGATCAGTTCATTCACTTTTGACAAAATGTCTCTGCCTTCAAACGGCACCCCTCCGCTGCCATAACTCTCAATGACAATTCCTTTGTACATGCTTTTCAGGGCATCAAACATTTCGGGCTTTAAGCCTGGATGCAGCTTCAGCAGACATACATCTGTGCATAGTGAAGTGTCAACTGTGAAGGTGTCGTTCTCAGGTTCCGTTACTTGTTTGTTGTATTCGATCCCGTCTTCATTGATAAAAGCGATATATGGGTAATTGATGCTTTCAAATGCGTCGTAGCTTTTCGTTCTTAATTTGATCGCACGTGTTCCCTGAATGACTCTGCCGTCAAACACAACATAAACGCCGCCCACGCCTTCACAGGCAAATCGAATGGCATCTGTAATATTTTTTTTGGCATCGGTTTTTTGGAACGTGATCGGAATCTGCGAGCCGGTGATGACAATCGGCTTTTTGGCATGCTGCAGCATATACGATAGTGCGGCAGATGTATAGGCCATTGTATCTGTACCGTGAGTAATAACAAACCCGTCATAGGCATCATAATTTTCCTTAACGGCTTCCGCTATTTCCACCCAGTATTCAGGCTGCATATTGGTGCTGTCTATATTCATAAGCGACTGAGTTTCCATTGTGTAATCGTTATCAAGTTTTGATACGTAACTTAATAATTCATCAGCCTTGACTCCGGGAGCCAGCCCATTTTCCCCTTCAACTGAAGCAATCGTTCCCCCAGTTGTCAACATCAATAATTTTTTCATACCATGCACCTCTTCACTGTATCTAAAGATGGGTTGCGAGAAGGTATTCGCTTTTCGCATACTTTTAATGCAATTATAGACACGGAAAATAAAATACGCAAGACATTATTATTCAATTCGCGTACACTTCCTAATACCTATATGATATAATCAGCTCAAGGTGAAAAAGGAGCGGAAGTTCATGAATCTAGATCGTTTAACTGAATTGAGAAAAAAGAAAAATTGGTCGCTTCAATATACAGCTGACCTTCTCGGTATCGCAAAAAGCACATATGCCGGCTACGAGTCAGGCTACCGACGGCCTTCACTTGAAGCGCTTGCCATGCTGGCTGACCTCTTTGACACAACCTGCGATGAACTTTTAGGCCGCGAGAAACAAAAGCAGACTGCTCCTCAGGCCATAGAATTGGCCACGTGGAGCAGCCTTGACTTTACCATTTCTGTTGATGGCCAGCCGCTGAGTGAAGATGAAATCATCCAGCTGATTACCTTTATACGCACAAAAAGAAAAGTACAGGAGGAACTGAGTTAATCTTTAGCTCACGGTTTAATTTTACCGTAGGTTCCTCCTCCTCCGGCTTTCAATTCCAGTTTTCCGGATCTCGCTTTTACGATAAGCGCCGCGGTTTTCGGCGGGACAACGCGAGCCAAATCTTCTTCTGCAGCCTCATGAAGAACAGCCATTTCTGTTCCGAAGGCTTTTTTTAGTTTGTCCAGCGTTTTCGGGCCTACACCCGGAACAAATTGCAGCGGGATCTGATGTACATATCGCGGACGCGGGACGCGAACTTCAAGCTGATCACTCAATTCACGCAATCTTTCGCTGACTCCCTTGGTAAATCTGGCATTTCCGCAATTCGCGCACGCTGTTTCCCCGCTTACAGCAGGCTCTCCGCACGCTTCGCAAGCCGTCTGATAATATTTCCCCAATAACGGGTCCAAGCCATAATTTGCGATAATTTTCCTGTCATCTTGTCCCTTTAATGCAAGAGCAAATTCAGTAAAATCAGCTGACTGCACATATAGTTCATTATATTCTCTGCCGATTTTCCCCAACGAATGCGCATCAGAATTTGTTAAAAAAGGATACGGATTCAATTGCGATACGTGTGATGCCATGTCTGTATCACAGCTTAATCCAAGCTCCACCGCGTCTATCATAGATGGATCAAAAACCTCAGTTAAGCTTGATTTAACCCCTTTTCCATATAAGCTTTTATGCGGCGTAAAGATATGGGCGGGGATAAACAGGCCGCCCATATCCTGCACTTTTTTTTGCAGGTTTAAGCCCGTTTCATAAATCCGCTGCGAGCTTAAATGAATATTTTTCAGCCGGGCTGACAGCCAGTTTGAAAACTGTTTCATATCAGCCAGCGTCGGCATAAATACGAGCACATGGATCGGTCCGCTACAGGCTTCATCATAAATCTCCAGCTCGCTCCCCAATAAAAGAGTCGTGCTGCGATAACGGATTCCTCCCCCGTCAAGCTCGCGATATTTTCCAGATGAAATGCCTTCCTCAAGCTCTAGAATGACTTCCGGAGAATGACAGTCGATAATGCCGAGGAGTTCAATTCCTTTATGTTCACTGGCTTCAACCAAAATTCTGTCCAGTGTTAATGTTTTGGCGCCTGTTATTTTGACAGCCCTTCCTGTAAAGGTCCGGCCGATATGAATGTGCAAATCCGCGTAAATCTTTTTCATTTTTGTGCTTGGAGCGCTTCTTTCAGCTGAAGATACTGAATGGCGTAGGCTGTTTTAGCATCGTATACTTCACGCGATTCAACCAGCTTTAGCGCATCTTCAAGCGTCACCTCCATCACTTCAACAAACTCGTCCTCATCAAGCTCCCGTTTTTCTTCAAGCACAGAAAGCTCCTCAGCAAGAAAAACGTGAACGATTTCATCTGCAAATCCGGGTGATGTATAAAACGCAGTTATTTTTGTCAGTTTTTTTGCTGTATAACCGGTTTCCTCTTCAAGTTCCCGAAGTGCCGTATACTCCGGCTCCTCACCTTTTTCAAGCTTACCGGCCGGAATTTCAACGATCGTCCGCTCAAGCGGCTTACGGAATTGTTTGACCAGGATGATTTTCCCTTCATCTGTGACGGCTAGTACCGCTACTGCTCCAGGGTGTTTCACAATTTCACGTTTACTGGCTTTGCCGTTTGGCAGCTCTACATCCTCGACATAAAGATCAATGACTTTACCCGAAAAGATCTGTTCTTTGGCAATTGTTTTTTCTTCTAATGATTTCATTTCTTCATCTCCCGTTCTGTCTCTATATGATGCCCCATACATTTTATCATACTAGAGCAAAAGGGGGCTTCTTCGTGAAAGTGCACCGCATGCCAAAAGGTGTTGTCTTAGTCGGAAAAGCATGGGAAATTCGGGCGAAGTTAAAAGAGTATGGACGCACATTTCAATATGTTAAAGATTGGATCTCAAAGCCATAAAAGTTGAAACTTTAGCTCCTTTATATTACGGTCAATACAAAGCCTAAAAAAGGAGTGTGCACATGAGAAAGCGCAAATTGGGTACATCTGATTTAGACATTAGTGAAGTCGGACTCGGCTGTATGTCTCTTGGAACTGAAAAAAACAAAGCATTGTCCATTCTGGATGAAGCGATCGAGCTCGGCATCAACTATTTGGACACAGCGGATTTGTATGACCGGGGACGCAACGAAGAAATGGTCGGTGATGCGATCCAAAACAGACGCCAGGATATTATTCTGGCAACAAAAGCGGGAAACCGTTGGGATGACGGAAGCGAGGGCTGGTATTGGGACCCTTCAAAAGCTTACATAAAAGAGGCGGTAAAAAAGAGCCTTACACGTCTGAAAACAGATTATATCGACCTTTATCAGCTTCACGGCGGCACGATAGAGGACAACATTGATGAAACGATCGAAGCGTTTGAGGAATTAAAACAAGAAGGTGTCATCCGCTACTACGGCATTTCTTCCATCCGCCCGAATGTGATTAAAGAATATGTGAAAAAATCAAACATCGTCAGCATTATGATGCAATTCAGCCTGTTTGACAGACGCCCTGAGGAATGGCTCCCGCTTTTAGAGGAACATCAAATCAGCGTAGTCGCCAGAGGTCCTGTTGCCAAAGGACTCTTAACTGAAAAACCGCTTGATCAAGCTTCAGACAGCATGAAACAAAACGGGTACTTGTCCTATTCATTCGAGGAACTGACAAATGCACGCAAGGCAATGGAGGAAGTGGCTCCCGATCTTTCCATGACAGAAAAGTCGCTGCAGTATCTGCTAGCACAGCCGGCTGTCGCTTCAGTGATTACAGGCGCCAGTAAGATTGAGCAGTTACGGGAAAATATTCAGGCAGCAAATGCACGGCGTTTAACCGAAGAGGAAATCAAAGCGCTCCAATCTCATACGAAACAAGACATTTACAAAACTCATCGCTCATAGCAGAAAAACCAGCACCTGTACAGGTGCTGGTTTATTTATATTGATGCCAATCCATTTGGCTTTCATTTAGGAGTTCTTCAAAGCTCTTATTTTTTTCGATCTCTTTTTTCTTTCTGATCTGTTCTGCTTTTTCTCTTTCCTGCCTCTTTTCATCCTCTTCCTTCAATTGGCTCTTCATCTCCATAAGCTTTGCTTTGATATCGGATTGAAGGCCGTCTTTTAGCTGGTGTTTGTCAGCGGATTTTTGTTTTTTCATTCAGACTTCCCCCATGTTTTGTTTTGAAGACAGTTTATCACGGAGCATATACACTGAACAAGCAGACTCTCTTCTGGTCACTTTCTCAGCGGAGCAGTGTTTAGGTATAATGATTTCAAACACGAATTGCCTATATATTTAGTTGAAAGGTGCTGTGACTTTTGAAGAAAATCCTTTTGGCCATTGGCGCTCTCGTAACAGCTGTCATCGCAATCGGAATTGTTTTTTCAAATATGATTCTATTCATCAAGAAAAAAACGGATGAAGACATTATCAAAAGAGAGACAGACAACGGACATGATGTGTTTGAATCATTTGAGCAAATGGAGAAAACCGCTTTTGTGATACCCTCCGCTTACGGGTACGACATAAAAGGATACCATGTCGCACCGCATGACACACCAAATACCATCATCATCTGCCACGGGGTAACCATGAATGTGCTGAATTCTCTTAAGTATATGCATTTATTTCTTGATCTCGGCTGGAATGTGCTCATTTACGACCACCGCCGGCATGGCCAAAGCGGCGGAAAGACGACCAGCTACGGGTTTTACGAAAAGGATGATCTCAATAAAGTTGTCAGCTGGCTCAAAAACAAAACAAATCATCGCGGATTGATCGGAATTCACGGTGAGTCGATGGGAGCTGTGACCGCCCTGCTTTACGCTGGTGCACACTGCAGCGATGGCGCTGATTTTTATATTGCCGATTGTCCGTTCGCATGTTTTGATGAACAGCTTGCCTACCGGCTGAGAGCGGAATACAGGCTCCCGTCTTGGCCCCTGCTTCCTATCGCCGACTTCTTTTTGAAGCTGAGAGGCGGCTATCGCGCACGTGAAGTATCTCCGCTTGCTGTCATTGATAAAATCGAAAAGCCGGTCCTCTTTATTCACAGTAAGGATGATGACTACATTCCTGTTTCTTCAACCGAGCGGCTTTATGAAAAGAAACGCGGGCCGAAAGCGCTGTACATTGCCGAGAACGGTGAACACGCCATGTCATATACCAAAAATCGGGATACGTACCGAAAAACAGTGCAGGAGTTTTTAGACAACATGAATGATTCAACAGAATAAAAAAGCGAAAGGCCTCTTCGGCTCTTTCGCTTTTTTATGTTACAGAACGTCGGTAATGCCATCCATATTTTCTCTGATCCATTCAATCGCAAGATCTATCGTTGTAAACTCCTGCGTCTCGAAGGTCATTTCATCCTGCAATAGCCAGACATCTTTCTTGATGGACTCTGCTCCTCCAATTGACCAGTGAAGCAAGGTATAGGGATGGTTTTGATTCAGGAAGGATACCCACGTTTTATTTTGTGCTGTGTTCTTCATTGCCTTCAGCTTTTGTTCCACGTTTCGCGTCTCCTACTTTACTAATATGCTCATTCTGGGGCTGAGCATTTCAGCCGGGCTTTTCAGCGCCAATGTTTTGGCTTTTTCATTGTAATCGATCGTCATTTGATCGTCAAAAAACACTTTTTGTGACGATTGGATATACAGCGGAATGCCGTTCGTTTCCAGCTGCTCGCACTGTCCCGTTAATTCTTCTGCCAGCCAGATTGTCGGGACACCGCTTACCGCGCAGCCGCATCCTTCTGCATCGTAACGAAGCTGGGCTTTTTTCCCCGGGTTGGCGTCAAACGCCTGCTGCAGTGCCTGTTTTGCTGCATCTGTCACATGTATGTTCATAAGGTGAAACCCCCGTTTTCATCATTTTCGCTATTGTAGCATACAACACTGCCATTCGCATTGTTTCTGCCTTTTTTCCACCGCTTCGCATTTTCTTCTGCAGTCTTGATCCACTCATCTTTCCCTTGTATGTACTGATTGATGCTGTCAGGATGCTGGGCCGCCAGCCGTTTTTTGAGAACGGCGTATTCTTTCGCTATGTTTGGATGAGATCTGAGATAATCTCTGAATAACAGATGCCTTTCAATAGCAGGGTTTCCCTGTTCGTACATATGGACATGATGAGTGCGTTTATTTCCGCCCTTTTGGAAATAACGCCTGCCCGCTATGCCGTTCTCACCTTTTGGTGTATAGCCGTTAGCCTTCATTTGTTCATCAAATTGGCTCACGGCTTCAATGCTTCTGACTTCAATTAACATATCAATGATTGGCTTCGCTGCCATGTTCGGTATTGATGTGCTTCCGATGTGATGAACAGCGATAATCTCCGGCCCGAACACAAGTTTCAGCCGTTCTTTTTCTTCATCGAAACATTCTGCCCATTTTTCGTTGTAGAGAATGACCTCAACTTTTCTTTTCGGATACAAATGAAAGACCGACAGCAATAGACCCTGCGCTGCTTTGACGGTTTCTGCCTTTTGGAATCCAGCCTGTGTATAGAGTGACACGGCCGGGGTATTGTTCTCGGCTGTGACTACTTCGATTTTCTCAGCGTCTTCATTATGATCAATGACAAATTGCAGAAGTGCTCGTCCAATTCCTTTTCTGAAACCGTCAGGATGCACAACAAGCCTGCAAATGGTGAGATGATGCATGTTTTTCTCATATGAAATGACACCGATCAGCTTGCCGTTTTTCCGATATCCCGCAAACCGTTCATGGGATGCTTGAATATCCTTCACCTTCTCTTGTAAAGCGGGAATACCGTCAAAACCGATAATCTCTGTTTCCTTTATGTAGGCGGGGATCTGTATGGCTAAAATCTCACGCGCTATAGCGGCTTCCTTATGCTGGAGAAATTCAATCATTCGTGTTCTCCTGAAACAGCCGCTGTCTGTCGACTTTTGCGACGCGGACTGCATACGACTCGTACCAAAGGCTTTTTCCTTTTTCTTTTGCCGCTTGATGTTCAGTGTGATGCTTCCAATGGTTAATTGCGTCCATACTGTCCCAATAGGAAACTGTGATGCCCCTTCCATCCGCTTCACGTACGCTTTCCACGCCTAAAAATCCAGGCTGATCCGCCGCAAGTGATACCATCCGCTCCGCTGTTTCTCCATATCCTGTGTCATTTTCGCTTTTGACAGAAGAAAAAATGACTGCATAGTAAGGAGGCTCAGGTGTTTTTGATAAAAAATCCATCATATTTCCCCCTCATATGTTTTTGACAAACAGTACCCTGTCTTGGCCCGGACCATCATAGTTTGCAAACACTGAGATGCCATTTACCGTCTTGGTGCCCTTTTCAATATCAAACCCCAATTTTGTGTGATATGCGATTGATACCTTATTCACAGGTGAAGTGACGCACTTTACCCGGGTGCAGCCTCTTTGTTTTACTGTTTCGATAAATACATCATACAATTGTTTCCCAATTTGCATTTTTCTGAAATCCGGATGCACACCGGAAAAATGAATGTACGCCGTTTCAGGATCCGATTGCGATTGAAATCCGATTAAAAATCCCGTCATGCTGTTATGTTCGGATGTAATAAAGCTTGTGTCCTGAAAATGCTCAAAAAATAGTCTCGGCAATTTTTCTTTCAGCTGTCTGCCGCCCCACCATTCATTCAGTACAGACGTTACCATTTCATAATCTGAAGACATGATTGTTCGAATATCCATTACGATTTGATCTCCCTCCGTCTGGCAAAACGAATGTCAGCTCTTTTTCTCACAATATAAAAATTATATTTTGCCTGGCTGGAATTGTAAATGCCTTCTTTCCTTTATCATACGTTTCCAGACTGCCGAGGGAACAATGTTTGATCATTTTACGCCTATTTCTCCCCCAAGCAGGAGGAAAGACTTTACAGCACAATATCAAGCACTTGATCAAGTTTCAGCTTATAAAGATGATCCTCGTCTCCTTTTATCCATACTGCTTTTTCAAACTCTTCATACCGGCAGATTTTCCCGGTGCAGCGGACAATTTCACCGTCCTGAAAGCAGCTGACAGTGATATCCTGAGCAAACTCCATCGCGACGCAAAGCGTTTGATTCATCTCTTCCAGCTTATCGGGGTCAAGGATCGGCTTTTGCAGCTTCTGTTTAAGTCGCTTTCTCTCCAGCAGGTTTTGCTTATGTTCCGGCAGAAACATCCTGCTCCCTTCCCACAGCAGGTTGCCCCTTTTTAAATGGTCGTTCATTTATAATGCCCCCCTATTTTAGCCGCACGTTCAAATGCCTGGCCTGCCGCTGTCAGTGACGCCGCCCTGATGATTGCTGTGTCGCCGAATCGATTTTTAATGCCATCCATCACATAGCCTAGGCTCATTTTCTTTGCATAATCCTGAAATAAATTGAGCTGCCATATGTCATCAGATGAGAGCTGAGACAGATTGACACCGAGACGGCGGACAGGTTTCCCGTCCCAAAATGTAAGAAACAGCCGGCGTACAGCCTCATATACATCCTGCGTAGAATTAGTCGGCTCTGCCAGCTTCACTTGCCGGTTGAAGCCCGTCGGCCAATCAAAATCAGCACCCCGGCAGCTCACTGACACCGTCTGCCCCATGACCCCGGCGTTTCGGCTTCGCCTGCACACTTCTTCACTCAGCTCAAGCAATACGACCTTGATTTCTTTGTCAAAGTGTTCGTAGTCTCTCGGGAGAGTCATTCCATGGCCTATCGCCTTTTGCCCGTCCAGAGACGAAGTTGACACAGGGGAATAGTCGATTCCGTTTGCCGTCATCCACAGCACGTGGCCGTTAATGCCCCATTTCTTTTTTAAAAGATCGAGCGGAAAAGCCGCGAGCCCGCCGATCGTGCTGATGCCCATTCGATTTAAATGATGCTTCATGCGGCTCCCGACGCCAAACATGCTGCCCACCGGGAGCGTCCACATTTCGGTTTTCATATTTTCTTTCGTTAAGGTAAAAATACCGTTCTTATTCTTTTTGGCAAAATTGTCACACGCAATTTTGGCCAGCGCTTTGTTAGGGCCGATTCCGACCCGCGCATAAACGCCGATCTCCCGCATGATTCTGCCCTGAATGCTTTTCGCGATCTCCATCGGCGTCCCAAACAGCTTCTGGCTGCCTGTAATGTCCATGAACTGTTCATCGATAGAATAAGGCTCCACAAGGTCTGTATACTCCTCGAGAATGGCCGTAATTTGCAGTGATACATCAATATACCGTTGCATACGCGGCCGGAGCACAACAGCCTCAGGACACTTTTCCTGCGCCTCCCACAGCCGTGAAGCATTCACCACACCTTTTTGTTTCGCCAGCGGGCAGGCAGCCAATACCACTCCGCCCCTTTTTTCAGGGTCACCCGAAACAATGACAGGCTTATTTTTCAAATGTGGATTTTCCGCTTTCTCTACAGATGCATAAAACGATTGCATGTCAACGAGAAAAATCACTTTTTCTTTCATCATACACACCTCTAAAAAGAACTTATGTTCGTTTTTCATTATATGCGAAAGTATGTTCGTTTTATACTGGTAAATGATTCTTGTCTGACAGAAAATATGATCCAAGGGTTTGAGAGAAGAAAAACATTTAGTAGAATAAAAGCGAAGCATAAGGATAGGAGAGTCATGATGGAGAAATTTGTCGAAAAAATGATGGGACAGGCATTGCGTCAATACGGCAGAAACGTTGCTATAGACCCGTTAAGCCCGTATGAAAAACAAAGCCTGAAAGCGGCTCTACAAGAGAGACGGAATGAAGAACCGGATGAGGATTTGCATGCGCATATAGAAGATATCATTTATGACTATGTCACAAACCAAGGTCTGTTCTCTTAAACGCATGACTGTCAGTTCTTTCAGCCGCTGATGCGGCTTCCCTTTGAAAACACCGCCTGAAACAAATAAACAGTCTCAGGCTTACAGAAAAAAGCAGGATTTTCTCACGCTCCATAGATTCATATGGCCTGGCGTAAAATTCCCCTCAGTGCTCGCGCAAAACGGAATAAGCTGTCCATGATCACGCGTATACACTTTTTCGAAGAGATGTGCTCTCTTGTTCTGTCATGCGGCCCATGCCGGTTTTCAGCGTACATCTTGACTCATAGCCGGTTTCACTGCCGATATGATCTACGTCCTGGCGGCTTAAACTAACACACTCTCACTGACCAATCGCTTTGCTTTTCATCGGACATCCCGTCATTTTCCTTCTTCAATTTCAAGATGTAAACTCCGTCAGCCACACGCATCCTCAACGCATAGTATATTGCCATCCATACAATCAGGCATACTACATGTCAATAACGAAATATTTTGAACGATCTATTGGAGAAGGAAATTTTTTCATATATGATAGAGAAAGATCATACATACAGGAGAGAATATAATTCATGAAGAAATGGAAAGATATCCACCCGATCAGCTGGACAATTATAATCGGAACCATTTTCGGCAGAATGGCAACATCGATGAGCATTCCTTTTTTAGCGATTTATTTGACAGCCGTCCAAGGCGCATCAGCTTCCTATGCAGGGCTGGTCATTGCCGCGAGCTCATCAGTCGGCATCCTCGCAAGCTTTTACGGCGGATATATCTCAGATAAATTCGGCAGAAAAAACATGATGCTTGTATCGATTTTCGGATGGATGCTGGTATTTGCAGGCTTTGCGGCAGCATCTAATCTCTGGGTGTTTTTTGTAGTAAACGCATTAAACGGTCTTTGCAAATCACTGTTTGAGCCCGCTTCAAAGGCCTTGTTGTCTGATATGACAGAAGAAAAAACGAGACTGCTAGTTTTTAATTTACGCTATGCGGCTATTAATATCGGCGTTGTCTTCGGACCTGTGCTTGGCCTATATTTCGGCTCATCGCAATCGACTACGCCCTTTTTGGTGCCTGCAGTCATTTACGGACTATACGGAATTGTGCTTGCCCTCCAATTTAAAAAACATCCATCCTTATCAGCACCAGCCCAGTCCCGAAATATGAGCGTGCGGGAAGCGTTTATGGTCACGCAAAAGGATTATCTTTTTACCATTGCTTTGGTCGGCATTACGCTATGCACCTTCGGCTACTCACAATTCAGTTCCACATTCCCTCAGTATATGGCGCAGAACCCCTTGATCGGCAATGGAACGAAGCTGTATGGGCTGATGCTGACATTAAACGCAATCGTTGTGTTGGCGACGCAATTTCCCATTGTCCATTTTGCAAAACGGTTTTCGCCGCTTTGTTCTCTGATGCTCGGTAATGTGATGGTTAGCATCAGCATGGCCATTTTCACCGTATCACACGGTGTTCCATCAATTGTGATGATTGTCATCACATTTACAATCGGCGAAGTGCTTTTATTCTCTATGATGGATTTGTATGTAGACCAGATTGCAAAACCAGGATTAAAAGGCACTTATTTCGGGGCAATCGGTTTTTCACAGCTCGGAAACGTCATCGGCCCTTGGGTCGGGGGGATATGTATAGACCTGTTTGGCGCTGGCCGGCCGATTTATATTTTTTCTGTCCTGAGCGGCATTACCCTGCTCGGCCTGCCATTTTTAGCGTTCGCCTATCGGCAAATGAAAATGGAGACCACAAAACACCGTTCCCGTCTGGAAAAGCCGCTTTACATAAAAAACGGAAGAGAATGAATCTCTCCCGCAAACATGAGGTGAAGAACATGAATATAGGTGATGTGATGTTTCAGCTGTTTGTATTTATTATATTTGCCGCTGTCGTCTTTGCGGCTGTTACAGGCTTCAAGTATGCGAAAAACCGAAAAGCGCAGCTGGATCGCATTGAGAAAAAGCTGAACAGCCTGTCCGAAGATCACGATTAACAGCTTGGGGCAACGAGCTCTACCTTAATCCGGTCTGGATCCTCACAAAAGACTGCATAATGCCCGTCTCCTCCGGCAAAAGGATGCCTGTCTCGGTACAACACACGATAACCTTTTGCCGTCAATTTTTCAGTCATCTGATCGACTTGAAGCTTGGATTCAGCATGAAATGCGAGATGGTTCAGACCGACTCGGCATCTATGGTATTTCGGCTCTAGAAATGACTCTTTCGCCTGCACAATCACTAGGTAAAAACGATCTTTCTTCCAGCTGATGCCTGAGCTCCATTTTTGATACTCTTTATAACCAAGTTCTTTTAAGAACCAGCCCCAAAACCGCCTAGACGCCTCCAAATCAGAGACATACAGTTCAATATGATGCACAATTTCATACCCTCCTTACCAGCACTTCCTCGACCTTATGCCCGTCTCCCTTACGCAAAATGAGATCTGACCTGAATTTAGTCGGCAAAATATTTTCATATAAATTCGGCCGGTTGACACTCTCCCAAATCGAGGCTGCCATCTCGTCAGCCTCCTGATCGGACAAGTCTTTAAATTTATGAAAATATGAATCAGGATTTTGAAAAGCTGTTTCCCGAAGCAGGCGAAAACGCTCTAAATACCAAGTGAAAATCCGGCTTTCCTCCGCATCCACATAAATCGAAAAATCAAAGAAATCGGAAACAAAAATACGCGGGTTTTCCCGGTCATCCTCCAAGGTGGGCGACTGAAGAACATTAATGCCTTCAATAATCACAATATCCGCCTGTTCTACAACCTCGAACACACCTTCCTCGCGGTCATAGGTTAGATGGGAATACACCGGGGCCTTTACGCTGTCCTTTCCTGATTTTAAGTCATTCAAAAATTCGAGCAGCGCCTTTACATCATAGCTTTCAGGAAATCCTTTTCTTGACATCATATTTTTCTTTTTCAGCTCGGCAGTAGGAAATAAAAAACCATCTGTCGTGATAAGGCTCACTTTTGGACGGTCAGGCAAACGCGAAAGCAGCTTCTGCAAGATCCGCGCCGTCGTGCTTTTTCCGACTGCGACACTGCCAGCAATGCCGATAATAAACGGAATTTTGGCTGAATGTGGGTGCTTCAAAAAAACATTGACATGCTTATTGCGTTCAGCCGCAGACTTGACATGTAAATGAAGCAAGCGAACAAGCGGAATATAGATCGTCTCCACTTCTTCAACAGATAGATAATCATTCAATCCTTCCACAGCTTTTGCCTCTTCTTCAGATACAGCAATCGACAAATGCCCCCCAAAACCAGACCAAGACTCCCGATTGTGCTGTGTATATAAAGTATGTAGGTTAAGTTCTTTATTTTTCACTGTTTACACCTGACTCTCTGTAGGTTAAAACCCTTACAAAGATTGTAACGGAAAACCTTTTCACTGTCTGCTTATTTTTCATTTCGTTTTTTTAGCAAATCAGCACCGATTCGGTTATACGCAGCCATTTCATCTTTTGGAACCATGCTTCCTCCCGTTCCCCAGACGACATGTACGGCATGTTCCATCTTATATTTCTGAGCATAGTGCCTTCCCTCTTCTGTCGTAAGAAGCTGAACCGGCCCGAACATGCCGGCAAGAGCCGAGGGCTCTAAATATTTATCTTCAGATACAGCCAACATATGAAGCAAAGTATAAAGCGTATTGTCCTCTACCGTATAACAGCCGCTCAGAAGCGGTTCAATCAGCTTGCCGACAAATCCTGACGGTCTCCCTACGGCAAGTCCGTCAGCAGCAGTCTGATTATCCAGGCCGATATCCTGGACGGAGATCTTTTCGTGAAGTCCTGAATAAAGCCCTAACAGCATACAAGGTGAATGAGTTGGTTCTGCGAAAAACACATGAACATGATCTCCGTATAAAAGCTTCAGCCCAAATGCTACACCGCCCGGTCCTCCGCCGACTCCGCACGGCAGATACACAAACAAGGGCGTCTCAAGACTTGGCTTTATATTCATACAGTCAAGCTGTGTTTTTAATCGGCTTGCGGCAACAGCATATCCTAAGAACAGCTGACGAGAATGTTCATCATCAATAAAATAACAGAATGGATCTTGTTCCGCCTGCCGTCTCCCCTCGTTCACCGCTTCGCTGTAATCTGTTTCGTACTCCATAACAGTGACTCCCTTTTGGCGGAGGAGATCCTTTTTCCACTGCTTAGCATCGGCGGACATATGCACTGTCACGCGAAAGCCGAGTGCCGCGCCGATGATGCCGATGCTTAAACCTAGATTTCCTGTCGAACCGACAGCAATCGAATAGCGGGAGAAAAACCCGGTAAACCGCTCTTCCTGTAAGATGCGGTAATCATCGGTTTCCTGAAGCATCCCTTCTTGAAGCGCGAGATTTTCAGCATGCTTTAACACTTCATAAATCCCGCCCCTCGCTTTAATCGATCCTGAAATCGGAAGCTCATGGTCGCACTTTAAAAGCCATCTTCCGGGAAATGGCTGTTGATATGCCGCTTCCAGCTTTCCCTTCATATGCTGCACCTCAAAAAGCGGAGACTCGATGATTCCTTTAGCGCCTTTCGTCTCAGGAAACACCTCGGCAATGTAAGGTGCAAACCGCTGCATTCTTTTTTCCGCTTCCGCTATCTCGGTTGCCCAATCATCTGCACGGGGTATTGGCCCCTCTTTCTTGCCTGAATTTGCCCAGAATACAGGCTCTGCATCAATCAGTTTCTGAATAAACGGATCTTTAAGCAGAGCATGAAGGACTTCTGAATGAACTGACATTCAACAATCTCTCCCTTCCACTATCAAAAGCTGCCTCGTGAGAAACAAGCCACTCCACCACAGGCAGTTCCATCATTATTTTTTCATGAGCGCGCGTCCTGCCAGCTTTTCTACAAGAGCTGGAAACAGCTGATACAGCTTAGTGCCGGCATTCATTAAACGCGGAAGATTGATCTCCCGCTTTTTCGTAAAAATTGCAGCTGTAATTTGAGCTGCCACGTCATCAGGATCAAGCATCCAGCGGCCGACATTTTTGGCGTAGTCCCCGCCTTTATCAGCAATGGAAAAAAAGTCCGTCTGAATCGGTCCCGGGTTGACTGTTGTCACATAAATGCCGGTTCCCGAAAGCTCCATCCGCAAAGCGTTTGAGTAACCTAACACGGCATGTTTGGTCGCGGAATACAGGCTCGACTTCGGTGTTGCGATTTTCCCCGCTTGAGAGGCGATATTGATGATATGGCCCTTTTTTTGCTCAAGCATTTGCGGAAGCACCGCTTTTGTACAGGCGATCAGGCCGAAGACATTCACATCAAACATCGCTTTCATGTCATCCAATGTAGAGTCTAAAACCGTTTCAAATATACCGAAGCCCGCATTGTTAATCAGTACATCAACCGAGCCGATCTGATCGCGGACCCGGGCGATATCCTCTAGGCGGCCGACATCCAGAGGAAAAATCTCACACTGTCCGCTCCATTCCTCGGTTATTTTCCTTTTGATTTCTATCAAACGATCCTCGCGTCTAGCCGACAGAAGGACATGGGCTCCTTCAGCCGCGCATAAGTATGCGATTCTTTCACCAAGCCCTCCTGAAGCGCCGGTTATCCAAATCCTTTTTCCCGCTATATGTTTCACCCATTTCACCTCTTCATTGTTTTAAAGTATGCGGTATTTCCTTCCCAATATGACGTGATGGCTTCTTCAGCCTCCAACACATCAAGGTGACCTGCCGTTTCTGACATCGTTAAAAACAATTCCTTTTCATATACAGCAGGAAAAAGCTGCTGACAGACCTGAAAAGCGGTCATCGGCTTTTCATCCAGCATGCGACGCACATCCTCCGTCCTGTTCCTCTGCTTGTCAAAACGCTTCTCAATCAGCGCTTGTACACTGGTGATAGGCTCGCCGTGACCAGGAAATACGATTGTTGGATCAAGTTGAGACAGCCTTCGCAATGACCGCTGATAATCCACTAAAGGCTTTGACCTGACGTCACCCGCTTTCGGTGCTTCCAAAATCGGATTAGACGAGCTGTTTGCCAGCAGTAGATCGCCGCCAAGCATCCTTCCGCTTTTTTCATGGAACAGAACGATATGCGATTCAGCATGTCCAGGCATCTCCAATACAGACCAGCCCTCAAGCCCATCTATGCCCATACCTTCTCTAATTGATTTTGTCAGAGATCTCGTACAGGAAAATGCGTACGCTGATCGAATCAGCTTTTCTACCTTCCCCGTATCAAATGGAACGCCTAATTCAGGCAGCAGCTTTTGAAAAAAACGTTTTTGCCAATCCATAAAGGCTTGATTTCGGCTGATATAAGGTTCGTTGAACGCATGCCCAATCACTTCGATTTCATCTGAAAAGACATCAAGCAAGCCTGCATGGTCAGCATGATGGTGAGTCAGTACAACCTGCTCGATATCTGATATTTTCACATTTACAGCGGCAAGCTGCTCTTGTAGGGCTCTGGCAGCCTCTTTTGTATTCGGCCCGGCATCGATAAGTGTCAGCGCATCACCTTTTACGAGGTAAACGATAACATCGCCGACAGCAAACGGCGTCGGGACGCGGATCGCAATTACATCTTCAGTTGTCATCCTTTCGCTCCTTGTCTTCATTCATTATTCATATTTTAGCTTTTTCTCGGTCTTGTGTCATTATTGCAGAATGAGAACAAACCTTTTTGAAAAAGCTATTGACATTAGCTTGTCCGCCATTGCATAATGAACAACAAACTAAAACGAGAACCATTGGAACGCTATGACGAGGAATAGTATACAAGGCAATGGCCTAAGAGAGCGATACCCCCGGCTGAAAGGTGTTGCGGCCCGCTTGTTTGTAGAACCTGCCCTCAAGTCGCGGTTAGGAAAACCTAAACGTTTCCCGCGTTACGGGGATTTGAGCTGAGCACAATTTGTGCTAATGAGGGTGGTACCGCGAACCTTTTCGTCCTTTACGTGATGAAAAGGTTTTTTGTTGTTCTGATAGAAGGAGGATATCAATGAAAAAGATAGGATTTGTCGGCGCCGGGTCAATGGCAGAAGCAATGATCAACGGCATTTTGCAAAGCGGCATCACAAAACCAGAACATATCTATATTACAAATCGCTCAAATGACGAGCGTCTGATTGAATTAAAGGAAACGTACGGCGTGCGTCCATGCAGAGATAAAAATGAGTTTTTCACTCACACCAATATCATTATCCTCGCTTTCAAACCGAAAGACGCGGCGGAAAGCATCGACAGCATCCGGCCGTATATCAAGGACCAGCTTGTCATTTCAGTACTTGCAGGCCTTACCATCGAAACCATTCAGCATTATTTTGGCAGAAAGCTCGCAGTCATTCGCGTCATGCCTAATACATCAGCGGCAATCAGAAAATCAGCAACCGGATTTTCCGTAAGCACGGAAGCAAGCAAGAATGATATTATTGCCGCAAAAGCTCTATTGGAAACAATCGGTGATGCAACACTGGTTGAGGAGCGGCATCTTGACGCTGTCACTGCAATCGCAGGCAGCGGCCCGGCCTATGTGTATCGTTATATTGAGGCGATGGAAAAAGCAGCACAAAAAGTAGGATTAGATAAAGAAACGGCAAAAGCACTCATTTTGCAGACAATGGCAGGGGCAACAGATATGCTCCTTCAAAGCGGCAAACAGCCGGAAAAGCTGCGTAAAGAAATCACCAGTCCTGGGGGCACTACAGAGGCAGGTCTTCGCGCTTTACAGGACTCCCGCTTTGAAGAAGCAATTATTCACTGTATTGAAGAAACAGCTAAACGGAGCGCAGAAATCAAAGAACAGTTTGCCGGTGCCGCCTTAGAGAGACATTCTTAGATGTAAGGACAAAAACAGAAGGCACAGTGTCTTCTGTTTTTTATTTTTCCCGCAGCAGCTGGCCGGCAGATTCTGATTGCTTTAATAGCGCGGAGATCGTAAATGAAAGCAAATCGGGAAGCACTTCAAAGGAATAAGGCATATACAATCTTTCCGTCCATTTATGCGGGTCTTTACCAGCCGGACCGACATTTAAAACTGGGACATATAAAGCCTGATTTTTACCGCTTGGCAATGAATATCCTCTGTTAAAGAGCGGCATATTGCTTGTGTATGCATCAACCTCCTGCTTTTTCAGCTGAAGATAACTCAAGTCCGAAAGTCCGGGGAAGTACTGAACCTCCCGTAATGCAATGCCGTATCGCTCAGCCGCGTACTGCATAAGCTGATCAGCTGTATTTCTGATCAATTGATCATCCTTTGAAGAAACAGCTGGATAAAGCGGCGGACTATAAAACAGAACGATGAGCGGCGCATCCTCCTTACAAAGCGAAGCAAGCTCAGAAACAATTTTCGTCGAAAAATCCCTGTCTCCAAGCTCGCCCCTGTTAGCAAAGGCATAATTTAGAGCCCGCTCTGTTTCCGAGATCCCCGCACACTTTTTTGCACGCGAGACCAGCTCATCAAATGTCAAAACAGTGACGTCCCGCTCAATCGGCTGAAATGGCTCAAATTGTTGAAAATCCTGTGTTTTCTTCCGAACGTTCGACATGATTTCCTCCGCCGCCTGTTCTGCTGTTTTAAGCAGCATCTGATGCAGCTCACTAGCTGAGCGTTTCATTGACAGCACATTAAATAATGTGACAGCTGTATGCGGTGTCTGGACTGAATATGCCTCTTTCAAGTCCTTTTGCATTAAGTTTACCGGCGGCGGAGTGACCTCGCCATCAACCTTTTCGCAATAATCAGCATTCAGTTCAAGCAAACGGTTAATCTCAGATACCATTAAATTTGCGTTTAGGCCTGAAAACGGCTCTCCAACATGTGTCTCAATCCCCTTGCAGAAAAAACCCGCAAGCACCTTGCCAATGCTTCCTGTATAAAAATATTGCTGCTGATCGCCGGGAAATTTTTCAAACATCGGTTCGGCATTCAGGCAAGCGGTTAATGTGATATCATGCTTTTTCTCCATTTCCTTCAATGCAGGAACCGCTTCAATCATGCCTCTTGAATTCACTTCCTCGTCCGGAACCGTTATCAACAGCAGATTGCCCTCAAAATGCCCGTTCATTGCCCTCTCCAGCATCGACAGTTGAACACAAAGCCCCGCTTTCATATCCATCGTCCCTCTTCCGAACAGCCAGTCTCCGCTTTCGGCATCTCTTCTCACACGTTCCGGGAGCAGCTCTTTTTTCTCTAAAAAGGAGCTCAAAAGCTCAGCAGGCTTGCAAGCCATATGTTTAAATTCGCCGTAATCTTCTATGTCAACGACATCAAAATGACTCAGCAGAAGCACTGTCTTTTTGACATTCTTCTTTTTGACTAGAGCCGTAAGAAAAGATCTGCCATCGTCCATCGGATGAAGTGTTACATCATCAGGGTGCTTTTGAAAATAGGGCTTGTCCTTCAAAATAAAATAAAGATACTCTGCAAGCGCTGCCTCGCCCTTTGAACCGGTGATGCTTTCGTATTGCACAAGAGAAGTTAAAAGTGCCAGCAATTCGTCCTTCGTCTGCCAATTCATTGATTCCGCCCCTCCTATGAATAAAAATGCTTCTATACTGAAAAATAAACTGATTTCTCGTCTATTATACAGAAATGTTTGACAAAAGCGGTTCATTTGAGCAGTTTATATGACGGGAAAGAAATGACTTGATATAATCAATCTCTAAAAACCTTACGGGAGGCGAAAGAAATGGCCAGAAAATTATTTACACCTATTACAATTAAAGATATGACGTTAAAAAACCGCATTGTCATGTCGCCAATGTGCATGTATTCTTCTCATGAAAAGGACGGAAAATTAACACCGTTCCACATGGCACATTACATATCGCGCGCAATCGGCCAGGTCGGACTGATTATTGTAGAGGCGTCAGCGGTTAACCCTCAAGGACGAATCACTGACCAAGACTTAGGCATTTGGAGCGACGAGCATATTGAAGGCTTTGCCAAACTGACTGAGCAGGTCAAAGAACAAGGCTCAAAAATCGGCATTCAGCTTGCCCATGCTGGACGTAAAGCAGAGCTTGAAGGAGATATCTTCGCTCCATCGGCGATTGCGTTTGACGAACAATCAGCAACACCTGTAGAAATGTCAGCAGAAAAAGTAAAAGAAACAGTACAGGAGTTCAAGCAAGCGGCTGCCCGCGCAAAAGAAGCCGGCTTTGATGTGATTGAAATTCATGCGGCGCACGGATATTTAATTCATGAATTTTTGTCTCCGCTTTCCAACCATCGCACAGATGAATATGGCGGCTCACCTGAAAACCGCTATCGTTTCTTGAGAGAGATCATTGATGAAGTCAAACAAGTATGGGATGGTCCTTTATTTGTCCGTGTATCTGCTTCTGACTACACTGATAAAGGCTTAGACATTGCCGATCACATCGGTTTTGCAAAATGGATGAAGGAGCAGGGTGTTGACTTAATTGACTGCAGCTCAGGCGCCCTTGTTCATGCAGACATTAACGTATTCCCTGGCTATCAGGTCAGCTTCGCTGAGAAAATCCGTGAACAGGCGGACATGGCTACTGGTGCCGTCGGCATGATTACAGACGGTTCAATGGCTGAAGAAATTCTGCAAAACGGACGTGCCGACCTCATCTTTATCGGCAGAGAGCTTTTGCGGGATCCATTCTTTGCAAGAACTGCTGCGAAACAGCTCAATACAGAGATTCCGGCCCCTGTTCAATACGAAAGAGGCTGGTAATGCCCATAAGAGATATCCTGTAGAGGATATCTCTTTTTTTATTTTTAGAGAAACGATCGGCTAAGGTTCTCCGTCTCCCTAGTAGAACCAATTAGAGGAGATGACTCCAATGAAATCAGCTTGGATGGAAAAGACATATACAATTGACGGATGTGCGTTTCATACACAGCACCGGAAAGGATCAAGCGGTGTAACGATTGTCTTTGAGGCCGGCTATGGTACTTCTTCTGAGACGTGGAAACCATTAATGGCGGACATTGATGATGAATTTGGCATTTTCACATATGATCGGGCAGGCATAGGAAAAAGCGGGCAAAGCAGAGCTAAACGAACAGCTGATCAACAAGTGAAAGAATTGGAGAGTTTGCTTAAAGCAGCAGATGTAAAACCTCCTTATTTGGCTGTTTCACACTCATACGGAGCTGTCATCACCGGTTTATGGGCCTGCAAAAACAAGTATGATATTATCGGCATGGTCCTTCTTGACCCAGCTTTAGGCGATTGCGCTAGCTTTACCTTTATACCCGAAGAAATGCACAGATCACATACGAGAAAGATGATGCTTGAGGGCACACATGCAGAGTTTTCAAAAAGTCTGCAGGAGCTCAAAAAGCGGCAAGTCCACTTAGGAAACATGCCTCTTCTTGTGTTGTCATCAGGAGAACGGACTGAGAAATTCGCTGCTGAACAGGAGTGGCAAAACTTGCACAGCAGCATATTGTCTCTATCTAACCAAAGCGGCTGGATTCAAGCTAAAAACAGCTCCCACAACATCCATCATGATGAACCTCATATCGTTCACTTGGCTATTTATGACGTATGGTGCGCAGCGTGCCAGCAGGCCGCTCCTCTTTACCAGGCAGTCAATTAACGTAAAAAAAGACCGGGCCGTAAGGGATTCCCGGTCTTTTATATTATTTTGTTTCACGGTGAAGGGTATATTTCTTTAAACGCGGTGAATATTTTTTCAGCTCCAAACGGTCTGGATTGGTGCGTTTATTTTTTGTTGTGATGTAATTTCGGTCTCCCGTTTCAGTGCAGGCTAAAGTAACATTTACTCTCATAATTAACATCTCCTTATAAAGCGTAATGATTACGTTTTATTATACAACGTCATCACAAATTGTCAAATAAGAGCTCCGCCTTCAGCCTCGCGGGACGTTTACCTCTAAGAAATCATATGCCGCCACGCTATTGGGGAAAACGTCAACCGCTTCTTTTTGAAGCTCCAAAGAAGCATCTCCCTGATATCTTGCGCTGATATGGGTTAAAATGAGCTGCTTCGCTCTTGCTTCTTTCGCTGTTACAGCCGCTTGTTCCGTTGTACTGTGATAATAATCATAAGCAAGTTTACGGTCTTCCTTAGCAAAGGTTGCTTCATGAACAAGCACATCACAATCCCTCGCAAGCTCTTTTAGTTTGTCACTTACTCTCGTATCACCGGAGAACACAACAGATCTTCCCTTTTTAGGAGGCTCCAGAAAATCATTCCCATTGATGATTCGTCCGTCTTCAAGCGTTACCGTTTCGCCTTTTTTGATTTTCTGATATACAGGTCCGGGCGGGATGTTCATTTCTTTTAATACATCAGCCTTCAAGGAACCCGGTACGTCTTTTTCCTGCACACGGTACCCGAAAGCTTCCACTCCATGAATAACAGATACCGCTGTGACAATAAACTGATCGTCCTCAAACACGATTCCTTCTTCAATTTCCTGGATCGCAAGCGGGTATGTCAAATGGGTCTTCGTGACGGCAAGGCTTGTTTCAATAAACGCCTTGATCCCTTTAGGTCCGTACACTGTCAGCTCGTCCTCTCCGCCTTGAAAGGAACGGCTCCCCAGAAGCCCCGGAAGTCCGTATACATGATCGCCGTGCATGTGTGTAATAAAGATTTTCTCTATTTTACGAGGTTTAATCGTTGTATGTAAAATTTGATGCTGTGTGGCTTCCCCGCAGTCAAAAAGCCATACCGAACGCCTTTCTTCAAGCAATTTTAATGCCACCGACGTTACATTTCTCGCCTTGGCGGGGATGCCGGCTCCCGTCCCTAAAAAAAGTAATTCCACGTTTCCTTCCTCCTACTAGAACCAGATACCTACAAGAATACAGGATCAAGCGGAAAATGTGAATCTTGCCTCTGAAAAGAACAATCCTTTCGTGCTAGAAACATTTTTTCAGCATTCTGCTTAAAAAAGGGCTTAAATGTTTGCTTTCGTTGAATTTTAGATTTAAAATGAAGGAAATATACGGGGTGTACTAAAATAAAGCTTCGAATAAAGTGAGGTACTTTTAGTGAAAACAAACCAACAACCAAAAGCAGTAATTGTCATATTCGGTGCAACTGGAGATTTAGCAAAACGAAAATTGTATCCGTCTATTCACCGTTTATATCAAAACGGACAAATCGGAGAAGAGTTTGCAGTGGTAGGAGTTGGAAGAAGACCTTGGTCTAATGAGGATCTTCGCCAAACTGTTAAAACATCCATTTCCTCATCTGCAGATAAGCATATAGATGATTTCACGTCTCATTTTTACTATCACCCGTTTGACGTGACAAACCCTGGTTCTTATCAAGAGCTAAACGTATTGCTTAACCAGCTGGAAGATACATATCAAATTCCTAACAACAGAATGTTCTACTTGGCAATGGCTCCTGAATTCTTCGGAACGATTGCAAAAACATTAAAATCAGAGGGTGTAACAGCTACAACCGGCTGGTCCCGCCTTGTCATCGAAAAACCGTTCGGCCATGATCTGCCAAGCGCACAGGCATTGAATAAAGAAATCCGCGAAGCATTTACGGAAGATCAAATTTACAGAATTGACCATTATCTAGGCAAACAAATGGTTCAGAACATTGAAGTGATTCGATTTGCCAATGCGATTTTCGAACCGCTTTGGACAAACCGCTACATTTCAAACATTCAAATCACATCTAGCGAATCACTAGGCGTTGAAGACCGCGCAAGATATTACGAAAAATCAGGCGCCCTTCGCGACATGGTGCAAAACCATATTATGCAGATGGTTGCCCTTCTTGCAATGGAGCCGCCTATCAAATTGAACACAGAAGAAATCCGCAGCGAGAAAGTGAAGGTGCTGAGAGCACTGCGTCCTATTGCAAAAGACGAAGTGGATGAATACTTTGTGCGCGGACAATATCAAGCTGGTGAAATTGACGGTGTACCGGTTCCTGCTTATACAGATGAAGATAATGTCGCTCCTGACTCCAATACAGAAACCTTTGTTGCCGGCAAGCTCTTGATCGACAACTTCAGATGGGCTGGTGTTCCATTCTACATCAGAACCGGAAAACGAATGAAAGAAAAGTCCACAAAAATTGTCGTTCAATTTAAGGACATTCCGATGAACCTGTACTACGGTAATGAAAACAACATGAATCCGAACTTGCTTGTCATTCATATTCAGCCTGACGAAGGCATTACGCTTTACTTAAATGCTAAAAAGCTTGGCGGAGCAGCACACGCACAGCCAATCAAACTCGATTATTGCAGCAATTGCAATGACGAGTTGAACACCCCTGAAGCATATGAAAAACTAATTCACGACTGTCTTCTTGGCGATGCAACAAACTTTGCACACTGGGATGAAGTTGCCCTTTCTTGGAGCTTTGTCGACTCTATTTCTGAAACATGGGCAGCAAACAAAACCTTATCTCCTAACTACGAATCAGGCTCAATGGGACCGAAAGAATCTGATGATCTTTTGGCGAAAGACGGCTTACACTGGTGGAATATATAATAAGAAGAAAAAAGCCGAAAATGTTTACAAGCATTTTCGGCTTTTTTACGCTGAACAAAGGTATAACAATCTCCTTAATAACAAAACCCCCAAAGCTTAAGAGCTTCGGGGGTTTCTATTGATTACTTCATCCATTCAGTATGGAAGATGCCTTCTTTGTCAGTACGCTCATAAGTATGAGCGCCAAAGTAGTCGCGCTGTGCTTGGATTAAGTTTGCAGGCAGTACGGCTGTGCGGTAGCTGTCATAGTAGGCTAATGCGCTTGAGAATGATGGCACTGGCACACCTTGGGCAACTGCAAGTGAAATCACTTGGCGAAGCGCTCCTTGATAGCTTTCTACAATATTCTTGAAATAGCTGTCAAGAAGCAGGTTGTCAAGCTCAGGCTCGCGATCGTAAGCTTCTTTGATCTTCTGAAGGAATGCCGCGCGAATGATGCAACCACCGCGGAAGATCATAGCGATTTCACCATATTTCAGATCCCAGTTGTATTCTTCAGAAGCAGCTTTCATTTGGGCAAATCCTTGCGCGTATGAACAGATTTTACTCATGAACAACGCTTTTCTGACCGCTTCAATCAGCTCTTCTTTATTTTCTGTAACAGGCTTCACTTCTGGTCCTGAAAGAAGTCCGCTCGCTTTTACACGCTCTTCCTTCATAGCTGAGATAAAGCGTGCGAATACAGATTCAGTAATAATCGGAAGCGGAACGCCTAAGTCAAGTGCGCTTTGGCTTGTCCATTTTCCTGTTCCTTTTTGGCCTGCTTTATCAAGAATCACATCAACAAGCGGTTTGCCTGTCTCTTCGTCTTTTTTTGTGAAGATGTCAGCCGTAATCTCAATCAGGTAGCTATCAAGCTCACCTTTATTCCATTCAGCGAAAACTTCATGAAGCTCATCAGCAGAAAGGCCCAGCACCTGTTTCAGAATGAAATATGATTCAGAGATCAGCTGCATATCTCCGTATTCAATTCCGTTGTGCACCATTTTTACGTAATGGCCGGCGCCGTCCGGACCGATATATGTCGTACAAGGTTCTCCGTCAACTTTTGCAGAAATGGCTTCAAGAATCGGTTTTACAAGCTCATGTGCTTCTTTTTGTCCGCCAGGCATGATAGAAGGTCCTTTAAGCGCCCCTTCTTCTCCGCCGGAAACGCCTGTTCCGATAAAATGAATGCCGCTTTCAGCGAGTTCTTTGTTACGGCGCTGTGTATCTTTATAGTATGTATTACCGCCGTCAATTAAAATATCATCCTTCTCTAGATGAGGAAGAAGAGATTGAATTGTCGCATCTGTTGCAGTTCCCGCTTTAACCATTAATAAGATTTTGCGCGGTGTTTCCAAGGATTGGACAAATTCTTCAATGCTGTAAGTGCCAACAACATTTTTTCCTTTTGCCTCCTGTAAAAACTCCTCAGTTTTACTGCTTGATCTGTTGTAAACAGAAACAGAAAATCCCCGGCTTTCGATATTTAAAGCCAGATTTTTACCCATGACCGCAAGTCCGATAACGCCGATTTGTTGTTTTGACATATTCTAACGTCCCTTCTGCAAACGTTTAATCATTTTAAAATTTAAATTAAAATAAAATGATATTTATAATAAAGAAATTACCATACATTCACCCTTTTTTTCAAGCGATTCAGCTTTTCTTTTCATCTTGAAAAAAATCTTTATTAAAGCTTGTTCCCTTTGTTTTGCTCTCCTCTTTTTTTAACGTTGCCCCTTTTCTGATCAGTTTGGTACCGTACTTTTTATTCAACTTTTCCATCATCTGCTGAATGGGCTCATCCTTCGCATCTTCATTAAAGCTGAACAAATCGAGCTGCTTATAGGCCTGCTCTTTTTCTACCAAATCGGTTCCGGTAATGCCAAGCAGTCTGACAGGATTTTTATTCCAGTGTTTAAAAAAGAGGTGCTCTGCTTCTTTCAAAATGTCATTTTTTTGATCAATCGGGTTTCTCAGCGTAGTGCTTCTTGTGATGGTTTTCCAATCCGCATATCTAATCATAATAAAAAGCTTCGAAGCCATGACTTCCTTGCGCTGTAAACGGTCACTCACAGAAGCGGCAAGCTTTCTAAAAACGCCTAACAGCTCTTCTTCATCACTGGAATCATGGGAAAGTGTCGATGAGTTGCCGACGCTTTTAAATTCGTAAATGCGCTCCGGGTCAACCGGCGCATGGTGAATGCCATTTGCTTTATTTTTAAGGCGCGGACCGTTGATGCCAAGCAGGCGCTTCAGCGAGTGTTCATCAGCTGCAGCTAGCTCTCCGATTGTATGGATGCCGAGTCCCTTCAGTTTTTCCGCTGTCTTTTTGCCGACTCCGTGCATCTCTCCAACAGGAAGCGGCCACAGGATATCAGGCACTTGCCTCTTTCTTAAAATCGTGATTCCAAGCGGTTTTTTCATATCAGACGCCATCTTAGCGAGAAATTTATTCGGCGCAATCCCTATGCTTGACGGGAGCAGCAGCTCTTTTTGCAGCCTGCTTTGGATTTCTTTTGCCGTCTCCAGAGCGCGGCTGCTGTATGGTGTATCGGTCATGTCCATATAGCCTTCGTCGATGGAGACAGGCTCCACCAGGTCAGTATATTCACGAAGAATGGTAAACATCGCTCGTGAAGAGTTTCTATAGCGGTCAAAGTTCGGCGGAAGAACGATGAGCTCAGGGCAATGGCGCTTCGCTTGCCAAACCGGCATCGTTGTTTTGACGCCGCGCGCTCTTGCTTCATAGCTGCATGTTACCACAATGCCCTTTCGCTCTTTTACGTTTCCGGCAACTGCGACCGGCTTTCCCCGGAGAGCCGGATCATATGCCATTTCAACCGACGCATAAAAGCTATTCATATCAATATGGAAAATAATTCGGCTCTTTCCCGGCATAAACAAATCTCCTTTTCGGTCATTAGACAACAGCTTGTACATATAGTAAAATGAAGCTATTGAATGGATGTGATGACAATGTTTGTGGAATCGATAAATGACGTTTTATTCTTAGTCGATTTTTTCACAATTATTCTTCCTGCTCTAACGGCAATCGGGATTGCATTTCTCTTACGGGAGTGCCGTGCGGGCGAGCAATGGAAATCAAAACGAACAGATGAACATCAGACGGTCTTTCACATTAACCGAACAGACTTTCTTATTATTATATATCATCGCATTACAACTTGGATACGTAAAGTCTTCCGCATGAATTCGCCTGTGAACGATGAGGAAGACGCCGGTTCTCTTCTTTTATAAACCGCATTTATAAAAAGGAGGAGAACAAAATTGTTAAAAACATATCAAAAACTTTTGGCTATGGGTATCTTTTTGATCGTATTATGCTCGGGCAATGCTGCATTTGCAGCGACTAATCAGGTGGGAGGCCTCAGCAACGTAGGTTTTTTCCACGATTATTTAATCGAACCGTTTTCCGCTCTGCTTAAGGGTGTTGCCGGGCTGTTTCACGGAGAATACGGACTCTCTATTATCCTCGTAACCATTATTGTGCGTATAGTTGTATTGCCTTTGTTTGTCAATCAGTTCAAAAAACAGCGCATCTTCCAAGAGAAAATGGCCGTTATTAAACCTCAGGTTGACAGTATCCAGGTTAAGTTGAAAAAGACGAAGGACCCGGAAAAGCAAAAAGAGCTGCAAATGGAAATGATGAAGCTGTATCAGGAGCATAATATCAACCCGCTTGCGATGGGCTGTCTTCCAATGCTGATTCAGTCTCCGATTATGATTGGGCTTTATTACGCGATTCGCTCAACACCTGAAATTGCGTCACACTCGTTTCTATGGTTCAGTTTAGGGCAATCTGATATTCTCATGTCCCTTAGTGCAGGGATTATGTATTTTGTCCAAGCCTATATCGCTCAAAAACTGAGCGCGAAATATTCCGCTGTCCCGCAAAACCCTGCGGCACAGCAATCCGCAAAATTGATGGTGTTCATCTTCCCTGTGATGATGACGATTTTCTCGCTTAATGTTCCGGCAGCCCTTCCGCTGTACTGGTTTACAAGCGGACTGTTTTTGACAGTGCAAAACATCGTCCTTCAGATGACGCATCATAAAAGCAAAAAAACAGCCGCTCTTACTGAGTCGGTGAAATAAAAAAGCAACCCCGTGCGAAAAGCCGGGGTTGTTTTTTGTTACTTGCAAAGCATACCGCGCCAAACAGTCTTGTTTATCATGGCTGAAGCAGAAATGGCCATCCTAAAAAATAGCCGTATCGTTTAAAAAGAAGGAAATCGGGAATACCTTTACTCACCTCCAACCGAAAGGAGCATATACGTTGACGGAACGCTTTCAGCAAAAAAATATTTCTGTACCTGATGGAATCTGGATTATGAGACAAACCTGGAATGATGTCTTATTTGCCCACTGGCCTGTTGATGTTTCTATCCTTCGCGCTTTGGTACCGTCCGTTTTAGAATTAGATACATATAACGGGCAAGCTTGGATCAGCATGCTTCCCTTTATGCTCACGAACCTGAGGGCGCGTTATCTTCCTGCCATTCCCGGTGCGCGTGCATTTCCTGAGCTTAACCTCCGCACCTATGTCACGTATAAAGGCAAGCCCGGCATTTATTTTTTTAGCTTAGATGCCGATCATCGTCTGGCGGTCCTTGGCGCTCGCACATTCTTTCATCTGCCTTATTTTTACGCGGATATGAAGTCCGAAAAAAACGGTGATGCCATTGACTATGTCAGCAAGCGGAAAAATGACAAAGAAGCAGCATTCCACGCCGCATACCGGCCCATTTCAGCGCCTTTTACAGCAGAAAAGGATTCGCTCGATTACTGGCTGACAGAACGGTATAGACTCTATACTACCAATCAAAACAAACTCTATTACGAAGACATCCATCATCATCCATGGCTGCTGCAAAACGCCGAAGCGGAAATTTCAGTCAATACGGTGACTGATGCTCACGGCATTACATTGCCAGAGTCAGACCCCTTGCTTCATTACGCTAAAAAACAGGATGTGTTATTTTGGCCGCTTAGGAAATGGAGCTAAAAAAACCCGATGCGGGAAATCGCACTCGGGTTTTCTTTTTTTATTTTGCCGCCTCTTCAATAATGGCAACAACCATTTCTGCCGTTTTAACGAGCTCTTCGATCGGCATTTTTTCATTTTTTGTATGGATTTGCTCATAACCGACAGCAAGATTGACCGTCGGGATGCCATGACCAGCGATTACGTTCGCGTCGCTTCCGCCGCCGCTCGTTTGCAGCTCGCTTGGACGTCCGATTTTAGCAGCCGCTTTTTTCGCGATTTCAACAACTTGGTCGCCGTCTTGATATTTAAAGCCCGGATACATAACCTCAATTTCGACTTCTGCGCGTCCGCCCATATCAGCAGCTGCCTCTTCAAAAGCAGCTTTCATTTTTTGAACCTGAGCTTCCATTTTCTCAGGAACTAAAGAGCGCGCTTCAGCAAGAATATGAACTTCGTCGCACACAATGTTTGTTTGTGTGCCGCCTTCAAACCGGCCGATATTAGCTGTTGTTTCTTCATCGATACGGCCCAATGGCATTTTTGAAATGGCTTTGCTAGCGATTGTAATCGCTGAAATGCCTTTTTCAGGTTCAACCCCGGCGTGAGCGGTTTTCCCGAAAATTGCCGCTCTTACCTTCGCCTGTGTCGGCGCGGCCACAATGATATTTCCGACTTTTCCGTCTGAATCAAGAGCATAGCCGTAGGATGCAGTGATCATAGAACGGTCAAGCGCCTTCGCTCCGATCAGACCCGATTCTTCCCCTACTGTGATGATGAATTCAATCGTGCCGTGTTCAATGTTTTCTTCTTTCAGCACCTTAATCGCCTCAAACATTGCAGCCAATCCCGCTTTATCATCAGCGCCTAAAATCGTCGTGCCGTCAGTTTTGACGTAACCGTTCTCTATAACTGGTTTTACGCCGTTTCCGGGTACAACTGTGTCCATATGAGATGTAAAATAGATCGTATCTGTTTGTTTTGTCCCTTTTAGCGTGCAAATCAGGTTACCGGCTCTGTGGCCCGTGATATCCATTGTATCGTCTTCTTTAACGTCCACACCTAAATCAGAAAATTTTCGTTTCAGCACTTTGCAGATTTCAGCTTCGTGCTTTGTTTCTGAGTCAATTTGGACAAGCTCTAAAAATTCTTCCAGCAGGCGTTTTTCATTCACCATTTGTAAGTCCCTCCATATTAAAGCGGTATGTTACCGTGCTTTTTTTTCGGTCTCTCTTCTGTCTTATGTGCAAGCATATGAAAAGCTTGAATCAGTTTTCCCCTTGATTCTTCCGGCAAAATGATGTCATCGACCATTCCACAAGCTGCCGCTTTGTATGGGCCGGCGTTTTGCTTTTTGTATTCAGCTGTTTTTTCGCGTTTCGTCTTTTGCGGGTCAGCTGAAGCTTTGATTTCCTTTTCATACAAAATCGATGCCGCACCTTCTGGACCCATCACTGCGATTTCAGCATTCGGCCATGCAAACACAAGGTCCGCTCCGATCGCTTTGCTGTTCATGGCCACATAGGCGCCTCCGTACGCTTTTCTAATGATGAGTGTGACTTTTGGGACAGTCGCTTCAGCATAAGCAAACAATAATTTTGCTCCATGCCTGATGATTCCATTGTGCTCTTGCTGAATACCCGGCAGAAACCCCGGGACATCTTCGACAGTCAATAGCGGGATATCAAATGCGTCACAAAAACGGATGAACCTTGCTGCTTTATCAGCAGCGTCAATCGTCAGGCTTCCCGCCAGATGCTTCGGCTGGCTCGCCACGATGCCGATTGCTTTTTCACCCAGCCTTGCAAACCCAATGACAATGTTCTTCGCAAAAAATGGCTGAATCTCAAAAAAAGATTGCGGGTCAGCCAGCTCCCTAATCACCTTCCGAACATCATAAGGCTTTGTCGTATCAGCAGGGACAAGACGGTTTAATAACGGTCTGGACGCCTCTTTCTCTGGCTTCGGCTCTGTTGTCCGGCCATTCAGCGGCAAATAAGACAGCAGTTTTCTCACCCCTGTCAGAACCTCCTTCTCCGTATGCCCGGAAAAGTGGGCGTTTCCGCTGACGGCATTATGTATCCCCGCTCCGCCTAAGCTCTCCGCATCAACCTGTTCCCCTGTCACTTTTTCAATCACCTTCGGGCCGGTAATAAACATCCGGCCGGTCTGTTCAGCCATAAATATAAAATCTGTGAGTGCCGGAGAATATACAGCGCCTCCAGCGCACGGCCCTAAAATAACCGATATTTGCGGAATGACTCCGGAATATAAGACGTTTCGGTAAAATATGTGACCGTATCCATCTAATGATAACACACCCTCTTGAATTCTCGCACCACCTGAGTCATTCAGCCCGATAATCGGCGCCTTATTTTTTGCTGCCAGATCCATCAAAGCGCAGATTTTCCTGGCATGGGTTTCGCCAAGCGCCCCTCCGTACACTGTGAAGTCTTGCGCAAATACATAAACTGAGCGGCCGTCAATTGTGCCGTACCCTGTCACGACCCCATCCCCTAACATGCGCTGTTCTCTTGTTAACACTTGACTTTCCATGAAGGGGTGTAATTCGATAAAGCTGTCCTGATCTAGAAGAAATATGATCCTTTCCCGAGCAGTGAGCTTGCCCTTTTGCCGCTGCTGAGCCAGCTTTTCCCGTCCTCCGCCTTCTTCTGCCTGCTTGCGTTTCGTGTATAAATGATCCATGTGCTCATTCATGTTCATTCTGTTGATCTCCTTTCGGTTCACAAAGCTCTACAAGAACACCGTTTGTTTCCCGAGGGGAAATAAACGCGATCTTTTTCCCGTTCGCCCCCTGTCTTGGAAACCTGTCAATCAATTGAACATGCCGGTCAGACAATGCTTGAAGCTGTTCAGATAGGCCGTTGCACAAAAACGCAATATGATGCAGTCCCTGCCCTTTCTTCTCCAAAAATAAATGGACGGGGCTATCAGCTGTCAACGGCTCTATCAGCTCAAGTTTGACGCTACCAGCTTGAAAAAAAGCAACATTCACCTTTTGCTCTTCAACCGTTTCTTGATGAAGAAATGCAAGCCCCAATACATTTTCATAAAAGCTTCTTGCATCTTTTATCGAAAAAACGGCTATCCCGATATGGTCAAGCCTGTTCATTTTCATCCCTGCTTTCGCTAATAGATATCGCTTGTCCGCCCATTCAAAACACGCTAAAATATAGACAGATTGTTTAAGGAGTGAAAATCATGTCTCAAAAACTGATGAAAAGCGTTTTGATCGTGATTTTGGGAGTTTTTATTCTTTCAACTGTACTCTCAGGAATCGTCATGTTTCTATAACGATAAAAAAGCAGGCGCCTTATTCAATGGGAATATCCTGCTTTTTTATCAGAGCTTTATGCTCGATGGCAATCTCCTCAAAAGAGCGGTTGTCGTCCGTGATCAGCACTCTCGTTCCTACTGGTATCGTTTGAAACAAATGAACAACCTCATCGTTATGCATACGTATACAGCCGTTAGACACAAATTTTCCTACTGATTCCTCTCGGTTTGTCCCATGAATTCCATAAATCCGCCCGTCCGTTCCTTTCGCGTCAAATCCGATCCATCTTGCCCCAAGCGGGTTATCAGGAGATCCCCCTTCAATATTTTTCTTTCTGTAGTAAGGATTTTCCGCTTTTACCGTTACCGAAAACTCTCCTTCAGGCGTCAAATCATCTGTTTTTCCAGTCGCCACACTATACACGCCTTCTACTTTGTTGTCGAGGATAACAGCAAGTTCATTTGTTCGCTTGTTGACAATAACATACGGATCACCTGGCAGCGGATTTTCGCCGAGCGGCCAAATCGGTGAAATCATCATGAAAATCGAACATAAGAAAAAACGCATAAGCTCCTCCTTTTTCATTAGGTTGACCAATGAAGGAAGAGCTCATGCGAATCATCCGAGTGATTTTTGCGCTTTTATTCCTTTAAAATAACTTTTAATCACTAAATATTGTTCCATTTCGCCGAGAAGATGGAAGAGAGCGGCCCTCGCTTCAAATTCCTCTCTAGTCGCAGGAAGCGGCATCTCCTCAAATTCTTTTCTCATGTCAGCAAGTCTTTTCAGAAATTTATACGCTGTATTCCCAGGGTGTATCGCCTCCCGCAAATCATGAATAAATTCAGCGATCATTTTTCCCTGATCTACCGTGATGGAGATCGATGTCACTTTAGGGAGAAGGCGTTCAATAATTTCAAATTGCTTTTCTCTCATTTTAAAATAATGATAATGCAGATTTTCGTAACGCAAAATGTGGTTTTGCACATCTCGATATGCCAGGTTTTTAGCCTCCGTAATAAGCTGGTGCGTTTCCGGAATTTCTTTTCCAGACCAATCTTGCTCACCAGTTAACAAATACCGTTCGATTTCTGCAAAAATGACAGCAAAGTTATCCTCTATCTTTTTACGGTAAGCAATCAGCTTCCGATCAAGACTCGGCATATACAAGTTCATCAATAGAGCGACGCCGATGCCGACCGTAATCAGCTGAACTTCATTCCAGATGAAAGTAGGCGTAATGCCGCCGGACATGTATAAATGAAGGATAATAACAGAACTGGTGACGATACCCTCGTTAATTTTTAACAGAACCGTTATCGGAATGAATATCAAAAGAAGCGCTCCGATCACAAACGGGTGGTAGCCAATAAGCTCGAAAAAGAGATAAGAAAAAGCAATTGCCAGACAGCATGCCGCAAAGCGGGCCCATGAGGCCTGAAGCGACCGTTTTTGTGTGATTTGTATACACAAAATGGTGATGATTCCTGCTGATGCGAAGTTTTGCAAATGCAATAACTGGCTTATATAAATAGCCAAAGCTGTTCCAAGCGCAGTCTTTATTGTGCGGTAACCAATTTTAAACATGTCGGACTCCATTTCTATTTGTTTCTTCAATAAAAAAGAAGAGGCGGCCAGCCTTCTTCTTTTTTATATTCTATAATATTTTCTCTAAAAAGTCCTGCGCTCTTTTGGATTTTGGCGACATAAAAAATTCCTTCGGATTGCCGTCTTCGACAATCATTCCTTGGTCCATAAACAGCACACGGTCTGCCACTTCTTTTGCGAAGCCCATTTCATGTGTGACAATCACCATGGTCATGCCGGTTTCGACCAGCTCTTTCATCACCTGTAGCACTTCTTTGACCATCTCTGGATCAAGGGCGGAGGTCGGCTCGTCAAACAGCATGATGTCCGGATTCATCGCAAGAGCCCTGGCAATCGCGACACGCTGTTTTTGTCCGCCAGACAAACGGTTTGGATAGTCATTTCGCTTTTCAAACAAACCGACTTTGCGGAGCAGGTCCTCAGCTTTCTCCTGTGCAGCCTGTTTTGATTCTTTTTTTACATTGACAGGCGCGTACATGATGTTTTCGAGAACCGTTTTGTGCGGAAAGAGATGAAAATGCTGAAAAACCATCCCGATGTTTTCCCGGACCTTTAATGTGTTGGTTTTCGGCTTCGTAATCTCTGTGTCTTTTATTGTAATGGTTCCGCCGTTAGGCTTTTCCAACAGGTTTAAACAGCGTAAGAACGTTGATTTGCCTGAGCCTGAAGGACCGATCACGGCAACAACCTCACCCTCAGCGATTGTTGTTGAAATGTTTTTTAATACTTCGTGTTTCCCAAATGATTTTGACAGCTTTTCAACCTTAATCATTGGATTTCAGCTTCCTTTCTACAGCCTTGCCGATAAACGTTAAAATCAGGACAAGCACATAATAAATCAATCCCGCGATAATGAGCGGCTCAAGGTAATTGTAAGTGGCGGCGCCAGCTTGATATGCGCGTCTCATGACATCACCAAGCCCGATGACGGTGACGATCGCCGATTCTTTTGTTAACGTAATTAATTCATTCACAATTGCAGGTGATATATTTTTGAAGGCCTGCGGCAGCAGCAGATCCTTCATCATTTTTCCATACGGGACACCGAGTGCAACAGCAGCTTCTTTTTGCCCTTTATCAATGGCATTGATTCCGGCTCTGATAATTTCCGATACATAAGCGGCGGAATTCAAAGACAATGCGACAACCGCAGCCCAAAACTGGTCAATTTGAAATCCGAGCAGCTGAGGAAGGCCAAAATAGACAATCATAAGCTGCAGCACTAAAGGCGTGCCTCGGAACACTGATGTATAAAAATCAGCGATCCAGATAAACGGGCGGAATGTGCTGATCTTGCATAAGCTTAGCACAATACCGAGTATAAGTCCGATAATAGCAGATACAACAACAATTTTTAATGTAATTGCCAAGCCTTCTAATATAAAAGGAATTTGGGGGATCGTTGCTGAAAAATCCAAATTCATAGCCTTTGTCTCCTTTTCTTACAGGAAAAAAGTTTCCTATTCAATAAAAAGGCTCAACGAAAAAGTTGAGCCGCTTTTTTTTACTTCTCGCCAGTGAACCATTTTTTCTTCAATTTCTCAAGCTCTCCGTTATCTTCCATTTCCTTGAGCGCTTTATTGAATTTGTCTGTCAGTTCACTGTCCTTTCTGAAAGCAATTGCTGAACCGGCTTCTTCCGCTTTCGCATCAGGAATCACAAAGCCTTGCAGGTCATCATTTGATTTGAAATACCCTTCTGCAACAATGTCTTCAATAATCGCGGCATCGAAACGGTCAGATTTGATTTCCTGCACCAAATCAGAAATTCTGTTGCGGTCTTCTGTTTTAAAACCATATTCCGGAGAAAGCTCTTTCCCCTTCTCTTCCTGAATAGAGCCAAGCTGAACGCCAACTGTTTTTCCTTTCAGGTCTTTCAAAGATTGAATGCCGCTGTCTTTTTTGCTGACAATCATATGGTTCGCTGTGTAATACACATCGGAAAAATCAACTTGTTTTTTACGCTCAGGCGTTGGTGTCATTCCTGACAGAACGAGATCCACCTGTTTTGATTTAAGCGCTGTAATTAAGCTGTTGAAGTCCATATCCTGCACTTCAATTTCATAGCCTGCCTTCTTTGCCAGAGCTTTTGCCAGCTCTACATCAAAGCCGACAATATTATCTCCTTCTTTATATTCAAACGGTTTGTAATCCGCCGAAGTACCCATAATTAATTTTTTCTTTCCGCTTTCTGAACCTGAATTGCTTGAGCCGCACGCAGTTAATGCAAAGGTGATGCAAGCAGCTACAAGTAATAAGAGCCATTTTTTCATGATCCATTTCCCCCGTATTCATTACTTTTGGTGTATTTGAATATTTATTCGTTAATTTGTATTTTAAACAGTTTCTCATTTTTATGCAATACTATTTTTAAAAATTATCTTTAAGCTTATCTTTCCAGTGATCTCTTCTGATATTACTAGATAAAAATTAAATCGCTGTACAATCCGATTGAATAATCCCTTAATATTTATTCATATATCCTTGGAAATTTATGCACAAAAAAACCCGGGCTGCTTTGAGCATCCGGGTTGTTCGTCTTATACTTCTTCACAATATTCTTCAAAGGCTTCCTGCAGCTTTGCCACTACGGCCATCGGCTCATGGCCTTCAATTTCATGACGCTCTACCATTTTCATGATCTTTCCGTCTTTCAAAATCGCAAAGGACGGAGAAGATGGCGGATAACCTTCAAAATAGTCACGCGCACGCGCTGTCGCTTCTTTATCCTGTCCGGCAAAAACGGTGACGAGCTGATCAGGTCTTTTATCATAGTGAACGGAATGGTAGGCTGCCGGTCTTGCAATTCCTCCGGCGCATCCGCAAACAGAGTTTACCATGACGAGCGTCGTTCCTTTTTTCGTAAGTGCCTCATCCACCTCTTCGGCTGTTTTAAGCTCGGTATATCCGGCAGCTGTTATTTCTTGTCTCGCTTGGCGGACAATATCATTCATAAATAAATTAAAGTCCATGTTCAATGAAGACCTCTCCTTTTTCATCATCTGTTCTTATGATAGCAAGGAAACGTCCATATCGGCAAATGACTTTGCTTCGCCGTGCACTTTTTTTGCTCTTCGTTTACTGCTTACAGAAAAAGGGGATTATATAACTAGAAGTAAAATAAAGGAGCAGTTGTATATGAGCCACAGGAAAGCGTTACTGATTCATAACGGAAATGCCGGCAACAAAAATATAGAAAAAGCACTTGGTGCTGTGGTGCCGGTTTTATCTCACGATTTAGATGAGGTGATTATTAAGCAGACAAAGAAAAAGGATGATGCGTATCATTTTTGCCAATCCATTGATGATTCTGTCGACACCGTCTTCATTCTCGGCGGCGACGGCACGATCCATCAATGCATAAATGCTATCAGCGCTCTAGAAAGAAAACCCGCGGTCGGAATTTTGCCCGGCGGCACGTGCAATGACTTTTCAAGAGTGCTTGGCATCCCTCAAAATCTTGCAAAGGCCGCGGAAGCACTTATGGCAGGAAAAAAAACCAGCGTAGACGTATGTCAGATGAATGACCGTTATTTTTTAAATTTCTGGGGGATCGGCTTAATTGCAGAAACGTCGAATCAAATTAATGAAACGGAAAAAGCATTATTGGGAAAAATCAGCTATTTTACAAGTGCGTTGCGAACCGTCTCATCCGCTGCATCGTTTCCGATGACATTAAAAATTGACGGAAAAGAAATTAAAGAAGAAGCCGTTATGCTGCTTGTGATGAATGGCCAATACATTGGAACGAATCGAATTCCTCTGCCCGATGCCAGTATTGAAGACGGCTTACTTGATGTTCTCATATGCCGCAACACCAACCTCACCGCGTTGCGGGAGCTGATGAGCATGGAACAGGGCTCAATTGATCGTTTTACCGGAGAGCTGTCCTATGTCCAGGCCTCCCGTATCGAAATTGAAACAGACACTGCCAAAAAGGCGGATATGGATGGAGAAGTTTATACACATACACCCGCAGTCATTCAGGTCCTGCCGCAGCATATCGACATGCTTGTTCCCGCAAATGAATAACTGTCATAAGGCTTTAGAAAGATTTTGCAAATCCGTTGACTCTCCCCTAGGAGGAGGTCTTACAGTATAAGGGATACACACTTGAAAAAGGGGAAGTCATATGGAGAAGAAAAATATTACCTTAACTATATTATTAACCAATTTATTTATTGCTTTTTTGGGGATCGGGCTTGTGATTCCAGTAACGCCGACCATTATGAATGAATTGCATTTATCGGGGACCGCGGTCGGCTATATGGTTGCCTGCTTCGCTATTACACAGCTCATTGTCTCACCAATAGCCGGACGATGGGTTGATCGCTTCGGGCGCAAGATCATGATCGTAATCGGCCTGTTGTTCTTTAGTGTGTCGGAGTTTTTGTTCGGCATTGGAAAAACAGTTGAGATGTTATTTATCTCCCGTATGCTGGGCGGTATCAGCGCTGCCTTCATTATGCCCGGGGTCACGGCTTTTATCGCAGATATCACGACCATTAAAACACGGCCGAAAGCACTCGGTTATATGTCAGCCGCTATTTCAACAGGATTTATTATCGGCCCCGGCATCGGGGGATTTTTAGCAGAAGTCCATTCCCGGCTGCCTTTTTTCTTTGCGGCAGCTTTTGCACTGTTAGCAGCCATTTTATCAATCCTCACGCTGCGCGAGCCGGAACGAAACCCTGAAAATCAGGAAATAAAAGGGCAGAAGACAGGCTTTAAACGAATTTTTGCCCCCATGTATTTCATAGCTTTTCTCATTATCTTAATTTCGTCTTTTGGTTTAGCATCATTTGAATCTTTATTTGCATTATTCGTGGATCATAAATTCGGATTTACGGCCAGCGACATTGCCATTATGATTACAGGAGGAGCGATTGTTGGCGCCATTACGCAAGTCGTCTTATTCGACCGCTTCACAAGATGGTTTGGTGAAATCCATTTAATTCGGTACAGCTTAATTCTCTCTACGAGTCTGGTATTCTTGCTGACAACGGTACATTCATATGTTGCGATTCTGCTGGTGACAGTCACCGTATTTGTCGGATTTGATCTCATGCGGCCTGCGGTAACGACTTACCTGTCAAAGATTGCGGGAAATGAACAGGGGTTTGCCGGCGGTATGAATTCAATGTTTACAAGTATCGGCAATGTATTCGGGCCTATTATCGGCGGAATGCTGTTCGATATTGATGTAAACTATCCCTTCTACTTTGCAACGGTCACCTTAGCCATAGGGATTGCACTGACCATTGCTTGGAAAGCGCCTGCACATCTTAAAGCCAGCACGTGATATTGATTTATTTAAACCAGCCTACGTCGACCCGGATACCAGCTACCGCTATTATACAGATGCTCAGCTCATTCATCTGGATTTGATCAAATCATTGAAATATATCGGCACACCTTTGGAAGAAATGAAAAAAGCACAGGACTTAGAGATGGGAGAACTGTTTGCTTTTTATACCGAGCAGGAGAGGCAAATCAGGGAGAAATTAGACTTTTTATCAGCACTGGAGCAAACCATTTCATTGGTGAAAAAGCGGATGAAACGGCAGATGGAATATCCCGCGCTCGGTGAGGTGTTTGTTTTAGATGAAGAAGAAATACGGATTATTCAGACAGAGGCAGAAGGAATCGGGCCTGAAAACGTGCTCAACGCCTCCTACAGCAAATTAAAAAAATTTATCGAGTCAGCAGATGGATTTACGAACAATAGCTACGGCGCTACTTTCTCTTTTCAGCCCTACACCAGCATTGATGAAATGACTTACCGTCATATTTTCACGCCTGTATTGACGAATAAACAGATTTCATCAATTACGCCGGATATGGAAATCACAACGATCCCTAAAGGGAGGTATGCGTGTATCGCGTATAATTTTTCGCCTGAACATTATTTTCTCAACTTACAGAAGCTTATCAAGTATATCGCAGACCGCCAATTAACAGTTGTCAGTGATGTATACGAGTTAATCATACCGATTCATTACTCCCCGAAAAAACAAGAAGAATATCGTGTCGAAATGAAAATACGAATCGCTGAATAATAGAAAAAGAGCATTTTTTGAAACAAAACTTCAAAAAATGCTCTTTTTTCTTATTTAGTAAACAGATGTCTTCTCGTCAATCGATTCTAAAATTTGTTTCACTCGTCCGAGGAATCGTCCGCACACGAGACCGTCAAGCACTCTGTGATCTAAGGACAGACACAGATTAACCATGTCTCTGACAGCAATCATGCCATTGTCCATGACAACCGGGCGTTTGACGATGGATTCTACTTGAAGAATCGCAGCCTGAGGGTAGTTGATAATGCCCATCGACTGAACAGACCCGAACGAACCTGTGTTGTTGACGGTAAACGTGCCTCCCTGCATGTCATCTGCAGTGAGTTTTCCGTCTCTTACTTTTTTAGCTAGGCCGGTAATGTCTTTCGCAATGCCTTTAATTGTTTTTTCATCAGCGTTTTTAATCACCGGAACAAATAAAGAATCCTCTGTGGCAACTGCAATTGAAATATTGATATCCTTTTTCTGAATAATTTTGTCCCCCGCCCACATGCTATTCATTTGCGGGAATTCTTTTAACGCCTGAGCGACCGCTTTTACAAAAAAGGCGAAGAACGTTAAATTAAAGCCTTCTGTCTTCTTAAAAGAATCTTTTATACTGTTGCGATATGCAACCATATTTGTGACGTCGACTTCCATCATCGTCCAAGCATGCGGAATTTCTGTTTTGCTTCGCTTCATATTGGAAGCAATTGCTTTTCTTACACCTGTGACAGGGATTTCTTTATCACCGGCTGCAGACGCAGGATATGACGTCTCTTCTTTTGGCTCAGGTTTTGATGCAGACTTCGGTGCAGGAGCTGCTGTTTTCAGCTCCTCAGGATTCTGTTCTTGCACGCCGCCTGTTTCAATTAAGCGCTGAATATCTTTTCGTGTGATGCGCCCGCCTGCACCTGTTCCTGTTACTTGTTCAAGATCAATGCTGTGCTCTCCGGCCAAACGGAGTACAGCTGGCGAGTAGCGCTTTTTATTGGGCTGATCAGCTGCTTCGGTACTTTTTGCAGCAGGAGTCTCAGCGGCTTTTGAAGCAGCTGGCTGTTCTTGTTTTTGTTCAGCCGGATTCGCGCCTTCTGTTTCAATTTTGCAAATCACTTCTCCGACTTGCAGGGTTTGGCCTTCTTCTCCCACAAGCTCTGTTATCGTACCAGTAAAAGAAGACGGAACCTCTGCATTTACCTTATCTGTCATGACTTCCGCGATCGGATCGTATTTGTTCACTTTATCACCGGGGGCGACAAGCCATTTGCTGATCGTCCCCTCTGTTACGCTTTCTCCAAGCTGCGGCATCGTCATTTGTTCAATTGCCATGATTGTATCCTCCCTTACGTCTTTAAAACTCCGCTAATTCTCTCATCGCCGCTTCCACTTTATCAGGGTTGACCATAAAGTATTTTTCCATTGTCGGCGCATAAGGCATAGCCGGAATATCAGGACCTGCAAGCCGTTTGATCGGCGCGTCTAAGTCGAACAGACAATGCTCGGATATAATTGCGGCTACTTCGCTCATGATGCTGCCTTCTTTTGTATCTTCTGTGACCAAAAGAACCTTTCCAGTTTTGGACGCAGCTTCGATAATCGCTTCTTTATCAAGCGGGTAAACTGTTCTTAAATCCACCACATGCGCTGAAATGCCATCTTTTTCGAGACGTTCTGCAGCTTGTAAGGCAAAGTGGACACACAGACCGTATGTGATCACTGTGATGTCGTCGCCTTCCCGTTTTACGTCAGCCTTGCCGATTGGCAGGACATAATCATCAGCCGGAACCTCTCCCTTTATCAGACGGTACGCCCGCTTGTGCTCAAAAAACAGCACCGGGTCTTCGTCACGAACTGCGGCTTTTAATAGACCCTTGGCGTCATATGGTGTTGATGGCATGACAATTTTCAGTCCGGGCTGGTTGGCGAAAATTGCTTCGACTGATTGAGAATGATACAAGGCTCCGTGCACGCCTCCGCCGTATGGCGCTCTGACGACAATCGGACAGCTCCAGTCATTGTTGCTGCGGTAGCGGATTTTAGCCGCCTCAGAAATAATTTGGTTGACCGCCGGCATAATGAAATCAGCAAACTGCATTTCAGCAATCGGTCTCATTCCGTACATTGCCGCTCCGATACCGACTCCTGCGATCGCAGATTCAGCAAGCGGCGTATCCATAACGCGCTCTTCCCCAAATTGTTCATAGAGTCCCGCTGTCGCTTTAAACACACCGCCTTTTCTTCCTACATCTTCCCCAAGGACGAAAACGCGAGAATCTCGTTCCATTTCTTCTTTCATCGCCAAATTGATTGCATCAATATATGACATTACTGACATTTGTTCTTCCTCCCTACTTCGCATACACATAATCAAGCGCTGACTCAGGAGCTGCATATGGGGCGTTCTCCGCTTCATCCGTCGCTTCATTTACGATTGCCATAATTTCATCCAGCATGGTTTGTTCTATCTCATCGGACAACAGGCCTGTTTCCTTTAAGTAAGCTTGATAAGTAAGCAGGGGATCACTTTTTTTCGCTTCCTCTACTTCTTCACGGCCTCTGTAGCTGCTGTCATCGTCATCACTGGAATGTGGTGTAAGGCGGTAAGAAATCGTTTCAATTAATGTCGGGCCTTCTCCTCTGCGTGCCCTTTCGCGTGCTTCTTTAACCGCTTGATAAACTTCCAGCGGATCATTTCCATTCACAGTTACGCCAGGCATCCCATAGCCTATGGCACGGTCGGAAATGTTCTCACATGCGACTTGCTTATCGTAAGGCACTGAGATTGCGTATTTGTTGTTTTCACACATAAAAATAACCGGCAGCTTATGGACAGCGGCAAAGTTTGCCCCTTCATGGAAATCGCCTTGGTTTGAAGACCCTTCCCCGAATGTAACAAAGGCTGCGATATCCTTTTTCTCCATACGTCCCGCAAGCGCAATACCGACTGCGTGCGGCACTTGCGTTGTAACCGGAGATGATCCCGTCACAATGCGGTTTTTCTTTTGTCCGAAATGTCCTGGCATCTGGCGGCCTCCTGAGTTCGGATCTGCTGCTTTTGCAAACCCGGACATCATTAAGTCCTTTGCTGTCATGCCAAACGCGAGCACGACACCCATGTCTCTGTAGTACGGCAATACATAATCCATTTCACGGTCAAGTGCGAAAGCCGCTCCTACCTGTGCTGCTTCCTGTCCTTGACAAGAGATTACAAATGGAATTTTGCCAGAACGGTTTAACAGCCACATTCTTTCATCGATTTTTCTTGCTAACAGCATGGTTCTATACATATCAACGGCTTCCTGATCAGTCAGCCCTAGTGCTTGATGTCGGTTTATACTCATTCAAGCCCCTCCTTTATGCTTTTAAAAATGAATGGCTTTGCCATCTGCGGCAAGCGCTGCTTCTCCAATTGCTTCAGAAAGCGTTGGATGCGGGTGAATCGTTTGCCCGACCTCCCACGGCGTTGCGTCCAGCACTTTGGCAAGACCCGCTTCAGAAATCATGTCGGTGACATGCGGGCCGATCATATGAACGCCGAGAATATCATCTGTATCTCGGTCCGCCACGATTTTGACAAAACCGTCGCTTTCACCGTATACAAGCGCTTTTCCAATCGCCATAAATGGGAACTTGCCGATTTTGACATTATGCCCGTTCGCCTTTGCTTCGTCTTCTGTTAAGCCGACACTGGCAGCTTCAGGGCTTGAGTAAATGCACTTCGGCACAAGCGTCGGATCAAGCGGATGCGGATTGAGACCTGCAAAATGCTCAACAGCAATAATTCCCTCATGTGAAGCAACGTGAGCTAACTGCAGGCCACCGATTACGTCTCCAATTGCATAAATATGAGATTCCTTCGTTTGGCAGCTTTCATTGACTGAAATCATGCCATTTTCAGTAACAATATCGGTGTTCTCTAGGCCAATGCCTTCGATATTTGCCTGTCTGCCGATGGAAACAAGCATTTTCTCAGCAGAGTAGGTAACGGTTTCTCCGTCTTTTTCCGCTTGTATGCTGATATCGTCTGATGTTTTTGTCATTGTGTCAGGCAGCACTTTTGCCCCTGTTATGAACTGGATGCCTTTTTTCTTAAGAAGACTTTCCATTTCTTTTGAAATCTCTAGATCTTCAGTCGGCAATATGCGATCCGCGTATTCAATAACCGTTACCTTCACACCAAAATCATGAAGCATAGACGCCCATTCGATACCGATAACTCCTCCGCCGACAATAATGATTGATTGTGGCAGCTCCTCCATTTGGAGCGCCTCATCTGAAGTCAGTACAGACTTACCGTCCGCTTCAAGACCCGGAAGCATTCTCGGTCTTGATCCTGTTGCAATGATCACTTGTTTCGGGATTAGCATGTCATTTTCTTCGCCATTTCCCCGCTCAACAGAAATTGTTCCCGGCAGCGGAGAGAAGATTGACGGTCCAAGGATACGTCCATATCCGGTGTACACGTCAATTTTTCCTTTTTTCATTAAATGATTTACACCCGCTGCAAGCTTATCAACAACGGCTTGCTTACGCTGCTGCACTTTTTCAAAGTTGAGGGACACGCCAGCCGTTTCCACCCCGAATTGATCGGCTTCACGAGCTGTCCGGTATACCTCTGCGCTTCTAAGCAGCGCTTTACTCGGGATACAGCCTTTATGCAGACATGTTCCTCCGAGTTTTTCCTTTTCCACAACGGCTGTTTTTAAGCCGAGCTGAGCGGCTCTGATGGCCGCAACATAACCGCCGGTACCGCCGCCCAGAATGACTACGTCATACTCAGTTGCCATGGTGACTCACTCCTGTCTGTCTATTCAATACGATATTGTTTGGATTGCTCTTCGCCCTGCAATACTCTGAGCGCCCCTTGGGCAAGAGACTGCAGTTCATTTTCACCCGGATAGACTAAAACGTCTGAAATCCAATCTATGTATGATCTGATAGCAGAAACAAAGCTTTTGCCGTACGCAAGGCCTCCCGTCAGCACAATCGCTTCAACTTCTCCTTTTAACGCTGCGCTGGCTGCCCCGATTTCCTTTGCTACCTGATATGCCATGGCATCATAAATGAAGTGGGCTTTTTCATCGCCCCCTTGAATCATCTGTTCCACTTTTACTGCATCATTTGTACCGAGATAGCCTAAAAGTCCGCCGGTGCCAACAAGCTTTTTCATGATTTCTTCTTTTGTATATTCCCCTGAAAAACATAGATCAACAAGATCTCCCGCAGGCACTGTTCCTGCTCGTTCAGGACTGAATGGTCCCTCGCCGTGCAGGCCGTTATTGACATCCACCACTCGCCCGCGGTCATGGACGCCAATTGTAATACCTCCGCCCATATGGGTAATAATCATTTTCATGTTCTCATATCGTTTGCCAAGAGAGGCTGCCGCTTTACGAGCGACAGCTTTTTGGTTTAACGCATGGAAAATGCTTTTCCGTTCAATTTCAGGCATGCCTGAAACTTTCGCAAGCACTGACATTTCGTCTACGACAACAGGGTCGACGATATACGAAGGGATATTCAGGCCGTCAGCGATTTCCCGCGCGATAATGCCGCCGAGATTAGAAGCATGCTGACCGGCGTAGCCGCTTTTCAAATCCTCAATCATGTCATCATTCACTACGTAGGTCCCGCCTTCAATTGGCCGGAGAAGGCCGCCTCTTGCGCAGACTGCATCAAACTTTGAGATATTGATTCCCTGTTCATGAAGCGTTTCGAGAATATGGTTTTTACGAAATTCATACTGATCAATAATTCGGTCAAATCGCTGCAGCTCTTCTATGTTGTGTCTCAATGTTTTTTCAAAAATGCTTCTTTCGTTATGAAAAACACCGATTTTCGTTGAAGTTGAGCCTGGATTAATTGTGAGAATGCGTTTTTCGTCATGTAGCACTTTCATAACCTCCAGATCAATTTCTTAACGTCTGCTTAATACACTGTGGCCGTTTTGCAAAAACTGGCTTCTTGAGCGGCGCATGCGTTCAATCCGTTCCTCTGCTAAGCGGTCAGCCGCTAAATATGCAGGAATGCCGTCACGCTGAGAAATCTCAAGTACACGCTCGATATTGCCGTAAATGCCTTCAACTTTTTTCAATGCACGTTCTGCATTATAGCCGTAAAGCTCATCTGCCACGTTGATAACACCGCCCGCGTTAATCACGTAATCCGGTGCATAAACGATGCCCATTTCGTGAATTTGATCACCATGGCGTGTCTCTTTTAATTGGTTGTTAGCCGCACCTGCAATCACTTTCGCCTTCAGCTGTTTAATGGTGTCGTCGTTAATAGTCGCACCAAGAGCACACGGCGCATAAATATCGCAGTCTTGTGAATAAATATCATCAGGATCTACAGCACGGGCGCCAAAATCTTCAACTGCACGCTGTACAGATTGTTTGTTGATATCCGTAACGATTAAGTTTGCTCCTTCTTCATGCAGGTGGCGGCAAAGGTTATAGGCTACGTTCCCAACACCCTGTACAGCAATGGTTTTTCCTTCAAGAGAGTCGGTTCCGAAAGCAGCTTTAGCTGCTGCCTTCATTCCTCTGTACACCCCGTACGCTGTGACTGGGGACGGATTTCCAGAAGAACCGAAAGCAGGAGAAATCCCTGTAACGTAGTCTGTTTCATCATGAATGATATCCATATCCTCGACCGTTGTGCCCACATCTTCAGCCGTGATGTATCTGCCGTTCAGCCCTTGAATATAGCGGCCAAACGCGCGGAACATTTCTTCATTTTTGTCTTTGCGCGGATCGCCGATAATGACTGTTTTTCCGCCGCCAAGGTTTAAGCCTGCCGCCGCGTTCTTATAGGTCATGCCTCTAGCCAATCTGAGCGCATCTTCAATTGCCGCTTCTTCATTTTCATATGTCCACATTCTCGTTCCGCCAAGCGCCGGACCAAGCGTTGTATCATGAATGGCGATAATCGCTTTTAATCCAGATTGTTCATCCTGGCAGAATACCAATTGTTCGTAATCGTATTTCTCCATATATTTAAAAAGTTCCATGTTCGTTCCTCCTAATGTGTGTATTCTTCAGATGCGCATATTGCCAGCGCAATGGAATACAGTTTATTTTCAGCAGAGTCCGCTCTGCTTGTTAAGGCAATCGGTGCTTTTGCTCCTGTAATGACAGCCGCCACGCTGGCCTTGGCAAAATAAATCAGTGATTTATATAAAATATTGCCGGCCTCAATTGTTGGGACGAGAAGGATATCTGCGTTGCCCGCTACGTCTCCCGAAATTTTTTTCTGAGCCGCGGCAATTTGTGAAACTGCGTTATCCAAAGCAAGCGGTCCATCAACAATGCAGCCTTTGATCTGGCCCCTTTTGTACATTTGAGCTAGAGCAGCTGCATTCACGGTTGCTTCCATTTTAGGGTTCACCGTTTCGACCGCTGCAAGGGCAGCTGCTTTTGGCATATTGTTCCCCACTGCATGGGCCACATGAACGGCATTTTGCAAAATCTGCCGGAGCTCTTCCAGCGAAGGAGCAATATTCATTGCCGAATCTGTCACAAACATCAGCCGGTCAAAATCCGGTATATCGAAGACAGCCACGTGAGAAAGGACACTTGCTGACCGAAGCCCCTCCTGTCTGTTCAATACCGCTTTAAGCAAAACAGAAGTCGGCACATTGCCTTTCATTAAAACGTCCGCTGTTTTATGATGCACAGCACGAACCGCTAAATTCGCCGATTCCTCAGGAGTATCGGCATGGACGATTTCCACTTGATGCCCTTGCATGGATGATGTCAGCTCGTTCAGTTTTGTGCTGTCGCCCGTTAACAAGAAACGGGCGGATAGGTGCTCGGCTGCCAGCTTTACAGCCCGGATCACTTCCTCATCCTCAGCATGAGCAACCGCAATGGTCTTATTTTTGTGTATCGACGCTTTGCCGATTAAATCTTTCAGCTTCATCTGTTACCACCTTTCTTGTTTCGACTCCGCCTTTTATTATGCAAGTTCCATGCCAGCTCTTAAGGGTGCTGTCATACCAGGTATATTGAAACATTCGTGCAGATGTTTGCGTTTATTCTGCAAATTATTGCATGCCTTCATTTGCAAGGCCATATTTATCCATTTTGTAATATAAGTTCCGAATGCTGACACCGAGAGCTTTTGCTGTTTTTGTCCGGTTAAAATGATGCTTTTCAAGCGTTTGCTGGATCAAATGTGCTTCAAATTTTTCTACTGCGACAGACAGCTTTTCGCCTTCAATATCCGGAAAATCAAAACCTGTTCCCTGGTCTGTGTCATTTTCTTTTTGCTCAAGTTCGAATACAGGCAAGTGATCTTTTTCAATCCATTCCATATGCGGATTCAGAAAAATCATGGCTCGTCCAAGGACATTTTCAAGCTCCCGGACATTCCCAGGCCAATGGTAGGCAGATAAGGCGCGCAAGGCTTGCTGTGAGAGCCCTTTTACATTCCTGCCGTAATCCCGGTTGATCTTTTGGATAAGTCTGACGCTCAATGCTTCAATGTCCTCCAACCGCTGCCGCAAAGGCGGGATGGAGATCGGATAGCGGTTGATCCGGTAATACAGGTCTTCCCGGAATGTTCCGTCCGCCATCGCCTTTTCAATATTTACATTTGTCGCCGCGATCACTCTGACATTGACAGGGATCGCTTTCGTGCCGCCCACTCTGACGATTTCCTTTTCTTGAAGGACGCGTAGCAATTTGGCCTGCATATTTTGTGTCAGCTCACCGATTTCATCTAAGAAAATACTGCCGTTATTTGCTTCCTCAAATAAACCCTTTTTACCGCCGCGCTTCGCTCCTGAAAACGCGCCATCCTCATAGCCGAACAATTCTGATTCGAGCAGGTTTTCAGAAAGGGCTGCACAATTCACGCGAATAAATTTATTGTATTTCCGGTCACTTTCGTTATGGATGGCATGGGCGAACAGTTCTTTTCCTGTTCCTGATTCCCCGCGCAGCAAGATGGTTGCCGGTGTTTTCGCACCGAGCTTCGCCTGCTCAAGCGCAACCAGCATTTGCTCGCTTTTGCCGATAATGTCGTCAAACGTGTATTTCGCTTCAAGCGTGCGAATAATTTGTCTGGCGCGATTAAGCTCCGCTGTCAGCATTTTAATTTCGGAAACATCGTGAATCACGCCGACGCTGCCTTTCAAAATCCCGTCCACAATCACCGGTGCTACATTAACGATGACCTCTTTTTCATTCGGGCCGACCTTCATTCTGACACCGCGGACAGGACGTCTTGTTTCAAGCACCTTTAAATGCATGCTTTCGCCTTCGGAAATATCAGTGTTTGCAGGCTTGCCGATGACTTCTTTTTCAGAAAGCCCCGTCATTTTCGTATACGCTTTATTGATTAGCAGGCCGATGCCGTTTTCATCAACGACAGAAATCGCCTCATCGGAGGATTGAATAATTGCCTCCAGCATCGTACGGACCTGCTTTAAGTTGGTCACTTCCTCTGCCAGCTCGACCGCATCAGTGATATCTTTAAACACACAAAGAGCCCCGAGCAGACGTCCGCCTTCATCAATAATCGGCAGCCTTGTGGTCACAATTTGCAAATGATCGCCTAACAGCTGCTTCTGGTTGTATTCAGGCACTCTTGTTTTTAAAATCCGCGGCATCTTAGTGCTCGGAATCACTTCTTTTATTGGGCGCCCAATGACTTCCTCACGTTTTTTCCCGACCATTTTTTCGGCCATATGGTTAAAGAGAATGATTTCTTCATTGATATCAATAAAAATCATTCCATCATGGGTGGAATTAAAAATTCTGTCATATTTATAGGTTTGCTCTTTTAGCATTTGAATCAGGTGCTGCTTTTCTTCCATCAGCTGAAAAACGATGTATGCCATTTTTCCCGGCATGACAATGGTATCTTCATGCTTTCTTTGAAGGAGCTCGTCAAACACGGCTTGATCGCCGGTAGTATGAATGACGATATCCGGTTTTTGTTGTATGTAAGGTTTCCAATCAGATGAAACGGCAATCCCATACTGTTCTGCTTCTTTCAATCCCGGCGCCTCGGGGTCTTTGTCAACTACGGCAATGATATCTATGATGGCTGTTTTAATCAGAATATGTAATAACGCCGTTCCCCTTTTGCCGGCACCTACTATCAGTACCTTTTGCATCCCGATACCCCTTTGTATGAAAAAATTTGCATACCTATTTATTCCGTTGCAATAATTTGCACAACCCTATGTTACCACGTTTTCTTCTCTTGACAAAATATTTTTTCCGCTGGACAATAAAGGAAATGAAAAGATAAAGGGGTTTTCTGAAGATGAGCCGACTTCTTGCGCTTTTAATATTAGTCATCCCCGGGGCTATTTCTGCTTTAGGCATTAAACTGATGAGAGATACACTTTTCGGTCATACAATCAAGCCATTTTCAGCTCTTTGGCTCCAAGGGTTGTCAGGATTCATCTTTTTTGCGATCGGCCTCTATGTGCTGGCCGGGTTCATTTTATACAGAGACAGAAAACGCAATCAAGTCAGCCCGCGATTCAGAAAACGATAGCTGAAAAAAAGCCGGAGAATGCTCCGGCTTTTTTTGTTGCATTATTCGTCAGGCAAAACGGTCTTGGCAATCGTTTTATCTAACGCTTCATAGTCATAATAAGAAATCGTATCGTACAGTTCTTTTCGTGTCTGCATATCATGAAGTCCTTCTTTTTGTGAGCCGTGCTCCTTCATCAAACCAAACATCCGCTCACAAGCTTTTGCCGCCGCTCGAAGCGAGGTGACAGGATATATCACCATGTGAAACCCCATATCTTCGAATTCATCGGCACGATAATATGGCGTTTTCCCAAATTCAGTCATATTCGCAAGGAGCGGAACGGGGATACGCTCAGCAAACTGGCGGAATTCATTCTCCGCCTGTAGCGCTTCCGGGAAAATTGCGTCCGCTCCCGCCTCAATGTAAGCCTCTGAACGTTTTATTGCGGCAGCAAGCCCTTCCTGCGCCCTGGCATCAGTACGGGCAACAACAATAAGGGAGGGTGCCGCTTGTTTAATGGCTTTTATTTTTTGCGCCATTTCCTTTATCGGAACTAGCTGTTTGCCATTTAAATGTCCGCATTTTTTTGGGAGCTGCTGGTCTTCTATTTGAACGGCTGCTACCCTGGCTTCAAGCATCTCCCGGGCTGTTCGGGCGGCATTTAAGACACCGCCAAATCCCGTATCGATATCCACAAGCAAAGGCAGATCAGCTGCACGCACAAGATCTTTGGCCCGTTCAGCTATCTCTGCCGATGTGATGATCCCTAAATCAGGCAGCCCCCTGCTGGCTGTATAGGCAGCACCGGACAAATAAATAGCAGAAAAACCGGCTTCTTTCGCAAGCAAAGCGGCCATCCCGTCATGGGCGCCGGGAATTTGAAGAATGTCCGGTGCTGACATCAGCTTGCGGAAACGCCCGGCAAGCTCCTCTTGTGACGATTGCTTATTGACGATCCACGACATGAAACAAATCCCCCTTTTACATGCAGAACATGTCTACGAATTCATTTACGCGCATCGTTTGTAATGTCTCATAGCTGGTACAGCGCTCATAAATGTGTTTGTGCTGTTTATCAGGAAAATGGGTTTTGAGATTGTCAGAAAACTTTTCCAGCAGTTTCGGCACTGCTTCCTCTCTTCGAAAACGATGGCCGAGGGGAAACTCACATTCCACCATTTCCGTGCTCGTTCCGTCTTTAAAATGAACCTGAACGGCATTTGAGATGGAACGTTTATCAGGTTTTAAATAATCCTCGGTATATGTTTTATTTTCAGTCACTTCCATTTTATCACGAAGTTTATCTATCCTCGGATCACTCGCTGTTTCAGCTTCATAATGCTGTGCGGTGATATCACCAAAAAGCAAACCGATTGCTGTAATGTATTGGAGACAGTGATCACGGTCTGCCGGATTGTGGAGCGGGCCTTTTTTATCAATGATTCGGATAGCGGATTCATGCGTTCTGATGACAACTCGGTCAATCTCGTCAATCCGGTTCTTTACCTGCGGGTGAAGAATGACGGCGCACTCCGCCGCTGTCTGGGCGTGAAATTCCGCAGGATAAGACACTTTAAATAACACATTTTCCATGACATAAGCGTCAAGCGGACGGGCAAGCTTGATCTCTTTCTTATTGAATAAAACGTCTTGGAACCCCCAACCCGGTGCACTCAGGGCTGTCGGATAACCCATTTCCCCTTTTAACGACATCAGGGCCAAATGAACACCTCTGCTCGTTGCATCTCCTGCCGCCCATGATTTACGCGAGCCTGTATTCGGTGAATGGCGGTATGTCCTCAATGCTGCATTGTCAATCCATGCATTCGAAAGCGCATTTTTGATTTCTTCTCTTCCGCCGCCCAAAAGCTTTGCCGCAACAGCGGTTGTCGCAACTTTGACAAACAGCACATGGTCAAGGCCAACTCGATTTAAGCTGTTTTCTAACGCCAGCACACCTTGAATCTCGTGTGCTTTGATCATCATCTCAAGTACGTCGCGTACTGTTAACGGCTCTTTTCCTTCAGACAGCCTCACTCTTGATACATAATCAGCAGCGGCAAGGATTCCTCCCAAGTTATCGGATGGATGCCCCCACTCCGCCGCCAGCCACGTATCGTTGTAATCGAGCCAGCGAATCATGCAGCCGATATTAAACGCTGCCCTCACAGGATCGAGAACATATGACGTTCCCGGCACTTTGCTTCCATTCGGCACAGTCGTTCCTGGAACAATCGGGCCAAGCAGCTTTGTGCATTCCGGATATCGTAGCGCCAAGATCCCGCAGCCCAGGGTATCCAGCAATACATGCCCCGCTGTTGTATACGCTTCGGCACTAGTAATCTCTTTTTCAAGCACATAGTCTGTGATTTCTACGATTACACGATCCGTTTTCGGCATTCTACCAGCTCCTTTCATGATTTTGTTTGATATCGCGGGCCCATGTAACTGACACGGGGACGGAAGAGCCGATTATTGGCATGCTGTTCGATCACATGGGCGCATAAACCGGACGTTCTCGCGCTGAAAAAGACCGGCGTATATAAAGGAATCGGTATGCCGAGCATCCAATACACCGGGGCAGCATAGTAATCCAAATTCGGGTAAAGCCCTTTTTCCTTCTCCATCAGCCGCTCACCCGCTTCACACATCTCATATAAACGATGGTCACCGGCTTTATCGCATAATTGCTGCAGCGCCTCTTTCATCATGAGTGCTCTTGGGTCCATTTTTTTCATATACACCCGGTGGCCGAAGCCCATGATTTTTTCTTTTCTTTTCAGTTTTGTTTGCAGAAGCTGCTCAAAATCAGATGTCGTTTTTGCCTCCAAAAGCAAATACATCACAGCTTCGTTTGCTCCTCCGTGAAGATTCCCTTTCAGGGAAGCGACAGCCCCAGTCAAAGCCCCATAAAGATCTGAATGTGTAGATGCAATGACCCTGGCCGCAAAGGTTGAATTCGGCATCTCATGCTCACTGTACAGGACGAGCGACCGGTCAAAAATCTGTTCTTCCAATGAAGACGGCAATTTCCCTGTCATCATGTATAGAAAATTCGCACTGTAGGATAAGGTATGAAGCGGAAGAATCGGTTCTTTCTTATTAATGATCCTGTAGCTGGCAGCAGTGAGGGCAGGCATTTTCCCAAGAAGCTGATAGGCGCGTTCTTTGTTTGCGGAGGGAGACCGATCATCAATTTGCCGATCATAGCCAGCAAGTGCCGACAGGCCGGTACGCAGACTATCCATTGGATGAGTGTCCTCAGGGAGCAGCTCAAGCAGACGGAGATGATCAGCAGGCAGGCTTGCGGCACTGTTTATTTTACGTTCCAGCGTCTCCATTTCACTTTCTTCTGGCAGCCTGCCCTCCAGCAATAAATGGACAAGCTCCAGATAGCTTTTTGTTTCAGAAAGTTCTATTAAATCATAGCCTCTTATCAAAATCTGGCTGGACTGCGTGTCAAGATAAGAAATATGAGTTTCTGCCGCAATCACACCGTCCAACCCTGGAGAATATTGCTGTTTCTCCTCCATATCCTCAACCTCCGTTTATGCGTTTTTTGTCCATCAGGTTCCGCCAAGCAAATACTTAGAAATAATCAGTCTTTGAATCTCGTTCGTCCCTTCATAAATTTGCGTCACCTTTGCATCGCGAAGCAGGCGCTCAACTGGATAATCCTTCATATAGCCATATCCCCCATAAATTTGAACGGCGTCTAACGCCGCCTTTACGGCTGCATCGGAAGCAAATTGTTTAGCCATAGACGCTTCTTTTCCACAATTTAGGCCGCGGTTATGAAGGTCTGCGGCGTGGTAGACAAGATGTCTTGCCGCCTCTGCCCTAGTCGCCATGTCAGCCAGCTTAAATGATATGCCTTGATTGGCTGCGATCGGCCTTCCAAATTGCACTCGCTGCTTCGCATAATCAACGGCATGCTCAAGAGCCGCCTCTGCAATTCCGAGGGCCTGTGCCGCAATGCCGATCCGGCCGACATTTAAATTCGCCATGGCAATGTGAAAGCCATCCCCCTCTTTGCCAAGCAAATTGGCTTCAGGCACTTCTGCATTATCAAAAATCAGTTCCGTAGTATTGGAGCCATAAAGCCCCAGCTTTCTTTCTTTTTTTCCAACGGTAAAACCGGGTGTGTTTTTTTCAACAATAAAAGCCGAAATCCCGTGCCTGCCTTGATCTGGAGCTGTTAAAGCAAATGTGATATAGATATCAGCTGCTCCGCCATTCGTTATGAATATTTTCGATCCGTTTAATAGATATTTGCCGTTCTTTTTGATTGCTGTTGTGCGGAGGCTCCCGGCATCCGACCCCGAGTGAGGCTCCGTTAGTGCAAATGCGCCCAAATGGTCTCCTGACGCGAGCTTTGGTATATATTTCATCTTCTGTTCTTCGTTGCCGAAATACAGAATCGGATTCGTGCCGACTGAGGTATGAACGGAGAGAATCACGCCGACAGCCGCGCTGATTCTAGAAATCTCATGAATTGCCAAAATATAAGAAACAACGTCCGCTCCAGCACCGCCGTATTGTTCCGGCACCGGTATTCCCATCAGTCCGTGTTCACCCATTTTTTTGATCAGCTGAAATGGAAATTCGTCCGTTTTCTCCATGATATCCGCAGCGGGAGCAATTTCTTTTCGTGCAAAATCTCGCACCATTTTTCGCATCATGACTTGCTCTTGGGTTACATGCAACTCGGCCACCCCCGGATGGAATAGACTTTAGGAAGTCCTCTCCTCATAGTCATAAAAACCGCGTCCGCTCTTTTTGCCAAGCCAGCCTGCTTTGACATACTTGCGGAGCAGCGGGCAAGGACGGTATTTGGAATCGCCAAGGCCTGAGTGAAGGACTTCCATAATTGATAAACACGTATCCAGTCCGATAAAATCCGCTAATGCAAGCGGACCCATCGGATGATTCATGCCCAGCTTCATCACTTCGTCTATTGCCTCCGGCTTCGCCACTCCCTCATACACGCAATAAATGGCTTCATTAATCATTGGAAGAAGCACACGGTTGGAAACAAACCCAGGAAAATCATTGACTTCTACCGCTGTTTTCCCCATCTTTTCCGCTAATGCCATAACATCTAAGGCCGTTTCTTCTGATGTAGCCAAGCCGCGAATCACTTCAACCAGCTTCATTACAGGTACGGGATTCATAAAATGCATGCCAATAACCCGTTGAGGCCGGTTTGTTACAGCAGCGATTTCTGTAATAGGCAAGGAAGATGTATTGCTGGCCAAAATCGTATGAGACGGGCACATGCGATCAAGTGTTTTAAACATCTCAGTTTTTGCCGCCATGTTTTCTGCGATAGCCTCAATCACAATGTCCGCATGCTCTGCCTCCTCAAGCGTTTGAGAAATCGAAATGCGACTGATTACGCTCTTCACTTCCGTCTCGGTCCTTTTTCCTTTCTCAGCATCACGGGCCAGCTGTTTCTTCAGCCGTTTCAATCCTGCCTCCGCGGCCTCTGGATTCACATCATACATCCGCACATAAAAGCCCGCGTCGGCAGCTGTTTGAGCAATTCCGCTTCCCATCTGACCTGCGCCAGCTACCATGATTTGTTTGATTTCCATTCAAATCCCCTTTTTCATCATGTTTTAATGAACCTGCACTAAGACGGCGTCTCCCTGTGCTGCCCCGCTACAAATAGCGGCAACGCCCAGACCCCCTCCCCGTCGCTTTAATTCATAAACAAGCGTCATGAGAATTCTCGCACCGCTCGCGCCGATCGGGTGGCCGAGCGCGATCGCACCGCCATTTACATTTACTTTTTCAAGATCGAAACCTACGATTTTTTCACATGTCAAAACAACTGAAGCAAAAGCTTCATTTACTTCAAACAAGTCAATATCTTGGACAGTTAAACCGTTCTTTTTCAGAAGCTTGTTAATGGCAAATCCCGGTGCTGCCGCCAGCTCGTGCGCTGGCATTCCCGTAGTTGAAAAACCAAGAATTGTAGCCAGAGGCCGTTTGCCAAGCTCAGCAGCTTTTTCCTCAGACATCAGCACGAACGCGCCGGCTCCGTCATTGACTCCAGGAGCATTGCCGGCTGTGATAGAACCGTCACTTGCATAAATAGGAGAAAGTTTCGCGAGCTGATCCAGACTTGTGTCACGGCGAATCGCTTCATCTTTATCAACAACGTTTGGTTTTCCTTTTCGACCGATCCAGTTGACGGGAACAATTTCATCCTGAAACTTCCCTTCATCGGCAGCCTTAGCTGCCCTTGCATGACTTCTCAACGCCCATTCGTCCTGCTCTCTTCGTGAGATTGCATATTCCATGGCAGCTGTATTTCCGTGAACAGCCATGTGCACCTCGTCAAATGCGCACGTTAATCCGTCATACACCATTAAGTCCCTAAGCTCGCCGTCCCCCATCCGTGCTCCCCAGCGCCCGGCGGGAACGGCATACGGAATATTGCTCATGCTTTCCATTCCCCCCGCAACAAGTATGTTCGCATCCTGCGCCCGAATCATTTGATCACATAAAGTGACAGCGCGAAGGCCGGAAGCACAGACTTTATTCAGTGTTTCTGACGGCACACTCCAAGGCATTCCCGCCAGACGGGCAGCTTGACGGGAAGGTATCTGCCCTGAGCCGGCCTGGACAACCATGCCCATGACGTTTCCTTCTACATCATCTCCAGAGACTCCAGCCCGTTGCAGCGCCTCCTTCATCACAATGCCCCCAAGCTCAGCAGCTTTCACCTCTTTCAAAACTCCGCCGAATTTGCCAAATGGAGTTCTTGCAGCACTTACAATGACTGTTTTCCTCATGGTTTCACCTCATTCAGATAGACAGCGCTTACAATTTCTAGTTGTCTTCTATGAATGTATGCTTTGAAACGGGCATGAATGAATGAAAAAAGAAGGCTGCGTCAAACAGCCTCCTTCTAACAACTATTCATTTTTCAGCAATGCCGAAGCCTTTTCTGGAAAGTCGGTAAACATGCCGTCTGCTCCCGCTTCAATGAGACGCTTCATATCTTCCGGACGATTGACTGTATACGGCCTTACCTTAATCGAACTGTTCCTCATTTTCTTTAGCACTTCATCTGTGACCCTTGGGCTGTTTAACTTCGGGTGATAGCCGGAAGCCGGAATAGACGCGATATATCGATCTGCCTGGTAAAGCACATCTGAAGTTAATACTGCCCGTTCGATATGCGGCGCAAGCCGGGCGCATAGCGCCAAGCTGTCATGATTAAAGGTGGATAGGATGACTCTCTCCTCTACATTGAATCGCTTCACTGCCTCCAGCACTTTTTCTTCCATTCCCTCATAGCGGATCACGCTGTTTTTTAATTCAATGTTGATGAGAAAATCCTTTTTTACCGCCCACGAGAGCACATCTTCTAGCAGCGGCACTTTTATATCGCTGTACGCTTGATCGTGACCAGCGGCCGCATTCGCAGTCTTCACCTCATCATAGGCTGTATCCTTCACGAATCCTTTAAGTGATGTCGTGCGATTAAGTCTTTCATCATGAATTACAACAATGCGTCCGTCTTTCGTCAGCTGTACATCAAGCTCTATCCCATCCGCTCCGGCTTCAATTCCTTTTTCAAATGCAAGCATTGTATTTTCGGGAAATTGACCTGATGCCCCCCGGTGGGCAAAAATCTTTGTCATCGTTTCACCTCAAACCCTAAAGTTTTCTCCATTATACTTATTTTGTCGGCTCCACTCTAGGATTAAGGCTGTATCAATCTACTGATCATAATAAGAATCAATGCCGTTGACAATCGCATCTGCGGCCTTTTGCTGGTATTCTTCACTTCCCAGCTTGTCCGCATCAGAGCTGTTCGTGATAAACCCAAGCTCCGCTAACACACTTGGCATTTGTGAATATGTAATGACGTAAAAGTCTGATTCTTTCACGCCCCTGTCTCTCGTTTGTAAGGATGAAACGAGCTGTGACTGAATATCGGATGCCAGACGCCGGCTGTTCTCCCCTTCATAATCAGATTGAAAATACGTTTCTGTTCCTGAAGCTGAAGCAACCCCTGAATTCACATGAATGCTGACAAAAAGGTCAGCCTGATTGGCACTTGCCTTAGCCACTCTTTCCTCCAAGGTCAGAAAATGATCGTCAGACCGGGATGCAACAGGATTGGCTCCCTCCTCTTTTAGTTTGTCTGTCACATGCTCTGAGACAGCCAAATTAATATCCTTTTCAAAGAGCCCGTTTCCGACCGCTCCACTGTCTTCACCGCCGTGTCCGGCATCAATATACACTGTTTTCCCTTCTATCGGCTCTGCTGCCTGTGCACAAGGCGCGAGCGTCAAAGCCAATCCGCACAGCGCCAAGCTCCTCCATAACATTCTCAACTTACTCCCTCCGGTCTTTTTATGACGAGTTCTTTCGCAGCTGAATATCTTCCAGCTGTAAAGTTCCATTATCCTTCTTTGTATATTTCACCAGGACATGTGTCTGATCTGGCAGTGATTCACATTCATCACGTTTATCCTTCGGAACTTGTATCATGGTTTCTTCTCCATTAAGAGACACCGCAATCGTATGAGGATCAGCCGAGCCAATGTATTTTCCCTCTTCGGTAAACCTTGGCACTGAGTCATCCGCACTTGCAACACTGCACCCCGAAAGAAAGAGCGCAGTAAACAGCAAAAGAACCGTTTGTTTCACATGACCACCTCTTCCTGATGTTTGGCTTTTATCTTTGACCAGAATGGCGAATTTGTAAAGACAACGCGAATGCAGGCGAGCAAGTTCCATGATTTTCAAAAGGGCTATACGACCCGATCATTTCCTGTTGTTAGAAAGATAACGAGCAGATTTGTCTATGAGGATGGCTCTAATTGAGGCGCCAATTAGAAAAAATTAGCGGAAAGAAGCAACTTTTTATTCATTTTAAAAAATTTGAGAATAGGGTGAGCAAATCGTTTGACGGGTGGGTCAGCCAAGCGTAACCTTTTAAAGGATATTTACTTTATTGAAAGAAGTTAAAGCCATGAAAAAATTCGTTCTGCTGCTGGCGGCAACTGTCATCACATGCTCCATCGGCCACCAAATCAGCGGCGGCTACAAAGGCCCCGAAAAAGAGCGGCGAAAACATCACTCTGCACTCAAGATATTCAGTCGGTAAAGCAGATCAATTGCATTAATTTTTACATATAGGCTAGAATATGTGCGAATCTAAACGAAAGAAGATGATCAAATGAATCCTAAGTATAAGCCACTTTTTGAACCATTTACGTTTAAAAGCGGCGTTACAATCAACAACCGGATCGCAGTAGCACCGATGACTCATTACGCTTCTAATGAAGACGGTACAATATCTGAAGCGGAGCTCGACTACATCATCCCCCGTTCAAAAGAGATGGGAATGGTGATTACAGCCTGCGCAAATGTTACACCGGACGGAAAAGCATTCCCCGGGCAGCCGGCCATCCATGACGATTCCAACATTCCAGGTTTAAAAAAGTTAGCACAAGCCATTCAGGCACAAGGCGCTAAAGCTGTTGTACAAATTCATCACGGCGGTATTGAGTGCCCGTCTGAGCTCGTTCCTCAACAGGATGTTGTGGGGCCAAGTGACGTGTTTGATAAAGGCAAACAAATTGCTCGCGCATTAAAAGAAGAAGAAGTGGAAAACATTGTGAAGGCGTTTGGAGAAGCGACAAGACGCGCCATTGAAGCCGGCTTTGACGGTGTCGAAATTCACGGTGCAAACGGCTACTTAATTCAGCAGTTTTATTCTCCGAAAACCAACCAGCGCACGGATCGCTGGGGAGGAAGCGATGAAAAACGATTAGCCTTCCCGCTCGCTATTGTCGATGAAGTGAAAAAAGCCGCTTCAGAACATGCGAAGGGTGCGTTCTTAGTCGGATACCGCCTGTCTCCGGAAGAACCTGAGACACCGGGATTGACAATGACTGAAACTTATACGCTTGTTGATGCTTTAGGAGATAAAGAATTGGATTATCTTCATGTCTCACTGATGGACGTGAACTCAAAAGCGCGCCGCGGTGCAGATCCGACTCGCACACGCATGGACTTATTGAATGAACGTGTCGGAAACAAAGTGCCGCTGATCGCCGTCGGTTCCATCCATTCCGCTGATGACGCGCTTGCCGTCATCGAAAACGGTATTCCGCTGGTCGCTATGGGACGCGAAATTCTAGTTGACCCTGACTGGACGGTAAAAGTAAAAGAAGGCCGTGAAAAGCAAATCGAAACAGTGATTAAAGGCACAGATAAAGAAAAATATCATTTGCCTGAACCGCTATGGCAAGCAATTGTGAACACGCCAGGCTGGGTGCCTTATAAAGATTAATGTGCAAAGACTGCCGAAACGATTCGGCAGTCTTTTTCCCTTTATATAAATAGTTTGTGTACACATCTAAACAGCAAAAGAAAGAGCTCCCCACCAACTTCGAAAAGAAAATCCAGGAAAAACCCCTCACGCTTTCTTGCTTTTTTCTTTTTCATTCGTACGTCTCCTTTTTACATGAATACGCCTTACTTACGATTTTGCAGGAGAAAGGTTTCATTTTATAACGGAAACATCTAGGGTCGATCATGCTTCGTGATCCTATAAGATGTATGAATGGACCAAGAGTGCAGGTAATACCGCCATTTGCTTTCCTTACTTTTCAAACCTATCCTTTACTATATGCGGATACTTAATATTCTTCTCCCATACTACAAATGTCCCCAAAACAAAACGCCTCCTATTTATCAGCGCAAACTAATAAATAAAAGACGTTTGATTTAATGACCACTTAATAAGCTCATGTTTAAGAAGCCTTATGTTCTAATCTCAGCTTATCCGCAACCATTGCAATGAATTCCGAATTTGTCGGTTTAGCTTTTGTCATGCTGACAGTATAACCGAACAACGAGGAAATGGAATCAATGTTTCCTCTGCTCCATGCCACTTCAATTGCATGACGGATCGCTCTTTCTACACGGCTTGCGGTTGTGTTAAATTTTTTGGCGATGTCCGGATAGAGGACTTTTGTAATGCTGCCGAGCAATTCGATGTCATTGTATACCATTGAGATTGCTTCGCGCAGATAGAGATAGCCTTTAATATGGGCTGGGACGCCGATTTCATGGATAATGCTTGTGATGCTCGCGTCGAGATTTTTCTTCTTTGGTTCAGGCTGGCTGCTGCGTATAATACTGCTTTGAGATGATGGCGCACGATGCGTCACACTGCTGGCATTTCCGCTGACCTGGCGGATATGACCGACAAGGTTTTCCATATCAAACGGTTTGAGAATAAAGTAGGACGCGCCTAAATCGACGGCCTTTTTCGTGACATCTTCCTGCCCAAAGGCTGTCAGCATAATGACATTCGGCTGTTTTTTCAGATCTGATTCCCTCAGCCTCTCTAAAACTGCAAGTCCGTCTAAATGCGGCATAATAATATCTAATACGAGCACATCGGGATCTTTTTCTTTAAACAGCGACAGGCATTCCTGTCCGTTATAAGCAACGCCGATCACTTCCATGTCTTCCTGTCCTTCTATATATTCACTTAACAGGCTTACCAGCTCTCGATTATCATCAGCAACACAAACTTTAATTTTCTCCACGTTTCTTCCTCCCCAAATGTAGTTAACAGGATTCACCCTTGCTACATGTTTACATTCGACAAAACCGCTATATACCCTCTAAAAAAATCATAATCACCAATATTAGTGGCATATCTTTGTTATTCTATGTTTTTCTCTGTTTTTCGACTAAAAATGAAATTTGACAAACAAGGAAACGTGAATTTGTCGAAAAATCTTCTTTTGTATATTTTACCGTATGTATTCTGAGAAGTGAAGAGGGATCAAAATAAAAAAACTGCCGGAAACTCCGGCAGTCAGCTTGCTTTTTCTTTTCCATAAATATCGATTCCTGCTTCTGACAGCATCCATTCAATATGAACACCGTAGCCGCTTGTCGGGTCATTTACAAATACATGGGTGACAGCACCGATCACTTTTCCATTTTGAATAATCGGGCTTCCGCTCATCCCCTGTACGATGCCTCCTGTTTCTTTCAACAGCCTTGGATCGGTAATTTTCAACACCATTCCTTTTGTCGCAGGGAATTTTTGCGGCGTTGTGCTGACGATTTCAATATCGAATTTTTCTACTTTGTCATCATCAATAACCGTTAAAATTTCAGCCGGCCCTTTTTTGACTTCGGTAGAAAACGCAACCGGCAATGCTTGATCTGATATGTTGTTTTGAATCGGCTGATGCAGTGTGCCGAAAATCCCAAACGGGCTGTTTCTGTTAATATCCCCGATCGTTTTGCGTTCTGAGGAAAATCGCGCCAGTTTTTCTCCCGGATTACCGCCTGTCCCTTTTTCAATTGATGTTACAGTGGATTTAACAATTTCTCCATTCTCCACTACAATTGGTTTCTTTGTGTCCATATCGGAAATCACGTGGCCAAGTGCTCCGTATTTTTTTGTTTTCGGTTCATAAAAGGTCATAGTGCCTATGCCGGCAGCAGAATCTCTGATATATAACCCGATTCTGTATTTGCCTTCTCCTTCATCCTTTTCTGGGATCAGCTTCGTTTTGATTTTCTGTTTATCACGTTTGATCAGTAAGTCTAAAGATTCACCAGTTTTCCCAGCCTTTTGAATAAATGGGGCTACATCATTCATTTTTTCAATTTTCTGTCCATTCATCTCAATAATGATGTCGCCCGCCTCAATTCCTGCCGTTTCTCCCGGAGATTTTTTGCCTTCACTTGTATTGATTTGATGAAATCCGACGACAAGAACACCGACGGAATGAAGTTTTACACCGATTGATTGTCCGCCAGGTATAACTTTTAAATCAGGAAGAACATGCACTTTTGTTTTTTTAATTGGAAATCCGGCAAGATCATATACCAATTCTGACTCACCTGATTTTTTGCCCGTCACCTTGATTTCATGCGGATCTTTCTTTACTGTAAACGCTTCTGAGGATTCTGATGTCTGAGCGTTTACCGATAAACTCGTTTCAATCGAATGTGTTTGGGTTTCAAATACTCTCATTTGCGTTGGAATCAGTAAATATTCTTTTAGCGGTTTGCATAAACCTACACTTAATAACGAAACAAGGAGAATTAAACCTACTGCTTTTCTGATGTTATCGGGCATTCACTACTTCACTCTCCTCGCTCCTATCCCACACCTTCTTTATGACTTGCTGCTACATCATTTAATTTTGCCTTCTGACGGCTTATTTATAACTGTCATATGAAGAAAAACATTGGATATACTGATGAACGAATGGATGTGCACGAAAAAAATAAGCTGCGCTTCTCGCGCAGCTTACCCAGTTGTTTTGACTTGATCCGCTTGTTTTAAAAGTTCTTTCGCATGGCGTTTCGTTAAATCGGTTACCTCGACACCTGCAATCATGCGCCCGATTTCCGCTACCTTTTCCTGCTTAGACAGCGGCTTGACACGTGTCGTCGTTCTACCGTCTTTTAACTCCTTCGCAATATAAAGATGCGTATCGGCCATGGCAGCCACCTGAGGCAGGTGTGTAATGCACAGCACTTGTGAACCTATTGACACCTTATGGATCTTCTCAGCGATTGCCTGTGCGACCCTGCCGCTTACACCGGTATCAACCTCATCAAAAATGATCGATGTCACATCCTGTTGTGAGGAGAAAATGCTTTTTATGGCAAGCATCACCCGTGACAGCTCTCCACCTGAAGCGACTTTCGAAAGGGATTTTAGCGGCTCGCCTGTATTGGTTGAAATTAAAAACTTCACCAGGTCAATCCCTTGTTCAGTCAGCTGAACGGGCTGGCCGTTTACAAGCGGCGCCTCTTCATTGCGTGACGCTGTTCTGACCTTAAATTCCGTATCAAAAGTTGATTTTTCCATGTACAGGCTTTTTAATTCCCGATGAATCTCATCAGCCAGCTTTTTCGCCCATGTTTTTCGGATTTGTGACACATTTGCCGCTTCCACTGCGACATCTTTGCCGACGGAGTCAAGCTCCTTTTTCAAGCTTTGAAGGTGGCTGTCCCTGTTTTCAATTTGGTCAATCTCTTCTTCAATTTTAGAAGCATATTCCAAAATGTCTTCAACAGTGGCACCGTATTTTCGTTTCAGCTGTTTGATTTCATTAAGTCGCGTCTCAATATAGTTCAGGCGTTCCGGATCAAATTCAAGCTCATCCAGCATATTTCTCATCTGAAATGTGGCATCCTCAAGCAAATAGTAGGAGTTCGAAACACTTTCAGACATTTTTTTTAGCGGTTCGTTTATATCAGATATATCTTCAAGCTGCGCTGATGCCATTCCAACCCAGTCCAATCCGCCCTGCTCACTGCGAAGCGCGTTATATGCATTTTGCAGCGACTCATATATCTTCTCAAAGTTTGAAATTTGCTGGCGCTCTTCTTGGAGCTGTTCATCTTCGTTAAGCTCAAGCTTTGCCGATTCGATTTCTTCGAGCTGAAATTGAATAAGATCAAGACGATGGGCCATTTCCTGTTCGCTTTCAGAAAGCTGCTTAAGCTTTTTGAGCAGCTTCACATACCGCTGGTACCCTTCCTGATACGTTTTGAGCGCGCTTTCCACTTCGGCCCCGGCAAACTTGTCCAAAAGCTGGAGATGATTTTCGTCTTCCATTAACAGCTGGTTATCGTGCTGCCCGTGAATATCTAATAAAAGCCTGCCGATCTCTCTTAGTGAAGCAATCGTGACAAGCTTGCCATTGACACGGCAAACGCTTTTCCCGCTCGTGCTGATATCCCTTCTCATGACGATCATTTCGTCTGAAACGTCGATTCCCTGCTCAGCGCATACGCCTAAAACAGGATGGCCGCTCTCCAACAGAAACAGCCCTTCAAGTTCGGCTTTTGCTTCCCCATATCTAACAAATTCAGATGATCCGCGGCCTCCGACTAAAAGAGAAATGGCATCTATGATGATGGATTTGCCGGCTCCGGTTTCTCCTGTTAAAACCGTAAGCCCGCGTTCAAAAGAAACCGTCAGTTCCTCAATAATGGCAAAGTTTTTAATCGATAGTTCAGCTAACAAACAGCATTACACCTCTTATCTTTGTTAGATTTTCTGTTACAGCAGTTCAAGGAGCCTGTTTTTTACGCCTTCTGTATCTTCAGGAGTCCGGCAAATAATTAAAATCGTATCATCTCCGCAAATGGTCCCCATCATTTCATCCCAGTCCAAATTGTCCATCAGCGCCCCGATTGCCTGGGCATTGCCCGGCATCGTTTTCAGCACAATCATATGGCTTGCTGAGTCTATTTTCACAAATGCGTCCATCAATGCCCGCTTTAGCTTTGACAGCGGATTGAAACGCTGGTCCGCCGGAAGACTGTATTTGTAAGAACCATTATTTGTAGGCACTTTTACAAGGTGAAGTTCTTTAATATCCCGTGATACCGTGGCCTGCGTTACTTTGTATCCATCCTGCTTTAGCATGTCGACCAATTCATCCTGTGTTTCGATTTCATTGCTTGTAATGATCTCTCTGATTTTAATATGCCTCTGGCCTTTGTTCATGTAAGCACCTCTATTTCCAAGCTTATCTGTTCTTTTATGTTATATGATTCTCTGCACATTGTACATGAATGCAGAAAAAAGGAATAATAGCGCCCTATTATTCCGGTACATCTGCTTTTTTTTCTTTTAACGTCTTATGTGCTTCTTCTACAACGCGCATGATCTCTTCTTCCGGCAGTTCCTGGCCTTCCTGTCCCTCTCCCGGCCAATGCAAATGAAGGAGAAACTCAATATTTCCGTCTCCTCCCGTGATTGGAGAAAATGACAAGCCTTTACAGATATAGCCTTCAGCGGCAGAAAAACTGATCATTCGCTTGAGCACATCAGCATGCACTTTAGGATCTCTAACAATCCCTTTTTTGCCGACGGATTCCCGTCCCGCTTCAAACTGAGGCTTAACTAAAGCCATGCAGTCGCTGCCCGGTACGAGCAAAGTCCTTAGGACAGGCAGGATGAGCCGCAGTGAAATAAAGGACACATCAATTGTGGCAAACTCCGGCATGCCCTTTGTAAAGTCTGCCGGTGTTGCATAACGAAAGTTCGTCCGTTCCATCACGACGACCCGTTCATCCTGTCTAAGCTTCCATGCAAGCTGATTATAGCCTACATCCACAGCGTATGACTGTTTAGCTCCATTTTGCAAAGCGCAGTCCGTAAAACCGCCGGTGGAGGAGCCAATATCAATCATAATTTTATCTTTGACAGAGACGGGAAATTCCTTCAACGCTTTTTCGAGCTTTAAGCCGCCCCTGCTCACATACCTCAGCGGGTTTCCTTTGACAGTTAACGGAAGGTCGCGGTCAATTTTTTCTCCAGGCTTGTCCAAGCGGTTTTCGTTTGAATAGACGATCCCCGCCATAATGGCTCTTTTGGCTTTTTCACGCGTTTCCGCCAGCCCTCTTTCCACTAATAATACATCTAATCGTTCTTTCTTTGACGTCATGATCCAATTCCTTTGTGTGTCTTTGGCGGCATCAGTAATCTAATACGATTTGCCACCTGCTGTTTTGTCAGTCCAATTTCCTCAAGAAGCGCTGTTACACTTCCGTGTTCAATAAACCGATCAGGTATACCCATTCTGTCAATCGGAGTATGATATTCACCTTGATCATGAGCGAATTCTAAAATCGAGCTTCCGAAACCGCCTTCTAAGACCGCTTCTTCAATTGTTAAAATTGGCAAGCCTTCTTTTAGGATACTCTTCATCATCTTTTCATCAATCGGCTTAATAAAACGCGCATTCACAACGCGCACGGAAAGGCCTTCTTTCTGCAGCTCTTCGGCTGCTTCAATCGCCATTTCGATTGTTGTGCCGAATGTTAAGATGACAGCATCGTTCCCTGGACGCAGCACCTCCCACGTACCGATCGGAATCGTTTTCAACTGTTCATCCATTTTTACGCCGAGTCCGTTTCCGCGCGGAAAACGCATTGCTATCGGGCCTTCGTCATAGCTAAGTGCTGTATGAACCATGTGCTGGCCTTCATTTTCGTCTTTCGGCATCATTAAGACCATGTTTGGAATGTGGCGCATAAACGCAATATCAAACACGCCTTGATGTGTCTCTCCATCAGCGCCAACGAGTCCTGCACGGTCAATTCCAATAAACACATTAGCGTTTTGGCGGCAGATGTCATGAACAACTTGGTCATATGCCCTTTGCAGGAAGGTTGAGTAAATCGCCAAAAACGGCTTCATACCCTGCATTGCCATAGCTGCAGCCATTGTTGCGGCATGCTGTTCTGCGATTCCTACGTCGAACATCCGGTCAGGGAATTCCTTTGCGAAGCCTTCAAGCTTTGAACCGACAGGCATAGCCGGCGTAATGGCTACAATGCGTCCGTCCTCGCGCGCCATTCGCTGCACAGTTCCGCTGACAAGGCCGCTCCACGAAGGAGCTGCGGCTTTCGGCTTTACAAAGTCACCGGTATTAATTTTATATGGTCCGGTACCATGCCATGTCCCAATCGTATCGGTCTCAGCCGGTTTGTACCCCTTCCCTTTTTTCGTAATGACGTGCAGAAGAACAGGGCCTTTCGTTTTTTTGGCGTATTGAAGATTCTCAATCAGCTCATGATAAGAATGTCCGTCCACTGGGCCCAAATACGTAAAACCGAGCTCCTCGAAAAACATTCCGGAGACGAGCATGTATTTCAGGCTGTCTTTGACTCGTTCCGCCGTGGCGGCAAGCTTGCCCCCAACTGCCGGAATCTTTTTAAATAAGTATTCAAGCTCATCTTTGACCCACTGGTATTTCCCCGCAGTACGGAGCCGTCCGAGCATAGAGTGAATGGCACCGACATTTGGTGCAATACTCATTTCATTATCATTAAGGATGACAATCATGTCTTTTTTCTCGTCGCCGATGTGGTTAAGGGCTTCGAGCGCCATTCCGCCGGTCAGCGCGCCGTCACCAATGATCGGAATAATATATTCATCCGTTCCTTTAATATCACGGGCAGCTGCCATTCCCATCGCGCCTGACAGAGAAGTCGAGCTGTGCCCGGTTTCCCAAACATCGTGCTCGCTTTCACTCCGCTTTGGAAATCCGCAAAGCCCTTTGTACTGGCGAAGCGTCGCAAATTCTTTTCCGCGTCCTGTCAGCAGCTTATGGACATACGACTGATGGCCTACATCCCATAAAAATTTGTCTTTCGGGCTGTTAAATTCCTTATGCAGGGCAACAGTAAGCTCTACGACACCTAAGTTTGGGCCGATGTGGCCGCCGGAAGCGGATAAACTTGTAATTAAAAACTGACGGATTTCATCACTTAATTTCTCTAATTCATCAATGGACATGTTTTTTAAAAACGACGGGTCCTGTATTGATAAAAGATCCAAAGCGGATCAACTCACTTTCAGCATGAATTTCTGCAATGATACATGTCTTTTGCATGCCGAGCTGACAATAATCTCAGACATAAAAAAAGACAAACGCGCTTTTCCTTTTCATTTTTCATATAAACTGCTTACATTTTACCATACCTCGTGCAGCCGCTTCAAATTAGGATCGTTTTAGTGATCTCTTGCCGCAATTAAATCACAAAGCTCATATAAAAGGTCTTTTTGAAGAGAGAGTCCGCCGATCAATCGCTTCGCCTCTTTTATATGAACATCCAATTTATGTTTGGCCCCTTCCAATGAAAGAAGCGACGGGTATGTCGATTTGTCATTTGTGGTATCCGAGCCGACACGTTTGCCGATTTTCTCTTCACTGCCTTCTAAATCTAAAATATCGTCTCTGATTTGAAATCCGATTCCAATGTGGCTGCTGAAGGTACGCAGTGTTTCAATGTCTTCCTCAGGCGCATCAGCCAAAATAGCACCGGCGATTACACAAAAGCCAAGGAGCTTGGCAGTTTTCCGTTCATGAATGGATTCGAGCTCTTCAAGCGTGACTTGTCGGTTTTCCGCTTCCATATCAGCTACTTGCCCACCGACCATGCCTTCGGTGCCTGCCGCTGAAATCAGTTCATTCACAAGCCGCAGGCGCTTTTCTGCTGACACCTCGTCTGACACGTGGGAGGTAATCAGCTTAAAGCTTTCTGTGAGCAGCCCGTCACCCGCTAATACTGCCGTCGCTTCACCAAACACTTTATGGTTTGTCGGCTTCCCGCGGCGCAAATCGTCATCATCCATGCATGGAAGATCATCATGAATTAACGAATACGTGTGAATCATTTCGACAGCACAGCCCACCGGAATGCCGTCTTTTTCGCTTTTTCCATATGCATTTAAAACAGCCAGTACAATCAGAGGCCGCAACCGCTTTCCGCCGGCCTGTAAAGAATATAGCATAGATTTCTTTAATGAGTCCGGCATATCAAGCTTTTCTGTATAGACAGAAAGCTGATTTTCAATTGTTTTTTTCCGGTCCGCCAGAAAGCTCGTTAATTTATTTGTCACCTTCGTCTTCCTCCTGAACACTGAAAGGTGCCAGTTCGCCGTCTTCTTTTAAAATGAAGTCCATTTGCTTTTCGACTTTTTGCAGCTTTTCATGGCACATTTTTGACAGAGCCATGCCTTCTTGGAAATAGTTAATGGCTTGCTCTAGAGGCACATCTCCCTCTTCAAGCTTTGATACAATGCTCTCAAGCCCTTTCATCGCTTCTTCAAATGTCATGTTTTCATTTTTTTTCACGTCTGTCATTTTTCTTCCCCTCTCTTTTCTAATACTTCACAGGTCAGCACGCCATCCTTCAGCTTGACTTCAAGCCGGTCCTGCTCTTCTATTTGACTGACACTTTTAATGAGTTTATCTTCTTTATAAGCCAAGCTGTATCCTCTTTCCATCACTTGAAGAGGACTTAGTGCATTCAGCTTGCCAAGAACGGTTTGAAATTGGGAATGCAGCTGCTTCATTTGGATATTCATATTTTTTCTCAGCTGATTTGTTTGTTCCTGGTATCGTGTTCTCGCTTGTTTCAGCTGTTCATGAGGATGCAGTGCCTCTAATCTGTACGTTTCACGCTCCAGCTGTCTGCTTTTCCGATCTAAAAGAGCGGTCAGCTGTGCTTGAAACTGCTGGTACGCGAGGTCAAACTGCTGCTCTTTTTGCGCATACAAACGCTTTGGAAAACGAAAGGCATAGGACGATTGCAGCGTTTGAATCCGTTCTTTTTTCTGGCCGAGGTGCTGCTGCATTGCTCTTGTCATTCTGACTTCCGCTGTTTTTGTGCGTTCGATTAAATCAGTGGTATGAGGCACAGCAATCTCAGCTGCTCCTGTCGGCGTCGCAGCTCTGATATCGGCGACAAAATCACTAATCGTAAAATCCGTCTCATGTCCGACTGCCGATATAATCGGAATATTGGAAGCGAAGATGGCGCGTGCTACAATTTCTTCATTGAATGCCCACAGTTCTTCTATCGAACCGCCGCCTCTCCCGACAATTAATACGTCGCAAATCTCTTTTTCATTTGCCTCTTCAATACGCGTAACGATGGATCTGCTCGCATTTTCACCTTGTACGAGCGCTGGAAGAACAATGACTTTTACAAGTGGATATCTTCTTTTTAGAGTTGTAATAACGTCTCTGACAGCGGCACCCGTTGGAGATGTCACAACCCCGATTGTGGCTGGAAATGCGGGGATTTGTTTTTTGTAGCGGTCGTCAAATAAACCTTCTCCGGCAAGCTTCTTTTTTAATTCTTCGTACGCTAAATAAAGCGCTCCAACCCCGTCAGGCTGCATTTCTTTGGCATATAATTGATAGTTTCCGCTCGGTTCATATACGGAAATTCCGCCTCTGACCAGCACTTTCATTCCGTTTTCAGGTTTAAAAGGCAGACGCTCGCTTTGTCTCGCGAACATCACCGACTGCATTCTTGCGTTTTCGTCTTTTAAAGTGAAATAAATATGCCCTCGTGTGTGTATCTTTACATTCGACAATTCGCCTTTAATCCAAATATTTTCAAGGTGAGGATCTACATCGAATTTTCGTTTTATATACTTTGTCAGCGCTGAGACGGTCACATACGCTGCTTCACCCATGTCTAAAAACTCCTCTCCTAAGCATTCCTGCACCATAACTAAAGAAAACCCGCCCTGGCTTTAGGAGCCTGAAGAAGCGGGTATCGTGCTCATATTCAAGGCGGGCAAACATTTCGCCTGTGAATATCTCCAATTATCTATGATAACGTACGTTTCGCAGATTTAACAGTATTATGCGCAAGCATCGTGATGGTCATCGGACCTACTCCGCCCGGAACCGGCGTGATGAAGGACGCTTTTTCCTTTGCCCCTTCAAATTCAACGTCTCCGCAAAGCTTTCCGTTTTCCAGACGGTTAACGCCGACGTCAATGACAACAGCGCCCTCTTTGATCTGGTCTGCACTGATGAAGTTGGCTCTGCCGACTGCCACCACCAGGATGTCCGCTTTTTTCGTATGTTCAGTAATATTTTCTGTTCTTGAATGACAGTAAGTAACCGTCGCGTTTTCATTTAATAAAAGCTGGCCGACAGGTTTGCCGACAATGTTGCTTCGGCCGACTACAACAACCTCTTTACCGGAAAGGTCAATATTGGTTTTCTTCAAAAGCTCAACAATTCCATGAGGCGTGCAAGGAAGAAACGTATCTTCGCCAAGCAGCATTTTCCCTACGTTTAACGGATGAAAACCGTCTACATCTTTATCAGGGGAGATACGTTCGATCACCGCTTTTTCAGAAATATGGTCTGGGAGCGGAAGCTGAACGAGAATGCCATGAAACTCAGGGTCTTGGTTATATTGATCAATAATGGAAAGCAGTTCAGCTTCTGTGAGGCTGCTGTCAAATTGATCGAGCTTGAAATTCATTCCCATTGTTTCTGCCGCTTTTTTCTTTCCTCGCACGTAAGAGTGAGAAGCAGGATCATCTCCAATCAAAATAACCGCCAGTCCGGGAGTGACGCCTTGCTTTTTAAGCTCTTCTACCTCTTTTGCCAATTGTTCGCGTTTTTCTCTAGCCGTTTCTTTTCCGTCGATGATTGTTGCAGTCATTTTCTTTCCTCCTATGATTGTTCAATATCAGATTTAATGTTAGAAAGAACCCCGTTTACAAACTTTGTCGCTTTGTCATCACCAAACCGTTTTGCCAGCTCAATCGCTTCGTTCATGGAGACATTCACCGGAATGTCTTCGGCATATGCCATTTCATATGCTGCCAGGCGCAAAATCGCACGGTCAACATTGGCAATCCGATCGAGCTTCCAATTCACCAGATGCTTGGAGATCATTTCATCCAGCTGGTCTTGGTGTTCCAATACCCCGTGTACAAGCTGTTCAAAGAAAGGATCTGTTTTTTCTTCATCCAGTGCGTGTTCTATGGCTTCATTCACTGCAATATCGCTGACATCAATTTGAAATAGTGCCTGCAAAGCTTTTTCTCTTGCTGTTCTTCTTTTCATTTTCTTTCTCCTTTGATCCTCTTTATCCGCTTGTCGTTAAGCCACAAAGAGATCATAACATATTTTTTTCGTATCCGCATATTGAAATCAAGGTTTTTTTACCCTATTACCGAATATTTTCACACACCTTAATATGATTATTCGGATTTCACGTTCATGAAGAAACTCGGCTATGTAAGCCGGCTTTCTTCATGCTTTGAAATAAAGGGTAACGTGTAAAAAAACCAAAGGGCCGCCCTCCCCTTGGTTTCGTGTTAAGCCATTTACATTTCTTCGTCGATTTGGACTTCTTGGGCTTTTGTGTCAAATTGAATGCCGACGATGTGAATATTGATCTCGTTAATCGAAAGAGACGTCATATTTAATAAGGTTTGACGAATGTTTTCCTGAACGGATGCTGCAACTTTCGGAATCGAAACGCCAAATGTAACGACACAGTATACATCGATCGTAATTCCGTCATCCGCCAGGTCGACTTTGACACCTTTGCCATGATTCACTTTGCCAAAGCGCTCAACGACGCCTGTCGCAAAGTTTCCGCGCATTTCGGCAACTCCATCAACTTCTGATGCTGCAATGCCGGCAATGACCTCAATGACCTCCGGTGCAATCTCAACCTTACCCAAATGCGTATCTTCGTGATCCATTTTAAGCAAGCTGTTGTCTTTCATTCAATTCACCTCCGTAAAAATTATGAGCCCATTACATCATATGTTTCTAAAAATTTCGTATTAAACTCTCCGCTCACAAATGTTTCGTGTTCAAGCAGTTTTAAATGGAAAGGGATTGTTGTCTCAATGCCTTCGATGACGAATTCGCTCAATGCGCGCTTCATGCGGGCAATCGCTTCATCTCTCGTTTTTCCGTATGTGATTACCTTTGCAATCATGCTGTCATAGTACGGTGGGATGGAATAGCCAGGGTACGCAGCTGAATCGACACGGACACCAAGACCGCCAGGAGGCAGGTACATTTTAATTTCACCAGGTGACGGCATGAAATTTTTGCTTGGGTTTTCTGCGTTGATTCGGCATTCGATGGCCCAGCCTTCAAATTCAACATCTTCTTGCTTGAGGCTCAGTTCCATTCCTGAAGCCACTTTGATTTGTTCCTTGATCAGGTCAGTTCCCGTCACCATTTCTGTGACTGGGTGCTCCACCTGGATTCTCGTGTTCATTTCCATGAAGTAATAGCGCTGTTCATTGTAGTCATAGATAAATTCAACTGTTCCAGCACCTGTATAGCCAACCGCTTTTGCAGCCTTTACCGCTGCATCTCCCATTTGCTCCCTGATTTCTGAATCAAGGGCAGGAGACGGTGATTCTTCCAAAAGCTTTTGCAGGCGTCTTTGGATCGAGCAGTCGCGTTCGCCCAAATGGATCGTATTTCCGTAGTTATCAGCAAGCACTTGGATCTCAACGTGGCGAAAATCTTCTATGTATTTTTCGATGTATACACCTGGATTTCCGAATGCAGTTGCCGCTTCCTGCTGTGTAATCTTAATGCCATTAATCAGTTCCTCTTCAGTGCGAGCAACCCTAATTCCTTTTCCGCCTCCGCCTGCGGTGGCTTTTATAATTACAGGATACCCAATTTCATTAGCAAGCGAAACCGCTTCTTCCACATTTTCTATAATTCCCTGTGAACCCGGTACGATTGGCACGCCGGCCTGTTTCATCGTTTCCCGCGCAACGTCTTTTGTTCCCATTTTTGAAATGGCGTCAGCGCTCGGGCCGACAAACGTGACATTCACTTCTTCACATAATTCAGCGAAATCAGCATTTTCAGCTAAAAATCCGTATCCCGGATGAATGGCGTCCGTGCCAGTCAGCTTTGCAACACTCACAATATTTGTAACGTTTAAATAGCTGTCTTTTGATGCTTTCGGTCCGATACAAAAAGCTTCATCGGCCATTTGAACATGAAGGGCATCTTTATCAGCTTCTGAATAAACAGCGACAGTCTCAATTCCGAGCTCTCTGCAGGCTCTGATGATTCTGACAGCAATTTCTCCTCTGTTGGCGATCAATAGCTTTTTAATCATGTTCAGTCTCCTTACTCCGCTTTTACAAGAAATAGAGGTTGTCCGTATTCGACCAGCTGGCCGTTTTCTACTAATACTTCAACGATTTCGCCTTTCACTTCTGCTTCGATTTCGTTGAAAAGCTTCATTGCTTCTACAATGCAGACAACTGTGTTTTCATTTACTTTTGAACCGGCTGTTACATACGGGCCAGCTTCCGGTGATGAAGAAGCATAAAATGTTCCTACCATTGGTGAAGTGATTTTATGCAGATTCTCATCTTGCTTTGGTGCTTCTTGGGCAGGTGCCGCTGCTTGCTGCGCTTGCGGCTGAACTGCCTGCGGAGCCTGTGCTTGTACAGGTGCTGCCGGTGCCTGCTGCATGACTTGAACCGTGCCTGCTTCGTGTTTTTTCAGTTTTAAGGATACACCTTCATTTTCATATACGAATTCGTCAATTGTAGACTCGTCAATTGCTTTAATCAGCTCGTGGATTTCTTTGATATTTAACATTCAATCGCACTCCTATGTATGAAATTTCTTTTTTATAGGTTACTACTAAAAGTACATACTATGTTCATCTTACAGGAGCGGACTTTTGAATTCAACTCTAATATGACAGCAACGCAAAAAGCCCGCTTGTTTAGCGGGCTTCTTTTTCCTCTTTCTTACTTGGATGGTTCAAATGTGACAGCGACATCTTTCATTGTTTTGATTTCTTTTGCCACAAGGTCTATAATGGCTGTCGCCTTCGATTTGGAGTGTTTGTCTGATTTGACTGTAATATTGATTTTATCTCCTTCAGCATTAACAAGCGCATCCTCGTAACCTTGTGTTTTAATCAGCGTTTCAAGCTGTTTTTCTGTTCCTTCCACTTCACTGAGAGCCGTCATTTTATCGTATGCTTCGCTTTTCTCCTTGGCTGTTGCATCATCGCTTGACACAATGGCATTCAGCTCTTCTCTTTCTTTGCTTCTGGCATCTTCTAAATCAAGACGGTACGTTGTAAACAGATCATCATCGGCTGTTTCCGTAACAACAGTTCCTTTTTCACTGGCTTCAGCGGATGTTTCCTTGTCTGCTGATGAATCTTTCGTTCCCTTTGTTCCATCTTCTTTTCCTTTTTCAGTTTCTGTACCGCTTTTTTCCTTCGTGTCTTGCTTGGCAGGCGCTTTTTCAGTTGCGACCTCTCCGCTGTCAGACGCGCTTTTTTCACTTTGCATCTGCACGGCGTTTTTGCTTTCCGGCGACATGATATAGTAGACGCTTAACACCACGACAAGACTGAGCATTGTTAATAGCCAAACGGTTTGTTTTTTAAGCATTTATGAATCCTCCTTTATTTTTTTAGGGGCAACCGCAACCCGGTGGCTTGGAACATCCAGGACCCGTGTCACCGCTTCGATAATGGTTTGTTTTATTTGAACGTTGTCCACTCCTTGAGCAACAACGAGTACACCGCGTATATCAGGTTTTTTCGTTTGGACGACGACAGGTGTTTCTTTATCGCCGTTTTTGATCATGACGATTTCTTCCTCCGATGTTTGGTCTGTAACGCTTCTTGTTCCGCCTTCTTTGTCAGTTTCTTCGGTGGTTGTATTTTTGTTTGATTTGTTTTTTTCGTATACTTTCAGCGACGTTGCATCTACATTCACGACAACCGAGACATCGTCCACACCAATGATTGTTTCAAGAATTTCTTTCAGCTGATTTTCGTATTCTTTTTCATAGTCATCGATCGAGTCTTTAGGTTTATCAGATTTTGAGGCTTTAAACACTTCAGCTGTTTTCTCTTTGCTGTCTGCGGAATGTTGCGATGATACGGTCGTTATCGTTTTGGCGTTTTCTGTTTTCTCAGGTGAAGAAAACAGCTGGCTGACAAGCATAAAGGAAACTCCGAGAACAAAAACGAATAGAAAGTAATGATATTTGGTCAGCTTCGGCTTTTCGCCGTCCTTCGTTTGTCCCGGAAGAAACTGCTTTTTCAATACATTCCATAATCCGTTTTTATTCATTGCCGACACTCTCCCCGCCTTCCATATGAACCGTAATTTTCTCACTTCCGATTTCCCAAATGTCCGCGAGCTGCGTTTGTATCTGTTTGGCTTCTTTTTGTTCGGCTGCTTCTTTTGTTACGTATGCATGATCTGTATCAATGTGGACCGGCGCGACCGTTTGGACCGTTTTTTCAGAAGACGGGGCCATATACACGCTGATTGTTTTAATATCCTCTTCTGAATCTACCTTTTCTCCTGCCGTGAGTTTGATGCGGCCTACTTTATATTCATCATGACTGAATCTCTCCTCCGCTTTCTTTTTTAGTTGGACAGCCATTTCTTCTAGAATATATGCGCGCTGGGAAGCTTGTATTTCTATTTTTTTTGAATTGATTTGATTTTTTATGTCGGCAGACTCTGACTGCCCGTTTTTTGTGAGGTATTCAAAGATGACTTCGGGGTCTGTCTTGAAAAGTTTAAAAATCGGCGTAAGCATGACGACAATCAAGAGCAGGCTGACTACCATTTTTGCGTACTTTTGCATGCTGGAGCTCGGCAGCAGCATATCAATCACAATTGCAAATAGGATAAACAACACGATGGTGGTAAGCCATTCCGTTAAAAAACTCATTCGCCTGCCTCCTTCATTTCATCATCATCGTGAGGTTTCCGGCTGTGATTATGACAGTAAGGCTTAAAAAAAACATGAGAGACACAATGGCGAGAGCTGCAAAAATATAAATGACGCTTTTGCTGATGACGTCGAGGCAGGTGATGACGGGCCCGCCTCCTAGTGGCTGAAGAATCGCGGCTGCCAGCTTATAAATAAAAGCGAGGGAAAGCACTTTGATTGCCGGAAATGCCGCAATACAGATCAAAATAGCGACACCGAGAATCCCTACCGTATTTTTCAGCAGTAAAGAGGCACTGATTACTGTATCTGTTGCGTCTGTAAACATTCGGCCAAGCACAGGAATAAAATTTCCGGTTATAAATTTAGCCGTCCTGAGCGTAATGCCGTCAGTCACTGCAGCTGAGGCTCCCTGAACAGAGATGACGCCGAGAAAGATGGTAAGAAAAACAGCCAGTGCTCCGATGGCGATATTTCTGAGCAGGTTAGCCAGCTGTGTTACTTTGTATTGTTCAGTCATCGTGCTGACAATGCTCAGAATCGCTGATAAAAAAATCAGCGGCATGACGATATTCTGAATCAAGAGACCGCTCGTGTTCATCAGGAAGAGGATAACAGGATGAAAGAAGGCAGCAGATACAGCTCCGCCTGAGGAAGCCAAAAGCGCCAAGAGGAGCGGAATGAGCGCCAGGATAAAGCTGGTCATCGTCTGAATGGCCTCAGTTGCATAGTTAATCGCCACATGAAAGCTATTAAGCGCAAGGATAATCAGCACCATGTACACAATTGAGTAAGCGACCTTACTGACGGTGCTTTGCTGAAAAGCATTTTGCAAAAGCTGCAGAATGACGCAAAAAATCGTGAGCAAAATCAATGTGCCAAGCAGCTTTCCGTTGGCAAGCACTTCATGAAACAAATAAGAAAAGAGAGCTTTCAGCCATTCTTGCGGTGAGAATGATTTATCGCCATTGATAAACTCCATTAAGCTGCCTTTTTGGCTTTCCGGCAGCAGTCCGCCGTATTCTGTCATAATGTCATTCCAAAATTCCCCGATCTTATCTGTTTCAAGTGAGACTGCTGTCCTTTCCGCTAATTGCTCGGCTGTTTCAGCATGGTCTTCCGTTTGTTCTGCATTACCAGCTGCTTGTACAATTTCTGCACGGCCTGCTATGATCAGCACGGCCAAAAGCAATACCCATTGAAAGCGCTTCAATCTACCGCCTCCTTTCGGTTATGACATAGAAGGTATAAGTCCGAGAATCGTTTCGATAATGACGGTTAAAATAGGCACAGCCATTACGAGTATTAAAATTTTCCCCGCCAATTCTATTTTCGAGGCGATGGCTCCTTGACCGGCATCTTTTGTGAGCTGTGCCCCGAATTCAGCAATATAGGCGATTCCGATAATCTTTAAAATGGTTTCAACATAGACCATGTTGACATTTGCATTAATCGCAATTTTTTCTATCATTCGAATAATGTCGTAGATTTGGTCTACCAAATAAAGAAAAATGGCACATCCGGCAAAAACGACGATTAAAAACGCAAAAGTCGGCTTTTGTTCTTTTACAATTAAAGAAAGGAAGGTGGCGATCAGCCCTAAACCTACAATTTGAACAATGTCAATCTGCAAGCCCCCCTATCCTTGGAATAAAAACACAGCTTTTATCTTTTTAAATAGGTCATCTACAATCGTGGCGACCATAAATAAAATATAGATAAAACCTAACAGCGTCACCCACTGAGCGTATTCTTTCTTGCCCATCTGATCCAATATCGTGTGTAAAAAAGCGACCACGATTCCCACTCCGGCGATTTGAAATATGACATTCACGTCTACTCCCATTTTATTTTTGCTCCCCTCACGTTTACATCAATAGAAGAATGAGTAACAAGCCCGCTAAAAAGCCCAAACTTTTTATCATCTTTTCGTTTTTCGCTTGCGCCTGCTCAGCATCCGCTTCTGAGGCTTCCAAATGTGTCAGCGCCAGCTTGATGTGCTTTTGCTGAGAGATTCGATCATGAATCCCGAGCGTCTCGCCAAACTGCTTCAGCACTTCGTATTCGCTTTTTTTCAAAGACAGGGTGTCCCATACCTTCTTTAAGCTTTGCTCCCACGCCGTTTTCGCGGAATCACTTCCCTTGTCCAGCTGATCACTGAATGCGGAAAAAAGAGCTGAAACAGGCTGTGCGAGCTGTTTGGCAATCTGCTGTGAAGCAGTATGAAGCGGTGTATGGCCGTACATGATTTCAGCCTCGAGGGATTGAAGCGCCGCACGTAGCTGGCGGATTTGCCGCGGCCGTTCTGTATAAATCTTCGCCATCTCAAAACCTGTCCATGTTGTCGCTACCACAATGAATACAGCGCCCAGCAGCTTCAGCATGTTTTCACGCCCGTCGTCCTAGACAGCACATTTCCGTCTTTGTCATAAATTTGGCTCACTGTGCCCGGCCCCTTCGCTCTCGATAATTCCAAATAGCGGTCAAAGGCTCTTTCTTCCCACAAACGCTTCAATGAAGGCCGCTTCATCAGGTCGGATATGCTCCAGCCATGCGCCGATACGATTACTGAAACACCGGCATGCAGCGCCTCCAGAAGTGCATCTGTATCTTCCATACGCCCGATTTCATCGACAATCATCACCTCAGGGCTCATGGATCGAATCATCATCATCAGCCCTTCAGCTTTTGGACAGGCGTCTAACACGTCAATTCTCTGACCAAATTGATGCTGCGGAATGCCGCGAAGACATCCGGCAATTTCTGACCGTTCATCGACGATTCCTGTCTTAACGGGCAGCATGGGTTTTTTGCCGGTGCTTGAGAGCCTCGCAAGGTCCCGGAGAAGTGTTGTTTTGCCTGTTTGGGGCGGTCCGATAATCAGCGTATTCAGCCAGCTGTTTTGATATAAGTATGGAAGCAGCGGCTCCGCAATCCCCAGCTTTTGCCGGGCAATTCGTATATTAAAAGATGCGATGTCACGGAGGCCTTTCACACCTCCGTTTTCCGTAATGACTCTGCCCGCCAGTCCGACTCTGTGGCCGCCTCTGATCGTGACATACCCTTTCTTCAGCTCTTCTTCAAGTGTATACATACTATAGTTGCTGAGCCGGCTCAGGATCAGATGGGCATCCTCGGCCGTGCCCGCATAGGACAAATAAACAGGTTGTCCTCTTCGAATCAATTCAACAGGGCGGTTGATCCGAATTCTGACTTCTTCGATTTCCAGCCATTGTTGTTCCGGTATTTCAGAAAGGGCGTTTTTCATGGATTCAGGGAGAACCTCAGCGATTTCATTCAACAGAGCCTCCTCCTTTCTACCGATTGGCTTCTTTAAAATGTATGATGTGAGGCAGACTTTATGACAAGCCTCTCTTTATTTATGAACACCCGCCAAAATCAAGACAACACCCGTAAAAATCAGAATCAGCTTTGCATACGAAAGCTGCCCGGCAATTTGGTAGATTCCGACAGTCATCGTAATGATAAAAATCAACGGACCGACAATAGCGAGAATGCTGTTAACCACAACCGCCTTCCGGACATCGTTGGTCACAAGCATGACAATTGCTGCCGTCAGCTCAATCATAGAGGATAAAACTCGTAATCCCGCCATTGTTAAAACAGTAGAATTGATATTTCCAAGTAAAAATTTCATAGCACTCTCCCAACCTCCCATTTTTTTATATGATATGCTCTAGCTTGCTGAAGTAGTCTTGTCATTTTCGTATAAAAGAAAGATTCTGTTTTTGGGCACAAAAAAAGCCTGCTCCCATTTGGGAACAGACTTCTTTTTTTCTTTCTATGCTCTTGAAACGTAAGAACCGTCTGATGTATTGACAACAAGTGTGTCGCCTTCATTCACAAAGAACGGCACGTTTACAACAAGCCCGGTTTCAGTTTTCGCAGGTTTTGTACCGCCTGACGCTGTATCACCTTTAATACCAGGTTCAGTTTCAACAACTTTCAGCTCAACTGTGTTTGGAAGTTCGATACCAAGTGTTTCATCCTGGTACATCATGATATGCACAGACATGTTTTCTAGCAGGTATTTTAATTCTTCTTCGATTTGAGTTGCGCTCAGTTCAAGCTGCTCATAAGAAGAAGTATCCATAAATACGTGCTGATCTCCGTTTGCATATAGATATTGCATTGTTTTGGTTTCGATTTGCGCTTTCGCTACTTTTTCACCAGCGCGGAATGTTTTTTCCTGAATGGCGCCAGTGCGAAGGTTACGGAGTTTAGAGCGGACAAATGCCGCACCTTTTCCAGGTTTTACGTGCTGGAAGTCAACGACGCGCCAAATGCCGCCATCTACTTCAATTGTTAATCCTGTACGGAAATCGTTAACTGAAATCATGTTTAATGTCCTCCTATATTCCAATCACAAAATAATAAGTTCTTTTGGGGAATGGGTGATTGTCCGGTTGCCGTTTTCTGTAATCACGATGTCATCTTCAATGCGGACACCGCCTGTTTCTGGTATGTAAATGCCCGGCTCCACTGTGACCACCATACCCGGTTCAAGGATAGCTGAAGATCTGACGGATAATCCCGGCGATTCATGAACTTCCATGCCGAGCCCGTGCCCGGTTGAATGGCCGAAATAGTCACCGTAGCCTTTTGCAGCAATATGATCCCTTGTGAGGGCGTCAGCCTCTTTTCCTGTCATGCCCGGCTTAATATGTGCGACGCCAAGCGCCTGAGCATCAAATACAACCTGATAGATCTCCTTCAATTGATCACTGGGCTGACCTACAGCGACCGTCCGGGTAATATCAGAACAATATCCTTTATAATAAGCGCCAAAATCAAGCGTAACAAGGTCTCCGCTTTCAATCAGTTTGTCACTGGCCACACCGTGCGGAAGGCTTGAACGAAGGCCTGAGGCGACAATCATATCAAAAGAAGAGCTGTCTGCTCCCTGGCTTCTCATATAAAACTCCAGCTCATTGGCAACAGCGATTTCAGAAATGCCGGGTTTCATAAACGTCAAGATATGTCTGAAGGCATCATCTGCAATCTTCGCAGCTTCCTCTAATATCTTAATCTCTTCACTAGACTTAATCAAGCGCAACTTTTCCACGGATTCAGCCACAGGCACTAATTCGGCATCACTGATAACGGCGCTGTATGAAGCGTAAGTGCCATATGTCATGCTGTTCTGTTCAAAGCCGAGACGCTTGATGCCAAACGATTCAACAGTGTCGGCAGTGGTCTGAATCAAGCTGCCGCCATGTTCAATGATCTCAAAACCCTTTACCTGAACCTTCGCCTGCTCAGTATAACGAAAATCCGTAATAAACGCTGCTTTGTCACCCGATATAACAGCCAAACCCGCCGAACCTGTAAACCCTGTCATATAGCGTACATTCGTGCTGCTTGTAATCAGCATGCCGTCAATTCCCAACTGTCCAAACAGGTTTCTTAATTTCTCTAGCTTCATCTTGATTCTCCCCCTTGCTGGCTTAATAAGTAGCGAACAGCAAGCTTGTAGCCTTCAGCTCCAAGACCGACAATCTGCCCTTTCGCAACAGGAGCGATAACCGACTGATGCCTGAATTCTTCCCTGGCGTATAAGTTTGATAAATGCACCTCTACCACAGGAAGACTGATGCTTGAAACAGCATCCCTGATCGCATAGCTGTAATGACTCAGGGCGCCGGGGTTCAGAACAATCCCGCTGTATTGCTCCTCAGCCTCATGTATCGCATCTATCAAATCACCTTCGTGATTAGACTGGAAGAAAGTGAGCTGGATATGTAAGGCTTCAGCAAACTGAAAAAGATCTGTTTCAATATCGGTCAGTGTCTGGCGGCCGAATACTTCAGGCTCACGACTCCCAAGCCGGTTAACATTCGGTCCGTTCAAAATCAAAAAATGAGGCACATAATCTCTCCTTTTCGCGAGGGTTTCTCATGTAAAAAATGTTCACTTCTCGTGAACATTTTATCATACTGGAAAAGGATTATACACTATTCTCTATGCATTCCCAGCGCACGTGCAAGCTTTTCCGAATTCAGCTCATTGTATTCAAATGAAATAGAATACCCGACAAACAGCCCGTAAAGCAAATAAATGCAAATGGTCGTAATAATTGTATCTGATGTCAGTTCGGTCACCGTGCGCACATCTGGAAAAATCGGATTAAAAACAAAAAACACGAGCAGCCAAAGCACCAAGCCGTATAAAATACCCGGCCACATTGTTTTTAAACGTTTCAATAGAAGAAAATAAAGAAATGCTGCGCCAATTGAAATTACTCCAATCAAAATGATGCTGATTACCGTTCCCAGCCCATGTTTTTTCCACTCTCCGAGCACAAACGGCTGCAATATCATATTCGGGCTAATTTCGGAAAAATGAAACAAATATGCGATATAAGCAACGAAACTCCAAAGTACGCCTCCGCAAAAACCTGTTGCCGCCACCCTGCCGGCCATTGAAACAGGCGGCTTTTGCTTCTCATTCAATTCTTCATTTTGTTCTGTATCTTTTTCGCTTGTCATCATGGCACCTCCAGTTAAAGTGTGCCCAAAAAAAGAAATGTCAATAAAAAAGCTCACACTTTTTGACAGCTGCGAGTAAAATTTGAAAATAACGGGTATAATGCATGTAGAAAAAGCAAGGCTATGGCAATTTTTTCAGCCTGTCAATCTAGAGGTTTAGCGCTGTTTCCTGTACAATAGAGTGAAAGGAAATGGTTAGCAATCCTAAAGAAATAGGCAGGTTGATAATATGTCAAAACATAAAGTTCCGCCCGCTTACGGCGGGCAGGCTGTTGTGGAAGGCGTTATGTTTGGCGGAAAGCATCATTACGTTACAGCCATCAGAAGAACGGATGGAAGCATTGACTTTTTTAAGCTTCCACGCAAACACAACCCGAAACTGAACATCGTGAAAAAGATCCCGTTTTTACGGGGGATCGCGGCCATTATCGAAGCGAGTGCAAACGGCACAAAGCATTTGAATTTTTCAAGCGAACGTTACGGGCTCGATCCATCTGAAGACGAGACACTTGAGCAGGAAGAAAAAAAATCCTCCGGGCTGTCTATGTATCTCAGCCTCGCAGTTATAGGCGTCCTATCATTTTTGTTCAGTAAATTCGTATTTACATTGGTTCCAGTTTTCTTAGCTGAACTGACAAGGCCGATTTTTTCCTCGGACACGGCGCAAATCGCGGTTGAAAGCCTGTTTAAGTTGATTTTGCTGCTCGGTTACATCTATTTTTTGTCCATGACACCGCTTATTAAAAGAGTGTTTCAATATCATGGAGCCGAACATAAAGTCATAAACTGTTATGAACAGAATTTGCCAATTACTGTGGAGAACGTCCAAAACCAATCTCGGCTTCATTACCGCTGCGGATCAAGCTTTATTTTATTTACGATTATTGTCGGCATGTTTGTTTATTTACTCGTTCCGACAGATCCGCTTTGGCTGCGTGTTATAGATCGTGTCGCACTGATACCGGTCGTGCTTGGTATATCCTTTGAAGTTCTGCAGCTGACCAACAAAGTGCGTGACATTCCCGGTCTGAAATTACTTGGGTACCCGGGACTGTGGCTTCAGCTGTTAACCACAAAGGAACCTAAGGATGAACAGGTTGAAGTTGCCATCGAAAGCTTTAACGAACTTCTCAGACTCGAAGCATTGTCTGAGCAAAATCAGAAGCCTTCTCACAACGTCATCTAAAATCCGTTGCCCTGCTATTACTTTCGGAGGTGGACAGTTATGAATCATCGTGTACAACCTATTATTGCTGTATTAATTGCGCTGGGAGCGTTCGGTTTCCTCTATGTGCTGGTAACCAATCCCGGAGAAATGGCAAAAATGGCGGTAACCGTCATCGTGGCAGGTATCATTATTTATTTTATTGTGAAATATGTAATGAATCGAAATGCGGGCAGCGAAGGAGCAGCCTTCAAAAAAGCGGCGAAACAATCGCGGCGCCGGATGAAAGAACAAAAAGCAAAACACCGCGCCGGACATAAGGGACGTGTCAGCCACCTGCGAAGCGTTCCGAGCGCCAGCAAGCCTAAGCCGATGATTCTCAAGAAAAAAAGCCAGATTCAGCTGACTGTTATAGAAGGGAAAAAAAATAAAAAGAAAAACAGGGCGCTTTTTTAATAGGTCCACTGCTTTAAAAACAGCTCTGTCCGTCTTTTACCTAGCTCAATCAGGGCTAGTTTTTTTTGTTGTGTTAAATGAAAATCAGTTGCCATTACGCCATCAACCGGGAGAAAAATGATATTTTGTTCATAGCGTGATGCAATGTGCCTTGCGTCATGGGCATCCTTCATCGTTTCAAACAGGGCGCCGAACAGTTCAAAAGCGTTGCGGATATTTTTTTTCGGACGCTCTCTTTCACGCGGCGCAAGCGTCACACCGATCACAGGGCGCTTTCTTTCCTTTGAAAACAGCCAGATGGGGAAATTGCTTAACACACCTCCGTCGACAACCGTGGCGGTGCCTGTGTCCGTTTTTAATTTTATCGGTTCAAAAAAATACGGAATGCTGCAGCTCATTCTGACCGCTCTGGCAACCGGGAACATATCGGGATTTAACCCGTAACGGGCCAAATCGTCCGGCAAAACAATCATGGTGCCGTTTGTCAGATCAGAAGCAATAAGGCGCAGAGACCCTTTCTGTAAATCGCCGAAAACCCTTATGCCTTTCGCTCTTAACAGATCAGCAATCCATTTTTCTATCGTATCGCCTTTGTATAATCCAAGACGCCAGTAGATGGACACCCACTGGAGCATTTTTAAGGGGAGAAAAGAGTACCTCTGATCCAGCAATTTCTCTCCGTCCACTTCTTCAATTAAAGCGTGGATTTCCTTACTGGTGTAACCTGACGCAATGAAAGCGGCAATAATGGCGCCCGCGCTTGTACCCGCAACCCTTTTAAAGCGGAAGCCTTTTTCCTCAAGCGCTTCATAAGCGCCTGCAAGCGCAATGCCTTTTACTCCTCCGCCGGAAAACACACCGTCAATATACATCTCATTCCCTCCCCCTCCATCCGATCGTTTATTACCATTTTAAGAAAACACGCGAAGAAATAGACCAATGAATGACGGGCGGCGTCAGCGTATCAAAAAAGACGGCCTCCTTCGAGACCGCCTTTTTACTGATTATGATGTTCTGTTTTCTTTTGGATTGATTTCAGATCTTTTTTACGGGCATCATCTTCTTCAAAATATTGAACAAGATCCCCGATGCGATCAATGCTGTTCCAGCTTAAATGATGTTCGATTCCTTCGACATCGTTATATATTTTCTCTTCATCAACACCAATGATTCTTAAAAACTGCTCAAGCAATTCATGTCTGTATACCAGCCGTTTGCCTATTTTTTTCCCTTTAGACGTTAACACGAGACCGCGATATTTTTCATAAATTAAATATTCGTCTTTATCTAGTTTTTGAACCATTTTTGTTACAGAGGAGGGATGGACTGCCAATGCTTCCGCGATATCGGAAACTCGTGCATATCCTTTTTCTTCAATCAGCATATAAATCTGTTCAATATAATCTTCCATACTTGGTGTTGTCATCGAAACCCTCCCAAAAAGCACCTTAACTTTATAAACCATTACAAGTTTACACTAATGAACTTGAAAAAACAAGGATGCTCCGCGGGTCAAAAGCCCTGTTTACCGCTTATAATTCCATTCATCTGAAGCGTACTTTGTTTCAGCCAAGTGATGAACAAAATCAAGCTCTTCCTGAGAAAGTTCATATGGCTCCAAATGAATGTTAAGACCTGTTTCAAATCCTTCTTTAAAGGCTTTACGAGCCTCATCCATCGTCACCCGCTTTTCGGTGAGTTCATTAATGGCAACCGCTTTATTTTTGAAATTGCGCTGCATCCGCTCTCTTACTCTTTCACTTGGATATAAGAACAGATCGAACAGCTTGTCCTCATCTAAATCAAGAAGAATGGAGCCATGCTGAAGAATCACGCCTTTTTGTCTCGTTTGCGCGCTTCCCGCCACCTTGCGCCCCTCAACCACTAGTTCATACCACGAAGGCGCGTCAAAACAAACAGATGACCGCGGATTTTTTAAGCTTTCTTTTTCTTTTTCAGTTCTCGGGATGGCAAAGTAAGCGTCCAGACCGAGATTTCTAAAGCCTTGAAGTATGCCTTCTGAAATAACCCGGTAAGCCTCAGTAACAGTCGCCGGCATCTCGGGGTGCTCTTCCGAAACAATTACGCTGTATGTCAGTTCCTGATCGTGCAGCACACCTCTCCCGCCGGTCGGGCGTCTGACGAATCCGAGATTATATTTATGTACTGCTTCAAAATTGATTTCCTTTTTAATATTTTGAAAATACCCTACAGAAAGTGTCGCCGGATTCCAGCCGTAAAAACGGATAACCGGGGGGATTTTCTTTTCGCTGTGCCAATATAAAAGCGCTTCATCAAGCGCCATATTGAATGCAGGACTTGCATTGCCTGAGTCTATAAACCGCCAAGTTTCTTTTTGCATTTTAAGACCTTCCTTACCGTTTTAATAGAATCAGTTTATCAAACTGTCGGGAAAATGAAAAATATTTTAGTTCCATTATAGATGACAATCACGCTGTGCTTTACTATAATAGTATTTGTCGAAAACGGCTCTATGACCTTGTTTTATGAAGCAGGGTTTTGATTTTATATGCTAAAGGAGTAGAATCACATTGTCTAATATGATCGTTTTGATTATTTTTGCTGCGTTTATCATCTATATGATTGCTTCATATGTCTATCAGCAGCGAATTATGAAAACACTTACCGAAGAAGAATTCCGCGCGGGTTACCGCAAAGCGCAGCTTATTGATGTTCGTGAGCCAAATGAGTTTGAGGGCGGACATATTTTAGGCGCCCGCAACATCCCGCTTTCCCAGCTGAAACAGAGAAAAAATGAGATCCGTACGGACAAGCCTGTTTACCTGTACTGCCAAAACAGTGTCCGCAGCGGACGCGCGGCACAAACCCTGCGCAAAAACGGCTGCACTGAGATTTACAACCTAAAAGGCGGCTTTAAAAAATGGGGCGGAAAGATTAAAGCGAAGAAATAAAGCAAACAGCTGTCTGGTAGACAGCTGTTTTTATTTATCTTTCTACCGCCTCGTATCTGAGCACCGGGTGTCTCGCCGCTTTTGTTTCATCCATTCTTTTTACAATCGTTGTATGCGGGGCCTCCTGAACAAGCTCCGGATTCTCCTCCGCTTCTTTTGCGATTTGAATCATAGCATCAATAAACGCGTCCAGTGTTTCCTTTGATTCGGTCTCTGTCGGCTCGATCATGATGCATTCTTCAACATTAAGCGGGAAATAAATCGTCGGCGGATGATAGCCGAAATCAAGAAGCCGTTTTGCTATATCAAGCGTACGCACTCCCAGCTTTTTCTGCCGCTTCCCTGATAATACAAATTCATGCTTGCAATGGCGGTCAAACGGAAGATCGTAATAAGGCGCGAGCTTTCTCATCATATAGTTGGCGTTTAACACTGCGTTCTCAGTAACAGCCTTTAATCCGTCAGGCCCCATGGAGCGAATATACGTATACGCTCTCACATTAATGCCAAAGTTGCCGTAATACGGCTTCACACGGCCAATCGCATGAGGGCGGTCATAATCAAACGTAAAGCGCCCTTCTTTTTTGACTAAAACTGGCTTTGGCAAATAAGGAATCAGATCTTTTTTTACGCCGACAGGGCCTGAGCCGGGGCCTCCGCCGCCATGAGGGCCTGTGAATGTTTTATGCAGGTTGAGGTGCACCACGTCAAATCCCATATCACCAGGTCTCGCTTTACTTAAAACGGCATTTAAATTAGCGCCGTCATAATACAGTTTCCCCCCCGCTTGGTGTACAATTTCCGCCATCTCTGTAATCTGCTCCTCAAACAAGCCGAGCGTGTTCGGATTCGTCAGCATAAGAGCTGCAGTTTCTTCATTCACTGCTCTTTTTAAATCCTCTAAATCAACAAGTCCTTTTTCATTCGATTTCACCGTAACGGTTTCAAAGCCTGCTACTGTTGCTGATGCAGGATTCGTCCCATGCGCGGAATCAGGGACAATGACCTTCGTCCGCTTGAAATCCCCGCGAGCTTCATGATAGGCACGGATCATCATCAGCCCTGTCCATTCGCCGTGCGCTCCGGCAGCAGGCTGAAGCGTAACCTCATCCATTCCCGTTATTTCTTCAAGGTGTTTGCTTAAATCATATAAAAGCTCTAATGCGCCTTGCACCGTGTCTTCATCCTGAAGGGGATGAATCGCAGCAAAACCAGGTATACGTGCGATTTTTTCATTGATTTTCGGATTATATTTCATCGTGCAAGAACCGAGAGGATAAAAACCGGAATCCACCCCGTGATTGCGTTTGGACAGCGCTGTATAATGGCGCATGATGTCCAGCTCTGAAACCTCCGGCAGCGCTGCGTCTTCGTCACGAATATAGGTGTCTGACAAGAGGTCCCCCAATTCGATTTCCGGTACATCGAGCTCCGGCAGACTATAGCCGATTCGGCCTTCTCTTGAAAGTTCAAAAATAAGTGCCTGGTCCTGATTACTCATGGCGATCCCCCAATTCCTGAATGAGTGCGTCAATTTCTTCTTTTGTTCTCAGCTCCGTTACAGCAATCAGCATATGGCAGTCCAGCTCCGGATACGTCAACCCAAGATCATATCCGCCAATCATGCCTTTTGCCAGCAAACGCTTGTTCACAGCTCTCACCGGCTCATCAAGTTTGATGACAAATTCATTAAACATCGGCCCGTCAAACATAACGGTAAGGCCTGCTTTTTTTGCTTCTTGCTTTGCATAGTTGGCTTTTAAGAGATTTTGGCGGGCTATATCTTTTACGCCGTTTTTTCCGAGAGCAGTCATGGCTACTGATGCTGCCAGCGCATTTAAAGCTTGGTTGGAGCATATATTTGATGTTGCTTTATCCCGGCGGATATGCTGCTCCCTGGCTTGCAGAGTAAGCACAAAGCCTCTTTTTCCGTTTTCGTCTTCCGTTTGTCCGACGAGACGGCCCGGCACCTTTCTCATTAATTTTTTAGTAACGGCAAAAAAGCCGCAATGCGGGCCGCCGTATGCTGAAGGAATGCCGAAAGGCTGCGCATCACCGACGACGATATCAGACTGAAACTTGCCCGGCGGAGTGAGAAGACCTAGCGCCAGCGGGTTGGCTGAAACAATAAACATGGATTTCCCTTGATGAGCGATAGGCTCAATATCCTTTAGCGGCTCGATCCTGCCGAAAAAATTCGGGTACTGAACGATCACTGCGGCTGTGTTCTCGCAAACGGTTTGGCGCAATGCATCAAGATCCGTAACGCCATCCGCAGCGGGTACTTCAACAACATCAATATACTGACCTTTTGCGTACGTTTTCAGCACCTCTCGCGATTCAGGATGCACGGTTTTTGACACAACAATTTTTTTCTTTTTCGTGTGGCCTGAAGCAAGCATTGCTGCTTCTGCCAAGGCTGTTCCGCCGTCATACATCGAGGAGTTGGCGATATCCATGCCTGTCAGTTCACAGATCATCGTTTGGAATTCAAAAATAGCCTGGAGCTCTCCTTGTGAAATCTCTGGCTGATAAGGCGTATATGCGGTATAAAACTCAGAGCGCGAAATGACATGATCCACAATGACAGGCTGATAGTGGTCATATACACCCGCTCCTAAGAAAGAAGCGTATTGTACGGTATCACAATTTTTAGAGGCCAGCTTTGTCAGTTCTCTTGTTAATTCTGTCTCTGATTTCGCTTTTTTGATTTGATACTCTTTTTTATATTTGACGTTTTCCGGTATATCAGCAAATAAATCATCGATGCTGCTTACGCCGATAGTAGCAAGCATCTCCTGTTTATCCTTTTCTGTTGCGGGCAAATAACGGTGCTTCATGTGTTGTCTCCTCTCTCCAAGAAAAAATATTAGCGTTTATAAAATGGTGTTTTGACAACCTTTGCTTTCACTAATTTTTTGCGAATCTCTACATCTACAACAGTCCCGATCTCACTCGTTTCCGAATCAATTAAGGCAAGACCGACGTTTTTCCCTAATGTCGGTGACTGCGTGCCGGTTGTCACCTTTCCGACAGACTTGCCATTTTGGAAAACCTCATATCCGTGCCGCGGTATCCCTTTTTCAATCATTTCGAGACCGACAAGTTTGCGCTTCGCTCCGTTTTCTTTTTGTTCACTCAATACTGACTTACCGAAAAAGTCAGACTCCTTTTTGTGCTTTACAGCAAAGCCTATACCTGCTTCAATCGGTGTAATATCCCGGGTCAGCTCCTGACCGTAGAGCGGGAGCTTCGCTTCAAACCGGAGTGTATCACGTGCACCGAGACCGCATGGAATCAATCCGTATGCATCCCCTGCATCGATGATTTTTTTCCAAATATGCATAGCATCATCACTGCGGCAGTAAATTTCATACCCGTCTTCTCCCGTATAGCCAGTGCGTGAAATAAGTGCTTTGCAGCCGCTGATATCGGCTTCATCAATAAACGCAAACGGCTTTAATGCAGACACATCTGCATCTGTCAGATTTTTTAAGATCGCTTCTGCTTTCGGTCCCTGTACAGCCAAGAGCGCGATTTGATCTGACTGATTGTCAATCTGCACATCACCTGCTGCATGTTCTTTCATCCAAGCCAAGTCTTTATCTATATTAGAAGCATTAATGACAAGCAGATAGCGGTTCTCTCCTTTTTGATAGATAAGCAAATCATCGACGGTTCCGCCATCCGGGTAACACATCGCTGTATATTGAGCACGGCCTGGCGTTAATGCGGAAACATCATTTGTCATCAATCTTTGCAAAAAAGACAGACTGTCGTTCCCTGACACTTCGACTTCTCCCATATGAGATACATCAAACAAACCGGCTGCAGTTCGGACAGCCTCGTGTTCTTTTTTTATAGAAGAAAATTGAACAGGAAGCTCCCAGCCCCCGAAATCAATCGTTTTTCCTCCATATTCCTTATACAGGTCAAATAACGGCGTTCTTTTCAGCATCTAATTCCTCCCCTTTATCAACGGCGCAGCTAAAAAACATACAAAAAAGGACAGAGAAACACCTCATGTAAAATGAAGGTTCTCTGTCCTGGCACCTGAAAGTTTACTTTGCATACGCAAAGACGTCCCCTTTGGTGGTTTGCGCATCCGCACAAACACTCTCCAGAGTTGCGTCGAGCAAGAGTTCTTTTGCCTGAGAGATTCACTCCGCAGTTTGCTCCTTCGGCGCCTGTATCCCGAGGTTTTCGGTCAGGTCTCTCCCCTTGCTGTCATTCGCTCATATTTTCATGCTGTTATGGACATACTATAGCAATATCTTACATCAAATACATACTCATATCCTACCATCATCACTATATGCTGGGCAACAGCAATTTGGGCAGATTTTTCTTATATTATTCATCTTAAGAATCGAAGAATAAGAAAGGCGGTTTCAAAGCAATGAATACAGAAATGATCTACGATGCAAAATGGCCTGAAGAATTTGCTGAAAGACTGAAAAACGATGGCCCTTGGGCAAACTGGGAACTGTACAAGCTCTCTGCAGAAATCCAGAAAACATTAGCAATTCCAGAGTTTGAAGGCTTACGGGCTCCTTTATATCTGCCTTCCTTTACGCCGCTCCCCCACCAGCTTGAAGTGGCGCAAAAAGTGGTTGAAAAAATGAACGGGAAAGCGATTTTAGCAGATGAGGTTGGTCTCGGAAAAACGGTTGAAGCTGGACTGATTCTAAAAGAATATATGATTCGCGGGTTAGCAAAAAAAATTTTGATCCTTGTGCCCGCTTCCCTTGTGTCACAGTGGGTCAAAGAGCTTCAGGAAAAATTTTTGATTCCGGCTGTTGAACAAAAGAAAAGCTATGTGTGGGAGCAATGCGATATTGTCGTCTCATCAATAGACACCGCGAAGCGCTCGCCCCATCGAGAAATCGTTCTGTCTATCCCATATGATCTTGTCATTATTGATGAGGCACACAAACTGAAAAATAGCAAAACGAAGAACTATGAATTTGTCCGGAATCTCGTAAAAAAATATTGCCTGCTTCTTACCGCGACGCCAATCCAGAACCGTATCGAAGAGATTTTCAATTTGGTGTCCTTATTAAAACCCGGCCATTTAGGCAGTCAGAATCACTTTCAGGAGGAGTTCGCCAAGAAGAAATCCAGTTTAGAAGCGCATGAACATTTAAAAGATCTTGTGAATAAAGTCATGATCCGTAACAGGCGGCATGATACAGGGCTGAATTGGAAACAGCGCCATGTTGAAACAGTGCCGATTCAATTTTCTCCATCAGAGCAGGCGCTTTATGATGAAATTTCTCGTTTGAAGGACAGTATCAATAAACCAGCCAGCATGTTCTCGATTATGACCTTGCAAAGAGAATGCTGTTCGAGCAGAGAAGCGGTATATATGACGCTGAAAAAGATGCTTGATCAAAAAGAGAAACAAGCACCTGCCATTGATGAGGATACGATTTCAGTTTTGATAGATCGCATCAATCAAGTGACACAAAACTCTAAAGCGCTTCAAGTTGTTGACTTGATCAAAAAGATCGACGATAAGGTCATCATTTTTACAGAATACCGTGCAACCCAGATTTATCTGCAGTGGTTTCTTCAGCAAAACGGCATCAGTTCTGTGCCGTTTAGAGGCGGATTTAAACGTGGAAAAAAAGACTGGATGAAGGATCTTTTCCGCGGAAAAATCCAAGTCCTTATTGCAACTGAAGCAGGCGGTGAGGGAATTAACCTGCAATTTTGCAATCACATGATCAACTATGACCTGCCATGGAACCCGATGCGGCTTGAGCAAAGAATCGGAAGAATTCACAGACTCGGGCAGGAGCGTGACGTGCATATTTATAACATGGCGACAAAACATACGGTGGAAGAGCATATTCTAAAGCTTTTATATGAAAAAATTCATTTGTTTGAAAAAGTGGTCGGTGAACTTGATGATATTTTAACGAAAATTCAAGTGAACAATTTTGAAGAGCACCTTCATGACATTTTGTATCACTCAGCAACAGAAGAAGAAATGAAAATAAAAATGGATAACTTAACCTCATTTTTGTCTTATAAAAAACAGCTGCCTGCTGAAAAAAGAGGATCTTAGCCTGTAAGGAGGTTTTATTAGTGAGACAGCAAGAGGTTCACGATTTTCTGCTGCGTTTTTTTCAAGCAAACAGCTGCCAAATCGTCGATCAAGGCTTAGGCTATATGACAGTGCAGCTTACAGTTGAAATGGACAAACAAATCATGAACCGCCCTTTCTACTGGCATTGGCGCGAGAAGACAGGCGGTGATCCGAATCCAATGAAAATCACTTTTATTACAGATAAAGAAAATGCGCCAAAAGACCTAGATGGTGAATTTATATATTTTGGGGCCCCGCGTCTTTTTCAAATATTTAAAGCTGTTAAACAAAATGGGAGATTTACCAGAATGTATGAGAAAATTGAATCAGCCGGAGCTAAAGTCCCACTTCAGCCTTGGCTTGGTATAAATGTCACGATTTCATACCAGTCCGACATGAAAAAGGATAAGTTATTGTCACTAGGTCTTCACCTAGTCTCTGGAACGATAATTGAAGATTTTCAAAGCAAGCTGACCCAGTTTTCACTGACGTCTCAAATATGTGACTATTGCTTCACCATTTCACCTATGATCAAACCAGAAAGCGGACTTAAGCGTATGGAAAACTATATTTCCAAATCCGCTATGCAGGAGCCGTCCGACTGGGCGGAACAGGCGGTTAACAGGTGGAAGAATGATATGACATTGCTTGATAAGTTTTACGAGCATATAGAAGAAAAACCAGAAGAATACCATCTAGAAAAACAGGCGCTGAAAACCTTGTATCAACCAAAGATATCAGTTGAAATTGAAAATGGCGGATTGTTTTATCTGCAAAATAATATTTCAAGCTAACTTTTTTACCATTCGACATCATTCTCGTTTTTTTTGAGAAAATACGATTATAATAAAGGTATATTGGAAAAAAATTCTGGCGATTTAATGGCAAATGACTTCCAGAGACTAATGAAGCATACAATAAGTCATGGCCGGACTGGCTGAAATACATAAACAAGTATTTTAGGAGGAGAAACTGCATGAAGAATGCAAAACAAGAGCACTTTGAATTGGATCAAGAATGGGTTGAATTAATGGTGGAAGCCAAAGAGGCAAATATCAGCCCGGAAGAAATACGAAAATATTTACTTTTAAACAAAAAGTCTGCTCATCCTGGTCCGGCAGCCAGAAGTCATACCGTAAATCCTTTCTGAATGTGCTATAATATCACAAGGAAGGTGATGACATTGATTGGCCAGCGTATTAAACAATACCGTAAAGAAAAAGGCTACTCACTATCAGAACTAGCTGAAAAAGCTGGGGTAGCGAAGTCTTATTTAAGCTCAATAGAACGAAATCTACAAACGAACCCCTCCATTCAATTTCTCGAAAAAGTCTCCGCTGTTCTGGACGTCTCGGTTCATACTTTGCTCGATGAGAAACATGAAACCGAATACGATGGTCAATTAGATAGTGAATGGGAGAAATTGGTTCGCGATGCGATGACATCCGGGGTATCGAAAAAACAATTTCGTGAATTTTTAGATTATCAAAAATGGAGAAAATCCCAAAAAGAGGAGTAGTGCCTGAGCAGAGGCACTAACTCCTCTTTTGTCAATAACCATCGAGACGGCCCAGTATATGAATACTGGGCCGTCTCTTTTTATTGTTGTTATTAATTTTTATCCTCGCTGTGCGCTTTTTCATTTTCTTTCACATAACCGTCTTTATCAGTATGGTCCTTTTTGATTGTCAAGCCGTTCCACTGTGTAGCTTCGAACGAGAATTGAAGCTTAATGGAGTTGCCTTGATATTTATTTTGAACCATAAGCCCGTTTTCATCTTTTGTTTTATCATCTTTGAATTGGATTTGCATTTGAACCTGATCGAAGTCAGTTGGTGTTTTTGGAACACCATCATATTCAGGAGCAGTTTTACCGTCAATTGTTGCTACATTGACTTTACCGCTTGCATGTAAGAATTTAGGGTCAATTTGTTTTTTGATTTTTTCAGTAGCCGCTGCATCATTTTTAGCAGACATCAAATACAAGTCTTTAAGGTTCGCATCATCTAAAATAATGTTTTTCGGGTAACCATTGCCGCCCTCTTTTCCAACTGTCAACAATGTCACTTCAAACTGGCTGAGGAAATCTTCTGGAGATGTATTGCTGCCGCCGTTTGCTTTAAAATCTCCATAATTAAGCGCCATTAGAACTTCTTTGATCGCAAGTGATCCGTTATTTTCAAATTGGAAATCCTTTGTCAACTTATCTCCCGGCTTTAGATTTGATAAGTTCACACTCGCTGAATTCTCTTTAGCAGATAAATCAAGCGTACCTGATGCAAAAGTAGCATCCTTTGATTTAATGTCGTTAAATGCTGCCCATGTTCCTCCTCCAACTAAAGCTAATCCTAGTGCTGCAGAAGCAACTCCTAAACTCAATTTCTTTTTCATACCCATGGTAAGCTCCCCTTTTATTGAATGATTTTATATCGAAACCTGTTGCCAGGTTTACAACTGAAGTTAAGTAGACATGGTGCTGTCCTTTGTATCTGTTTCCAAGGCTTTTGTCTTTCTTTCAATTTCTCTAATGGCGCTGCTGATCGTCACAAAAGCGTAAACTAACAGCATCACGCCGGGAACAATCAATAATACAGCCGTTCCAATCGGCTGGCTGGCAAAATGAAGCATATAGCCGGCATATGGAAGCTGAAAACCTGTGTATTGCGCGCGAACATTTTCGTCCGATACAGGCGCTGAATCAGCTGCTGCATTATTATCACCTTTTGTTTTAAATAACAAATGGTCTCCTTGCTTTGTTATGTCAACAATTCTGTGGGTGACCGCCGTATTTGCATCCTGCATAAATGTAATAACGTCACCTTTTTGGAGCTCTTTCACATCAGTGATTTCTTTGACCAATATTAAGGAACCTGTATTGAACTCCGGCTCCATCGAACCTGACAGAACTGATTTCAGCGTATACCCAAACACTGCCGGCTCTCCCCCGGATGAACGTGTTGAAATCACGACAAGTGTCAGCACAATAATAAGAGTAAAGATGATCACGTATAAAATATTACTGATCAGCTTCATTGCTTTTTTCATCCTCTTCCCCGCTTTCCTTCTGGTCTGATTGAGTTTCTTTTTCTTTGGTTACAGCTTCTTGAGATGTTTCTTCTTTCATTGTTTTTTCCGGTATATCTTTTTGTGTTGTTTCATTCTCCTTTTTGACGTCCGACTTTGTTTCTTTTTTAGGGACTGTCGGTTTTTCATCGCATTTTGCAAGCCTCATAGGCTCCGACCACTCAAATGTACTGCCGTTTGCCGGGTAGCCTGCCGGTTTATATACTTTAAATGCATAAATGCCGGGTTTCATTTTTTTCTTCGTCTCAATTTTATAAAGTGAATCGCCAATTTGATTGGAGACAAATCCTTTTTCGATCACGTTCCCATCCTTTAACGGTTTGCGGGCATTTTCAAGCTTATGAAGCTCCCACTTCCACTTTGATTTCTTAAGTTTCTCACCTGTATTTTCGAGCACAGCAAATAAGGCGAAAGGTGAGCATACAGTGCCTTTCGTATCCGTTTGATCTGATATGTGCAAATCACTTTGATCCCAGCGTTTATCATAATGGCAGTTTTTATCTGTATGCTGAAAGTCTTTACACGTTTGAAGTGAGACATCAAATGTTTCAATATCATGAAAAGCAGCGCTTGTATCATCGGAAAATTGTAAGCATAGTGCGGCAGTCAGACTGAAAATGACTGAAAGCTGAAAGATAAGCAGAACTTTCAGTTTCGTCTTCGCCTTTTGCTGATTGTGAAACAATCGAAACATATCTTACCTCCTGTAAAACACTGTAACTTGATATGACAATCGTTCTCTTTAAAGAACTCCACAAATAGAGTATAATCAACGATTTATAGATTTAAAAACACCGAAATCGCTCATTTCGTTCGTTTAAAAGAATGTTTTCATCATATTACAAAGTCTTGCTCAGTATTGCTCATTTTTTCAATTTTTTTGAAATTTTTGGGATTGTTATGTGAGAATTTAAATGCATATTCCATTATTATTTGGTAATAATAAACAAAGAAAGGGTGACAGCATGATGATCAAACAATGTGTGATTTGTCTATCTCTTCTCGTCTTTGGCACCACAGCCGCTCACGCAGAAGAAACACCGCTTGTAACCGCCCGCCACATGTCCAAATGGGAAGAGATTGCTGTAAAAGAAGCAAAAAAAAGGTACCCGCTTGCACAGGTACTGTTCAAACAAAAAGTATGGGACCGTAAAAGAAAAGATGAAGCAGTGAAGCAATACCATTTAACTCTGAGGGAAGGGTCAAAAGAATTCGGCGTTTTTGTGACGATTTCATTTGATCCTTATAGCCAAAAGGTCAATAAAATCGCCATATTAGAAGAATATCAATAAGGTCCTCCATTTTTTGAAGGACCTTATTCGTTTATTTGCGGTTATTTTTTCCGTTTCAGCCAAAGTCTGAAGCCATAGGGTAAAATACCGAACAACTGCTGGGAAACAGGCGTTTTTGTTTCTTTCCGCACCTCTTTTCGTTCTTTTCGCTCATCTCTCGGAGTATCTATATATTTGACAAATTGCTGCGTCATATATTTAACATAATCATTCGTTTTCACGTGATCACCTCATCATTCAATTATTATGAGTGTTGTCTCACATGACTTTTTTTATACCCTTTACACTGTTTTATTCTGTCCATCTCAGCAGCTTTTTCTGTTTTTGGTCAAACACGATCTGTGCAGTTCTTTCTGTTCCCGACTCCGTTGACACTCTTAAGTTGATTTCTTTTTGTTCTTTTATCGATGTATCATGAATGTAATAAGAAACCCGTCCATATGGAAATTGCTCCGTACCCTCCTGGCCTTTCCGTTCCTCTAGAACATGCCGAATCGAAAGAAGCACCCCATTTTGAAGCAAATTCTCTCCGATGTATAACTCTTTTGTTTCCTTCTCAAACATGCAGCGTGAAATATATTGAGCAGCAGTAAAGTTCACGATTAACAGCACAAGCGCTGACACAAAAAGAACAGCTGGATAAATAAACCCTCTCGTACGGTACATTCACCCTCCTCCTAAATACGAATAGACCGGAAAAGCTGTTTGATACACTTTTTGGTCCTCACTCTCAATTTTCAGCAAAACAACACCATTTTTAATATCAGCTTTCATGGCAGTAATATGATCTAAAATCGGAACATGCCCTTTGCCATCCACTCTTTTTCTTATCATTGAATGATAAATGTCAAAACGGATGTCTTGTCCGGAAAGATTGGTGCAGATTAACACGCTCCCATGCTCGGCTGTCTTAACTGCCTGTGACTCCTTGCATTCATTCATCATCTGTTCTATCGAAATCATCCATTCTTGCTGTGTGAAACCGTCATGTTCCTGCTGTCGAGACAAAAACAGATGGATAATCGCAGCTAACGATCCTGATATGAGCAAAAAGACTGAGAGCGAAAATAATACGTTAAGAAGCGTGTAGCCATTCTGTCTGCAAAATGCTGAGGCAAAATGATTTTTCTTTATAAGCTGCGGCTTTGATACATACGTTTTGATATTCGCCCTCCTCCTCCCACTTCATTGCATAGATATGATTGTTCTTTGTAATCGTTTTTGACGCGGCTCCTTCACCACTCATGACATATTTGCTAATGCTCTCATTCATCATCTGATAGCCAATTTCTCGTGATTCCGCCATTTTTTCATCAGCTATCAGCTTGTCCCACAAGGGGACGACTGTCAGCAGCACAAACAGCCACAGGCTTAGCGCAGACATTGTTTCTATTGTAGAAAAACCTTTATTTTCTCTCCACATTGACTCTCCCGCTCCCTAGATAAACTGTTATGTCATAAACGGCATGGCCTTTTACTCGTATTTTTCCGCCTGCATTCGGGTGCCCTTTCTCATTAAATTCCAAACGGTCTTTTAATGTCAGCAGTTCTATAGAAAGTCCCGTTGCATACGGACGTTCAATAACCGTATCACCAATGACTAATTGATATTCTTTTTTATGAAAGAGAATTTTTGTTCTTTGTTGACGGGAAATAGCAGTCTGCTGTGTGAGCATAATATCATTTTTCAGCTGACTTGCTGCCTGTCGGACAGCTGTATTGTCATAAGCAGGAGGAAGTGTAGTGAAGACGGCCACCAGGAGGATAGAGGCAAGGCTTAACACAAGCAAACTTTCTAAAAGGGTAAACCCCTTCTCCTCGTTTAATTTAATGTTCAACCTTAACTTCTCCGCCGGTGATGATAATGCGCTTACCATTTGGACAGACAGCATCCTTTTTCACATAGCCCTCTGACTGTAAATCGGCAAGGCTCGGAGTTTGTCCTTCATGATCAAGCTCAAATGCAGTCATTTGTGCCTTAACCATGTTTTGTAAGCCTTCACAGCCCTTTTTTTGAATGGTTTGATTATGTTTCGTGACGTTCGGTATCGTAATTAAAAGCAAAATCGAAATAATAAAGAGCACGATTAACATTTCAACAAGTGTAAATCCTTTCTCATTCATCAGCCTCTTCCTTTCACATTTGATTCATCATCTGATACATAGGCACAAGCATAGATAAATACACAAGTAAGATCATCGCTGCAACAAATCCATAAATCATTGGCTGAAGGATGCCTGTCCATTTTTGCGCTTTGTGTTCCAGCCGCTGTAATATGAATTGGCTGTATGTGAAAAGCTCCCGATCCAATCGGCCGCTCAGCTGGCCGTGAGATATGACTTTTGATAAATCAGTTTCATAAAAAGGGCTTCCACAAATAGCGGATTCAATTGACTCACCGGCTTTTAGCCGTTCAATCAATTGTTCAGCCTCGCAGCGGTAGAAAGGGAGAAACGTTTGATGTTTAAATGCATTAAGGCTGTCATAAATTGAGAGGCCTGATTTTAAAAGGCTGCTTAGCTGCAAAGAAAAAAAGTAGCTGTTAAACAGCTTTACAAGCTTTCCAACCAAAGGAATCCTGATACAAATCAGCATTTGCCGGGCAGGTGATTTTTTCTTAAACACAAGCCAATAATAAATCCCGATACCTGCTGTAAAAAGAACAAGCAAAATGATCACAAGATCAATATGCTGAAAAAAAGCAAAAAGCATATCGGTTGAACGTGAGGTTTCCATATTCATCGATTGATAGATACCGGAAAACTGAGGAATGATGATGGACTGTAACATATAAAACATGACAGCGACCGTAAAGATGAGGAAAAGCGGATAGCGCAGCACTCTTTTCAGCTGGTCTGCCTGTGCAATTTTTCGTTCCAGCAGCTCTCCGCTCTGGATCATTGAAGCAGGCAGTTCACCATGTGTTTCAGCAAAATAACAAATACCTACGGCTTCCTTATGAAATGACAAACTCTTTAGTACTTGATAAAACGGAGCCCCTTCCCTCAAACAAGTGACCGAATCAGTCAAGTCAGCCGCCTGCCTCTTATTCATCTGAAGTTCCATCAGGCGTAATCCATCCAGAAGTGTATATCCGCCCGCAGTCATTTCACCAAGCCTCTTTAATAACCTGGCTTGATCCTTTAACAACCAGACTTTTCTAATCTTTTTCATGATAAACCCACCGGTCATAGTTGTTTGTCGTTAAATAGCCGAGCGCAATTCCTTTTCTGATAATTTGACGAAGCGTTTGATATTGGTAATTTGCATGATTTCCTTTTGCCTCCTGGATACATTGCTGAAGATTTTTCCCGTATAGAAGCTCATAAACGCTAGCTCTCCTAGTATTTCGTGACTGTCGGCAATACACTGATGAACATCCGTTTTCACAAAACGGGCAAGCCAAATCAACCAAGCGCTGAGCCGCTATTGCAATGACAGTCTGTTCGATTTCATTCATATTGATACCGAATTCAAGCAGTCTGTAAATTGCGCCCTTTGCGTCTCTCGTATGAAGGCTCGTTAGTACCAGATGTCCCGTCATCGCTGCCCGCACCGCAATTTCAGCTGTTTCCGCGTCTCTGATCTCACCTAAAATAATCATATCGGGGTCATGGCGCAAAATTGCTTTCAGACCTGCGGAATAAGTTACACCGGCTTTTTCATTCACCTGAACCTGAAGAACATCTTCGTCCCTTGTTTCAACAGGGTCCTCTAATGTGACAATATTTCGATTAAAGTGTTTTTTTGCATATTGAACGAGAGAGTATAATGTGGTAGTCTTCCCTGAACCAGTCGGCCCGGTAAAAATGAGCATGCCATGGGAATGTTTTAAAAACGAGAGTAATGTGGCTCCTGTCTTCGGAAATAGCGACAATTTATCAATCGAAGGGATATTGTATTGGGGCATCACTCTGATCACGAGGCTTTCTTCATTAATTGTGGGCAGCGTTGACATTCTTAAATGAACATTTCCCTCTTTCAACTTTAACGTAAGCGAACCGTTTTGCGGCTTTCGCCTTTCACCTATATCCATTGCTGAAAGAAATTTAAAATGTGAAATCAGTCTTACGCACTCTTCTTTTTTCATGTCCCTTTTTTTCAGCAAGGCATGATCGACCCGAAAATGAATGATAGCGTCCCGCTCCCTCGGCACAATGTGAATATCAGAAGCCTTTGTTAGATATGCCTCTTCAATCAAGTTTTTGCTTACCTTTTCTATTGAATCCAATTTGATTCCCTCTCCTTTCAACGCATATTGTAGAAAAAGAAGAAAAGGTAATCAAACAGGGAAAACGTGATTTTGTGAGATGTTATATGCTGAAAAACCAATTCTTTCTGGCAAGAAAAAAGACTTTCAACTGAATGTACCCCTGTCATTATAATTTTCCCTATAAATAAAAAAGCAGACATGGTCACCATGCCTGCTAGATTCCATTTTCATTATGCTGTTTTCGCTTTTTGACCAGTATCTTTCTCAACGGAAAGGTCGCCTAATGCAACAATACCGGCAATTTGGCCATATTCAAGAATCGGTAAACGGCGGATTTGATGCTCTGCCATAAGCGCCTTGACATCGTATCCGGTCACCCTGATATGACTGGTGAAAAAACGGGGCACGCTGTACAAAATATGAAACATCCTATAGAGTCCGCCTTTTTCGAGGTTTCTTTTTCTTCTTCCGCTCCTGCAGCATATCTCCCGTCCAGCCTTTTTTCCTCAAATAGAGATAGATCAGAACTGTAGATGTGACAATCAATAAGAGAGAAAAGAGATATCCGTATTTCCAATTCAGTTCCGGCATCACTGAAAAGTTCATCCCCCATAAGGCCCCCAGAGCTGTAATCGGCGTAAAAAGCGTCGTGAAAATGGTCAGCGCTTTTACAATTTCATTCCCCCTATGTGAGGTAATGACTTCCTCTGAATGCAGCAGATTGTTAAGCTCCCCTTCAAATTCGCTGATGTATGTAAATCCCCTGTCAATCTTCAGTTGTGTCCGCTGATAATCCTTTTTCTCTTCATTTTGAGGTAAAAAGGTTTCTTTCAACGCCATTTCAATTTTTTTAGCGCTTAGTATCAAATTTTTCCAAATCATCAGTTCATGGCGCAGGAGATGGACACGGTTTAAAATGCTTTTGCTATTGTCGTCTTTAATCTGCCATCTAAGCTTTCTCAGCTTTACTTCAAATTCATCAACACCGATTAAATACGCATTCATTAGTTCGCCGAGAAGAATTAAAAACCCCTCTATCGCATTGTCCGCTCTTTCCATTTGCCGGACAACTTCTTTGCCTTTAATCTCTCTCAAAATCGAAAAATCAAAATTGATTGTAAAAAAATATTGTCTGGTGATATAAAAGTGAAAAACAGTATGGTCTTTTTCTTCACCAAGCCCCTGATCATAAACAATCGACCCAAATACCGCTTCATTTTCCGTTTCAGTTGTATCTACTCGCAAAAAATTAACGTGATGGTTATTTTCAAACCACTTTTCACACTGAGGCCAGTGAGAAAAATGGATTAGATCTCTTGCCTTACTTCTTTCTTGAGGCCCCATTTGGTACCAAAACCAATCCTTTCCTGTATGTGCCTTCATGTCAAGATCCTCCAAACTTTTGTTCTTTATTCTTTAATTGCCCAATAACCGCGTCACTAAACCAGTCTGCCGCTTCAACACATGTTTTATGAGCATTTTCAGGTGGTATGGAATGTAGAAAGACATCGGAAAAGGGAGGTGCATGCCTTCCTTGGAGAAGGCAGTTGTTTTGGAATTTGTCAATTTACTAGCAGTCGCTATTCTCATTTTGTTAACAGGATTTTTTGTTGCCGTAGAATTTTCAATCGTGAAAGTGCGGCGGTCCAAAATTGATCAGCTTGTCGCAAAAGGAAAGAAAGGTGCTAAAGCGGCAAAGCATGTCATCACTCACCTTGATGAATATTTATCAGCCTGTCAGCTGGGCATCACAGTCGCAGCATTAGGACTGGGATGGCTTGGGGAACCGACTGTGCAAACTCTGCTTCGACCGCTTTTTCATAAAGCAGGCTTAAATGAATCGCTTACCCACCTGCTTTCACTCGTCATCGCATTTTTAGCGGTTACGTATTTAAATGTCGTTATCGGGGAGCTGGCTCCAAAGAGTTTCGCCATTCAAAAAGCAGAAAGCATTACCTTGTTGTTCGCTAAACCGCTTATTTGGTTTTATAAGATCATGTTTCCATTCATTTGGCTGTTGAACCACTCTGCCCGATTGATTACAGGAGTGTTTGGACTGAAGCCGGCATCAGAGCACGAGCTGGCATATACAGAGGAAGAACTTCGGGTCCTATTGGCTGAAAGCTATAAAAGCGGCGAGATTAGAAAAAGTGAATTAAAGTACATGAATAATATCTTCACCTTTGATAAACGAATGGCAAAGGAAATTATGGTGCCGCGAAATGAAATGGTCAGTTTGTCACTAGATGAAGACTCCATTTCAAATCTTCAGGAAACAGTCAAGCAAACAAAATATACACGGTACCCAGTTGTAAGAGAGGATAAAGATAACGTTATTGGCGTGATTAATATGAAAGAAGTGCTGTTTTCCATGCTGACGAAAGATTTTTCAATCAAGAAGCATCAAATTGAACCTTTCGTACAGCCCGTTATCCATGTCATTGAGACGATTCCTATTTATAAACTATTGCTGAAAATGCAAAAGGAACGCACTCATATGGCGATCCTCATAGATGAATATGGCGGGACGTCCGGTTTGGTCACTGTCGAGGATATTATCGAGGAAATTGTAGGAGAAATCCGTGATGAATTTGATGCGGATGAAGTGCCTCATATCCGCGAACTTGGAAAGGATCATTACTTGTTAAATGCAAAATTATTAATCAGCGATGTTAACAGCCTGCTTGGAACCGATTTATCGGACGCAGAAGTAGACACCTTGGGCGGCTGGTTTTTGACACAAAACATAGACGCTGAGCCTGAAAGTACCATAGAATATGATGGCTACTCTTTTAAGGTAAAAGACATCAACAGCCATCACATTTTATTTATAGAAGTTAAAAAAGCTGAATAGCCCGTGAAAGGCTGTTCAGCTGCTATCTTTCAAGATAAACATGGCAAAGGCATCAACACTCTTTTATTTTAAACCCTTTATTGGCCAGGGCTTTAGCAAGACTTTGCTCGGTTTTCACATTCGAAAAATCCAGACCCAGCTTCACGACAGTTTGGGCAATTTCCGGCCTGATTCCTGAAATAATCGTCTCAATGCCGAGCAATTTGGTGCTGTCAATCACTTTAAAAATTTGATAGGCTACCATGGTATCAACGATAGGAACGCCCGAAATATCTAAAAATAAATACGAGAGCTTTAACGCTGAGCACTGCTCCAGCACAGACTCCAAAATCGTCCTCGCTCTGTGCGTATCAATTTCACCGACAAGCGGAAGAATCCCAATTCCATCAGTAATCGGCATAATCGGCGCACTCAATTCATTAATCATTTCTTTTTGCGCGTTTAATTGTATCATGGTCACCTGGTGATATTCTTCCGTAAACACTTCGATGATCTCATCAATGTTTTGATTCAAGATCCGGCTCCACTCATAAAATTCCTGAATGCTGATGTCTTGAGAAGAAGCTTCGCTGAATTTATGAATCCATTCAAACATGATGTGCCTGAAAGTGTTAAACTGGCCGACACTTTGTGTAACCGTCACTTCATGAACGGCACGGTCTCTGGCGCATTGAAGAGACCACCGGTTGAGCTCATCCTCTACGTCTTCTTTTCTAAGGGATTTTGCTACGATGGTCACCAATAATTCATGCTGGTCTTTTAACTTTTGTTCTAGTTTTTGCTGATCTTTCGCTGAATACAGCCAGCTGCCTGTTGATGTACAAACTTCCAGCCATTGTTGCGTGATATCTTCTTTGTGCTCTGTTAAGTGCTGATCAAGAGCTATCATCTTAATGAGCTACCTCCTGTTTTTGAAAAATGTACGCTATATATGTATAACGCGTCTGCCTTTACACATACTATGTTTAGATTCAATGGGCTATAGCCAAGCGGTAAGGCAATGGACTTTGACTCCGTGATCGTTGGTTCGAATCCAGCTAGCCCAGTTTCTGAACAGGTGAAAAACCGAAGACAAGCTGATTCGAATAAATCAGCGGATCTTCGGTTTTTCATCATGCAGATTGATGAACCGTTTTCTTCTTCGATAACTTCAACAGTTCTCCCAGGTTATAACCAATCACCAGCTTTTTGTTGTCTACTAGAATCGGGCGTCGCAAAAGCTTCGGCTTCTCGATTAAAAGTTCCAGCACCTCATTTACCGTCATTTCTTCAATGTTTAAATTTAAATTTTTGAAAGTCTGGCTTCTTGTCGCCAAAATTTCATCAATTCCTTCTGTCGTTAACGATAAAATGTACTTTAATTCTTCTCTTGTCGGGGTTTCTCTGAATAAGTGCCGTTCGTTAAATTCAATTTGATGTGCTTTAAGCCAATGTTTTGTTTTTCGGCATGACGTGCAGCTTGGATATGAGTAAAAAGTTAATTGTTGTTCCATTCGTTTTTTCCTCCTCAGTTAACCATCTCTTTGTAGAATAACTACCCGGATCATTTTTCATTTAAACCATTTACAGAACTTTTTTCGGATTATTTTTTTAAAAACATTCATACAATAGAAAACACAATCAAAGGGACAAATTCCATTTGTATATTAATAATGAAAATGTTTACATTTCTAGGTGTGATCCATTATAATAACAGTCAGAGGGACTCTCGGGAGGGGATAAAAATGAATCGCATGTTCCGGGTGTTAGGATTTTGGACGGGAATTTTTGCAGTCATGTTTTATTTAGGTGATATGAAAGATGCTTCCCTTTTATTTTTTGGACAGACGATCTTATTTGTGTTTCTATCGTATTTGAACTTAACCGAACGCATGTATATTTATATTTTTGGCGCTTATTTAACGATTTTCTTCGCCGGCTTTACATATTACTCAATTTTTATTATGGTGCCCGGCGGCGGAGGCCATTAAATGCAGAAAGAGACAAACCTTATCGGTTTGTCTCTTTTTTTACAATGAAAACCCATTTAAAAACGGATTTTGGTCCTGCTCAGTCAGTACGTTTGTTTCAGGTCCATGGCCGCTTAACACCAGCGTGTGTTCCGGAAGCGTAAGCAGTTTTTCATGAATGGACGTCAGCAGCGTCTCTTGATCGCCGCCTATTAAATCCGTACGTCCTATACCGCCTTGGAACAAGACATCTCCGGAGATGACCAAGTCTGCATCTTTCACGTAGTAAGACACACTGCCTGGTGAATGTCCCGGCGTAAATAATGTTTCCAAATGAAACGGCCCGATATTCAACTCACCGTCGCCTTCAATTAGATGATCTGCAGGCTTAGCTGTTACTTCTATCCCTCGCAGCATGCCGGAGCCGTTTAAAGAAGCATCCGTAAGCCAATTTTTTTCATTTTGATGCAGGTAAACAGGAATATCCCATTTTTCTCTCACTTCATCAAGCGCCCCAATATGGTCAAAATGGGCATGTGTAAGCAAAATGGCTAAAGGCGTCAGCCCTTTTTCTTTTATGTATTGATTGATTTTATGTCCCTCGCCGCCCGGATCAAAAATCAGGCATTGATCATCATTGATGAGAAAATATGCGTTAGCTTGAATCGGCCCTACTGGCATTCGTCTCCATTTCACTATTATCACCTCTTTCTTTTTTATGCTCTTATTATGAGGGTTTTTTAAAAAAGATTCAAACAATCGCAATGAAAACGCTATCGACAAACCTATAAAAAACAGGTAGAATAAAACTGGAAAGAATTGCAGGTTTTTCAATGTAAAGGGGGCTGTGTTATGTTACTTGTCGTGATTTTCGGCCTTGTCGCTCTTTTCGCTTTATGGGGAGTCTTGCGTTCTGTTAGAAATAAAAATATACTCGGGTTTTTATTAGCCGGTGCCACCTTATTTGTCTTTGGATGGTTTACCGTGATGACCGTAATAAACAGCGGGTATCCAACCGCACATTAAAACCTGTATCCGATCGGATACAGGTTTATTTTTATGGCTGTAAATGTTTATTGACACTTTCTATTTTGCTCTCAAGCGTCGTTTTTTTGTCACGCCTGTCATCGATACGGATATTCGTTGCCACTCTGTGCAATCCTTTTTGAAGTGGCGCTTCGTGAATTGCCTGAATGACTGCAAAAAGGTCACTGAGTTCTCCCTCGATCAGCGTATTCATCGGTGTCAGCTGATATTTGATTTTCCCTTCTGCTTGATATCCTTCTAATATCTTTTGCACATCGGCTACGTAAGCACTGACACTGGGTGTTTCCGTACCGATTGGGATAATGGTTACATCTGCGATAGCCATCGTTATTCCATCTCCTTTTGATCAATGATGAGTTGCTTCGTTTCATGTGATTTCAATAAAATAATTTGCTCAAAATGAAAGCCGTATAACGCATATTTCCCGTTCGGAGATATTTGAATCGGCTCCATTTCCCGCAGAGACACAAGATCTTTTGTCTCTCCCGATGCTACATTGACTGCTGCGAGCTTATATGCATCGCCGCTTTGTTTGAATGTATAAAACAGGCCTCCTGCTTCATCATAGTCATACTCCATTGGAGCCAAACTTGTATATTTCGCTTGGAGCGGCCATTTCGCTGTAACAGGTGATGTTGATTGCGGCGTTTTAAACTGATACGTCCCTTTTCCTCCGGAAGCTGATTTGACAGTAAAACTCATTTGATGGAAAGAATCGAAGAATAGAACGTTATCCTCAAGCTTCTGTTCCGTCTTAGAAGCTGTATCGAACGTATATAAAGGCCCTGTTTTATCGTCTCTTCCCTCTTTTACATAATCAAATGTATTTTTTGATGTCCAATGAATGAACGGAACCTGTACTGGGCTTAAGAAAGATTCGTCTTTTTTAGCATTCACCTGATATGTATGGAAATCCCAGTTTTCATTGAATTCCGTCACCATCATTTGATAAGGATCATACTGATTCCAAGCAGCTTCAAGCTCATACGTTTCGTAATCTTTTTCGTAAAGCGTCTCTCCTTCTGCATTAAGCAAAACCACTGCCGTCTTTTGGCTATGTGTGATTTGCAGCAGAATCATCTGCTCCCTCGCATTGATTTGAACATCAACGATTTGACCATCCGTTTGATAGAGCTTTTTCGCTTTGCCTGTAAAGATGCGGTACGCAAAAAGCTCTGTTTTCGTCGGATTAGACGCAGTATATAATATTGTGCTGTTATTCAGCCAGCCTTCCACCCCATCCGCTTTTTCCGCGGAAAGCGGTATGATGTCTTTTTTCTCATCTTTTGCCGCCGATGCCTGTTTTTGCTGCTGATGAGATGGTTCGCATGCCGATAAACTAAACAGCAATACCGCCAGCAGAATAAAACAAACTGATCTCATCAGCATTCCCCTCCGATCATCTTTATTCTCTCATATTTGCTTCGGCAGAAAAAAGAAAAAGTTTCAGTTACTCATGAAAAAATAACGCCCTCCACAATATACCGCTTGTGGCGTTATATATGTGTGAAAACTGCTGAAACGGCAAAGGATTTTGGCCTTTTCCAAGTTCCACCGTATACCCTTCCTTAAAATAATGGTGAATAAACCAATCACGAAATCCAGCATAGCTATCTATATCCCTTACTCCCTTATAAATGTTCCCGCTTAACTCCTCAAAATCCTTTATGACGGCAGCAGATTCCTCAGGCTCAAGGCCTTTATAGCCCCAATAAATTTCTTCTCCTTGAGTATGAAGAGCCAGCAGTCTGTCAGGCGGATTCTCCGTGATCAGCCGGTACATCGCAATAGATTCCGGCTCCGTAAGCGGAGAGATTCCCGGAAAATCGCGGTAGCTGGGTGCTGTCGGTTTTCGGTATTTTTCAATTTCCCATAATGATGGAAATTGTTTATTTAAATCAACCCCGTTTATATTCGCCTTCCATTCATTAAAATTTGGACGATGTTCATTTAGCCTTTCGAGTTCATCTCTTCTGGCTCCCATGACTTCTGATCCGTTTAAAACAAGATCAACGCCATCCGGATTGACAAGAGGAACGAGGGATAAGGATGTGCTGTTAAACAGCTTTATGGGAGAAAAGCCAAAGAAAGGCGAATTGCAGCATAATGACATACAGTATTCCTTAAACCATTTTAGCAGGACAGACGTTGTAATCCACTCATTCGCATGAAATGACGCGTTCATATGGACCTTTTTTACGGCATGCTCCCCACCAGCCTTCAGCTCCCAGATAGGCCTGCCGAGTACAGAACGGCCAATTTCCCGGCATGAGACAAACGGAAAAACATCAATAATCTTCTTTATTTCCTTTTCAACAGCTGAATCATCATAGATTTTCTCTTGCTCAATCCAGCTATCTGAAAGTTTCAGCTGCCGAGGCTGTAAAAAGCGCTTTATGTCCTGAATGGTTTGAAGCTCTTTGCCGCTATGCTCCTCTATCACATAACCAGGGCAATACAATTGATGTTTTTGTGCGGAGCGATTTGCACTTTTAAGCAATTCCTCGTCTATCTTCAGTTCTTTCGCCACATTGGCCAAATTGTTCTTGATCTCAGGTTTCACAGTAATAAACGCCATCATCATCCCCCTTTTTTGTTACTATATGACAGCGTATTTAAAAAAAGAAAGCCTCCCGCTCACTTCGATGCGGGAGACATTGTGATTATGATGCCTGATCAAGCATTTGTTTTTCTTTCCGCTTTGACGAATTGTCCAGCCTTTTCTGGTCATAAAATCGCAACAAATCCCCATAAATGATTTCATCAGAAAGTGATAGCTCCTGTTTTGCTTTATCAGCAAATGCTTCACATTGTTTTGTCTCTTCTAACGGTTTTCCCGTCTCTTTGTCATAACACGCACCGTCTGTATAAACAACCTGATCTGTGATAAAGCTCCCGTCCCGGAGCACCGTGAAGTCCAGTTTTTCGTCTGAAAGCAGATCGTTGCCGAATTGAATTTGATCTTTCGTATCAATCCCTAAAAGATTCATCAGCGTCGGCCTGATATCAATCTGCCCGCCTACTGTTTCAATGGTTTGCGGCTTTTTATCAGTAATACCCGGAATATGAATGACCAGCGGCACTTTTTGGAGCTGTACCTCTTCAAATGGGGTTATTTCTTTTCTTAAAAACTGCCCCATCGCTTCATTATGGTTTTCTGATATACCATAATGGTCACCATATAATACAATAACAGAGTTGTCGTATAACCCGTCTTCCTTCAGCTTTTCGATAAACCGTTTCAGCGCCTCATCCTGATAACGCACTGTCGGAAAATATTTATTTAGCGTCTGGCTGCTTGAATCATATTCATCAATCAATTGGTCCTCTTCATCAAGATCAAACGGGAAGTGGTTCGTCAGTGTAATCAGCCTCGAGTAAAACGGCTGAGGCAGATTTTTCATCAGCTCTGAAGACTGCTCAAAAAATTCTTTATCCTTAAGTCCCCAGCCGACTGAATTTTCGTCAGTTACATCATACGAGTTAATATCAAAAAACGAATCATATCCAAATGAGTCGTACATTAAATCACGATTCCAAAAGCTCTTATTATTAGCGTGGAGCACCGCTGAATAGTATCCGCTGTTTTTCAAAATTTCAGGAGCGGCCATATATTGATTGCCCGCATTCGTAAAAAATACGGCACCTCGTCCAAGCGGATACAGTGAATTGTCCACGATAAATTCAGAATCCGAGGTTTTCCCCTGGCCTGTTTGGTGGTAAACATTATTAAAGTTGTAGCTCTGTTTTATAAAGTCATTCAGAAAAGGCGTGATTTCTTCTCCATTCAATTTTTCATTAATCACGAAGCTTTGCGTCGACTCTAAGGATACGAGAATGACGTTCCTTCCTTTTGCAGCGCCGAATAAGCGTTTGTTGGCATCCTTCGCATTAGCGGTTACGTAGTTTTCAATCTCCGTCAGGCTGTTGCTGTCTGCCAACGCTCTCTGTGCGGATTGCTTTGACTGAAGAACGCCATCGTAAATATGAAAATTAAACAGGCTAATGTTTTTAACAAGCATTTCTCTGTCAAATGAGCGTGTCAATAGCTGAGGCCTTTCCGCCTCAGACAAGCCCAGGTTGAAGAAATAAACAGAAGCAACGAACAAAAAATAAGCCGCCCGTTCATTTTTCGTTGAGGGAATGTCCGATTGAAAAGCTTTTTGCCGGATGTGAAGCCATATTAAAACCGCAATATCTACAGCTAATAGGAGGTCTGTCGGCTCAAGAAGTGTTCCGATGCTGCTTCCGAGATCACCCATATTGCTCGTTTGAAAAAGAACAGGGATTGTTAAGAAATCATTGTAAAAACGGTAAAAAACCATATTTGCCAGCAATACAAACGTGACAAGACAGCTCATCGCGATAATGTAGCGATTTCTGTTTTTGCCTTTTAAAAACAGGCTGAGGCCAAAAATAAGCAACAAAAAACTCAATGGGTTGATAAACAGAATAAATTCCTGTGTTAGATTGTCGATTTTAATATGAAAACTGGTTTTGTAAACAGCATACGTTTTCAGCCACATCAATAAAATGGCAATCAGCATAAATGAAATCTTCGAAAAAAACGTTTTTCGCATTTCAACCTCCTATGCAGCACGCTCAAAAAAATCAGTCTATTCCCAACATTCTCATTAACACATCAAATTAAATCTTAACCTGAGCACAACAAAAAATCAATTTCATTTACACAATTTTAACAATTTTGATGTTTCAGCCATTCATTTTTAGCGATCCAAGCGCCTCCGATAACGCCGGCATCATTTCCAAGTGCTGCGATTGAAATATCAGCAGCTTGGGCTGCCCGCGGAAACGCGCATTTGCGGAATGTTTTCTCGACTTTTGATCTCAGCAGTTCTCCGGCTCTCGATACGCCGCCGCCAAGAACGATTTTGGATGGATTAAGCGAGCTTGCCAAATTTCCGAGCACCAAACCAAGATGCTTGGCTACATAATCAACCACCTCAAGGGCAATTTCATCATTTTCACCCGCCGCTTCAAACACATCCCGCGCTGACAATTGTTCGGTTGCTTTTAAACGTGTCGTCTTTTTAGCATTTGCTATTTTTTCTTTTGCAATTCTTACAATTCCGGTTGCTGACGCAATTGTTTCGATACAGCCCGTTTTGCCGCAGTTGCAGGGCGCTCCGCCTTCAGGGATGCTGCAAATATGGCCGATTTCTCCGCCGGCGCCATTTATACCATGTACAATTTCACCATTTGCAATGATGCCGCCGCCAACTCCTGTGCCAAGCGTCACGAGAATGACGTCTTTTGCGCCATCACCCGCTCCCTTCCACATTTCCCCGAGCGCAGCAATATTCGCGTCATTTTCTATAACAGCTGGGATGCCGGTTTCTGTCTCCAGATGGTTTTTCAAAGCATAATTTTTCCACCCTAGATTTACTGTTTCATAAACCACTCCTGCCGCCATATCTACAGGGCCTGGTGCACCCATTCCGATGTATTTGATGATGTGCTTCGGTTTTTGCAGCTCATCCAGCTTGCTGTCGATTGTTTTTGCAATTGTGACAGTAATCGTGTCGCCGGTTTTATCAGTCGGAACTTCCCACTTATGCTGAATTTCGCCATATTGATTAATAAAAGCGAGTTTAATCGTCGTTCCTCCCAGGTCAATGCCCGCAAACCATATCTCGTCCATTTTTATCACCTTAGCCTTTATAAAAATCTCTTCCGTTTTTTGTTTGTTCCAATTCTTTTCGAAGGACAGCTGCCGCTCTGGCCCACTGCTCCTTTTCAATCATGTGGTTCATGTATAATTCCTTTAATTCATCCAGCATAAACTCAATTTCAAGCTCTCTGTCTCCAAAATAAACAATGTGGCCAAACGTTTTTAACAGCTGCTGCACATCATAAAATGTATTCATTTTCCTCACCATTTCTTGAACTTAACTATCATAAGCGTATTCATAAGGAAGCGGTCAGTCAAGAAGAAAACGCTGACAAAAAAGCCAGCTTCCTTTCCATATTCCACCTCTATGATTCTTTATTGTTTTCAATTTGCCGCTGCAGCTCCTTGTAGCGCTGCTCCTTCGGCTTCAGTTTCACAGCCGTCTGGATGGCCTTTTCTGCTTGTGCAAGCTCATTTTTTTCCGCATACAATAACGCTAAATTGTAATAGGAAGCATGGTCTTTAGGTTCTTTTTTCACTGCTCGTTCCAAAAGGGAAACCGCCTGATCATATTCGCCGATTTGAATATCAGAAACAGCAAGAATTTTCAAAAGATCGGCAGAGGCATCTTTTTGCGCTGCTTCTCCGTTCAGCAATTCTGTTACTTCTTCATACTTTCCTTCCTGATACAGCTCGCTTGCCTGCTGAATCAGCGCTGACTCCTGGTGTGAAGGCGAATGCAATCCGTAATATAAAAATCCAACAGCCAAAGCAATCAGCAAAACCGCTGACAACAATCTTTTTCCAAAGGCTCCGGCTTTAGGCAACCCCAGTGCTGCTGCAGCGAAAAAGCCGCCAATCAAGCCGCCGATATGTCCTGAATTATCAATATTCGAAACCGCAAAACCAAAGCCCAGATTGATGATAATAATGACAATAATATTGGTTCCTATAGTTCTTAAAAACATTTTTCGATTAGACAAAGCAACATACAGTAATGCACCTAAGCATCCGAATATGGCTCCTGATGCCCCTGCCGAAGGATACGGGCTGAACACAAAACTCGCAATCGAACCCGTAATGCCAGCAGCCAGATAAATCAGCAAAAATCTCCCCGATCCATACATCCGCTCAACCGCTGTACCAACCGACCATAAAGCCAGCGTATTAAAAGCTAAATGCGCTATGCCGATGTGAAGCACGATCGGTGTCAGAAGCCGCCACCATTCTCCTTGTGCAATCAGGCTGTTTTCTTTTGCTCCAAAAGCCACCAGTGTCTCCGTATTAGTGCTGCCTCCGTTTATTTCGAGCAAGAAAAACATCAGGATCTGAAGCGCAATAAATAAATATGTAAAAGTCGGTTTTCCGTTTTGAAAAACCGCCGCTTCAGTTTTTCTCTGTTCTTCTTGTTTCAGCACTAGCGAAAGGAAGCGTTCTCGCGCCATTTGCGCGTTTTCAAACGAAGCGTGTTCCTCTGAACAATCTTCTGTACGAAATGATGGAAAAACCGCTTGAAGATCATCTCGAAGCATCGTTCCTCTAACGATCGCCGGCTCAACTGACACAGTTCCCTTCTCAAAAGTTTTTTTTGCAATCTCTTCCCAGTCATCAACAGGGGCTTCCGTTGAAAAAAACACATTCAGCAGCTTCATCCTTCGTCTGCCCAATTGATGTCTGACTCGTTCTACTCGTTCGGCCTGCTCTTCGATGTCTCTAACCATTTCTTGACGGAAATCAAGATCGTGCTTATAAAGACGAACTAGATCATGAGAGGACTTGTCCGGCGCTTCCAGCCATATTTCATCTGACTCACCGGCTTGTATGACGCCATACCCGCTATTCACCAGGTGCGCCGCAATTTTCCAATATGTATACTCCAGCAAAAACATGTTTACCGCTCCAATAGTTTTTTTTTCATTATAACAGCTGGCGCTCCGAAACGCCTACTGAAAGCAAAAAATCCCGTTTTTCACGGGATTTTAGAAAGCTTGCTGTATAAACTTATTGCGGATAAATGGAATTCTTAAAAACAAATGGATAAAAGACCGCCTGATTCCTGGCTGGCTGAGTACAGTATTCATAAGACGGTAGCGATTTTGATAAAACATGACGGCAGAAACCGCGAAAATGGCATATATCAAAAGTTTTTTCATGATATCCCTCCTGCCAATAGGGTTTGTTATTCTGCCTTATTTATTCTCGAATAAGGGACAGGAAAGTTATGAAAAACAAGAAATAATCCGATCCTCTGTTATCAGCTTATGTACCGGGATGTCATGCGGCAAACGGGGTACGTGCGCAAACAGCTGGCACTCCAAAAGCAAAGAGACTGTCTCCCCTTCATATTCACTTAAATAGCGATCATAATAGCCGCCTCCAAAGCCGACCCTAAACCCGTTAACATCAAAACAAACACCTGGAACGATCACCAAGTCAATTTGTGATGGGTTTACTTCTTTTGTTTTTTCAATTACCGGCTCGAGCAGTCCGGCGTAAACGGTTTCGAGCTGATCATCGGTCTTATATGTCCGAAATTGCATTTTCTTCGTGTCCGGATGGCATTTTGGGATGCAAACTTGTTTCCCTTCTTCCCAAGCCTGCTCAATGACAGGACGCGTCGGTATCTCTAATCCTCTGGAGATGGTGACCGCAATGGTGCCGGCATTTTGCCACTCCGGCAGAGAAAACAAGTACTTATACATACGTTCCGTTTTTTGAAGCAGATCTTCATTTGATAAAGCAGACAGTGCCTCCAGCGTCTTTTTTCTTAATTGTGATTTCATCTCTCATCCCCCTCGGAATAGAAAAAAAGCCAGAACCTTTTTCAAAGCTCTGGCTTTTTTCTTACACCTCAAACAGCAAAGCTGTTATTTTGTTTCACGGTGTAACGTAGATTTTTTATCACGTGGGCAATATTTTTTAAATTCAACGCGGTCTGGATTGTTGCGTTTGTTCTTTTTAGAAATATAGTTACGCTCACCACATTCAGTGCAAGCCAAAGTAATATTAACGCGCATTATTTTCCCTCCAAACTAAAATCATTTACTTATTCAGACTTATATATAATACCACTATAATGGACGGAATGCTAGGCTGTTTTTCAATGAATTGCTGAATTATTGAAGATACGCTCATAAAGCTGCAAATATGATGACATAATGAGTCGGGGGTGGTGGAGCTTGAACACTTGTTGTCTGCCAGCTTCTTTTATCCGGCGGGCTTTTTCCCGGTCTTTTAAAAAACTGTCCAGCAGATCAGCCGCTTCCTGTACGAGCGTAAAATCAGCGATGATTGCCGTTTTGTCATGAACCGCATAATCACAAAAACCACCTGACCGAGAAACGACAGTCAGCACACCTTGTTCCATGCTTTCTTGCGCGGCAAGCCCAAACGGTTCATAAGAACTAGGGAAAACAGCCATTTCACAGTGAGACAGTAACGTTCTGATATCTTTCCTATTTAGAAACGGCAGAAACATGACGCGATCCTTCAGGTTATATGCCGCAGCCAATTTCTCATAGCAGGACAGAGACGGCCCCTCCCCAGCCAGCACTAGATAGAGGTCAGGCTGACGCTGCTTCAAGATGGCAAACACCTTTAACAGCTGCGATAATCCTTTTTCCGGAACAAACCTTCCATATGAAAAGAGGAATCTTCTATTCATGCTTCTCGGGATTTTCCCCTTCTCTTTCTCCATAGATGCAGGACTCGGGATAGCGGTTATTTTCTTATGTGCCGCCTTATCAAGAGACCGCTTCATAAATGTGCTTAATACGATCAATGCATCAGCGGATTCTATAAGGAGCCGTTCGGTCATGAGCCTGTATGGGTGTGGGGCTTCTCGGCACACCTTCTTCCTTTCGCTTTCAAGACCGTGGATTGTCGCAGCAAGCGGAAGGCCAAGCCGTTGTTTCAAATACTGGGCGGCAGGGGCAGTTGTGTCATCATGGGCATGAATCAGATCAAAGCGTTTATTGTGTGATAACACATGGCGAACCATTGTAAAGTTAGCATCAGCTATGTAATCTTCAAACTTCGCATACGAAAACAGCTGCCCGCTCGGAGTACAAACCGTAATGTTGATATGAGGGTTTAAATAGGAAATGAGGCGGTTTAAATGGACACCGAGCCCGCTTTTCGGCTCATCGGGATGTTCGGGTGAAAGCATGAGAATGTTCACCGTTCTTTTTCCCCTCTCCCATAACAGGTGTATGCAGAAAATTGCGCCTCCCACCTGGTGTGCGCTTCTTCAATCTGAAAACTGTTTATATGACGAATCCCATTTTCATCAAGATAGATGTCGTCTGTACCGGCAAGCTTGAGAGAGACATTCATTGAATTCACAATTCTGTATTCAGCCCGATATACAGCATCACCAGCCGCCTGTCTAATCGTCCATTCTCCTTTATCATACGTTGTGCGTTTTGTCCTGACAGCTTCAATGTCTTTTCTTTTGATGACAATGCGCAATTCTTTTATCATATCCTGCGTTTTTTCGAAAAGGACCGCTTCAGCCAGCCGCATTGTTTCTTCCGAGATTTCCCAGCTTACGGTCAAGGTGTGAGCGTTTTGAATGATTATGTCGAATGTGTCCCTAAAAAAGGAAAGCTTATGTCGTATATTATAGGGAAATGGGTGTTTATCCATGGACTCCTAACATTCTCCTTTCCAATCGTTCACTTCGTGTTCCTATTAAACCATTACATAAAGAAGAAGCAAAGAAAGATTTCTCGACAAAATCTCGTTTTTTTCGCGAATTCCTTTAGAAACTATTGGTTTTATGGTATAAAAAAGAAGGATAAAAAAAGAATAGAAGGTGATGAAACGTGGAAATTGCTATTATTGCGTTGTTTATCGTCAGTATAGCGCTAATTGCATTCTCATATTCTCAAAGAGACCCGATGAAAGATGTAGAACAGGAGCTCGAAACACTGCAGCTTTCTGCGATGCAGGAAATTTACAAGCTCAAAAAGAAAATGACAGTGCTTGAGGAAGAATTACTGGAAACAAACCTTGTCATTCGCAAATCAAAGCAGAGCGACATCAATCAAAAAATCGCTAAACAAATACTTTCTAAATATAATAACGGTATGTCAGCTGAAGCGATTGCTAAAGCTGAGCATGTATCAGTGGAAGACGTGAATACGATTATCAAAGATAATGAGAAGGTGCTCGTATGACAAAACGGGGCATTCAGGCATTTGCTGGCGGCATCATTTTAGCGACAGCCGTTCTTGCAGCTGTTTTTTATCTGACTGACGAAGATCAGGCCGCTGCTGTAAAAGATAATAAAACAGTAACTGAACAAGACGTGAACAATTACCTTGATTCTAAAAAAATGGTTTCTGTGAACCGTGATGAATATCAAAAACTTCTTGATTCAAAAGAGAAATCGTTGACCGATGACAGCAGCTCAGACACGAAAACAGACAAAGTCAAAACGTACAAGCTCAAAATTAAAGATGGCATGAGCACTGCGGATGTATCTGCTATTCTTGAAAAAGAGGGCATTATCTCTTCGGCTCAAGACTTTAATGACTATGTCATTGATGCCGGCTATCACAAAGAAATTCGTGCCGGCGAGTTTAAAGTAAAATCAGACATGAGTTTCAAAAAGATCGTAAAAACGTTAACACGATAAAAAAACAGGCTGACTCAGCCTGTTTTTTTCATCCAAACTTTCCTGAAATGTAATCGAGCGTTCTTTGGTCCTTCGGGTTAGAGAACATTTTATTCGTATTGTCGCATTCAACAAGCTCGCCCATGTAGAAAAAGGCGGTTTGATCAGAAACCCTTGCTGCCTGCTGCATGTTATGCGTGACAATGACAATTGTATATTTATTTTTCAGCTCTAGAATGAGTTCTTCAATTTTTCTCGTTGAGATTGGATCTAGTGCAGATGTCGGTTCATCCATCAGCAAAATATCAGGATTGGTCGCAAGTGCTCTGGCGATGCAAAGACGCTGCTGCTGGCCCCCTGACAGCGAAAGAGCGGACGTATGCAATCGATCCTTCACCTCATCCCATAACGCCACGTCTTTTAATGACTTTTCCACAATTTCCTGAAGCTTCTTCTTATTTTTGGTGCCGTGGACTCTCGGTCCGTAAGCCACATTATCAAAAATAGATTGCGGAAACGGATTCCCTTTTTGGAATACCATGCCGATATTTTTCCGTAAATCCACGATGTCCACTTTATCCTTTAAAATATTGCTGCCATTATAGTTCAGCTCACCTGCAAGCTTTACATTTGGCGTCATTTGAATCATTAAATTCAATGTCTTGATAAAGGTCGATTTCCCGCATCCGGATGGACCGATAATCGCCGTAACCTCATTTTCATAAATGCTCAAATTGATATTTTTTAAAGCATGATGCTGTCCATACCATAAGTTCATTCCATTGACTTGATAGACTTCCTGTTTCATTACAGCTTCGGTAGCAATACTCATTGCCGCCCTCCTATCCGAATTTCCCGTTAATATAATCCTCTGTCTTTTGCTTTTTCGGACTCGTGAAAATCTGTTCGGTCTGTCCGTATTCTACAAGCTCGCCGTTTAAAAAGAATGCCGTCCGGTCAGAAACCCGCAGAGCCTGCTGCATATTGTGCGTGACAATAATAATTGAGTATTCTCTTTTCAATCCTGTAATTAATTCCTCTATTTTCGCATTTGAAATCGGATCAAGCGCTGAAGCTGGTTCATCAAGCAGAAGAACAGCCGGCTTCATCGCAAGTGTTCTCGCGATGCATAAACGCTGCTGCTGGCCGCCGGATAACGAGAGTGCGGATGAATGTAAACGATCCTTCACCTCATCCCAGAGGGCCGCTTTTGTTAAACTTTCTTCCACAATTTCATCTAAAACAGCTTTATTCCGCTCTCCGGCATATTTCAATGCATGTGTGATATTCGCATAGATCGATTTCGGAAATGGATTTGGTTTTTGAAAAACCATTCCGATTTCTCTTCTCAAGCTGACAACGTTAATATTGCCGCCCAATATATTTAATCCTTCATAAAGGATTTCACCTTCCGCTCTTGCAGATGGAATTAAATCGTTCATTCGGTTAATATTTCTCAAAAAAGTAGATTTTCCGCATCCCGACGGCCCAATTAAAGCAGTCACCGCATTTTTTTCAATATCCATGTTTACATGATGAACGGCTTGTTTATTTCCGTAATAAATGGACAGATCTTTGACCTCAAGCACGTGATTCTGCTTCGGAACAATAACAGCTCGCTCAGGTTTTTCTTTTACCATTTGTTCAGACATGTTTTTCGCCTCTTTCCGTTCTAATTTGCCGTAAGCTTTTTGTAGATCATCGTGCCAAGCCATCTCGCCGCGAGATTAAACACAAGAACAGAAATCACCAGCACGGCAGAACCACCGTTGGCAATCGCTTCAGCATCCGGAATCATTCCTTGTGTATTGACGTTCCAAATGTGGACCGCAAGTGTTTCAGCGGGCCTGAAAATATTAAGCGGTGATGTTTCCGAAAACGGGTTCCACTCCGTAAAATTAAGACGCGGTGTTGTCAGGCCTGCCGTAAATAATAATGCGGCCGCTTCCCCGAACACCCTTCCTGACGCTAAAATTGCTCCTGTGATGATAGAAGGAATCGCACTTGGAATTAAAACTGTTTTTACGGTATGCCAGCGTGATACACCTAAAGCGAGAGAGGCTTCCTTCAGATCTTTAGGGACTGAACGGATCGCGTCTTCTGTCACACGCACCATGACAGGAAGGTTAAAAACAGTTAACGCAAGCGCTCCGCCTATGATCGTATATCCCCAGCCTGTTAAGTTGACAAACATCAATAATCCAAACATCCCAATGACAATAGACGGAAGAGATGAAAGCACCTCTATACATGTTCTGATGAAGTCAGTTACTTTGTTATTAGGCGCGTATTCAGCCATGAAGACTCCGCCGCCCACACCGAGCGGGATTGTAATCAGCATTGTAATAAACAAAATATAAAAGGAGTTAAACAGCTGATCTCGTATGCCTCCTCCAGCTGCAATGGCGCTCGATTTTGTTGTAATAAATTGAAAACTGAGCTGAGAAACACCGTTTATAATAATATAGGAAAACAAACCTACTAAAATGGCAGCGATAATGGCTGCACACAAACCAAACATTCCGGTCGCCAGTTTATCTGTTATTTTGCGGTTCATTACACTTTCCTCCTAGATGACAAGTAGCGAATAAGCAGGATGAACAAGAATGACATCACCAGAAGCACAAGCCCCATTGACCACAGCGTATTGTTTTCAACGCTTCCGTATGTGGTGTGGCCCATATTCAGCGTGATGATCGTTGTCAGCGTTCCCGCAGTGTCAAACAGGCTTTCCGGCAATACTCTTGTATTTCCAATGACCATCTGAACAGCCAAAGCTTCGCCGAACGCCCGAGCCATGCCTAACACAACAGCTGTCATCAATGTTGGAAAAGCTGCAGGCACAAGTACTTTTCTGATCGTCTGCCATCTTGTCGCACCAAGCGCGTAAGAACCCTCTCGTAAACTCTTCGGAAGAGAAGCCATTGCATCAGCAGAAATCGATGTGATCGTCGGCAGAATCATGACGGAAAGGACAATCGTTCCCGCCAATAAACTGTGCCCTGTTCCGCTCGATTTGAACTGGGCGATAAACGGCACCAATACTGTAAGACCTATGAATCCATAAACAACAGATGGAATACCGACTAAAAGCTCAATCACCGGCTGCAACACTTTCTTTCCCCAATTCGGGGCAATCTCTGTCATAAAAATCGCACCTGCAATGCCAAGCGGCGCAGCGATTAGAGCAGAAAGAATCGTTACTGCAAATGAGCCAAAAATAAATGGCAGCACTCCGTATTTCGGATCAGTATCTGTAGGATTCCAATTTAAGCTCGTTAAGAATTCAATTGGGCTTACACCATTTACAAGAAAAGATTGCAGCCCCTTCACGCCGAGGAAAATGGTGATCGCAACAGATGCCGCAATCATAATCAGCGCACATGCTGTCACAATCATTCTTCCCCGAACTTCATCCAATTGCCGATTTTGCCTTGAGCTGATTAAACGCTCGCTCACAGACATATTTTCTCTATTGTTTATCATTGTTTTACACTCCTATGAATGTGTTAAGAGGAGAAACGGTTGTCCCCGCACTCCTCTTTTTATTAAGATCAGCTTTGCTTCCCGTTGGCATCGCGTGTCACTTTCATATCAGTAACCGGAATGTAGCCTTGGTCAGTAACAATGCTTTTTTGAATGTCTTCACTCTTTAGATAATCAAGAAATTCTTTAGCTAAACCTGTCGCTTCACCTTTTGTATAAGAATGCTGATAAGCCCAGATCGGATACTCGCCAGTTGCTACATTTTTCGCTTCAGGTTTAACACCGTCAATAGATAGAGGAGTTACTTTGTCATCTGTTAAATATGAGAATGCAAGATATCCAATCGCTCCCGGAGTATCAGCAATGATTTTTTTCACCGTGTTGGAGGAATCTTCAGTAATGCCTTCTGCAGGCTCCGCTCCGTCAAGCGCATATTTCACAAATGTAGCACGTGTGCCGGAAGAATCAGGACGGTTTACAAGTGTAATCTTTTGGTCTTTGCCGCCGAGCTCTTTCCAGTTTTTAATTTTGCCAGTGAAGATTTTTTTCAATTCATCTTTTGAAATATCCTTCACACCAGCATCAGGGTTTACAGCTGCTGCCATACCAACTACAGCGACTTGATGATCGACGAGCGCTTTTGCATCGATGCCTTCTTTTTCTTCAGCAAAAACGTCTGAATTCCCGATCTGAACAGCTCCTTCAGAGACTTGAGAAAGCCCTGTTCCAGAACCGCCAGCTTGTACCTGTATATCAGCATCAGGGTTTTCTTCCATAAATTTTTCCGCGGCTGCAAGTACTAGTGGCTGCATGGCCGATGAACCAGAAATGGTTAAAGAACCTGATGCCTTTTCTTCTCCTTTTGCAGAATCGCTTTTCGATTTTTTACTTTCTCCTGCATTTCCGCATGCAGCTGCAATCATCATAAAAGCAGCCATCAGAAGCATAAGCACCAATTTGTTTTTTTTCATTTCCTGAATTCCCCCTGCGTATAATGTGTAATTTGTCCTACACGTATAGAGTAAAGGTTCTATGTAAAAAGGGTTTGAACCGAATGTTAAGGTTTTGTAAATCAGTGCGTTTTTTTGTATAAAAAAAACGCCCACATCATGTGAGCGTTTCTTTTTAGTTATCAGAAGACGTTGTGTTTTCTGCATTTTCTTCAATTTTGTCTTTATTCTTTTGCTGAGTATCTTCTTTGTCCTGCTTCGATTTCAGCTCAAAATATTTATCCATTACTTCCCTGCCGATTTCGTTTGTAATTGAGTATCTTTGATTGTAATCAATGTAAGTCCAAGGAACTACGACAGAAATAGCAATCTCAGGATTGTCAGCTGGTGCATAAGCCACAAGCGTCGTATTATAAGTGTCTGTTCCTGTTTTTGATTTATCCGGTCCGTCGTAAAATGATTGGGCTGTTCCTGTTTTTGCAGCTGGTTTATACGATGCTGAAGCCAGTTGACCTGCAGCTGTCCCTTTAGTGGCAACCCGTCTAAAACCGGCTTGGACCTCTTCAATATAGCTACTCTTCATATCGACTTTATTCAATACTTCAGGCTGAACAGAATCAACGACTGCGCCGATCCCTTTTTTCGCATTTGAATCTCTGACTTCCTTTACAAGCTGAGGCTTCATGCGGTAGCCACCATTTGCTATGGTGGAGACATATTGAGCCAATTCCAGCGGTGTATAAGTATCATACTGTCCAATGGCGAAATCAAGCAAGAAACCAGATAATCTGCTTGTACCTTTATATCCCGTCATTTCATTTGGTAGATCAATTCCTGTTTTTACTCCTAATCCAAATTGACTGAAATAATTTCTGAAGGTATCAAATGCAGAAGTATCCAAAGGCAATGCTTGGTGAGGTTTATATTCACCTTTACCAACTGCAATAGCTGTTTTAAACATAAAAACGTTTGATGACTTCTCTAATGCAGTTTGAATACCAACCGGCCCTAAGTTTTGCCAAGATTTTTTCCCTCTTTTATCCTGGCCGATATACAATGGTTCATCCTTAAATACAGTATTCAAATTAATCGCTCCAGTTTGAAGACCGGTCAAAACGGTTGCACCTTTTACAGCTGATCCCATAGCGTAGGATGAAGTCATGGCTCCTAATGCATAATCATCAAACTTATAGGCTCCATTTTCTCGTTTAATCTGCTTCCCTGCCATTGTCAGCACTTCGCCGTTTCTAGGGTCCATCATGACAACGAATGCACGATCCAACAATTCGGTACTAGGTCTTGCTTTAGCAGCTTTAAGTTTTTTCTCAATAATTTTTTCCACTGATTTTTGCAAATCAATATCAATTGTTAGTACAAGATCTTTCCCGGCTTTGCCTTCAGATACCGTTTTTGTTCCCGTGACATTGCCTTTTGAATCTGTGATATTTTCGACTTTTGCTTTTTGGCCCTGCAGAAGGCTTTCATATTGGTATTCCAGATAGCTTTTTCCGACCCTGTCATTTCGGCTGTAGCCAAGCGATAGATAATGGTCGAGCAAGTTGGACGGCAATCCTTCATCAGAGCTGGAAACACTCCCGAGCACTGAGCGAAGAAGGTTTTTATATGGATATTCACGTTCCCAATCGGACGTGACATCAACTCCAGGCAGTTCGTCTAAATGTTCACTTACCACTGCCATTTCCTTCGCTGATACATCCTCATTTTTAATATATTGAGGGGTCAAAGCATAGCCTGAATCCATACGCCTTTTGATAGCAAGGATCTGCATATCTTTATCCGTCAATTCATTCAGCTGCTTATCAGTAATCCGTTTTAGCTGAAGCTGGTATAAATCGTCATCGGATAATTTTTTCTCTTCAACCTGCTGTCTTTCTTTAGAGCTAATCAGCTTTTTCGCTTCTTTCGGTCTAGTCAAAATCCAATAATCTTTTTTATCCCGTTCTGTTACTTTTTTTGTATCGACTTTGATCATGCCAGACAGCTTTTTTGCGATCTTTAAGCGCTGTTCTTGCGTGGTCGATTTAGATCTCGTGTACGTGATTGCATTTAAAGCCTTATTTGTCACAATGGCATTAAAGTTTCGATCATAAATTTTCCCGCGCGGTACCGCTGAGCTGACTTCACTTTGTTCCTGCTTATTCGCTTGGTTTTTGTAATCATCGCCTTGCACGATCTGCTTGATGCCCAGTTCCACAATAATCCAGGTAAATATAACAAAGGCAGCTAAAAATAAAATATTCAGCCGGATCGGAAGCGACTTCTTTTTCTCTTTATGATTTTGCTTTTTTTGTTTATTTCTCCTCATAACATCACCTTTTCTATTTACAGAAAGAAAAGACACTCAAGTAAGAGTGCCAGTTTTCATTTTAAAGGTTTTTTCGACTTTTTTCTACAGATAACCCCTTTTTGGCAAAAAAATTATCTCTCGTCTTTTAACAGGGTCGGTTCTGTTACCCGTTTTTGGCCGTCTTCTTCCATGGTTTCATTTTCCCCTTCTTTCTCCTTAAAACGGATATCCTTGACAAAGTAATAAATCAAAGGATGTCCTATACCCAATATCGCAAGTGACAAAGGAATTCCCACATCCTCTTTCAGAAGGGCCACAATCAGGAGAAAGCACAAAATGGAAACAATTCTGCCGGCGTTCAAGAACATTTCTCTAAGCACGATATATTCAATTCTTGCTTTTCTGGCATGCCTCGCGCGCCCTATCACATCATATGTAAGTGATACATATGGCACAAGCAACAGAGGATAGCCGATGGCAATAAAAACGCCATACGTTAATAATGTCGAAAAGCTCATATGGAACAGAATCAAAAACAGAGCGCCATACAAAATAAGTCCGCCCAGCAAAATCGATTTTTTTCTCGCCTTTTTCTTAATCAGCCTGGATGCAAAGTAGTAGGCAAAGAAGGAAACAGCTGAATTGACAAGACCGAATGTACCGAGAGCAAGTTCGCTGTTTGTCTCAATAAATACAAACACACTGATTAAAAAGACAAAAATCCCTTCTCTCAAACCCTGAAAAAAATGCGCATTCGTGATTCTCCGCCAATTCATATTGCTATGGCGCTCTCCAAATACTTTGCTCAGCATAAAACGGCCCTTTGATTCTCTCCGTTTTAAGAAAAAGCTCATCACGACAGCCAGGGCAAATAAACTGAGGGAGAGACTGAAAATCACTGTATAACCCGTATTATTTTCAAGCCTTGAGATCACGAATCCGGCTACAATCGGGCCGATCATTCCTGCAGAGGAAGACAGAATGCCCATAAACCCGTTGAAAAAGTCTCGTGTATCCGGCTCTGTTATTTCAAAGGTCAGCACGTTAAACGCTAGCCAATAAAAGCCATAGCCAACTCCGAGCACCGCGCCGATTAGCACGAGACGGCTGGCCGCCGTTTCTCCGGCTAAAAGCACACTTAAATAAAAGGCAGCTAAAAAAATGACGCCGAACCTTAAAATGAATACCCTGTCTATTTTTTTGGCTAACCGTCCAGCCAAATAAAAGGTTATCGGCTGCATTGTCACAATGGATAAATTATATATCGCCAAATCAATAAATTTCCCTGACTGCTTCCAAAGATACACATTAACAAATGTATTGGACAGTGCAATTCCCAGCGAGTAAAGCCCGCCAATGGTCAGCAGAAAGAGTAACCCTTTGTTTACGTCTACATCGCCTATCACTTTTTTTAGTTTGCTCATTACTGACTCCCCTTTACTATCCCTTAGTCTGTCTCACTCAAACCGAGATATGTAAAAAGAAGACATAAAAAACAAGGTCCCATAATGAGGACCTTGTTTGTGCCATTATTTTGCTTCGCTGTATAGACGAGCCACTTCGTCCCAGTTTACAACATTCCAGAAAGCTGAAATGTAATCAGGACGGCGGTTTTGATAGTTAAGGTAGTAAGCATGCTCCCAAACGTCAAGACCTAAGATAGGCGTTTTGCCTTCTGAAAGCGGAGAATCTTGATTTGGCGTGCTTGTGATTTCAAGTTTCCCGTTGTTCACAACAAGCCATGCCCAGCCAGAACCGAAGCGTCCAGCTGCTGCTGCTGCGAATTGCTCTTTGAATTTGTCAAAGCTTCCAAATACACTGTTGATCTCTTCAGCAAGCGCGCCAGTCGGTTCGCCTCCGCCGTTTGGAGATAAAAGTGTCCAGAATAATTTGTGGTTCGCGTGTCCGCCGCCGTTGTTGCGGACTGCAGTGCGGATGTTTTCAGGAACAGAATCAAGATCTGCAACAAGCTCTTCAACTGATTTGTTGGCAAGAGCAGTGTTTCCTTCAACCGCTTTGTTTAAATTTGTCACGTATGTGTTGTGGTGTTTCGTATGGTGAATAGTCATAGTTTCCTTGTCGATATGCGGTTCTAAAGCATCGTACGCATAAGGTAATTCTGGAAGTTCGTAAGCCATGATAATTCCTCCTTAGTATATATGTACTGAAATGCCGCTTCACAGCGAGCCTTTCTTCATTCAATGTAACAAAAGAATGCTTTGTAATCAATGAAAAAGCTCACGATTTGGCTCATTTCAGCGACATATTTCACTTTAACCGATAATCTGCCCCATTAAACCTGCCGCCAGCATTTCTTATAGGACCGTCCATAAAAAGTATCCGATCATCAAAAGCTGTATGATGCCCTTTGCAATAACCCCTGTTAAAAAACCAATGAGTGAGCCGAGGCCAATTTTAAACGCTGACTTTAAGTCCTTCTGATGAACGATAAGTTCTGCGCAAACAGCCCCGATAAACGGCCCCAATATGATCCCTGCAACCGGAATGACAAAAGGCCCGATTAATAAACCGATCGTGCTTCCCCATATGGCAGCTTTGCTTCCTCCGAACCTTTTTACTCCAAGCAGATTCGACACGTAATCTGCTGCGAATAATACTGCGGCAAAAACTGCCTCAACAAGCCAGAACATATAAGAATACGGACTGAATGAAAATAAAAATCCGTACAATACAAATCCGGCAACAATAAATACTACGCTCGGAATAACAGGATACACCAGCCCGATAAAGGCAATGATAAAAACCGCTGCAATCAACAGCCAATACAACATATCCATAGCTTCCATCCTCCCATTTTACTCTGTCTTCTTCATGTCTTCCTTGTATTCACACGCATGCAACGATACAATAAGCAACATATATTAGTTTAGCTAGGAAGTGAAGATAGTGAATGTGTTTCAGCTTTTCATTAAAAGTACATACTCTCCCCGTGATATTGCAAAAACAAGATTTCAAGGAATGGGAAAAGCGATTCTTTATGTATTTTTGCTCTCTGTCCTGTTTGCAATCCCTACCGCTTATTATGTAAGTACAGGGACCGTAAAATCAATGAACGGCTTTAAAACTGTTTTAAACAAAGATTTCCCTGATTTCACAATTTCAAACGGCAAACTTCAAACGGATGAGAAAAAAGCCACGGAATCTCAAGCAAATGGTTTCGTTATCGTGTTCGATCCGACAGACTCCTATGGCACTGAACAAATTGAAGCAAAGCAAAACGCAATCGGCATCCTTCAGAACAAATTTGTTTTGGCCATTGACGGACAAGCCCAAGAAATGTCTTACTCAATGATGCCGTCAGAGTTACAGAAAAAAGATGTCATTGCAGGTTTAAACCAAAATAAAGCGATGATTGTAACTGTTCTCTCAGCTCTTATTTTTCTCGTAACAGCAGCGGGAAAATTTATTGAAGTATCGTTTTTAGCGCTTATCGGGTTAATCATTAAGAATTCGCAGAAAAAACATTTATCCTATCATCAGCTCTGGAAGCTTTCTGCTTATTCCATCACACTTTCAACTGTATTCTTTACAATCATGCGGGCACTAGAAGCAACCGTACCAAGTGAATTTTTGCTGAACTGGTTTGTCAATTTTGTCATCCTGTTTCTCGTTTTAAAAGAGATTCCGTCCAAAAAAGTAATTAATAAAAGTTAAATTATATTTATTTTTATCCTTTAAGTAGAGAGTGTGAAAGCATTTGCATTAACTTTTTACTTAAGGGATATTTAATAAAATGTATAGAGCTTAAACAGATACATTTATAAAAAAAGCTCTACAATTACTCAAGAACAAGCTCTGGACAATAATATCAGAAGTAGTAAGATGTAACATGAAAGAAGTTCTTAACAGCATTTGACATATGTTTTTAACAAAATAAGAATAATGTTAAATTTTAACTAATAGACTAGTTAAAATCATATGGCAAAATATTTTGCATCCTTTCACAACATATTTACATAAGATAGTTGCTATTTAAAAAGCCAGGTACCAATAGGGCACCTAGCTTTCAGAATTAAATCATCAACAAGTTAGAATTATCTTCTTTCCTTCTATTCTCATTATTGAACTGTTATCTTTTTTGTGGGTTTATGTATACAAATGCAGCTCCCTTAGCTTTCCCCTTATACACTGATAAACCTACTGCCCAAGGTGTTCCTGTCGGTTTTGGTAATTTACTGAAGTAAAACTTTTTGGTTGGAGTTCTACTTGAAAAGTACCCTGAATATTGCGGGCCAATGTCCCCACCCTCAACTATAGATACACCAAAGCTCTTATAATTTAGTTTACCGCATTTTCCATTTGTTTCGGCGTAAGCATCAATAGATGTTGCACTCTTAGTATATGTATAAGCATCTGTAATAACTCTTATTTTACAACCAGAAATACCACTTACCGGTTGCCAACCACTGCTTGCAGCCTCTGCTTTTTCTTTAGGTGCAACTACCAAAGTTAACATTAGTAGCAAAATTAAAAACACAGAAAATTTTCCTTGCTTCATTTTGTAGATCCTCCTTTAAACTATTACATAATTATCCTAACAGATCCATTGTTCATTGTAAATAATGGAATACGAGTTTTATATTATAAAAGCCTCTTTTTGATCTAATTTTGCACTATTTTCTATTTTCTATCTGAAGTTAATGTTTAGTCGAAGAAATCCTGTCAAAAAAGCGCCTGTATAAAAACCGAGCATTCGCAGTCTCTTTTCTTTTGTCATGAATCGAAATGGACAAGCATACTATGGTATAAAATTTCGTATGCGGGAGGAAAAGCGATGAAGCGTCTCACCTTAGTATGCAGCATTGTTTTTATACTTTTTATTCTTTTTTATGACCTTAAAATTGGAACCATACCCATTCAGGACCTCCCTGTCTATGAAGCATCAGCAAAAACGGCTGTACAAGAACCGGCTTATAAAACGGTGAAGGTAAAGCCGGGTGATACGGTTATGTCGATAGTCGGATCAGCAGGTTCTCCGGATGACATTGTAAAGGATTTTGAAGCACTGAATCCAAATGTGAAAGCCAATGCCATTCAAGCGGGAACAGCGTATAAATTCCCGGTCTACCCTTAATTTAACGTTAATTTCTTGTCAGTTCGGCGAAGACACTGTTACAATGTAATTTGTAAAATAAATTCACATAAACCATACTAGAATTGTTATATCTAGAAGCGGCAACTACAATTAAGGAGCGATTGCAAGTGAGTGAAATCACACATCGTACAAAAACGCGTCCCGTCAAAGTGGGACCTTTAACAATAGGCGGCAACAATGAAGTTGTCATCCAAAGCATGACAACAACGAAAACACATGATGTAGAAGCAACGGTTGCAGAAATTAACCGTTTGGCTGAAGCCGGATGCCAAATCGTTCGGGTAGCATGTCCGGATGAACGGGCAGCAAACGCCATTGCGGATATTAAAAAGCGCATTTCCATTCCTCTCGTTGTTGACATACATTTCGATTATAAACTTGCGTTGAAAGCCATTGAAGGCGGCGCAGATAAAATCCGAATAAACCCCGGCAACATCGGCCGGCGCGAAAAAGTTGAAGCGGTTGTTAAAGCGGCCAAAGACAAAGGCATTCCGATCAGAATCGGAGTAAACGCCGGTTCATTGGAAAAACGCATTTTAGAAAAATACGGTTATCCGACTGCCGATGGAATGGTAGAAAGCGCACTTCATCACATTAAAATTCTTGAGGATCTTGATTTTCACGATATTATTGTCAGCATGAAGGCCTCTGACGTGAACCTTGCAATCGAGGCTTATGAAAAAGCGGCGAAAGCGTTTGACTACCCGCTTCACCTCGGGATCACCGAGTCAGGAACACTGTTTGCCGGCACAGTAAAGAGCGCAGCAGGACTCGGCGCCATTTTAAGCAAAGGCATCGGGAACACCATGCGCATTTCACTAAGCGCAGACCCTGTAGAAGAGGTAAAAGTAGCAAGGGAGCTTCTGAAATCTTTCGGCTTAGCCTCCAATGCTGCCACGCTCATCTCATGTCCGACTTGCGGCCGTATTGAGATTGATCTAATCAGCATTGCCAATGAAGTGGAAGAGTATATTTCTAAGATAAAAGCGCCGATTAAAGTTGCTGTTCTCGGCTGCGCTGTAAACGGACCTGGTGAAGCGAGAGAAGCTGATATCGGAATCGCTGGCGCACGCGGTGAAGGGCTGCTGTTCCGGAAAGGGAAAATTGTCCGTAAGGTTCCAGAGGAAACGATGGTAGAAGAACTCAAAAAAGAAATTGACATTCTTGCTGAGGAACACTACGCAAAACTTGAAGCTGAAAAAGCAAAATTAAAAGAAGAAACACAAAAAGCTTGACGGGAACCCGTCAAGCTTTTTTGTGTTAGAAAAATGGAATAATAAATATTCCAAGCACTAATGAAACGACACCGATACCCATTGCCCAGGCTCCAAGGCCTTGTGCACCTCTTCTTCTTGCGATATAGCCGACAATAATACCAGCAGCTCCCAATAAAACAGGCAGTACAAACAATGAAATGATGGACAAGGCTAAAGCGATATATCCTATTCCCCGTCCTTCATTGACATTGCCGCCGCTGCGATCATTGTCTTGGTCATTGCTGCGGTCAGCAGCACGATAAGGCTCTGCGATTTCAGCAGCTGTTTCCTCAAAAAAACCGTCATTGTCGCGGGTAATATTTGTCCCTTCAGATCCATGATCAACATAGTAACTGTTGTTATCACGCTTTTCGTAATCGTTTGCCACCTTCAATTCCCCCTTCTGTTTTATTAAAGGAGCTTTTATAGTTTGATCCATTTTGCCTGATTCATGTTTGCTAAACTTTTCTGTTAATGTCAATTGTTTATGTTACACTTGAAGGGATGAAACTGAAGGAGTGTGGGCATGTTACGCTTAGGAATAGATATTGACGGCACAATCACGGCTCAGGATACATTCGTCCCTTATTTGAACCGTTCGTTTAATCTTTCCATTTCATTAAACGATATGACGGATTATGATTTAACAAAGCTGTTAAACATTACCCAGGAAGAATTTTGGGATTGGATGAATCAAAATGAAGCGATCATATATAAGGAAGCATTGCTTGCACAGCATGCGAAACAGTCACTTGATCTTCTCAAAGAGGAGCACAAGCTTATTTATATTACAGCGAGACGGACTCATTTAACTGATATTACCTATGAATGGTTTGACAGACAAAACATTCATTATGACCACATCGAACTCGTTGGCGGTCATCACAAAGTTGAAGCGGTCAAGAATCATAACATCGACCTGTTTTTTGAGGATCATCACGGTAACGCCATGATGATTGCGAAAGAAGCCGGGATACCGGTGATTTTGTTCAATTCCCCTTATAATCAGCTTCCGATTGATTCAAACATCATCAGAGTAAACAACTGGCTAGAAGCCGTTCAATGGATGAACAACAACAAGCATCACTTAATACGCGTCAATAACTGAAAAAGGAGCCCAAACCGGGCCCCTTTTTCATATATACGCATTTTACGCAGTAGTGTTGTCTTGGTTTTCCGCTGTACAATCAGGGCATGTGCCGTAAATCTCAAATTTATGTCCGCTGACCTGATAGCCATCCAAATCATCACAAAGCTTGTCCATCGGACATGATTCAATTTCCTTTGTTTTGCCGCAGGCAAGACAAATAAAATGATGGTGGTGATGGGTGAATGAACACTTAAATCGGAAAAGCTTTTCACCGGACAGCTCAGTTGTTTCCAAAATCCCAAGTTCTTCATATAAAGAAAGATTTCTGTAGATTGTATCAAAGCTTAAGCCTGGATAATCATCATTCAGTGCAGACAGTACGTTTTTAGCGGTAAGATATCTGTCTGAATCAGCAAAAAGCTGCAGCATATCCTCCCGTTTGTTTGTATATTTATATCCGTTTTCTTTTAATAGGTTCAGCGCTTCTTGGACGTTCATGAAAGGTCCCCCTTTTCGCTTTGCTTAAGAACGTATCACATGTATGAAAAAGAAAATGGCAGCTGTCTGTCCAGCAAGCCATTTTCTTTACTGCAGATAAAATTATACCCATAAAATGAATAAAAGTAAATGAAAGCCTAGTGGATTGCGTTTTTGAATTTTCCGCCTCTCGTTTCATGAGTATTCATAATTGTTATGAATGCATTTTGATCAACTTCAAACACGATCGATTTGAGCTTTGTCACTTCCAGCCTTGTGACAACCGCGTAAATTACGTCTTTTTCTTCGTCCGTATATCCGCCTTTCCCCTTCAGCTTCGTTGTGCCCCGACCGAGACGGTGCAAAATCGCGTCGGAAATCTCATCATACTGCTCAGACACAATAATGACAGCTTTTGTTTCATCAAGCCCTTGGATCACGGCATCAATCGTTTTCATCGCAATATAATAAGTCATGAATGAGTACATCGCTTGCTCAGGACCGAACACAAAAACTGCCCAAATGAAAATGAACACATTGATGAACATAACGAACTCACCTACAGAAAACGGGAGTTTTTTGGTCAGCAAAATACCGAGAATTTCTGTACCATCCATTGAACCTCCATTTCGAATAACAAGCCCGACGCCAAAGCCGAGTAAAAGACCTCCGAACACAGTAGCCAAAATAGGCTGGGTTGTAATGGCTTCTACATGGTGAAGTGAGGATTCAATAACGGCAAGCCCGACAATCCCTATAAACGTAGAGACTAGAAAGGTCTTACCGATATATTTATATCCGAAGATCATAAAAGGAATATTTAATATGACAACGAAAAAAGCGAAATTCAGAAAGGGGTTTGACATAAAGAGGTGGTCTAAAATAAGCGATACACCGATAATCCCGCCATCAATAAAATCATTGGGGATTAAAAATAATTCAATACTTACAGCCGCAGATGCAGCTCCTACCAGAATCATAAAGACCCTGAAAATAAAATGGGTAAATGTTTCTTTCTTATGTTGTTTTGTTGGGGTCATAAAATCTCCTTTCCTGCAATAACTATTTTAAATACATTATAAATCTATTTTACCATTAAACACTGACACATTTTACTGATTTGCCCATACATTAAGTCTGGAGGTGGAATGACCGATGATTTTATTTCAAAGAATTATTTTGCAGCGGCTTAATCAGGCTACTGCTGATGATTTGCTGAAGTACTCAAAACAATACGGAATCAGCTTAACAAGATCGCAGGCCGTTGAAGTAGCGAACCTGTTATACGGGAAAAATGTAAACATCTTTAATGAGAGTGAACGAATGCGGCTGCTGAAACAAGTAGAGACGATTACATCGAAAGAAACAGCTCAAACAGTTAATGAACTATTCAAACAATTTACAAGCTAAAAAATGGGGGTGTTATCCCCCATTTTTTATTGCTGTAAAATCTTTTCAAGCAATGTATCATCAAATTGTTTTTCTTTCAGCATTTCAATCTCAAAACGGTATGGCGGTTTTTTGTTCTTTTTATCTTCACCGACGTATGGTGTTTCAAGAATTTTTGGAATGTCTTTTAACTGCTCATGGTGAACAACATATTGCAGTGCGTCAAAACCTATTTCACCAAAGCCAATATTTTCATGGCGGTCTTTTCTCGCACCTTTGACATTTTTGCTGTCATTGATATGAAGCACTTTAATACGGTCAATGCCAATGATTTTATCGAACTCATTTAGCACTCCGTCAAAGTCTTCGACAATGTTATACCCGGCATCATGTGTATGGCACGTGTCAAAGCACACTGACAGCTGCTCATTGTGTGTAACGCCTTCGATAATCTGCGCAAGCTCCTCAAAGCTTCTGCCGCATTCTGATCCTTTTCCAGCCATTGTTTCTAATGCAATCTGGACATTTTGATTCGGATCAATCACTTCATTTAAGCCTTCAATAATTTTTTTGATGCCGGCTTCAGCTCCTGCCCCTACGTGAGCGCCAGGATGAAGGACAATTTGCTTCGCTCCGATGGCCGCTGTCCGTTCAATTTCTGAACGAAGAAAATCAACACCCAGCTCAAAAGTGGACGGATTTGTCGTGTTGCCAATATTAATAATATAAGGCGCGTGTACGATAATCTCGTCAATGCCGTTTTCTTGCATATGTGCCCGGCCTGCTTCTATATTTAAGTCTTCAATTTTCTTTCGGCGCGTATTTTGCGGTGCGCCTGTATAGATCATAAACGTATTCGCCCCATAAGAGACTGCTTCCTGGCTTGCAGCCAGAAGCATATGTTTTCCGCTCATAGAGACGTGTGAGCCTATTCTCAGCAACAGGTTCCCCTACTTTCTTTTCTTAGATTGGTTTCTTCTCTGTTTTTTCTTGATTTTCTCCATCTCATAGCTCATTTTCTTTTTATACCCAGGCTTAACCTTCTTCGGCTTTTTCACGAGACGATGAGCAATTTCATCCGCTTCATTCGGCGTTTTTTTACGCTTTTTGCGGCGCTGACGGTCATCGCCTTTTTTCCATTCGCCCTTTTCAAGCTCTAAGTAATCAAATTCGATGCCCATTTTTTCAAGTCTTACTAATGCATCCTCATCAGTAAGCTCATAAATGGTCATCGCTTGTCCTGATGAGCCGGCACGAGCCGTTCTGCCCACACGGTGAACATAGAAATCGAGATCATCCGGCAGCTCATAGTTGATAACATGGCTGACACCTTTAATATCAATACCTCTTGCGGCAAGGTCAGTTGCAATGATATATGTGAATTCCAAATCATTGATCTGCTTCATGACTTTTTTCCGCTCACGTGGTGTTAATCCGCCGTGCAGCAAGCCGATTTTCATGCCTTTGCCAGTCAGATACTGGGCAATATGGTCAGCCGTATTTTTCGTGTTGGCAAACACAATCCCCAGGTATGGATTCAGATGCGACATGATGTCAAAAAGGAGCTTGTCCTTGTCACGATGTTTCGAAGGAATGAGGATATGCTCGATTTTCGCAGCAGTCACCTGTTTTGGCTCCACATGGGCGTATTTCGGATTTTCCATGTATTTCTTCAAGAATGGTTTCAGCTTTTCCGGTATGGTCGCTGAGAACACAAGCATTTGCAGATCCTCAGGCATGCGGGAACCGATGTAATCTACATCTGCAAGGAATCCCATGTCCAGCATTAAATCCGCTTCATCAATAACAAGAGATTCCGCTTTATGAACACTTAACGCCTGTTCTTTGATTAAGTCAGCAATCCGTCCGGGTGTACCGACAACAAGATGCGGCTGTATTTTCAATTTATCAATTGATTTTTGTTTATCAGTGCCTCCGATAAAACATTTCGAGCGAATCTGACTTCCTTCTTCACCCTGCGTGATTTTAAGCGTTTCCTGATAAATCTGGTTGGCAAGCTCTCTTGTCGGAGCCGTAATGACAACCTGAACGACATCCTTAGCAGGATCAATTTTGTTTAATAAAGGCAGTAAATAAGCGTGAGTTTTTCCAGTTCCCGTCTGAGACTGGCCGATGACGCTTTCTTTTTTTAGCACTGCAGGAATCAGCCTTTTCTGGATATCAGTCGGTTCGTAAAAACCAAGGCGATGTACTGCATCTATAATAAATGGTTTCAATTCATAAAGTTCAAATTTCGTTTCTTTCATTTTTCCCAGCTCCTTAAAGCGGCACATTATGTGTCCATCATCACATTATACCCGATTTTGCTTAAAAACACCACGTTTGCAAGGCGTTTGTTTTATTCAGTTATGTAAAGCAAATACCGCAGCCCATGCATATTCTAATAGCAGAGAGAGCTGAAAGGAGGTACAAGTATGTTTTCACCGCAGCAGCCAATGAGAAATTACCCACAGCCCGGACCGCCCCGCCCCATGCCAAATCAGCGAATGATGGGCAGAAGACCGCCTAATATGCGAGGACCTTCATTTGGAGCACAGCAGCAAGGTTTTCAGCAAGCCGGACAATTTCTTCCTCAGGCAAATGCCGGAGCGAGAAATGGTGCAGGTGCAGGCGGAGGCTTAAAAGGAATGCTGTCAAGATTCCTACCCGGCGGAGGAGGCGCTGGCAGCGCCGGAGTTCCCGGAATTCCAGGAGCAGGTGCAGCAGCGAGCGGAGGTGCTGGCCTGCAAGGCATTCAAAATATTGCCAATCCTGCATCATTATCCAGTATGCTTGGAAATGTGCAAAAAGTACTCGGCATGGCGCAGCAAGTCACCCCTATGATCCAGCAGTACGGCCCATTAGTCCGCAATCTGCCAGCAATGATGAAGCTGTACAGCCAATTAAGTAAAAGTGATGATACTGAGACAGAGGCCAATGAGGAAAGTGAAAAACAATCCGTTTCAGAAGAATCATCAGAAAAAGAAAAAGAGACTGAAACAAAAACCTCAGATGGGAACAAAAAATCAAAACCAAAAAGTTCTTCTCTCCCAAAGAAATCTAAAACAACTGACAATAAAGAACAAGAATTAAAAACATCTGCCCCGAAGAAAAAGGAAGCTGCCTCTCCTGCTCCGAAAAGAACATCAGGCAGTTCAAAACCGAGATTATATATTTAACATTCTTTGATATCTTAAGTGAGATTGGCTATAATGAGATCAGAAGAATGCAAGAATAGAGCCGTTTGATTACGGCTTTTTATATTGCCTTTACTCACTTCAGTATTGGAGGACAACCGAAAATGGACGTAATTAAAATTTCACCGCGCGGCTATTGCTATGGTGTTGTTGATGCTATGGTGATTGCCAAAAATGCGTCACTAGATAAAAGCTTGCCAAGACCCATCTATATACTCGGGATGATTGTTCATAATAAACACGTCACTGATGCGTTTGAAGAGGAAGGGATTTTTACATTGGACGGCTCTAACCGTCTGGACATCTTAAAGCAGGTTGACAAAGGAACTGTCATTTTCACTGCGCACGGTGTTTCTCCCGAAGTCAGAAGAATCGCAGAAGAAAAAGGGTTAGTCGCAATTGATGCTACATGTCCGGATGTGACGAAAACTCATAATCTAATCTTAGAGATGAAAGAAAAAGGATATCACGTGATCTATATCGGCAAAAAAGGGCATCCAGAGCCTGAGGGAGCCGTTGGCGTAGCGCCGGAGATCGTTCACTTAGTTGAAACAGAAGAAGATGTAAAGAACCTTGATATCCAAGCCGAGAAGTTAATCGTGACGAATCAAACAACAATGTCTCAATGGGATGTTCACGACATTATGGAGCTTGTCAAAGAAAAATATCCTCATGTCGAATATCACCAAGAGATTTGCCTCGCTACTCAAGTGCGGCAGGAAGCTGTATCAGAGCAGGCAAAAAAAGCGGACTTAACAATCGTTGTCGGAGACCCGAAAAGCAACAATTCAAATAGGCTTGCTCAAGTGTCAGAGGAAATAGCCGGGACAAAAGCATACCGGATCGGCGACTTAAGCGAATTGAAGCTCGAATGGCTGAAAGGCGTTAATACCGTTGCAGTTACAGCGGGAGCTTCAACACCGACGCCGATCACAAAAGAAGTCATTCGCTTTTTAGAGCAGTTTGATCACGAAGATCCATCAACTTGGACAACTGAACATAATATACCGCTCAAAAAAATACTTCCAAAAGTAAAAGCAAAAAACTGAGGCTGTAAAAGCCTCAGTTTTTTTATAGAAATGTAAATGGATTTGTATCTGTTTCAGAAACAAAGATATTCACGCCAAACTTTTTATCATTACACATTGATGTAAGTTTTCTCGTGACGCCTTCTTTCATGATTTTTTCCGCGTAATGGCCCGGATCAACCACATTTAGGCCAAGCATCATCGCATCATGGGCCACATGGAAGTATAAATCTCCTGTGACGTAAACATCGGCTCCCTTTCGTTTTGCATGATGAATATACTTGTTTCCATCTCCGCCAAGAACAGCTACTTTTTTCACCATGCTGTCAGCATCCCCAACCATTCTGACACCATTGACGTCAAGCTTGTCTTTCACAAATAAAGCGAATTCCTTGAGCGTCATCTCATTTTTAAGGGTTCCGACACGGCCGAGCCCTTTTTCGGCGGGAGTCTGTTCGACAGGATAGATATCGTAAGCGACTTCTTCATATGGATGGCTTTTTATCATTGCATTGATAACAGCCTTTTCGACGCTTTTAGGAAATACAGTCTCAAGCCTTACTTCATGAACAAGCTCAAGCTCTCCCACTTCACCGATAAAAGGCTTAGCTCCCTCTAATGGCTTAAAGCTGCCGATTCCTTCAGATGAAAACGCGCAATGGCTGTATTCACCGATATGGCCGGCCCCCGCATTTCCGAGCGCGGCTCTGACCTGCTCTTCATATTCCTTCGGCACGTAAACTGCCAGCTTTTTCAGAGGATCCGTATAAGTAGGTGCCAGCACTTCCGTCTCACTCAGCTCTAATGCTTCAGCAAGCAAATCATTCACGCCGCCGTCCGCAACGTCTAAATTTGTATGAGCTGCATAAACAGCAATATCATGCTTCAAACACTTTTCAATTAACCTTCCGGCAGGCTGATCTGTTGAAATATGCTTTAGCGGCCGGAAAATAGGAGGATGGTGTGCAATAATCAAGTCAACCTCTTTTTCAATCGCTTCATCGATAACGCTCTCTAACACATCAAGTGTAACCATCACATTTTTAATTGGTTTGTTTAAAGTGCCGATTTGCAGGCCGATTTTATCTCCTTCAACCGCATAGGCTTTCGGGGAAAATTGTTCAAACAGCTGGATGATCTGCTGCCCATTTACACTTTTAGCCATGATCGATTACCTCCTTTAACAGCTCCATTCGATCGGAGAGCTCCTTTAATTTTTGTTTGTTTTGCTCTGTATCCGCCGCTTGGCTGATCTGTTCATAAATGCTTTGAGTGTGCTGAAGCTCTTGTGTCCACTTTTTCAAAAAGACAGCATTTTTTTCTTTTGCCAAGAAAGGACCGACGAGCATCCCGGCTGATAAAGAAATACCGTCATAAGCCGCATCCCTGTCTCCCTCTTCTGCTACCAGCACCTCATAGCACTTTCCGTCCTCTTCAAGGATTACCTCATCTATCAGCGCATATCCTTCTTTATAAAGCCACTCCCTGATATGAACAGCATGAATATTCGGCTGTAAAATGAGCCGTTCCTTCCCCGTTAATTTGTCTTTGCCCGCTTCTAAAATGTGAGCGATCAAAGCCCCGCCCATTCCGGCAATCGTAATGGCATCAGCTTCACCTTTTTTAATCACTTCCAGTCCGTCTCCCTGCCTTACAGAAATGTGCGAGTTTAAGCCTGATTTTTCAACCTGCCGCTTTGCAGACAAAAACGGGCCGTCTGTTATTTCTCCGGCAATCGCCCCGCTGGCTTTATGATTCAGCACCGCATAACAAGGAAGGTATGCGTGGTCAGAGCCGATATCGGCCATCACCGCTCCATTCGGTATGTACTCCGCTACTGTTTGCAATCGTTTAGATAATTTTAATTCGTTCACTTGTCATCACAACTTTTCTCAATCATTTTTTCCTTTACTATCATATAAAAAATCAGCCCGGAATCCAAGCTGAAGCAAATGATTTTGAAATTATTTCTTTTGATGCGGGTCTGCACGCGGCAGTCAAAAATAAAAGGCTGTCGAGAACATCTCGGCGGCCTGTGAATGTATAAAGAGAAAAATAGTTCTTTTATTTAATTTTTGACACCCACTCTGCCATATCATCCAGCTTATCGGCAGGAACAAGACCGGAAGGCATTCCATTACCGCCTTTTTCGATCTTTGTTTTAATTTCAGCGACATCTTTCTTATCCCCTACACCTTTTAAGCTCGGACCCGAAACACCTTCATAATTTTCACCGTGGCATGCGATGCAGTTTGCCTTGTAAATTTCTTCTGGTGAAGCGTTTGCATCTTTCTTTTCAGCAGATTTGCTTTCTCCTCCGCTTGCAATCTCCCGAGAGTCATCAAGTCCTTTTACTGATAAAAAGAAAGTTAGACCAATTCCTAAAACAGCGATCAGCAAAAATGGAATAAGCGGGTTCCATTTCATTTCCCTTCCCCCTTTTTGATCCTTCCCCCTATGTAAACACTTCTAATTCTAACTTATTTTTACAAAAAGTAAATGGATTGCTATACAAAAGTTTTTTATTCACACTTTATACAAAATTGAATTGAAACATGCCTAAATCTCTAATATCCTTTTTATTCTATTGTATAATGTATTGTATACGCTTACAATAGAAAATATGGAATTAGATTTTGAAATTTTTCACCACAATGTTCATTTGCAAATGACATCATTTTTCAGTAAAATAAAGGCATATTATCCATATATCTTTTTAAAAAAAAGAAGAACGGATCTTCAAGACCCGTTCCATCTTATTCAAGGAAATCTTTCAAACGTTTACTTCTGCTAGGATGTCTTAGTTTCCGCAACGCTTTGGCTTCGATTTGTCGAATACGCTCTCTCGTTACTCCAAATACTTTGCCGACCTCTTCTAATGTTCTTGTACGGCCGTCATCAAGACCGAATCGAAGACGCAATACATTTTCTTCACGATCAGTTAACGTATCAAGCACATCTTCCAGCTGCTCTTTCAATAGCTCGTATGCGGCGTGGTCAGAAGGTGAAGTTGCTTCTTGGTCTTCAATGAAATCACCAAGGTGCGAGTCATCCTCTTCACCGATCGGTGTTTCCAGAGATACCGGCTCTTGAGCAATCTTTAAGATTTCGCGTACTTTTTCAGGCGTTAAATCCATATCTTCCGCAATTTCTTCAGGTGTTGGTTCTCTGCCTAAGTCTTGCAGTAATTGACGCTGCACACGGATTAATTTATTAATGGTTTCAACCATATGAACGGGAATCCGGATCGTTCTCGCCTGATCGGCAATGGCGCGTGTAATCGCCTGTCTGATCCACCACGTAGCATACGTACTGAATTTATAACCTTTGCGATAATCAAATTTTTCAACGGCTTTCATCAGACCCATGTTTCCTTCCTGGATCAGATCAAGGAACAGCATACCGCGTCCGACATACCGTTTTGCGATACTGACAACAAGCCGCAGGTTCGCTTCAGCCAATCTGCGTTTAGATTCTTCGTCACCTTCTTCAATCTTTTGAGCGTAGGCGATTTCTTCTTTTGCAGAAAGAAGGTTAACCCGACCGATTTCCTTTAAATACATACGAACTGGGTCATTGATTTTAACGCCAGGCGGTACACTTAGGTCATTAAGGTCAAATTCTTCTTCGGCTTTGGCAAGCTGCTGAATATTAGGATCTTCTGTTTCTTCATTCTCACTAATTAATTCAACACCTTGTTCACCTAAAAATTCATAATACTCATCCATTTGGTCTGATTCAATTTCAAAGCTGGACATACGCTCAGCAATTTCTTCATATGTCAAAACGCCACGTTTTTTACCAGACTCTGTTAATTGCTCTTTTACTTGGTCGAATGTTAATTCTGTCTCGTGGGTTTGTTTATCAGCCATTATGGATCCCTCCTTCCAAAGCTTGCAACGAATTCTATAAGCGGTATGATTCTTATTCGGTCCATTCAGGCGTTTTCTATGTGAACTGCCTTTAACAATGTGCGAATAATGAAATGACAATTCATGATGAGGTTAAGCGATCTATTTGCTCCTCCGCAAGGAATCATTGCCAATAAATGCTCCTCATCAGTTCTCCAGTTATTTTAAAGATCGGTTCAATGTAACGATTTCTTGAGCCAAAGAAGCAGCTCTTAAAAAATCTTTTTGCCTCTCTGCTTCGGCTCTTTCCGACTCTTTTTCTTTTATCATTGACCAATTTCTTTGATTCAACACTTTTTTTACATAATCTGATAACTCGGCTTCGCTAAGCTCTTGATTAACCTGAAGCATTAATATATCGGACAAGAGCTGGCTTATATGATCATCCGTCACCCTGGCCATCAGATGCTGAGGCGTAAGCTCGGCTCCCTCTTCATAAAAAGCATAAAGATAGGCGGCTAATGCCCGGTGCTCATCAATATTAAATTGAAACCCTACCCGGTCAATCACTTTTTTGATGACGCTCCGATCTCGAAGCATGTGAGCGAGTAACAGCCTTTCTGCATTTTCATACGCCGGACGCAAACGTTTTTGCCTTGCTTTTGTCGTCAGATGCGCTCGCCGCGTTTTTGTTTCACCGCTATTGTCAGCAGGTTTGTTTTGCTTGCTGAAAACAGACAGCTGCTCAGTTAAAGACTCCTGTGAAAGCGAAAACTCTGAAGCAAGCTGCTTTACATAGACTTCCTGCTCTAGAGACCCTGAAAGCGTGCTGATTTCTTTCAGTACGTCTTTAATGTAAGCTAGTCGGTCGCCTTCATCGGACAGGTTCTTTCCTTTTCGGAAATATTGCATTTTGAACGCCATTACGGTGACACTGGCATCAATAATGTCGTTTTTAAATTTTTCCCCGCCGAATTTTTTGATGTAATCATCAGGGTCCAATCCGTCAGGAATCATTGCAACTCTGACTTTGCAGCCTTTTTTTTGCAGAAGCTCCGAAGCTTTTAAGGTGGCTTCATAACCGGCTTTATCAGAGTCATAGCAAAGAATGATTTCTTCGACGTTTCTTCTCAGGATCTTGACATGATCATCTGTAAGAGATGTTCCCATCGTGGCTATGCTTTCTTTTACACCCGAGCTTACGGCCGATATGACATCAGCAAACCCTTCAAATAAGACTGCTCTTTCCTGCTTTCTGATATGAAGGCGGGCCTTATAAAAATTGTAAAGCAGTTTGCTTTTATGAAAGAGCGGGGTTTCAGGACTGTTCATATACTTAGGCTGCTGGCTGCCAAGAGCCCTGCCTGAGAAAGCAACAACAGCCCCGTGATGATCATGGATCGGAAACATGACACGGTTTCTGAAGCGGTCGAAATATCCGCTTCCGTCTTCGCGTCTGATCAGGAGACCCGCTTTTTCCATTTGCGCCTCACTAAATCCCCTCTTTACAAGGAATTTCGTGATAAAGTCCCAAGAATCAAGAGCATAGCCAATCTGAAATTCATCAATCAGCTCTTTCGTAAAGCCCCTAGAAAGCAGATAATCCAGTGCCTCTTGACCTTCTTTTGTATTTATTAACAAATGATGGTAAAATTTCTTCAGGAGCTCATGGGCCTCAGCCATTTTTTGTTCTCCAGAAGACTCTGGCCGGGCTCCGGAATGGACTGTTATATCATCTGGAAAATCAATTTGGTATTTGTCAGCAAGGTGAGAAACTGACTCGGCAAAAGAATAGCCTTCCATCTGCCTTAAAAAAGAGAAAACATTGCCGCCCGCTCCGCAGCCAAAGCAATGAAAAATCTGTTTGTCGGGCGATACGGAAAACGAAGGTGTGCTTTCTCCATGAAAAGGACAGAGTCCAAAGTAGTTTCGGCCTTGCTTCTTTAATTGAACATAATCACCTATGACTTCAACGATATCTGCCGACTTTTGCACCTGATCCACAATTTCATCTGGTATCCGATTTCCCATCTTATAACACTCCGTCGTACATTATTCGATGCTTTAGTGCAAAATCCCTTCATCGTTCGACAGGATTTTTTGCAGCAGTGTAATAAATCGTTCTCGATCTTCTTTATTCAATTTTTTAGGCCCTTTGGCATATACGCCTTTTCTTCTTTGTTTGCCGGAAAAATGACGGCCCTCTAGGGCAAAATCAATCGTGTCTTCCTTGTAAAGACGACCTCTTTCCGACATAACAGAGACATTTCTATTCAACAGCAGAGATGCTAATCCGATGTCCTGCGTCACAACAATATCTCCCGGTTTCACGTGATTTGCGATATATAAATCAGCAGCTTCTTTATGAGGATCAACATACTTCCATTTTTCTTCATTGCTTCTGGAAAGCTGATAATGTTCAAATGAAGCGACAAAAAGAACTTGAACTTCATACTCGGATGCTGTTTGTAAAATTTCATCTTTTACAGGACAAGCATCAGCATCGACAAAAATCGTCTTTTCTTGTTCATTAAGAAGAGTAATTCTCCATCCCTCCATTAAACTCCTGCATAAAAGCAAGCAAAATCGCACATCCTTTATTATTGTGGATGTATATGAATTTGTCGAAAAATTTCCGGGAGAAATTCTTGACATCTTACCCATAATAGTTTATTCGTATCACACGATCCTTAAACCTAAAATTAATCATTTTATCACAATTTTTTATTATAATACAAACTTCACAAAGATGCTATTGTTTTTCATTATTCCCTTTTGGCACAGCCAAAAACCCAGGATAGAGCGTCCTGAGTTATATGTTTTTTGTTTTGAGATGATGGATAATATTTGCTGTTTCCTCAACCGCTTTATTTGAAACATCAACAACCTGGCAGCCGATCCGATCCACAATCTTTTCGAAATACTCGAGTTCCTCTTTGATTCTGTTGATATTTGCATAAATCGCTTTATCATTAAGCCCGAGTGATTTTAAACGTTCTTTTCTGATATGATTCAGTTTATCAGGGCTAATCTTTAAACCGATGCATTTTTTCGGATCAACGTTAAAGAGTTCTTCCGGCGGATCAACCTCCGGTACAATCGGAACATTGGCAACCTTCAGGCGTTTGTGTGCGAGATATTGAGACAGCGGTGTTTTAGACGTTCTTGACACGCCGATCAAAACGATATCAGCTTTTAAAATCCCTCTTGGATCACGTCCATCATCGTATTTAACTGCAAACTCGATGGCCTCCACTTTTTTGAAATAATCTTCATCAAGCTGGCGCACCCGCCCCGGTTCGTATTTCGCTGTTAAACCGTAGGCTGTTTCCATTTTATCAATCAACGGGCCGATAATATCATAATATAAAACATTTGATTTTTCCGCTTCGGCTATCAAATATTCTCTGATTTCCGGCACCACGAGTGTAAAACAGATAATGCCGCCGTCTGCCTTTGCAAGTGAAATCACTTCATTGATAGTGCCTATATCTTCAACATAAGGAATTCTTCTTACATGGGTATCATCCGCCGATCCGTTAAATTGGCTGAGTGCTGCTTTTACTACCAATTCAGCCGTTTCACCGACGGAATCCGATACAACATAGATGATGCGGTTATTCATATTATCCCCCCGTTAGTTTGCAATCTTATAGGATTTCATTTTCAGATAAACTGACAAGTATTTTGGTCATATTTGTTTTTGTCACTCTGCCGATCACTTCAAAGCCTTTATCGGTGTCTTTGATGACAGGCAGTGCATCAATTTGTTTTTCTATTAAATGCTTTGCAATGTCCATCACATAATCCTCGCGTCTGCACACCGTAATGTTCGGCATCCTTGTCATGATGATGTGAACAGGGACCGATGTAAGCTCCTGCTGGCCAATGCTCGCTCTGAGCAAGTCTTTTCGTGAAAGCACCCCGACTAAAACAGCATCGCGGTCCACCACAAACAGAGTACCTACATCTTCTAAAAACATGGTGCAAATCGCATCGTACACAGAAACGTTTTCGTGAATCACTACGGGGATAGATTGAAAGTCTTTCACCTGAAGCTTTTTGAGTTTATCCGCCAAAAGCTGCGTGCCGGTTTTTCCCGTATAGAAATAACCGACTCTCGGGCGCGCCTCGAGGAATCCTGACATGGTGAGTATGGCTAAATCCGGACGCAATGTCGCCCTGGTTAGGTTCAGCTTTTCTGCAATATGCTCCCCTGTAATCGGCCCGTTTTCTTTTACAATCTGCAAAATATGTTCTTGCCGTTTATTTAGTTCGATCGTACTCACCACCTTTTCACTTCATAGCTATGTAAAGAAATAATAATCCATATTATAACGTAAATATCTTGTAATCAAACAAAAAACTTATAAATGGGGAAAAGACGATTACCGATCACACAGCAACCGCCTTTTCTCTCTTTATTTTACAATAAGGGCATTCATATTCGCAAAGGACTTGATCTCATCCGCCAAGCTTACCATTTGCGCTAAACGATTTGCCTTTAATGACTCATTATCCGCTATAACCATTGTATGATCGAAGTAAGCATCGATCGGTTCTTTTAAGGCTGCAAGTGAAGCAAGCGCCGCCTCATAATCTTTTTTGCTGAAGTTTTCCTGCAGATTTTGCTTCGCTGTTTGGTAGGCATCAAACAGTTTTGCTTCGTATTCATTTTCAAACAGATCAGGCTGAATGTCTCCGCGGACTCCTTTTTTGCTGATAGAGATCACTCGGCCTAACGCTTCGGCTGTTTCCTTAAAGCCAGGTGCACCAAGCTTTTGCTCCAGTACTTGTGCTTTATGCAGCGCAGAGTACGGCTCAAGCTCAGAGCTTTCCAGCACGGCGTCAATGACATCATGTCTGATTTGTTCAGCATTCAAGACATATTTCAAGCGCTGAGTGAAGAAATCCAGCAGTTCATTTTCTTTATCGGTTTGAACGAAAGTAAGCAGCTCTTCAAATGAAATTCCCCAGTTGCGGTCAAGAAGAATCGCAACAATACCGCTTGCTTGGCGGCGCAGTCCGTAAGGGTCCTGGGAACCGGTCGGAATTACGCCGATAGAGAAGAATGAAGCGATTGTGTCAAGCTTATCCGCCATTGCTACAACAGCTCCGGTGAAAGTAGAAGGCGTTTCTCCGCCCGCTGATCTAGGCATATAATGTTCATTAACTGCCGCAGCCACAGCTTCATCTTCGCCAAGCATTCTCGCATACTTTTCGCCCATAATTCCTTGAAGTTCAGGGAATTCATATATCATATGCGTCACAAGGTCGAATTTAGAAATTTCAGCAGCCCGCTTCACATGTTTTAATGTATCTTTATCAGCCTGAAGACGAACGGCAAGTTTCTCTGCGATTGATGTGACTCTCCTAACCTTATCAGCAAGAGAACCAAGCTCTTCATGGAAAACGATATTTTCAAGCTTCTTCACATTTGCATCAATGTTTAGTTTCTGATCTTCTTTGTAGAAGAATGAAGCATCAGATAAACGTGCGCGCAGCACTTTTTCATTGCCTCGGGCCACATTTTCAATCGCGTGGCTGTTGCCGTTTCGGACTGTGATAAAGTGAGGCAGCAGGTCACCGTTTTTGTCTTTGACAGGGAAGTAGCGCTGATGCTCTTTCATTGTTGTGACAAGCACTTCTTCAGGAATTGACAGAAACTCGGATTCAAATGAACCGTAAAGAGCTGTCGGGTATTCTACTAAATGATTCACTTCATCAAGAAGGTCTTCGTCAACTGGAATGCTCCAATTGTTTTCAGCAGCCATTGTTTCCAGCTGAGATTGAATCATTTGCTTTCGGACGCTAGGATCAGCAATAACATGCTGTTCTTTCAGCTGCTCTTCATAAGCTGAAGGTGATTCAATTGACACTTCATGTCCGAGGAAACGGTGTCCCTGTGTTGTCCGTCCAGACTCAACGTTTGTGATCGAAAATGGAATGACATCCTGTCCAAATAATGCGACAATCCATTTGATCGGTCGGATACAACGCAAATCTTCATTTCCCCAGCGCATGTTTTTCGGGAAATGCAAGCTTGTAATTAAACCGCTCAATTCTGGCAGAAGCGACTTCGTTTCTTGGCCGGCTTGGAATTTTTGCACGAATACATACTCTATGCCTTTTACTTCTTTGATGTACAGGTCTTCCACATTTGCGCCTTGGCCTTTTGAAAAGCCGATTGCCGCTTTTGTCCAGTTCCCGTCCGCATCAAGGGCAATTTTTTTCGCAGGCCCTTTTGCTTCTTCTTTTATATCATCCTGCTTTTCTGCGACATCCTTAACGAACACAGCAAGACGTCTCGGTGTATTGAAGAGTTTCACTTCACCGTGAGTAATATTTTTTTCTTTAAGCCAGCCTGTCAGCTTGTCGCCAAGCTGAACCATGCTTTCATTCAAAAAGCGCGCCGGCATTTCCTCTAATCCGATCTCTAAAAGTAAATCCTGTTTACTCATGAGAAGAACCCTCCCCTTTAAGCATTGGGAACCCTAGTTTTTCTCGTTCCTCATAGTAGGTTTTTGCTACTTTTCTAGCTAAATTCCGCACTCTTGCGATATAGCCCGTCCGCTCGGTAACAGAGATCGCACCTTTGGCATCAAGCAGGTTGAAGGTGTGCGAGCATTTCAGCACATAGTCATATGCTGGATGAACAAGTCCGTTGTCCATTTGCTTGATCGCTTCTTTTTCATATGTGCTGAACAATTGGAACAGCATATCGACGTCTGATGTTTCAAACGTATAAACAGAATGCTCATATTCAGCCATCATGAATAAATCTTTTACTGTAAACCCTGACGTCCATTCCAAGTCAAACACGTTTTCTTTATCCTGGATATAAGACGCGAGACGCTCAATTCCATACGTAATCTCTACAGAAACGGGTTTACACTCTAATCCCCCGACCTGCTGGAAATACGTAAATTGTGTTATTTCCATTCCGTCAAGCCAAACTTCCCAGCCTAGACCCGCGCAGCCTAAAGACGGATTCTCCCAGTTGTCTTCAACAAAGCGAATATCGTGCTCAAGCGGATCAATTCCAAGAGCACGCAAGGAATCCAAATACAGCTCTTGAATGTTATCAGGTGACGGTTTAATAATGACCTGGAACTGATGATGCTGATACAGTCTGTTCGGGTTCTCCCCGTAGCGGCCGTCTGCCGGACGTCTGGAAGGCTCTACATAAGCCACTTTCCACGGCTCAGGACCGATACTGCGCAAAAATGTATACGGGCTCATCGTGCCGGCTCCTTTTTCTACATCGTAAGCCTGCATAAGCACACAGCCCTGACTGGACCAATGCTTTTGCAAGGTTAGAATCATGTCTTGAATATTCATTTCAAGCACCTCCACTTTTCTTTCATAAGTTGACTGCGGCAGCAACCAAAAAACTCCCGTCTCTATGCTTGCCAGCCGCAAACATAGGGACGAGAGTTCTCCCGCGGTTCCACCCTAGTTGCTGAGAACAAAATCCCAGCCTCTTTTTTAAAATTGCTCAAGAATGCCTTTCGTTGCGTGCTCATCCTTAGCTTACACCGCCCTAAGGTCGCTTTCATGAGGTAAACGCAAGTACTTCTTTCTCTCACTGCAACATATTTTATAATAAATGATCATATAAAAAGATGGACCAAAAGTCAACTTTTGTTTTCACCCATAAGATGTTTCATGCTTTCCATTTGATCTAAAAAGCGCTTTGATTTTAAATACAATCCCGAATATTCTTCGTAATATAAATCAATCACTTGCTTTAATTCAGCTTTTGTTTCCTCTTTTAAGGACACATTGCCGAGCCTCGACAGATCAAAATAGTAAAAGAGTCTTAACAGCCTTGCCGTTTGCGGTTTGATCGGTATCCTGTAAGGATCTTTTTCAAAACAGCGGTGGCATATAAAACCATTATCACGAACAGAGAAATGAAAGGTTCCGTCTTGGCTTTTACAATGTACACAATGATTTAGCTCAGGATACAGGCCCATGACACCGAGCATCTTCATTTGAACAATGAAGGTGATAACATCCGGATCTGTTCCTTCATTCAGCTGTTTTAATGATTCTAATATGAATTCAAATAAATAAGGATTTGGCTTTTTTTCTTCTGTGCCTCTGTCGACTAACTCAGCAATATAGGCAGCATATGCTGTTAAAAACAAGTCTTCCCTGATGCCTCTCATGCTGAGGATCATTTCCCCCTGCTGAAGCGTTCCGAGGCCCGATGTTTTTTGCATTAAGAAAGAACCATACAAAAAGGGCTGGCTGACTGCTGATAAACGGCTGTTCGGTTTTTTGGCGCCTCGTGCCATAACACCTATTTTTCCGTGTTCTCTTGTCAGTAAAGTTACGATTTTATTCGTCTCTCCGTAATCATTTGTGCGAAGAACGATTCCTTCACATTTTGTCAGCATTTCCGCACCTTCCTCAAGCAGGAGCGGCCAAGAGGTTTATAAAATTGGATAATCAAATCGGGCTAGCTCATCTTCTAGTTCTTCGGGTCTTTCCATGTTCTCTTTTTCCAGTTCTTTAAAAAGAAGATACGTATCAACATTTCCTGTTTGAGAAAATACGTTCCAGGTAAAATTCAACACAAGAAACCCACCTTTCTGTAGTTAAACTAGCTTACCTAAACTCCAAATTCTTACCTTTATCTTGACCAGATGTCCTCCATTTCATGTTAAACAAAATTTGCTAATGTATCCCTGTTCCTGTGAGATAATGACACACACAGCTAGAGATTAATATTCGTCCTCTTTAAAGCCAAAATCGCGAAGCTGGGACATTTTATTACGCCAGTCTTTCTGCACTTTCACCCACAATTCAAGGTAGACACGGGAGCCCAACAGTGCTTCAATATCCGCTCTCGCTCTTTTTCCAACCTCTTTTAGAAGGCTTCCTTTTTTACCGATCACGATGCCTTTCTGGGAATCCCGCTCGACCACAATCGTTGCCGCTACGTGCACAGAACCGTTGTCCTGCCCTTTGATGGATTCGATGGCCACCGCAATGCTGTGCGGGATTTCTTCTCTCGTCAAATGCAGCACCTTTTCCCTGATTAATTCAGAAATGATAAATCGTTCAGGGTGGTCAGTTACCTGGTCACTCGGATAGAATTGCGGCCCTTCCGGCAAATACGCTTCGATCTGCGCGAGCAAGGTTTCGATGTTATTTCCTTCTAAAGCAGAAATCGGAACAATTTCCTTAAAAGGATAACGTTTGCGGTATTCGTCAATTAGCAGAAGCAATTGGTCGGGATGAATTTTATCAATTTTGTTTACGATTAAGAATACAGGCGTAGACATCGTCTGCAATTTCTCAATGATGAATTCGTCGCCCTTCCCGTAGCCTTCCTCAGCATTGATCATAAACAAGATCAAATCGACTTCTTTTAATGTATTTTGCGCCACTTTCATCATAAAGTCCCCAAGTTTATGCTTAGGTTTATGAATCCCTGGTGTGTCAATAAAAATGGTTTGTGATGTGCCTGTCGTCAGTACTCCTTGCACCTTGTTTCTCGTCGTTTGGGGCTTATCGCTCATGATCGCGATTTTTTGTCCAATGACTCTGTTCAAAAATGTAGATTTTCCTACGTTTGGTCTTCCAATAATGGATACAAATCCTGATTTAAAGCTTTCGTTCGTCATGTAAATCCTCCGATGAAAATGCGCCTGGCAATAATTCTTCCACAGTCATTTCTTTTATTTGTCCTTGTAAATTAGTCAGTACGACAATAACGTCTTTTGTGCAAAGCTCAGAAATCACCTGTCGGCAGGCTCCGCACGGAGATACTGGTCCAGGGGTGTCAGCCGCAACGGCCAGCATCTGAAACTCTGTATCCCCTTCAGAAACAGCTTTAAATAAAGCGGTACGCTCGGCGCAATTGCACATGCTGTATGCCGCGTTCTCAATATTGCAGCCTCTGTACACTTTTCCATCCTTGGTAAGAAGAGCGGCTCCTACTTGGAATTTGGAATACGGCGCATATGCCATATCACGCGCTTTTAAAGCTTCTGTTATTAATTCTTGTCTGTTCATGTGTACATTCCTCTCTTACCTATAATGGTACCGCTATCACTTTATATTTTACATAATCGCGCGCTTTTTTTCACGCCCATTTCTAAAAATGTAAAATAAATGTAAGAATTTTCAGCCATTACAGCTTTGGCAAAAAAATAAGTAAACCAATGATACACGAAATCACGGCAAAAACGCAAACAGCCCCGGCGGCAGCGTCCTTGGCCGCTTTAGCAAGAGGGTGATGTTTGTCAGTTATTAAATCAACCGTATGTTCAATGGCTGTATTTAAAAGTTCAAGCGAAAACATACCACCTATCAAAAGGAATATAATCATCCACTCAATCATGCTGAGCTCTACAAGGAAGCCGCAAATGAGAACAGCGCAGGCGGCTGCGGCATGAAATTGGAAATTCCGCTCCGTCCGCGCTGTTTCCCATATGCCCCGGCCTGCATGCACGAAGCTTTTGAAGAATCGATTCAGCTCATTTCTATGATCTTTTGAGTCCATAAGCGTCCAGCAATTCCTTTTGCTTAGTAAACATCTCCTCTTCTTCCTCTTTCGTCATATGGTCATATCCTAAAAGGTGCAGAAATCCGTGTACAGCTAGAAATCCGAGCTCTCTTTTAAAAGAATGATTATACTCCTCTGCCTGCTCTCTTGTGCGATCGGCACTGATGATAATATCACCTAAAACCGGAGGCATTTCGGCGCCCACGATTTCGATCTCGCCTTCTCCCTCTTCTTCAAGAGCAAATGAGATGACATCTGTCGGAGCATCCTTTCCCCGGTATTCTTTGTTAATCTGATGTATGTCATCATTGGAAACAATCGTGACAGAAACTTCAGCCTGATCCTGAACGCCTTCACGCTCAGCGGCAAATTGAAGCAGATTTTCTACTTCTTTGAGCATCTCTTCTGAGACGCTTCCCGTTTCATCAACGATATCAATCAGTAAACTCATCTATTTCACCTTCTTAGTAGCCTCCGGATATTCAATCCGGGAGTGGAAAATTCCTTTTAATGTTGCACAGAGCGTTTTTGCGATTGTATCCAGCTCTTTAAATGTCAAATCGCATTCACTGAACTGTCCGTCCTGAAGCTTATCGGATATAATACCCCGGACAAGCTTTTCAATTCGTTCAGGATTTGGATTGTGCATGGATCTGACGGCCGCTTCAACACTGTCGGCCACTGATATAATTGCGGCTTCCTTTGACTGCGGCTTCGGTCCCGGATAACGGAACTCTTCCTCTGTAATCTGGTCGCCTTTTTCCTTCGCTTTATAGTAAAAAAACTTTAAAAGCGAGGTTCCATGATGCTGCTCAGCAATATCGACAAGCTCTTTCGGAAATTTATAGCTTCTCAGCATATTCGCACCGTCTGTCGTATGCGAGATAATAATATTTTTGCTCAACTGAGGTGACAGCTTGTCATGCGGATTGTCAATATTCATTTGGTTTTCAATAAAATATTGCGGGCGCTTTGTTTTTCCGAGATCGTGATAATATGCGCCGACTCTTGCAAGCAAACCATTAGCCCCAACCGCTTCACAGGCTGCCTCTGATAAATTGGCAACCATTACACTGTGATGATATGTACCTGGTGTTTCCGTCAGTATTTTGCGCAATAGCGGATGGTTAGGATTAGACAGCTCGAGCAGCCTCATGGTGGATAAAATGCCAAAGCCCGTCTCAAAAAACGGCATCAGACCGATGATCAATACAGATGAAGCAAACCCCGACACAACCCCCATGAGCATTAACGTGCCGATTTCAAGACCCGACAGCGCAGTGTTCTGGATCAATAATAAGGATAGAACGACAACCATATTAATAAACGCCACGAAAAGTCCGGTCTGCAAAATCTTTGATCTTGCATTGTGTTTTCCTAAAAATAATACACCTGAAATGCCGCTGATCAAATAATAAATCCCTATGACATAATTGAATGTTCCTGTCACACCCTGATTAAACATCATACTTCCGCAAATCGCAAGAATGATACTTCCCAAAATGGCAATGCGTTCATTCATCAGCAGTTTGATTAAGATGGCGCCGGCCGCAATGGGGACCAGATAGCCGATATTATTATACTCCATCTTCTGAAACAAACTGACAACCTCCATGATCACAAGCAAAAGTGTTGTGATTATGGAGAATAACAGAATGGATTGGTTTTTAAACTTCAGATTTTGTTTCTGTTTTTCAAAATAATATACAAGTGTTGCAATGAAAAGTCCGATCATAATCAATAGCCCGCTGATCGGTTTAAAGAGATTTGAGTTATTTAATAACCCGGTCAGCTCAAGTTTCCTGTACACTTCCCGATCAATGAGGTCATTTTCTTCCACGAGCACTTGCCCCTGTTTGATTTGAACCTGCTGGACATTATCTGAGGCTTCCTGCCGTTTTGCCTCTGTTGCTTTCGGATCGAAGACGTAATTCGGAATAATAGCAAAACGCCCGATTTCTGTCGCGGCTCCCAAGTATTTAGACGGAATAGAATTGCTCTTTAGCTCTTTTTCTACCTTATCCTTTGCATCAGATAGTTTATCCGAAGGGATTTCACTGCTCATGACCGTATTTACTGCGGTAATGACCGTATCTCTGACAAAAGAAAAGTCTTCACTGTCTGCTTTCAGCAATGTCTTAATTGAGTCCTCGGATATGGAATCATTCACATCTGACGTCAATTTATCCTTTACGGATTTGACCATTGATTTTTCCGATGGTGATTTGCTGCCTTCTTCCGATGATTTTTTCACTTCACTGATACTGTCGAATATTGATGACACAAGGTCAATCCGATTGTCTGTATATTCTTTTTTTAATGTATATTGATCTTCAACCGCGTCCTCAGCGGCTTGCTTTTTTTCCTCTGTGGCTTTTTGATCTTCTACGGTTGCCGGAGCGTAAATGGTCTTGTCGCTGACTGAAAACAGGTCTAAATCAAGTGTTTCCGGCTTAACATGTACAAAGAGCAAAGCAAACATAATGGCAGCCAGCAGAAGATACAGCAGTATATGCATGGAGCGAGCATTTTTAAAACTGCTCCATTTTTTCGAGCTGCTTTTGGTCTTAGCCTTCTTTTTCAACACAAGAACCTCCTCTTGAAACATCAAGCCCATAAGCAATCATAAAAATGACCCGATAACGCGCGATCGGGTCATTCAGCATTAATTTTGCTTATCGTATGCTTCAATAATTTTCGCAACAAGCGGATGTCTGACCACGTCTGTCTGGTCTAGCTCAATCATAGAAATGCCGTCTATTCCTTTCAGCATCTCCTTCGCTACTGCAAGTCCCGATTTGACGCCTTTCGGCAGATCAATTTGGCTGACGTCACCTGTAATGATCATTTTAGAGCCAAAACCCAGTCTCGTCAAAAACATTTTCATTTGAGCAGGCGTGGTATTCTGTGCTTCATCAAGTATAACATAAGCATCATCGAGCGTCCGCCCCCTCATATATGCGAGCGGAGCAATTTCAATGATGCCTCTTTCCATCAGACGTTCTGTATGATCTGCCCCAAGCACATCATGAAGAGCGTCATACAGCGGGCGCAAATAAGGATCTACTTTTTCTTTTAGGTCACCTGGGAGAAAACCGAGGCTTTCACCGGCTTCCACGGCAGGTCTTGTTAAAATGATTTTTTTGATATGTCCGTTTTTTAAAGCATGGACTGCTTTTACGACAGCCAGGTACGTTTTCCCGGTTCCCGCCGGACCAATGCCGAATACAAGGTCATTCCGCTTCATAGCGGCCACGTATTCCCGCTGTCCCATTGTTTTTACACGGATTGATTTGCCTTTTGCGTTTTTTGTAATTTCTTCTTCATACATGCTTTCAAAGTATTCAAGTTCATTCTTCTTTGCCATTTTGATGGCGTAAATCACATCACGTTCAGAGATCTCTATCCCCTTGCGAATTAAAGCGAGGAGCGATCCCAGCAGCCTGTCTGCAATCTGAAACGATTCATCATCGCCTGACACATAAATCGTCTCGCCGCGCGTAATGATATTTACATTCAGATCTTTCTCCATCAATTTCAAAAAAGAATCTTGGTTCCCGAAGAGTGAAAGCGCCTCGTCCGGGTTTTTCAGTTTTTGATTCATCGCAAGTAAATGTTCTGTCATTCTTCAGTCTCCCTGACAATAGGTGTGGTTTGAACGATATCTTCTATAACTTGGTAGAGAATAATCAACTTTACTTTACCATTCTCAACAGTCTGGTGCAAAACTTTTTCACTTTTCACCTCGCCGTTTTCGCCTATTTTATCCTCTACATCCTGTTTACCCAATTTAATGCCTTCTTGAACTGCTTCTTCTTTTGTATATTTTCGCAAAGCCTCTTCACTTTCTCTCGTTTGCTCTTTGACATAGGATACAGGGAGCTTAAATCCGAGAAAATGAAGCGAATGTTTTTCTTGTTCTGTTTTTGGATGCTTCAATTCCTCTTTTTTAAACGTCATCCCCCAGATCGGGATTGCCAAAGAACCAAAAGAAAGCTTGTGCTTTGTCCTTACTTTGCCCGTATAGACGTTAAATAATGTTTCAAGCGGGACTGTCACTTCTGATCTATACCAGGTTTCTCCGTAAATTTCTGCTTTTGAGGCAACTTCCTGCTGATGGTCTTCGCTGCCGATCAGTCCCGAAACAAGCAGCTGCCCCTTTTCAACATGATCGTGTATGGCGGCCATGGGCTGTCCTTTTTGCACAAACATTCTCGTAATGGTTGCTTTCTTTTTGGCGACAATATTGCGCGGGCTAACATACTTTTCTTTTTCGGGCTCATTTTTCTCCACAACTTTCATGTGAATGGTCGTCCCCTTCAGATCAACTCCGACCCAAGTGATATTGTCTATTCCATTGGTTAATGATTTCTGTATTTTTTCGGGCGACATCATTAAAAACTGCAGACGGCCCTTTTTGACGCCGATTTCATTAAGATGCTGCCTCATTTGATGTTCTGTTTCAGGCTTAGCGCCTGTCACATCAATTTTCCACACCATATTGGACAGCAAAAACAAAAGGATGAAAAAAATCGCAAAACCGATCGTAAACCCTATATTCAGCTTTGATTTCAGCAACAGGAAGGGAAATCCCTTCCGATAGATAAATCGGGCTTTACATTTAAATTTACTTCTCACCCGCCGAAAGGCATGTACATCCTGAAGCTGTATATATAACGATACGGCTTCTTTCTTTTTTTTGACATGAAAGACCGGAATCCCCTGTCTTGTGCATTCATTAAGGAGCCGCTCAATCCCTCTTCCCGTCAATTCAATCTGGACCTTACCCGAAAAAAAAGACAGCCATTTATTTTTCACAACATTTCCCCCTCGGCTTTATGACTCAACATATCGAACGACATCAATCGTACCCTCCAAAAGTATCTCTTCCGGAAGAATCGCCTTGATGACAAAATTTTTACCAGATATGATGCACTGGCCCTGCTTCAGCATCAGCCGCACTTCATTCTCACTGAAAAGCAAAAGGCCTCTGTGGTTTTCTATGTAGATATGAAGTCTGCCAACCATTGTAATCCTCGGCAGATCCATCATAACGTCCGGGGGAATTTCCAATGCTCTTGTCAGCCAAGCTTTCATACGATTCTTTCTTTGCCCCATACAAAAAGAACCCCCTTTCATCTCATATGTATGATTTGAAAGGAGGTTCTAACACTTTAATTTTTACGGGCCGGGCGCATCGTACGGTGAGGTTTTTTCGCCCGTGGAGGTCCGAACACCTCTCCTAGAACGATCCCCTGTACGACGGTGTCTTTATTCACCTGAAGCATTTTTTGTTTTGTGTATACTGTTTTTTGTTTGGCAGCAGCAAGATCTCGTTCCAGCCCTTTCAGGTTTCTTGCTGTTTCCCTGCGTCTTTCTTCCACTTCCCGTCTTGCCTGTTCCATACGGTTAGGGATAGGTGCAGGGGCATCTTCTTTTGACTGCTTTTTTTGAGGAGAAGCAGATTGCACGTGTTGAGGTTTTTTACTTTTTTGGCTGTTTTGCTTTTCTTCTTTGCTCTTTTTGCCGAAAATCGCAGAAATGATTCCGATGATCGCTGCAATAATAAGCGGATTGGTCAGTAAATCTTCCATCAGCGTTCTCCCTTCTTAGAGAGATTATGATTTGCGGTCTTCATCCGAAGGGTCTTTCGTCAGCTTGCCGAATGAATCACGCATTTCTGTGTCAGCATCGATGTTCTTGATATTCATGTAATCCATGACGCCAATATTCCCTTCACGCAAAGCTTCTGCCATCGCAAGCGGCACTTCCGCCTCGGCTTCTACCACTTTCGCGCGCATTTCTTCTACGCGGGCACGCATTTCCTGTTCTTGAGCGACAGCCATCGCACGTCGTTCTTCCGCTTTTGCCTGCGCGATGTTTTTATCAGCCTCGGCCTGATCGGTTTGTAAAATTGCCCCGATGTTTTTGCCGATATCTACATCTGCAATATCAATTGAGAGAATTTCAAACGCAGTTCCTGAGTCCAATCCTTTTCCAAGGACTGTCTGAGAAATCATGTCAGGGTTTTCAAGCACTTTTTTATGATTATCAGATGAACCGATTGTAGAAACGATCCCCTCACCTACACGAGCTACAATGGTTTCTTCCCCTGCTCCCCCAACGAGGCGCTCGATATTCGCTCTTACTGTGATTCTCGCTTTCGCTTTCACTTCAATCCCGTCCATTGCAACACCAGCAATGAACGGTGTTTCAATCACCTTAGGATTAACGCTCATTTGAACAGCTTCCAACACGTCCCGGCCTGCAAGATCAATGGCAGCACAGCGCTCGAATGTGAGTTCAATGTTAGCTCGCTGAGCGGCGATAAGCGCGTTGACGACTCTGTCAACATTACCTCCAGCCAGGTAGTGGCTTTCAAGCTGGTTTGTTCCAACATTAAGTCCCGCTTTATGGGCTTTAATCAGCGGGTTAACAACCCGATTCGGAATGACACGGCGAAGCCTCATCCCAACTAGAGTGAAAATGCTGATTTTCACTCCGGCTGCCAAAGCTGAAATCCAAAGCATTACAGGCACAAATGTAAAAAATACTGCCAAAACAATGATCGCTACTGCGACAATTGCCAGAATCATAAGTGTTGACGGATCCATATAACTTCTCCTCGTTTCTATTTAAATTTCTCTCACGACAATGCGTGAGCCTTCTACTTTAATCACTTTTACTTTTTTATCTTTTTCTGTAAACGATCCCTCCGAAACAACGTCAAGGCGTTCATCATCAATAATCACGGTACCGGAAGGACGCAGCGGTGTAAAGGTTATACCCACTTTTCCCATTAAGTCCGTGCGGGTTTGATTTGAAACGTAGCCGCTCTCCGTATTTGTAGAATCATTTAATATCAATTTCTTAAAGAATTTCATACGCTTTCCCAACACCCTTGTCAGTAAAATAAAAGCTGTAATCGAAACAGCTGAGGCGATCAAGAGAGAAACCGCCATGACAGTGAAGCTCCCCGCGGCTAAAAACAGGCTCGCAATAATCGCTCCCAAGCCCAGTAATCCAATGATTCCTCCGGGAAGAAAAATCTCAAGCAGAATGAGAATCACCCCTGCTATAAAGAGGAGAACCGTCTCATACCCGGCAAGGCCTGCTGCGAGATGCCCGTAAAAGAACAGCAATAACGCAATGAGTCCAGCCGTTCCAGGGAGGCCGACACCCGGGGAAAAAAGCTCCACCGTCAGACCTAAAAATGCGATTGTCAGCAGAATAGGGACAATGACCGGATTCGTCAGCCATCTTGCCGTCTTTTCCGCAAAGCTCTCCTTTGCGTAGCTGATCTGCGCTTTTTCGAACCCAAGCTTCTTTACGAGCGTGGACAAATTGTCAGCAGTGCCTTCTGAATAGCCTACCTCAATTGCCTTGTCTGCGTTAAGTGTCAGCAGATCTCCCTTAGGCGCGCCGACTTCCTTGGCATCTATATCTGGGTCAGCCATTGCGAGCGCATATTTTGGATCGCGGTTATTTTTCACTGCGGCATCTTCCATCTCTGCCAGCCAAAGTGATTGAGCTTTTTGGTCAGCGGCATTGCCTTGGCCATCAACAATCGCGGCGGCTCCCATTTTTCCGCCAGGCGCCATATAAATGTGATCTGCTTGAAGTGCAATATATGCACCAGCAGACAACGCGCGTTTGTTGACATATGCAGTTACGGGGATCTCGCTTTCGGTTATCAAATCGGCCATATCAATAGCAGATTTGACCAATCCCCCCGGGGTATTGATATCAAGAATAATATGGTCTGCATGTGCATCCTTTGCGTCTTGTAACGAACGGGACAAAAACGAGGCGAGACCCTGTTCGACATTTTTTTCAACCGGGATCACATAAACAGTTTGTTTTTCTGCTTTTGCGTTCAGCTGTACGCCTAATAAAGAAAGTAAAAATATACCCAAAAGAGCAGCACGGAATCCTTTGATTTGAAGCAAGGGCGGTGTATCCCTCCTTCCTTTTATAATAAGTGCCTTCTCTTCATACGTAACAAATGTATCAAAGGTTTCATTTTTTTATGTATAAAAAAAGACATCTCTCTTAGAAAGATGTCCTTTTCTTTGCCATTTAAGACAGTTGACTGCTCACAAGCTTATTAATTAAACTTCCGTCAGCTTTACCTTTTACTTTAGGCATAATTGCCCCCATCACTTTGCCCATGTCCGCTTTTGAGCTCGCACCGACCTCCGCGATGGTTTCATTTACGATTGTACGCAGCTCTTCTTCTGACAGCTGCTCAGGTAAATAAACTTCTAAAATGTCCAGCTCTTTTTGAACTTTATCTACTAAATCTAAACGATTAGCGTTTGAAAATTCCTGGAGGGAGTCTTTACGTTGCTTAAGTTCACGAGAAAGGACAGTGAGTTCCTCATCCTCGGTCAAACTGTCTTTCTTAAGCTTAATTGCTTCATTTTGAAGTGAAGCCTTAACCATTCGAACGACAGTCAGTTTGTCTTTCTCACGGTTTTTCATATACAGCTTCATATCCTGGTTGAGACGCTCAAGAAGACTCATAAATCCACCCTCTTTTAGAATTTGCGTTTTCTAGCAGCTTCAGACTTTTTCTTGCGCTTTACGCTAGGTTTTTCATAAAATTCACGCTTTCTTGCTTCTTGCAAAGTACCTGTCTTTGATACACTGCGTTTGAAGCGACGAAGAGCATCTTCAAGCGATTCGTTTTTTCTAACGACCGTTTTTGACATTCTCTTTCCCTCCCTCCGAATACACCAATCGACTACCTTTAAGTTACACATATAAACATGTACTTTGACATTATAATATAAGCCATCAGTCAGGTCAACTAAGTGAGTTCACTTTTCCGTCATGAGTGCGACTGCCTGTCTATATAATGAAAGAAAGGGGTTGGTGAATAGGATGTTAATTCTGATTAGCTTTACTGCTCTTATATTATTCTTTCTCGCAGGCATGAACATGCTTCGAAAGGGCTTAATTTCAATGGCGTACTCAAAAATTGAAGAACGTTTGCTTTTATTTACAGACCATCCGTTAAAAGCGTTTCTTATCAGTATTGTATTTACGGGGATACTTCAGAGCAGCTCAGCCTTTATGGTCATTGTCATCGGCTTTGTAAGTGCGGGCGTTCTTTCTTTTAAGCGGACGATACCGATGATTCTCGGAACAAACGTTGGGTCTACCTTTACAACTGAATTTATTGCTATCAAAATGGATATTTTGATTTGGGTTCTTTTAATAGGAGGTTTATTGTTTTTTCTGACTGGCAGGTATCCTTTGAAACAGCTGGGAACAAGCTTCCTTGGACTGGGCATCATCTTCTTTTGCATCAGCGGATTCAGCCATCTTGCCGGGCCGCTGACAAAGCTGAAAACGGGCGCCGACGTTCTATACCATGTTAACGATTCAAACTGGTCCGCTTTGCTCATCGGCATGGTGTTAACTGCCATCATTCACTCCAGTTCTGTCTGTATCGGCATTTTGATGAGTTTTATGAATGAAGGGATTATCGGACTGACACAGGCGATGAGCGTCGTACTCGGATCAAATATCGGGACATGCATTACAGCTGTCATGGCTGCTGTATCCGGCGGATATGCGGCGAAACAGACAGCATATGCCCATGTGGTATTTAACGTGCTAGGGGTGGCTCTAGTATTGCCTTTTCTGACCGCAGCGACCGGCTTTGTAGAGCAGTTATCACCTGATCCCGCACAAAAGATCGCGCATTTCAGCCTTTTATTTAATGTGGTGACAGCTCTTTTATTTCTTCCGCTTACAAACTTGTTTTACCGATTGATTCACCTTCTTATCCCGGCTAAATAAAAAAATCGGTACATTTTAATGCACCGATTTTTTAGGTTAAGAAGACAAACGCATGTGTTCAGTTATTTCATCCTCAACCACACGGACAAACTGTCCTTCGTTGTAAGGATAACCTGCTTTTAGGATTTTGACTTTTACGATTTTGCCGATCATATCTTCCGTACCTTTGAAAACAACCTTCATATAATTGTCTGTGTAACCGACAAACATATTTTCTTCTTCTGTTTCCTTAAACGCTTCCTCAGGGATAATCTCAAGCACTTCATTTTCATACTGAGAAGCGTATTCTTTTGCAAGCTGGTCAGAAAGAGCAATCAGGCGGTGCACACGTTCGTTTTTCACGTTTTCATCCACTTGGTCTTCCATTCGCGCAGCTGGTGTTCCTGTACGTTTACTGTAAGGGAAAACATGTAGCTCAGAGAATTTATGTTCTTTAATAAAGTTATAGGTTTCCATAAATTCTTCTTCTGTTTCTCCAGGGAACCCGACGATGACATCAGAAGTAACAGCTAAGCCTGGCAGTGCTTTTTTCAATTTATTTAAACGGTCTGCAAAGAATTCCATTGTATACTTGCGTCTCATCCGTTTAAGCACTGTGTTTGATCCGGATTGGATAGGAATATGCAAATGATTCACTATCTTATCTGAGCGGTCTAAGACCTCGATCACTTCGTCAGTGATTTGGCTGGCTTCGATTGAAGAAATTCTGATCCGTTTCACGCCTTCCACACGGGTGTCTAATTCGCTCAAAAGCTTAGCGAAGTTGTAATCTTTCATATCTTCGCCGTAGCCGCCTGTATGAATACCCGTAAGAACAATTTCCTTATATCCGGCATCAACAAGCTGCTGCGCTTGTTTAATGACTTCTTCAGGATCGCGGGAGCGGAGCAGGCCTCTCGCCCACGGAATGATACAGAATGTGCAGAAATTATTGCAGCCCTCCTGTATTTTCAATGACGCTCTTGTGCGGTCCGTGAAAGCAGGCACATCAAGCTCTTCATATACTCTTGCTTTCATGATGTTGCTGACGCCATTAATCGGCTGGCGTTCTTCTCGGTATTGGTCAATGTAGCCAAGCATTTTTTCACGGTCCTGTGTTCCGACTACAATGTCGACACCGGGGATCGCCATAATCTCAGCAGGTGAGGTTTGCGCGTAGCAGCCTGTGACACAGATGACACCGTCAGGATTTTGACGAATGGCGCGTCTGATCACTTGGCGGCTTTTTTTATCTCCCGTATTTGTAACCGTACATGTATTAATGACATATACATCAGCTGTTTGTTCAAAGTCTCTTCTTTCATAGCCCGCTTCTTTGAAAAGCTGCCAGATTGCTTCTGTTTCATAATGGTTGACTTTACAGCCAAGCGTATGGAAAGCAACAGTTGCCATTACTGATCACCTCTTAATAACTCTGTTTGATAAGAAATCGCGCTCAACGCGTATAGCGGAGCGGTTTCTGTCCTTAAAATTCTCGGTCCAAGGCCGCACGGCACACCGTCTTGCTCTGTGAGCCGTTCAACCTCCGCTTCTGTTAAACCGCCTTCGGGACCAAATACGATCAATAGAGATGATCCTTTCGGAAGGCTGCTTACAATCGCGCTGAATGCGCTTATTTCCCCTTGCTTCGATGACTCCTCGTATGCAACGACACATTTATCGAAATCCTGCATCCTTTGAAGAAGCTGCTGAAAAGAATGGACATCCATCACTCGCGGCACTTCGTTACGGTACGATTGCTCAGCCGCTTCCTTTGCAATTTTCGTCCATCTTTCCCGCTTTTTCTTTGCCTTTTTGTCATCCAGCTTGACAACAGAACGCGCGGCTTGGAAAGGAATAAAGGCATGTGCTCCGAGCTCAGTCCCCTTTTGGATAATCCATTCAAGCTTATCTCCTTTCGGAAGGCCGCTCGCAATATAGACCTTTATCGGAAGCTCTCTGTTTTCATTCGTCCATTCTATCACAAGGCAGGACACTTTATCTTTGGAAACAGATTGAAGTTCACATTTTGCCTCGAAGCCGTCTTGAGAGCAGCAGATAATCTGGTCTCCCTCATTCATTCTCATCACGTTCACAATATGATGAACATCTTCTCCGGTAATCGAAAAAGCCGGCGCTTCCTCTATTTGCTGCTTCGTGAGCTCGATAAAATATCGTTGCATACGCTGTGACACCTACTAACTGTTATTTTTTTGCAATAATACTGACCCAATCTTCCATTGAAAGGATTTCTACAATGGTAAAGCCAGCTTGTTCCAGTGCTTCTTTTACTTCTTGTTTTTTATGACCGATGATTCCTGACGTAATAAAGTGGCCGCCTTCTTTTAACAGGCTGTACGCTTGTGAAGTAAAGCGAAGAATGACTTCAGCCAAAATGTTGGCCACAATCACATCATGTTCCCCTTCAATCCCGTCTAACAAATTGTTTTGCTTCACTTGAGCAATATCGCTGACTTTGTTCAGCTTGAGATTAAGGCGTGCACTTTCTACAGCCACGGGATCAAGATCGTAGGCATGAACCGATTCAGCCTCAAGCATTGCAGCCGCAATACTTAAAATTCCCGAACCAGTGCCGACATCAATCACCTTATCACCCTTTTGCACAAAGCGTTCAAGCGCCTGAATGCAGAGTACGGTTGTCGGATGTGTCCCTGTGCCGAAAGCCATTCCCGGGTCCATTTCAATAATCAGTTCATCAGTATGGACCGGCGTATATTCCTCCCACGTCGGCACAATTGTAAACTTTTCAGAAATTTTCACAGGATGATAATACTTTTTCCAGGCAGTCGCCCACTCTTCTTCATTTACTTCAGAAATAGTGATGTGGTTTCTGCCCAAATCAATATTGTAAAGAAGGAGATTATTAATCGTTTCTTTGATGCCGTCTACAGTTTCGCCCAGAAAACTGTTAACCGGCAGATATGCTTTGACAATGACACCCTCATCTGGGTAATCATTGGGGTCGAGCTGGTAGATTTCCCCGTACACATTCTCACGTTCTTTAATTAAATCAAGCGGGTCCTCTATCACAACCCCACTTGCACCAGCTTCATGCAATATATTTGAGATAGGTTCGACCGCTTCATGTGTTGTGTGAATGCTTAATTCGGACCATTTCAAAACTACCAACTCCTCATCCAATAATTAATCGCCTTTAAACGCGCGTTTTACCTTGTCAAAGAAACTCATTTCCTGTTCGTCAGGCAGGTTTCCGCTGACTTCGGCAAATTCGCGGATAATGTCTTTTTGTTTATCAGTCAGATTTGTCGGCGTAACGACGCGGACGACGATATGCTGGTCACCCTGTCCATAGCCTCTGACATTTTGAACGCCTTTGCCTCTTAATCTGAATTTCGTTCCTGTTTGTGTACCGGCCGGAATTTTCAATTTCACTTTTCCATGCAGCGTCGGCACTTCTACCTCATCTCCAAGAGCAGCCTGAGCAAACGTTAACGGCATTTCACAGTAAATATCATCGCCGTCACGCTCGAAGAACTCGTGTGCGCGTACATGGAACACGACAAATAAATCCCCAGCAGGGCCGCCGTTTATTCCTGGTTCACCCTGTCCCGAGAGACGAAGCTGCTGCCCGTCATCTACACCGGCTGGAATTGTCACATTGATTTTCTTGCGTTTTTTGATTTTTCCTTTGCCGCCGCAGTCCGCACATTTGTTTTTAATTATTTTGCCTGTACCTTCACAGTGGTGGCAGACCCGTCTGTTAACGACTTTTCCAAACGGTGTATTTTGCTCCACGTTTAACTGGCCGGAGCCTCCGCAGTGGGAGCATGTTTCTGGATTTGTTCCAGGTTTCGCACCTGAGCCTTTACATGTTTCGCACGTTTCCTCGCGGGGAATTTCGATGGTTGTTTCTTTACCGAAAGCAGCATCCTCAAACGACAGGGTCATCGTATACTGTAAATCAGCACCCTGGCGCGGAGCGTTGGGATCTCTTCGTCTTGTGCCTCCGCCGAATATACTTGAGAAAATATCATCGAAACCAAAACCGCCGAAATCGCCGCCGCCAAAACCTCCGCCGCCGAAGCCTTGGTTAGGGTCAGTGTGACCAAATTGATCGTAATGCACACGTTTTTGGTCATCTGACAGCGTTTCGTATGCTTCTTTTACCTCTTTAAATTTTTCATCTGATCCGGCTTCTTTGTTAATATCAGGATGATATTTTTTTGACAGCTTCCGATAAGCTTTTTTAATTTCATCCTTTGAAGCGCTCTTACTTACTCCCAGCACTTCATAGTAATCACGCTTACTCATCTCGCTTCACTCTCCCGAATTTCTCACATAAATTAGATTGTATCATTTTGAATTATGATTTTTCAATTCCTTTTATCCCGGGCAAGAAAAAAAGTCAAAGCCAAGAGATGCCTGACTTTGACTTTCTAATCATTGAATCAGATTATGAAATGTGTTCTTTTCGGTCAGCTCCGGAAGCGGGGCTGACACTAAAAAGAACTTATTTTTTGTTTTGGTCGTCGTTTACTTCTTCGTATTCAGCGTCGACAACGTTGTCATCCGCTTTGCCTTCAGCGTTTGCTCCGCCTTGAGCTTGCTGTGCTTTAGCAGCTTCTTCATAAAGCTTCATAGAAAGCTCTTGAACGATTGTTTGAAGCTCATCTTTTTTCGCTTTGATCTCTTCAAATTCGTTTTTCTCAATCGCTGCTTTTAAAGCATCTTTGGCATCGTTGGCTTTTTTCACTTGTTCTTCGTCCACTTTGCCTTCAAGATCTTTTAATGTTTTCTCAGTTTGGAAAACAAGCTGATCTGCTTCGTTGCGGACTTCGATTTCTTCTTTTTTCTTCGCATCAGCGTCAGCATTTTCTTCCGCTTCTTTTACCATGCGTTCGATCTCTTCATCTGAAAGACCTGAAGAAGATTTGATTGTAATGTTTTGTTCTTTCCCTGTGCCTAAGTCTTTTGCTCTTACGTTTACGATACCGTTTTTGTCAATATCGAAAGAAACTTCGATTTGAGGCACGCCGCGCGGTGCTGGCGGGATATCAGTAAGCTGGAAGCGGCCGAGTGTTTTGTTGTCGGCAGACATTGGGCGCTCACCTTGAAGAACATGGATATCAACAGCTGTTTGGTTATCAGCAGCAGTTGAGAACACTTGAGATTTGCTTGTCGGGATCGTCGTGTTGCGGTCGATCAGTTTTGTAAACACGCCGCCCATTGTTTCGATACCGAGAGAAAGCGGTGTAACGTCAAGAAGAACAACATCTTTTACGTCACCTGTGATAACGCCGCCCTGAATCGCAGCACCAAGCGCTACAACTTCATCCGGGTTTACGCCTTTATGCGCTTCTTTTCCAGTTTCTTTTTTGATTGCTTCTTGTACGGCAGGGATACGAGTTGATCCGCCGACAAGGATGACTTTGTCGATTTCGCTTGCAGAAAGTCCTGCATCTTGAAGCGCTTGACGGACAGGACCCATTGTGCGCTCTACTAAATGAGAAGAAAGCTCTTCGAATTTAGCGCGTGTTAATGTAAGTTCAAGGTGAAGCGGTCCTGCTTCTCCAGCTGTGATAAACGGTAAAGAAATTTGCGTAGAAGATACGCCGGAAAGATCTTTTTTCGCTTTTTCAGCTGAGTCTTTCAAACGCTGAAGCGCCATTTTGTCTTTTGACAAATCAATGCCGTTTTCTTTTTTGAATTCAGACACAAGATGATCGATGATAACTTGGTCAAAATCGTCCCCGCCCAGACGGTTGTCGCCGGCAGTTGAACGAACTTCGAATACACCGTCGCCAAGCTCAAGGATGGAAACGTCGAATGTACCGCCGCCAAGGTCGTATACTAGGATCGTTTGATCTTCATCTGTTTTATCAAGTCCGTATGCAAGCGCTGCTGCAGTCGGCTCGTTGATGATACGTTCTACTTCAAGACCTGCAATTTTACCAGCGTCTTTTGTAGCTTGACGCTCAGCATCGTTAAAGTATGCTGGAACTGTGATAACTGCTTTTGATACTGTTTCGCCAAGATAGCTTTCAGCGTATGATTTAAGGTGTTGAAGGATGATAGCAGACACTTCTTGTGGAGTGTAATCCTTTCCTTCAATTTCAACTTTATAATCAGTACCCATATGACGTTTGATAGACATAATTGTGTTAGGGTTTGTAATAGATTGGCGTTTAGCCACTTCCCCTACTTGACGTTCGCCGTTTTTAAATGCAACAACTGATGGCGTTGTGCGGTTTCCTTCAGCGTTAGCAATAACTTTAGGCTCGCCGCCTTCAAGCACTGCCACACATGAGTTTGTTGTTCCTAAGTCGATTCCGATAACTTTACTCACTTGAATAACCTCCTGCTATGTAATTATTGATTCACTTTGACCATGGAAGGGCGAATGACGCGATCCTTCAGCTTATAGCCTTTTTGCATTTCCTCAACAACAATGTTGGAGCCGTAGTTTTCGTCTTCAGCCTGCATAACAGCTTGGTGCAGATTAGGATCAAATTCCTGCCCTACAGCTTCGATGGCTTCGACGCCTTCTTTTTTCAAGGCTTCTACGAGCTGACGGTGGACCATTTCCATTCCCTGGAGCAAACTTTTCGTCTGTTCATTGTCGGCTTCAACCTGAAGCGCTCGTTCAAAGCTGTCAAGAGCCGGCAGCAAATCAGTGACGATATTTTGAGAACGGTATTTTTGGGACGCTTCCATCTCTAAACGGCTGCGTCGTTTATAGTTTTCAAAGTCTGCTTGAACACGCAAAAGTTTGTTTTCTTTTTCCTCAAGCAAACCTTGCAATTCGTTAATTTGGTTTTGAAGAAGTTCGCTTTCATTTGTTTCTTCCTGCTGTTCATCAGCGGCAGCTTGTTCTTCAATGATTTCTTGCTCTTCTGTTTCGTTTTGTTCAACGGTTTGTTTTTCTTCTGACATTGTGTTCACCTCCCTCAAAGTGTAAGGAGAAGGACAGGTGCTGCCCTTCGATAAAATTTGCCAAAATTCCCTTATTCATCATACAGACTTGTTAATGCTTTTGACAAGTCCGAAGTCACATGCTGAAGCAGGCTGACAACCCTGGAATAATTCATGCGTGTCGGGCCGATAATCGCAATTGAGCCGATCTGCTTCTGGTCTACGGAATAAGAAGCCGTAATCAGACTGCAATTTTCCATCTCTTCATAGTCGTTTTCTTTTCCGATTTTAATCGAAATTCCCGTGTGCGGGGATTGAACCAGCTTTAAAACATCCTGTTCTTTCTCAATTAATGAAAGGAGCGACCGAACTCGGGTGATATCATGGAACTCAGGCTGGTTCAGCATATTGATTTTCCCGCCAAAAAACAACTTTTCAACGTGATTTGTGGAATGAAAGGTTGAACGAAGCGCGTCGAGTATATTGTCATAGTTTTTAATGTGCTGTCTTAGGTACATGACAACTTCTTTAAATATGCGCTCATTCAGTTCATCCATTGGAACGCCGCTTAAACGGTCGTTCAGTATATTTACCAGTTTTTCAATATCAGACAGATCCATTTTGGTCGGAAAGTTAATCGTTTTGTTTTCCACATGCCCCGTATTGGTAACGAGAATCGCTACCGCCATATCAGGCTGAATCGGAATGATTTGAATCTGTTTAAGGTAATTCTCACTCAGCTTCGGCCCGAGTACGATGGATGTGTAATTCGTCAGATCGGACAAAATTTGCGCTGATTTTTGAACTGTCTTCTCCAGCTCGAAAATTTTCTCTTTGAAGATCGAGTGGATTTGGTCCAGGTCGCTTTTCGTCAGTTTGACGGGTGACAGCAAATGGTCAACATAGTACCGATACCCTTTCTCTGACGGAACACGTCCTGAGGATGAATGGGTTTTTTCAATAAAGCCCAATTCCTCCAAGTCAGCCATCTCGTTTCTTATTGTTGCAGAGCTAAATGTGATTTCATCTTTTTTCGAAAGAGTTCTTGATCCCACCGGCTGTGCCGATTTAATAAAATCGTTGATTATAACCTGAAGGATCAGCAGCTGACGATTTGTTAACATCATCATCACCTCTGTTAGCACTCTCAATAAGCGAGTGCTAATTCTATAACAAAAGTATCAAACCACAAGAAAAATGTCAATTATAACTCACCCAAAAAAGCGCCAAAAACTTCATTGCCTAATAATTTCCCTTGATGAGTCAAATAAACGGCAGACTCCGAATTGTGAATCAGCCCTTTTTCAGCGAGGTCTTTTAACACGCTTGGGAAAAGTCCATCCAGGGAACGGCCGTATTTTTCTGCGAATCGTTTTTTGCTGACACCGGCTGTTTTTCTCAAACCTAAAAACATTTCTTCCTCAATCTGTTCTTCTGTTGTCACTTCATGTGTATCTCTGTACGGAAAACCCTTTTCAGCTATCAGGTCAATGTAATGCTTAACAGGTCCGACGTTCACTGTTCGTGTGCCGCCGATATATCCGTGAGCGCCGGCTCCGAAACCGAAATATTGTTCGTTGCTCCAATACGTTAGATTGTGCTTAGATTCCATGCCTGCCTTAGCAAAGTTGCTGATTTCATATTGATGAATGCCGTGAGCTTCCATCTTGCTCATCACCATTTCATACATTTCAGCTTCCTGCTCCTGCGGCGGAAGATGAAGCCGCCCTTTTTGCATCAAATTATAAAATACCGTTTTCGGTTCTACAATAAGGGAGTAAACGGAATAATGCTCGGCGTCCAATGATAAAGCAGTGTTTATGGAATGTTCCAGATGCTTGAGGGTTTGCCCCGGAAGCCCGAACATGAGGTCAAGACTGATATTCTCAAAACCGATTTCCCGCGCTCTTTCAAAAGAGGTGAATACATCTTTTTGCTTGTGCACTCGGCCGATTTTTTCTAACAGATCGTCTTCGAACGTTTGCACACCAAAGCTGAGGCGATTTACGCCTGCTTCTTTTAATATTTTTAATTTCTCTGCGGACAAGTCGTCCGGATTCGCTTCAACCGCAAATTCCGATAAGTCGCTTGAGGGCTTCAGTACGCGGTTGATCATGTCCATCAGCTTTTTAAGCTGTTCCTCAGACAGGGAGGTCGGCGTGCCTCCTCCGATAAAGATTGTTTTGAGATCAGGCTGCCCAGTTTTTGCTATTGTATTTATCATTTCCTGTTCGAGTGCGTTTAAATACTCGTCGACTGGCTGACTTTGAATAAAATATTTATTGAAATCGCAGTAGTGGCAAATATGCTCACAAAATGGGATATGGATATAAGCTGATTTCAACGGATTCACCTTCTTTACAGAAAGAAGCCGCAGTACAAGACTGCGGCGGCTTCTATTGTTTTTTCGGACTGTCGTCCATTTTCAGAACTGCCATAAATGCTTCTTGCGGCACTTCAACTGAGCCGACCTGCTTCATCCGGCGTTTTCCTTCTTTTTGTTTTTCAAGAAGTTTCCGTTTACGCGAGATGTCCCCTCCGTAACATTTAGCCAATACGTTTTTACGCATTGCTTTTATGGTGGATCGGGCCACGATTTTCTGGCCGATTGCGGCTTGTACCGGAACTTCAAACTGCTGGCGCGGAATGAGTTCTTTCAGTTTTTCAACGATCACTTTTCCTCGTTCATATGCGTAATCACGATGCACGATAAAGGAAAGGGCATCGATTTTTTCACCATTCAGCATAATGTCCATTTTCACAAGCTTGGACGGTTTGTAGCCGATCAGTTCATAATCAAAGGACGCATAGCCTTTAGTGCTTGATTTCAGCTGATCAAAAAACTCATATACGATTTCCGCTAATGGCATATCATAAATGATGCTGACACGGTTTGCGTCTAAATACTGCATGTCAATGAAATTGCCGCGTTTTCCTTGGCAAAGCTCCATTACAGCGCCGACATAGTCATTCGGCACCATCATCGTCGCTTTTACGTATGGCTCCTCAACCCTTTCGATCTTTTGAGGATCCGGCATGTTGGACGGGTTGTCGACAACGACCTTTTCGCCGTCTGTCATATACACGTCATAGATAACGCTTGGCGCTGTCGTAATCAGGTCGATGTTGAACTCACGCTCAATTCGCTCCTGAATGATCTCCATGTGAAGCATGCCTAAAAATCCGCAGCGGAACCCGAATCCAAGCGCTTGCGAAGTTTCCGCTTCATATTGAAGGGAGGAATCATTCAGCTCAAGCTTTTCAAGAGCTTCCCTTAAATCATTATACTTCGCTGTATCAATCGGATACAAACCACAGTACACCATCGGGTTTAGCTTGCGGTATCCCGGCAGCGCTTCTTCTGCAGGATTGGCAGCGCTCGTTATTGTATCACCGACACGTGTGTCACCAACATTTTTGATTGAGGCAGTCAGGAAGCCTACATCACCGACCGTCAGTTCATTTGTCGGAGTTGCTTTCGGCGTGAACACGCCCACCTCTGTTACTTCGAATTCTTTGCCGGTTGCCATCATTTTGATTTTTTGTCCCGGCTTTACCGTTCCTTCAACGACTCTGATATAAGCCACGACACCGCGGTAGGCGTCATAAAGCGAGTCGAAGATCAGCGCTTTGAGCGGCGCCTCCGGATCTCCGGTCGGAGCTGGCACCTTTTCTACGATTTGTTCTAAAATCTCCTCAATCCCGATACCGGCTTTTGCTGAAGCAAGCACGGCTTCTGATGCGTCAAGGCCGATAACGTCTTCTACCTCTTGGCGCACACGTTCGGGCTCGGCGCTCGGAAGGTCGATTTTATTGATGACCGGAAGGATTTCAAGATCGTTGTCAAGCGCTAAGTAGACATTGGCGAGCGTCTGCGCTTCAATCCCCTGGGCTGCATCCACGACAAGAATCGCTCCCTCGCAGGCAGCAAGGCTTCGGGATACTTCATACGTGAAGTCGACGTGTCCCGGCGTATCGATTAGATGAAAGATATATTCTTCTCCGTCTTTTGCTTTATATTTAAGCTGAACAGAGTTTAATTTAATGGTTATGCCCCGCTCACGTTCAAGATCCATAGAATCGAGCAATTGTTCTTTCATTTCTCGTTGAGTGATTGCCGACGTTTTTTCTAAAATACGATCCGCTAAGGTCGATTTTCCGTGGTCAATATGGGCAATGATAGAGAAATTCCGTATTCTCGATTGCCTCTCTAAACGCTTTTCTTTATCTGTCACAATCTATCACTCCTACTATTAAACGCAAAATACACTAGCTTAGATTATATCAATAGGATTGTAAAGATTCAATGTAAAACAAGAAAGAGAAAAGTTCCCTATCATATCTGGGCTGCTTTTCTCTTTCACGTACTTATTGATTCATATCCCGTATCCATTCATACATTGACTGGGCAGTATTGGTTACGGTGTCCGAAAGCGCTTTTCCGGCTTTTGAAAACATATTGAATGTCTCCACCTTTTCCAGCTCTTTTTGTTTTTCTTCTAAATCTTTTGCCGTGACTGTTTCTCCTAGGATTGAGGCTTCTTTTTCATTATCTTTTCCGTCGGTGAGCGTAAACGCCCCCTTCAGTGAAGGGTCATGATAGCCTTTCATACTCAGCATCCCGTTGTTTGCCTGCTGCATGCCGAACAGAACGCCTAAAAACATGATCGTGACAAGCAGTAAGCACTTTCCAAAGTATGCAATCAAATCAACCACCTATTTCTTATTGTTTTTTCGTCTCCCCGCTCGCTGCGTTGACCTTTTCAGCATCCCAGTACATTTCGCTGAATACGTCCGCGGCCGCGTTAGCCGCACGCTGCAGCTCTTCGAGATTATTATCCACTCCGCCAAACTCGAGCAAAAGCGCTCTATCGGTTAAATCCTGATTGTAAACACCATTATCGCCTGGCGAGCCTTTGGAAAAGACACCTGTGCTAAGTCCGGGGTATTTTTTCTCCATCAGTTTATGAAGCTCACTCGCAATTTTATAGTTTTCTTCGAAGTTTTTGCTTTTTTTCCCGACGACAAAGGCTACCCTGGCATAGCTTTTCCCTTTAATCGTTGCGGTTGTGTCTTTTTTGCGCCGAGAGTCTCTGTGGATGTCAATGATATATTGCAGATTTTTGTTTGAAGCGAGGGCGTCTTTCACGACCGGCCTTGATTCATCATAGGACCTGGCATAGTTTAAGCCTTTTTTATTCAATTTTGACTGTATATCGGTTTTATTCACTGTGGCTCCGATTCCCTGGGATTCAAGCGCTTGTCCGAACATATCTCCTACAAGCGTGACGTTGGCTTTAGAATGGCGCGCCATGTCAGGATCGGTCTCGCCTTTTAATAGAGGGAGATATGATTCCGTATTGTGCGTGTGATAGATAAACACGACCTTTTTATCACCTGTTGTTTGTTTGGGCGGATCTTTTTGCGCATTATCTGATTGCGTTTGCTGTTTTTCAATCTCTGCCAAATTCGCTTCCCTTTCTTCCTCCATCACCTTAGACGGCGGCGGCGATTCCGCAGGCATATTCGTATAATCGGTCCCTTGTCCAGCTAACAAAATCTCGGTATCAAATTGTGCAAACCCCGGCAGCTCCCGACCGAGAAAGCTCCGCGGATCTTCGAGGTTAATGCTCGTCGCCAGCTTTAAAGAAAGACGAGAAAGATGAAATGAGCTGTCTGTTTGAGAGAGGTCAGAAGCGAAATAATGGTTTTCCATCCGCAGCAAATGTGCAAATACGTCACCCGGCAATTCTTCAGCAATCCCATAAAAAGAGTCAGACGACGGCCTAAGTTCCGGCCGGAGAGACGTCAGCACACCGGATAGAACAAAAATCACGATAAGGCTTACGATAAATAGAAAGATGGCTTTTACCGCTTTCCCGCCATTTACCGCAACAACAATTTGTCTGTTTCTGCGTTTATTTCTCATTGAATCCCTCCAGCGCTTGTCTAGTAATTACTCTATGAACAAGCTAGAGGAAGTAGAACTGTTTAGTGATTGTAGGAGCCTTTGTTTTCTTGTGACACTTTTTCATGAAGCGCTGTGTTTAATCCGTTCGCTAAAACATTTGCCATATCGTCGATAAATGAATCGACTTCCTTCGGCGTAACCATTAAGTTGTGCCCTAAAGGCGAAAGCACCTCGTGAATGAGCTGCCGTTTTTCATCTTCTTGAAGGGTTCCGACAATCCCTAGGAACGATTGGCGCTGCTTTTGATCGGGAAGATCTTCTTCAGTGAGCACTTTCTTTTTCCCAAACGTCATGCCTGCCGGAACAAGCGATCTTGATGGCCTGTTATCCTTCATTTCTCTGCCAAAATGTTTTAATATGTAGTCCACCGTGTCGCTGGCAATTGTCACGGCATCAACTACTGTCGGAACACCGATAGCAATCACCGGAACACCAAGCGTGTCTTTGCTTAAATCTTTTCGTTTATTCCCCACTCCAGATCCCGGGTGAATGCCTGTATCCGATATTTGAATGGTTGTGTTGACCCTTTCCACCGCCCGCGCCGCCAACGCATCAATGGCTATGACAAAATCAGGCTTCGATTGCTCAATCACACCTTTAATAATGTCACTTGTTTCGATTCCTGTTATCCCCATTACACCCGGTGCAAATGCACTGACAGGCCTGTAACCCTCCTGTACGTTTTCCGGCTGAAGCTTAAACAAGTGCCTTGTTACCAACAGATTTTCTACTGCCATCGGTCCAAGCGCATCAGGTGTCACGTTCCAGTTGCCGAGCCCAACAATCAAACAGCTCGCATCTTTTGAGATATTAAGGTTTTCAAGAAAAGCTGAGAATTCCTCCGCAAAGACAGCAGAGACCTTCTCCTGCATTTCCGAATCATTCTCCCTGATTCCCTGTGCTTCAAGCGTTAAATAGCGCCCTTCTTTTTTTCCCGAAAGCTCTGCGCCTTCCTTTGTAACATCAACTGTGCGGATTTTAATGCCGCCGTGATCACGCTCTTTTTCAATAAAGCCTTTAATTTCTTTTGTCGGCACAGCCTGCTGATTGGCCATTGCTTCCTTCGTTTCCACTGCCAAATCGGTCCGTATCAAATACTGATTCACATCCAGCTCACTCTTTTTCATACAGGGGCCTCCTTCACATTAAGTACCTATATTGTTGCCATTTGCTGAATGAATCATGCTAAAAAGAGAACCTTCAATGAAAAATACTTTACATTTATATTGCAATCTAAAGGTGTGTTTGATAGAATACAATTTGTTCTATTGTGAAGAAGATTTAACCTTAAGACACTGTGCTACAGGTTGTATCTTAGGAGGTGAAACACATGCCAAACATTAAATCAGCGATTAAACGTACAAAAACAAACAACGAACGCCGCGTTCATAACGCGACAATCAAATCTGCTATGCGTACTGCAATCAAACAAGTTGAAGCTTCTGTTGCCAACAACGAAGCTGACAAAGCGAAAACTGCTCTTACTGAAGCAGCTAAACGTATTGATAAAGCAGTGAAAACAGGTCTTGTACACAAAAATACCGCAGCTCGATACAAATCAAGACTAGCGAAAAAAGTGAACGGACTTTCTGCATAATATAAAAACGATCCTCAATAATGGGGATCGTTTTTTTCATTTCTTTTTAACAGCTGTAAAAGGAACAGTTCGAGCAGAAGCTGCTTGTCCTTTTTCCCGGTTTTCATCTCATAGTCCATGACGGCAAGCTGTTCAATAATTGAACGGAGCTCCTCCTCTGAAAAAAGCCTTGCTTGATCCATCGCCAGCTTTACCCGAAATGGGTGAACTTTTAGATTAGAAGCGATTTGTTTTTGTCCGTATCCCTGTTCCGCGAAGTACTTCGTCTGCAGAATCAGCCGGAACTGGTTCGAAATAAGCGCCATAATTTTGATCGGTTCTTCATTTTGTTTAAGCAAATCATAAAAAATTTGCAGACTCTCAGTTCGTTTTCGGTTGACGATTTTATTGATCAGCTCAAAAATATTTTGTTCAAGGCTTCTAGCAACAAGCATTTTCACATCATCCAGCGTAATTTCTTCACGATCTCCAATAAACGTGCAGAGCTTTTGAATCTCCTGAAAAATCGATGACAGATGTCCATTCACAAGCAGAACCAAATGCTCCGCCGCTTCAGTGCCAATTGTTTTTTGCTCTGTTTTTGCAAGGTTGACAGTAAAGTCTGTTGTCTCCTTTGCGTTTAATTCCTTCGCCTCCATCATAAACGAGTGCTTTTTTAACGCTTTCGTCAGCTTTTTCCGCTCATCAAGCTTTTCATACGGAGCAAGCAGGACAAAGACTGTGTAAGGAGCAGGTGATTGTATATATGATTCAAGCGCACTGACGTTGTGCTCAATTTTTTCTTTTTTCTTTTCACCTGTTAAAAAATATGGATTTTTCACAATGACAAGACGCCGCTCCCCCATAAACGGAAACGTTTCAGCATCTGCAATTGCTTGATCCAGCGGGTCCTCTTCCAGATCAAAAACGGACAGATTGAAATCCTTTGTCTCCTGATCAACGACCGTCTGTCTGATCCTGCTGACGGTTTCTTGCAGCAGATATGTCTCTTTTCCGTATAAACAATAAACCGGATGGACCTCTCCTTTTTTCAGGCTTTTCCACACATCAAATACCATTGTTGTACGACTTCCTCTCTTTCATCATCCCCTTCTATCCTAAATTGAGTTTGCAAAATAGTAAAGAGGAAGCCTGACTGCTGCTTCCCCATTTATATTAAACGCCTGTTCGCAAGCCCCCGGGACAGCTTGTAAAAAGGCGATAATCACCAGAACAGAAAACGTTACCTTAGCTTCTAGATTTTTCAAAACAATTCCATTATACTTAAGTCAGTCAGGAGGGATAAAGTTGAATGATTTTGAAAAAAACGTTCAAAGCAAACGAAATGATGCTGTAGATTCAGCTGTTGGTTTTGTTGTGTCCTTCGGATTTTTCGCCTTCTTGTTTGTCATGGCAACGGTTATTCACCTAGTTGGTTCATAACAGCGACTGCCCGGGCTGCTGATTTCTCGGCAGTCTTTTTTAGTTCGTCTCTGTTATATCTGATGTATCATATGGAGGATAGACAGAAAAGGTTCCAACTCTGTTTTTGTATCTATATTGGATCGTTCCGTTTTGATCTGTTCGCAGCACACGGATAGAATGTCTCTGTAATAGTTGCAGAACTTCTTGATGAGGATGATGGTACCGATTGTTTTTCCCGGCTGAGATAATGGCCGTTTTCGGCTGAAGCTGTTGGATGAATTCTTCACCAGTAGAGCCTTTGCTCCCATGGTGCCCCACCTTTAAGACATCTGCTTTAATATTTGGAAACACGTCCATCACCTCCTGTTCCCCTTCTTTCTCCAGATCACCCGTCAAGATCCAGCTCAGAACGCCCGTCTCCATCCACAGAACGAGAGAGGAATTATTTTTGCTTGCCGGATCAGGTGCTTCAGGTGACAGTACATGGAACTGCAAATCCTTTATTTGCAATACATCGCCTCGCTCCACCTCTTCAATTGTCACTCCCTCTTCTCTGGCTGTCTGCAGCACTTTCTCATCTTTAGGTTCAGAAACGAACCCTTTCGGAATCACGAGGCGCTTTACTTTATGATGCTTCAGCAGAATCTCCGCCTCTCCGATATGATCTTGGTCAGCGTGCGTCAGAATTAAAGCGTCAAGCTGTTTGATTCCCTTAGCAGTTAAAAACGGAATCAGCATCTTTTCCCCCAGTGAAAACGGATGCTGTTTTTCGCGCCAAGGCTCTGACGAGTAAGACAAAGTGCCGCCGGTATCAATTAAGACACGACCCCGCTGATGCGGAGCACCTACAAACATACTGTCACCCTGTCCAATATCTATCATATCCACTTCTCCTTCGGAACTAAGACACGGATATATAAAGAGCAGAAACAGCACCGTGCAGCAAATGCCGCCGGTTACCATCAACTGCGACAAGGAGCGTTTTTCAATCGCCATAAGCAATAGGATGATCGTGACCGTGAATAAAAAAAGCAAAACAGGTGCAGGATGTGCGATCATAATCGTGAACACATCAACATCTGCAATGTTTGTGATTAGCCTATTGGTCCAGCTTATCAATAAATCAAACCAGCTGAAAAACAATCTCCCAAACGAAGCGGAAAGACTTAATAGAAGAACACCTGCTACAGCTCCCGGCAAAATACAGAAGGTATAAAATGGTACCATCAACATATTCATCGGTACGCTGATGATAGAAAACTGATGAAAATGATATAGGAGAATCGGAAGCGAGCCCAGCTGAGCGATGAGTGATACAATTGTCAACTGCCCCAAGGAGGTTTTAACCTGCTGAAAAATAGAAGAGGATAGAATTAAAGAAAAACTGACGGCGAACGATAGCTGAAAACCGGCTTCAAAGAGATGATAAGGATTGAAGAGCAGAAGGACGATGTATGAAAGGCAAATTGCAGTTGCAGAGTGGACACGCCATTTGACAAGACTTCCAGCTAAGTAAACACCCGACATGAGAGCGGCGCGTAGCACTGAAGGAGCAGCGCCGGTCAACATCACATAGAACGGCAGAAATAACAGCAACAGAATTGACGCCTTCTCTCTAGTTATACCAAGGCGGATCATGATATAAAACAAACCTGCTGTCAAAATCCCCACATGGAGTCCTGATATTGCCAAGAGATGGACAACACCAAGCTTTTGATACGCGGTAAGCACTTCATCCTCCACATAAAATCTGTCACCAACTGTAAGTGCCTGTACAATCCCTGCCGAATCAGGAGGCAGAAGGCTGTTTGTGAATGATATGATATGTTTTCTCAAACTGAGCACCTTGTACTTGAAATTTTCAGGTTCGCTGCAGTTTTGGATAGACGTGACAGAGTAGTTCCAATGAATATGCTGCCGATAAAGATACTCGTTATAATCAAATGCACCCGGCACAGTTGCGTGTTTCGGTTCTTCTAATGTACCAGTCAATTCACATGACATTCCTGGTTCTATGTATAACAGCTGTTCTTTTTCACCAGCAGACTGAATGCGATACGCAGCAGCCCATTTTTCCTTATCAGGTGTCTCAACCATCATAGACATACGGTCGCCGTCAATTTTGGGAATAGTGTCAATCACTGCCTTGAATTGATAAGTTCCCTGCCGATAGGAAGAGACATTCTGAGAATCTGTGACTGCATACAGTACAAAAAACAATATAAAAGAGAAGAAACAAACAATAATAAGAAAAGCGTGCCTCGTTTTGATTAAAATGATGAGGAGAAGGAGGATGAAAAGAAAAATAGCGGGGAAATAAGCGGCGGCAGTAATTCCAACCGTTGCCGAAGCTGCCGCCATAGGCAATAACAAACGCGAATTACGCATTCATCACACGTAGCTCGTGAAAAGTGTATTCGCCTGTTCATGTATCTTTTTCAATTCTTCCTCCGCTAAACCGGCATCGGCCAATTTCCCTATAAGACCCGCTACAAATGAAAGCTTTTCTCTGTTTTTCAGATCAACGATCATTTCATCGAGTTCAACCTGTTCAACAGTTACACCCGCCTGTTCAAATAATTCCTGCGCATACGGATGTGTTTTGTAATCCTCAGCATAATAAACCGTTTTGATACCAGCTTGAATAATAGATTTGCAGCATTGAATGCACGGATAATGCGTCACATAAATCTCCGCTCCATCAGTCGGCACCCCAAACTTAGAACATTGAAGAATCGCATTCATTTCAGCGTGAATCGTTCTTGCACAATGATCATCTATCATTAAGCATCCTTCATCTGCACAATGTACGCCGCCCGCGATTGACCCGTTGTAGCCTCCTGCTATCATGCGTTTGTCTCTGACTATAGTAGCGCCGACAGATAATCTCGGACATGTGCTGCGCAGCGCCAATAAATGGCTTTGAGCCATAAAGTATTGATTCCATGAAATTCGTTCCACGTTGTTCCCTCCAAATGTTGTATTGCCTGACCTTTAGTTTACCTATCATAATGCATGACCGTCAAATCACTTTACTGTAATGGAAGACTTTATTTTCTCAAATGACTTTTCACCTATTCCTGAAACCTTAGTGATATCTTCAATTGTTTGGAAACGACCGTTTTCTTCCCGGTATGCAATAATAGCTTCAGCTTTGGATGGCCCCACCCCTGAGATGCCTTGTAACTCCTCTAAGGTTGCTGTATTGATATTCACCAGCGCTCCCTTCCCTCCATCGCTTTGGACAGACCCTCCACCACCACCTTGCTGCACTGCTGTTTCCTCTCCCTTTTTCGGGATGTACACCACTGTCCCGTCCTGCAGAATCTCCGCCAAATTTACTTGCGCTTCGTCTGCTTGTTCACTGGTCCCGCCCGCTTTCTCAATTGCCTGAGATACTCTGTCCCCTGTTCGCATTTCATAAACGCCAGGATGCTGAACAGCACCTTTGATGTCTATCACAATTGTTTCGTTTGACTCGTCGTTGTTTGCTTCCTGCTTTACCACTGTATTTTCTGTCTCTGTTGGTACAGCTTGCTTCACCGGCTCTTTATTTTTCCCTGTGGCCAGAAAGATCATAATCGCTGTGAAAACAGCCGCAGAAGCCGCTAAAATAATTGCTTTCTTATGCTGCTTCAACCAATTCATCGTGCATGTTCCCCGCTTTCGTCATATTTTATTTTCATAACACATATGGTTTAGAGGATAATAGCTCAAAGGAGGGGAAACCATTGAAGATAGGCTTTATCGGCACAGGAAATATGGGTACGATCCTTATCGAATCATTTATTGAATCAAAAGCAGCCGATCCCTCAAACATAACAATCACAAACCGCACAATTGAAAAAGCGTTACACATAAAAAACCGCTACAACAGCATAAACGTTACCGAAAGTCTCGAAAAGCTCGTTTCTGAGAACGAGATGATTTTTATTTGTGTTAAGCCGCTTGATATATATCCTTTACTGGCAAGAGCGTTACCTTATTTAAGAAAAGATCATATTCTCATTTCAATTACTAGCCCCGTTCAAACCGAACAGCTCGAACAATATGTGCCGTGTCAAGTGGCGCGAGTGATCCCAAGTATTACGAACAGAGCGCTGGCAGGTGTTTCTCTCGTCACTTTCGGCACAAGCTGCAGCGAATCTGCAAAAGCGAAAATCAATGAGCTGATGCAGCATATCTCTCATCCGCTGCAAATTGAAAGTGACATCACGAGGGTTGCATCAGACATCGTAAGCTGCGGCCCTGCTTTTATGAGCTATCTGATCCAGCGGTTTATAGATGCAGCTGTTTCGGAGACATCAGTGTCTAAACAGGACGCGATTTTGATGTGTAAGGAAATGCTTGTCGGAATGGGAAAACTGTTAGAAACCGAATTGTATACCCTGCCTGCATTACAGGAAAAGGTTTGCGTTAAAGGCGGTGTAACAGGAGAAGGCATTAAAGCGCTGGAAAGCGGTGTGCAGGATATGTTTCACCGGGTATTTCAAAATACTCATATGAAGTACGAGGAGGATATTTCCGCAGTGAAAAAGCAGTTTCATGTGTAGGCGAGTATGTCATACTTTCGTCTGTACTGCAAAAGCATAAAAAAGCATTTTAAAAAACCATCGTTTTAGGAAACGATGGTTTTTGATTTCTGCGCCTTGAAAAATAGGCGTTCTGATTGTGCTGATGGCTCGGTATCCGTAAAATCAGCTGTCACGCGATGGAGCTGAAAGCCGCAGTTCTTAAGCATTTCTTCGTATTCTTCCACTGGGAACGTTCTTTGCTCGTGTGTCTCATCAAAACGATCATACGCTTCTCCATTCCACACAAAAAACGACATATCATGAATGACAGAAAGCTCGCCACTTCCGGCAAAGCTCTGCCAGATATAGCTGATATCTTCGTCCTGGTCAGCAAATGTGCTATCCGGAAAGACTTCCGCAATTTTATAAGATGAATGGACATCAAACAGCAAAATGCCTTCAGGCTTTAATACCCGAAATACACTTTTAAAGGTTTCGATCACATCATTTTTTGTTTTTAAATAATTTAATGAGTCACAGCATATCACAACAGCGTCAAACTGACCGTCAAAGCCAGTAATCTCTCTCATATCCTGCTGAAGAAATAAAATAGGCTGGCTACTCGATACCTTTTGCTGGGCGAAAGAAAGCATCTCTTCGCTGAGATCGATGCCTGTAACCTCGAAGCCTTTTTCGGCAAGCCGGATGGAGATTTCCCCCGTGCCGCATGCTAGATCGAGAATACGGCCTTTTTCCGGGAGAGATGCTTCAATCCATTCTGTCCATTGATCGTAAGGAGCGTGTGACATTAACTCGTCATACACGCTTGCAAAGCCTTGATAAATCATTGATTCATTCCAAGATCAAGATCTGCGAGCGGAGCGTCTCCCCACAGCTTTTCAAGGTTGTAGTAGCTTCTTTCATCCTTGTGGAAGACATGGACAATCACATCGCCTAGATCAACGAGAACCCATCTTGCTTCATCAAAGCCTTCCATCTTTTTAACTTGAATGCCGTTTTCATCAGCCTGATCCTTGATTTCACGGGCAATCGCCTGTACCTGTTTATCTGAATTTCCGTGGCAGATCAGAAAATAATCAGCAACCAGAGAAATACCTTCCATATCCAGTGCTAAAATATCCTCTGCCCGTTTATCGTCGCAAGCCGCAGCTGCGATCTTTAAAATGGACTTTTGGTTCATTCACAAATTCCTCCTGTTCAGCTGCCAGACACAAGCCAGTTATACGTTAAAAATGTGTCTGGAAAAACCGGTTGATTTTTTTTCATAAGAAAAACCATTGTATTTTTAATGGACTGAATCAGCGCTTGATTCAAATCTGTCTCAGCAAGCTTACGCACCTCATCGACACCGGGAAATGCCCGATTTGGCTCAATGTAATCAGCAACGTAAATGACTTTTTCTAAAAGTGTCATGCCGGGGCGCCCTGAGGTATGATACCTAATGGCGTCAAGAATGTCTTCATCTTGAACCCCTGCCTCTCTTTGGACCAAATAAGCGCCGACCGGAGCGTGCCAGAGCTCCGGATTATGATCCAATAAATGCGCAGGCATTTTTTCTCGCGCAATAATTTGTTTCATTTCTTCTTTCGGGCGGAATTTGGCGTAATCATGAAAGATTGCCGCTGTTTCCGCTTTTTTAGAATCGGCTCCAAAACGCTCCGCAAGTTCGATCGCCGTGTTCATCACGCCAACCGTATGGATATATCGGTGTTCGGTCAATTGCTGCTTCACGCATGCAAGTGCCTCCTCACAATTCATATAAACCATTCTCCTCTACATACTTCTTCACTTTATCAGGGATTAAGTAGTCAGTGGGCTTCTTGCTTTTAAACCGTTCCCTTATCATAGTTGATGATACCTCAAATTCCGGAACGTCTGCAAAGAGAAGCGGATAAGGGGTTTCAACATGAAAACCGGGGCGCTTTACTCCAATAAATTGAATGAGGTTCAGCAGCTCGTCCAGCTTATACCATTTCGGCAAATATTCAACCATATCAGCGCCGATAATAAAGAACAGCTGATCATTTGGATAACGCTGCTTCAGTAAAGAAACGGTATCAAAGGTATATGATGGCCCTTCTCTTTCCATTTCAACAAGCTCCAGCTTAAAGGACGGATTAGATTGAATTGCAAGCTTTAGCATTTCCACGCGATGAAAGCTGTCGGTATAGTCTTCGTTCTGTTTATGCGGCGGAATTTGATTAGGCATAAACCAAATTTCATCAAGCCCTGCCTGGTACAGCACCTCATTCGCCATTAAGAGGTGACCATTATGCGGAGGGTCAAACGTGCCTCCGAAAATTCCGATTTTCTTCATTTCAACCACCTTTAAGGAAGCTCGATTTGTTTATTTTCCTTTGATTCCTTATATAACACAATCGTATTGCCGATTGTCTGCACCAATTGAGAGCGGCTTCCTTTTACAAGAGCTTCCGCTACATCGTTTTTATCCTCTTCGCAATTCTGAAGCACGCTGACTTTAATGAGCTCTCTCGCTTCAAGCGCCTCAGCAATTTGTTTAATCATGTTGTCGTTTACTCCGCCTTTACCTACTTGAAAAATCGGCGTTAAATGATGCGCTTTTGAACGCAAAAAACGTTTTTGTTTACCTGTTAACATTCTGTTCCTCCTAATTTTCCTATTACAATGGATCTCATTTTTTCAATATTAGGCTCTTGTCCAGTCCACAATTGGAAAGACAATGCTGCCTGTTCAACAAACATGCCCACACCGTCGAGTGTTTTCAAGCCTTTTTGGCTTGCTTCTTTTAAAAGGGCCGTCTGTATTGGATTATACACGATATCACATACGACGGCACTGCTCGCGGCACGCTGTAATGAAAGCGGCACATCGTCCACGTTCGGATACATGCCCACAGACGTTGTATGGATGATAACATCATACTGCTCAAGACGTTCTTCTGCTTCTTTTATGCTTAATACTTCTTTATTGTGAAACGAGGGAGTAGCTTCTGTAAGCCGCTTTGCTTTTTCTAACGTCCGGTTGCAAATGTCAAATTTTTTCGGGGTATTTCGGACAATTGTTGTAAAAATGGCTCTCGCCGCTCCGCCAGCGCCGATCATTAAGAATGACAGTTCAGAGATGGGCTTGTCTAATACCTTCATTAATGACTTCACGAAGCCTTCCCCATCGGTATTGTATCCGACAAGCTTATCTCCCTCTCTTCTGACCGTGTTTACGGCACCGAGCACTTTTGCACTCTCATCAATATGATCCAGATAATCCATAATGGAAACCTTGTGCGGAACAGTCACATTGATTCCTTGTACGCCTAGAGCTCTTATTCCTTTTACCGCATCCTCCAGATCATTCTCTTCTACCTTGAAGGCATGATAATGTCCGTCAAGCCCGAGGTCTTTCAATGATGCGTTATGAATATCAGGTGACATAGAATGGCCAATCGGATTTCCGATAACCCCGTACAGCTTTTTCATACTCCTCTCCCCTTTTCTTAAATTAATGAACGTCGAACAAATACATGAACGCCTTTTGGCGCGTATGCAGTTACCTTTTTATCGGCGTCATGGACAGTAACCCAGCCTAACCCAGAGAAAACGATATCTGTCTTTTTGTCTTTTATCGTAAACGTATGGGCGACCAATTCCGGAAACTCATCCATTTCATCTTTACCCGGAGGTGTGAGCAATTCCCCTGCATGCTTTTCATAAAGCGCGTCTGCATTTTCAAGTTTTGTTCTATGAATCATCAGCTCATTCGGCATATAGCAAATAAAAGGAGATCTTTCCCCAGACACATAATCAAACCTTGCAAGTCCGCCAAAATACAGTGTTTGCTGATCATTAAGCTGGAATGTGCGAGGCTTCAGCTCCTTTTTAGGAGATAATATTTTCAGATCCTTTTTATTGACATAATGCGCCATTTGATGGTTGTTGATAATTCCCGGTGTATCATAAAGCGATGAACCGTCATCCAGCGGGATTTCAATCGCATCAAGGGTTGTGCCAGGAAATTGGGATGTTGTAATAATATCTTCTTCACCTGACACTTCTTTAATAATCCGGTTAATAAAGGTTGACTTTCCTACATTTGTACATCCGACAACATAGACGTCTTTTCCATTGCGGTAATGCTCAATCGCGTCAATTACTTCTCTGATTCCCTGGCCGCGTCCCGCACTAACCAAAAATACGTCAACCGGTTTTAAGCCAAGCTCTTTCGCTTCACGCTTCATCCATTGGATCAGACGTTCTCTTTTCAGTGACTTAGGCAAAATATCCGCTTTATTGCCAACTAATAAGATAGGGTTTCCCCCCACCAAGCGCTGCAGCCCATTAATCCAGCTGCCGTTAAAATCAAAAATATCAACAATTTTTACGACAAGAGAGTCCGTTTCTCCAATACCGTGAAGAATGTTCAAAAAATCATCATCAGTTAAGGAGACATCTTGTATTTCATTATAGTTTTTCAGTCTGAAGCAACGCTGGCAAATCACATTTTCTTTCGTAAGCGATGCAGGCGGCGCGTACCCCAAACCTGTTTTGTCCTCGGTTTGGATCGTAACTCCGCACCCGATACAAACAACCTTTTCCATTTCTTACTCCTCCCACTGAATGTGCCCTTTTCGTTTGAGAGCACTCAGTATTCTGCGTTCGACCTGGCGGTTAAAGCGCGTAATGAATCCGTCAGAGGAAGCGACTGGCACGACCAAAATCGTATGGTAGCCGTTTCGGTTTCCCCCGAGTACATCGGTCAGCAGCTGGTCTCCGATGACAACGCAGTCCTCTTTTTTCAGCTCCATATTGCGCACCGCTCTATTAAAGGCTTTACCCATCGGTTTTCTTGCTTTATAGATGAATGGGATTCCAAGCGGTTCTGAGAAAAGTTTCACTCTTCTTTCGTTATTATTAGAGACAATTGTCACTTTAATGCCGTGTTCCTTCATTTCTTCAAACCACTCGATCAATCGCGGCGTCGCATTCGGTCTGTCCCATTCAACAAGCGTATTATCCAGGTCAGTAATAATCCCTTTTACATTTCGTTCCTTTAATTTCTCAGGTGTAATATGAAAAATATTTTTTACAAACTCGTCAGGTAAAAAAAACTTTTTTAACAAAACCCGCACCCTTCCCTTTTTCTTTCTTTCAAAATGATTGTCGAAAAAAATCGAACTTGCGCCTAAAGAAAAACTGAGCAAAAAAATTTCGACAAAAATTGGGTTTCTTCACCAGGTGTGGATAAATTTACACACACTATCCACTCTTATTACATCACTCTTTAGACAAATTATAAACACGATACTCACAAGTTATCCACTTTTTGGTGTGGATAACAGAACGATTGTTCTTATATGCATTTCATGGTAGATTAAAGATAACTTCAACCTCAGATGAACGCAACTTATCATTGTATGCGTTAAAATCATGAATGATTCCAACTTTTAAGGAGGTGCCTCTCCCATTAATTGGGTTCCTAGCATGAGAAAACTGTCTGATGAATTACTAATAGAATCTTATTTCAAAGCCACCGAAATGAATTTAAACCGTGACTTTATCGAGTTAATTGAAAACGAAATAAAAAGAAGATCGCTCGGACATATTATTTCCGTATCTTCTTAATAGGAATTTGTCTATTTTTTCCGGGCGTATTTCCTTTTTTTACTCAGATGACTGATATTATATCACTTTGGCTGCGCGCTTTACTACTACTTTCAGCAAAAAACACCCCTAAAAAGAGGTGTTTTAAAGGGCCGGTTATTATGCTAACCAGTATATGCCGCCCACAACCAGGAGAACAACAACTAAAACAACAATAAAAGCGTATCCATATGCTCTGCCTGCGCCATACATGTGAAGCGCCTCCTTAATAAGGTTTTATAACAGCCTATGTAGGAGAAATAAATCGGACTAGGCGGTTGTCCGGCTCAACGCTGCAGGATCTGCCCATCTTGTATTCCTTCATATACGATCCTTGCCCCTTTAGGTGTCATATGATTTCCAGAAGGATCTATAAGACCAGATTGGATAAGCGCTTCATCAGTTGCTTTTCCGCCGTCTGCTTCTATAAAATGCTTCCAGTTATCTACAAGAGGGACATCCAGGCGCTTCGACACATCTCTTGTAATATCGTTATATGAGTTGTGCCATTTCCTTGCTCCGCCTTTTGGTTCAAAAGCAGCTGCTTGATATCTGGAATAGTAAAACAAATGATGCTTCCCATTACCTTCTATAATTGGGATACACGTCATTAAGATTGGCTTGATCCCGTGTTTTCTGCTTTCTTCAATAAAATAAACCAGATTTTCTCTAAAACGCTGCTTCGACACTCTCGGTTTCCCCTCAGTCAGTATGGCAGCGTCATTGGTGCCGAACATAATAAACAAATACTTCGGTTTTTGATCCAGCACATCTGTCTGAAATCGGAGACGGGCATCCTCTGTCGTCTGTCCGCCGATTCCCGCATTGAGTATATCAAGGTTACCGCGCTCAGCTGTTTTTAATATATTGACCCACTGCTGTGCTTTTGGATAATCGCGATAATCCCAATTAGAGCCACGCGTATTGCTGTCACCAAATGCTACAACGTCTTCGTATCCCCTTCCCTCGCATCCTGCTGTAACGAACAGCAGAAGGAAAAGGATGATAAAATGTTTCATCTTTACACCCCCAAAAGCCTCACCTTAATGTTATACCTCTGTTTCTCTTCGTTCAATGAAGAGTTTTTCGCTATCACTGTTTTTTCCTATAGTTAACGTGTCCCCCTCAGTGAATATCATTCTGCTTTCATTGCGGCGCAGCTGATGATTTTTTGAAATTCCCTTCTTTCCAATCTGAAAAACACACAAACCAAAGAAAAGAAAATAACCTGAATCCGCACTGGAAACAGGTTATCCGTTAAATCCTGCATTTACTTTAACTTCGATTTAAGCTTGGCCTTTGTTTTTGGCCCATAAATCCCGTCTGCAGTTAATCCGTTCATGAGCTGAAAACGCTTGACGGCATTCGCTGTTTTCGGTCCGTAAACTCCATCTATGCCATTGTTTTTGGCTCCCTTATCAGGGTAAAAGTGAAGTGCAGCTAAAGCCTTTTGCAGCTGGAGAATGTTTGTGCCCTTTCGATAAGGCGAAGTGAGCTTTATAACCCCAGACGGCAGAGGATATGATGGTAAAGGTTCTTTTGGAGGTGTATCCGAGGAAGAAATTCCGTTTATAAAAGAGTTCCAGTGGTTCAAGAGTTTCCGCGGACATTCTTTCCCGGACCATTTTTTGTGGGGAACAACACGATGTAACGGAATATTGTTTTCCTTCATCAGCTTTCTGATCAGCCACTGGGCATTTGATGTTGCTTTTTCAAAATCGCCATCAGCATTTTCGCAGATTTCAATCCCGATCGATTTGCGGTTTCCTGTCCCGTTTGTACCGTCTCCCGCATGCCAGCCGTTTTCATCTATCGGGAGATGCTGATAAATGACTGAATCGTCAACTGTAAAATGCCAGCTTTCGGATGTGCTCGGGTTTTTCACAAAATTGGCGTGCATTTTCGCATCAGCGCCTTTTGCTGTATTCGCTGTATTATGCACCGTAATATAAGCAGGCGTCATCGCATAGCCAGGACGATTATCATTTGATACCGGTATAAAATCCTTTTTTATGGTTACCATTTCTATCCCTCCCTATTAATAAGAATGCAGAAAACAGAGAGATGGACAGCCTTTTTTATAAGGTTAAAAAGAATTGTGTTCTCAACCTGGTTTTCAGTTGAACCGCTGAAATGGCACCAGTTATACTAATTTAGATGACGGAGGTTTTGACTCCTGACATCACCTAAGTTGGGAGTGACCATAGACATGTTAAAAAAAGTAATAGGTATACTTGTGATTATCGCTATCATTTCAGTTGGTTTTTTTCAGAAAGAAGCTTGGCTTGATGCAATCAAAGCAGGAGGGATGTTTTCCGTTTTATTTAGTATGCTGCTGATTGCTGCCGATGTTTTTTTCCCAATAGTGCCGTTTGCTTTGATTGCTGCTTTAAATGGCGCAGTGTTCGGGACTGCAAATGGAATTTGGATTACACTGACCGGCTCAATGCTTGGTACAATATTGCTGTTTTTTCTCGCCAGGTACAGTTTTAGAGATTGGGCCAGAAAAAAAGTTCAGGCCTATCCTGCCATACAAAGCTACGAGGCTTCCTTCAACAAAAACGCTTTTACCGCTGTTTTATTAGGAAGGCTGATACCTGTCATACCTTCCCTTATAATGAATGTGATCTGCGGTCTGAGCCAGGTTCGCTGGCATGTTTTTTTCTTTGCTTCTTTAATAGGGAAAATCCCCAATATTATTGTTGTCACTATTGCAGGTGCCAATTTCACCAGCAATAAATTATTGTCTATCAGCATTTACGGTGCATATATTCTGATCATCATGCTGGTCATTTATAAAAAGTTCCCTCATCTTCTGAAGGTGCCAAAAAAATAAGGAGGCTTGTTGGCCCCCTTACTTTTTTTCTGTCGCATGGCCTCCAAATTCATTTCGAAGCGCAGCAACCACCTTTCCTGTAAACGTATCGTCTGTTAAAGAACGGTATCTCATCATTAGTGACATGGCGATGACCGGCGTTGCCGTCTGCAGATCAAGCGCGGTTTCCACCGTCCATTTTCCTTCACCTGAGGAATGCATAATGCCCTTGATCTGATCCAGTTTCGCATCCTTAGCGAAAGCTCGCTCAGTCAGTCCCATAAGCCAAGAACGAATGACAGAACCATGATTCCACACTCTGGCAACCTTCTCGTAGTCAAAATCAAATTGGCTGTTTTCAAGCACTTCGAATCCTTCACCAATCGCGGCCATCATTCCATACTCAATTCCATTATGGATCATTTTTAAAAAATGTCCGCTTCCCGCTTCACCAGCGTATAGATAACCATTTTCGACGGCAGTATCACGAAAAAGCGGTTCCACAATCTCCCATGCTTCATGATCGCCCCCCACCATAAAACAGGCTCCATGCCGTGCGCCTTCCATTCCGCCCGACGTTCCGGCATCGAGATAATGGATACCCGCTTCTTTCATTTGATTGTAGCGGCGAATTGATTCTTTATAATGAGAGTTTCCAGCTTCGATAATCATATCGCCTTTACTTAATAAAGGTGATACATCACGCAAAACAGCATCGACAATGCCATGCGGTACCATAACCCATAGGATACGCGGCGGGTCTAATAAAGAAATTAACTCTTTAAGATTCGTTGTCCCCTCAGCCCCGTATGCTTTCAGTTCATCAACAGCCGCTTGATTTACATCATATCCAACCGCTTGATAATTGCGGTCAATGAATTGCTTTCCTATGTTTATGCCCATTTTCCCTAAGCCGATTAATCCAATTTTCATATCTGTTCCTCCTGATTGTCTAAAAAGCCTTTACTCTTTATGTTCCCTTTGGATTGTATTGTGATACGCAGAAAACAAATGGGGCTTACATCGTCTGCGCATGTAAATTTTATTTTTCATGACTGACTGTGCCTGCCAGTTCTATTACTGAATCTCTTTATATCCATAATTATCACTTTATCCTTGATTTACCATCAGTTTAAGTTAAAATATGGGAAGGTATTCGATTTTTTTAGTAAAAAGAAGGTGACATGTTGCAGAATCAATCTCATACTCTTATCGGAGTTACGAAAACCGCTGTATTCTTTTTATACGCTGCACTTGCAATCATCGGTTTTGCAATCGGGTATTTTATTCCGCAGATTGCGAAATGGGCATTATCCCTCCCCTGGATCCCTCTTGAAGGACCACTTCGGCTCATTACCTCTTTTCAGGGATCTACAGCTTCATTTATCACTGCTCTTCTCGGTATGTGTGCGGGGATTTGGTTCGCTCATTCTGTTATTGCAATGCTGCTGTCTGTCAAAATTACAGATCACACAGTGGAATTCATCAAAGGAAAAAAAGTGCAAACAATTCATTCCGATGACATCGCTCTTGTATTTATGGATCACAAACGGCTTGTCCTCCTGGGAACAGCCGGATATGAATTGGTACGGGAAGAAATTGATGAAAAACCAGTAAACGTTGAGAAGGCCTTTAGACAGCATCATTACGAATGGGCAACAGATGGTGATCCGTTTAAAGATCAATTTCGCCGATGGATTCCTGATGCACCAGACCTATCGCAAGGCGCCCATGCCTTATTAAAAGCTCGTCACAAAGCGCTGCAGGACGAAGAAAAAGACGATATTGAAGAATTCCGTCTCGAACTGGCACAGCTGGGCATCGTTGTACGGGACGAAGGCACACGCCAATATTGGCGAAAAGCAGAAACCTATCCCCCGAAAATTCAGCTCGGCGAAGGATTGTAACAACAGAGGCTCAAGAAAGAGCCTCTTCTTTATTACTGCACAATAAACAGCACTCTGGTGCCGTCAGGATAGCTGCTCATTTGATTCCCTACCCACGAGCCGGCGCCGCGATTATCAGAAGGCGTCACATATCGGACATCAGCCCCTGCGCCGCCTTCCTCGCAGACCGCCATCGGCCACTCATCCCGGTCGTAGCCCGGCTTGGTCGGGATTCCCTTTAAAGATTCCTCTCGCCTTTTGTCTGCTCCATCTCTGTCAATGGTACAAATATCTGGATGTCCCTCTGCAATCGCATCTCTAATATGACTGCCGGTTTCCGGATAACGAGACAGCGGAAAATATAGCACTTTGTCATACGAAGATGCGCCTTGGATCTGTTGCGGAACCATTAAACAAAGAAGAACTGCAGCAGCAAGAAACAGGCCTGCCATCCATTTTTTCATTCCCATCCCCCCATACCTTTGTTCATTTCAATGTATGGGCGCTTGATGAAGATTATTTTTAACATTTGAAGTTCGTATGCTGCTTACAAAAGCCTGACTCCCCCGCGAGAAATTTCCCGGTACAGACACAGACAGCCTCCCGGTCACATACATTTACATATAGGCTTTTGCCTACATACTTTTGTGGAGGTGACGATGGTGACAGGTGTTTTCGCAGCGCTCGGCTTTGTTGTTAAAGAGCTTGTCTTTTTAGTATCTTACGTGAAAAACAATGCCTTTCCACAACCGCTCTCAAGCAGCGAGGAAAAAAAATACTTAGAGCTCATGGCTAAAGGGGATGAACATGCCAGAAACATGCTGATTGAGCATAATCTTCGCTTGGTCGCCCATATTGTGAAAAAATTTGAAAATACAGGTGAGGATGCAGAGGACTTAATCTCCATCGGAACGATCGGGCTGATAAAAGGAATTGAAAGCTATTCCGCTGGTAAAGGGACAAAGCTGGCGACGTATGCTGCGAGGTGTATTGAAAATGAGATTGTAATTACAAAAGGGGGGTGCATACACCCCTCTTTAATACGTTTCAATATATATGGTGTCAGAATCCACAATGGTAACTTCTTTCACGATAAAGTTAACAATTGTTTTTTTATCTTCAAGAGTTAAGTTATCTGCACCGATTGATTGAAAATAGTCGATGGCTCTTTTTAGAGCATTTTCACTTGAGCTCGTATCATCTAGGACTTTCATTTTTGACTGGATTTCGTTACACTTTTCAGTAAGCTGATTTTGCTTTTTTTGCAGTTCAATAATTTGTGCTTTGATTTCATCTATGTCTAAATCATCGTCATCGCTTAGGCTGATTAGCGTTAAAAGACGCTTGCGGCCTTTTTTTGTTTTCTCTATCTCTTTTTCAATAAGTTCTAATTCATCAGACAGGTGATTTGATTGTTCAGCCTCTTTAAAAGAAACATACTTTTGAGGATTTGTGATGAATTTAAAAATTTCACCCCATACATGCCGGTTCAATTTATTCTCAGACATTTCTTTTCCGCAGCCGCGGTCCTTTGCGCCAGAATAATTTTTCCGGCAAGTATATACATAGTAGTCTTTACCATGTGATTTTCTTTTCTTCCCTGTCATGGTATTTCCGCATTTTCCGCATCTAACCAAACCCGATAACAAGTAATTGTGAGGGCTGATACTCAAGTGTTTTCTTTTACTTTGACCTAAGAGTTCTTGAGCATAATCCCATTGTTCAGCTGGAACAATTGCTGGAATTGTCACAGTGATTTGTTCTTCTTCAGGCCTTATTTTAATTATAGATTTGTTCCCTGCCTGCTTTGAAACATAGGAACCCTCTGTATCATATTTATACTGTCTATGTTCACCCTTATAGGAAGAGTTCATTAATATTTGCCGAACAACCTGCCTGTGCCATACTTTGGCGCCTTTTTTTGTTTTAACCCCCATCTGAGTTAAATGTAGAGCAATACCATTTACTCTGCCGAAAAAAGGGCTTTTATGATCGGTGAAATAGTTAAAAATCATCCGAATGATTTTTGCTTCCTCTTCTAATATCTCAAGAGTTCTTTTCTCTTTAACAAATTTATAGCCATATAGTTTAGAATCTTTAATGATCATGCCTTTTTTCATTTTTTGAAGTCGGCCGCTTGATGTCCGTTCTTTGATTTTGGCTTTTTCAAATTCTGAGATTGCCCCGCGCATTGCGAAAAACAATTGACCTTCTGGAGAATTGGCGTATTCACCATTTACAAAAATCAAAGGTATGTTTCGCTTTCGCAATTCGTCATCAATGATTAGCTGATTCATTAATTTCCGAGAAAGACGGTCAGGATCGTAACAAATGACTTGACTTATAAGTCCCTTGCTTGCATCCTCCCTCAAGCGATTCAAAGCCGGACGTTCTAAAAGCTCTCCTGAAAATCCTTCATCTGCATACTTCAGCACATCTTTAGTCCCTGCTTTCTTTATACAGGCCTCGATTTGGCTGTCGATGCTCGATCCCTTGATCGCTTGTTCCTCGGTCGATACCCTTACATATATTGCTATCACCCTGAATCTCCTTCCTATAAAGTTTTATTAAATAATGATAGCAATCGTTAATGCATTTGTCAGCTTGCGGTCCCTCGATGATTATCACTTTCATAAAATGCATCACCCCTTGGGTAATGCTATGTAACAGCTGTTTGTCCAAATGAGGAGATTTTAAATTAAACTATAGTGTTATTAAACGTTTCAATGAATATGCAAAAAATTTAAAAAAAGTTGTTGTGACTTTTCTACACTCCTTTAGGTCCTCAATAGAAAAGATTTTATTTTCTATGCCTCAACATTCGCTTATTATAGTTTTCAATGATTTATTATTATTTGAGAGTACAATGGAGTAGTGTTTTTCATTGTTAGATAGTTAATGACATTTCACTGGTGTCAAGTTCGTATAGCTAGACATTAATAAAAAAAGGACACATATAAATATGCATCCTTTAACAAAAGAGTTTATTTATTTCCCTGTTTCAGCAAATTCCTTCAACCTATTCCCTATTTCATCACGAACTCTTTGGAAAAACGCCCATTTTTCTTCTTCTGTCCCTTGTGCTCTTGCCGGATCATCAAAACCCCAATGCTCACGTTTTACATGTGGAGGCGTCATCGGGCATTTATCAGCAGCATCTCCACAAAGCGTAACAACTAAATCAGCATTGTTCAGAATATCAGAATCGATTATATCTGACGTTTGATTAGAGATATCTATACCAACTTCCTTCATCGCTTTAACAGCATTCGGATTTAATCCATGTGCTTCTATCCCCGCGCTATACACTTTCCACTCATCACCTAAATATTGTTTAGCCCATCCTTCAGCCATTTGGCTCCGGCAAGAGTTCCCTGTACATAAAAAGTAAATGATTTTATTCTCCATATATTCCACCTCTACATCGAGTGACTTCCAAAGTATTTTCGTTGAAACCATAAAGCAACCTTAACAAGTGCTATCATGACTGGCACTTCTACAAGCGGACCAATTACGGCGGCAAATGCTGCACCCGAATGAATTCCAAATACACCAACAGCTACAGCAATCGCTAATTCAAAGTTATTGCTTCCTGCTGTAAAAGCTAAAGTAGTAGTTACAGCATAGTTTGCCCCGATTTTCTTCCCTAAAAAGAAGGAAACAAAGAACATTAAAACAAAGTAAATCAATAATGGAATCGCAACTCGGACAACATCTAACGGCAAGCTAACAATTACATCACCTTTTAAGGAAAACATGACGATAATTGTAAATAGCAAAGCAATTAACGTAATTGGACTAATCTTAGGAATGAACACTTTTTCATACCATTCTTTGCCCTTCACTTTTACAAAAATATAACGTGTCACCATTCCTGCAATAAAAGGAACTCCAAGGTAAATGAATACTGATTTTGCGACTTCTGCCATCGTAATATTCACTACTGCTCCTTCCATCCCTAACCATTGCGGAATAACTGTTACAAAAATGTAAGCATAAACTGAGAAAAAAAGCATTTGGAAAATTGAGTTGAAGGCAACTAATCCTGCCGCGTATTCCGTATCACCTTTTGATAAGTCATTCCAAACAATAACCATCGCAATACAGCGAGCTAATCCAATCATAATAAGCCCAATCATATACTCCGGTTTATCTGGCAAAAAGATGATAGCCAAAATAAACATGAGAGTCGGTCCGATGATCCAGTTTTGCACTAAAGATAAAATTAACACTTTAATATCTTTAAATACCCGTCCAATTTCTTCATATCGAACCTTTGCTAGTGGTGGATACATCATTAATACTAATCCAATAGCTAAAGGGATAGATGTAGTTCCTACTTGGAATTTGTTTAATCTACCAACAAAACTCGGAAATATAAAACCTAATCCTATCCCCAATGCCATCGCAAGAAAAATCCAGATGGTTAAATAACGGTCTAAAAAAGATAAACGTTTCATTACTTTATCCTCACCTTTTTTACTAACAGCAAGAGTTCGTTGTACTATCACTTGGTGGTGCTACACAACAAGAGGAAGAATCTTGTTTTTGAATCTCGCTATTCGATTTGGTATAGAAAAATTCCCACTCGTTTCCATCTGGATCAGTAATCCAAAATTTATCTTGGACTGCATAACAACAAGTCGTATCCATTTCCTCACGTGCAAAAAACCCTTCTTTTTCAAGCCTTTCCTTGTGTTTCAAAACTTCTTCCAAACTATCTACTTGGAATCCAAAATGATTCACTTGATTTCCCTTCACCTCATCTGCGACATTTAAAGTGAAGTTCAGTCCAGGAGTCTCTAATAAAAACTTTGCATAGTCTGTTTTTACTTTTACAGCCTTTACTCCAAAAACTTTTTCATAAAAACTGATCGAATTCTCTAAGTTGACAACGTTAATCCCTACATGAACATATTTCATTTTAATTCCCCCTCTTATCTATTAATCAAAAAAAATTGATTTAATGCCTAAATTTTTTTTAGCAACAATCTCCTTCACCTTTTTTTCTAAATACACAACAAAGCTCTTCTGATAATAAACCATTTACTTCCTCATCATTTAGATCATAATAACTCCATGTTCCCTTTGTCTCTTTCGTTATTAAGTTGGCATCCAATAAAATTTTTAGATGATAAGAAAGTTTAGATTGCGTCACCTCAAAAATCTCAGTCAGATCACAAACACAGGTTTTTCCCCTTTGACAAAGTTCATACATGATCTCTAATCGTTTCTGATCAGCAAGAGCCTTAAATTTTTGTTCATATTTCCGTAGCAGTTCTGATTTCGTCTCATCCATTCATATCGCCTTCTTTAATCAATTTTTTTTGATGTATTTATTATACTCATGATTTTTAAATTAATGCAAGCAAATAAATCAATTTATTTTGATTAATTGTAAAACCCGCTAAAAGCTTGTGTAACCAGATAGAGGTTTTCCATTTTTATTATTTCCTCCATCGCTACTTTGCTACTACAGCAACGGAGATCATAAACGCTAATTTCTAATTTCAAGAAAAAAACATTAAATAATTTTTGTGAATATGTAGAATCGATAATAATTCGAGATAATACGTATTTAGTCAGAGCACACAGATTTATCATCAATTAAAACCTTATGTGAAGATATAAGCCATTCAATCCATCCTTCCACATAAGGTTTTAAACAATTTAATCAGACCTTTTCTTTTTGAATAAGTTCTTCATTTTCATAAAAGGGCATTGTGACACTTGATTTTCATCATCTCGCAAGAAGTACTGTTTCCACTCCAGATTGTCTTTTTTTCCATACCATCCTAAATGCGGATGGATAGGTACTTCATCATATGCCTCAAGCCTTTTTCGAATTTGCTTACTCATATTTCGTCCAAATGCAGTAGTATCATTTAGATCCTCAAAAACCCATCTAGGCTGAAACGTCAACATAAAATAAGGAAAACTTCTGCTTTTTCTTTTGCTGTGAGCTGGTGTAGCACACAGAACAAAATATGGTTCTCCATTAAAACAGTATTCCCATTGAAAGTGCTCTGGATTTTCTGGTATATAATCTGGCCAATCAGCTGGATCTTCCATGCTCAATGAATTTAGAAACTGCCAAAACAACGATTCGTAATCCTCAATTTTGTAATCACTAAGCAAGTCTTCTGGTGTATGAAATATTATAGTTAATGATGCATACTTTCCTGTCTCTCGTGAAATAGTTCCATACCGAGTAAGCAACGGCGCTAATTCCTTCGCAGTTCTAGGATTCCTAGGATCACCGACAAAAGCAATCCGCAGCTGGTCGCTTAAAAATGCTACCCTTCCCGGTATACAAGGAAATTTATTTTCTTTATCGCCTATTTTTTCCGTTAAGTAGTTAAACGACTTCATTTGCCAATCAGGTAACGTTTCTTTAATTTTTTCAAGATCACTTTTGGCATATAACTCAGTCAAAAAATCCACCTCCAAAGGCATTTATCATAATGTATTGCGGGAGCAAGAAGGCGGTGAATGTCTAATTACTTTTTCATATATCCAAATGAATATTAATTAATTAATTGGTTAAGTTTTAGTGGGTAGGTAAGTAATTTTCTTATCAAGAAAAATCCAGAATCAGTTCTGCGTTTAGCTGTACATGCACACTCAGCCCTCAAAACGACTAACGCTGGACTTTCTGGATGTTTTCAATTTTAAACTATCACAAGAATGACCGAAATTCCCTGTTTTTTGATGCCAAGTCATGGTACTCCCAGGAGGGAATTTCATAACTCTCTAAAGCAAAAAGTTATTGCGGTCTCACCGAAAATTTAAATTGCGGTGCCCTATTTCCTTTTTCTGCGAACGAAAACTTGTTAATATTTACAGTACTAGTAGAGTTAAGGGAAGGGTGAATATCTTGATATCAATCACATCAGCTGAAGTGGGAATGAAGATTAATGAATGGCATAGGCATATTCAAAAATTCAACGTAACTGATGCTGAAATGTTAAAAGCTGAAATAGAACGTGATATAGAGGTTATGGAAGAAGATCAAGACTTGCTTATTTATTATCAACTAATGGCCTTTCGCCATAAAATTATGTTGGAATACACGCTGCCATCTGATGAAAACCGAATGGAACTTTCAGAATATTTAAATAAAATTGAGGGCCATAAGAAAAAATTAGACAATATGCGGGCATATTATTATAACTTCTTCCGCGGGATGTATGAGTTTAGAAACGGTGAATACACAAGAGCCATTACATATTACAAAAAAGCTGAACGCAAAATTCCTACAATCTCCGACAAGATTGAAAAAGCTGAGTTTTATTTTAAACTGTCTGAAGTCTATTATCATATGAAAATGACACACATTTCGATGCATTACGCTGAGCTTTCATACAACATTTATAAGAAACACGAGCTTTACTCTGTTCGTCGTATTCAGTGCCATTTTGTCATTGCCGGTAACTACGATGACCTTGAAAATCATGAAAAAGCTCTCCCCCACCTTCAAGAAGCTTTAAAAGGTGCCGAGCTGCTTAAAAGTAAAAATACTCATATCTATGCCACTGCGTTTTTCAATCTCGGCAATTGCTATCACAAAATGGACAACTTAAATAAGGCTGCTCGTTACATCGAACAAGCCTTGGTTCAATACAGAAAAATTAACTCTGACGTACTTCCGCAAGCTTATCATGACCTAGCGTTGATTTATTTTAAACAAGGCAAAAAAGAACAAGCAATGGATTGCTTCCGCAAAGGAATCAGAAGTGCTGTAGATTTTAAAGACGAACTATTTATGAACTTATTTGAAGCATTAGACGTTCTTTATATAAGAAATGGCGATACACCTAAACTTCTCAACATTTTTTCTCGTTTAGAGAACGGCAAAGGATACCCTTATCTGGAAGAGCTGGCATTGTTAGGAGGCAACCTTTTCGATTATAATGGAAAAATAGAGGATAGTATCATCTGTTTCAAGAAGATGGTATATGCTCAAAAGCAAATATCGAAAGGGGAATGCATGTATGAAATCTAAATTGTTTATCAGTTTATCCGCCGTTTTAATTGGACTTGCCTTTTTCGGATCTATGTATAATGGCGAAATGAAGGAAGCATCCCGGAATGTAACTCTCGCACCTACTCATGAATTCCTTGTTTAATTCGATAAACAACATTAGTTCTGATTCCCTTTAGCCGTTTCATAACGGCTTTTTCTTATTTCTAATACTGAAAAAATCTATCATACTTAAAGCTTTTGAGGTGAACATTTTGGACTTATTTGATGAATGCTTAGAAGCTCTAGGGAAAAACAAAGAAATCTTATCAGAAGAATTAACGGCAAAATATTATGAACTGCTTTCAAACAGTTTTCCCTTACATCTTGGGGACGAATCAAGTGGGAAGAAGTTTGTTGTCATCAATCTATAGATTACGAGGAAGAGATTTACGATTGGCTAGCTAAACACCATTTTAAAGATAGGAACATTATTATTCTTTGGGGTTACGGAGAACAGCCAGCATTAAAAACCAGTCTTGAGCATGCATTAAACGTAATTGATGATGTAACTGCCGTTGGATCGGATACTTTTATGTTTAGTGAATCTGGCTACGTTATCGAATTTTTTCATGATGGCGATGTTACAATTGGAAAGTCCCCTTTCATTGAAAGGATTAACAAATAGGTAAAATGACACAGATCGAATGATTCATTTCCACCATTTGATCCACATAACAGTTAGTTTCATCATTCTTCCATGGTAATATTTTGTTATGACGATTAAATGAAAGGATATGATCATGAAAGTATTTGAAGCCAAAACCTTGCTCACCGAGGCTGAAAAGCGAGCACAGGAATACAAAGATTTAAAAAGTAAAATGGTCAAATTAAAGAAAGCGTTCAAAGCTGTTGCAGATTTAGATGATAGCGAGTTTTCAGGCAAAGGCGCTAATAACATTAAATCATTTTATGAAGATCAAGCTGGCATTGCTGACCAATGGATTGATTTAATTGAGATGAAAATTTCTTTCTTAACGAGTATTCCTGGTTTTTTAGAAGATGCCAACTTATCAGATGCCTACATAGAAGAAACCTTTTTAGCGCATGAGCTTGCTAACGCCTACACCAAATCAAAATCCATTATGTCTGAACAGAAAAAAGCCATGAAAGATATATTAAATGATATCAACGATATACTGCCTTTGGATCTGTTCTCGACAGAAACTTTTAAAAATGAACTTTCGTCTGCCGAAAAGAAACGAAAAGAAGCCATTGAGAAAATGGATGAAGTTGACCAAAACTTAACATCAGAATACGGACTATCAGAAGCAAATGAACAAATGATTCAAGCTGATTATCAAGCTTTAATGAATGCGACAGCAAAAGGCAAAAGCGCCTCTCCTATTCACTATAATGCGAAGGCTTATAGAGACAGTGAGATTCACAAGATGACTGAGGATGTAAAGAAACAATCAACAGACTACATCTCTTTTAAGGACCAACAGGCGGAACAAAGAAGAATTGCAAAAGAACAAGAAGAACTGGCGAACAGACCATGGTATGAAAAGTCTTGGGATGCTGTTTGTAATTTTACAGGAGAGGTCTCTGGATATTATGATTATAAAAGAGCCGCTGATGGGGTTGATCCTGTTACCGGCGAAAAGCTAACTGCTGGACAACGGGTCGCTGCCGGTGCAATGGCTGCGGCAGGATACATCCCTATCGTAGGATGGGCAGGTAAATTAGCTAAAGGTGGAAAAGCTGTTTATTCAACAAGTAAAGCATTGTATAGAGCAGACAAAGCTCTCGATGTATATAAAACACCTAAGACATTCCATGCCCTTCAAAACTCCAGCAAAGGACTTTATGGACTTGCTTCTGCAAATGGTTTTAGTGAAGCTATAACAGGACGCGATATGTTCGGGAATAAAGTCTCCAAAGAGAGGCAAGAACAGAGCCTTAGTGGTGCAATGGCAATGTTGGTTCCTTTCGGAGCTCGCGGAATTAACAAAAAGCTTAATGCAAAATCAAGTTCTCGAGTTAGCGAAGCATCGACTAACACCAGCAAAAAACCTAAAGTTCCTAAAACGTACAAAAGACCAACTTATTTCCGTAAAGGCGTTAGAGATAAGGTTTGGGAAAATGCTAAGGATTCAACCGGATCTGTTAAAGACCCGTTAACAAAACAAGTAATGAAAAAAGATGAACCATGGGATATGGGTCATAAACCAGGTTATGAATTTAGAAAACATCAACAAAGTGCGATGGAAAGAAATATTAGTCGAAAGCAATTTTTAGATGAACATAATAATCCAGACCACTATCAACCCGAATTACCTTCCTCCAATAGGAGTCATAAAGGGGAAGATATGACGGATGATTACTTTGGAGATTAAGGAGAGATTGTCTAATGGGCGTAACACAAGAAAATAAAGTAATTGCTAGAACAGTTTTAGGAGCTTTTGGGGGGAAACCGAAGGTTACGAAATATTGGGATGATAACAAGAATAGCAGCATAGATATTTTATCGGTTAGTGACCAGCCTCAGGAAGGTATCACGTCATATTCAACTCTAGGTTTGTCGGATCATTCTATTAATTATGAGGTGAATGGCACTCCGTTGCGGATAGAAATCGTAGCTGCAATGGAGTCAGCTTCAGACATATATGCTAATGTTTTATCAACTTGTGCCTTTAATATAATCAACTCAAATTTCACTTGTGCACCAGGTGTTATTTTTAAAAATGTGATTAGTATGTATGATCAGGAAACCGACATGAAACATATTATGTTCGTTCCCCCATTTTTATGGGAGGAAGATTTAGAACTACTTGAATTTAGTAACAAAAATGTTACTTGGCTAATGGCTTTACCTATATCCGAAGGAGAATTGCAAGTAGCTGAAAAACACGGCTCAGATTATTTACAAGATCTTCTGGAATCAAAACAGATTGATATTTTTGATATAAAGAGAGAATCTGTTGTTTAATGACTTTAATAAAGAAGAGTCACTTTATAAGCCCCTCTCAATGAGAAGGGCTTATTTTATTTAATTTGAAATCAGCTGCAAATAATAGAAGAAAATGACTGAGGTAAGGAGAATTCTATGATTAATGAAGAAAAACACACAAACCCTCAAGCTAATAACAATATATTTGGAAGGATAGATACCTGGTATTCTGTTCATAGGAGTTCGAACTTGAGGGAAAATAAAGAAAGACCAGCTTATTATGTGGCTGGTCCTTATCTTTAATTAAAGAAATGGTTATGTAAAGCTTTAGAAAATCCAAAACCTTCTTCTGGTCCCTTTAACCAGAGAGAAATAAACTTTTCGAAATCCACTTCTTTTTCAATATCTTTCAAAATTCTTTTAAATTCTTCAGTAAAGTTATGAAGAGAGACCTCTTCGCCATTTTTAATCTTATCAGTGTACTGGCTCGTTAACTCTCTTAATTCTTGATACTGTTTTTCACTTAAATCATAGGCCAAAACTTGATCAAATAAGCCAAACCGATCATAATCAGCTGCTAATTGTTGGACTAACCTTAGTTGAAAAGCCTGCTTCTCGACTTTTTTTTCTAGGTTGTCAAGCCTTTCTTCTACTGTTACCAATTCAAATCACCTCAATTAAAAAGCTAAGAAAGTAAATACACTTGCAATAGTTCTAGCTGTAGAAGATTTTACACCAGCATCAATTAGATATGAGGAAACCGTGTCAATAATTGCGTCCTCCACAACGTCACCTCGTTTAACTAACTCGTCCAAAGCATCTGCTACATCATCAGTATGTTTTGCGAATGTTTTTCCTGCTGATCCACCTAACTCATCGACTACCTCACCAACAATTCTCCCACCATGTCGAAGCGCACTGGCTGTTGCCTTCATTGCTTCTTTAGCAATCCATTTTTTAATACCATTTGTGTGAAATTCACCAGATTGTTCAGTTGTATTAGTTGGTAATTCGGATAGTTTAACGGGAGTTTGATAAGTGACTTCCTGCTGTGCCTGTAATGTTACCTCTTGAGCTTTGGCATGTCCATCCAACGGAAGAACTAATGATAAAGAGAATGTTAATGCAGATGTTGCTAAAAGTAATTTCTTAAACATGAAATCAATCCCTTTCTTTTAAATTATTTACATGTAAATGATAACATTATGTTCAGACTAGAAAAATAATACTTTTTACTCAAATATTAGAATAATTTTGAACTATCTGTAACAAAATAAACATAAGTATCTCCTTGAGAAAGATACTCAAGGAGACTATTTATTTACTTCAAGAGAGCTTCAAGTTTCGCTTTCGTTTTTGGTCCGTAAATACCGTCTTGAGTAAGCCCGTACATAGACTGGAATCGTCTAATTGCATCTGCTGTTTTCGGACCATACACGCCGTCAATGCCGTTGTTTTTTGCTCCTTTATCCGGGTAAAAGTATAGTGCAGCCAGTGCTTTTTGAATTTGTGTTACCTTTTCCCCTCTCATCATTGGGCTCTTCACTTTAAAAATACCGGATGGTAGCGCATATGACGTTTTTTTGCTGCTTGTGTTTGTTGTTTTCTTTTTAGCTACACTTGCTTTGCTTGAGTTTGTTTTCCCACCTAGCGCCTTTAATTCTTTTTCAATGGCAGCCTTAACTTGATTCCATCTACCCTCTGACAAAATGCGGTGCGGGCAATACTTACCGTTCCAGTCTTGGTGCTTACGGACACGATCAATGCCCCATCCGCGTTCTTTAAGTAGCTGCGCCACAAACTTAATAGCAAGCTTTTCCGCTGCCTTATATCGTGCCCCTCCTGACTTGCTATAACAAATTTCGACACCAATCGACTTACGATTCCCTGTACCGTTTGTTCCATCTCCTGTATGCCAAGCGTTACGATTTGTTGGAATTCCTTGAATGACCTGTTTATCGTCTACTGCAAAGTGAAAACTCGTTGAGCTAGAGTTATTCTTCATGTAAGAAATCTCATTAGCTGCTGAAGCATCGTTCGCAGTGTTATGAATAGTAATATATTCAGCTTTCATTGGATTAGGACATTTCAATCCATACTTTGATTTAGAGACTAGATTCTTTACAACTTTAATGGCCATATATCCTCTCTCCTTCTGTCTGTATAATAAAAAAAGCCACTGGCTTAGCCAGCAGCTTTGTCTGCACTATTCTTACTCTGTTCTTTTTCGTTCTCAATTGTTTGTAATCGAGCTGTTATCGTTGAAGGGATTTTAACACCGATTTGTGCTAAGTTTTCAGTTATTGACAAACCTTCATTAGCGATATAAAAAAGAACGGTACCAAAGGTTAAGACACCGTTCAAATTGAGTACTGTATCAATCACGTTTGCCAAAATGACCGCAAAGAAATTGAGTAGCTTGCGGACATAGCCAAACCATGCGCTCCGGCTTCGCAGTTTCTTGAATTTCCATGCCTTAATTACTCCTGTTAAAACGTCTATTATGCTAAGAACTAGAAGTAAATCAAGATACTTCACCCCACCAAATAAATATACTCTTGCTAAATCTAATGTTTCAAAATTGATAAACAAACTTGTCTCCTCCATTTCTAATCACCTCCTCCGAGGCAAATAAAAAAGGACAGCCGGATCTTATGAGACGGCCGTCCCTCGAACTGAAAAGTTTCCATTTGTTAAAGCTGTAAGCTCCATAACAATTTCTTTAAAGCCAGTAATGTTAAATGACCAAGCTTCTGATTTCCCTTTTGTGCTAGTGGCAAATGTTCCGTCATCCACTTTCTGACCTCTAAGGGCTCTTTTTGTTCCCGATAAGGATTTACCCCAGAACTTCAACTCACTTGTCTCAGCCGTTCCATAAACCTCAATGAGCAACGTTTTAAATGATCCAACAGTTAACGAAGTACCTTCCCCGATTGTTTCTGTTTTATCATGAAAAACAACATCTATTGTTTTTGCTTGAGTGTCTAATGAGCTAAGGTTCAAGCCTTCAGTTTGAACTTTTAAACGACCATCATTAGTTAAACCGTTTTTATCTAACTGGACTGACAACGGAGCAACTGCTGTAATAGGAACAGTGTGGTTAATGTTTATATCCTCTTCACCTGCGCCCAGTGACTGGTATAGTAAAAATTCAGATTGCTGCAGGTTACCATTTGCGTATCTGAAACGGAAATAGCGTTTAGTTAAATGAATCCATTCAGTCTCGCCAAGCGTATTTGCTTTAACTACCAATGAAGAGACAGTGGTCCATGTATTCATATCATTACTTTCTTCGATGAATAAGGTTCCTTCACGATCAGAATAAGCGTGACCTTTTACTTTTGAAATTAAAACCTGACCTAATCGATCTTGTCCATATTGCGTGTAGACTTCAGTGGCTTTTAAAACTGCGTTCGTCAGCAGCTCTGAATTACCGGAGATTGAAGCTACCGGCACAACAAAATCTCTGTTTCCTTCTCTGTATGGCTTGGCTGCCCCCGGCTTACCAGTTGCATCTGTTGAAAATTGAAAACTATATGATGCCATTATAAATCCTCCTTGCTATTGTAGATCATTAGTGGTGAGCATGGGTTTACAACGGAACCACCTCCTTTAAGGAAAAATAAAAAAGCCCTAAATGGCTTCTCCTGTGATCTCTTTATACTGTTCAGCTGTAATGAGTTTTTTCTCTATTCCTTCCTGTAAATCTTCGGGCGAACAATCTTTGAGATGAATTGCCTGTTTCACCATTTCAGAAGAAGCCCAGTTATAATGCAAAGCCAGCACCCAATAATTCATGAACCTTGCCCTCCTTGTAGAGTAAGCAGTTGCAACTTTATTTTTGAAAGCTCGCTTCCCAAAGTTTGGTTTAATTCTTCAAGCTGTTTACGAGCCAGTTTTTCCTGTGACAACTCTCTTGCAAGTAGATCCACTTGAACTGGTGGTTCATATGCAGATGTACTCTGAAGCTCTTCCCACCAAGTTTTTAACTCTGCTTCCGTGGGTATAGGTGCCCTAATATTCCACTCTGCTATATATGAGGGAGTTCCATCACCATTATTCTGGACAATAAAATCCTTTGTGGGATCAGCTGTTGGGTATTTAAAAAGAATAGCTTCACCTATATTCATCGTTACCTCCTAAAATCTTGGATAGTTTCGGCCTCCAAGTTCTTGTATATCAAAAAAGTTAAATACACCATTTTTATCATCTACTGCCCTTTTCAGTGTTTCGTCTCCTCCGTAATTACAGTAGCACCAGATTTCAACGTAATCTCCTTTATTCATGGGTACAGTCGCATTGCCGTTTAAACCAAGATTCATCCCATTATCCTTTTCCTGAAAGTCTCCTCTTACATGGTGCAGTGTTTTATATGCTTTTCCATTTAGGTAAACCTTCAAATGAAAGTTTATATAAGATGTATAATTTAAGGTATATATACTTGCCCCGATTAAGTACATTCCATCGTTCGGAGAAATAAATCGATTGTTTTTAGTATCAAAAGCATTATGGCTATCCTTGATGACCCTGTTAAATGCAATTTTAGTGTGATCAATCTTTTTTAAATACTGAACACCTGTAGTTCCAATATTCGCATGAGCAAAACCTGATATCTTTTGCCACGGAGTCCAGCCTGAACCACTCCACCAGTGTCTAATCCAAACTCCTGTACTGTCATAGTAAGTCCCAGACTCATTCCCTGTTCCGTAAAAGTATTGAGTGAAACGGTAATTATTATATTTTTCATTTTTGACAATGCCATAACCCAAGGGGTAGCCTGTAGTATTTCCCTGCCCAATGTCCATTAAGGTCAGTCCTAAAGGATATTCTTCCCCTCCTGTTCTTGCATCTTGAATAGCATTGTCTCCAGTAATTAACGTCAGATTGTTATTTTTATAGTTGGTATCCACGTAATATTTTGCATCCGATAAAGCCTTATCCGCTTTTTCCTGAGCTCCGACAATTGTTTCTTTTGCATTCCAATTCTCCCGTTCCACTGGTGTAATGTGCCGTTGTAAATCATTACGATGCTCTTCAAATTCTTTTTTCGAAGCTTGCTGTACATTATCAACGTTCCCTAGCCCGATTTGCGCCTTTGTTGTATTGTGAGGGTTGTTCATGTCATTTTTATGTACAGCTAAATCTTTATGCGCATCTTGAATGCCTTTCTCCCAACGGTTCACATCATCTTCATTAATCGGATCGTCCGGGAGCCAATCTGTTTTTGCATCATAAGCCATTTGCTACACCACCTCGAAAGTAATCCTAAAATCTAGCGTTCTATTATTACTGACGTCTAAATCTGTTGTTCTTTCCGTAATTACGTTGTTTTGTTCATCAAGGATCTGCACACTCTTAATATGTTTGATATCTTCCTCTCGTTGAGTAAGTACCGTGACAACCGCACCGTGAATGGTGAGTTCCACAATTTCTGTTTCACTCCCATTCAGTAGCACTTTCGATATCCTATTTTTCAAATCTGCAGCTGTACGCTCTCTATAAACCTGCGTAATCATGCAAGGACCACCTCGTTATTATTGAGCGTGACGGAATAACCTACCTTTAGCTCACTTGCTTTTCGATACCTTCTGTTATTCAAAATGACAGTATCTTTTATCTTGAGTGGCTCATTCACAGCAGCTCGCAAGGTATATGCCAAATGAGCTGGCTTCATATTCTCCAATGTTTCTATGAGCTCGCTCATATGCTGCATATCATCTATATCAATATCAACATTAAAACGGTACTGTCCTTGAAGCAGCCTGACCTGAGCAGACGGATTTTTCAGGAACCGGTTCAATGCCTGTTCAATGGCCTTATATGTTGCCGGCGGTATATTGGACATTTTAGAGATTAGACGCAATCGGCGGATCTCATCGGGGTCACCTGATTCCCGCGGTACGTTCAAAATCTTTTCCCATCGTTCAAGCCCCCAGGTTGCCGTAGTAACAAACAACTGATCTGTCAGATCAAAGATGCTATTATTTTGCTTTTCAAATTCCGGAGCTTCTGCCTGAAGAAGTTCCGCCATTTCTTTCAATTTGGTAAGGAACGGCGGCAGGTAAGCAGTCATTTCATCGAGTTTGCTCAATGATGTTCACCTGCCCCAATTTAGGGATTTCCACGTCACTCAGAACCAAATTTTCGGTCACGCCGTTGATTTTAATATCTGCGTAATCACTTACTGAAGGTGAATTGTAGACGATATTATTAATCTGCGATAAACGGATGACGTTATCTTCAAAGGCAATCTTTTTAAAAAGATTTAAAACACCTGATTCAATTTCTTGCTTTACCTGATCGATAGAGCTATTGACCTCGGGAAATACCTCGGCTGAAATCTCAACCTCTTTCCATATCGCACTCTCCACTGTGACAAAGGCACCTATTGGCGCTTGTCCCTCACCTTGTCCGGGTTCAGGATCAATATAGTTTTTCACCTTTGATATTAAAATATCGGAAGCAGGTTCCAAGTTAGCATTGGTCACGACAATTTTGACTGTACCGTCCCCGTTCCAAAGCGGAAAGACCTTTACCTTCCCTACTCCGTCTACTTCTTCAGCCCATTGTTTATAGTGAGCTTTATTGGCACTGACAGCTTCCCGACGCACGCGGGTAAAATATCTAGCTCTTAAACTGTCATCATCCTCCTCTTCTCGACCAGGGATTAGAATCTCTTTCACGATCGCTTTTTGGAGTCCTGGTATGGTGTCTAATGACAATAGATTCTGGCCGGAAATATTTGCGTTCCCCGCTTCCCCCGCTGTTTCACATTCCAACGTCCCGTCAGCTGTGTATTGGAAATACAGGTTATCTACAAAAAAGCGGGAACCCACTGGAATGGTTACTCCTTCAGTAAACTCCGCTGCCCGGACTGCTTTCGTGGCAGCCGTTCGCTCGATGCCGGCTTCAGTAGCCCGACGATCTAAAAATTCTCCTTGTGCTGTGTCCGAGAAGACAAGTTCCAGCACCGTATCGAGCCAAATATAAGACTTGGCCAATTCTGCAGCTGCAGGAGCTAACGCGTTATAAATCACGCTTCCTTCCCTTGTATCAATGTCCGCTGAAATTCTGTTCAGCATCCGGTCCATAATTTCTTCAAAAGTTTGATCTTCAAACATCTTCACCAAGCACCTCCTCGATCTCCAATTTTCCCTCGTCCGTTTCGACTGTAAAGGAAACATGGAACGAATCACCTTGTTTTTCTATTTCAAAATCTGATACAGAGGAAACACGATCGTCATAGATCAGCGCTTCCTCTATTAGCCGCGGAATCTCCATTTTCTTATATGCGTCTGTTGTTTCATTATCCGCCAAGATGTCTTGAAGCTCATTTCCAATGTCATGGCTGAAAACAGAATAGGCGTATCGCTCAGTATGAAGAGATAAATATACAAACTGCCTGATTGCTTCAAGGCCAGTAATCATTTCATTTGTGATACGGCCATTTTCAAAATCTATTTTGTAGGTTTGCGAGGTTTCTATGACTTCGCTGTCATCTTCTATATCCTCAAACTCGATTTCCGGAGACAAAGCCATTCCAAACACCTCCTATATTTTGTCGAGAATAAAAAATGATTGCCCGCCTTTTAAGGAGACAATCATCACACGCTCACCAGTATTCAACGCTTCTTCTTCACCGGGCCGCAGCCGCTTTGGAACAATAATCAAATCAGCAGGTATTATTAATTTGTCATTTTCATTAAGCCTTATTTCAACAGGAGAAACGGAAACCACTTCAGCCGGCATAATATCCACTGGTGACTCAGAATCAACTGCACCGACAGCCAAATGTTTGATTGCTTCACTTAATCTCATGAGGAAACACCATCAGGGATAGAATTTTTCTCAACCACATCAATGGTCATCGTGTGTGTCGATCCTTTAAATTCGTGTTTATCTGTTTCAATCCAGTATGTTTTCTTAACCCCGACTTCCGGAATTGAAATATAGACGGGCAAACCACTCTGAAGATCTGGAATCCCAATTGCTTGAATACTTTTGAGTTCTTTTTTGACGCCTTTCTTCTGTGCCTGTTTAACTTTCGCACGCTGCTGCAACTGTGCTTGGTTAATGTTATCTGATACTGTTTCAACATACTGAAGGACGCCGTATTTGTTTATGCCTGCGCTGTCGCTTGCGGTGGCCGTGTATGTTTTATTGTCTTTCTGACGCCGCAGCTTTACTCTTGTGACTGTGTCATTAATGGAAGTGCTGTATTGATAACCAGTAATGTTCACACCCGTTTCCAGTACCCATACTTCTGACGGATCAGGCCAAGCGCGAAGGCCAAGCTTCCCCTTCGCAGAATATAATTGATAATTCCTTCCGGTTTGGCTTTTCGTTTGTTTCAAAGCTTTCAGAATCATGTCATAAAGGCTCGTATCATCTTTAAACACTAATGATTTAATGGTGTAACCCGTATTTGCAATGGATGTCGTTGGAATTTGAAAATCTCTTGCCAGGCGCTTAATAATCTCGTCTGCACGCTTATTGGAGAACACATAAACATCTTTGTTCTTAACCAGATATTGCAGCATGTCATAAGCCGTAAAGGTCAGCCCATGTTCTTCCGGATTGCGAGAAAACACAATACCTCGAAACAGCTCTTTCCCTTTCCACTTAAACAGAACCGTATCTCCTTCTGATACGCTGTAATATGAATGGGTTCCTTGTTTCGTTATGATCTTTGCTGTGATTGATCGCGGAGCCTGATACCGTTGTCCCTCAAGAGAAACACTTTCTGTTACCAGCTCAAGCCATTCCGTTTCTTTAATGACGAAAAGTTCTATCATGTCATCACCTGCTTACTGCGGTATCTTTAATTTTTGCCCAGGAAAGATCCAGTGTCCTGGCTGCCTGATATTACGTTTACTTCGTTTGATCATAGCCTTTTTATTGACGTTCCAGATTTTGCGCCACTTTGTGCTGTCTCCATAAAATTTACCGGCAAGGTCCCACAGTGTATCGCCTTTCTTAACGGTGTATGTTTTAGGAGCTGATTTAGATGGTCGTTTCTTCTTCGTCTTTTTCTTCTGCTTGATCTTCCGCGGCGAAGCAGTTTTGTATTCCTTCAGCTTTATTTCATAATCACGATCACCTATATCTTTTTGGCCCTCGCTATATGAAAAAACCTCGATACTGCAAGTTAAATTAATTTTCGTTCCAGTAATTAAGAATTGAACCGGCTTTTTAGCTTTCACCCATTTCTCGATCTTTGCAATAGCATTTTCAGGAGAAGGAAATCCCTTATACTCAGCAAGCGGGCTATGTTTCTTTGGAAAAAAAGAAGAGAACGAAATTTCTTTCGCTCCCGGTTTATCAATAAAAGTGATCTCCCCAAAACTAGCCACTTTTACTGATTCATTTTGAATTGTGTTTGAAATATCAATTTGTTCAGGAAGGACAGGAAGCCGTAGCTTATCCTTCCCTTGTGAAATCCAGAATTCATATATGGATTTAGTCAAAAGCAACGACTCCCTTCGTTCCAATGTTGATATCCTGTTCAAGCTCATCGACAAGAGCCTGCTTAATCTTAGCTACAAGGCTGTTCATATCTTGGTCATTGTGAAAATGCTGATCGCCATTAAATTGAATAATAACCTCTTTACCTCCTGATGCTGTAACAGTTGTTTGATGACTGCCTGTTGTGGCTGCTGTTACTTGACCGGAAGATAGTTCAGTTTGGCCTTTTTGAGATGGGTCTGTGACTTCCATTCCGAGTGCCTTAGCTGCTTGGGCTAATAAATAACGTCCACGGATGCCTCGCTCCTCCGGAATGATCCATTCCCGTTTGTTTCCTTCACCGACACGTGCAATCTGCTCTTTGGTAATAAGTCCGCCGTTAGCGTAGCCAACATATGGACCTCCGTGCCTCATGCTTCTAATGCCTGGTACATTATTAATTGATCCATATCTGCTTTTGATATAGCCAATCGCAGCAGCAGCGTTGTGAATCGGGTTAAGAATGTTATTCATGCCTGGCAATTTGTGTGCGTTGAAGGTACTTGGGATTGTCTGCATGAGCCCCTGAGATGGATGTCCTGCTTTCGCATTACTATCCCATAAGTTGATTGCCTTCGGATTACCGCCTGACTCATGCTGAGCAATTGTCATCAGCCCTGGGAGCCAGCTCACCGGCGTCTTTGTAGCCATGATAGCAGCCATAAGCCATTGCTTCACATTTCCGCTTACTGCTCCCATTCCGGAATAAGCAGCAGCTAGTGAGCCTGCTTGTTTTTCAGCAAACTTTTTCACATCGACAGAATCCAGACCTTTTACAATACCTATAGAGGCAAAGCGACCGAGACTCATCATGACACGGGAAGGTGAGTGAATATCAAGCTCTTCACGAAATGCCTTCTCAACTTTTTTCGCCAGTTCCTTGGCAGCCTCATGGACTTCACTTGCCTTAGAAGTCATGCCTGAAACAAAATTACTGATCATACTGCTTCCCCATCCGTTTGATGATTCTTTAGATCGGATAAACGGCTTGTTAATATGAGTGCTGACGTATTGATCAGTACCAGTTTGTGAACTATTTTGTCCAGAAGCAAAACCTTTGACCGTTCCGCTTCCCCATGATGAAGATTTATTAACAGTGTTCTGAAATGGCGTTTTAACCTTCGTCTGCAAGAAGCCATCTGTACCGGTCGAAGTGCTGTTCTGACCTTTAGCATATCCATTGACCACTTGCTTTCCGTAATTCGGAGAATAAGAGATTAAATTGTTCATTGGCTGTCCAACGTTTTTCTGTTTCCAAGATTCCATAGAAACAACATTATCTCCAATTCCTTGATCAAAGCCTTTAGTGAACTGTTGACCAAATGAAGTCGCTTGTTCATCAAGACTGGATGTGTCAATTATAGGAGATACAGAAGCAGTCACCGCCGCTCTACGGATTAGCGGGGAAGTTGCTGGTTCACCTCCTGCAGATGAAGCAGACGCTATATCATCAACTACACTCATCCCTAATTTCGAAGCAGCTTGAGAAAGGAGCATTTTGCCGCGACCTTTATTATTCTCAACGGGAATAACAAACTCTTTACCTGCTTCACCAATCCAAGATATTGTTGGCTTCGTAATGTAACCACCAGTAGCATGTTTCTTTGGCTTTTCTTTTCCCGTACCAAATAAATAATTTACGCCACTCTTCACATATCCCAACGCTTTACCAGCAGTTTTTTTCGCACTTGAAGCTACTTTCCCACCGACTTCTTTTACTCCGCCCAAAATACTGCTTCCCAATTCCTTTACACTTTGCCACTTTTCAGACCACCACTTCTTACTAAAAAGGGTTTCTGAGATGGAACTCTTAACACTTTTCCATATTGATTTAGCATTGTCCCATTTATTTTTGGACCAGCTTTTTACACTTTCCCATTTTCCTGACCACCACTTCTCGCTAAATAAAGTGGATTTCAGTTTTCCTTTAACAGATTGCCAAACAGAAGACGCGCTGTCCCATTTACTTTGAGCCCAACCTTTTACGCCTTCCCACTTTCCTGACCACCACTTCTCACTAAATAAAGTGGATTTTATTTTTCGCTTTACGGACTCCCAAACAGATGATGCACTATTCCATTTGTCTTGTGCCCAGCTTTTAACACCAGACCACTTCTCAGACCACCATTCACTATTAAATAAAGTAGACTTCACCTTTTCTTTTACATGAGACCATGTATCACTTAACCCATTGAGAGAAGTCTTCGCATTACTCTTAATGCCGGACCATTTTTCAGACCACCATTTTTGATCAAATAATGTACTGTTTAGTTTCTTCTTTACTTCTGAACCATCAAACGCTTTACCTAAACTTGAACCACCCATGGTGCCTGCTATACCACCAACTATTCCACCAATGGCTGTTCCCACTCCTGGAATAACACTGCCAATAGCTGCTCCTGTAGCCGCTCCAGCAAGACCACCGCCAGCTGATCCAATCTTTTCACCAACATTATCTTTATTCATCCCAATTAAATCGGTTGCCGCTAACGCTGTTCCTAATAGAGGGACTCCTTTTGCAAACTTGCCAACACTTTTCAGAGGACTTAAGACTTTCCCGAACTTCGATGTACCGCCTGCAGCTCTACCAGCTGAGTATAGCTCCGATCTCGTAGTGGTTATTGCTGGTCTTGATCCTCCGGTTGGATTAGTACCTACAGTTCTACCGGAACGCCTTCTCTCCAACCGTTCAGATGACACAACAATTGAACTGTCAGAAGGGTTCATTCGGTTTAGATTACCCCGTCGTCCTAAAACTCTTTTCCCTCGTCTTCTACGAATGCGATCATTTTTACCTCCATCGCTACAACAGCAACATGTTAAGCTGCCGCTTCGAGGTAAACTCGTTGGACTTGTGGCAGTTTTGGATTCTCTGCTCCTTGTGCTGGCATTACGATTACTGTTTCTGTTCCTCCTTTCACTTCGCGTATTAGCGCCAGCTTCAGGAGTACGTTTGGGAATTAGCTTTCGGATTACGCCTGCTGCATCACTTCCGACAGTACCTATGCCTTTTAACAGCGGACGTAGTATTTTCAAATAACCAATCAACCCAATTAAAGAAGGGATCACAACTTTAATCGCTGTTTTTAAATCTTCCCAATGGTTGACGCTCCACTCAATGGCTACGTTTAACTTATCACCTATCTCCTTACCAAGATCAGCAATATCTTTTTTGATCTCTTTAAGCTTTTCCTGACCTTCTTTACTGTTAATGAACGAGCTGATTTTATCAAAGGCTGGCCCTAATCCAGTTAGCAGAGAAGTTCCCATATCCTTAGATATGCTTTCAAAATCTCTCATGGCATCATTAACCGGTGTCATCGGATTATTATCCCGAAGTTTCGTAAAGCTTCGTTCTAATTCACCGCTTGTTTTGGCACTTGTACCAATACCCTCAGCCATATCTAAAATCGGTTGCTTGAGGTCTTCATATTGTGTTCCAATAAGCTCAGTCGCAATAGCAGCCCGCTTTGTTTTGTCTTTCACTTTAGAAAGTGCTTTTGCCACCCTAAATAAACTTTCCTCTCCGCTTATTGAACCATCTTTGAAGCCCTTGAACATTTTCTTAGTTTCCTTGGCTCCGAACAGCGTTTTAAATGCGTCCACTTGGCTATCAGACATTTCGGTTCGGCGGATGTTAAACTCACGCATACTATCGGCTAGGTTATCGAAGTTTCTGGCGCCACCCTTTGTTCCTTTTATCATGGCGTTTGCAATCTGGCCGCCTGTGAGCTTCAAGTCTTTAAAGGTGGAACTGTATTCATTCATCGTATCCAATAAATCGTCAGCTTGGTCACCGGCATTCCGATATACATAAGCAATTAAGTCTCCGCTTTGTTTTCCAGACAATTTCAAGTTGTTATACATTGAACTGAAAGCACGATCTACCTCAGCTTGATCAGCATTCATAAGCTGGGCAATCTTACTTGACGACTCAGTCAATTCAGCAAGAGCTTTTTTAGACGCCCCTGTCTGTTGCGATAAGTTTCTTAGAGATAAACTGACTTCTTCCCGAGAACTGCCCGCTTTATTGTTGAAATAGATCTGATCCGTCATTCTTGCAACATCTTTCTTATTAACGTTTGAAGTTGCTGACACGTAAGCATCCTGAGACATTGTACTCTTACCAGAACCCATAATTGAACCTGCAGAAAAACCGCCTGCAACTGCCAGAGTAATGGTAGCATCCTTCAAGCTGTCTATTTTCGCTTCAATTGCATCCAGAGCCGCTGAAGCTCTATCCTTAATAGAAACAGTTGGCTCAGCATGTTCGCCGTCTACATCGGACACATGACGACGGATCTCATCTAATTGGTTTGAAGCATGATCACGAACTGAAACAGTTGGCTCAGCGTGCGAGCGATTCAAATCAGAGAGACCTCCACGGATCAAACGAAAACGTGGTGTAGCTTGATCATTTACGGAAACTGTCACCTCATGGCTGCCCTCGGTAAGATCCTCAGCTTGCTGACGTATAGAATGTAAGCCATTCGAAGCTCGATCATCTAAATCCACTTCAAGCGATCGAGCCCGACCGGTCAAACGGTTGGCTGATCGGTCAATTCTCCGCATAACTTTCTCAGTCCGATCTTCAGCATCAAAAATAAGAGGGCCATTAGCGGCCCTCTTAAGTCTTTCAGCATTGCCTTGTATCATTCGAAGCTTGCGGGAAATCTTATCATGTAATTCAAACGTGGCTGTTAGTTTAGCCATAGTTAATTACCTCCCTTCTTCGCTTCTTTTTCTAACAGCTCAAGCTTATAACCGATTAACCCATATAAGAGCGCCTTGAATTCTTTCGGAGCCTCATATAGTTCTCTTAATTCTGACGGGGCGTATTTGAGTTCATGCATCGCGTAATAAAGATATACAGCCTCTTTGTCCCCGTCCTTTACTAGTTTTTTGCCGCTTCTTCAAGGTCTTCGAGATCATCATCAAATCCATTGATTTCAATTGCTTTGTTTAGCCAGTTCGCATACTCACCGCCGACTGAAAGAACACGTTTGGCGACTTCCACTGGATCTTCTGTTTTGTAAGCCTCACGTAGTTCCTTAGCTTTAAAGTTCGGGTAAACAGTCGTTTCAACCGCAATACGAGCATAAAAGCGTTGGCTGTCCAATTCCTTCACACGGCCGCGGCCTTTTACATTCTTGTAAGTCGTATTCTCTTTCTCAAGTTCGTCAATTCGTTCAGTCGTGATCGCTTTGAAAATGAATGGAACAACATTGCCCTCTTTGTCTACAAATCGTTTAGAAATCGGTACTTTTACTTCTTCCGCTTCAATTGTTTGTCCTGGCATAAAGAATGAAAGATCGTAAACTTTTTCATTTTGTTTTTCACTCATGTTTATTAGCTCCTTTTACTTTTTAGTTTTGGACAAGAAAAAAAGCACATTCATACTTTTTGAATGTGCTTTCCATATAATTCATGTATAATAGATTCTTGAAGCTACCTTAGCTTATCCTCCGAATATGAAAGGAGGTGAAATTATGTCGACCTATGAATCTCTAATGGTCATGATCGGCTTTGCCAATTTAATAGGCGGGATTATGACATGGGTAATATCTCTTTTAACATTATTATTCATGCTTAGAAAAAAAGACACTCATCCTATTTACATTACTGTAAAGGAAAAGTGTCTACACGAGGACCCTCCTATTAAAGGGTAGTTTCTTTTTTAAAAGCTAGAGTGCTGCCACACTCTGGCTTTTATATTTTAGCATTTCTCATGAAAGTAACACACATTAACAAGTGGTAATGTGGTAATGTGGTACCAACTATAAGCTTACGCCAGTAGTTGCAATACTTTTGCTTGGCACCATTATAACATGAATATATATTGATTATATAATTATTTGTATCTTTTATTTGTTACTTTTTTTATCTATGAGTTCAAAATGACCTGATCATAGAAGCCTTAACCCTTTTTCTTTTATTAAAAACCCTCGGATTATGAAAGTGTTATGGTACAATATGGTTTAGTATAAATGAATATTGGCTTTCAACATCTCAAGGGCGGTCTGGCTCACTCCCTCATGAAAGGGGGTGATGCACGTGTCAACATTTCAAGCATTAATGCTTATGCTTGCTTTCGGGTCATTTATAATTGCCCTGTTGACTTATATAAAGAAGAAATAGACCCACCCCTTGAGCTCGGCAAAGTAAAAGGGTAAAGTCTATCCTAAATACTTTCATGAAGTTGTTAAGCCAGCCCTCTTGATGGGCCAACATTTATACTGACCCGGCGGCAACCGGGTCTCTTTTATTTTATGCATTTCTTTTGAAAGAAATACATGTTTCCATTTGGTACGGTTGAATTACTTCTAAAGTAATCTTACCACATTTTTTCGTAAATATCTTCGTTAAAGTCGGCGATTTTTCGTGAAAGTGATTAGAATGTGGATTTTAACTGTTCAGGCACATCAAAATCCTCAAAGGTAAACGGCACTTCTTCTTCCAATGCTTCAGAATCAACATCAAGCCCAGCGATTTTCGCAGAATCAAAGTTCACATCGTACAAGGTGACTCGTTCAGTCCCACGACCTGAAGAGGCGTCATCTAGAACAGCTTGTAAGGTGAAATAAGGATCACTTCCCTTTTTCACATAGTCCATCATAATAAGAACAAATTGAGAAGTCACTTTATAAAAAGTGGCTGTTCCCGTTCCATTTGCTCCGGTCGTTTTGTGCCCCGTCATCCGACGACCCATGATATTGACCTCGGATTTGTTTTTCTCTACATTGGCTTCAAACGTTTTGATATGGGCCATTTCTTCTCCATCAAGAAACAACCTGCCCTCTTTACCTGAAATGGTGTTTTGCGCTTTTAATGCCATTCCTATTTCACCTCAACATTAAAGTAGAATTTTTCAGCTGCATCCACCGGTTGAACTGCAAGATCAATCAGGAAGCCGTCACGATCATTATTCAGAGCAATTGTAATGTCATTCTCTGAATCAAAATCAGTAATGCCCTCGTTATCTTGAAGAACACTCAAGTATTGAGTAATTAGCGTTTTTACAAACTGCAGTCCGTCATTTGTAGCGGGAACATCACTGCCGCTCGCTTTTCGAGACTTGATCAATGCTTTCAATTGTGATGTCAGGTCATTATTGATTGCATCAAGTACACGGACAATTTTGTTTTTCTGGAACATCTTATTTTTCTCTGCTGTTAGGCTTGTGAGTGAATTAATGTCCTTTTCAACCGATACTGATTTATCACGAGAATCATAAGTAAACAAGAATTCCCCATTTGACAATCGTTCAACGATTTCGTCGTTGTCAATTCGGTTAAGGACATCTACAGCTCCCTCGTATTCTACAAATGTAAGTGATTGATTAAATGTAGCCCCCGCACTTGCACCGGCAACCCAAGCTGTAGCTTTTTCAGGAGTGATCTCCGTTCCATCCTCAAGTAGGACACCACCTGTTACATTGATAATACCCTCATGGTCTCCCTTGTAATTTGAAAGAACACCTTGAACCTTTTGCCCTTGGTTGTCTCTCAGCCGTTTGATAAACGCAACAAACGTTGCTTTTAATTGCTCGTTATCCTCTACAGGTAAAGCGATTGTGTCAAAGTATTCCGTTTCAGCCGCTTCCAAGAAAGCTGTATAATCGGCATTTGTCGGTGTTTTGTCTGTTCCGCCTGACAAGCGGATTCCGGAAGTTGCAGGGAGAGCACCGCTAACATCTTCAGGGGCCGTACCGGTTAACGGAATAGTAACTGTTAAATCTCCTTTCCCCGTAAACGTGACATATTTATTCGGTTTAAGTTCTTCAGCTTTAGACACTGTTTGTTTATCCACTTCAGATTGATCAAGGTAGGTAGTGACATCAACTTTCGAAGAGTCAATAACGTTCTCCGTAATACTAATAATGATGTCATTACCTTTAGTGCCGCCATAAAGAGCAGTAGCCTTTACACCTTCGCTAATGTCTGCTGAAGCACGAAGACCTTCCGTTAGGCGATAAAGCAAGACTGTATTCGCCTTCTTCATCGCCTCACGTAAAAGCAACAGCGAAGGATCATCAATGTTCAACCCCACTTTTTTATTCAAGTCCTCGATTGAAGAGATAGAAATGAATTTCTTAACCTCACCCCAGCTGGACGCTATCGGCAGCGCCACTGTTCCACGTTCTCCGGCAGAAACACGGTTCTCCGCGGTCGTTTTGAAGTTAAAGTAAATACCGGCACGCTCTTTTTCCTTGCCAGGTGTGAAAGTTCCGCCGTTCATCTATTTGACCTCCTTTTGAAGAAACTGAGAAATCAACTTCTTCGCTTCCGATTTTGTAATACTCATTTTATGAACATGAAAAAGAGCACCGTCAAACACCTCGGGTTTTACCCCAAAGAGCTCTCGACTGTGCTCTCGCAAATCCTTAATATAAAAAGCATTTTCTGCTTTCTCTTTTTTAGTGGCCATCATTTCACCCCACTTTTAAATTTAAAACCATCTATTGAACGCTGATCTTCCCGCTCATACCAATAGCGGCTCGTCCAGTTTAAGACAATGGTCGCATAATCGTCTGATACCCGCGTTTCTATTCGAGATAGGCGAATAAAATCCCCAGTATCCTCGCCAGATTCTTGTATAAGCGGAATTATGCCTCTTCTGCTTCTAAGTGTATCCGCAATTCGTTCCGCTTCGTTATGAGCCTTCTGTACGTTTTCGTGAAAGAGTTTTACGTTTAAAACATATGCTTTCTGAAACGTGGATACTGTGTCCACCCCATCGACCGTGGAAGCCGGTGGAAAGTAAAGAGACGGAACAGCAAAGTCCTGCGGTATTTCTTCTTCATACACTTGAACAGGATACAGTTTGTATAGATAGCCCATAATTGAACCTACTTCTTGATTCATGGCAGCACCGCCTTAAAATTCTTCATAAATCCATTGCTGCAGCTTCCGCTCAAGGCTTCTCTCAAACATCAACTGAAAAATGGCCATGGCGTTATCCCAAAACCCCGAACCGTCTACCCATCGGAACTTCAGCAGCATGCCGGAATTTTTTTCAGCAGGGTCATATTCGAAACGGTCGCCTTTCCACCGACCTGGAACCCATCGTCTATCCTGATTTTTAGACGGATCGATAGTAAAGTGCCCGTCATTGACGTATGAGGCGTAATCCAGATTTGTTCCAACATCCAACTTTAAGCTGCCTTCTGTCATTGAAAAGATATTATCCTGGTCACCTTTCTGAAAGGAATTGAGCAAGCGGCGAGTGTCCACGGTCTTCGTCCTAATGATCTCATCTTGGATGATATCTAAGAACTCAAAACCCATTGATTCAAGCCACTGCTCATATTTCCTCTTCAGTCCCCCACGAGAAGCCCGGTCTAATGATTGTATGAACTGATCGAGACCCCGAATTTTCATAAGTATTCAACCTCCCGTACTGCCGTCACTTCCCAATGATGATTCCTGATTTTGCGGGGCTTCTGTAATTTATAAGCAGTACCATCCCAAACCGCCCTGTCATTTACTCGAATATCAGCAGTAGCAGGGAAATGCACAAGGAAAGATTGATAAATAGATACATTTGACTCCTGTTGGATAATGGACTGACTCTTCTCTGTAAAATAACACGGCTGATTTTCTATGTCCGGCTCATCAGGGTACGAAAAAACCGGTTGAACATCTTCAACCGGCACCCCGAATTTTTGCTTTCTATTTTCTTTTTTCTCCTGCAGATGGTAAATGTCACATCTGTGAGTCAATAAGGATTGATAACTCATATTGATCTCATCCGCACTTTCGCTTCAATCCCTTCTAAATCAGGGTCAGCCGGTTTCACATAATCTTTTATTAATGCATACACATCAGGTTTTTGAAGAGAACTGCCATCCCCTAGAGTATAAGAATAGTCACCAATTTTTTCAGTTGTATATCCTTTAATAATTGACTCGTCGCCATTTATAAGAGCATAAAACTGAGACAACTTTAATAGAGCCAGTCGAACCGTTTCAGGCAAAGGGATATACTCTGCATCTGAAAAATCATGTCCAACTTTAAGAATGATATCGGCAGTTGCCTCAAGGATATCCTGTTTTAACAACTCGTCAGGTCTGGTCTTTACAGACTCAAAAACTGAATAACTCTTTAATTCATCGGGAGTGATTAACAGCATAGGTCACTCCCCTTTGTTATCTATTTGCTTAAGGATGTAGGCAATTCTTTCATCTGCGTTTTTGAAGTCAGACGGATTGCGACCAAGATTAGAAATAATGGATTCATGCTCTGCTTTATTCATACCTTTCAATTCCGATTCAGTATAATTTATCGGATCATCCTTTTGATTATTAAGCTCTTGGGTTAGTATAAAATATGGATTTTCATTTAAATACTCATAGAGCTTTTTCGGTACTGTTTGACTGACACCTGCTCGAAAGGTTATTCCCATCACATTGTATGTTTTGCCTTTAATAAGCTTTGCAGTAAACACACCAGACCACCTACTCCTTCACTTTCACGATCTTGGCTACGGCGTCCTCTTCTTCAAAAACACTATCCAATTTCGCTGTCAAAACAATGATAAACATACGGCGACGGATGTCCTTATCTACTTCAATCCGAATGTTACGAGAGAATCCGAGAATAATATTCTTCGGATGAGTTAGGATGATATCAGAAACATCGGCTGCAGTATCTCCCTCTCCAATCGTATAAGGCTGTAAATTTGCAATACCTTTGATTGGAACACCAAAAGCAGATGAAAGGCCACCTTGAACAGCTGCATCCCCTAAATTTGTTTGACGATCAGCTACACGATCTTTCCATTCGACCTCAATACCAGGCGATGTATAGAAACGGAACTCCTGCGGAATTCGCAAATATTTAGGAGGTACAGCTTTGTATCCTCGTTTAAATGTTTGACGTGTCAGTTCCTCACCTGCAGCATCGACAATATGAGATGTAGCTTGTTTTCTGATGCCATCTAATTGTGCAAGATATGAGTCGGAGGAAGATGTATCCCCATTTACAAGCAACTCTTCAATATCAACCGCAGCACGCTCAGCTATCATTTGCATGATTGTATTCTGAAGGCCATCTTTTTCGATGTTGTTTTCAAGTGTGTCATAGGTAATGTTAACTTCAGCAATTACTTCTTTTGTGCTTAAGTTAACTGTGCTAGTTGATGGAACTGACTTTTGATCTTTAGTTAGCGCAACTCCCTCTTGGGCTGCCCTTAAAATACGCTGACCAAAACCGATCTTCTCGATTTTCTGTGTGTCATGGTCCATTTGAATAACTCGCGCATCTCTTAAAATGGTTGGCGTATCTTGTACCATTCGAATAAAAGTTGAAGCCTGAGTAGGATTCATAATCCCGCCGCTCTCTAAAGTAGAAAGCGTCATTTCTGCTTTATTAATAACCTCTTGATTTCTCATTCGTATCCTCCTTATCCATTAAAACAACCCTGACCAGATTGATTTTTGAACTTGTTCGGAACCCGATTCTTCAGTTTGCTTAGATGTTCCGCGACTTTTTTCGATTGCTTCAATACGATCAGCGAGCGGTTGAACAGCTTCTGAAATTGCCTTTTTCAACTTCTCGCCCTCTTTTTCAGTCTCTTCTTCTTTTTCTTTATCTTTCTTATTAAGCTCTTCCTCTTTTTCTAATGTCTCGAGCCGCTTCTTAATTGGCTCTAATGCTTCTTGAATGGATTTAGTTACTTCCTCCGAAGTCATTTCTTCTTCCCCCTCTTTTGTTTCTACCTGACTCAGTAAATTACCAAGGGCAGCATGAGCATTCTTAATTTCTTGCAGGTTTGAAGCGGAAAATTTTCTGCCCGCCTTTGCAACTGGCTCTTCATATGATTGCTGTTGTTTTCCAACAAAAAAGTTTTTGAGCAAATTAAATAGCCCTTTCTCATCTGTTTTCTCTTGAGAAACGGGCTTTTCTTGTTTTTCAATCGTCTCAGCAGTTCCTGCCATTGAATAACCGGTAATTTCGCCTTTTTTGATTTGCTCCCATACTTCCTCAGAAGCCTTTGTGACAAGGACCCATGATCCCTTTTTAATGGTTTCCCCATTCATTTCAAAGTCTGCCGGTGCGACATAGGACTCAACCACCTCACCAACACCACCCTGAAAGTCATGTTGCTTGTCGATTTGACGAGCATCTTTCAGGAATCCATGAGCGGCCTTTTCGATTTCTGCAGCTGTCATGAAATCTCCGTGGGCGTCCACTGTATCAGGTTCATACACGATACCGTAAACAAGTTTTTGCTCGTCTGCCTCTTTCGCAAGGATTCTGACTTCCTTTTGAAAATCAGGTTGTTTTTCTGATTTCACAATAAAGAACTGCTTTTGATTAGCAGCCTTATCCACATAAGAAACATGTGTGATTTTTGCGTTCACCAATTCTCTTGGCATGTTATTCACCTCCTTAAAATAAGAAAAGACTTCTAATTAGAAGTCTCACCAGCTGTATTCTCAGCAACATAATTGCTTGTTATCTCCATTAACCTTTTTACACTCTTATCTACATTCCAGAAAAATTTATTCATAATGTAGCTTTGTGAAATATGACTTTTCTCTAAGTCATGAACTATATTCATTATATCAAGTAAGCTTTCCGCAAATGAATCATTAAGAATTTTATGGCGTTTCAAATAATCAACCATGTATAACATGCCTATACCTTGAGATTTATCTGCCGCATCATCTTTTTCTGATACTTTTTCATAAAGATTTTTCACTGCTCCATATAAACGAATCATTTCCATTTTTAGTAGTAAGTCATTATCCCCTTTAATGCTTGTCTTCTCATTATAATGGGAATGTGTTTCCTCAGTGATTTCAGAATTACTTTCTAAATTTAATGAATCTTTTAGATTTTGATCATCAGTTCCATATTGATTCTCTTTATTCAATTGGAAACTAATCTTATCTAATTTTTGGTCAATAGTGAATTCAAATTCCCAATCCTTATATTTAATTTTCGCCAAGGTACTGATCAAATTTGAAACCGGTTGTTTTAATTTAAAAACCAAGATAATTATTGCTACCGGCCAAATGATTGATTTGACTATTGAAGAGATAAACTCCATCCAATTCATATTTTCCCCACCTAATATGTAATGAGGACATTATACTATTTTATTCCATGTTTGCTAAGACTTCTCTTTGAATCTCTTCTTTTTCTTCGGGTGATAAGCCTAAAATCTTACTATCTACCACAGGCGATAGAACACAATGGCAGTTAACCCGCTCCCTTGTTGATAGTTTAGGATCCCTCGGAAACATGCAGGTTTCGCTACTGCCCGGTATCTGAAATTCTTCATCTACTCCAATGACTGTACCGTCAAGATCAATGTGATTTTCACGAGGATTGTTCTTCTTCCCTCCGCTGTGCCGCCATTTCTTTTTCTTTACTGCCGGCGATTGTGCATATGATTCATGCTGCGCGGCAGAGGAAGCGGCAAGCACTTCTGTGATGGCTGTGGTACGCGCCCGCTCCCTATCAAATTGTGGCATGTCTTTGAGAGTCAACTCAATGTCCTGGATTGATGAACCGTTCTCGATAGCATTAGTTAGCACGTCCTCCACCACTTCATGTGTGTTTAACTTCATGATCTCAGCCAGCTTCTTTGACCAATCCTTAATCCAATTAATCGTACGATTGGATAAGACTTTAAAAGGCACCTCTGGATCTATTGAATCCATGATTACTTCAGCCATTTCTTCAATAGTCTGTTGCAGGAATCCCTCAGTCAGTTCCTGAAATTCTTCCTCGAAGTCATCCTCCGCGAATAGGTTCTGAGTAAAAAACACTAGAAGGGCTTTTAACGTCTCTTCTGAGTCTTTGCTTACAAAACCTTTGAGACCATCTAAAAACTTCTTATGCTGGCGTCTGAGCAATCTGGCAATGCCTTTTTCATATTCCTCCACATATTTGGGGATATTAGATTTGCCAGGAAAGTCAGGTACCATCTCCCCCAATTGCTTATACTGATTTTCCTCGGCTTTTTGAATAAAGACATTTAAACTCTCCAATAGCTTATCCGTTTTGTTCATCTCTTCAAATCCTCCAGAACATCCCGCATATCTTTTAATAACCCGATCATATTAGGAGTACCGTTCTTAGATTTAAACAGTGCAGCCAAAGGATCGGAAACGGACGACTCGTTAGTTTTACCAAGCGGCCTGTTGTATTCTTCTTCTGGCCATTCTTCAAGCGTCTTACCAAGTACCCGTCCAGCCAAATCGCGTAAATCATTCGGAGAAACTGCACCTGCTGTTATAAACGGTGTTAGAACCTTAGCAATTTCTAAAGGATCTCTAAAGTCTGGCCCTTTTAGTTGGAGTCGGACTTTATGAATTTCAAGATCATTTAGAAATAAAGCATTCAGTTTACCTGTGATTAATTTTCGTTCAGGCTGAAATACTTGTTCCTCAGTAATCTTTCTTGCTGTGTCAGCTGTCGCTCTGTTGTAATCTTGAGCTTCACCTGTATAAAGTGGGGGCAAACGAAAAGCCGATCTAATTTTATCTCGGTTCTTTTGGTCATATTCAAGAAACAAAGCATCTTCTTGAAGGATTTCAGCAAGTGACTTAATATCAACTTTCACTGGTGCAATCTCTTCATCACCATGAATGTTTTTCCCCTTCGCTATCCCTTCTGCTTCAAGTAATAGAAACTTATGAGCGTTCTCCACTCCTTCAAGCCCATTCATGTAATCCTGCAATTGTGTGTATGAGTCCTCAGACAACATTCCATTTTCTATTGTGATGGCAGCGGGAATATGTCTTCCTTGTTTGAAGTACATAAAGTTCAGCTCTTCAGCTTTACGAGCACCATACAAATTAACAATATGGCCAATCCATCGCGGTTTCCCATAAATACCGCTTCCTATTTTGAAATGGACCACTTCATTTGCTCGTTTCTCCAATGGGGTCTGTTCATCATATTGACCTGTCTCTAAATTTAAAGTGCGAGGATCACCATATTCTTTAAAATAAACCATACGGCCGTCAATCATCTGAACATACTTTCGGAATCGTTTCTCTCTTTTGATTGATTTCATTTGTCCTTGTTCGAAGTACGTAAAATCAACTTCGATTGGTTCAGACAGTTTGCAAACTCGTACATTTTGAACGTCCATGTATTCAATGCCGGCTGGCTTATTTTCACCGTTTCGAATGACCTCAATAAAGCCATTGCCCGTCTTTTCTCTATCTTCAATAACAAATCCGAGTAAAGTCTCAGCTGACTCATCAAAGTGAAGATATTTAACGAACTCTTCAAGCTTTGTCCATTCACTTTCAGCTTCTGTTTTTTCTTCATTTGTCACATCTGGCGAATTCACATCAAAAGAATACTCGAAATCAAATCCAAAGCCCACAATATTTGTCCTGTAGGCATCAACACATTGCTGTAAGATTGTTGAATACTCAGCAATCATTTTTAATTCCTTTAGGTTATACGGAGGAGGCAAAATATTGCTGTCATAGCTGTCAGCAAATTCATCTTCATAAATTTGTTTCGTTGATTCAGTAGGTGGAGAGGCTTTGATCACTCGTGCTTTAACAGATTTTTTTGACATGCTTTACCTCCTTCCTGGTCTTGATCTTTGCGGTCTTCCTTTTGATTCTTCTTTCAAATCGGTTACCTCATAATCATCGAGAGCGTACCAGATAGCTGACAGTGTATGCGGGTCTATGGTGAACTCGTCTTCTATGATGTTCCCCAGCTTATCGGTAGCATAAGCAAGCGGCTTAAGCTCATAAATCGTGTTCTCGCAACGATCAGAGCAAATGATCTTCCTGAACCGCTTGATTTTCTTTGTATACTGAAGGCGTGATCCTTGATATTTACGGGCACCCACCATATTGAAACCGTGTTGCTGAAAATAACGGATTGTCTTTGGCTCTGCTGAATCCGCCTTGATTAATTCCTTAGTCTCTGCAAATTCCTTAAGTTCTTCGGCTGTCTTATCATCCGTTAATCCATTTTTGTAATACTCCCAGTAGATATAGAGATATTTCTTTTCATGATCCACAGCAACCCTAACGACGGCGTTATACGATTCCACAAAACCAAAGTCCATGCCAACCCGTTTAAGCGGGCGGTTAATATTAGAGATTGCAGTCATAACCTCTTCATGCGGTCGCTCTTCAAACTGCGGCAGAACCCGAATTCCATTCACGCCAAAATGACCTTTCCGCGCAATTCGGTAAAGGTCTGGATCGTATTCCTTCAATTCTTCAAGTTGCTGGACATAGCTTTCTGGCAGGAAAAGATTATCATCTGCCGTTGAGTGATGATAATAGGTGTCGTTGCTAACGATTATCCGCTTTTCATAAAGTTCCTTATCATCCAGTACAAAGCGCTTCTCCCTATCATCCTTGAAGAAATGCTTAAAAGTCCAATTGTCCTCTCCAACTGGATTTGTTGAAAGTATCATGTGAAGCGGCAATGTCGGGTGACGAAGACGTCCAAGAAGCTCCTTGAACCCCTCATATTTTACTTCAGAGCATTCCTCAATCCAAATGAGGGAAATATTATTGATTGATTTCAGTTTGGCTGGCTTATCCATCCCTTTAAAGATGATTCTGCTGCCATTTGAAAATCGAATCTGCATCGGAGAAGATACACATCTAACGATATGATCTAATTTTAGATCACTTACAAGTTCATCAAAAAGTGAAAATGTTGAGTCCCTATGTGTGTCGTACACTTCTCTGATAACAAGTGCAGTACGCTTTTCTCTGAGCAATTTCAGAACAATCTTGAGCGCCACATGATAGCTTTTGGATGATCCATAACCACCCACAAGAAACTGAAACTTTTGATTCCAGTCAAAGAGAAATTCTTTAAAATGTGGATTTACCTGTTTAATCACTGTCATCACCTTTGTTTACAATGGTGATCTCAAAAGGTTTATCTTCTTCTGTAAGTTCTTCGATCTCTATTTTTTTCTTGTTGATATTTAAGCGCATATGCTCCAATTTAAGGCGTCGTTCGTCTTCCGAATGGGCTAATTCATCAAACTGTTTAATTAAATTCCTGAGCTCTGCCATTGCACGAGATTGAGCGTTCAAGAACGTTGCATGACGATCCCAAGAAAATTGAAATTCGAATTCTTCCTCTTCGACTTCGTTTGTCTCAGATAGCACAGACTTTTTCTTTTTCAGTTCTTTAATCATTTCCTGCTTATCAGAAACGAACATGATCTTTTGCGCCCTTATTATTGCGGCATATTGGATCTGTATCTGATCCCATATCATATCGACAGGCGAACGTTCTTGAATCCCTTCCATGATGGATAGCGTTTCTTCTGGCAGGAACTTAGAGAAGAATCCATGAGTCACAGCGTTTTGATTTCCCTTAGGTGCGCCGCCATTATTACCTAACGCATTCTTGTTACCGAGTGGTGCACCTACTTTTTTTGTGTGCACACCTTTTTTTAAGGGTGCACCCTTTTTTCTTTGCCAACCATGGCGTTGTTTCCACGATTTAATGGTGTTCACAGATACCCCATATTTCTCGGCAAGGTCCTTGTATTTCATACCTTTGGCGTAATCCTTATACGCCTGTATGTGCTTATCAACCATCTACATTCACTGCCGCCTCCTTTTAGATTGAGTTGTTTTGAAAATAAAAAAGCTCCTCAAAAGAAGCTTAAATATGTTTTTTTATTAAATTAGTTATTTCATCAATCAACCGCTCAATATATTCTTGATTGAAGTTCACCTCAATTATTGGATCATCGTTCATAAAACCTCTTAATGCCACTTCAACTTCTCTTAAATAATTTATATATTCCTGTAACTTGATATTCAGTTCTTTATCAAAGAGTATTGAAAATTTCTTAACAATCAGTTCAAATGCCGATAGCTCTTTAAAATAATCAGTATGTAATTTTTCTAAGTATCCTTCTGGGTGATTATAGAACGGTACAAAGGCAGCAGCGGTTTCAATTCTTTTATTGTTAATATTATAAATCTCATCAATTAGTATATAGCCTTTTGTGAAAATTTCATTTCCTTTTCTATTCTTCTTTTGTAAAACATAATTAGTTCCACCTGTAAAAAAAACTGCTGTTATAGCACTAGTAATGACTGTACCAAAATCTATTTGAATCAATTTCATCCCCTCCTTTTACTAATTATCGGCAAAAGAGAGCGATACAGGTACTATTCGCAAAATTTGTCGAACGAAACTGTTGTATAAAACCTAAATTTAGTGGTGACGCAGGAATAATTCGCCGCGCCGACCTGCCTCCCATTTTACACTACAGATTTTTTCAGATTCAACAAACGCTCAAAGTGGCAATCTTGGCATAATTGGCTGATGAACTCATCTTTCATTTTGCGTACAGTTTCCCTTGAAATGCCAAGGTGAAGACTTATTGCGCGGTAGCTCATACCCTCCATCATGCAATCATAAATGACTTTATGCTGCTCACCATGGATCTTTTCAGCCCCTAATTCAACTGCATATACTCGCTCTTCATAATACTTAAGACGTTTGAAAAGACGTTCCTCTCTCATATCCATTTGCCTTAGCTCAGCCTGACTCTTCCCAGGACTTCCTTTTGGCATAGTAGCTTCTAATCCATATTGAGCAACACCCCAATTCTTCATGGGAATTACTGAACCATAGAGTACCCTTTGCAATCGACGAACCTCTTTCACCATCCAGTGATAGCTATTGATTAGATTTTCAATTTCTTTTCGATTCATGAAAGTATCCTCCTTTTCAAAATAAAAACGGACACCAAACATACAGCGTAATACTGTAAGTTCAGTGTCCGCAGGCTTTCCGTCTTGGACTAACTGGATATTTTATGCTTTAATGAATTCACATTACCTAAGGAAAAAAATTCAACTCCCTCCTTAAATATGGTAAAATTTTATTATAAAGTAGTGGAGGTTGTTATATGAGAGTTAGAGAAATAAAAAATTTACTCGACAATTATAATAAACAAATTGGAGTTAGTGTTTCGCACGTACCGCACAGCAACAGAAAGACTGTTCTTAATTTACAAAAGTCTTTAGATGCAATTAACGAGTTGTCTAAACTTGGTTTTTTAGATGATGATATTGAGAGATTTAAAGATCTAGGAAGTATATATTATTCACGTGTACCTGAAGATAAGATTGAAGTGGATAATCACATCGCTAATCAAATTACTAATCATATAAAAATTGTAAAAGAAAAATTACGTGGTTTTGGAATTTTAATTGATCAGTCAGTTTCTGATCAAAATGAGAACGTAATTAGCGTAAAACTCCCTCAATACAACTCATTAGAAGAACTAGAAAAATTCATCAAAAAATTAAATAATGCATTTCAGAATGGTATTACCCTTGAGGAAATTAATGGACATTATAAATTACAGGGTTTTGACACAGGTTCAATGTGGATTGACATCTTAGTAAACAGTTCAGCTGCAGTAATATTTGTTGGACAACTTATAGATGCAGCTATAAACATTTCAAAGCGATCTCAAGAATTACTCATTACTAAGGCAAACATCGAAAAGCTAGCTCTTCAAAATGAGCAATTAAAGCTACAAGTCGAAACTTCCAAAGCTTTGCTAGATGGAATTGAAAAGGGTATTGACACAATAACAGATGCCGAAATAAAAAATGTTACTGAAGGAGCAAATTATTCAACAGAATCAATAGGACATATAAAACAATCGGTTAAAATCTTTGCAGAATTACTCCATGAAGGTACCCAATTCCACCCATCTTTAGATGCACCTTCTGAAACAGTTGAAGCCTTTCCTGAACCCCAAAAGAATTTAGAAGAGCCTCAACAATTATTAGAAACATTAGCTGACAATTTACCTGAACAGGAATAACCTGCACATCCAAGCCGAAGGAGGAGATATCCTCCTTCTTGTTTACCTTTTTATAAAGTATTATATCTTCTTCTCATTTCACCTTAAACCCTATCTCATGATCAACCCTTGCAAAGCTGCCCTTTACAGTTTGAATCACTGTTTTGCCGTGCTCCGGAGCATCTAAAACATGTGCAGTTCCCTGATTCCCATCTAAAACAATGATCTGAACTTTTCCTGGGTCAATTTTCTGCTGAATAGTGAAGTCTTTTTTGATGTTTATTTCTCTTGGATTGTACACTCAAAGCGCCCCCTATGTTATGATAGAAGTACCAGTTCATATCAAGAACACTGAGGCTAAGCGCTTCGGTGTTTTTTATTTTTAGGCAGAAACCTCTCTTATCATGACTTCCACCCTTGGCTCTTCGCTATAAAACTTACTGACTTTCAAATCCACAACCTGACTATCATCTTTGTATATCAGATGATTCAAAGCATCTTTCACGCCCTTTACATAATTATCAACGTCGGGCTTTGTAGTCGGCCGCAGAAGGCCCTTTTCAGCTTTCTCTTTCTTCTTTTTTGAGTTTGAAACTGACTTAGGCATTGGTCTGTACACTTTGACATCCATTGAGACAGGACCAGTAATAATTGTTTCTGGTCGATGCTGAGACGCAACCAATGCCACATACTGTTTGAAATACTTTGATTTCGCTGGATCACGCATATGCACCTTCCCATTTCGTATTGATCCACGCGGCCTTCCTTGTGCGACTGGCTCACCATAAACAGTGAACTTAATGCAATCCAACTGTTCTTTACCTCCCGTCAAGCTGTTCCCATAACTTAATTTCTTTTTCTATTCTCGGTGCAGAAAGTAAAATTATCAGCAGAGACACGACTGCTTTAAGCACTCAGCATCCGCTCCATTTGCTTTATTTTTTCCTCAAGTAAACGGATTGTTGGTGTAAGATCTTTACCTTCATTTCGATTTGAAGGGCCAAATATATAAAGTCCACCAGTTGCTTTTATATTCGTTTTCTTTTTCATTCCCAATCACCTAACCTATGATTTAATTGCATTCGATCGCCTCTAATAATCACTATGTAATCACGGCACATCTGGTGAATTCGTGAACCAAGAGCCTCGTCTATATCCAAAATCTCATCGATTGTTAACTCCGAAGAAATCAGCAAAGGTTTGTGATTTAAATACCGGTAGTTCAAGACTGACTGGATTTGTTCAACCTGCCAGTCTGTTGCCCTTGGTTGACCGTTTATTGGTTTAAATAAATCATCAATGAATAGAACTTCGACCTTTCTCATGGCATCGAGTTTTGCTTCTAAGTTATCAAAGTTAGCTTTCAAATCACCCATGCCCTCTACATAAGGGAAATACATGCAGTGTACTGATTTTTTCTTGATCAGATTATTCATAATCGCCGTGAGCAAATGAGTTTTACCGCTACCTGGCTGTCCAAGTAATGCGATACTGTTTTGCCTTTCTCCTTTGATCTTTTGAAAATCTTTATAGTATTCCACTGCACACTCATAAGCGTCCTTGATCATGTCTGGCTTACCGTCCGTTATGAAGTTACCAAAGAGAAGCTTTTCAAACTCTTCTGTAATGCCACTAGCTGCCATGAGTCTGGCAATTTTCTTTCGTCTTACACATTCACACTGTTTTGAATAAGTATCTTTCCATTCGCTAGCTTTATCCGGCGTACAAACCTTACCTAACAGAAAATCATCTTCCGACACCATATCGTCCGGAACCATAAGGTCTAACTGTTCATCTAAATGCCAAGAAGTGTCCTTATGGACTCGATAAACGACAATTCCACGATCCTTACAATAAGGACAATCAAATTCAGCCTTTTCTTCTGATACGGCCTGTTTTGTTCCCAAAAAGCGGGCTGACCTTTCCCGAAGTTCCTGCATGATCGTTTGAAATGCGGTGTCTATACTGACTGCTTTGTTTATAGCCATATTGTTTCTCCTTTCTCTTTTGAGTGAATGGATTTGATAAGATGGCTTGAACATATGACAAACTTGCAGCTTTCCCCTTTAATTGAAACGCTGTCTTGATAGCCTCCATCACTTTTTCCTCACCATAATCGTCGACCATGTAGCCGATCCGCTGTGCCTCCATCGGGCCGACTGACCGAGCAACTTTGTTTTCATATAGCTCAAAGGCATTTTTCATTTTGTCATCGACCTCCTGATGTTCAATCTGAGCTGGTTCCAAAGCTTTGTTCTTCATGTAATTTCCTAGTTGTATGTAGTCTGCATAATGAAGTATGGTGACGATGAACCCTCTTTTTTGTGGAAGACGGTGCAATTTGATATATCCCTGTTTCTCCATTCGGTCTAGTGAGTATTTGATCTGTGCAGCTGACCAGTTAAAATCTTTTGCTAGTTCCACAACTTTGATAATGGTCTGCCCAAGTTCTAGCTCTTGATTTGGCCTGTATTCAGCTCTTTTGAACAAGTGATCATAAATTTTTTCATCCCTAAACTCTTTGAATGGTAGTCGGGGTATGACCACATACCCCATTGCTTTTATGTCCAAGTCAATCACCTACTTCCTTTCACAGAGTGCAGTTATGTCAGAGATGCCGGCTCAATCAAACGGAAGTTCATCGTCTTTTATATCTACAGGCTTGCCGTCAAAAGGATCGGTTTCTTGGGCGCTTGGTTTTTCCGTTTCATCTTTGTTTGAAGGCTCGGAATCGATAATTTCTGAACTGTCTGCCTCATTGGTAATGTCAATCCGTTCCCTTGTTTCATCTTCCTCAATAACTGCTTTTTGCATTTCAACAGAGAGAATCCCCCACTTGCTCAAAACTGCTTTTAATACAGTCTTAAGAGCCATCGCATCCCAGTCATTTTTCCATCCAAAATCAGACTTACTGAATTTCTTTTTGTGCTTCTCTACTTGTGCCTTTGTCCAGTACACTGTTTTTCGGAAGCCATTTATCAACTCAAAATAAGCTGCATAACCAATTACCGCGTCTGATTCTCGTTTTTCAAAATCAATCTCGATCTCCTCAGTCAACGGATTCCACTTCTGCAATTCGCCTTCATGAATCGGTATGCAATTGATGGATTTATATTGGCCTGTTCGTAAGGCTAGCTGGATATATCCTTTGTATCCAAGCTGAAATTGAGCCTTACCTCCGTAAGGAACAATCCAGGCATACCCTAAGTTTTTATCTATAGGTAAATCGAGTGTAGCTGCCACCATTGCTGAGGATATGACGCTCATAGGATCTGTTTTCTGTAGCATCTGCTCGCTGTTATAAAGGCTTAAGATAGAAGCAGTAAACTGTGTAGCCCTCTTCCCTAACACTTCCTCAAATCGTTTAATAACAGATGGTGAGGAAAGTAGCCCTTTCATTGTTGCTCCTTGTTGTTGCACAGGTACGTTTTTTTGTTTCTTTTGGATGTTGTTTTTAATTGATTGATTAGTAGCCATAATCAGCTAACCTCCTTGATTCCAAAACGTCTGAAATGAGTTTCCTTTTTAACTTTCTCGTATACATCCGGAAACTGGTCTTTGAGCTTTTTCGTGTCAATTCGATTTGAGACAACAGGCTTCCAGCAAGCTTGATAGTTACCGATAAACCCATACTCTGCATCCTTCATTTCATGTTTGATTTGGTTCTCTAATTCTTTTGCCTGGCTTTGAAGCTCTGAGATCTGTTCTTTAATAAGCAAGTATTGTTGAATACGTTCTCGATTAGCCGCAGTTAAATCAATAGCTTTGTTATTTTCCGTTTCGGCATATCGTTTTTTGAGGTATTCCTCCGCAGCACTTGAACCATCTAAAGCAGGAGCTTGTCCACCTAAGACCTTGTCATTCCAGAACTCAATCTCTGCTTTAAAGATCATGTCAATTAACTCGTCGTCTCGCTCAATCTCTTTCCAGACAAATTTGTTCCCGCCAATCAGCACAGCAAAATAAGCTTTCCGATATTCAGGTCCAAGCACACCCAGATAATGCTGGACCTGAACGATATAGCTCTCGGGGATTTCTTCGTCCTCCCATTCTTTTAAGTTGTAGGCTGATGTTGTTTTACATTCAAGGATCGCTTTTTCACCAACGATCATTCGATCAACATTAGCCAAAATGAAATTATATTCTGGATGTCTGAGTATTGCTTTTTTACGTCTAACCTTCTTGCCACTACGTATCTCAAATTCTTTTGCAACAATATCTTCTAGCAATGATCCAAAGTAAGCAGCTTCACTTTGCGATTCACTAACAGGGACCTGTCCTGTTTTGTCTAACCATAATTCAAAAGGTGTCTTCCACTTGTTCAGCCCCAAGATAATGGATGCATCTGAGCCGCCAATTCCTTTTCTTCTTTCAATAAGCCATTCATCACGGCTCATTTCAGAATTCTTAGCAAGAACCTCAGCCCGTTTGCTTGTCATTCCACCTAACCCCCATTGTTTTTATTGAGGCTATCTGATAAAATATTTGCACATGAGTTTTTTTAGATAGCCTTTAAAGAAGTCCACTTTGCCGAGTGGGCTTTTTTATTGCGCGTTTTTAAATTCAAAACCAAGTTGCTCCCTTAGATACCTTTCCAAGTTCTCTCTGAGAATGATTTCGCCGCCATCAATTACATAATCATCAACTGGTGTTACTTCATCACCGTAAAAATCTATTTGTACATCCGTTTCAGTCAGCTTATCGTGCCAGTTGTTTATGACCATTGGATTTTCGACCATTCTTATTCTCCTCTCTGAATTTGTCTGCACGTCTATCCCATAACAGATGGAATTCACTATTGTTACGAATCATCACACACCATTTACGAACTTCCAGAGCAGTTGCCGGTTTATGAACAAAATGAACCATCATCCTATACACCTGCTCACTACAGTTAAGTTGATACCTTGCTGTTGCATTTTCAATGCCGTTTCATAAAGGCGTCCTTTGTTTGCAAGCCGGCTAATATCCTCAGTAAGAACCTTGATGCTTCCAGCAAGACTAATCGCTTCTTCATAATCACCATCACGTAATGCCTCTGACAGCATGATTGATAGCTCTTCTGCTGATTCGATTTTTCTTTTTGCGATAGGAACATCTGCCTTCAAGAAATGATTAGTATTCATACTGAAACCGCCTGCCTTCCTTCTTGTTTTGCCATAGCAACTTGATCAACTAGAGCTTTCCGCGTCCATCTATCTGCAAGTTCCTGCATTTTCAACCCGTGAGTACGAACAAGTGAATAAATCAATGTTTTGTTAGCCGCAATCAAATCAAAAATCTGCTTAATATCGGCCATCGGCAGCTCCTCTGTTTTACCTGGTCGGTTATCCGTGAGCCAACGGGCTAAATGTTTGGTTGCTTGCAGTGCTTCCTCCAATTGGTGAACCATATTAATCACCGCATTACTTGCACATTCATTGAGTGCCGGATCAATAGGAGCAGCGGCTGTAGGATGAAGTTTGAATAAGTAATGTACAAGATCAATATGTTCATAGGCAGCGCACTTCTCAAACCATTTAATACATAACTCTGGAGTAAGCTTGGCAAGTCCATTTTCAACATCTGAAACATACCTTTGATCCTTACCTCCGATTAACTTGCCGATTTGGTATTGTGAAAGACCTGCAGCCTTACGGGCACTACGCATAATCTGCGGTAAATTACGCATATTGTATGGGTTGTTCTCCATATGTTTGCCTCCTGTTATATTAGGTTTTTAGTTTTAAAATTGAAGTTGAAAGACCATGCTGTTTATAAATGACTTAGGCTGATTCCTTTTTATTTTTTTGCGCAAGCTTCTCTTGGTGTTCATTCATACGCTGAACAAGTATGCCACTGAGGTATTTGTAGGCTTTGGCCTCTGCCTGTTCAAACAGTGGTCCTTTTTTCAAGATGACTTTCATAATTAAAAGGCCTCCTTTGTGAATTCTAATCATGCTGAATCCTTAGAATTATGTTTCGTTTCGTTACATACATCCTCAAAAAAAATAGTCCAGTCAAAGCCTAATTTCTCTCCTATTTTTTTTGAGACAATAACACTAGGCTTCCTAGTACCATTTTCTATCATGGTGTAGTATGCTCTACCAATCTGTGCAGCTTTGGCAACTTCTTCTTGAGTAAACCCTTTTTCTAAGCGGTTTTTCTTAAGCCATTTTCTCATCATTTTTCACCCCCTTAATCAGAAAATGTAACGTTTCGTTACTTAGATAATAGTATCGATTCGTTACATTGTCAACACATTTTCATAAAAAAAGTATCGTTTTGTTACCAAAACTTATATGTAACCCTTTGTTACGTTACAATGAGATATAGAATAAAAACAAAAGTCAGGTGATTAATATGTTCTCCGAGAACTTGAAAAAGTGCAGAAAACAAAAGAAACTAACCCAACAAAATATGGCTGATAAACTTGGAATTACTCGGCCTGCCTACACCGCCTATGAACTAGGTAGTCGTGAGCCTGACTATAAAACCTTAATTAATATTTCAAACATACTTGATGTTTCTTTGGATTATCTTCTTAAAGGAGAAAGCAATGAAAAAGTATTTCAGGATGAAGCAAAAAAAGTGTTAAACGATCCTGAAACATTCCTTGCAGCAAAAGACGGTGAGGTAACAGATGAGATCTTACAGGCTGCTTTGGAGATTATAACGGAGCAATTAAAAGAAAGACGGAAATCAGATAAATAAACGCAGTTAGTTTATTATTATTTATTTCTGTTTATTATGTTTAATTCTGTTTACTAATAAGATTTAGATTCTCATTTATATTTCATTCATACCCTCATTTAAAAAGTGATTTTGAATCCTTTACAAACCCTTACGTGACAAGGGTTTTTGTTGTTTTTCTCATTTATATTTTCATTTATGTTTCTTTTATATTCTCATGTAAAAAAATTGAGCGTTTATTGTGAGGGAAATTGCAGAGTATCGAAATGGGAAAAGAGGGCTTCTTGTTAAAAACCTTGCAAAGTGTATGTGAAAAAAATAAACAATACAATTATCGTAACAACAATAATTGTTTCTTTAATAAAATTTTTATTATCTTCATTCTTTTGTTTCTTTTTTTTAATCTCTTCTCTGTATTTTCTTTGAACCTCTTTCTTCTTATCATTATTTTTCATGATTAAACTCCTTTGAAGTCCATTTATTCCCTTGCCCCTATCATTTGCAATTGTAATAATTCACTAATGATTACACCAACAAAAAAGGATCGGCAAGTGCTTTTCACTCAATGGTAACCAACATAAGCACTAGCTGGACAGGTTTTAGGATGTATCTAATCGTTGAGGTTCCATTTCCTGCAACTGATCCAAAAACTTCCTTATGAAGAACAATCTCTTCTCTGTTGTGGGGATGCTACCAAAAATAGTAGGCAAATTGATAGCGGTATTAAAAAAACAGCTCATTAAATGCCATACTGGAACTGTCTTTGATTTTTGGATTTATTTTCTGATGCAGCTATTGCTATCCGTTAGTTTAATTAGAAATCAGATAATCCAAGACACGGTCAACTCTTTCATTGACTGAGCAGTCGTCTTCAATCTTTAACACTGGACAAGATAAATCTGCCATCCAATGTTCATGCAAAGCTCTACTTCTAACTTCCATTCCAGCATTATCATATAAAGAAGCCCACTCTAAAAATGTTTTTGATTGTTCATATTTACTGCCACCGGCTAACACTTCGTTTCCATAACGCTGAAATTCCCTGTGCCTTAGTCTCTCAAGCCGTATATCTTGTGGAATCCATAAGAAGACGACAAGGTCAAAATAACTTTTTAGATTATCGCCCCAGCCACACACTGCACCAGAAAGAATCCATTTTTCATTGATTGTTAAGTCTTTTTCAAGCAACTTTCTTCTTTCAGGAATTTCTCTTTTTTTAGTGAATTTGTCTAACCAATAGTAATTATCAGTATCAAGATGCGTATGAGGCAAACGCTTTGATAATGCAGCACCCAATGTTGAAGTTCCGACACCAGAGGCTCCCAATATGTGAATATTTTTTTTCATACTTCCCCTCCTTATTAAGCAACCAAACTCCCTGTTTGTTGCATAACGTACTTACTATTATTTTGACATAAATCCCTAAAAGACCTTTACTTTTCGAGGGAAATCCAGATGCGTGTTAAAATCATAATACTTACGAAAACAGTCATTATTAAACGGATTCATATTCCATCTCCTTAGACGCATTTTCCTATGAAAAAAGTCTTGATTTCCATATAATATTTAAACGAATCCAATTTTTAGATTGTCGTCTTTAAGGAGGTTTTTCATCTTGAGGTATACAAACAGTCATTTAGAGGATTGGATTGAAAACTTATACAAGAAGATTGATATTACAGAACCAGAACAAATTAATTTTGAACGGATTGCCGAGGCTTTAGATATCAGGCTTTCGTTTAAACCTGTTACAAGCTTCGCACTTAAACACAGCGGGATTTATAATATATGCTTGGACAGCCGAAAAAGCCGAACTGAACAATGGTATGATTTCGCTCATGAATTTTGCCATATATATAGACATGAAGGCGATAAAAAAACAATGCCTGCAACTTGGACAGATTATTTAGAGTGGCAGTCCAATTATTTTACATATCACTTTTGCATTCCAACTTTCATGTTGCGTAATATTAATCTTTCGTACATACAATCACATGCAATTGAAAATATAGCTTGGTTATTTAAGGTATCCCCTTCGTTTGCGAAGAAACGTTTGAGCATTTATTACAGGAAGCTGACTCAACCTTTATTTAATCAAACAGTTACGGGAAATCTGTGCACCCCCCTTTTGTAATTAATAATGAAATCCTCATGCATTTGCGCGCATTGAAAAAAACAAAAAAAGACGTCTCCCTTCACGATCCGATCGGGCAGGATAAGGAAGGGAATGAAATAAGCCTGATTGACGTTTTGAAATCAGAAAACGAAGACGTGATAGATACGATCCAGCTCAATATGGAGCTTGAAAAAGTGAAACAATACATTGACATTTTAGATGACCGTGAGAAGGAAGTGATTGTCGGGCGGTTTGGACTTGATTTGAAGAAGGAAAAAACGCAGCGAGAGATTGCCAAAGAACTCGGTATCTCACGCAGCTATGTATCGCGGATTGAAAAACGGGCGCTGATGAAGATGTTTCATGAGTTTTATCGGGCAGAGAAGGAAAAGCGGAAGAAGGCGAAGGGGAAATAATGCAGAAGAAGCCGGATCTCATATTCCGGCTTTCTCTATTTCATTAAAGTTTTTTAAAAAGAAAATAGAGAAAAAATATATAAAAGAGTGATGAAAATCAGTTTTGTCATCACTGATAAACTCTTCGAGAAAAGCGTCTGGATCATAGCAGATGGCTTCTCTTATGGGGAGTTACTTCCCTCCATCAAGCGATTCTAAGCCGGACGTTCTAAAAGCTCTCCTGAGAAAATCCTTAGATCGGTATACTTCAGTACATTCCTAGTCACTGCTTTCTTTATAGAGGCCTCATCTATGCTGTCGATACCCTTACATATATGACTATCACAATGAGAGGACTTTTAATGAATATGAAGAATCAGTTAAAAAACATTGGTTAGCAGCAGTTCGTTTTAAAGAACTACTCATTTTATTTCTTCTTCAATTAATCACTGATCGTTTAAGTACAATTCTTCACAATCTCTTCTGTTGACTCCAATCCCTAATAAGTGCTCCTCCAGTACGGTGACACATATAGAGGGACGAGAAAATCTCATTAAAACTGCCCATCCGATGGCGGGCAGTTTAATTATTACCTCTCCTGTTCCTTTATCACCCTCTCAATCCCATATAAAATCAGTTTCAAGCCAAACTCAAATGCTCTGTCAGTCCCCATCAACTCAAACAGCCCGTTCGTAAACATCCTCCGGAATAATCCCGCATCTGTCTCGCTCATGGAATCAAGAAGGCGTATCATCTCCTCCCCCGGATGCTCTTCTTGGTCCTTTAGGATAGCAGTGACATTGCGCTCATGCTGATAATCGTCTAAAACGAAGTAGAAGACATAGTTTACAAGCGTAGTAACCACTTGCATTTTCTGCTCTTGCTTAAGTGGTGTTGATTCCACGCAGAGTAACATTCGGTTCGTGAATCGGATGATGTCCGGTTCATGGGGCAGCGTCATCATCATGAGCTGCGTAGAGCAAGGATATCGGCTGAGCACGTTCCGTACCGTTATCGCAAGCCCCATCAGCTGCTCCTTCCAGTCTCCCTCGGAGTGGAACTCCTCCAGAATCATTTTCGATACTTGGTTAGCCAGACGCTGGTAAAGCTTCTGTTTGCTCTTGAAATACCAGTACAGAGAGGGAGCCTGAATCCCTAGCCTGTTGGCCAATCGTCTCATGCTGAATGTTTCGATGCCTCCCTCCCCAAGAAGTTCCCACGAGGTTTCTAAAATCTTTTCCTCTGAAATCTGAGGCTGTTGCTTTTTCATATTATCCGTCCTTTTATCTAACAGTGTAAGTTTTTCTTTACAGGTTTATAAAATGATGATACCATCTAACACTGTAAGATTCAAACTAACAGTGTTAGATTAAATATAAACAAGAAAGAAGTGAAATATAATGGATACAGAAAACCTCTATTATTTTGAAAAAGCACCGATCGCAAAAGCTGTTGCTCACTTCGCTATACCGATGATGCTAGGTACATCAATGAGTGTCATATATTCCATTCTAAATGCCTTTTTCCTTGGTACACTCCACAATACCGCCATATTAACCGCACTCGCATTAACCTTGCCGTTATTTGCAATCATTATGGCGCTAGGCAACTTGATTGGCATGGGCAGCGGTACATTCATCTCCCGTTTGCTCGGGGAGAAAAAATATGATGATGTAAAGCATGTATCCTCATTTGCCTTTTACAGCAGTTTATTTCTTGGTCTTATTGTGATGGCAGTGGGTCTCCCTTTAATCGATCCAATTGTTCATGGCCTGGGGGCAACATCTGACTCCTTCGGCTTCACGAAGGACTATGTCATGGTTATGCTTATTGGTTCACCTTTCGTCGTATTATTTTTCACGCTGGAGAATATCGTGCGCTCAGAGGGTTCAGCAATCACGTCGATGACCGGTATGATTCTCAGTGTTGTTGTAAATATTATGCTTGATGTGTTAGTCATCTTCGTATGCCATTGGGGTGTAATCGGAGTTGCGTCTGCTACCGTCATTTCCAACTTGGCTGCGAGTTCATTCTATGCCTTCCACATGGGATATAAGAGCCAGTTCTTAACTGTCTCCGTAAAGTGGTTCAAGGTTGGCCTGGATATTCTGAGCAATGTATTAAAAATCGGCATTCCGGTCTTTATTATGAGTATTTTTTCGGGGGCAATGTCTCTTATCTTTAATCATTTTCTTGTCGAATATGGGGACAAAGCCGTTGCTGCATACGGAATTTCATCCCGCTTATTTCAATTTCCTGAATTTATTTTGATGGGACTATGTGAAGGGGTTGTACCGTAAATTGCATTCTCTTTTACAGCGGATAAATTACGCATGAAAAATACCATTGGATTTACATTAAAAGCGATTGTGACGCTAGTAGTAATGTTTGGCGTTATCGTCTATTTAATTTCCGACCATCTAATAGGTTTATTTACAAATGACCCGCAATTAATTAAAATAGGCAGCTACATTCTACATGTTACGTTTTTATCCATATTTATTACAGGGATGTCCTCATTATTTACTGGTATCTTCCAAGCTACCGCGCAAGGAACGGCCGCTTTTGTTATGTCATTTATTCAAGGAATTACTCTGATTCCTGTATTGTTCATCGCCAATCAGGTGAACGGCTTTCATGGGGTGGTTTGGTCACTTGTCATTGCAGATACAGTCGCATTCCTTGTAGGTGCCATCATGCTTTATGCTTTGAGGAACAAATTGCAGCCTGAATTGAATAGTTAAGTGCTAGTAAACATATGACATTTAAATCCGTATTGTAAACTAATCAAATATGTAAAAAAAGATAGTTTAGCCCTCATAATCGGCTAAACTATCCCCTTCTCAAATCCTCCCCCTTTATTATTAATGTGGTTTAGAAGAATTGAACCCGCACGAGTTATTCCGCTCACTATCATTGATTATGAAGCTTATATATTAAAAAATGGTGAGCTCAAAACAGTAAACGTCGGGCTTTTTTACTCTCTTCCTTTTAAATACACGATTAGAATCATCAAAAACAATAATGATATTTACACAAATTGCGATTTACGCAAAAGTCACCACTCCTCTTTTCATGGACAGAAAAAGAGGAGCAAACCTATGTCTGCGTCTTAACGTTTTTCTTTGCACAACGTCTAGTATCTTCTTTGGAAACCTATAACGTCCATTTCTTCTATGATGAGATGAATTTTTCTGTAAGAAATTCAGCTAGTCTTACTAAACCACATGAAGAAATTGTTTACTCATTATGTCCTTTGTCATTTCAGTTATTCAACTATTGGTGTAAGTGAACTACCTGCCCATACCTCTCCCTTATTAAGGGTCCAGCTGTCATTATAAAAATTAGACCCACCTTTATTAACCGAAGGGCTGTGAACCTCATCCCAAGTTAGAAAGTACACGGTTTTCGGATATTTTTGTTTGACTGTATTAAGAAACACAGCATAATCCAAATTACCATCTTGTTTTTGTGTGCCGATTTCTGTGAACGCAAATGGCTTATTAAGAGCTGTTAACTCATCATATCCTTGAATTGTAAAATCATCTGAGAAATACGCATCTAATCCAACAATATCAACATATGAAGATCCAGGATAAAAGTCAGTCTTAAAGTCTCGATTGGCGTCCGGTGAGTAAACCCATATCAGGTTGTCCAAACCTCTTGTATCAGTCATATAATGATAGATTTTTTGATACAGTTGTTTATAAAGTGAGAAGCGCTGGCTGTCTTTTTTGTTATATTCGGTTAGTCCCCACCAAAACCATTCTCCATTCATTTCATGAAGAGGCCTGAATAGAACAGGAACACCTTCATTTTTTAACTGATCAAGGCCATCTGCAACTTTGCTCAGAACAGCCTCTAACCGCTTGCCCTCTGTAGTTGATGAGTCTAAGATCTTTTCATACTCACTGTTTGAAATATGGGAAGCATTTTTCCCAAAAGTACTGGATGCAGGATTAGCTAGATGTAAGCTAATCTGTGGTATTCCACCACTTTTCCAATATGAGATTAAGTCACTGTTGCAACTATAGTCGATCGTCTCAGTAATATCAGAAATATAGGGCTTCTCCAACCATCCACTGGAATAGTCACAACCATAAATTGCGGGTAGCTGGCCTGTAGCATTCTTAATTTGGTTGGCTTCTTTCATGGAAAACGAAGCATTTGTGAATCCGCCGAATGCACCTGACAGTATGCGATTTTCAGATCGGTTTGGCAGATGAGCCAGCCAATTCATCAACTCTTTCGTTGTTGCCTGTGCATTAGGATTCACAGGGTAAACTGTATGAGCAAGAGCCGACTGTGAAAAAGATGAAACGATTATGAAAGATAGTAATATAAAAACACCAATTTTTTTATACATATATATTCTCCGTCTTCTACTTTTTATTATTTTAATCATTTATTCTGTTAAAGATTTATAAAGCACAGAATCTATTAAGTCATTTACGCTTTTTCATCCCCTTTCATATTTAAAATAAGAGAGACCTTCCTTAGAGATATTTGCATTTACCCATTGTAAATATCCATTTTTTGGGCATTAATTATATTAAACCGAAAAATATCTTCTTTCATCAGACGTTTCACCTATTTTTTACTGTATGCCTCACAGACTACAAAGCAAACTTTTCCTTTTGCATTTAAACCTTATTACCTATTTCATTAAGTCGAATTATTTTCGATATTTAAGTGGTGGATGATTTTCACTCTCTTTTTTATCCTATTAAATTATTTTAAAAAATAATCAAAAAACAAATCATTTTGATCCCTATTCATAGCAGCCAACGTTACTTTTGGTACAAAGTCCTTTATAAACAGAAAAAGAGGAGCAAACGTATGGTTTACTCCTCTAACTTAGTTTCTTTCTTCTTGGTTTTTCATAATCTGATGTTTTCCTTAACAGCAGTTCCAACCCGTCACTTTCTCCGCAGCATATAATCAAGATTCTAATACCAATCCAAAAGTTATTTTGATCTACTGAGAATTTTAATTTGCAGTGCCCTATTGCCTTTTTCTCTCTCTGACTCATAGTTTTAAACCATTCAATAAAAAACCCTCAATTGATGTTTCATATTCATTTGATTTTCAAAAACTTCAGCCGTATCAACCTGTTAATCTTTCATTTACCCGCTGACTTATATCAAAGGAGCTCTAACCAAATTTTAATGGCTGTCGCACTTATTAATAGCGCTAAAATCCATTGCAGGAATTTTGTATTTACTTTTTGCCCAACTGATGCACCAATAGGAGAAGCAATGAAACTAGCAATCATAAGAACCAGAGCTGGTACAAAAAGAACCTGGCCCGTGATTACTTTTCCAACTGTTGCGCCAATAGATGAAAGAAATGTAATCGCAAGAGATGAAGCGACTGTGATTCTAACAGGAATATTTAAAATCGATAACATAATGGGGACCAGGATAAAGGCGCCGCCAGCTCCTAAAATACCTGATACACCACCTATGATTAACGCTAGGGACGAAGCCAACCATTTATTAAATATCACTTCTTTGTCTTCGCTATGTTCTTGTCCTTTTTTAGGTATCAACATTAAAATAACTGCTAAAATAGCCAGAATTCCGTATATAAAGTTAATTCCTTTTTCAGATATGTAATGAGAAAAGTAACTCCCCAATACACTCCCTAAAAGGATGCTGCTTCCCATGTAAATAATTAATGCTTTATTTAGAAGACCACTCTTACGATAAGCCCAAACACCGCCGAGTGTCGCAAAGAAAACTTGAATAGCCCCTATCCCTGAAACTTCATGGGCAGTTAATGACATCACTCCCACTAAAGAAGGAATGTACAATAGCATTGGATAATTAATAACTGCTCCGCCAATACCAATCATTCCGGAAATAAAGGCACCAATAAACCCTATAATGAAAAGAGTTGTGATAAAGGCAATATCCACTTTGGTTTCCTCCTTTCAAAGGAAAAGGGTATCTTTTTATTCGATACCCTTTCACATTATTAGCCTTTTTTAATCCAGAATTTCAATACATCACCTTCATCAGTTTGCTCTAAAAGGTCATGCCCGCCTGATTTAGACCAAGCTGCAAGATCACTTTTAGCTCCCTTATCTGTTGCATGCACTTCTAATATTTGACCTGATTCCAGTTCATTCATCGCTTTTTTTGTCCTGACGATTGGCATTGGGCATGCCAGGCCTTTTGCGTCTAATACTTTATCTGAGTTCATGTTCATCTCTCCTCTTTTTAATAGAAACTTGTGTTACCGTATTGCACAGCGGTTTGGACCAATCTCCATTTCACGCTGTTTTTCTTCATCTGGGCTGATTTTCCCCATGTTTGTTTCTCGAATCTCTTGGTATGCATTTGGTTGCGGAGGCAAATGATCTGTTACTAGGTGTCTAAATTCTGTTTCATCCGCAATGTTCAAACCATGGTTCTCGCTAAATAATGTACTTAGTTTTTTACCAACACTTCCATCCTCATTTAGCTCGTCAATGATCGTAAAGTGTGCTGGTAATACAATTAAATCCTTTGATAACGCTTTGTAACGGCTATAAAGCGTTTTTCTTAAATCTCCTACCCAATCTTCTGCCATACCGGCTAAGTCTGGTCTGCCAATTGAATCAATAAACAAAATATCACCTGAAAGAAGATACAGATCATCGACAATGAAAGAAGTGGATCCAATCGTGTGCCCCGGAGAATAAATCGGTTGAATTTTAATCGTTGTATTTCCAATGATCATGTCGTTTCCTTCTTCCAACGGCTGATAATCGAATACCACTTCTTCAGCATCTTTAGGCGGTAACCAATAGGTTGCTTTTGTTTTTTCAGCAATGACTCTGCCGCCTGAAATATGGTCCGCGTGAAGATGTGTATCAAATACGTGAGTAATCGTTGCACTCTTCTCCTTCGCAAAATCCATAAAGAAATCTACCATACGTGTCGCATCAATAATTGCTGCTTCACCATTGGAAATGACCATGTATGACAGGCAGCCTTTACCGATTCGAACAAACTGATACATCTCACCGCCATCTTTTAAATCCCCGACTTTTACCGGCTCTAAATGTTCGCTCCATGCTTTCATTCCACCCTTAAGATAGGATACAGAATGACCTGCTTCAGATAGCATTTCGGATACCATGACGGATGAACCTTCTTTTGCACAAACGACCAGCACTTCTTTATCAGAAGGAATTTTCTCCAAGATATCTTCTACGCCATCTAAAAGATCGAAATACGGTATATTTAAATGGTCAAAGTCATGTCCTTCAATCTTCCAATCGTTAAAATCATTTTCATTACGCACATCCAAAATAAATAAAGGTTCTTTGTTAAAGATTTTTTGTGTGACTTCTTTTGCGGTAAGTGCTTGAACGGCCATGTTTCATTTCCTCCCCTATCAAATCTTATTAAGCAGAACTTAAAATGTTAAAGATACATCTGCATCTTTAGCAAAATCTAAAAAGGTAACAGCCCCGCCTACTTCGATTTCCTTCTATAAAATCATCTTTTGTTAAACCCATAACGTCCATCGTCATATGACAACCAATAAATGTAACTCCCATTTCTTGTGCCATTTCAATCAATTCAGGAATAGAAGGCACATTTGCTTTCTTACAACCTTCTGCGAAGTGTTCTTTTCCTTTCGGCATTTCTAAATGTTGATGGGAATGCTTATGGATCAGGTTTAATCCCTCGAATGTAAAGAAGATAGATACTTCTTGATCACTTGCTGCTGCCGCAGTCGCAATATTAAATACTTTATAAGCGTCAAACAGGCCACCATTTGCCGCAATAATCGCTACTCTTGTACTTATCTGTTCATCATCCTTTTTATTTATTCTGTTTTACCTGTCCAATCCCGCATACCGGGAACAACATTAATAACCTTTTTAAAACCTTGTTTTTTCATAGTGCGGGCCGCCATTTCACTTCTTCTTCCCGAATGGCAGATAATATAAATTTCATCATTTTCGTTTAATTCGTTAGAGCGCTTTTCCACTTCACCAAGAGGGATATGCACAACTCCAGGGATATGAGCTTTTTCATACTCCTCTATCTCTCGTACATCTAAAATGTTAAGAGACTCGTCACTATCCACTTTCTGTTTGAAAGCTTCTAATGAAATCTCAGGAATTGAAGATGCATTTTCTGATAAATGCTCTCCTCCTTTTCGAAGAAAATGACGAAGTATTTCTCCCTCTGCTTCAGTACCTAGATATTCATGGCCTGTACTTTTTGCCCATGCTTCCAGATCTGCTGTGGAACCTTTATCTGTTGCTTGAATTTCCAATACTTCACCAGCTTTTAAATCCTTCATTCTCTTCTTCGTTTTTACGATAGGCATTGGACACGCCAAACCTTTAGCGTCTAGTACAATAGTTGCTTTCATCATTTTTTCCTCCTTTTTTCATATAGGGGTGGGGGTATATAAATATACAAAAAGTTTCTCACTAGAAGTTAATACCATGTATTCATGCCCCCTTTTATATTTGTGATGTTTTTAAATCCTTGTTTCTTCAATATTTTTACTTGCCTTTAAACTTCTCATTCCGCTTAGCAATGAGTAAATGAGTAGCATTAGATAAATAAGTTGACACTGCCTTCCTCAGCATCTGCCAAATAAGCTGCTACACCAGCATAGTCAATATCATCTAATAGTTCTTTTTCCTGTAAACCAAGAAGATCCATTGTCATCGTACAAGCTACGAGCTTTCCCCCCTGTTCTTGAGCCATCTCAATCAACTGAGGCAAAGGAAGTGCATTATGCTTTTTCATCACATTTTTAATCATTTTAGGGCCCATACCTGCAAAGTTCATTTTAGATAAACCCATCTTATCAGCACCACGAGGCATCATCTTTCCAAACATTTTTTCAAGAAATCCTTTTTTCACTGGAATCAGCTCTTCTTTACGTAAAGCGTTTAATCCCCAAAAAGTATGGAAGATCGTCACTTCATGATCGTAGGCAGCTGCACCATTTGCAATAATATAGGCTGCCATTGCCTTATCATAATCCCCGCTAAATAAAACAATTGTTGTGCGTTTTGTTTGTTCTGTCATGTTTATTCCCCCAACTAATTACCCCTGTGGGTATATTAAAGTCAAAAAATTTTTTTTCGAAAGATCTGCTTTTATTCAACTCTTTAAATACCATAGGGGGTATAATATAACGCATATAAAAATTCGTCAACCTTAGGTTGATGAATTTTTATCGGCTCTTTACCAATAAGTCGACTGCTTCTTTTACTAAATTTTGTGTGTCTTCGCCTTTTTCTAAACTTTCACGAACACAATGTTCAAGGTTTGTGCTCACAATTAAACCCATCGCTCGATCGATCGCATTACGGGAAGCTGCTAATTGGGTCACAACCTCTCTACAATCTTTTCCTTGTTCCATCATAGTCAATACACCTTTAATTTGTCCTTCAATCCGTCGTAAGCGGTTTTTAATCTTTTGATCATACTCCATATATCAATGAAATCCTTTCTTTCATTTATTTTTACATTTACATGTTGCCAGTTCATAACTGTTTACATGGATACCTTTGCGCTTTAGAAAACGCACTCCTAAATTTAATTCCACCTGGTCACGAGCTATTATGTGTATTTTATCACGTGGAATCTCTAAATAAAAACGTTTTAGATACGCATATGGGATGTTTAAAATAATATTATCCGAAAAATTGGGTACATCGTTATAATGGCGAATATCTAATATTGTGATGTCCATAGCCTTTAATTTATCTTTATGGATACAAGAGATTCCGGTTATAGGATAATAACGTCTATACGTTGCAATGATAATCACAAAAATAAGCAGGAATGCAATAACTAAATAATTGATACTACTTACACCACCTTATTAGCTCTTTGTTATTCACAAAACAATAATATACCCCCATAGGTATATAGTCAAGTGTGAAAGTTACTTTCTTTGAGCTGATAGATTCATTTCGATATCCGCGGATTGAAAAAATACTTACATTCGATAATGCCAATTCTGCTAAAAGTAACTTGAATAAAGAAATAAGCCGATTTTATTTTAAATCGACTTTATTTTATCAATTACTTTTAAAATTAGCACAAGACTGCTTGGATATTACATTGGGTTTCATTTGCATAAAAACAATTCTTAGGTACTGGTTCCCCATGTTTCATGCTGGATGTGATTCTGCGAATAACTATGCTAATCTTCCGCAGCCACTGCATCTGCTTTGGTTTTATGAACTGTACCAAATGGATGGTTAGGAGGAGCATAAATGGAGTAAAGTTTTAATGGCGTATTACCTGTATTAATCACGTTATGCCAAGTGCCGGCAGGTACAACAATGGCAGAATCATCATAAACATTTCTTTGAAAGTTCAAATGATCTTTGCTCTTTCCCATTTTGACGACCCCACGCCCCTGCTCAATCCGTAAGAACTGGTCAACGTTAGGATGGATTTCCAAACCAATGTCTTCTCCAATACCAAGACTCATCAAAGTAACTTGAAAATGCTTTCCTGTCCATAAAGCAGTACGGAACGTATGGTTTTGTTTTGTGGCTCTATTGATATTTACAACAAATGGTTTTGGTCCATAATCCTTCAAAAGAAGGTTTCTATCTTCATATGAAGAGCGCAAATCGGCACCTCTGTGTACGTTCTCCATCTCATTTGGAATAGTCCAATAAACAGATCTTCCATCATTATACATCGGTACAGTCACATAATAATAACATTGAGGCGAAAAAGGGTTATAGTACATTTTTTGATCCCCACAATTATAAATTTTTGTGATAGTATCCTATGCATTTATTAAGGGAGTGTGCTAAATCAAGAAAACTCATATTAAACACAAAAATGAATGTTCGATCACCGTTTGATTCACGGATGAATAATTTATCACCGACCTTGTAATCGTTTTCTGGATGTTGAATTTCACTAGCCTTTGTTAACAAGACATCGAATGACACTTTTATATGATGGATTATCAAAGGTCAACGATCCTAAATGGCTTTTGAACATTTACATAGCACAACAACAGAGTATACGGAATTCTGTTGTTTGTCCCCCCTGTCCCAGCTCTTTTAGATTTATCCCTTTGGATGCGTCTTGATGGCCAGCTTTTCAGCAGCGTAGTATTTAGCGCCTCCTGAATCGTTATAGCATATTTCAACGCCGATAGACTTGCGGTTCCCAGTGCCGTTTGTACCGTCCCTGTATGTGGGCTCGTTTTTAGTAAACCAGTTTATATTCTTTTTGGGCACACAACAGAAACAATTTTTCCATATGAAAATCTCGTAATCTTACACCTCTTTAACTTGAAGGAGGATTTTGGCATATGTATTTTCATACCCGTCAACTACCATCTCATCCAGCATATATTCCTCATATGCATTTTCCCCTATTTGCATTCCATTTCTTTCAATGAACTCAATGATTCTCCGGTATGCCTCTTCAGTATTTCCGCCTATTTCATATCCAACTGCATACAGGCCTTTTGGTCGTACATGATAATTTATGTTCTCTGCCCCATCTTTTACTTTTATATAAAAGTAACTGTAATTGTAGAAGTCTTTTTCTAAGATTTGTTCCCGTGCAAAGATTCCGCCTATCGGATATCCTTCATCTAATTCATATTGCTGAACTTCATGAATGAGTTCTGAAATGGCTGCCACATATTTTCGTTCCGGTAAGTTTAATGTTTTTCGGCTTAACATGAATGTTTCTTCATTTAAATATTCAAAAGAAATTGAGGAAAAATCAGTCTCAAGTGCTTGTTCTGTAAGCGTCACTTTTGTTTGTAAGATCGTTTGCAACTGCTTAAGCTCATTTATTTTTTTATCAATCTCAATAGACTTTTCTTTTAGAACATGCAGGATCTTGTCTGGTGTTTTTCCTTTTATTAGACATTTTATTTCTTTTAATGGAACCCCAAGCTCTTTAAATAGAGTGATGACTTGAAAAATCTCAAATTGATGATAGGAATAATATCTATACCCATTTTCTTTTTTTATTTCCGGCGAGAAAAGACCAATCTCATCATAATGAAATAAGGTTTGTTTTTTTACACGGCAGAGCTTCGAAAACTCCCCTGTTGTGAAATACTTCTTAACATCTTCGCTCATAAAATCCTCCTTGACTATACGGTAACCATATACCTTATGATTTGATTGTACTTGAAAAAAGCTTCAAGCGAAAAGGATAGGTAAAAAGGGTTCAATTGAGTAAAAGGGGAATTCAGATGAAAAAATCAATAAATGAGCAAAAAACGATATTCATTATACTATTAAGCAACATCTTCGTAGCATTTCTTGGTATCGGTTTAATCATTCCAGTTATGCCTTCTTTTATGAAAATCATGCATTTATCCGGCAGCACAATGGGTTATCTTGTTGCGGCTTTTGCCATTTCTCAGTTAATTACTTCACCTTTTGCAGGTAGGTGGGTTGACCGTTTCGGGAGAAAAAAAATGATTATTCTCGGGTTGCTTATATTCAGTTTATCTGAGTTGATTTTCGGATTAGGGACCCATGTTTCAATATTTTATTTCTCGAGGATATTGGGTGGTGTAAGTGCGGCTTTTATCATGCCCGCGGTAACAGCATATGTAGCTGATATTACAACCCTAAAGGAAAGGTCAAAGGCTATGGGGTATGTTTCTGCTGCAATTAGCACCGGCTTTATTATTGGGCCTGGTGCGGGAGGATTTATTGCCGGCTTTGGCATCCGCATGCCGTTTTTCTTCGCCTCCGCCATCGCGTTAATAGCAGCTGTCACTTCCGTTTTTATACTAAAAGAGTCATTGTCGACAGAAGAACGCCATCAACTCTCATCTCATACAAAGGAATCAAATTTTATTAAAGACTTGAAGAGATCCATTCATCCTGTCTATTTCATTGCATTTATTATCGTCTTTGTAATGGCTTTTGGTTTATCAGCTTATGAAACGGTATTCAGCTTGTTTTCTGATCATAAATTTGGCTTCACACCAAAAGATATTGCAGCCATTATTACGATTAGCTCCATTGTTGCGGTAGTTATTCAAGTTTTACTTTTCGGGAAATTGGTCAACAAACTTGGAGAGAAAAGAATGATTCAGCTGTGCTTAATAACCGGTGCGATCTTGGCTTTCGTGTCTACTGTTATGTCAGGATTTTTAACTGTTTTGCTTGTAACTTGTTTTATTTTTCTGGCGTTCGATTTGCTACGTCCGGCCTTAACCGCTCATTTATCCAATATGGCCGGTAACCAGCAGGGTTTCGTAGCAGGCATGAACTCCACATACACCAGCCTGGGAAATATATTTGGACCTGCTTTAGGCGGTATACTATTTGATCTTAACATTCATTATCCTTTCCTTTTTGCAGGTTTCGTTATGATTGTCGGCCTTGGTCTTACAATGGTTTGGAAAGAAAAAAAGAATGGTGCTGCAGCTTTGAATTAATTCAGCCTCTATAAAGTCAAGTCATTTGGATGCAGGGAATGCCTCTGGTTAGGCACAATAAGAAAAGGTACTTAATTTGATAGGCTACATGTTGCTTGACGTGAATATAGTTTAAGCTGAGTTTTAGCAATATCAGGATACCGGGATAAGAAAAAAGGAGAATGTAGTATGAGTATAAACATAAAAGCAGTAACTGATGATAATCGTGCTGCAATTCTTGATCTACATGTCAGCCAGAATCAATTATCATATATTGAATCTACAAAAATATGTTTAGAAGATGCAAAAGAATGTCACTATTATAAACCTGTCGGGCTTTACTATGAAGGAGATCTAGTCGGTTTTGCAATGTATGGATTGTTTCCCGAGTATGATGAAGATAATAAAAACGGACGAGTCTGGCTTGACCGATTTTTTATTGACGAACGCTATCAGGGAAAAGGATTAGGGAAGAAAATGCTTAAAGCCCTCATTCAGCACCTTGCTGAGTTATATAAATGCAAGAGAATTTATTTAAGTATATTTGAAAATAATATTCATGCTATACGCCTTTATCAAAGGTTTGGTTTTCAATTTAATGGTGAACTCGACTTTAATGGTGAGAAGGTAATGGTAAAAGAGCTATAGATATCCAAGCCTCCTTGTTTGCTGAGAAACGTTTGAACTTCGATAATGATTACCTACTTAAACTGTAAGATCATTGTTTAAAAAAGCCTGGATGAAAATTTCATCTCAGGCTTTAAGCATCTTATTAGTCAAAATCTCATGTGTTTTATCCAGATGTTATTCTTTTTTCCGGACAATTTCTAAATAATTAATATGCCGGCCAACTGTTTTGTGCACTTTAAAAATATACCCATCGGCTTCTATAACGGACCCAACTGCAGCGTCTATTTGTTGAGTCATAAACCAGCCGCCTATTGTATCCACTTCGTCACTTGCTAACGTCGTTCCCAATAAATCATTTACATCTTCAATGAGCACTTTCGAATCTAAGATATAGTGATTATCATTTACTTTTCTAATATTAGGCACTTCATCTTTATCAAATTCATCTCTGATTTCCCCGACAATTTCTTCAAGAATATCTTCAGCAGTGACTAAACCTGAAGTGCCGCCATATTCATCCACAAGAATAGCGATATGTGTTCGCTCTTTTTGCATTTTTACCAATAAATCATGAATTGGAACGGATTCAATAACATGGATAACAGGGTTGATATGATTTTCTAACTTGAAATCCTCTTTTATCTTCTGGTCTGTGTCAATATAAGCTGACAAAAATTCTTTAGCATTGATAAAACCAATGATTGAATCTTTATCTCCATTTAGGACTGGGTACCTTGTATAGCTCTCTGTCTTAATGGTCTTAACAATAGTTTCATAAGAATCCTCACTAGAAATCGCTACGATCTCTCTTCTCGGAATCATAATTTCTTTGGCGATTCTTTCATCAAATTCAAAAATATTATTTACATATTTCAACTCATTTTGATTGATTTCACCGCTCTTATAGCTTTCAGACAGTAAGATGCGCAGTTCTTCTTCAGAATGAGCAAGTTCATGTTCTGATGCAGGTTTCAAACCGAAGAGTCCTACTATAAACCGGGCTGAACCATTTAAAAACCATATAAAAGGGAACAGGATGCGGTAAAACCAAATAATTGGCTTTGCAGTCAAAAGAGTGATGGTTTCCGCTTTTTGGATAGCGAGTGTTTTAGGAGCAAGTTCTCCAACTACAACGTGCAAAAAAGTCGCCATCACAAAAGCAATCACTAAGATCAATACATGTGAGACTGTTTCACTTACATGAAAATGAGCAAATAAGGGGTGCAAAATCACTTCAAAAGTCGATTCTCCAACCCAGCCAATTCCCAACGCTGTAACCGTGATCCCTAATTGACAAGCTGACAAATATTCGTCCAAATGAGTAATGACCTTTTTGGCTGATACGGCACCTTTTTTTCCCTCTAATATGAGTTGGTCAATTTTTGATGACCTGATCTTTACTATCGCAAATTCAGTCGCAACAAAAAATGCTGTTAAGACAATTAAAATAGTAAAGATTATAAGGTTAATGGTTGTCAATGATTTGCCTTACCTAGTAAGGCGTACACCTCCGATATAAATATTTATTTTTATAACCCGTTTTTTCTGAATAAACAAAAAACAGTATATATAACATTATAAGTTCAAAAGAACCTAAAATCAACTCTGAATGATGTAAATAATCATCTTTTTCCGTATGGAGAGTGGTTCCCGTAGTATTCAACTAGCGATTGGTGACGTTTTAAGACTTAAAATAGAAAGCAAAATAAAAACACACCTGAATTTTCTGGTGTGTTTCAATAATATCCAACCGTCTTGATTTATTTAATGTCTTTATTAAGGTTTTCTTTTAAAATTTGAATCAATTCCGCCTGTTGCTTTATATTTTTGCGGCCATTTCTATTAATTGCAGCAAGTTCACAGACAATTCCAGCTGAAATGAAAAACAATAAACCTTCAAACATTTTAAATCCCCCACCGTCTAAGTGATAGTCAAATTTGTTTTTTCTTTTTGTAATACCTGCTTATAATCTTCCTTACGCTGATATATGTTATTTAAAATGAGTCCAATAATGACAAACAGTGTTCCTACTATATCAAATGCAGTTATGTTATATCCTTTGATCACCATGATTAACAATGTAGTAATGGGGACAAAGTTAATAAATAAAATCCCATTAATGGATGATAGGATTTTAATGCCATAGTTCCAACTAAGGAGGGCTATGATACCTGGTAAAGTAATCATAAATAAAAAATCATACTTAATTGCTGCAATCACTTTAATACTCGGTACCGACACGTAACCTTGCGCGGTAAGTATAGCTGTCATGATTCCTGTTATAGCTGTGCCGAATAAACATGTCAAAGTTGAATAACGAAGTGTGGACCACTCTCGGAATATCTGTCCCCCCATTGTGTAGACAACCCACCCTAAAACACCAATGAATATAAAGAGTATCGAGAATAGATGATCCCCTAATGAAAAAAAGAAACTTATATTACCTTTGGTTATGACCATCGAAGCCCCCAAAAAGGCAATCAATATACTGATCATTGTGTATTTTTTAGGTTTCACATGTTTATATCCCCATAGAATAACAATTGAAAGCATCGGCATGAGTGCCTCGGCAATGGATGCTGTCATAATTCCAGACTTCCCCATCAACCTTTGACCTAAAAAAATAAGAACATTGTATACAGTAAACGCCATCACCCCAAATAAAATGATCCATTTTGCTTTACCCTCTAAATAAAATGATTTTTTTCCTTCTCTCACCAATAATAAAATCACTAACATAATCGTTACCACACCGTAGCGAATAAATGAAAAATAAAACGGATCAACAAATTCTAATGCATGATCTGCAACTGGAAACATCGCGCCCCAAGACATACTTGCTACTAAACATGTAAGGGCACCAATGAATAATTGACCTTTTTTCATTGAATTCCCCTCCTTTTCTTTAAAATTACAATGAGAATTATAAAAAGAAGTAAGCATCAAGTAAAATGAACAAAAGTGATGAAAAACATCATTGATAATGATACTTTAATGAAGGGGGGATCTTCATGGAACTGCGAGACTTACAAATTTTCAAATGCGTAGCCCATCACAAGAGTATTACCGGTGCTGCAAAAGAGTTAAATTATGTACAATCTAATGTAACTGCGCGGATTAAGCAATTAGAGAATGAGCTCAAAACACCTCTTTTCAATCGCCATAAAAAAGGGGTTTCACTAAGCCCAGAGGGCCGAAAAATGATTGAATACGTTAACAAAATTTTGAAAGATGTTGAAGAACTGGAGCAAGTCTTTCTAGATACTGATATACCGTCTGGAATATTAAAAATCGGTACAGTGGAAACAGTGAGGATACTGCCGACCATCATAGCTTCCTATTATAAAAAGTATCCTAATGTGGATTTATCATTGCAGGCTGGTCTAACAGAGGAACTTATTAAAAAGGTCATGAATCACGAATTAGACGGAGCTTTTATTTCAGGCCCTTTGAAACATTCTATTCTGGAACAGTATGATGTTTATACTGAAAAACTTACTCTTGTAACCAGTAACAAAACGTTTAATATAGAGGATTTTTCAACGACTCCGATTCTTGTTTTTAACCAGGGGTGCGGGTATCGGTCTAGGCTTGAACAATGGCTCAAAGATGAAGGTGTGCTCCCAAACAGAATGATGGAATTTAACATCCTAGAGACAATCTTAAATAGTGTTGCACTTGGACTCGGTATAACAGTGGTACCGGAATCTGCTGTTATGCATCTAGCTGCACAAGGTAAGGTTTATTGCCACCCATTGCCTGAGAAAGATAGCTGTATCTCAACAATCTTTATACGCCATAAAGATGCGTACCTGACAAATTCAATGCGCAGCCTCCTTAAGACCATTGTTGAACATAAAAATATGAGTATGTCTTAAAGTGATTTTTCTCTTTCTATATTCTAACTTCTTAAATAAAAGAGAAAGCGCATCTCCACTTCGCTACCCTTATTCACAATAAAATAGAGCAGTAAACATGTGAGTCACTGCTCTGCTTCGTTTATCCACCGTTCATTTGTTTTACAATGTATTCAGCATCATTTCCTACACCTTGAAGCAACGCTGAACCTCGCTTATGCTGCCAAGGCAACCCTATAAAGTACAATCCTTCTACAGGTGAAACACCTCTATGATGTATGATTCGACCTTCTTTATCCAAAACACCTTTTATATTTATCCAACATAAGGGATTCCTGAAACCAGTAGCCCAAATAATATTGTTTACTTCTAATGTAGATGAATCTTTAAAAATGATTTCATTTTGCTTTGCGGCAATGACTCTTTTTTTTAAGATGATCTCCTTCTGTTTTATTGCATGTTTTAATTCATGCCCAAATACTGGATCACCTTTCTTTTGAATGAATTTGCCTACTACTGATGTATGACTTGCATGTAAAACTCCTAATTTATCAAACCACCAAAAGATGCTTCTTTTTCCGATCATTAAAGGGAAATAAACTAGTTTATTACTACAGGCTAAATATGTAACTCTTTCTTTGGATAATTCAACAGCTATTTGAGCACCACTATTCCCACCACCAACTACTAGTACATTTCCATATGCCAATTGTTTTGAATTCTTATATTGTGATGAGTGTAGTTGATTAATATTATCGGATAAATCCTTTGATATTGATGGAATATTAGGGGTATGAAAAGGCCCTGTAGCAATGACAAGATTCTTCGTTTGATATTCTTCCCGATTTGTTTTTATTAAGAAATAATTCTTTATTTTTAGGACACTTATTACTTCTGTCCGTAATTGGATTGGAATTTCAAATTTTTTAACATACTTCTTTAGATAAGCAACAATTTCATTTTTTGAAGGAAATCCATGTTTTTCTCCTTCAAGATGCATTCCAGGCAAAGAGCTATACATTCGAGAAGTAAATAAAACTAATGAGTCATACCGATCTTTCCAGCTCTCCCCCACCTCATGACTTTTATCCAAAATAATAAACTTTTGATCGGACTGCTTTAGATAATATCCTATCGAGATCCCTGCTTGACCAGCCCCGATTACTATAGTGTCGTACACATTATCACCCCGCCAATTTCAAATTGTCAGTAGACAGAATCTGCAAAATGCTAGTTGATCTCCTCACTATAAAGTTAGATAAAAAATTTAATGGTGATGGTGGTCACGCGGCTTCTCCATTTTGGGCTGACAAAGGATCGCATTGTCGTGATTATGCGCTTCGGTTTCCATTTGAATGGTTACGTGCGTAATGCCTTTATGCTCAAGTTCATGTTCAATTTTGCGTAAAATATTTTCACTTTCTGAAATGGTCAGTTGATCGTCAACAACTGCATGGCAAGAAAGAGCATTCAATCCGCTTGTGATAGACCATATGTGTAAATCATGAATGTTTTGAATTCCCTCTGTCCCTTCAATTGTACGAATGATATCATAGACATCGATATTTTCTGGAGTTCCTTCCATTAATATGTGAATAGAATCTTTAGTCACATTGTAACCGCTTCTTAGAACAAGAATAGCCACAATGATACTAGCCAATGGATCTGCCCAGCCCCATCCAAAGAAGATGATGAGTATGGCAGCTAAAATGGCACCTACAGAGCCGAGCATATCGCTTATTACATGTAAATAAGCTCCTCTTATATTCAGATTATTCTTTGTATCTCCGCCACTCATCATAATCCAAGCGACCAATAGATTCACAACTAACCCGATGATACTAATTGTAAGCATGCCGGTTGTTGCTACTTTTGGTGGATGAGAGAAGCGTTCGATTGCTTCATAAATGATATAAAGAGAAATAAGAATTAAGGCAGCACCGTTTATCACAGCTGCAAGAATCTCAAATCGTTTATAGCCGAATGTCTTATTGTGATTTGCCTTTTTTTCAGCTAATGTAAAAGCAATCAGGGCAACCATTAATGAAATTGAATCACTCAGCATATGGCCTGCATCAGATAAAAGCGCCAGACTATTTGTTAAAAATCCACCTATAGCTTCTATTATCATATAACCTGTAATCATGATAAAAGAGATCAATAAAACCTTTTTATTTGCTCCTTCATTATGATTGTGACCCATAAAAAACTCCTCCTTACCTAAAGTTTATTGATACATATGTATTTATTATTTCAAATCTGTTATGAAGCATTCTAACATAATGCAAACAATATTTATATATGAGCATGTGTTCATATATAAATATATCTGCTCTTTACTGAAATGTCAAAATATTTTTTATAGAAATCCACAATACCTCCTTAATTATTCTTTTATAAACATAAAAAAGCGGAGCAAACACATGGTTTGCTCCGCTACCCTAGTTTCTCTATCCTTTTCTTCAATCAAGCATTTGAGGGTAGTATTCAACTACAATTTACCTGTTAAAAATTGGGCCTCACCAAGTCCAAAACTCCAGTCAGCATTATCATTTTCAACAATAGATACAATTAAATCAGTTGATGCGATACCACACTCAGATTCCAGTCTTTCAGCTAACAGCCTGTAAAATTTTTGTTTCTTCTCTTCCGGTCGGGATTTACTTGTAACTGAAAGAACAACAAGATTTTTAGTTCGGTTAAATCCTAACCCAGTATCCTCAATAATCATATGATTTTCTGGATGTTCATGAACAATTTGATAACGGTCTAGTTGAGGCACATCAAAAGCCTCTACTACAACATTGTGAGCGACATCTAAAAGTTTTTTCAAACTTGATTGATCTCGCCCTTCTATTAAGTCAAAACGAAGTAATGGCATAAAATCCCCTCCTTCTACTACAACAGTCTTTTTAATTTCATTCGTTAATGTGTCAGCTATTTCCAAGGCTGCTCAGACTTTAAATTATGCACAATCGAACGTAACGAATAAGATACAACAACTAGAAAACGATTTACAGACAAAATTATTCTATCGCCATAGTCGAGGAATCACACTTACTCCCCCAGGGCAAATTCTTGTTTCTTACTCAGAGAAAATTCTACATACTATTGAAGAAGCTAGAGCAGCCATGGGCGAATCATCCGCGCCTTCTGGGCCACTGCGTATAGGATCAATGGAAACAACAGCTGCAGTTTGGCTTCCTCAACTCCTTGCACATTATAATAACCTCTATCCAAATGTTGATTTGAACCTAGTAACCGGCCCTACGGAACAACAAATACAAGCAGTTTTACATTATGAGTTAAACGGCGCTTTTATTTCAGGGCCTATTGAACACCCTGATTTAGTTCAAGAAAAGGTATTGGATGAAGAGATGGTTCTTGTTACAAGCGCTTCACACCCTGTGATTTCTTCCATTCAGGATGTTCAAACACAAACAATGCTTGTATTCCGTAAAGGATGCTCTTACAGAGCAAAGCTCAATCATATCCTCCAAGAAGAAGGTTTATTACCTATAAAATTAATGGAATTTGGCATACTTGAAGCGATCATTGGCTGTGTAAGCGCCGGCTTGGGGATTTCACTGCTGCCTCGTTCAATCATTGCTTCGCATGAAAAAGAAGGCCGCATTCGCAGCCACACTATCTCTGACAAATATTCTTTCGTATCAACCATGTTTATAAGGCGGAAAGACACTTTAATTACCCCTGCTTTATCTGCTTTTTTAACGCATATGAGGGATCATTTTCAGGTAAAGAGGCCAGATCAATCGTAAATAAATGGATGGAAGGCTGGCTTCGCCTCAAAATACCTCTGATCAGTTGTCTGATATAAAAATATAGGCGCATCTCATTGTTTGTATAGAGCAAAAAAGCAAACTTCGGTATGTAGTTTGCTTTTTCTTCGTGATTTTGCACTCTGAATTGTGACACCTAGTCGATATTAGAATGTAGATTTTCCTCATTCAAAGAATTTTGAACGAAGATCATTGCCCTAGACACTTGGTTGCGTCTTGAAGTTAAAGGCTGACTATTTCCTAAAGAGTCAATCGCTCTCACAACTATTAAATATTCACCTACAGATTTCGGGTGACAACGGAAAGATTGATATTTTCGGTTGGACAGGGGCAGAACATCCAATTGTAACAGTTGAAGTATCCACTGATGGAGGAGATCCTGCAGATCTGAGTGATATTGCTGTTGATTGATCAACTTGTTTTTGTTCGGAATATACTCAGTATATAGCCGCATATTCCCCCTGCAATAGCTGGAATGAGCCACCCCAGCCCTATGTTATACATAGGAAGAATCTGAGTGAAAATATGATTCACAACTTCAATTTTTATTCCCGCCTCCTTCAAACCGTCAAATAAGCTGATGATGAATGCGAATAATAAACTGCCTTGATACACTTCTGTCTTCCCTTTAAATACAGAATGCAAAAACGTTAAAAATATTAAGGAAATCGCGATAGGATACATCGTCAGTAAGACAGGCATTGACACCTTAATGAGCTGGGTTAATCCTATATTTGCGACAAGTGTACTAAACACTGATAAAACGACAGCAATTTTTTTATAAGAAATGTTCGGAAATAATTCATGAAAAAAAGAAGAACACGCTGTGATCAGTCCGACACTTGTCGTCAGACACGCCACTGTAATCATTAAGCCCAATAAGATTGAACCATAAGATCCAAAATAATAGGATGAAACCTTAGCCAAAACCTCTGCTCCATTTTCTAAAATCCCCAGTTCTTCAACGCTGGAAGCCCCCATATAGGAAAGGGCTGTATACATAACTGCTAAGAGTACAGCTGCAATCGCGGCTGCTTTTGCACAAACACCCATCAGCTGTTTTTTGGTAGAAGCTCCTTGTTCTTTCAATGCATTCACGATGATAATTCCAAAAACAAATGCTACAAGGGCATCCAGAGTGAGGTATCCTTCCTGAAATCCTTTAAAAAACGCTTGTGATGTGTACCCTTTTGATGGTGCTTGAATGGTTCCAATTGGGCGAATAAGAGCTACCACTACAAGCAATCCGATAAATGTCAGCTTAATTGGCGTCAAAAATTTTCCAACTATATCAATAATTTTTGAAGGATTGAGTGATAACAAGCATGCCAATGCGAAAAATAATATTGTAAATATAATCAATGAGACAGGGCTTGCATCATTTGATAAAAAAGGTTTTACCCCAATTTCAAACGATACGTTTCCTGATCTCGGGATAGCGAAAAAAGGCCCGATTGCCAAATAGAGAATCGTCGTAAATACAATGCCAAACACCGGGTGAACACGGCTGGCTAACGACTGTAAGTTTTGTTTACCCGAAAAAACAAATGCTGTTATAGCCAGTAATGGCAATCCAACTCCGGTCACTAAGAAACCTGCATTAGCGATCCATACATTTTTCCCGGCCAATTGACCAAGCATAGGCGGAAAAATGAGATTTCCTGCTCCAAAAAACAATGCAAATAGCATTAATCCTATAATGATGATATAGGAAGCAGACACTTTTTTTGACATTATACATCCTCCGATTAAAGTAGACACTTCTTGAATAGCCAGGAAACATTACAGATGCTATTTGCACTGGCACAGTGTTGATTCCAAAATAAGCTTGTGTCAGTTTTATATATTTTTATCAAGTTCAATAAAAGCATGATCATTTTGATAGTTTCCGATATCGGTTAAAAAACCAATTGCACCAAAACCATATAAACAACGGTTCCCCCCGCTATGGAAAGAAGCATATTTTTCTTCCACAAGTGAAGCAGTACAACAGCAGCTGCTCCAACCAATTCAGGAATGCCATGACTTCCAGAAAGCAGACTCACATCTTTCAAACAATAAATGACTAAAAGCCCGATTACCGCTGATGGCAGCACTTTACCAAGATACTGTACATATTTCGGTGTCGGTTTGCCAGACGGGAAAATCATGAATGGAAGGAACCGTGTCAGCATTGTTCCTAGCACGACCATTGCAATGGTGATCATTTGCTGCGTCATAGTCATCGTCATACGGAAACCTCAGCTTTCTCCAATGGTTTTCTCAGAACAGTCAGTACCCCTAAAATGGCGAGCATAGCAGGAATAATAAATTGGTTTCCGCCAAAAAGGATAAGACAGGCTACTGAAAGTCCAAGTCCTGAGAGAGCACTGTAATGCTTTTTCTCTTTCATCCATTGTTCTATGAATATCACAATAAACAGAGCAGTCATCACAAAATCAAGCCCTTCGGTATTAAACTTCACGTACGACCCAAAAATACCTCCTATCGCTGCCCCCGCGACCCAATATAAATGATTAAGCAGTGTCACAAAAAACATAAACCAGCCCTTGTCAACATTCGCCGGAACATTAGCGGTATAATTGATAGAAAATGATTCATCGCACATTCCGAAAATCAGATAAAGCTTTTTCTTTCCAGTCCCCCTGTACTTATCCAACATGGAAATTCCATAAAACAAATGCCTGGCATTGACCATTAACGTCAAAAAAAGAGCATTCATAGGGTTGAACGCACCAAGTAAAAAATTCGCTGCAACAAACTCCATTGAGCCCGCAAATATCATAAAACTCATGATGATTGGATAGATTGCGCTAAATCCCAAAGAATGCATAAAGATTCCATAAGCTATCCCCAAAAACAAAAACCCCGCAAAAATCGGAATTGTATATGGGAATGCAGAACGAAATGCAGCCCATATTTGACTTCTCTTATTCATATGAGTGTTTATAGCAGGAGAGCTTAAATGTAACGATTCTTTATTTTTATTCAAATCAACAACCTCCTACATTTCATCAATTGGCACACTGACAGTTCTTTTTTCTGTACTCATGACTATGCTTGTGTCAACTCCACTAATAGCAGGGTTCTGCATTAATGAATCAATGATAAAATTCCGATAACTCTCCATGTCCTTCGCCACAATCTTGAGCATATAGTCATGGCTTCCTGTAAGTGTGTAGCATTCTTGAACCTGTGGGAATTTGTTTATATCCTCTAAAAATGAATGAATTGTCTCCCTATTTAAGGGTGATAAGTTGATGAGAGCTAGTGCTGTGACTTCGATTCCAAGTTTTTTCTCATCAACAATAGTCGTAAACTTTTTAATTATACCTGCTTCTACTAGGTTCTTTGTTCTTGCAAGGCAAGCTGATGGTGAAAGCCCAATTTTCTTAGATAAATTTAGATTTGATATTGAAGCATCTTCCTGCAATTCTCTTAAGATGGCCTTATCAGTTTCATCAAGCATAATACCCATTTCACAACCCCCAATACGACTTAACAGAATTACATTTCATCCAATTTAAACAATAACGAATTTTCATTCGATAATCAAATATTTTTTAAATTTAATTCCTTTTAAAATATTATTCACAGAATAAAATTATCCCCATGATTACCTCATAATGAAATTAACTTACATCAGAAAGAAGTCATGGGAGAGTTATGTACTTGTGTGACTTGATACCAACATAATAAGAAACTTATCAGAAGCCAAAAAGTTATTGTGGTCTCACCGAAAATTGAATTTGCGGTGCCCTATTGCCTTTTTCTGCGAACAAAAATTGTTAAAATTCACAAAACAGAAAGTCTACTCTATTATTATTTTAAATTCGTCCTCTAGTTCCTCTTGAGCCTCTTGTAAAACTTCTAATACATCATCTGCGTATGAACCTAAAAATGTATTGCTGAACTCAAAATTTTTCAAGACTAAAGTGAGCGGCAAATCCACCCACCCTGTCAGGCAATCCCATAAAGATTTATCTTTTAAAACATCATGTAAAACTTCTATATTTTCAAAGTCTTTTCCATCTATCATTATTTTTCTCATTAGAAACTATGCCCTCCATTATTTTATCTTAACAAACGTTTACTATGTAACAGCTGTTTGTCCAAATGAGGCTGAAAACAAATAAAAAACACCGATAGGATGAAACTATTGGTGTTTGCAAGACATCTTCATGCCCGGTAGGCATAAATAATGCTAAACTTTGTTTTTAAAAAGCTATCATATCAAATTTTTATGTTACAGCTTTTACTATCGTTTAATCTAATTGAGGAGTAAAACAAGATATGTTTGAAAATCACATATCCCCAAAAAATTAAAAACTAATCGGCAGTTCTTCGAGTGCTCTCATCAGAAAATTCCCTTTCCATTTCATTTGTTTCTTTTCGCCTTTTAACTGTATATTTGGACAGCGGCGTAATAAGGTGGAAATCGCAATCTTTGCTTCTAAGCGGGCTAGCTGTGCACCAAGACAAAAATGATTGCCATTGCCAAAAGCAATATGGCGGTTGTTCTTTCTTTCAATATCAAATATGTCGGCATTTGGAAATATCTTTTCATCACGGTTTGCTGATGCTAAAGAAATGATGATCACATCTTTCCGTTTAATCTCCTGCCCATGCAGTATAAACGGTTCAGCCGTCCAGCGAATTGTCGTTAGCTCAACAGGGCTGTGAAACCGCAATGCTTCTTCTATGGCTGAATTCATCAAGTCCGGCTGCTGGCGGAGCTTTTCTAGTTGATCATGGTGACACATCAGAGCATATGTCATATTGGTGATTAAGTTTACGGTTGTTTCATGACCTGCAACGATAAGCAGCATAATCATCGAGTACAATTCTTCTGTACTTAATTGTGTGCCTTCACTTTCCGCTTGAATTAATGCACTGATTAAATCTCCTGCAGGTTCTCTCCTTTTTTTGCGAACTAAGGATTCCAGATATTCAACAAACTCCCCTAACAAGTGGTCATTCTCCTGAAGTCTTTCAGGGGCATCTGAAAAATCAATAATTGCTTGCGACCATACTCTGAATTTTTGACGATCTTCCAAGGGAATGCCGAGCATTTCACTTATCACGATAATCGGCAATGGAAACGCATAATCGTCTACTAGGTTCATGAATTTGTTGGGCTGCACTTTATCCAATAAAGAATCTGCGATATGCTGGATTTTGTCTTCCAACTGCAAAATCATCCGATGCGTAAATGCTTTTTGAACAAGAGTTCGCAAGCGGTTGTGATCAGGGGGATCTGAATTAAGCATATGTTTTGTTAAAGTCTCTTCATTCTTCAATAGAGCAGGACGTTTTTCTTTTGCGGTAAATACATTTTCATAGTTTTTCTTTAATTTTTCATTCTTTAATAAATGTATTGCATCATCATATCTCGATATGAGCCAGCCTTTCCCCAGAGCTCCTAAAGATAATGGGTAGAGAGGCTGTGATTTTCGCAATTCTTTATAAAATTCATACGCTTCATCTTTAAATGCTCTCGAAGACAATTGACTTTCCGTCAAAATGGTTACACTCTTTTTTTCTTTTGAAGACATTCATTCGACCTCCATCTTTATGAAAGGTTATGATAATCTTTAAATATAAAATCAGGACGATTTGTAAAATGATCCATTGAGATCAGTATTCATGATAAGGGCCAAAATGCCGTCCCCGCATTTTGAAATAAAAGATATGAGACAGTCATTAATCATTTTGCTGCCTAAACTCTTTCCCTGATAAAATGGCGAAACTCCTAATACTTCTATGCCGGCTCTTTTAAGGATTTGGAAAATTTTTTAGCCCCATTTTGATTAATGTTATCCCCCCTGCTGCTATATAATCGATCAAGTTTAATGTCGGGTTTATCACGATGTTTTAATAGAGCGGCAACAACCATTTCACCATTCTGAATGCCAACAAAAAAGAAATGCTTTTTAAAATATGCTCTTGTCAGTACTTTATGCATTTCAAAAATAAATGAATGATCTTTTTTTCGCGTTTTACGAGTAAATCCATAAAAGGATATTGATTGAAAGATTGATGGAATAGCTTTGCCACTTTGCTTACTTCATCTGCTCTTGCTTGTCGATAAAGAAACATTGATACATCTCCTTTGAGCAAGTAAAGCAGGAAATCGAATTAAAGCGCCCTTCCTATTGGAAAGGCGCCTGCCGTTTTACTGTGCCAAAATGTTTTTCATCAGTGAGTTTTTATAAAATCATTTATTAATTGATCAGTTGTCAATATTGTGGCAAATTCATCATGCAATGTAGCTAGAGATATATTATGAATAGTCGCCGCATCATAATATGTATCATTTTGGTCTCTCATTCCGAAGGCTGCTGTTGCATCTGAAATCAGGTATGTATCAAACCCTAAATTACCACTCATTCTTGTGGTGGTTGATACACAGTGAGGCGTGGTTAAACCAGTTATGACTACAGTGGTTATTTCATTTAATTTTAAGAATTCTTCTAAATTCGTACCAATAAAGCTGCTATTTACTGTCTTGGTTATAATGACTTCTTCATCCATAGGCTTAACTATTTCCTTTATCGCAAACCCTTCATTCTTTGGATGGAATAAAGAATGAGGTTTATCAGAAGTGTGTTGTATGTATATGACTGTCCATCCTTTTTCTCTCCATAATTTTAGTATTTTACTAATGTTTTCTTCCGCCTTTACGTTATTCCGTTCCCCCCATTTTTTATCATCGAAGGCTTTTTGTACATCCACAATGATTAAAGCTTTCTTTTCTTCCACAAGATACCCTCCTACGTAGAATTTCTATTTATTACTACATTCTAAATACAAATTTTACTTTTGTACAATTGTTTAATGATGAATTTCAAATGAGCGCCTTCTTTATTGGAAAATGCGTTCTATACTGCAACTGTGCCCAAGCCGTTAACCTTCAAATCTAATCTGAGAATCACTGGCTCTACAGAGAATAATAAAAAACACTCTAATAACGAGTGCTGAAATGAAAAACTATTGATTTAGAAGCCATTTGATACGCTCAGCTGAAATGATGTAGTGGAGTATTATAAGACATAAAAAGACAATACTAACTGGTTTTAAATAACTAAAATAAAGCGCTGCAACAGCCATTGCAAAGATCAATAATTCAATAACTAACCTTGTTACTCCGTTTACAGCTATTACAGTTTGTCCGCTTCGACTAGGATCATGAGGTACTGCAAATACAGACCAGACAATCATAACTGCAATAGGTAAAACCAAAGTTAAAACATATTTAAAATAACCATTAAAGCTTATCCAAGCATACACCCCTAAGGAGATTAGTGCAGCAATTTCAAGGGTGAATCTTAAAAGTAAATTAGTCTGATTCAGTTTTTCCAACTCCTCTATAAAAAACACCCCCGCAGGAGATGCTCTTTCTCTGCTTTATTTCAGCGTATAAAAACTTTTCTGTTCTTCCTCTTTAGATTCTATTGTAGTTTTCGGCGAGATTACCTCTACTTTTGAAGAGATGATACCGACTGCTGCTGTTACCAATGCTCCGATAATAGAACGATGATAAGTATAATGAAATATGACAACTTTTCCCCTCCTATTCAGTTAATTATCCAAATAATCAGGAAGTTGTCTACAATTTGCAGAATTTGTCGAACGAAGTAAAGATTATACCTGGGAGGCTTTACTCATTGTATGAATTACAGTAAATAAATTGCCTTCCCTTTTGAGAAGACGTTCCAACTCAGCTAGACTCTTCCAATAGGCTTCCTTTTGGCGCAGCTGCTTTTATTCAAAAATTGAGCAACACCTGAATGTTTCATTGGAATTTCTGAACCATCGATCGCTGCTGAATTTGTTGCAAATGCATACGTAGGAGTAGTCGAATGGTGGTTGAAAAATGAAATGCCTTCCCCACCTCGAGTGATGGCAGAAAAAGCGGGGGTTTTGTTAGAGAGGAATCTATAGATATGTGTATCGAAGATTTGACAGCATTAAAAATTATACTTACATCGTTGGGAATAGGCCAACAATAAAGCGGAAGAACGTTGTCATTTGAAGTGGTTTGGAATAAAAATGATTCGAATATGTTCTTATCATTGGTAAACGAACAAAAAAAGAACATGTTTTGAAAAAAGATAGATCAAAACATCTTCTTATATGTTGTCATAGCGTAACTTTTTTATAAAAAGGTTGATTACATTTTCGGGGCTTCCAAACCAAATTTTGCCCATTCTTCTTTTGCTGGACCATAAATACCTGGAACAGTTAACCCTGCTTGTCTCATAAGAACAGTCATTTGTCCCCGATGGTGATTTTGATGTTGAATTAAAAACATCAAAAGTGAACCGTTAGGCAATTGTTGTCCGATAAAGTTGATACGTTCTTGAAGTGTATGGTCAGTCCATTGGGTTTTTAATGCCTGTACAAATGTATTACTGGCTTGATGATAGCTGTCAGCTATAAACTGAGCCGAAGTTGGAACAGGATAATCTTCAGCTGGGGCATGGAACGTTAAGTCTGTGTTTGAGGTAATGATGCGAATGGCAGCAACAGTATGCCAAGCAATACGGCCTAGAGTCCAATTTTGTGAAGTTATTTCTTGTTTAAGTGATTCATCAGTCAGACTATTTAATAGTTTCTGTGTAGCATCTGCTTCGAACTCCCAAGATTTCAAAAAATGGTCTAAGGTTTGGAACACAAAAATCCTCCTTTACATTCTATTATTTTTTTAATGTGCCTATAGGTTAATTATAATGCCTCGTTTCGTTAAAAAGAACAAAAATTTTGGACAAGAATAATCATAGTAAAATGCGTAGACATTCTTAAACATAACGATTTACGCATCTTTTTACAAACATGGTGACTCCTTGGTCTCCATTGTCAGCGAGAATCAAATATCATATGAAAACAATCCTATATTCTTATTACTTTACTGAGCAATAAATACCTTCCGTATACTTAGTGATGCCTTCATCGTAATCAGGATACTTATATGCAAGACTTTCTGATACAGCTTTTGAATACTTTCTAAATAATGCATAGCAAGTAAATAAAGACTTCCACATTTCCTGATACCCATTCACAGAATATGTAGACATGAGTTCCTCCCATTCTTTATTTGAAAGGTACCGTTTCATAAATTTATAGTTCTTCCCCATACTAAATGAATACCCTTTCTGAGATGCGATATGCCAGGCCATCATTCTCAATAAATTAGGACGTACAATTTCATTTAAATGGTCAATGGCAAAAAGGATTTCATTTCTTGCTAATCCTTTTACTACGTAAGTCGAAACCATCCAGAACTCATTACAGCAATCATCAAATTCCCTTGCAGTCGGCTTTTTCATCCAGTATTGGCGATCATTTGGGGTCACTTTATAGTTGATGAACGAATCCTTATCAAGCAATACCTTAACCAAACCATCGTTATTAGCAAAATAGTCTTCTGCTTCACGAATTGGAATAAGGGTTAGATCTAATTTGTTGCCATCCTCAAAAAGAATGATGTATGAAAACCAATTACCTAATTCGGGAGGAAAAAGCTCCATATCTTCTGGTTTTTGCATCATAATGCGCTTCCCAAAGATTTCGAGCCACTGATCATTTTCTTTAAAAGATTCTACATCAGTTACAAAATACGAGATGTCATAATCTTGGAAGTTGTCAGGAGGGATATTTCTGTTTGTACGTGACCCTTCCAAAGTGACCAATCGGATTCTCTCATCGTTCAAAGCAAAGTCCAAAAAAATGTCCATCATTTCCTGCTCACTTCGCATCGCATGTTCCTCCGTTTCAGCCTTAATATCTAACTGTAAAACCGAATATTGATCTGTACGTCTTATAGATTTTTTTACTCTTGAATGTGATGTATTCTTCTAAGCTTTATTTTACATGAAGTCCTTCTATATATCATTCAAAATTAAGATGCAAGACATCTCAAAATCAGATATCAACTATGAAGGACTACATGAATATTCAGTTTTTTGTAGAGCCGCCATGGGACGACACTCTTTGACACACTTTAATCTCCCCTGCTTTATCGACATGTTAACTGGTATGAGAGATTGACAAAAAGAAGGAAAACAATATATTTAAGCGAATACGAGTTTTTGAGCAAATTTTAAAATGACACTTTTTTCAAAAATCATGTCTTAACGGGGGGATTCGGTATGAATGAATTTATGAAGAAGTTTTCCTTAACAAAACCGATTATTCAAGCTCCAATGGCTGGCGGTATTACAACGCCCCGACTTGCATCTGCAGTTTCGAATCAAGGTGCTCTTGGCAGCTTAGCATCGGGGTATCTTACGCCAGACCTGCTAGAACAACAGATAAAAGAAATGTTTGAGCTGACAGACGCTCCTTTTCAAATTAATGTGTTTGTTCCGCTAGGTCTAGAGATGCCACCAGAAGATCAGATTAAAAAGTGGAAAGAAAACATACCGTTAGCTAATCAAGTAAATCAATTCACATCTGTACAAGAAGAGTGGGATGACTTCTATCAAAAAATTGATCTAATTTTAAAATATAAGGTTAAGGCTTGCTCATTCACTTTTGATCTGCCGCCTGAAGACGCAGTAAAGGAGCTAAAAACCGCTGGATGCTGTTTAATAGGAACCGCTTCAACAGTAGAAGAAGCATTGTTAATGGAAGAACGGGGAATGGATATAGTAGTCCTTCAAGGAAGTGAAGCCGGTGGACATCGCGGAGCATTCTTACCTTCCAAAGGTGAATCTGCCGTAGGTTTAATGGCTCTGATTCCACAAGCAGCAGATGCACTGAGCGTACCTGTCATAGCTGCTGGGGGAATGATAGACCACAGAGGAGTAAAAGCAGCTTTAACCCTTGGAGCCCAAGGCGTTCAAATCGGTTCTGCCTTTTTAATTTGTCACGAGAGTAACGCACATCCAGTACATAAACAGAAAATACTAGAAGCAAACGAAGCAGATACAAAGCTTACGACATTATTTTCAGGTAAAGAGGCCAGAGGAATCGTAAATAAATGGATGGAAGAAAAAGAACAGTTTGAGACACAAACCCTTCCGTACCCTTATCAAAATACACTAACGAAGGCAATGAGACAGAAGGCTTCACTTCAAAATAACCATGATCAGATGTCTTTATGGGCAGGTCAAGGGATACGGTCATTGACTGAGGAAATTTCGGTTAAGCAGCTTTTAAATCAGCTTTGCCAAGAGGATATAAAAATATAGGCGCACCTCATTGATAGAGCAAAAAGCAAACTTCGACAGGCAGTTTGCTTTTTTTTCGTAATTTCATCCACTGACTCTGGAAATCTAAATACTCCTACATTTTCAAAGCTAATTTGAATCGGGTTATCAATCATCACATTGATACGATGCGATCTTGATAATTTCACCACAACCACAATACATTACCAACATTTCGATCTTATCTCCCCTTCTCAAGTTTTGCTCCCTATTCGAAAAATCGATAACTCCCATATTAAATTCGAATAGTAAAATGGTTCTTTTTCGTTTGATGCAGATGATATAAAGTCATATGATAAAAAAAGAATGAGACAGAAAGCGTGAGAAGTGATGAAAATAGGATTTTTTGATTCAGGAATTGGTGGCATGACTGTATTGTATGAGGCCATAAAAGTTCTTCCTTATGAAGATTACATTTTTTATGCAGATACGTTAAACGTTCCATACGGTGAAAAATCAAAGGGTAAAGTTAAAGAATATATTTTCAATGCAGCTGAATTTCTGGCCAGTCAAAATATCAAAGCTCTTGTTATTGCGTGTAATACAGCTACTAGCATTGCGATAGAGGATCTTCGGAGAAACTTCGACTTTCCGATAATCGGAATCGAACCCGCTGTAAAGCCTGCTATAAATAAATGTACAGAGGAAAGAAAAAGAGTTCTGGTAGTTGCTACTAATTTGACGCTTAAAGAAGAGAAATTTCATAATCTAGTTAAAGAAATTGATCACCATGACCTTGTTGATTGCTTAGCTCTTCCAGGACTAGTTGAATTTGCTGAGAACTTTGATTTTAGTGAAGACAAAATCATTAAATATCTAAAGAACGAACTATCTTCTTTTGATCTGAAACAATATGGAACGATTGTGTTAGGATGCACTCATTTTCCGTTTTTCAAAAACAGTTTTGAAAAACTATTTGGGATAAAAGTTGATATGATTTCAGGCAGTGTCGGTACTGCAAAACAGTTGAAAAAAGTTCTTGCAGATCGTAACCAGCTTGGTAAAGGATCGGGCTCAATCACCTTTTTCAATTCTGGCCATAAAATTGTGGACCAAGTAGTCATATCAAAGTACAAAAGATTGTTTGAAATATTAGATGAAACTCAAAGGAGTCATGTTGGACATTGAATGTAAATGAAAAAGACAATCTCCTGAAGAGAAACATGAACTAAGAAGCGGGCTTAAAAAGCCCACTTTTTTTCTAACAAACAATTGAGTTATACACACATATCTGATTACAGTGTTTTCGCTCTTTCCCCTCTTATTTCTCCCCCATCTCTTATAGCTTTTCTATTTCAATAAAACACAAGTCTCGATTGAAAAGTTATCGTAACATTTACACTTCACAGGACATTTTTCGAGATTAGAAATCGACCGTTTGCCAGATACACAAAGTCATAATGTGTAAATTCTGTGTCTATTTTCATGTTGATTATGGAATTATTTTCATAATGTTTTATAATACAAGATGATAGCGTTTTCTAATTATAATGATAGGGGGAAATAATGATGATGAAAAAAGGACTGCTCGCGGGTGCGCTTACGGCAACTCTGCTTTTTGGCACATGTGCAGTAGACGTGCCGGGTATTATTAGCCCAAAAACCGCAGAAGCTGCATCACAGCTAACTGATGGAATCGGCGGAAGGGCTTACTTGAACAGCACTGGTGCCATTTTTGTTACAAAAATCCAGCTTCCTAGCTCCATTCAGGTTTCAAATGGGACAGCCTACATCTACTCTGGCTTTAGCGGGGGCACAGAATCCGATATCGGGTTTCAGTACAGTGATAAATATAACGTATGGAAACCATATATGAAAGTCGGTTCAAAAGGACAGGATCAGGTTCAGTACCTCGAAGGAGGAAGCCAATTTACGAATACGAAAGGCTTCCGTCCCGGCAGCACCGTACAACTTACCATCTACAAAAACCTTAACGGCAATACACGCGCTACATACTGGGGCACAAACAATGCAGGATACAACGGCCGTCTCATTTCAGAAATCAGCAAAACAAATGTCGGCTCCATCTCCAAATGGAAAGCGCTTGCTACAGTTGCTACAACTGGTTCACGCCAATCTATCAAATCAAATTTTTCAACATCTTTTACAAACATCACCATCGACAACAAAGCAATAACACCTGTAATTGATACACAAGACTTCGCTAAAGTAACAGTCTCAGGCAACAGTGTCAGTTTATCCGTTGTGAAAAATTAAAACATGTTAAACATACAATGCGTTAGGCTATTGAGAAGCTCTCGATAGTCTTAAAGGGGGCTTAACATGCCCCTTTTTTCATTTCAATTTAACTTTCAGTTAGCTTCGGTGCATGCCGTCTATCCCCGTCTTTTATCTGGGTGAAGTAAGGAGCAGCTCGCCCCTTCTGAGCCTGTTCCATTTGCTCAACGCAAAAGGTGTGCATCACTGTCTTAAAAATGTTAAAACAAATAGCAGATGGTGCACTTTATTTTTAGATGAGGCATGCTTACGCTCGATATGCAAGTCAAATGATTAAGGGTCTGCAAGAGAGAGAAGTTTTGGGTGTACTTTCATAAAAGAGGGATGGCTTCATATAGCTCGATTGCATCAGGAAGATTAGCCAACGATTGGCCGAGAACAACACATCACTTTGAAACGGATTCATTCCAAAATCATAAGTATGATCCAATAACTAATAAAGATCAGTTAGCAGTCCAGCCTTAAAAATATTTTTACATCAATTAAACTAGCATCACTATCGAATAAGCTCGATCTGCATATCATGTACTATCCTCTTTTAAGGAAGGTGATGTTATGAGGTCATTTCCATTAATCGTAGTTCTATTCATCCTATTAATCATCGTTGGGACATCTTTCTTTGGTGGCTATTAAGAACACACCTTACCTCATATCCATCAGACGCCATAAGAAATCTTTATGGCGTCTGTTTTTTATTAGATTTAAACAAAACCATTAAAGTGGGCCATGCAAACACACCTATGGAGATTACTGCCACGACTTCTTTGTGAGGGAAATATTCTTCCCTTTATGGACTATTGTCGATCAAAAGAGAAAGTTGAAATGCATTTTTATGGTGAGATGAATCGAGGCTTAGACATATAAAAAACCGCAAAGCTTTCTTGAAGAAGCTTTGCGGTTTTTGGGTCTCTTCTTTGCTTCATATAAGCCAATAGATTTCAAGCGTAATCCACTGCCATACATCCAATGATTTTTTATTTTGAAATAGGTTTCTTCTACTCTTCATGTGAGATGACTCAAGGTATGCCACGTCACAATAATATGGCGGATACTGAATGGTCTCAATCAGTTTTTTCCCCATTCTATCAATTCTCCACAGAAAAAATGGCTATGGCAGAACAACTTTCATAGAGTAATCATCATTTAATGAGCCATCATCTCATGGGCAATATCGTGTCCATCCATTTTTGACGGGTAGTAAGTAGGCCAGTTTTTGACTTCATCAAGTAAAGCTTCACGGTCGTCCCCCCAATAGAGATGGTAATGACTAGCTTTAGTCGGGTAAATACTATGATCACTAAACTGAATATACTGAGGCAGCCCTTCTGCTTTTTTAGCTAGTTTGAATATGTATCTTACCCCTCTATTGCCCGCATCATAGGTTAGAATTTCGTATCCGTCATACGTATACTTACCAGAATATTCTTTTCCATTTTTGAAGAACGTTACAGTATCTTTCTGGATTACAATACGGTCAACATCTGTTTGATAGCCTTTTTTATAATACTCTTTATATTCTTCAGCTGTCTTGCCGCCTTCGTGTTCTGATTTATATGAAAACACTTCGTCAAGAGTACCATCTTGCAGGTATGGATATACAGATTGCCAATCTCCTTCCCAATCAGAAAGTAAGCGATCCTTTACTTGGCTGTTTTTAAAATAGCCTTCATATATTTTTTCTGTTTCTTCATCATGCGCATGACTATGATCGTGAGAATGTTCGTGTGTATGACTGTCAGATGTTTGCTCTTGCGTTTTGGAAGAGTCTTCTTCAACTGCTGAGGATGATGTTGTTTGATTAGACTCACCTGCAGAAGAACCGGAAGTCTGACATCCTGCCAAAACTAGTAATGAACCAATCGTTAATATGCCTAGCCGTTTTGAAAATAAAATGTTCATTCCAACACTCCTTTTTCATTAAATCGAAAACATTACGATTTATATTATACATACATCTCTTGCAAACATCAAAGGAAAAATGCTCTTCATGCGGATGGCCTATTTTAAAGGAATAACTGACTATGTTCATCAGTTATTCCTTTAAAATACGAAAGTCTACGATATTTCCATATCGATCCGCTTCAATATGACAGCACCCCTCAAGCAGCTGTTTTAATTTTCCACGTCCGCGTTGTACCCTTGATTTTGCTCCGGAGTAAGAAATGCCGAGCTTTTCACTCAACTCTTTTTGTGATAACCCCTGGAATTCAGTTAACTCGAGCGCCTCTCGATACTTTTCAGGCAACCGTTTGATGGTCGATCGAATACACACAGTTGCTTCCTTGGTGAAATTTTCTTCCTCTGCACTGTCATTAAAATGTAGAACATCAGGCAATATTTCGCTTGTTTTTTTTGTACGGTAAAAATCAATAATCGTATTTCTAGTGATCCGATAAATCCAGCTGTCGATCTTTTGTTCATCGATCAGATTTGGGAGATGCACTTGTATTTTCATAAATACGATTTGCAAGAGGTCATCAACGATAGATTGATCGTTAACCCTATGTGAAATATATGTTTTTAACGGCTGATGAAATTGATCCCATAGATCCTCTATATTCATTTGAAAAAACCTCCTATAATTTTGCGTCTGCTTTACATTTGCTTCGTCTTTTTAATCGTAACAAAGAGCAAACAATTGTTGAATCAATTGTATTGCAGCTGTTGCCAAAAATAATGATAAAGGAGAGGTTTGTTGTGGAGTATACCTATTTAGGGAGAACAGGATTGCGGGTGAGCCGTTTATGTTTAGGCACGATGAATTTTGGAGTTGATACAGACGAAAAGACTGCGTTCCGTATCATGGATGAAGCGCTTGATAACGGCATCCAATTTTTTGATACTGCCAATATTTACGGCTGGGGCAAAAACGCAGGATTGACAGAGAGCATCATTGGAAAATGGTTTGCACAAGGAGGACAGCGCCGCGAAAAAGTTGTTCTGGCGACAAAAGTATATGAACCGATTTCTGATCCGAATGACGGGCCAAATGATATGAGGGGCTTGTCTCTATACAAAATCAGACGTCATCTGGAAGGATCACTGAAGCGGCTTAAGACAGATCATATCGAATTGTACCAAATGCATCATATCGATAGGCGGACACCGTGGGATGAGATATGGGAAGCTTTTGAGACTCAGGTTCGCTCCGGCAAAGTAGACTATATTGGATCCAGTAATTTTGCAGGCTGGCATTTAGTTAAAGCGCAAGCTGAAGCTGAAAAACGGCGATTCATGGGACTCGTCACTGAACAGCATAAGTATAGTTTATTAGAACGAACAGCTGAGATGGAAGTGCTGCCGGCTGCACGGGATCTTGGTTTAGGAGTAGTGGCGTGGAGTCCCCTTGCAAGAGGGCTTCTTGGCGGGAAGGCATTGAAAAGCAATGTCGGAACTCGTACAGCAAAAAGAGCAGATTTAATTGAAAAACATCGTTTGCAACTCGAGAAATTTTCAGATTTATGCAAAGAACTAGGAGAAAAAGAAGCAAATGTGGCTTTGGCATGGGTGCTGGCAAATCCAGTTTTAACTGCGCCGATCATCGGACCACGAACGGTTGAGCAGCTGCGTGATACGATAAAAGCCGTTGAAATCAGTCTGGATAAGGAGATTCTCCGCATGTTAAATGATATCTTTCCCGGACCTGGAGGAGAGACACCTGAGGCATACGCCTGGTGATACATTCATTACTCAATACTGACATTTTTCTTAAATATTTATACTGAACTATCATATTAAGAAAGACAAGAGCATGTTTGTCTCTTGTCTTTTCCACATCATGCTGAAAATGCTGGCTAAACATCGACAAAAATGCTGCCACTTCTAAAAAAGAACCCTAAACAATAGAGTAACTGGAGAGACAACTGGCTTGATCAGCTTGGGACCCCTTTCAGCTGTATTTAAATCAATCAAACTAATGATTCATTGGCAGTCTAAATATTATTATTGTTTCTTTACAAAATAGTAATAGCCCCTGTAATGATTGCTAACAACGTAATAACTAATGATGTAATTACAGCCCACTTAACGGCAAACCTTTGAAATGATCCCAAGTCCATTTTAAGCATGCTTACTAACAGTAGTGTTGACGCAACTAATGGACTCATCAGATGAACCGGCTGCCCCATTATAGAAGCCCTTGCTATTTCTACTGGTTCTATACCATATGCTGAGGCAGCTTCTGCAAAGATAGGTACCATACCAAAGTAATATGCATCATTTGATAAAACAAAAGTAAACGGAATGCTAGTGAGTGCTACAATAATGGGGAAAAACTCTCCCATTGATGAGGGGATGATGGATACCAATGATCCTGCTATGGCATCCACCATCTTTGTCCCGGATAATATACCAGCAAATACTCCTGCTGAAAATACCAATAATACCACGGTTATGGCATTACCAGAATGCTCGGCGATTCGCTCCTTCTGCATTTTTACATTCGGATAATTTATAGTAAGGGCAAGAACAAAACCAATTAAAAATAAAACTGACGGATGCTTAGTTCCAAGCACAATAAACACCATGATACTTATAACGAGGAATAAATTAAGATATATTAAGCGTGGCCTTTTCAATTGTTCGCTCTCCAAAGTAGCAGCCATATAAGATTGAGAGCTGTCCTTTGTTATATGTCTAGGCTCTAATTGAACGATGCCTATTCGATTCCTCTCTTTCCTTCCCATTAGAAAAGCCAGAAATATCACACAAGCAATACCTCCAAGCATGGTCGGAAGTAATGACACAAAGAAATCTGAAGGATCCAATCCCAGCACTGAAATCGCTCTTGTAGCTGGTCCGCCCCATGGAGTCATTCCGCTAACGATACTCAACGACAGCATTGCTAATGTCGCCATAACCATGGGATTCATACCAATTCTTTTATACAAAGGTAACATTGCTGAGACTGTTATCATATAGGTTGTTGTACCGTCCCCATCTAAAGCGATAAGCATTGCCAAGACGGCAGACCCTATCGCTATTTTCACAGGGTCTCCCTTTACTATAGATAAAATTTTTTCTATTAGCGGATCAAATAAACCTGCATCAATTAAAATTCCGAAAAAAAGAATAGCAAACAATAGCAATGCCGCTGAACTTGCAACTGTTTGAATTCCTTCTAAAATCATGTCGCCAATACCCTTACCAAAACCTCCAATAAGAGCAAAAACAATGGGAGTGATGGTCAAGGCAACAATAGGCGAGACTTTCTTTGTCATTATTAATATTGTAAAAACAGTTACCATCGAAAAACCTAAAATAGTAAGCATATTACACCTCCAAGAATGCGCTTTCAAATGACTTTTGATTAACATATCTTATACGGTGTAATAAGTTAAATAAATATTTTTTTACTGTGTTTCAAAAAAAATTCTATCATAACTTTAAATGGTTACCATTTGTTCACCCTTTAAAAAATCAATGAATGCTTTAACGAGTTTGATTCCTAATGATTTTTGATCGTACATTAGCCAAGTATCTCTCATTAGAGGCTTACCCTTAGCATTATACAGTTCCATTGTGTACAAATGATCAGATTCCTGCAGGCAAATTTCTGGTGCTATGGAGTAACCAAGACCATGCTTTACCATCTCTTTGCAAGTCTCTTGTCGATCCACTTCCATTGCAATAATGGGGGCTTGTTTTAGATTCGTATGCATCCAATCTTCTATAATCGTTTTTAAAGAAGCATCCGTTTTATATTTGATAAAAGGTAAAAAAGGAAGTTGCTCTATCGTTATTGGTTTTTTTGAGATGATATGTAATTTTTCCCGTGTCAGCCGTTCCTCCACCCCTTTCCAGCGATGGCTTCCTCTCAGTATACCGACTTGTACAATACCAGCATCTAATAATTTCATGACATCTGTGCTCCAGCCTGTTTGTACACTATATTGGACATTAGGATACATAGTGGAAAATTCCCTTAATAACTTAGGGAGCTTATATTGAGCGAAATTGCTTGATACCCCCAGCCTTAGATGTCCTTGCACCTCTTTGCTTAGATTAGAGATATGATCTTTGGTATCTTGAAGTTCCTGTAGCATTCTTCTTGCATAAGCAACCAAGTGTTCTCCTTCCGCAGTAAAGGTAATTCCTTTATGCCTTTTGGTGAATAATTCAATTCCGAAAATCTCCTCAATCTTATTCAACCGATAAGTGATGGAAGGCTGTGATGTAAATAATCGTTCTGCTGTTTTTGTTACACTTTGTTCTTCGTGAAGAATTTTCAATAAAATCCAATCTTTCTCATCCATTTTCATCTTCCTTTCTAGTCCTTCTTTCACAATTATAAAAGTTTTTTTATCGAATATTAAGAAAACTTATATTTTATTTTTATTTTTTTACCTTCTACACTAAAAAACATAAAAAATACTACCTTTAAGATGAGGATGATGACGATGGTCAAGACGAATGTAACAATCATGAGAGGCGGAACAAGCAAAGGCGTTTTTTTCCACGAATCAGCCATGCCTAACAATAAAAACGAATGGGAGCCCTTTTTGCTTGATGTCATGGGAAGTCCTGATAAAAGACAAATAGATGGTTTGGGTGGCGGTAATTCCCTTACTAGTAAAGTGGCAATAATAAAGAAAGCATATACTTCGGATATTGATGTTCACTATACTTTCGGTCAAGTCAGCATTTCAGAAGAAAAAGTGGACTTTAAAGGGAACTGCGGAAATATCTCCGCTGCTGTTGGTCCATTTGCTATCGAAGAAGGACTTGTAAAAGCGACAGAACCAATGACTGCGGTAAGGATCCTGAATACCAATACGAATAAAATGATCATTGCGGAAGTAGAAGTGGAAGACGGTCAGGTCAAATATGACGGAGATGTTACGATATCTGGAGTACCTGGATCTGGATCTCCAATCTATTTAAACTTTCATGATGCCGCTGGTTCAGTTACCGGTCATTTATTGCCTACTGGAAATAGTTCGGAGTTTTTAGATACAAGTCAAGGCCAAATAGAGGTGTCTATTATCGACTATGCAAATCCATTAGTTTTTGTGGAAGCGAGCAGTATCGGCCTGGATGGAACGGAACTTGCAGAAGAATTTACTGATCTACAGTTGGCTCAATTTGAAGAATTAAGATCCATTGCGGCAGAGAAATGCGGCTTTGCCAGTCGATTTTCAGCTACAAAGTTATCGCCGGCTGTCCCCAAACTGGCTATAGTAGCAAAACCAGAGAAATATAAAGATAGTACAGGTGCTTGGCATTCAAGCGTTGAGATGGACTTACACATCAGGATGATGTCCATGCAAAAGCCACATCAAGCACTGGCTGTCACTGGAGCGATATGTACAACAAGAGCCCTTTCAGTGGAAGGTGCAATCCCTGCAAGAATAGCAAAAAACCACTCTACAAAGGTTCGGCTAGCTCATTCTTCTGGTATTATTGAAACAATGGTGGAGCCCACTGGTATAAAGATCGTCCGTACCGCACGACGTATTATGGACGGAACAGTTTATACGCATGGAGACTATCAAATGATGTAGATGGACTGTGCAAAAAGCCTCCCCCCTTTCCATCGTTAATAGATGGATTGAATGCGCCTTCTTGCACAGATCCATTGTAATCTTGCATGGCTTTAAAAAAGCCTCTATATTGTTTTTTATGAAATCGCCAAGGTCCTTTCATGTATCTGCCTCAAGCATGACATAATCATTATAGAGAAAATTGAATACTTTTTACTGCAAATAAAAAGATACCAACATCATTGGTATCTTTTAGATTGAGTTCATCTGCAGCGGTTTCTTTTCCTCACTGCTTATTTGATTACAAAATTACCGTACTCGTTTGAACGAACATGAATCGGTCCGTTTAGATTATAGTTGTTCTCCTTGGCGATAGAGCGAAGCACGTCCACACGGGCAACTGATTCTCTCCATTCGTCACGGGTGTCATGATTGGCCGGATTCATCAGATCGTCATAGCGTACGTCCAAGAATTTATTCAACCACTTCTTCTCGTCTATTCCGTCTTTAGGTGATCCGCCCGCTTTTTTGTTCGTACGTTTAATCAAGGCATAAAAAGAGTCAGGGTCATCACCATCGCCATGCTGAATAACCGTATCGTACATCACAGCTCTTGCCAATGCTGTTTTTAGTCCGGCATTATCCGATCGTTTCATGGCAGGCTGATAATACAAATGGTCATTTACTTTGTCTTGAGCGGCGCGAAATTCCTTATCATTTGCAAGCGACTTCCAGGCAGAAGCGAATCCCTTGAGATTGCTTGTATCATCGCTTTCTTCCTTGGCCAGACGGCGCAATTCAGGCAGATACTTTTTCAGTTTGTTATTCGGAACTGCCTTTGTGTATACTTCCACTACTTCCAATGCATCCCCGGTAGCCGTTGTAAAGCCTGCCCGTCCGCATGTATAGCCTCGCCCGTCATCCAATCGCTCTACATATCCATATTGGATCTCCGTTGTGCCGTTTTCAAAGATACTTGTCAGCTGTTCCGCCCGGCGCTTTTGATCTTTATTCAGTCCCGCCGCAAAAACCGTTTCGCTCATCATCAGGGTAAAAAACATGGTGAAAACAAGTAATGAGATCGCTGCTTTTTTCCAAAAATCTGCTTTTTGCATACTGATTTTCATTTCACTTCCCCTTTCTAAATATTGTAAATACAGACTCAGTATACATGAAGAAACTGCCCTATTGTTGAAAATACATCAATTTGTCAATATTTTGAATCTAAAGTAATATAGCTTGAATCTTACTCTATTCATTGCCAATCAGCCTTAGCCCCTCTCACTGGGAAGGTCCCTTGATTTTCATACTGCTTCAACTTTCATTAACAAGATGCCATAAGGCTTTACTCTATTTTATAATGGAAGTGATCATCGAAAATCGTTAGGGAGGTGATGTAATGGCAAGCAAGATGAGAATGCCAGATTCCGCAACGTCCCATGCAAAGCCTACTATTGGGAAGGCGATACTTTGCATGGGGTAGACTTTCTAAAAGATCGCCCAAGTAAGCTTTTCTGATATAGTGGCTTTGCACCTTATTTGACATAAAAAAATAAGGAGCTGGCAGAAATGGCATATGTAAAAGCAACCGCTATTTTACCTGAAAAGCTGATATCGGAAATTCAAAAGTATGTTCAAGGAAAAACAATATATATCCCTAAACCTGAATCCTCTCATCAAAAATGGGGTGCGTGTTCAGGAACAAGAAAGCTGATCGATGACAGAAACGCTTCTATTAAAAAAGCATTTAAAAACGGCAAAACCATTCATCAATTATCTGATGAATATCACCTCTCTATTGAAACAATAAAAAAAATTGTCTACTCTAAATAAACAAAACGGAAGCACTGATAAAAAATAATCAGTGCTTTTTATATGGCGAGTTTGTTTCTTAGTTATTTCCTGCATATGATACCATTGGCCAATTGTGTAAAGTTAAGGGAGATGAGAAGAAAGGAAGGTCCTACAAATGACGATAAACAATGGAACGTTGCAAGTACCCGGCGCGAACATCCACTATCAGGTGCGTGGCTCTGGTCCAATCATTCTTTTGGTCCACGGAGGAGGCGGTGATGCCGACAAGTTCCATCATGTTGCCAATCATCTGGCTAACTGGTACACGGTTGTTACTTATGATCGCCGCGGCCATTCCCGCAGCAATCTCGCCAATCAGATTGAGGGTTACCGTGTGGAAACACACAGTGACGATGCTCACCGTCTTCTAGCCAAAATCACCAATAAGCCGGCCTATGTATTTGGAAGCAGCTCCGGGGCTGTTATCGGGCTTGATCTGTGCATACGCCATCCCGAACAAGTACATGTCATGATCCCACACGAACCAATCTTATTGCAGCTTCTGCATGGAAATGAGCTGAAACAAGCCGAGCAATTCATGGAAGACCTTAAGAAAAATCATCGAAGTGAAGTCATTAAATTAATGTCAAGATTAGAGACAGACGAACAATCAAAGGCTGTCCTGACAAAGCGGCTTCTCGGCAATTCAACGTATTTCACTGAGTATGAAATTCAAGGAATTCTCAGCTATACATTAGATTTCGAAGCATTAAAAACTGTGTTTACATCTTCACCGATGAAGATACTCCCAGCTGGCGGAAGTGCTTCTCGGGAGCTTTTTCCTTATCGTTGCGCGAACGCCCTAGCGGAACAATTGGAAACAGAATGGGTTGAATTCCCCGGAAATCATACGGGGTACACAATGTACCATAAAGAATTTTCTGAGAGGTTACACGACATGTTAGAAAAAGAAAAGAAACATACGTGTTAAGGATTGATTAAAATTTTCAAAATAGGACAGGTGAAACTAACTATGGAATTGGAGAAGATTTCACGAAGCGTAAAAAGAACTTTTCACTAACGAGAACGCAATGTGAGATGTTTAACCAAAGTGATATTAGGGATTTCATCGAAAAATAGGTTTGTACATTACGTTCTCCTATTGATTATTTCCTATCTTAATTCCGTATTTTATACCATTAGATACAACTCTAAAGCGGCTCGTTATTTTGTCCTCAACAACAACCAGTGTCTAACATCATGAATCTCTTTTGAAAATCACCACAAATGCAGGTATGGAAGACTTCATCGCAGCAAAAACCATACCAACTATTGTTGTTGGTATGGTTCGTCCTAGATAGGCCCTTAAGAAGAGATTCTATTGTACGGAGTATTTAGCTAATTGCATTTGTAACCGACAGGGCCGTCTGAACCTGTGTACACATATGTGTCAGACACATATCCAATATTCACGACACCCCGGGAATCTTTCCACTGGATTTGGTCCCAGATATTACTCGTTCCATACTTCCCTGTAACAGTCGTTCCATAAGCGTAACAATAATAAGGAACACGGGAGCCACTCGGAATGGAAAGCATAATAGGATAATTTGTACCAGGACCGCTGCGCATATTGACAGGCGCACCGCTGCTTGTTGAGACAGTAAAGTACTGAACGGCAAGTGCCTGACTGGAAAAAATGAATAAAGATGCAATCATCACGGTTAACATACTCAGCATTTTCAGTTTAGTCAATGTCATCCCTCTTTCTTCAATTCCTTCATTTTAAGAAACGATAGAACATAGGCTACCAGCTGCATTTAGGAACAACCGGACCGTCTGAGCCTGTATACATATATGTATCAGAGACAAATCCAGGAACGATCTCCCCGCTGGCAAGCGTCCGCTCTGTGTAATTCCAAATATTGCTCGTTCCATACTTTCCAGTTACAGTTGTACCGGTTTTGTAGCAATAGATCGGGATGCGGGTTCCGCTCGGAATGGTCGTTACAATTCCCCAACTTGTACCTGGGCCGCTGCGCATGTTGACAGGAGCACCGCTGCTTGTTGAAACCGTATAATACTGAGCCGCAAGTGCATGGCTAGAAAAAATGAACACAGATGCAATCATCACCGTTAGCATACTTAGCCTCTTTAACTTATTCACCTTATACCCTCCCCTTATAAATGCCGTACGTTTGACTTTCTTACATCCAGTTAAGGATTTACTTTCAGATACCATGCCCCCTCCCCTCCCATATATTTATCAATGTACCATAAACTAGATCTTTCAAAAGTGGAATTATTCCTATGTTTTCGACAATTAAGGATACAAAATAAATGGTAGTCAGGCTTGATATTGATGGTGTGTTACATTTGGCTCTTAATCATTTGTCCAGTCGGTAATCACGATTGACAATCAGGAAAAAGGACATGGATCAAGCGGCTTCGTTTCCACCAATTAACTCAATCAGTGTACTGCTTCCTTGTATCCACGCTTCTTCTCGATTCATAGATACTCCACCTTTTTCACCAATCAAAAACGGACACCATACAAATCAGCGTAAATGCTGCAAGTTCAGTGTCCGCAACCTATTATGACTTTGCTTTCTTTTACCAGGGCGTGTAAAAATGATTAGGTACGTTATCAAACGTTATTCTATGATTTTGCGAGTCAAAAAATCATAACATTTTATATATTTCAATCAGATTATGATCTGGATCTCTGAAGTGAGCAACTCGGGCACTCCATTCCTTGCGATCATGCGGTTTATTCTCACATTTAACTCCTTTTTCGTGTAAATCGTCATACGTTTTATCAACATCTTCTACCTTAAACTGAAGCAAAAATTTTGATTGAGCTTCTCCTTCCAAGGACTTTTTTTCCTCTCCAACGATTTCAGCCATCGTTTCTCGAGATAAAAGCTCTATTTTCGTTTCCCCATTATCAAAGAGTGCATATTCCATTTCATTCTCTAACCAACTTATTGGAAGTCCTAATGAATCTTTATAAAACTCGACGCTTTTCTTAAAATCATTCACCAACAGTCTAATTTGTAACAGCTTCATATCGAGTGCCTCCTATAAAACCATACTTTTACTGGTCATCCAATTTAATGATACCAAAGAAACCTGACAGCACTATGTCAAGTTTCCATACTTCACCCTTATTTCAGATTTAAGTGCAGTTTAGTCCATGTCATAAGAACGAGCAAAAACAGCGATTCTTAAAACAAAAAATGATACCGAGTGTATTTTCTGTATGCTTCAACTTCATTTCGGGAAATGTAACGTTGATAAAAGGAGGTTACATCAATATGGATCATCAAACATTGGCAGCTCATGAGGCTGTTGACTTACATGAAATCGTGAACTTTAAAACACTTTGTATAGCGAAATCAAAGTTAATGCAAGGGCTTGTGTTTGACCAAGAACTGAAGGACTTGATGGAAAAAGATGTACAGCAATCCATTCAAGACCTTACTGAATTACAAGCGGTTTATGAGCGTGCCTCATTTCAGGCCCCTGTCCCTCAAAGCCGCCCAACGCCAATCATCAATTGAAAGGAAGGTAAGCCTCTTTGAATAATGATCATTTAGACCCCATTAATTCGCTGAATGTGCCTGAACTAGCAGACACTACATTCGCGATGGATTTTCTTATACGAGCTAAGGAAGGCGTAAGGAATACTGCTGTAGCTTTGACAGAAACCGCTTCACCAGATGTAAGAGCACTGCTTCGGAAACAGCTGATGCAAGGAATTGCGATGCACCAAGAGATTACGGAACTGATGATCAGCAAAAAGTGGTTCCATCCATATGAGCTGAGCGAACAGTATAAGCTGGATCAGCTCTCTGCAAAAAACACGATCATGGTCGGCAATATGAACCTCTTTCCTGATGAAACAAATCGTAAAGGGATGTTTGACCGGACACCTGATGAACACTAACACTGGAGGTTTTACAGCATGAAGGCAGTAACGTATCAAGGCATTAAAAATGTTGTTGTCAAAGATGTCCCCGATCCAAAGATTGAAAAATCCGATGACATGATTATCAAAGTCACCAGTACAGCCATTTGCGGATCAGATTTACATTTAATCCATGGATTCATTCCGAATATGCAAGAAGACTATGTCATCGGCCATGAACCGATGGGAATCGTCGAAGAAGTTGGTTCTGGGGTGACTAAACTAAAAAAGGGAGATCGGGTAATTATTCCCTTTAATATAGCATGCGGGGAATGCTTTTTTTGTAAAAACCAGCTGGAAAGCCAATGTGATCAGTCTAATGACAATGGGGAAATGGGTGCTTATTTCGGCTATTCAGGGCAAACTGGCGGTTATCCAGGCGGGCAAGCTGAATATTTAAGAGTGCCGTTTGCGAATTTTACCCATTTTAAAATCCCTGAATCTTGTGAGGAACCCGATGAGAAATTAAGCGTGATTGCCGATGCCATGACCACCGGCTTTTGGAGTGTGGATAATGCCGGCGTAAAAAAAGGCGATACAGTTATCGTTCTCGGCTGCGGACCAGTCGGCCTGTTTGCTCAAAAGTTTTGTTGGCTAAAAGGCGCAAAACGCGTCATAGCAGTTGACTATGTAAACTATCGCTTACAGCATGCGAAACGTACAAACAAAGTAGAAATCGTTAATTTTGAAGACCATGAGAATACAGGGAATTATTTAAAGGAAATCACGAAAGGCGGAGCGGATGTAGTCATTGACGCTGTTGGGATGGATGGTAAAATGAGCGATCTCGAGTTCCTTGCCAGCGGCTTAAAGCTTCATGGCGGAACGATGAGTGCATTGGTCATTGCTTCCCAAGCTGTTCGCAAAGGAGGAACCATACAAATTACAGGTGTGTATGGAGGCAGATATAACGGTTTTCCGTTAGGAGATATTATGCAGCGAAACGTCAATATACGCTCTGGACAGGCTCCAGTGATCCACTATATGCCGTACATGTTTGAACTAGTATCGACAGGCAAAATTGATCCGGGAGATGTTGTCAGCCATGTCCTGCCGCTTAGTGAAGCCAAGCATGGCTATGACATTTTTGATTCAAAAATGGATGATTGTATCAAAGTTGTGTTAAAGCCTTAAAAAACGGAGGTTACAGAAATGGAATACGCCTTACACGAAGTGCTTGAGGTTCAGGAAATGACTGCATTTAAGACACTTTGTTTGACGAAATCTAAAACAATGAAAGCACTGGTATCTGATCCGAAGCTGAAAGAAATCATGCAGCAAGATGTTGATATCACCACACGCCAGTTGCAGGAATTTGCCTCTATTTTATCTAATGCAAAGCAAGAATGAGGAGATGAATAAATCATGAATCCTATCATAGAATATCTGACTGGCATGAATGTTCTAACAGACCAAATCATTGCTATGGACTTATTAATTTCAGCAAAGAACGGAGTCAGAAATTATGCGATGGCAGCCACTGAAGCCGGAACGCCTGAAGTAAAAGAGGTCCTTATCCGCCATTTGGAAGAAGCACTCGATATGCACGAACAACTCTCAAGCTATATGATGGAAAAAGGCTGGTACCATCCTTGGAACCCTGACGAACAAGTCAAGCTGAATTTAAAAAATATTGATACAGCCATTCAATTGCCAACCCTTTAACATACAATGACTGATTTGCTGAGGAACAGTATTGATTGGCCACAACTGTTCCTCAGCTTCAAAATGAGCACTGTTTGTTCGGGTCCTATGACCGTAAATAGATTAACCGCTTTTCTCCATCTGATCTCCGATAATGTTTGCAAATTCTCCAATCCAAATAAGGAATCGTAACCACCTCTTTTTATGCGATCTCTTGATGGAGAAAACAGGCCAGAAACAAAATCCTTCGTTTTTGACCTGCCCTCTTCACACGCAAAGAATGCTACCTTCTTTGCTCCACTGATCCGTGAAGACTTTCCGTTTTAGGCCTGCTTTTGAGCTTTGCCTCATTTTCACGCAATTTCCCATCATAATCTTTAATTTTTGTGTCTAATCTCTTAATTGTTTCATCAATTTCTTTCCGCTTCTCTATCAGCCGCTGTCGTTCGTCAGCCAGGATATTTTTTCGAGCTTCTACCGTACGGTCACCTTCGGTAAATAATGTTGTATATTCAATTAGCGCTTCTATCGATAGTCCCGCATTTCGCATGCATTTAATGAATTCAATCCATTTGATATCTTCTTCATCATAGTCGCGAATGCCGCTGTCTTTTCGTTTTACAGGCGGGATTAATCCTACACGTTCGTAATATCGGAGTGTTGCGGCTGTCAGGCCAAACTGCTTTGCCACCTGAGCAATATTCATGATCTTCACCTCTCTATCCTGTATGTTGTGAAGGTAACACTTAAAGTTAACTTTAAGTCAAGCTCAAAACAAGTGGTTAGCTGCTGAATCTGGGTTTATATATTCGGGACTTGCCTTAAAGCACACTTTAAACTCTATACTTCTCCATGCACTAAAAACAGTGTAGTTGGAGGGATTGCTGAATGGCAAATAAACACACTGCCGGAAGAGAACAATTAGGAGAATTTGCGCCAAAGTTTGCTGAACTTCATGATGATGTTCTATTCGGTGACATTTGGGCAAGAGAAGAAGAACTTTCATCCCGGGATCGCAGCATGATTACAGTTTCTGCATTAATTACTGACTGTTTCTCAGCTTATAAATCAGGTTCATTTTAAATGGTTTTTTTAAAAAACCCTTGCCTTAAAGCAGACTTTAAGGTTTATCGTTATGTTGAAGACACCATAAAACATAAATAAGTGCATGTTTTTATTTACAACACTTATGATGAAGAAAGGATAGGTTCGTATGTGTAATCAACATCAAACCCGTGTATTAAGCGTGTCACATGCAAAAGCCAAATTTGAACAAACGACGATTGAGCGAAGAGGATTACGGCCGCACGATGTCTTAATCGATATTAAATTCAGCGGCATTTGCCATTCAGACATTCATAGCGCTTTTGATGAATGGGGCGGTGGCATCTTCCCAATGGTGCCTGGACATGAAATAGCCGGTGTTGTAACAGCCGTTGGAACAAAAGTCACCAAGTTGGCTGTCGGGGACCGCGTTGGTGTCGGCTGTTTTGTTGACTCTTGCGGAGAATGCGAATACTGTCTCAACGCAGAGGAACAATTCTGCACGAAGGGTGTTGTTCAAACGTATAACTCAGTAGACTACGACGGAAACCCCACTTATGGCGGGTACAGCCAAAAAATCGTTGTCACTGACAGATTTGTTGTTCGCATACCAGATCGTTTGGAAATGGATGTTGCCAGTCCGCTGTTGTGTGCAGGTATCACAACGTATTCCCCGCTGAAACACTGGAATGTTGGCCCTGGTAAAAAGGTTGCGATTGTAGGCGTAGGTGGCCTTGGACATTTGGCAATTCAATTTGCACATGCGATGGGTGCAGAAGTAACCGTCCTGAGCCGTTCCATGAATAAGAAAGAGGAAGCTCTGGAACTCGGTGCAAATCATTACTTTGCAACAAGTGACCCAGCCACATTCACTGCATTGGCCGGGCGTTTTGACGTGATCTTAAATACGGTATCGGCAAATCTCGATGTAGATGCCTATTTATCAATGCTTCGTATAGACGGGACACTTGTAAACGTTGGAGCTCCTGCCAAGCCGGACACATACAGTGTGTTTTCCCTAATCATGGGGCGCCGCAGCATTGCAGGTTCTCTAGTCGGCGGAATTCAAGAAACTCAAGAGATGCTGGATTTCGCAGCTGAGCATGGCATCGAACCTAAAATCGAAGTCATCGGAGCTGACCAAGTGGACGAGGCATACGAACGTATCCTCCGAAGCGATGTCCGTTATCGATTTGTGATTGATATTTCCACATTGTAATAGGTTAGTCCTTATATGGGCTGCCGCTTTTATTGAAACTCACGAAAAATGATCTCTTTAAGCAAATATTTTGAAGGCCGGTCAATCTTCCTGTTATTCTATGAATAGAGAGTTATTAGGAGGGTTTTTTATGAGCAAAAAAATTGCAGTTCTTGTTACAGACCAATTCGAAGACATCGAATATACAAGTCCGGTAAAAGCATACGAAGAAGCTGGCTACAGTGTTGTGGCTATCGATTTGGAAGCCGGCAAAGAAGTTACCGGTAAGCATGGCGAGAAAGTAAAGATTGACAAAGCCATCTCTGATGTGGATGCAAGTGACTTTGATGCACTTTTAATTCCTGGGGGATTCTCTCCGGATTTGCTTCGTGCAGATGACCGTCCGGGTGAATTCGCAAAAGCATTTGTCGAAAACAAAAAACCTGTTTTCGCAATTTGCCACGGCCCGCAAGTACTGATTGATACGGATCTTCTAAAAGGCAAAGATATCACAGGCTACCGCAGCATCCGCAAAGATTTAATCAATGCCGGTGCAAACTACAAAGATGCAGAAGTAGTCGTCAGCCACAACATTGTCACAAGCAGAACACCTGATGATTTGGAAGCATTTAACCGCGAATCTTTAAACTTGTTAAAATAACAAGAAGGCACAGACTGTTCGGGTCTGTGCCTTTTTTAAAATTAAGACTCCTTCGTTACATTCTGAAAGACAGCAGTCGCGTCCCACACATTCAAGCCAAATTGGCCTTCTGAAAATACGGAATCATGTGCATCAATCACAAGACGATCATCTAAATAGATTTTAAAGCGATCGCCCTCGGCCTCTGTTTTCAGATGATACTTTTTATTAACGTCTATCGGTGCTTTGTATTCAGCAATGACAGAAGCAGCACCGTTCTCAAATTTAAAGAATTTCACTAGGTCATGCTTCGCATCCACATTGGCAAGGTAACCGTTTTTGGCATCTTTGTCAGAGCGAAACATTAGTGCTCCTGCCCCTCTTCCGTTTCCATCCTTAATGGTGATATCAGATTCATAAGTGAAGTCTGACCCGGATGCTGAAGACAAGATAAAGGAATCGCCGTCCGACCTCCCTTGTTTCCCCTCAATTGTGTCTGCCCACGTGCCATTTACAGTCGTCCAGCCAGTCATATTGGACATAAAAGGTGTCGTTCCCCATACCTTTTTTAAAGGGTGTATCGTTAAAGATTTTACCTTTACACCGCCATTTGCAGCATATAATTCAAGCCCTTTGCTTGATCGGTCTGGGAGAATAATATCCGTTATGACCTGCTTTCCGTCATTCCCAAATACTTCAACCGAGGAGCGGTCAACAAAAATGCGCAACTTAACCTTCCCATTTACCGGCTTCAACGGGGCTGTTTCTTTTCCGGTGTTAAAGGCCGGATTAAAGGTGTCGTTGCCTGACTCGCTCCGGTCAACGAACAATTTGGCGTTCCTTCGGTCATAGCCGACCTTCGTAAATTGATTTTCACCTGTTCGGACCTTAAAACCAAATTCAGCAGCTGAACCAGGGCTTACTTTAAATTCTGCATTTATTTCATAGGCATCTCCAGATTGCCCCGCTAACACATTATGACTTGCAGGCGATATGGTCAGATTCTTCCACTTCTTAGAGGTTCCGCGAATGGTTTCCAGCTCTTTCACCGGTGTTTGGACCACTCTAACCCCTTCGGTAAACGCTTTCAATTTTAACTCTCTTGGAATGGACGTTGCACTTCTCCATGGGGATGTCGGAACATCATTCGCATATTGCCAATTGCTCATCCACCCTAACCATAGCCGGCGGCTGTCTGTGGATGGAATATCAGACCAGGATACAGCCGCATAAAAGTCTCTGCCGTAATCCGTCCAGAGAACTTTGTTTGGCGGGTTTTCATTTTTAAAATGAGTTCCATCAAAGTCCCCTACAAAATATTGCATGCCTGATCCTCCCGAGACCGCTCCGTTTCCGACACTGACCTGCATGACCCATTTCTTTTGATTCGGATTGCCGTCTACCGGAAGCTCAAATAAATCCGGGCATTCCCATACTCCCCCGTGGCTTCCTTGATCCTGTCCAAATTCACTTGCATACGTCCACTGCTTCAGATTTTTTGATGTATAAATGAGGATTCGGTCACCGGCCGCAAGCACCATCACCCACTTTTTTTCTTTCTCATACCAAAAGACTTTTGGATCGCGAAAATCTTTTTTACCCGGGTTTGGAATGACAGGGTTGCCAGCGTACTTCGTCCATGTTCTTCCTTTGTCGTTGCTATAGGCAATACTTTGCACTTGATGGCCTTCCCGATCCTGTGTATAAATGGCCACAAGCGGCTTCTCTTTGCCTGTTTGAAAACCGCTTGTGTTATTTTTATCTACAACTGCGCTTCCAGAAAAGATCGTGCCTTTTTCATCCGGATACAGCGCAACAGGAAGGTGTTCCCATGTAACCAAATCTTTGCTGACGGCATGCCCCCAATGCATGGGCCCCCACTGAAGCCCGTATGGATGGTATTGATAGAACAAGTGATATTCCCCAGCATAATATACCATTCCGTTTGGGTCATTCATCCAGTTTGCCTCCGGTGTGAAGTGATATTGAGGACGGTAATCCTCATCATAGTAGCTTGAATCGGCTGCATCTGCCGAAAATGCCATAGTCAACAGCAGGGTGAACATGATCATGACTTGAATCAGTCTCTTTTTCATTTGTTCCTTCGCTCCTCTCTTCATGTTTGAACACTTTCAAGAGAGACTGCTGCGCAAGCTGGTCCGTTTCTGGCAATTCTCCTCTGTTTCACTGTTATCCGAATGATTTATATATGAAAAGACTGCTGCAGTTTCTCTCTCTTTCCTTCACACACCTTATGCTAAGAATCCAGCCCAATACCCGAGAATCCCGATGACAAAGATGCCGCAAATAATGAGAAGTGGATTCACCCCTTTGCGAAGCATCCATGCCACCAATAACGTTAATCCGAGAGGCAGCGCCCCCGGCATAATGCTATCTAGCACGTTTTGTACCGTTTGAACATCTACTTTTCCGCTTTCATCCTTAATCCTGGATACAACGATTGGAATGTTGATGGTGGTCCATTTGGACACGAGAGCCCCCATAACAAATAACCCGAGAATCGAAGCGCCCTCTGTAAGCTTTTGAATGCGATTCCCCGCTAAATCCTGAAGAATCTCCATTCCTTTCACATAGCCATACTTTAATCCGTAATATTTTGTGCTTAATCTTATGGCATTCAGCAAGAAAAAGAATAGCAAAGGACCGGCAATGTTTCCTCCTAAAGCAAGGGAGGCTCCTAGCGCAGCTAAGACAGGACGAATCGTTCCCCAAAAAATTGGATCGCCTACGCCCGCTATTGGTCCCATCAAACCGATTTTCATTCCGCTTATCGCTTTTCCGTCAATTCCTTTATTGTTCGCCATTTCTTCTTCCATGGCTGCCGTCACGCCAAATATAGGCGCTGTCAGCCACGGATGTGTATTAAACCATTCCAAATGCCGCTGTAAGGCTTCGTTTCTTTTCGCTCCGGGACCGTACAATTTTTTGATCGCCGGTATCATGACATAACAATATCCCATTGCCTGCACACGTTCGAAGTTAAAGGAACCGAGTAAAAAATTTGAACGAATAAACATGCTGAAAATTTCTTTCTTCGTTAATCGTTTTTCTTTCTCCATTTTTTCTTCCCCCTCATCGTTTAGGCATCAAGATCATCATCATCGTCATCATAAACAGCAACACTGCCACTGTCTGATGCGGCCGCGACTGCTCCGTGAGCGCTTTGTTTTTGCATCACCTGCTGGTATAAAAGCGCCAGACAGAGACCAAGGGCTCCAAATCCCACTAAGTTAAAATCGGTAAACGCCGCTAATAAGAAACCAATATAGAAAAATGGCTTTAAATAAGGAATATTCATCATATTGATCACCATGGCATACCCGACAACCACAATAATGCCTCCGCCTATTTGCAGTCCTTTTGTAATGACATCAGGAATATTTCCCAGGAACGCCTGAACAGCGCTGACACTAATTAAAGCAACAATCAATGTAGGAATCATGACGCGCAAAGCTTGAAACACCATCGCGGTAATATGCATAATTTCAATTCCTTTTATATTTCCCGCTTTTGCATATTGATCAGCGCGGTGGATGAAAAAGACAGTGATCGTCCGAACAAAAATCGTCAGCGCCTGACCCGCAGCTGCTAAAGCAACAGCGACAGCAATCCCTTCGCCAATTCCTTGATCAGCGGTAATAACTAAAATGGTTGAGATGACAGAGGCGATCGCTGTATCAGGTGCCATGGCAAGCCCGACGTTCATCCAGCCGAGCGCCATCAGCTCCAGTGTGCCTCCAAGAATAATTCCCGTTTTTAAGTCCCCGAGCACCAAGCCAACCAACGTACAGGCCACTAGCGGCCGGTGTGTCTGCCCTTCATCCAATACACTTGCGATTCCGGTGATTGCTGCAATGATTAACAACAAAATAATTTGTAATGAAGACATATTCTCATCCCCTTGATTATTTTGTTACGTTCCGTAAAATCTGTACAAAATCCTCACTGGCATCTGAAGGCAGCTGCCTCAATTCCAGTTTCACGCCCTTGTCACTTAATGTTTCAAATGCCTTTATATCTTGTTCTGTGACACTGACTGATTTTGTGATTTGCCTGCGATGATTTTCAAAACGCATTCCCCCGACGTTTACGGTTTTGATCGGTACACCTGCTTCTATAAGAGATACAATATCGGACGGATTTTCAAACAAGAGCATTGCCGTTACCCCTTCGTAGCGCGGACTATGAAATGCTTTTGCCATTTTAGAAACCGAGACGGCACTCGCCTTTACATTTGAAGGCGCAACAGAAAGGATCAGCGTTTTTCTCATTTCGTCCTGAGCAATATCGTCGGAGACAACGATGATTCGGTCGGCTGCATGGACTTTTATCCACCTTGTCAGGATTTGGCCGTGAATAAAGCGGTCATCAATTCTTGCTAACACAATGTTCATCATAATTCATCCTCTCTTGTATCTTGATTGGCTGTTTTTACTTTTTCTAAATGTTCACTGCACACTTGAAAGCTTTGCTGACTCATTGCTTTTAAGTTGTTCAGCAAATCTTTGAGAGCCAGATGTTCTCTCAGGCTTAATACCTCCAGCAGAATCGGCAGGTTTACGCCGGCTGCCATATCCATTCTTTGATCCTCAGCAATAAAGGAAGCTGCCGCGTTATATGGCGTCCCTCCAAAAATATCGACTAAAAAAAGCACTTCATGTTCTTCCGGGATATCCTTGAGCGCCTGATGATATTTTTCTTGCAGCGTTTGTATTCCTTCCCCTTTAAAAAACGGCACTGCAATCAGGTTATTTTCTTCACCGAATATCATCCCTGAAGACTCTTTTAATGCTATGGGAAAATCTCCATGACCGCTGATAATAACTGAAATCATATCTATTGCTCCTTTCCTGTTTTGTACATCCATATATAATGCAAGGATCGTGCCAACACAGTTGTGTTAAGCGTTTTCATTGTTATTTCAGCCAATAGCAATTTGTTGTTGAAACACTTAAAACGAAAAAAATAAACCTGTATTAAAATGGTGTTCCATTTAATACAGGTTCATATGAAAAAACTGTTTTTAAAACAGCTGGCCATGCACTTCTTCAGCAAATATGGCGGCTATAAATAATTTTTCATCATCACTTATGCGAAGTCCGAGCTTTTCTTCATAAGGGGCTAATGTTCGCTCTGTCACGTACACCATTTCCTTCAGCTGATCATTGATCTCTTCTTCCTCTGAGAAAGCGATCGGATTCTGCTTAATTACCCTTTCAAAGGCGAAAGCCGTGTGCATAATGACTTTGATCAAAACCGCATTATTGAAAATGACCCCCAGCTCATCTTGAACGGTTTGCAGCCACTCCAATAACATGTCGATCACATGGTGGGGATTCAAGAAGACAAGGTATTTTTTCAGGCTATCCTCGCAAAGCTCCCTGACAATCATATTTGCTTCGTTCAATCCATTGCTCAAGGGGATGCTTCCTTTTGTAATCGCCTGTTGAATCAGCTTCTCTCCCTCCCCTTCAATTAACACTTCTAAAGATACATGCGGAGCATTGATTTTAGGGTCTTTCGTTCCGACTGTCGCAAGGATTTCATACTCTTTTTCGATTTCTTTTATGCTGTTGGCCAGCTTAATCGATGATACGGTCAATATGTGAATCGGGGTATCGGAGGCCTTGTTTACGATCGTGGTTAGAATGTCTTCCAGCTTTTTGGCCGTTCCGCTACCCGTCGTGCAGATGGATACCAATGCCTTCTTTTTGCCGGATGCCGCTGGCTGACGCTCCCACAACTCGATAAAATCCTTCGTGACCGATTGATAGATCGCATGCAAATTTAAATTCAAATAGTTGACCTTTCTGACAGCATCCAGCACCATTGAAGTCGTAACATTGCTGATCGTTTTAATGGAAATGCCTGTCTTTTCCTCCAGCCTGCTTTCCAGCATTGCAAGCGACCCCATGTCTACCAGCATTAAAACACCTTCACCTTCATCAACCTGTTTCATTTTTTCTGCTACGCATTCAAGAATGTCCGAAGGTGAAACAGAAAGCGGCATATCGACTGCTGCAATCGGCGTGCTCCCTAGCAGTTCTGTCGCGACTTCAACCATTGAACTCGCCGTGCTGTTTCCATGAGCAGCCACGATGATACCGACTCTTTTGTTCTCCTTTAACGATTTGATGGAATGGATTAACATCGTTAAGTAGATGACTTCTATTTCAGGAATAGCCACTTTAAAATATTCCTGAATTTTATCTTTAAAAATCATCGCCACCCGATATTCTTTCACATGGGTATCACGAATTTCATCCGTCTCCTGTGTATTTAAAACATCAATTTGCTTTCCTCGCTTTAAAAATGCGTCAATATGCATACTCAAGAAATAAATAAACTTGCGGTCAAATGTGCAATCCAGCTCATGTTCAGCTATTTCTTTTAACTGTTTTGTCATTTGAATCACGTCATCTTCAACGAATGTCAGCAGGCTGTCTTTTTGAAAAGCTTGATGATGAAAAAAACTTCTGACATGCAAATGGACATCAGTCAAGATGTATTGGTTAATATCCTTTTTGGATAAACCTTCTTTCATAAGCGTTTTCACTTTTTCCTCAATCAAATGATATAAGTTAAATGAGAGGTCTTCGTCAATTTTTGTTGTTTCATCTTCTACAATCGGAGAGATAATCGTTGTAATATTGACATATTCAGAAATGGCTTTGCTTCTTTGCATGTTTTTGCTGCTGGACATCCATTCTTGCTTGATTTCATCAGGCAGATCGCGAACAGTCAGTTCAATAACTTCATTTCTGTCAAGGTTATGCAAAAATCCGTGTGCGCAAACTAACTGGACATTTGATTTCAGCTGTCCGACATTCCCAAATTTCGCAGAGTGAATAAGCGCATTATAGACATCGATATGCACACTCAGATTCTTCTTAATTCGCTCTGCTTCTTTCCCTAATAAAAACGTCGTCAGATCCACTCTTTCTTTAAGCGATCGTTCTTCAAGCGAAGGAATATGAATGGTCATTGGGATTCTTCGCAAAAACGTTTTCAATAGTGCAGAACTCGGATTTTCTGTAGTCGCACAAATAAACAATACGTTCGATGTTCGTTTATGTTCAGATTCTCCAAGCCTGTTATAAGAACCGCTGTCAATAAAATAAAACAGCATTTCTTGTCCCTCGGGAGGGAGACGGTGGATTTCATCCATAAAAAGAATGCCCCCATTGGCCTGTTCGACTAAACCCGCCTTATCCTCGGCAGCACCTGTAAATGAACCTTTTTTGTGTCCGAATAATTGAGAAAGCAATAATTGAGGGTTGTTGTAGTAGTCTGCACAGTTAAATGTAATAAATGGTGCGCCGGCCTTCAATATGTCAGAGTAAATGGCAAACTGGTAAATTCGGTTCGCAAAAAGGGATTTACCGGAACCAGTCGGCCCTAGGAGGAGCATATGCAGACCGGTCGGCGGATAAAAGACAGCTGCTTTTGCCTGGGAGATCGCTTTCTTCAAACTCCCTTTTGCCCCTATCATAAGCTCTAGGGGATTCGTGGAAATGTGTTGATGATTTTGCTTTGAATTTCCGGAAAACGCCTGAAGGTCTTTCACTTCCATCATCTCTGTATCCCATTTCTTGTTGAATAATTTTTCTGCTATCTCGACTGGGATGTATCTTACAGGAAACGTTTTAATTTTGATGACCTTTTTGGACCGGACGAGATTGTTCAATTCAAAGCTGACATTGGACCGCTCCATTTTCAGCTGCTCGGCAATCTCCTTTGCTGAATTCCCTTGTATTTTTAAAAGATGATCTAAGGTTGAATCATGAAAATTATGCTTGAGCTGATGGTATATTTTATCTATTCTTCTCACGTCTATCATCCTTTGTCCTTATTAGATAAGCCATTAACAAGAATATTTCGAAACTTTATAGTCCGCGTTGAGATTATCTGCTGATACACGTTTAAAAAGGTCTCTATAGCAGATTGACAAAACTGGCTTTTATGCGTATATGTTTACATGTTGAATCATTTGCATCTCATATTAGTATGATAGATGCTCAGTTCTCGAGGGCCAGTCCCCTTCAAAAGTAATAATCAGTAAACAGTTTATCATTCTCGGGGAATGTAATGATGTCAAAATCATCAATGACAAAAAATGAATCTTATAGATCATGACAAATTACCCAAATATAACCCCTTAAGTTCGCTCACAACTAAAAAGACGGGCACTCTATGTGACCGCCACAGTATTACAATTTGCAAAACTTCGTCATTTTTGCAAAGTTAAGGAATCTGTAAGCTTAAAAACTTTATCTCCGATTCTCTCGATTTGATCCCCCCTGTAGGCCTCAAACATAGTGGGTATGCAATTATACAAATCGTTACCGATTAAAACTAGCCTGTCAGATTGTCCAAATGACTTTCCTGTTTTACTCTGCTATTCAGGTAGAATCACGAGTGAAAATAGAGCCACAAGACATGTAACAGCACTTAAAATAGTTTTAAAATTTAAAAATAAAAGTATCTATTCTTTTAAATGTTATAATATCCGATAAAACTTTACTCATCTTTTTATTACTGGAGGAAAATAAAATTGATAGGCAATTCTAGCAAAGACAATTTTGGCCAGCAACAGAAATTGTCTAGAGGCCTTAAAAACAGGCATATACAATTAATGGCGATTGGAGGTGCAATCGGTACAGGTTTATTTTTAGGTTCAGGTAAATCCATCCATTTTGCAGGACCATCCATTTTATTTGCTTACTTGATCACCGGCGTATTTTGCTTTTTCATTATGCGTTCGCTCGGAGAACTGCTCTTATCAAATGCGGGATACCACTCTTTTGTTGATTTTGTAAGGGACTATTTAGGAAACATGGCAGCATTTATCACTGGGTGGACCTACTGGTTCTGTTGGATTTCCCTCGCGATGGCTGATTTAACGGCGGTCGGCATTTATACGCAATATTGGCTTCCCGATGTGCCTCAATGGCTGCCGGGTCTTCTTGCGCTTATTATCCTGCTGATCATGAACCTTGCCACCGTTAAACTTTTCGGAGAATTAGAATTTTGGTTTGCATTGATCAAAGTCATTGCCATACTGGCTCTGATCGTAACTGGTATTTTCCTGATTGCGAAAGGTTTTTCCGCAGCTTCCGGCCCTGCCAGCCTCACCAACCTTTGGAGCCACGGCGGCATGTTCCCAAATGGATGGCATGGGTTTATCCTATCGTTCCAAATGGTCGTCTTCGCTTTCGTGGGTATTGAACTTGTTGGATTGACAGCAGGTGAAACAGAAAATCCCCAAAAAGTGATCCCTAAAGCCATCAATCAAATCCCTGTCCGGATTTTACTTTTTTATGTTGGCGCACTTTTCGTGATTATGTGTATCTATCCTTGGAATGTGTTGAATCCAAACGAAAGCCCATTTGTTCAGGTCTTCTCTGCAGTAGGCATCGTTGTGGCTGCCAGTTTGATCAATTTTGTTGTATTAACATCAGCCGCGTCAGCTGCAAATAGCGCTTTATTCAGCACAAGCCGAATGGTCTATTCACTTGCAAAGGATCATCACGCACCTGGACTATTAAAGAAATTAACTTCTTCTAACGTGCCAAGCAATGCGCTGTTCTTTTCATCCGTCGCCATTCTGATTGGCGTTAGTCTGAATTATTTAATGCCCGAGCAAGTCTTTACACTGATTACAAGTGTTTCTACAATATGCTTCATTTTTATTTGGGGCATCACGGTGATTTGCCATTTGAAATATCGAAAAACAAGACAGCATGAAGCGAAAGCAAACAAATTCAAAATGCCTTTTTACCCATTATCCAACTATTTAACACTTGCATTTCTCGCGTTCATTCTTGTCATATTGGCACTGGCGAATGATACACGTATTGCTTTGTTTGTCACCCCGGTCTGGTTTGTTTTATTGATTATTTTGTATAAGGTGCAAACCCGCAGAGGACATAAGGTGAAATAAAAAAAAGACAAGGGATACTCACTCCCTTGTCTTTTTATATGTGTCAAACACTAAATTAAACTTTGGTTTCAAATTTCATTCACTTCATTTAAGTGTTAACTCAAACCAGTTTTGATGCCGAAACCTACTAATATTATTCCGGTAATTTTTTGAAACACTTTCTGGAACTTCGAGTTTTTCATCCATTTTTTTGCATAATCAATAATATAAACAAGAAACAGAAACCACAACACCGCTAATAAGGTTAGGATTGAAGCTAAAATGATAAGCTGCTGGTTTATATTTCCGTTCAAATTGATAAATTGGGGCATGATTGTAACATACACCAAAACAGTTTTAGGATTGAGAATGTTACTGAGTGATCCCTGCATAAAGGAAGTTTTATAATAACGTTTCGGAGAACTTGCCATATTTTTTGCTTGGGATTGCATGTCATCTAACGAAAACATACTTTTAGCAAAAAAACTTTTTACACCTAAATAAATTAAGTATGCCGCTCCCAAATATTTGATCGTTGTGAAAAGAATCACTGACTTTGCGATCACCACTGATAATCCTAAAATGGCAATCACCGTCCAAAAGGAAAGTCCTGTTGCCAATCCGAGAATGTTATAACGGCCGGCTTTCGGGCCATACCTAAGCGTATTTTTCATCACAAGCATCGTATCTGCCCCCGGTATGATAACCATCATGGCAGCGATCGGTATGTATGCGAGTAAGCTGTGCATTGTTCTCTCCCCCTTTAAAAAATCCCCTTAATCATATAGTGACTACAAAAGTAACTACTTATAAAAAGTGTATCAATGTGTTTGGAATAAATCAATATGGTTTGTTAAAATAGCGATTACTAAGGCAGCGATTGCTCTTTATATTGGAGGATATATGAAAGAAAATATGTTAGACATTTTAAAAAACCTCAATTTTACAGAATATGAATCGAAAGCGTATTTGGCATTATTGCAAGAATCACCTTTAACAGGCTATGCCGTTGCCAAAAAATCCGGAGTTCCCCGTTCTAAAATTTATGAAGTATTGGAAAGCCTTGTCATAAGGGGAGATGTTTTTGTCAGTCATGGAAATACGCCTCAGTATGTTCCAGTCCCCGCAAAAGAACTGATTAAAAACCGCCGGCTCAAAGCGGAAGAGCATTTTGATCAGGCTGAGAAATATTTTGAAAAGTTCGAGCAGACTGCTAATGACCGGGAAAACATCTGGAATATCACCGGCCGCAGTGAAATTCTTGAAAAGGTGAAGGCTTGTATCTTATCCGCCAAAAAAAGAATCCTCTTAGAAATATGGAAAGAGGATTTTGAGGAGATAGAATCAGAGCTCAAACATGCGGCAGATCAAGGCGTTATTGTCACCATTATTGCGTACGGAGACATCGTATCTGATTTTGCCAATGTTTACCTTCATGATATGAGCAGTGAAATTACAGAAGAGTATGACGGACGGTGGCTTGTCTATAGCGGAGACGATTCAGAAGTAGTAGCGGGCATTGTCTCACTTGGCAACGACAGCCGTGCTGCATGGACGATGCATGTAGGTTTAGTCATGCCTATTACTGAAGTGATCATTCATGATCTGTACCTCATGGAAATTCTGAAAAAGCATAGAGAGCTATTAGAAGAGAGCTTCGGGAAAAATCTCATCCAGTTGCGCCGTAAATTTTCTATTCACTCAGATTTCAAGAAACATTATTTGGAATAATGTTTGGCATCTCTTACCCCAAAAACAAGGCTTGTACAAAACAAGCCTTGTTTTTTTATGCATAAACCCCCCATGCTGATTTACTTCTCTCTTTTAAAAAAATGTGATTCTGCGCAAACTATTTTTCAGCCTGCCGCGTCTATCCTAGGTAACAGCCTACGATATACGTATATTCAAAAAGGAGCCCTTTATTGCAATGAAGAAAAAACAAACAACAAAAGCGTTGCTTGTCACATGCATAACTGACCATAAGCAAGATTTCTACAGGTTGGCTTTCAGTTATGTGAAAAATCAAGATGACGCATTAGATATTGTTCAGGAATCTATAAAAAAAGCGCTGAGCTCAGTTGAAACGGTCAGGAACCCTGGGACGATAAAAAGCTGGTTTTATAAAATTTTAGTACGGACAGCCATTGATTTTTTGCGCAAACAAAAAAAGATAAGAGTGATGGACGACGAAACGATAGAATTTTTAAGCAAAGGAAAGGAAGACCATTACAAGGATACTGATCTCCATGAAGCGCTTGACGAATTGCCGTACCGCTATAAAACCATTATTATTTTACGTTTTTTTGAAGACCTCAAATTAGAAGAAATTGCGGAAATTACAGGAGAAAACACGAATACCGTCAAAACGCGCCTATACAGAGCATTGAAGCTGATGCGCATTCAATTGACGAAGGAGGATCTTTCTTAATGGATAAGAGATTACAGCAATTAAGAGAAGAATATAAAAATGTTCAGATTCCTAAAGAATTGGATATCATTGTTGAAAAAGCCCTTCAGCAAGAACCAAAAAAGAAAAGAATCGTCATGTGGCCGACATCAGCAGCAATCGCTGCAGCTATTTTATTCACTGCGCTTGTTAATATCAACCCGGACGCCGCTCAGGCTATGTCCAAGATCCCTGTCATCGGCAAAATCGTCAAAGCGATCACCTTTATTGAAATCAAAGAGGAAAAAGACCAATCAAGCATTGATGTCAAAACACCTGCTTTGTCCGGGCTTTCTAATAAAGAGCTTGAAAACAGCATTAACCAGAAATACTTGAAAGAAAGCCAGCAGCTGTATAAAGAGTTTATACAGTCCACATCCAAAAACAAAAAAGGGCATCTCAGCATCTACAGTGATTACGAGACGGTCACAGACACGCCAGATTTACTCTCTATCCGGCGCAATATTGAAACAACACAAGCATCTTCCTACACACAAAGCCGTTATATTACAATTGACAAAAAGAATGATATTTTACTTACATTAAAAAGCTTATTCAAAGATGAGCGCTATATCAAAGTCATCAGTCAAAACATCAAAGAACAAATGAAACAGCAAATGAAGGAAGATCCAAATAAAATATATTGGCTCACTGACGAAGATGCAGAACCGTTCAAAACGATTCTTCCTGATCAGACGTTTTACATTACTGAAGACCATAAACTTGTGATCTCATTTGACGAATATGAAGTCGCCCCCGGCTATATGGGCGTTACAGAGTTTACAATTCCAACCGGCGTCATTTCAAACTTGCTCGTGGGAGAACGTTATATTCGATAAAATAAAAACATCCATCTAAGATTATGGATGTTTTCTCTCTTCTCTATTCGAGGTCGTAACCTCGCTACCAAAAACAACGAGAATATTTGCATACTATTGGAGGAATACCCATGTATCACAAGACACAGCATCATCGATACATTCCTGGACTTGATGGCCTTCGGGCTTTCGCCGTCCTGTCAGTTATCGCTTATCACCTAAATTTCAATTGGGCTAACGGTGGTTTTATCGGAGTTGATATCTTTTTTGTTTTATCCGGATATTTGATTACATCTATTCTATTACCGGCATATGGAAATGATATCAATCTTGATTTTCGGGATTTTTGGGTGCGCCGCATTCGGCGGCTTATGCCAGCGGCTTACCTTATGATCTTTTCCACTGTTGTGTGGGTCGTATTGTTTGATCGAGAACTATTACACACTGTACGTGGAGATGCGATCTCTTCTCTCTTTTATATGAGCAATTGGTGGTTTATTTTTCACAAGCTATCATATTTTGATAGTTTCGGTTCCCCATCACCTCTAAAAAACCTTTGGTCGCTGGCGATTGAAGAACAATTTTATATCATATGGCCGATGTTTTTAGTTGTTGGAATGTACATAATGAAAAGCCGCGCCAGATTGGCTGCGGTGATATCATTGCTTGTGCTTTGTTCAGCCGTGATGATGAGCGTACTGTATGAACCTGGCGGAGATCCGAGCCGCGTTTACTATGGCACAGACACTCGTTCGTTTGAACTTCTCATCGGATGTGCCTTGGCTTTGGTATGGCCGATGAAAAGGCTGTCTTCCAACAGGCTGCCAAGCAAACTGAAGCACACTTTGCACGCCACTGAATTTTTGGCATTTTGTATTTTAGTGTTGTGTGTCTATTTCACAGATGAATACGAGCCTTTTCTTTACAGAGGCGGAATGCTATTCATTAGCGTGACTGCCGCAATCCTTATTGCATGTGTTTGCCATCCGAGCAGCTTTTTAGGCAATCTGCTTTCATGGAGGCCGCTTCGGTGGCTTGGAACGAGGTCTTACGGAATTTATCTTTGGCACTACCCTGTCCACGCCAGTTCAAGAAATCGGAAACCCTGTTTTTTGGCATATCGTGCTAAAGGTCATTGTGACATGTATACTTGCCGAGCTTTCCTACCATTTTATTGAGAAGCCGATACGGACACAGGGATTTAGGTCATTTTTCCGCCGTGTTTTTATACATAGAATCAAGGAATGGAAAACGACATCTGTCATCAGCAAAATGTCAATTGGTTTCATCATTTTCGCTATACTTATTTTTGCAGGCGGGCTGTCAGGGCTAGCCGGCGAGCAAAAGCACCCTACCAAATGGACCTATAGCTCACAAGAAACAAATGCTGACACCAGCCAAGCTTCTGGGGATGAAAAGGATGCTGCAGCAGATAAAAAACACAATCCTGAACAAAAAACACCAGGCTCCAAGCAAGGACAAAAGGAAAATAAAAATAATGGGCAAGAGACTCATAAAAAGAAAGACACGCAATCTCAACAGTCGAAAGAACCCGCAGACACTGCGAAAGAAGTGTTAGCTATAGGCGATTCCGTCATGCTTGATATTTCTTCACACCTGCATCAGTCACTTTCAAATGTGACGATTGATGGAAAGGTGGGAAGACAAATGTCTCAAGCTTTGGAACTCGCAAAGTAATACAAGTCTTTTAATCAGCCCAACAAGGCTGTCATCATTGAGCTTGGAACCAATGGCTACTTTACAAACAGCCAAATCGAACAACTGCTTCAATCTTTCTCAAAAGCCCATATTTATCTCGTCAATACACGGGTTCCCCGCCAATGGGAAAGCAAGGTTAATGAATCTTTACAGCACCAGGCAAGCGCACATCAAAATGTTACGTTAGTTGACTGGCATACAGAAGCCCTTCGGCATCCGGAATATTTTACCCCTGATGGTGTTCACTTGGTTCCTAAAGGGGCAAAAGCTTTGACTGCTCTTATTGTTCAGGCGATGAAATCGTAAAAAAGAGATCCTATACGGATCACTTTTTTACTTTAGTTTCTGATCGTTGATTATGTCTTCTTTCAGCAAGGCAGCCCTTATGTTTACATGCCGTTTACGTAAGGGTAAGCCAAAATTGAATGGAGGGATGATAATGAAAGGAAATGAAGAACATGACATCCAAAAAGAGCTGAAACGATATGAGCTTTTTTTCAAAAAACGATATAAGGTTCTTTATACAGTAAACGATTTTATCATCGGTGCTTTGTTCCTCGTTGGAAGCTTTTTCTTTTTCTATGACCGTTTAAAGTCGGCAGGGATATGGCTGTTTGCGGTCGGAAGTTTGCTGCTGTTAATCAGGCCGACCATTCGGCTGATTCATGACCTTCATTACCGTAAACATGTGGAACGGCAATTCAAGCATCAATCTTCAACAGATGACTGATCTTAAGGAATAAGAAAGAACAAAATGCCAAAAGCCTGAGTTGAAAATCGAAAACAAGACTTTTAGACTATTTATTTTTAAAAATAAGGTAAAAAGAACTAAACTTTTGCCTCTGCATGACGATATGAATAATAAGGCCGGCGCGATACTCCCTATAACATCCTTTTCAGTAGATTTCATTATCGTGCCGGTTTTCTCATATGCAAAGCAATCCCGCCAATCAGATTGGCGGGATTTTATATTTTACATTCCTGTCCAAACGTCTTTCACATAACGTCTTTGATCTTGTAGCTTTTGCAGCCATTCAGCTGATTCTTCCTGACTTGCTCCTTTTTCAGCTTCATACGCCAATCGCAAAGTTTTCTCTACATCAGGAGCCATTTGCGATCCATCACCGCATACGTAAATATGAGCCCCTTTTTCAATGAGTGTCATCAATTTCTGCGTATCTTGCTTGAGCAAGTGCTGGACATATCCTTTTGGTTCGTTTTCGACGCGCGAGTAGCATCGGCGGATTGTGACCAAACCGTCCTGTTCCGCTTGATCCAGCTCTTCTCTGTAAAGGTCGTCATGGTCCGGGCGGCGGCAGCCGAAGTATAAAAGTGCTTCACCAAGGGTGCTTCCTTCCTTCTTCAAAACCGATCTTGCCTGAATAAAGCCCCTGAATGGTGCAATTCCTGTGCCCGGCCCGATCATAATCATAGGCGTTTCAGGCTCATCCGGCATCTGGAATCCGGACTGCGGTGTACGAATGAAGCAGGCTGCTGCATCACCTGTATTCAATTCTGCTAAGTAATTAGAGGCAACACCCCGGTATTCACCTCGGCCGCTCCATGCTGAGGCTTTCACAACTCCTACCGTCATGCTCACGATATTTGCATGAACTTTCGGTGAGCTTGAAATGGAATAGTATCTCGGTTTTAGTGATGGCAAAAGTGCTAAAAACCGTTCAAACGGCATTTCGCAGGCAGGATAATCCTCTAAAAAATCAAGCATGGTAAGACGTTTTGCAAGTACCTGCTCTTTGTAAATGCCATCATCTGAAACGAGCTGTTCCAGCTCTTTTTGATGCGGCGGACAAACTGTATAAGAGGCCAGCTCCCGAAGCTGAAGCCTTGATGCCGGTTCCTGCAGCTCTACATAGGACGACAATAAATCCACTACTTTGATTGGCCGATCCATCGGCAGATGAGCCATATGAGCGCTTCCGCTTACTTTTATCACATGATTGGACTGCAAACCGAATCGGCTGAGAACCCGCTGAACAAGCTCCCTGCTGTTCTTCGGCAGGATTCCGATATGATCGCCTTCTTTATATGTTTTACCAGCCGGAATTTCCAATTCAATATGGCGGGTTGAACGCGTGCTGGCAGCTGTCTGGAGTTCTCGATTCTCTAACACAATCCCTTCAAACGCGCCATATGCTTTAGCAACCGGCGTTTCCGTCGCTTCACTGAGAAAAGTAATCGATAATGAAGGCCTGTCTTCTTTCTGGGCTAATTCGTTAATATCAAATGCGTCCATCGTTTCCTTCCAGAAGCGGTTTTCCCAAGACTCGCGATGGCTTTCAAAATCATCGGCGGCGTCACCTTCCCCAATCGCTGTTAAACGCGATGCCCCCTTTGCTTTCATCATGTCATCAATCAGGCGGGGAATCCGCTGATACGTGCTGGCCCAGCTCCGGTTCCCGCAGCCGAATACCGCATAGGAAACACCTTTCAATTGGCCTTCCTCAAGCTCTTTCAGCCACTCTACAAAGCCGGCAGCATTATCAGGCGGCGCCCCATTATAAGAAGCCGTTACAATGACGACTGCCCCTTCTTCAGGGAGCTTGCCGATATAATCATCAAGCGGAGCCGTTTCAGCTGTAAAGCCCATCTGGCAGCCTTGAGCAACCAGTTCACCGGCTATTCCCTCAGCTGTCCCAAGGTTTGAACCGTAAAGAACGAGTAAAGGTGTGCCGTGTTTAGGTTTGGTTTCTTTTGGCTTTGTTTCTGCTTTGATGTCTGCCTGTTCTTTTCTCTGTACATTGATTGCCGCTGTTTTCCGCGGTTTCACAGTAATTTTAAAATCATCCGGCTTGATCGTTAATGCTTCTTTGATTTTTAGTTCGTAGCCAGTATGGTTTATCAATTCAAAATGCTTTAATACAAGACCGAGAACCATTGTCGCTTCTTGAAGAGCAAACTGCATGCCAATACAAGCGCGCTGCCCATTTCCAAACGGCTTATACGCATGGTGAGGGATACTTGAAGGATCCTCAAACCGTTCCGGACGGAAATCTTCCGCATCCGGTCCCCAAGCGTTTTGATCCCGGTGCAGTTTTGGAATTAAAACAGTGACTGGCTGCCCTTTGCTGATCGGATATTCCCCGCCTAGAACAGTATCCTCCTTCGCATATAGAGAAAAAGCCGGAGCTGTTGGATACAGTCTGAGGGTTTCATTTAAAACCATCCGAATGTATTTGAGCTGCTGGATTTGTTTATATTCAGGCGTGTCATCCGTTAACACGCAATCCGCTTCCTCCTGAGCTTTTTTCAGTTTTTCCGGATGTGTAAGCAGACAATAAATCGCAAAGGAAAGCAACCCGCTTGTTGTCTCATGTCCAGCAATTAAAAATGTGATGATTTGATACCTTATGTTTTCATCATCCAGCGTTTCACCGGTTACTGGATCTTTGGCATAAAGCATGAGAGACAAGAGATCCTTGATGTTTTCATCCGGATTCGCCTTTCGCTCCGCTATCATTCTATCGACCAGGGAGTTCATGACTTCTATATCCTTTTGGAACTGCAGCTTCGTTTTCACCATCATTTTATCTTGCAGGCCCAGTCTTTTCGATTGATTCATCGCCTCTTTTAAGGCACGGAGCATACTGGTGATAAACGGATGCTGTGAATCACGGTAAAAGCTGTTGAATCGATAGTTAAACCCGCATAACCCAATCGTATCAAGCGTCAGACGTGTCATATCGTCCGCTACATCAATTTCTTCATTAGGGTTTAACCGGCTCCATTTTTGAATCAGCTGGGTTGCGATATCCAGCATCATAGAATGATAGCCTTTCATCGCTTTTTGACTAAAACTCGGCAGCAAAATGCGGTGGGCTTTTTGCCAGTTCGGTTCGTGCGTCCAGCTTGTAAATAAGCCATCTCCTCCGAACTCACGCACCTTTTGCAAGCCTTTGCCAAGGTTCTTGTCAAAGCGGCTTTCATCACATACTTCAGCCACAAAATTGTGGCTCGAGACAAAAACACTGGATACTCCCGGAAAATCAAAACGGAAAATCGGTCCCAATTCATCAGCTATCCGCCATAAGGATTGAGAAAGCTGTTCTTTTTCCAGATGCGGAAGATTTTTTAAAGGTCCGTATGTTTTGGGCTGAGGTATTGCGCTTGCCTGTTTCATTAACATCTCCCTTTCCTATTTTTGTGATGAATGAAGCTTAATGGCGTCCCAGCAGCATTGTTCCAATTCAGTAATTAAATCAGTGTCCATCTCTATATCACCTGTTTGAACGAGCTGATATATCTTGAGAAACGCCCCTAATACAATCGCAATTAACACATTAGAGGGCAGGCTGCGAATCACGCCTTCCGCTTTTCCCTTATTAAAATAGTCATCAAGCATTTGAGTCAGATTTTCTATCATTTCTTTGCTTGTATGATTTAAGTAATGAGCGTCTTTTTTGGTTTCAAGAAAAAAAAGCGCATAGTCGCTCTCTTTCGTAAACTGAACGAGACAGCAAAATACGTGGTGAAAGCCTTCTCTGACAGGCAATTCTGAAACGTCTTGCTTCAGTTTTTCCGTAAATCGCTGGATGCTTTCTTGAAACAGCACGTTTACGAGTGTTTCTTTGCTGTCAAAATAACGATAGATCGTTCCTGTCCCTACATGAGCACGTTCAGCTATCATAGGAATAGTGGTAGCGTCAAAACCCCTTTCCGTAAAAAGTGAGACCGACGCTTTCATAATCATGTCGTATTTACTGCTGGATGCGGATAGCATATAATGTTACAACCTCCGATTCGTTGCGGAATGAATATTCATTCCTTTTGTTCACAAAGAATGTCTGCCCTATCTGAAATCACCTCTTTGTTCTCTCTTCTGTTATAAGTTTAAATGAAAAAAACTTTTTTTAATATAAAGTATATGCAAAAAATAAAAAATTAAGAAAATATACCCAAATCTAAATGTAAGGATCTTGGATATATTTCCCGAGAAATTTTTTATTTAACAGCCACAATACATAGACAGGAATCACGCCTGATAACAGAAAGATCCCTGAAATGCTGGTCTTTCAGCAGTTGAATATACGTTTTCTCTTTTTCACCGGTATTTGTGTCAATACTGATATAAAACCGGCCGTCAATTTGAAGCACCCTGTAAATTTCTCTTAATGCAAGCCTAATATTGGTGCAGCTTTGAACCGTATGTAAAGAAAAGACTTTATTAAAGGTACGGTCATCAAAGGGAATGTCCTCTGGATAGCCATGAAAAACCTCCCCGTTCCCCATGTTCTTTCTATTCGCACGTGATATCTGTCTTACCTTTCGTTTTGAAGGATCAATGCTTTTTAGGCTTCCCTTTTCTAGTTTCTTGGTTATGCTTTTAAAGACAGTGCCGTTTCCAATTCCAATTTCTAAAATTCTGTCATTTTCTTGTATATCTATAGAGTCAATCATCATATGCTCAATTGTTTTGGTTAGCTTATATTTCCGAGAAAATAATTTCCAAAAATCCGATCGTTTATAGAGTTTATTTTCTAGCATTTTAAACACCTGCTTTTGGTTTCCTATGTTTATTTATTATCTTAAAAAAATAAACATCATCTTCATTTCTAAAAGTGAAGGAAGGTACCAACTAGACGGCAATGTATTGAAAAATGTTTCAATAGAACTAAACTTTTTCATTTTTTTTCGCAAAAAAAGCAGAAAACAAAATGTTTTCTGCCCTCTTTCTAATGCCAATGATAAGGGAATGCAAACAGCCTTTGCTGCTGCATTGCCATCAGCCTCTGCTGTCGGAATGGATTTCCATAACCATGTTTGAAGGAATGCGGCATGGACGCATAACCATGGCCAATCGACGGCAGTCTTTTTTGATAATCGTTCATCATGCCATCACCTGCCTCACAATAACGTTGATTTACTATATGCAGGCGCGCATTTTCTTGACAGCTATTTCGCTAAACTTGGTCCTTCTCCATTGTATAATGCATCAATAATTCCCTTCTAAGCATATGCCATTCCCCCTTCAGTTTTTTTCGTTGCTTTTAGCGCCAGTTCGTTAAATAAAGATGCTTTAACTGAGACTCTTTCATTTCATCATAAATCTGCTCAATCTGCTGTTCTCGTTCGAATTCTTCCAGGCTTTTAAACCGTTTTTTAATCGTTAACGTTAAAAAGAATAGGTTAATCGTCATATCGCTCACCCCCTTTCAAAGTCCGCATCAAGCGAAATAACCCGCGGCACAACCCTTCTGCCGCGGGCAAATAAAAACCGCAGACAAAAGAAGACACCAATGCCTCTACTGCCTGCGGGGAGTTGCGTATGTCCGACTATTCCGAATTTAATGCGTGCGATAAGCATCGGTTAAGGAAGGACACGAACTCTTCCACAGGCTGAATAAACCATGAACTTTTACATGTGTATCACGTACAGGTTGACGTCGTTGTCTCATTGTCATTTTGGTTCAGCCTCCTTTGCTTTTTTCTTACTTTGTAAGTATATCCACCAAATTCCATTTTGTAAACATCTTTTTCTAAAAATGGACGGGAATTGTGCAAATCATCGAATGGATTTGCCCGTTGGTCATGACACCTGCTTCATTTCTTTTCTGGAGCGGTCTTTCTTATGATATGCAATAAAATAAATGAGACCGACAAATACAGCTCCGCCGATGACATTACCGATAAAAGCCGGAATGATGTTTCCGATGAACTGCCCCCACGTGAATGAGCCTGCAAAAATGGCAGCAGGAATCACAAACATGTTGGCGACAACGTGCTGAAATCCGATAGCCACAAAAGCCATGATTGGGAACCAGATGCCAAGGATTTTTCCTGCTGCGTCTTGGGCGCCGAAAGAAAGCCACACTGCAAGACATACAAGCCAGTTACAGCCGATGGCGGAAATGAGAACCTTGCCAAAGCTCATATCAAGCTTTCCTTGGGCAACGGCAATCGTTTTTTCTAAATAAGGACCTGTTTCAGTCAATCCAACCAAATGCCCGAAAAAGTAAGCAACAAACAATGCGCCGATTAAGTTCATAATTGTGACGATTCCCCAGTTAATCGCTAACTCTTTTACTGATATTTTTCTCGAAAATAACGCCATCGCAACTGACATCATATTGCCTGTGATCAGTTCAGCGCCAGCGAGAACGACAAGGATCAGGCCGACTGGAAATACTGCTGCACCAATCAAACTGGACAGGCTCCCCCATTCTTTCGGAAGATCGCCAATTACCCTGATATCAAGCAAATACCCAAGCGCGATAAATGCACCGCCTAAAAACCCCAGCACAAGCAGTGACGGCAGCGGGAGCTTTATTTTTTTCATCCCTGCTTCAATTGCTGCTTCCGCTATTTCATCCGGTTTTCGAAAAGCCATAATAAAACGCCTCCATTACTTCTTCTTTTCTCACAGTTATGCAAGAAAGGCAATAAAAAAGGCAGCACTCAAATAACCTGTGTCAAACCAGGCGTTTGAATGCTGCCTAACTTGTATGCATACCCATACAACAATATCAAGCAGTATGAAGATATTGAAAGAGAATATATACAGTTCGTGCATACATTCCATTGCTTTAGCCTTCTATAACTGTAGCAACATCATATCAAATGTGACAAATTTGTGTCAATGACAAATATACTAGCTTTGCAGAACTTCTTTTTGCTCATCTATTTTTCGGTCAAAAACAAATACAGATACAGCTATGTTTTCCTCAATTTTAATATCAGAAAACAAATGGACTAGCTTAGCTCCCATGAGTTCCTCCATTCCTTCCGGTGTTTGTTTGGAATAAAGGTCTTGAATTAGGCTTGTCCGGGCCGCATGTACCATCTCTCTTCCTTCAGGCGTGCGGGCGATAAACTGCTCGCTTGCACTCAGATTTCCGTATAGTGTTGAAACTGCCATGTTTTCTACAAATACAGTATGAATTCTCTCAGGCCCTTTTCCGAACAATTCTTTGCGAAGTTTTCGAATAATATCATTGAATTCATGAATTTTTTTAGACATGCTGATTACCCCTTCCGATATTGCCTTATAAAGACTTTTCCCGGTTCCCCTCAGGACATTTCACTTGGTTAAAATTTTCCTGCCATATTGTATTATAATAAATATCACATTATAATAAAAGCAGTGTTGATGGATTTGTAATAGGATCTTGTTATGAGTCTATCGTTTTATAAAAATCAAGGATTGGTCTGTTAGTAAGACTTGCTAGTGAACTATTCCGCCATGTGTGTTTACACCTTCTTAGAATTAAGGGCAGGTGTATCTATACATGGCTTTTTTTGACTTCTTGAAAGAAAGATGGAGGGGAATATGAATATGATGGACGTTAAGTCGATCAGTGTCCGTGTAGACGGAACAGAAATTCAAGCACGAGCAGGGGCCACAATTTTAGATATTTTAAATGAAAACGGAATTGAGTACCCGCAGATTTGCCACGTACCAGAGGTTGACCCGATTCAAACTTGTGATACTTGCATAGTAGAGGCAAACGGCAAGCTGGTTCGTTCATGCGCGACGGTTGCAGAGAACGGGATGTCTATTGATCTTTCAGGAAATCGAGTGAAAGAAGCGCAAACCGAAGCGATGGACCGCCTTCTTGAAAATCATTTGCTGTATTGTACAGTTTGCGATAACAATAATGGAAACTGTACGCTGCATAATACAGCGGAAATGATGGGGATCGAGCATCAAAAATACCCATACACGCCAAAAGAAGATCCTTCTTGCGCGGTTGATATGTCTCATCCTTTTTACCGCTATGATCCAAACCAATGTATTGCCTGCGGCCAGTGTGTTGAGGTCTGTCAAAACCTTCAGGTAAATGAAACACTCTCAATCGACTGGGAACGCGAACGCCCTCGCGTCATTTGGGATGAGGGAGTTCCGATCAATGAATCTTCCTGTGTCAGCTGCGGTCAGTGTGTCACAGTATGTCCATGTAATGCACTGATGGAAAAATCAATGCTCGGGCAGGCTGGTTTTATGACAGGCATTAAAGAGGACGTCATGGAACCGATGATTGATCTCGTGAAAAATGTTGAACCGGGGTATGGCAGCATTTTTGCCATTTCTGAAGTCGAAGCGGCAATGCGTGAAACGAGAACGAAAAAAACGAAAACTGTATGTACGTTCTGCGGTGTCGGGTGTTCATTTGAAGTATGGACAAAAGGACGGGATATTTTAAAGATCCAGCCTGTTTCTGATGCCCCGGTTAACGCGATTTCCACATGTGTCAAAGGGAAATTCGGCTGGGATTTCGTCAATTCAAAAGAACGGATCACAAAGCCTTTAATCCGTAAAAACGGAGCCTTTGTGGAATCTTCTTGGGAAGAAGCCCTCGATCTTGTCGCAAGCAGATTAGGATCAATTAAAGAGCAGTACGGTAAAGGCTCTGTCGGATTTATTTCTTCTTCTAAAATTACGAATGAAGAAAACTACGTCATTCAAAAACTAGCGCGTCAGGTATTTGAAACAAACAACGTCGATAACTGCTCACGCTACTGCCAGTCTCCTGCTACAGACGGATTGTTCCGCACTGTCGGCATGGGCGGTGACGCCGGCACGATTAAAGATATTGCCAAAGCAGGCCTGGTCATCATTGTCGGTGCCAATCCGGCGGAAGGACACCCAGTGCTCGCAACACGCGTCAAACGGGCACACAAGCTCCACGGTCAAAAACTGATTGTTGCTGACCTGCGTAAAAATGAGATGGCTGAGCGATCTGATCTGTTCATCAGCCCTAAACAAGGCACAGACCAAGTTTGGCTGATGGCTGTTACGAAATATATGATCGACCAAGGCTGGCACGATCAGGCGTTTATTGATGAGAACGTCAATTACTTTGAAGATTATAAAGAAACCCTTAAAACGTATACGCTTGATTATGCAGAACGCATCACAGGCCTTTCAAAAGAAAACATCATTCAAATTGCTGAAATGATTCGTGATGCTGACGGCACTTGTGTCCTTTGGGGAATGGGTGTCACACAAAACACAGGCGGTTCTGATACATCAGCAGCCATTTCAAACCTGCTTCTCGCTACGGGCAACTATCGCCGTCCAGGTGCCGGCGCTTATCCTCTGCGCGGACACAATAACGTGCAAGGCGCATGTGATATGGGAACATTGCCTGGCTGGCTGCCGGGATATCAGCATATTACAGATGACAAAGCACGCGCTAAATTTGAAGAGGCATATGGTGTCGAGATTGATGGAAAGCCTGGTTTAGATAATATTCAAATGCTTCATGCCATTGAAGAAGGAAAAATGAAAGCTATGTATCTTGTCGGTGAGGATATGGCACTGGTCGATTCAAACGCGAACCATGTGCATGATATTTTATCAAGCCTTGATTTCTTCGTGGTACAGGACATCTTCCTGTCAAGAACAGCTCAATATGCTGATGTCGTCTTGCCGGCCACTCCTTCACTTGAAAAAGACGGAACATTTACCAACACAGAACGCCGTGTCCAGCGATTGTATCAGGCGCTTCCGACGCTTGGTGACGCAAAACCGGACTGGTGGATTATTCAAGAGGTGGCAAACCGTTTAGGAGCGAATTGGAATTACAGCCATCCAAGTGACATTTTCTCTGAAATGGCGAGTCTTTCTCCTCTGTTTGCCAAAGCAAGCTATGAGGTGCTTGAAGGCTGGAACAGCTTCCTATGGGGCAGCTTCACAGGTGAAAGCACACCGCTTCTGTATGAAGACGGATTTAATTTCCCTGACAAAAAAGCCCGCTTTGCCCTTTCTGATTGGACCGAGCCAGCGGCATTTCCGGAGGAATATGACCTTCATATCAATAACGGCCGGATGCTGGAGCATTTCCACGAAGGAAACATGACAAATAAATCGAAAGGCATCCAAGCGAAAGTGCCGAATGTATTCGTTGAGATTTCACCTGAGCTTGCACAAGAGCGAGGTGTTTGTGACGGTTCGCTTGTACGGCTCGTTTCTCCGTTCGGAGCAGTCAAATTGAACGCGCTGATCACAGACCGGGTACGGAAAAATGAACTCTATTTGCCAATGAACTCGACAGACAAGGAGTCAGCGATTAACTTCTTGACAGGCCCTGCAGCTGATAAACGGACGAACACGCCTGCTTATAAACAGACAAAGGTCCGCATGGAAGTGCTTGGCGGCTGTGAAACAGCGCCGCTTCCAAAAACAAATCCGCGCAACAAAAAACGGCATCCGCAAAACGGAGTCGAAGCAGAAAGAAAATGGAACCGCCCTGGCTATGTCCATCTGACTGATTAAACGATAGGAGGAAAACGAATGGCCACTCCGATTACGACGATCAAAAAAGAAACAAAAACAGCTGAGCAAATGAAGCTTGAAAAAATAGAAGAACTGAAAGAGCTGCTGGCGGAAAATGAGGACGCCGTCTCTAAAACGATGACGTTAATGAATGAACTCAATGATCTTGGAATTTTTGATGCGGCAACAAGCATGCTCAGAGCGAAGGAAGACATTGCCAAGATTGCGCTTGGCCAAGTTTCCCGCGAGCCTGTCACCAACCTCATCAACACGATGATGGCCGCCGGAGGCGCATTGACAAAAGCCGATCCTGAGTTTACAGCAAAGCTTTTAGAAAGCGTAATGGCTGGGACTGAACAGGCACAAAGCTTTTTAAAAGAAGACAAGAAAGTCGGGATTCTCGACCTGTTAAAAGCAATGAACGATCCTGACATCAACAGAGCCGTCGGCTTCGGTCTTCAGTTTTTAAAAGGCATGGGAAAAGAACTTCGAGAAAAATAACAAAAAACAGCCATCTCTTGATGATGGCTGTTTTTTTATTCGTCGGCTTCTTCCAAACGCTTCTTGTAAATAAGTGAACGGTCAGCGCAAAAGAAGGCACCGGCTAAAAATACGCAATCCGCTAAAAACATAGTCGATTTCTGGCCTAATGTTAAGCCTTGATCAGGGAGAACTGCGCCTATATATAAAAAAGTGCTGACTGCAAGCAATGTAAACGCAAAATGCTTGTAGTCTTCTTTTAAAGATTTCATTCTATTTTTGTTCAAAAGAATCACCTGCCAGATTCATAGTATACGACTATTATAATATAATCCGGCGGCTTACAGAGAAAGTAATTCTATCCATTTGTTATATATTTTCAAGCGCTTGGCCGATATCTTCCAACAAGTCTTCCGCATCTTCAATTCCTACAGAAATTCTGATCAAGCCGTCCGTAATGCCGAGCTCAAGCCGGCGTTCTCTCGGAATAGAGGCATGTGTCATTCTTGCAGGAACAGAAATTAAGCTTTCAACCGCCCCCAGGCTTTCAGCAATGGTAAACAGTTTCAGATTTCCTAAAAATGCATCAACCCGTTCTTTACTGCCAATATCAAAGGAGATCATGCCGCCGAAGCCCGATCCTTGCGTTTTTGCAAGCTCATGTCCGGGATGATTTGAAGAACCAGGGTAATATAACGTTTGGACAGCAGGGTGATTCTCAAGAAAGCTTGCGATTTTCCGCGCATTTTGATCGATCGCTTCCATTCTGAGTCCCAACGTTTTGATTCCTCTCATTAACAGCCAGGAATCTTGGGGGCCGAGCACGCCGCCTGTGGAGTTTTGCACAAAATGCAGCTCTTCTCCAAGCTCTTTCGAAGCTGTCACAACTAAACCTCCGACGACATCACTGTGTCCGCCAAGATATTTTGTCGCACTGTGAAGTACGATATCAGCGCCTAAAGTAAGCGGCTGTTGAAAATAAGGAGTGTTAAAGGTGTTGTCTACGATAAGCAGAACACCCGCTTCTTTTGCGATATCAGCCATGAGCGTCAAGTCGGTGATTTTGAGCAACGGGTTTGTCGGTGTCTCAATATAAATGGCTTTTGTATTAGGGCGAATCGCTTTTTCAACTTCTTCCCTGCTGCTCGTATCAACAAATGTTGATTCAATGCCAAGACGGTTAAGCACCTTTGTCATCACGCGGTATGTTCCGCCGTACACATCATCAGTCAACACGACATGATCTCCGCTGTTAAACAGCATCATAACCGCTGTAATGGCAGCCATTCCTGAACTGAACGCATAACCTGCTTCCCCGCCTTCCAGTTCTGTCACAAGTGCTTCGAGAGCGGTTCGAGTCGGATTGGCCGTTCTTGAATACTCGTAGCCTGTATGCTGCCCTGCTTTCGGCTGCTTGTACGTGCTTACTTGATAAATGGGCACGGAAACTGCGCCTGTTTTCTCATCACCTGTGATTCCGCCATGTATCATCAATGTTTTTTTCTTCATATCAGATGCCTCCTTCGTATATTTGTTTGCTGATATATCGATCGCTGCTGTCAGGAAATACTGTGACAATGTTAGTTCCCGCCGATGCTTTTTTCGCTTCCTCCAATGCTGCATAAAGCGCTGCACCTGAAGAGCTTCCGATCAGCAGGCCTTCTTTTTCTGCCGCTTCTTTCACAAGTCTAAACGCATTCTCATCTGTTACGGTGTAGATCTCGTCAAAATGGCTCTTATCCATATAATCGGGGATAAACTCCATGCCGATGCCCTCTGTTTTATGAGCGTGGGGCTCTCCTCCGTTTAAAATCGAGCCCTCCGGTTCAACAATCACCGTTTTGACTGCTGGATTTTTTTCTTTTAAGAAGGAAGCTGTCCCTGCGAATGTGCCCCCTGATCCTGCCCCTGCGACAAATGTATGAATATTCCCGTCAAGCGCTTCCCACATTTCAGGTCCAAGCGTCTTATAGTAAGTCGATGGATTTACTCGGTTTTTAAATTGCAAAACGCAATAAGAATTTTCAATTTCAGTCTCCAGCTGAATGGCTTTTTGAATGGCTCCCTGCATTCCGTCTTGACGCGGTGTATGAATGATTGATGCGCCAAGCGCTTGCATAATTTGCTGTTTCTCTCTGCTGAAATGTTCAGGGACACAGAAAATCGCTTTCAGCCCATATTTTCTGGCACTTAACGCAAGGCCGATCCCTGTATTGCCTGCCGTAGCTTCTATAATCACTCCGCCGGGTTTCACTTTGCCTGAATCGAGCGCGTCACGAATCAGCATATCTCCCAGTCTGTCTTTGATGCTTCCCCCTGGATTCATCATTTCAAGCTTGGCATACACCGCGACTCCTTCTGGAACATCAAAGTTCTTCAAGCGGAGAAGCGGTGTATTCCCAATCAGCTCGGTAATGTCCGTAATCACTGTCATATATGTCCTCCTCCTTAATAGAGGTTGTTTTTAGAGAAAAACGGAGGAGAACGTTCTCCCCGTTTTAATGAATTCGTTTGATCACCTTTAACACAAGCTCTGTTGAATGGACAGCCGCCTGCTCTAAAAATTGGTCAAATGAAACATGTGATTCTTTTCCTGCAATATCAGATAACGCTCTGATGACGACAAACGGCGTTTTAAATTGATGGCACACTTGAGCCACTGCCGCAGCCTCCATTTCAACCGCGTACAGATCAGAAAATCTCGCACGCACCTCTTCAACCCGCTTCGGATCGTTCATGAAAGAATCGCCTGTTGCAATTGTTCCTTTTGCAACCTGAATGCCGTCGAGTTCAGATACCGCTTCTTCAGTGATGCTGATCAGCTTTTCATCCGCCGCATAAGCAGCCGGAAGACCCGGCACTTGGCCGTATTCATAGTCAAAAGCCGTTACGTCTACATCATGGTGGCGAACGTCAGTGGAAATAACAACATCCCCTACATTCAATGTATGATGAAATCCGCCGGCTGAGCCTGTGTTAATGACATAATCAGGCTTGTAACGGTCAAGCAGAAGCGTCGTGCTGATCGCAGCATTTACTTTTCCAATTCCTGATTTTAAAAGAATCACTTCAGTTCCTTCATATTCGCCTGTTGTAAATTCACAGTGTGCGATCGTTTCTGTTTTTGCATTTTCAAGTTTGTTTCTTAAGATGGTAACTTCCTCTTCCATTGCTCCGATGACTGCTAGTCTCATCTATTCACATTCCCTTCACTTTACCGTTTGATCGCCTCCATTATCCACACGAAGTCGTTTTGCTGAGTGAATCGGACTGCAAAACCTTCAGCTGTAAACATTTCTTTCAACGCATCCAATGTTGGATAATGCTCTGTCTCTAAATCATTTGCAAGCTGATAAAAGCCTTGAGAACGGGCTTTATCGATAGCCTGTTGATACGCTTGCGCATTTTCAAAGACGGTATCGGCAAACACTATTTTATCATGCAAGTGAAGGTATTTGCCATATTGCTTTATGGCAGCCCGCTTTTCTTCGTCAGTCAAATGATGAAAAGCATATGAACTGACAATCGTATCAGCCTGAAATGGCGGCTCAGGGAATGTCAGGAAGTCTCCATCAACGATTTCCGTCCTGCCTGAGAGCTTGTCAGAAGCCAGTTTACGCATTGCTGGAGAAGGTTCGATTCCAAATACAGTTTTGCCTGCATCGAGCAGCTTAGCTGTCAAATTCCCTGTCCCCGGGCCAAATTCTAACACATGCGTTCCAGATTTGCTGACGATGGCATCAAGGATATGATCGTAGCCTCTGAACGCTTCTTTATACTGAATATCTAAACCTTTTACTGTTTGATCATAAGTTGCTGCCCAATCTTCAAAGAGAGGGATAAATTCACGTCCCATATTTGTCACACTCCATATTTAATAATTCCTATAAGCATACTATGAATTAATGATGGAACAGTTCCTATAATACCACATCTTCTGAAAAGCAGGTACTAAAACACTTTGTGTATTTTATGCCATCTCATATTGCGCATTGACCGCAAAAAAGCTTATACTTCATATGACTTGTGAAAGCTGGAGGGTCAAGACATGAATTTTCAATTAGATCTGATTAAAGACAAAGTGGAATTTTTTGAAGCGGCTTCATTGCAGGAGCTTGAAAAGAAAATCAATACACAAATTGAAAACAATAAAGCCATCATGCTCCGGGTGAAATCTGTTTCACACCAAACTGCTGTGGCAGAAGGAAGAATATTGTACAGCGCGGTAGTTCATTTCGCAGCTGAAGCCTAAAACAAAAGCAGCCGGTTTTAACCCGGCTGCTTTTGTTTATTTTAGCTTTTCTACTTTTGTCGGCTTCCAGCCTTTTTCATCGACCCATGTAATCGTGACTTGATATTTATTCCCAGTCGCCTTGTCCAAAATCTTGCCTTTGGCATCCTGAGGGCTGCCGTTATTTCCAAGCCAGAGCACCGTCATGTTATCTGTTGAGACACCAGTTGCGTATGAAATGGCTTTCAGCATCTCAGCCCAGTCTTGTGAGCTTGAATCATAAGTAGCGGCATGCTCGCCAGTCTGCTCAGTTCCGACTGCTTTCCAGTCAGGATTTTCATACGTTTTTTCCACATCGCTCGATGAGCCGCCTTCTGTTACTTTTGCATCTTTAAGCCCGTCACCGGCTGAATCTGAGCTTGAATCTGAATCAGAGTCATCTTTTTTAGAAGGAGAATCATCTTTTTTGGAATCAGAGTCAGAAGACTTCTCAGAATCCTTTTCGCTGTCAGATGTATCTTTCTTGCTGTCTTTTATATCCTCATCCGATTTCTTTTCCGTCTTTCCTGAAGCCGGAGATTCCTGTTTTTGCGCCGTTTCAGAATCCTTGCTGACATCTTTGCTAGAAGGACTGTTAATGAAGAGATTCGCTGCTACTACGACAATTAGTATGGATACGATTGCGATTAAAATGTTAAGCACTAAATTGGCTTTTCTGCGTTTATCACGATTTTCATAACGAGATTGATTATTGCTCAATAATTCTGCACTCCTTTATCCCTCTTGGCTCAGCATATATTTTAACATGTGCTGAGAAGTTGTTCTATTTCTGATTGATTTCAATTTCGTGTACTTTTTTAACAATATCATAAAACACCGAATTTGTCAGAGCCTTATCTCCCGGTGTATCCATGTGTAAAACAACCAGAGCGTATTTCGGCTTATCCGCGGGAAAATATCCGGCAAACCATTTTTCATAGAGCGTTTCCTTCTCTTTTGAAAGCTTGCCTGTCTGGGCTGTGCCCGACTTCCCTGCTACAGTATACGGAAGATCTTGAAACCTTCTGCCCGTTCCGGAAGGAGATTCTACTACCCGCCGCAGTATTTTTTGAAGCTGCTGTGACGTATATTTGTCTATCGTTTCCCCTTTGAGCTTCTGATCTTTAAACGTAACGAGCGTTGTGCCGTTCTTATACTCAATTTGTTCGGCAATTTTCACCTGCCGTTTTTCTCCGCCGCGGGCGATTGTCGCCATCATATTGGCTACCTCCAGCGGCGTTACCTTTACATTTTTCTGCCCGATTGCTGTTTGCGCAATGGCTTTTTTGACTGATTTGTCTTTTTCATCCCCCCAAATCACGCCGCTTTTTTCGTTATACAGCTGGCGGAAATCGGTTTCGTGGTACAGTTTTCCCTCCCAGCCTGCCCGATCAGTGAGAGCCAGCTTCTCGGACATATCTTCAATAACCGAGCTGTCTTTTTTCATTAATTGTTCTGCAAGACTCGTAAATGTGTAATTACAGCTTTGTGCAAAACTTTCATCAAAAGACAAGGTTCCTTTGTCGTCCCCCGGTTCCCCGTACAGGTTTAAATTGCAATTAAAGGTTTGACTAGGCTTCACCATATTATTTTCGATTGCAGCTGCGGCAATGACTGTTTTAAAAACTGATCCGGGATAGATTGGCGTCAGCATATAATTTTGAAGTGTGTTTTGCCGGGACACGTCTGCATCTGGTTTGCTTACAATTCCCAGAACACTGCTATTTTCGATATCCAGCAGCACAGCTCCTCCCTTTTTCAGCCCCTGTTCATCCAATACCTCCTCCATCGCTTTTTGAATGCTTTGATCGATCGTTGTTTTGATCTGGAGCGGATAAAATGTATTGGCTTCAGCTGTATATTTGACGTCCATGCCAAACAAAGGGTTTCCTTTTCCGTCCACATGATATAAAAGCTTTGTGTCTTGTTCCGGAAGCAAAAACTCGTCAAATGTCCGTTCTAAACCGGTTGTTCCGATTTCTGTTGTAATCGGAAGGCTCTCCTTGTCAGGATATTTCTTGCGAAGCAGCGCCGGATCTTGGTTCGTGCTCCCTATCGTATGTGAAGCAAGGCTGGGCTTGTCTTCATTCTCCATATATACGCCGTAAATGCCGGGATATTTCAAAGAATTGATTTTTGTGATAGATTGTTTTGAAAGTGTTTTGATTTTCTTTTGCTGCAAAATGACCGGTTTTTTTGCCTTACCTAGTATCTGGCGCAAATCATCTTCTGACATGCCGAGGATGTCCGCAACTTTTTTGATCGGCCAATCCTGCGTCAGCAGAAAAGGGAACAAAACAACCGCAGGCTCGCTTTGTCCCGTCAGCGCCCGCCCGTTTCGATCTAAAAAAGAGCCTCTTCCATCTGAAATGAGCACTTCCTCCGTCCGCTGTTTCACACTTTCTTGAATCAAATTAATTTTCTTTTTAGAAAATGATTCTGTGAAAAACAGCTGGATTTCTGCAAGTCTCAGCAGAAGCAGAAAAAATACAATCAAAAAAGCGATGACTGCCAGCTTCATTCGTTTCGATATCTTCATAAAAAAACACCTCACCCACATTGTGGACGAGGTGTTTCGCTGCTAAACAGATATTATGAAATTTTCACAATTTTCACAAGCATTTCTCCGCCCGGTGTTTGTACTGTGACTTCTTCATCTACTTTTTTGCCCAAGAGGCTTTTTGCGATCGGTGAATCGTTTGAGATTTTCCCTTCAAACGGGTCAGCTTCCGCGCTTCCGACGATCGTATATGATTCTTCATCACCGTCAGGCAGTTCGACGAAAGTGACGGTTTTACCCAAACCGACAACGTTAGAGCCGCCGTCATCTTCAATGATTTTCGCATTGCGAATCATATTTTCAAGAGTCGTCACGCGGCCCTCTACAAATGCCTGCTCTTCTTTCGCTGAATCGTATTCAGAGTTCTCGGAAAGGTCTCCGAAGCTTCTCGCAATTTTGATTCGCTCTACTACTTCTTTTCGTTTAACCGTTTTCAAATATTCTAATTCTTGTTCAAGTTTTTGTTTTCCTTCTGCAGTCATAGGAAAAACTTTCTCTTGTGCCATGTCCCTTCACTCCTTCTGGTTGTCCCTCAACATCTTCGATTATGTATGAGAGCATAAACTAAAAAATACAAGAATGAGAACACAGGGCAGTCCTCGTTCTTCTCTCCCATATAGGTACTGTTTATCTTAAACTGAATCGTGTCGTTCTGCAAATATTTCGCGTTTATAAACAGGGAAAGAAGGGAATTCGCACATTCCCTTCCTGCCTATACATAATATGGTCAGAGTTATTTATGTCTATGCTATGGTATTACAAAATCGCGTTTTGTTCAAGAATGGTTTGAATTTTTGTGACCATCAGATCAATTGCGACGTGATTCTGACCGCCTTCCGGGATAATAATATCAGCGTATCGTTTCGTCGGCTCGACGAATTGGTTATGCATCGGACGGACCACTGACACATATTGTTCAATGACAGAATCAATAGAGCGTCCGCGCTCATTAATATCTCTCATAATCCGTCTGATGATACGCAAGTCAGCGTCCGTATCAACATAAAGCTTGATATCCATCAGATCACGAAGCCTTTTGTCTTCAAGAACAAGAATGCCTTCAAGGATAATAACATCCTTTGGCTCTACGTGAACCGTTTCTTCTGAACGTGTGTGAAGCTTATAGTCATAAATCGGCTTTTCAATCGGGCGGTAATTCAATAGATCCTGAATATGCTCGATTAAATAGTCATTATCAAACGCAAGCGGATGATCATAGTTTGTGTTCAGCCTTTCTTCAAACGGAAGATGGCTTTGGTCTTTATAATAAAGGTCCTGCTGGATCATTAAAATTGAGTGTCCTTTAAACTGTTCATAAATGGACCGTGTGACACTCGTTTTTCCTGAACCGGAACCTCCTGCGATTCCAATGACTACTGGATTCTTACCCATGGGCTGTTACTTCCCCTTTCTCATCATGTTGCTCGGATAAATCTTTTTGTCTAGTTTGAATTTGACAATTTGCAGGGGATGGCGGGCAGCATCTAGCTCATTTCCGTCTTCGTCCCAAATGGTTTCAATCGTATGTGTAAAGTTTTCGATTTCTGGACCGAAAAATTCCACTTCGTCGCCTTTTTTGAAGAAATTGCGCTGCTGAAGCGTGACCATTTGTGTATCTTCATCATAATTCAGCACTAAGCCGACAAAATCATATGTCGTTTTCTTGGCGTGTTCGCCGAACATTTGCTCTTCATAGCCTGGCGTTCCTTCAAAGAAAGCTGTCGCAGTGTCCCTGTTGGCGCACTTATCAAGCTCTTCAAGCCATTCTTTTTGAATCACAAAGTTTTCTGGATCAGCGCAATAAGCATCGATTACTTTGCGGTATACGCTGACAACAGTTGCTACATAGTGAATGGATTTCATGCGGCCTTCAATCTTTAAGCTGTCGATCCCCATTTCAATCATTTTTGGAATGGATTCAATCAGCTTCAAATCTTTCGGGCTCATCGCAAATGGTGCATCTTCTTCACCATACAAAGCAACGGCGTTGGCACCGTCTGTTTGGTAGAGATCATAATCCCAGCGGCATGACTGGCAGCAGCCTCCGCGGTTGGAATCCCGCGCTGTCATGTGATTGCTCAGCACGCAGCGGCCGGAATATGCAATACACATTGCGCCATGAATGAAGGATTCGATTTCGATATCTACCTTTTCTTTCATTTCTCTGATTTCAAGAGCGCTAGTTTCACGTGCCAGCACGACGCGGTCGAGACCTTCTTCCTTCCAGAACTGGACAGCCTTCCAGTTTGAAAGAGACTGCTGTGTGCTCAAGTGAACCTCAACATTCGGCGCCACTCTGCGGCATGTTTCAATAATAAGCGGATCTGCCACAATAATACCGGCAACGTTGGCGTCTCCAAGCGCTTTTAAATAGTCTTCAAGCCCGTCCATGTTTTCATTATGAGCGAAAATATTCGTTGTTACGTAGATCTTCGCGCCATATTTCTTTGCGAATTCAACGCCTTCTGCAATTTCTTCGATCGTAAAGTTATCGGCATTCGAGCGCAGCCCGTATTCCTGTCCCCCGATAAAGACCGCGTCCGCTCCGTAATGAACAGCGATTTTCAGCTTTTCAAGATTACCCGCAGGTGCGAGAAGCTCCGGCTTTTTCGTAATCACACGCTTTCCATTAACGATTGTGGATATTTTATCATTTACGGCAGTCATAGCTTAACCTCCTTTTGATTAATAAACCGTTTCCTTGAAGAAGAATCCGGTATCAATTTTTCTGTTTACAGGCTGGATGCTTTCAATGCGTTCGATCCAGTCTTCCTTTTTCGCTTCGTATTCGTCACGGTTTTCCACGCACAAATCAATTGCTTCTCTGTACATTTTGGTGACTTCTATTAGGTATTCAGGCGTTTTCAAAACACCATCGATTTTGAAAGAATCAATTCCGGCATCTATCAATTCCTCGAGCTCATCAATGATGCACACATCGTTCGGGCTCATGATGTGAGTGCCGTTTTCATCTTCGAAAATCGGATATTTATTATCGCGTTCTTTATCGTGTAAAAACATGCCTGATTCTTTTTTCTTTCTTTCAATGTCCATGACTTTGCCCTGATATTCAAAATAGTTTCCAATCAAAGAACGCTTCGATTGGAACATGCACGTCATTCCATGCACCTGGATTTCAATTTCGACTTCAGCATTTTCTTTAATCTCAACAATGCTGTCCATGTTTAATTCTCTGGCAAGCACAGAACGCGCCGCACCCTTGCGTCCCCAGTAGTTGCATGTATAATAGTTGGTGCCTGTCGTTTCTGTGCTCCAATGAAGCTTCAGATCAGGCGCAGATTCACGGGCAGCCATCAGCACGGCAGGATCACCGAATACCGCTGCATCGACACCGGCTTCTGCTAAGAAAGCCAGATATTCGCCAAGCTCACCCACTTTATCGTTATGGAAAATTGCATTTACAGCAACGTATACTTTTGCTCCTTCTTTGTGAGCAATCTCTACGGCTTTTGTTACATCTTCACGAGAAAATTCTCCGGCTAATCTCAAGCCGTATCTCTGTTCCCCAACTAAAAACGCAGTTGCCCCAGCCTGTATGAGCGGCAAAATGTCCGCTGTACTTGTCGGCGTCACTAAGAGCTCTGGTTTTTTCATGACGTTCACCTCTTCTTTTTACTAATCGCAAGTCCGTCCCCGACAGGAATAATCGCAGTTTGATAATCCGGATGATTCATCAGCCAATGATTATATTCATCAATTTTTGCTACAAGCCTGCGCCTTCTCTTCGGTTCTATTTTGCTGTAATCCTCTGCCACCAGACCTTTAAACAGCACGTTGTCTGTTATAACCACCCCGTCCGGTGAAAGCATCGGTTCATATAAATGAAAAAAGTTTTGATACTGACCTTTTGCAGCGTCAATAAAAATGACATCGTAAGGCGCGGTTACATGAACGGCGTCGGCTAATTCAAGCGCATCTCCGTAAAAAACATGAATCCGGTCATCAAGCTGAAATTCCTTGATATTGTTTACCGCTTCTTCATGCCGTTTCTCATTGCGTTCAATTGTATATATTTCAGCAGACGGCAGCTCCAGCGCCATTCGAATGGCTGAATAACCAATGGCCGTTCCAATTTCTAGTATTTTTTTCGGCTGTTTCACAGACAAAATTTGAAGCAGCACCTCCATGCCCGCTTTTTCCATGATCGGGACATGATGTTCTTCTGCATATGCTTCAAGCTTCTTCACGTTATCCGGCCGAGGCTTTAATAATGCTTCTATATAGTCATTTATTTGTTCATACCGGTCAGTCACTACAAACAGCCTCCCGTTCTAAAAAGGAGTGCCCCAGTCTTATGCGCAGGACACTCTCTGAATACATCATGATACTTCGGTAAACAACCCGATATATTTTATCATAAAACCTTGCGGAAAGCGAACAAAAGGAGAGCTTTTTGCTCTCCTTTTATTTCTCATTTTTTGAGGAAATGTATTTTTCTTTTGCTTTATTATGCTCTTTTAGCGTTTTTGTAAATACGACCTCACCATTTGATTTGGCCAAGAAATACAGATAGTCCGTTTTATCCGGATGCAGCGCCGCTTCCCATGACGACATGCCGGCATTGGCAATCGGCCCTGGCGTCAGCCCTGTGTTTTTATACGTATTGTATGGTGAATCGATTTCCAGATCCTTATAAAGAACCCGATCTTTATGCTTGCCTGCCGCGTACAGCACGGTCGGATCTGTTTGGAGCGGCATTTTCTTTTTCAGGCGGTTATAAAAGACGCTCGCAATTTTGTGGCGGTCGGCTTTTTCAGTCGCTTCTTCTTCTATCAAAGAAGCCATCGTCAGCAGCTTATGCACAGAAAGTTTGTTTTTCTTCATTTCTGATTTATATGTTTCCACATAAGAATTTGTCTGCTTAATCATTGCCTTGATAATGTCTTCAAGTGATGTGTCCGGATCGTTAAAAGGGTATGTAGCCGGGAATAGGTACCCTTCAAGCGGGTGCTTAATGTTTTTATTGAAAACATCATTTGTCACAGTGTCCGGGAATTCTTTCTTCAGCTGATTGATAAATGTTTCATCGTCCAGCTTCGCTATGACTTGTTTTTTAGAGTATTTTGTTTCATCAGCAATAGCAGACGCGATTTGGGTCAGCTGTGCTCCCTCAGTCACTGTGATTTGAAAAGCGTAACCTGTAGCCCCGCTTGTCAGCTTCTGAATAATGGCATCTAAATCCATACCTTTATTCAGATGGTAGAATCCGGCCTGAAACCCGGAAGCACCTTTATATTTCACATAGTACTGAAACGCCTTCTCGCTTTTTATGACATCATTTTTCTTTAATATCGATGCGATGGCTGAAACAGACGAACCGCTCGGAATGTTAATATTAACTGTCGTTTTACTGTCTTTTTCAACAGGTTCAAGCAATGATTTCCCATATAAAAATGCCCCGCCAATGATGAGAAACAGCACAACAATGGAAGACAGTATGATTCTTTTTTTATTAAAAAACGATTTTTTTTGCTGATTGATATACATTAGGTCTCCTCCCATCAGCTCTTATACTACATGATTCATTGTATTTCGGCAATTTATTACAAAAAGAGGCCTGCATAAAGCAGAAAAAAGCCGGAGCAGTATAGCTCCGGCTTTGGTTTGGCGCGATGTTTTACTCTTCGTCTTCGTCCGCTAAGAATGTGTTTAGTGTTTCTTCGATCATATCCCATTCTTCGTCAGTTTCAATCGGGAATAGCTCACCGTTTTCACCGTCTTCGTTTGGCGTGAAGCTGGAAGCAAGAATTTCTACTTCTTCGTCATCTTTTGATTCGATTGGATAGTACAAGACATAAGACTTGCCAAACTCTTCGTTTTCAAATGTAAACAGCACTTCACAAAGCTGTTCATTTCCTTGATCGTCAACAATTGTAATATTTTTTTCGCCGTGTTCCATTTTCTTCACCTCTGGCTTTAATTTAAGCTGTCAAGATATCCTTGTAAAATCATAACAGCCGCCATTTTATCAATGACTTTTTTTCGTTTTTGCCTGCTGACGTCAGCTGCAATCAGCATTTTTTCAGCCGCCATTGTGGTAAGACGCTCGTCCCACAGCACAACAGGAACATTGTACGTTGTTTCAAGCACTTTCGCAAATGTTTGGCTGGCTTCGCCTCTCGGGCCGACTGTTCCGTTCATGTTCTTAGGAAAGCCGAGCACGATTTTATCTATAGTATAGTCCTTTATCAGTTCAGATAAACGGGATAAACCATAATCGCCTTCTGCTTCATTTATCTTTATGGTCTCAATGCCTTGAGCAGTCCAGCCCATTTCATCGCTCAGAGCTACACCGAGTGTTTTGGTTCCTAAATCGAGTCCTAATATTCTCATTCTTTATTTACGCCTCTTTATGCTGTTCTAAATAAGACTTTACCAATTCCTCGATTAATTCGTCTCTTTCAAGTTTGCGAATTAAATTGCGAGCGTCACGATGCCTAGGAATATAAGCGGGATCACCTGACAGCAAGTATCCGACAATCTGGTTGATTGGATTGTAGCCCTTTTCCTGAAGCGCGTCATACACTGTAATCAGCACCTCATTTACGTTAGTCTCAGCAGAATCATCGGAGAAATTAAATTTCATCGTTTTATCAAACGAGCTCACCGTTTTGCACCTCTTTCCCAAATTCGCAGGCAAAGTTCAGCCTGGGGTCCTAATCTTACCATCATTCTACACTACATGGGCGAATTATAAAACGGATTTCACCCAATCTTCTACAGAAGCCAAAGCTTCTTCTAATTTTTCCGGCTGTTTACCGCCTGCCTGCGCCATGTCCGGACGGCCTCCGCCGCCTCCGCCGCAAACTTCCGCAGCTTGTTTAACCAGCTTGCCGGCGTGAAGTCCTTTCTCAATGAGGTCCTTTGTGACACCGGCAGAGATATTAACTTTATCGTTTTGTACCGCACCAAGCACGATCACCGCAGAGCCAAGCTTTGCTTTGAGTTCATCGACCATAGTGCGGAGATGATTCATGTCTTTTGCATTTACTTTTGCCGCAAGCACGTTTACGCCGTCAACTTCTTTTACTTTCGACAGGATTGCTCCTGCTTCCACGTTGCCTAGTTTTGCAAGAAGAGATTCATTTTCTCTTTGTGCATCCTTCAGTTCAGCCTGCAGAGCCGCGACCCGTTTCGGCACTTCTTTGATATTTGTTTTCAGCTCGTCAGCGGTCTGCTTCAATACAGAAATCTGGCTGTTCATTTCGACGTAAGCGCCTTGTCCCGTTACAGCTTCAATCCGTCTTGTGCCTGCGCCGATTCCAGATTCAGAAACGATTTTAAACAAGCCGATTTCTGCTGTATTTCTGACATGGCAGCCGCCGCACAGCTCTAAGCTGTAATCTCCAACTTGAACGACACGGACAATATCGCCATATTTTTCGCCGAACAGTGCCATCGCACCCATTTCTTTTGCTTCAGCGATCGGTTTCAAATCAATGCTGACCGGGATGCTCGCCCAGATCTTTTCGTTTACGATTCTTTCAATTTGTTCGAGCTCTTCTTTTGTCACTTGGCCAAAGTGCGAGAAGTCAAAACGAAGACGGTTTTCCGTTACAAGAGAGCCCGCCTGATTGACATGAGTTCCAAGAACATCTTTTAGAGCCTGATGCAATAAATGCGTTGCCGTGTGGTTTTTAATGACGCCGCTTCTCATATGGTCTTCAACTTCAGCCGTAACATGCAGGCCTTTTTGAACAGTGCCGCTCTCCACAACACCTTCATGCACATGCTGGCCATTCGGCGCTTTTTGAACATCTTTAATTCTTACAACTGCCTGCTCGCTTCGGAGATAGCCTTTATCGCCAATTTGGCCGCCGCTTTCTGCATAGAACGGTGTTTCATCAAGAATGATTTGAACGCTTTCTCCTTCATGAGCCTCTTCGATTAGTTGGCCGTCCTGAAGAAGCACAATGATATTGGCATCAGCTTTGGTTTGAGAGTAGCCGACAAATGTGCTTTCATCTGTCACGTCGCGCAGTGCGCCGCCCTGCACCTGCATGCTGCCGACATCCTGGCGGGCGTTTCTTGCCCGTTCACGCTGCTGGTTCATTTCCTCCTCAAAACCCTCATGATCAACCGCCATGTTCTCGTCTTCTGCGTATTCTTCAGTCAATTCAACCGGGAATCCATACGTATCATACAGTTTAAACACATCAGCACCTGAGATAACGCTGCTGCCCTTGTCTTTTTCTTTTTTGATCATTTCTGACAGGATCGCAAGCCCTTCATTAAGGGTCTCATGGAAGCGTTCTTCCTCGGTTTTAATGACTTTTGCGATGAAATCCGCTTTCTCTTTCACTTCAGGATAGAAATCAGCCATGATTTCTGCGACAACCGGCACTAAATCAAACATGAACGGACGATGGATGTTGATCGTTTTGGCATAACGCACGGCACGGCGTAATAAGCGTCTTAATACATAGCCGCGGCCTTCATTTGACGGCAGCGCACCGTCACTGACAGCAAAGGCAACCGTTCTGATATGGTCAGCAATCACTTTAAACGCAGTGTCTTTCACATTGTCTTTGCCATATGTTTCACCAGAAATCGATTCTGTTGCTTTGATGATCGGAATAAACAAATCGGTGTCAAAGTTTGTCGGAACATTCTGGATGACAGATACCATTCTTTCAAGACCCATGCCTGTATCAATATTTTTCTTTGGAAGCGGTGTGTACGTGCCGTCAGGGTTATGGTTGAACTCTGAGAACACAAGGTTCCATACTTCCAGGTAACGGTCGTTTTCCCCGCCTGGGTAAAGCTCCGGATCTTCTGGATCATTACCGTATGCTTCACCGCGGTCGTAAAAGATTTCCGTATTCGGTCCGCTCGGCCCTTCACCGATATCCCAGAAGTTCCCTTCCAGACGGATAATTCTTTCTTCAGGAATACCGATTTTTTTCGCCCAAAACTCATATGCCTCTTCATCTTCAGGATGAACCGTAACAGAGAGAAGCTCTTTGTCGAAGCCAATCCACTTGTCGCTCGTTAAAAACTCCCAAGCCCATGTAATGGCTTCTTCTTTGAAATAATCGCCGATGGAAAAGTTTCCGAGCATTTCAAAGAAAGTGTGATGGCGCGCAGTTTTACCTACATTTTCTATATCGTTTGTTCTGATCGCTTTTTGAGCGTTTACGATTCTTGGATTTTCCGGCACGACACGGCCGTCAAAATATTTTTTCAGCGTCGCAACACCGCTGTTGATCCAAAGCAGTGAAGGATCCTCATGAGGCACTAATGACGCGCTTGGCTCTACCGCATGTCCTTTTTCTTTAAAGAAATCCAAAAACATTTGACGCACTTCCGCAGAAGTTAAGTGTTTCATTGTATTTCCTCCTCTATAAAAATCGAAATTCTCTTCAGTGACAGCAAAAAAGCCCTCCCCCTATGCAAACCAACGTTTACACAGGGACGAGAGCTGTCTCGCGGTACCACCCTGATTACGGGCATTCATTCGCCCGTCACCTTTAACCCTGTAACGCAGGATAAGCGGCAGTGATTAACTGCACTCAGGATTAGCTTCCTCCGATCTTCTGATAAAGCTCCTTTCAGCTTATGGAGCTTCTCTCTTTAACAGGGCTTCGGCGTACTCAGATCCGTCACTCGAGATTCGTATGTATTCTACGAGAAATTATAGACAAGCGGCACGCCGATGTCAATGCTCCGTCCTCATCCGCAAAAAATGGATCATCATTACTTTTAAAACAGCCGTCGCAGGAACAGCCAGAATCATCCCGACGATACCCGCAAGCTCCCCTCCGGCAAGGAGTGCAAGCATGATAACGACCGGATGCATTTTAAGGCTTCTGCCGACAATGAACGGACTGAGGATATTTCCTTCCATAAACTGCAGAATAAACACCGTAATCACCACAACAAGAACCGCCTTGACTGAGATCGTCATCGCAATTAACAACGCAGGAACAGCTCCGATGAAAGGGCCAAAATACGGGATGACATTCGTTACCCCAGAGATAAGGCCAAGTATCAGCGGATACGGAAGCCCAAATACCCAGAACGAAATGCCTGCAATCACGCCAAGAATCAAGCAGACCAAAAGCTGGCCGCGGATATAATCGCCAAGCGAATCATCCACATCCCGCAAAAAGGCGCTGCCCCGCTTTCTCCACGACTTCGGAGTCAAGTACCATACTGTCTTTTTCATTAACTCAATGTCCTTCACCATATAAAACACGAGAAAAGGGATTGTTGCAGCAATTAAGAAGTAATCAAGCACATTGCGGATCCCGCTGATCGCACCCTCGATCGTTCCCGCAAAAAACGCCTCCGTCTGGCGGATCATTTTATCTATACGGTGATGCATACCATCAGGCCAGTCATCCGTATGGTTATGCACATGAAGAAGAAGCCCGTTATACGTTTCGGCAAACATGGGTATATTTTCTGACAAATCCGTCAGCTGCACGATTAAAACAGGCACCCCTTTATACAACGCCCAGCCAATCCCGCCAAAAAAAAGAACATAAATGACCAAGATGCTCAAAGTCCTAGGCAATCCTTTGCCATGCAGCCATTCTGTGACCGGAAGCAATAAATAAGATATAAAAATAGAAATGATCAAGGGAATAAAGATCGTTTTTATGACGAGCCAAAAGGGTGACCATAACATATCAAGCATAAAAAAGACATAGACTGTTAACAGAACCAGCAAACAAATAGCCACCCACAACAAAAGCTGCACCGGTTTTTGGAGCATCTGCTTTCACCTCACCTATATCTTTTGAGGTTTACAAGGAATTATTCTTTATGTTTCTTTAGTCAGTCAGAAGTCATGGACATTTTTTCACTTTTAATTTTCAGAAAAGTTTGATCATTTACTTTTTGGTCAAATTTTCTGATAGGAGGATTGCGATGATCACATTTCAAAATGTAAACAAGCATTACGGAGATTTTCACGTGTTAAAACAAATTAATCTTCAAATCGAAAAAGGTGAAGTCGTTGTTATCATCGGCCCATCCGGTTCCGGTAAAAGCACATTGCTCAGATGCATCAACAGACTTGAGTCGATCAATGAGGGAGTGCTTACAGTAAACGGCACCGCCATTAACGACAGAAAAACTGATATCAATCAAGTGCGGCAAAATATCGGGGTGGTGTTTCAGCACTTTCATTTATATCCGCATAAAACAGTGCTGCAGAACATCATGCTGGCTCCGGTAAAAGTGCTTAGACAATCACCTGAACAAGCAAAGGAAACGGCGCGGTACTATCTTGAAAAAGTCGGCATCCCAGACAAGGCTGACGCCTATCCTTCCCAGCTTTCCGGCGGGCAGCAACAGCGTGTTGCCATCGCAAGAGGACTGGCGATGAAGCCGGAGGTCATGCTGTTTGACGAGCCGACATCAGCACTTGATCCTGAAATGATCGGTGAGGTGCTAGATGTCATGAAAACACTCGCCAAAGAAGGCATGACAATGGTTGTCGTGACACACGAAATGGGGTTTGCCAAAGAAGTTGCCGATCGGATTGTCTTCATTGACGAAGGAAAAATTTTAGAAGAAGCAGTGCCGGCTGAATTTTACGCGAACCCGAAGGAAGAACGGGCCCGCTTATTCTTAAGCCGTATTTTAAATCATTAAAACAGAAATGGGGGAGCTTGTATGAAAAAGATTTTTTCTTTAGCATTGATTTCTTTATTCGCTGTCATCTTGCTTGCCGCTTGCGGCAGCAAGGGATCAAACGGAGAAGCCTCAAAGGAGAGCAAAAAAGATACGCTAGCCGCCATTAAAGACAATGACAAAATTGTCTTCGGCGTAAAAACGGACACTCGACTGTTCGGTCTTAAAAATCCAAGCTCAGGTGAGATTGAGGGTTTTGATATTGATATTGCCAAACAAATCGCTAAAGACATTTTAGGTGATGAGAAAAAAGCTGAATTTAAAGAGGTCACCTCAAAAACAAGGATTCCTATGCTGCAAAACGGGGATATCGACGCCATTGTCGCCACAATGACGATCACTGATGAACGAAAAAAGGAAGTTGACTTTTCTGATGTCTATTTCGAGGCCGGGCAATCGCTTCTCGTGAAAAAAGGCAGCAAAATCAAGAGTGTCGAGGATCTTGACAAAGGCTCAAAAGTTCTTGCAGTAAAAGGCTCCACCTCCTCTCAAAACATTCGTGAAAAGGCGCCTGAAGCATCTGTTTTAGAATTTGAAAACTACGCAGAAGCCTTTACAGCCCTTAAATCGGGGCAAGGCGATGCCCTCACCACAGATAATGCGATTTTATATGGAATGGCCGATGAAAATAAAAATTATCAATTAACAGGAAAGCCTTTTACAGATGAGCCTTACGGGATCGCCGTGAAAAAAGGGCAATCTGCTCTCGCGAAAGAAATCAACGCTTCACTTAAAAAGATGAAGTCGGATGGCAGATACGATGAAATTTATAAAAAATGGATCAAAGAAGACCCAGCTGAATAACAACCATCCCGGGATGAGCAGGCGATGCTCATCCCAATTTGATAAGGAGTGAATAGGCAGATGAATGTGTCAATTCTTTTCGATAACTTCGGCATGTATATGGACGGTTTTTACCATACCTTGCTCGCAAGTGTTATCGCGCTGGCCGGCAGTTTTGTCCTCGGCGTTGCTGTAGCGGTTATGAGAATAACAGTCTTTAAGCCGCTGCAATGGTTCGGGACCGCATATGTAGAATTCATCCGCAACATCCCTCTTCTTTTAATTACCTTTGTTTTCTATTTCGGACTTCCAAACGCAGGCCTGAGGCTTGACGGTTTTCAAGCGGGAACGGTTGCTCTCACCATTTATACCTCTGCGTTTATCGCTGAAGCCATCAGAGCAGGCATCCAGTCTGTTTCAAAAGGGCAGATGGAAGCGGCACGCTCGTCAGGCTTTACCTACAGCCAAGCCATGCTCCATATCATTTTGCCGCAGGCAATCAAAATCGTCATTCCGCCTTTAGGCAATCAATTTTTAAACTTAGTCAAAAACTCTTCGATTCTTGGGGTTGTGGCCGGATTGGATCTTATGTACCAGGCTGATTTAGTTTCGTCGAGCACACTCGTTGTATTTGATGTTTATATTTTCGTGGCGCTTTTTTACTTAGTGCTGACGATTCCGCTTAGCATCGGTGTTAACTATCTGGAAAAACGGCTGGAAAAAAGCTATTGATAAGGAGTGAGTTACATTGGATTTCATCGGTGCTTATTCACAGGAGCATTTAGCGTTTTTATGGGATGGCTTTCTCGTCACCTTGTACGTTGCTTTCATCTCCATCATTCTGAGCTTTTTCTTCGGTTTAATCGCAGGCACCCTGCGTTATGCGAAAGTTCCCGTTCTTTCTCAATTGATTGCAGTTCTCGTTGAAACGATCAGAAACCTCCCCTTGCTGTTAATTATTTTCTTTACGTTTTTTGCCCTTCCGGAAATTGGGATTAAGCTTGAAATTACAGCTGCTGCAATTACAGCACTAACGATTTTTGAATCCGCTATGCTATCTGAAATTATCCGAAGCGGACTGAAATCAATTGACAAAGGACAAATTGAAGCGGCGCGCTCCTCCGGGCTGAGCTATACACAGACCCTGTTCTTTATCGTTATGCCGCAAGCGCTTCGCCGCATGGTTCCGCCCATCGTAAGCCAGTTTATTTCTTTATTAAAAGATACATCGCTCGCTGTTGTGATCGCCCTGCCTGAACTGATTCACAACGCGCAAATTATTAACGGCCAAAGCGCTGACGGCAGTTATTTTTTCCCGATCTTTTTACTTGCGGCCCTTATGTATTTCGCAGTCAACTACAGCCTTTCACTCGCAGCAAGACGCCTCGAGGTCCGGCAAACATAGAAAAGGATACTCTTTGGAGAGTATCCTTTTTGCATTAAAACATTTTCGTAATTCTTCTTCTCATCCGCTTCATGCTTCGATTATTCAGCATGTCAGATTGAGTCGCCATTCGGTACACGAGAGCTCCGGCTCCCATTGCCAAAAGAGAAGTCATCGTCCGATTCATCCTGCGCATCTCCTTTCATGATTAAAAATTGATGCTGCGTTCATCCTCAGAAAACAAATCATCCAAGCTGCTTAACGTTCCGTCTTCTTCCACCTGATGAGTTGCAATCTTCCCTTTCGCCACTGTCAGTTCAATAAAACAGCCCCAGCAATAATATTGGTTCACGCCGATTTTGCCGATATCCTTACTTTTGCAATTCGGGCATATAAGCATACCTCACACCTCTATCCGTTCAGAACGATCTCGTCTTTCCGCACCTCGACAAGCGAATCCGCTCTTTGGATCTGGCGCTTGCTTCCCGCCAGGTCAGAAAAGAAACCGTCCGAGAGTTCATATGCTACGATTATGCCCCTGTCCAAACAAAAGTATACATCTTCCAGCATCCCCAATATATCCCCCTCTTGCGATTTCACAAGCTTCATCTTCATCTGCTCGTATGTGAAGCATGATTTCGGAAGAGGCAAAAGCTGTTCTGAACTGACCGAAGCCAATATGCGGTCATCAAAAATGGAAGAGATATCACACGCCCGTAATAGCGCATGATGATGATGCAAAAAGCGTTTTTGCGCAAGAATAAACCCAAGACAATCTCCTTTCAAAGAAAAACAAATATCGGAAATTGTCCCGAGATAACTAGAAGTTCGTTCTGAGTATACTGGGAATCCTTCTACTTCATGGCATGTTCTCAAAGTGTGATCAACCACCTTTTGTTGAACAGGCTTAGGTTTTGCTTTGCGCCTTAGACTCATACGATGAAATCAATTCCACTGCAAATGAAAAAAAACTCCCGCTTGCACGGGAGCATTTTATTGCTGTTCTTCTTTCATAAAATCGAATGGTGTAATGCCTTCCATGCCAATGTTGGCGTCGTGTACGCTGAACGGGAGCTCTTTTTGCAAAGCTTCAAGCTCGGCATCCATTTCCTCAACCTGTACGGACAGCCTGTTTTTCAAGGAGGTCTGTCTGACAGTTGCATCATTATTTTTCACGCCCCACTCCAGCGCCTCCTCTTCCCCGCATAAAATGAGAAATTTCTTCGCTCTTGTAATCGCGGTATAAAGAAGGTTTCTTCTGAGCATTCTATAATAGCCTTTCACAACAGGCAAAACCACAATCGGAAATTCACTTCCCTGCGATTTATGAATAGAACAGCAATACGCATGGGTAAATTGATTAAAATCTTTTTTCGTAAATGTCATTTCATTGCCGTCAAAAGAAACGACGGCCATGTCTTCTTTTTCTGTATTTTCCTTTGCATAAAATATCGACGTGATTTCGCCAATATCTCCGTTGAACACATTGTTTTCCGGCTGATTGACAAGCTGCAAAATTTTATCTCCGGTTCTGTAGACAACATCCCCGAACTTCAATTCTCTCCGTTTTTCTTTAGGAGGATTTAAAATGTCCTGCAGCATCACATTCAATTCATTAATGCCGGCTTTTCCTCTGTACATCGGAGCGAGGACCTGAATGTCCTTTGCTGTATAGCCTTTTTTCAATGCATTGGCGACAACCTTCTCAACTACTTCTTTGATTTGCGACCCGCCGCAGCGAATAAAGGAACGGTCCTTTGTCGGGGCAGTCAAATTGTTCGGCAGCAATCCATTTTTCATCTGGTGGGCAAGCTCGACGATTGATGACCCTTCTGCCTGGCGATAGATGTCTGTCAGTCTCACAGTCGGAATCACCTGGGATGCCAGCAGGTCTCTGAGCACTTGTCCCGGACCGACGGAAGGCAGCTGGTCTTCGTCTCCGACAATGATGATTTGTATATGATCAGGGATCGCCTTGAACAAATGATTCGCCAGCCATATATCAAGCATACTGGCTTCATCGATAATTAACAGCTTCCCTTCGATCGGCTGATCCTCTGTATGAGTAAAGCCTTCAGCGCCGTTCCAGCCAAGCAGCCTGTGTATCGTAACTGCAGGGAGTCCCGTTGATTCACTCATCCGTTTTGCTGCTCTCCCTGTCGGAGCGGCCAAAACAATCGGAAAAGCTTCATCCTTTTTATAAGCTGACGGGTCTAGTGACACACCGTGAAGCTCTCCGTAGAGCTCGACAATCCCTCTGATTACCGTCGTTTTTCCTGTTCCCGGGCCGCCTGTTAAAAGAAGCATCGGCGAGGAAAGGGCTTTTTGAATCGCTTCCTTCTGGCTGGGGGCATACTGAACGTCCATCCGTTCTTCCAGTTCTCCCAACGCGAGCAAAAACTCTGATTCGGGAAACTGGTTCTCATATTCGGTTTGGCTAGCGATATGTTTCACACGCTTTGCAACGTTTTGTTCTGCGTAAAACAGCGAAGGAAAATAACAGCGGCCATCTTCTATGACAATGTCTTTATTTTCTCCAAGGGCAATAATCGCGTTAGCGGCATCCATTTCTGTGATGCGCTGTCCTTCCCTTGCTGACTGATTTAACAGAGATTGGGTGTCAATGATCAGCTGTTCCGTTTCTATGTACGTGTGCCCCTCTGACAGACAAGTCGTTTCAAGCGTGTACAAAATAGCAGCTTTTACCCGCTCAGGATGATTACCCGAAAGACCCATTCTGCTGCCCAGCTCATCCGCTTTTCCAAACCCGATGCCTTCTACATCCTTCACAAGCTGATAAGGATTTTCCTGAATCTTTTCAAGCGTCTCGGATTCATAGGCTTGATAGATTTTCATAGACAGCTGCGGGCCAAAGCCAAACTGATTCAAGGAAATCATGATTTGCTCCAGTCCCTGATGCCGCTGCAATGCGCCAGCCAGCGTGTCTGCTTTCTTTTTTGAGAGTCTGGGAACATCATAAAGCACTGAAGCGTCAGCCAATATTTTATTAATGGCGCTGTCGCCCAGCTTTTTCACAATTTCTTCAGCTGTTTTTTTGCCGATCCCCTCGAATAAATCACTCGATAAATATTGAATGATGCCTTCCTTAGTCGTTGGAATCTCCTTTTTGAAATGCTCCGCCTGAAATTGGAGCCCGAATTTTGGATGGGTTACGATCTTTCCGTAAAACGTGTAGGTCTCTTCTTCTTGAAGCGCAGGGAAGTAGCCCGTCACGGATACGGCTTTATCTTCAATGGCTTCGGAGGTCTCTGTGACTTTCACTTTCAGAACCGTATATAAATTGGTGCCATTATGATAGATGACTGTGTTGACTGTCCCTTTTAAATAGGGCTCTTCCTCCAGTTTAAGCTGATCCGGATGCTGCTGCACGAGCTGTCCCTCCTCCTGTGCCTGTTATGATGGATCAATCAGTTTTTTAGCATGAAGCGCAAGCATATGATCTGGCTGGATATCGATTGCCTTGTTCAGCATTTCCAGCGCTTTTTCTCGGTTTTCTTTATAAGCATAAGCGACACCGGCATTATAAAATGCATCTGCATGCCCCGGGTCTTGCTCTGTCACAGCTGCGAATTGGCTGAGCGCTTCGTCCAGCATGCCCTCGTTGGCTAAGCACATCCCGAATTGAAAACGCGCTTCCGTATCGTTTTCATTCAGTTCGACCGCTCTTTGTAAATATGGCAGTGCAAGCTTAGGCTGTTCGAGCTTGACAAGTACCGTTCCGAGCATGTAAAACAGGTCGCCGTTTTCCATCCCCGCACGTAGCGCTTTTTCAAACATGTCTTTCGCTTCTTTGTACATTTCTTTTACAACATAGACATTTCCTGCTCCATAATAAGCAGTGGCTGCGCTACTGTCTAATTCAAGCGCTTTATCATAAAACGCAAGCGCACGTTCCAGCTCGTTTACGGATGAAAGCAGGTTGGCAAAATTGATATACGGAATCGCGTCTTCTTTATTTTCTTCAATCGCTTTTGTAAATGCCTCTGCCGCTTTCTCGTAATCGCCTTCCTGCATCGCCTCTATACCGAGTTGATTATAATCCACCGATCATCTTCCTTTCATTAAAAAACCCCAACTCAGTGTTGAGGTTTTTCATCTTTTATACGTACCACAATTTTGTTCCGTCTTTGTACACATCATCAATTGTCCCGCCGCCAAGGCATTCTTCGCCGTCATAGAAGACAACGGCTTGTCCCGGCGTTACAGCGCGGACTTGTTCATCAAAGATGACTTCCGCTTCACCCTCGCCAGTCATGCGCACCGTTACTTTATGATCTTCTTGGCGGTAACGGAATTTAGCCGTGCAGGAAATCTCTTCGCCCTTCATGATATCCGAACGTACCCAGCTGATATTTGTTGCTGTGATTTTGTCAGAATATAAAAGCGGGTTATGGAACCCTTGATCCACGTAGAGGATGTTCTTTTCAAGATCTTTGCCTACCGCAAACCACGGCTCGCCGCTTCCGCCGATGCCAAGGCCGTGACGCTGTCCGATCGTATAGTACATCAACCCGTCGTGGCGGCCTTTTACTTCGCCGTCCATCGTCATCATATCGCCCGGCTGTGCAGGGAGATATTGGCTGAGAAACGTTTTGAAGTTGCGTTCGCCGATAAAGCAGATGCCTGTACTGTCTTTTTTCGTCGCTGTTGCAAGTTCTGCTTCTTTGGCAATTTCACGCACACGGCTTTTTTGAAGTTCGCCGATCGGGAACATGACTTTGCTCAGCGTATCTTCTGTCAGCTGATTCAAGAAGTACGTTTGATCCTTGTTTTCATCAATGCCGCGCAGCATTCTGACTTTTTCGCCGCTTCTGTCTACTCTTGCATAGTGGCCAGTCGCTAAATAGTCGGCGCCAAGTGACAATGCATGCTCCAAAAAGGCCTTGAATTTAATTTCTTTGTTGCACAATACATCCGGGTTTGGTGTTCTGCCTGCTTTATATTCATCAAGGAAGTATTGAAATACCTTCTCATAATATTGCTTTTCAAAGTTTACGGCATAATACGGAATTCCGATTTGGTTGCAGACGCGGATCACATCTTCATAATCCTCTGTCGCCGTGCAAAAACCGTTTTCGTCCGTATCATCCCAGTTTTTCATAAAGATTCCGATTACATCATAGCCCTGTTCTTTTAACAGCAGGGCCGCCACAGATGAGTCTACTCCGCCGGACATGCCGACGACGACTCTTGTATCCTCCGGCCGTTTTTCCATTTCATTCACTCCAATTACTAAGCCGCCTTATTGTGTCAGCCGTTTGACAACGTCGGCCACATGTTTGGCAGCAGTTTTCACTTGCTCAGCCGTATTGCCGAGGCCGAAGCTGATTCGAATAGAGGACGTCAGCCGGTCACTCTCTTCTCCGAACATAGCAGTCAGAACATGTGACGGCAGGACTGAACCGGCCGTGCACGCTGAACCGCTGGAGACAGCGACACCAGCCATATCAAGATTAACCAGCAGCGCTTCCACTGACACACCGGGGAAATAAAGATTCAGAACATGCGGCAGACTATGCTCTTTGTCCCCGTTGACCTCGAATGCCACACCTGCATCTCTAAGCGTGTCGGCAAAGATTGCTTTAAACGATTGATACTTCTCGTTTTTTTCGTCACGTTCTTCACTTGACAGCTTGATCGCTTCTTTCAGCCCGACAATGCCTGGAACATTTTCCGTTCCGGCACGGCGTTTTCTTTCTTGCTCTCCTCCGAATAAAAGCGGTGAAAGCTTCACATCTTTACTAGCATATAAAAAGCCTGTCCCTTTTGGCCCGTTGAGCTTGTGCCCGGAAACAGACAGAAGGTCAATATGGCTGTTTTTCACGTCAATTGGCAGCAACCCGAATGCCTGAACAGCATCGGTATGAAAATAAGCTTTGTGTTCCTTTAACAGCTCACCGATTTCTTCGATCGGCTGCACTGTTCCAACTTCATTATTTCCATACATCACTGTCACAAGGATTGTATCATCACGCAGTGCTTCTTTCACCTGTTTTGCACTGACTCTTCCATTTTGGTCAACGTCCAGATACGTTATGTCAAATCCGTCTTCCTCAAGTTTTTCACATGTGTGAAGCACGGCGTGATGCTCAATTTTTGTTGTGATGATATGTCTGCCAAGATCTTTTCTTGCAAGTGCGGTTCCCATGATCGCCAAGTTATCAGCTTCCGTTCCCCCGCTTGTAAAAATGATCTCCTGCTCTGCCGCTCCGATTTCTGCTGCGATCTGCGCTCTTGCTTCATCCACCCATTTTCGAGATTCTCTGCCAAATGAATGAATACTGGAGGGATTACCGAAACTGCCGGAGAAGTGCGGTATCATTTTTTCCAGCACGCGCTCATCCATCGGAGACGTTGCGGCATGATCTAAATAAATCCGTTCCATTATGTTTACACCTCTGATCTAAATATAGAACATATAAGCTTCTTGCTCTCCGTCTGTATAGCTGGCAAGATCCTCTAATGTTGTACTGTCCAAAACCTCTTTTACAGCATCCCGGATGCGAATCCAGAGCTCACGCTTGGCAGGCTCCTCATCTTCCAGCACTTCAACAGGGCTGATCGGCCCCTCAAGCACACGGATAATATCTCCCGCGGTAATGGCATCCGGCTCACTGCCTAATACATATCCGCCATATGCGCCTCTGATGCTTTTCACTAAACCGGCATTTCTGAGCGGCGATACCAGCTGCTCCAAATAATGCTCGGACAAATTATTCGTCTGTGCGATGCTTTTTAATGAAGTCGGGCCTTCACCGTGCTTTTTTGCAAGCTCGATCATAATGGTGAGCCCGTATCTTCCCTTAGTTGATATTTTCAACATGAACACCTCTGTTATTTCATGATTTTCCACATTTATAATGGTAATTTCTATATGTTTCGTCCGTTTATTATCTTATAGACCAACTGTTATTATAACATACCTTCAGCGAATTTTCATTGAGGCAGAAGGAAAGGGGCCTTTACCCTTTTCTAATGTACGGTTTTCCGTTACCCTGTAATTAAGTAAGGAGAGATGATAGATGAAGCCATTGGCATATCGGATGCGTCCGACAAAAATAGAGGATATTATCGGCCAGCAGCATCTGGTGGCTGAAGATAAAATTATTGGCAGAATGGTCCAGGCAAAACATTTGTCATCCATGATTTTGTACGGGCCGCCCGGAATTGGAAAAACATCAATCGCAACAGCAATCGCCGGTTCAACAAGTATTGCTTTTCGAAAGCTGAATGCTGTCATTAACAATAAAAAAGATATGGAAATCGTAGCTCAGGAAGCCAAGATGTCCGGCCAAGTGATTTTGATTCTGGATGAAGTCCACAGGCTGGATAAAGGAAAACAGGATTTTCTATTACCCTATTTAGAAAACGGAATGATCATTTTGATCGGAGCAACGACGGCTAACCCGTATCATGCCATTAATCCGGCGATCAGAAGCCGGACCCAGATTTTTGAGCTTGAACCGTTAACACCTGAACTGATTAAACAGGCACTGGAACGTGCGCTCCATGATGAGCATCGGGGCCTTGGCACCTATTCTGTATCCATTGATGATCAGGCGATGGAGCATTTTGCCCACGGATGCGGAGGAGATGTCCGCTCCGCTTTAAATGCGCTTGAGCTTGCCGTGTTGTCAACGAAGGAGTCAGCAGACGGTGAAATTCACATTACATTAGAAACCGCGGAAGAATGCTTGCAGAAAAAAAGCTTTTCTCACGATAAAGATGGTGACGCGCATTATGATGTACTGTCCGCTTTTCAAAAATCAATCCGCGGCTCTGATGCCAACGCTGCTCTTCACTATTTGGCTAGATTAATTGAAGCCGGTGATCTGGAGAGCATCGCAAGACGATTGCTTGTTATCGCCTATGAGGATATCGGTTTAGCAAGCCCGCAAGCCGGCCCTAGAGTGCTGAACGCTATTCAGACCGCTGAGCGAGTCGGGTTTCCTGAAGCACGAATCCCGCTGGCCAACGCAGTTATTGAGCTTTGCCTCTCACCGAAATCAAACTCTGCCATTCTGGCAATCGATGAGGCCCTGGCAGATATCAGAGCCGGAAAAATTGGGGATGTCCCGAAGCATTTAAAAGACGCGCATTATAAAGGAGCTCAGGAATTAGGAAGAGGAATCGACTATAAATACCCGCACAATTACGACAACGGTTGGGTCGAACAACAATACCTCCCTGATCCTCTGAAAAATAAGCAATACTATAAGCCGAAACAGACTGGAAAGTTCGAATCTGCCTTAAAGCAGGTGTACGATAAATTAATGAAAAGAAAATAAAACAAAAAAACAGCCTTGATCATCAAGGCTGTTTTTATGCATTATTTATCCTTCACACGTTTGATTTCAATGTCTTTCAAAAGATCCATGACAACATGTCCGCCCATAATCAAACCTGCAACTGACGGCACAAAAGCATTAGAGGAAGGCGGCATTTTTGCTTTACGTATTTTCGCTTCGTCATTCCCCACTTCTTTTCTGACATCTTCCCGAATAACAATCGGGCTTTCATCAGAGAAAATCACTTGAACGCCTTTTTTGATACCCTCCTTGCGTAATTTCGTACGAACGACCTTCGCAATTGGATCAGTGTGCGTTTTTGAGATATCAGCGATTTGGAAGCGTGTCGGATCCGTTTTATTTGCAGCACCCATGCTGGAGATGAGCGGAATATCCCGTTTTAGACATTCTTTCATTAAATGAATTTTATAACAAATGGTGTCTGACGCATCAATGACATAGTCAAGATCATAGTCAAAAAACTGCTCATACGTTTCCTCCGTATAGAACATTTTTAACGCGATCACTTCACACTCCGGGTTAATGTCTGCGATCCGCGCCTTCATTAAATCAACTTTCGGCTGTCCGACAGTTGAAAGCAGCGCGTGAAGCTGACGATTTACATTTGTAATGTCGACATCATCTTTGTCGACAAGCAGAATGCGGCCGACGCCTGACCGCGCGAGAGCTTCCGCCGCGAACGACCCGACTCCCCCGACTCCAAGCACAGCAACTGTGCTGTTTTTCAGCGTTTCAAGGCCTTCTTTTCCGATAGCTAATTCATTGCGTGAAAACTGGTGTAACAAGAACCTCACTCCACATTCGTATTCTGGTTTCATCTATAAAATGGCTGATCCATGAGCAGCCGTTTTTTCTGCGCACAAAAAATAAAGTCCCAATAGTGCCGTTGCAGCTTTCCTTTGTTTTGAACCCGCTCTCAGCAGGTGGGTGCCCTCTTTTAAATCTTGTAAGTCCTCTTTACCGAATGAAAAGAGGCATGTACGCCATTTAAAAATGCGGGCTCCCAAATCAAAAAAATGTTCGGTCAAAACTAGGTGTACAACTAACACATCAGGACTTTATTTAACTTGTCAAAATCATATCACAGACGATTTTGATTTTCAAGAATCGAACTGCAAATTCAGTTCTTAACTTTTTTCTTGATAGAAAGATGAAGCTCGTCAAGCTGGGCATCGCTTACTTCGCCTGGCGCTTCTGTCATCAGGCAGCTTGCACTTGCCGTTTTCGGGAATGCAATCGTATCTCTCAGGTTCGTACGTCCAGCTAGAAGCATAACGAGACGGTCTAAGCCGAGTGCGATTCCGCCGTGCGGAGGAGCGCCGTATTCAAATGCTTCCAGCAGGAATCCGAACTGTTCAGCCGCTTCTTCTGGTGAGAAGCCGAGGAGCGCAAACATTTTTTCCTGAATATCCTTTTCAAAAATACGGATTGAACCGCCGCCAAGCTCATAGCCGTTTAAGACGAGGTCATAAGCTTGTGCTTTCATGTCTTCAGGCGCTGTTTCAATCAGCTCAAGGTCTTCTCGGACAGGCATTGTGAACGGATGGTGCGCTGCGTAAAAACGTCCTTCTTCCGGATCATGCTCTAATAGCGGCCAGTCGATAACCCATAAGAAATTGAACAATTTTTCGTCAATCAGCCCGCGCTCTTTCCCAAGCTTTAAGCGCAGGGCGCCGAGTGATGCGGCCACAACTTCGAATTGATCCGCTCCGAACAGCAGCAAATCACCTTCAGCAGCATCAAGTGCTTCAATCAGCTTAGACTGCTTTTCTTCATCAAAGAATTTAGCGATCGGGCCTTTCACTCCGTCTGCCTCAACCTTCACCCAGGCAAGTCCTTTCGCCCCGTAGTTTGCAGCAAAAGCGCCAAGAGCGTCGATGTCTTTTCTGGAGTAATCGCCGGCACCGCCTTTTACGTTGATGGCTTTGACCACGCCGCCGTTTGCTACAGCTGATGAGAACACTTTAAATTCCGTATCCTTTACAATGTCAGACACATCCGTCAAAAGCATGTCAAAACGCGTATCCGGTTTATCAGAACCGTACTTGTTCATTGCTTCGTCATACGTCATTCGAGGAAGAGGAAGCTTAAGTTCCTCACCTTTTGTTTCACGCATAACCTTTGCCATCATCTCCTCAGCCAATGACATAATGTCTTCCTGGCTCATAAAGGACATTTCAATATCAATTTGCGTAAACTCAGGCTGGCGGTCCGCACGCAAGTCTTCATCGCGGAAACAGCGGGCAATTTGATAATATCGTTCAATGCCTGATACCATCAGAAGCTGTTTAAATAGCTGCGGGGACTGAGGCAGCGCGTAGAACTCACCTTCGTGCACACGGCTCGGCACCAAGTAGTCACGTGCGCCTTCAGGCGTGCTTCCTGTTAAAATCGGCGTTTCAATATCAAGAAACCCATTTTCATCTAAAAAGCTGCGAACAGCTTTCGTCACGTTATGGCGCAGCTGCATCGTCTGGAACATAGCCGGTCTGCGCAAATCTAAGTAACGGTGTTTTAAACGAACGTCCTCTGACACTTCTTCAGCTTGATCAGAAATCGCAAATGGGGGTGTCTTTGCAGCATTTAATACGTTCACTCCATCAGCATGTATTTCGATCGCGCCTGTTTTTAAATTCGGATTAACTGTTCCCTCTTCACGCGCTACCACTTTTCCTTGAATATCAAGCACGTATTCATTTCTGATGCCTTCCGCAACAGCAAGCGCTTCTTTTGACACATCAGGGTTAAAAACGACTTGAACAATGCCCGTACGGTCACGCAAGTCAATAAAAATCAATCCGCCGAGGTCTCGTCTTTTTTGGACCCAGCCTTTCAGCGTTACAGATTCGCCAATTGCTTTTTCAGTTATATCACCGCAATAATATGTTCTTCCAAACAATGCGTTTCACTCCTTATCCCTTTTGGTTTGCCTTCATCACATGTATAAATTCATCAAGTGCCACTTCAATCTGTTCGCCCGTCTGTGCATCCTTTACATTGATTTTGTTTTGGGCAAGCTCATCTTCACCCAAAATCGCAATAAATCTGGCATTTAAGCGATCAGCTGTTTTAAACTGGCCTTTCATTTTCTTATTTTCATAATCGATTTCACTGGAAATGCCTGCTTCTCTCAGTTTGTACACCAATGAAACAGAATAATCCTTTGCTTTTTCGCCGAGTGTGACGATATAGCAGTCGATTCCCTTATCAACAGGCAGCTCTCTTTTTTCAGCATCAATTGCGGCAAGCAAGCGTTCGATGCTCATCGCAAATCCGATGCCCGGTGCTTCAGGTCCGCCGATCTGTTCGACAAGCCCGTCGTAGCGTCCGCCGCCGGCAAGTGTCGTAATCGCGCCAAAGCCCTCCGCATTGCTCATAATTTCAAATGCGGTGTGGTTGTAATAATCCAGCCCTCTCACAAGGTTCGGATCGATTTCATACGAAATGCCAAGATCATTTAAGTATTGTTTCACTTTTTCAAAATAAGCGGCTGATTCTTCATTTAAATATGTCAAAATCGAAGGTGCCGATTTCATCAGCTCATGATCACGGTCTTTTTTGCAGTCCAAAATTCTAAGCGGGTTCGTGTGCAGCCGGGACTGGCAGTCTGAACAAAATTCTTCGATGCGAGGCTCGAAGTGTTTCACGAGCGCTTCTCTGTAGCTTTTGCGGCTATCTTGATCGCCGAGACTGTTTATGACAAGCTTAACGTTTTCTAAACCTGCTTTTTCATAAATACTCATCGCAAGCGCCATTACTTCAGCGTCGATTGCAGGGTCTTTCGAACCAATCGCTTCAATTCCAAACTGATAAAACTGGCGGTAACGGCCCGTCTGAGGACGTTCATAACGGAACATCGGCCCGACATAATAAAGCTTTGTCGGCTGTACAGGATTTGCGAACAGCTTGTTTTCATTAAAAGCGCGAACCGCAGCAGCTGTTCCCTCCGGACGAAGCGTCAGGCTTCTGCCTTTGCGGTCCTCGAAGGTATACATTTCTTTTTGTACGATATCCGTTGATTCTCCGACGCCTCTGGCAAACAGTTCTGTATGCTCAAAAATCGGTGTGCGGATTTCTTTATATTGATAAGTGCGGCAAGTGTCTCTCATAATTTGTTCAACAAACTGCCAGCGATCTGATTCTCCAGGCAGAATATCCTGTGTTCCTCTCGGAATGTTATATCCCATAGGTAGACCTCCTTATGTATTCCTTATAAAATATCCAATGATCGTTAATGATGAAAATGAAAAAAACTCCCGCCCCTACTATACATGATAGTAGGGACGAGAGTTATACCCGTGGTGCCACCCTAGTTGGAATACGTTCATATTCCCGCTCGATCCTTTAACGCAGGTTCACGTTCACTGCCTAATGGCGTTATTCACGCGTTCAGCAGGAAACCTCCGGAGTGTTGTTTCGAGAAAGACGCAATGGGATCCGCTTTCAGCCTGGGGCGGGTTCCTCTCTAATCATGCAATCTGACCTACTCTTCTCCATTATTGGTTCAAATCTTTCATCATTTGCTATGTACTCAATTTCTATTATAATAATGGGATTGGGGTTCTCTGTCAAGCTTTATTCCGGTTGTTTTTCCTCAGCGCTGCTTCTTTGGACATAAGACCAAATTCAGATGCTGTTTCCGTAAGATAACCAGTCGTATCGGGATCTGCGTGATCGCTGTAATGCAGATTCGCTTCACCGTCGTGAAATGCACGTCCCATTTTTGGATGATATTTCATGATTTGCACACCTTTTTGATTGTATTTACGCTTAGTATAAACAAATCATTTTATTTTTATTTAAAAATCAGAAAGGACTTTACGATATTAAACAAGAATGCTTTTTTAATGATCATCAGAAAGGAGGACACAATGAACAAGAAATACTTTGTCCTTATTGTATGTATTATTTTCACCTCAGCGCTATTCCCGACCTTTTCATCCGTTACAGCTGCTCAAGGAGAAGCGGTCATCGCAACAGATGAAATGAACGTCAGAAGCGGCCCAGGGCTTAGCTACGGCATTACAGCGGAAGTAAAAAAGGGAGAACGCTATCCAATTTTAAAGGAAGATGGAGACTGGGTGCAGATACAGCTTGGTTCTGGAGAAAAGGGCTGGGTAGTCTCCTGGCTTATTACAAAGGAAGACCAGGCCAGCACAAGCTCCTCAGGAAGCAGTGACACTGTGACATCAACAGACCCCGATCTGCGGATGAGAAGCGGCCCGGGCACTTCCTACGAAGTCATCGGCAAATTTCCGCAAGGCAGCCAAGCATCTGTCATTGATAAAGATTCGGGCTGGATCAAGATATCCTATCACAGTGCCACCGGATGGGTATCATCTGAATATGTCACATCAGGAGGCAGCAGTTCAGCGTCTGATGAGAGTGACCAAACCGAGGATTCCGGTGAGTCAACGACGGGCACAGTCGGTGTTTCTTCGCTAAATGTAAGAGCCTCCGCCTCACATGACGCGGCAATTATAACAAAACTTGATCGCGGAACGAAACTGACGGTTCTCAACGAGAAAAATGGCTGGGCTCACATTGAGGTGAACGGGCTAAAAGGCTGGGTTGCAAGCCATTACCTTTTGACTAGTTCTGTTCCAGCTGATGATTCAGCAAATGCCGGCAGTTCATCCTCCGCTAAAAAAGCCTATATCATGTACGGAGGAACGAATCTAAGAAGTGATGCGTCAACATCAGCTTCGATCGTTGAGCGCGCTGCCAAAGGAGATTCATACACCATTACCGGTTCAAAGGGAAGCTGGTATGAAATAAAGCTTGATAACGGGCAGACTGCTTATGTAGCCAATTGGGTGGTCCAAACGTCTAAAAGCGCAGAAGAAGCAGGTGAACCGCCAGTCTCTGATTCCCCGTCTGGAAACGGCTCTCTAAACAATAAAACGATTATTGTTGACCCGGGACATGGAGGAAAAGACAGCGGAACGATCGGGTATTCGGGGAAATTCGAGAAAAACCTGACGATCAAAACGGCAAAACTGCTCGCCAGCAAACTTAGATCGGCTGGAGCGGATGTATATGTGACACGCCAGGATGATACCTTTGTCAGCCTGCAGTCACGGGTCTCTACCTCTCACTACCGTAACGCTGACGCCTTTATCAGCATTCATTATGACAGCTATGCGGATACCTCTACAAGAGGCAGTACAGCATATTACTACAGTCCTGCCAAAGATCAGGAACTCGCATCAGATGTCCACTCAGAAGTGGTGAAGCGTTCTTCCATTCCAGACCGCGGCGTATTATTCGGAGATTATTATGTGCTCCGGGAAAACAGACAGCCCGCTATGCTGTACGAGCTGGGATATGTAAGCCATCCGCAGGAAGAAGCCATTGTACATAGCAATTCATACCAAGAAAAAGTAACAGATGGGATCGAAAGCGGATTAGAGAAATACTTCCAATAAAAAAAGCTGCCTTTTGGCAGCTTTTTTTATTTTGAATCCATAATGAGCGTGACCGGTCCGGAGTTTGTAAGCTGAACATCCATCATTGCTCCAAACGTTCCGGTCTCCACTTTGATTCCTTTTTCACGAAGCAGGTCATTCCATTTTTCATAAAGACCTAAAGCTTTATCAGGTTTGGCCGCGTTCATGTAGTTCGGCCGGCGCCCTTTTTTCGTATCTCCATAAAGCGTAAACTGTGAGACGGATAAAATCTCTCCTCCTATATCTACAAGAGACAGATTCATTTTCCCTTCACTGTCATCGAAAATACGGAGATTGACAACTTTATCGGCTAAATAAGCTGCATCATCTTCTGTATCATCGTGAGTGATGCCGACCAGCACCATAAGGCCTTGTCCAATTTGGCCGACGACCTCTTCGTCCACTGTAACGCTTGCTTCTGTTACTCGCTGAACAACTAATCTCATTTTCTAACCCCTTTAGTTCATGACGCGGCGCACAGAGTAGATATCTCTAATCTGTTTAATACGCTCGACGACTTTGTGCAAGTGATTGATATTCTGTATGAAAATCGCCATATGGATGGTTGCCACTTTATTGCGATCCGATTTGCCAGAGACAGATGAAATATTTGTTTTCGTTTCATTCACTGCCTGGAGCACCTCGTTCAGCAATCCGCGGCGGTCATACCCAAGAATCTCTATCTCAACATTGTATTCCTTGCGCTTTTGAACTTGTGACTCATGCTCCCACTCTACCGGGATCAGCCGCTCTTGGGCTTCATTCGTTTTGACATTCGGACAGTCTTCGCGATGGACCGAAACCCCTCTGCCTTTTGTGATAAAGCCGACAATATCATCACCTGGCACAGGATTGCAGCATTTTGATAAACGGACAAGGAGGTTGTCAATGCCCTTGACACGAACGCCAGCTTCCCGTTTTCTTCCTTGCGGGTATGGCTTAGGTTCCCCAGTGACTTCCTGAACGATCTTTTCCTGTTCTTCCTGATCGCGCTGCTTTCTCTCTTTTTCTGTTAGGCGGTTCGCCACCTGCAGAGCTGTGATGCCGTTGTAACCGACCGCCGCGTACATATCCTCTTCATTTGAGAAATTAAATTTGTCAGCAACCTTTTGAATATTCTCCGGCGTTAAAACATCCTTCAATTCAAAATCCAAGTTTTTAATTTCTTTTTCGACCAGCTCACGGCCTTTTTCGACATTTTCTTCACGCCGCTGTTTCTTAAAGAATTGACGGATTTTATGCTTCGCTTGGGATGTTTGGGCAAGCTTCACCCAATCCTGGCTCGGACCGTAGGAATGCTTAGAGGTGAGAATTTCAACGATATCACCTGTCCGAAGCTTATGGTCAAGCGTAACCATTTTTCCGTTTACTTTGGCACCGATTGTTTTATTGCCGATTTCAGAGTGAATCCGGTAAGAAAAGTCAATCGGAACAGAACCGGACGGAAGCTCGATTACATCTCCTTTTGGCGTAAAGACATACACCATGTCAGAGAACAAATCAATTTTGAGCGATTCCATAAATTCTTCTGCATCTGTCGATTCATTTTGAAATTCTAAAATTTCACGGAACCAAGAAAGCTTTTTCTCAAAGGTTGCACCTTCATTGGCTGCTTTCCCTTCTTTATAAGCCCAGTGAGCCGCAACCCCGTATTCCGCTATTTCATGCATTTCAAAGGTGCGGATCTGCACTTCAAGCGGATCGCCTTTAGGCCCTATAACCGTTGTATGAAGCGATTGATACATATTCGGCTTCGGCATTGCGATATAATCTTTGAATCTGCCTGGCATCGGTTTCCAGCATGTGTGAATGATGCCAAGCACCGCGTAGCAGTCCTTTATGCTATTCACAAGAATACGGACAGCCAACAAATCGTAAATTTCATTGAATTGCTTATTTTGCAGCACCATTTTTCGATAAATGCTGTAAATATGTTTCGGGCGTCCCGAGAAGTCAGCCTTGATATTTACTTCTTCGACACGTTTCTTCACTTCATTGACAACCTCATCGACATAAAGCTCTCGTTCTGCACGTTTCTTCTTCATGAGGTTGACAATTCTGTAATATTGCTGAGGGTTCAAATAACGGAGCGCCGTATCTTCCAATTCCCACTTAATTTTTGAAATCCCGAGACGATGCGCCAAAGGAGCAAAAATTTCCAGCGTTTCATTGGAGATTCTCCGCTGTTTTTCCTGAGGCAGATGTTTCAGTGTCCGCATATTGTGAAGACGATCCGCCAGCTTGATCAATATGACCCTGATATCTTGAGCCATAGCGACAAACATTTTGCGATGATTTTCCGCCTGCTGTTCCTCTTGAGATTTATATTTAATTTTGCCGAGTTTCGTTACGCCGTCTACAAGCATTGCCACTTCTTCGGAAAATGCTTCTTTCAGGTCATCGAGCGTCACATCTGTATCTTCCACGACATCGTGCAAAAATCCGCCCGCGATTGTGGAAGGGTCCATTTCAAGATCAACGAGTATCCCCGCAACCTGAATCGGATGAATAATATATGGCTCGCCCGATTTGCGGTATTGCTCGCGATGAGCATCTTCAGCGTACAGATATGCTTTTTCGACAAATGCGATATGCTCATCAGATAGATAGCTGCGCGCTTTATCTATAACTTGCTCGGCAGTCAATACTTGTTCGTTCGCCATGGAATCACCTTTTTTAAAATGTAAACTGTATTGTAGTTTATTATCAAGAAAAAAACGAAAGATGTAAAGAGCAGAAGTTCAAATAGCCAAATATTATATAAAATAAATGCAAAACAATAGGAAAAAAGCACCCTGACATGGAGTGCTTTTTCGTTATGCGGTTATCCTTAGTATTTCATCAATGTTAAGATGTCGTAATCTTCGAGCTTATTTCTGCCGTCAAGGTAAGAAAGCTCGATTAAGAAAGCGATACCAGCAACAACGCCGCCAAGTTCTTCAACAAGTTTGATTGTCGCTTCAATTGTGCCGCCTGTCGCAAGCAGGTCATCTGTAATAAGCACACGCTGACCAGGCTTAATCGCATCTTTGTGGATCGTTAATACGTCTTTTCCGTATTCCAAGCCATAATCCACTTTGATTACTTCACGAGGCAACTTGCCTTCTTTGCGGACCGGCGCAAAACCTACGCCAAGCGCGTAAGCAACGGGACAGCCGATAATAAAGCCGCGCGCTTCAGGGCCAACGACCAAATCAATTTGCTTTTCTTTCGCATATTCAACAATTTGATCTGTGGCATAGCGGTATACATCGCCTTTATCCATCAGTGTCGTAATATCTTTAAATTGCACGCCCTCTTTCGGGTAATCCGGTACAATTGTTACGTATTGTTTTAAATCCATCTGTTTTATGTCCTCCTCGTACTTTCATAAGCCTCTGAATCTTGTTTCATCAGCTTATTCAGCCATTCCTTCAGCTCTTCAGCAGAAGAATAATTCAGCTTTTGATCCAGTTCCATCAGCTGCTGTTTCGCCTGATATGTTTGTGAGTCTGTTAAGTCGCGTTTCTTTGCTCCGCTCACAACAGACAGCACACCATTCTCTATTTTAACAAAACCGAGATCAAAAAACACCTTTGTCATGAAATTGATTGTTTCAACGGACCAGCCTTTATGTTTTGCAAGCTCTGAACCGTGTTTTTTCACGTCAAAAGCGCCTCTTTTCAGCAAGAACGCATAATACCATTTAAAGTGGTCTCTTGCGGGAAAAGTTGATAAAAAGTGGTCCTCATGATTGAGAAAAATAAAATATATCCGCTCGGGCGCCTTTCCTTCCAGCAAACGTGCGAGCATGTCCAGCGAAGGCGGCGGATCCAGTAATACAATATATGCACCATCGAGGTCAAACGCCTTTGCTTGATCTTTAGAACTGATGACGTGCACTTCTCGGCGAAGGCCTTCAGTTTGAAGCAGTGTTGTTGAGTCTTCTTTGAAAGAGACAATGGCCCGTTTAGCAGATGGAAGGGCGGAAACTGTGTCTTCCCACGTCCGTTTTCCCCTTAAATCAAACAGCTGCCATTCAGAAACAGCGGCATCCTTTATCATAAGCTGCGGCTTTTTTCGATTGTTCCATTCGTTGATTGACATCTCACCGACAATAGAAATTCTTGAACCCGGTACGATGCCTTCTTCAAGCTCGCCTTTATTAAAACCGACGCAATCAAGCTGGGACGACTCGTTTCTGATCGTCATTTTGACATGAGTTTTATTTGCCCCTATCTTGCGGACATCTTCCAGTACTGCGTTTTCTACGAGAACATGCGGTTTCGGGTTCAGCATGCCAAAAGGAGACAGCATGTTCATTTCTGCGATGCTTTCAACTGTAATGTCTTCGACGCCGCAGGCAAGGTCGACTTCCTGTACGGGAATAAAATCCTCTTCCGTAAGCGTATTGTCCGCTATTTCATTCAGCCTGCTTCGCAAATCCGGCACATCTTCGGCTTTCAGCGTCATCCCCGCAGCCATTGGATGGCCGCCGAAATGAGGAAGAATATCTCTGCATTCAGAAAGGCTCTCAAATAAATTAAATCCTCTGATGCTTCGGGCCGAACCTTTAGCGATTCCCTTTTCTTCATCAATGCCAAGAACAATGGCCGGTCGGTAGAAACGGTCCACAAGCTTTGAAGCCACAATCCCGACGACTCCCGGGTTCCATCCGGCTTTGGCCACGACAATTGCAGTTTGATCGAGCCCTTGCTGTTCAACCATTTCAATCGCTTCATCCGTCATTTTGCTGACCATTTTTTGGCGCTCTTTGTTCAGCTGGTCAATTTCTGCGGCAAGCTCTTCCGCTTCAAACGAATCCTCTGACATAAGCAAATGAACAGCGGGATCTGCCTGTTCGATTCTTCCGACGGCATTCAGCCTTGGTGCGAGCTGAAATCCGACAGTTTCTTCGTTCGCTTCTCCGATGTCTCCGCCTGACAGCTTAATCAGCTTTTTTAAGCCGAGCCGATTTGTCCGTCGAAGCCTTTCAAGTCCTAGTGTTGCAATTAATCTGTTTTCGTCATGCAGCGGGACTAGATCGGCAATGGTGCCGATAGCCGCCAGGTCAAGCAGTTCATCAGGAAGTTCACCCAATAAAGCGTGGGCAAGCTTAAACGCGACTCCAACCCCGGCAAGCTCTTTAAACGGGTAAGTGCAGCCAGGCTGCTTCGGGTGGACGATCGCATGGACATCCGGAAGCTCCGGTCCCGGTTCATGATGATCGGTAATGATGACATCCAGTCCGAGTTCCTTTGCCACCTTCGCTTCATGCACAGCGGCAATTCCTGTATCAACCGTAATGATCAAAGAGAAGCCCCGTTCTTTAATCGAACGAAACGCCTGTTCATTAGGTCCATATCCTTCTTTAAAACGGTCAGGTATATAAAAATCAACTTGAGCCGACAGTTTTTGCAGCGTGTGAAGCATCACTGACGTACTTGTAACCCCATCGGCGTCATAATCGCCATATATCATAATCTTTTCTTGTTGTGAAATCGCCTGTTTTATTCGATCTGCCGCTTCTTTCATGCCTTTCATTTCAAAAGGATCATAAAAATCGGCATCCTTTGTATGTAAAAACAGCCTAGCGCTTTCTGCCGTATCAAAGCCTCTTTTTACAAGCAGGGACGCAACAAGAGGTGTTATATGCAATTGTTCTGTGAGTGATTTGACCTTATCCTGATCTGGTCGCTGGATTTCCCATCGCATTTTTGACGCTAACATAAATTCACCCCTCAACCACCCTATTATACTAGAGCAGGCTGAGGGGTTTCAAATAATATTCGAAAACTAGTCTTTTTTCTCAATCATGGCTGATGCATCCTGTGTGTCAGTCTGATCAGCAAGATGAGTATCCTCTTGTTTATGTATTGCTGTTCTATTTTCTTTCCGCAAGGTTTTTATTTCCCGCTTCAATTTCATTACCTGAAAAATGCCGACAGAAAATACGATCAGCGCTCCCATTAAAACTGAGCCCAAAATAACAAGAATGAGCGGCCATTCTGATCTTCCAAACAGGTAATCAACTTCTACGGATCGAACATTAATGACTGCGAAAATAGCGACAATTAAGGTGAAAATAAGTGCGAAAATAATGGTCCATTGTTTATTCATTCTCTTTTCCCCCAAACTTCTTATTGAGGTAACTTTCCCCATCAAGACTGGTTTTAAACATGGCTTAACACTGGGTTAAGATCCCTTCGCTGTTAATTTTTCCCGGATCAGCCTCTTCAGTCCGGTTCCCTCACCGGAAATCACAAGTGTATCGCCTTCGTCAATGACTGTTTCAGAGCTCGGATTCAGTTGTTTATCCTGATTCTTTTTAACAATTGCAATGACCGTCACATGATATTCCTGACCCACATTCAAATCACCAATCGTCTGATGAATGGCAGGCGCTCCCGCCTCTGCTTTACACCACTCTATAATCAAATCATCAAGGGCTGACTCGACCTGTTCTAATGCTTTCGGTTTATATGCCATTCCGCCAAGAATTGCAGACATTTGCCTTGCTTCAGCGTCATCAAACTGCACGGAGGCAACACATTCCTCATGGTCGTTTTGGTCAAAATAGTAAAGCTCTCTCCGTCCGTCATGATGAATGATAATTGAAATTTTATCACGGTTTCTAGTAATCATTTCAACTTTTTGTCCTATGCCCGGCAGCTCTGATTCGCGAACCCTCATATATAAACCCTCCTACATATCTGAAAACCAGTCATAAACACTTTTAACACCATATATATGTTTAAATGTAAGCGTATGTCATTATAGCAAATGTCTATTTTAAGTTCAATGAAACTTCAAAAAACAGGCTGCCCTGCAGAGGACAGCCTGATATTTTTTATTGCGCCGAATCTTTTTTCAGTTCTCTTCCTTTCCATGCAAGCCAAATTTGTGCGGCAATGTATAGAGAAGAATAAACGCCTGTTAACAGCCCGACCAATAAAGCAATTGAGAAGTTAGTAATAGAAGATGCTCCAAAGATCAGCAATGTCACAACAACAATCACAACAGTTAATACAGTGTTAATTGAACGTGTAAAGGTTTGCTGCAGGCTCAGGTTTACTATATGGTTCAGATCGGCAAATGTTTTCGGCTTACGCTTTTTCATATGCTCGCGGACCCTGTCAAATGTAACGATTGTATCGTTAATGGAATACCCGATTATCGTCAAGATGGCCGCGATGAACGTAACATCTACCTCAAGCCTTGTAATACTGAAGAACGTGACGATAAAGAATGCGTCATATAGCAATGAAGCAATGGCAGCAATCGCCATTTTGTATTCGAATCGGATTGAAACGTAAATAATGATGCCAATAGAAGCTATAGCAACTGCGTACAGCGCATTTCTTGCCAGCTCCTTACCGACTGTCGGTGAAACTGTGCTGACATTTGGCTCTGATCCGTATTTGTCTTTAAAATACGTTTTTACTTTTGCTATGGTTTCTTTATCTGGCACCCCGACAAAACGGGCAACACCGATATTGCTCTTTTCGCCTGACAGAACTACAGTATCAGGGTCCATACCCAGAGATTCAAAGTCCTTCTCAACTTGCTCTGTCGTCAGCTTATGGTCGCTTTGCACTTCAATCCGTGCACCGCTTGCAAAGTCAATGCCAAGATTCAGCCTGAACACAAGCAGGATAATAATCCCGGCAACCGTGACCGCACTGGAGAAAATAAAGAAGTATTTGCGTTTGCTCGTGAAATCCCATTTTTGGAATGGCGTATGCGGCTCTGTATTTTCATCCGTATCCTGAATATCCATGATATGTTTCTTATTGACACCAAACCAGCCTTTTTTCCGATCAAGCCATCTGCTTTCCACAAGGAGAGCGAGGAGAAATCTCGATAAGAAAACGGCAGTGATAAAGCTTGTCAAAATCGATAGGATCAGCATTGTCGCAAACCCTTTAACAGAGCTTGTCCCAAAGATAAAGAGCACAACCGCTGCAATAATGGTTGTAATATTCGCATCAAAAATCGTCGCAAATGACCGTCTGTTTCCTGAACGGAAGGCAGAGCGGACTGACTTTCCTAGCTTGAGCTCTTCTTTAATCCGCTCATAGGTAATAATGTTGGCGTCAACAGCCATCCCGACACCTAAAATGAGAGCGGCAATTCCCGGAAGCGTGAGTACGGCATTCATCCAGTCAAAGATCTGGAGTGTAATGTAGATATAAACAGACAGCGTAATCACCGCGATTAATCCCGGCAGACGGTAATAGAAAAGCATAAATAAGAAAATAATTGCGATACCGACAATACCGGCAAACACCGTATCATGGAGAGCCTGCTGGCCGAATTGCGCGCCTACTGATGTCGAATACTTTTCAGTCAGTTTCACAGGAAGTGCGCCTGCGTTTAAAATGCTGGCTAAATCTTTCGCTTCTTGAGCTGTGAAATGACCTTCAATTTTTACATCAGTTGTATTTAGTTCCTGACTTACATTTGGAGCGGATACAAATTTAGGATGCTCTTTTTGAACTTCTTTCTTAAAGGAATCACCTTTATCATAATCCAACCAAATGACAAGCTGGTTGTTTGGCGCCATTTTCATGACCTTCTTGGTCACTTCACCAAATTTATCAGCGTCTTTCAGCTTAATCGTGACAATTGGCTCATTTGTTGTGCTATCATAAGTTTGTTTAGCGCCGTTTTCGACTAGATCAGCACCGTTTAACAGTTCCTTATCATTTGCATCTCTGAAAGAAAGCTGCGCTTCAGTCGCCAAAATTTCACGCGCTCTGTTTTGGTTTGTCACACCAGCGAGCTGAACGCGAATCCGGTTATTCCCTTCAATTTGGATGTTCGGTTCGCTGACACCGAGAACATTGGCCCGGCGGTTCAATGCCTCTACTGTGCTGACCAGAACGTCTTTTGTGATTTTGTCACCTTTTTTTACAGGCTGTACATCATACAGCACCTCAAATCCGCCTTGCAAATCCAATCCTAACGTAATATTGTTAGCGGCAGGCTTCGTAAAGTAGCCCAAGCCCGTGCCGATCAATAGAACGAAAAGGAAAAACGCAATCAAGCGTCCTTTTTTCATTATGTATATCCTCCCTTAAACCTGTGCGAATCAACCTGCTATCTCAGCAGTTCTTCCAATGCTTCCTGGCCCTCTTCACTGCCCAGCCAATTAGACGTTTTAAATGACTCAACGGTTGCATAGTTCATAAATTCGCCAATTTTCACTGATAAAATATCACTCGCCAGTTCATAAATGTTCAGTTCCGTTTTCTTTTTCCACTTCTTATCTGTTAAGTATGACCACAAACTTTCGAGTTCAACATCATCATACCCGAGAATCTTAAACTCTTCCAGTTTGCTGTAAAGAAACGGCCTGACGTGGTCTTTATATAGATCGGCTGGATGCTTCTCCACGAATTCCACGCTCCTTTTTTATTGTTTTTCAAGAAGACTTGTCATGCTTGGACGATATATACGCATATCTTTATTGTATATGATTCCAGGTAGTTTGAGAAGGCAGGGGGTAAAAATGGCGAAACAGACGTTTTTAAAGGGCACTCTTATCCTTATCGCAGCAGGAATGGTTACAAGAATGCTCGGGTTTGTCAACCGGGTGGTTATCGCCCGTTTTATCGGTGAAGAAGGAGTCGGGCTTTACATGATGGCGGCGCCTACCTTCTTCTTGGCCACTACATTAACTCAATTCGGTCTGCCGGTCGCGATCAGTAAGCTAGTCGCTGAAGCCAGTGCGCGCGGAGATCATCAAAAAACGAAAAATATTTTAGTCATGTCTCTGACCATCACGGGAGTGCTCAGCCTCATCTTTACACCGCTGTTTCTGTTTTTCGCCCCGGTTATGGCTGAAACGATGCTGACAGATAAGCGAACACTGTATCCGCTCTTGGCCATTACGCCGGTTGTGCCGATTATTGCTATATCGAGTGTGCTGAGGGGATACTTTCAAGGAAAACAGAATATGAACCCGCTTGCTATGTCACAAGTCCTTGAACAGGTCGTCCGCATTTCACTCGTGGCTGTCTGCACAACGATTTTTCTCCCTTACGGAATTGAATATGCTGCAGCGGGGGCAATGCTATCCTCAGTGGCAGGGGAGCTGGCATCACTTCTTTATTTATTCGTTTGCTTTAAGTATAAAAAGACAATTAAAATCAGAAAGCATTTTTTCCAGTCAATTAAAAACGGAAAACAAACCTTTACCCAATTAATGAGCGTGTCCCTTCCAACGACCGGGAGCCGCTTTATCGGAAACCTCTCTTGGTTTTTCGAGCCAATCGTCGTCGCTCAAAGCCTTGCCATCGCCGGTGTGGCAACAGTTGCCGCAACAAAGCAATACGGGGAACTGACCGGCTTTGCCATGACGCTGCTGACTCTGCCCAGCTTTATTACATATTCTTTGTCGACCGCGCTTGTTCCTGCGATCAGTGAAGGAATGGAGCAGAAAAAATTGCAGGTGGTGGAATACCGCTTGGAACAGGCGATGCGTCTCTGTCTGCTCAGCGGAGGCATTTCAGTTGTTATTTTATTTGTATTTGCAGATGAGCTGATGAGAGTGATGTACGGTTCCTCAGGCGCAGCTGTATTTATAAAAGTAATGGCCCCATTTTTTCTGCTTTATTATTTCCAAGGCCCGCTTCAAGCTGTGCTGCAGGCGCTTAATTTGGCTGGAGCTGCGATGATGAACAGCTTAATCGGAGCGCTTGTCAAAACAGGCCTTATTTTTGTCCTTGCCACAAGGCCTTCTCTTGGCATTATGGGCGCGGCATTAGCCATTGTGACAGGCATGGTGCTCGTCACGCTATTGCACGCAGCAACCGTAAGCAAAGTGCTGCCGATCAGCATCAAAATCAAGGAGTATGCGCTCAGCTTCGCTGTTATTGTAATTTGCGGATTTATCAGCTCCGCCATCAAACAATATATAAGCTTTGGAGCATCTGAGGCTGTCAATCTAGCCGGATGGATTGCGGTGAGCGCCGCCATTTATATAATCCTCCTACTCGTTTTCCGTTTAATTAAAAAAGATGAGCTTCGCCGCATTCCCATTATCGGACGTCTAATCGTCCGATAACGGTTACGGGCGGTGCCCATCTTTTTCATCAATAAATAATTCTCCGTCTGTAAACGAGCAAAAAGAAATATCTGAAGGGTTTGTGTATCCGTGTTTTTGCAAACTTTCGAGCAGCCATTTTTTATCTTTACTGATTCTGGACAGGTTTTCTGTTTGAATGAAGCCGTCTATAATGAGCGGCATTTCGAGCTGCCGATGCTCTCCGCTATTTTCTTTCTTTACAATAGTCAGTTTGCCCGACGGCTCTAAAATGGCAAATGATACGTCAGCTACTCTGTCGACGCTATTTTCTCTGAGCTGAACCATTAAATCATCAAAATTATAACGCTGTGATTTCATGGCTTCTTCGTCAATTTTTCCATATTTGATAATTATGGTCGGCTTACCGTCAAGAAGCTGGCGGACTTTTCGGTTTTTTAAAGAAAAGTATGCCAAAGTCACTTGAATGATCATTAATACAAGCATTGGCAAAATGGTATGAAATAGATGATCGTCTACGTTTTCTATGGCTAAAACGGCAATTTCAGCCATCATGATAAAAACAACTAGATCTAAAATACTAAGCTCTCCGATCTCCCGTTTGCCCATGAAACGAAAAATGACCAATATCACAAAATACAATACGACTGTGCGAAACGCAATAGTGAGAAGCTCTTCCATTATGCACCTCCAACTCATTATAGGTTGCAACAAAATGATCAATTTATGTAAGAAAAACCGATTGCATTTCACAAAGCTTTTACGTCTAATTCATGGGATAAGGGAATACATTTTTACAAAGACGAGCCATCAGCATGTCTGACGGTTTTGAACAAAAAGAACAGAAGCCTTTTAATACAGGCAGAGAGGAGACAATCATGGAGGAAACGAAACAAGTTGGAAAAGGCATTCTTTACGGCTTAATCGCCATATTTTCAGCCATGCTCCTGACAAGTTTAGCGGTTTCACTTTTATTGACCGCAACCTCGCTGGAAGAATCATCATTTAACTGGCTGATCACCGCTATCTCATTTCTCTCTTTATTTATTGGCGGATTCATTTCAGGCGGGAAAGGCAAGGAAAGAGGCTGGATGATTGGCGCATTGACCGCCTTAAGTTTTTCTCTGATTATCTTATTGTTTCAGTATTTAGGATTCGGAAAGACATTTACAGCAGAACAGCTGATCTTCCATCTGGGATTTTTAGGGGTGTGCATGCTGGGCGGGATTTTCGGCGTGAACATGAGGGGAAACAGGTCTTCCACATAAAAAAGAGCGGGCTCACTTGCCCGCTCTTTTTTGTTTGCTATGTATAGCTCCTGCTGTTATTCAGCAGCAGAAACTTCTCTGATCGCGCGGCGGTCGAACGTAAGACGTGTGTTATCACCAGTCTTAATTACGACTTTGCTTTCGTCGATAGAGTCAACAGTACCGTGCAATCCCCCGATTGTCACTACTGAATCGCCTTTTTTCAGTTCCTCTTGCATTTGGCGTACAGCCTTTTGCTGCTTTTGCTGAGGACGAATCAGCAAGAAGTAAAGGACCGCAAACATTAAAATAATAGGAACCAATGTACCTAAAGTGCCAGTCATCATTTTCACCCCTTTCTGTAAGCCTGTTATGTTTATTTAGAAGCTTTTCGCATTTGGCTTGTTATAGCCGTAACGCTCAAAGAACTCTTCTCTGAAATCACCCAGACGATCCTCGCGAATAGCCTGTCTTACCTGCTCCATTAAGTGTAACAGAAAATGAAGGTTATGGTAAGTTGTTAATCGAAGGCCGAATGTTTCATTGCAGCGAATCAAGTGCCTAATGTACGCGCGAGTGTAGTTTTTACATGTATAGCAATCACACTCTTCATCAATCGGACGGAAGTCTCTTTCAAATTTCGCATTTTTCATATTGAGTCGTCCTTCAGCAGTAAACACTGTGCCGTTTCTTGCAATCCGTGTAGGCAGCACACAGTCAAACATATCGACCCCGCGGATCGCTCCGTCGATCAGTGCGTCCGGAGAACCTACTCCCATCAGATATCTCGGTTTATCCTTCGGCAAGAGCGGTGTTGTGAATTCGAGTACACGGTTCATGACATCCTTCGGTTCACCTACAGACAATCCGCCTATAGCATATCCCGGAAAATCAAGCGAAATCAAGTCCTTCGCACTTTGTGTCCGCAGATCTTCATATTCTCCGCCTTGTACAATACCAAACAGCCCTTGTTCATCCTGACGATTGTGGGCATTCAGGCAGCGTTCCGCCCAGCGGCTTGTCCGTTCAACTGACCTCTTCATGTAGTCGTACTCCGCCGGGTATGGCGGGCATTCGTCAAACGCCATCATAATATCAGAGCCGAGTGCGTTTTGGATCTCCATCGCTTTTTCCGGAGATAAAAACAGCTTGTCTCCATTTAGATGATTGCGGAAATGGACACCCTCTTCCTCTATATTACGAAACTTGCTTAAAGAAAAGACCTGAAAACCGCCTGAATCTGTTAAAATTGCGCGGTCCCAGTTCATAAATTTATGGAGCCCGCCCGCTTCTTTGACAATGTCTTGGCCCGGACGAAGCCATAGATGATAAGTGTTGCTCAAAATGATGCCTGCATCCATTGCTTTCAGCTCTTCAGGCGACATTGTTTTGACTGTCGCCAGTGTGCCGACCGGCATAAAAACCGGCGTTTCGAAGGAGCCGTGAGGCGTATGCACTTTGCCCAGCCGCGCTCCTGTTTGTTTGCATTCTTTTATAAATTCATAGCGTATTGGTTGTTCAGCCACTTTTGATGAGGCCTCCTGTTCTCAAATTATATAATCAGCATCGCGTCTCCGAAGCTGAAGAAACGGTATTCCTCTTCCACTGCATGGTTATAGGCACGCAGAATGTTTTCTCTTCCAGCAAGCGCGCTGACCAGCATAATCAATGACGATTTCGGCAAATGGAAGTTTGTAATCATTCCGTCAATGGCTTTAAATTCATAGCCCGGATAAATAAAAATAGATGTCCAGCCGCTTGATGCTTTAAATTGCCCGTCATGTTCTCCGGCAATCGTCTCAAGCGTGCGTGTCGAGGTCGTGCCGACAGAAATGATCCGACCGCCATTTTCTCTTACTTTGTTTAAGGCTGCAGCCGTTTCTTCTGACATTTGATAAAACTCTGCATGCATATTATGCTCTTCCACTTCATCGGCACTCACAGGGCGAAACGTTCCAAGGCCTACGTGCAGTGTGATGAACTCAATTTGCACGCCTTTGTCTTTCAGCTGCTGTAAGATTTCTTCCGTGAAGTGAAGGCCAGCTGTAGGCGCAGCAGCAGAGCCAATTTCTTTTGAATACACTGTCTGGTAGCGCTCTTTGTCATCAAGCTGTTCTTTGATATATGGAGGGAGCGGCATCTCTCCAAGGGATTCAAGCACCTCGTAGAAAATACCGTCATATTGAAATTCCATCTTTCTGCCGCCGTGCTCAAGCTCTTCCGTGCAGATTGCCTTCAATCTTCCGTCTCCAAATGTGACAACAGTTCCTTTTTTCACCCGTTTCGCCGGTTTGGCAAGTGTTTCCCATTTATCACCGGTTTCCTGTTTCAACAAAAGAAGTTCCACTTTCGCGCCGGTATCCTCTTTTGTGCCGAATAACCGCGCAGGCAGTACCCGGGTATTGTTCAGGACTAGACAATCGCCTTCGTTAAAGAAGCTGATAATGTGTTTAAACGAGCTGTCAGTAAGCTCTCCTGTATGTTTATCGAGCACCATCAGCCTTGAAGCATCACGCTGCTCCAACGGTACTTGTGCAATTAAACGTTCTGGTAGTTCAAAATCAAATAAATCGACTTTCATGATGATTTCACCTTTATTCTAGTCTTTTGTTATTTCATTCTGCCAAAAAGATTAAGCAAAATTGATAATACCACACTTATAATAATACAAGTGACAACCGGGAAGAAAAACGTAACATTTCCTTTTTTTACAAAAATATCTCCCGGCATCTTGCCGACAAAATGCAAAACTGCTCCGATAATAAGCAAAACAGCACCAAGAATCATAATGATCTTAGGAAATTCAGTCATATCGGGGAGCCTCCATTTGGAAATGATGATAAACGGCCGGTGTCACGATCCTTCCACGCGGCGTTCTTTGTATAAATCCAATTTGCAGCAGATATGGTTCATATACGTCTTCAATCGTATGCGATTCCTCGCCGATGGTAGCTGAAATCGTATCAAGGCCTACTGGGCCGCCGTTGAATTTTTCGATCATGCCCATCAGCAGCTTATGATCAATATGATCCAAACCGAGGCGGTCAACCTGAAGCCGCTCCAGCGCATTCTGAGAAATGTCTTCCGTAATCCTGCTGTCACCCAGCACTTGGGCGAAATCGCGCACCCTTCTCAGCAGGCGGTTCGCCACGCGGGGCGTCCCTCTCGATCTTCTTGCAATTTCAAGAGCCGACGGTTTATCAATCTCAACCTCGAATACATCAGCGGTTCTTGTGACAATATCCGCCAGTTCTTCTTGTGTATAGTACTCAAGGCGAGACATTACGCCGAATCTGTCTCTTAAAGGAGCCGTCAAAAGCCCCACCCTCGTCGTGGCTCCCACCAGCGTAAAAGGCGGAAGGTCGAGGCGAACCGAGCGGGCAGATGGGCCTTTGCCAATCACAATGTCCAGGCAAAAGTCTTCCATTGCAGGATAAAGCACCTCTTCGATCGATCTGTGCAGCCTATGTATTTCATCAATAAATAATACATCTCCCGGTTCCAGCGCCGTTAATATAGCAGCCAAATCACCAGGCCTTTCAATCGCAGGCCCTGATGTCGTCCGCAATTCCACTCCCATTTCATTAGCAACAATCGAAGCAAGCGTTGTTTTTCCGAGTCCGGGCGGCCCGTACAGAAGAACATGATCCAGCGTCTCCTGTCTCATTTTCGCCGCATCTATAAACACGCGCAAATTTTCTTTTACCTTATGCTGCCCGATATACTGTGCCAGATTTTGCGGCCTCAGGCTTTGCTCTATCACTGATTCATGGTTGTCTGCTTCACTTGAGACGAGCCGTTCATCCATGAACATCACCTTACTTTAATAGTTTTTGTAATGCTTTTTTCACATATTGGTCTGTTGTCAGCCCAATTTCTTCTTTAAGGTGAGGAAGCACCTTTTTGATTTCTTTTTCAGCATATCCGAGAACCCTGAGGGCTTCAAGTGCTTCTTCAAGAGCCGTTTCCGCTGTTTGCTTTTCAAGCCTTTCTTCATGATTAAACAGATTTTCAATCATTTCAGGCACAACATCTGCCAGCTTTCCTTTTAAATCTAGAATAATCTGGCGTGCGGTTTTCTTTCCTACTCCAGGAAACTTGACCAAAAAAGCTTCATCTTCATTTTCAATTGCTTGGATGACCGCTCCGGGATCACCCGAGCCCAAGATGGCAAGTGCTCCTTTCGGGCCAATTCCGGTCACGTTTAACAGCTTTGTAAAGAGCGCCTTCTCCTCTCTTGTTGAAAAACCATAAAGCGAAAAAGCATCCTCTCTGATATGATGGTATGTAAAAATCGTTTCTTGGCTTCTCTCCTTATATATAAACGGATTCGGCGTGAAAATCTGATAGCCGATGCCGCCGTTCTCTATGACAATATATTGGGGAGATACATAATCAATCGTCCCTTTAACAAATTCAATCACGCAAATTCACCTCTTTGACTGTTCTTCATTGTACCATAAAAACAGCCAAAGTCTTATAGAAAAGTTAACATATGTTCGCTTCTCTCTCATTCTTTCACGAAAAAAAAGACATGAATACATGTCTTCAATCAGCGGACGCTACCCGCTGTATGTCTTCATATGTTCGATGACATCCTCAAACTCGGCTTTTGTCCGAAATGGAATGCCTTTCAGCAGATTTTTTTGCATATGGCTTTCCAGCCTTTCTAAATCAATTTGAAAAAAAGACTGAATTGGTTCGGAAGCTGGCTCAGGCCGCCCATGAAAAGTGGAAATCACTCCATTATCCGATACACCGATATACCCGTTGACCTTGCTGAGCGGAGAAATATCGTCCATTTGCTTCCGGAAGAGCACATATCCCTTTTTTTGTTCCACTAGCGTCCATCCGGCATAAGCTGCCCAAAAATCATCCATAGAAAACACTTTTTCATGCTTATGCTCAATGCTGACATCGCCGTCCAAATACACCTTTTCAAGCTGCACATGCACCTGCAGCGGCTCATAGTGCTCCACTTCCGCGCCAAGTGCGCGGGAAGGAGCTCCTATTAAAAATACTGCCGCTGAGCAAAGAATGCCCAGCAAAAGATACGCCGTGCTGAATCGTTTCACCCTCTACACCTCTTTGCACACGTTTAAGATTAGTTTGACCAAAGAGGCTACTGCTTAACCGTTTTATCAAAATTTGTCTGCACATTTTCCCTGACAAACCGTTCCTCCGTATACACATCTGTGCTTTGCTCAGAAATTGTCAAGAATCGCGTCAGAAAGGCACTGAAAAAATACAATGCCGCAAAGATCCAAATCACGCCGCCTGCACCGAGCGGCCCAATGAAAAGACTCACGATGCCCGGCGCGATAAACGCACATAAACCAGATCCCAAATTCAACACTGACATGGCAGCACCTTTATTATCAGGTGCAAGCGTCGGCAAAAGCGCGCTTAATGGGACGTACCCTGCTAAAGCCGCGCCGTAGCAGCAGGCGATAATCATGAGCACCCAATACTGATGCCCGATCAGCTGAGGCGTGTAATACAGCGCCAGCGTAAAAATACCGCATCCGACACCGCCAAACCACATGACCGTATTGCGCCAGCCTAGTTTATCTCCGACTGCACCGAAAATGATATTAAACACAATATTCACAAAAAACAGCGTCCCCCATATTTGCAGCCATTCCGAAACCGAATACCCGTATCGTGCTAAATAAGTAGGAAGAAAGATGGCAAATCCAAATTGTCCTATCGCATTAATCGTCTTGACCACTCCGCCGATGCCTACCTTAGGGTTTTCAAACATAATCGTAAATGCCTTCGACAATTCTTTCCATTTCGGCTGATCTTGTTTTTGTATCGGAGTAAATTTATCTTTGTTAAAAAATAAGGCAAGAATTCCGCCTGCCGCCACAAACAGTAAAGCGCTCCAAAGCGTATTGATTTCTCCAAAGGCCGGAACTGCATAGCTGGAATAGAACGGGCCGAGCACGTTAAGGCCGCACGTAAACATAAACCAAAACCAGCCGACGGCTTTGCCGAGAATATTTTGAGAGGTGCTGTATGACACCCATACGAGAAAAGAGTATGCAAACAGCGGATATCCCAAGCCTCTAAGAGCATAGCTGCCCAAGAGAGCCGGATAATACATATGAGGAATCGCCCAGCCGATAAAAGCGGCCGAACCGAGGATAAATGCAAGCAATCCGACAGTCATCGTTTTTCTCGGCCCCCAAGTTTGGACAAACGTTCCTGAAAGCCAAGCTGAGATGGTGACAGCAATGCCGTACATGGTAAATAACGATGCGGATTGCTGCATACTGAGACCATGATCAACGAGAAAAGGAGACAGCCAGCCTTGTTCGAGGCCGTCTCCAACCATAAAGATGACAACGCCAATATAACCCCAAACCATGTGAGAAGGAATTCCGATTTTGTTCAAAACATTTCCTTTAGCATGTACTGTATTCATTTTCTCCACCGCCTACTTAAAGTATCAATGGAGTATATACCCAAGCTTGCTGAATTGTAATCCTGTTAGATTAAAAAGCGATTTTTTCAGTGTGCTCAATGCTGACAGGCATGCCAAAAGCAAGCGATTGCTGTGCTGCTCTGGCGATCCTTCCGGCCTGTAAACCGTCATTGCCGGTGCAGGGAGTCTCCTGGTTTGTGCCGATCGCTTCTGCAAAACGGAGAATCTCCTCCTCATATGAATCCTTATAGCGTTCAAGGAAAAAGAAATGCGGTTTATCCTTCATCACAAAATCAGCTGTTGACACCTCAACCGTTGTCGGCCTGCTATTATCAGCCGCTGCAGAGCCTTTCGTCCCGAAAACCTCAACCCGCTGGTCATATCCGTACACAGCTTGGCGGCTGTTATCAATCACAGCCATGGCACCGTTTTCAAAAGTCAGTGTAATAACAGCTGTATCAATATCACCCAGCTCCGCAAAAGAAGGATTCACCAAAGCCGCCCCTTTGGCATACACTTCCGTCACTTCGCTTCCCATAATATATCTGGCCATATCAAAATCATGGATCGACATATCCATAAACAATCCGCCTGACGTACGGACATAATCTATATTCGGGGGTTCTGGGTCCCGGGACGTGATTTTTAATAAATGAGGTGTACCGATTTCACCATTTTCAACAATCGTTTTGATTTTCTTAAAATGAGGATCAAAGCGGCGGTTAAATCCGACTTGAAGTGTTACACCGTGTTTCCGGACAGCCGCAAGCGCTTCACTCGTTTCGTCCAGAGAGAAACTAACGGGCTTCTCACAAAATATATGCTTTTTCGCCTCGGCTGCTTCTTTGATCATCTGTGCATGTACGGCTGTAGGAGAGCAAATAAAAATAGCATCAATATCAGGATCATGTAATAAATCACGATAATCAGAGGTTATGTATTCAATCTGATGACTGTCGGCCCAGCTTTTTATACGGCTTGCCTGAATGTCAGAGACTGCTTTTATTTTCATGTGAGGAATCCGGCTTATATTTTGAACATGAAGTTTGCCGATGCGGCCTGCACCGATAATCCCTGTCACAATCTGTTTTGTTGTCATAGCTTCTTCCCCCTTGATCATTCACGAAAGCGCTTTATTTAAAATTAATACTATCCCATTTGTAAGCGCTTTTCAAGAATGGAAATTAAACGTTCTATGTCTCTTTTATCACAATTCATGCTTATAAGTAGCCTTCTTCTTCAAGACCAGATACACTAGAATTAGGCTCTTTTTCCTGAACAGTTTATGATTTTCCTATAAACAGCTGCATAAAATAGAGCAAAGAAGGTGAATGAAATGCTGACAAAAGCAGAGGCACTGGCCCATTCCGTCATATACCGCAAGAACAGCAGATTTGATAAAGTCAAAGAGAAATCCGAGGAATTAACACTAATCGGCAAGGGAAGAAGCGCCTATGTGTTTGCCTTAACAGAAGGCGGTCGAAAAATGGCGCTGAAAGTATTTTTTCCGGAATATCAAGCGACAGCAGTCAAAGAAGCAGCGATCTATGAAAAATTAGCCGGGTCCGCATTCTATCCTGACATTTACGAAACTGGCGATTCATTTATTCTCATGGAATATATTAAAGGTGAAACCTTTTATAACTGTCTGAAGAAAGGCATTGCAATCAGTGATGACATGATTCAGCAGGTTGAAGAAGCGCTTTCTGACGCCCGGGCAGCCGGACTGAACCCGTCAGATATTCATTTGCGGAATCTGATATTGACAGAAACCGGGACGGTGCGGGTGATTGATGTTGCGAGATTTGAGCAGACAAAAACATGCACGCAGTGGGACGACTTAAAATCCGCATATCATGCACTCTACAAAAAACCGATATTCCCCAAAAAGATTCCGGGTTTTTGGCTGGAGATCATCGCATTTTTATATAAGAAAGATTGGTTTCAAAAGCATTTCACACAGCGGAAAAGAAAATATTCTTAAATCAAAAAGGCAGCCGCACAAGCGGCTGCCTTTATCATGTATTTTTTACTTTCTGACGGCAGAAATCAGTTTCATTTGTTCAGGCGACAGCTTAATTCGATAGCCTCTCACAGTTAAGTAGACCGCTTCTGGGTCCTTCTCGCCGGAATGACAATACGTTTTTTCCATTTCTGTCTCCCCTCACCCTTTATTGGCTTTATTTCATCTTATCATTGCTTTATTAAGGTAATTTTAAAGAAATGTAAAGATCATATGAATCCGATATATAGTAAAATGAGAGAAAAAAAGGGAGAGAGTCACATTAAGACACGCAGCAACATCCCGCTTATTATGTTTGCCCTGCTGGTCTTCTTCGGCGGCGCCATCTATTGGATGTTATTTTCACTAAAAAGCGTTCCGAAAGGCAATCTCGTCCAATCGGTTGAATCGCCGGACGGCAGCTATACGTTAAACACTTATGTATCCGAAAACACCTTGAGCTTAGATGCAGCCAGAGGTGAACTTGTAAATGAAAAAACACTTGTCAAGAGAACAATCTACTGGAATTATCCTGACAGCCGCCCAGCAGTGACGTGGATCAATCACAATACAGTGAAAATCGGCAATCAGACTTTACATCTTGATACTGATGAAACATATGATTGGCGAAAAGATGATCATTGGATCCGTGAAGAACCGCCGCAGGCGTCAGCGAGGTGATGAAACATGAATAAGATGAACGGAACAAATGATGAAAAGCATTTCAATCATTTTGTGATTGCTTTATCTTTTATATACGGTTTGACTGAACTAGGCTATTTGTTGCTGAAGGATTTTATAACAATTGCCATAAGTTTGCCTCTGTAGAAAAACGCAGCGTAGTCGATACGCCGCGTTTTTTCTTTTTCCCTTCCTCTTCTTATTGATAATTACAGGTCATATAATGTGACAAATCGATTGTAGAAATAGTTCGATTAGACCAAAATCCTTTTTATACATGTATTCGAATTTGAAGTGAGGGGGAAGCTTGATGGCAGATTTTGTTGCTAGTTTGAATGCGGTCTTATGGAGTACGCCCGTCATTTATATTTTATTGGGAATTGGATTCGCCTTTTCAATTATGACCCGTTTTTTACAAGTCCGACATTTAAAAGAAATGATTGTTCAGATGTTCAAAGGCAAGAGCTCTGAAGCCGGCGTTTCATCTTTCCAAGCGTTATCGATTGCGCTGTCCGGCCGTGTGGGCACAGGAAACATCGCGGGAGTGGCGACAGCAATTGCATTCGGCGGACCCGGTGCGGTGTTCTGGATGTGGGCGATTGCCTTTATCGGGGCGGCGAGTGCCTTTGTAGAATCAACACTTGCTCAAATTTACAAAGTAAAACAAGACGGTCAATATCGGGGCGGCCCTGCTTATTATATAGAAAAAGGCTTAGGCATTAAGTGGTTTGCCGTCTTATTTGCCGCTGCTGCCCTTATTGCAATGGCCTTTCTAATGCCAGGCGTACAGTCCAACTCCATTGCGGCTGGGATCCAAAATGCATTCGGCATCTCTCCTTTCGTCACAGGGTGCGGTCTGGTTTTATTATTAGGGTTTATTATTTTTGGCGGCGTCAAACGAATTGCCAGTGCGGCGCAAATGATTGTTCCATTTATGGCCATTGGATATATCCTGCTGTCTTTGATTATTATTGTCATGAATGTGTCTGAATTACCTGCTGTGCTCTCATTAATATTCAAAAGCGCCTTTGCATTGGATTCCGCTTTTGGCGGCTTGATCGGCATGGCGATTTCCTGGGGCGTTAAACGTGGCATTTACTCAAACGAAGCCGGCCAGGGAACAGGCCCGCATCCGGCAGCCGCTGCAGAGGTTTCTCATCCGGTCAAGCAGGGACTGGTTCAGGCATTTTCTGTTTATATTGACACCTTGTTTGTATGTTCCGCTACAGCTTTCATGATCTTGTTTACCGGCATGTACAATACCACGGCTGCAGATGGTTCCTTTATCGTTCACCAGCTTAAAGGCGTAGAAGCAGGACCTGGTTTCACACAAGCGGCAATTGACAGTGTTCTTCCCGGATTCGGTGCAGGCTTTGTTGCCATCGCTTTATTCTTCTTCGCTTTTACAACAATTATGGCGTATTACTACATCGCAGAAACAAATATCGCCTATTTAGCACGAGGCAGAGAAAGCAAATGGGCAATGCTTGGCTTAAAACTGATTATTTTAGCCGCCACATTCTATGGTACTGTGAAAACAGCTTCACTTGCTTGGGCATTAGGGGATGCAGGGCTTGGCATTATGGTATGGCTGAACGTCATTGCCATTGTGCTGCTTGCCAAACCGGCGCTTCTTGCTTTAAAGGATTATGAGCGCCAAAAGAAGCAGGGCTTAGACCCGGTCTTTGATCCAAAAGCGCTGGGTATCAAAAACGCTGATTTCTGGGAGAAAGAATACACTCATGATAGTGAACGTGTCTCCTGAACATACTAAAACCGGCCCGATATGACATCGTGCCGGTTTTTTATGAGCGATAGTTTGTATACACTTCTTGAACATCATCGTCATCTTCAAGGATGTCTATTAATGTTTCCAGCTTCTCAACAGCCTGATCATCGGCATCTGCATAGGTATTGGGAAGCATGGTCACCTCCGCCGAAGAAATTGGATATTTCGATTCGAGGGCTGTTTTCACCTCTTCAAAATGCTCAGGCTCTGTGAAAACCTCATATAGGTCTTCTTCAATTCGCAACTCTTCTCCTCCTGCTTCAAGCACATCAAGCATGAGCTCATCTTCTTCTATTTGCCGTTCAGTGCGGTCTATCGTAATGAAACCCTTCCGTTCAAATAAAAAGGCTACACATCCGCTTTCTCCCAGACTTCCGCCATTTTTATTAAAGGCTGTCCGCACATTTGACGCCGTTCGGTTTTTATTATCTGTTACGCATTCAACCATGACGGCAATCCCTGAAGGGCCGTAGCCTTCATAGGTGATTTCTTCATAGCTGCTTCCGTCTTGGCCTCCCGCAGCTTTTTTAATGGCCCGATCTATATTTTCATTCGGCATATTGGCGCCTTTTGCTTTTTCGATGACAAGACGCAATGCTGAATTTACTTCTGGATCCGCTCCGCCTTCTTTCGCTGCCACATAGATTTCTTTTGCCAGCTTCATAAATATTTTCCCGCGCTTTGCATCCTGTGCATTTTTTCTTTTTTGAATGTTTTTCCACTTGGAATGGCCTGCCATGTTTTCACCTTCTTTTACATTTTCTATGTACACTTTAATGGGAATTGTTCGCTGATGCAAAGAAAAAGGCTGCCGAATATCACTTCCGGCAGCCCTTCCTTCCTAGCGGTTGTTCATTTTATGAAGTTTTCTGAACAGCCCTTTATCTGTTGATACTTGAACGTCACGGCCATTTGCATAGTTGCGCGCTGCTTTTACGACATTATCTCTGTCAGACTTTGTGAACTCTCTGTGGCTTTTGACTGCGATAACTACTCGGTCATCCGATACCATAACTTGTGTGTCATTGATGTTTTTCACTTGTTTCACACGGTTGGCAATTTTTGCAGCCAGTCTTCTGTTTTCTTGGTTGTCATACCCGTTGTTCGCTGCATTCCGATTCATGTTTCGGTTATTCGTGTTGTTATATGTTCCGTCAGTTGCCAAAGGAACACGATCGTCAGCAGTAACACGGTCACGGTTATTTACATTCGTGGTGTTTCGGTTACCGTCGTTCTGATCCTCCATTAATTCAGAAACAGGACCATCGTGGTCGATTCCGTCTCCCTGTCTATCGGCGTCATTTTCATTTGTATAATATCCGATTGGACGGGTATTGCCGTTATTGCGCGTATCATTCATAGCATTATCGTTTGCTCCGCATGCTGTTAAGCCGGCTGTCATTAGAATCAAGCTAGCGATCGTCATTTTTTTACCCAATGGAAAAACCCCCCGTGGACGAATTGAGCATGTTTGCTCGCTTTTATCATGTGCGTATGGGGGGCATGTTAAGCGTGTCAGTTCTCTCCATTTGGCAGTGATCTGCTTGAAAACAAAAAAAGGAACGATTTACATCGTTCCGAACGATCACTCATTTTCTTCTTCCGGCCGGCCAAACATTTGGTTTACAGAAGGCTGATTCGTCATTGGCATAGAAACTCCTGCCGAATATGGGTTTGGATTTGGGTTAGCTGTGCCATATGGCATATTAGGGCTTCCATAAGCCCCCATTCCCGAATGGCCAGGCGCAGAGAAATATGGCTGATGATCACCGTCACAGCCGCAGTCGTCATGATCTTTGTATGGCATGTAACCATGAGCCGCAGCAGGCTGGTATGCTCCCATTACTTGGGGAGTGCCGTAATAAGGGCCATACGGCATATGTCCATACGGAGATCCATAAGCCGGAGATGCGTATTGCGGCGCACCGTATGAACCGTAATGTCCGTGATGGGTGTTTTCATGATGCTGGTTTTCATAACCCGGGTCATACTGAGGCGATACAAAGCCTGGCTGGTATCCATGCATCGGATGCATTGGAAAAGCCTGTGCCGGATAGTACGGATAGCATAATCCTGATCCTGGAAGAATTGGCGAAACAGGCACCGGACACGGTACGAAATGAGCCGGATAATGATAATAAGGCTGAACAGCCGGCATCGGCATATTCGGAACTGTGTGATGAACGTTTTCCTCTTCTACACCGCCTACCTCTGGCGCCTTTGGCATATTAGGCATATTCGGATAATTAGCATTTTCCATATTACTCATAGCCTCCTGTTGTGGAAATTGGTCTTGCATATGATACATATGATCCATATTTCCGTCATGATGTTTTTTTGGCTCCTCCGGTTTAGGAGGCGACCAAGGCTGGAAAAGCTGTTTCATATCATAATAATCGTTCACATCAGCTTCAGGGTACACATTTTCCTGCAAATTAGGCATCGGCGGGACATACGGCATGGACTTCTTTTCTTTCGGCTTTGTGTCTTCTACATCGACAACGGATTTAGGCTTCTCTTTCGCATATGGATGTTCTTGCTTCACACTCCCGGCTGCAGGACTTTTGCCCGCTTTTGGCTCTTTTCTGACCGGGACTCCTTCTGACGGCACTTTTATTTTCATTCCAGGCATGATTAAGTCTGGATTGCTAAGCTGTGTATTGAGTTTTTTCACTTCCTCAACATCGACTCCGTACTTTTCAGCTATTTTCCAGAGCGAATCGCCTTTTTGAACGATATGGATTTTCAACGTTTTCCCCTCCTATGCAAAACGTGAACAGTTCAGCTGTGATTACAATATGTTTCTTCACAACATATGCCTGAACAAAAGAAGTTATGAGTAAAGGAAGGGAAAATATTTCTGATCTACGTGATCGAAAGCATTCGATTCAGAGCAAGGAGTGCATCTTCCTGAATGGCTTTTGGCACCTTGATGACGCCTGAAGGTTCTCCTTTTTCAATTTGTTCCAGCGACCACAACAAATGCGGCAAATCAATTCGGTTCATTGTCAGGCAAGGGCACATGTCAGGGTTGAGTGATTCGATTTGTTTATCTGGATGCTCGTGAATGATCCGCTGAACAAGATTCATTTCTGTCCCGATTGCCCACTTGCTTCCCGCCGGAGCCTGGTTGATTGTGTCGATAATATATTTCGTTGATCCGTTATCATCGCTTAGTGTCACGACTTCGTGTGAACATTCCGGGTGCACAATGATCTGAATGTCGGGGTCTCGCTCTCTCATATCATGGATATTTTTAGTGGTGAATTTCTCGTGAACAGAGCAATGCCCTTTCCACAAAATCACTTTCACATTCGTATGCCCGGATTCAGCTACTAATTCATCTTTCATCGGATCCCACACAGCCATATCTTCAAGCGCAATGCCCAGATCATAAGCCGTATTTCTCCCTAAATGCTGATCAGGCAAAAATAAAATTCTTTTTTTCTGTGTAAACGCCCATTCAAGCACTTTTTTCGCATTCGAAGAAGTTACAGTTGCTCCGCCATGCTTTCCGACGAATGCCTTGATCTCCGCAGTGGAGTTCACATAAGTTAAAGGTATGATCGTATCTCCAAATATATGCTGAAGCTTCTTCCATGCCCTATTGGTCTGCTGCATGTCAGCCATGTCAGCCATAGAACATCCAGCTCTCATATCTGGCAGGACGACCGTTTGCTGCTCGCTTGTCAGCATATCGGCGGTTTCTGCCATAAAGTGAACGCCGCAAAATACGATATAATCCGCTTCTTTGTTTTTTTCCGCTACTTGGGCCAATTGCAGGGAGTCGCCTGTTTGGTCAGCAAATTGTATCACTTCATCCTTTTGATAATGATGGCCTGGTATAAAGAGCCTGCTGCCGAACTTTTTCTTAATGGCGGCAACGCGCGTTTCCATATCCTTTCTCGATAGTTCTTTATAACTTTCGGGCATCATATCATTCGATTGTTTGATCACATCAAGAATTGACATAACGGCATTCCTCCACAGATTCATTTGATAACGTAACATCCATGCTGATATCTAAACTTTTGACGGAATGAGTCAGAAATCCTAATGAAATATAATTCACACCCGTCCCTTTAAAAGCAGGCAAAGATTCTAACGTAATCCCGCCAGAGGCTTCAGTTTTTATATGAGCCGGTGTGAGTTTTGCAAAATGACGGACCGTATCAGGCGGACAGTTGTCAAACATAATAACATCCGCTCCAGCTGCAATTGCTTCCCGCAGCTGTCCCTCCGTTTCAATTTCCACCTCGATATTTACCATGTGCCCTGCGGCCTGACGGGCTTTTTTGCACGCCTCTAAAATAGAGCCGCATGCTGCGATATGATTATCTTTAATCATGATGCCGTCATACAAACCGAATCGATGATTATACCCGCCGCCGGCTCTGACAGCATATTTCTCCAGCATTCTGAGCCCCGGTGTTGTTTTTCTCGTGTCACAAATTTTAATCTGTTCATCATCCAGACACCGAACAGCCTCTCTTGTCATTGTCGCAATTCCTGACAGCCTCTGAATAAGATTTAATACGACCCGCTCTCCTGAAAGGAGCGCAGCTGCGGGACCGTGTAACTCGGCAATCACTTCACCTTTATGCAACATGTCCCCATCTTTTTTGTGTAAAATGATTTGAACATTTTCGTCCAATAACGAAAAGCCTTCTTTTATGATCGCTGCTCCTGCAAAAATACCCTCTGACTTTGCAACAATCTCCGCTTCACAGCTCTGTTCTCCAAAAATAGACTGCGATGTAAGATCCCCTGTCCCAATATCCTCAAGAAAAAAGTGATTCAGTAATTTTTTCAGCTGTAAATGATTCATTGTTCCAAATCCCCTCGTTTTTTCTGATCTTCGTTCCTTTTTTTGTATGGACAATTTGTCTTCCTTGCCAGCTCACCTCAGCATGAGGAAAATCGGTGCGGAAGTGAGCCCCTCTGCTTTCCTCCCGCAAAAGCGCAGAAAACGTCATCAGCTTTGCAGTTTGCCATAGATGAGAAAGTTCCATCTGCCGAATTGTGATATCCTTCACATTCACTTCCTGAAAAGGCAGCGTATGAAGCCAGATGCTAAGCTCAATCAAACTGCTTTGTTCCCGCAGAATAGACATGTGGCTTGTCATTTTGCTTTGCAGTTCATGCCCCTCTATATCCGGCACCTCGTAGAAGACACTGGTTTCTAGCCCTGATTGATATTGCCTGTTATAAACCGGTTTTTGGATAATATGCTCTGCTGCCCTTTTTCCAAATACCAGCGCTTCCAATAAAGAATTGCTTGCAAGCCGGTTTGCTCCATGTAAACCGGAGCATGCTGTCTCGCCAATCGCATAAAGCCCCGGCACTGTCGTTTCTCCCCAGCGATTAACTGAAACACCTCCCATTAAGAAATGCATTCCCGGAGCAACAGGAATTTTTCCGCTGTGGATATCAATCCCTGCTTTTTCACAAATAGCGGTGATGGTAGGGAAACGCGTTTCAAAATCAGAAATCGCACTGAAGTCTATATAAACGCGATTTCCTTTTGCCATTTCTTCGTGAATAACCCGTGAGACAATATCTCTTGGAGCCAGGTCACCTAAAGGATGCCGTTCAGCCATAATCCTGCGGCCGTTTTCGTCTACTAAACATCCGCCTTCCCCTCTGACAGCTTCTGAAACAAGCCCGTAGGAAACACCATTTTTCACAAGCAGTGTCGGGTGAAACTGAGTAAACTCCAAATCCGTTAATTCCGCCCCGGCCCGGTAAGCCAGAGAAAGACCGTCACCTGTGACAGTGAGATCATTCGTATGGTGAAGAAACAGGTTTCCACAGCCGCCGGCAGCCAGCACAACTTCGTCTGCGTGCCTTACCTTGAGCCGCCCTTTGCTGTCTTTTGTCATGACGCCGATACATCGTCCGTCCTCTATAAGCAAATCTGCTGCCGTTTCATTCTCGATTAACTTGATTTTGCTGTTGATCCGTTTGAGCAAATAATCGATAAGCAGCCTGCCTGTTGCGTCTCCGCCTGCATGAAATATGCGGTTGTATGAGTGGGCCCCTTCTCTTCCAAGACAAACACCGCCTCGCTCATTGCGGTCGAATGGAAATCCACGCTCCAATAGGCTTTGAACCATCATTTTTCCATCATGTAATACGTCTGCTACAATAGCTAGATTATTATGGCCGCACCCTGCGTATAACGTATCCTCCAGATGGGCTTCAATCGAGTCATCTTTTGCATAGGCCGCAGCAATCCCGCCTTGTGCATAGACAGAATTGCTGTTTTTGACGCTTTTTTTTGTGATAACAGTCACTTCGTATGAGGGCGGGAAAGCTGCAGCTAAGGAAAGTGCCGCCGCCCCTGAACCGATGACTGCAATCGTCTTTTTAGACATATGCCATCCTCCTGTTGTTTACACCTGTCTTGACACCTATATTTACACAAGGATAAAATAAACTCAAGAGTTTTTTATGGAGAACGGATGGAGGAAGACCGGATGATTTATTTAGATTATGCAGCGACAACGCCTATTTGTGAGGAAGCCCTTATTGTATATCAGAAGCTTAGTATGGATATGTACGGAAATGCCAGCAGCCTGCATGATGCAGGAGGAAAAGCAAAGCACATACTGGAGTACTGCCGTGAAAAAATCGCCAACATCATTGGCGGAGAAGCAAGCGGCATCTATTTTACAAGCGGCGGCACTGAATCCAATTTTCTAGCTATTCAATCATTGCTAAACGGCCTGCCAAAAACGAAAAAACATTTTATTACGACTGCCATGGAGCATCAGTCCATTCATAATTGCGCTGCTTTTTTGGAACAGCAGGGATATGATGTAACAGTCATTGAACCGAATGAATACGGGCTTATTACCGAGGAAATATTACTAGCCCATATCCGGCCGGAAACAGGCCTTGTATCTATTCAGCATGCAAATTCTGAAACCGGGATCATTCAGCCCATTCACCGCCTGTCTTCATACCTGCACAATAAGGGCATTCTTCTTCATTGCGACGCTGTTCAAACGTTTGGAAAGATCCCGATCAATACAAAAAATCTGGGAGTAGATGCACTCTCAATGTCCAGCCATAAAATCCACGGTCCAAAAGGAGTAGGGGCGGTCTATATCCGTCCGGATGTCCCTTGGAAACCCGTTTATCCTCTGACTACTCACGAATACGGATTCAGAGCCGGCACCGTAAATGTTCCCGGGATCGGTGCCTTCACTGCCGCTGCAGAATTTATCGTAAGCGAAATGGAAAAACAGATATCCCGCAATGAGGCATTAAGAACATACTTTCTAGACCAAATCCGTATTCGGTCTCTCCCTGTAACCCTTGCGGCAGACACTTCGCAAGCAGAATGTCTTCCGCATATTATAGGGTGTTTTTTTCACTCATTTGAAGGACAATATGTTATGTTAGAATGTAATCGGAGTAATATTTGCATTTCAACCGGCAGCGCTTGTTCTGCAGGTTACCACGGTCCGTCTGAAACAATGAAAGCATTAAGAAAAACCGAACAAGAAGCTCTGCAATTTATCCGCATCTCTTTTGGCAGGCATACAACAGCTGAACAGCTGAAACAGTTATTACATACGTTTACAGTGCTTTGGGAACAAAAGAAAGGAGAATTTGATATTGACCGAAGAATTAAAGCTAATGGGCGCCAACAGGCGTGACCAGCTTCTTCTGTGGCTGAAGGAATCTAAATCACCGCTGACAGGAGGAGAACTCGCAAAAAAAGCGAACGTTTCAAGACAGGTTATTGTACAGGATATATCGCTCTTGAAAGCGAAAAATGTACCGATTATCGCCACAAGCCAAGGATATGTATACATGGATGCAGCCGCTCAGCAGCACCAGCAGGCAGAAAGAATCATAGCATGTCTGCACGGTCCTGAACGGACAGAAGAGGAACTGCAGCTCATCGTCGACGAAGGCGTTACAGTAAAAGACGTAAAAATCGAGCATCCCGTATATGGAGATTTAACTGCAGCCATCCAAGTAGGCACCCGGAAGGAAGTTAGCCATTTCATTAAAAAAATCAATTCTACAAATGCTGCCTACTTATCACAGCTGACCGACGGCGTGCACCTGCATACACTGACAGCACCTGATGAACATCGCATCGATCAAGCTTGCCAAGCCCTCGAAGAAGCCGGCATTTTAATTAAAGACTAAAAAAAGCCCTCTAGTGGGCTTTTTTTATAATTGGTAAGACTGGTATGCACCCAGAAGCCTCACTTTGCAGCCGAGCGCTTCAAGCTCCTGCATGGCTCCTGGAATCAATACATCATCAAACGCTTTCTCAATATCAATAATAAAGAAATAATGGCCTAATCCGGTTTTAGTCGGACGTGACTCAATTTTTGACAAGTTTAAATTCCTCCAAGAAAATGCAGACAGCACTCTATGCAGCGCCCCGGACTGATCATCCTGCGGCAGCATGACCATTAAGGTCGTTTTGGGCCTAGAACTCAATTTTGAATTCACTTCAAAAGATATGTTTTCATCAGGAGACAGGATAACAAATCTTGTATGATTGTCCCTATAATCCTGTATATCCTGTTTCACGATTTTTAATTCGTATGTAGAAGCTGCCATATCATTGGCAATGACCCCGATATTCAGCTCGGGATGGTCACTGACAAACTTTGCTGCCGCCCCGGTAGAATTGGCGTATTCATATGGAACGGAAGGAAAATGTCGATGAAGAAATTTATGGCATTGCGCAATCGCATGTGAATGTGAGTAAATTTTGTCGAGCTCTTTCCATGCATTCTCTCTAGAGGGATGGACGAGCAAGTGCTGATGAATGGGCAACGTCATTTCACCCACGATTGGCAAGGGCTGTTCATGTATTAAATAGTCTATTGTTAGATTAACAGATCCTTCTAATGCATTTTCCAAAGGAACAAAAGCAAAATCAACTTCGCCTGCAACGGCTGCATCTATACACTCCGGAATGGTGCGGTAAGCAACATGTTCGGCGCCGTTTTGAAAACAAGAACTGACTGCTAGATGTGTAAATGTAGCTGCTGGACCTAAATAACCGACTTTCATGACGATTTTCTCTCCCTTATGCACCTGAACCTAATATTTCAACCTTTTCTACAAAATCAAACTTCCTGAGCTTATTCATTAATGTATGAATGTCTTCTTCCATTGCCGACGTACTGATAGACAGTGTCACATTTGCTCTGCCTTGAAGCGGAATGGTCTGGTGAATGGAAAGAACGTTGCTTCCAGAATCAGCTACCGCCTGAAGAAGCTGAGATAACGCACCTGACCTATCCTCCAAATGAAAGAAAAGTGTGATAATTTGTTCTTTTACCATGGTGTAGAATGGAAAAACAGCATCCCTGTATTTATAAAACGCACTTCTGCTTAAATCGACCTTTTGAACGGCATCTGCTACTGAATCTGCTTTTTTTCGATCAAGCAGCTTTTTGACTTCTAATGTTTTTCTCATTGCATCGGGCAATACATCTTCACGGACAAGATAAAATGTCTCCTCTTTCATTTGCATCCCCCCTTTAAAATAGAGAGCCTGGCACCAGGCTCTCTTTTCAGCCAACATTCATTAATCAATAAATTCAAATTCAAATTCCAGAAGCCTGATTATATCTCCATCCTTGGCTCCGCGTTCTCTGAGTGCTTCATCAACACCCATTCCGCGCATCTGTCTTGCAAACCGTTTAACCGATTCATCACGTGAGAAATCAGTCATCTTGAATAACCGCTCAAGGCTGTCTCCTGAAAGCACAAATACACCGTCTGGATCGCGTGTAATGTTAAATGGCACTTCTTCATTTTCCATCGTGTACATGACACGGTTTTGTGTAAGCTCTTCCTCGTCATACAGCGGGAATTCCGGTGTGTTCTCAAGCTGATTGGCAACCTCAAACAGAAGCTCACGCAGACCTTCTCTTGTCACCGCACTGATCGGGAATACCGGATAATCATCCGTCAGTTTTTCTTTAAAGGCTTCGAGATTTTCCGCAGCCTCCGGCATGTCCATTTTATTTGCAACGATAATTTGCGGACGCTCAGTGAGACGCAGATTGTACTCGCTCAGCTCCTGGTTAATCGTAAGATAATCCTCATACGGATCGCGGCCTTCTAAGCCTGACATGTCAATGACGTGAACAATAACCCTCGTCCGTTCAATATGGCGCAAAAACTGGTGGCCAAGTCCGACGCCTTGGTGTGCGCCTTCAATCAGCCCCGGCAAATCAGCCATGACAAAGCTGCGTCCGTCATCCGTTTCAACCATGCCGAGATTCGGGACAAGCGTTGTAAAGTGATAGTCCGCAATTTTCGGTTTTGCAGATGAGACAACAGACAGCAAAGTAGATTTTCCCACACTTGGAAACCCGACAAGTCCGACATCTGCAAGCACTTTTAATTCAAGAACAATGTAGCGTTCTTTTCCCGGCTCGCCGTTTTCTGAAAGCTGAGGCGCGGGATTGGCCGGTGTAGCAAAGCGGCTATTCCCTCTTCCTCCTCTTCCGCCTCTTGCAATGACAGCCCGCTGTCCGTGCTCTGTTAAATCAGCGATGACCTGTTTTGTATCATCGTCTGTCACAACGGTGCCCGGCGGAACTTTAATGACCATATCATCAGCATTTCGCCCGTGCTGGTTTTTGGACATGCCATGCTCGCCGCGAATCGCTTTAAAGTGTTTTTTGTATCTAAAATCCATCAGGGTGCGGAGACCTTCATCTACTTCAAAAACGACGTCTCCTCCCTTTCCTCCGTCACCGCCGGCAGGGCCGCCTTTCGGCACATATTTTTCACGGCGAAACGCAACCATACCGTTGCCGCCGTCGCCGCCTTTTACATATACTTTGACCTGATCTACAAACATAATGTCCTCCGTTCTAAACCGTTAAAAACTCCGCTAGTCCAACCCAATCTCAATCAGACATTCGTGACTCGTGATTTCAAAACGCATGATATCAACGTCCTCATATCCATTCTGCCGAATATCATCAAAAGCAGATGGATCGGCAAAGGCGCCGTGAAAATCAAGGTACAGAATCAGCTGTCTGTCAGGATGATCCGTTTGAAGCGAAACCGTTAAATGATTTTCACTCTCTCTGCTGACTGCTTGATCAAACAGATGAAACAGCTTTCTCATCAGTTTCGCCAGCTTTTGATCATAAGCCGACAAATCCTTAATTTCTCCGAGAACTTCATATTCAAGCGTCATATAATGGGTTTTCCAATTAAACGTAAGAAAATCAAACGCCAAATGCGGTGTTTTCAGGTTTGAGAGCTTTGATTCGTGCTTTGCGTCTATAACCATTTCTTCAATCATTTCAAAGACACGGTCATACTTCTGTAAGCTTAAGTTTCCTTTAATCAGCTGCAGCTTATTCATCCAATCATGCCGGGAATGGCCAAGCAGATGAATCAGTTCGTTTGTTAATGCCGTGTCGCTTATATTTTCTTCTTGATTTTTTGAAACATCCTTCATTTTCGCACTCCCAATCATTTAATTTCTTATTTAGGAGTCTGTATAAGTGTGTATTATGAATTATAACAGAGAAGGCTTTGTTAGAAAAACAATTGTTTTTCCCAGAAATATCATGTTCCTTTTTTCTGGCTTTGGTTGATTTGCAGCCAGGCAGAACATTTTATGTATTACTGCTTGGGGAACATATCCAGTGGGTTTGAGATGTTTATTCTCATTCTTGGCGGGGTCTGCTCGCACATACTCTGCATTTCATTCTAGGTGTTTACTCCGCATATTGCAAAAAAAACTCCAGTCATCATCGACCGGAGTTTTTTGAATCATTATTGAGCTACAGGATATACGCTCACTTTTTTGCGGTCACGGCCGAAACGTTCGAATTTAACAGTTCCGTCGATTTTCGCAAATAGAGTGTCATCTCCGCCGCGGCCCACGTTTTCACCTGGGTAAATTTTTGTTCCGCGTTGACGGTAAAGGATAGAACCGCCTGTTACGAATTGACCGTCAGCACGTTTAGCACCTAAACGTTTAGCCTCAGAGTCACGTCCGTTCTTTGTAGAACCTACTCCTTTTTTAGAAGCGAAAAACTGAAGATCTAATCTAAGCATGTAGCTCACCTCCTATATTATGTTTGTGGTCACACGCAAGTTGTCTTTGTAATCCCGTTCGATTGTCTCCAGCGAAACAATCATGCCTTCAATCAGCAGCTGAGCTTTTTGGCGTGCCTCTGGATCAAGAGATTCAGGGAATTCAAAATAAAAATAACCCCCGTCCTCCCCTATATCAAGAAGCGGCTCGAAGCCCGCGAGCACAATGACCGCGTTAACGGCTCCAAACACAACGGCTGTCACTCCGGCACAAACAAGATCTTGTCCATGTTCAGCAAAATTCGCATGGCCCGTCATTTCAAAAGACAATATGCCTTTATCATGAGACCTTCTGATTGTTGCCTGAATCATGCTTACGCGTTGATTTTTTCGATCGTCACTTTAGTGTAAGGCTGACGATGACCTTGTTTTTTATGAACGTTTTTCTTTGGTTTGTATCTGAAAACAGTGATTTTTTTCGCGCGGCCTTGTTTTTCAACTTTAGCCGTTACTGTTGCGCCTTCAACTGTAGGGTTGCCGACTTTCACGTTGTCTCCGCCAACAAACAAAACGTCTTCAAAAGTAACTGTTTCACCTGCTTCAGCAGCAAGTTTTTCGATGTAAACAGTTTGGCCTTCTTCAACTTTGATTTGTTTACCGCCTGTTTTAATGATTGCGTACATTCTCTGCACCTCCTATTAGACTAAGACTCGCCAGATACCAGGGGGCTGTAAAAGCTCTTAACACCTGTACTGAGCGGTTGTAGCAATGGTGCTACATCCATAACATTAAAAAATATACCAAAATACAAGGCGTTTGTCAATCAGTTTTAGTAGGGCAGAAGCAGTTCCTCCATGGAAGAATTCGTCCGCTTATCGGCAAAGTAAGCGTGCAGCACTTCATTCTCGTCAAGCTGGCTGAGCTTTTGGCCTGATTTTTCTATAATAATCGGATGCTTACAGCCACGTTTGAACTCGGCCATCACATGATAGACTTTATCCTCCGCCTTTACTGTCAGCGGCAGAAGTTTCTCAAGCTCCCTGTTTTTTCCGTAATACCTTTCGAGGAGAAATCTCACATGGATATAGTGCCTTTGCCGATATTCCTCAAACAAGGAAACAGCCAGAAAGACAAACAAAACCCATGCGCTGATTTGCAGAGGAATCACGAATAAAACCCAGCACCCGAGCAACAGGCAGAAGCAGAGCGACGTTTTTAGATTAAGCCGGTGAGCCTTTTGAAAAGGCAGCTGTTTGGAAAACAACAAAAATAACAGTTTTCCTCCATCCAGCGGCCAGATCGGCAGTAAATTGACAAATAAGATAGAAAGATTATAAAAGGTGAAGAGTTCAAAGGTATGCTGATGAATCACTGAGACTTCTGCAAGCATCCAGGCGGCAAACTGAAGCCAGATGTGCTGAAGAGGGCCGGCAATAATGACCGCAAACTCTTCCTTTAACGGCCGATTCCCGTGCTCTTCCACTTCGACCGTTCCCCCAAACGGCAGCAAAAAAACACGCTTGATTCTCCAAGAAAAAAACACAGCCAGAGCAGCATGCCCCAGCTCATGAATCAATACAATCAGGAGCAGACAAAATAATGCTTTCATATGGCCTGTGAGCAAGCCCAGCGCCGCGATAATCCAAAGAAAAGGATGCACATGGATCTTTAAGATAAGGTCGAGCCATTTATTCAAATGAAATCACCTGAATCGGATCAATAAATTTATCGCCGTCTTTCATGGCAAAATAATAGACCCCTTTATTATGATCATCAAGCTTAATCGAACCGAGCTTTTTGCCTTTATCCACAAAATCATATAAAGCAACATCCACATCTTTGAGCTCGCCATAGATACTATAGGTGTTGTCAGCATGCTGCACCTTAACCGTCAGTCCCGTTTGGCTGTCTTTGCTGACTTCAACCACATAGCCTTCTTTTACGCTATCAATCTTATCACTGCTTGTTTCGACTTTAATTCCTTCCCCATTGTCCTGAAAATCCTGCTGTACTTTCCCGGATGCAGGCGCGATCAGATCTTTGCCTACTTCAATCTGCTGTTCCTTATTTTTGTGTTCAGGAGCCAGGAAAGCAAGCGGATTTCCGAATTTGGTTTCGAACCAATGGCTTGCTGAAGCAAATTGAAATTCAGTTTCAAAGATTTTGGCTACGGCGGGTTTAATCTGACTGACGGGTCCAATGTTTGTTTTATAGGCTATAGCTGAAACGAGAACAAGGCAGGCCGACAGAAGACATTTCAGGATAATTGAATCTGTTTTCACCAATGGGTGTTTTCCGTTGAATGTTGGCATGTTATCTTCGTAGACCGGAAGTGTTCCATGCTTTTCCTGATCCGTTACCATCACCCAGGACGGGGGTTTCTGCTTTTCAGAAACTGTCTGAGTAGAGAAACGTTTTGAGCCGGAAAGCTGCTTTCTTCTTTTCTCTAATCGTTTTCTGATTTCATCTGCTCTGTGACTCATTGCCATCATCCTTTGCATTCGTTGGGTTTGTACATCATATGTCTTGTCCATGGCAAATATTCGGTTTAGTCAAGAACAAAGCAGGCAAAAACAAAAAAACCTGACACAGCATATGCTTTGTCAGATTCTTCTCTTTGATTCTATCACATTAAGATCTTACTCCGAAAAATGACTTAATCTTAGCCATCATTCCTTTGTTTTGCTCTTCAAGCACCTGTAAAGGAACAGATTCACCTAAGATGCGGCGGGCAATATTGCGATATGCAATAGAAGCGCGGTTTTTCGGGTCCATCGCAATCGGTTCACCATGGTTGGAAGCTTTGATGACTTCATCATCATCAGCCACGATTCCGAGCAAATCGATCGACAGATGCTGTACGATTTCGTCGATATCCATCGTGTCACCGTTTTTCATCAGGTGATTTCTGATTCTGTTTACAACAAGCCGCGGCGATTCAACATTTTCTTCTTGCTCCAGCAGCCCTATAATACGGTCAGCATCACGAACAGCTGAGATTTCAGGCGTAGTGACCACAATCGCTTTATCAGCTCCGGAAACGGCATTTTTGTACCCTTGCTCGATTCCGGCAGGACAGTCTATGATGACATAGTCAAATTCCTGTTTGAGCTCTTGGACCATGTTTTTAATTTGTTCAGGAGCAACAGCTGTCTTATCGCTCGTTTGAGCAGCGGGCATTAAATAGAGCAGATCATCGAAACGTTTGTCTTTTACGAGCGCCTGATGCATTTTGCATCTGCCCTCTACAACGTCTACCAGATCGTAAATAATTCTATTTTCAAGACCCATTACAACATCAAGGTTGCGCAGTCCTATATCAGTATCTACTAAGCATACACGCTTCCCTAAAATGGCTAAGGCGGTACCGAGGTTCGCAGATGTTGTTGTCTTACCTACTCCGCCTTTTCCCGAAGTTATTACGATAGCCTCACCCAATTCACATTCCTCCCTCAAGCCTTGTTAGATCAGGTCTTAAATGAGCCAAATGTTGAAGGCGTTCAATGACCATATTTCCATCTGTATCTAAATAAGCACATTCCATTTCGTTCCCTTTTTGAATGTGGTCTGGGGAGCGATTTAACACATGATTGATTCTTAATTGTGTCGGAAGCATTTCAGAGGCGGCGATGACCGCTTGATTATTTCCATTAAATCCAGCATGCGCGATTCCTTTCAGTGAGCCTAGAACAAAAATGTTCCCTCCGGCCCTGACTGTTCCGCCGGGATTCACGTCACCGATCAGGAGCAAGTCGCCTTTTACCTGCAGCACTTGGCCTGAACGGACAATTTTTGAAACAGAAATAATTTCGGCTTCCTCTCTTATCTGCTGTGCTTCTTTTTTAGTAATGACTTCACTGTCAATAGAATGAACAAACAACTCTTTCTTTGACGCAATTAATTCGGTTAGCTGTTCCTCTTGCTCCTTATATAAAAAGCGATTTCCCAGCTTAACATGAACGCTGATTTTCTGGCCTTTTCCATCGGTATATTGTTCAATTGACAGCATATTCTGAAGACCATCGAGAAGCTCATCAAAAGAACACGCATCATCCAGATGCAATGTTAGTCCATTCTTTGTTCCTTTTATTGTTACATATTGCTGCTTTTTGGTCTTCACAATATTCACCTCAACAACATACTCATTTCGTCAAAAAAAGATAAAATCCTTTTTACTCATCTCTCAATTCTTTCTTTAGACTCATAAAAAACAATCTAAATGGCAGAACAAGAATAAGAGCTGCTGCAATATTTAATAAAATTGTCGGTATAAACCGGTCAAGCACAAATCCGTTAAACGTCATAATGTCTTTATGAATCAAAGACTGAATGCCGAATACGTAAAATTCGAGCAGACAGACAGCCAGAACTGCTATCAATATCACTACAAATGCGTTTGTATGCAACACTTTAAACGCTTTTGAAGCCAAATAGCATAGCCCTGCAAAACCAAACATGTAAACGCCTAATAGACTTGTATAGTTCATGTCATATAGAAAACCAAAAATAAATCCGTAAATCATCGCGTGTTTTTGGTTGATAAAAGCCGACATGAATATCAATACAAGCATCAAAAAACGCGGGGCGAGCACTTGGTCATCTGTAACAAAAGGAAAATGCACCAAATCTGTAAAAATGCTTTCCGCAGAAAAAACAAGCATCATAACGAAAGGGAGAAGGAAACGTTTCACGATCCTTCCTCCTCTGTATCGACAGTCGGCACGTCACGGTTAACAACGATCACATTATTTAAATCTGTAAGGTCAGCCGCAGGTTTTACATAAGCAACCTTCGTTAAACCATAGGAATCTGACTCGATATCAGTCACTTCACCGATTGTCAGCCCTTCTGGGAAAACACCGCCTGTCCCTGATGTTTCAATAAGATCGCCTTTTTTCACGTCTTGTTTATCCTTACGCTCAATAATTGTCATCTTAAGACGTTTTTTCTCTTTGTCATATCCTTCGATCAAGCCGTAGCCTTTGCTGCCTTTTTTTCCGGAAATTTTTGTCGCGACTCTGTTATTGCGGTCAGTATCGCTTAAAAGCTGAACAGTAGACGTAAAATTGTTAAGTCCGGAGCTTTTGATCTTGCCGATTAATGCGCCTTTTTCGTTTGTAACGGCCATATCTTTCGCTACGTTTTGCTGAGTCCCCTTGTTAATGGTGACCTGTTTGGCCCAATTATCAGGGCTTCTGGCGATGACCGTTGCTAAAATCGGCTTGTAATCTTTAATCGATTTGACATGGCCAAGCTCGTCACGCAAGGATTTGTTTTCTTCTTCAAGCTCTTGAAGCTTGGCTTCATATTGTGTCTGTCCGTCAAGTTTTTCTCTTAGACGCTCGTTTTCTTTGTATGTGTTTTTTAAATCATTGATGTTCTCAAATATTCCTGCAAAAAATTCGGCAGGCGTATGAAAAATATTTTGAAATACTCCCGTCGTATCGCCGATCACTTTCTCAGGCCAGGTGGTATTGCGGCCGCCCTTCAGCGAAAATCCAATCATAGCCACCAATATGATAATACACAGAAGTAATAGCATTAACCGCTTATTCGGCATCGTGTTACACCTCTTCTATTGAACTCCCGATTATCTAGTTTTCCCTTTGAAAAGATGGATGTGCTCCAGTGCTTTCCCTGTTCCGATCGCTACACAATCAAGCGGGTCTTCGGCGATCAGGACCGGCATTTTTGTTTCTTCGCTGATGACTTTGTCCAAATTGCGCAAAAGCGCTCCGCCGCCGGTTAACACTATACCTCTGTCCATGATATCTGCTGCAAGCTCAGGCGGTGTTTTTTCGAGTGTGCTCTTCACTGCTTCGACAATTGTAGATACAGTGTCGCGTAGAGCGTTAGAAATCTCTTTTCCTGTAATTTCAATTGTTTTCGGCAGACCTGTGAGCAAATCGCGGCCGCGGATTTCCATGTTGTCGGATTCTTCAGGAGCTTCTGCAGATCCGATTTCCATTTTAATCGCTTCAGCCGTACGGTCACCGATCATCAGATTGTACGTTTTTCTGATGTAGTTGATAATCGCGTCATCCATCTCATCACCGGCTACACGGATTGACTGAGACGTTACGATGCCTCCGAGGGAAATAATCGCAACTTCTGTCGTACCGCCTCCGATATCAACAACCATGCTTCCAGTCGGTTCCCAAACTGGCAGATTGGCTCCGATTGCTGCGGCAAAAGGCTCTTCAATTGGATACGCGTCACGCGCTCCCGCCTGTCTTGTCGCATCGATAACAGCGCGTTCTTCAACAGCTGTAATGCCTGATGGGACACATACCATTACATATGGTTTTCTGGCAAACATGCCTTTATTTTTTATGGCCTGATTGATGTAATATTTCATCATCGTCGCCGTTGTTTCATAATCAGCGATAACGCCGTCTTTCATCGGGCGAAGAGCCACCACGTTGCCCGGTGTCCGTCCAATCATATTTTTCGCATCATTTCCGACAGCGACAATCGATTTCGTATCCGTCTGCAAAGCGACAACTGACGGCTCTCTCACAACAATTCCTTTTCCTTTTACAAAAACAAGCGTATTCGCAGTTCCAAGATCTATACCAAGGTCTCTAGCACCAATTCCAAACATATGTATGTATCTTCCTTTCTTAAAGCAAAAATACCCTAAAGGGAAAAACTCATAAACTCTATTATAGCTTAATTCGACGAAAAAAAAAGTGTTACAAATATCCTTTTTCCTTTAAACTCACAAATTTTTTATCCCCGATCACCAAATGGTCAAGCAGCTCGATGCCAATCAGGTTTCCGCATTCAAACAGCCGTCTTGTCACTTCAATATCTTCCCTGCTCGGCGTCGGATCTCCAGAAGGATGATTATGAACACAGATAAAGGAAGCGGCAGATCGTTTAAACGCTTCTTTAAACACCTCTCGCGGGTGGACAATAGATGAATTCAGGCTTCCGATAAATACGGTGCGTTTATGGATGACTTGATTTTTTGTATTTAAGTATAAACAGACAAAATGCTCCTGGGTTAAAAAGCGCATATCCTCCATGACGAGATTAGCGCCGTCTTCCGGGGAGCGAATAACGAAATGTTCTTCGTTGGCTAATTTATGAATCCGGCTTCCAAGCTCAACTGCTGCCAGTATTTGAATCGCTTTTACCATACCGATTCCCGGGATGCTTGACAGCTCTTCAACCGATGCTTCCTTGAGCAGGCGCAGCCCGTCAAATGAGCGCAGCAGCCGGTTTGACAGGTCCAAAACAGATTCGTGTTTAGTCCCTGTCCGCAATAATATAGCCAAAAGTTCATGATTCGCTAAGTTCTCGGCTCCGACTTTCAGGAGCCGTTCCCTTGGCTTTTCTTTCATTGGGAAATCTTTGAGTTTTAATGGCAGATCGCGTATGACCAAGCACTCCTTTTCTTTCCCTTCCCGTTTATAGAACCGTCATGCCCTTATATCAAAATGGCGAAGAGCTCTCATTGTTTTTGATATAGGAAGGCCCATGACTGAATAATAATCTCCGTCTATTTTCTTTACAAAAAGCGCGCCTCTTCCTTGGATGCCGTATGCACCTGCTTTATCCATCGGCTCTTTTGTTTCAATATATGTCCAAATCTCTTCTTCACTGAGGGACCAAAACGCAACTTCTGTCTTATCATAAAAAGTCTCGCTGTGATTTTCAGCTTGAATGCTGACCGCGGTTATTACTGAGTGACTTCGGCCTGAAAGCCTCCGCAGCATAGAAGCAGCTTCTTCTTGATCCTGCGGTTTGCCAAGACATTCGCCGTCAAGGCATACCATTGTATCAGCACCGATAACGATTGCATGCGGGTGGAGATCAGCTACAGCCTTAGCTTTTTGTTTTGCCAACCATTGGACGTTTTCTTCTGGTGAAAAGTTTCGATTTAATTTTTCTTCTACTTCACTGACAATAATGGAGTAGGGCAGCTGGAGAAGATCGAGGAGTTCTTTCCTGCGCGGAGATTGTGATGCAAGTATTAGCGGTTTTGTCATGTTCGTCATCCTTTCAGGGTTTGCTTAAGAAAAAAAGATACTCGTTTATCCTACCAAATCACGAGGCTTGTCACAATTTCAGAAAAATAACTTTTTCATGACAAAATAAAAAAAGCCTGTCACTAAAGGACGAAGGCTCAGGGCACTATCTCTTATTTTACGACGGCTAACAGCTCCTGCTGAGCCTTCCACCCGGCTTCAGCACTTGGATCCTCTAATTCCTTTAAAGCCTGCAAAATCGCTTTTTTCTCTCCTGTTTCTGAAGCTTTTGTTTCACCAAGCGACTTTTCTATTTTCTCTACACTCGCTTTTGTAATGTCTTCGCCGAGAATCGCCTTTGCTGCAAGCTCCGCTGTTTCCTTAAAAGAATCTGTCATATCTGACTCTATTGATAAGGAAAGCTCCTTGCCTCCCCAGGCTTCAAAATCACTGTCGATTAAAACCTGTCCTAACTGCTGTGAGACATTCTTATCACTGGCTAAGCCCGCGATGACATACGTATACCCGTCATCCTTTGACAGTGACACGGCGGAATAACCCTTTTCGGTCAATTGTTCTGTTAACGTTTCGGCACCCTTTTCATTTGAAAATTTTCCGGCTTGCACAGCGTATGTTTTGTATGTACCTTCAGTTTGTGCTGCTTGTTTTTCTGCGCCTGAGGTTTGTTTATCAGCAGAAGTATCTCCGGCTTTTGCCGTTTGGCTGCCCAGAGAATCCTCTAAAGAGGCCGGTGCTGACGCTTCTTTATTCCCCGATATGCTTAACGCGAATAGCCCTAATCCAGTGCCAATGACAGCCGCGAAGGCAATCGTCGCAGCCACTCTTTTTACTGGTTTGGCAGTCCCGGTCTTTCCTTTTGCATAAAGCTTTGTTTTTTTCTTTTGAAAAGGAGGAACAACTTTAGGGTCCTCTTTAAACACCTTGTCCTCCTCGGAATCCCAATTGAATTCATCTTCATCAGGGTGTTCCTGGGATGCCGCAACCTCTTGTTCTGCCTGTCTTTTTTCCTCCCAATTTGAAAATGTCATGCTTTTATTCGCCTCTGTCTCAGGCGTCTCTTGTTCGTAAACCGTCTCTTCTTTTCCATTAATCGTCACCTTGAGGGCTTTTTCTGCGGCTTTACTGTTTTTTTTATTCTTTCTTTTTTTCAATTCCGCTTCCTCCCTTCATTTGCTTGACCGTTCTTGTCGGCTTTTCATGCTACACACTTTAGCACAGGCAAAGAAAAAAAGAACAAGACTTTTGTCGCCTTGTCCAAAAAACGTTCGTCAAATTTTTCAGCAGTCAGCCCAATGCCATTTTGATATAAAAAGAAATGATAGAGTCACCGTATAAATAGGCTAAAATGCTCCCTGCGGCTATAGCGGGGGCGAAGGGAAGCGGCTGCCTTTTAGCGAGTCTACCAGTCAGAACAGCTGCCGCTCCATATAATGCACCTATCAAAACTGAAAAGAAAAAGGCAGCTGCCAGCATTTTCACACCAAGCACAAAGCCAATCACCGCAAATAATTTAATATCTCCTCCCCCTACTCCCCCATGGGTGATTGCGGCAATTACAGCCAGAAACAAAAATCCGGCTGCCGCACCTAACAGGCCTGCATACCAGGAATCAAGCGGAGAAATCAATCTCGCGGCCGCCAAAAAGGGAAGAAAGAAAATCAATATTCGATTTGGAATCAGCATAAAATGAATATCTGTCACTGCAACAATAATGAGAAGAGAGATAAACACCACAGCGGGAAACAGTTCCAGCGATGTGCCAAAGCGTATTCCTGCGGCGGCAAATAAACACGCTGTCACAAGCTCTGCTGCGGGATACATAAAAGAAATCCTATGCCCGCAGCTTTTACATTTACCTTTTTGAAATAGGAATGACAGGATGGGAATTAATTCTGCAGGAGTTAATGTTCGCCGGCAAAACGGGCATGATGAACGGGGCGCAATAATAGATAGATGTAAGGGGATACGGCACCCGGCCGTATAGTAAAAAGAACCAAGGATAAGCCCGAAGATAAAAAGAATGGATAGCATAGACAACACACCTTTACTCATTGAGTTCTGGTATGGATTGTAGCAAAATGGACATCCTGAGCTCCAATTGGGAATATTCAATTTTACACATAAAAAAAACGGCAGAATCTTTTTTTGATTCTGCCGGAGCCGGATGCTTTTATTTCAACCTTTTTCGAATGTCAGAAATAAAGTAAAGAGATCCGGTAATCAGCGTAATTTCATTTGAGCCCTTTTTGCTTTCTATGAATTTGATCACATCGTCTGGATCTTCACTCCAGCTTTTATTGCTGATTTCACTTGCATCATAGAGATCTTTTGCAAGAGAAGCACGCGGGAAATCAAAAGAAGCAAAATGAATCGCATGAGCAATGGTTTCCAGTCTTTTAATCATGTTCTGATACGGTTTGTCCTTTAACGCGCTAAACACCACAGTAATGCGTGAATTGGCGAAACGCTGCTTCATCGTTTCCGCCAGCTTTTCAACACCTTCTTCGTTATGCGCACCGTCTAAATATACCGGAGGATGTTCCTGAACAAGCTCTAACCGTCCCGGCCAAGCAGCCTTCACAAGCCCGCTCCTTAACGCTTCGTCACTGATATGGGCGATATTCTCCTTATTGAGCCACTCCGCAGCCAAAATGGACAAAGCAGCATTTTGTCTTTGATGGGTGCCAATCAGAGATGTCCGAATATCTTCATAGCATTTCTCTTCCGTTTTGAATGAAAACTGTTCTCCTGCAGGCAGAGCCTCTTCATTGAAAATAACACATGCATCATGCAATGACTGGAACGGCGCAGCATGCCGTTCGGCTTCGTGGCGGATGACCTGTAAAGCTTCCGGCTGGGTAACTGCTGTAACGATTGGAATACCTTCTTTAATAATACCGGCCTTTTCTCCTGCAATTTCTTCAATGGTGTTTCCCAAAATATTCATATGATCGTGTCCAATGCTTGTAATCACAGTTAAGAGCGGTTCAACCACATTAGTAGAATCGAATCTACCGCCCAAACCTGTTTCAAAAATAACAAAATCGACCTTATGAAATTCTGCAAAATATAAAAATGCACAGGCCGTCATAATTTCAAATTCTGTCGGCTGTCCGTATTCCGTTTGATCAAGGGCTTCAACGTGCGGTTTCATTTGATTGACGAGTGCTGTCCATTCCTCATCTGAAATCGGTATCCCGTTTACGCTGATCCGTTCATTAAACGTAATAATATAAGGCGATGTAAATGTTCCAACCGTATATCCGGCTTCCTGCAGCATAGAACGGATAAAAGCGACAGTTGATCCTTTACCGTTTGTTCCTGCGACGTGGAACGCTCGGATTTTTTTTTCAGGATGTCCTAACCGCGCCATCAGCTGTTTCATTCGGCCAAGTCCGGGCTTCACCCCGAATTTCAGCCTCCCGTGAATCCAGCTGCGCGCATCTTGATATGCAGTAAACAATGATAATCCCCTCTTTTATATGACAAGGCGGTTTCTCTAGAAACCGCCCCGGCTTTTCATTAACCCTTCAGCTCAGCCATTCGTTTTTGAACAGCGTCACGCTTCGCCACATAATCTTTTTCTTTTTCACGTTCTTCATCAATTACGTGTGCAGGCGCTTTTTTCATAAATCCTTCATTTCCAAGTTTCTTTTGGACACGCTCAACTTCTTTTGTCAGTTTATCAAATTCTTTTTGCAGACGGGCAATTTCTTCATCAATATTGATTAAGCCTTCAAGCGGAAGAATAACCTCTGCTCCTGAGACAACGGCCGTCATCGCCTTATCAACAGCCTCAATATCGGTGCCGATTTTAAGCACGCTCGGATTCGTAAAGCGTTCAACATATGAACGGTTCGCCTCGAGGCGGGCTGCTATTTCGTCTGTGCTTGTTTTAATGTACAGTTCAACCTGCTTGCTCATTGGCGTATTGACTTCACTGCGGATATTGCGCACAGAACGGATCAGCTCAACAAGAAGCTTCATGTCAGCTGCCGCTTCAGTATCGGTATGCTCCGGCACTACTACAGGCCATTGACTTACTGTAATCGATTCCCCTTGGTGAGGAAGGTGCTGCCAAATTTCCTCCGTTAAGAATGGCATAAACGGATGGAGCAGACGCATCGTTTGATCAAGTACGTAAGCAAGGATGGAACGGGTAGTTTTCTTAGCCGCTTCGTCTTCCCCATAAAGCGGAAGCTTCGCCATTTCAATATACCAATCACAGAAATCGTCCCAAATAAAGTTATATAAATGGCGTCCTACTTCACCAAATTCATATCGATCAGCAAGCTGGGTCACGTGCTCGATCGTTTCATTTAATCGCGTTAAAATCCACTTGTCAGCGACTGATTTTTCGCCTGACAGATCAAGCTCATCGTACGTCATGCCATCCATATTCATTAATGCAAAACGGGAGGCGTTCCAAATTTTATTGGCAAAATTCCAGGTCGATTCCACTTTTTCATAGCTGAAGCGCAGATCCTGGCCAGGAGAGCTTCCAGTCGCAAGGAAATAACGCAGAGAATCGGCTCCGTACTTGTCAATCACATCCATCGGGTCGACACCGTTGCCAAGAGATTTACTCATTTTCCGGCCTTGCTCGTCACGGATTAAGCCGTGGATTAAAACATCTTTGAACGGGCGCTCGCCTGTAAATTCAATGCCTTGGAAAATCATGCGTGATACCCAGAAGAAAATGATATCGTACCCTGTCACGAGAACATCTGTCGGATAGTAGCGTTTAAAGTCTTCAGCCGTTACATCAGGCCAGCCCATTGTGGAGAAAGGCCATAGCGCAGAACTGAACCATGTATCCAGTACGTCTGTATCCTGTTCCCAATTTTCGCTGTCTTCCGGCGCTTCAAGCCCGACATATAGCTCGCCTGTTTCTTTATGATACCAGGCAGGAATACGATGGCCCCACCACAATTGACGGGAGATACACCAGTCGCGGATGTTTTCCATCCAGTGTAAATACGTTTTTTCGAAACGGTCAGGCACAAAGTTGACCTTTTCTTCTTTCTTTTGCAGCTCAATCGCTGCATCAGCAAGCGGCTGCATGCGCACAAACCATTGTGTAGAAAGATAAGGCTCCACAACAGCCCCGCTTCGTTCACTATGGCCGACAGAGTGCATATGATCCTCGATCTTGAAGAGAACTCCCGCCTCCTGTAAATCTTTCACGAGCTTTTTGCGGCATTCAAAACGATCCATGCCTTGATATTGCAGAGCATTTTCATTCATCGTGCCATCTTCATTCATGACAAGAATGCGTTCTAAATTGTGGCGGTTGCCAAGCTCGAAGTCGTTCGGATCATGAGCAGGCGTAATTTTCACGGCACCTGAACCAAATTCCATATCAACATAGTCATCACCGACAATCGGAATTTCACGATTTACAATCGGCAGGATCACCGTTTTTCCGATAAGGTGTTTATAGCGCTCGTCTTCAGGGTGAACGGCAACAGCTGTATCACCGAGCATTGTTTCAGGACGTGTCGTCGCAATTTCAATTGAGCCTGAACCGTCAGCAAGCGGATAGCTCATATGATAGAACGCGCCTTGAACATCCTTGTAAATCACCTCAATGTCGGATAGGGCTGTTTTTGTCGCTGGGTCCCAGTTAATAATATATTCGCCTCTGTAGATCAGGCCTTTTTCATAAAGCTTAACGAATACTTCTCTTACCGCTTTGCTCAAGCCTTCATCCAGCGTAAAACGTTCACGGGAATAATCTAGGCCAAGACCTAATTTCGCCCACTGGCTGCGAATAAAGTCAGCATATTCTTCCTTCCACTTCCACGTTTCTTCGAGGAATTTTTCACGGCCTAAATCGTAGCGGGATTTGCCTTCTTCACGAAGTTTCGCCTCCACTTTAGCCTGTGTTGCGATGCCGGCATGGTCCATGCCTGGAAGCCACAGCACATCATAGCCCTGCATGCGTTTCATTCTTGTTACAATGTCTTGCAGCGTTGTGTCCCATGCGTGGCCAAGGTGAAGTCTTCCTGTTACGTTTGGCGGCGGGATGACAACAGAGTATGGCTCTTTTGTCTGGTCACTGCCCGCTTCAAAAAATTTGCCTTTTAGCCAAAAATCATATCGGTCTTTTTCAACCGCTGCCGGATCATATTTCGTCGGCATTGTTTGTTCATTCGTTTCCATCATAACCCTCCAGCATGTTTAAAAATGGCTGAGAACGAAAAAAGAGCTCTTCATCCCTGTAAAAGGACGAAAAGCTCTTTCGCGGTACCACCTTTTTTCATGAACTCTATCAGTTCATGCACTTATAACGGATAACGGGTGTTTCCCGAATTTCTCTACTCTTCTTTCAAGAAATTATGCTCCCGGGCGACCTTCCAATCAGACAACATAAGAAGCCTTTCAGCAAACGGCTTCTCTCTCTGCATGCGCCTTTTTTGTACTCTTCCCGTTCTAAGCAGGTGTATTTATCAGCTCATTGTATACATTATTTATGTTCTTTATTATAGTAAAAGTGTTTTTGATTCGTCAATCATCTTTTCCAAAAACACCGCTTTCTATACAGATGGGCAGGCACCTATTGCCCAAGTTTACATATGATGCTTGTAAATGCGTAGAGGAGGATGCACCGTGAAGAAACGTTTCAGCTCTTATTCGCTGCCGCCATGGGTAAGGCAAATTCGGCTTGTATCCGCACAAGTGATTATTCCCATTACGATTTTTCAAGGAATCAGAACCATTTTCTTTCCGACAACCTTTGATGTTTTGCTGCTCGCAATCCTAATCTTTTTAGCTTGCGCCCTTCATTTAGAATGGATATAAACAAACAAGTCCGCGCCATTAAGACGTGGACTCGTTTTCAGCCTGAAATTTTTTCTCTTGTTCAATCTGATGAATTTTCATCACAAACGGCTCTATATTTTTCATTTGCCAATAAGCCTTTAATAATTGTGTACATTCCTCTTTTTCATGCTGTCTTTTCCCAGTTTGATAACCGTTCAGTACCTTGTACATGGCTGCCGGATATGCCATATAGCTGAGAAAAAGGCTGACTTCCGCTTCACGCAAAGGGAATGATTTCGTATATCCATAAAACCATTCGACGCATTCCGGACAAGCTTTCGGAAAGCCACTGAACATTTTTGTATAAAAGCCGAGCAGGTCGTTTTGCGGCGGACCGACAGATGCTCTTTCGAAGTTTGTAAAATATCCGGTCCCGGCATCATTATACAGAAAATGGTGTATAGACAGGCTGCCGTGGTTCATTACAACCCTTGAAACGTCCTTTTCCTTTGCCGACTCATACCAGTCCTCCAGCCGTTCCAGCGCAAAATTCACCGCGGAAATGGTTTCTGAAAAATAGGTTATGGCCTGGAGTTCAAAAGGAGAAAGGTACCATTCCTTCTCCGCTCTATCCACAAACTGCTCATAGAAAATTTTATCTTGTTCCCACTTTTTTTTCGTTTGCCCGTAATAACGTTCAATCTCATCACGTCTAACCTTTAGTTCCTGCGCGGTTCTCTCGTGAAGACGGGCTGTTTCTCTAAATAAATAAGCATGTTTCTGATCCCGCTCTTCCTCTTGGTCAAATTGGAGCCAAGGCATTAAATAGTAGGTATCTCCGTATTGTATGCCTGTTGAGAAAAACTCACCGCTATTTGTTCTGTAAACGGGAACGAATGAACGAAAGCCTTTTTCCTCAATCGCCACCATATGATCTGTAAAATGCTTGCCGCGACCCTCTTTCAATTTTTTCAGGGCAAATATGCCGTAGTCTGTATACACTTTCCAAACAAGAGGACTGACAGGCTCAATAAATTGAGCAGTCAGTCCGTATTCCTGAAGAACCGATTGGGTATCTTCCATTTCATTCACCACATTTTCCGATCACTTACGGTTTACGCATGGCTATTTTTATATTGAGGAATATAGAGAATCTGTCCTGCTTTTAATTCATCATCCAAGGCTAAAGAATTCATCCTGATCAGCTGCTGGGATGTAATTTCATACCGTTCGCATAAACGCTCGATCGTATCTTCCTGCTGCACAATGCATATTTTCATTCTCGAAAACTCATCCGCTTCTTTTGTAAAGAGTTTTGTTAAATAAAGAGAATTATCACTTTCCTTTGTTTGAGGTTCCTTCGTTTCAGCAGCAGGAGCAACCCTAGGAACAGCATCCGTTTCCTTCCTTTCAGTCTCAGAAGATTCAGGCAGCTGGAAGGATTGAAAAGGTGTTTCTTCCTTAGGCTCTTCAGCTGATGGTGTTTTTCTCACTTCAATTTCGAAGCTCTCTTCCTCTTGTTCTTCCTCCTCCAGCAGCTTAGGCGCTGAATAAAAAGAATCCTCCTCTTCTTGTTCAGGCAGGAAGGTACGGTATGCCGGTTCAGGCAATTCTTCTTGAGATGCCTCCTCCGAGCTTGTTTTTTGATTGAAATGGAAATGTAAATCGGCATTGTCATTCTCCATATATACAGCTGAAGCTGTTTCTCTGCTATCTTCTATGGAGAGAGCGGCCTCTGATACACTCTCCAAAGCTTCATCCGGTTCCGCCTCTTCTTGGCAAAGCGCAGGATCAGCCTGATCCGATTGAGCCGCTTCTTCCTTTTGAGCCTCTTGGCGCAGCGCATATTCATGATTAGGAGACACTGTTGTTTCCGCTTTTTCCTCTGCAATCACAGTCTCTGAATGAAGCTCAGCTTCCAAAGCAGGCGATTCTTCTGCTCCAGCGTGTTCACGAAGCTCAGTCTCCGCTGGAGAGTCTGCTTCTTCACGAACATCCGCTGTTGCAGCTGTCGGCTCTGCCGTTTCTTTTTTTGCTTTAACGATCTCTTGAATCTCTATTTCTGAATGATCAGGTTCTGGCTCAGATTCTTCTGTTTCCGATTCAGCACGAACCTCCGTTTCCGGCACAGCAAGCTCTTCTGACTCTTCTTCCTCTTTTACATCTTCTCTGGCCTCTGGTTCTGAAGCAACCGATTCAGGCGGCTCAGATTCTGCTTTTTCTGTCTCCAGTTCTTCACGGAGCCCCGCTTTTGAGATAAAAAGTTCTGGCGGTTCGGCTGGCGGTTCATGCTGAAGAACTGCTTCCTCTGCCGATGATGCACCCGGTTCTTCTACTACACTATGTGCCGGCGGCTCTGAAAGCTCTTCCTCCCTGAATGCCGCAGGAGCTTCATATAAAGGTATCTCCGGCTCTTTGTCTTGCGTATCATCCAAAAGCCCTTCAATCGCTAAATCAGCTTGAATTGTTAAAATGCGCGAATCCGTCAATTGATAGTCAAATGCGTCAATAAAGACGAAGACATCCTGTAAATGGCTCACTTTATTTTTCGGAATGGTAATATCCACAGGAAAACAGTGAGTCAGTTCCGCACTTCCATCCTCTCTCTTTCTGACTTGTTCAACAAACCGCTTATCTGTATAAATCTCTTCGGTATGTTTGTTTTGATCTATGTTGTACTCACCTGTAAGTTCAAGCGATCCTATGATTGATACATAATCATTTACTTCCTGAACCCTAATATCAGGATCTAATGAAATAGAAAGCAGTTCAGAAACTTCCTGTCCTTTTTGGAAACAGATCGATTCTTCTACAGAAAATTGCAATCGATGATTTTGCGGCAAGTTCATATCCTCCTTTCATCTAATCCTTAAAATTAGATGTCACTAAAGGTGTATGTATGAACTGGAGAAAATATGAGTGGGAGAGCACGAAAAAACCGGCACAAGGAGTCCTTGATACCGGTTTTCACTCTTATCTGCGGCTGATCTCAGCAAATACTTTCTCAGCTGCCTGGATTGTGTTTTCAATATCTTCATCAGTATGGGCCGTTGAGAGGAAAAGACCTTCGAATTGTGATGGCGGAAGGAATACCCCTTCATTTGCCATCCCTTTATAATAGCTTGCGAACAGCTTCAAATCAGATGATTTCGCTGTTTCATAATTAATGACTGGTTCGTTTGTAAAGAAGAAACCGATCATCGAACCTGCACGGTTAAAGGTATGCGGAATGCCATGAACCTCGGCGGCTTTTGAAATTCCTTCTTCCAGTCTGTCGCCTTTTTTGATGAAATTCTTGTAGGAATCAGGTGTCAGCTGTTTCAATGTCTCTAAGCCAGCCGTCATCGCAAGCGGGTTGCCTGACAATGTACCAGCTTGATAGATCGGACCGCTTGGAGCGATCTGCTCCATGATTTCTGCCTTTCCGCCATAAGCGCCGACAGGAAGTCCGCCCCCGATTACTTTTCCTAAACAAGTCAGATCAGGCGTTACGCCGAAGTAGCCTTGAGCGCAGTTATAATCGACCCGGAAGCCAGTCATCACTTCATCAAAAATCAGCAGGGAGCCGTACTGCTCAGTGATATCACGCAGACCCTGCAGGAAACCTTCTTGCGGCGGAACAACACCCATATTTCCGGCAACTGGCTCTACAATGACTCCCGCAATGTCTTCACCGAATTGCTGGAAAGCAAGCTTTACACTTTCTAAATCATTGTACGGAACGGTGATGGTGTTTTTCGCAATGCCTTCAGGCACCCCCGGGCTGTCAGGCAGACCGAGAGTGGCAACACCTGAACCAGCTTTAATCAAGAGAGAATCGCCGTGTCCGTGGTAGCAGCCCTCAAATTTTAAAATCTTGTTGCGGCCCGTATAGCCCCTTGCCAAACGGAGGGCACTCATTGTAGCCTCTGTTCCGGAGCTTACCATTCGTACAATTTCTACAGATGGCACACGATCAATGACGAGCTTAGCCAGTTCATTTTCTACTTCAGTCGGAGCACCGAAGCTTGTCCCGTATTCAGCCACTTTTTTGAGGCTTTCTACGACGCGGTCATTTGTATGCCCTAAAATTAAAGGCCCCCATGACAAGACGTAGTCAATATATTCATTCCCGTCAATATCAAAGATTTTCGAGCCTTTTCCACGCTCCATAAAAATCGGGTCCATGTCTACCGATTTAAATGCGCGAACGGGACTGTTCACACCGCCTGGCATGAGTTTTTGCGCTTCTTTAAAAGCCGTTTTTGATTTTTCATAGCTTCTCATCTGCCTCAACTCCTGTCAACTGAATAAAATTACTCCGCAAGCCATTTCGCTGCGTCTTTCGCATGATACGTAATAATCAGGTCGGCACCCGCGCGCTTCATGCTTGTCAAAATTTCCAACACAATTTCTTTTTCTTTGATCCAGCCGTTCTGCGCTGCAGCCTTCACCATTGAATACTCTCCGCTTACATTATAAGCGACGAGCGGCAAAGTAAACTCATTTTTTACGTCACGCATGATATCCATATAAGAAAGCGAAGGTTTGACAATCAAAAAGTCCGCGCCTTCCTCGACATCTGATTGTGCTTCGCGGAGTGCCTCCATACGGTTGGCAGGGTCCATCTGATATGTTTTGCGGTCTCCGAATTGCGGTGTGCTGTTTGCTGCATCACGGAACGGACCGTAAAACTCACTAGAATATTTCACAGCGTAAGACATGATTGGAATATTGACGAATCCTTCTTTATCAAGCGCTTCTCTGATCACTGTAACAAATCCGTCCATCATGTTTGATGGCGCAATGATATCCGCACCTGCTTTCGCTTGGCTGACAGCTGTCTGCGCCAAAAGCTCCAGCGATTCATCATTGAGGATGACCCCGTCTTTGACAAGTCCGCAATGGCCGTGGTCTGTATATTCGCACAGGCACGTGTCAGCGACAACAACCATTTCAGGGAAGTGTTTTTTAATTTCTGTGATGGCTTTTTGGACAATTCCGTGATCATGGTACGCTTGTGTTCCGCAATCATCTTTTTCTTCTGGGATGCCGAAGACGATAACAGATTGAATGCCCAGTTTGACCAGCTCCGCTACTTCATCCTTCAATAAATCTAATGATACATGGTAAACATCAGGCATTGACGGAACAGCTTTTTTGCCTTCCAGCCCTTCAACGACAAAAATCGGATAAATAAAATCTGATGGATGCAAACGTGTTTCCTTTACCATTTCTCTCATTGCTTTTGATGTCCGCAGGCGGCGGTGTCTATTAAATGATTGACTCATATTCTCTCTTCCTCTCTTGACATGCTGCACATTAACTCAAGCATGCTATCTATTGTAAATGTATCAGGCGTATGCGATGTGATGCCGTACGTCAGAAGGGCATCATTTGTTAAAGGTCCAATGCTGATACAGGCCGTCCCATTCGCCTTCCACTTTTTTAATTCTTCTCCCAAGACATGCATAAACGTATGTACGGTTGATGAACTCGTAAATGTTATATAGTCAAAGGAATATTGACCCGCAGCGTCTTTCAGTGCCTCAATGCCTTCTTCATCTGGAATCGTTTCGTAGAGAACCCATTCCTTTACTTCAAAACCGAGCGGGACAAGCTCTTGTTTTATCACATCACGTGACAAATTCCCTTTCATCACGGTAATGGGCTCCCCCGGTTCAGCATGCTGCTTAAGAGCATCAGCCAATTGTTCAGCAATATACTCCTGTGGCATCACATCAACCGATACGTTATGCGTTTTTAAACGGCGGGCGGTTTTTTCACCGACGGCTGCAATTTTTTTATGCGCAGGGAGAATAAGCTGATTTTCCTTCAGATAAGAAAAAAAGAAGTCTGCCCCGTTCACACTTGTAAAAACAAGCCAGCCTGGCGCGGTTAGATCCTCCCTTACCTGTTCCGCAACATCATTCGGCAAAGCGCGGCGAAACGTAATCAAAGAGGTTAAAACCGCTTTACCGCCAAGCGCCTCCACTTTTTGCTGAAATGATGTTGCCTGTGCCTTATTCCGGGTGACAAGCACTGTTTTTCCTTTCAACGGAAAATCATTTTCCATCCTCATCAAGCTCCCGTTTTACACGATCAATTAAATCTTTTGCTCCTTTGTCAGCCATAAGAGCGGCACAGCGCTTTCCTACTTCCTCCGGATCGTTTCCGGTGACGGTTTCTTTAAAAATGATTTTGCCGTCAGGTGAAGCGACAAGACCTGTCATTTCAATTTCATCCTGTCCATTTAACACGGAGTAGCCTGCGATCGGAACCTGGCAGCCGCCCTCCATCGCGTTTAAAAAAGCACGTTCCGCTAAGACAGTCCGTTTTGTATATTCATCTGTAAACTGAGAAAACAACGCCAACAGCTCTTCATCCGATTCTCGGCACTCAATCGCCAGTGCTCCCTGCCCCACAGCAGGCAAACAGCGCTCAGGCTCAAGGAATTCGGTTACGACATCTTGCTTCCACCCCATTCTAGAAAGTCCGGCAGCCGCTAAAATAATCGCGTCATAATCCTCTGTTTCCAGCTTTTGAAGTCTTGTATCTATATTACCTCTAATCCATTTAATTGTAAGGTCAGGGCGCTCAATCAAAAGCTGCGCGCTTCTTCTTAAACTGCTTGTGCCAATGACAGCACCTTCCTTCATTTCTGAAAGCTTTACGCGATTCTTTGAAATAAGGGCATCACGCGGGTCCTCCCGTTCAGGAATACAGCCGATCACAAGGCCTTCAGGCAAAACAGCAGGCATGTCCTTCATGCTGTGCACAGCCATATCAATCTCTTCGTTTAAAAGCGCCTGTTCAATTTCTTTGACAAACAGCCCTTTTCCACCCACTTTTGAGAGTGTAACATCGACAATCCGGTCGCCCTTTGTCACGATCTCTTTAATTTCAAAAGCAAACGAAGGATTGATTTCCTTCAGTTTTTGAATAACCCATTTTGTTTGAGTCATAGCGAGTTTGCTTCGTCTGGAACCTACTTTAATCGTTCTCATCATTTCTTTCCTCCCGAATCTGCTTGGGACATCGTTTAACTGAACCAATGGAATTGCGACAGGCTTCCAAGCAGGAAATAATTGATCATCAGCACCAGAAAACAAGCCGTATTCCACAGTGCAGCGACCTTTCCTTGCAGCTCTTTAATCAGCCTGATATAAAGATAATAGCTGTACAGCAGCAGGACGACAAACGAACCAAGCACTTTGGCGTCAAACCAATACAGCGTTTCTAGTGAGACATATGCCCATATGACGCCGAGAATCAAACTCAGCAGCAGCATCGGAACCCCGATGACATTTAAAACATACGCCATATAATCAAGCTTAGATAAATCTTCTATTCTCAACAGCCATTTTCCCCACTTTTTCTTTTTCAGCAGATGATATTGAAACATATATAGCACAGAAAAAACGAAAGAAAGGGAAAAAGCGCCGTATGAAAGAATCGCCATTGTAATATGAATCACCAAAAGCTCGGATACAAGCTGCCCGGAAAAAGCAGCTGACTGCTGCTCTGTCGGTGAAAATGTGTGAATGGCGATCATAGAAAATCCTATAACATTTGTAAAAAACACGATAAAGTCAACACGTAAAAGCTTTGTCAGTACAAGTGACAGCGTGACAAGCACCCAGGCATAAAAATAAAGCGCCTCTGTCACATTTAATACCGGAAACCGCCCCGTCACCCACATAAAATAGGCCAAATACACGGTTTGCAGAGTCCAGACAATAGAAAGCAACCAGAAGGCCATTTTTCCAGCCTTCCGGTTGTGTTGAAGAAAATCTATAAAATAAAAGAGTACACTTAACGCGTAAATGACGATTGTCCCCTCATTAAGTCTTGCCATTGCAGTATCAATCATTCAGCTTTCACTCACTTACAAGTGGGCTAAAGCCCGCTTTTGATTCAGCCTTCTTAAAAGAGTGGACCTTTTGGCTGCTTTCAACGGTTTTCATCATTTGACGGCCCGCAGCTTCTTCAATATCAAAAATCTGCATAAACAACGCGAGCTTTTCTTCCGAATCAGCATCTGCCGCAAGCTCTTTCACCTTTAAAATCGGATCACGAAGCATTTGGTTAATAATACTTTTGGTGTGTTTGTTCAACAGTTTTTTCTCTCTTGAGCTTAAGTGAGGCAGCTTACGCTCAATGCTGTCCATCGTTTCTGACTGGATAGCAAGCGCCTTTTCGCGCAATGCAGAAATAACCGGCACAACACCAAGTGTATTCATCCATTGTTTAAATTCCACAATGGTTTCTTCAATTAACAGTTCAACTTTTTCAGCTGTTTCTCTCCGCTCTTTCATGTTCGCTTCTACAATGCCTTCCAGATCGTCGATATCATAAAGAAAAACACCTTCAAGATCATTCAGCGCCGGATCAAGATCTCTAGGCACGGCAATGTCGACCATAAACAGCGGACGTCCCTTGCGAAGCTTATTCGCGTTTTCCATCATCTCTTTGGACACGACAAATTCACTTGCACCGGTTGAACTGATTAAAATATCAGCCTCCGCAAGCGCGCTTTCAAGCTGATTCAAGCTTCTCGCTTCACCTGAGAAACGGTCTGCAAGCTCCTTCGCTTTCAAGTATGTTCGGTTAATGACAGTGACCTTGCCGATTCCCTGTCCGTGCAGGTTTTCCGCAGCAAGCTCGCCCATTTTTCCCGCACCGAGAATCAATATGTGCTTGCTTGAAAGATTTCCGAAGATTTTTTTGGCAAGTTCAACTGCAGCATAGCTTACTGACACCGCATTTGAGCCAATGTCTGTTTCGGCGTGAGTCCGTTTGCCCACTGTAACTGCCTGCTTAAACAGCTCATTAAAAATAGTCCCGATCGTTTTTTCTTGCTGAGCTGTTTTAAAGCTGTCGCGTACCTGTCCGAGAATCTGCGTTTCGCCAATCACCATAGAGTCAAGTCCGCAGGCTACACGGAATAAATGCTCAACAGCGGCATCGCTCTCATAAAACGTTAAGAACGGTGACAGCTCTTCTTTGCTTAATTGAAACCAATCAGCTAAAAACTTTTTTATATAATAACGGCCGGTATGGAGCTGGTCGACTACCGCATAAATTTCAGTGCGGTTGCAGGTTGAGACAATGATGTTTTCAAGAATGCTTTTCTCTTCTTTCAGCTGCACCATTGCTTCTGCCAGCTCATTCGGCTGAAAACTTACTTTTTCACGTATCTCAATAGGGGCGGATTTATAATCTACTCCCACAACAAGTATATGCATCGCTCTAATTACACCCCCAACACCCAATCTTAATTTATAATCATTCTAACATAGAACTCATTATTTATAATAATTATAACATAGTTTCTTTCACAAAATGTGAACAGATTTTAAAATTCTTATGCTATATTAGAAAAAGCTTCAGGGAAAAGAAGCATTCCTATTGACAATACCAAAAACAGCAGAAATTTACTACACATCAGCTCTAAAAAACAAGAAGGTGATATGCATGAAACAAAAATCAATTTTATTCCCTTGTCTGCTGCTTGCCGCTTCTGTATATGCATGGCTAGAAAGCGGCCAAGCCGAACTGTTTTCAGGGCAGGATCAATGGCCTGTTCTCCTCATGCTGTTAGGCGCAGCCTTTGTATATCAAGGAAAAAAAGAAGCCGTCACACCCCATTTTTTTATCGGTTTGCTTCTCTTCGGGATCGGTTTACACTTTTTTGCCAAGCCGAAATGGGTATGGTGGCCAGATGACTTTGAAATGCTCCTCTTTATGATCGGCTTCTCACTTCTCGTTTCAACCGTTCAAAAAAAAGAATATGTATTTGAAGCTGTGTCGATGATTTGTTTTTCCCTGTTTTTGTACTTTTTCAAACAAATTATGGCATGGCTTGAGTCTGCGCATATTCCAACAGCGCTTCTGAAGGAGTATTGGCCGTTTGTCTTTATTGGAATCAGTTTATTATTATTATTGATAAAACGAAAAAAATCTATACGATAAATAAAACCGGTAGAGGATCCTCTACCGGTTTATCATTTTTTTGATCGCTCCCCAAGCTTCGTCTTTTCCCTTTTTCGTTTCTGAGGAAAAGAGAATCAGCTCGTCTTCCGGATCAATATTTAATGTTTGTCGGACAACCTTCGCGTGTTTGTCCCATTTGCCTTTCGGGATCTTATCCGCCTTTGTAGCGATAACAATAACAGGAATGCCGTAATACTTTAAAAATTCATACATCTGTACATCATCATTAGATGGCGCATGCCGCAAATCAACGATCTGCACCACAGCTTTTAATTCCTCGCGTGTCGTGATATAGGTTTCAATCATTCTGCCCCATGCTTCACGCTCAGACTTTGACACTTTGGCGAAACCGTAGCCCGGCACATCCACAAAATGCAGCTCATCATTGATAATGTAGAAATTAAGCGTTTGTGTTTTTCCCGGCTTTGATGACGTTCTCGCAAGATTTTTGCGATTGATTAATGAATTGATAAAAGACGATTTTCCTACGTTCGATCTTCCGGCCAATGCGATTTCCGGAAGCCCCCCTTCAGGGTACTGTTCCGGTTTTACTGCACTGATCACGATTTCTGACTTTGTGACTTTCATTTCTTCTCTCCTACTAAGGCATGTTCCAAAACCTCGTCTAAGTGGGACGCCAATATAAATGTCAGCCCCTCCCTGACGCTTTCCGGAATATCCTCTATATCTTTTTCATTATCTTTAGGCGCAATAATGGTCGTTAATCCCGCTCTATGTGCGCCAAGCGCTTTTTCCTTTAAGCCGCCGATCGGCAGCACGCGCCCGCGAAGCGTGATTTCCCCAGTCATGCCGACTTCACGCGAAACCGCCCGTCCCGTTAAAGCAGAAACAAGCGCTGTTGCCATCGTAATACCGGCTGACGGACCATCTTTTGGCACCGCACCCTCTGGTACATGTATATGAATATCATACTTCTCATGAAAGTCAGGTTCAATGCCAAGTTCTTCTGTTTTGGATCGCACATAGCTGAATGCAGCCTGAGCTGACTCTCTCATAACATCTCCGAGCTTTCCTGTCAGGATCAATTTCCCTTTCCCCGGAGAAAGCGATACTTCAATCGACAGCGTATCTCCGCCAACGGTTGTATAAGCAAGCCCTGTCACTACACCAACCTGATCCTCTGTCTCAGCTTGTCCATATCTGAAAATACGTTTTCCGATAAAGTCTTGAAGGTTCTTCTCAGTAACCGTAATCCGTTTTCGCTCTTCAGCAACAATGGCTTTTGCAGCTTTACGGCAAATCGCGGCAAGCTGGCGTTCAAGACTTCTCACACCAGCTTCTCTCGTATAGTAGCGGATAATATCAAGAATCGCCTGATCACGCAGCTGAAGATTGCTTTTCTTCAGCCCGTGTTCTTTGATTTGCTTTGGAAGCAAGTGATCCTTTACGATTTCAAGTTTTTCTATTTCTGTGTAGCCTGCGATATTAATAATTTCCATTCTGTCTCTGAGCGGGCCCGGGATTGTGGCCAAATTGTTCGCCGTTGCGATAAACAGCACTTTGGATAAATCAAAGGTTTCTTCAATATAGTGATCACTGAAGCTGCTGTTTTGCTCTGGATCAAGCACTTCAAGCATAGCGGATGATGGGTCTCCTCTAAAATCAGATGACATTTTGTCAATTTCGTCTAATAAGAAGACCGGATTCAGCTTGCCCGCTTTTTTCATCCCTTGAATAATACGTCCAGGCATTGCTCCGACATAGGTCCGTCTGTGTCCGCGTATCTCTGATTCGTCCCGAACTCCTCCGAGTGAGATTCTGACGAATTTGCGTCCCAAGCTTTTTGCAATTGATTTGGCTAAAGACGTTTTTCCGACACCTGGAGGTCCTGCCAAACAGAGAATCGGGCCTTTCAGGGATTTTGTCAGCTTCTGGACAGCCAAATATTCTAAAATACGTTCTTTTACTTTTTCAAGCCCGTGGTGCTCTTCGTCCAAGAGACGTCCTGCTTCTTTCAAATCAAGCTTATCATCTGTTTCATCCGTCCACGGAAGAGCAACCAGCCAGTCGATATAGTTGCGGATCACAGAGCTTTCCGCAGAACTTGACGGAATTTTTTCATATCTGTTCAATTCTTTAAGCGCTGTTTCCTTCACATGATCAGGCATGCCTGCTTCTTCGATTTTTTCCGTCAGCGTCTGAACTTCGCCAGTTTTGCCTTCTTTATCGCCAAGCTCTTTTTGGATCGCCTTCATTTGTTCACGCAAGTAGTATTCCTTCTGCGTACGCTCCATCGAACGTTTGACGCGCTGGCCGATTTTTTTCTCAATCTCCAGCACCTCTTTTTCATTATTAATAAAATCAATGACCTTGTTTAGCCTGTCTTTGACATCAGCCGTTTCTAAAATATCCTGCTTATCCTTTAGTTTAAGGGGCAGATGAGAAGCAACGATGTCTGCCATTCTCCCCGGCTCTTCGATATCAGTAACCGCGGCGTACGTTTCGGCCGAGATTTTTTTAGAAATTTTTATGTACTGATCAAAGTGGTCTAGCAAAGTCCGCATCAATGCTTCGTCTTCTGTATCTTTTGAATCATCTTCATGAATAAGTTGAATGTCGACCGACGTGTAATCCTCGTGTTCATTGTATTTGACGATATGGGCGCGCTTGAGGCCCTCCACCAACACACGAATCGTACCGTTCGGAAGCTTCAGCATTTGCTTAATTTTTGTATAGGTGCCGACAGTGAAAATCTCGTCTTCACCAGGTTCGTCTATCGAAATATCCTGCTGAGTGGCTAAAAATATCATATGATCATGCATCATTGCCTGTTCAAGAGCCTGAACCGACTTGTCACGTCCTACATCTAAATGCAAAACCATCGTCGGGTACACTAATAAACCTCTTAAAGGGAGGAGCGGGATGCTGCGTTTTAATTCTTCTGCCATGTGACTGACACCTCCGTGACTTTAGTATGAACCATTATAATACAACTTTTTCATCCTTGTACAATAAACGGCATGGTTCCATTTTCTATAAAACAGTCTCCTCGTAGTATACCCTTTCTTTCTGATATGAAAAAGGAAAAGATGTCCTTCATGAAAAAAACCCTATTATCAAAATAGGGTTTAAACAGATTCTTTATTGATTTCAATATGAAACGGTTTTTGTTCCGTTGGCGGATTCACTAAAATTTCATCAAGCACTTCTTGGAACGTCTTCACTGCAATAATCTCGATCCCGTCAATCTGCTTTAAGATGGCCTGCTGATTTTCATATGGGATAATCACCTTTTTCGCACCGGACTGCTTGGCCGCTTTTATTTTCGGAATGACGCCTCCGATGGGTTTCACAAGACCGTTCAGGCTGATTTCGCCCGTCATCGCAACGGTATTGTCAATAGGAATTTTGTGTATCGCCGAGAAAATCCCCGCCGCCATCGCAATGCCTGCTGACGGCCCATCAATCGGAATCCCACCTGGGAAATTGATGTGAATATCATAATCAGAAGGCTTCATTCCCATTGTCCGGAGCACGGTTAATACATTTTCAACCGAACCCTTCGCCATGCTTTTTCGCCTGATCGATTTTGATTGGCTGCCGATGCTTTCTTCTTCAGCTATTCCTGTGATGTTAATTGATCCTTTATCTTGAGCCGCGGTTACACTTACTTCGATTTCCAGAAGCGATCCGCTGTTAGGCCCATAGACTGCAAGCCCATTTACAATGCCAACCTGTGGTTCAACACCGATTTTTTGCTCGTGCTTTGGAGTAAGCTGACTGGAGTGAATGACCCATTCAATATCCTCAATCGTAATGTCCTTTCGATTCTCCGTTACAGCCATCCCCGCTGCGATTTGAATCATATTGACGGCTTCCCGCCCGTTCCGCGTGTAGCTGGTCAAAAGATCCAGTCCTTCTTCGGAGATATTTTTTTCAATTTTATCCGCTGCTGTTTTGGCAACCGTTTTCAACTCGTCCTTTTCAAGCTCGCGGAAAAAAACCTCCAAACAGCGGGACCGGATAGCTGGCGGAATTTCGTTTGGCATTCTCGTGGTCGCGCCAATCAAGCGAAAATCAGCCGGCAGCCCATTTTGAAAAATATCATGAATATGATTCGGAATTTGTGTATTTTCCTCACTGTAATACGCACTATCTAAAAAGACTTTTCTGTCCTCAAGCACCTTCAGCATTTTATTCATTTGAATAGGATGCAGCTCCCCTATTTCATCAATAAACAGCACACCGCCATGGGCATGGGTGACAGCTCCCTGCTTCGGCTGCGGAATCCCAGCCTGTCCCATCGCTCCGGCCCCTTGGTATATCGGGTCATGGACAGAGCCGATGAGCGGATCGGCAATTCCTCTTTCATCAAAACGGGCTGTTGTCGCATCGAGTTCCACAAAGACAGCCTGCTCTTTAAACGGTGATTGTTTATGTTTTTTTGCTTCTTCCAACACAAGCCGCGCAGCAGCCGTTTTCCCAACTCCCGGTGGCCCATAGACAATCACATGCTGAGGATTTGGCCCGCATAAAGCCGCCTTTAATGCTTTAATGCCGTCTTCCTGTCCGACGATATCTTTAAAGCTTTTGGGGCGGACCTTCTCAGATAATGGCTCGGACAAGCTGATAGCGCGCATTTTCCGAAGCTGCTCCATTTCCTTCTTTGATTCTTTATCTATCGTGACCTTTTGTGTCCTTTGATTTTTAAGCAAATTCCAAAAATACAAACCGATGATGATCCCAAAAAACAGCTGAATAAATAACGCGATCCCTGTCCAACTCATGGTGGTCCCTCCTGAAAAACAATTTATGTATCCAATTCATTCCTCTGATTGCTAGTATCTCCCATAGAAGACGGGAATAAACGTTTTTCCGGAAGAGTTGCATGCAAAAAAACCTCCTGAGTGTTACCACTCAGGAGGTTTGTACTTATCTTTATGCAGATGTTTTATCTTGGCTTACCTCAGTGCCGTCTTTTAATAAGAGGCGAGGAGGCTCTCCGTGTGTCACAGTCGCCCCGGTAATTACACATTTTTCAATGTCATCACGAGAAGGCAGCTCAAACATCACATCAAGCATGATGCCTTCAATGATAGAACGGAGTCCGCGTGCTCCAGTCTTGCGTTCAATTGCTTTTTTAGCAATTTCAGAAAGCGCTTCTTCTTCAAACTCAAGCTCAACGTTGTCAAGCTCAAGCATTTTCTTGAATTGCTTAACAAGAGCGTTTTTCGGTTTTGTTAAGATCGCAACCAATGCTTCTTCGTCAAGCTTTTCAAGGCTTGCAATAACCGGAAGACGTCCGATAAATTCAGGAATTAACCCGAAACGGAGCAAATCTTCTGGAAGCACTTTTGAAAGAAGATCTTCTTTCTCAAGATCAGCAGCTTTATTGTCGGCACCGAATCCAATCACTTTTTGGCCTAAACGGCGTTTGATGATTTGTTCGATACCATCGAAAGCTCCGCCGCAAATGAACAAAATATTTGTTGTGTCAATTTGAATGAATTCTTGATGAGGATGCTTACGTCCCCCTTGAGGCGGCACGCTTGCCACTGTACCCTCAAGAATTTTAAGCAATGCCTGCTGTACACCCTCACCTGACACATCACGTGTGATAGACGGGTTTTCAGATTTTCTAGCCACTTTATCGATTTCATCAATATAGATAATGCCTTTTTCGGCTTTTTCCACATCATAATCAGCAGCTTGGATGAGCTTCAAGAGAATATTCTCTACATCTTCACCCACGTATCCAGCTTCAGTCAAAGATGTAGCGTCTGCAATTGCAAACGGCACATTTAAAATGCGAGCCAATGTTTGCGCCAGAAGGGTTTTACCGCTTCCCGTAGGGCCGATTAATGAAATATTACTTTTTGAAAGCTCAACATCATCAACTTTGCTGTTAGAGTTAATGCGCTTATAGTGGTTATACACAGCAACAGCAAGTGATTTCTTCGCTTGATCTTGGCCGATGACATATTCATTCAAAATTTCACGAATTTCCTGAGGCTTTGGTACGTCTTTAAATTCTACTTCTTCTTCTGTTCCGAGTTCTTCCTCTACAATTTCAGTGCAGAGTTCGATACATTCGTCACATATATATACACCAGGTCCAGCTACAAGCTTACGAACCTGATCTTGTGTTTTTCCACAGAACGAGCATTTTAATTGTCCTTTTTCCTCGTTAAATTTAAACATTCTTTCACCCCTTAATCTTGTCTCACTTTTTCTTTTACCGGCAGAGCAAAAGAAAATGATTCTTGAAACGAACGAGTATGTATTGCATTTTACCATACTTTCCAAAAAGACGGTAACAATGTGTTTCTGACTTGCACATTCTATATGTATGACAAAAAACAGCCCTGCATTAACTATATTGCCCCAAGAAAAAGAGATAACTCATAATTGTACAAAACAAGGCACGAATGATTCGCGCCCTGTTTTATTAGTACTATTATTATGCACAATATTAACGGTTTTCTACAAGAAAATCAATTGCTTTGCGAACTTTTAAATCTTCTTTCATCGCGTCAGTAGAACCGATGGCTTGTTTAATATTTTCAACAGGCATGTTGTATGCTTCAGCCATTTTTGTAAGCTCAGCATCAACTTCCTCATCTGATACTTCAAGGTTTTCCGCTTTCGCAATCGCCTCAAGAGTCAGGTTAGATTTTACGCGTTTTTCAGCATCTTCTTTCATTTGCTCTTTAAGCGCAGCTTCATCTTGGCCTGAGAATTGAGTGTAAAGCTCAAGGTTCATGCCTTGCATTTGCAGACGCTGTTCGAATTCTTTCAGCATGCGGTCAAGCTCAGTGTCGACCATTGCTTGCGGAACATCGATTTCAGCGTTTTCAGAAGCTTTCAGAACAAGCTCTTCACGCAATTTAGCGTCAGCTTCGTTTTCTTTTGCTTCTTCTAAACGTTTCTTTGTTTTTTCAGTTAATTCAGCAAGTGTTTCCACTTCTTCATCGATATCTTTTGCGAATTCATCGTCAAGCTCAGGAAGCTCTTTCGCTTTGATTTCGTGAATTTTCACTTTAAACACAGCTGGTTTGCCTGCAAGCTCTTCAGCGTGGTATTCTTCTGGGAATGTCACTTCAACATCTTTCTCAGCGCCTGCTTCAAGGCCGACTAACTGATCTTCGAAGCCAGGGATGAATGAGCCAGATCCTACTTCAAGAGAGTAGTTTTCAGCTTTTCCGCCCTCGAAAGCTTCGCCGTCAACGAATCCTTCGAAATCAAGAACAACTGTGTTTCCTTCTTCAACAGCGCCTTCTTCTTTTACAACAAGTTCAGCTTGACGCTCTTGAAGAGCTTTTAGTTCGTTTTGAACATCTTCGTCAGTTACAGTTGTGTCGTCTTTTTCAATGCCCAGGCCTTTGTATTCGCCAAGCTTCACTTCAGGTTTTACTGTTACTTTCGCAGTGAAGATTAAGCTTTCGCCTTTTTCGATTTTTTCAACATCGATTTCAGGACGGTCTACAGGCTCGATTCCAGCTTCTTCAACCGCTTTAGGGTATTCTACAGGAAGAAGAATATCCAAAGCATCTTGGTAAAGAGCTTCTACGCCAAAGCGCTGTTCGAATAATCCGCGAGGAATTTTACCTTTACGGAATCCAGGAATTGAAACTTGTTTTACTACTTTTTTAAATGCATCATCAAGTGCTGTTTTAAACGTTTCAGCATCAACTTCAACCGTTAAAACGCCTTCGTTGCCTTCTTGTTTTTCCCATTTTACAGACATGTGTTTCCCTCCAAAAATCTATTCAGGTTGTGTCGGTCTTCCATTCTAAAGCAATCATACGGCTTCGTCCAACAAAAACAAAGCTGCCAAAGATCAGAATCATTATGTATAGATGTTAATAATGAACTGCAAAGCCTGTCCAACCGTATTTCTTATAACCCGTTATACACAAATACAACCACTATATTATAACATAACACATAGCGCTTTCAACTATATGGCGCGATTTACAAATAAGAAATTTCTTCAATATCTTTTAACATTGTGCAAGCTTCATCGAGTTCTCTGTCGGTAAATTCATACATCATATGAAGTTCTTCGCTTTCAATTTCAATCCCGTGCATCTCGTAACCGACTTTATGAAGGGCAGCCGCCCAAAGGTCAGCCGACAGTAATTTCGGCTGGAACGGATATAAAACGTACAAATGTCTTCTCCACAATTCCTCTACTGCTGCATATAAGGTTGGATTTTCATTTCCAAGTGTCTCATCCAGCACCCTAAGAACACGGTGCAGAATCGGCGCGGCATCAGGCGGAACAATCTCAGACGGTTCAATTGTCAACGACTCGCCAAATTTACTAATGTGTACAGGCTTACTGTACTCATGCTCAGCCAACAGCATGACAATCATCGTTTTGATAATCGGATGGGCTGAGGGATCTTGGAGGATTGTTTTGAGCAATCCTGTATACTTTGCTACGTTACGGTCTTTTAAGGAATGAATGAGATTCATTTGCTCCTCAGGGCTTGCCAGCACTTTCTCGGTGTCAATTGTATCCTCATATTCTTCGGCCCAAGCCTCGTCCTCACGATCCGGATCGGTCATTTTCCGGCTGAAATCCAGCAGCTTATAAAATTGCTCGGCGCTTTCTGCCGGCAGCTGATTTTCTTCCAAAACGGCTTCAATGGTGCTTTTGACTTCCTCGTATTTTTTGAGCTGAATTAAGATGGTCATGTACACCTGCAAAACCGTAAAATAATGGCCATAACCTTCTTTGAGCATCTTCTCGCACACGCTTTTTGCCTCTTCCAGCTCGCCCAGCTCTAAAAAGCAGATGGCCATCCCTAAGTGAAGATCGGCTTCAGTATCATCATATTTCATCGCTTCTGAAAACAGTTCGAGCGCTTCTTGATACTTTTTTTCCTTTAGTGATGACATCCCTTTTTCCACAAGGCGGTCTTTCAGATGAGGAAAAGGAATAATTTTTGCGTTCTTCTTGTCATGCGTCATACCTATATTCCTTTCAGGCATTTATTTTGTTCAAGTGTATCAACACCTGTGAACAAAAACAAGAAATGAAAGGTTTCACCAGGCAAAAAAAGCCGCCGGACAAATACCGGCCGCTTTTTCAGGCTTGAAGCCAAGAGCTTCTTTGTGATTCAAATTGCTTGATTTCATCCTCCAGCAGCAGCGTTAATGAAATTTCATCATATCCGTTGATCAGCATCTCTTTCCAATGTGGATCAACTTCAAATGAAATTTGATTGCCTTCACTGTCATGAATCAGCTGCTTTTCAAGGTCAACAGTCATTTGCAATGACTTGTTTTCATACTGGCCGACAAGCTGTTTCCAATTGTCATATGGCATGCGGATCGGAAGCATGCCGTTTTTAAAGCAGTTCTGATGGAAAATATCAGCAAATGACGGTGCAATGATAATTTTAAACCCATAATCATCAAGTGCCCACGGAGCGTGTTCACGCGATGACCCGCAGCCGAAGTTTTCTCCTGCTATTAAAATGGAAGCTCCTTGATAAACAGGCTGGTTTAATTCAAATTCAGGGTTCGGTTCACCATTCGCATCATATCTCCAGTCAAAGAATGCAAAACGCCCGTAGCCTGTTCTTTCAATCCTCTTCAAAAATTGCTTAGGAATAATCTGGTCTGTATCCACATTGATCCGATTTAATACGGCCGCTTTCCCCGTATGTGATTTCAAAGGTTCCATCTCGCGCACTCCTTACACAACTGTTTTTTCCTGATAAAACTTTCTGACATCAACGAAGTGTCCGTGAATGGCAGCCATCGCAGCCATTGCCGGGCTGACGAGATGTGTTCTTGCACCTTTTCCTTGTCTGCCCTCAAAGTTGCGGTTAGAGGTTGATGCACAGCGCTCTCCCTCAGGAACAACATCATTATTCATACTCAAACACATGCTGCAGCCTGACTCTCTCCATTCAAATCCAGCTTCCAAGAAAATTTGGTCAAGCCCTTCTTTTTCAGCCTGAAGCTTCACGCTTTGGGATCCGGGCACGACGATGGCCCTTACGCTGTCAGCTACCTTCTTCCCTTTGATCATGTCAGCAGCCTGTCGAAGGTCAGTCATGCGGGAATTTGTGCAGGAACCGATAAATACGTGCTCCACTTTAATGTCTTCAATTTTTTGGTGAGGAGTCAGTCCCATATATTCATAAGCGCGAATCGCTTCTTTTTTATCATCTTCTGCAGAAAAGCTTTCCGGCGCAGGAACTTCAGAATCGACAGGAAGAACCATTCCCGGGTTAATGCCCCATGTCACCATAGGGGAAATTTTGTTGCCGTCAAGGAAGATAGATTTATCGTAAACAGCGCCCGGGTCTGTGCGCAGCGCCCTCCATTCCTCTACGGCCTTGTCAAATTCTTCGCCTTTTGGCGTGTACTTGCGGTTTTTGCAATATTCAAACGTCACCTCGTCAGGTGCAATCAAACCTGCTCTTGCTCCTGCTTCAATTGACATGTTACAAACAGTCATTCGTTCATCCATCGTCATATTTCTGAATACTTCCCCAGTGTATTCAATGACGTAGCCTGTGCCGAATTTCACACCGTATTTGCCGATGACAGCAAGGATGACATCCTTTGCCGTTACCCCTTTTTGAAGCGTTCCATCTACGCGCACTTCAAGTGTTTTTGGACGCTGCTGCCAAAGTGTCTGTGTGGAAAGGACATGTTCGACTTCACTCGTCCCGATTCCAAATGCAAGAGCGCCGAAAGCGCCATGTGTTGATGTATGACTGTCACCGCACACAATCGTTTTCCCTGGAAGCGTTAAGCCCAGTTCAGGGCCGACGACATGGACAATCCCTTGATCCACGCTGTGAAGATCGGCAAGGCGCACGCCAAATTCCTCACAGTTTCTTTCAAGCGCCGTTACCTGGCGTTTCGCAACTTCATCCTTTATCTCAAAACGATTGACAGTCGGGATGTTGTGGTCCATTGTCGCAAATGTGTTTTGGGGTCTTCTGACCTTTCTTCCCTTTTGTCTCAAGCCTTCAAATGCCTGAGGAGACGTCACCTCATGAATGAGGTGCAAATCAATATAGAGAAGATCCGGCTTTCCCTCACCATGTTTTACAATATGCTGATCCCAAATCTTTTCGATGATTGTTCGAGGCATCATCTTTTATTTCCTCCCTCTACCTAGAGCTAAGACCGCTTAACGTAAGCTGTCACACATTAGAAATTGTATTTTCACTCATGATTGCTGCCTTAACTTCCTCTGTAATGGCCTGAGTGCTGCTGAACTCTTCACCCCGTGCCAAGTCTCTTGTTCTTTTTCCGGAAGCCAAGACTTTGTTTACCGCATCTTCTACAGCTTTCGCTTCCTCTTCAAGCCCGAAAGATGTTCTCAAAAGCATTGCCGCTGACAATATGGCTGCGAACGGATTTGCCATCCCTTTACCAGCAATATCAGGCGCGGAGCCATGAACAGGTTCAAACAGATGAAGACCAGAGCTTGATAGGCTGGCTGACGGGAGCATTCCGAGCGAGCCTGTAAGCATGGACGCTTCATCGCTTAAAATATCACCGAACATATTTTCAGTCACCACGACATCAAATTGATTCGGTGCATAAATTAGCTGCATGGCCGCGTTATCCACAAGCATGTGCTCAAGCTTCACATCAGGAAACTCTTGTGCAACGTCCTCAGCCACTTCACGCCACAGCCGGCTTGATTCAAGAACATTCGCTTTATCTACAGAGGTCACTTTGCCTTTTCTGGCTGCCGCCATTTTAAAGCCCTCTCTGATCACTCGTTCAATTTCCGTTCGCTTATAAAACAGTGTATCTACTGCTTCCTGCTCACCTTCAGTGTTTACATAACGTTTGCTCGGCTGGCCGAAATACAAGCCGCCTGTGAGCTCACGAACGATAACGAAATCAACATTATCTATATATTCTTTTTTCAAAGGCGAAGCGTCAGAAAGGCTTTCAAATACCTTCACAGGCCGCAAATTCGCAAACAAATCAAGCTGTTTTCTGATGCTGAGCAGCCCTTTTTCCGGTCTCAGTTCCGAAGGATTTTGATCCCATTTCGGTCCGCCGACAGCACCAAGCAATATCGCGTCTGCATTTTTACAAGCAGCAACGGTTTCCTCCGGGAGGGGGTTATGATGTTCATCAATAGCCGCCCCTCCAATCAGGCCATATTCAAATTCAAATTCATGGTTAAAGCGTTCGGCAACACTTTTCAGTACGTCTGTCGCTGATTCTAATACTTCAGGGCCGATCCCGTCTCCGGGCAATAGAGCAATACGTTTCTTCAAGTTAACCGTTCTCCTTTCTTTTATGATCCGACAGCTGTGTGGTTTTTCAATCCGCTCATATTCGACTGGAAAACCAATTGACGGTTTACTGCGTTCAAATAGGCTTTCGCTGATGCTTCTAATACGTCTTGCGCTATGCCCCGCCCTGCTGATTCTTTTCCATTCACCAAAACTCTTACATACACCTGGGCAAATGCATCTTCGCCTTTTCTGTTAGACTGAATGCGGTAGTCTAAGAGCTCCACGTCCTTATCGATGCAGCGCTCAAGCGTATTGTAGATTGCTTCCACGCTTCCAGCTCCAGTTGCAGCTTCCTGAATAAGCTCTGCGTTTTCTTGATTTTTCAAAGAAAGAGTAGCCGTAGGGACCTGACTTGTTCCGTAATGTACTTGCAGAGAAAGAAATTCATACCCAATCTTGCGATCTGTTACTTTTTCTTCTAAAATAAGAGAAACAAGATCCTCATCAGTGATTTCTTTTTTCTTCTCAGTCAACTCTTTGAACATCGTAAAGAATTTATTAATCTCTTCACTGTCAAATTGGAATCCTAAAGCAGTCAACCGGTCTTTAAATGCGTGGCGTCCGGAATGTTTACCTAGGACAAGCGCATCTGCGGTTACGCCGACAAGCTCCGGTGAAATAATTTCATAAGTCGATTTTTCCTTTAAAAAGCCGTCCTGATGGATGCCTGATTCATGAGCAAATGCATTATCTCCAACAACCGCTTTGTTGCGCGGGACAGCCATGCCTGTCAGTTTGCTTACTAAATCACTTGTTCTCTTAATCTCGTTCAGTGTAATGCCTGTTTCGACTTGGTAGAAATCTTTTCTGGTATGGAGGGCTACGGCAATTTCCTCTAATGCCGCGTTTCCGGCTCTTTCACCGATCCCGTTCACAGCACATTCGATTTGATCAGCGCCATTTTCAATCGCAGCAAGAGAGTTTGCGACTGCCATTCCCAAATCATCATGACAGTGGGCTGAAAGCTTTGCTTTGTGAATGTTCGGAACGTTTTCCTTCATATATCTAAAGATATTTCCGTATTCCGCCGGAGCCAGGTAGCCGACAGTGTCCGGAAGATTGATAACACTGGCGCCTGCGTCAATCACTTTTTCGACGATTTCTGCTAGAAACGGCAGTTCAGTGCGGCAGGCATCTTCAGCTGACCATTGCACAATCGGAAAACGTTCTTTTGCGTATTTCACCATTTCAACCGCTCTTTCAATGACTTGCTCACGTGTCATTTTCAGCTTGTGCTTCAAATGAATGTCCGATGTAGCGATAAAAACATGTATTCTCGGATGAGCACCTTCTTTTAACGCTTCCCAAGCAGCATCAATATCACCTTTTACACAACGGGCCAGACCAGTTACTGAACAATTTTTAATGGTTCTTGCGATTTCCTGAACAGCTAAAAAGTCACCTCGGGACGAAGCGGGAAATCCCGCTTCAATGATATCTGCCCCGAGTCTTTCGAGCTGCTTAGCTATGGCAAGTTTCTCCTGTGTATTCAAGTTCACTCCAGGGGACTGTTCACCATCACGAAGCGTCGTATCGAAAAAATTAATTTTGCGCAACGGAGACCACCGCTTCCTTCTTCTTGCCTTGTTTCACAAACGGCATCATTTCACGAAGCTTTCTTCCCACTACTTCGATTTGATGTTCGTTCTCGCTTGCATTGATAGCGTTGAAACGAGGACGGTTTACTTGGTTTTCGACGATCCACTCTTTTGCGAATGTACCGTTTTGGATATCTTTTAATACTTCTTTCATAGATTCTTTTACTTTAGCGTCCACAACGCGAGGGCCTGATACGAAATCTCCCCACTGTGCTGTGTCAGAGATTGAATATCTCATTCCTGCAAGTCCTTCTTCGTACATAAGGTCTACGATTAATTTCAGCTCATGAAGGCACTCGAAGTATGCAAGTTCAGGCTGATAACCTGCTTCAGTTAATGTTTCAAATCCGGCTTTGACAAGCGCGCTTAATCCGCCGCAAAGAACTGCTTGCTCACCGAACAAATCTGTTTCTGTTTCTTCTTTAAATGTCGTTTCTAATACGCCCGCTCTTGCGCCGCCGATTCCTTTTGCATATGCGAGGGCTTTGTCTCTTGCTTCTCCAGTCACATCTTGATAGATTGCGAACAATGCCGGTACGCCAGCTCCTTGCTCATATGTTCTTCTTACCAAGTGTCCCGGGCCTTTAGGGGCCACTAAGAATACATCTACATCCGCCGGAGGAACAATTTGATGGAAATGCACGTTAAATCCATGAGCGAATACTAATGATTTTCCTGCTGTCAATTCATCTTTGATTTCAGCTTCGTATACTTTTTGCTGCTGCTCATCCGGAAGCAGAACCATGATGATTTCGGCTTGGGCTGCCGCTTCTTTTACTGAAAATACTTTATGTCCGTCTTCTTGGGCTTGAGTGAAAGATTTTCCTTGTCTAACACCGACGATCACGTCTACTCCGCTTTCTTTAAGGTTCAGGGCATGTGCGTGGCCTTGCGAACCGTACCCGATAACCGCTACTGTTTTTCCAGCCAATACGTTCTCTTTGATATCACCGTTATAATATACTTTTACCATTTTAATCTCTCCCTTGTTATGTTTTATACAATAGATATTGTTTTATTGGATGACGCCTTTTGCTGGGTTCCCCTCGCAAAAGCCGTTGTACCTGTTCTCGCGATTTCTTTAATGCCATAAGGTTTTAATAACTCAATAAGCGCTTCAATTTTGTTAGATTCACCCGTCACCTGAACAACGATGCTGTCTCTGCTGACATCAACGACAGAGGCTCTAAACGGTTCTATGATTCCATTAATCTCTGTTCTCGTTGAAGGTGCGGAGACAACCTTGATTAAGGCCAGCTCCCTCTGGACAATCGATTGATTTGTGATGTCTGTGACTTTCAGCACATCAATCTGTTTGTTGAGCTGTTTCGTTAACTGTTCAACATCATTTTCTCCTTCAACGTGAACGACGAAGGTGATTCTGGAAACGCCGGCTGTTTCTGTGTGTCCAACTGTAATGCTTTCAATGTTGTAATGCCTTTTTGTGAATAGACCGGTGATCCGGTTTAACACCCCGGAGCGGTTCACCACAGTCAATGTGATAATTCTTTTCAAGGTTTCACCCCCACCATTTCATGCAGCCCTTTCCCCGGAGCCACCATCGGGAATACTTTTTCTTCGCTGGCAACCCGCACGTCAATGACAACAGGTTCTCTTGATGTTAATGCCTCTTCCAGCTTTTCCTTTGCTTCCGCTTCTGATGAAATTCTGATGCCTTTAATGCCGTATGCTTCGGACAATTTGACGAAGTCAGGCTGAGAAGCGAATTTAGATTCTGAATAACGTTCTTCATAGAAAATTTCCTGCCACTGTCTGACCATTCCGAGACAAGCGTTATTTAAAATCACTACCTTGACCGGAAGATTTAATTCGCGAATAACATCGAGTTCTTGGAGCGTCATTTGGAAACCGCCGTCCCCGACAACCGCGACAACAGTAGCATCTTTTTCGGCCAGCTGTGCGCCGATCGCCGCCGGAAGACCGAATCCCATCGTTCCAAGTCCGCCTGACGTGACCCATTTATCTGCTTTTTGGAACGGATAAAATTGCGCTGACCACATTTGATGCTGGCCTACATCCGTTGCGACAATGGCCTCTCCTTTTGTAAATTGATGAATATATTCAATCAATTTCTGAGGTTTAAAACCTTCTTCTTCATTATCTACATACCAGAGCGGATACTCTTCTTTCCATTCGGCGAGCTGTTTTTTCCATTCGCTTGAATCGCTTTGTTTGCCGTCTTGTTTGATCAGCTCCTGCAGGACAATTTTGCTGTCTCCGACTACAGGAATCTGTGTTTTCATGATTTTTCCGATTTCAGCTGGATCAATATCGATGTGGGCAATCTTTGCGTTTCTGGCAAAGTGTTTCAGGTTTCCTGTGACACGGTCATCAAAACGGGCGCCGATACTGATTAATAGATCACATTCATGAAGGGCCATATTGGCTGTATAAGTACCGTGCATTCCCGCCATCCCTAGAAAAAGCGGATGGTCAGCCGGGAAGCCTCCGAGCCCCAAAAGGGTGTGTGCCACAGGGATTTGCTGCTGTTCGGCATAATTTTTTAATTCTTCTGACGCTTTTCCGTGCAGTACGCCCGCACCCGCCAGGATCACCGGTTTTTTCGCACTGCTCACGGCTTCCACAAGCTTGCGGATCTGCAAATAATTCGGCTCTGTTGTCGGCTGGTATCCCGGGAGATTCATCTCATGATCGTAGCTGAATTCTCCTTCAATCGTTGCTACATCTTTCGGAATATCAATCAATACAGGTCCGGGTCTTCCAGTTGTTGCAATATGGAACGCTTCTTTAATGATGCGCGGCAGATCTTCCGGCTGGCGAACCTGGTAGCTGTGTTTTGTTACTGGCATCGTAATCCCTAAAATGTCTGCTTCCTGAAATGCATCGCTCCCGATTACAGAGGTTGCTACCTGCCCTGTAAAGACGACTAACGGCAATGAATCAATCATGGCATCAGCAAGGCCTGTAACAAGGTTTGTCGCTCCCGGCCCTGACGTGGCAATGACGACACCCGGTTTTCCGGAGACCCTTGCGTATCCCTCCGCTGCATGAATTGCTCCTTGTTCGTGACGGGGAAGGATATGTACCAACCCTGAATTGTATAGCTTATCGTAAATCGGAAGCACAGCCCCGCCCGGATAACCGAAGATCATTTCTACTTTCTCTTTTTTTAATGATTCAATCAGCATTAATGCTCCGCTCATCGTCTGTGTACATTCGGCAGATGCTGAATCCACCTGTACATTAGTCCCCATTTTAGTTCCTCCTTTTGGATTTTCATCCTTTAAAGATCATCTTTTCATTAGCTATATAGCTGATTATTCAATAAAAAAAGCCCTTCCGCCCACAATCAGCCGCGCAGTAACTGCGATAGCTAAAAGGGGCGAAAAGGCTTTTCTTTCCGCGGTACCACCCTTGTTTACGGCCTGTTAATCGGCCGTCTCATGGATATTTCTATCCGCTTTAGTAACGAGTGAATCAAGTTCACCCGGCCAAGTCCTACTGTCATTTCAGACTGGCACTCTGAGGCGAGTTCACCTTGTAAAGCTTCGCCGGTTCTCAGCTAACCCGGTTCTCTGTGGAAAGCTTTTTCAAGGCTACTTATCCTCATCTGCGCTTTTCATATTCAGCCTTCGGAACGGCTTTCCAGCTGTTCAAGAAGGTCGTTTGTTTTTCATTTTTTTAGAATCATACTGCGATGATTTTCGCTTGTGAAGCTTGCGTTTATCTTTTGTTGAACTCATATTACGCCGCTTTGGACGCAGTGTCAACAGCATTTTTTAAAATTATTAGACAATTTTGATTAATCAATCTATATTGTATACGCTTTCATTATTGGTACAAAAGGAATTGCAAATGTTAAAAGTTTTTATAATTTTTTTATTAATCTATCAAGAATAAACCAGAATTATTTAATTTTATATAAACATGTAAGATTTTATAACACGCTATGGTTCGTATATGGATTGAGTCTGACAGATCATCTTGCAATCCATTTCAATTTCGGATAGGCACTTCTCTTGTTCCCTCGGCATACATTAATGATATCTTGCAAAGAAAAGGTGATACGATGAATAAATCATTAGCAGACATGCAAGGATTCCCTGCAGGCTTCCCAAGCTTCCCGAGCTTTCCGCAGCAGTACTATCCTGCTACCCCTGCCTTCTACCAGCAAAGCCAGCAGCCATTTGGAGGCTACGGATACGGACAGCCGTTCAGCCAGGCATACAGCCCGTTAACCACTCCCTCTGGAATGTACTCCTCATTCCCATACGCTTCAGGATTTTACGGACAGCAATTTTCAGGTGCAGGCTTTAGCGGCCATGGCGGCAGCTTAAGTGCTCCAGCGATACATGCCGGCGGATTCAGCGGGGCGCCAGGCGTACACGGAGGCTTTAGATATTAAAGAAGACCACAAGGGCCGAACATCTATTGCGGTCCTTTTATTGTTTTAAAACGACTTCACAAATACAGTCACATTTTCTGTCTTTATATTTGGAAACAGGATGGGATGAATTGAACGATATTCTGCACAACCCGTAAGTTTTCGAGGAGGAATAAAATTGCATATAAAAATATAGACGATTTAACTGGACGTCAGGTGGTCTCACTTGTGAATGAGCATTTACATAGCATGACGCTTATGTCCCCGCCAGAAAGCATTCATGCCTTAGGTTTAGAAAAACTAAGAGGGCCTAGAATAACATTTTGGAGTGCATAGGAAGGTGATGAACTAGCTGGCTGCGGAGCGCTAAAAGAACTGGACACCCGGCATGGAGAAATCAAATCAATGCGAACATCTGCATCACATTTAAGAAAAGGCGTTGCCAAACAAGTTCTCCAGCACATCATTGAAGAAGCCGAGAAGCGAGGCTATGAGCGGTTAAGCTTAGAAACGGGTTCAATGGCTTCATTTGAGCCGGCAAGAAAATTGTATGAAAGCTTCGGTTTCCAGTATTGTGAACCGTTTGCAGACTACGATGAAGATCCAAACAGTGTGTTTATGACGAAGGAATTGTGAGACGATTTTATAAGGATAGATAAGTGCAGGGGAAGGTCTGTCTTATCTATCTTTTTTTATATTCACACATTTTTCACCTTTATGATACACGCCAATGTTTTCAATTTTGTTTAATTCAAAGAACAGCGGGAATTACAAACGACATGAACGATATCATGCAAATTCATAAAGGAGGAGATTGATATGAAAAGCATAGTTGGTGTATACGAAACTCCGCAGGAAACCATCGCAGCGATTGAAGGCTTACTCACAAAAGGCTATGATTCTGATGACATTTCTGTTGTGACAAGTCGGCGAGATACAGATTATTTGGAGTCACGTACAGGAACAGAAGTCAATCAAGCCATCGATGCACATCAGGACGAATCTGAATCTTTTTTCGATAAACTGAAAGATTATTTCACAATGGATGATACTGCTACACACAGCAAAGCATTATCCGACTTGGATATTAAAACTGATGAAATAGACAAGTATCAAGAAGATTTGGATGACGGAAAACTTCTGGTAGCTGTCGATACAGATGCAGATGTAATTGCTCCTATTGATAATGGCAATGCCCTTTCAGGCGGCTTTTCAAGCACAAATGAATTGGATTATACAACGAAAGAAGAAAAAACGATGCCGCTCCGGGAAGAACAGCTGAAGGTCGATAAGGAAGACGTTCAAACCGGCGAAGTAGAAATAGGAAAAGAAGTGAAAACAGAAAAAAGAGATATGGACATTCCGGTGAGACATGATGAAATTTATGTCGAACGCCGTCCAGTGGATGAAAATAAAACGGACGCTGCTCCCGTCAACGATTCGGAAGAGATCAGAGTTCCAATCGTTGAGGAAAAGCTGGAAGTGACTAAAAAACCGGTTGTCACTGATGAAGTGGTTGTCGGCAAACGCACTGTTGAAGAAAATGAACATATTTCTGAAACTGTGAAAAAAGAAGAACCTCGTCTGAATAAAGAAGGAAAAGTTGACGGCTTGGATGATGATCCGTTAAATAACAAATGAAAATCATAAGACGACAACAAAAACCTCAAATCCATTTAGGATTTGAGGTTTTTCTTTTGGTACGTCCCAGGAGAGATTCGAACTCCCGACCGACGGCTTAGAAGGCCTTTCGTTATGTATTCGGTATGTCAAAACGTTGATTCAATCGGATTTCAAGGTCCGACGTACAAACGCTAGTCTTACGTTCATGATCGAATGGTGCCTACGTTCTCTATTATTACGAATAGTAGGCGAAATAGTCAAGCGCAAATATTAATAGAAGAAACTCGCTATGTCAAACGTAGGTCACTCCGCAGATTCAAACGCCTTTCTGAACCGCTCCATAAGCGATCCGCCACGATTTAAGCGCGCCTTAACCGTCCAAGCCGCCTTCCTAAACCCAGCGTATAGGTAATCGTCGAGACGCTTAATTTCGTGCGATTTCGCTTTCATAATCGTTGCGTGCCACGCTTCGACGAAAGGCTCCGCATGTTCTTCGAGTCTGATCGTTCTGTCTACGCTTGCCTTAGCGCGCAAAAGAATTCCGTAGTATTTATAAATTTTATCTGCGTCAAAGTAGCGAGCCATTGCGTTATAGATTTCGTTAGGCAACGCGCCTTTTAACGCTTCAGCCGGTACAGTCGCCGTATCTAATACGTTATTTTGGTTTTTATAACGCTTAATTAAATCCGATGGTTCGTTTTTCGTTTTCGGCGCCTCATCCGTTGGTGCTGTAGGCTTTTCGGCTTGTCCGCGATTGGACATTGTCGACTGGTCATCCGCGCCCCCAACCGGCAGGATCACGATAATATTCGCGCCTTTTCCACCGTTAATCTTCCGCGTCGTAGCGACCTTCTTTACGATACCGAGCCCCGCTAATTTATTCAGCGCCCGTCGCGCCGTCTTAACGGATTTCTCGATTAGGCCCGCCAACGTTTCCGCTTTAAGGTGCGCCGCCCCGCTAAACTTTACCGCGTAACGTGCGATCATCTTAAGCGCCTGGCGATCCGTATCGTTAAGCTCGTATGTATTGCGCTTGATATGTTCGTAAACAGCTTCGTTAAGTTGAGCCGTCGATTCGAACGTTTGGTGTTCCGCTAAGTAATGCATATCGCTACCTCCATATAGTTATGTCGTTATTTTGATTATAGATATTGTTATAACAGTATGTCAATATTTTTATTTACACGATAGCGATATTTCGTTATAATTAACGTATCAGAAAACGGAGGCGATTCGATTGGAACTCTACGTTAAATTGGACGAGATATTAGAAGCCCGCGGATGGACCCGCAAGAAGCTCGCAGAAGAAACGCAGCTTAGACCGAACATAATCAGCGAAATCTGTAACCACCAGCGCACAACTTATAATCGTGAGCATATCGGACGTATTGCGAAAGTTCTTGACATTACGGATATGAACGAATTGTTTGAGTTACGCAATTAAGCCCACGATTAATTCGCGGGCGTTGTCTCTTTCGGCTTTGTTATCGACTGAATAAACGCAGTAAAGGTCGGCGCCTGAAATACCTTAAACGGAAACGAAGGCAATCCGTATCGCGTATCCGACAGAATCAATACGTGCGGAAACATAATCCGTTCGGGATTCTGCCACGGTTCCAGCGCAATAATACCCGACTGGAAAAACGCTTCGTACCGGTCTAACTTTTCGCGCATCTGCTTTTCCGAATAGACTGACCGCTGCACCTCGATAAAGAAAGGCGTCCGCCGATATAGCGCAAATATATCCGGCTCGACCGTACCTTTATCGCCGTACTTCGGCTCCACCAAGAACGACTCCAACGCCTGACCTCGCATCTCTTTATAAACGTTACCTATCGCAAGAAAATGATCGATCTTGGCGCTGTTCTTTTTCATCGTTGTTTCGCCGCCAAAGTAAACGTAAGGCTGGCGCGACGTAGATCGCTGAATATGTCCGTCTCTAAGTAAACGCAGCAGAACGTTATTGGCTGCGTATTTTGGTCTGCGCAAATTTCTGAAATGCAACTCGGCAATCGTATCGCGATCCATTACGCGAAATTTATTAAGATCCGCAATGATCGCTTTATCTCGGTTAGTAAGGGCCATCGATAAACACGTCCTTTTCCGTTAAGATTTCCGGCTCGGCTGCCGGTGGCGTTACGTCTTTGGTCGGTGATTTCATTACGCAGTATGGGTTAAGCAGCGCCTTCGCCTCGTTCATTTCGAGGTACGGCGCCTGTAGTTCGTAGGTTTTGTCGGCAGCCATAATAAACCGCCCGCTTACGTCTAGTTTTTCGGCGCCTGGCGTATTAACGATTCGGGCCTCCGTTATGTCGCGTAGCTTGAAGCCCATGCTTACGGTTAGATTTGCGCGGATAGTCGTATCAAGCGTCTTGGCATTCGGCCGCTGCATCGAAAGAATTGCGAATACTCCTAGCGTCCGACCTATCGCGACGAGCTCCGCTAATACGTCCATGATCTCGGCATCTTTTCTTAATAGAAGAAACTCGTCAATGCAGACGACAATATACGGTCGTTTACGGTCATCCGGGAGCTCATCGATATGGCTTATTTCGAATTGCTCCGTTAGGTTGCTGCGCTCATCTAATTCGCGTTTTATGCTTCGTAACATTCTTCGTATATCTTCCGCGTTTGTTAGAACGCACTGTACATGCTCAACTTTTCGGAATACGTGAAACTCCGATTTCTTACAGTCGGCGAGGTATAACTGCAGCCGGTCGGGTCGGTTCTGTTTTATCAGCGTCGTCAGGATCGACCGTAGCTGCGTTGACTTTCCGCTGCCCGTTTCGCCCGCAATAAGAATATGTGGCTGGGTCAGTAAATCGAAGCTAACGTATCGGCCGTGGCGGTCTTTGCCCGCTATAATGCCGAGCTTGTGGCGCTCAATGACCGGCTGGATCTCCGCAAAGTCATAACGCAATACGGCCGGCATTTCGGCGCTATAAACCGTAAGCACATAACGCTTTAGATCGCCGCTTAGTTCAACGTTACGTCCGAATACTTGCCGGAACACAAATTCCTTTTTCGCGATTTCTTTCGGGTCCATTCCGTTTAGCAACGTAAATACATAACGCGTTCTTTCTTCGTTAATATCAACGTCATGAATTTTCGGATATCGGCGCGCTTCTTTTCCGTTAGACAGCCGTTTGGATGCGTACAGGCCTGCGGCATCAAAGGCGTACTTTAACGTCTGCTTCGCGTGAAGATTGCGCAAGAACCGTTTCATATCGCGTTCAAAAAACGCAGTAGCAACACGGCATACCCCGCCGGCAGGACGAACCGTAAGAGCCCGTTTACTGCGTCTCCAATATACGCAAATTTGCCGCCGAACAAGCGTCCTTCTAGCCAAGCCGCTCCGATACAGACCAAGCCCGCGCCGCCCACTAACGCGTACAAGCCGACTACCTCCGGAGACATATCGAAAAATCCTGCCGCTGTGAATCCACCGGGCACGAACGAAAACGCCCGCGTCATCCCCGCCCTGTCATTCCTTCGTCTCGCTTCGCTCATCTCTCTCACTCCTTAACAAATTTCGTAAACGGCTTCGTTACGGGCGTTAAACGCGATAAAGTGCGGTAGGTTAACACGGTAATAACCGTTACGGAAGTCGTAGCCAAGTGCGGTAACCTTTTCGCAACTATGCCGAACCTGCCCGCACCCTACCGTTTAGCTGCCGTGTAGTTGCCGTTTAATAAACGTTACGCGCTACGGATCGTCCAATATCACAGTTTTTTGCCCACGTTTAACTTTCCGATTTTTTGGACACGCTGATTTTAGGAGGTGTTGTCCGATGTTTGGACTAGGTAAACGACGCAGCCGATTCGGCCGCTTTTTAGATCGAGAAGGAATCGCGCAGGAGGAAGTTCGCCAAAAGGCCGGCATAGGTCACGGCACAATGACGAGCATGTGTAATGATCGCGATTATGCGCCGCGTATTTCAACGTGGGTTAAAGTACAGCGCGCTTTAAGGTCGCTGGGATACGAAGTCGATCGAGAGGATTATTTTGACCGTTGATAATCGAACGCACATTCGCATATAATAAATGCGGAGGTGTTCGCCATGGAGATCGAAGATAAACGGTGGGCGATGCGTATTATATTACCGGAGCACAGAGCCGGCCTAGCGCGCCAAGCCGAAGAGAAACGGAAGGTTGAGAAGCCGCAACTGGCTGTGCAGCAGATCGAGGACATGGAAATAACGGTTGCTGAATCGATGGAGTTCGGTTCGCCGCTCGCATTCGAGCTTTATGACGATGGATACATACGCGAAGTAATTGGCGCAGTACATTACGTAGACCACATACGGAAGGAGTTTCGCGGGAAGGACGCCAAAGGCGATACCAATTTCGTTAGGTTTGCGGATATCATAAACGTAAAAAACGCCCCATCCGATTAAGGACGGGGCTGATTTCATTTATTCTTTAAACACAGCATGCTCAAAATAATGATCGGCGACTGTTTCAAAGTTCTTATACTTAAATTTATCCCAATTTATTTCATCAGCGGTTTTTCGCTCTAATTGAATCGACAAGACTTTTTGAAACGAGGTGTTTCCTTTAGCGTCCTCTAATGGGAATTTCCAAGTTATTATTACTCTTCCGACTGAGGCATCTTCAAATATACGAGGGAATAACTTTTCAGCTTCTTTTAGCATGCCTTTTTTAACCATATTATTCGTTAGATTATTACTACCGTTCAATTCGAGGTTTACGGTTTTTATATTTTTATTTTCGTTATCGACATCATTTGAAATCTCAAGTGAACTTAATTTATCGGTATCATCCGTACCTTTTTCTTTCAGCTCATCCGCAACCAGTGTTTTTATGCCTTCTTCGGTAGCTTTAAATGGAGCATCTTTTTGTGCTACTTCTTCTTTATCCTTATCCTGAGCATCTACATTTACTTCGCTACACCCAGATAAAACTAAAATTAAAACCGACAGCACCGTTATAATTGATTTTCTCATAATAAAAGCTACCTCCGTCGTATGTTAGTAAAATTATACTACGGCGCCAAACTTATACGCAATGAGTTTTTATGTACGCGAGCACCTACGTTATCATACGTAAGCACTCGCTAAAAGTTTCGTTATTATTTCGTTGTGCCTTCGCGCTTGGCTCCGAGTTCAAAAAGACCTGTCGCAGCTAATCCCGCAAAGCCGCCAGCCCATAATCGCAGCACCGAGTCGAGGTCAGTAAACGGATAAGCAACCGCACCAAGTCCGATGCCAATCACGAAGCTTAAAGCCGGGATTACATTAGTCGGAAGCTTAACCGTTTTCTTAACGAGTTGAACAAGCGCCGTTAGAATAGGCGCCAGTACAGTCGCGAAAATTAAAACGTCTTGCATAGTATCGTCTCCCTTTCGTTATTTTACTGTTGCGCCAGTTGATTTCGCAGCGTAGATATTTACTTTTCCGAACTGATCCGTTTTGATCGTATAGACGTCCGTTTGAGGGTTCGCAAGGACTTCGTATTTCAGGCCGCCGAATTTCTTAGGACGCAAGTAGCCGCATTCATTTCCTTTAACCGGCGCTTTGTTAGTCGGATAGATACGCCAAGAATCGGCCGAAGCCGGAAGGTAAACGTATTTCTTTCCTTTAGAGGTTGACGTTGAACCGCCTTTAAGCTTGAGCACCTGCCCAACCGTAATTTTATTCGCGTTCTTGATGCCGTTGTACGATTGAAGCTTCGCCACACTTACGCCTGTTTTCTCCGCAATTTCAGAAAGTGTATCGCCTTTCTTGACGGTATAGGTAGATCCGGAAGCTTTAGGCGCTGATTTCTTCGCGGATGAAGATGACGTTGATTTACCGCCGAGTGCTTTAAGTTCCGCCGCAATATCCGCTTTTACTTCTTCCCAACGATCTTCAGCGAGAACCCTGTGCGGGCAATATTTTCCGGACCAGTCTTGGTGCTTACGTACGCGATCAACGCCCCAGCCACGCTCTTTCAATAATTGCGCGATAAATTTAATCGCAAGCTTTTCGGCCGCTTTGTACCTAGCGCCGCCTGACTTCGAATAGCAAACCTCGACGCCGATAGACGTACGGTTTCCGGAATCTGCTCCGTTACCATCTCCGGTATGCCACGCGTTTCGATCTGTCGGAATGCCTTGTACGACCTCCTTATCGTCCACCGCGAAATGATATGACACTTCGTTGTTGTTTCCGATCATGTACCGAATCTCTGCGTCCGCTGAAGCGTCGTTCGCCGTATTGTGGAACGTAATGTACTTCGCATCCATTGAATACGGACACTTAACGGAATACTTACTTGATGCGACCAGATTCTTGCGTACTGAAATCGCCATTTTATCGTCTCCTTTCGAAATAAAAAAGCCCGCCGGGACTCTCACCTGACGGGCGTAATGCGTTTATTTACGTAAAAAGCGCGATACCTACCGTAAGTAACATTCCTACTACGGTCAGCATCACGCCCCATACCCATTTCGTATTTGCTTTCATGTCCGCTATATCTGCGCGATTCTCTTTCGCCAATGCCAATGCTTCTTCGGATTTCTCGTCAGCACGTTCAGCCTTCGTTTTGACTTCGTTAAAGAAATCGACCTTGGTGTCTATCCGAACCAGCCATTCGCGAATGTCCGCTATTTTATCGTTGAGCTCGTTGTTACTCGGCTCCGACATTATGCGGCCTCCTTTCCGTTATTTACTCAGTCCCAGTAGATCCGTCAGTCGCCCCAGAAGGCCCTTCGCTGGGAGGTTCCGTATCGCCACCGTCAGTGCCATCATTCGTCGGCTCCTCGGTTGCGGGCGGCGTTTCAGCCGGTGGTTCTTCAGGCGAAGGCTCTGCCGGAACAGTTCCAGAATAAACTTCGCCAGTGATTGCGGCATATTGTTCGCGAGAAATTTTACCGAGTTCGACGAACCGTGCGACCTGCTGCTTATCGTAGTAACCTTTCGCGTAATAAAGCTTGATAGCGTTATACAAGAACGTATTCTCCTCCAATTTACAAGACCCCTTTCTCCGTTGTTAACACGATAAGTTCCGCGATAATCTGATGTGCTGTTTCGGCGCCTTCTTTTGCTTTTTTGACTGCTTCGGTTGCTTCGTTTAGTTGCTTGATTAATACCGAGTTCGCCTGCTGCGTCGTTGTAAGTCCGGCTTGTAATTCCTCGACGGAAGTTCCGGAATCAGGCGCAGGCTGTTCGAGGTACTTCTGATAAGCCGCCTCTAATTCTTCCGCAGACGGAATCGGTGCGTCTAGATACCATTGATTTTCGTCTATCCACTGCTGATCGCCATCCACCATTACGACATAGTCACGATTCGCTACCGCATTCGGGAATAAAATGGTCATTGCTAATCCGATATTCATTCGTTAACCTCCTTATATACCCGGCGGTATGTCGCCGATACGGTAGATATCGAAATAGTTGTACCAACCGGAGCCTGACGTAATCGTCAAGTCCTGACCGGCGCCCACGAAGATAAACATTTCGATATAGTCTCCGACTTCTAACGGAACTGTAACACCACTTGCGTAATGGCCTTGGTTGAATTTGTCTGCCGCAGTATTATTAGGATCTTGCCTATTTTGGTGAATTACTTTATATCTAGTGCCGTTTTTGTAAAGGTTAAGCTCAACGTTGTTGTACTGTTTTTTACGGTTGATATATAAACCTGTACCAACCATATACATACCTCGTACCTTTGCGATGAATCGATTATTGGAAGTATTGAACTGCGAGTGAGAATCTGAGATTACGCGATCAAATTTAACCTTTTGAGTAGCGCTTTGTATCAAAGTTTGTTCATTCGTAACTGAAACATTGCACCAAGAGTTATTACCGAACAGGCTGTGCCACTTACTCCATCCAGTCGTAGAATAATAAGTTCGCACCCAACCGCCGGTGTATCCAATGTTGTTACCGGCGCCCATGAAGTGCTGCGCCATACGTCCAGAAGAATACTTTATCGTCATAGCAAATCCGTATGTCATGGGAAAACCCGTCTTTCCCTCGTCATTAACTGTTTGAACGGTTACTCCGATCGGGTACGTATCTCCGCTGGCCGTTGCATCGGTTAACGTAAGCTGAGACTTGTTGAGATTAATTGTCTCCGAAGTAATTGCGGCAATAGCTGCCTCGGTTGTTGCTTTATCTGCAACCGCAGCCCAAGGCATCCAAGCGCTCGCTCCGACTCCGAAGTTTCTATAATAGATATTTTTATAGTCATTAGCTGTAGCCGAGCTTCTATACGGAATAAAAACTTGCAGCGTGCCGCTACTATTGTTCGACTTTATAACTTGTAAAAAAGCCGTCCTGTAAATCGGCATGTTTAGTATCGTCGGGTTAGTCGCGTCTGTTCCGGGAATCAAATAATAAAAACCAGGCGTTGTTAGATCGTTTAGATCTCCGGAGGTTACGGACGTAGCAAACCCTTCGTCTGTCGTCAGTTTGAACAGCTGCCCGTTATCTGTTTTCTGCGCGTATCTATCCAAGCGATTTTTAAGCGAAGTATCCGTCGTACCATCGTAATTGGTCCGTGCCGCAACAACCTCCGCATTACTATCGCCCTTACTCGCTTCGATTACGAGGTTATCAACGTATGCATTGACCGCTTTTAACGCCGTGTCTACGTTAGTTCCTTCGTAACTTATTTGCGATGCCGAGTGCGCGATTTTAGCGTTTTCGTGCGTATCTAAATCGCTGCTTTGCTTATTTAACGCATCCTCGATGGTTTGCGCGTCTTGTTCTTGTTGCTTAAGGCGCGTCGCGTTCTCGTTCGGAGAATACGTTTTTATTAATTTAATCGCCATGATCGTCCTCCTTTGCGTTAATCTGACGGATTGGCCGTCATTAGTAAAACGGATATTTTCGAGCCGGCCGTAACGTACGTACTGTTCGGAGCTATCCGCGCTCCGTTACGCGCAAAACCTAACGTTAAAATATTGCTCGTATCGCCGCCCGGATTTAAATCGGTACCCACGAGCACATTCGCCGCTTTCAGGTTGATGTCCGCTTCTACTTGCGCATGTAACAGACTGTAGTAATTTTCGTTAAGCGTGACCCTCAGATCGTTTCCGCTAATTACTACACTGGTTACGAGGTTCTGTTGCGTCGCTACGTATCTAGCCGCATTTGAAACCGTCCAAGCCGTGCCTGTATATTCGAGAATCAGCGTTTGAGTGACCGCCCGCAGTTTCTTTGTTGCGTCATCGTTTGCGTAAAGATCCGTGTTAAAGCTGGCGCTCGTATTTAGCTTCTCGGCAGGCTCGCGATACGCGTAAATTTTCGCAATACGTTTACCGACTGCCCCCGTCGCATAGCCCGTCATAACCGTTCGAGTTTTCGTATTTGGATCGACGTAAACGTGAACGCCCTCAGGCTCTCGGAAACCGTCCTCCCAACTAATCGCCGTATTCTTCGCAAAGATAATCCGCTTTTCATAAATCGTCGTGTTCCCGCGAATATCATAGACGCGAAGCATGTTCGGTTCGGTCGCTTCGTTTGCGTCGCCCGTATACCAATAGACATACGGATAGTCCATATACGCGCCCTGAAAGATCGTGCCCGACGGAAGATCAACCGTCATTTCGTCTACCGTTTTTAGAACGTCTTTTCTAGCGCTTTCTAGGTCTTGCGCGACGACTTTGTTTTCGCGACGGAAGAATAGTAGATTGTGTTCGATGTCTAGCGAAACGACCGTGTATTCTTCGCCGCCGAGGTTTTTGGTCCGCTGAATGCTCGGATCGTTGTATCGAATGGATGCGCCTGGCTGATACGGAAAACGAGCGATTGTATGCGTTCGTTCTACATCCGACGTATAATAATGGCTCCAGATGTACATTTTGCCTTCGGATGCCGACCAATCGAGACCGATATTCGTTCCGTGACCGCCTTCGAGACAGACCATATAGTCGAGCATCTTTCCAGATAGATCCATTCGCGTAATCACAAACGATTCCATGTTCGGATTTTTGCCTTCACCGTTCCACACTTGCGTCGCGTATATTTGATTGTTTACACGATCGATGTTGAACGATTGTAGGACCGTCGAGTGCGCTAAATTAAGTCGTGCATATAACTCCGGCGATTGCTTCGTAAAATCTACGTAAGTGGCCGCTTCTAGAACCTGCGTTGTGGTCGTCATATCGCTTGAAATCTCGCGCCGTATTTCGTTGGTGCGCGCCTGTATATAATTTTCCTGATTACGAATCCGCAGCATCTCTTCGACTTGCATATCGAGCACCGATTTACTTACGTTTGCCAGCGTTAATTCTGGCGCATCGTAGGGATCTAACGGATTGTACGTCATCTCAACGATCCGAACTGTATCTTCGTACGTAGTTCCGGCGATAAGTGTATCCGCGATTACGTTGATTGAATCACCGATATCAAATTCGTCTTCGCGGCCATCCAGCAACGGATCATAAAACGCGATTGGCGTGACCGATATCGTTATTTGCGGATAAGGATTGACGATTTCCTTCAGCGCAGCTTCCATGCTCGACTTTGACGTATATCGATCGTCAACTATCGAAGCCGCATACCGAGGTCGGCCGTCGAGTAAAAAGTAGTTCTCATCCGGGTGGATATACTGAAACGGTTCAAACGCATATTTGCCGGTATTCTCGTCTTTCTTACCGAATCCCCAAGCCCGCGTCGTAATGTTTTGCGAGGAAGTTTTAATCGTTATGCCTTGGATGTTATACCGCGTATCCAGCTTAAAGTTTCGCGCCTGCCCGAGCTTTTTGTAAACGTAGATCATATCGTTATCGACTGCGAGCTCGACTTTGTAGTCCTCGACAATTTCGTCCATAAGTTCGATGCCGTTTTTGTTACCGAAGTTTTCTTGAACTACGGATGATATATTTGCCGCATCGCTTGAAATATCGTATCTAAATCCGCTACCCGATAACGTATGGCTCAGCGCCTTGGATAGCGAAAGTGTTCCGGATAGTTCTTCGTTGACGAAATGGTTATTGAGCCGCATCGTGTACATGTGGTGAGCCGTTATGACTTTCGTTAAAGACTCGTCGACTTGCTCCTTTTCAACGTCCGTAATGAAATAGCGCTGTGCTCCGTATGTCTTTTCGTCTACTATCAGTACGTTAGTTTCCGTTAATAGATTAAATGCGAGTTGGTTGTCATACGTAAGCTCGATCGTAAAGCTAAGTTCTTTCTTGCCGTCCGTCCCTACTTTGAGAGACGGCGCTACATCTATATCGAGAATTTCCTGTTGTTCTCCGGTATCTACCGACTGTACGAATAGTTGTTTGATAGGCCGCCCCTCCTTTATTTATAGTAGAAACGTGTTTTGAATCGAATATCGACCGCGCTCGCATTTTGTACGTAAAAGCTGTTATAGCCGGGCGCCATAGACGGAAAACGACCGGAGGTTTTAACCCCGGCCGAATCGTTTACAAATACGTATTGTCGCCTAATTTCAACTTTTTGCGTTGAGTTAAGCGTTGTCTTTATCGTTAATGATTCGCCTGTCGTGCGATTGGCGATCGTTATATTAGTGCCGGCCAAATACATCTCGACCTTATAGTCGTGCTCCGTCGGATAAATCGTAACGTCCGACGCGTTGTAGACTTTAAAATCTGCTACGTCCTTAAACCGGTAAGGAATGTCGTTCTGATCCGGAATGTTCATGCCCGGAAAAAAGTGCTCGCCGGCAACGTTTAGCGCAGTCTCTGACGTATACTTTGATTCCGACAGACCATCTAGCGCGATGAATTCGAGTTCGATTTCTTTGTAGTTTTTCTCCCGATTCTTTTCGCGATCAAATACGTCATCACACACGACTTTCCAACGAACACCGGGCGTAAAAGTATGCGTAATGTAGTACGGTACGTCTTGAACGAAAAGCTTCGCAAGAGCATCCCGATATAAATAGAAATGCTCCGGCGATCTTGCGGACAATAGAAAAACGGCCTTGATTTTGCGCTCTTTGTACTTCACTCGTCGTTGGCGCTGAACAAGACCGTTCCTATTCGCTAAATCTAACGTGGTTCTACCGATGCTCGGAGACTCCGGCGTAAAGCTTTGAAGCCTAACGAAAGGGAGTAGGCTTCGTAGCGATTGGTCGCCGTCTCCCTGATCTATTAACAAATCGAACATTACCTAACCCCCTTCGAAAACTTCTTGGCGTTCATAATGCGTGCGCTGCGATTGTCTAACGCCTTGCCGTCAAGATAAACCGCCGTGTCTTTATCGCCAAGCGCTTTTGTGGCGTTTAGCTGTTCGCTAGAAATCGCGTTTTGTTTTTCGAGCAAGCTAATAAGCTGCGCAGTAAGAGCCACGCTTTGACCTTCGTTTGAAACGCCGAGCTTATCGCCCGTTGATTTCCAAAGCTGAATCGCACGTTGACGGTTGTTCTGCAACGGAATAACCGCTTCCGGTCCTTCTTCCGCAACCCAAGCGAGCTGCTTCTGCGTTACGATGTCACCGATTTTGTAACCTTTGTACGGACCGCCTGCGCGCATAGACTTGATGCCTGGCGTATTGAATACCGTTCTGTAGCGCGAAATGATATACCGAATGGCTGCAACCGCGTTGTGTACCGGATTCATGATGTCGCCCATGCCTTTCATCTTATGCGAATCAAACGTTGTTCTAATTGTCTGCATAAGCCCCATCGATGGCGTTCCGCGCTTCCAGTTGATGTCCCACTTGTTAATCGTAGACGGACCGGTACGTCCTCCGGATTCCTTCATCGCCATAGTCGTTAAAGGACCGAACCAGTTGCTCGGAACTTTCGTAATCTCCATCGCTTTACGAATCCACTGTTTAACGTTGCCGGTCGCTTTTTCTCCGCTACCGAAGCCGCCGCCAAAATCATCGATCTGCTTCTTAACGAAACCGACCATTGACGACTTAACCTTTTCGTAAGCCCCTTTCGCCATGTTGCCGAATACGCCGGAGATTTCCGGAAGCTTTAGGCCGAGACTGCCGACAACTTTCGAGATTAGCTTCTCCGGATCGGAAACGTAATCCCATACGTCAAACGCGAATTCTTTGACTTTGTTAACGGCACCCTTCGCGACATTTACGACTTTGTCTTTCGCGCCTGAAACTGCGTCGACGCCTTGTTCGAATAGGTTTTTCTTTTTCGTACCGTTATTGTAGGCCGGGATGCCTTGCGCAATAAGCTTTTTCGTCATATCGTGTGGAATGACTTGCGTACCTTTCGGAAGATTAAAGAGCGTATCTCTGCCTGGGCTTAACCCGGTGAATCCGGAAGGTGTACGGAATAACTCAGGGCCGCCGCCATCGCCTAAGATAGCTGGGCCGCCTGGATGTCCGCCTGCTGACGTACCTTTCGCGTATCTAGGAATCTCTAATTTCGGAATGTAGTGTTTTTTATCAACGCCGATTAGTCCGAGAACCTTATTGATACCTTTTTGCGTAAGTCCGTTTACGATGCCTTCGAATCCGCCGATCATCTTATTTCCGAGGGCTTTAACGCCATCTACCGCTTTGCCCGCCATGTTTTTAATCCCATCGCCAATTTTTCCTGGAAGGGCTTTAGCGTTTGAAACCATCTTGTCAAAAGTTTCAACCGCAAAATCTTTTATTCGTTTAAAGAAATTTTTAGTATTTCCCCACAAAGAGTTCCAAGCGCTTACCACACCATCGACTACTTTTCCTGCCAGGTTTTTAACAGTTCCCCATATACTGTTCCATATACTCTTCAGAAATCCCCATATCGCATTAAAAACAGAAGAAGTTACAGACTTTATTAGGTTCCACGCAGTTGTAACAGCTAATAAAACTAAGTTAACGGCACCTTGTATAACAGAACCAATAATTGTCCACACGCTCTTCAGTATCCCTAAAACCGCGTTCCAAACACCTTGCCAATCTCCTTTTAGTACCGAAGAGAAAAGCTTGATGATATTTGTAACTAAATTAAGAGCTCCTTGAATAACGCCGACAATTACCGGAAAAACAATCTGAACAACTTGCAGTATGAAACGAATTGCTGGAATGACTACGTTTTGAATAATTATTGCTACACCCTTCAATATCGCAATGATAACTGGGACTGCCGCTTGGATAATCGCTAGAACAACAGGGAAAACCGCTTGAACCACGCTAAGTACAAGAGGTAATACATTAGTTACGAGATCTTTGATTACGGTAGCGAGTAATTTGATTATCGCAACAACAATCGGTAATGCTGCTTGTATGATTGTCAGGACTGCAGGGAAAATCGCCTGAACGGCGCTCAATAATATCGGAAGTACCTGAGTCGCGATCATTTGAATTATCGGCACGATTGCTTGAATAAGACTCAAAGCTACTGGAAATACCGCTTGGACTACGTTCAGAATAATCGGCAGTAATGACGTAAACCCTTGAACAAGTACCGGAAGCACTGCCGTTACGATTGACGTAATTATTTGCAGCATTGAACCTTGTACTTGCGCCCACACGCTCACTAGTCCGCCAACCAGGCTGATGATTCCCGGAAGAACTTGCGCAAAAGCACCCGCCAATTCTCCGAGTAAAGGCGTAATTTGAACAACCGCATCAGAAAACGCAGCTCCTAAAGAACCCGCTAAACTTACGAACGTCGTACCTAATTGCGCGAATGCTGGACCGAGCTCTGCGATCGCTGCGCCTAAATCCGCAAATGCCGGCTTTAACGTAGCAAGACTCGTAACCATAACGTTCATTGTTTCCGCAAACTGTGGCGCTAGTTCAGCCGCAATCTGTCCGAAGTATTGGCTAAACGCATCAAACACCGGTTGCAACGCCGTTATTGCGCTGCTAATAACGCTTGATACTTGCGCCCAGACAGTCGTAACCGAGTTGCGAAATTGTTCGTTCGATTGGTAAAGTCGGAATAAGAATCCGGTCAAGCTGACCAACGCTGTAATCGCGAAGCCAATCGGCCCAGATACGCCCATTAACGCCAACCCAAACGCTGTTATCGTCGGCGCAACGATAGAAATAACGCCGCTTACGCTTGAGAATGCCGTTTTAAGTTGCGCGAAGAACACGCCCGCAGCTTCCGATACTTTAGCTCCGATTCCTTGAGCGAAAAACTCAGATGCTTTCTGGCCGATTGAATAAAAGAACGATCCGATTGCGCTGATAGCCGCATTAAATCCGCTTTGTATTGCGGTACCTATGTTGACTGCTCCGGCTGCAAACCCGTTCCACATGGCCGGCCCTTTTTCGAGCAAATACGCTGCTACACGATCGACTGCCGCTACGATTCCGTCAAAAGCTACCTTCGCGCCGTTATATGCGACTAAGGCTCCGGCTTTGATTGCGTTAAACACTACGCCGAGAAGTTTCTGTAACTGCTCCGAGTGTTTGTATACGAGAACAAAGACGGTAACTAGTGCGGCTATGCCCGCTATTGTTAACGAAATTGGACTCGTTAAGGCCGCCAATATCGACGTAAATATTCCCATCATGCCGCCTGCCGCCGCAATCTGAACCGACAAAAGACCCCACGCGATTTGTAAAGAACCCAAACCGACGAGCGCGCCTCCGATTCCGGCTAGCAAAACGCCAAGTACAGTTATAACGCCGAGAATGGCCGCAGTCGCAGCTAGCGTGATAGCAACGAATTTCTGCATACCTGGCGATAGATTATTGAACGCGTCAACGACCTTTTGAAGCACGGCAACTAACGCCGATACGACCGGAGTTAATGCTTTACCGATATTGATCTGCGCTGTTTCGAACGCGCCCGAAAGTTCCTCGATCCGACCTTTCAAGTTGTTCATACGCTCCGCAGCAACGTCGGCCGCTTTGATTTTATCCATCGCCTTAGCCATTGCGGTAAAGCCTTTCGATCCTTCTTTTCCGAGTATTAACGCGCCACGAATTGCGTCAGATCCGAAGATATTATAAAGAGCTTCCTGCTTATCTTTCGCGGACATACCGTCAAGTGCTTTCGAAAGTTCCCCGGAAATCTCCGTCATGCTACGGATATTACCGTTCGCATCGAAAAACTTGTTATCCATGATTCCGAGGTTTCTCGTCGCTTTATCGAACGCCTTCGAAAACTTGTCGGTTCCTTCTTTCGCGCCTGACGTTTTCGCAACGTATTTATTAAGAGCGTCGTAAATATCGCCTAAGTCCTTGGTCGCCGGCTTGAAGCCTTTTTCAGCCATCCGCTTATAGGCTTCGGTTGTATCAAGCGTTACTAAACCTAAGTCGGACATCGATTCATATTGCGCTTTAGTCATCGGCACTAAACGGCTGAGCATCGTTTTAAGTGACGTACCCGCATCCGATCCTTTAAGACCGTTCTGTGCGAAAACAGCAAGCGCCGTCGCCGTATCTTTAAACGTCAGCCCCATTCCGGCAGCAACCGCAGAAGTCATCGATAACCCGTACTTCATTTCTTGAACGTCGGTTGCCGAAGAGTTGGCCGCCCCTGCCAGAATATCCGCTGCTTGCGCTACGCTAAGGTTGTCGTCCTTAAACGCATTAAGTGCAGTCGAAGCGATTTCTGCCGCATCCGCTAGTTCGAGTCCGCCCGCCGTTGCTAACGAAAGCGCACCGGAAAGACCGCCGTTTATGATATCCTGCGTAGTTACGCCGGCTTTAACGAGTTCTTCCATACCTTGCGCTGCCTCTAACGCACTGTATTTCGTGTCAGCACCGAGTTTGACCGCCAGGTTCGTTAAAGCATCGCTGTACTTATTCGCTTCTTCCGGATTCATAACCGATTTAACGTTCGACATTTGCTGTTCGAAGTCCATCGACTTTTTAGTCGCAAGGCCTAGCGCTCCACCAACCGCTAAGGTAGCCGAATTTTCACAATTTGTGTCCCTGTTTTGGACTCAAAACGTAATGTGACAGATTATCTTGTCGCAGCTATTCAAATTGATTATTTGAAAAATCTCATTAACTTACTAAGCCCTGATGTTTATATTGAAGTTGTGAACCAAGACGGGAAAATGATTTTTGCGAGCGGACAAGCATCTCATGCAGAGGATCAGAAACCTGTCAGCGGATATCTGGATGATATCAGCTGGAATATGAAAGTCTATCCGAACCCGGTCACAATAGAAGAACTGACGAAAAGCCTTGTGCTTCCGCTTTCATGTATTATTGTTCTGCTGAATATCCTTTTTATTCTCGTGCTGTATTATTTGCTGAAGCGGCAGACCCAGCTGGAGCGCTCAGAAAATGAGGCGCAAAAATTAGAGCTGATCGGGACGCTTGCTGCCAGCACAGCCCATGAAATCCGTAATCCTCTTACCGGCATAAGCGGCTTTATTCAGCTGTTGCAAAAGAAATATAAAGGTGAGGAAGATCAGCTTTACTTCTCCATTATCGAACAGGAGATCAAGCGCATCAATCAAATAGTGAGTGAGTTTCTTGTTCTCGGCAAGCCGACAGCTGAAAAATGGGAGCTGAACTCACTTCAGGACATTATCGGAGAAATTATGCCGATCATTTATTCTGAGGGCAATCTATACAATGTTGAAGTCGAATTACAGTATTTAACCGAGCAGCCCTTACTCGTAAAATGTACAAAAGATCATATTAAACAAGTGATTTTAAATGTAGCAAAAAATGGCCTCGAGTCAATGCCTGAAGGAGGCAAACTGACGATCTCCCTGGGAGCTTTAGATAAAAAAGCCATAATCAAAGTTGTGGATAACGGTGAAGGGATTTCTCAGGAAATGCTGGATCACATCTTCCTTCCCTTTGTTACTTCTAAAGAAAAAGGAACCGGTCTCGGCCTTGTTGTTTGTAAACGGATCGTGCTGATGTACGGAGGCTCTATTCATATTGAAAGTGAAGTGCGAAGAGGCACAGAGGTGACAATCACCCTCCCTGTATCCGCTTCATAACCCCCCTGACCATGTCAGGAGGGTTTTTTATCTTCGTGATCGGGTATTGCCATTCGATTTGCTTGCTGGTCTTCCAGAAAAAAGGATTTTGATGAAACGCAACAGCATTTTCAAAAGCAAAAAAAACATAAAAAATACTAAAAAACCCTTTATACCTTCCGTGGCATCTAAAAACTCCATATTCCCTCTCCCCGTCACCTTTTGCTGAATCTCAATCGCAAATACGATGACAATGATGACTGTAACGGTATAGATAAAGGACAAGGCTGTCATACTCCATTTAGAAAGCCATGTAAACACAGCGTGAGTGACGCCGAAAAAGAATATGCCAAAAATGCCGATCACCCAAAAATGCATTTCTTTGTCAGTTAAATAAATGCCAAATATTCCGCATAAGGAAATAAAAGCATCATGAAATTGATTGACCATTTCGGTAATGAGAATCGCCAGTTCCTTCATTAGTTCCCTCTTTCATATGAATTTTTTCCAGAAAAAAAGAGCGCTTCCGAAAAGCTCTCTCTTTATATATGCATCTGATAGGCCGCTATTTATTTGCATCATATGCTGGCATAACATCTCTGCGGGGCCACAAGCCTAATTTCTTTACAAGGCCTTGAATCCCTTGGGAATGTTCGTTTTCGTGCATAAGCTGGTGATATTCATTTATTAAACAATCCAGCTCCTGACTGTGCCTGATCGTGTCATGCCCTGTAAATCCCTGCTTTCTAGCGGCATCTATCATTAACTTTCTTTTTTCATCAATAGACACCAACAATCTTTCTTGTTCAGAAGAACCGCCCATTCACTTCACCCCTCGCCGCTAAGAAATAGGAAACAAGTTTGATTGGGTTATTGTGCATTATTACAGATTATACTTTATTTGTAAACATATTTTCATTAAATAAGTTAATTTTTCAGGTATAATAGATATATTGATAGGATTAGAAGAACAATACCCAGGTGAAGAATATCTTAAACACGCCGCCAGGCAGGAGGTATGCCCAATGAAGAAAAAGAAAGCAATTATGCTCGGAGCGGCAGGCGGAAAAGCAATTTTGAAGAGGAAAAACCGAAAAAAATGTATTCAGCACATCACTATTTTTTTTCAGATGCTTCGCGATTGGCGAAATGGCGACTACCCTCGTTCACAGGTTAAAACACTTTTGCTGTTAACTGCCGCAATTCTGTATATCGTCATGCCGCTCGATATCATTCCAGACGTAATCCTCGGTCTTGGATTCATTGACGATGCAGCTGTTTTAGGTTTGATTTGGACACTGATTAAAAAAGAACTGTCACAGTATGAAAAGTGGCGTTTGCAATAAATATAAAAAGCCCCGTTCGATGAACGGGGCTATCTCATGCTTATTGATTCACGCTGTCTTTTTCATAAATAGGAACCCAGCCTTCAGTTGTGACAAAAATTCTCACCGCGACAACTTTGCGGTCCTCCTGAAGCGTGAAGTAATGGCGGATATTCTCAGGCACGGAGATTAAATCTCCAGGGTTTAAACGGACATCAAAAAACGTGCCGTCCTTGCCTTGAATGACAAAAATACCGTGTCCGCTTACAATAAAACGAACCTCATCGTCTGTATGGTGATGCTCTCTTTTAAAGTTTTCAAGCAGTTCATCAAGTTTCGGATTGCTGTCTGACAATGAAATAACATCCTGTGCTTTATAGCCGCGGCGGGTTGAGATATCTTTAATTTCAGTTTCGAAGGTATCAAGAATTTGCTGTTTTTCTTCTTCTGTCAGGTCATATTTCTCTGAGAGATGTTCCGGAAGCTTCGTGATATCCCATTGCTCATAAATAACCTCTTGACTGTCCAGAAAGCTTGCCACTTCCTCTTGATTTTCAATCGTTGTATTTGCCTCATCATGAATTCGAATTGTAGCCATTTCAATTCCTCCTTTTATTTAACCAGCTGATGCTGGAGTGTTTTCAATTTCAAATGGTAGCTGAACAAAAATTCATACGCTTCAAGCACTCTTTTTGCCTCAAACGCTGTTCTCCCCCAAGCCGTAATACCATGATTTCGGATCAGAACAGCTCCTGAATCTTCTGAAATCTCTTCCGCAAACAGTGCCGCAAGCGTCGGGATATGTGCCGGATTTTCTATAATCGGAATGGTCACTTCTGCGTTCTCTTCCCACAGGCCGAGTGCTTTTATAATTTCCTGGCCTTTGAATGTGACTTTCTTTTGGTCTCCGTATAACTCTGAAATCACATTATTGTTTACCGTATGGACATGCAGGCAGCACCCGGCATTGGTTTTATTGTACAAATGTGTATGCAAAAGCGTTTCTGCTGACGGTTTCAGAGAATGCCCGCTTTCAGCAGGCTCTCCGTTTTGATCGACCAGCAGAAAATCTTCAACCGTCTCTTTACGTTTATCTTTTCCGCTTGCAGTGACGAGAAATGTTAAAGGCTCATCTGTAACCTTAATTGATAGATTACCGCTAGTCGCCGGAAACCAATCTCTCTCTGCCAATTCCCGTTTTACTTCAGCGAGCTCTCGCCAGCGTTCTTGTTTTGCAGCCATTCCTGTACCTCCTTTACATTCTCAATTTCCTTTCTGATCTCATAAAAATCTTGATACGGAAGATGATTGAGGTTTTGCTCCCGACATTCGTTTAATAAATAATCCCTTGCAAAGCATAGGTCAGACAGCTTTGCTGCCTCCACATCTGTAACCGAATCACCGATCATGATGATATATTGGTTCGGTTCAGAAAGTTCATGGATGACCGACGGCTTACAGCACCCGCATTGATTGCTGCATGTGCCCTTGCAGGAATGAGGCCAGTCAATATGGATATAGTCATTGTCAAATGAAGCATGGTTGCAATAAATGCGGTCTTTCTCCACAATGCCTTCAAGCAAAGGATATACAAAAAAGTCCATTCCACCGCTTATGACATAAAACGGAATCTCGTGCTCATTGATAAATGCTACAAATTCCCGAAAGCCTTCCCTGATTTTTGCATCTTCCAATACAAAACTTGTAATCTCTTCTTTTAAACGGCTGGGCAGAAGGCCGAACATCCGCCCGACACCTTCCTTGATCGACAGCGTTTTGGAAAGTACGCCGTCTTTTAATGCCACCCACTCTGGGGGAGCAAATGTTTTCATGATATTTATAATGTTGTCGTTCATCGTGATTGTTCCGTCAAAATCACAAATAATAAAAGGTTTTCGAGTCGTCATACGGCTTCAACCTTTCCCCATTTATCTAGCGCAAGCTTAAGATCCTTGCATTGTTCGGCTTTTTCATCAATCGGCTGGGCCTCTAGGACCGCATCAATAATGGCTCTGAACGCTCGCCCCCCGCCTTGGGCACCGTTCGGATGTCCATGTACGCCTCCTCCGGCGTTAATAATGTGGTCTATGCCGAAATCACGCATTAATAGCGGAACCATGCCGGGATGAATGCCTGCTGACGGAACAGCAAATGTTTGGTTAAAAGCATCCTCTCTCACACATTCTTCATGAATCGCCAGTGCATCTGCTCTTGGAAGCGCAACCGAACCATATGGAGACGGAAAGAGGCTGAAGTCAGCACCGCAATATCGGTTTAATTTTCCGAGTAAAAGAGCGTGAGAAAAACCGTAAAACGGAGAAGACGTAAACGCTCCGCTCACTGCTGGATGCGCCATAATCGGAACTGGGATTTCAGGATCTTCTGCAAGGCCTTGCATAACGTCCAAGCCGTAAGCGAAGACATTAAACAAAAGCGCATCCGCTCCCAACTCGGCGGCGCGTCTCGCTTTGTCTTTCAGATCAGCCGTACGTCCGGTCAAATTCACCGCATACAGCGTTTTATGACCGGTTTGTTCATACGTTTCTTTCAATATTTGCTTTCCTTCTGCAATTCTTGTTTCAAAAGGCGCTAGACCAGTCTCAAAGAAAATTTCATCGTCTTTAATCAAGTCAACTCCGCCAAGCGCCTGCTGCCGGAGCTGTTCTTTAATATCACTCAGGTCCCTTCCGATTACGCCTTTAAATATGCTCATTAACAGCGGTCTCTCAAACTCTCCCAGCAGCTTTCGGATGCCGTATACGCCAAACTTCGGTCCCGGCAGTGCACGCTTAAATGCTTCAGAGAAGTGAAGATCGATTAATTTGATTTTTCCGTCCAGGGACAGCTTGCCAAACACTGTTGTCAGCAAAGCCGGAATATCCTGAGAAAAATTGATTTCAGGATAGGCAATTGTGATGACCGCTTGTTTTTCTGATGCAGGAGTTCCCTCTCTCTCCTCAACTTTTATCACCCGCCCCTTGTGCTTTTGCATTTGCTCCTGTTTTACAAGGGGCAGATCAGTCCAGGAGCCTACTGTCAATCCTGTTGTGATTTGTTCTGCTTTCTTCTCTGTATCGGCTCCCGGTTCGGTCAGGAGATATGTCGCTAATAACTCACTCATGCCAGAGCTCCTTTCATTTTCATCCATATCAAAAAACCTCTTCAAACTGCAATCGCGTCTAAAGAGGTTTCGTTTCTCGTCCGAATCTTATCTCTCAGCCGCTAGCTGCAAGAATTAGCACCGTGCTTTATAAGTCGGTTGCCGGGCTTCATCGGGCTCGTCCCTCTGCCTGCTCTTGATAAGAAAATATAGATTTTATAAATTATTTTGAATTATCCCATCGTTATAAGGTCTTGTCAATGCTTTTTTGGGTAAACAGGTTCAGTTTGCCAATTCGATAAGCGGCTTCCTTAAGTCTTTCTTCACTTGTTAAAAGTCCGACTCTGACGTAGCCCTCGCCATATTCACCGAAGCCGTTTCCAGCCGCAACCGCCACATTCGCTTTTTCCAGCAAAAGATCTGAGAACTGCTCAGAAGTATAGCCTTCAGGCACAGGCAGCCATGCAAAAAAAGAACCTGCGGGAGCTGTTACATCCCAGCCGATTTCCCGGCATGCCGTGATCCAAGCGTTTCGCCTGCTCTCATATCTGGCATTTTGCTCTGCCACACACGTCTGATCGGCTAACAGTGCCTCTGCTGCAGCCTCCTGAGTCGCTCTGAAAAGACTGACAAACATATGGTCTTGATAAAGATTGATCGCTTCAATGACCGAAGCGTTTCCGACGGCAAAGCCAACCCGCCATCCTGCCATATTATACGTTTTTGACAGCGTGTAAATTTCAATTCCGATATCCTTCGCACCTTCAGTCTGCAAAAAGCTTAAAGGCTTGCAGCCGTCAAATCCTACAGCGCCGTAAGCAAAATCGTGAACGACGCAGATTCCGTTTTCAGCCGCAAAACGCACGGTATCTTCAAAGAACTCGGAAGTAGCAACAGCTCCAGTCGGATTATTCGGATAATTCAAATACATCAATTTCGCCTGTTCCCTTACTTCAGCGGTTATGCTGCTGTAATCAGGGAGAAACGCCCTGTCCTTTACGAGCGGCATCATTTCCATCTTTGCTTTTGCAAGTGTGACACCCGACCAGTAATCAGGATAACCCGGATCGGGAACTAAAATCGTATCACCGGGATTCAACAAGCATTGCGGGAGCTCGACTAGACCCGCTTTTCCGCCGAATAATACAGCGACTTCGGTTTCCGGATCCAGATCAATGCCGTATTCTCTTTTGTAAAATGCAGCAGCCGCTGACTTCAGACGGTATGAGCCGCGAAAAGAAGAATATTTATGATTCTCAGGATCAGCAACAGCTCGTTTCATCTCCTCAACAATATGTTCAGGAGTCGGCTGATCTGGATTTCCCTGTCCTAGATTGATAACGTCATGTCCTTCTGCGAGCTTTCGGTTCACTTTCTGCACCAGAGAAGCGAAGAATTGTTTAGGCAATTCCTTCAATACATGAGACTGTTCAAATTTCATCTATTCTCACCTTCTAAAAAAATCTTGAAATGATAGTCCATCATCATATATGGTTAAATGAAAAAAGTAAAGAAAAATTTGGGGTGTTAAAAAGATGAAATGGACGATATCTTGTCTTCAATTTGATATTTCATACGGCAAAACTTCGGAAAATATAAAAAAAGCTGAATTTTTCATCGAAAAAGAAAGCAAACATGCTGATGTTCTTGTTCTGCCTGAATTATGGACGACCGGATATGATCTGGCCAATCTTGATGAACTCGCTGATAAAGACGGCCGCTCCGCTCAGAGCTGGCTGAAGAAAACGGCAAAAAAACATGGTGTTCATATTGTCGCCGGATCGGTCGCTGTCAGGAAGAATTCTGATGTTTATAATACAATGTACATCGCGGATAAGGAAGGGCAAATCATTAAAGAGTACAGAAAAGCCCATCTTTTTCAGCTGATGGATGAGCATCTGTATTTATCAGCCGGTTCCGAAGACGGATACTTTGAGCTTGACGGCGTCAAAAGCTCAGGATTGATCTGTTACGATATCCGTTTTCCGGAATGGATCAGAAAACATACGACAAAAGGCGCCAACGTGCTGTTTATTTCTGCGGAATGGCCTCTTCCCCGCCTTGATCATTGGAAAAGCCTGCTTATTGCGCGGGCCATTGAAAACCAATGCTTTGTCGCAGCCTGCAATTGTACCGGTTCAAATCCGGATAATGAATTTGCAGGACATAGCCTGATTATTGATCCATGGGGACGTGTACTTGCTGAAGGCGGCCGGGAAGAAGGCATAGTCCGAGCGGAAATCGACCTTCAAGAAAGCGCAGAAGTTCGGGAGAGCATTCCTGTTTTCAATGATATCAGAAAAGATTTATATTAAAAAATATATTGACAACTAACTAAATTACCTGTTACCATGTTCATCAACTGATAAATTAGAATTGTCAAACAAGTGAATATATTCTCTTATCGAGAGTTGGGCGAGGGATTTGGCCTTTTGACCCCAACAGCAACCGACCGTAATTCCATTGTGAAATGGGGCGCATCTTTTTCGCGCCGAGACGCTGGTCTCTTAAGGCACGGTGCTAATTCCATTCAGATCTGATCTGAGAGATAAGAGAGGCGGACATAGATGTTAAGCCTCCTTCTCTCTGAGAAGGAGGCTTTTTTACGGCTACATATTAAGTGATTACATAATTGGAGGTTATGATGATGGGAGTCACAAAAACACCTTTATACGAAACGTTAAATGAAAGCTCCGCTGTGGCGTTGGCGGTGAAGCTTGGCCTTTTTCCAAGCAAAAGCACGCTGACATGCCAGGAGATCGGAGACGGCAACTTAAATTACGTTTTTCATATTTATGATCAAGAACATGACAGAGCATTGATCATTAAACAGGCGGTTCCGTATGCAAAAGTGGTGGGAGAAAGCTGGCCGCTGACAATCGACCGTGCAAGAATCGAAAGCAGCGCTCTCATCCGTCAGGGCGAGCATGTGCCTCACCTGGTTCCAAGAGTGTTTTATTCTGATACGGAAATGGCCGTTACCGTCATGGAGGATCTCTCTCACCTCAAGATCGCAAGAAAAGGACTCATTGAGGGTGAAAACTATCCTCATCTGTCGCAGCACATCGGTGAATTTTTAGGAAAAACACTTTTCTACTCATCAGATTACGCGCTTGAACCTAAGGTGAAAAAACAGCTTGTTAAACAGTTTACAAATCCAGAGCTATGCGACATTACGGAAAGACTTGTTTTTACAGATCCTTTCTTCGACCATGACACAAATGATTTTGAAGAAGAGCTTCGTCCTTTTGTCGAAAAGCTTTGGAATAATGACAGCGTTAAAATCGAAGCCGCTAAGCTGAAAAAGTCATTTTTAACGTCTGCAGAAACGTTGATTCATGGTGATTTGCATACAGGAAGCATTTTCGCAAGTGAGCACGAAACAAAGGTGATTGATCCTGAGTTTGCTTTTTACGGACCGATCGGCTTTGATGTAGGGCAATTTATCGCCAACTTATTTTTGAACGCACTCAGCCGTGACGGGGCTGACAGAGAGCCGTTATATGAACATGTCAACCAGGTCTGGGAAACGTTTGAAGAGACGTTTAGTGAAGCCTGGCAGAAGGACAGTCTGGATGTTTACGCAAACATCGACGGTTACCTCACTGATACGCTCAGCCATATTTTTGAAGAAGCAATCGGATTTGCGGGCTGTGAGCTGATACGACGCACGATCGGCCTTGCCCATGTAGCTGACCTGGATACGATCGTGCCGTTTGATAAACGAATCGGCAGAAAACGCCTGGCGCTCGAAACCGGCACAGCCTTTATCGAAAAACGTTCGGAATTCAAAACGATAACAGATGTTATTGAATTATTTAAGTTACTTGTAAAGGAATGATCCATTCATGACCCATTCATTTGCTGTTCCACGTTCTGTTGAATGGAAAGAAACAGCTATTACCATTTTAAATCAGCAAAAGCTTCCTGATGAGACGGAATATTTGGAGCTGACGACGAAAGAGGATGTATTTGATGCGATTGTCACGCTCAAAGTAAGGGGCGCTCCGGCGATCGGCATTACGGCTGCCTTCGGACTGGCGCTTGCTGCCAAAAACATTGAAACAGATAATGTCACGGAATTCCGCCGCAGACTGGAAGACATCAAACAATATTTAAACAGCTCACGGCCTACCGCCATTAATTTGTCATGGGCGCTTGAGAGACTGAGTCATTCGGTCGAAAACGCGATTTCCGTAAATGAAGCAAAAACAAACCTTGTCCATGAAGCCATTCAGATTCAGGTCGAGGATGAGGAAACGTGCCGGTTGATCGGCCAAAACGCCCTGCAGCTTTTCAAAAAAGGCGACAGGATCATGACAATCTGCAATGCCGGCTCAATCGCGACAAGCCGCTATGGAACGGCGCTAGCTCCGTTTTACTTGGCCAAACAAAAAGATTTGGGATTGCACATTTATGCCTGTGAAACAAGGCCTGTCCTGCAAGGTTCACGCCTTACTGCTTGGGAGCTGATGCAGGGGGGCATTGATGTCACTCTGATCACAGACAGCATGGCCGCCCATACGATGAAGGAAAAACAAATTTCCGCTGTTATCGTCGGAGCCGACCGAATTGCAAAGAACGGTGATACGGCAAATAAAATCGGCACATACGGTCTTGCTATTTTAGCAAACGCCTTTGATATTCCGTTTTTTGTCGCCGCACCTTTATCTACATTTGATACAAAGGTCAAATGCGGCGCTGATATCCCGATAGAGGAACGGGATCCCGAGGAAGTCAGGCAGATTTCCGGAGTTCGGACCGCTCCATCCAATGTGCCTGTCTTTAATCCCGCTTTCGACATTACACCTCATGATCTCATTTCAGGAATCATCACAGAAAAAGGGATTATGACCGGAAACTATGAAGAAGAGATTGAACAGCTGTTTAAAGGAGAAAAGGTGCATTAAAAAACCGCTGGACTTTGCTCATTTGGGCCGAGTCAGCGGTTTTTTTGTTTCTTTTTGTTAACATTGATGATTTCATCTTTTTGAGCGCTTGATAAGATATGCAGTTTCACAAACAGTTCGGCAAAAACGGCAAGTTTCTCAGAGCGGCTCGGCTTCAATTGCTTTGTCCTCCTTTTTCATCAGACCAACTTTTTTAACTTAATAAAATGATATGTCGGCCGTGAAAAAAGGGAACGTGCCATATGTTTTATTTTTCTTTATAGGAGATTCGCTCGATGTTTAGCAAAAATGCTTTGATCTCCGTTTTGCTTCCGGCGTATCCTGTTAACGCACTGTTTTTGCCGATCACTCTGTGGCACGGGACAAAAATCGGCAGGTCGTTCCGTTTATTAGCCTGTCCGACAGCGCGCACCGCTTTCGGACTGCCGACCGCAGCGGCAATATCTGCATAGCTTCGGGATTCACCATATGGAATCCTCTCCAGCGCCTTCCACACTTTTTGCTGAAAAGGAGTGCCCTTTTGGCTGAGCGGCAGGGAGAATGTCTTCCTTTCGCCTGCGAAATATTCTTGAAGCTGTTGTTTCGCTTCTGCAAGATTAGATGTTTCCTTGTGCTCAGTATTCTGAACCGTTTCTTTCCAATCCACCCAATCTTCCTGACTGAGAAATAGACGAGTGATCCGGTCATCCTCTTCGGCAATGATAAGTTCACCGAGCGGCGTTTCGGCTGTCGTATAGTAGTTCATTCATCATTCCTTCTTTCTTCAGCATTCTGTCTGACAGGAAGCGTAATATGGAAAACGGTGCCCTTCCCTTCTTCACTTTCTACCATAATTTCGCCTTGATGTTCTTCAATAATTTTATAGCTTACCATAAGCCCAAGTCCAGTTCCCCGTTCCTTTGTCGTATAAAACGGTTCACCAAGTCGCTTTAATTTATCTTCTGTCATTCCGATTCCCTCGTCTTTTAAGGAGATTAGAACATGATCTTGATCCAATGCCTTTATCGTTACAAAAATATTTCCGCCGTCAGGCATCACTTCGATGGCGTTTTTTAATATATTGATAAAAACCTGTTTCAGCTGATTCGGTTCACAGTAAATCGGGGGAATGTCGTCAATTAAATCAAGTTGCATTTGTACATTGCTGAGATTGGCTTGCGCATTTAGAAGGTCTATCGTGTCCCTCATAATTTGGGTAACATGTTTTTCCTCATACATAATGGCTTGGGGCTTAGCTAAAATCAAGAATTCGGTGATGATGGATTCGATGCGCTTTAGTTCTGAGGTGATCACGTTGAAGTAAAGGGCGTAGTCTCCCTCGACACTCCCTTTCAGAAGCTGAATGAAGCCTTTAAGAGCAGTCATCGGATTTCTGATTTCATGAGCAATGCCGGCTGCGAGTTCGCCGACAACATGAAGGGTATCTGATTTGCGCAGGCGTTCCTCCAATTCTTTTCGCTCTGTTACGTCTTTAAAGATAGCCAAGTTCATATTTTGAATAATATTCCGTTTAAATGAGAATTCGAGTTTTCTGTTATCACCGCTGCTCAGCAAAAATGGAATTTCGTTGTCCATTTCATCAAAATTAATCTGCCTTGCCGGTGATGCCAGATTTTCTATTTCATAAGCAGAAATAATATCTAACAAGCTGTGCTGTTTTATCTCTTCATGTGACAGTCCCAAAATATGGCTTGCTAACGGGTTGGCGTCAATGATCCTGTATTGATTGTCGAACAATACATTGCCGTCCATTGAGCCGTTGAACACTTTTCTGAATTTCAGCTCGCTTTCCCGAAGCTCCTTTTCCATCCGCTTTCTGTCGCTTACATTTCTTAAGATCGTCAAATGCTGATTTTCAAGGATTGTCCGTTTTGAAGTAAATTCAAGCTCTTTGAATTGGCCGTTCCCCATTTGAAACAGCAGCTCTTCTCTGATCTCTCCGTATTTTGCGTATTTCCTCTTCGTTATGCTGTATTTCTGCTGCGAGTCAACGAGAAAATCACACAGCTTTCTTTTCAACAGCAAATTCATCGGCAGCTCAAAAATTTTACAGGCTGATTGATTCGCTTTTACGATTCTTCCGTCATTCGACCAGATGATGATGGCGTCCATTGCATTTTCAAAGATTTCTCTGAAGCGCTCCTCACTTTTAAAGAGCTGCAGCTCCATAGACCGCTTCTCTGTGATATCCCTCATAATGGACATATAAAAACCGCTGATGATGTTTGATGTAATCGTGAATTCAAATAGTTTTTGAACTCCTGAACGAAGCTTGACAGGCAGCTCCCCCTTCGCTTTTCCCTTGCGGTTGAGCGCCTTCCAGATATTGTCGAAATCTTTTCGTGAGCCGCTGTCTATGAACTCATACAAAGATAAATGAGACAGCTCATTATGATTGATTTCAAAGCTTTTACAAAAGGACAAATTGGCATCAATAAAACCGCCATCTTTATCAAACAGGACGATTCCGTCAACTGCTCTGTCAAACAAGTCCTTAAAAAGCTGTTCATTCATAGAGAATTCCCGCTCCAGAATCTTCTTAGAAGATATGTCCCTCATGACAACAAAAAAGAAATCCTCACCAATGCCTCTTTTGGCCAGAAACTCTATGTATTTTGTTGCCCCGCAATCAAGCCTGATCGGAACCTCCTTCCACAGAAAGCCTTTTTTAAAAAACTTCTTTACGGAAAGATTCAGTTCATCCTTTGGGATTGAAAACAAAAAATCCAAAACAGAACGCTTTTTCAAATCCTCCGAGTCAACTTGAAGCATCCTTTCTGTTGCTTCATTTGCCTGAACAATCCGCATTTCGTTATCACAAATAAAAATAGCATCGAGCGTATTGTTGACAATCACTTGATGCTGATTCAATTCCTTTTTCAGTCGCGCGTTTTCTTCTTTGAGGCGATTCAGTTCCTCTCGCAGCTCCGAGTTTGTCTGGACACCAAGAGTTTCCATGCATGTACACTCCTTCTTCAAAACCTATCCCTCAATATTTCTACAAAATGCGGGAACTTCCTTCATTTGCCCTATAAATTTCAGAAAATTTCAGCGCCATTACATTACGAAGACATTTTCTACGATCCTTACCATCACTTTACATCGACCTAACAATCAGCATTTTTTTAGATTCCTTTTTCATCTTTTATTTTAAAATATGTACCAGCAGGGAATAATCTCTTAGTGACTGATGAAAGAGAAGGTGATGCTATGAGTAAATCGCGGGACAGTTATTTCGATAACGCAAAATTTTTATTGATATTCCTTGTTGTATTCGGTCATATCCTTCGTTCCTTTATTAATGATAATCATTTTATGCTCTACCTCTACAAGTTCATTTACACATTCCATATGCCTGCATTTATTCTTGTATCCGGTTATTTCGCGAAAGGCTTTAAACGGGCGGGATATGTAAAAAAGCTGGCGGTCAAGCTGATTATTCCGTATTTGATTTTCCAAATCATTTATTCCGTCTTTTATTACATTATGCAAGATGAAAGCATGGCAAATGTGAACCCGATTGATCCGCAATGGTCGTTATGGTTTCTTGTAAGCTTATTCTTTTGGAACCTGCTCCTATATCCTTTTTCAAAGCTTTCAAAGCAGTGGGCGCTGTTTGTCAGCTGCGGAATCGCCGTGCTGATCGGTTATCTGGACTTTGTCAGCAGCACGCTGAGCTTGTCACGGACATTCGTATTCTTACCGATGTTCCTTGTCGGTTTTTATTTAAATAAACATCATTTTGATTTATTGAGATCAAAACGCGGCAAACAAATTGCGCTCGGAGTGCTTGCCGCAGTATTCGTCATCTGCTGGGGCATCGATTTTGACTATTCTTTTCTGTTTGGTTCAAAACCGTATTCTTCATTTGGAGACGTTACCCTGGTAAGCGGACTATCCCGAATCAGCTGGTATGTACTCGCCTTTGGGGCAACCTTCAGCTTTTTAGCGCTTGTTCCGCAAAAACGGTATTTCTTTACCAAATGGGGAACCCGGACATTTTACGTGTATCTGCTTCACGGGTTTATTATTAAGACATTACGACAGGTCGGGCTTGAGGATTGGCTTACTGACTATCAAAGCTTAGTGATCCTCTTGCTTTTAACAGCAGCCCTGACATCAGTCCTCTCCAGCAACTTTGTTAAGACAGTCGCTCAGCCCTTCATTGAGCTGAGGATGACCAGCTTATTGCAATTTGTCAGAGGAACGGGCAAAAATGCTTATTTAAAATAGAAAAAGCACCTCTTAAGCGGACGCCGCCTAAGAGGTCTTTTTTATTTTTGTTTTTTATTTTTGTTTTTTTCTTTTTTCTTTTCAGGCTTGGTGACTTCCAGCGTTTCGATGATCTTCCCGGCATTGTAATCCCCAAGTTCACTTGAGAACTCTTCCTCCAGCACCTTTTTATTCATAGGCTTTTTATGATTTTGCATGTCTCTGCTATGACGGTTTTTCTTCACAACTACATGCCTCCCTGCTGGCCCTGTTTGGAATTGCGGTTTGCCCCTCTAAAATTGGGGTCGTCATGATATTGTGTCTTATATGAATTGGGGTCCATGCTCTCGGTAGGTGTATTGTTATTTTTAATGGCTTCATTCACTTCAGCTTTACGCTTCATACGAATCCTCCTCGCCAGTTTTCAGACATTTTAAGATGCAGGAGCGTAAATTGCACCTGTCGAAGTTAGGTTCTCCAACTGAACAGGAGGCACACATCTTTTTTTTGGCAATCAAAAAACACCGCAAAGTATGCGGTGTTTTGCCTATCCGATAATCACTCTTTCTTTCGGATAGTGATAGTTCGCTTCAATTTCCTTTCTTCCGATCAGATACAGGAAGGTTAGGATGCCGATTCGCCCGATAAACATGACAATCATAATGACGCATTTTCCAACACTGCTCAAATCTGCCGTAATTCCAAGCGACAGGCCGGTTGTACCGAATGCCGAGCACACTTCAAACAAAAGCTCCAGCAGGGAATGTTTTTCTGTAATGGTCAGAATGAGTGTCGCGCCAAAAACGAGCAGGATCGCCATCATCGTGACAACAAGCGACTTCATCAAGTCAGCAGGGTGAAGCTCCCGTTTGAATACCTTTACGGCCTTATTGCCGCGGGCAAAATGAAACAGCGCAAGAAGGTTCAAAGCAAAAGTCGTTGTCCGTATGCCTCCCCCGACTGAGCTTGGCGACGCTCCGATAAACATCAGCGCACAAATAAAAAAGAGTGTGGAATCTGATAATTGGCTGATATCGATTGTTGCCAGTCCCCCGCTTCGGGTTGCCGTTGATTGAAACAGGGACAAAAACAAAATATCATGCCATGATTTTCCTGCGAACGCATGGTTTGCTTCCAGGGCAAAGATGCCAATGGCTCCAAACAAGACAAGTGAGCCGAACGTAATCGTCGTGATCTTTGTAAAAAGCGTAAATGGATAACGCCGATGCTTTGAAAACAGGAAATCCTTTACTTCAACAAGCACGGGAAATCCAATCGCTCCAAATATAATTAAAAGCATTGTAATAAACTGCACAAAGTAATCGTGGCGAAATGGAATCATCGAATTACCGGTAATATCAAATCCGCCGTTTGTCGTTGCACTGATACTGGCAAAAAATCCGTGTAAATAAGCTTCCTGATAGGAGTCATAGTAGGTTAAGAAATATGTGCCGAGAATCAGCCCGCCAAAAAATTCAATCCACAAGATCAGAAACAGTACCTGCTTCATCAGATTGACAATTCCTGAAAACTGGGATTGGTTTTGATCAACCATAATCAGCTTCCGTTCTTTCAGCCCGATACGTTTTCCCATGATCAGCCAAATGAATGTTCCGAGCGTCATAATTCCGATTCCGCCAAATTGCAGAACAAATGCTAATATAAAAATCCCTATTGTGCTGAATGTATCAGCTGTATCAACTACCGTCAGCCCCGTTACGCTGACTGAACTGACAGCTGTAAAAAGCGCATCAATAAACGTCCAATCCGCCCCCGGTTTATGGGCCGCCGGCAAACTCAGCAATATAACGGCCACAGTAACTGCAAGAAAATAATATAATGCGATCAGCTGGGCCGGTGACAAGGCCTGTATCAATTTTCCAAACTTTAATCTCATGTAAAATCCTTCTGCCTCTCTTTTTAAGTACGGTAATTATTCTAAAGATATTAGGTCCATTTTTAAAGGCTTTTACGAAACATTTTCTTAACTTGCTTATTTTTTATGATTTTAGTCAATGGATAAAATAAAAAACCTCTGAGAATTCTCTCAGAGGAACAATGTGTTTGTATTATTTAGCTTCCAGCCGCCTGATTCGCTCATCTAAATCAGGGTGAGTAGAGAAAAGCGAAGAGCGCTTCTTGCCATTAATCTTTAACGTTTGGACAGCTGTCTGATCGTCTTCCATAATCCGGGAAGAATAACTTTTAAGCGTCCGCAGCGCATGAATCATCTTGTCCTTGCCGGCAAGATCCGCTCCTCCCCTGTCAGCATGGAATTCACGATGGCGTGAATACGCAAACACAACCAGGCTGCCAAGTATCGAAAAGACAATCTGAAAAATAATCATTGCAATAAAATGAACGATCGGCGCTAGATCTTCTTTGACAAAACGGCTTGCAATCCAAGCGGCAATACGCGATAAAAAGACGACAAAGGTATTAACGATACCTTGTAAAAGCGTCATTGTTACCATATCACCATTTGTGATATGCGCGACCTCGTGGGCAAGCACACCTTCAACCGCTGCGTCATCCATCTGCTCCAGCAGCCCTGACGATACTGCGACAAGTGAACGGCGTTTTGACGGTCCAGTCGCAAACGCGTTTACTTCAGGTGAACGGTAAATCCCGACTTCCGGCATTTTCGTTAAACCGGCAGAGCGGCTTAATCTGTGAACACGATCAACCAATTGCTGTTCCTCATAGCTGAGCGAGTGTTTTTTCGGATTCAGCACTCTGACGCCCATCATCGTCTTTGCCATCCATCTGGACATCGCAAGAGACGTAAAGGAACCGACAAATCCAACGACTAAACTGAACACAAGAAGCGCCATTGGATCGATACCGCCATCAGCTGTAAAGTACGTCCCGACTCCTGTAACAGAGCTTAAAACAGACAAAACGATCCCGATTGTTGTAAGCACCAAAATATTCGTTAGAATAAACAGAAAAATTCTTTTCGCCATAACAACCTCCGTTATTTTAAGTTCAAAAGAACCCGTATATTTAAATTATAAAACATCCATTTGAAAATGCAAGGAATTCGACGTATGATGTTAATGTAATTTGCTGACGCTTGAACTTTGAATATATACATAGACCTATATCCGCGTCAAATTGTTTAAAGAGGTGAACAATGAACATTTTTAAACTCTCTCGAACCGATATGGTGCGGCTGCTCTATTCCCTAAAAGGACAAGGAGAACATAGCCCGCTCGACATTCTCGTCCAATCAGCGAACATGTCAGCAGAAAAAGCAGCCAATCATCTAGAAATTCCTGAATTTCTTACAAGATATGAACGAAAAAAACAGAAAAAAGAATACGGACTGTCTACAAATGAAATCGTAGAGCTTGGCAACTTATGCGAGCTGACTTCGTTAAAGTCAACCGCAATTCAAAACTGGGTAAAGCGTGATATCAAAGATCTGATCGGACACCCTGAGCTGGGCAAAAAATACTCAGTTGAACAGGCAGTTATTCTTTTAATTGTACGTGATTTAAAATCCATTTATGACTTTGAACACATACGGGCTATTTTAAAAGTGGCCTTTAACACAATCTCAGACAGATCTGATGATGTCATCAGCCCGATTGCTTATTATGAAAGCTGCGCATATGTGCTTGATGCCATCCATCACCAAGATACTCCTTCTATGAAAGAATCAAATCTGCAGGAGATCGCCGAACAGGAGACAGAGCGTCTCCGTCACCGTTTTGAAGAACTGAATGACAGCCAATGGCTTAAAATCAGACAAATTATCGCCATTACAGTCCTCTCCATTTTGACGTTCCATATTCAGGCAACCGCACATAAAATGACAGCAGACATTCTATAGTCTGCGTCACCTCGGCTTAGAGGCCGGGGTTTTATTTTTCTCCACAACAATTGCCAGCATAAATAAACCCCGTATATTTCAAACTAAATACGCGTTAAGAATTTCTTTATCGAAAAAGGAGATGAAAAAGATGGCGAGCAGAAATAAACTCGTTGTTCCAGGGGTGGAGCAGGCACTAGACCAATTTAAACTCGAAGTGGCTCAAGAATTCGGTGTGAACCTTGGTTCTGATACAGTCGCACGCGCTAACGGCTCTGTAGGCGGAGAAATGACAAAGCGGCTGGTACAGCAAGCACAATCACAATTAAATGGCACAACTAAATAAATTCAGGTCTTTATTCGCCGGGGGCACTCGGCGAATCTTCATTTTGAGCTGAATGATTATCACTGCTGTAGCCGTTTGGATTACGTCGGTCTGAAGCGTTATCCCTTCTGGACGAAGAACGGTTCTTGCCTTGTTCACCATTGTTCCAGTCCCTGTGATATTGGCTTTGACCCTTGTCAGCGCCGTTATTTTCATTTCCTTTATCTTGAGGATCTTGTATTGGGGTTTGCTCATGGTCCCCATCTTTTTCGGTATTTGTATTTTCATCTGATTCCTTTATTTTTTTATCTTGGTCACTATCATCAATCTGGTCATCCGCTTTCTCTTCTTTCTGGTCTCCGGAATCCGCATCATTCAGCTGTTCATTATCTCCTTGCTTGCTGTCCTGGGTGTCAGTTTGATCGGTGTTTTCATCCTCATTTTCATCACTCTTTTGATCCTCTTCCCCGGATGGTTTGCTGGAGTCATCTTTTAAATCTTTATTGTCATTCTTTTCATTTGATTTGATGTAGCTGCCTGTTGAGACGCCTTCTTTCTTCGCTTTTTCCCTCGTTTGCATATCTGACTCGAGAGATTCCATGCGGTATGTCGTTTTATATTTTTCAGTCACATCATTCAGCTGTTTTTTCACAGCCTTTTTATATGTATTGTCTTCTGTGTTTTCATAAACAGTGGAAATCAATATTTCTTTCGATTTCTTTACATACCCGTGTTCACTGCAGTCGGTTATAATATCGTCAATCACCTTTTTAAAATCAGTCTTCTCCCAATCATCTATATCATTCACGACTTTCTGTCCCTCATCGTTTAGAGGCGTCAGTTCAATCACTTCATAATCGCTGTTTAACGCCATTTCGACGCTTGGATTGATATCAATTGTCATATACGCATAGGCCTTATTATTAGAAAAAACGGGGAGAACTATAAAAATAAAGAGCATAATAGCAGTCATCGTAAAAATCCCCATTTTGAAAGGGCGCAGTTTAAAAAAATCAAAAAAGCTGGCCCTTCTGCCCATGCGTGTTTCACTCGGAAGCATGATTTCTTCTCCGATTTCATAGCTGTGTCGATCATTTTTGGCTTTTAAAAATTGTCCGTCAGGGGTCAGCAACGTGACGAATTTTTTATTTTTCTCTACTATAATCCCTCTTCTCATGAGTGCAGCACCCCTTTAAGATAATCTTTTAAATAAATATAATCACCCGTAATGATAATACACATCGCAATAATATATTTTCTGTTTCTCTCAATCGTTTTTCGGCTCACAGAGACAAGCTGTTCAAGCTGTTTGACTGGAAGCTGCTTCTTTGTATACAGGATAGCGGCCAATTCTTCATGTTCAACAAGCGTCATTGCCACCTTTATGGCGTTTTGCCTTGCATCCGTGTGCTTTGGAGAATTTTCAAGCAGTTCTTTAAACGATAAACCATAATCCTTGAGCTGCTTTTGAAAATAGAGGATTTCCTCCCGCCTCTGCTCCTGTTCAATCTGACGACGGTATTCATCAATGGAAAGCTCGGCTTCAATCAGGCTTTGTGATGACTCCTGATCGTCTCCTTCCTGTAAATCGATATTTATATTTTGTGCGCTTCTGGCTTCTTTTCTAATGTAATCAATGACTTTTCTTTTTATAATAAGCTCAGCAAATGCGAGCAGAGAATTTCCTTTTTCAGGTGAATATTTTTCTATAGCTTCATTAAACGCGATCAGTCCAATACTGAACTCATCGTCTTTTTCATCTATATATCGTTTACAAACGGATGAAACCGTCTTTGCGATAAATGGCTTATATTGCTGTATTAATTCATTTTGCAGATCTTTATTGCCTTTTTGTATACTCTCAACAGCTTTTTCAAGTGTTTGCTTCTTTTTTCCCAATTTAAACAAAAGGCTAAGCACTGGTTTCACCTCAGTTCCTCCCTATAACTACTCATTAATGATAGCTAATTTAATAGGGATTCGCAAAGGAGAAAAAGAAATATTGATTTCCAATGTCTCAATTATGACAAACCATTCTGACGTCCTATACATGATTTCGTGCCTTTCTAAAGAATTAAGGGGGTTTTATGCGTGTTTTTTGTAACAAAGATGTTATAAAAATGTTATTTTATTTCGCTTATGAAAACGCTTCAAACACAAAAAGACTCTGCTTTTAAGCAGAGTCTTTCAGATTACGCCCGTTCACGGGTGCTGTTTTTTTGTTCGTTTTGTGCGCCCTCCGGCTGTTTTTTCCCACCTGACATAAACCAGCCGCAAACCGCGATTGCTGCTAAGACACCCCAGAATATCAGCTTCCATGTTCCAGAATGAATAAAGTGCTCAGAAACAACCGCTATGTCGCGATGGGCAAGCGTATATAAAGCAAGCTTCACTCCGACCCAGCCGACAATCACAAAGGCTGCTGTTTCTAGGCTTGGACGTTCCTTTAATAACTTCACAAACATGGAAGCCGCAAACCGCATGATCACCAGTCCGATGATACCGCCGGCCAAAATGACGAGAAATTGTCCTCCGTCAAGTCCGCCGATCTTCGGGAGTGATGTCCCAGGAAGTGTAACCGCCAGCGCTACTGCTGCTAAGATGGAATCAACAGCAAACGCGATATCTGCCAGTTCAACTTTTAAAACAGTCGGCCAAAAACCGCTTTGGTTCGTCTCTTTATGTGTGTCTTCTTTCTTAAATACATATCTTTTCAATAAGTGGCTTGCTGAGATATACAGCAAATAAATCGCGCCAATCGCTTGAACCTGCCATACGTTGACCAAAAATGAAATGGCGAATAAAGAGCCAAATCGCAGAACAAAAGCCCCTGCCAATCCATAAAATAACGCTTTTTTTCTTTTTTCCTCCGGCAAATGTTTTACCATTACCGCCATAACCAGCGCGTTATCGGCGGCTAAAATCCCTTCCAGCCCGATCAAGACGAGAAGAACCCAACCATACTCTAATAATAATGCTGCATCCATAAATGATACCCTCCCAAAAAAGTTGTTTTCTTTCTCTTCATCCGATCTTATGCCGGCCGGACCATGCAAAAAAGACCTTTGCCGACATAAGGCAAAGGTCTTGCTAGACATGAATTCAGGCATGCCAACAAAGCCGATGGATACAATCCATGAAATGACGACTTTGTTTCCGGAAGACATTCCGGACGCTACTCCCCTTTGGGATTTCAAGAAATATGATTTTATACGTCAATGATATGCGCAGCGCAATGATTTGTCAACGCTTATTTTTTAAAAATACAGATAATTGTTCGGAATGCGTGCGTTTCTTCCTCTTTTTCATCAGTAAGTAGAGCAGGAACAGCGCCAAAATCGCTATCCCGATCGGAAGCATATATTGATCAAGAATAGAGCCGACTTCCTTCCAATTTTCACCGAGCTTCACACCGAGATAAACATATACAAATGTAATCGGAAGCATAGCAATGAATGTATAAAGCGAAAACACCCAAACATTCATTTTTGCAATTCCGCACGGTATGGAAATCAATGTCCTGATGCCAGGCAAGAAACGGCCGCTGAAGGCGACAAAGCCCCCATGTTTTTTGAAAAAATTATCTGACTTATCAAGCGCTTCAGGTTTAATAAAGAGATACTTCCCAAAACGTTCAAGAAACGGCCTTCCTCCGTACCGGCCTATCCAATACAGCGTAAGCGGACCGGCCACTCCTCCAAGCGATCCTGCCAAAACAACGCCGGCAAGTGTCATATCGCCTTTAGATACCCAATAGCCCGCAAGCGGCAAGACGACTTCGGCCGGAATAAACTCAATGCTGAGCGCTAGAAATATTCCAAAATAAGATAAGCTTTTAAATGCTTCTATCCATGACATAACCAGCTCTTCGATAGCCACCAACTCCCTTGTTTCATGTTTATGTATCATACATTTTTGTTTTTTCGGAAAACGTCAAGATGATTTTAACACATTTTTCACGGTCAGTTGAACTAAAAATAGATCTCCCTCGTATTTCTATCGTTTTGAAGGCTGAAACTCTGCGGTTAAGCAGCCGATAATAAAGAGAGTCAACAAGACTGGAACACACGATACGGGGGGGGGGAATCTCCATTTGGAAATACACGTTACGTATAATACGACGCTCATATGTTTATCTATTCTAATTGCCTGTACCGCCTCGTATATTTCCCTTGAACTTTCAAGGAAAGTCACCATCAATACAGGCTTAAAAAGTAAAATTTGGCTGATCGGCGGCTCACTTATTATGGGATTCGGTATTTGGTCAATGCATTTTGTAGGGATGATGGCCGTCCATATGGAAATGCCGATGGAATATGAATTCATGCCTTTAATGGCAGCCATTGGCGCATCTGTTTCGGGATCATTTGTGTCATTATATTTTGTCAGCCGGCACATTCTTACATATTACAGACTGCTTACCGGATCAGTTGTGCTTGGCGCATCTATTGCTTCTATGCACTATATCGGAATGTCTGCCATTTCCCGGGTAATGATTATTTACGAACCGATTTTATTTACAGTTTCAATTATCATTGCGATTGCAGCCTCTTTCGTCTCGTTAAAAATATTCTTTGACTTGGCCGTAAAAAAACATTCTGAGCATCTTATATTCTATAAAGTCGTCAGTTCAATTGTAATGGGCATTGGGATTTCGGGCATGCACTACACAGGGATGCTTGCGGCAACTTTCCATAAGGACATGGCTCCGCCCGGAAGCCATATGGAGGTGCAAACGTTTCATTGGTCAATTTTTGTTACTTTAATTATTTTTTGTATCCAAACGTTATTGTTATTCAGTTCCCATGCAGATCGAAAGTTTATTAAACAGAGCGAACGCATAAAGGATAACGAACAGCGATTTCAGTCTTTAATCGTCCACAATATTGATGCAATTTTTATTTTATCATTAGAAGGAGACATAATATCTTCCAATCACGCTGGTGAGGAAATGATCAGCAAATTTGGCTTCAGCATGCATGACTGGAGGAATTACACATCACTGAAGGTTAAGCGCCTTTTTGAGCAAGTTAAAAAAGATAAACAAGCGATGAACAGCGATAGCGATCTTATCACTGAAAAAGGCCAGTTTCACTTAAATATTACGCTTATACCTGTTGAGGTCAATCAGGAACTAGACAGCATTTATGTCATTTGTAAAGACATGACGAAGCAGTACAAAGCAGAAAAAGAAATCCATAGAATGGCTCATTATGATTCGCTTACAGACTTACCTAACAGAAGGCATGCCATCTCTCATCTAACAAAGGTGCTGAATCGCGAGCATTCCTTGCATTATAACACTGTTGTATTCTTTCTTGACTTAAACCGGTTTAAAGTGATTAACGATGCATTAGGGCATAATGTCGGTGATCAATTGCTTCAGTTTGCAGCTAAACGCCTGTCATCTGTAGTCCCTGATAACGGATTTATCGCCCGTCTTGGCGGTGATGAATTTATTATTATATTAACAGACGCCAATACAGGAACAGGCGAAGCAGATGTTTTAGCAAGAAAAATTATCCAAAAATTCAAAAAACCTTTCAAAATTCAAGATCACACCCTTGTCACATCTGTCAGTATCGGGATTGCGATATCTCCAAAAGACGGGACGGATGGCCTTGAATTGATGAAAAAGGCTGATATGGCGATGTATGCGGCTAAAGAACGAAACAAAAGCAAATACAGATACTATTCTTTTTCAATCGGCAACAAAGAAACCGTTAAGCTTAACCAAGAGATGGTACTCAGAGAAGCAATCGAAAACGATAGATTTGTCTTGCATTATCAGCCGCAATTCAGTGTGAAAAAACAAAAAATGACAGGAGCAGAAGCACTGATACGCCTTGTGACACCAGACGGGCAACTGCGTCCGCCCGGAGAATTCATCGGTGTTGCAGAAGAAACGGGACTTATTATTGATATCGGAAAGTGGATTATAGATGAAGCATGCAAGCAGGCAAGGATTTGGCATGACAAAGGCTATGATCTTTCTGTCGCCATTAATATTTCCGCCAGACAGTTTCAATCTAAAGGTCTGATTCCCCTCATCAAGGATACGCTTAATAAATACCAGCTTCCTCCGCAGCTTCTTGAAGTGGAGGTGACGGAAAGCATGACAATGGACAATCTCGATCACTCCAAAAAGGTTTTGTCATCCCTAACAGAATTAGGAATCAGAATCAGTATTGACGATTTCGGTACTGGTCACAGCTCTCTTAGCTATTTGAAGGACTTCCCGATTCACAGGCTGAAGATTGACAAATCATTTATTGACGATATTCAGACCCATCCTAAATCAGAGCAAATTACCGGAGCTATTATTGCCATGGGGCATCAGCTGTCTTTGCAGGTGATTGCCGAAGGTGTGGAAAATGCAGCTCAAAAGCAGCTTCTTTTTGAAAAAGGCTGCGACCATTTGCAGGGCTTCTTTTTCAGCAGGCCAATACCTCCGGAACAATTCGAACAATTCATTATTGAACAGCCGTCGCAATAACAGCGCCGGCTTTTTTTCACCCATAAGTTACTACACATGAATCGTACTCCTTCTCTTCACACTAAAGAAAAAAAGGGGTTTATCGATATGCATACAATGTGGAAGGGATCGATCAGCTTCGGATTAGTAAACATCCCCATCAAGCTATATGCGGCCACAGAAGATAAAGATATTAAACTGCGCAGCCTCCATAAAGAGGATCACGCACCAATCAAATACGAGAAAGTTTGCACAAATTGCGAAAAAACTCTTAGTCCTGATGAAATTGTGAAGGGATATGAATATGTAAAAGGAAAATATGTAGTGCTGACAGACGAAGATTTAAAAAGCTTAAAACAGGAGCATGAGGAGAAAGCAGTTGAGATTGTTGACTTTGTTCAGCTTCAGGAAATTGATCCGATTTATTTTAACCGCTCCTACTTTGTCGGCCCCGGGGATAATGGGACGAAGGCCTATACCCTGCTGCGTGAGGCGCTGCGCTCAACCGGAAAGATCGGTATCGCCAATATGACAATCAGGTCAAAGCAGCAGCTGGCGATTCTCCGCGTTTATGAAAATTGTATCGTCATGGAGTCTATCCATTATCCCGATGAGGTCAGAAGCGCCGCTCAAGTCCCAGGTGTACCTGATCAATCGAATGTAAACGATAAGGAACTGCAAACTGCTATCACATTAATAGATGAACTGACTGCTAAGTTTGAGCCTGAGAAATATGAAGACACGTACCGACAGGCGCTGCTGCAAAGAGTCAACGACAAGCTAGAAAATAAAGAAACGGCTGTCACTCCTGATAAAGCGCCACCTCGTGAAGATGTCATTGACCTGGTAAGCGCTCTGCAAGCCAGCATCGACAGAACCAGAAGGCCGAACCGGGAGACACCGGCTGCCGCACCTGCACAAGCCGCTGAACCGAAAGGAGCCGGAGATAAAAAACAAAAAACAACTAGAAAAAAAGCCTCCGGCACATCATAGCGCATGGCGTTTACCATGCAGCCGGTCTTAACTTCGTCACCGCCAATCGGAGCAGAATGGCGTTACGAAGTAAAATATGATGGGTACCGCTGTATTCTCCGCATCCATTCTTCAGGTGTGACCTTAACCAGCAGAAATGGTGTGGAGCTCAGCAGCACCTTCCCTGAAATCACACAATTCGCCAAAACTGCCTTTCAGCACCTAGAAAAAGAGCTTCCGCTGACACTTGACGGTGAAATCGTATGTTTGGTGAATCCCTGTCGTGCAGATTTTGAACACCTTCAAGTGCGGGGGCGTTTGAAAAGGCCAGACAAGATTCAGGAATCGGCAAACGCGCGGCCGTGCTGCTTTCTCGCCTTTGATTTGTTAGAGCGAAGCGGAGAAGATGTAACGCTTCTTTCGTATTTGGACCGCAAAAAATCGCTGCGTGAACTCATATCCGCAGCAAAGCTTCCTGCATCTCCAGATCCTTACGCAAAAGAAACCATTCAATCCATTCCCTGTTATGATCATTTTGATCAACTCTGGGAGATGGTAATAAAATATGACGGAGAAGGAATTGTAGCGAAGAAAACAAACAGCAAATGGCTTGAAAAGAAGCGGTCGTCCGATTGGCTCAAATATAAAAACTTTAAACAAGCTTATGTTTGCATAACAGGGTTCAACCCTAACAACGGGTTTCTGACGGTATCGGTGTTAAAAAACGGAATAATGACACCGATTGCCTCTGTCTCGCACGGAATGCGCGATGAGGAAAAAAGCGCTATACGCGAGATTATGGAACAGCACGGACATCAAACACCCTCAGGCGAGTTTAAGCTTGAACCTTCGATTTGTGCAGCTGTTCAATACTTAACAATTCTCCATGGCACATTAAGAGAGGTATCGTTTATCGGTTTCGAATTCCAAATGGACTGGACCGAATGCACGTATGCGCAAGTCATACGACACTCCAAACCGGTTCACCCAAAACTCCAGTTCACAAGCCTGGATAAAATCATATTTAAAAAGAATAAAAAAACAAAAGAAGATTTTATTCAGTATATGATTGAAGTCAGTGACTACCTGCTCCCATTTCTGAAAAACCGGGCTGTCACCGTCATCCGCTATCCGCATGGATCTAGGAGCGAATCATTTTTCCAAAAAAACAAGCCGGACTATGCGCCGGATTTTGTTCAGTCCTTCTATGATGGAAGCCATGAACATATTGTCTGTGAGGATATGTCTACATTGTTATGGCTTTGCAACCAGCTTGCTTTGGAGTTTCACGTTCCTTTTCAAACCATTAAAAGCAGGCGTCCGGCTGAGATTGTCATTGATTTAGACCCGCCTTCGCGAGATGACTTTCTTATGGCCGTGCAGGCCGCAAATGAACTGAAGCGGCTGTTGGATTCCTTTGGCATCACATCGTACCCGAAGCTGTCCGGCAACAAAGGCATCCAGCTTTATATTCCCTTGTCTCCCGAGGCATTTACGTATGAAGAAACACGCCAATTTACGCAGCTGATCGCAGAGTACTGCACCAATGCATTTCCCGAGCTCTTTACCACTGAACGCTTGATTAAAAACAGACACTGCAAATTGTATCTTGATTATTTGCAGCATGCAGAAGGAAAAACGATTATCTGTCCCTATTCGACGAGAGGAAATGAGCTTGGGACTGTTGCAGCCCCGCTCTACTGGCATGAGGTGCAATCATCTTTAACACCCGCTCTGTTTACAATTGATACGGTCATCGATCGAATTAAGAAGCAGGGCTGCCCATTTTTTGATTTTTACCGCAACCCGCAAGACGAACCGCTTAGCGCTATATTGCATCAGTTGAAGAAAAAGAGCTGACTAATGAAGTCAGCTCTTTCCGTGTTTAACTGTACTTTTTTTCTAACCGCTCTTTTTCCTGGCGCTGAAGCGGGCTCAGCTGTTCATTATACAAATCAATATCAATCGCGTATTTCGGCCGTCTTTTCACTTCAGAAAAAATCGTTCCAATATACTCTCCGATGATTCCAATTCCCATCAATTGCAGCCCGCCCAAAAACCAAATGGATATGATAAGAGACGCCCAGCCTGCATTCGTATGGCCGAGCAGCTTTTGAATAAACGCACCAATCCCTGCCACAGCGCTGAGGAAAAACAAAACAAACCCTAAAAGCGTAAAGAATCGAATTGGTGCGACACTGAATGAAGTAATCCCGTTAAAAGCGAAGGATAGCATCTTTTTCAGCGGATATTTCGTTTTGCCGGCAAAGCGTTCCTTGCGGTCATATAAAACTTCGGCCGATTTAAAGCCGATCATGGGGACAATACCTCTTAAAAACAGATTCGCTTCCGGATAACGCTCGAGCTCTTCGAGGGACCTTTTATTCATTAAACGAAAATCAGCATGATTATAAATTAATTTAATCCCAAGCTTATTCATGAGACGATAAAACCCTAACGCGGTCGTGCGCTTGAAAAAGGTATCGGTTTTTCTGCTCCGGCGTACACCGTAAACGATCTCGCAGCCCTCATGATATTTCAGCATAAAATCCCGGATCACAGAGATGTCGTCCTGAAGATCAGCATCGATCGAAATGACGCAGTCTGACCTATTCTTCGCTTTATGCAGTCCGGCTAAAAGCGCTTTTTGGTGGCCGACATTGCAGGCTAATTTTAAGCCGGTAACCTTCTTGTTTCTTATGCTCTCCATAGCAATCAAAGCCCAAGTGCGGTCTTTGCTGCCATCATCGACAAACAGAATTTTACTGTCTTCAGCAATTAATTTTTCTTCAATTAAATCATCTACAACCTCTGTCAGCTGACGGCTTGTTTCTTGAAACACTTCCTCTTCATTGAAACACGGGACGACGATGGTTAATACTGGCTGTGACTGTTTCAATCGATATCCTCCTTATCTTGTTTCATATAAATAAATGCGCCAGGCGGAATCTTTATGGTCAAACGTCTTTACGAGCGCGAGATGGTTTTGTTCAGCATTCATGATCGGAACAGAAGAAAAAATGTACCGTCCGCCCATTTTTTTAAATACATCTGTATTTAATTGAAGGTTGTTGATCGTTTTCTTCGAGTTCTTTTTGAAATCATATCGTTTACCGAGTTCATCGACAAAAAGGTAGCAGCGGCTGCCCCATTCATCAAAGTATTGTTTCAGCCGAGAATTTTTTTCCAGCTCTTTTTCGATGATTTTCCTAAATTCATATTTATATGAAAGCGGATACAGATTGTTATACGTATCTAACGTATAAAACCCGTTATATTGGGCGATAGACGGATGCAGTCCGATGCTCGCCACCCTGTACGAATCCTGCGGACGTCCGATATATTCCTTAATCTCTTTGAATTGCTCCGATGCATAAAACTCCTTGAATGTCGGCGCGTTGTAATGAACGCCATACGTATATTCTTCATTAAAAGGCGCCAACACCATCAGCTGTGCAGCGACTGCGGCGTACACAAGCCATTTCCATCCTTTCCCCATCCGCCAAATGAGATATAAAGCAAGCGCAAAGCTCACGTATATAACAAGCGGCCGAAGAAAATGAAAACGGGCAAAATTAAATTCTGCTAAAAAGGCAAATTTCTGCTTTGGAACAGCCCAAATTTTGTTGAACCAAAACGCATACCATAATGACAATCCGTAATTAAGCACACATAAAAACAGATACACATTTTCTGGCTTTGTCCGATTTCGTTTGAACAGCAGAGCAGCAAATACGACCAGCAGGATCGGAAGGATGACAACGGTATGAACGGTCATCACATGATTATGGCCATAGACAAAGTTTTTTACGGATAGCCGAAGAGAATGCCAAACGTCATGCCTGGATGAGATAAATTCGATACGATGCATCGGTGCGTGTTCAAACAGCATCGAATAGACAAGCCGATATTCAACGAAAAGATAGATACTCGTCATAAATGCAATACTGCCTAAGAACATCAAATTCCATCTTCTTTTTGTAATGGCATCATACAGCCAAAAACACGCCATCCCTGCCAGGAAAAAGAAGAAACCTAGAACAAAGCTTGAGTATAGAGGGAGCAAGCCCAGCGTCAGCCACTCTCTCCATGAGATATCCCCTTTTCGGATATTTAAAAAAGCCCACAGTGCCAAAGGGTACCCAAGCGTACTCAGCATTCCCGAAGGCCAGAACGGTGTTAAGGCAAATGCAAGCGATACGCCAATTCGGATGAAAGCCGCTTTTGGTTCCGGGATTATATGTTTCTTCAGCAGCACATACATTCCAAAAAAAGCGACAACTCTTGTAACCGTCTGGCTTATTGCATAGGCGGTCATGGAAGAAAAGAAAGCATGGAGCCAAACAATTCCGCTCCACTCGGTGCCAAAGGCATCCCGGGGCAGCCCGTTAATGATTTGAGGAATGGCAGCGTCAACCTTGCCGACGATTTCTCCGCTATCGGCCAGAACCTTGTACCAAGCGATGTTGGAATCTAAATTATCGTGGACCCGGATATGGGCATCTTCCTTTAAAATAAAAAGCGGGGATACATACAATAAAAGAAGAAATAATGCGATCCAGAGATAATATGTTTCTTTTTTTTGTTGTCTCATCAATCGTAACATTGCTTACACATCCATTTGTTATTCTGACTCCGTCGGCATGTTCTGCCTCATGTGTCAAAATTTATTATCCCTTTTCCCTTCCAAATCATTCATCATATGACAATCCGTTTTTCAACCTGTCTCTACCCATTAATTCCCGCTATCCATAGGGCTTGATCACTTACTATACTGATAGAAGGGAGGGGATATATTTTGTTTACAATCTTACTTTCATTGGCCATACTCGTATTTGTGCCATTTCTATATAAAGCGAACCGCAATACAAAAGATGTGAAAGTCAACACCATTTCAATCGACCAAAAAGACGGCCTTCCAGCCAGAAAAAAATTAAATATCCTTCATTTATCAGATCTTCACTTGGAAAACATTTCAGTCTCACCTGAGGAGCTGTATCATTTAACAAAAGATCAGCCTGTGGACATCATTGCTCTTACCGGGGATTTTCTTGATCGGAAACGTAATATTCCGAAGCTGGCAGGTTACTTGAACGCCTTGCAAAAGCTGAAGCCTGCATATGGAATGTACGCGGTGTTCGGTAACCACGATTATGTATTAAAAGAAGAGGACTTTCAGAGATTGAAGCGAGTTTTAGAGGAAAACGGCTGTATCACGCTGCAAAATGAACATGTTCGAATCGAGACGGCTGCAGGGCCAGTCAATATTATCGGCATTGATGATTACAGTACGAATCGGAGTAATATCACCGGCTCTTATCAAAGTCTGGAAAATGGCTATCATCTTGTCTTAACACATGACCCAAATATTATTCTGGATATGAAAGATGTTCATTATGATTACCTGCTGTCAGGGCATTTTCACGGCGGGCAAATTCACTGGCCAAAACCGTATCATTTGGTGAAAATGGGCAAGCTCGTGCGGATGAACATGATTAAAGGCCTTCATTATCATCACGATAAACCATTTTATATCAGCGAAGGCTTGGGACAAACCGGCGTAAATATCCGTGTCGGAAGCCGCCCTGAAGTGACATTTCATCAGATTTAATCAAAAAAGACTGTGCTGACCGAGGCATCAGTCTTTTTTTTGATAGGTTTTCTGCAGCTTTTCTTTTGAGATAAACAAATAGGATGAATTCGGTAAATGCCGCAAGCTCACAGGCTTTGAAGTCAAATATAAAATCGGCACATGAGACACTTTTTTAAAGCATCTGTAAAAAGGGTTCACCGGGGTGATCACATCAAAGCCGAGCCTTTCCACACCTTTGTCAAGCATTGTAATCCCAATGATTCCTTTGATTTTCTCGCTTTTTTTATGATTGTTGATATAGTCAAGAAGAAGCGGCATCGATTGATATACTTTCTGATAAATAATGATTCCTTTTCTGACTGCGCTCTCAATGCTTTGCAGTTCTCTTATCAGCTTAATATTGTGCAGATGAATTTTAACGAGTACATCATTTTTTCTAATATGCGTTCCATCGCTCAGTACGACATGATGTCCTTTATACTTCGTCAGCCTGACTCGAAAAACGCTTTTTTGATCGTTGTCAATCAAGCTTAGCCTTGAAAAAAAGAAATAAATCGGATCAACCATTCTCCAAATGGAAAGGAAACAGGTTTTCATCTTTTCACCTTCCTTGTGATCAAAGACACCCTTATATTTTGTGAACGTTCTCCTCAAAATATAGTTGCCATATTTTTTAAGGAGGACTGTCATGAAAAACATTCTCATTTTTCCTTTTTTAAGCATTTCCACCGGCCATCATCATGTGGCTGATGCATTGCAGGCTGAATTAGAGTCTCAAGGGCTGGCAGCTGAAAAGATTGATATCTTTTCACATGCGTATAGGCGGTTAGAAAAATTGTCCTCCGTGGCTTATTTAAAATGGATTCAATATTTCCCGAAAACGTACAGCGGCATTTACAGGCTCCTCGCCTGCGGAGAATTTCAGCATGACAAACGCTATTTCATGTACGAATGGCTGTTCACACAGCAAATGAGGCACATTCTCCAAGAAAAACAGCCTGATATCGCCTTCTGCACACATGCGCTGCCTTCTTATCTGCTGAACCGATTAAAGCCTGAATATCCGAATCTGACGGTTGTGAATGTATACACTGATTTTTTCGTAAATCAATTATGGGGACGGAAGAACATTGATTACCATTTTGTTCCGAGCACGGAAGTAAAGAAGCAGCTAATATCAGAGGGGATCGATCAGAACAACATATACTTGACCGGTATTCCAGTTCACCGAAATTTTGAAATGGAATCAGCAGATACCTTGCAGCACCACCCGCCATATACCATCATCATCACAGGGGGCAGTATGGGGGTCGGCGGGATTTTAAAATGGGTGCAGGAACTGTCGCCAGGCGGAAAGATCTTATACAAAATATTATGCGGCAGAAACGAAAAGCTCTACTCCTATGTCAAAAGTTTACACCACCCCTTGATTGAGGCGATTCCTTACCTTCACAGCAAAGCAGAGATGAACCGTTTGTACGAACAGGCGACAGGCATCATGACAAAACCCGGAGGCGTGACCATCAGTGAATGCTTACAGAAGAGGCTTCCGGTATTTATTTATCATGCACTGCCGGGACAGGAGGAAATGAATTTAAACCTTCTACATGAAAGGAAACTCGTCACAGATATGAGAAACTGGGACATGAAGAAAGCAGAAGAGTATATCGCGGCATTTTTTCAATCGAACGAACAGATGAAGGAGTATAAAAAACACGTCAATGGATACCTTGGCGAAATGTCTGATAGGAAGATTGAAGATGTTTTAAAAAGAATCTTATGAAACAAAAAAACACTCTCCTGAAACAGAGAGTGTAGAATAGTTAACGAAACAGCAAATGCTGGCTGTGTATGCCTGCTTTCTTGAGCAGGACAATCAGCTGGTCCTGTTCATCAGGCGAAAGGCCTGAAAACGCTCTCGCAATACGCAGTGCATGAATCGGATAAATTTTATCCAAATACTCATTTCCCTTGTCAGTTAAATGTGCGTAAACAGAGCGTTTATCTTTCGGGTCCTGCTCCCTTACTAAAAACCCGTTTCTTTCTAGTTTGTCAATAACATATGTGACGTTTCCGCTTACAAGCAGAAGTCTCGACCCAATTTGCTGTAATTTTTGCGGGCCTCTTGTGTACAGGAGCTCCAGTACAGCAAATTCAGTGGGATTAAAACCGTGCTCTTTGCTATCACGGATACTATGTTCGGACACACTTTTGAAAGCCCTTGCAAAAACTCTGTACAAATTCATCGCACGCTCAACTTCTTCTTCGTTAAACGATAATCTCATCATATCTACCTCGTATATAGGATTTTTATAAAAAAATAATGAAAACCCTTACATATAATAAGAGTTCAGTCCCTTACTATACGTATTCGCTATAATTCGAGAAATTCCTTCTAAAAGCAAAAAAATCCTTATACATTATCTTGTATAAGGATAATTTTTATGATTTGTAATGCTTCGAAAGAAATAAGCGTATTCTTTCCGAAGCTCAGAAATCGTCATTTTGTTCATGACCTCTTTATTATAAACCCCAATCTGATAGAGTTTTTCAGAATAATGGCTTCGTTCTTTTTCTAAAGCTGATTTCAATAAATTACTCATAGCGTCCTCCTTCATTTTGAGGTATCCTATACAAAAGATACTCTTTTTAAATGAACGTGGTATGAATCTAATGTAAAGAATTTATGTTTACGAAGATTTTCGGTATTGTCCGTTTTGAACCGATCTTAATAATTGAAAAGCCTGTTCTCCGGCAAGCTGCATAAACGTCTCCAGCATTTCATCACGCCTGATATCCAACTCTATAATTTCTTTTGCCAGTGAGACCGCTTTTTCTTCCTCCATGATTATCCTTCCTCCTCGTTTGATTCGTTACATAAAGGATAAAACGCGCTTGGGTGTTACGCATTATTCTTGTTAATTTTTCTTCCGTATTTTTTCAAAAATCTTCTATTTGATGTTAGAAAATATGACAAGCGTCAGGTTTTTTCTCTTTGTTTTTTATATACTATTATCAAAAGACATCCAGGGGTGGAAAAATGACCACAGAAGATCATTCTTATAAAGACAAAAAAGTGATTTCAATCGGAATTGTGAGTGAATTGACAGGATTGTCCGTAAGACAGATCAGGTATTATGAGGAACGAAAGCTCATTTACCCGCAGCGTTCTTCAAGGGGGACAAGAAAATACTCCTTTGCCGATGTGGAGCGGCTGATGGATATCGCCAATAAGCGTGAAGACGGCGTACAGACGGCAGAGATTTTAAAGGATATGCGCAAAAAAGAACAGATGTTAAAAAACGATCCGCAAGTGCGGAAAAAAATGCTGGAGGGGCAGCTTAATGCTCACTTTCGGTACAAAAACCGTTAAATAATAAAAGTCCGGCTCGCAGTTGAGACGGACTTTTTACGTTTATAATGAGTGAATGAATGCAGTGGCAATGCCAAAGTAGATTAATAAAGATAAAATATCGTTTAACGTTGTAATCAGCGGTCCAGAAGCAATCGCCGGGTCTACTTTCAGTTTGTGCAAAATAATAGGGATAATCGTTCCTGACATCGTGCCGATGATTAAGGTTAAGAACAGTGAAGAGGCGACAACAAATCCCAAAAGCGCATTCCCCTGCCATATGATAGAAACAATCGCAATCAGCACAGAACAAACCGCTCCGATAAAAATACTTGTTCTGAACTCCCGGAAGATCAGGCGCACAATCGTTTTTTTGTTCATTTCTTCTTTAGACAAACCTCTGATAACAACCGCGAGAGATTGTGTTCCCGTATTTCCTGTCATCCCTGACACCATCGGCATGAAAAACGCAAGCGCGACAACCTGCTTCAGCGCGTCTTCAAAATAGCTGATAATGCTTCCTGAAATCAGTCCGATAAACAAGAGTAAAATCAGCCATGGCAGGCGCCGGTATGCCGCCACGTAAGCTTTTGTGTCAAAGGTGATGTCTTTACCGGAAGCGGCAAATTTTTCGTAATCCTCATCAGCTTCCCGAATAACGACGTCGATAATATCATCGACCGTCACAATGCCGACAAGCACGTTGTTTTCTTCTACAACCGGTATTGCCAAAAAATCGTAACGTTCAATCAGGCGGGCAACTTCTTCCTGGTCCTGAAGAGCATCTGCTGATATGACGCGGGTAAACATTAAATCCTGCACCTTTTCTTCAGGTTCACCCAGAATCAAATCGCGGTAGGAAAGAACCCCAACCAGCTGTTTGCTTTCATTAATAACATATAAGTAGTTGATCGATTCAGCTATTTCAGCGAAGCTTTTCAGTTTGACGACCGCGTCTTTTACCGTGTAATGCTGAGGAATCCACACATACCGGTTTGTCATCATGCGTCCCGCTGAATCAGCCGGGTAATTCATCAAGAGCTGTACAGCTTTTGATTCTGACGCTTCCATGCTGGACAAAAGCTGTTCCTTCAGTTCTTCGTCCATTTCTTCAAGCAATTGAGCGAGGTCATCGTTGTCCATTTTGTTCATCGCCAGTGTTGCTTTTGTTTTTCCGACTTTATTTAAGACGACAAGCTGAAATTCGCGTTCCAGCTCCCCGATCATATCAGTGATATCGTCTACAGTTAAATAAGATAAATAGCGGGCGCGGTGTTTTTCCGGCATTTCTTTAAAAATAAATGCCATGTCATAGGGCTGAAGCTCATCAATAACACTTCTAAAATCCCTGATTTTCCCGTCTCGCAGTAAAATAATGATGCGTAAAATGAGTTCGTCATAGGTCATGTTTTGAACCATCGGGACTCGTACCTCCTCTACGGAGACGTGCCGGCCTCGCCAGAAGGTGCGGCAGTTCGTCTCCTCATCGTGTAATCAATTGTCTTGCTGTCATAGTATATGGGTACTTCTTCAGATTGACTCGAATGGGGAGAATCCATACTCCGCACCTCCTTTGATTGGTTTCGTTTTAAAGGCATAAAAAAAGCCTTCGGGATTGAAGGTGAAAGAAGCACGGCAAAAAAAGCGTGCGGGCGCCTTCAATCGTAGAGCTTTAGCACTGTATGGCATAGGACAAGCATCCAGCTGCATTAAAAATCACCTTATGTCGATGATTTCTGTTGACCCATTGGCGTCTTTGGACATTTTTGGGCAGCAGCGTATCTCCATACAGGAGCCTCACCTAACGAAGTTCCTAATTGAATTGACACACTGAGATTACAGAAAAAAACAAGCTGTGTCAACTCAAAAAAGTAATAAATGCGCTTACATCACAATTACGGAACAAAACAAGGGCCTAAGCCCTTATTCTGTTGTTTGTGTCTCGTCATCTTCAGAAAGCAAATGATACGTTTCATGAAGAAATAAGGCGTACTCTCCTTCCTTCGTCGGATGAGGGACATATTCAGCCTGATTGATGTATTGCTCCTCTTTCTTTTCCATGCGTTTCGCCTCCTTTTCTACTTAGATTGTCCAAAAGAAGGTTTCTTATCATGAAAAACCCCCGCTGCAGCGGGGGTTTTGATTAGTCATCTATCTCCTGTTTGATAATGCGTCCATCTTTTGCGGAAATTTCAAATTCTGTCTCAGTTCCTTGTTTCGTTTGGATTTCCATTTCATAGATGTAAGCACCGTCATCTTCGTCAAGCTTACTTTCTGTTACGGTTCCACCTGTTTGCTTTAAAGCAATTTCTTCAGCTTCTTCTTTGGTTATGGCGACTTGTTCTGCTTTCTCCTTTAACGGGTCATTAAGCGCTTGTTTTGTATGAATATCTACATAAACGTCGTAGTCTTCACCTTCTTTTTCAATCTCCACTTCATAGACTTCTTTACCGTTGTAAAGGTCTCTGTCAATGTCTTCTACTGTGCCGTCAACAACTGTTTTAGCAATTGCTTCTGCTTCTTGTTCAGTGAGTGCATCCGTCTTAGAAGAAGCCTGTCTGTTTTCATTGTTTTCTTTGGCAAACGCGTTGTAGCTGAATCCTCCGGCCGCTAGGCACCCTGCTAAAAGACCGACCATCCATTTTTTCTTGAGCATTTGTGAGTCCTCCTTTGTTTTGTATGAGTACAGTTTACACACTCAACATGAAAGGAAAACGAGAGCAAGATGAGAATTTGATGAGAAACCGTCAGTCTTCATACACAATGTTAGCTACCTTTCCTGTGTAGGCATTGATTTTCACTGTCGCTTCCTTATTATCAGGAAGATCAACGTCCACTTCAAAGATGAGAGTGCCCTCACTTTCTTCGAGATCTGCGTCATCCGCTGTTCCGCCCGTTTTTCGCTCTGCAATTGTTTTGGCTTCTTTTTTCGTAATCGGCGTTTTTTGTTGATCTTTGCTGCTGATTTGATCGGCAGACAAGACTGTTTTTGCCTGCATGTCTACCTTCACTTCGTATGTTTTTCCATCTTCTTTTTGTATGGTATAAGTGGCAACTCGACTTTGTCGTGTTTGTTTTTTGACCGTTCCCGGCACCCGCTCAAGCGCGAGATGCTCGGCTTCTTTTTCTGTCATGGCAGATGGATTCACTGCTTTTACTCTATTCATTGAAAGAATGTCAGCCGATATTGCGTCTGCTTTTACAAAGTAAGTTCCCTTTTGATTTTCAAGCGTTATATCATATGTTTTTTTATCCTTTGATTGTGTTGCTTTCGTGACCTTGCCTTCATAAGAGGCTTCGACTTTTTTTACGACAGTCTCCTTTGACAATACGTTCTCATGGGTTTGCCGAATGATGAGAAACGTACAGATGATGACAACTAAAATGGCTACTGCAGCAAAAGATACTGTTTTTATTGTTTTAGTCATCGGCCTCCCCCATTCTGTTCGCTGAATTGCATGGTGACAGCTGTTCCTCGTCCCGGCTTGCTTTTGACAGACAGCTCAATGCCATGCTCATCGGCGATTTGCTTGGCAATGGAAAGGCCTAAACCCGTTCCTCCTGTTTTTCTGTTTCGTGCCTCATCTGCCCGGTAGAACCGTTCGAACAAATGCGGGATATGCTCCTCAGGTATTCCGATGCCTTCATCCCTCACTGATAGAAACGGCCGTCCATTCCTCGTTCCGGCTGACATCTCAATAGGCTTTTCACTATACTTTATTGCATTATCAAGCAAAATGGTCAACAGCTGCTTGATGCGTTCTTCATCAGCCTTTACAAGCAGGCTCTCTTTATCTGTTTCAAGCAATATGTCACGCTGATAAACGGACTGGAGCGTTTGCATAACCGCCCGCGCCGCTTCAATCAGATCGATTGTTTTCAGATCAAGCTCAAGCTCTTGATGACTTTTGGCCAGCGCCAAAAGCTGATTGGTCAGTTTTTTCATATGCACCGCTTCTGAGTGAATGGCTTCTATCGACTCCTCAAGCACCTCCGGCTTTTTTGCACCCCACCGCTTCATCAGGCTGCTGTAGCTTTCTATAATGGTGAGCGGCGTTTTCAATTCGTGTGAAGCATCTTGAACAAATTGCTGCTGTTTATCATAGTGCTCCTTCAGCATCATTGCCATTTCATTAAATGTCAGCCCCATTTGATACAATTCATCGTTGGACTGTCCTTCTAAAGAAATCGTTTTAAATTCTTTGTCTCGCTGTATGTCTTTCATTGTGATCATTAATCGTCTGATCGGATTGATGATTCGGCGGGCTAGCAAGCTGCCTGCAAAAAAAGAAGCAATGCAGACAGCAGCACTTGCAGCGATTAAGATGATTTTCAACAGAAACAGACTCTCTTCTGTGTTCTCAAGCCTTTCAACCAGCTGAAGAGAAACCACTTGTCCATCGGTCCAAATCACCGGAACAGCAGCCTCGGCAAACAGCTTGCCGTCATGTTTCCTCACATCTGCCGTTTCTCCGCTATGAAAAGAGAGAGGAAAATCTTTATAGGCTTTTTCTTTTGTGATCGTCATAACGGCTTTTTGATCACCATTCACTACACGCACCATGCCATTTGCCGGAAGATAGGCCTGCAGCATATCCTGCAAAGCCACTCCTTCTGTTTCAGCGGCACGCAGCGCTTCGGCAATGTTATCCGTCTCATCAGCAAGCCGGGCCGCATCCTTTGATGTCAGCGCAGACGAAAAAATGAGATATACTGCGGTATGAACCAAAATTAATAAAATCAACAGTGATAGCGAAGTGTATAGATGAATCTTGGTCTTCAGCTTCATCGTTTACCCCTTAATGGCATAGCCGACCCCGCGAATCGTATGGATCAGCTGTTTTTCGTAAGGATAGTCCAGTTTTTTTCTGATGTATCTTATGTAGACGTCCACGACATTGGTATCACCGATATAATCAAATCCCCATACCGAGCTTAGAATTTGCTCCCGTGTCAGCACTTGCTGCGGATGCTTTAGCATATAGACGAGCAGATCAAATTCCCGCGGCGTTAATTCCACCTCTTTGTCTCCGCGTCTCACTTCACGGGTTTTTTCGTTCACCCGCAAATCGTCATATGTAAGAAAGGTGCCGATATCTTCAGTTTTTGTTCCATTTTGTCGCAGCGCCGCCCTGATTCTCGCAAGCAATTCCTCGATTTCAAACGGCTTGGTGACATAGTCATTTGCACCGATGTCCAGACCTGTTACCTTATCAGGAATACTGTCTCGCGCCGTTAATAATATGACCGGTGTCTGCGAATCCGTTTTTCTCAAGCGGCGCAGCACTTCCAGTCCGCTAAGCCCCGGAAGCATGACATCAAGAAGCACCAAGGAATACCCGCCCTCCGCTGCCGCATCCAGACCTTCTGTGCCATTGTGTTTGATCGTGACGCTGTATCCTTCATATTCCAATTCAAGCTGAAGAACCCTGGCGATTTTTTCTTCATCTTCCACAATTAATATGTGTCCTTTTTCCAAATTTGATCATCCTCTCCCGTCCCTATTTGAAAAAAATGATTTCGTTGTTTACAAAATGATTCTTATCATCTATTATGATGTCAAAATAAAAAATTGTATACGGAAAGCACTAGGGGTGCTGTTTTGGCTGAGATAAAGCGCGAAAGAAACGCGCTTTGATCCCTTATGACCCGATCTGGATAATACCAGCGTGGGGAAGTGCAGGTTGACCGAATGGTGTATTTTTTGTGCGCTTAATCGATCTATGACTGCATATTCCCTTAGGATATGCAGTTTTTTATTTTACCAAAAAAACAGGAGGTCGGAGAAATGGAGCATATTTGCGGTACAAGCAGAATCGCCGGTTTTCGCTTCTCTTTATATCCGATGACGGATGATTTTATCAGTGTGATCAAGTCTGCGCTGAAAAAAACAGATACATCCAAGGTATGGACGAAAACCGACCATATCAGCACGGTGTTACGCGGATCGATTGATCATGTATTCGATGTTGCAAAAGCCATTTACCTTCATGCAGCAAACAGCGAACAACACATCGTCATGAACGGCACGTTTTCCATTGGATGCCCGGGTGACACACAGGGGGATACATATCTTTCCAAAGGTGATAAGCGTGTCAATGAAGATGCTGTCCGAGGCTTGAAGGCGGAAGCGCCGTGCCAATTTGCCCTTTATCCAATGAACGAGCCGGATTATATGGGATTGATTATGAAGGCTGTCGACATTGCAAAAGCCCAAGGCACTTTCGTACAGGGTGTCCATTACGCGAGCGAGCTTGACGGGGATGCGCATGACGTATTCAGCACATTGGAAGCCGTTTTCCGCATGGCTGAGCAGCAAACAAACCACATCACCATGACTGTGAATCTTTCGGCTAACAGTCCATCAAGAAAAAACAGAAAGCAGGGATAAAATGAAAAGCTGGAAAGTAAAAGAAATTGTCATCATGTCCGTTATCAGTATCGTATTTGCCGTTGTTTATTTATTATTTACACATTTCGGAAACGTGCTTGCAGGTATGTTTGGGCCAATCGCCTATGAACCGATTTACGGCATTTGGTTTATCGTTTCTGTGATCGCCGCGTACATGATTCGAAAACCGGGTGCGGCGCTCGTTTCTGAAATCATTGCCGCTCTCGTTGAGTGCCTGCTGGGAAATCCGTCTGGCCCGATGGTCATCGTCATTGGCATTGTTCAAGGGCTCGGGGCTGAGGCTGTATTTCTTGCAACACGCTGGAAAGCATACTCTCTCCCTGTCCTTATGCTGGCCGGTATGGGGTCTTCAGTAGCCAGCTTTATCTATGATCTCTTTGTTTCTGGCTATGCAGCCTATTCACCAGGTTATCTGCTCATTATGCTTGTGATCCGTCTCATTTCCGGCGCGCTTTTGGCGGGGCTTCTCGGAAAAGCTGTCAGCAACTCTCTCGCTTATACAGGTGTGTTAAACGGAATGGCACTCGGAAAGGAACTGAAAAAGAAACGGAAGCGGGCGTCAGAACATGCAAGCCTTTGATGAGCTTCTGACGGTTGAGCAGCTCAGCTTCTCTTATGAAGAAGACGAGAAACCGGTTTTTCAAGACATTTCGTTTGAGCTTCAAAAAGGAGAATGTGTTTTATTATTAGGACCGAGCGGGTGCGGTAAAAGCTCGCTCGCCCTTTGTTTAAACGGTCTATATCCGGAGGCTTGCGACGGCATTCAGTCCGGACATGTCTTTCTATTTCAAAAGCCGGTCACAGATGCTGAAACCTCCGAAACGATTGCTCAGCATGCCGGGGTCGTTTTTCAGGATCCTGATCAGCAGTTCTGCATGCTGACGGTGGAGGACGAAATTGCGTTCGGGCTGGAAAATCTGCAAATTCCAAAAGAAGCAATGACAGAGAAAATCAACGCCGTATTAGAAAAATTACGCATTACCCATTTAAAAGAAAAAACGATCTCAACCCTTTCAGGAGGACAAAAGCAGAAAGTGGCTCTCGCCTGTATTTTGGCGATGGAGCCTGAGCTTATTATTTTAGATGAGCCGACCTCTCTTTTAGACCCTTTCTCAGCGCGGGAGTTCGTTCATCTGATGAAGGATCTTCAGCGGGAAAAAGGTTTCAGCCTCCTCGTCATTGAGCACCAGCTTGATGAATGGGCGCCTTGGATTGAGAGAACGATCGTACTCGACAAATCAGGCAAAAAGGCGCTGGATGGCCTGACGAAAAATCTATTTCAGCATGAAGCGGAGACACTAAAGAAATTGGGCATCGCCATTCCAAAGGTCTGTCATCTGCAGGAAAAGCTGAGTATGCCGTTTACTTTATCAAAAGAGATGCTGTTCAAAGAGCCTATTCCTGCCGGGCGTGTCAAAAAGAAGAAAGCCCCTTCTGGGGAGAGTGTGCTTGAAGTCAGCAGCCTTTCGTTCGCGAGAGGACAGCAGACGATTTTCAAAGACATCAGCTTTTCGTTGCGCGGAGGCTCTTTAACGGCGCTTGTCGGTCCGAACGGCACTGGAAAATCGACGCTCTTATCAGTTCTGGCCCGTCTCATGAAACCGCAAAGCGGCAAAATCCTTCTTTATGACCAGCCGCTGCAGAAATATAAAGAAAAAGAATTGCGTAAACGGATGGGATTTGTTTTTCAAAACCCTGAGCATCAATTCGTCACCGATACGGTGTATGACGAGCTTCTGTTCGGCCAGAAAGCAAATGCTGAAACTGAGAAAAAAGCGCAACACCTGCTGCAGCGTTTTGGTCTTGAGCATTTGGCTGATCATCATCCGTTTGCGATCAGCCAAGGGCAAAAACGGCGACTGAGCGTAGCTACTATGCTCATGCATGACGTAAAGGTTTTATTATTAGACGAACCAACCTTTGGCCAGGATGCCCGCACGGCGGCTGAATGCATGGAAATGATTCAGCGTATCAAGGCAGAGGGAACCGCTGTCCTTATGATTACACACGATATGGAGCTAGTCTCTTCGTATGCTGACAGCGTGCTTGTGCTTCACGATACGGGCCTGGCCTTTGACGGATCTCCAGCGCAGTTGTTTTCTCAAGAAACAGGGCTTGTCCAAAAAGCAAAGCTCACCCTTCCCCTTCTATATGAATGGATGGCATATCAAGAGGAGGTGCGTGATGAAGCAGCCGTTACATCTCATTAATCCGACTGTGAAAGCGGCGGCGGTTTTTTGTTGTGTCGTCATGCTGTCGTTTATTTACAACCCTTACACTCCGGCATGTTTTTATATCATCATCGTTGCGGGCGTTCTACTGGCGGCCGGAATCCCATTGAAAAAATGGTTGTTGTTTACGATTCCGTTTTTGATTTTAGCATTCGGGTGCGTGTGGACAGCCGCAGTTTTTGGAAAGGTGCCGACAACACCGGATAATTTTTTGTTTCAAGCAGGCCCTATCTCAATTAACAGCGATAATGTGTCTGTCGGCATCTCCCTTGGGTTTCGTATTTTATGCTTTTCCGCCTTATCGATGATGTTTGTTTTTACAACCGATCCGATTTTATTTATGCTGAGCCTTGTCCAGCAGTGCAGGCTCTCACCAAAGCTCGCGTACGGTGTCATTGCAGGCTTTCGCTTTCTTCCGCTGTTAAAGGATGAGGTCCAGCTGATTCAGCAGGCTCATAAAATCAGAGGAGGAGCGGCGGAGAGCGGCATCATTAATAAAATCAGTGCGTTAAAACGATATACCATACCCCTATTGGCAAGCGCCATCAGAAAAGCGGAACGGACAGCGCTTGCAATGGAATCGAAAGGATTTACAGGAAGCAGAAACCGGACATACTACAGGACATTGAGCGTGAACCGGCACGACTGGGTGTTCTTTTGCCTCGTCCTCTTATTATTCGCGGGATCCTTTCTCGTATCTTTATGTTTCGCATCATAAAAAATCCGCTATCACAGATAGCGGATTTTTTTATTGATGATAGTTTAATGCTTGGGCAAGGTTGGTTTTAATGGTAATATTCGAAAAGTCAATCCCCAGCTGTACAGCAGTTTGCGCAATTTCAGGCCTGATTCCTGACAGGGTTGACCGGACACCGATCAGATTAAGCGCCTCAATCAATTTAAAGATCTGGTGCGCCACCATCGTATCCACCACAACAACACCTGACAGATCGATTAACAGATGCTCCACACGTCTTTTCGCACAAGCTTGAAGCGTGTTTTCCAGAATAAACTTCGCCCGTTCGGTATCAATGTCACCGACAAGTGGCAGCAGAGCTGTTGATTTGCTCAGGGTAATGACAGGTGAGCTTAATTCCAATATCATTTCTCTTTGGGCGTTTAATTGCTGCTTGGCATTCATTTCAGCGTGATCAACGAATGTATAAATGGTGAAATCAAATACTTTTACAATCAAATCTGCCCATTTTTGCTTCTCTCCCGGTTCAAACGCTGACTCATTTTCTTCTGCGAACTTCTCAAAATACTTCGTATATAATCTCCTGTTTCTCATAAACTCCCGAATGACATACTGAACCGGTGTGTCGAGATGTTTTTGATCGTTGGTCAGCTCAATGACCCACTCTTGAAACTCTTCGAGAAATTGTTTTTCCGGTAAAACATACATGTAATTCAGATGCCGGTAAAATTCTCTGTCCTGCTCTTTCAATTCTTCCGTTACTGTTGCATTATGTAGGGCGTAAAGCGAATTCGGATCACTTTCCTCCATCGTTTCAATCCATTCCTCGGCCATTTGTTCCACATGCTCTGAAAAAAATGCATATAATTTTTCATTCAGTTTCATGACACTGCTCCTTTCCCCAACACTATTATAACTTGACTTACAGTTGAATCCCAGTCATACACGCCGAAGCCACCCAATATTTTGAAAATTACTAATTCTTTGGTGTGTATCCTATTTTTTCAAAATGCTTCAAATGGCTCTGTCCGAGCGCTTGTTTTTTTCATATAATATGAGACAACACCCTTGAATCCACTTGCAAGCATAAAAAAGGAGGGCTTTTTTATGAATGGTGAAATCCGCTTGATCCCGTATGTGACGAATGAGCAGATCATGGATGTAAACGAGCTTCCTGAGGGCATTAAAGTGATTAAGGCGCCAGAAATGTGGGCAAAAGGGGTAAAAGGCAAAAATATTAAAGTTGCTGTATTAGACACGGGCTGCGACACAAGCCACCCTGATTTAAAAAATCAAATCATCGGCGGAAAGAACTTCACGGATGACGACGGCGGCAAGGAAGATGCGATTTCCGACTACAACGGACACGGCACACACGTCGCCGGAACAATTGCAGCTAATGATTCAAACGGAGGCATTGCCGGAGTCGCGCCTGAGGCAAGCCTATTGATTGTGAAGGTTCTTGGCGGCGAGAATGGCAGCGGACAATACGAATGGATAATTAACGGCATCAACTACGCGGTGGAACAGAAAGTCGACATCATCTCAATGTCCCTTGGAGGGCCAAGCGATGTGCCAGAGCTGGAAGAAGCAGTGAAAAACGCAGTGAAAAACGGAGTGCTTGTCGTTTGTGCAGCGGGAAATGAAGGTGACGGCGACGAACGCACAGAAGAGCTTTCCTACCCCGCAGCTTATAACGAAGTCATTGCAGTTGGATCTGTTTCAGTAGCGCGAGAATTATCAGAATTTTCTAACGCGAATAAAGAGATTGACCTTGTGGCACCAGGAGAAAACATCTTATCCACCCTTCCCAACAAGAAGTACGGTAAGCTGACCGGCACTTCAATGGCTGCCCCTCATGTCAGCGGTGCGCTTGCTTTAATCAAAAGCTATGAAGAAGAATCATTTCAAAGAAAGCTTTCTGAATCTGAGGTTTTCGCACAGCTAATCCGCAGGACACTTCCTCTTGATATTGCAAAAACGCTGGCAGGCAATGGATTCCTGTATTTAACAGCTCCTGATGAGCTCGCAGAAAAAGCAGAGCAATCACATTTGTTGACCCTATAAGATTATTTTTCTTATATAATATACACCACATCATGTAAATAAAAATTTCAAATTCTATGTTGACAATGAATTTGAATTACTGTTAAGATTACCAACAAATGATTCAACTTTTCAAAAAATTAATAACATTTTCTCTTATCGAGAGTTGGGCGAGGGATTGGCCTTTTGACCCCAACAGCAACCGACCGTAATACCATTGTGAAATGGGGCGCACTGCTTTTCGCGCCGAGACTGATGTCTCATAAGGCACGGTGCTAATTCCATCAGATTGTGTCTGAGAGATGAGAGAGGCAGTGTTTTACGTAGAAAAGCCTCTTTCTCTCATGGGAAAGAGGCTTTTTGTTGTGAGAAAACCTCTTAGCAGCCTGTATCCGCGGGTTAAAGAGAGTGTTTTACATATAAAGGAGGAGAAACAATGACAACCATCAAAACATCGAATTTAGGATTTCCGAGAATCGGACTGAACCGGGAATGGAAAAAAGCACTTGAAGCGTATTGGAAAGGCAGTACTGATAAAGATACGTTTTTGAAGCAAATCGACGAACTATTTTTATCCGCAGTAAAAACACAAATTGACCAGCAGATTGATGTTGTGCCTGTTTCTGATTTCACACAGTATGACCATGTACTCGACACAGCAGTCAGCTTCAACTGGATTCCGAAACGTTTTAGACATTTGACTGACGCTACCGATACATACTTCGCTATCGCCCGCGGAATCAAAGACGCCGTATCTAGTGAAATGACAAAATGGTTTAATACAAATTACCATTACATCGTTCCGGAATATGACGAGAGCATTGAGTTCCGTCTGACAAGAAACAAGCAACTCGAAGATTATCGCCGGATCAAACAGGAATACGGTGTGGAAACAAAGCCTGTGATTGTCGGCCCTTATACGTTCGTTACGCTTGCTAAAGGCTATGAACCGTCTGAAGCAAAAGCGATCCAAAAACGCCTTGTGCCATTATATGTACAGCTTTTGAAAGAGCTTGAAGAAGAAGGCGTAAAATGGGTTCAAATCGATGAGCCGGCGCTCGTTACCGCCTCTAGTGAAGATGTCCGCGGTGCAAAAGAATTATTTGAAAGCATTACAAGTGAGCTTTCATCCTTGAATGTGCTTTTGCAGACGTATTTTGATTCTGTTGATGCTTATGAAGAGCTGATCTCTTACCCGGTTCAGGGAATTGGCCTTGATTTCGTTCACGACAAAGGCAGAAACCTGGAACAGCTTAAAACACATGGCTTTCCGACAGACAAAGTGCTGGCAGCCGGCGTTATCGACGGACGCAACATTTGGAAAGCGGACCTTGAAGAGCGTCTCGATGCCGTTCTTGATATTCTCAGCATTGCAAAAGTTGATGAACTGTGGATTCAGCCTTCCAGCAGCCTGCTACATGTTCCAGTAGCGAAACACCCTGATGAGCATTTGGAAAAAGACCTATTGAACGGATTATCCTACGCAAAAGAAAAGCTGGCCGAGCTGACAGCTTTGAAAGAAGGCTTAGTATCAGGAAAAGCGGCGATCAGCGAAGAGATTCAGCAGGCTAAGGCTGATATCCAGGCGCTTAAACAGTTTGCAACAGGCGCCAATTCCGAACAAAAGAAAGAGCTTGAGCAATTAACCGATAAAGACTTCAAGCGCCCGATTCCGTTTGAAGAACGTTTAGCCCTGCAAAATGAATCTCTCGGCCTTCCGCTTTTGCCGACGACAACGATCGGAAGCTTCCCGCAGTCTGCTGAAGTGCGGAGCGCACGCCAAAAATGGCGGAAAGCTGAGTGGTCCGATGAACAGTATCAAAACTTTATCAATGCGGAAACAAAAAGATGGATTGATATTCAGGAAGAATTGGAGCTTGATGTCCTTGTTCACGGCGAATTTGAACGGACAGACATGGTCGAATACTTCGGTGAAAAGCTGGCCGGTTTCGCCTTCACTAAATATGCCTGGGTTCAATCATACGGCTCACGCTGTGTCCGCCCGCCAGTCATTTACGGAGATGTTGAATTTATTGAACCGATGACAGTGAAAGACACAGTCTACGCACAGTCATTGACTTCCAAGCATGTGAAAGGAATGCTGACGGGCCCGGTTACAATCTTAAACTGGTCTTTCCCTCGAAACGACATCTCGAGGAAAGAAATCGCCTTCCAAATCGGGCTTGCCCTTCGCAAAGAAGTTAAAGCGCTTGAAGACGCAGGCATTCAAATCATTCAAGTCGATGAACCAGCGCTGCGTGAAGGCCTTCCATTGAAAACCCGCGATTGGGATGAGTATTTGACTTGGGCGGCAGAAGCTTTCAGATTAACCACTTCTTCCGTGAAAAACGAGACACAAATTCATACACATATGTGCTACAGCAACTTCGAAGATATCGTTGATACAATCAATGATCTTGATGCCGATGTGATTACAATCGAACATAGCAGAAGCCACGGAGGATTTTTAGATTACTTAAAAAACCACCCGTATTTGAAAGGGCTTGGCCTTGGTGTATATGACATTCACAGCCCTCGTGTGCCGTCAACTGAAGAAATGTACAATATTATCGTTGATGCGCTTGCCGTCTGTCCGACTGACCGCTTCTGGGTAAATCCGGACTGCGGATTGAAAACAAGACAGCAGGAAGAAACGGTTGCAGCATTGAAAAACATGGTTGAAGCTGCAAAACAGGCAAGAGCACAGCAGACACAGCTAGTATAATTTGAAAAAACCATCTGCATTTGGCAGATGGTTTTTTTCTATAATACAGCCACAATCGGTTTCTTATTTAGCAAATCCCCCAAATACTTTGTTTATTTTGCACTTTTTTAAGAATGTTCTTTGCATTCTTTTCGGCTATACTAATAACACTCTATTGACAGGAGGGATTGGGATGAATCATGAAACGTTCTTAAAACGGGCTGTCACTCTCGCATGTGAAGGAGTGAATGCAGGAATCGGCGGGCCTTTTGGAGCCGTTATCGTGAAAGACGGAGCCATTATCGCAGAGGGACAGAACAACGTCACAACAAGCAATGATCCGACTGCCCACGCGGAAGTCACAGCTATTCGGAAAGCCTGTAAGGTGCTAGGAGCCTACCAGCTTGATGACTGCATTTTGTATACGAGCTGTGAACCATGCCCAATGTGCTTGGGCGCCATCTACTGGGCCCGGCCTAAAGCCGTTTTCTATGCAGCTGAGCACACAGACGCTGCCGAAGCCGGGTTTGATGATTCATTCATTTATAAAGAAATTGATAAACCTGCTGAAGAAAGAACGATCCCCTTTTATCAAGTGACACTAACAGAGCATTTATCCCCGTTTCAAGCATGGCGGAACTTCGCCAATAAGAAAGAATATTAAAAGGATCAGGCATGCGCGGCCTGGTCCTTGTTATTTCTCCAAGTAGCCGCTATGCCCTGTGCAAATACAAAACAGCATATACGCGCAATTCAGCACGGCAGACACCGTGCCAGCCACCCGCTTCATCTGTAACTTTTGGTTTAAAGGCATGCTTCAAACGCTTCTCTGACGTTTTATCATAAATCTGTGCCCGCCCCGCATGTCCGACACCAAAAAACATCCTGAGAATCCTCAGGATGCCGGTCATTATTTTAATTCTAGTTTTACATCAACATTTCCTCTGGTTGCCTTTGAGTAAGGACAGAATTCATGAGCGGCGTTGACAAGCTCTTGTGCCTTTTCCCGATCTAAATCTTTCGTGTTCACAACAAGTGTGACACCGATTTTAAACCCGCCGTCGCTCTCATCCTTCATGAGGCTGACCTGCCCTTCAATCTCCGAATCAATTTCGATATTCTGCTCTTTGGCTACGTGTTCGAGCGCGCCGCCGAAGCATGCAGCATACCCTGCCGCAAAGAGCTGTTCCGGATTTGTGCCGGTTTGTCCTTCTTTTTTGGCATTTGGCATGACAATATCAAAATCAAGAACACCGTCATCTGATGTAATATGTCCTGCTCGTCCGCCTCGCGCGGTTACTTTTGCTGTAAATAGTGCCATATTTCCCAACCTCCTTATTTGTATCTAGTTGTTATATTTCCCTTTCTGATCTTTTTAAACATGCTATGTTTGCCGAGAATAGGAAAAGTGAGGTTTTTCAGATACAATAGAATCGAATGACAAAAAAGAGTTGGTGAACAAAATGGAAAATAAATTTGATCATATGAAATTGGAGAATCAGCTTTGTTTTTTGCTATATGCGAGTTCGCGGGAAATGACAAAGCAATACAAGCCGCTGCTTGATAAGCTGAATATAACATACCCTCAATATTTGGCTTTGCTATTGTTATGGGAACATGAAACGCTTACTGTCAAAAAAATGGGCGAACAGCTGTATTTAGATTCAGGGACGCTCACTCCGATGCTTAAACGAATGGAACAACAGGGTTTGATTACGAGAAAAAGATCTGAAGAGGATGAGCGGTCCGTGTTGATCAGCCTGACAGAGGCCGGAGCGTTATTAAAAGAAAAAGCGGTTGACATTCCAGAGACAATTCTGGGGCTCTCAAAGCAGTCTGGGGAGGATCTCAAACAGTTAAAATCCGCTCTATATACATTGCTGGAAACACTTCATCAAAAAAATTGAGGATGCCTTGTACAGGCATCCTCTTTTTATTTATTCAGCAACTTCAAGTGTCACATCAATATTTCCGGAGGTTGCTTTTGAGTACGGGCAGACGCCGTGCGCTTTTTTCACAAGCGCCTCCAATTCTGATGCACTGACTCCTTCTCCTTTTACTTGCAGCGTCACACCAAGCTTGTAGCCCTGGTCCGCTTCATCCTTTAACAGGCTTACATTCGCTGTAACCTCTGTCTCTACTTTTACCCGTTCTGTTCTTGCGACAAGCTGCAGGGCGCTGTCAAAGCAAGCTGCATAACCTGCTGCAAACAGCTGCTCTGGATTTGTCGCTTTTTCTAATTTCTTGGCTCTCGGTGTCCCCGGCATTGCGACATCAAGCTCAAGAACGCGGTCTGATGAAATGACCTTTCCTTCTCTTCCTCCTACCGCTGAAACAGTTGCTGTAAATAATGGCTGACTCATTTTTCATTCCCCCAATATATTTTATGCAATTTAATTGTAAACAATTAAATTTGAAATGTCAATTTTTCGCGTATAAAAAAGCTTATCTCGTAATGAGATAAGCTTTTTCATTGAACATTACCCCGCTATTCACGGATTTGCCCAGTTCCTTTAATGATGTATTTTGTAGAAGTCAGTGCAGGAAGCCCCATCGGTCCTCTTGCATGAAGCTTTTGCGTGCTGATACCGATTTCGGCTCCGTAGCCGAATTCAAAGCCGTCGGTAAAGCGGGTTGACGCGTTATGATAGACCGCGGCAGCATCGACAGCCGTTTGAAAATATGCCGCGTTTTTGTCATTTTCAGTTAAAATCGCTTCTGAATGATTGGTGCCGTATTGTTGGATATGCTTCACAGCTTCTTGGACGTTTTCAACCGTCTTTACACTGAGGACAGGCGCTAAAAATTCGGTTTCCCAATCTTCTTTTGATGCTTGTTTGCTTGAAGGATGAAGTTCACACACCAATTCATCACCGCGAATTTCAACTCCCGCGTTTTCCAGCTGGTCCAGCAATTCTTTCCCGTGCTGTCTTGCCCAAGCCTTGTGAATCAGCAATGATTCAATCGCGTTGCATACGGAAGGGCGTTGCGTTTTGGCATTTACGACAACCTTTTCTGCCATTTGCGGTTTGGCTGTTTCGTCAATGAATATGTGGCAGTTTCCTGCTCCCGTTTCTAATACAGGAACTGTTGATTCTCTCACAACGAGATCAATCAGTTTCTTGCCTCCGCGCGGAATCAATACGTCTAAGCCATCATTTAACGTAAAGAGCTCTTTTGCTGTCTCTCTGCTTGTATCCTCAATCAGCTGCACAGCGTGAATCGGAAGCGCTGATTGCTCAAGTGCTCTGTGAATGACACTGACGAGCGCTTTGTTGCTGTGGATGGCTGAGGAGCTTCCCCGCAGCACAACCGCGTTCCCTGTCTTCAGGCAAAGGGTAGCCGCATCAACTGTGACGTTTGGCCTCGCCTCATAAATCATTCCTACGACACCGAGCGGCACACGGATTTTTTCAATAAACAGGCCGTTTTCTTTTTCAATCGTTTCAAGAGAGTCGCCGATTGGGTCCGCTAAGTCGATTAAGAGCTCCACCGCGTCCGCGATATCGCGTATACGTTTCTCATCCAATGTGAGACGGTCAATGATGTCCGGTGTTAAACCATTCTCTTTTCCGTTCACAATGTCTTTTGCATTCTCCGCCAAGAGAAAATCCAGTTCTTTGCGGAGTCCGTTTGCAATGAGGCTGAGCGCCTCATCCTTCTCGGCTGTTGTTTTCATGATCATTTCGGCTGCTGCTTCTTTCGCCAGCTTCGCTTTTACAGAAACTTCACTCATTTTTCCGCCTCCTAGTCTTTTACATTGACCCAGTCATTCCTATGAATAACCTCAAACGTTTTCTCAAAATCAAGTTCGTCACTGCGTTTGCCTTTAGCCTCCATAATCTCCTCGGAGGAGTAATGAGTTTGGCCTTTGCCGATCACGCCGCCCGGTCCCCTGACTTCCACAACCGCCCCTTTCGGAAAGCTTCCGTTCACACCCACAACGCCAGCGGGCAAAAGGCTGCTTCCATTATGGATCATCGCCTCCTCGGCACCCGCATCAATGATAATTTCTCCCGATATCGGCGAGTGGAACTGAATCCACTGCCTTGTGTTGTTAACCGAAGATAGTTCTTTGTCTCCGATATAAGTGCCGTCTCCCCTGCCGTCCAAAATGTCCGCAAGTTTTTGCTCTCCGCTGCCTGTTCCAATGAATACTTTCACTCCCAGAGACAGCGCGGTTTGTGCGGCTAACAGCTTTGATTTCATTCCGCCGGTGCCGACCTTTGATCCAGCTGAACCTGCATATCCAAGCAATTCAGGCGTGATCTCCGGCAAATAATCAAATCGTTTCGCCTCAGGATTTTCATTTGGATTGGCATCATACAGTCCGTTAATGTCGGTGAGAATCATGAGCTGGTCCGCGTGAATCAATCCGCTGACTAACGCAGAAAGCATATCATTATCTCCGAATGTCAATTCTTCAACAGATGTAGAATCGTTCTCGTTGATAATCGGAATGACGCCGCGTTCCAATAATTCCATTATCGTAGCATACGCGTTTCGGTACCGTTCTCTTTTCGAAAAATCATTTCTCGTTAAAAGGATTTGTCCCGGAGTTAATGAGTATTGTTTAAATTGATTCATATATTGCTGCATTAACAGTGTTTGTCCGACCGCGGCCGCCGCCTGTTTTCCTTTGATGGTAACGGGACGGGACGGATAACCGAGGCTGGAAAACCCCGCCGCTACGGCACCCGAGGTAATCAGAATCATTTCATGCCCCGCTTTTTTTAACACGGAAATCGCCTGAACATGCTCTCTGATTTTTGCCTCATCAATGCTTCCTTTGCTATTCGTGAGCGAACTGCTTCCTATTTTCACTACTATTCTTTGTTTTTTCATTTATTCTCCTCCGCGGCTCTTCTACAATAAAAAAACCCATTTCATCCTGATTCATAAGGACGAAATGGGTTTCCGTGGTACCACCTTGATTGAACGCGCTTGTGCACGCTCCGCTCTCCTGTAACGCCAGGTTATGCGCCTAGGTTTTCCCCCTAGGACTCCAAGGCAGGTTCGGCAGGTTTCATGCGGCAAAATGTTTCAGCGATTCATTTTGCTCTCTGTCACAGAAAGGTCTGCTTACTAATCCTCTTCAACGCTCAATGATTTTTTTATATTATGCAAAGAAAAAAGACACTTGTCAAGGTTTTTTGTCATCAAAAATAGCCCGCATTGCGCGGGCCTCTTGCAGTCTAGTTAAAGACGATTGTTTTATTTTCATGAACGATGACACGGTCTTCCAAATGCCATTTCACAGCACGGGCAAGCACGCTGCGCTCAATTGTTCTTCCGATGTTTTTCAGCGCTTCCGCATTATCGCGGTGGTCCACACGCTCAATATCCTGTTCAATGATCGGCCCTTCATCAAGATCGTTTGTCACATAATGAGATGTCGCACCGATCAGTTTCACGCCGCGCTCGTAGGCCCGTTTGTACGGATTCGCACCGATAAAAGCTGGCAGGAATGAATGGTGGATATTGATGATGCGATTCGGATGAGCCGAAACAAAATCAGGAGTTAGAATCTGCATATAGCGTGCGAGAACGATGACATCAACATCGTACTGCTCCAGCAGTTCAAGCTGCTTCTTTTCGACTTCCGCTCTGATGTCTTTGTTCGCTTTCATATAGTGGAATGGAATGTTCAGGCGCTCAACCAGCTCTCTCGCTTCCTCATGGTTACTGATGACAACAGCGATCTCCGCCATCAGGTTGCCGGTTTGCCATTCCCAAATCAGCTCATGCAGGCAGTGGAGCTCCTTTGAAACGAAAATGGCGACACGCTTCAGTTCGCTCGCCAAAGTTAAGCTCCATGTCATGTCGAATTTTTCCGCAACAGAGGCAAACGCTGCCTGAAGTGATGATTTTTTTTCACGAATGCCTGCGCAGTCGAATTCGATTCTCAGGAAGAACCGGCCGCCTTCAGGGTCTGTCGTATATTGATTTGATTCTATAATATTGGCACCGTGTTCAAATAAAAACGCGGAAACTGCAGAGACGATACCCGGCTGATCGGGGCAGCTGACCAAGAGCCGCCCTTTATCCTCATTTCCGTCACGGTATTCGTCCAACCGCTGAGTCATATATGATTTCATGAATAATCCCTCTTATCTTTGTAAGTCTAAACTATTTATCCATTATACTGAAGATTTGATAAAAATCAATTTATGACAGAATTTTTAAACCAACTGCTGAGCATAAAATCAACGCGATAAAGAAGATCCGTTTGGCGTCTTTCTGCTCCTTGTAAAAGAGGATGCCGATAAGCGCCCCGCCGGCGGTGCCAATTCCTGTCCAGACCGCGTAAGCCGTTCCCATCGGAATGGTTTCCATTGCGTACGACAGCAAGGAAAATGAAGCGGCAAAACCAACAATGATCAACAGCACCCATTTCACGCTTTTTTCTTTCGCATATTGATTCATAAGGGCCACGCCGGCCATTTCTAAACAGCCCGCGCACAATAAACTGATCCAGTGCAGCATTATGCCTCGCCTCCTTTTTCCTCTGTCTCATCCTGTGTCACAAGCTTCAACCCGATTACACCGATTAAGAGCACACCAATTAACAATAGCTTCGGCCATCCAACCGGTTCATGAAAAAGAACGATTTCACTAAGTACTGTTCCCGCTGTGCCGAGCCCGGTAAAGACGGCATACACGGTACCAACAGGCAGACTGTGAGTCGCCTTCATTAGAAGGTAAAAGCTGAATATGATGCCGATGGCAGTGCCGCTCCATGTTAAGGCTGAGTCAGCGTGCTTTAAGCCTATCACCCAAACAACCTCGAAAACAGCGGCAAGCACGACCAATCCCCATTTCATTTTGAGTCATTCCTTTCTATCTATTAAGATTCTCCGAAAACAAAAAAACCCCGGACAGTCGTCTCACATGAGATTGACTCTCCCGGGCTTTTTTCCCTCCGTGTGCATACGCGCTTCTATTTACGCGTATGTGTTTTCTCTCGGACCAGTCCATGTCAATTGACATGCGGAACCCTAGAAAACTTTACATGATATCATGATACTAAACTCAGCTCTATCTTTCAATTGTAAGATTTTCTTTCATATACCGCGATCGGTTTATTCCATTTTCTGATCGTTTTGCTGTAATGCATGCCGATTTTCTCCGCTACCCGTATGGACGCTTTGTTACCCGGATCAATCAAAGCCGTCATTTTGCCGAACTGCCGCTCGTTAAAGCCATAGTCCAGACAGGCCCGAGCCGCTTCTTGCGCATAGCCGTTCCCCCAGTGGCGGCGGGCAAACATATAGCCAATTTCCATTACGGTTTGATTTTCGATCTGCTGGGGAACGATGCCGCATTGCCCCAAAAACTCCCCTGTCCGCTTATCTTCGGCGATCCACAGACTAACGCCGTACCCTTTTTCATTTCGCTGGTTCCAATTGACCCACTCGCGGGTTTGCCTCTTATCTTTTAAACCGGAATAATATGTCATGACATCAGGATCATTAAAAAGCAGCCCAAACAAAGTGGCTTGATCCCGATCTTCCATACAGCGCAAACGAATTCGATCAGTCACAAGCTTCGTTTTAGCGTTCATACTTCGCCACATCCTGCTTCCATTCTTTTTTGAGAGCTTCAATATGTGCCTGATGATAGCGGTTATGATCTGCCATATGCCAAATTCCCCATCGTATCGTCGCGGTGTCACCTTCGAAGGAAAGCGGCTGGTTCAAAGCATTTTCAGTTAAAGTGAAGCATACCGATTTCAGCTTCTCTACTACATGCTGATGTCTTTTCAGGAGTTCATCTAAGTCTGGCTGATTCACCGGTTCAGGCAGCCGTCCGCTTTCATCTGTCATCGGGCCGTATGCCTGTTCAATATGGTCCGGTATCCGATTTTCCTTGATACGCCAGACCCATCTGATATCAACATTTGTGATATGGTGCAAAAGCTGAGCCGTGCTGTTTTTTGTTTGGCAGCGCCCCTTATAGTAAAGTTCACTGTGTGTCATATGGCTTACGATGGAAGCCAGACGGAGACTGTTTTCTTCCACTGCGGAATACAGCAAACTGACCGTTGGCGCCATGTCGTTTCTTATGGATAAGTCCTTCATGTTCAGTTCCCCTCCTAACTAGGTACATTTGACACCAAACAAAAATTCCCTTTAAAAAAGAAAAAAGCTCTCATTACAAGAGAGAGCCATCTTAATTGTTATTTCCCGGTTTATATAAGTAAGGATCATGCTGCTGTTCATTAGCGGTATTTAAATCAAGAGATATATCACCGCGTGCATTCATCGTGCCAAGGGTAATCGAAGACAGCAGTTTGGGGCTGTACCCTTTTTCCTCAAGCTTCTCAAACAGCCAGGATCGGTTTTTTTGGAGATATTTCAAATTATGATCAAGGATTTCGCCATCCAGTATGAGCGGAATCGGGATAAAATTCCGTTCAGCTTCCATATTCAAATCCCGCACCTGCACCGCTCTCGCTTCCTCTTTCGGGATGACGCTTACTTCTCCCGTTTCTTCAATGATAGCAAGATCAATGTCAGCCGGGTCGGCATAGCCCTTTTCCCTCAGCTTTCCGAGCAGCTCATTAACAGTCAGCCTTTCTTTACGAAGGCCGCGTTCATCAATATCCCCGTTTCGGATTAGGACAGTCGGGCTCACGACTAGGAGCCATCGCCATTTATTAGATAAAGAGAGCTTGCTCATGATAAGATAAAGCACCAAAAAAGCACCCGCATAATAAATTGACATCGGCAGCTTGGATGTAAGGATCGGCTCACTGATAATGGTTCCGATTGCGAAGGTCAAAAGCAGGTCAAAATTGTTCATTTGTGACACAGCTTTTTTACCGGCAAGCCGAAACAAAATATATGCAATCGAAAATACGATAACTGGCTTCAGTAAAAATACCCATACCATCCATAACACCGATCTTTACCTCCATCCGCTGGTCATATTGAGCCTATTGTGCCCCGTGGCAGGCCCTCTATGCATCAGTGTCTAGGCGAACGTGCACATCGCCTGAACATAACACAATAGAAAGTGACACCGATTGGAGGCGCAATACGCAATATGAAAAATCAGAAGTCGAATACCCTTTGGCCCTTTGATCTGCCATTGGCTCCCCAACCCGAGGGCTACCAGCAGCAAACAATCGACAGGCTGGCCGGTTTGGAGCTAAGGATGGAGCAACTAATTAGAGCAATTGAGGTAAACAATGAATTGCTGAGAACAATGCAAGAACAGCAAAACCGTGTATGCACAAATGGCGGCGGGTCTGTGATTGTCCGGATGTAGAAACCGGCGCTTGTCTGCCTTCTTATATCTCAATAAAAAACTCTTCTCTGAAAGGAGAAGAGTTTCATGTATGTGTTCAAACGGACTGCGCCAAACTTAATTGCGGGCCGAATAGCTCGTAATGGATAGACTCCGGCGCTGTTCCGAGCTCTGATACAAGCTTATGCATTGCCGTAATAAACGACGGTGAACCGCAAATATAGTAATCCGCATCTGTGTTGGCAATCAGTTCTTTGAGGAATTGCTGATCAATCTGTCCTTCATGAAAATGCAGATCACCTGCACGGTCTTCCTCTGTCGGCTCGCGATACACAAATGCTGTTTTAACAGCAGAATGTTTTGCTGCTTCTTCTACTTCATGGCGCAATGCATGATATTCACTGTTTTTCGCCGCATGAATGAACAGAATTTGCCGTTCAGGCTGTTTGGAAACAGATGTTTTCAGCATGCTGATCATTGGTGTAATGCCAACTCCGGCACTGATCAAAACGAGATCTTTTTGTGATGCATGATCTAAAACAAAGTCCCCTGCCGGTGCGCTGATCTCTATTGAATCTCCCTCCTGCAGCCCATCGTGTAAGTAGGAAGACACGACACCATCTTTCTTCACTGAAATTCGATAATAGTCTTTTCCCGGCATATCAGACAGGCTGTACTGGCGGATATGCGTATATTCAGAATCAGGAATCCGCACTTTGATGCTGATATATTGCCCTGCTTGGAATTCAGGTAACGGCTTGCCGTCTTCCGGTTTCAAATAGAAGGATGTAATTTCTTTGCTTTCCCGCTCTTTTTTTGCGATAACGAATGGCTTATACTCCTTCCAGCCGCCGGCTTGCTCTTCAGCCTGTTCATACATGTCTTTTTCAATTCCGATGAACGCGTCAGCAATGACTCCGTACGCTTTTTCCCATGCCTGCATAATGTCAGGAGTTGCAGCGTCTCCCAATACATCTTTAATCGCAATCAGCAAATATTTACCGACGATTGGGTAGTGCTCAGGCTTAATTCCGATACTGCGGTGCTTGTGGCCGATTTGTTTGACAACCGGAATGATGTTTCCTAATTGGTCAATGTTTGCCGCAGCTGCAATAACGGCATTTGCCAGTGCAGTTCGCTGTGTTTTTTTCTTTTGGTTTGTTTGATTAAAAATGTTCAAAAGCTCTGGATGGTCTTGAAACATCCGATCGTAAAAACGGCCAGTGATTGTTTCTCCATGCTGTTGCAATACGGGTACAGTGCTTTTAATAATTTCGATTGTTTTGTTATCTAACATTTTATAAACAATCCTTTCGAAAAGATGTATTTAAAATATATCTTTAAAATACATGATCTTACGAATAAAAGATATATCTAAAATGAATCTTTAATAAAGTTGTCACAAAATTATCAATTTAACATGACATTTGTTGCTTTTTTATAGAATCCCCTAGCAAAAACGGACTAACCATTGTAATAATCACCATTGAAAAGTACAAAAAAACCCAAAACAACTTATGTTTTGGGTTTAACGTTCACCAAGGCTTATCAGTTCCGAGCGCATTTGCAAGCGCCTGGCTGTGTTTCTTGCGGTTCTTACGTTCATTAGCACGCTGTACAGCTGTATTATGCAGCATGATTTCTTCTTCTGTTTCCGGTACAACCCTCGGTACAGGCACCGGCTTGCCATTTGAATCTAATGCGACAAATGTCAAAAAGGATGTGGCAGCGAGTTCCCGTTCGCCAGTCATCAAATGCTCCTTAATAACTTTCACAAATACTTCCATGGAAGATGTGCCGACCCATGTCACATATGACTCTAGGCAGACAGAATCCTTTTGCCCGATCGGCTTTAAAAAATCTACAGAATCCATTGAAGCTGTTACCGTTTCACGTCTGCAATGGCGCGCCGCTGAAATAGAGGCAATGTCGTCTATGTAGCTCATTAATTTTCCGCCAAACAGCGTATTATGGTTGTTCGTGTCAAGCGGGAACACCCTGCTGGTTTTCACAACCTTTGACTCTTTACAAAATCTTGTTTCCGGTGTTTCCATACCTTTCTCCCCTTTGATGTCTGATCTTTTAGCTAAATGCACTTATATTCTCCTATTAAACAATATTCTCTTCCATTTGTCTAAAATTTAAAATGGTTTAATGATTTTCATGATGAGGGAATAATAAATGTATTCTTCACACTTTAGGAGGAAAAACAAATGGACGTATCTATCCCGAAATCTCAGCACAAAACGGTATGCCGAACGGAATACGGCACACTTCAGAAAGTGATCTTATGCAAACCTGAGCACATGACCATAAAAGATGTTATAAACGAAACACAAAAACATTTTGAAGATGACAATATTCATGTAAAAACCGCTAACGACCAGCACAGTCGCTTAGTGGAGGCACTTAGGTCACACAACGTTGAGGTCGTCCTTTTGCCCGTTCGCGACGGACTCCCAGAACAGGTTTTTACTAGGGACATAGGATTTGTCATCGGAGAAAAAGCCTTTCTGTCAAGCATGACTGAACCGATTCGCCAAGGAGAAGAAGCCGTTATAAAAGATTTTTTTCACAGCCAAGGTATCTCTTACACCCGCATGCTTGATACGAGTATTGAAGGCGGAGACGTCATTATCGATGATGACATTGTCTATGTCGGAATCAGCCAGCGCACCGACATTTCAGCTATCGGCCAGCTGGAAGAGGCACTTCCTGAATATACGATCGTTCCAGTGAAGCTTCATGAAAAATTTTTGCATTTGGACTGCGTATTTAACATTATATCTGAAAGCGAAGCGTTAATTTATCCACAGGCCATTGAGCCAGATGCAGCCGATATGCTGGCAAAACGTTATGATCTTATTGAGGTGCCCGAGGACGAACAATTTACGCTTGGCACCAACGTCCTTTCAATCGGAAAAAAAACGATCATCAGTCTCCCTGGCAACCGCCATGTCAATCAACAGCTATCGAAAAGAGGCTATCACATTATCGAAATTGATCTGTCAGAAATTATTAAATCAGGCGGCTCCTTCAGGTGCTGCACAATGCCGCTGATTCGAGGCGAATGAAGAATCTTCCCCTTTTTCATGTTTTGAACAGCTTATTTTATCAAGATACGTTAATATAGAGGTGACATCATTTTTAAGGGGGAAATCGCATGACAAAATACATAGGATATGTCGGGACGTATACAAAAGGCGGAAGCGAAGGAATTTATTCATTTGAACTTGATACTGAGAAAAAAGCACTCAGCGAGCCAAAGCTGGCCGCTAAGCTGGGCAACCCGACATATGTGGCGCCGAATAAAAACAACGCCATCCTTTATTCCATCGAAAAAGCAGACGGCCAAGGCGGAGTTGCTGCCTATCAAATCGATAAAAACAGCGGCGAATTGACATTTCTGAATCATCAGTTAATTGATGGCCCTTCGCCATGCCACGTAAGCGTTGATGATCAAAATCAATTCGTACTGACTGCCAATTATCACAGCGGGAAGGTACACGTTTTTCCGGTTCAGGAAGACGGCAGCTTGCAATCACCTGTTTCAGAGGCCGCTCACACAGGAAAAGGGCCGCACGAAAGACAAGAAAAACCGCATACACACTACGCGGGGTTCACACCTGAACACAATTATGTGGTAGCGGTTGATTTAGGTATAGATAAGCTCTACACCTATAAGCTTAAAGACGGTGTGTTGACTGAATCCGGAAGCCATTCCTTCGCTCCCGGTGCAGGACCTCGCCATATCGCTTTTCATCCGAAAGAAAAATACGCTTATGTCATGACAGAATTAAGCAATGAAGTGATTGCGCTTGAATACAACCCGACAGCCGGCGAATTTAGAGATATCCAAGTCGTTTCTGCCATCCCTGATGATTTTACAGATAACAGCCAGGGAAGCGCAATACATGTCACGCAGGACGGACGTTTTGTTTATGTCGCAAACCGCGGCCATGACAGTATCGCCGTATTTGAAGTGAATCAATATTCAGGAGAGCTGGCTTTCGTAGAAAGAGTGTCGACAGAAGGAAACTGGCCTCGTGACTTTGTATTTGACCCAACGGAAGGGTTCCTCGTTGCTTCAAATGAAGAAACAGGCAACCTTGTCTTGTTTGAAAGAGACAAAGAAACCGGCCGATTGACACTCCTCCCATCAACGGTTTCTGTCCCTTACCCGGTTTGTGTAAAGTTTTTACATCAAGTATAAACAAATGGAGTGGCTCTAGTAAAAAGGAGCCACTCTTTTTATTTATCTTACTTTTTCCTTCGTTTCAGCATTTCGATACAAATGGCAAGCGACAAAACGGCCGGGTTCGATTTCTTGAAGCTGGGGACGAGATTCTCCACATTCAGGCATCGCCTCCGGACAGCGGGTACGAAACACGCAGCCGCTTGGCGGATTGACCGGGCTCGGCAGCTCTCCTTTTAAGAGAATACGCTCACGCTTGTCCTCCAATTCAGGATCTGGAATCGGAATCGAGGACAAAAGCGCCTTTGTATAGGGATGGAGCGGTTCACGATACAAGGTGCCGCTCTCTGTAATTTCCATCATGTGCCCTAAGTACATAACACCGATCCTGTCACTGATATGCTTCACCATCGAAAGATCATGGGCAATGAATAAAAACGTAAGCCCTTTCTCTTTTTGAAGCCGCTTCAGCAGGTTGACCACCTGCGCTTGAACAGAGACATCAAGTGCAGAAATCGGTTCGTCCGCCACGATAAATTCAGGATTCAGCGACAGTGCTCTCGCAATCCCGATCCTCTGCCTTTGCCCGCCGCTGAATTCATGCGGATAACGGCTGCCAAAATCGGGATGAAGCCCAACTGCCTCAAGCAGCTCGTTCACGACGAGAAGCCGTGCTTTATGGGTATTGTAGAGGTTATGAATCTCCATTGGCTCCAAAATAATTTCTCGAACGGTCATGCGCGGGTTAAGTGAAGCATAAGGGTCCTGAAAAATCATCTGCAGTTTGCGGTTGAAGGCAAACTGCTCTTTTTCACTTAGTGCATGAAGATTTGTGCCGCGGTATGTCACGCTTCCTTCTGTCGGCTGATAAAGGCGCATCAGCACTCTCCCCAAGGTTGATTTCCCGCACCCTGATTCCCCGACTAGCCCGAACGTTTCTCCTTCACGAATCTGAAAGGTGACCCCGTCGACAGCTTTGACTGTCCGCTTTTTCCCTGCGTCAAAATGCATTTTTAGCTGGCTGACCTCTAACAAAGGCAGTGGCGTCATTTGTCTCCCTCCTTATTCTGAAAAACAGCGGCGCACCGCACAAAGTTCTTTTTCATAGCTTGTGTCTTTTAATGTAAGGATTTCGATTGATTTTCCTGTCTTTGGAGAATGAAGCATTTTCCCGCCGCCTACATACAGACCGACGTGATGAATCGCTCCTTTTCCTTCCTCATAAGCAAAAAACAGCAGGTCACCAGCCTTCATATCATCAAGCAGGACATACTCCCCCGCCTTAGCCTGATCTCCCGCATCGCGGGGGATGCTGTATCCATTCGCCTTAAATATACTGTACATAAATCCGGAGCAATCAAACCCAAACCCGCTGATCCCTCCCCACAGGTAGGGAAGGCCAAGGAAAAACGCACCCGTTTGAATGATGTCTTCAGCAGTCCCTTTCTGTTGGCTGACAGGCACTGCATCACTTTGCTTCACAAACCTTTCTCCCAAAACGGTCGAAACCTTAAAATATCCTTTTTCTTCTGCAATAAGGGGGAGAACTGTCAAAAAGCTCAATTCGATCTCCTTTTCTCCATTGCTTCTGTACAAAAAGGCAGCAGGTTTGCTGATCATCACATCGTGTTGTGTATGGATGGGCTTTGTTTTTTCCAGCTGGTTCTTTTTCATCCAGCCTGGGTATCCGCGCGGATCCTTTCGGGATGGCTGGCTAGGCACGATCACAGAAACCCATTCCCCCTGTTCCGCCGTCACAAGTACCTTTTCGCCAAAGAGAACCTGAGTTTGGATTACATTGTCTGTACATAATCCAAGCCGTTCATCATACGTCATGCGCTCCAGCCAGTCTCTGATCATTACAGTCGGTTGAAGCATGAATTGATCAGACGGACGCGGTGAATCAGGCGCTGTCCAGATGTTGGCCACTGCTGATATGACAGTGTGCATCATTGCTCTTTTTCCCCTTTCAAAAGCGCAGCCCCGGTGATTCCGAGGCCCGGTTTGCCAGGCATCGAAATCGTGCTGCCGCGATATGTTATGCCGCCTTTGAATACATCTGTTTTCAGCATCAGCGGCGCGTCAAAATCAAAGCGTGTGATGTTTCTCTTGCTTGCCGCAAAATGCGCCGCGGCCGTAATGCCCAACTTCGTTTCGATCATGCTGCCGACCATACACTCCACCCCGCAGGCCTCCGCCATGGCATTAATTTTCTCTGCTCCGCTGATGCCGCCCGCTTTCATCAATTTAATATTGATCAAGTCTGCGCTCCGGGTTTGCAGAACTTCGAACGCCTGGCGCGGTGTAAAAACACTTTCATCAGCCATAATCGGCGTATCTGTTGCATCTGTCACCTTTTTAAGCCCAGCGAGATCATCTTTATGGACAGGCTGCTCGACAAGCTCAATGCCTAGGCCCGCATCCTCCATTTTCCGAATGGCAGTTACCGCTTCCTTCGGCCTCCATCCCTGATTAGCGTCTAAACGCAGTTTCACAGCTGATCCGACACGTTTTCTGATTTCCTGGATACGGGCGATATCTGTTGCAATATCATCTTTTCCGACCTTTATTTTCAGCGTTTGGAAGCCTTGTTTGAGATAATTCTCGGCATCAGCTGCCATCTCTTCAGGTGAGTTGACACTGACGGTATAGTCTGTTTCCAGCGTATCTCGGTATCCGCCAAGCATTTGATAAAGCGGCAGCCCGCACATCTGCGCCCAGCCGTCGTATAGCGCCATCTCTACAGCAGCCTTCGCGCTCATATTTCCTGTAAGAAGATGCTGGATGTCGTGCAGTATGGCCTCACAGCCGGACAGGCTTTTTCCAAGCAATGCCGGTTTCAACACATGGTGAATGGCACTTTCAATGCTATCCATGCTGTCTCCTGTAATCACTAACGTCGGGGGTGCTTCTCCCCATCCGACTGCACCGCTGTCATAAGTAATCCTTACTATGACTGATTCAGCCGTATACACAGTGCGAAGCGCGGTTTTAAACGGCTTTGTCAGCGGGACAGCGATTCGGCTTGTTTCGATTCGAATGATTTTCATGTCTTCAGCGCCCCTTCTGAAACGCCTGCCTCTATTACGACTGTTTTTTCTGCTGTATTCATAGCAGCTTTCGCACCGATCGGAACCGCAATACTTGGCGAGCAGTGGCCGATTTTAAATCCTCTCAGAGCGGGCCTGCCCGCAGATATAATATAGTCTTCCAGCACCTGCTCAAGCGAGAGAGACTTCTCTCGCTTCACCGGGACACAATTGTGAAAATCACAAACTAGAATTCCCGCCGCGTCCGTCAGCTTCCCCGCCATTTTCAGCTGATTCAGCATCCGGTCGATTTGATAAGGCTCCTCGTCAATATCTTCAATAAACAGAAGCTTTCCTCTCGTATCAATTTCAAATGGCGTGCCCAGTGTAGACGTCAGCAAAGACAGATTTCCCCCGACAAGCTCGCCTTCCGCTTTTCCAGGAACAAGCGCGGTCAGCGGAGAAAGCTCTTCTGTATAGGTGAATTCCGTCTCCTGGAAGAGCTGCTTATATGACGCTTTTGTCAACGGGTGAACGTCGTCAAGGCCAATATCCGTGCTGAGCATCGGGCCATGGAAAGTGACAAGACCTGTGTTTTGATGAATGGCAGTATGTAAAAACGTAATATCGCTGTATCCCCAAAAGATTTTAGGGTGTTTGCGGATCAAGCTGAAATCAATGCCCGCGGCGATACGTCCTGTCCCAAAACCCCCGCATGCGCACAACACTGCTTTTACCTCATCGTCTCTGAACATCTCATGGAGATCCGCCAGCCGCTCATCATCCTGTCCCGCTAAATAGCCGTGCTGGTTTTTCAGCGCCTTGCCCAACTTCACCTGAAGACCGAGCTCTTCTAAAAATAAAAGCGCGGTGTCAAGCTTTTTTGGATCCGGCGGACTTGCGGGCGCGATCACTCCGACTGTATCACCCTTGTTCAACGCTTTCGGCTTGTAATTCAACGAAAACACTCCTTTCATTTGCTCTGCACCCTACGTATACGTGCAAGAAAGAGAAAAAATACCGCTCCTTCGCATAAAGAAGCAGTATTTCCTCAATCACCGCCATCAGTTTTTATCTGCCCATTTTAAGTCGATATAGCCGACAGGGTGACGGACAATTCCCTTTACTTGTTCATTTTGCAGGTGAACCTGATTATAAAAATAAACCGGGATGATCGGCGCTTCATTGATGAGCAGCTCTTCAGCTTGATGCATAAGAGAGAACCGTGTTTTTTCATCGGCTTCATTTTTCGCCTGTTTGATCAGCTGATCGTATTCTTTATTGGCCCAGCCTGTGCGGTTCATCGAATTTCCCGTTTGAAAGGCTTCCAGAAAACTGATAGGGTCCGCGTAATCAGGCAAAAATGAGCTTTGAGAGAATTGGAATTTCAGCGCTTTTTGATCCTCTAAAAATACGTTCCATTCCATATTGGCCAGCTTCACATCGACTCCAAGGCTATTTTTCAATTTTTGCTGAATAGCTTCGGCAATCTTTTTATGCTCCGGCTTTGTGCTGTAAGTAAGCGTGATCGCAGGAAGCTTATTATAGTTTTCTTCCTTCATGCCCTTTTCGATCAGCTGCTTCGCTTTGCTTTCGTTAGGCTTGATCAGGTCTCCGCCTGCTTCACGGAAATCTTTGCCGTCAGGCTGCGTAAATCCAGCCGATACAAAGGCGCGCGCCGGTTTTTCATTATTTTTCGTGACGTACTTTACAATTTCCTCTTGATCCACAGCCACCGCAAAGGCTTTTCTGATGTTTTCATTTTGAAACGGCTCCATGTTGACATTAAATCGATAGAAATAGAGACCCGCCTGGTCAACAATATTGACGTTATCCTGATCCATCAGCTGGTCGCTTAACTCTGCAGGGACATAAGCGGTATCAAGTTCCCCTGATTGAAACATCTGATAATCTGTATTTCTGTCACTGACCATCGCCCATTTCACCTTATCAAGCTTCACGGTATCTTTATCCCAATACGTGTCGCTTTTCTCCATAGTGATGCTGTCATCATGCTTCCATTCCGTCAGCTTAAACGGGCCGTTTCCGACAAATGTATCCGCCTCAGCAAACCACTTTGGATTGTCTTTATCGACCTTTTCATTTACCGGAAAATACGCAGGATTGGACACAACGCTCAGAAAATATTTTTGCGGTGCTTCCAGTGTAACTTCAAGGGTTCGATCATCCTTTGCCGTCACCTTCACATCGTCTTTTTTCCCTTTCCCGCTGTTATATGCTTCGCCGCCTTCAATAAAATAACCTAGGAATGCCGATGAAGCGCCTTTTTTCGGATCAAGCATCCGCTTCCACGCGTATTCGAAGTCTCCGGCTGTTACAGGATCTCCGTTTGTCCATTTCGCATTTTCCCGAATTGTAAATGTGTAAGTTTTATTATCTTTCGAAACAGACCACTTCTCCGCCATTGCCGGCTCAGGCTCATGATCTTTGCCAAGACGCGTCAGCCCCTCCATGATGTTATTTAACGGCTGCCATGACACATTATTAAAGCCGATCGGCGGATCGAATGAAGTCGGTTCATTTTCATTATTTACATACAGCACCTTTTCTCCGCTGGTTTTTGCCTTATCATGACTGCCTTCTTTTCCGGCCTGTTCATTTGCTGTGCACCCCATCAGCGCAAACGAAAGTCCTAATGCAAGACCCATGCCCCATAGCTTTTTCACTCGTTTCATCCTCTTCCCCCTTTTCATGTTCAATCCTTCGCATCTCCTGACAGCACTGCATGCTCTGCTCGTTGATCCTGCAGCCAGCAGTTGACGGTGTGCGAGTCAGATCTGATCGTCTGGCCCGGGTACACCCTGTCACACACAACCATCCTGTTCGGACAGCGGGCGGCAAACGGGCAGCCCGGCGGAGGCGAAAATAAATCCGGCGGCGTTCCGTCGATTGGGATCAGCTCAGCGCCATCTAAATCCAGCCGCGGGACAGAACCCAGCAGTCCTTTTGTATAAGGGTGCTGCGGCTGATAAAAAATATCTTTTCTCGTGCCGATTTCCGCCATTTTCCCGGCATACATGACTGCGACTCTGTCAGCTACCTGGGCAACGACCCCTAAATCATGTGTAATCAGGATGACAGACACATTCGTTTTTCTCTGAATCTCTTTAAACAGCTCTAAAATCTGTGCCTGAATGGTTACATCCAGGGCGGTGGTCGGTTCATCCGCAATTAAGATATCAGGCTCGCAAATCAGCGCCATCGCAATGACAATCCGCTGTCTCATACCGCCGCTGAATTGGTGGGGATATTGCTTTAGGCGCTCTTCGGGATCTGGAATACCAACCAATGACAGCATGGAAAGCACCTCTTTCCGTGCCGCTTTTTTGCTCATTTTTTTGTGGCGCAATAGCGCTTCCCCCAGCTGGTCGCCGACAGTCAGCGTAGGGTTTAACGCCGTCATCGGGTCTTGAAAAATCATAGAAATGTCGGCTCCCCTTATACCTCTCATTTCTTTGTCAGAGAGACGGCAAAGGTCTTTGTTTTTAAATAGAATGCTGCCGTCTGTCACCTTCGCCGAATAAGGCGGAAGCAGGCCCATGATGCTTTGGGAGGTAACGCTTTTGCCGCAGCCGGATTCGCCGACGATCGCAAAGGTTTCTCCTTTATACAAATCAAAGCTCACCCCTCTGACCGCCTGAACCGTCCCGCCGTAAGTCGTAAAAGACACGTGCAGATTTTGGACTGACAGAACTTTTTCCATACAGCTACCTCCTCAGCTTAGGGTCAAGCGCATCCTGCAATCCGTCCCCCAGCACATTAAACGCGTACATCGTCAGAGATATGAAAAAGGCCGGAAAAAACAGGCGCCACCAATGCCCAGATAAAATCGTGGGCAGGCCGTCATTCGCCATCACGCCCCAACTTGCAAACGGAGCCTGTATGCCGAGGCCGAGAAAGCTTAAAAATGATTCTGCGAATATGGCGGCAGGTACGGTTAATGTCATTTGTACGATGATCGCTCCCATAGTATTCGGCAGCAAATTCTTCCGGATGATGCGAAAGGTTTTCGCGCCAAAGGTTTTCGAGGCGAGTACATATTCATAATTTTTAATCTGAAGCACCTGGCCTCTTACAATTCTCGCCATGCCGACCCACCCGGTCACAGTCAGCGCCACAATAATCGTGCCCAGTCCCGGCCCCATGAGCACCATCAGCAAAATGACAACAAGCAGGTACGGCAGTCCGTACAGCACTTCGATAATCCGCATCATAATGCTGTCAACCCTGCCGCCTTTATAGCCGGCAACGCCTCCGTAAATGACACCGATCAAAAAATCAATCAGTGCTGCCATCACGCCGACAAACAACGAGATTCTCGCGCCATACCATGTCCGGGTAAACACATCCCGGCCGAGTTCATCGGTGCCGAACCAATGATCGGCTGAGGGCGGAAGATTTTGTTCTGTCAGCGATTGGCGTACGACACTATGGGGCGATAAAAAGGGCCCGATAACTGCCATGACAAAAAGAAATAAAAGAATAAAGAGTCCGGCCATCGCTAATTTATTTTTTTTCAGCCTCCTCCAGGCATCCTGCGTGTATGACAAACTCGGCCGCTTGACCGAATCGGCTTCCCGATTTTTTTCCTGATTCGAGACAAACCACTCATCAGGCACCTGATTGTGCTGTTCTGGCTGGCGTTCATCCGTTTGTACAGGGAGATTCACACGCTTCACCCTTTCTTATGCAGTTTAATGCGCGGGTCTAAGAGACCGTAGGCCAAATCGACCAAAAACAGCATGATAATCAGAATGACGCTGTAAAAAACGGTCGTTCCCATAATCACGGGATAGTCACGCTGATTAATGCTTTCAACAAAATATTTTCCCATTCCCGGAATGGCAAAGATTTTTTCAATGACAAAGCTTCCTGTTAAGATGCTGGCGACGAGTGTGCCCAGGACGGTAATGACGGGCATGAGTGCATTTCTGAGTGCGTGTTTTACGATAATTTTGAATGGAGAAAGCCCTTTTGCTTTTGCTGTGCGGATATAATCCTGTGTCAGAACTTCGACCATACTCGACCGTGTCAGCCTGGCAATGATCGCCATTGGCCCTACAGCAAGCGCTGCGGTCGGAAGCACCATATGAATCGGGCTCGTCCATGTCGCAGCAGGAAATAGTTTGAGATTGACAGCAAATTGCTGAATGAGCAATGTTGCCAGAATAAAATTCGGGATGGAGATGCCGAGTACTGCAAGACTCATCGCGGCGTAGTCCAAAAAGCCATTGCGGCGGAGTGCAGCGATTACGCCCAGCACCAGCCCAGAAATCACAGCAATGACAATCGCTGTCATCCCAAGCTCAAAGGAAACGGGAAATCCGCGTTCCAGCATATCATTTACGCTGTCCGACGGTTTTTTAATTGAAGGTCCGAAATCGAATGTAATGATGGATTTTAAGTAGAAAATGTATTGGAAAATGAGAGGATCGTCTAAGTGATAGTAGGCTTCGAGATTTTTTTGAACGGCTTCATTTGTGCCTCTCTCCTCGTTAAAAGGAGATCCGGGAATGACCTTCATGAGAACAAAAGTCAGGGTGGTAATCACCAAAATCGTAGCTGCCATTGCCCAAAAACGCTTTATCATGTATCGCGCCAAAGCCTAAAACACCCCTTTAGCAGAATGATGTCCGCATCGCAAGCTCAGTCATGACAAGCATCGCCTGATAGGCTTCAAGCATGTCCTTCGCCTGAAATTGAACGGTTGTAGTTCCCGTCTTGATTTCCGTTCCCGGCATCAGATTCGCCCATTCTGCTTGGCCATAATTGGCGAATTCAATGCTCAGAACTGGCCTGTCAGGCGGTGTGAGCGGCTTGACTTTGTCCTTGTTTTGCAGGGCAAACGCAGTTTTTTCTGTCAACAGCCGTCCGGCTTTCGCAGGGGACAAGCACTTCACTGCGGATCTTGAAATGGTTTGTTTGACTGCGGCTGTCGTCACGTTCGGGATAAGCTCTTCCGCTTCCTTCGCCGCCCGGTCATCCCCGGCTACCATTAATACCGGGACATCATAATAACCGGCAACGTATGCATTTAATCCAAGCTCACCGACAGGCCGATCGTTTATGTAAAAATGACGGACGCCGAAAATCATGCTGTGTGACATGACACCGGGAGTCGAGGCTCTCGCATGATAACCGAGAAACAAAGCGCCTGTAAACGTATCATCCAGTCCCTCCACCATTGAAAATGGTTTGACGTCACCAGAAATCAAGTCTGCTTCAGGGTGAAGCTTTTCAACCATCAGATTATTCATCTTCGAATGACTGTCATTGACCAGCACCTCGGTACACCCGCTGTTAAACGCTTCAGCAATACAGTAGTTTGCTTCTTCAGTCATGATAAGCCGTCCGCGTTCATAATTCCGCTTGCCGGAATCCACAAAGGTATCGTCCGGAAGACCCGAAATACCTTCCATATCTACTGACATGTACAATTTCATAACGCTCCTCCTTTTTTACTAAATTATGAATATTCTAACAGATTATATTAAAAAAAGAGGGAAAATGCAATATAACTGGGGAAAATCTCAACCATTCAGTAATAAAAAAAGAATCCTCTTTCAAGGATTCATGTCTGTTTACCAACCTGTTCTGTAAGCAGTTCATATTTTTTCAGGGTTCTTTCAAACACCTCATCAAAAACGTCTGGCACAGAGGCGCGTATCACCTCAGCTCCCTCTCCCGTTATTCCGCCTTTGGTTGCGACACGTTCCAGCGTCTCCTCGAAAGACATATTTTTTTCGATCAGCATCTTGCCAGTTCCGTATAGCGAATGAATCAGAAAATCAAAGGCTTCTTCTTTGGACAGGCTGCTGTTTCTGACGGCAGACAGTGCCAGTTCTTCAAAGATTGCGGCTATGAATCCCGGTGCCGAGCTCGTTAAATTGCTGGCCGCATCTAAATTCGATTCTTTGATTTCTCGTACACGGCTGAAAACCGATAACAATTCATTCAGACGTTCTTTTTTCTCTGCAGCCAGTGCTTCACTGTGAACGACAAGTGAGATGCCAGCTTCTGCTTCGGACGTAATGGCAGGAATAACACGTGAGATACCCGCCTCTGTTTCTGCCTCCAAAAGACGCAGCGGCACACCGGCAGCTATGGATACGATGTGAGTATTTCTGTTCACATACGGGTGCAGACGGCGCATTGTTTCGATGACATGGAGTGGCGGGACGCATATCAAAATCAATTGGCACGTATTTGCCCAATTCTCCAACGGATCAACCGATACGTTTGGATAATCTGACATGAGTGCCCGCAGCCGCTCCCCCTTCGTTCTCGTCTCAATAAATAGCTCATTCTCTTTTATTTGTTCATGTTTCAACAGCTGTCTAGCGATCATATCCGCCATGCTGCCATATCCAATCAATCCAATCTGTTCCATCGACTCAGTCCTTTCATATACAATATGAAGTGTACCGTTTTCCGCACTTTTTCACAATTTCCCATAATCTTTTCATTTTTATCCCACAGTTTTTGTTTATGATAAACTCAAGTCATAAACCTATCAATATAAATAGACATGTGAAAATAGAGAAACGGAGTGAACATGATGGATAACTATCGTGATGAAAACAGAACGAAAGGTAATGAGAATGAGGTCTTTTTAACGAAAGAGAACGATCAGAGCACCTCCTACTCGGCCCGCAATGTCATTCATGATCAGGAGAAGAAAAAACGAGGCTTCGGATGGTTCAGACCGTTGCTTGGCGGAGTGATCGGCGGCAGTCTTGCCCTTGGCATTTACACGTTTACACCGCTTGGCGACCATGATTCTCAGGACACTGCAAAACAATCATCCAGCCAGCAGCAAACGCAATCTGTTACAGCAACAAGCACCTCCTCTGAATCTAAAAAAAGCTCATCAAGCTCAAGCAGCTCATCTGCATTCAAGAGCGAGGACTCTTCTAAAATCTCAGATATGGTAGAAGACCTTTCACCAGCGATTGTCGGTATTACAAATCTTCAGGCACAATCAAACAGCTCTTTGTTCGGCTCTAGTTCTTCTGATTCCAGCGAAGATACAGAAAGCGGTTCAGGGTCAGGTGTCATTTTCAAAAAAGAGAATGGCAAGGCTTATATCATTACAAATAACCACGTCGTAGAAGGGGCATCATCACTGAAGGTATCTTTATATGACGGCACTGAGGTTACTGCAAAGCTGGTAGGCAGTGACTCGTTAACTGATTTAGCCGTCCTCCAAATCAGTGATGACCACGTCACAAAAGTGGCAAACTTCGGTGATTCATCTGATCTTAGAACAGGCGAGACCGTTATTGCGATTGGGGATCCGCTTGGAAAAGATCTGTCCCGCACAGTAACACAAGGAATTGTAAGCGGCGTGGACAGAACGGTTTCAATGTCTACATCAGCCGGCGAAACGAGCATTAACGTCATTCAGACAGACGCAGCAATTAATCCAGGTAACAGCGGCGGTCCTTTGTTAAATACAGACGGCAAAATTGTCGGCATTAACAGTATGAAAATCAGTGAGGATGATGTTGAGGGTATCGGATTCGCCATTCCAAGCAATGACGTAAAACCGATTGCTGAGGAATTGCTGTCTAAAGGACAAATTGAACGTCCATATATCGGTGTCAGCATGCTTGATCTGGAACAAGTGCCGCAAAACTACCAAGAAGGCACACTCGGCCTGTTCGGCAGCCAGCTGAATAAAGGTGTTTACATCCGTGAGGTCGCTTCAGGCTCTCCTGCTGAAAAGGCCGGATTAAAAGCGGAGGATATTATCATCGGCCTAAAAGGTAAAGAAATTGATACAGGCAGTGAATTGCGCAATATCTTATATAAAGACGCAAAGATCGGTGATACCGTTGAAGTGAAAATTCTCCGAAACGGCAAAGAAATGACGAAAAAAATTAAACTGGATCAAAAAGAAGAGAAAACTTCGTAAGACATAATGCCTCAGGCCGTAAAAGCGGTCTGAGGCTTTTTATTAGATAAAAGACCTAATTGCTCTATGAAACTTTCTGACGAGATATCCGTATATCATACAGATTGACATCATTCACATCAGATGCTAGAAACATCGTTTGCTAGGAGGCATGAACATGAAAACCGTGGGACTGAGTATGATCTGCGCAGGATTGGCTTTTCTTTTACTGAGCTTTCTTCTCTCTGAATCGACGTTGACGTGGGGAATTGTATTGGGTACCAGTATTCTATTAAACATAACTGGTACGGCTCTAATCATGCGTTTCTTAAAAGCCCCCCAATATAACAGCTGACATGCAGCAAAGCCGATGACGAAATCTTTAAGTTTTGCTGTTTTTATTTCGGCATGACTGAACCGCAGTACAAGCTCACAATCTCTTCTTTACCCAATTTCCATATATCTATCAGCATCTTTTGCTTTAGATCGGGCTCAGAGCATAAAAACCCCCTGTCCATTACGGACAGGGGGTTTAAGGTTATGACATATGCTGGTCTCTATAGAGTCTTTTATTTTCAATTCCATACGATTTTTGGACGATGTAAAGCGGCCTGTCTTTGGCTTCATCGTAGATTCTGCCGATATATTCGCCGATCACGCCCAAAATCAGAAGGACAATGCCGCTGAACAGGAGCTGGATCACAATAAGTGATGACCAGCCGGTAATCGTGCTGTCTGTGAATAGCTTCAGATACAGCACGATAAACATATACAGAAATCCAGCACCTGACATTAAAATCCCCGCATAGCTTGCCAGCTTCAGCGGTTTATGTGAAAATGTCGTGATACCGTCCATTGACAGCTTCAGCATTTTCTTGAGCGGGTACTTTGTTTCTCCGGCAAGCCTTTCATCACGTACATACTCGACCGCTGTCTGTTTAAAGCCCACCCAGCTGACTAGCCCTCTGACAAATGGATTTTTTTCTTTTAATCTCTTCATTTCATCACAGACTTTTCTGTCCATGAGACGAAAATCCCCCGTATCAATCGGGATATCAATATCTGTCATACCGCTGAGAAGCCGGTAAAACATAGCCGCGGTTTGTTTTTTGAAAAAGGTTTCCCCTTTTCGTTTAGTCCGCACGGCGTACACGACCTCATAGCCTTCCTTCCACTTTTCAATCATATCTAAAATCAGTTCAGGAGGGTCCTGCAAATCGGCGTCAATGACGACGATTGCATTCCCCTGTGCATAATCCATACCCGCTGTAATGGCGATCTGGTGTCCAAAATTCCTTGAAAAATCAATAATTTTCACTCTCGGATCGATCAGGCTGTGCTCTCTTAAAATCTCAATACTGCGGTCTTTGCTGCCATCGTTGACAAAAAGCAGCTCGTAGTTTTCCTTCGTTTGATCCATGACCTCTTTTAAGCGCTGATAGGTTTCATGAATGACAAGCTCTTCATTATACACAGGTACAACAATTGAATATTGAATATGTCTGCTCATGTTTTTGCCTCCTATTCATCAGCATGTAGTTCGTATAATGTTGCTGACTGATTCATTCCGCCAGGTCCGCCCATTTTGCCGTTTTCACCTGAAGCCTTGCTGCTTGATGTATCAGCCGAATCAGTATTTTCTGTTTTTTGATCAGAACTTGATTGCCATTTTTCTGATGCTACTTCTTTTCCATTTTTCTCAACCCATTCAACAATGTCATTGTTTCCGCCTCTTCCCATTCCAGAAGCCAAGAAGTATTTCACTTTTCCTTCTTTTACAAGTTTTTTGAATTGAGTCAGTGTGATTGCCGGGTCAGAACCGCTGTATCCACCAATAGCCATGACTGCTTTTTTCGTTTTAATGATATATGGTGCCGCTGTGTTCGAATCGGTTGTGGCAAATAGGTATTCAGCTCCGGAGTTATTCTCCTCTAGATATTTGATCAGTTTTTCATTTACAGTCGCATCAGACATTCCCATGCCTTTTCCGCTCATTGATGCGAGCTGAGGGCCTGTTTCAGGCAGTGAGCTGTTGCCTCCGTACAGAAGTGGCGTACTTGCCCAATAAATCGGCATCACCAGCAATGCGAGGAGAGCTGCAAGTGAAACATAATAACTGAACGGTTTTTGGCGCTGTTTAAACAGCAGCAAAGCAATCGCTGACAACGCGCCGATAACACCTACACCGATGCTCCAGCCTGCACCGATTTGATCGTTGTAGTTTCTGAGAATAAACAATTCAAATCCAGTTGTCGCAATAATTGCTCCCGGCAAAAGCCATGCTTTCCAGCCTGTCTGATTGCGGTACAGATGAACAAGAGCAACCCATCCCGCACCGACAAGAGCCGCAATCGGCGGTGCCAGCATGATGAGATAATAATGATGGAAAAATTCTGCGACACTGAAGAATCCGGCAATCGGTACAAGCCACGCAACCCAGAACACCGTTTCCTTCTGCTCTATAGATAATCTTCTTCTTTCTCTCGCGCCAGCGATCAGTAAGCCTGCGATTCCAAAAATCGCAAATGGCAGAAGCCAGCTGATTTGATCAGATAACTCTTGTTGGAAAAGCCGCAGTGGACCAGGTGTTCCCGTTCCAAACATCCCTGAACCTGATTGCATTTTCGAACCGGTTCCTGTACCGCCTTTCCCTCCGTCTCCGCCGGGTCCGCCTTGGCCGCCATCTCCGCCGCTTGGAGGGCCTCCTTGACCGCCGCTTGGCATTTGGCCATTGGATGGAGGCGCCGCCATATTGCCATTTGAGGATTTACCATCGCTTGATGAGCTGTTGCTTGATGACTGATTAGGCGGTGCTTGAGTGTTATCAGAAGAAGACATTTCTTTTGAAGCGTCTTTGTTTGGCGCACCCTGGCCGCCGCCTGAATTTTGGCCTGTCAGCCGCTGGATTCCGTTATAGCCGAAAGCCAATTCCAAAACAGAGTTGGTTTGGCTGCTTCCGATATAAGGCCGCTTGCTTGCAGGGATATTGTCGACAATGAGCGGCCACGATAACGAAACGGCTGCTAATACGGCTAACGCACTTACCAATGAAACGATTTTTTTCTTGATTGTGGCGTTTGCCGCAATCAGATAGAACAATAAGAAAGCCGGTAAAATCATGTAAGCCTGCAGCATTTTTGTATTAAATCCTACTCCAACAACGAAAAATGCTGCTAACAGCCAGATCAGCTTTCCTTTTCTGATCGCTTTAAAGAGAAGCCATGTAGCAAGCAATAAGAAAAATACCAGTAATGCATCAACATTGTTTGTACGTGCTACAGCTACAGCAATCGGTGTACATGCCATGATGAAAGAGGCAATTCTTGCTGCTGTCTTACCGAATGTCGGTTTTATTAACAGATACATTAAAAGGACAGAACCTACACCAGCAAGTGCCTGAGGCAGGATGACGCTCCAGCCGTGCATACCGAATATAAGTGCGCTGATGGTTTGTATCTGAAACGTAATAGGCGGTTTATCAACCGTTATAAACCCCGCCGCGTCGAATGAGGCATAGAAAAAATTATGAAAGCTTTGCATCATACTTGTGACTGCAGCGGTGTAATAAGGATTCACCGTATCATCATTCCAGATGTTATAGATATTTAAGAATGCAGATGCGAGCAAAATGAGGATGAGGAAAATATCCAGCTCGCGTTTTTTCTTTTCCACGTGTTTTTCACTCCTTTTGGCTAACTTGGAAATAGTGTAACAAGCAAATATGAATAAACTATTAATAAACAAAGACAATATTTTTGCCGAGGCCATTTCATGCCAATCATCCTATATACAGCTGGTTTCTAGCCCTTTCTCCAAATCGTAATCGGCGATGCGTTTTCCCAAAATAAAAAAGCCCTCCGGCGCGCCGGAAGGCAAATGAATCACAATTTATTGGATCGGTTTCAATTTCGCTTCAATTTCTGCTCTTCGATGCTCAAGATATGGCGGAAGAGCGATCGTTTGGCCAAGCTCATCAAGATTTTCATCTACCATAAAGCCCGGTCCGTCCGTTGATAACTCGAACAAAATGCCGTTCGGTTCTCTGAAATACAGCGCCTTGAAATAGTAGCGCTCCACAATGCCGGAATTGCTAAAGCCTTCGCGGCTGATGATCCGGTGCCACCCGGCAAGTTCTTCTTCATCTCTTACCCGAAATGCGACGTGGTGAACACTCCCTTTGCCTTGACGCTCGCGCGGAAGATCGTTTCTTTCTATTAAATGGATTTCCGTTGCAGCACCGCCTTCTCCTGATTCCAGAATAACGGCGGTTCCTTGCCCTTCGACTGGTTCACGGCTGATTTCTGTAAATCCAAGAATATTCGTCAATACGTGTAAAGTTGGTTCAGCATATGGCACAGTCAGTTCAACCGGCCCTAACCCGCGAAACGAAAATTCTTCCGGAATGCCGCTCTGCTCAACAGGCAGGCCATATCCTTTTCCTTCCTCATCAGCAGTCAGCACAAGTCGCTGCCCTTCATGATCTTGAAATGCCAATATGTCACGTCCGGCTCTTTTGGAGATGCCGCTGTGCGTTACTTGCTGCTCTTCAAAACGTTCTTTCCAGTAATGCAGGGCTTCTGTGCTTGGGACGCGCAAACCAATAGAAGAAATACTGTTTGTTCCCGCATGAAACGGTGCAATGCGGGGAATCTCGAAAAACGTCAGCTCAGTTCCCGGGTTTGCCACTTCATCTCCGTAGAACAGATGGTACATTGTCGGTTCATCCTGATTGACGGATTTTTTGACGAGCTTTAATCCTAATACTTTCTTATAGAAATCCAAGTTTTTTTGTGCGTCGGCCGTTAATGCCGATACGTGGTGAATGCCGTTAACTTTCATATGCTGTCCCTCCAGGTTATTTTATCTCGATTTCGAGATATCATATCATAATTGTATATTTATTGTTCTAATAACAAAGTATTTTATTCGCATGAGAAAGTCAACATATCAGCTTCACCGAAGGTTCGTTCATTTTCTGAATTCTCATCTCCCCTCTGTACCGGCTAAAATCCTAATACAGAAAACACGAACTTTACAAATAAAAATCATGAAGTTTATTCGTTTATAGATTGTTAAAACAGGTGTTTCCACAGTTTTATCTGCTGTACACAAAGCAAATTTCGAAAATCAGAAAATTTATTTTATTTCACTTTTCTAGAATAGGGTTTACAATATGAAAAAATAGATTCTTCAACATGAAGCTTCAACATCATAGGAGGTTAAGGACATGCATACTGAAGACAACGGTTTAAAAAAAGAGATAGGCCTCTTGTTTGCCCTTACTCTTGTCATCGGAACCATTATCGGTTCTGGTGTTTTTATGAAGCCCGGCGCTGTGCTTGCTTATTCAGGTGATTCAAAAATGGCGCTTTTCGCCTGGCTGTTAGGCGGTATTTTAACACTGGCGGGCGGTTTGACAATCGCGGAAATCGGAACGCAGATTCCAAAAACCGGCGGGCTTTATACGTACCTTGAAGAAGTGTACGGCGAGTTTTGGGGATTTTTGTGCGGCTGGGTGCAGATTATCATTTACGGCCCGGCGATTATTGGCGCGCTGGGTTTATATTTTGGATCTTTAATGGCGAATCTTTTCGGCTGGGGATCTGGACTATCAAAAGTCATTGGAATCATAGCAGTTCTCTTTTTATGCGTCATTAATATTATTGGTACAAAATATGGCGGTTTTGTCCAAACACTGACAACGATCGGAAAACTGATTCCGATTGCCTGCATCATCATCTTTGGCCTTTGGAAAGGGGATCAGCACATCTTCACAGCAGTAAACGAAAGCATTTCCGATATGAACTTCGGGGCGGCTATTTTAGCTACGTTGTTTGCTTATGACGGATGGATTCTCCTTGCCGCTCTCGGCGGAGAAATGAAAAATCCCGAAAAGCTGCTTCCACGCGCTATGACGGGCGGATTATTAATTGTAACGGCGATCTATATTTTCATTAATTTTGCATTGCTTCACATCCTGTCAGCGAACGAAATTGTCACGCTTGGTGAAAATGCGACAAGCACCGCTGCAACCATGCTGTTCGGGTCAATTGGCGGAAAGCTGATCAGTGTAGGGATTATCGTCAGCATCTTTGGGTGCTTAAATGGAAAGGTGCTTTCTTTCCCGCGTGTTTCATTTGCAATGGCGGAACGCAAACAGCTTCCATTTGCTGAAAAACTGTCACATGTGCACCCGTCGTTCCGCACACCATGGATTGCGATTTCTTTTCAAATTGCTTTAGCTTTGATTATGATGCTGATCAGCAACCCTGATAAGCTCTCAGAAATCTCCATTTTCATGATCTACATTTTTTATGTGATGGCCTTTTTTGCAGTGTTTATTCTCCGCAAGCGAGCAAAGGGAAAAAAGCGCGCCTACAGTGTTCCGCTTTATCCATTTATGCCAATTCTGGCAATCGCGGGCTCCTTCTTTGTGTTAGGCAGCACACTCATTACAGATACAATGAGCTGCGGATTATCCATCCTCATTGGCCTTGCCGGACTGCCTGTCTATTACGGGATGAAAAAACGAAAAGCAAGCTGATAAAACGGTTCCCTTGTTTAGGGAACCGTTTTTTGGTGAAACAGAAGATAAAAGTTGACAGGAAAAACACAACTTTTGATATACTTTTTACGTTAAGCAGAAAGTTTTTGCAAACTTGGGTCGTTTTTTTAAAGCGAAGTAGGTCAAAATAAGGAGACACGATTTATCAAAAAAGTCAAGATACGTTTTTTTCGACTTTACCTGTTTTTTTTCGACAAAAGGCTATATAATAATTTGATGTGTGCATTGTTCATTCAAACTATGGAGGGTTTTTAATGATAAGAAGAAAAAAAGATAAGTTCTCACTCCTTTTAACAGAAATTGCAAAGAACATAGACGAAACTGCAGAATATTTTGTGAATTTTAAGGTCACTAACCAAACGACTCTTAAAGAATTTGCAGATACGTTAAAGGAATATGAAACAAAAGGTGACAATCATGTTCATGTCATGATTAAAGAGCTTAACAAAGCGTTCATCACTCCTATTGAGCGCGAAGATATCCTTCAGCTGACAAACAGCTTGGATGATGTGCTTGACGGAATCGAACATTTCTCTGCCATGATGGAGATTTTCTCAATTACTTCATCAGACGAGCATATCGATAAATTCAGCGGATACATCAGAGAATGTGCGAAAGAGATTTTGATTACGATCGAGCTGCTGGCAGAAAATCGCTTAAAGGATATTCAGCCTCACGCAATCAAAATTAAAGAGTATGAGCACAGCTGTGACAACTTGCACAGAAAATCATTAAAGAATCTTTTCGGAAATGAAACAGACCCAATCAAAGTCATTCAATATCGTGAAATTTACGAAACGCTTGAAGAAATCGCCGACTCTTGTCAAAGTGTTGCCAATAATCTTGAAACCATCATTATGAAAAACGCGTAACGAGGGGTAAAAATGGATATTCTATTAATATTAACGATACTAATAGTCATTTGTGCTCTGGCGTTTGATTTCATCAACGGGTTTCATGATACGGCAAACGCAATTGCGACTTCAGTATCAACAAAAGCGTTGAAACCGCGCCATGCCATTATATTGGCGGCTGTGATGAACTTTGTCGGAGCAATGACGTTTACAGGTGTTGCCAAAACCATTACGAAAGACATCGTAGATCCTTATACGCTGGAAAATGGCTCTGTTGTCATTTTGGCTGCGCTACTCGCTGCAATTGCCTGGAACCTTATCACATGGTACTACGGTATCCCAAGCAGCTCATCCCATGCCATCATCGGCGCTATTGCCGGTGCAGCCATTGCGGCAGCCGGATTTGCAGCGTTAAACTATAAGGGCTTCATTAAAATCATTGAAGCACTGATCCTATCACCAATTATTGCCTTTGTCCTTGGTTTTATTCTTTATAGCATCGTTAAGCTGATTTTCAAAGACAGCAACTTGGCGAAAACGAATAAGCAATTCCGCAGAGTGCAGATTGTAACAGCTGCCCTGCAATCGTATACACACGGAACAAACGATGCGCAAAAAGCAATGGGAATTATCACAATGGCTCTCATCACAGCGAATTTACATACTTCTGCTAATGATATTCCTACCTGGGTGCAATTCGCCTGCGCGACAGCCATGGGTCTCGGAACATCAATCGGCGGCTGGAAAATCATCAAAACCGTTGGCGGAAAGATCATGAAAATCCGCCCGGTAAATGGTGTTTCCGCTGACTTAACCGGAGCAGCCATTATTTTCGGCGCCACGTTTATTCATTTGCCGGTCAGTACAACCCACGTCATTTCTTCATCAATTCTTGGCGTCGGTGCGTCCCACCGCGTAAAAGGCGTAAACTGGGGTACGGCCAAGCGAATGCTCATTACATGGGTCATCACGCTTCCGATTTCAGCGACACTTGGTGCCATCGCCTACTTTATTTTAAATATGATATTTTAATGTCACACCGCTTCTGTCAAAGGAGCGGTTTTTTTGATGGAACAGGAAAACCATCCGGATCTCTCGAATACAATAAGCAGAACCTATTTCAGATGTGAGGGATTCGAATATGGTTTTATTCTTTCAGATCATGGTCTGGTGCATCGTGGCCGGACTGGGGTTATACGTATATGCCACGTGGCGTTTCGAAGCGAAGGTCAAAGAAAAAATGTCCGCCATCCGGAAAACTTGGTATTTGCTGTTTGTTCTAGGCGCTATGGTATACTGGACATATGAGCCCACTTCCCTATTTACCCACTGGGAACGGTATCTCATTGTCGCAGTCAGTTTTGCTTTGATTGATGCTTTTATCTTCTTAAGTGCATACGTCAAAAAACTGGCCGGCAGCGAGCTTGAAACAGACACAAGAGAAATTCTTGAAGAAAACAACAAAATGCTCCACATGTATCTCAATCGGCTGAAAACATACCAATACCTATTGAAAAACGAGCCGATCCATGTTTATTATGGAAGTATAGATGCTTATGCTGAAGGTATTGATAAGCTGCTGAAAACCTATGCTGATAAAATGAACTTAACGGCTTCTCTTTGCCACTATTCGACACAGGCTGATAAAGACCGGTTAACCGAGCATATGGATGATCCGGCAGATGTACAAACACGGCTCGATCGAAAGGATGTTTATTACGACCAATACGGAAAAGTGGTTCTCATCCCTTTTACCATCGAGACACAGAACTATGTCATCAAGCTGACGTCTGACAGCATTGTCACGGAATTTGATTATTTGCTATTTACGTCATTAACGAGCATATATGATTTGGTGCTGCCAATTGAGGAGGAAGGTGAAGGATAATGGAACGTGCGTTTCAAAACAGATGCGAGCCCAGAGCGGCGAAGCCGTTTAAAATCCTGAAAAAACGTTCAACCACCAGTGTCGCAAGCTATCAAGTCAGTCCGCATACAGCAAGAATCTTCAAAGAAAACGAACGGCTGATTGACGAGTATAAACGAAAAAAAGCATGATCACACTAAAAGGACAAGGGAAAACAGCTCTTGTCCTTATTCCTTTTCTTAAAGGGTGACATATAATAAATACAAACAGAGGATAATGTCAGGTGATACAGTGAAAAAATTGGTGAGGCGTGTGAAGTTTGTTGATTACGGAAGGTTTGGGCTTTCCGGGTACTCGCTTCGGGTGAGGGAGCGCAGTGCTGGAATTATTAAAAAGTTGAAGAAGAAAAAATAAATCCCGGAGCAGCTCCGGGATTTTTATGGTCTTTGATCAGCTTAATTGCGCTGCGATCTTCGCTTTCGTCGCAGGCCCGTAGATACCGTCAGCAGTTAGACCGTTAACAGACTGAAAACGGGCAACTGCGTCAGCTGTTTTCGGTCCGTAAACGCCGTCAATTCCGTTGTTAACAGCGCCTTTATCAGGGTAAAAATACAGAGCCGCAAGTGCTCGTTGCACCTGAAAGACGTGTTCTCCTGAGGTATATGGTGTTGTCAATTGAATGATACCATCAGGCAGCGGATAGAGCTCGGGTTCTTCAGCGGACGATGGAGCACTTACAATTAATACTTGACCAACGCGAATAAGATTCGGGTCTTCGATATTGTTCCACTCTTGCAGCTGAGCAACCGTAACACCAAATGCTCTCGCTATAGATGTAAGTGTGTCGCCCTGTTTCACGACGTAAGTTTGGCTGCCGCCTCCCCCAATTCCTGCTTTGAACGAATCCCACGTATCTAACAATTTTCGCGGACATTCCTTCCCTGACCAATACTTATGAGGGACGACATTGGCGAGACTGATATTATGTTCAGCCATTAATGTTTTGATGAGCCACTGGGCATTTGCTGTTGCTTTTGCAAAATCGCCATCGGCATTTTCGCAAATTTCAATTCCAATAGAAGCCCGGTTGCCGCTGCCATTTCCGTCTCCCGCATGCCAGCCGTTTTCATTTAAAGGCAGATGCTGATAAATTTCTGTATCATCAACTGTAAAATGCCAGCTTGTCGTCGTATCAGGATTTTTCAAATAGCGGGCATGCGCTGCAGCATCTGCTCCTACTGCGGTATTCGCTGTGTTGTGCACCGTAATGTAAAGCGGCGTCATTGCGTAGCCTGGACGGTTATTTGCGCCAACCGGAATAAAGTCTTGAATAATGTTAACCATTTTCATCTCTCCTTATTTCGTCAGATTATTGTCCCTTAACAAGTCGCGCTGTTTTTTTCCTTTTTCTGTTACATAGTTGTTTTTAAACCAAGCGGCAAGTGTCGTTCCAATTGTAAATGCGATGGAACCGGCTGAATAAAGAGCGTCAGCGAGCTGATTGACCTGCTCCTCCTGAATGTCCAATGGTGATTTGCCGAGCATCAGCATGGTCTGGTTGATTAAAGCAATTAAAAGAAGCACCGTCCTGATGACCGTGCCCTTGTCAAACGTGTTCATGAAAATCCCCCTTTAATGCTGCAGCAGGCTGTACATAATGGCGATGGCTCCGCCAATGATGCCTGTAGACACTGCTGTAATGATGGCACCTGTGATGGTGCGTTTAATCCACGTGGTGTTTTCTTCAATTTTGTTTAATTTTTCGTTCAGCGTCATGATTTGCTGGTCTTGACGGTCAGACACGCGTTCTAATGCGGAAACCCTCTGCTCAAGTGCTTTGTGCTCGCCTTTTATGTCTGCTAAGTCCTGCTGAAACACATTCACATCTGCCTCTTGCTGCATTATTCACTCCTCCTTCACATGCAGATCACCTCCCTTCCGAGAGCCAAAACTGTTATGAAACAGCGGTCCCTTTTACCGAGAGAGTACCGCCGGTGATACTGACGATCTCCATGATGATCTCCTTAAACCCTTTAATATCGAAGGCCCATGCCTCAGCTTTTCCTAATGTACTCAAAGCAGAGATGGCATCAGCAGTTTTCACGCCTCTGATCGGCAGTTTCTGCCCTGACACCGATTTGCCCCAAAATTTGACTTCGCTCATTTCTGCTGTGCCGTAGACTTCAACGAGTAAATGCGCGGCACCGTCAACAGGTAAAGCAGCCCCCTCACCGGCGGACTCTGCATTTTCATGAAAGACAAAGTCAAATGTTTTGCGAGCCTCGACTTTCAGCCGTCCATCGTGTGTTTGATTCTCCGCAAAGTCAATCTGTAAAGGCGTTTTTCCATTGACACGCACATCCATCTCACCCGCACCGACTGATTGGTATAATACAAACTCAGATTGCTGAAGATTCCCGTTCACATAGCGGAAACGGTAATAGCGTTTAGAAAGATATACCCAGTCCGTCGCTGTCAGGACACCTGCTGCGACATTAACTGCTGCTGTCGTTGTCCAAACATTGTTATTGTCACTTTCTTCTATAAAGAGCGTACCTTCACGATCTGCATACGCCCAGCCCTTCACTTTCGAAATCAGAACTGCGCCAAGCCTGTCCTGCCCGAGCTGACTGTATGCCTCAGTAGCCTTTAAAGCAGCATTTGTCAAAATCTCCGCTACGCCTGACAAATTCGAAACAGGTGTCACAAAATCATTTTTTCCTCCTCGATAGGGCTTTACAGCGCCGGCTTTTCCAGCCTTATCGAGAGGAAATTCATATTGATACTTCACCATCTTCATCCTCCTTTGATCTAAAAACAGGCAAAATAAAAAAGCCTTACTACATGGCTTTACCGGTAATTTCTTTATACTGGTCAGCTGTGATCAGCTTTTTGTTCACACCCTCTGCCAGATCCTCAATTGAACAGTCTTGATATGCTAAGGCCTGCTTCACCATATCTGCTGTCGCCCACTCATAATAGAGGGCAAGCACCCAATAATTCATTCGGCAAGATCTCCTTTCAAGGAAAGTAATGATAGCTTTATATCTGACAACTCGTTACCTAATGTTTTGTTCAATTCTTCAAGCTGCTTGCGTGCCAGCTTTTCTTGTGACAATTCTTGAGCGAGAAGCTCCACCTGATCAGGCGGCTCATACGGCGGATTTTTTTGCAGCTCCTCCCACCAGGTTTCGAGTTCTTTTTGTGTTGGGATTGGAGCGCGCAGGTTCCACTCGGCTATATAAGACCCTTCCCCGTCATTTTGAACGATAAAATCTCTTGTTGGGTCTGCACTGGGGTATTTAAACATGATTGCTTCTGCGATCATCATTTTGCCTCCTATCTTATACTGTAGGATAGTTAAGTCCTCCAAGTTCTTGGATGTCTATATAGTTGTATAGCTCGTTAAAATCGGATACACCTCTTCTATCATCACCGCTATAATTGCAATAACAATAGATCTCTATATAGTCACCTTTGTTCATAGGAACGGTTACATTACCATTTAATCCAAGGTACATTTCATTTTGCTTATCAACAAAGTCCCCTCTCTTATGGTCAATTGGTTTATACAATGATCCATTGAGATAGAGTTTCAGATGAAAATTGATGTAAGCCGGTGTATTTATCATATACAGCCCAACTCCCACTAAAAACATTCCATCATTAGGAGCAACGAATCTACTATTATTTGTGTCAAAAGCATTATGACTATCTTTTATTTTGCGTTTAAACTGAATTTTTGTATGGTTAGCTTTATTTAAATATTGTATGCTGTTGGCCCGAATATTGGCATGTGCAAATCCAGAAATTTTATGCCAGGCTGTCCAGCCTGAATCTGCCCACCAATGGCGAATCCAAGAACCTGTGTTGGCAAAGTAGGAGCTAGATTCATTTCCAGTTCCATAAAAATACTGAGTAAATCTATAATTACTGTGTTTTTCATTTTTTACAATACCATAGGTAAGAGGGTATCCTGTTGTATTATTTGCTCCTATATCCATAAAAGTCAGCCCAGCTGGATACTCATTGCCGCTTGTTCTAGCGTCTTGAATTGCATTGGATCCTGTAAGAACTGTTAATTTATTATTCGTATAATTAGAGTCAACATAGTTTTTAGCATCAGCTAAGGCTTTATCTGCTTTAGCCTGAGCGCTGGTTTCAGTTTCAACCTTGTTCCATCCTTGCCATGCAACAGTACTTCCATCATAATAATTCGTAAAAACGTTGTTTCTGTAATCGGTAGCTAAGACCCAACCAAACATACCTTTCCCCTCAGTTGATTGGCTAGTCAAATGAAATACTCCTCTTATTGAAAATGGGGATGGAGCGTTTACAGCTTTTCCATGTGCATAAAATGTGCCCATACCTCTACCTTGATCAATTATTTTTTGAAGAATGTCCTCTCCTTCGTTTGCTGCAATGGACACCCCTCCTATATCACTTGTTATTTTAGTAAGCTGAGCTCCATTCCATTTACTTCTCTCAACAGATGTAATGTGTATTGCTGAGTCCTTAGCATGATTAGATACCTTTTCCTCTGCCCCAGCTGTTGTCTCTAATTCAACCCAATCTGACCAGGCTCCTCCTGAGATCGTCTTTCGATACGTTTTATTTGTATTGTCAAAAGCGATAATTTGCCCGTAATTCCCAGCTGTATTAATTGTCCATAAACCCCTGACTGAAGTGCCTGGACCATTCACGGTATTTGGCGCAGAGGCAAAATGAACCATTCCAGTGTTCTGTGGAACAATTTTATGAAAATCATCTGTTTCGCTTAAGTATAGTTTTCCTTGACCGTTGTCTGCAGTAATTTTAAAAAGCTGGCTGTTATTCCACTTGTCTTTTTCTGCTTGTGTGACATGTATGTCTGAAATGTCTGCATGAGCGTTCACTTTTGTCTGAGCGCCCTCTGTCGTCTCCAATTCAACCCAATTTGACCAGATACCGTTTAAGAGAGTTTTACGAAAAGTTTTATTATCATTTGTCACCACAATTACATGACCATTTAATTTGCTGTCGTTGCAAGTCCAAAATCCTCTTCCTGAGCCGCCTGGTGAATTTAGAGGCGTGCCAGTATAAGAAAAATAAGTCAATGTAGGATAGTTCAACAGTTCCGTATGGAAATCACTCGTTATATTGAACATAGGCTGTCCATCATCTTTTGTAATCTTAGATAATTGACCTTTGTTCCATTTCTCTCGTTCTTCCTCAGTAACATGCCGCACCTGATCTTGCTCATGCTTGTCAAAATCCTTCTTCGCCGCCTGCTGCACATTATCCACGTTCCCCAGCCCGATTTGCGCCTTTGTTGTGTTGTGGGGGTTGTTCATGTCGTTTTTGTGGGCGGCCAGGTCGGTGTGGGCGTCTTTTATGCCTTTTTCCCAGCGGTTGACGTCATCTTCGTTGATTGGGTCGTCCGGAAGCCAGTCTGTTTTTTCTTCGTATGCCATGTTTACACCACCTCAAAAGTAAATCTGAAATCGAGTGTTCTGTTTTCGCTGACGTCCAGGTCAGTCTTTCTCTCTGTAATGACGTTGCCCAGCTCGTCAAAAATTTGTACCGTTTCGATATGCTTGATGTCTTCCTCACGTTTTGTCAGAACGGTGACGGTCGCACCGTCAATGGCAAGCTCTACTATTTCTGTTTTTTGGCCGTTGAGCAGCACGTGATCGATTCTGCTTTTTAGATCAGCCGCTGTGCGTTCTCTGTATATGGTTGAAATCAAGTTAAAACCACCTCATTGTTGTTAAGAGTGACAGAATAACCGACCTTGAGCTCACTGGCTGTTCGGTATCTGCGGTGATTCAGGATGACTGTATCTTTGATTTGTAGCGTCTCATTCAATCCGCCTCTGAGCGTATACGCCAAATGAGCGGGTTTCATGTTTTCTATCGCTTCGATCAGCTCATTCATGTGCTGGAGGTCATCAACATTGATATCGACGTTAAATCGGTATTCGCCGGGAAGCAGGCGGACCTGTGCAGACGGGTTTTTCAAGAAACGGTTTACCGCCTGCTCAATGGCCCTGTATGTGATTGGCGGGATGTTCGACATTTTGGAAATGAGCCTCAATCGTCTGATCTCATCAGTGTCACCTGATTCCCGCGGTACGTTTAAAATCTTTTCCCAGCGGCTGAGCCCCCATGTCGCCGTCGGTACGAATAACTGATCCGTCAGATCAAATATGCTGTTATTCTGTTTATCAAACTCAGGCGCTTCCGCTTTCAGCAGCTCAGCCATTTCTTTAAGGCTGGTGAGAAACGGCGGCAGATAAGCTCGCATGTCATCTTGTTTGCTCAATAATCTTCACCTGCCCAAGCTTAGGAATTTCCACGTCGCTCAGCACCAGATTTTCGGACGTGCCGTTGATTTGAATATTGGAGTAGTCACTGACTGACGGTGAATTATAGACGATATTGTTAATTTGAGAAAGACGGATGACGTTATCTTCAAACGCCATTTTCTTAAAGAGATTTAAAACGCCTTCCTCAATTTCTGACTTCACTTCATCAATTGAGTGATTGATCTCAGGCAGCACTTCGGCAGAAATCTCAACTTCTTTCCAGACCGCGCTTTCCACTGTGACAACGGCTCCGATTGGCGCCTGTCCCTCTCCCTGTCCTGGTTCAGGGTCGATATAATCTTTCACTTTTTGAATTAAAATTTGAGAAGCGGGCTCAAGATTCGCATTCGTGACGACAATTTTGACCGTGCCTTCACCGTTCCAAAGCGGGAAGATCTTTGCCTTTCCCACACCGTCCACTTCCTCAGCCCACTCTTTATAATGCATTTTATTGGCACTGACGGCCTCACGCCGAACCCTTGTAAAATACCGTTCTCGCAAGCTGTCATCTCCCTCTTCCTCGCGTCCCGGAATCAGGATTTCTTTGACTATGGCCGTTTCTAAACCGGGAATGGTATCCAATGACAGTAAATTGCGTCCGGTCAGATTGGCGTTTCCTGCTTCACCAGGTGTTTCACAGATGAGTGTCCCGTCTGCCGTATATTGAAAATAAAGATTATCCACGTAAAAGCGGGAGCCGACAGGAATAGTAACTCCAGATGTAAACTCTCCCGCTCTGACCGCCTTTGTCGCGGCTGTCCGTTCAATTCCCGCTTCCGCTGCACGCCTGTCTAAAAATTCGCCTTGTGCGGTATCAGAAAAAACGAGCTCAAGCACAGTATCCAGCCATATATAAGACTTCGCAAGCTCGGCCGCCGCCGGGGCTAACGCATTATAAATGACGCTGCCTTCTCTTGTGTCAATATCTGCGGAAATGCTGTTCAGCATACGCTCCATAATCGCTTCAAAAGTCTGATCTTCAAACATGTTCGCCAATCACCTCCTCAATCTCAAGCGTTCCTTCATCCGTCTCCACCACGAAGGACACATGAAACGCGTCGCCTTGTTTTTCAATCTCAAAATCTGTTACAGCCGATATCCGGTCATCATAAACCAGCGCCTCTTCTATCAGTCTCGGAATCTCCATCTTTTTATACGCATCAGTCGTCTCATGATCTGTCAGCACGTCCTGAAGCTCGTTTCCGACATTATGGCTGTATATGGAATATGCATAGCGTTCTGTCTGTAAGGCGATATACACGAACTGCCTGATCGCTTCAAGCCCGGTAATCAGCTCATTCGTAATTCTTCCGTTTTCAAAATCTATTTTGTACGTTTGCGAGGTTTCAATGACTTCGCTCTCATCTTCAATATCTTCAAACTCCACTTCTGGTGTCAGGGCCATGATGCCCACTCCTTTTACATGCTAAATAAAAACCCCTTCGTACTGAAGCGGTTTTGTCTATACCTTATCTAAAATAAAAAACGATTGCCCGCCAGTCAGAGCCGCGGTCATGAGGCGATCCCCCGGTTCGAGTGCATCGTCTCCTCCGGACTGCATTCGTTTTGGGATAATGATGGCGTCTTCCGGTATGATCAGTTTGCTGTTTTCTTTTAATTTGATTTCCACAGGAGAAACCGAAACGACTTCAGCCGGGAGCAGTTCTACCGGAGACTCAGCGTCAACTGCGCCGACTGCCAAATGTTTTATAGCCTCACTTAATCTCATCAGGAAACTCCTTCCGGCATCGTATTCTTTTCGACAACATCGATCGTCATCGTATGTTTCGTTCCTTTAAATTCATGCCGGTCCGTATCTACCCAATAGGTTTTCTTGATGCCGGCCTCCGGAATCGAAATATAGACAGGCAAGCCGCTCTGCACTTCCGGGATGCCCACTGCCTGAATATTTTTCAGTTCTTTTTTCACGCCCTTTTTTTCAGCAAGACGTACATCTGCCCGCTGCTGAAGCTGTGCCTGGTTGATGTCATCTGTGACCGTTTCCGTATATTGAAGCACACCGTATTTATTTAAGCCTGAACTGTCCTTGGCAGAGGCTTTATATGTCTTATTGTCCTTCTGCCGGCGAAGCACCACCCGAGTAGCAGTGTCGTTTATAGAAGTGCTGTATTGGTAGCCCGTGATATTGACGCCCGTTTCAAGCACCCATACCTCTGACGGATCTGGCCAAGCGCGCAGACCGAGCTTTCCTTTTTCCGAATACAGCTGGTAATGTCGTCCTGTCTGGCTTTTCGTCTGTTTCAGCGCTTTTAATATGATGTCATACAATGTCGTATCATTTTTAATGACAAGACTTTTGATCGTATGGCCTGTGTTTGCGATCGAGGTTGTCGGTATCTGGAAGTCACTAGCAATCCTTCTGATGATCTGGTCAGCCCGCTGATTGGAAAACACGTACATATCCTGGTTTTTGACCAGGTACTGAAGCATGTCATAAGCGCTGAAGGCAAGCGTATGCTCGTCCGGGGTTCTTGCAAAAACAATGCCCCGAAACAGCTCTTTTCCCTTCCATTTAAACAAGACCGTATCTCCTTCTGAGACACTGTAATACGTCTGGTCGCCCTGTTTGGTGACGATGGTCGCTTCAATGGAGCGCGGCGCCTGATAACGATGGCCCTCAAGCGATACGCTTTCTGCAACCAGCTCAAGCCACTCTGTGTCTTTAATGACGAACAGTTCTATCATCATACATCACCTGTTTCATTGCGGTATCTTTAATTTTTGGCCGGGAAAAATCCAGTGGCCCGGCTGCCTGATGTTCCGTTTGCTTCGTTTGATCATTGCTGTTTTATTGGCGTTCCAAATTTTGCGCCATTGAGTGCTGTTCCCGTAAAATCTGCCTGCAATGTCCCATAGCGTGTCTCCCTTTTTCACTGTGTACGTCTTCGGCGCAGCCTTCGACGGACGTTTTGCCTTTGTTTTTTTCTTCTGCTTGATTTTCCGCGGGGAAGCGGTTTTGTATTCTTTTAATACAATATCAAAATCCCGATCTCCTATTTCATTGTCTCCCTCACTATATTTAAGGCTTTCAATACTGCATGTCATATTGATTTTTGTTCTCGTAATTAAAAATTGAACAGGCTTTTTTGCCTTCATCCATTTTTCAATTTTCGCAATGGCATTTTCCGGAGACGGGAGATTTTGATATTCAGCTATCGGCGTATACTTTTTTGGAAAAAAAGAAGAAAATGAAATTTCTTTTGCTCCGGGTTCTTCAATAAACGTTAGTTCACCCAATCCCGTTATCTTTACTGAGTCATTTTGTACACTATTCGCTATATCAATCGCTTCAGGAAGAACAGGGAATCGCAGCTTTTCTTTCCCCTGTGATATCCAAAATTCATAGATAGACTTAGTCAAAAGCCACGACCCCCTTTGTTCCGGTGTTAATGTCATTTTGTAATTCATCAAGTAATGCCTGCTTGATTTTCGCAACCAGGCCATCAGCATCCTGTCCATTATGGAAATGCTGATCGCCGTTAAACTCAATCTTTATTTCTTTCGTTCCGGCTGTTTGTATCGTTTGCCGTGTACCGGATGTAACTGCTGAAACTTGTCCTGAAGAAAGCTCAGACTGCTGGGATTGAGACGGATCTGTCACTTCCATACCAAGAGCTTGCGCAGCTCTCTGAAGGAGGTAGCGGCCGCGGATGCCTCGCTCCTCCGGAATGATCCATTCCCGCTTGTTTCCTTCTCCGACACGTGCAATTTGTTCTTTTGTAATCAGCCCGCCGTTTGCGTAACCGACATACGGTCCGCCATGATTCAGGCTTTTAATACCCGGCACATTGTTGATTGATCCATATCTGCTTTTAATATAGCCGATCGCAGCAGCTGCGTTGTGAATCGGGTTTTTAATGTTACCCATACCCGGTGCTTTATGGTCATTAAAGGTGCTTGGGATCGTCTGCATCAGCCCTTGTGACGGATGCCCCGCTTTTGCGTTGCTGTCCCACAAGTTAATTGCATTCGGATTGCCTCCGGATTCATACTGCGCAATCGTCATGAGTCCCGGTAGCCAGCTCATCGGTGTCTTGGTGGCCATGAGAGCAGCCATAATCCATTGTTTTACGTTCCCGCCCATGGCTCCCATTCCGGAATAGGCAGCCGCCAGTGATCCGGCTTGTTTTTCAGCATATTTCTTTACATCTACTGAGCCAAGGCCTTTGACAACACCAATTGAAGCAAAACGTCCCAAGCTCATCATGACACGGGAAGGTGAATGAATATCTAGCTCCTCACGGAAAGCCTGCTCCACTCTCTTGGCCATATCCTTTGCTGCTTGTTTTACTTCACTGGATTTAGAATTCATGCCTGTCACAAAGTTTCCGATCAAACCGGAGCCCCAGCTGTTCGATGTGTCTTTTGAACGCAGGAACGGTTTGTCAACATGTGTACTCACATACTGTGCAGTCCCTGTTTGGGTTGAGTTTTGTCCTTGCGCAAAGCCTTTGACCGTTCCTGTGCCCCATGAAGACGATTTGTTCACAGTGGCTTGGTACGGCGTTTTAACTTTTGATTGCAAAAAGCCGTCTGTTCCAGTTGCAGTGCCGCTTTGGCCCTTGGCATACCCGCTTACCATTTGTTTACCGTAATTTGGTGAAGCAGAAATCATTTGTGTAAATGGCGTATTGATGTTTTTCTTTTTCCAGTCTTCCATTTTGACCGGCTGATCGCTGATGCCTTTACCAAAGCCTTCTGAAAATTGCTGTCCGAGTGTGGACGCTTGGCCTGTAAGATTTGCAGTGTTCATTGCTGGGGAGGCTGAGCCTGATAGAGGACTGACAGCTGCTCCTCCTGAAACAGATGCTGGACTTCCGCCAGAAGACGAAGCTGCGCCCATGTCGTCTACAACTTGCATACCCAGCTTAGACGCCGCTTGTGAAAGAAGCATCTTCCCCCGGCCTCGGTTGTTATCAACCGGGATAACGAATTCCTTGCCGGCTTCACCGATCCACGAGATGGTTGGTTTGGTGATGTAGCCGCCTGTGGCATTTTTATCCGGATCCTTACCTTTATTCGGATCACCACCGCCGGTTACAAAATTAATTACTTTACTAGCTACGCCGCCAGCTTTATCCCAGATTTGCTTCACCCAGCCGAACGCTTTAGAAAAAGCATCTGAAATTGCTTCTCCCACCTTTGTAAGAGGTTCTTGAATATTCTTTTTAAACCAGCCGCTCAGGCCTTTCCAAATGTTCTTAACGGTGTCTATCGCTTTTTTGAAAGCATCTGAGATTCCCTTACCTACATCTGAGACTGTATTTTTAACCGGGTTCCAAACTGTATCCATGAACCATCCCGATACTGTACTGAAAACACTCTTAATCTTATTCCAAGCACCGGTCATTTTATCCCAGATTGTAGTTGCCGCTCCTATTACAGCAGATTTGACTGGCCCCCACACATTACTCATAAACCATGAAGCAACTGTACTGAACACATTTTTAATTGTCGTCCATGCATTTACGATTTTAGACCATATTGCTGTTGCTACACCCACAACTGCTGATGAAACCGGCGTCCAGACATTGTCCATAAACCATGTTGCCACCGTGCTGAATATCGTTTGAATCGTTGTCCATGCATTTACGATGTTGGACCATATGCTTGTTGCTACACCCACAACTGCGGTTGACACTGGCGTCCAGACATTATCCATAAACCATGTTGATACAGTTCCCCAAGTATCCTGAATGGCTGACCAGGCATTTTGCGCACCCTCTGTGATGCTGTTCCATGTATCCTCTAGAGCGCCGGCATCAATTGCCTTCCCTAAACTTTCACCGCCGAAAGTACCGGCAATTCCTCCTAGAACACCGCCAATAGCCGTCCCGACTCCCGGCACAACGCTTCCAATAGCCGCTCCTGCAGCGGCTCCTGCTAAACCTCCGCCGGCTGAACCTACTTTTTCACCAGCATTATCCTTATTGATACCGGCTAAGTCAGTAAGGGACAGTATTTCGCCTAATCCCGGTATTCCTTTTGCCGCTCCTTTTAAGCCCTTCAGTCCGCCTTTTAAGCCTTTTGATTCACCCAATGTTTTCAGAAGGCCTGAAAAACCTTTGCCTGATGCTCCTTTAGCAGATTTAGGTGTATTCACAGGATTTGTTTTATTCCCTTTTGTTGATGAACCGTTTCTATTTTTCACTTTTTTGCTTTTGCCTGTACTGATTCCGGCACAGCAGCAACCACAAGCCCCGCCCCATTTGCCGCCTGACTTTTTCGATTTTGAACCTGAAGATTTTTGGTTCATAGAAGGTTTTTTAGTGCGGTTTGAATTGTTAGAAGTTGAGTTCTTTGTATTGGCTTTTGAAGCTTTTTGTTTGCTTTTGCTTCCGCTGGATTTGCCGCCAAGCAACCCGCCAATATCCAGATTCCCCAGCTTCTCAGCAATGCCTTTTATAATTTTTTCAAAAAACTCTCCCACTTTTTCAATAATTTTATCAGGGCTGAATTTCTCGAATTTCTTGGCGATTTTTGAAACAATGTTATCAACAAACTTTTCTGCTTTATTAGCGATTTTATCCGGGTTCAGGAAATTAAATTTCTCTGAAATTTTGTCAACAATATTTGTTACAAAGTCTTCCGCTTTAGTAATAATGGCGTCTGGACTGAATTTGCTGGCGACATCATCTACTTTTTTCATAAAGGAATCTGTAAACTTGTCAAGCTCGTTAAAAATGGTTTCCGGGCTGAATTTACTTACGACATCGTCCACTTTTTTCATGAAGGAATCTGTAAACTTGTCAAGCTCGTTAAAGATTGTTTCCGGGCTGAATTTACTTACGATATCATCCACTTTTTTCATGAAGGAATCTGTAAACTTGTCAAGCTGCTTAAAAATCGCTTCTGGACTGAATTTGCTTGCGATATCATCCACTTTTTTCATAAAGGAATCTGTAAACTTGTCAAGCTGCTTAAAAATCGCTTCTGGACTGAATTTACTTGCAATTGCATCCACTTTACTCATAAACGATGTTGTGAATTTATCCAGCTGCGACAAAATTGTCTCTGGACTGAACTTTGTCGCAATTGCATCCACTTTACTCATGAACGATGTTGTGAATTTATCCAACTGGGACAAAATCGTTTCTGGACTGAATTTCGTCGCAATTGCATCCACTTTACTCATGAACGATGTTGTGAATTTATCCAGCTGCGACAAAATTGTCTCTGGACTGAACTTTGTCGCAATTGCATCCACTTTACTCATGAACGATGTTGTGAATTTATCCAACTGGGACAAAATCGTTTCTGGACTGAATTTCGTCGCAATTGCATCCACTTTACTCATGAACGATGTTGTGAATTTATCCAACTGGGACAAAATCGTTTCTGGACTGAATTTACTTGCGATTGCATCCACTTTACTCATGAACGATGTTGTGAATTTATCCAGCTGCGACAAAATCGTTTCTGGACTGAATTTCGTCGCAATTGCGTCCACTTTACTCATGAACGATGTTGTAAACTTATCCAGCTGTGCCAGAATCGTTTCTGGACTGAATTCCGTCGCAATTGCGTCCACTTTACTCATGAACGATGTTGTAAACTTATCCAGCTGTGCCAGAATCGTTTCTGGACTGAACTTCGTTGCAATTGCGTCCACTTTATTCATGAACGATGTTGTGAATTTATCCAGCTGCGACAAAATCGTTTCTGGACTGAATTTCGTTGCAATTGCGTCCACTTTATTCATGAACGATGTTGTGAATTTATCCAGCTGCGACAAAATTGTCTCTGGACTAAACTTTGTGGCGACTTCATCCACCTTATTCATGAACGATGTCGTAAATTTATCCAGCTCTGTTAAGATTGTTTCCGGGCTGAACTTTGTAGCGATTTCATCCACCTTTTCCATGAATGAAGCAGCAAATTTGTCCAGTGCTGTCAAAATCGTTTCTGGATCAAACATGCTCGCAATATCTCCTGTACCTCCTGCTGAAGGCGCTCCTTTTTCGGAGGGACCTGAGCTTCCCATGCTGTCAATTCTTTTCTGCAATGAATCCAGCTTATTTGACATCTTGTCATTAATAGCGAGCTCAAGTTTGTTGTCTTTTCCTGTTAAGGCATTAATACCAGCAGAAATACGACCGACTGTTTTCATGACGTGATCAATCACGCGTATCGTAACAGAGTAACCATTTTTAAGTGCAGTTTCCATATAGCGCTGTATTTTTTGCACAGCCGGCAACACTTGATCTTCTGCACTCAGCATAATCGTAAAGCCTTTAAAACCTGCCACGAGCTCTCTTAATCGTTCAAACTTTTCGGTTGCTTGGTCACTAGCATCTATTTTAATAGATACAGATGACGGCAATCCCTGCAATTGAACATTAACCTGCTGAATGACACTGCTGGCTTTATCCTCAGTTGAAATGGAGATCATTTGGGCGCCAAGCTTTTTCTTTAATGATTTTTGTATGCGATCAATTGTCCTTAATACAGTTTTGCTTTCTTTTCGTACATCAATAGCGCTTTTTCGCTGCACTATTTTTCTATATTTTTCAAGTGCTCTAAACCCATTCTGAATCTTTCTTAACTTTTTACTTACACGGTCTTCCATTTCAAACCTTGCTGTCAGCTTTGCCAATTACGATGCCCCTCCTTTCTTTGCTTGTTTTTCAAGGAGATCGAGCTTATATCCAATCAGTCCATACAACAGCGCCTTGAAGTTTCGAGGCGCTTCATACAGTTCTAATAAATCTGATGGAGAATAATGAAGCTCGTGCATCGCATAGTAGAGATACACGGCTTCTTTATGCCCATCCTTGATTAGTTTTTTGCTTCTTCTTCCAGATCCTCTAATTCATCTTCAAATCCATTAATCTCAATCGCTTTGTTTAACCAGTTCGCATACTCGCCTCCAACTGAGAGCACGCGTTTCGCAACTTCTACCGGGTCAGCCGTTTTGTAAGCTTCTCGAAGCTCTTTTGAACGGAAGTCCGGATAAACGGTTGATTCAACTGCGATTCGGGCATAAAAGCGCTGGCTGTCTAAATCTTTTACACGGCCTCTGCCTTTGACATTTTTATACGTTGTTGTTTCTTTCTCCAATTCATCAATGCGCTCCGTCGTGATCGCTTTAAAAATAAATGGCACGATGTTCCCTTTTTTATCAACAAAACGCTTTGAGATCGGCACTTTGATTTCCTCAGCTTCAATTGTTTTTCCCGGCATAAAAAAGGAAAGATCATATACGTTTTCGTTCTTCTCGCTCATGTAAAAAACTCCCTTGTCTATTGTTTGGTTTCATCTTGTAAAAAAACAGACCTTTCTGAGAAAGGTCTGTGTATGGGCTGATTCAGCTTTTATTAAAACGTGTCAGATAGCTTTTCAGGGACGTCGAAGTCTTCGAATGTAAATGGAACTTCTTCCTCTAACGCTTCTGAATCGACATCAAGGCTTGCGATTTTGGCAGAGTCAAAGTTGACGTCGTACAGCGTGACTCGCTCTGTGCCCCGGCCTGAGGATTGATCATCCAGCACAGCTTGAAGTGTGAAATAAGGGTCGCTGCCTTTTTTGACATAGTCCATCATCAATAGCACGAATTTTGATGTGACTTTGTAGAACGTTGCGGTCCCTGTTCCATTTGCCCCTGTTGTTTTATGGCCTGTCATGCGGCGGCCCATAATGTTGACTTCGGATTTGTTTTTCTCAACGTTTGCTTCAAATGTTTTGATGTGCGCCATTTCCTCGCCATCGAGGAATAAACGGCCTTCTTTTCCTGAGATTGTGTTTTGTGCTTTTAATGCCATATTAGTTTACCTCCACATTAAAGTAGAATTTTTCTGCTGCGTCGACAGGCTGTACAGCCAGGTCAATCAAGAAGCCGTCACGATCTTCATTCATTGAAATTGTGATATCTTCATCGGAATCAAAGCCAGTGATGCCGCCTGCATCCTGAAGTGTTGTCATGTATTGCGTGATCATCGTTTTTACATACTGCAGTCCGTCTTCAGATGCCGGGATATCGCTTCCGCTGCCTTTTCTTGATTTAATTAAGGCTTTCAGCTCGCGTGTTAAATCATTATTCACAGCATCCAGGACACGAACGATTTTGTTCTTCGCAAATTTCTTGTTTTTCTCAGCTGTGAACGTCACGAGTGAGTTAATGTCCTTTTCTACGCTGACGGATTTATCACGGGCGTCGAATGTGAATAAAAATTCACCTTTGCCCAGACGTTCAACAATCGTATCGTGGTCAAGTCGGTGTAACACATCAACTGCGCCTTCGTACTCTACAAATGTGAGTGATTGGTTAAAGGTTGCTCCTGCACTCGCTCCAGCTACCCAAGCTGTTGCTTTGTCCGGTGTAACTTCCGTGCCATCTTCAAGCAGCACACCCTCAGTTACGTTGATGATGCCTTCATAATCACCGGCATAATTGGCTGTGACGCCTTGCACTTTTTGTCCTTGGCCGTCGCGCAGGCGTTTAATGAAAGCAGCAAACGTCGCCTTCAACTGGTCACCTTCTGCAACAGGCAGCGCAATCACATCAAAGCTCTCCGTTTCAGCCGCGGCTAAGAAATCTGTATAGTCGGAGTTGACAGGGGCTTTATCCGTACCGCCAGATAAACGGATTCCCGCGGATGCATTCAGCGTCTCAGCTGCAGTGTCTCCTTCTGATCCAGTGAGAGGAATCGTTGAAGAAAGATCGCCTGTCCCGGTAAAAGTGACATAGCCGTTAGCTGTTAATTCTTCAGCCTTTTTGACAGTCTGTTTATCAACCTCTGATTCGTCCATATATGTTGTCACATCGAAAGAATTAGCATCCAGCACATTTTGATTGATGCGGATGATAATGTCATTACCTTTTGTTCCGCCATATACTGCAGTTGCTTTGACGCCTTCAGCAATATCAGCAGACGCTCGGACACCTTCGGTTAGACGGTACATCAATACCGTTTTCGCATTTTTCTTCGCTTCACGCAGCAGCAATAAAGACGGGTCATCAATGCTGAGGCCCACTTTTTTGTTTAGGTCTTCAACGCTGGAAATGGAGACGAACGTTTTCGCTTCGCCCCAGCTTGATGCGACCGGAAGTGCGACTGTTCCCCGTTCACTGAGTGATACCCGCTCCTGTGCCGTCGTTTTAAAGTTAAAATAAATGCCTGCACGTTCTTTTTCTTTGCCTGTTGTAAATGTTCCGCCATTCATGATGACATAACCTCCTTGGTTAGAAATGTTTGAATCAATTGGTTGGCTTCTGATTTCGTCATACGTGGTTGATCCACGCCAAATAAAGCCCCCTGAAGAATATCCGGCTTAACGCCGAACAGTTCCTTCGCGTGCTTAATCAAATCCGCTGTATCAAATAGAGCTTCCCGGCTCTTTGTATGTACAGCCTTCTTCTGTTGTTTGTCCTTTGACACCGTTTATTTCACCCCGCTGTTCATGTCGATATCCTGTAAGACAGGCTGTTCTGTTTTGTGATAATAATATCGGCTGCTCCACCTGATCACCATGGCCGCCTCGCCCCTGTCCCCTACCCTTGTCTCGATTTGGGAGATGCGAACCATATCCCCCGTCTTCTCGCCGGATTCACTCAGCAGCGGAATCATATTTCTCGCTTCTCTGATGGCATCCGCGAGCCTGTCCGCTTCATCCAGCGCCTGAATGGAGTCCAGATGAAACAGTTTTACATTGAGACTGTAGTTTTTTTTAAATGTGGAGACCGTATCTGTTTCTTCGAAAACAGATGGCGATGGGACATATAACGACGGCACCTGAAAGTGATCAGGAAGCTCGCGTTCATAAATGGGAACAGACCACCGGCTGTACAAAAACGCCATGATCGATCCTGTTTCACTGTTCATCCTGCTCCTCCTTTACAGCTTCTTCAGCCACTGGCGCAGTTTGCTTTCCAGCGATTTTTCAAACAGCTGTTCATATAAAAGCAGTGCATGATCCCAGTAGCCCGTGCCCGGTATCCATTTTTTCTTGAGCGCCATTCCCGTTGAAGCCGCTGGATCATAAATAAACCGTGAGCCTTGAAAACGCCCCGGCACCCATCTCACATCTTGTTTTGACGTCCAATGGCCGTCATTAAGACATGAGGCGTAATCAAGCTGTGTCCCCACCTCAAGCGAAAGCCCGCCGCTTTGCACAATCCAGAGATTGTCCTCTGCGCCTTTCTCAAAGGAACTGAGCAGTTTTTCTGTATCAATCGTTTGTGTGCTGATGAGTTCAGATTTGACGATCTCCAGAAAATCTTGCCCGCACTCCTCAAGCCACCGGGACGCCTGTCTGGAAAAACCGCCTGAAGCCGCTTCTTTTAATGCCGTGTTCAGCTGTTTCAATCCCGCTATTTTCATAGGCTTTCATCCCTGACTGCGACGACCTCCCAATGATGATGTCTGATCCTTTTCGGCAGCTTTAGTATATATTTATGATTCTCCCAAATGATTTTATCGTTCACGCGGATGTCCGCTGACAACGGAAAATGGACGAGAAAGCTATGATATACAGTTTGATCCGGCTCCTCCTGAATCAGCTGCTGCGTTTTTTCGGTAAAATAACAAGGGACATCTTGTTCATCGGGTGTATCCGGATATGAAATCACCGGCTGCAGCCTGTCTGCCGGAATCCCAAATCGGCCTGCAGACGGCGCTTGCGCTGCTTCATGATAAATGTCGCAGCGATGAATGAGCATCTGCCTGTAGCTCATAAAGACCTCACCTTCAGTCTGGAGGATTCAGGGGCGTAGCCCGGCGTGATAAACTCCTCGAGCAAATGATATACCTCTGGCCGCTGAATGCCGCGTTCTCCGGAAACCGTGTAGGAATAATCCCCCATTTTCTCAGACTGATAGCTTGATGAGGCAGATTCATCGCTGTTGACAAGCGCAAAATACTGGGCAAGCTTTACTAAAGCCAACTTCACCTTGCCGGGCAGCGGATCATACAAGCTGTCTTCAAAGCGGTGGCCCGTGATGAGAGCCGCTTCTGCTTCCGCCTCGATGATATCCTGCGCCAGCAGCTCTTCCGGCCTGTTTTTCACCCGATCATAGACCGAATAGGAGGCTACGTCAGTCGGTTCAATGAGCATGAGCTGACCACCTCGTTTCTATTATTCTTTTACGTTAATTAATTTTGCGCAGGCATCCTCTTCCTCGAACTTGCTGTCCAGCTTGGCCGTTAAGACAATAATAAATTTACGGGAGCGGATGTCTTTGTCGACTTCAATTCGGATATTGCGGGAGAAGCCGAGAATGATATTTTTCGGATGTGTGAGAATGATATCAGAAGCGTCATATTGCGCGTCTCCCTCACCGACTGTGTACGGCTGAATATTGGATACTCCTTTGACCGGTACGCCGAATGCTGTTGACAAGCCGCCCTGAACAGCCTGGTCCCCAAGGTTTGTCTGGCGGTCTGCCACGCGGTCCTTCCATTCAACTTCTAAGCCGTGAGACGTATAGAATCTGAATTCCTGAGGGATGCGCAAATATTTCGGCGGAACTGCCTTTAAGCCTTTCTTGAATGTCGCTCTGGACAATTCTTCACCGTTCATGTCAACGATATGGGAAACCGCCTGTTTACGGATGCCGTCCAGCTGTGCCAGATACGGATCAGCTGATGCTGTATCACCGTTAACGATCAGCTCTTCAATATCAACTGCTGCGCGCTCTGCTAAAATTTGCATGATTGTCTGCTGCAGGCCGTCTTTTTCAATATTGTTTTCAAGTGTGTCATACGTAATGTTGATTTCCGCAATGACTTCCTTCGTGTTCAGCTGGACAGTGCTTGTCGTTGGAACTGTCAGCTCGTCGTTTGACAGTGCTTTTCCTTCTTGCGCAGCCCGCAGAATACGCTGGCCGAAGCCGATTTTCTCAAATTTTTGCGAGTCATTTTCCATTTGAATCACGCGGGATTCACTGAAAATGGTCGGCGTGTTTTGCACCATGCGGATAAAAGCCGATGCTTGCGCAGGGTTCATAAGCCCGCCGCTTTTTAAAGCAGAAAGCGACATTTCCGCTTTCCGAATGATCTCTTGATTTCTCAATTGATTTCCTCCTCCTTGACTGGTTTTACAGCAGTCCGCTCCAGATTGATTTTTTGACTTGCTCTGTATTGCCGCCCGTATCGTCCGCTGTCTGCTTAGACGCGCCCCGCGCTTTTTCCAAAGCCTCGATGCGTTCGATCAGCGGGGCAAGCATGTCTTCAACGAGCTTTTTCAGACGCTCGTCATCACCCGTCTGCTCCGGCTTTTCCTCCGTGTCTGTGTTTTTTTCAATCCGCTCAAGCCGTTTGAGCAGAGGGTAAAGCGCATGCTCGAATGATTCTCTCATGTCTTCTTTTCTCATTTCTTCAGTCTCCTTCACTGTTTTGTCAGCAAGCATTTGCTTGAATACACTAAAGAACCCTGCTTTTTCGACCGGTTCTTCTTCATACACATCTGCAGTGCCCGCCATGCTGTAGCCGGTGATGATTCCAGCCTTGATCTGTTCCCACACCTCGTCAGACGCTCTTGTCACGAGCACCCATGAGCCCTTTGTAATCCGCTTTGACCCGATCATAAAATCATCGGGCGCCACATAGGACTCGACCACGACGCCGGTTCCGCCCTCAAAGCTGTGATTGATATCAATCTCCCGTGCCTCCGCGAGAAAACCGTGCGCCGCTTTTTCAATTTCCTCGGCGGTCATAAAATCGCCGTGTGCATCAGGAACATCAGGCTCATACACGATTCCGTACACGAGCTTTTGTTCATCCTGCTCACTTTTTGTAAACAGCCGAACCTTTTTTTCAAATGACGGAGGTTTGGCTGACTTCGTAAAGAAAAATTCTGTCTGGTTAGCCGCCTTGTCCACATAACTGACAAAGCTGATTTTGGCATTTCTTAATTCTCGCGCCACCTGCTTGATTCACCTCCCTTCAGGACGTTTTGATATCTTCGATGCTTTCTTTCAACTCCTGCATGAGCGCAGTCAGGTTTGTCTTTTCCGCATCCTGTCCTGCAGGCCGTTTATAAATGTCCTCAGGCCACTCCTCAAGTGTTTTGCCAAGCACCCGTCCGGCAAGGTCGCGTAAATCATTCGGCGAGACCGCTCCTGCTGTAATAAAAGGACCGAGCACCTTCGCAATCTCAAGCGGATCACGAAAGTCCGGTCCTTTTAATGTCAGCCTGACGTCATGGATATTCAGCTCCGGCAAAAGCAGCGTGTTCAGTTTATTCACGAGCGTTTTTCGCTCCGGCTGAAAAACCTGCTCCTCCGTAATTTTTCTAGCAGTATCAGCTGTCGCCCGGTTGTATTCCTGGGCCTCGCCTGTATACAGCGGCGGGAGACGGAACGCGGAACGCAGCTTATTTCTGCTTTTTTCATCGTATTCAAGAAACAAGGCGTCGTTTTGGAGAATTTCCGCCAAGGATTTGATTTCCACGGAAACCGGCGTAATATCCTCGCCTCCGTGGAGATCCTTTTCTTTTGCGATTCCTTCCGCTTCGATCAGGAGAAATTTATGGGCGTTTTCCACGCCTTCAAGATCATTCATGTATTCCTGCAGCTCCCGGTAAGAAGCTTCAGACAGCATCCCGTTTTCCACTGTAATCGCAGCGGGGACGTGACGCCCCTGCTTAAAATACATAAAATTGAGCTCTTCTGCTTTTCGGGCCCCGTATAAATTGACAATATTGCCGATCCAGCGGGGTACACCGTATACGCCGCTTCCGATTTTGAGGTGAATGGCTTCATTTGCTTGATACTTCTCTGCCAATGTGTTTACATATTCACCTGTGCGCATATCCATTTTTCGCGGATCGCCGTATTCTTTAAAAAATACTTTCTTTCCATTGATCATCTGCACATATTTTCGGAAGCGTTTTTGCCTTTTGATCCTTTTCATTTTCCCGTTTTCTTCATATACAAATGAAACCTCTACAGGCTCGCCTGCTCCGCATACACGCATATATTTCACATCTAAATATTCGATGCCGGCAGGTTTTCCCGCCCCGTCGCGAAGCACTTCCATAAATCCGTTGCCTGTTTTTTCTCTGTCTTCGATGGCATAGCCTAAAATCATTTCAGCTGATTCATCAAAGTGAAGACATTTATAAAAGGCTTCGAGTCTGGCCCAGTCTTTTTCCGCTCTTTTCTTTTTTGCCTGATCGACATCACTTGCGTTGACATCAAATGTGTACTCAACATCGAATCCAAAGCCTGTAATATTCACTCTGTACGCATCAATGCATTGCTGAAGAATAGTCGAGTATTCGGCAATGGTTTTGAGCTCGATGATATTGTAGGGCGGAGCGATAATGTCCTCTCCGTACAGCTCAGAAAAGTCATCTTCATAGATTTGCTTTGTCTGAGGAGCCGCGGCATTGGCTTTAAATACAGTTGCTCTGACTGTTTGATTGTGCATGATTTATGACCTCCTCCTTTCTCGGTTCGGCCGGATTCGTTTGTGTGCTGTCTCTTTCATATCAGCAACCTCATAATCATCAAGCGCATACCAAATGGCAGAAAGCGTATGCGGGTCAATCGTGAATTCATCCTCAATCAGAGCTCCGTTTTTATCTTTGGCATACGTAAGTGTCTTGAGCTCATAGATGACATTTTCACAGCGGTCCGAACAGAAGATTTTTTTGAACCGTTTTACCTTTTTGGTATATTGAAGCCTGGAGCCGGGAAACTTACTGGCTCCAACCATCCGAAAGCCCTGCTGGCGGAAATATTGGATGCTTTTCGGCTCAGCCGAGTCGGCTTTGATCAATTCCTGTGTCTCAATAAACTCACGCAGCTCCTCAGCCGTCCTATCATCTGTCATTTTATTTTGATAATACTCCCAATAAATGTAGAGGTATTTTTTTTCAGGATCTACAGCAAGCCGGACGACGGCATTATAGGATTCCTCGAATCCAAAATCCATACCTGTACGAAAGATTGGCTTGCTGATGGCTGCGATACATTTTTTTACTTGATCATGCGGGAGTACCTCGAACTGCGGCAGCACCCTGATCCCGTTGACGCCGAATCGTCCTTTGCGGGCAATCCGGTACAGGTCGGGATCATATTCTTTGAGCCCGTCAAGCTGTTTCACATAGCTTTCTGGGAGAAAAAGATTGTCGTTAGCGGTGGAATGATGGTAATACGTATCTCCCTTCACAATTGTCCGCTTTTCGTAAAGTTCGCTGTCATCCAGCACAAACCGTTTATTGCGTTCGTCCCGAAAAAAATGCCTGTACGTCCAATTGGAGGTGCCGACGGGATTGGTGGTACAGATCATATGAAGCTTCAGCTCAGGATGGCGAAGACGTCCGATTAATTCCTTGAACCCCTCATACTTCACCTCTGAGCACTCTTCAATCCATATTAATGAAATATTATGAACCGATTTTAATTTTGCCGGATTGTCCATTCCTTTGAACATGATCCGGCTGCCATTGTGAAATCGCAGCTGCAGCGGGGAAGAAAGAGATGCCACAGCCTTTGTGAGACCGAGCTCTTCGATCACCTCTTGAAACAAGGCGAAGGTCGAATCCCGATGGGTATCGAACACCTCCCGGATCACAAGGGCCGTCCGTTTTTCCTTCAGCAGCTTTAGCACGATTTTCAATGCGGTATGATAGCTTTTGGATGAGCCGTAGCCGCCGACGAGAAATTGGTACGTCTGCTCCCAATTGAACACGTAATCTTCGAAATGAGGGTTGATTTCTTTTACAATCATGACTTGCCCTCTTTTCGTTTGATCATAATTTCAATCGGCTCTTGGCTGTCATCTGTTTTCTCCGCTTTTTGTTTGGCAAGCTTCAACTTCTCATTTTCAATTTTTTGTTTAAATTGATCTGGAAACAAATCAAAATATAAGGATAGCTTCTCAAGCGCCTTCATTTTATCTGCAAGCTTGATGGCAATGCCTTCTTTCCCAAGCTTTGCTTCCGTTACAATGGTGCCATCAACGAGCCCGGAGTCTTTGACATCGACAAAGCTGATTTCCTTCATAATCGGATTATCATCTTCATCAAACAGCGGACCCGATTTCCCGACAGCCTGGACCTCTTTTTTTCCGAAGGTCACATAGTCCGTAATATCCGCAAACGCGATCTTGATATAAACCTGCAGCACATCCATCGCTTCAATAAACATCTCATTGACCATTTCTTTTTTAATGCGTCTAATTTCAGCAGCGACCTTTTCGTTTTTTAAGAGCCGGCTGCCCGTCACATGAGCGCTGTCCGGAGAATAGCCCGCTTTGATTGCTGACTGTGTGGCATTGAAGCTTTTGACGTAATACAGGCAAAACAGCCGCTGGCGTTCATTTAATTCATCGTTGTTTATAGGGCGCTGTTTTTGTTCGTTTTTGGACGCAGAAAACAGCGCCTCTTTCCATTTGTCTTGTTTTTTCCAGATGCCGATTGTTTTCGGGGAAACACCGATTGTGTCCGCAATCGCCCGATTTGTGATCTTTCCTTGATGTTGTTGATAGATTGCTAATGCTTGTTCGCGCTGTTGTGTTTTCATGCTACGGCATCACCGCCACCTCCAGCATGGTTGTTTATTCATAAAAGCGGCTGATCAACCAGCCGCTTATGTGTCATGCTCTATTCACTTATAGGTGGCAAACGTATGACAAGCTTTCAGGCAAGTGATCGATTCATGTCTTCCTGCTGTCTTTGCATCTTTAAACTCGCCCGTTTAATCGTCGTTTGCACTGTCGATTTTTTTACGCCGAGAAGATCGGCGATCCGTTCATAAGAAAAACATTCTACCTTATGCAGCAAAAACATTTCCTTTTCTCTGTCCGTTAACAGGGCTAATGCTTCTCGAATTCTATCTCTGTCTTCTTCTGATACCTGTCCGTCCGGCTCAAACATCATAGCGCTGGAAAATGATTCGATGATTCTCGGGTCCTTGATCATCAGCCGCTGGTAAGCATCACGCCGGTCAATCGCCCGTCTGATGCCGGGCTGCCTTCCTTTTTCAAGCCATTCTGTTACATATTCAAGATCAGTAATCATATTTCTGATGATTTTTTTATCCTTCAGCTCTTCAGCTGAGAGCACGGATTCATCTGCCTCAGCGAGCGGTTTATATTGTATTCTTGTTTGTTTGAGCGTGCGTTTATATTCAAATAGTAAGTCTTGCATTCTATGATCCTCCTCATTTTTGGCAAATAAAAAACGGACACCAATCAACGCACAAATGCTGTGCAATTGATCAGTGTCCGCAGGCTTTCCGTCTTGGACGTATTCTGTTTTCGCTTTAATTTAATTTGTAGCCGATTTCAAATTCCACACGGGCAAGATCGCCCTTTCTTGTTTCGACAAGCGTTTTTCCATGCTCGGGCGCTTCTGTGATCCATGCTTCTTGCTTGATGCCGTCCACAATAATGACACGGATTTTCCCGTTCTCCAGCTGGCTCTCCAGCGTGATGGAATCAATATGCAGCAGTTTTTTAGGATGAATCATGTTTTATTTCCTCCCCTTTTCGGTGCAGCGCTTGCTTCAGCTTTTTCTAATAGCTGAATGATGCGCTCCTTTGAATGAATAGAATTCCCTTTCAGAAAATCAAGTGCTGCTTTAGACGCTTCCAGCAATTCAGGCGCTGCTGCCATCAAAGCGGCATTGCTTTTTTGCGAATACGAGCTGAGGTCAAATACAGCTGCAATCAGCCGTCCATTTGAATATGGGAATCTTTCTTTTTCTTCTTCACTGTAAGCTGAATAAATATAGATCGGTTTCGTATCCCCGCACGGGACAGCACGCCACGGCGCAGGGCTTTTCTCTGCCTGTTTTGTTTTTGCCAACACTTTCACTTCCCGTCGTCCTTATACCATTGTTCAATGTTTTTTTCTGTTCGCTTTGCCCGAAACAGCAAAGCGATTAGTGCAGTCAGCTGTTTAATCATAGATATTCAGCCTCGCTTTTCCCGCTGTCAGCATTTGCTCCAGCTTTTGAATGACAGGCGTTAAGTCAGTGCCGGACCGGCAGTTCGGACATGGATGAAAAACGACTCCAATACCGGTATGTTCCACAATGACTTTCTTTGTTTGACAAAGCTTGCACATTATCTGACGCCCTCCAATCTATGGTTAAGCTCGTAGGCTGCTCCTTTGATAATCACTAGATAGTCACTGCACATCTCATAGATTCTCGTGCCGAGCGCTTCATCAACCCGTACAAGTGCTTCAATTGTCAGCTCGCTCGAAAGCAAAATCGGTTTATGATTTAAGTAGCGATAATTGAGTACCGAATACATTTGCTCTAATTGCCAATCTGTAGCGCGGGGTTTGCCGTTAACCGGTTTAAACAGATCATCAATGAACAGCACATCCGCCTGCTTCATCCGGTTCAGCTTCGCTTCTAATAGGGCAAAATCATTTTTCAGATCAGTAAAGCCTTCCACGAACGGAAAATAAATGACAGGCACATAGCATGTTCTCATTAATTCGTTGGCAGCGGCAGTCAAAAGGTGTGTTTTCCCTGATCCAGGCTGTCCTAAAAGGGCAATGCTGTTTTTTCGGCAATCCTTGATTTGTTCATAATCGGCAACATACTCTTTTGTACACTCAAATGCGTCTTTTATAGCCTGCGGCTTTCCCTCCGTGCGGAATTCCTTGAAGCCGAGCTGTCTGAAAGCGTGGGTAATCTCACTTGCACCCAGCAGCCGCTTCACTTTTCGTTCTGCCATGCAGCTGCACATCGTCCAGACTTCCAGGCCATTCTGCCTGACGAGATAACCTCCCTGATCCTTGCAGCGCAGGCAATCATACCTGCTTGCGTCTGATTCGGCCGGTTTGTCCGCCAGTAATGGACGTCTCCCTCTTCTCAGCTCGTCCAAAATCTGTTCGATTGTTCGTTTTGTCATGTTTTTTCATCCTCTCATGCTGAATTGCGGCATTCTTTTTGGCTTGCTGCGCGAAAAATCGGTCTTCAATGAATTTCGAGCAGTAGCGAAAGGCCTTGATTGTTTCTGAAGCGGCGGTCCGCCGGTTTTCAAAAGCCTGAAAGCATTCTTCAAGCCATTTGATTGTTTGCGTGACAGGAACGCCGATGGCAACAATGCGGGCGATGGCTTGATAATCTCTTGAGGAAGGATACACGGTGCGTCCTTCTTGAGCCGACCGTAATTGTGTAAACCGCTTCGCAATGTGATCCACTGCATCATCAGCAGCAGTATATTTGTTTGTTTTATCTATATCTGTACGGTCGTTTGTGTCCGGTGTCTGCGGCGAAAATGGCCGTTCTTTTAGACTCCCGTGTACAGTATTGTCCGATCTGAAGCTGAATTTTTTGGAATGCTTGACCGAAATCATCAGTCCGTATGGCGCACGGACGGCCTTTATGTAATCATGGTTTTCGAGAAGCTCCAGCCATCTTCTGACGGTTTTTTCACTTACGCCGAAGACTGCCGCCATTTCTCTCGCTTTTAACGGCTTATGGCCGAGTACGATGCCCCAGCTTACGCCGTCTTTTTCGATTTCTTTTGTTGTTGAGCTGATAAACCAGAGAAACAGCCATAGCGCCGGGCCAATTTTGTCATAATGTTCTGAATTCAATAACCCTGAATACGTCGGAAAAGGATAGCTTTTATCGTTTTTCATTGGACGCCGCTTCTCCTTTTAACATCATGTATGCTTGAAACTGTTCCTGCGTTTCAAAGTGAAACACCGGAAGGCCGCATGCGGTAAACGAAATGGTGCCGCCGGATTGTCCGAGATGGCGCTGATCTATGGGATTTTCACTAAAAACGATTTGGATCGGATACATGTGATCACTCTCCTGATCTTTTTTTGATACATTTTGTATCAGCTGTTACCAAGTATAAACGATACGTTCTGTATCATCAAGTTATTTTTGATACTTTTTTTATCATAACTTTATTTTGATACATATTGTATCTATAATCATAAGTAACTTAGGGAGTTTAAAAAAGAGAGGTCATAGTATGATAGGCGGCAGATTGAAGAGTCTCAGAGGGAAAAGGACACAGGAAGAAATCGCATCACACATCGGTGTGTCACGGGCACGATATTCCCACTATGAAAATGGGCGAAGCGAACCTGATTACGACACACTCCAAAAGCTGGCTGATTACTTTCAAGTAACGACTGATTACTTATTAACGGGGAAAGACAAAAAATCCGATGACGATATGTTCTCAGATCCGGACCTGCAGCTTGCATACCGCGATATGCAGGATTTTTCCCCAGAAAGCAAACAGCAGGCCATCGAATTTATCAACTATTTAAAAGAAAAAGAGAAAAACCGCAAACCGAAAAATAAATAAATCGTTCTCTGTTCTCTAAAACATATAAAAAGTAGACCGATATAAAGAAAAAAGTGTTTATTTTTTAAAGAAAAGGGAAAGATTTCTACACTACTTCCCAGTCCTATACGGGCTTTTCTTTCTCGCTAAAAACAGAACAAATGTTCGAAAGGGAGTATTCAATTGGGCGATTACTTATCACATCTGGAGGAATACGTTAAAAATTTATACGGCCGGCTGGGCATCACATCCCCTCATCACATTGACATGCTGAAAATCGCAAAGGATCTGGATATTTGGGTGCACTTTGAGGATATGGGGAGCATGATGGTGAAATACGACGGCATGTACAGTATCGTATTAAACCAAAAAAAGTCACGGGAAGAGCAATGGGAGGATTTTGGCCATGAGCTGTGCCACGTGTTAAAGCATGCAGGCAATCATTTTCAGATGAACAAGCTCTTCAGAGAGCTTCAGGAATTTCAGGCAAATCAATTTATGTACCACTTCTGTGTGCCAACCTTTATGCTGTTGCAGATGGAACTGCCGCAATGGAGAAGCCAGGCACTCGCCACAATTGCGGCGGTATTCCGGGTAACAAAGGAATTTGCTGATAAAAGGCTTGACATGTTTGAACGGCGTAAAGCAGGTATTCAATTTCAGAAGCGGCTCGCTTATTTATTATCTCACAAGCGGCCACATGCGTACGAGGAAGGCGATCATCAGCACTTGCAGGTCGCTGAGGAAAAAGCGTTATATCATATTGGCAAAAACATCTGATCAAATACGGGCTGAGGATATATTCCTCAGCCCAGAAGAGAACCTAACATTTCGACATTGGGGGAACTGTATTATGCAGCCACATGGGCGCCGGTTTAAGATGAGGCGCAGATGCGAACGCAATCGGAGCCGGGATATACCTGAATTCACCCCGGCCGTCAAAGGCTTCCCCATGTGCCCATCTTCCTTGTGAGCTTTCATCCCCCCTGGAAAAGTTAAACAGGTCATAGGAGACTTCCTGCTTTTCGAGCTCACGCGGAAACGTCGTCGGGACGACAATATCCCGTTCTCTCTCCTCCAGCTCTTTAATGGCCGCGTACCACATATTTTGATGATAGGTATCCCTTGCAATCAAAAATGACAGCATATCTCTTACCCCTGGATCATCGGTCATGGCATAAAGCCGTGTCACCTGAAGGCGTCCTTGGGCCTCCGCATTTAAGTTAGCGCGAAAATCGGCCAGCAGGTTTCCGCTTGAGATAATGTATTTTGCATTCCACGGATAGCCCTCACTATCTGATGCCATCGCCCCCAATCCGGACACAATCGCGTGCTGAGGGTTCATCCCTGACATGACTGCTGCAATAGCGGGATTGCTTTTATAAGCATCCTCCTGTACATCCGCGGGTGCATTGTCCAGAAGCCTGGAAATCATCGTTGCCAGCATTTCTACGTGCCCAATCTCTTCGGTCCCCACATCATATAACAAATCTTTATACTTAGCATCCGCCCTGCAGTTAAACCCTTGAAACAAATACTGCATCATGACGCTAATTTCACCGAATTGGCCGCCGAGCACCTCTTGAAGTTTTTTCGCATAAACCGGATCGGGATGAGCTGGCTTTGCTTGATATTGAAGCTCTTTTATATGATAAAACATGAATCATTCCTCCCCACACTTTCGCACAACCCCAGCGTATGAAGGAATAGGCCAACCGTGCAGGTCCCGTCTAGTTTTATGTATAAAAGCCAAGCTTGACGGCTTCCACATATCGATCAAACAAATCGTTTTGTATGTAGCTTTTATCACGGCACCCAAAATTGCGGAATAGCGCATTTCGCTGTGCCGTGCTTACCTCCAATTGCAGTCCCATTTCTCTTTTCGTCCGATTGACAATATTGTTTGGGTGTACACCTGCCAGGCGGTCTTTCTCATTAGTGAGCTCGGCGCTAAAACCCGCTTCATTCAGACGCTCACAAATGAGCTTGGCTTTTTTACGATCCGCCCCGCCGACCAATGTATGCGGGATTTTCGGATCATAATACCCGTGAAACGCTAATGCGTAATGGTGGTCATTCACTTTTTCTAAAGCCAGCGGCTCATCAAAACGAATGCTAGTGAGATGCAAGGAACGGTTGTTTCGCTGCTTTAGACCCTCAAACAAATAGATGGAACATCGATCCGAAAATGCCCGCACCAGTTCACTGACGCCAGGCTCAATTCTGCCGCCGTGAGGACCGAGGACGATAAGCTCACTTCCGTTTTTCTCCTCATAAATAATCCGGTACTCCGACTCAGAAGCAGAAAGGGCCGCAAAGCTGTCATACATATCTTCCATCTTGAACGCCCCCCTTTACCAGTCAGCACCAGTTTACTCTACTCATCTATGAATGAAAACCTTTTTTATAGTATGATTTGATAGAATACGCAGAGGAGGTATATGATGGGGTTTATTGATGGATTACTCGGCAATGCGTCAACACTGTCAACGGCTGCTGTAAAAGAAGAGCTTGCTCATATTTTACTTGAGGGTGAGAAGGTTGAAGCCGCGTTTAAGCTGGTTCGCGATTTGATTGTCTTCACTGACAAGCGGCTTATTCTTGTGGACAAGCAGGGGATCACAGGCAAGAAAACGGAGTTTCAATCGATTCCGTACAAAAGCATTTCCAGATTCAGCGTGGAAACGGCCGGCCGCTTTGACCTCGATTCAGAGCTGAAAATTTGGATTTCCGGCGCAGAGCTCCCTGCCGTCTCAAAGCAGTTTAAAAAAGATGAGAGCATTTATGATATTCAAAAGGTGCTTGCCGCAGTTTGTATGTAAGGCAAAAAGACGGAAGCTTCACAGCTTCCGTCTTTTCATTTACAGCTTTTCCTCCAGCTTCGCTTTCGTTTTCGGACCGTAAATCCCATCAGCCGTTAAACCGCTGACAGACTGAAAACGTTTCACTGCATTTGCTGTTTTCGGGCCATAAACGCCGTCAACGCCGTGATTTTTCGCTCCTTTATCAGGATAAAAATAAAGAGCGGCTAAAGCGGTCTGCACCTGCTTTACTTTTGTCCCTTTCGTCAGCGGGCTTGTCACTTTGATCACGCCGGATGGGAGCGGATATGAGGATGCGGCATGGCTTTTAGAAGCAGATGCCGTCTGAGGCAGTTTGATCACTTGTCCGACTTTAATGTAATTCGGGTCAGTGATATGATTGATGCTTTGCAGCGTTTTCACACTGACTCCGTGTGATGCGGCAATCCCTGACAATGTGTCGCCTTTTTTCACATGATATTCAGACGCTGAAGAAGAGACTGCAGCTTTTTTAGCTGATACGCCCCCGTTTAATTCCTTTTCAATTGCCGCCTTCACTTGATCCCAGCGCCCCTCTGATAAAATGCGGTGCGGGCAATACTTTCCGTTCCAGTCCTGGTGCTTTCTCACCCGATCGATGCCCCAGCCGCGCTCCTTCAAAAGCTGTGCTACAAATGAAATCGCCAAGGCTTCAGCTGCCTCATACTTCGGGCCTCCCGATTTGCTGTAGCAAATCTCAACACCGATTGATTTGCGGTTTCCCGGACCGTTTGTGCCGTCACCTGTGTGCCAGGCGTTTCGGTTAAGCGGCAGACCTTGAATCACCTCTTGATCATCGACCGCAAAATGAAAGCTTGTCGAGCTTGTGTTCCCGATCATATAGCTGATTTCATTGGCCGCTGATGCATCGTTTGCTGTGTTGTGAATGGTAATGTATTCAGCGGACATTGCATTAGGACACTTCAACGCGTATTTCGCCTCAGAAACCAAATTTTTCTTTACTGGAATGCTCACCTATCATCTCTCCTTTTCTTTTTTCATAAATAGGTGGCATTCGTAGGACGAAAAGCTCATATCATCTATCACCGTAATATGGATAAATGTGTTAAACTGAAGTTCACGGAGGGTCTGAATATGTATACATATTTAATGCTGACAATGAGAACGGAGAAATTTAATCAGGAGCATGTGGCTGGGCACTATGAATTTCTGGATCGTTTACAGGCAGAAAAACGTTTAAAAATGTTTGGGCCATTCAGCGACGCCACAGGCGGAGCGTATGTCATCGAAGCAGATTCACTGGAAGAGGCAGCGGAAATCGGCCATGCGGATCCGCTGGTGGCAAGTGGATCTTCTGAGCTGACGATAAAAGAATGGAAGCTGAAGAAATAAAAAAGACCCCTAAGGGTCTTTTTTTATGCATCATGTTTGATTGCGTGCCGCAATATGAAATGTTTTCCCTTCTGTGTTTGCTGTTTCACCTGCATGAACCATCACCTGAGTAAAGCTGAACCCGACCGCAACGAGCAACAAACCTGACATCCATTTAGATTTCATATAAACAATCTCCTCTCTGGATTTGTTTTTGTGCGTGCACCATTTTCTCATAAAATGAAAGTGCTTTTTCGGGCTGTCCGTTTTCTATATAGAATTGGGCAGCATCATGCGCCAGCTCTTCAATATAAGGATACAGCATATGTTCTTCAAGAAATTGAAAGGTGTGTGAGACCGATTCTGTGTCAATGTTTTTTCCGTATAACGCATGTAAAAATTGAAAAAGCTCCACAAATAATTCATCACTGTATTGACGGGCGATTTCCAATCCTTCACGATACTTTTTTTGCGCTTCGGCGTCATTTTTTTGTTTATACAGAACTTGTGTTAAAGAGTAGATAGAATGCGGAAGATTATCGAACTTTTCCGACTTGCAAATAGAAACAGATTTCTCAAAGTATTCGGCTGCCTTTTGCAGTTCACCCATTTTCTCATAGCAGTTTCCGAGATTATATAGGGCAGAACTGATCAAGCGGGGATTGCCTTCTTTCTTTGCAAGATCTAAAGCCAGTTCTAAGTGGGGCAATGCTCTTTCTGGATACTGCATATCATCATAATTACCTGCAATAACGAATTCACATTGGATTCTGCGGACGGTGTACGTTTCATACATTTGGTATGTTTCTAATGCCTGAACGGCGTAGCTCATCGAAACATAGGTTTGTTTTAAATTGTAAAAAATCTCAGCCATTTTAAAAGCAAACTCTGCTTTCTCAATATCATCCGAGACGAGGGCAAGATTCTTTTCTGCCCGTTTATAATACATCATGGCACTGACAAACATCTTCTGCTTAAATTCATACATTCCTCGAAAAAAGTTAAAGTAATATTCGAGAAGCCCTGTCAGCTTGTACTGATTCCCTTCGATGTCTTCTAACAATTCTGAAAACTCTAGCTGCGACGTGTCCTCTCCAAAAGGCTTAATGTAATCCAGCATGACACGGTGCCTGAACTCCATTAAAGAATAATACAGCAGCAAATCTTGGTCTTCTTCCATATCCTCAATTTCTCTTTCTACTTCGAGCTTGACCCGTTCGGCTTCAGCGACGTGGAACTGCCGGATATGAGTATACCATTCATTAATTTTAAGCCCGACATAAGAGGACGGAATCGTCTGCTTCATCCTCAATTAATCCCCCCTTTTGAATTACCCGAGATATGTCATATTTTATCATATTTACAAGAAAAAGAAGAACGCAAAATAACCGCAATTGTCGAATTTCGGCTAACCGCAACAAAAAAGCACGGGTTTTTCAAACACCCGTGCTTTCTTTTAGTGAAAACCGACTTTGTTTCTTTCCATCCAGCTTCCCCGCTGGCTTTTTCTTTGCTCTCCTGTCATGTCTTTCACCATGGTTTCAATATGGTGATTCCCTTCTTGGTGCCATTGAAGGGCTGAAGATACATATAATTCTCCCAGCTGTGCAAAGGAAAAGCCTTCTGTAAGTTTTGCGGCGTTTTTTATTTCTCCTTCACTCAAAAAGATGCCAAAGCCTCTCATTTTCATATATTCCAGCCGCAGCTCTTCATCCGGAAGCCCGATTTCATAGGCACGGTCAAATCGTCCTGCACGATTCATCAAACCTGGATCGATCTCTTCGGGATAGTTTGTCGTACCGATGAGAAATAGCCCCTCTTTTGATGTCGCGCCGTCCAGCGTATTGAGAAAAAAGGACCGCACATCTTCCGGCATCGAATCTATATCCTCGATGACCAGAACTGCAGGAGCGAGGCGTCTCGCTGCCTGAAAGACTTCTTCTATTGTCTCGCTCGACGTAAATTCAGTAATTTGCCAATAAGCAACAGGTGCATCGATACTGCCTGCGATCGACTTCACTAACGTCGTCTTTCCGTTTCCAGGAGGTCCATATAACAGAATGCCGCGCTTGTAAGGGATGTCATATGTTTGATAAAACGATTTATCACTATGAAAAAACTGATCAATTGATCTGTATATCTCTTTTTTCAATAGCGGATTCATGATGACTTGACTCCGCTGAACCTCTCTGACAATGGCTTCCTGCTCTCTTGAAGTCCCTCCATCTCCATCCGTAAACACGGTCACTTTCCGCTTGCTTTTTTCCCAAAGACGCGGTCTGACTCCCTCCAGAAATGCACGCATCTTTTCATCGTTAACCGCAAACAGACAATCAAAACTCATAATGCTCCCATCTTGAAAATATGGAATTCTGGCAAAAGCAACTCCCTTTTTGGGATACGCGTATACACTGTTTCTTATAGACTTATGGACGGTATAATCCGGTTCTTTCTCATCTTCATCGTAAGCAAAGGTTTTCTTTTCAAGCTTTTCAAATATATATGCCACATGCTCAGGTTCCAATGAACCGCTGCGGACATCTTCTACAAGAAGCTCCCAGTATTCCGTATTTGGATCATCACTGGCATAGAGCTCATAGAATACACCGTATTGATCATAAAGCGTTTCTTCAATCCGTGTGATAAGGTAACCGAAAGTGCCGTAGCCCGCCGCAGCTCTTTCATTCTCTTTTTCTTCGTACTGATAAATGAAAGGTATGTTAGTCATGTTTATACTCCATTTCATGTTTTGTGAACGTTATATATACGATTGACATAGCATTTTGTTTCATCCCACAGCATATTACTTGTGAATTCATAACCGTTGATATAGGATTTCATTGCACCATTTATTTTTACATATGGAGGAGATCATAATGAGCCAATCCAATCAAATTGTCAGCCATTTTTTATCCCATCGAAACGTGACCAATGAGCTTGCCGAAAAAATCAGCAAAGACCACTACAGCTACAAACCGGCAGAAACATCAATGTCAGCAGAAGAACTGGTCAAACACATTCTTACGTCTTTCCACTTGTTCGCAAATGTCATTAAGGAAGGCAATGCCTCACCATTTCAAAACAAGCAGGAGGAAACAGAAACAGATCTCAATGTTCTGGCAAAAACATATACAGAAAAAACGGTCGCTATCCTTGAACAGCTGACTGAAGAGCAGCTGGACAGAGAAATTGATCTGACATCCGCTTTCGGCAGAAAAGTCACAGGCCGCGCGCTGCTTCAGCTTGCAATGGAGCATGAAATTCACCATAAAGGCAACCTGTTCGTGTATGTGCGGGAAATGGGCCACACTGAGCTTCCTTTCTATCAGCAGCGCATGTAGCGTAAACAAGAAAAAAGATACCTGTTAAGAGGTATCTTTTTTTTGTGCCTTTAGTACTTCTCGATTTCGTCCAGACACTCATTATAGGGCAAATGAATAGAGATATTGAGCATACCAAAATTTCAAGCAGCTAACGTGCAAAAATTCAAAAAATTTAATTGATTAACGCGTCCTAATCATATATAATCTGATAAAAATAGTCGGGTTTTCAGGAGGCCTTTATCATGAGTGTAAGCATCATATTGATGGGTTTGTTTGTCGGAGCCTTAGTCGGATTGACGGGAGTGGGTGGAGCGGCCTTATTAACTCCCCTTTTAATTGTGCTTGGAATTAATCCTTCCATCGCGGTCGGTACAGATCTTGTATATAACTCGATCACAAAGCTGTTTGGCGTTGCCTCCCATTGGCGGCAGAAAACGATTAACTTTAAATTGGTAAAATACTTAGCCATCGGCAGTATTCCGAGTGCTTCGCTAGCCATTGGCATATTGCATTTGTTCCCCGCCTTTCACCAGCATCAGGAAGAAATTATTAAGCACGCTCTAGGATATGTGTTAACGCTGGTTGCCATTTCAATCATCGTTCGTTTGTTTTTGGATAGAAAACTTCGTCCCAACCGCTGGCAGCTGATGCCGCTTGAAAATAAGAGGGCGCTGACAATTCTTATTGGTGTTGTGTTTGGGTTTATCGTCGGATTAACATCAATCGGTTCTGGCTCATTATTTGCAATTGCCATGATTTACTTATTTAACATGAAAGCGTCACAGATTGTCGGAACCGATATCGCGCATGCTTTTCTTCTTGTTACGGCAGCAGGCATTTTGAACGCAAGCTTCGGAAGCGTGGATTACATGCTGGCAGCTAATCTGCTCCTCGGTTCAATTCCCGGCGTACTGATCGGGAGCCATCTTTCGCCTCGATTCTCCCCGCGTCCGCTGCAATTTATTATGGCGTCCATTATTTTAGTCAGCGGTTTAAAATTGATTTAATGAAGAAGGCTATCCGCTTGAAGGATAGCCTTTTCTTATTATAGCGTCACACCCGATTTAAAAATGGCAAGTTCTCTGAAATCATTTTTTTCATGGTTCACAAGCTGGCCGCTTGCCACCTCAATCATATAGTGGATAAACTCACGCAGCACATATTCCTCATAAACATCATCCTCTGCTAAAAGGCCTGCGTTAAAATCAATCCAATGCGGCTTCGCCTCATACAGCTCGGTGTTTGTCGCTACTTTCACCGTCGGGACAAAGGTGCCAAACGGTGTGCCTCTTCCCGTTGTAAAGAGGACAATTTGGCAGCCGGCAGCCGCCAATGCGGAGGAGGCGATCAAATCATTGCCCGGCGCGCTCAAAAGCGTCAGCCCTTTTGTCTTGTGCACTTCCCCGTATTTCAAGACATCCGTGACAGGAGAAATCCCCGCTTTTTGCGTACAGCCCAGCGATTTATCCTCAAGTGTAGAAATGCCGCCCGCTTTGTTGCCCGGTGAGGGATTTTCGTACACCGGCTGATCATGTTTAATAAAGTATTGTTTGAAATCATTGATTAAATCGACTATCTTATGAAACACTTCTTCATTGGCAGCCCGCTGCATCAGGATGGTTTCTGCGCCGAACATTTCCGGTACTTCCGTCAGCACAGTACTCCCTCCCTGTGCAATGAGATAATCTGAAAAACGTCCAAGCAGCGGGTTTGCGGTTATGCCGGAAAAACCGTCCGAACCTCCGCATTTCAGCCCGATCTTCAGTTCAGACAGCGGAATGTCTTCTCTCTTATCTCCTTTGGCCGCTTCATGAATTTCCTTCAGCAAAGCAACACCTGCCTCCATTTCGTCGGTCACCGACTGGGATTCCAGAAACTTCACCCGCTTCAAGTTCACATCTTGCAGTGCTTCCTTCATTCTTGCCAGCTCATTGTTTTCACAGCCAAGCCCTAACACCAAGACGCCGCCGGCATTTGGATGGCGAATGGCATTCAGCAGGATTTGCTTCGTATTTTCATGATCGTCGCCAAGCTGCGAGCATCCGTATTGATGCTTTAACACCAGTACGTTATCAAATGGAGCGATATCCCCTGTTTCTCTGACAAAACGCTGCAGTATTTTTTCTGCTATTCCATTGACACAGCCGACAGTTGGGACAATCCACAATTCATTCCGTACACCCGCATCTCCGTTTTCTCTTCTAAAACCTTTAAACGTCCGGTTCTCATTAGAATACGGATTTTCATCAAATCTCGGTGTATAGCTGTATGATTGGATATCAGACAGGTTTGTTTTCGTATTATGGACATGAATATGCTCTCCGATCGAGATATCTTGTGATGCATGACCGATTGGAAACCCGTACTTGATGATGCTGTCATTTTCTTTAATAGGCTGCAATGCAATCTTGTGGCCTCTTTTTATATCATCCTTTACTTCAACCGACACACCGTCCGCATGCAGCCTCTCTCCCTTTTGGATATCCCGCAGAGCAAGAAGGACATTATCTTGCTTATGAATCTTTATAAACGACTTCAACGTACCTCTCCCCCTTGTATGCAGTATTGTTCAAGAGCCCGCTGCATGCCCAGCTCATGAATAAGATTCAAGTAAACAGCGACTCTATCAGTCAGCTTCGGTATCTCATTGAGATCTGCCCCCCACAGCCGCTGTTCGCCTAACACTCTTGATGCAATCCGAAGCATGTCGCCATCCTCCTGACACCAAACCTCTTTGAAAAATTGAAGAACTGCCGGATCATCCTGCAATGTCTCGTTATCATGATAAAAATACAGAAGAGCGCTGAAAGAAAACACCAAGCGTTCAGGAAGCTGTCCCTTTTGTTCAGCATATTCCTTAAGAGTCGGCAGGTTTCTCGTTTTGAATTTGGAAACGGAGTTCAATGCAATGCTTTCCAGGTAATGCTTAATATACGGGTTTTTAAAACGGTTCAGCACATCGTCAGCATACTGAGAAAGACCTTCCATTTTTAAAACAGGAAGAATTTCGTCGTCAATCAGCTCTCTTATAAATCGCCCAACTTCCGGATGCTCGACAGCATCCCTAACAGTTTTTAAGCCGTATAATAAAGCCACTGGCGTCATTGCTGTATGAGCGCCATTTAAAATCCTTACTTTTTTAGTCCGGTATGGGGTGAGGTCGCTGACGATCTTTGTATGGAGCCCTGCAGCCGCAAAGGGAAGTTCTCTTCCAATCCAATCAGGCCCCTCGATAACCCATAAATAATATTGCTCTCCCACAACTATCAAATCATCCTGATAGCCAAGATCCGCCGTGATCTCATCAATGCTGTCGACGGGAAAACCCGGAACAATCCGGTCTACTAAACTATTACAAAATGTATTGGCCTCATGAAGCCACTGTGTAAATCCTTCCCCCAGCTTCCACAGATGTGCATAATGAAGAACCGTTTCCTTCAGCTTTTCACCGTTCTTCTCGATCAGCTCACATGGGATTAGGACACACCCTTTTGTCTGATCTCCTTTAAAAGCCTGATAGCGGAAGTAGAGAAATGCAGTTAATTTCCCAGGGAATGTTTTTTGCGGCCTATCCTCTAAACGATCTTTTTCATCACATACGATCCCAGCCTCAGTGGTGTTGGAGATGATAAACCGAAGCCTTTCGCTTGATGCCAATTCTTTGTATGCTTCATAATCAGAAAACAGGTCAATTCCCCGGCTGATTGAGTTGATAATCATATGCTCGTTTACCGCTTCTCCATCTTTCATTCCTTGTAAAAAAAGCGTATATAATCCATCTTGCTCATTTAATCGTTTGATTTTTTCTGAGCCCCTTGGCTGAACAACCACCACACTCCCATTAAAATCAGTGTGTTGATTCAATTGATCAATCTGCCAATCGATAAATCCCCGAAGAAAGTTTCCTTCTCCGAATTGGAGAATTTTTTCTGGATACTGAGTATAGTGATCGTACACATTTTTATTCAGCTTCTGCACCCTTATTGCCTCCCTCTTTTTATGCACACGTTAACATTTTTCTGTATAAAGAATGCCCGCTGAAAAACGGGACATCACGTCGTCAATCGTCTGACTGAATCACGCACCATAAATTCTGTGTTTTCCAAGATTTTTTCTGCTTTTGTTTCGGGCTTGCTGATCAGAGACAAGAGTTTTTGCGCGCCAAGCACGCTGATTTTCTCCACTGGGCGCTTTACTGTTGTAAGTCTTGGCGTGATGTACTGTGAAAACCCAATATCATCAAACCCGATCACCGAAATATCATCAGGAACGCGCAGGCCCTTTGCGAATATCGCATTCATCGCTCCGATTGCCATGTCATCATTCGAACAAAAAACAGCGGTTGGAGGATTCGGCAGTGCCAGCAGCCGCTCCATCGCTTGAAAGCCGCTTTCCATATCGTACTGTCCTTTGACACTGTATTCATGCTTGATCGGAATATGATGTTGAATCAGTGCAGATAGGTAGCCTTCCTTTCGCTGCTGGGAGGATTTAAAGCCTTCGATCCCCTCGATGATGGCGATGTCTTGATGTCCGGACTGAATGAAGTATTCTACAGCTTCTTGAGAGCCTTCCTTGTCATTGGACAAAATATTCGTGATGGTGCGATCATCAATATCACGATTCAGCACGACAAGCGGAATGTTTTTTTCGCGAATATGGTAAATAAAAGAATTATCAATGTCACTTTGGCTCATTAAAATGATGCCGTCATATCTCATCGGTGTAACGGAGTCATAGTTTTTCAGATCATCAATGCCGCGCACATACAGATTGTAATCCTCACTTATGGCTTGATTGACGCCTTTAATTGTGTCTGCAAAGAAGCTGTGCGAGGTTCCGTTTGTAATGCTTGTAAAGAACAGCCCGATCGTATGCGACTTTTGCATCGCCAGACTTTTCGCATTTACATTTGGTGTATAGTTGAGCTGCTCTGCTAGCTCTAATATTTTTTTCTTCGTATGTTCTTTGATGTAAGGGCTGTTGTTGAGTGCTCTGGAAACAGTAGTGTGGGATACGTTTGCGAGTTTTGCGATATCTTTTATGGTTACCATCTAATTCCCTTCCTTATCATACCGGCTGCGATTATTTACTGTATATTGTATCATCAAACATACCGCCTCTCCCACTATATTTCCAGATTAATAAGACACAGGATTCTCAGCTTCTGTTCCCGCTGGCTTGCCAATGATTGGACGGACAAAACGAATCACAGCAAGTGAAGCGAAGACAGCCAGCCCTCCGGCAAGCAAAAATGCTCCAGAAAACGTGCCTGTTTGGTCAACAATAAATCCGGTTAAAGCCGGGCCGATAATTCCTGCCGTGTTGGCGAGGAAATGCATGAAGCCGCCAACAGAACCGACATTGTTTTGATCAACCACATCTTGAATGACTGCCCAATAGATAGCACCTGTTAAATATAGAAAAAATACTGACAAAGCGACCAGTGTGACAGCGCCCGCAGTCGTTGCCACCAGCCCGGCAAAACCAATCAGGACAGCTGATGAAAACAAACACGTGACAAGCACAACCTTGCGCGAGAACAGCACACCTTTTCGTGCCGTTTTTTTGTACACATAGTCAGAAACAAATCCCCCCGCAGCCAGCCCGATAAATCCTAAAATCCACGGTATGACCGTGATGACACTCATCGATTCAACACTTAATCCCCGCTCGTCGACAAGATAGCTCGGAAACCATGTCAAAAAGAAGAAGAGGATGTAGTTGTAAGCGAAAAAAGCGAACGCCGTGAACAGGACCGTTTTTTGCTTCAGGTAAAAGGTGAGCGGAATTTTTTCTCCGGGAGACGTTTCTGCTTTTATTGCCGGTGCTTCCTTGATCGTCTCTTGCGGCTTTTCTTTGACAAACTTGAACCAGAGCACTGCCCATATCAATCCAATAATCATAATGAGAACGAAGGATACCTTCCAGCTGAACGCCACTGCGATCATGCCGACTATCGGGCCGGAAATGGCTCCCCCGAGGGGCGTGCCGCTGTTGGTTACACCGATAACGGACGCCCGCTGGGTCGGCGGGAACCAGTTGTTCACCATCTTGTTGATGGTCGCCGAAAGCGGGCCTTCTCCCATTCCGAAGAGAATGCGTATAATCAGCAGGCTGACAAAGCCAAAAGCGAGGGCGACTGCTCCGCTAAACAGCGACCAAACAACCATCGCGACAAACAAGGTCAGCTTTGCCCCATAGCGGTCGGATGCCACGCCCCCAAGAAAATTAAAAATGGCATAACCTATCGAAAAACTGCTGAAAATCAAGCCCATTTGCGTGGCAGACAATGTGAGATCATCCTGAATAAAAGGAGCTGCAATGGAAAGCGCCGAGCGATCCAGGTAATTAATCACCCCTGCCAGGAACAAAAAAAGGATAACGGGAAGCTTATCTTTTGAAAACATCTCAACCTCACCCCTATGTTGGTTCAGTTTCTGTTGCATCGCTTTCGTTACACACCTGAATAAGCCATAAATCCTCCATCGACAGGAACGGTGATCCCAGTGACAAAACCCGAATAGGATTCATCCGCCAGCCAAAGAAGCGTACCTAGCAAATCCTCGGGTTTTCCGAAGCGCTTCATCGGTGTTCCCGCAATAATTTTGTGAGATCGGCTGGTGAACGTTCCGTCTTGGTTGATCAGCAGATCATGATTTTGTTTTGTCAGAAAGAAGCCTGGGGCAATCGCATTGACCCGCAGCCCGGTTTCGGCAAAATGAACAGCCATCCACATCGTAAAATTATTGATGGATGCTTTGGCGGCACTGTATGCCGGAACCTTCGTCATAGGTGAATAAGCACTCATCGAAGAAAGATTGATAATCGCCGGTGAATCGGCTTTCAGCAGCTCTTTTCCAAACACTTGCGAGGCCAGAAACGCACCGGTGAAATTGGTGGAGAATACAGTTAGAAAGCCCCTCTCATCCATATCAAAAAAGGATTGGCCTTCTCCCGCTTCTTCATATGTCTCCACATCGGTTATCGCGTCAGGATGATTGCCGCCAGCCCCGTTAATTAACAGATCAACAGCGCCAAATTGGCCAAGGATGTCTTCCTTTGCCCGCTCCAGTGACATCCTGTCCAGCACATCCGCAGCAACAGCGCACGCTGTGCCGCCAGCCGCCGTTATCTCCTTCACGACCGCTTGGCCTTTTTCAGCCGTCCGATTCAAAATCGCCACCTTCATGCCATGACGGGCTAGCTCCCGGGCCATCGCAGAGCAAAGCACGCCGCTGCCGCCAGTGATGACAGCCGTTTTACCAGCCAGGTTCTCATGCAGCGGGATCATATGCCCACCTCTTTTTTTGCCATTGCTTCATAAGCGTCCCACAGCCCGTTCAAATACATGATGCCAAGTGCCCGATCGTATAAGCCATATCCCGGGCGGCATTGCTCGCCCCAAAGATGGCGCCCATGATCCGGTCTGACATATCCTTCGTAATCCTGCTTATGCAGTTCTTCCATCACGCCTTGAATGTTGATCGAACCATCCTTTGTTAAATGAGATGTTTCAATAAAATCGCCATTCTCATAAATTTTCACATTGCGAATATGTGAAAATGGAGCGATGCCGGCATACGTTTTAGCGATCTCCACCATGTCGTTAGCGGGATTGGCTCCCATTGAACCTGTACAAAGGGTGATACAATTAGACGGTGAATCTGATATCGCCCGCAGTTTCTTATAGCTTGCCTCTCCTGTGATAATGCGCGGCAGTCCGAAAATCGGCCACGGCGGGTCATCCGGATGAATGGCCATTTGAACACCATAGGCCTCAGCAACAGGAAGAATTTCCTGCAAAAAGAATGATAAATTGTCCCATAGCTTTTCTTCATCGACCGTTCTGTAGGCAGCAAAAAGCTCTTTGATCCGAGCCAATTTTTCGGGCTCCCACCCCGGCAGTGTCATGTCGGATGCTTCCTCCACCGTCCGAATCAGCTCTTGAGGATCAAGGCTTTCCACCTTGGCCTTTTCAAAAAACAGAGCGGTCGATCCATCTTCTAGCGGCCGGACATGTCCGTGCGTGTCCAATCAAAAACCGGCATAAAATTATAGCAGATCACTTTCACGCCAAATCCGGCAAGGTTGCGGATCGTTTGCTTGTAGTTTTCAATATACCGGCCGCGTTCTTCGTTCCCAAGTTTAATCGCTTCGTGAACATTCACGCTTTCTACAACTTCAGCATGAAAACCATAGGATTGAATATATTCAGTCTCGGCTCTGATTTCTTCTTTTTCCCACACGTCGCCGACGGGCTTTTGATGGAGAGCCCAAACGATGCCTTTGACACCGGGAATTTGCTTCACGTGTTCAAGTGTGACTGTATCGTTGCCTCGTCCATACCATCGGAATGTCATATTCATGCTCGCACCTCCGGATTCAGTCATTTAATCAAACGTGATGACGGCTTTCCGCACCTGATCTGGATGCTCCTTAATAAACTGAAATGCATGATGAACGTCATCAACTGAAAATGTATGGGTCACCAGTCCGTTATGCACTAACCGGCCTCTATTCAAAAGCTCTACCACTTTTGGAAACTGATTGGTCTGCAATCGCGATCCGGTTATCGTGACTTCTTTTTTTGTAATCGGCAGCTGAGAAACCTGAGCCGCTCTTTCATCGAATCCAAGCACAACCACATGTCCCGCCGGTGACACGGCCTCAATTGAAAGTGCAAATGTCTCCGGCAGGCAAACAGCATCAATGACCACGTTTGCTCCTTCATTCCCAGTCCATTCATGGACCCGCTCGGCAACATGTTCTGCTTGGACATTTACAACAGCATCGGCGCCGTTCTCTTTCGCAAATGCCAGCCGCTCGTTGTTCAAGTCAGTCATCATGACAGCAGCGCCCGCCAGCTTTGCCATTTTCAACACACAGATCCCGATGGGCCCCGCTCCCTGGATCAGGACGGTATCACCTTTTTCCACCTGGCCTCTCCACACTGCCTGGGCGCCTATCGTATAAGGCTCGGCCATGACTGCTTCCTCCCAAGGCAAGTCCTTTGAGACCGCGTGAAGCTGCCTTTCCGGAAGCACAATATATTCCCGCATGCCTCCGTCCTCATGTACGCCAAATACAGAAAGCTTGGCGCAAACATTCGGCCGCCCTTTGCGGCAGGCATAGCACGATCCGCAATAAGAAATCGGCTCAATTACCACATGATCACCGGGTTTTAGGCTCTGTACTTTCGCACCAACTTCCTCCACTTGTCCCGTTACCTCGTGTCCGATGACTCTCGGGAGGGTAGCAAGCGGATTCGTTCCATGATAAATGTGCATGTCTGAACCGCAAATGCCGACTCGCTTGACTTTCACGAGCACTTCATCATCCTTTGAAAGAACTGGCTTCTTCACCTCCGCTGTCACCAGATCATACGCTTTTCGCACTTGAACCGCTTTCATTTTACTCACCTGCTTTTTAAGAATTCATACACGCTCCGGACGATAGAAATTCCGTTTTTCTTATTTCTTTCTTCATGCAGCTGCTCGATCTCGCCGGGCACATACACTCTTTCGAATCCAACAGCCGGCGGTGATTGCTGCAGTTCATCGATCATGGCATCCATCTGCTCTAAAAACGTATCCCAGTCAGTAAAAAAGGCTGGATTGATCGCGCAAACGTAATGCCCCAGCTTTCTTTTTTGATCAAGGCCGCTGTACATTTTGGCAATATGAGGGCCAAAAGCCGCGCCCGCCAGCAATCCGGAAAACACATCCACTACAATCGATAGTCCATAGCCTTTCGGGCCGCCGAATGTTGAAAGTGAGACGACCTTGTCAGGATCAGTTACTGCTTCTCCGTTTTCATCGACTCCCCATCCTTCAGGAATTTCTTTGCCCTCTTCACGGGCCTGCAGAATCTTCCCAAAAGCCACTTTGGATGTCGCCATATCTAAGATAAACGGTTTTTTATGCTTAGCCGGAACACCGTAAGCAATCGGATTTGTCCCTAAAAAAGGAGTCCTCCCCCCAAACGGGACAACGATACTGTCTGTATGCGTCATTGCCATTCCGAGCAGCTTTTCGTCAGCCGCTTTTTGCACAAAATAGCTTAGCGCTCCGCAATGGCTGCTGTTTACGGCCGTGACCATGCCGACTCCTTTTTTCTTCGCCATGTCAATTGCATGGTCCATCGCCATGTCGCAATTCACATGACCGAAACCATCGTCTCCGTCAAGCACCCCGGTCACAGGCCCCGTTTCTTTAAAAACAGGCTGTGCCCCAGGATTGATCCCTCCCGCTAAAAGCCTGTTCACATAGTGTTCTGTGCGCAGCACGCCATGCGAATGTACATTGCGCAAATCAGCGTGCACGAGAACATCTGCTACTTTTTCAGCATCTCGTTCATTCAAACCGGCACCGGCCAGCTTTTGCCGAACGAGTCCCTTTGCTTCTTCAGCTGCAATTGTTATCGTTTTCAAGTAAGTGCCTCCTTCCTTTTCAGTTTTTTGGGCACTCTCCTAGCGAAACCCCTACAAACACATTTTATTTACAAATTATTTTAAATATTCTCTATATTATATTGTCAGCTCTTTTGATGAAGATCCTGAACGATCTGAGCATGCTGCTTGTCTGTGAGTTTATAAAGAAAGCCGATAATGATCATCGCTAATGCCAAAGCAATTGCCGGATACAGAAGAAGCAGCGCTTTGATGCCAATCAGCGCCTGTGCTGTCTGGACTGCATTCGGCACATAGCCGATAATCCCCAAACCGATCCCCGAGAGAAAGCCAGACAAAGATTGAGCAAGCTTTCTTGAGAAATTGAAAAGTGAATATGTCGTTGCTTCCTTCCGTTCACCGGATTTCCATTCGCCATAGTCGATAATATCGGAGACAAGAGCCCACGTGATGCCATTTGGGATACTGATTCCGATAAAGGCGATACTGGCGAGAATTGTAAACACATAAACGTTAGATGGAAGCATAAAGTTGATCAGATCCGCGGCCACACTGATGCCGAAGCCGATCATTGCCGTTCGTTTCTTTCCAAACATCTTGACGAGCTTTGGTAGGAATACGACGCCCAAAAAGGAAGAACCAATAATGATGAAGTTCATATAAGCCATTAATTCAACATTGCCCAAGTTATATTGTGCGAAATAGACGAGCATGGCGGATTTAATGTTGTATGCGGAAATTGAAAAAATCGTCATCAGGACAAGGGTTAACAGCGGTTTATTTGTAATAAATGTTTTGACGACAGATGAGAGTGTTAATTTTTCTTTGGGTGCTTCCGATATGATAATGCGCTCTTTGCAGTTGCGGTAGCAAATATAAAACCAAAGCACACCGAGTGCGGCGAACAAGCCCATGACCACCGGGTAGCCGACCTTCGGATTATCAAACTTGATGAGCAGCGGCATCACGGCAACACTTGTGATAAACAAGGCGCCAAGTGATCCGATTTGGCGGAACGTCGAAATGGAGGTCCGGTCCTCAGAATTTTGAGTCATCGCTGCCCCTAATGAGCCGTACGGAATATTCACAAACGAATAGCCGATGCCCCAAATCATATAGGATGCATATGCATATATCAGTTTTCCGGTCGTTGATACATTGGGAGACAGAAAAATAAGAACAGTAAGCACCGCAAGCACGATGCTGCCGATTAATAGATAAGGCCTGAATTTCCCCCGTTTGCCGATGTTTTTGCGATAATCGATTGATGAGCCGACAATTGGATCTGTTATCGCTGCAAACAGCTTACTGACTAAAAAAATGCCGCCGGCCATCGCAGCGGGGATTCCCGCTACATCAGTGAAATACTTCAATAAATAAATCTGGCCGAGATCAAACATAAAACCGTTGCCAAAATCACCAAAGCCATAGGACATTTTCTCTTTCAATGAAAGCCTTTTTTCCGTTTCGACCGACACAACCTTATTTGCCAGTTCAGTTCGCATGTTCCACCTCTGTGTCTTAAGAATTTTCGGATAGTGATCCGCTCAGCGATACTGAGCGGACACTTTGTTACACGTTTGCTTTCTCTTCTTGAAATTGAAAGTAGTGTTTCGCATTGTCATAGCAAATCCCCTGAACGATGCTTCCCAGAAGCTCCATATCGCGCGGCACTTCGCCGTTTTCCACCCATTCTCCAATCAAATTGCAGACGATCCGCCTGAAATATTCGTGGCGCGTATACGAAAGAAAGCTTCTGGAATCGGTGAGCATGCCGATAAAACGGCTGAAAAGGCCAACATTTGATAACGCTTTCATTTGGTCGAGCATTCCGTCTTTAGTATCGTTAAACCACCAGGCTGTGCCGAATTGTATTTTTCCCGGGGTAATACCGTCCTGAAAACTGTTGATCATGCTGGCGATGACATAGTTATCATTTGGATTCAGTGAATATAAAATCGTTTTCGGCAGCTGGTTCTTCATCTCAACTGAGTTCAGCAGCTTGTATAAAGGCTTAGCAATTTCTTCATCGTTCATTGAATCATACCCTGTATCAGGTCCGAGCCTTTTCATCATTTTTGTATTCGTGTTTCTTAAAGCGTTGATATGAAACTGCATCGCCCAATCGAGCTCCGCATACAAACCGCAAAGAAACTGAAGCGTATATGTCTTAAATTTCTTCTCATCTTCATAAGAAACCTCTGTTCCTTGTAATCTGTCAGAAAAAATCCGTCCAGCTTCTTCTTTTGTTGTTTCGGCAAATACCATTGAATCTATCGCGTGATCAGAAACTCTGCCGCCGGCTGAGTGGAAGAATCGCACTCGTTTTTCCAAAGCCTTTAAAAACCCATCATAGGTTGCAATGGATATGGCGGCGGCATCTTCAAGCGCCTGCACCCACTCAGGAAAGCCTTCACGATTGATCTCAAGTCCTTTATCCGGCCGAAATCCAGGCAGCACGCTGACAGGAAAGTCTTTGTCTTCTTTTAATAATAGGTGGTATTCAAGAGAGTCGACAGGGTCATCCGTGGTGCACACAACCTTTACATTTGATTTCACGATTAAATCCCTTGCCCCGAAGCCTTCCCCTTTGAGCAGTTCATTTGTCCGTTTCCATATAGCCGGTCCGGACTTCTCGTTTAAAATCTCGTAAATGCCAAAAAAACGCTGCAATTCTAAGTGAGTCCAGTTGTAGAGCGGGTTGCCGATCGCCATCGGCACGGTTTTCGCCCAAGCGATAAATTTCTCCTCATCAGGCGCATCTCCGGTAATGTATGTCTCCTCAATTCCATTGGCTCTCATAATGCGCCATTTATAATGGTCACCATACAGCCAGGCTTCCGTGATGTTTTGAAATGTCTTATTTTCATAGATTTCTTTCGGACTTAAGTGGCAGTGGTAATCAATAATTGGCATGTCTTTCGCATAATTGTGATAGAGGCTGACAGCGGTTTCATTTTTCAATAAAAAGTTTTCGCCCATGAAGGGGTCCATGTCCTCACCGTCTTTCATTCTATTTCAAAATGTTAACGTTAACATTTTGATTTGTATCTATTTTACCTTTATATTCCTCTGAGATCAATCTCTTTTTTGAAAATGAAATGTTAACGTTAGCATATAAACAAAAAAAAAGACATTGCCAGAAAGCACTCGGAAAGGAATGCTTTTGGCAATGTCAGATTCATAGAAAGGATTAGTAAGCCAGGCTGAAAAGTCCTTTAATGTGTGTTAAGTAGCGTACGTTACTTGCTTCTTTCATCAAGGAAGCAGGAAGACCTTTAAGCGGTGTAGAATTTGCACCAATGATGGCAACCGCGTCTTTGCGTCCAAGGCTTGCAAGTGTACCGGAGTTTACTGGCTTGAATGTTTCAAGCGTTTTGCCTTCCAAGTAAGCGAATAGGTTGTAACCGATCAGCTCACCCATTTGCCATGCGATTTGTGCAGTTGGCGGGTATGGACGGCCGTCTGGACCGAAGTAAACTGCGCTGTCTCCAGCAACGAATACATCTTCATGAGATGTAGATTGCAGGAAGTCATTTACAGTCGCGCGTCCGCGGTTCACTTCTAGGCCTGATTCACCGACTAATGGGTTACCTTGTACGCCGCCAGTCCAAACAAATGTGTTGGCAACAACTTTAGATCCGTCTTTCAGATCAATTACGTTTCCTTCTACATTTGTAACAGGAAGACCTGTTAAGAACTCAACGCCGCGTTTTTCAAGGCTTGCAGTCGCACGCTCGATAAGATCATCTGGAAGAACAGGAAGGATCTTCGGACCTGCTTCAACAAGTTTCAATTTGATTTCTTTATGGTCTACGCCGTATTTTTTCGCAAGGTTCGGCATGATGTCAGCAAGCTCACCAACAAGCTCAACACCTGTTAAGCCGCCTCCGCCGATAAGGATTGTTGCATCTGCTTCGTTTTTCGTTTTAGAGTACTCGCGCACACGGTCTTCAACATGCTGGAAGACTTTGTTCGCATCAGCAGCAGATTTCAATACCATGCTGTTTTCTTCAAGACCTGGGATGCCGAAGTAAGCCGTTACAGAACCAAGACCTACAACAAGCGCATCGTAAGTTAATGTAGAACCGTCAGCAAGCGCAACTTCTTTTTTATCAACAGAGAAAGAGCTTACTTCCGCAATTTTAAGATCAATGTCTTTGCCTTTGAAAAGTTTTTCTAATGGCATTGCAACCGCTTTTTCAGACACGTTGCCTGCAGCAAGGCGGTGTAATTCCGTAATGATTTGGTGAGTTGGGTATTTGTTTACCACTGTCACGCGTGCTTGTTCTTTTGTGTAATGTTTGCGAACTGTTAGAGCAGAAAGAACTCCGCCATAACCAGCGCCTAAAATGACAATATGTTTTGACATCGTATATCCTCCGTCCTTTATATCAATTTGAATCTGAGATTATTTTTGGTTTTCGCGTTCGTTCATGACTTCAAGGTAGCTGTTAGCAAAACGGAACAGCTTTTGAGCTTGAGGATCTTTCAGCATGCGAAGAAGGCCGAAAAGTCCAATTGTTTCGTTGCTTGCTTCCGCGCGGTCTTTTGCTTCAATCGCAGTCGCAGCTACTTCTTTCGCTGTTTCTTTTACAGGCTCGAGAATTTCAGTGATCGCACCGACTGTGTCGCTCTTTAACACTTCGTCAGTCGCTACAGACTGAGCGAAATCATAAGACTTCGTTAAAATATTCACTAACTCAGTCAGCTTCGGAAGCTGGTCAACTAAAACAGTCAATGATTCTTGAACTTCTGGCTTTAATAGCTGATCAATAAGATCTTGCTGGCTTTGGCTGACAGACGCATTTGTTTGATCGATTGTTTCTGGCATATCCAATTCTCCTTTACTATAAGCAGTTTGCTGATTTTTTTGGAAAGGGTAGTGCCTCTCCCTGTCTCACGCTTTTAAGGCATAAGAATAAGGATTGTGAATTCGTGCACAATCATTTACAAAAATAAATGTTTACTACCCAGTTTTTCATCTTGCCATATTCAGTATTATTTTTATCTAAAAATAAACAATTGAATAAGTCAAAATCCTTTACTCTCTCTGAAAATAGCAAACACAAAAAACTCCAATTCGATTACCTTCTATATGATAACACTTTTTGAACAAAATTTGAACGTGAATTGCTTCGATTATGAAATTAATTTATATGGAGCTCATGTCATAACGTTTCTGCGGCACTAGTTATTGACAATCCAGCAATTTCTCCCCTTCACTTTACCCATATTTCCAATAGAGGCTCTCTTTTTCCTGTGATCGGATCATTCGCCGGCAACGCCGCCTGCTTAATCTGTTTGACCGCTTCCTCTCGCTCATTGGGCTTCCCCGTCTTCATATCATACTGAACGCCACCGGGATAGGCGCCAAGGACAGTAAAATCGGGGCTTGAGCTGAGCTTTTTATGTCCGACTCCGGCTGGAATCACGACTGCGTCGCCTGATTTGAAAGGGATGGCAGCCCCTTTTTCACCCCCAAACTGAATCACAGCCTCTCCCCTAAGGGCAATCAGGACTTCATGCGTATTGCTGTGATAATGATGGTATGGAAAAACACTCCCTGACCAGCTGTTTGACCAGCCATGCCGGATGACGATCCGCTCTGCCAGTCCGGTGTCCTTAAGCGCGTTTTGATACACCACGAGCGGAAAATCAGGGTGATTTGGAATCCTGCCGTCATCCGGAAAGAAGTATGTCTGTGTCTCTTTTTCCATCAATTTCACCTCCCTTTTTTGTCTTCCACACATAGCGGTTCGCCAAACATGATGTTTTTCTCATGATTCCATTGATCTGCATGATACCGAATAGTATAGTATAAAAAAATAATGCCAGAATGAGGGATATCATGAAAGCTATCGTTATCGGAATATTGGCTTCACTCTTTTTCGCCGTTACCTTTATATTAAACAGAGCGATGGAGTTATCAGGAGGCAGCTGGCTTTGGAGCTCTTCGCTGCGCTTTATTTTTATGGTGCCATTTTTATGTTTGATTGTCATCATGAGAGGGACATTCACGCCTCTCTTACTAGAGATGAGGAAAAAGCCGTTTTATTGGATCAAATGGAGCTTCGTCGGTTTCGTGCTTTTTTACGCGCCGATTACATTTGCGGCTGCATACGGTCCGGGGTGGCTCATAGCCGGAACCTGGCAAATTACAATTGTAGCCGGGGTACTCTTATCTCCTTTGTTTTATGTCAAACAAGATATGCCGGGCGCTCCGCAGCTCGTTCGCCAAAAGATTCCCCTGGTTTCACTTGGCACTTCTGTGATCATCCTGATTGGAGCGGCTCTGATTCAGCTTCAGCATGCAGAATCGCTTTCTGGGAGGATGCTGCTTTTCAGTGTGCTGCCGGTTGTCATTGCGGCTTTTGCCTATCCGTTAGGAAACCGAAGAATGCTCGAAGAATACGGAGGCCGGCTTGATACATTTCAGCGCGTGCTTGGAATGACATTGGCAAGCCTTCCATTCTGGCTTATATTAGCAGCTTACGGCTGGTGGTCAGATGGCCTTCCAACAGCAAGTCAAACCGTTCAATCCTTTATCGTTGCCGTCAGCTCAGGCATCATTGCGACGGTTTTATTTTTCTGGGCCACTGATATGGTAAGAGACAATCCGCAAAAACTCGCAGCTGTTGAAGCCACTCAATCCGGTGAAGTGATTTTCGCGCTGCTTGGTGAAATTGTTCTGCTGTCAGGCGTTTTCCCATCTCTTTTATCATTTGCCGGTTTATTCATTATAATAGCGGGGATGATGTTACATACCTTCACTTCACAGCCGAGAAAACCGAAAAAGAAAGCACAGTCAAATCTGACTGCGTAGCATCTGCAGGAGAATGGGTGAAAGCCTGTTCTCCTTTATTTGTGCTACCAAAAGGAATCTGTTTCACGTTATAGTTAAATATAATGTCAGCCTACTTATATTGAAAGGTGATTATTGTAATGGAAGCAAACGATCAAACACAAAACATACCAGCCATCTCCTTCAGATCAGTCAGAAAAAGCTATAAACAAGATGGACAAACCTATGATGTGCTGCAGGATGTCACCGGAGACATTCAACAGGGTGCAATCGTAGCCGTTTTAGGTCCTTCCGGCTCAGGCAAAAGCACCCTCCTTTCTATGTGTAATTTAATGAGAACGCCTGACAGCGGCGAAGTCAACATATATGGAAAGGAAGTCAGAGAATGGAATGTCAATGAGCTGAGGCGAACGGCAGCCCTCGCGTTTCAATCGGCTCCCGTGCTCGACGGGACAGTGCGTGACAATTTAAGTCTTGTACAAAGGCTGCATCAATCCCAGCTGTACTCTCCTGAAAAGCTGGCTTCTCTTGCAGGGCTGCCGCCAGAGCTGTTAGATAGAAGCGCCAGAGACTTATCGGGCGGGCAGCGGCAAAGACTGTCACTGGCCAGAACGCTCTCAAATCCTTCCTCCATTCTATTGTTGGACGAAATCACGTCGGCCTTGGACCCGGTTTCTGCCCTTGAGATTGAAGAACTGATCAAACGTCAGCATCAAGAGAAAAAATGGACAGTCATGTGGGTTACTCATAATATGGAGCAGGCAAAACGAGTAGCCGATACCATTTGGTTTATGGCAGATGGCCGGCTGCTTGAAATCGCTGAAACCGAAACATTTTTCTCCGCTCCGCAGCATGAAGCAGCGAAAGAATTTTTGAAGGGAGGCACTCGGTAATGGATTACCTTTCTCTCTCTTTAACGATGATCTTTGTTTTGATCGCCTTGTTTTTATCAAAATCCTTTAAAGCCGGTGTAGAAAAAGACATGATCATCGCCACCATCCGGGCCGCGGTGCAGCTGCTTATCATCGGTTATGTTTTGTCGCTGATTTTTCGCGGAGACCACCCTGTTTTTATCCTGCTGATGGTGCTGTTAATGCTCGCGGTGGCGGCGCAAAATGTCATCAAGCGAAAGAAAAATGCAATCGGTTCATTTTGGAGGGTGTTTGCCGCGTTAGCAATCGTAGAAATGGTGACGCAGGGAATTCTTCTGTCTCTTCATATCATTCCGCTTACGGCACGATATGTCATTCCGATCAGCGGGATGGTCATCGGAAATTCGATGGTGCTCTCAAGTTTGTTTCTAAACCGGCTTAACTCAGAAGTCGGCGTTCGCAAAGAAGAAATTCAATTAATATTGTCACTTGGCGGCACACCGAAGCAATCCATACAGCGCATTCTTACTTCAGCGATGAAAATGAGTATGATCCCGACGCTCGAAAGCCAGAAAACACTGGGTCTTGTTCAGCTTCCCGGCATGATGACAGGCCAGATTCTAGCCGGCGCGGACCCGATTCAGGCAGTACGTTTTCAACTCTTAATCGTGTTTACAACGATGGCCTCAGCCGCGCTGACTTGTGTAATCTTAAGCGTGCTGACATACCCATCATTATTCACCGTTCATCAGCAGCTGAAGCAGAATGAATGACAGACAAAAGCCGCTTTCCAAGGGAAAAGCGGCTTTTTGTACTTGTTATTCCTTTTCTTCATAATACTTGGCCAGCTCAACAATCATCGCACCCATCCGCTCAATCTCTGGCGCAAGCAGTCTCGTAATGCCCTCTTCCCGCAGTGCTTCAGCAGTCACTTTTCCGACAGCAGCTGCGATGGCGCGTTCTTCGAATACCTTCTTCACTTCATTGATATAACCTCGCCCCTTGGCAAAATCAAACAGGGAACGAACCTGAATGGCCGTTGTAAAACAAACGGCATCGACCTCATCGTTCATCAGCTCTCGGCATAACCGCTCCACCGTTTCCTCCTCCGGCGGGATGTGCTGATAAGGCAGAATCGGCAGGACAGACGCGCCTTTTTCTTCAAGAAATGCCATGAGAGCCGGCGCTTTTTCGCCATGAAGCTGCACCATGACTGTTTTTCCTGAAAAGTCGTGAGGCTCCAAAGAACGGATTAAGCCTCTTGTTGTCCCGTCTTCATCCGAAGCTTCCGGTGTGATTCCAAGCTTTTTCAGCGCAGACAGCGTTTTGTATCCCCGGCATGCCGCTTTCGCTTGGCGAATGGCCTGCAGAAACTCATCTTTCAGTCCAATTTTCTCTGCCATATCGACAAGAGTCTCCAACCCGATGCCTGTCGTGAAAATGACCCAGTCAGCTTTTTTTCCCTCCACAAACGTCCGCAAATCCGGCTCCACCTGCTTCTCTGCTAAGTAAACTGTACCTTGGAGAGGCCGGATGACAGGTATTCCGCCCTGTTTTTCAATGATTGTACTGATTTCTTCCGTTTTTCGTGAGCCACCGATTGCCACACGTTTTCCAAGTAACCCTTTTCCCATACCCGTTTCCTCTCCTCTTTGCATAGGCTTTTTATGTATACAAGCTTATTAAAGCTATTTTGGCGCAAACCAAGGGAGAAATCAAGATAAACCCAAACTCCTAAAATCCATTGAATACGCCGGAAGCTTGCTGTAAGATAAACAGCAGACACGTCTTGTAACGGAGGATCGACATGGAAACCAAAAAAGAAGAATATGAAACAAAAGGCTACGATACATCGATTGTTTACGAATTCAATGAATATCCGGATGCCCGCAGCGGGCGCTGCGACAACTGTGATTACACACTGTTCAAAAGCTCTGTAAAAGGCGGAAAATTTCTTAGAGAATGCCGGAGATGCGGGATGAAAAAAAATATTTAAACAGAAAACCGAAATCAAATTGATTTCGGTTTTTATGTTTTTACTGCGGGACAGCGGATTTTTTCATAAACGCTTCAATCTCAGCTGCCGCACGCTCCGCTCCGCCAGCTTCTTTTACATCCTTTTGCATATTCTTGACGCGGCTGAGCAGCTCTTGATCACTGTTTCCAGCCTGAACCGCTTCCTGCAGGCTGGAAACAGTCACTTCCTCTTTCGGCAAATAAACGCCAAGGCCTAATTCATCAACCCGATTTGCAGTGAGCTCCTGCTCATACATTTGCGGAATGACGACAAGCGGCACACCTGCGTTCATCGCTTCCATCGTACTGTTCATCCCGCCATGAGAGATGAACAAATCAGCTTTCTCTAACACCTCAAGCTGCGGCACACTTTGGCGAATGGTAAAGTTAGCAGGAATATCCTCCAAGCTTTCTGGATCAATCGTTTTCCCAACCGACATGATTACTTGCCATGAAGAATCCCGAAATGCCTTGATGCACATCTTGTAAAATTCCGGCCATGCGTTAAACGCCGTACCCAAAGAAATCAGCATAAGCGGGCGATCATCCTTGTCAATCAACAGGCTTTCTTTTTCCTTCCGTTCTCCGAGAGAGGGGCCGACAAAACAGAAACGGTCATCGAACGTCTCATGCTGAATCTGAAAAGACTTCGGCATAAAGACAATATTTAATGCTTCCGGCACAGCTAACTGTTCAAATGAAACAGCCGGCAACTTCTCTTGCTCCAAGTAGGCTTTAAATTCAGCCTCTGCTTCTCTTATTTTTTTCAGCATGTCTTCATTTCCTAACTGAAAGGATTCATTTTGGGCATATGACGAACAGAGCTTAATGACCGGAACATTAAGCTTTTCAGCAAACAATTTACCAGCCAGCGCAACAAAGTCATAGATGATCAGATCAGGCTGATCATCCTTATATAACTCCTCAAGCTGCGGCAGAATGCTGAGTGATTCTTTCAAAAGACTGAGGGGCGCGTCATTCTTTTCCATCATCTCCCTGATTTGCTTAGGATCAATATTCAAGGATGTATGATAGATCAATGCTTCTCCACCGGCTTGCTGAACAGCGGGCGCAAACTCCTCAGTCGTCGCGTACGTGACACGGTGCCCTTTCTCACAAAGCTTCTCTACTAAAGCAAGCGTAGGATTGACATGTCCGTATGCCGGGATATTGATCATCGAAATATGGTACTTTTTCATGAATCTCCAGTCTCCTTATCTATTACATTTTCACACGGAAGCTCTTTAATCCGTATATCACACTGTTTTCAATCGGAGTGATACTGACGCACTCCATATGAGGAAAAGCAGAAATCAAAGACGTTAACGCGATATTTGCTTCAAGACGGGCAAGCGGAGCCCCAAGGCAAAAATGGATGCCATGGCCAAACGCAATATGCGGGTTGGAATGGCGGCGGATATCAAACATGTGCGGCCTGTCAAACTTCGCTTCATCACGATTTGCCGATGCCACAAACGCCAAAACCATATCACCTTCTTTAATCAGATGCCCACCGATCTCCGTATCCCGCTTGGCAATGCGCCTCAAAACCGGGGCGGGCGCTCTGAAACGTAAGGCTTCCTCGACTGCCTGAGGCATCAGTTCAGGATGGCTGCGCAGTTCCTCGTAAACGCCTGGCGTTTCTAATATGCTGTACATCGCATTTGAAATCAGGTTTGTAGTGGTTTCGTTTCCGGCCACCAGCAACAGCGTGCAAAACGGAATCAGCTCTTCACCGGACAGCTTCTCGCCTGTTTCTTCCGCTTCCACTAAAATGGAAATAATATCCTGTGCCGGTTTGTTTCGCTTTTCTTCTATGATGCCGGCAAAAAACGCAGCCAGTTCTTCCTCACACTTATCTCGTTCTTCCAAAAAGGCTTTTTCAGCTTCTTCACTTTTATCCTTCGGTGTACTGACCAGAAGATCAGACCATGCTTTAAACTGATCCATATGCGCTGAAGGCACTCCCAGCAGCTCAGATATCACAATAACCGGAAGCGGGTATGAAAAATCGTGAACAAGGTCAAACTCACAGCGCCCCTGAAATTTTTGAATCAGTTCATCTGTGATTTCTTGAATTCTCGGTTCCCATTGCTTCATCACGCGCGGAGTAAAGGCTTTATTCACGACTGAACGGATTTTTGTATGCTTCGGCGGGTCCATGTTAATGATGGAATTTCCAATAGAGCTTGTCTGCTGCGGCATGTAACTGGAAAACAGCTCTTTATCCCCAACAACTTTTTTGACATCATCATAAAGAAAAACGCTCCACACTTGGTTTTCTTCATCAAAGGAAACAGGCGCATCCTTTCTCATCGATTCGTACCATGGAAACGGATGATACGCATCCTGTTTGTTTTTCCCATTGAGCAGCGCTCGCTGCAAGGCTTGCCGGCGGTTTAACACATTCATGTATGGTCACTCCCCTTGAAAGAATCAGCAATTAATGTTCCACTTCACCTCCCGTTTTCGAAAAAGAGAGGGACTAGCACAAATAATTAAATTGATAACAGCAGGCAGGCGATCACGATGTTTGATGCAGGCATCATATATTCCCCCTCGAATTTCGTTCATCTTACCATAATCTTTCAATTTTTTTCTATTCTGCACAACTGTTTTGGCTCACAACGTGACCTTAGGCATAAGCACGCAAAGCCAATATGGATTCAATTGCACCGCTCCGCTCAAAAAACGCCTCTGTTTTCAACCAAATGCACTAACTCCAAAAATGACTTTCCCATTATGTAAAATAAGCTGATTCTATGATTAAATAGAAGGTAAAAGGTGAAGGAGAGAACAACGTGGCAGCACAGACTGATTACAAAAAACAAGTTGTCGGCATCCTACTTTCACTTGCATTCGTACTGTTTGTGTTCTCTTTTTCTGAGAGACATGAAAAACCGCTTGTTGAAGGAAAAAAACAGGAAAACTGGCATACTGTCGTCGACAAAGCCTCTGTCAAAATTTATGGCAGCCGATTAGTTGAAGAAAACAAATTAAAGCAAAAACTCGGCCATAAACAAGCCGATTCTATTTTGACCCTTCTGAAACTCGCCAACGAAAAACACATTACATTATAAAAAAGAAAGAGCCCATTGGCTCTTTCTTTTTTAGTCAAATATCGTTTTCTTGTCCGGATGGCGCAAAAAGTCAAACAGCATGCTAAGCTGTGAGGGGGTGTTTCGTTTTGGAGAAAGCGGCGGGAGTCTGTCTTCCGGAAAAAAAGCGGCATGATTCGTCTCAATCCCTGTTTCCCCCTGCCCGCCCGTCATGCTGCATGCGATGAAGATTTTATAATAGTGATAAGGCTGAGGGGGATGAGAGTGTTTATGGCTGTCTAGCACGGCCAGCAATCGAGACGGCTCTGTATCGTACCCCGACTCTTCTTTGATTTCCTTGACGACGTTTTCAGCTGGCGATAAACCAATCTCGCAAAATCCACCCGGCAGCGACCACAGCTCATCATGCTTCTCCCGGACAAGCAAAATCTGATTCTCTCGGAATACTGCGCCGCGCACATCCGCTTTCGGTGTCGGATAGCCTTTCTCGCCTTGCCATAAATCAGTGATAACTTCAATCTCCTTCTCCGAGTAATCCGCCATCATTAACGCGCTGAGCTTCATTAGCTCTTCGTACCTCTCCCTGTCGTACACATCCTTGGAAAAAGCAAGCCCCGCCTGTGCGATCGCCCGAATCCGCTGTACCCGTTCCAGCCATTTGGTTTGCACTTTTATCACTCATCCTTTCAAGTCAAGTTTTGCTATAAAAAATGCACGTTTTCCACAGATGAAAAACGTGCAACTGTAAATTAGCTTCTAATCTAACTTCACCAAGTAATCAATATCGTCCTTTACTCTCTCTTCTGTATTACTGCTATTTGTATCAGCTAAAAACGGATTATATACCAGTGTGTAATGTTTCTGTTCTCCTTTAGGGATGACATAACTGAGTACACCTGTAACCTTTTTCCCCGATACTAGTGTTCCTCCCGTAAGGATTCTGCCCTTCTCTTCTATAGAAAAAACAGGCCGCACTGATTGATCATTCTTATCTCTTAAATCAAACCCGATAAAATTGTAGCTTATTGAATCTTCCCCTATATTTTCCATCGTAACTTCTATAATAAGCCGTTCCTCATCATCTTTTATTGTTTTTGTCTCCTCATTTACAGCTCCGCCAACATTCATATATTCACCTTTTTGCACTCTATCAACTTTATTCACTGTAAAATTCGTATGTCCTGCTTTAAATGTTTCTCCTATTTTATGTATTTGATCATCTTTTTTGGTCTTCGGCTCACCGCCTTTTTTCAATTCCTTATCAAGTTCCTTTTCAAGCTCTTCTTGCGATTTTTTCTCTTTCGGTTTTTCCTTCTCTGACGCATCGCTCGATTGGCTGCACGCAGAAAGCGCTAACCCGATCGTCAAGACAAATAATAGTAATAAGACTTTTTTCATGATTGTTCCCCCATCTAAAGTAATCGATTTCTATTATAATCAGATTTTTCCTTTTCTTAACAGGTAAGAAAGTAACGATTATTTCTATCTCATTCATCACAATCTTACTTCTTCCTAGTATTTGAATATTTTTTACTAGTCCATTAGACCTTTTCATCAAAAAACCCGAGCTGGCTGAAGCCGCTCGGGTGGGAGGTCAATCTCGCTTATTCATTCCCCTTTTCTCTCGGGGTTCCTGATGATGTTTTTGGTGTTCCGGAGGCTGCGTCGTGCGTTCCAGCTCCTTTGTATCTTGTCCCATTCCTTTTAAAAAGGAAAAGAGCAGTGTAATTGATTTGTTGATTTCCGGGTCTTTTAGCGAGCGGATAATATCAAAATAACCTGTCTTTTCTTCACTGTTTTTCTGCTCTACAGCGCTTGCCACACCCGCATTCACTTTCAAAATGAGAGGCTCCAGCTGCTTCACGTCCAGCATGCCGAGTGTTCCAAACAGAAGAAGCAGATTTTTCAGCGTATTGGCTGTTTCCTCTGTATCTGCCTTTTTCACCAGGATATCAAGAACTTTATCCCCTTGACCAAAAAGGCCGCGGAGCAACGGCAGGACACCGCGCTCGTTCATATGGCCCAGCATATGCAATGTTTCGAGAATCGCTTCTTTGTGGTCAATTAGAGCATCTTCAATTTCCCGCAAATCACGCTTTCGCTGATCCTCTTCTGTTACCTCGATTTTTTGGATTCGTTTAATCGCTTTAGCCATTATGGCCCATCCCCCTTTTCACAGCGTCACCAGGGAAAATATAATCCTTCCGCGCCCATTTCTTATGAACCTGCACACCGATTTGCGGCTGCGGATTGCCGTTGCGGTGGTTGATCTTAGGCAGCGGGCTGATTCCGTCGTGCTTCAAAATTTCCATCTTGGCCGATGTTTCTTTGTAAGCAGGCGTATCGGTATCCTTATCGGCATGGCTGCCTGTTAACAGGTTGATCGCCGCTTCCCCTGAATCGTTCATTGGCAGATATACTTCCTTCCCTTTGACTCGATCAGTAATCAGGCACTTCACTTTGACATTTCCGAAAGGCGATGTGAGTCTGACGAGGGTTCCGTCCTGAATCCCTCGTTCTGCCGCAAGCTCAGGAGAAATTTCTAAGAACACTTCCGGTGTTTTCTCCGAAATCCCTTTTGATTTGTAAGTCAGGTTCCCTTCGTGGAAGTGCTCCAAGAGCCGCCCATTGTTGACATGGATATCATATTCCTCACCGAATTCCTTAGGCTCTGTCCACTGGACAGGGTAGAGAATGGCCTTGCCGTCCGGGAAAGGGAAGCGCTCTGTAAAGAGTAAAGGCGAATCCTTTCCATCAGCGTTTACAGGCCATTGCAGGGAATTATAGCCCTCAAGACGTTCATAGGTGACACCGGCATAAATCGGCGACAGCTTGGCTGCTTCCTCCATAATGTCTGCAGGATGCTTATAGTGCCAGTCGGCGCCAAGCTTATTGGCAACCTCCATAATAATCTGCCAATCCGGCTTTGATTCACCCAGCGGTTCAAATACCTGATACAAACGCTGAATCCGGCGTTCTGTGTTTGTAAACGTTCCTTCTTTTTCAAGGCTTGGGCTCGCAGGAAGAACCACATCAGCAAACTCCGCTGTACGTGATAGGAAAATGTCCTGCACCACAAAGAAATCAAGCTTTTCATATGCGGCGTGTACATGATTGATATTGGAATCCACCAGGCCCATTTCTTCACCTTTTACATACATCGCTTTCAACTGTCCGGAATGGATTTTTTCAATCATTTCGTGGTTGGTCATACCCGGCTCCTTCGGCAGCGGCACGCCCCACACCCGCTCGTATTTTTGGCGGACTTGTTCGTCCGTCACTTTTTCATAGCCCGGCATTCTGTCAGGCATGCTCCCAAAGTCACTTGCTCCCTGTACGTTATTATGGCCGCGCAATGGGTAAGAACCTGCTCCCGGTTTTCCGTAGTTTCCTGTCACAAGCAGCAGGTTAGAGATCGCCGTGCTCGTGTCGCTTCCTCCAATGTGCTGTGTCACGCCCATCGCCCACAATGCACACACACTGTCAGCTTGCCCGATCATCTCTGCCATTTGGATAAGGGTTTCTTGATCAATCCCGGTTTTCTCCTCAGCATATTCAAGTGTGTACGGCGCGAGGCTTTTTACATATTCATCCCGTCCGTTCACTCTTTCTCTCAAAAATCGTTCATCGGCCTTGCCGTTTTCTATTAAATATTTGGCGATCGCATTCAGCCAGACGATATCCGATCCGGCACGCGGCTGGACAAATAAATCGGAGCGTTCTGCCATTTCGTGTTTTCTGATATCCGCGACGATCACTTTCTGCCCTCTCAGCTTATGAGCCCGTTTAATGCGAGTGGATAAGACTGGATGCGACTCAGACGTGTTCGAACCGATAATCAAAACAAGGTCCGCTTGCGCGATATCTGTAATTGATCCTGAATCACCGCCATAGCCGACTGTCCGGAACAGGCCGGCAGTCGCAGGAGATTGGCAATAGCGGGAGCAGTTGTCCACATTATTTGTGCCAATGACCCCTCTGGCCAGCTTTTGCATAAGATAGGATTCTTCATTTGTACATTTAGAAGATGTAATAAAAGCGAGAGAATCCGGGCCAAACGCCTCTTTTAATTCAGTGAACTTGCTGGCGATCAGCAATAACGCCTCCTCCCACTCTGCTTCACGGAAATGGTCGCCTTCCCGGATCAGCGGCTTTGTCAGGCGTTCTTCGCTGTTGACGAAATCCCAGCCGAACTTGCCTTTTACACAAGTAGAAATGCCGTTGGCAGGCGCTTCCTCCTGCGGCTCTACTTTCAGAATGTCTCTGCCCTTTGTCCAGACATCAAAGCTGCAGCCGACGCCGCAATACGTGCAGACGGTTTTCGTTTTTTTGATTCGTTCATCACGCATGGCCGATTCCATATCAGAAATGGCGAGAATCGAGCCGTAGCCTGTCTCTACGCCTTTCGTGATCTCGATCATCGGTCGCAGCGTTTCGTTATTGATGCCTGTTAAATATCCGGCTTCCCCTTCCATTCCTTTTTCCATCATCGCGTTGCACGGACAGACCGTTGAACAATGACCGCATGACACACATGACGACTCATTGATCGGCACGTCGTTATCCCAAATGACGCGCGGGCGTTTCCGCTCCCAGTCAATGGTCAGCGTTTCAGTTACCTGAACGTCCTGGCATGCTTCAACACAGCGTCCGCACAATATACATTGATCTGGATCATACCGATAAAACGGATGGGATTCATCCTTATGGTATGGCTTGTGATCAAACGGAATGCTTTGGTGATTGATTTTCATTTCCTTCACCGTATTATGTATTTCGCATCCCCCATTGTTGTAATCGCAAACTGTACAATAAAGCTCATGATTATATAAAATCTTGTCCATCCCGATGACCTGCGCTTTTTTCACGTCAGGTGAGAGCGTATCAATGACATCCCCATCCTTTAATTCAGCGGAGCACGACCTCTTCAGCTCACCATTGATGCTGACGATGCACGTATCACATGTCTCAATCGGCCCTAAGCTTGGATGATAGCAAACTTGCGGCACTTCAATCGAGCTGTTATTCAAAAGCTGCAGCACCGTCTGTTCCTCGGACGCTTCCATTTCAACGCCGTTTATTGTGATTGTTTTCTTGCCAGCCATCTCCATTCCCCTTTCTTGCTTTATATACCGAATTACCTATTTCAGTTCCCTTACAACAACTCAATAAAACATACAAAGCGCACTCACATGTTTCGTTGCAAAAACACGGGGAAACGGAATGGTAGATCAATTAGGAGGGATTAACATGAAAAAGACAATGTCTGCTATTACCGCGGCGGCAGCAGTAACAAGCTGTTTTACCGGCTTTGGGGCTGCGTCCTTTTCAGCACCGGCAAAGGCCGCAGCTCAAACAAACACGCTCTCAGAAAACACGAATCAATCAGCCGCCGAGCTTGTCAAAAACCTCTATAACACCGCCTATAAAGGGGAAATGCCTCAGCAGGCGCAAGGCCTTACCATTAACAAAAGCACAAAAGGCGATGTCCATGCTGCGTTTGGGGAACCGGAAAGACCAGTCGGGGGAGACAATCGATTTGATTTATATCACTGGAATATGGGACAGCCGGGCTACGGATTTTCCTATCATAAAGACATGACAATTTCAGAAATCCGCTACTTTGGAACCGGTGTGGAACGTCAGCTGAATTTAGGCGGAGTTACGCCGGAAGTGCTGCAGAAGCAATTAGGGCCAGCAAATCGGGTGTTAACCGTCCCGTTTACTGATGAAATCGATTATGTATATGATACAGGCCGCTATGAACTCCATTTTGTAATAGGCACAGATCAGACAGCCGACCATGTAAACCTAAAAGCAAAATAAACACCCTATGCGGCTATTCAGCCGCTTTTTTAGTGGACAAATAAAAGATATATTCCTTACAATACAGGGAGATGAAAAAGAGACGGGGTATCAATTCGCAATGAAGCGAAATCGTTGGATATATGCAGTTTTCACCGTACTGATCATTGGGCTGGGGCTTGGATCCAGAGCATTCTCCAGTGTTCTTCCTGATACCCTCAATACTTATCTGGGAGACTCGTTGTGGGCCGCCATGATCTTCACGGGATGTGGATTTCTATTTCGGAAGCTGAAGACAATGATAACGGGCATTATCAGTCTTTCTTTCTGTTTTGTCATTGAATTCAGCCAGCTCTATCATGCCGAATGGATCGACCAGATTAGGGATACTTCTCTTGGCGGGCTTGTACTGGGGTACGGTTTTTTATGGAGCGATATCGAAGCATATACAATCGGAATTGCCGCCTGTGCCGCCATAGAACTGCTGGTTTTGGGAATCAAAAAGCGCCGCTGTATGTGACGCTTTTTTCATGTAGAAAACAGCCCGCTTTGAGAAAGAATGGTCTTCGCATCCAAACGTGTGGCCTCGCTTATCGTGATATGATGTTGATTCATAAATGACTGAACGGCATGATAGCCAACTGCATAACCCGCAAAAGCCGATAAACCTGCAGGCTTAAAGCCTTGGTCGTTAGCAATTGGATCACCAAACATATAACGGCTGACTTCCGAAACTCCTTTCACATCCAACACCTCATTAATCACATCAATGGAATATTGCAAATCCTCATGATCAAAACGAGTTACCCAAGGGCCCAATCGTTCCGTACCAAACAGCTCTCTGGCGAATGATTCCGCCAATCCTTCAATCACAAGATAATCCCCGACACTTACAGAGCCATGATGAAAATCTATATACGAAAACCGCACATTATGATGAAACTCATGAGCAATAATGGAAGGAATCCTTGGCAGGTTATAATGGTTCGGATTAATCCATACATGAATAAAGCCCGGTATCCCGCCAAACCCGCAGTAGCCTTTTTGCAGCTGAAGCTTATTTGGATCAGCGATATAAAGGCCGAATTTGATCTCCTTTGCATTCACCCGCAGCTGTTCGCGCTCATCAAAAAATATGCATTGCCGAAGTGCAGATTCCGCAGTCTCTGAAACATGTGATTCTTTCAGTATTCGCAGTGCTTTCTGTCCGATTTCAACATCACGGACATCCAAATAGCCAAGCATTTTCGCAGCCATGATCACATCATAGCCGTTTGGCTCCTTCGCTTTCAGCGGAACATGGATGGCGGTCCACATCTTTTCAAACGGCCTCATCATCGTATACCGAAATTCATCTTCTCTTTTCTGTTCTTCCATTGAAAACAGCTTTTCGTATTGCTCAAAGGTCTTTTCCATGACAAGATTCATCCTGATTCCCTCCTTGTCAAAAACATACGATATGCCGCAGCGTAGGGGTCAACAGCGAAAATTAAGCCATTTTTCACTGTAAAATGATACAAAGCCGCCGATAGGTAAGGCATAGGAGGTGGAACGATGGATATTCCTGCTTTATCGGTTGCAATGCATCAAGCATCCCTTGCCCAGAATGTTAATATCGCTTTAACGAAAAAAATGCTGGACACCGCCCAGCAAAATTCCGATCAAACCTTAAAGATGATTCAGCATCCGACTCTCGGACAAACCATTGATGTAAAAGCTTAACCTCACACCAAAGGCGGCCAATAACTCCATCCTCCCGGCCGCCTTTATTGTTCACAAAAAAGCATGCATGTTTTGATTGTTCCTCCGTATGATTTATTGTTTGCCATATTAAGGAGGTCATAAAGGATATGAAAAGACTGTTTACGAAGGCTTCATTGGTGTTATTCGCAGTAGTATTTGTTTTTGCCGTCAAAGGTGTACCCGCCAATGCGGAAACCCATGCCTACGATGGAAAAAGCCCTTATTACAATGATTGTGCGTCCAGCGGCTCTACAAAAAAATCCTCAAACTTAGTGAATGCAAGCAATCAAGTCATCGGAGTAGTCGAGCTTAAATTCAGCAGTACATGTAAAACGGCTTGGGCAAAAATCACGATGAATAATACATTGACGTCTGGCTTTGAAGCAAATGCGGAGATTACCCGGAACACGGACGGCAAGAGATATAATTGTGATTCTGCAGGCGGCAATGGAAAAGCGGTGGCCGGCCAAAAGTCTTGCTATACACCGATGGTATATGATTTAGATCCAAGGACTTCTTACGCTTTTGGCAAGTATTCAGGACCAAACTTAAATGTTTGGGCCACCACAGGCTCTTATTAAATAGAAAAAAGGCTGTCCGTACGGACAGCCTTTTGTAATTTATTTCGCTTCTCTTTGTTTTTTAACCTCTTCAAGCTGAGAAACCGTCACCAATTGATATCCTTGATCGGTGAGCTTTTTCATAATTTCATCGGCCGCATCAGCAGAGGTACGGTAAATATCGTGAATTAAAATGGTTCTTCCATCTCTCGCCTGACTCATGACACGGTCAACAATTGTTTTTTTGTTACGGTCTTTCCAATCTTCCGGGTCAACATCCCATAACGCAACATCCATTTTCATTTGACTCCGCAGTTCATCATTAATGCCGCCGTATGGGGGTCTTACAAGCGTCGGACGGTATCCGCTTATTTTTTCAATGATGTCTTGCGTATCATTGATCTGCTTTAACGCTTCTTTCACTGAAAGCCTTGTGAGAAGCGGATGGCTCCATGAATGGTTCCCCACCTCATTTCCTTCTTTCAGCATTCTTATTAGCGTTTCCGGATAATATTGAACTCTGCTCCCCAAAACAAAAAACGTGGCATGACCCTTATATTTCTTCAAGGAGTCTAGAATCTGATTTGTTGTCGCAGGATTCGGGCCGTCGTCGAAAGTAAGCGCAATGACTTTTTGATTTGGATCAACCGTTTCCTCTTTGGGTAAAGAAATCACTTCATGCTTCGGCTTTTGTTCTTTGATTTTATTTTTATTTTTTGCTTTATCAATATATTGTTCTTTCAGAATGTCTTTCAAAAGACTTTTCTTAATGGCAATCGATTGCTCTCCAAGATAGCCTGCTGCAACCTGATATGTGTCAAAGTAAAGTTCGATATAATCCTCCTTGATGGCAAAGCGGCTGAAATTTTCTTTTTTCGGAGCCGTCCCTTCCTTTAACAGTGCATCGTCCGCGGCAATGTCCTTATTCTTTTTCAGCTCGTGATAAGCGATTAACGAAAGCTTATGTAAGTAGTCAGCGTCCTCTTTGAAAATATCATCAATGGAAAGAAACGCTTGTTTACTAAAATCATAGTTAAACGTTTTTTTCACGGTTTGCCCGTGTGCCCCGCCGATGTATTTATATTCATTAAATACAATCGCCACTGTCTGTTTGGCATAATGGACAATTTTATAATCAACATTTAATTCGTTGCGTTTTGTCGTATGCTCTTGGTCAACGTCCTTTGTTTCCTTTTGAAATTGACGAACCTCTTTTTCTGCGAATCTTTTTAATGCCGAATCCATTTTTTCATTTTTGAAAACGGGATAGTTAACCGCGTAATTAAAAGTTTTCCCGTCATTCACAAGCGTTGCGATCTCAACATTCCCATATTGAGAATCAGTTCTTACTTTATTCATGACCGTTTCTTTTTTCAATGAATGATTATGGAAAAAGCCGATAAGGCCCACCACACATACAACTGCTATTAATACATGAAACCATTTGATTCTTTTTGCCAACAACAAAAACTCCTTCTTTCGTAGCCATTTCGATTTACTCTTCATCAGTTGGAACTGTATCTATTTAGAAATGTTTTTGTAACATTGTAGTAACATTTATTTCACATTTGTAATACTATGAGATTTAGAAGTTCATGTCAATCCTTTTTAAGGAATTTCATCATAAAAAAAACCGAATTTCATGAATGTACATACACCCAACTTAAGCATCAGGAATATGGTAAAAGGAATAAAAAAAGCTAGGGAGGTTTTCCTCTTGGATTACCCTTTGAATGAACAGTCATTTGAACAAATTACCCCTTATGATGAAAGACAGCCTTATTATTATCCGCGTCCGAGACCGCCATTTTATCCGCCTTATTATTATCCAAGACCGTATTATCCGTTCTACCCGTTTTATCCGCGCCCACCTTATTACTACCCGCGCCCGCGACCGCCTTACTACCCTTGGTACGGTTACGGCGGCGGTTATGGCGGAGGATATGGCGGAGGTTACGGTTACTAGTCGCCGCATATCAAAATGGGGGCAGTCCAGCTCCCCATTTTTTTGTTTTAAAAATGACAATATCATGAAAAATATAGGAAATAATTGTGATTCCGTCCCCCTCTTGTTACGATAACAAAAGCATGCAGTTTTGGGGGAGGCGTCTATTTTTGAAGAATACAAGAGATTCTGCAGCCATATCTGAAACAAAATACATAAAAGCTTCGAACCGGGTAACCATTTACGATTTTATCAAACTTGCAAAGCCGGGCATTATCATATCAAACTCGATAGCAGCCTTCGGCGGGTTTTGGATCGCGTTTGCAAGCGCAGAAAAAACGTTAACCGGCTTGGCTTTTTTGATGACAATGGTAACAGCAATGTTGGGAACCGCGTTTGTGATGGCTTCCGGCACTGTCTATAACAACTATTTTGATAGGCATATGGACGCAAAAATGGCACGCACTCGCAGCAGGGCCTCGGTCACAGGGAAAATGCCGCCAGCCATGATCTTAACATATGGCTCTGTTTTAGGAATCGCAGGTCTTGCCATGCTTTATTCCCTCAATCCATTAACGGCCTTTCTCGGACTGGCCGCCTTTATTTTTTATGCGATCATCTATACGGTATGGGTGAAACGAACGTCTGTGTGGAGCACATTTGTCGGGAGCTTCCCAGGAGCTGCGCCGCCATTGATGGGGTATTGTGCCGTAATCGGTGACTTCAGTATGACGGCAGTGCTGTTGTACACGATTATGTTTCTGTGGCAGCCGCCGCATTTTTGGGCGATTGGGATAAGACGCAAAGAGGAATATCGCGCTGCTGGCGTTCCGCTCTTGCCAGTAGTCAAAGGCAATCATGTAACAAAAATAAAAATGATGCAATATATTGCCGTCCTGGTGCCGGTCACGCTATTATTTCCTTTCTCTCTCGGCACCGGCCATATAAGCCCATTTTATTTCTTAGCCGCCTTGGTTCTCGGAGGCATATGGATCAAAAAAAGCATCAAAGGATTCAAAACAGACGATGACGTGAAGTGGGCAAAGGATATGTTTGTCTACTCGCTTATTTATTTTTGCTTGCTGTTCTTTATCATGATGATCGATTCATTTATGATGTTTCTGATCAGATGATGCAAAAAGAGCCACACATTAATGTGACTCTTTTTTGTTTGGAAAAACAGCATCTAATAGAAATGTCATGGCAAAAAACACAACCATGCAAATCAAAAATCGTATAATCTCACTCAAAATCCAGCTATCAGCTATGCGCATACCATCGGTTTCTCGGAGGGTTGCGCATATTGAAAAAATCATGAGTATGTTTTTTAGGGTTTCTTTGTTCATAAAATACCATCGCTTTCTCGATAGAATGACTTAAAGGCAATGAGATAAGTCATCAAGATATAAAATATGTCGCATCGTTGCATGTTTTGATTGAAAGAAATCATTGTTTTTTTGCCAGCCAATTGTAAAGCTCAGGCAAACAGATGAAAAGCGTTTCTGTGAAAAAGCAGATCTAATCGAATGCTTCTATACTCTCTCCACAAATAAAAAATGCTAAGAAATACATTTGTTTCTCTAATCTATAAACCCGCACTCTTTTTCCATCATCAGGTATTATAAGCCAAAAACAAACAAAAAAATAGACTTGCGTTTGAGTTGTATGGAAGTGAAATTGCAAGAATAACCCATACGGTGGTAATATATTGTTTGATTTTCCCATATTCATAGATTTGGAGGTCATACAAAAGTGAAGGGAATATTTTTAGTTGTTCAGCTTGGATTTTCTATTATGGTATTTCTGTTTTTAGCTGCTGTTAATTGGTATCAAGGAAGCGAGCTTGTTTCAGATCGATTTGATTGGAACTATACTGCTAAACTCTCAAAACTGCTAAATGGAATTGATGCCGTCAGCAGCCCCAAACAAATTTCACAGCTTGATTTTTTCATCTACTCCGCTAAACACTACCCTGTTATGAGTGCGTTAATGATCATCTCCTTCTTATATGTGCTGGCCGCTCTTTTTTTACTTATATACTCAGTCAAATGCAATAAGCAAGAGATTCATTTAGACTGCTGACACGGTGAAATTCGTTTTTATAGCCCCTTAACTCTTCAAGATGTTCCTGTGTTTAGTGAGGCAGACCTTAACCTAGGTTTTCGGAACTTCTTGCTCAATTATGCGTATACCTTAAATAGGAGGGATTAAACGATGAAAGAATATGAATTCGTAAGAGTTGAGCTGAGTACGATGAGAAGAAGGCCTAAAGAAGACTACCAGCAAATCATCCATAATTATGCGAAAAGAGGCTGGAGATTCGTTCAGATTTTTGCTCCCAGTATAGATGGGTATGGGGCAGCTGCTTATTTTGAAATCATATTTGAAAGGGATGCGGAAAAAGCTTAATCGATATGACTAAGCTTTTTCGTTCCCCTATATCTGCATCTATACAATTTCTGCAAATGCGGCATCACATGATTTGGCTAAATCTTGTGGCGCCAACTTTAGCTGCATACCGATTTTCCCTGCACTCACAATGATAAAATCAAGCGTTTCTGCAGATGAATCAATATAGGTCGGGAACAATTTTTTCATGCCAATTGGCGAGCAGCCGCCGCGAAGATAGCCAGTTACCGCTAATAGCTCCTTCATTGCAATCATTTCTATTTTCTTTTCCCCTGTCACCTTTGCTGCCTTTTTTACATCTAACTCTTCTGCAACGGGTACAACAAAGACATAATAATGATTTGTTCCTGCAGCTGCAACCAACGTTTTATATACATATTTCAAAGGATAACCGATTTTTTCCGCAACAGAGATGCCATCTACCGGCTGGCCGTCTGTTTTATACCCTAATACCTCATAAGAGATGTTCTGCTGTTCTATCAGACGAACCGCATTTGTTTTTGCCATTTTTTTCGCCATTGTTTTCACCCACTATCAAAATGATGTATGTCTAACTTCTTGCAGTAATATGTAAATTCTATCATCCTAACCTGCATTTTCAAGGTTACTAGCATTGAATCAACGAAAGGACAAATTGATTTCCTTGGACGCCTATAGTCCATTATTAGTCTACATGGAACAAAACAGGAATGAACAAATAACTCCCACATACAATTTGTATGAATGGAAAATAAAGGAGTGGTTGCTTTGTATCATTACTTTTATGGCCCTGCGTTAATTCCTTACTTTTCACATACTCATAACCCTCAAAGAAGTCCAGATTTTTCAGAAAGACAGCGAAGAAGAGAAATCACATTGACTGTAGATGGCTTTGTCCCCCCATCTTCCACCGAAGATCTTGGAGACGGCTTTTATTCTTACGCATGGACGAACCAACAGGTCATCAATCCAGGTGAATACTTAGTTTGTCATCTTGAAGGAAGAGATATCAACGTGATAAATGGTGGGTTCACTCCGCGCGATACTGCTCCATTGTATGCGGTAGCAAGCTTTCCAAGACGAAGAAACCAATGGGTCATTATCATTCATAATCCTGTTCAAACCCAAAGAGCCATATCGCTTTATTTGATTGCGAAAAGGTAGCACAACATGTTATCAGAAACCCTGCATTCAGGAACAGAAAAACGGGTAGGGACACATTAACATCAGCATTTTCCTACCCGTTTTTGGTTTGGGCAAACTCTTACCTTTCAATCTTTCAATTCCCCTCAATTTCTTCATCTTTCTCTACTGCCAAGGTACCAGAGAAAATTGTTATATGTTATCATTATTCCCAGTAAAAAGAAAAGAGGATTAAATATATGGTTCTCCTTGAAACGAATCGATTACGTTTAAAAACGATTGATATTCCCCTTCTTAACGCCGCGTCTAAACTAGATCATCAGGCTATCAAAGACTTAGGTTATGAAACAAATGGTGAATGGCCAAATTCTGATTTTTTTGAAGCGATACCTTATTTCCGCGAGATTTTAGTCAAAAACAATGGAACAAAAGGATTTGATTCATGGATTATTGTAAAGAAGGACAGTCATGAAATTGTTGGGGGAACTGGATTTTTAGGTGACCCAGACGAAAATGGCATGATTGAAATTGGTTTTGCAACAAATAAAAGTCATCGCCGCAAAGGTTATTGTGTGGAAGCCGCCCAAAAACTAATAAACTGGGCATTAAGCCAAGAAACAGTAAACCGGATCACCGCAAGATGTGAACATGATAATCTAGGCTCACAAAAAACCTTGGAGAAGTTAGGGTTTATATTGAATCATAAATCAGCGGAGTATAAACATTGGATATATGTTACAAAGTAGAGTCCTTAATTACAAAAGCAGGCACTGCGCCTGCTTTTGTTTGGATTATTTACCTCTGTGCTTCTTTTTCGCTTTTTGCTTTTTGAGCATATACCTTTGCTCTTTTACATGTTCTCGCTGTTCTTTCATTATTTGTTTTTTCTTTTGCTTTCTTGCTTCAAGCTCTAGCTTTATCGCCTCTTGAGCTTTAGAAGCTACTCCGGCGTTTTTCAACTCTTTTGAAACCTGGCGCTGCAATCTTTTTGGATTGATCTTTTTTTGACGTCTGCCTTGTAAACGAACTCCTTCCTGCTCAGCTTGGGCCAACATATTCAGGAGTTGGTTATGAACAAACTCTAATACTTCAGAATCCCTCGGCTCTTTGCCAAAAAGATGACGAAAGGCTCTTAGCTTTCCATTGTCCACAACTTCAACAACGCCTACCCAAAACTGACCATCGTAGTAAATCGTTAATTTCATAACGATTCCCTCCTCATAAAAGATATTAAAGAATGATGGACATCCCGAGGAGGGGAAGGTTACTGACATTGTCAATAATGCATCCGGACTACCAACCGAATCGTGTTTTTTCATTCTTTACCATATACAGAAAAGAGTGTAACATTTCTTCTCCAACTATTAAACTCTTATTTTATTTAGATCATTGCTGGAGAATAGGCGTCTTCACTCGCAAATTTATTTCTCAAGCCCTGCCATGTTACAGATGGGAGACGATACATTCTGCATATCCTTCGAGTTTAAATTCTCCAAGACCGTAAGGCAGCAACATATGATCTCCTTTTTTGAAAGGATAGACATACTCACCAGAGATCATACGGCCCTCCCCTTCAATCACACTGATAAGAAGGAATGGTTTTTGCTGCTTTAAGCTTGCTGATCCTGATAAGTTCCATTTCCCCACCGAAAAGTAAGCGCATTCAATCAATGTCGTTGTAAGCAAATCCTCAATTTGTTCATGGTGAACTGTATGCCGTTCTGGAATAGACGGGACCTCTATCACTTCGATGCTCTTTTTCAGATGAAGCTCGCGCAGCTTGCCTTCTGCATCTTTTCGATCATAATCATATAATCTGTAGGTTGTGTCTGAGTTCTGCTGCGTCTCCAAAGCAAGAATTCCTTTTCCAATCGCATGAACAGTACCGCTTGGCACATAGAAAAAATCCCCCGGCTTTACCTTTACACGGCGCAAGAGCTCATCCCATTCTCCACGCTCTATCATGGTAGTTAGTTCTTCCTTTGTTGTTGCATTGTGGCCATAAATAATCTCGGCATCTTTTTGGCAATCAATAATGTACCAGCATTCTGTTTTTCCAAGCTCACCGTTTTCATGTATGTTGGCATATTCATCATTCGGATGCACCTGAACAGATAAGTCCTGGTCAGCATCTAATATTTTTGTAAGCAGAGGGAAACGGTCCCCTTCAAGCTGTCCGAATAAATGTCTATGATGTTCCCATAATTCGCTGAGCGTGAACCCCTTATACATTCCGTTTTGAACAACGCTTTGACCATTTTGATGCGCGGCAAAAGCCCAGCACTCCCCTGTTCGTTGTGACGGAATGGTATAGCCAAAATCAGCTAAAGCGGTCCCGCCCCAAATTCTTTCTTTGAAAACAGGCTTGAAAAATAACGGTTCAGTCGTCATGAAAATCCCCCGCTTTATTCGATTTCTTCTAGCAGCTTGTATGCTTCTTCTGTTGTTTGCACGGAGAGCAGCCGCTCCCTATAATTGTCATCCATTAGCTTACGAGATAGCATCTGCAGTATTTTGAGATGCTGGTTTCCCCCGCTCTCTTTCGGTACAGCAATCATAAAGATTAATTTAGCTTCTGATCCATCTAGGCTATTCCAATCAACGCCTGATCGTTTGATCCCAAAGGAAACACTCGGCTCCCTGACCGCCTCAGACTTTCCGTGCGGAATCGCGATATTCATGCCAATCGCCGTTGTTCCCTGTTGTTCACGATTCAAAATGGCTTGTTTAAACCCGCTCTCTGAAAGCAGCGCACCTCTTCGGGACAATTTCTGAATCAATTCATCTATGATGTCATCCCTCGTTTCCCCCGATAAATTTGGTTCAATTAATTCCGGGCTGATAATGTCTGTCAGTTTTTTAAATTCCGACATCTCAGCTTTTTGGCTTTGAATTGGCTGCTTTATTTCATTTGCTGCCGCAGCTTCACTTGGCGCGGAGGTCGGTGCAGTTTCACTGAGCACAGGAGACGCCGTAATATCCTTTTTTAGTACATTGACGAACAGAGCAGTGACAAGAGATCCTGCAATCACAGCAATAAAAAACATCAAGACATGATCAACTGCGCCAAGCACTGCAACGATAGGTCCGCCGTGTGCCACTCTGTCTCCCACATTGCCAATCATGGCTATCACAGAACCTGTCATTGAGCCTGCCATAATACTTGGAATAACGCGCAGAGGGTCCTGCGCCGCAAATGGAATCGCTCCTTCAGTAATGCCGAAGAGACCCATCGTAAATGCCGCTTTCCCCATTTCTCTTTGAGATGCCTCGAATTTTCTTTTTCCTAAAAACGTCGCAACGCCAAGGCCAATCGGGGGGATACAAATGGCGACAGCAATTGGTCCCATAATTTCATAATTTCCTTCTCCAATCATTGCTGATCCAAACAGAAACGCCACCTTATTTACGGGACCGCCCATATCAAATGAGATCATCGCCCCTAAAATCAATGCCAGAAGGATCGAGCTCGACCCTTTCATCCCCGCCAGCCAAACTGTTAAAGAGGCGAAAATTTGAGCTACAGGCGCGCCGATCAAAAACACAAACGCTAAACCTACAATTAGTGATGCAAACACCGGAATAATAATAATCGGCATAATCGGCTGGATTGCTTTTGGAACTTTTAATTTTTTGATCCAAAGTGCCGCGTATCCAGCCAAAAACCCGGCAATAATCCCCCCGAGGAATCCGGCGCCGCTTGCGCTGTCATAAAAACTTCCAGTCGCCGCAATATAACCGCCGATCATCCCTGGCACAAGTCCCGGTTTATCAGCGATGCTATAGGCGATATAGCCGGCTAAAATCGGAATCATAAATGAAAATGAAGCACTGCCGATCTGTTCAATCGTTTTCCAGAAGGAATCATCCGGAATAACTAAGCCGTTAGGTGTTTTCTCCCCTCCTAGAGTTAATGCAACCGCTATCAATAATCCGCCGACAACAATGAAAGGAACCATAAATGAAACGCCGTTCATTAAATGACGGTAAATTGGATTTTGTTTCTTCTCCTGATGATTACCGGATTCCGATTTTAAAGCGGAACGATAGACCGGTATATCCCCGTTAAGAGCTTTTTGAATCAATTCTTCCGGTTTGCGGATGCCGTCCTGTACCCCCACAGACAGCAGTTTTTTGCCTATAAACCGGTCTTTGTTTACCGAGCGGTCTGCAGCAATAATGATTGCGTCCGCTTCGCGAATTTCCTCTTCGGTTAGCTTATTTTCGACACCAATCCCTCCCTGGGTCTCAACTTTGATGCTAACGCCCAGTCTGTCAGCAGCTTTTTGCAGATTTTCCGCTGCCATATACGTATGGGCGATTCCATTCGGACAAGATGTAATCGCTAACAGTTTCATAGGAAACCTCCTTTAAAGTGTGAATAATCAGATCTTGTCTCAACTGTATACCGAAATCAGCTCATTAAAATCGCTTTTTTTTACCATAGGTTCCGGTAATAAAGGCATTTTTCCCTATAACAAAAAAAAGCAAGGAATAATCCCTGCTTTAATAATCCAAATGAGATAAAAATGTCATGACATTGGCTTCTTTCGTCAGCTTCTGGACGAAGGCCGGCTGCTCGCTAAGATATGAAAGCTCGCTAAACAGCTGCTTTGTCATGGTTTGATCCTCGTGTTTGACAGCCAGCATAAAAACGAGCGAAACTTTTTCATTTCCCCATTCAAGCGGCTCCTTTAATGTGGCAATCGCGATTGCTGATTGTTTAATAAATTTAGCGTTTGCATGAGGAATGGCAATGCCTGATCCAATATTTGTCGCCGACATTTTTTCCCTCATCACCGCATGAACCGCATAGTCCTTATCAACATAGCCTTTCTCAAACAAAGCTGTCGCCAGCTGTTCGATTAACTTGTAGCGGTGCTCTGCCTCCTGCTGCAAAAAAACCAAAAAAGGAGTCGTATTGTTCAGCATCTGAAACGTTTTTTGTTTTTGGCGGTGTGATTCGCCCAGCTGACGTATAAACGCACTTAATTTCATCTCTTCACCAGGCTCTAAAAGCGGAGACACAACAATATGGGGAACCGTTATATTCTCCAGCGCAATGGTGGATATGACAAGATCAATATCCTCATGCTTTTTGATATAATCCTTTAAATCGGCCTTTGCAATACAGGCCATTACAGCGATTTGATGACATTTCCGTTCAATTTTTGTCCGCAGCAATTGTGACATCCCAATCCCCATGTGGCAGACGATAACCGCCTTTTTATGAGTCTCGCTGCTGCCCTGCATCCGTTCGATCGCTGCCTGAAAATGCAATGTCAAATATGCTGCCTCTTCCTCAGGAATATGAAGATCAAAAGTTTGATTGATGTCTTCCAAAACATCAATGATGAGGTGGAACAAATAAGGGTACATCTTTTTGATGTCATTGAGCATAGGATTTGCTACAGAAAGATCGTAGCTCAGCCGTTGTAGCACAGTATTGAGATGAATGTTCAAACCATTGATCAAATCCTGATCCTTGTGAAAATCCATCATTTTCAGCTCTGAAACACGATTGATTAAATGCCCTACAACCTTAGGAAGCACAGCATTTTCAAGGTTCTCTTCTGTCTGCAATGGATAACGAACCTTACCGCCCAATATATGTAATGTTAAGTACACGGCTTCTTCTTCAGGGAAGCGAATTGCAAAAACCGGTTCAAGCCGCTGTAAACAAGCAAATGTCCATTGATATTCTTTCTTCTTTTTTACTGCCGCCATTTCTTTTGGGGACAATGAAATCGGCTGCTTCATTTTGATGCGGCGGACCATTAACAATGTATGCAGCAACAAACTTTCAAACGTTTCGTCTGTGAAATAGAGGGAATGCTTTTTTTGCAATGATTTGATTTCTTTCGTCACAAAGTCTACTTCATAATGTAAAAACTTACTTTTAATAAATTGGCTGGTAAACGCTGTATTGTGGATCAAATCAGATATTCTTGCCAATGCCTTTCTTTTATTTCTTTCGTTCCCTTCAACCTTTAATCCAAGCCGCTGCCTAGAAACCAGTGTGAGATCAAAACGCTTCAGCCACTCTTCTACTGCGTATAAATCCTTTTTAATGGAAGATCGATTGACAAAATGCCGAGCGGCAATGTCTTTTGCGGAAACAGGCTTCGGATTCATTAATAAATCATAAGCAATGTGTAGCATTCTTTCTTCATCGCTCCGCTGCCTAGAAGAAAAATGTTCAGTATATAATTGTTGGCTTAGCCAGGTCCTTTCCTGTTCTTCTATATGTAAATAAACGCCCAACCCTGGTTTTCGAATAAGCTGTGCATGAGAATGCTCATTGAGATAATCCTCGATCACTTTCAAATCATTCCGGATTGTTTTTTCAGAACACTGTACCCTATCTGCGAAATCTTGCACAACTAAATAGTCATCAGGTTCAGATAACAACAGATACAAAATCTCTTTTTGTCTTGTATTTATGTATTCCATCTGTTTTTCTATCCTTCCTGTCAGTATCTACTTGAGCAAATTGATAGTATAAGTATACTATATAAGAAACCGTTTACATTATAAAATAAAATCATAGAGACAAAAGTTTCGTTTTTTACCGAAGCTTCCGGAAAAATGCGATTTTTATATTCTTTGAGTTTGCTATGTAATGTATTTTTTATCGTTATTCAGCAGAAATTCATAAAAATACTCCAATTCTTCACCTATTTAGAACGAAGATTTTCTAATGTATGAGTACGAAAGTAAGAACATGATGAAGAAAAGTGATTTGGTATCTTCGGAGATAAAGTGCAGGTAACAAAATTCCCACATGCTCAACAAACTAATAACCATCAAATGTGTTTTATTAACATTTTAAGGATGGCCATTCTCTCTCAGCAATTTTCCATCATAAATACAAACTCTGTGCAGGGCACACAATATTCTTAGCTCAAATCAGTTGATCGTTCACATATTATTAACATTTATTTACAAGGAAAATAATTACTTTTGCTGAATTGTTATAGTGCAAGACAAAAAACTTTAAAGGAGTGTTTCAAAATGAATTTCAAAAAAACTGTTGTTTCTGCTTTATCGATTTCTGCGTTAGCTCTGTCGGTCAGCGGGGTAGCTTCAGCTCATGAAATAAACTCTACACCTACTGAAGTAAAGAACATTTCTATTTCACCTACACATGTTATCAAAATTCAAGACTATAATTTACCTCTAAAAGTTGGAGAAACCTATTCTGTTAAAAATAATTCAGCTACTCGTTATTGGACTGATAACCAAAAAGTTGCTGAAGTCGATCAAAATGGTTTAGTGACGGCTAAATCAAAAGGGAAAGCCACGATTACTTTGTTTAAAGGTACCGCAGTATTCGGAAAAGTATATGTAACGGTTTATTAATCTCTTATTCGCCAGATTTCTGGATGCAAAACATGCATGAATAAAATAAGGTCCCCCTCTAAAAAGAGAAGGGACCTTATTTTATTTCAATTGCGCTTCAAGTTTAGATTTAGTTTTGGGAATACATCATACATTGGTGTATATTGTGTTTCAGTAGCTTAGCCCCGAATAAATCCACCTTCTGAATGAATAATTTGTCCCGTTATCCATTCAGCCTCATCACTTGCAAGAAAAGCAATCATTCGTGCTGCATCATCTGGTGTGCCAATACGCCCCATTGGAAATTTAGGTGAAAGAAAATTTCTTATTTCATCTGTCATCCATGTAGAATCTGTTGGACCTGGGTTTACGGCGTTAACAGTGATGCCCAATGGTGCAAGTTCTTGTGATAACGACCTAGTAAATGCAGAAATAGCTCCTTTAGTTGCTGCATACGCTAACTCCCCAGGCAAAGGACCTAAATCCTGCCCTGATGTCATATTGATGATTCTTCCTGATATTAAATTAGATTTTTTAAACCGACGGGCGAATTCAACACAAAGAAGAAAATTCGATCTCATATTAACCGCATAATGCTCATCAAGTGATTTAGCATCTAACGATACATAATTATCACTTGCGGAATGAGCTGCATTATTAATAAGGATGGAAGGATATCCTAATTTATCTGAAATTTTTTCATGTATTGTGAATGCAGCATGTGCATCTGATAAATCAATTTTCATTTCCTCACAGCGGACACCCATATGTAAAATTTCTTGTTGAAATTCTTCTATCCAGGCCGCATCAGAGTTCCAGTGAGTAAAGAAGATATGTATACCCTGTGAGGCTAACTTACGACAAATAGCCGTACCAATATCCCCTTGACTGCTTGCTCCTGTAATTAGTGCAATTTTTTCTTGAGAATGACTCATTATTTTAACCTCCAATTTATACGGAGTATCTCCATTATGATGGTAACAAGTTATCCAAAGAATATAATCCATTAAATCAAACAGAGCTGACTTTGAATACATTTTAAAATCAGCTTTAAAAAACATTTTCGTCTCAAAAAATATTAAATAGAAAAAATAAGAGTTGGACAACAATTTACTACTTAGTCACAAGTGGCTGATACTAAGTCATTGAATGTCTCTTTTTAAAGAGCCTTTCAATCATTCACATTGCTTTTCATTAACCATTCTACTTCCGTTAATTCTTGTTTTTGAACGTCTATTGTGTGTTTTTTCGTGAAATGGGTTTTCACAGCTTCTTCGTTTTCCCAAATCTCCCAAAGCATTATTTTACGTTCTGATGGCTCAAGCGGATAAGCATGGAATGTAATACAACCCTCTTCTTTGTTCGTTTCTTCCTCAAGTTTTTTGAATTCCTTCATTATCTCATTAAGGTCTTTATCACTGATGATTTTTAAACATGCCGTTATGTAATGCATCGAAATTCCCCCTCCTATCATTTTATGGCTTTTCATTATAACATTTTCTTGAAAAATAAATATAACTGCGACATTGATTGCTCGAGTTAATCAATCGCTGTATGTAAAGGATTTAAAAATTGAAATCAAATAAAAAACCTTCATTTTATAGGAAGGTTTAGAAGTTATATTATCAAGTTTGAAGGCAATCTGAAGCAATGTGAAATGTGTTAGGTGTTTGTTTCACTGTAAAATCTGTAGCGAAACCACGTACTAAAACTAATGACAAGCCCATCTTCAATTTCGCTGACCTCAGATATGAGGGACCTTTTCTTTTTCAACTCTTTGATCATTTCTTCCTTATCAGAAACGAACATAATGCGCTACGCCCGAAGAATGGCCGCATATTGAATCTGAATTTGATCCCATATCATATCAGCAGGCGAGCGTTCCTGAATCTCTTCCATGATTTCAAGCGTCTCTTCTGGCAAGAATTTAGAGAAAAAGCCGTGAGTAACAGCATTTTGATTCTTCTGTGGTGCGCCGCCGTTGTTCCCGACTGCATTTTTGTTGCCAGGTTGACCGCCTTTTTTTGTGTGCACACTTTTTTCAATGGATGCACCCTTTTTTCTTTCCCAACCATGCCGCTGCTTCCACGATTTGATTGTGTTCACTGACACCTCGTATTTCTCGGCAAGGTCCTTGTATTTCATGCCTTTGACGTAATCCTTATACGCCTGAATGTGCTTTTCGGCCATCTACATTCACCGCCGCCCCCTTCTGATTCGTGTTGTTTTGGAAAAGATATTCCCTCTAAACCACCACCGTGCTCAAGCCGTTAACCGCCAATTGTCTATCCTGAGACTTACCGGAAGCAGTTTACAGGGAACAAAAAAAGCACCCCGCAGGATGCTACCTTTATTTTCTTCAGTTGACTTGCTCTCCAGTCCATATACTCATGGAATACAGTAGGACCCGATACATTGTACTTATTTCCGATTCGCCACAACTCATCTTGCATTTCTTTTTCTATGTCGTCCCATGATCTATGCCCTTGCTTCTCTAAAAAATCATGAAATTCTTTTACCATTGGCTTCAAGCTATTCACCCCCCCTACCTTATTATCGGTTAAGGAGTATGACAATGGTAACATTCGCAAAATTTGTCGAACGAATCTGTTGAATAAAACCATATTTTGTCGGGGATATTAACATGTACGCAATACTGCTGCTGTTTTATCACCGATTCACTATGTAAGACCTCCCAGTTGAGTTGATCCTCGCTTACCACTGGGAGGTTTTACTCATTGTATGAAATTGGTGGTGACGCAGGAATAATCCGCCGCGCCGATCCTGCCTCCCATTTTACACCGCCGATTTAAACGAGTTCAAATATTGCAGAAAGTTGGCTTCTTTGACTTTATTGACGATGTTGCCGATTATGGCTGTTTTGATCTTTCTGATGGTATCTCGGGAGCAATCAAGGTGGTTTGCAATAGCAGTGTAGCTCATGCCCTCCATCATACAATCATAAACGATACGGTGCTTTTCTTCTTCAATGTGTTCCATAGCGTTGTCCAGGTAATACACAATAGATTCATATTTGTGAAGCCGTCTTTCTCTTCGGTCCATCTGTCGCAATTCTGCCTGACTGACTCCTGCTGATCCCCTTGGCATGCCCGCTTCATCCCCGTATGTTGCAGTGAGCTTTGTGCTAATAAAGTCTACTTTGTTCAACACACGGTTGAGCCTTTTGATCTCCCGCAGCATGAATTTATAATCACGAATCCATTCCTCAATCTCCCATGCAATCATTTGATCTGTCATTGTCCTTTCCCTCCTGATAGTTAAATAGAGTAAGTGTCATTCCAATTGTTTGCTCTTTGCTCTGCGATATATTGAGGCCTCGATACCTCTTTCACGCTGATACTGAAGGTTTTGACCAAGAAGGCTTTCAACTCGTTATAGAGCTCTTCTTTGCCGCAAAAGATATTTACAAGCTTTCCGTTTTTATAAGCGAATCCGTATTTCATCCTGAAACTCCCCTTTTACTTTCTGCGTTTATAGGCGCCGCCTTTGCCACGTCTGAGTGTTTGCATGTTAGTGTTCATCATTTGTTGCCAGAAACGATCTAAGCGCTCATGTTGCTTCTGTGATGGTTTCTTTTTGGACTGTTTAATCCTTTCATAGCTAGTAATCGCGATAGACATATGGTTAGTTGCGAAAAAAAACGGACACCGATCGAAGCACAAATTTCTCTGTAAAACGATCAGTGTCCGCAGGCTTTCCGTCATGGACTTATTCAATTTTAAAATTTATTTTTACGGCCCTGTGCCACAACTTACTTCGTATTCACCATCTGATGATTTTTTCGAATAGCATAAGTGAGGAGTTTGTCCTGTTTCATCTTTCCAATCTAGCCAATTTACATAATAAAGATTCCCAGATTCATTGTCTCCTTCTCTTTTCTGGAGAACTGCAAAGTAGCTTTGGTAGGGATATCCTCTTTTATAAATTTCGTGTCTGATTGCTCCTTTTTCCGAAGAAGCTGTAAAGACAACAGGAGATAGAACTGGAAGTACTATCAATATAACAATAAGTGCTGCCAAGAGAGAAAGTATAATTTTAGTTTTCTTTTTCATTTTTTCCTCCGATACCTTTTTATGTATTTATTTTTATGTTATATTATTACATGTATTTTATGCCATATTTCAATTGGTGTAAATGATAAATATTACTTATATTTAGATTTTATTGGAGGTTTCGTATGAAAAAAGAATTACTTGCTTCACTAGTTTTATGTCTATCATTGTCACCATTAGTGTCAACAAATGAAGTTTTTGCAGCCACTACTAATAAAGAGACTAAAGAAAATGTTTCAATTACCAACGAGATTGGTTACGAAAAAGTTAAGGATATGTTAGAACAACAAAAATATGATTTTGAACACAACACTCCTTTAGCGCATCCTAAAGAGTCTAAATTGACTGATTCCGACGAAGGAGTCTTACTGTATTCTGCGTTAAGTAAAGTGGACAAACAAAAATTCCACGAGTTTACATACGATATAGACGATGTTAAGACTTCTGAAAAAAACAATAAGCTAATTGTTGAAGCTTATATTACTCGAAACTTTGTTTTTGGTGTTGAAAAAGTAACAACATCTCTGGGCGATAATATTAAACTTGAAATTCCCAAAACAACTTCTAATAAACAAAGTTCTCAATCAACAAATACTTCTAATCTAAGTTTCTCTCAAGTTAAAAATTCTTCTAATCAACTAAATGTAATACCATTGAGTAATTCTTCTAAGCAACTAAATGTAACACAATTAAATAATTCTTCTTCAACTCTACAATATGAAAATGATGAAGAATATTCTTCGGATGTTAAATTAGATGAATTTTTAAAAAATTATAAGCAAGAAGTGAAAAATGATGATAAAGAAGAAGTGAAAAGTGAAGATAAACCAGTAAGTATGAACTTCAATGCTGCTAACTCTAATCAACTAACTGTGACTGCAACATCTGTTAAAGGATATAGTGGTTACGCTGCAATGAAATATGCAGAAAAATATGCCTTAAAACCAAATAAAAACTATAAATATTATAAAGACAAAGATTGTACTAACTTTGTTTCCCAAGCATTAAGAGCTGGAAGAATGCCGTACTTTAAAGAATGGAAACCCTATACAGATGCTTGGGTTAATGCAGGAGCCTTTAGATCATACATTTTAAAAGCTGGCGGAATAAAAATGAAGACTGTTTCTGATACATATTCAAATGTAAAGCTTGGAGATGTATATCACTATGATTACCATAATAAAATAGGTCTTCGCTATGCTGATGGTTGGATGGATCATACGGCTATCGTAACGAGCCGAGCAAATATGAAACTTTATGTAAGTTATCATTCTACCAATAGACTTAATGTTCCTCGAGAATATGTTACTTCTAAGGAAGGCGGAAAACGGTATGTTTCTAGTATTCGCAATTAATAAATTGATACTAAATCGTTGATCATGCCTTCCGCTACTTAATAAGCTGTTGGGAAAGCAATCCCCTGATCTAGAGTGGTTCAGGGGATTTTTGTAATTTAAACGTGTTCCAACGCTCAGAAATTCCGTTCATTTGTTTTCCCTCTTCTCTCAATACATCAATATCTTTAAAGTAAACCGCAGCCGTAAATGAAATGATTGCCCCGATCAAAGCAAGATTCGCTTTCATGTCCGGCCTGTAATCGTGTTGGAAATATATCCAGAATCAACACCCCATCAGCAGAAACAATATTCTAAGTGCCATCCAATCCCTCTAACTCAAATTACTAACAAAAAACACCTTGGATATTTTTGTATTCCATTTAATAATAAAGTTGTATTTTAAAAAAAGAAGTGCTTAAAATGAAATTGAAAAAAGCTTTAACTGGTTTTGCATTATCCCTTGCTTTACTCGTTTCTGTTGCTCCTGCTTTTGCTACAAGCCTTGCAAACCATAGCACAAATCACGAATCAGTATCACCCCAAGCAATTTATTAAGATTATTATAAAGGGGCTGATTCTAGAGCAGAATTTAAAAATACAATTGATGTTTTCAGTACAAAATTTTATTTAAAAGATGCATGGCTGAAGTGACGGTCTTGGACTGGCTATTATCAATGAAGATTTAACAGAAATCCGATCTTTCGTTTGTTACTATTGAACTAATCAAGTAAGTTTGGAGGTAGTTTTTGGACTGCGGTCAATTAATTTCGCCAACAGTTTGCCAACAACTCGCGAATTTGATAAACCGGCTTTATTAAAGCAAAATAAAAAACCCTTGCGTAGCAAGGGTTTAAGCTATGATTCCGACTGGGCTCGAACCAGCGACCTCTACCCTGTCAAGGTAGCGCTCTCCCAGCTGAGCTACGGAATCATGATATGTATGTGTTGCTGGGTATGTTATTGTCTTTCTGACAAGTTCTATTATATAACCTTCCCTTCTATTCGTCAACTGCTTTTTTAGAAAAACTTTTTTTGGACTTGCTGTTCCGTTCCCCGGCTATTATAATATGTCTTAATTTTCTAACAATAGAGGTGATGGGGTTTTGCATTCTTTGATTTCTTCCGATGATGTTTGGGTATTATGGGGGTTTATTGCGGTGTGGGCGGCAGTGAGCATCGGGCTGGAGCAGCGCTTTAAGTGGGCGTCCGCTGTGTCGGGCGCTATTATCGCCCTTGCAGGTGCTATGGTGTTTACAAATGTAGGAGTGCTTCCTGTTGAGTCGCCTGTGTATGATACTGTGTGGGCTTATGTGGTGCCGCTTGCGATTCCCCTTTTGCTGTTTCAGATCAATGTTCGGCAAATTTTTAAGGAAAGCAGGCGTTTGCTGTTTATTTTTCTGATTAGCTCCGCTGGCACTGTGCTTGGGAGCATTCTTGCTTTTTTTCTACTTAAACAGCATATTCCTTACTTAGATAAAATCGGCGGGATGATCAGCGCCTCTTATATCGGCGGCGGGGTCAACTTTGCGGCGATGGCGGCAAAATTTGAGACGCCTGGTGAATATGTGTCGGCTACCGTTGTGGCTGATAATTTTATGATGGCGCTTTTGTTTTTTATTTTAATCAGCATTCCTGCACTCAAATGGTTTCAGCGGCATTATGCCATGCCGTTTGAAGAGAAGGTAAAAGCCGATGAAAACAGCGGAAACAGTGCTGAAAGCTATTGGAAACGGAAGGATATTTCCTTAAAGGATATCGCTTTTAATGCCGGTGCCGCTTTCGCGCTTGTTGCGGTTAGTATGAAGGTTTCCGGTTATTTTAAAAGCATTTTTTCTCATCCCCTGCTGACCGGTACGCTTGGCGATCAGTACCTGGTGCTTACGTCTTTAACTGTTCTTATCATTTTTCTTTTCCCGCGTTTTTTTGAAAGGCTCAATGGATCTCAGGAGCTTGGAACCTTTTTGATTTATTTGTTTTTTGTGGTGATCGGCATTCCTGCAGATCTGCGCTTAATCTTCACGAATGCGCCTCTTATTCTATTATTCGTGTTTATCATTGCGATCAGCAATTTAGCAGTTTCCTTAGCTGCCGGAAAATTGTTCCGTGTGCGGCTTGAAGAAATTCTGCTCGCCGTCAATGCTACTGTCGGGGGACCGACGACTGCGGCTGCGATGGCAATTGCCAAGGGATGGCGGGAGCTTGTCGCCCCGATCATGCTTGTCGGTACGCTCGGCTACTTAATCGGCAACTATGTTGGCACTTTTATTGGAAATTGGTTTTCTTCCTTCTTATAAAAAGGATATTTGCATTTCCCTGAGAATAATGTAAGAGGAATGCTGACATGAGAACGGAGAGATCACTGTATGTTAAAAGGAAAAACCATTTATGTTAGACCTTTAGAAGGAAAGGATGCCGAAGAAAATTTGAGGCTGCAAAGCGAAAATCGGGATTTTTTCGAACAGTTTTCTATGATACGCGCAGACGATTACTATACGGTTGAAGGGCAAAGAAAACGAATAACCGAGTATCAGGAAAGACTTGAGAAAGATGAAGAATATCATTTTGGCATCTTTACAGCGTCAGACGATAGATTAATCGGGACGGTTTCGCTCTTTCAAATCATCCGTGGCGCGCTGCAAACTGCGTTCATCGGGTATTTTTTAGACAAAGCCCATAATGGAAAGGGCATTATGACAGAGGCAGTCAGATTGGTTGTTGATTATGCGTTCCACGAATTGAAACTGCATCGGATTGAAGCCGGTGTGATGCCCCGTAATCTCGGGTCCATGCGTGTTTTAGAAAAAGCGGGATTTCATAAAGAAGGCATCGCCCGAAAAAATGTAAAAATTAATGGCGTTTGGGAGGATCATCAAGTCCTCGCGATTCTGAATCCTGATGACGAACAATAATAAAAGAAGCCGGGCCATCCCCGGCTTCTTTTTTAACGAACCGCAACTGGAGCAATTTCTTTCAGCGCTTGTTCGAAATCGTGTTCTAAATCGTCTGCATGTTCGACGCCCACACTCAGACGGAGCAGGCCATCAGTGATACCGCGTTTTTCACGCTCTTCCTTAGGCATTGCCGCGTGAGACATCGTTGCCGGAAAGGACAAAATCGATTCCACGGCGCCAAGGCTGACAGCGAAGACCGGCAGTGACACATTCTCGACTAACTTCTTAACGGCCTCTTTGCTTTCAAGCTCAAAAGATAGCACGGCGCCCGCTCCCGTTGACTGGCTTTTATGGGTTTCAGCGCCAGGATGATCAGCCAGTCCCGGATAATACACGCGCTTCACCGCCGGATGCTTCTGGAAAAATTCCGCAAGCCGCTGGGCTGTTTGACTCGCTTTCTCTAAACGGACCTGCAATGTTTTTAATCCGCGCAGGACAAGCCAGCAATCCTGTACGCCAAGGACAGCGCCGAACGCGTTTTGCAGCTTATACAGCTGCTTCCCAAGCTCTTCATCTTTGACAGCAGCTAAACCTGAGAGCACATCGCTGTGTCCGCTTAAGAATTTTGTCGCGCTGTGAAGTACAATATCCACGCCGAGATCAAGCGGACGCTGCAGTGCCGGTGTCATGAATGTATTGTCCAGAAAGGTCAGACATCCGTTTTCTTTTGCAAGCTGAACAATCGCTTTAATATCCGTAATCCCAAGTGTCGGATTTGATGGCGTCTCCATATAAATGACCTTTGTGTTCGGCTTGATGCTCCGCGCCACTTCATTACGATCCGTCATGTCGACAAACGTATGCTCAATGCCAAACCGGGTCAGCACCTCTGTCACCATACGGAAGGTTCCGCCGTATACATCTTCTGTCACAAGAACGTGATCACCCTGTGACAGCAGTAAAAATGCTGTTGAGATGGCAGCCATGCCTGAACTGAAAGCAAATCCTCTTGTTCCGCCTTCCAGTGCGGCAATTGTTTCTTCGAGAGCTGTTCTTGTCGGCGTGCCAGAGCGGCTGTAATCATATGCCCCGAACTCTTCAAATGAAGGTTGGTGAAAAGTCGAGGCGTGCTGAATCGGTACACTGACCGCCCCGGTTCCGCCGTCTGTTTTAAATGGATTGTGCACGAGCTGGGTTTCCAGCGTCCAATTATGTTTACTCAAATGAAACAGCTCCCTCTTTGACCTGACATAATGCCTGTTTTAGATCCTCTTTTAAATCTTCCGCATGTTCAATTCCGACAGAAAAGCGCAGCAACCGATTGCACACCCCGTTTGCGATGCGGATCTCTTCAGGAATATCCATGTGCGTCTGGGTCGCAGGGTATGTAATAAAGCTTTCCACCCCGCCGAGACTTTCTGCAAAACAAATGGTCTTCAGTGCTTTTAAAAACGGATTGACCCATTCTTCTTTTTGCAGACGGAAGGACAGCATGCCGCCTTTTCCGGGATACAGCACATCCGAAATTTCTTCCTGCTCTTCTAAAAACGCCGCAAGCTCCTGCGCGTTTGCCTGATGCTGGCGCATTCTGAGGCTCAGCGTCTTCATTCCTCTCATCAGAAGCCACGAATCAAATGGCGGCAGGACGGCGCCGATCGCATTTTGATGCTGAAACATTTCCTCTCCGAGCCGCTCATCCTTCACCACGACAAGTCCAGCAAGCAGATCGTTATGCCCGCCTAAATACTTGGTTGCGCTGTGAATGACAATGTCAGCTCCCAGCTCAAGCGGCCGCTGCAAGACCGGTGTATAAAATGTATTATCTACGATCAGCAGAAGACCGTGCTCCTTTGTAATCCGGGCAATATGTTCAATGTCCGCCTCCTGCATGAGGGGGTTTGTCGGCGTTTCCACAAACACCGCTTTTGTATTCGGCGTAATCTTAGAGCGTAAACAGTCCTCATCGCTGAAATCATCATAATGAAAAGTCAATCCGTATTTTTTCCATTCATTTTCAAATAAACGGTACGTGCCGCCATATAGGTCCGATGAAACAATCAGTTCATCTCCGCTTTTAAACAGCGCCATAATCGTTTGGATAGCAGCCATTCCTGAACTAAAGGCAAGCCCTCTTGCGCCGTTTTCTAAGTTAGCGATGGCGTCCTCAACAAGCTGGCGTGTCGGATTTTTTGTGCGGACATAATCAAATCCAGTTGATTCTCCGATCCCTCTGTGGCGGTATGCTGTTGATAAATAAATAGGAGCACTCACTGTTCCCGTGACTTCATCGCTTCGGTTCCCAATTTGGGCTAATTTCGTTTCAACGTGCTGTGACATATAGCTGACACCTTCCCTTTTCAAAATAAAAACCCCTTCTTCATAAGAAGAAGGGGTTTAACGCTTCTTCTTATCTTCCAAGCATAAAAAACGCTTGCTGGATTTAGCACCTTGGCGCTTTGCACATGCAAAACAAGCCGGTTGCTGAGGTTTCTAAGGGCCAGTCCCTCCACCTCTCACGATAAGAAATATCGATTTCAATTTTCTGATTGTTTTATATTAGCGCAATTCACAGTTTATTTCAACACTGTTTTCCTTTTATTTTTTTAAGGGCTTAATGCCTTGCTCTGTCTATAATATTTTGAATAGCCTCTAAAAGATGCTTATGAAAAGAAGCTTGGTTAATTTCTGGTGTTAATTCAACCAAACGAATACCATAGTCTTCTAATGGATCTTTCACATTTGGATTACGGATGTTAGACGGATAAATAGCCCAAGACTCATTTACACTTCTATAACTATTCCACGAACCTGGACTAGAATGTTCAAATAAGTAGGGAGATGTAACATTATTACGATAAGATAATAATTGTCGCATTGTATCATTTTGATTTCTTCCGGCAATTTTCCTATTATCCCATATATTCCAAATAGGTCGATATTTAAAGTCCATCATTATACTACCAATAAATTCCACTTGATTAAAAATATCTATACGTACGTCAGGACGTGTATGTAAACCATTCGTAAAAGAGGGATGATCTCGATCTGTTTCTTCCCTATTAACTGCAAGATGCTCATCATAGATTAAATGCAAAGTAATGTCATCTCTTTTAAAAATTATTGTTGTTCCCGCATCCAAAAAAGGTACACATATAGACTGTAAGGATTCTCTCGTGTTATAAATCCACCCGCTCTGTATGCAGAATCCAATGGAAGCCTCTTGCAGGCCTTTTATAATTTGAATAAATCCCCAAATTTCATATAATAGATCTGTTCTTTTCCAAAAATAATCATACTTGCTATCAAATGAAACGGAAACAGTATCATTCTTTAGCATACGGTACAAATGATATATCTGACGATAACGGTAATCGAGCTGTAATGTATAAGGAATACTCCTTGTTTCCTTGATGCTTACTTCTTGCATCCACTCAGCATGTAAGCTACTAGAACAAGTGCTTCGGATTCTTTTCATTGATTTTTCATAAATATTTAGCTGATCTAGTACTTTTTTCTTTAAACGAATTTGTTCATGTTCCTCTGTAAAGTATCTAGATCGTTTCTCTATTTCCTGCTTTGTATTTCTTTTATGGATATCAATATAATCCAATAGTTCATTAATTTCTTTAGTAATAAACCGTAAAATTTTTATTAGCCATTGGTTCTCCCCTAAGTCATAACTTCGAACATGTGATGGTTGATATACATAGTCCTTACTCTCTGGGTGTCGAGCCCGATATCGCACACTTTTGACATCAGAAGCTTTTGCTTTTCCTTGCTGAATAAGTGCATAGTGTTTTTGTATACGTATACGTGGCTTTTGTTGAATAGATTGGAGCGCTTGGCTCCATTTCCCATAGTTTTTTTGTATAATATATACCTTCCGCAAAACATGCAAGGGTAATGGCACATCGCTTCGAAAACCTACACTCGCATGTGAATGCACTAAATCTTGTGCTAATCCATGTAATGTATTTTCAATATCATCTCTCATACTAGTCCATTGAGATTCACTTATTTGTTTAGGCAATACTTTTAACCATGAATAATAAAATACATTGTTAACCACAATTTTTATACGATAGTAACCGGGTATAAATGGATAATAACCATCCATATGTGTATCTAAGTTTTTATTTCGATTTGTAACATTATCAAATAGTATTTGCGAAGCTCCTTCTGTTGGCGCTAAGTACACTTCCTCTCCGTACTCTTCTAAATACTTCATAGGCAAAGTATCTAGCCCATCCATATGAAAACGAGCTTCCCTGTCATTGCACTGAAAATCTACACTTAAGTATAAATTTTCTGTTACGACAACAGCATCATCAATAGGCTTTGTGTATAAATCAAGTTCATTTTTCACAAATGTCTTTACTTCGTTCGCAATCGTGTTTGATCCTCTTTTTTGATAAAAAATTACACTAAATGGTAAATCCATGTAGCTGTAACTCCTTCGCTTTACCTATAATTACTTTCTTTGATTTCTCAAAAGTATAAGAAGCGGGCATTAATTCTAAAGCATCTAACAATTGGCTATGAGTGACTTTCTTATCTTCATTGCTAAAGCGCCCTACTAGTTCAATATACTGCTCTTCTGAGCCACGTACCTTTGTTAAAATTCGTTGCACCACTTGCAAATCAAAGGCTTCTTCACGAGTGAGTGGCGATGAAGAAGGCAAGTTATTTAAAAATGAACTAATTTGTCGGACAATACGCCAGCCTACACCAAGATTGTTATTGCTATTTTGTAACGAATTATGTAATTTCCAAAGCAAATTAGATTCATCCTCTGTTAAAGTAATTCGACGTTCTTTACTCTTAAAGGTTTTATAAACATCAAATGAATATACTACTTCGTTTGCCGTCTCCATTCCACTTGCAATATCATTTAATCTCTCATCTTCCATTTGAAAAATATCTGCGTATGATTGCATAGTTAATGTAATAACATTAGCACGATCTAAAACTTTGTCCGAGAAATGATGCGTAGATTCATCCAAATTAACAGTCCCCACAAACATTACATTGCCACCAATACGCAAAGAAGGTGGATACTGATCATGATTATAAGGCTTTGTATAATCCTCATTATATAGCTGTATCACACGTTTATTTTCTTCTAGTTCAAGCACAGATAGAAATTGCGAAAAGTAGTGTTCTACTCGAGCTAAATTCATTTCATCAAAACATACTATATGCATGTCGCTAGGATGAGTATTAGCATGTCGCAATACATTTACTAATCCAGAATCACCTGCTCTATAAACATTATGTAGTTTATCAACATATCCAATAAGATCAGAGTCTTCTTGCCACGATGGACTTACAGGTATAAACAATAAATTATCTTTATTTAATTTTAATGCATTCGAATAACACTGCACTAATTTAGATTTACCTGTCCCACTCATACCAGCAAGTATTACAAGACTACCTGTTTTCATGGCTGTGTGGAAATTATATAAATCTTTTTGGTCATAATACAGGCCCATTTGTTTACACATAGCTTCAAACGCTCTCATAAACTCTTCCTCTTGATCATATGACGCTTGAGAAGCTTTATCTTCAAAATTTATTGGTTCTTTTTGTATTACAGGCTCTGTTACTGTTTCTTGGTTAATCTGATTCTTTTCATTAACCTCAATGGTTTCCCCATCTTGCTCGAGCTTAACTTGCAATAGATCGTACATCTCACTAGTTACAAATAACACATCATCTTTTATATACGAATCTAAAAGTGTATCAGTTGGTAGTGATATTTTATTTACAAAGTCATTATATGCATAAAACTTAAAGCCACCGTATGCTGTTTCATGTTTCTCAAAAGAACCGTAAACCGTAAACTTTGTTCCATCGTCGCTGCGCCACAACACCATTGTAGGCGTATCATCTTCTTCTTTCGAGATTTGTTTATTATCGCCTACCAATCTCTGATTTACTAACTGTTGCTCAAACATTTTTTGTGTACGATCAGTAGTCTTTTCTGAAAAGATAGGAATAGATTGTAAATATACTCCTTCTTTAAAATTATCAGCTTTTTTGTGAATTGAAATATTTTTAGCGGTATAATAGTCATCTAATGAGCGACCTCTTTTGTGTTCAATATTAAAAAATAAAATAAATCGATCTAAAAACCTTAATAACTCTTCCTTCCGCTCCTCATCACTTAAAGTAAGGTTGTCAACAAACCCCCATTGAGTTAACTCATCGGTAAAAAAACATACATCTTTCACGTCACGCGGAAAGTTTTCAGGCGGAATAGATATAATTCGAATGTAAAATTGTAAGTCACCATTCTTATTAACAATGATTCTTTTTATTCCTGATGAAGTTGCTATCTCCTTATCTGCTGTTAGTATCCCTGCAAAATCAATATTCCATTTAGTTGTTCCATACATATTGGTTTGGCTCCGTTTCCTCTAATTCAAGTCTTTTTAAGTGTTCTTTTACAGCAGTAAAATCCTCACAAACTTTTACTTTTCCACCTTCCAAATTATGATAAAGTTTATTCTCCTGTAATTCCAACTTATCTCGAAAAGAAAGTTCATACATTAAGACCCAAACTTCATCCATGTTCATTTTATTTAACTCATTACTTATCTCTTCTCCATCAACAAATGTAAAATCCAAGTATTCTCTTAAAAAGTGGGAAGTTTGTGCTGGTTTACCAATTACTAAAATCCTCATTCGCTCTTCTTTCGAAATTGCAGTTTCTCTTAACATTTCATTTATCCCTTTATTATTTGGTTCTGATTGAAACTCCTCTAATTTCTGATTTACAGTTACAATAATTTCTTCTAATTCTTTTCGCTCTTCGTTCCATTGGTTTTTATGTTCTTTTAATATTTTTATTTCTTTTTCAAATTGCTTTATTTTTTTTTCGAGTTGTAGGTTTTTTTGCACCAGTAGATCTTTTTCTTTGACTAATTCTGCGTGTTTTCCATTATATTCACTTAGTTTCAATTGAGCATCCTGTAGTTTTTTTTCTTCTTGTTCAATTCTAGATTTATAACTTATCTCACGTTTTTTATATTGAATTTCGAGTTTTTCCATTTTTTGTTCTAATTTCTTTATTCTTTTTTCTTCTTGCTTGACACTCTTAGTTCGATGATCATTTAGATTTTCTTCTGAATTTATTTTTTCAGCTTTTTTAGCACTCTCTTCAAACATTCCTTTCTCATTGAGTATTAAGTTTGAAATATCCAACAATTCATTTGCTTCCTCCTGTAAAGTTGCAAACAATTGACTTGCTTTTTTTTCCTCATTTTCACTAATGAGCTTAATTAAAATATTTACTGCACCATATACTTGACATACATCTACCAGTTCATTGATTTCCATTATCCCATATTTATTTTTACGAATTACTGATAAACTTATGTTTTCGAACCAGATTAACATTTTTTTATGTGCACTTTTTGTTAATAAATTGGCACTTAACCGAGTTCTATTTTGTTTGATTGCAGTTTTTGAATTTACTCGAAACCCCGGACAAACAATATTCTCCTTATTGTATATTTCATACAAAATATCACTATCCAACCTCGATATTATCCATTTCCAAATATCTTTTACCGCCATTATTCCGGCCTTCTTTCTCACTTAAATCGTATCAATTTTTTTGAGTGCGTAATATTAAATATTTAGTTTGACGAATTAGAATCAATGTTTTTCTTTCAATTGTTTATATACTTAGAGTTTTCAATCAATAAATTTAAATATAAAGGTTCATGCTTAATCAATCCTCTCCCACTATCATTAAAATTTTAGAAAAAAATACCTTTGTAGAATATTACAGTAAAGTATATAGGATATTAAGCTTACCTTCAACAAGTTTCAATCTTTCTCGAGTTAGATCTTTAAATAATTTCTCAGCCCTGTTTTAATTAACTGATATAAATTGAAGAAATGTATTTTAAATCTTAATACTTTATAAATAAGCTTATAAAAATAAATTCATTTTTTTGAACTCAACACTAGATGGATTTTGAAAAGATTTTTATGTGACTATGCTTTTCCTCTAAACAATTAAAGAGAGAAATTTCTAATAATTCATGGTACAATAATTGAAAATGCAAGAAAGTATAGTGATGTCCTGGAGGAATGTTTTTATGGCACCGAAAAACGGCACAGTGCAAGAAAAGAAATTCTTTTCAAAAGAGCTTAACGAGGAAATGACCTTGCTTGTTTATCTGCCGTCCAACTACTCCCCGCTTTATAAATACCATGTCATTATCGCACAGGACGGCCACGATTATTTCAGGCTGGGGAGAATCGGCAGACAGGTTGAGGAATTGCTGTCGAAACACGAAATAGACCGGAGCATTATTATCGGTGTTCCCTATAAGGATGTAAAAGAGCGCAGAAACACCTATCATCCGGAGGGTTCAAAATTTTCGGCGTATAAACGGTTCATCGCCCATGAGCTCGTTCCTTTTGCAGATGATGAGTATCCAACCTATCAGATCGGTTATGGCCGAACCCTGATCGGTGATTCGCTCGGAGCGACCGTGTCACTTATGACAGCGCTTGATTATCCGAATATGTTTGGCAACATCATCATGCAGTCTCCCTATGTTGACAAACACGTACTAGAAGCCGTAAAACAGTCAGACGATATCAAACACCTCTCTATTTATCACCAAATCGGAACAAAAGAAACTGACGTCCACACGACAGACGGGAACATTCTGGACTTTACAGAACCGAACCAGGAGCTGAAGCAGCTGCTGGAGAAGAAGCTTTCCGATTATTATTTTGAGCCATTTGACGGAGACCACAAATGGACATACTGGCAGCCGCTCATCACCCCGGCGCTGAAAAAAATGCTTTAACACTCTATCATACTTTATTTCCAGGAGGGACATAATATGAAATACGGAATCGTTTTATTTCCATCAAAAAAGCTCCAAGACCTTGCAAACTCTTACAGAAAGCGCTATGACCCAAGCTACTCTCTGATCCCGCCTCATTTGACGCTGAGAGCATCCTTTGAATGCGCGGAGGAGAAAGCGGATCAGCTCGTATCACATTTAAGAAACATCGCAAAAGAGTCCCACCCACTCGTTCTCAAAATGACAAAATACAGCTCATTTGCGCCTGTCAATAATGTCATTTACATCAAAGCAGAACCGACGGAAGAGTTAAAAACACTCAATGAAAAGCTATACACCGGTGTGTTGGCAGGAGAACAGGAATATAATTTCGTTCCGCATGTGACGGTCGGCCAAAATCTTTCCGACGATGAGCATTCAGATGTACTGGGACAATTAAAAATGCAGGAAGTGTCGCATGAAGAAATCGTTGACCGTTTCCACTTGCTTTACCAGTTGGAAAACGGATCGTGGACAGTATATGAAACCTTCTTGCTAGGCAGAGGAGAATAATGTTTGAAAGCAGTTATCGCAAAAAATGAAGACCAACTGAAAGATGCATTCTATGTAAGAGAAGAAGTCTTTGTCAAAGAACAAAACGTGCCTGCTGAAGAAGAAATTGACGAACTTGAAAATGAGTCAGAGCATATCGTCGTGTATGACGGTGAAAAGCCTGTCGGTGCCGGAAGATGGCGTATGAAGGACGGCTACGGCAAGTTAGAGCGGATTTGCGTACTGAAAAGCCACCGCTCAGCCGGTGTCGGCGGCATCATTATGAAAGCGCTCGAAAAAGCCGCGGCAGACGGAGGCGCTTCCGGTTTCATTTTAAACGCGCAAACACAGGCTGTGCCGTTTTACAAGAAACACGGGTATCGCGTGCTTTCTGAAAAAGAATTCCTCGATGCCGGCATTCCGCACTTACAAATGATGAAGGACTGAACGCATCCGGATCTTTTGAGATCCGGATTTTTACTGCACATAAAAAAAACCGTTCTCTCGTATGAACGGTTTTTTATACATATCGATTAATATATGTGCCCATTCCTTTTTCTCGCAATCTCTTATAAAGAGAGCGCTTACGTTTCATCTCGTTTACTTTTCTTTCAGCGGCCGTTTGATTCTCCTGCTGCTTTTCCAATTCTTTGTATACCCGCTGAAACGGGACATAGCTGATTTTTTCGGTTCCGGCATAATCCTGCTTATGTCCAATCGTTCTATTAGCATATTGAGCGTATTGCTGGTTCTGAATTTGACCTGCATATATCATACAATACCCACCCCTCTGCTGTCTCTTTTCCCTTAAACTTACTTTTTGAAACACATTTCTTTTGATATGATAGTCATTGTCTGTAATGAACACCTTTTGATTGGGAGGACCCCTTTTTGAAATGCGCCCGACTGAATGATAGAATCATACATTTACATACATATTCGAGAGAACATTATCAATTCCTCTTTGAAGAGGGAATAAAAGGACATTTATTTTGTTCTCATTGCGGAAAGCCCGTTTTGTTACGGCTTAACATCGCCGATCCGCCAGAGTTTATCCATCGCCAGCCAGGCGATTTTCCGGCATGTGAGGAGGCGTGCGAACCGAAGCCCTCTAAAGAGGGGAAAAAAGAAGATGATCAGGAATCTGGTGTCATTCGTTTACCCAAGGGAAAAGCGATCGCCGCTGACCCGTCCCCAGCTGTTACAGAATGGCACCGTCCTAGAAGCATTAAACCAAGAACACTATTTGTGCCAAAAACAATAGAACCCGATACGAGCCTTTTTCCGTCTGTCGGTTTAAACACGGATCAGCTGAAAGCTGTCACGGAAACAGAGGGCCCGCTGCTTGTGCTTGCAGGTGCGGGGAGCGGAAAAACACGGGTGCTGACAGCCCGTGCCGCCCACATGATCGAACACTTAGGCATACCGCCTGAAAATATGCTGCTTGTCACCTTTACAACAAAAGCTGTCGCTGAAATGAAAGAGCGTATGGCCAACCAGTACGGATTACAGCCGGCAAAAGTCAGAAGACTTGTGACAGGAACATTCCACAGTCTGTTTTATAAGATCTTGTATCACTCTAATTCTGCTAAATGGAACGGTGAGCATCTGCTGAAAATGGAGTGGCAGCGGGAACAATATATCAAAAAAGCACTCTATGAAGAAGGCATCGATGAGAAAGAATTCCCAGTTGACCAAGCTCTGCAGCAGATCGGTTTTTGGAAAAACACTTATGTCCCAAATGAACGCATCCCTCTAAAAGATGAGTGGGAAAAACAAGTTTATCGTTTATATGAACATTATGAACGCCAGAAAAAAGAACACAGCCAATTTGATTTTGATGACATGGCTTCAGCCTGCTATGAATTGTTTATCGAGCGGCCTGACCTTCTGGAACAATATCAATCTCGGTTTACGTATATCTTAATTGATGAGTTTCAGGACATTAATCCGGTTCAATACAAAATCATGCAAATGCTCGCCAGTCCGGAGCAAAACCTGTGCTGTGTCGGAGACGATGACCAGTCCATCTACGCGTTTCGCGGAAGCAATCCGTCTTTCATTCTTGATTTTCAAAAGGATTATCCGGGAGCGAAGACGATCTATTTAACTGCGAACTACAGGTCTACGCACCCGATCGTCTCTAGTGCTGATATCGTTGTGAAAAAGAACAAAAACAGATATGCCAAAACGCTTGAAGCGGCCCGCGATGACATTCAGGTCCCTGTGCTGTTTTATCCTTATGATGAAGAGGAAGAAGCCACAATGGTCGTTTCCGATATCAAAGAAAAAATTCAAAATGGAGCCAGTCCAGAAGACTTTGCGGTTCTTTACCGCACAAACAGCGGAGGCCGTGCTATATATGAAAGGCTTCATCAATCGTCAATTCCGTATACAGCTGACCGCGGCGTCCAATCGTTTTACAGCAGACGGATCGTCCGCCAGATTCTCGCCTACTTGTATGCCAGCCAAAATGAGGATGACACCGAGGCGATTAAACATTTGCTTCCCGCCTTGTTTTTAAAACAGTCCGCTTTGAATACGCTGAAGGCGCTCTCGATTACAGAGGACTGTACCATGATCAAAGCGCTGGCCAAATTGCCTGATCTGAAGCCATTCCAGCTGGAAAAAATCAAGAAAATCGTACCGTTTTTTGCAAGCCTCCGCACGATGAAGCCCGTAGAAGCCATCACCTTTGCAGAAGGAAAAATGGGCTTCTCCGAGTATTTAAAAAAGCGGGGCAATGAGGGCAACAAGCTAGAAAAAGGTTCCGATGACCTGCGCGACATCAAGGTTGTCGCCAAGAAGTTCAAAACGATTCCTGACTTTCTTGCCCACGTAGACCATATGAGGGCCGCTGAGAAAAACAGAACGGATGAACATGGCGTTCAGCTGATGACCATTCACCGGTCAAAAGGCCTTGAATTCAAAACAGTCTACGTGTTAGGCACTGTAGACGGCTCGATTCCGCACGATTTCTCATTAGAAACGGCAAGAAAAGGAGACGAGGCCGCTCTTGAGGAGGAAAGACGTCTTTTATATGTAGCCATGACCCGGGCGAAACAGCATTTATATTTGTCTTGCCCCGCTAACAGGCGCGGCAAAACAGCCAACCGCTCAAGATTTTTGTATCCCCTGCTACAGAAAGCAAGACAGCCCTTGCATCATTAACAGCCCGGCAGATTACTGCCGGGTTTTTACTGTAAAAAAAGGCCCGCTGCAGTGAGTCAGCCAGGCCATCCACTTATTTATTATCCATCATTTTAGAAATCGTGCCAAAATCAAGCTTTTCTTTTCCGCTTGTAATAGATTCCACAATTTTATCTTCTAATTCTTTTGGCACGCGTCTGTTTGCCATCTGCGCTACGCGGTTAATCACACTGCGCACTGTATTTTCATCTTTAAAATTAGCGTTTTGGAGTGATCCGGCAAGATTCATTACATCCTGCATCTTCACACCTGTTTTCTTTTCGATGTTCTTAAAAAATTGATTATCCATAATGCGCCTCCTTTTGGCGGAGTAATACGGTATTGTATGAATGCACATAATACAATGTGCTTTTCCAACATTTTTAAAAATAAACACAAGGCAAGGAAGCACGGGTTATAACCCGTACTTCCTCAATACATCTTAAAAGAAAGATGCACCTACGATGATGAGGAGAATGAATAATACGACCAACAAAACAAATGTTGAACCATAGCCGCCGCCGTAACCGCCAGCATAACCGCCATAACAGCCGCCGTAGCCGCCGCCGAATCCGTATCCAAAGCCCATAGATAAGCACCTCCTTTACTCTCTATACACTATGTGAGCTGATTGGATCGGCTTGGATATTCGCATAGGGCGTTTGCGGATTTATGATTGATCATATTGAGCTTGATGTTTCTTAAGTAAGGCCTCCGTTTTTTCAGCCAGCTCTTCAATCTCATCTTCAAATTCCAGACCGGCTTTATCAAATGCATCCAAGTCTTTTCTGATACGGCCCATCGTGTCTTCATACTCTTTTTGCTTTTGTTCGTGTGGTTCATATCTTCCTTCTATCCATTTTTCAAACTCATTCACTTTTATCCCCCCGCTTATGATATATGCTGAGCGAGGCCGCTCCGTTAAAAAACAAAAAACCGGAGTTCTCCGGTTTCTTTGCCAGGCTATTGAGGCTTTTTCTTTTTATTTCCGCACCCGCAGCCTTTCTTTTTTATCTTTTTTGATTGATACGATGAATCTGTATATGGAGATTTTTGGGAAGGTTTATTATGTTGGTTCATTTTGTCCCCTTCCTTTCCTTATGTCATATATGCTACTTTATGCTGATGCTAGTGAAAAGTTGCTGGTGGTAACGCCTCATTCTTGTAGCCATTTTGATACGAGCGTTTCTATGATGCCGGCAAGGCCGGCGATCGCCAAAAGTAAAATCAGCCACTGCGCCGCTTGCGGGATCAACGCTTGGCATAAAATCAAAAAGCCGGCGCACCACACGCCTGTGCACCAATAGCAGCTCAGCAATTCACCAATAAACGCCCTGACACCGGTTCCCTTAATCACGATATAGGTTTCAATGTTCCCGTCCGCATCCTTTTCTTCCTTCTCTTCATGAAACAGACTGCGAAGCGGCGCCATAATCGTGTCAAACACCAGCAGGCGGGCGAGCCGAAAGACCGCAAGCGATAGAAGAACAATTGTCAGCCCATTTATAACCACTCGTTCACTCCTTTGCCAATCATGATCCCTTCACATATATGCGAAAACCCTATTCTTCATGAATTGTATCTTGTCCGGCAGAAAATTGGTTATTTTTATTATTCCGCTCTGCACCCCATTTGCATTATATAGAGTATGGATAAGAAAGGAGTGAAGGTTATGTCATTTGAAACAAAAATTGAATCCCTGCATCCTGACATATTTGAGCAATTATCAAGCGAATTCGAGCAGCAGATCGAAGTGATTGATTGCGAAAATATCACAATAGATACGTCACATATAACAGCTGCCCTTTCTATACAAGCCTTGGTTACAACATTGATTATCCTGTTGACACAGCTCGTTATTGCCGACGAGGACTTGGCCGACACAGTAGCAAGCGAAATACTCATTCTTGATAACTCTCAAATCAAAAAAAGAACCATCATTAAAATTATCAACAGCCGAAACATCAAGATTACTTTGTCTGCAGACGAAATAATAACCTTTGTACAAATCTTGCTTCAGGTGTTAAACAGTATGCTCCTTGAATTCGACATCCTTTAACCCTTTCTTTTCACAAACTAAAAGTTGAGGTGAGAACAAATGTCAGATAACGATAAAATCAAAGAAGAGCTTGAAAAGCTCCCAGAAGTTGATCCAATGATGAAAATGCTGGTCCAAAACATATTTGTAAAACACGGCATCACAAAAGACAAAATGAAAAAAGTATCAGATGAAGAAAAAGAAATGCTTTTGAATATGGTAAAAGACCTGCAAGCGAAATCAGCGGAGCTAGCTGAAAAACACAAGAAGAAAAAAGAAGAAGAAGCCGTACAAGAGCAAAAGAGCGATAAACCGCTTAGCCGCAGAGAGCAGCTCATTGAACAGCTCAGACAAAGACGGCAAAACAATAACAATTCAAATTAATCATAAAAAATAGGGCACATCATCAAGATAAATGCCTCAGTCAAAGTAAGAGGCTCGCTCATTTAATAACAGTAAAAGAAAAGGAGGAATAGATATGGAAAGCAGACCATACTCTTGGGTTGCACTTGATCCTGACTGTGACCATCCGTTAGAGCACAAAGAGAAAGAAAAAGAAGAAAGAAAATGCAATTGCGATATTTGCTGCAATAACAATGGGTTTGGCAATGACAACAACGCCTTTATCGACCAAGATCTAGCTCAGGCAAATCTCAACAAACAAGTCTCAGATGAGACAATTATTATTAGAGACTCTTGTGACATCAACGTTTCATCTACAGACGTTCAAGCCGTAACATCTATTGTAACAGCGCTTAATGCAGCTGTCTTGACAGTAGCTCTCACCTCCATTGCAGATGGCGTTATTGCTGAATTAGTCGCACAAGATTTATTGCAGCTTACAGCTAACAAGCAAGTAAACCGCCAGAAACTTCTTATCGAATGCTCCCGCGGCGTAAACGTCACAACAGTAGATGCCGATATCGCAACCCTTGTCTCTACAGCTACAAACGTTCTGATCGCTGTCCTAGTCATCACTCTTGTCCTCTAGAACCTAAAAGCAGAGCTAAAAACGCTCTGCTTTTTCTTATTTTCCAAGCATATGATGAATATATAGACGTTCACCCACACCAAGTGGGGCACGGGTACATATGTTGTTAAGGACTAAAGTCAAATACCCTATAAAGAAGGAGCTGAAATCAATGAGCTGCGGAAAAACCCATGGCCGGCATGAGAACTGTGTATGCGATGCAGTGGAAAAGATTTTAGCAGAGCAGGAGGCAGTTGAGGAACAGTGTCCGACTGGCTGCTATACAAACCTTTTGAATCCGACAATTGCAGGTAAAGACACAATTCCGTTTCTCTTGTTTGATAAAAAAGGCGGATTGTTCTCCACATTCGGAAACGTGGGGGGATTTGTGGATGATATGCAATGCTTTGAATCCATTTTCTTCCGCGTTGAAAAATTATGTGATTGCTGTGCAACACTGTCTATTTTACGCCCTGTCGATGTCAAAGGCGATACCTTAAGTGTTTGCCACCCTTGCGACCCGGATTTCTTCGGGCTAGAAAAAACAGATTTCTGCATTGAAGTGGATCTCGGATGCTTCTGCGCGATTCAGTGCCTGTCACCAGAGCTAGTTGACAGAACATCGCCTCACAAAGATAAAAAGCATCATCACAATGGATAAACACTTGTAAAGAGGAATCCCCTTCCAAACTCTATTACAGGTGCAAATCATTCAGCTGCTTCCAGCGTGAGGCAGCTGACTCTCCATCATTTCGCCAGTCTCAAATTTATAAGGCAGGAGGGATAATATGAGCCAGAAAACATCAAGCTGCGTGCGTGAAGCTGTAGAAAATATTGAAGATCTGCAAAACGCTGTTGAAGAAGACTGCCCGACCGGCTGCCACTCTAAGCTTTTATCTGTAAGCCATTCGTTAGGCGACACAGTGCCTTTTGCAATATTTACATCAAAATCAACGCCATTAGTCGCCTTCGGAAATGTCGGCGAACTCGATAACGGCCCTTGCTTTAATACAGTATTTTTCAGGGTCGAAAGAGTGCATGGAAGCTGCGCAACACTGTCATTATTAATCGCATTTGACGAACACAAACACATTTTGGACTTCACCGATAAAGATACGGTGTGTGAAGTGTTCCGACTCGAAAAAACGAACTACTGTATTGAAGTTGACTTAGACTGCTTCTGCGCAATCAACTGCTTAAATCCTCGATTAATCAATCGTACACATCATCAGCATTAATCATAAGCTGGAAAAGCTTGCAAGCCTGCAGGCTTTTCTCTATGTAAAAAAGCTGTCCGGCAACATCAGCCGGGCAGCTTTTTTCTTTTTCGTTAAAAACCGAGCGGGTGCAAAGAGGTAATATCATCGATTGCCAGTTCGGTTGGGGCTCCGTTTCCGGTTGTTCGAAGCAGGACGGAATCATTTCTTCTTCCGACAATCACGCCCCTGTACGTTCTTCCATTGGCTTCAATCAAACAAAGCGCTCTCGGCATGTTATGAGGCAGCTTTGTTAAAAAATCAATTTTTTCGTGGATCGTCATCTTGCTCATCGGTTTTTTCACTTTTCGTGCCGGCGGTGCTTTTTCCTCCGCTTTATCAGCACTATGGACAGCTTCCGGTTCTTTCTCAGGCTTCCGGTCCTCAAGTGCAGGCTCTTCCTTTTTTTCTGCTTTCGAGGGCTCGTGTTCGACGGTTTCTTCTACGGCCTGCGGCTCTGCTCTCTGTTCCTCTTGGCTTTTTATGTTCTCTGGCTCTCTCGCCTCTTGTGTTTGCTGACTCACTGGTTCGGCTGCAGGCTTTTGGTCTTCTTGCAGGACATCCTGTGCCACGGCTTCCTCCTGCTGCTTCTCATGATAAGCCGGCTTTTCCTCAGCTTTTGGCGGAGCAGGTTTGTCGGCCTTTCTTTTGATGACAATCTCCTGCATGGATGACCTTGTAGTTTCTGCATAATCCGGCTGAACAATATACATGAGCGGTTTTTTATCCGCGTTTCTTTTCTTATTAGACATCTTCATCCCTCCGATTGTGTCATATTCTATCTATATGACAGAAAGCTGAAAATCAGAAGAAATAAAAAAGCAATCCCTATTCGGGATTGCTTGATATAGATCCTGCTTAGCGGGCAGTGATATGGAAACCTGAATCAACGTGAAGATTTTCACCTGTAATCCCGCGGGACATATCGCTGAACAAGAACGCAGCTGTATCGCCCACTTCTTCAGGTGTTGTCGTGCGGCGAAGCGGTGCACGCTCTTCGATGTCTTTTAAGATAGAGTTGAAATCGCTGATGCCTTTAGCAGATAATGTTCTGATCGGGCCGGCAGAAATGCTGTTGACGCGGATATTTTCTTTTCCTAAGTCAGCAGCTAAATATTTCACACTTGCATCAAGAGAAGCTTTTGCTACACCCATAACGTTGTAGTTTGGCATCACAAGCTCTCCGCCAAGGTACGTCAAAGTGACAATGCTTCCGCCTTCAGTCATCATCGGACGTGCCGCTTTGACAACAGCAGTCAGAGAATATGAGCTGATGTTATGAGCCAAAAGGAAGCCGTCACGATTTGTGTTTAAGTATTCGCCGACAAGCTCTTCTTTGTTGGCAAACGCGATACAATGCGCGATACCGTGGATTACACCGACCTGCTCCTTAATGCTTGCGAAGCAAGTTTCGATTTCTGCGTCGTTTGTTACATCGCAAGGAAGGATGATGGAATCGTTGCGGTCTAACGTTCCGGCAAGCTCATGAACAGATTTCTCCAAGCGTTCGCCTGCATATGTGAAAATCAAACGTGCACCCGCTTCATGTAAAGAACGCGCAATGCCCCAGGCGATGCTGCGTTTGTTGGCTACCCCCATCACAACAATGTTGCGGCCTTCAAGTGAAAAATTCATATGTATAAAGCCTCCTATATTTAATAAAGACATAGTATTAGTACCTGATCTTAATTTCTATCATATCATAACCTTGTCCAGATGAAAAGCGCATACCGTAGCAAACGCAAAAGAGATCACCATCAGCTGGTGATCTCATCGGCTTGTATTTAAGCTGTTTCGTTTAAAAGCGAAATGGTTTGTCGGCCCGTGTCCCGATCCGATGCCGAGCGTATTTTCCACCGCTTCGCGGACAAAGTTGGCCGCAATCTCAAATGCCTGATGGATGCTGTCTCCTTTAGCCGTTTGGGCCGTTAAAGCCGCAGCAAAGGTGCAGCCTGTGCCATGCGTATGCTTCGTATTGATATAAGGATGGGTGATTTGCATAAACATGCTGCCATCAAAAAGAAGGTCAGTAATGTGATTGTCTTCAGGCTGGTGCCCGCCTTTGATAATGACATGCTGCGCACCCATCTTGACGAGCTGCTCGGCTGCTTTTTTCCGGTCATCCAGCGAGCTGATTGTCATTCCTGTCAGCGTTTCTGCTTCCGGGACATTCGGCGTAATCGCGTAGCTTCTTGGAATGAGCAACTCCTTTAAGGTGGCAACTGACTCATCACGCAGCAAGGATGCCCCGCCCTTTGCGATCATAACCGGATCAACAATTACACGATTGAATCCGTGCTCGTCAATTTTTCTTGCCACTTCTTCAATCATGTCGGCATTCCAGAGCATTCCCGTTTTGACTGCATCCGGTCTCAAATCCTCAGCAACAGCGTCAATTTGCTGTCTCAACGCCTCTACAGTCAGCGGATGCACCCCATGAACGCCAAGCGTATTTTGAGCGGTTACCGCTGTAATCGCAGACATTCCGAATACATCAAGCTCTTGAAAGGTTTTAATATCAGCTTGTATCCCTGCGCCGCCGCCTGAATCTGATCCGGCGATTGTCAATGCTTTATATATACTCATTACACTACACTCCTTTTATTACCCGATCCATTTATGATAAATGGATTTTGCCCGGGCAATATCATTTGTTCCATGGATCAAAGCTCTGCCGTCCCGGAACAGCACCATTTTCATATCATCCGAGCGGCAGGAAATTAAATACGGGTTCGCAGTTACTTCAAGCCCGGCCTGCCTCAGCTGACCGGCAAGCGCTTCAAGATCCGCTTCTTTCGTAATAGATGATCTGATCTGCACCGTGTTCCTGCCGCACAATACAGCCGCTTTTGTTTGATTTTCATATGACAAAAACGGAAAATCCTTTGTGCCGCAGCTTGGGCATGCGTCATGTTTGAGACTGGCTGCTCTCACTTCTGACCGCTCATTTTTCCACAAATCAAAGGAGCGCAGCACCGGCTCGCACTCCTCTCCCGTCAGCAGCTTCAGTGCATCTGTTACCTGAAAGACTGCTACCTGCAAAACAGCCGGACTGATGATGCCGGCTGTGTCACATGTTGCTCCGCCAATCGGAAGTGTATCGAGCAAGCAATGCAGGCAAGGAGTAGAACCCGGCACCACGGTAAAGGTGAGGCCGTAGCTCCCTACACAGGCACCGTAAAGAAAAGGAATCCCTTCCTTTACCGCAGCATCATTTACGATCAGGCGGGTTTCAAAATTATCAGCCGCATCCACTATAATTGATGCATCCCTAATCAGCTCGAAGATATTTTCTGCTGTCACATCCATGACAAGGCCGGTCACATCAACATCGCTGTTAATCGAACGGAGACGGCGCTCCGCAGCAGCTGCTTTCGGCATTTCTTTTTTGACATCATCTTCTGTATAAAGCTGCTGGCGCTGGAGGTTGCTCCATTCAACATAATCTCTGTCGGCAATTTTCACAGAGCCGACTCCCGCTCTCACCAGCATTTCTGCACTGGCTGTTCCGAGCGCGCCGGCGCCGATAATCACGGCGCGCGCTTCTTTCAATTTTTTCTGGCCGAATGGGCCGATCGGAGCAAACAGCTCCTGCCTTGAATACCTGCCCGTCATACAGGAAGACCTTCTCCCGGACTGCTTGCCGTTCCGTATTGCTTAAGCGGGATGCGGCCCGCCTCATAAGAAAGGCGCCCTGCTTCCACTGCGAGCTTCATGGCACGAGCCATTTTCACAGGATCGTCAGCGCCCGATACAGCCGTATTGAGCAGTACGCCATCCGCTCCAAGCTCCATTGCGTATGCCGCATCTTTAGGCGAGCCGATTCCCGCATCCACGATGACCGGCACTTTCGCCTGTTCAATAATAAATGACAGATTCAAAGGATTTAAGATTCCTTGTCCTGATCCAATCGGAGATGCACCCGGCATGATGGCATGAACGCCGAGCTCTTCCAGCTTTCTCGCCAGCACAACGTCATCCGACGTGTACGGGAGCACAATAAAGCCTTCTTCAAGAAGCTGTTCAGACGCTTTTAATGTCTCAACAGGGTCAGGCAGCAAGGAACGGCTGCATCCGATGACTTCAACTTTAATCATGTCACAAAGGCCTGACGCTTTCGCCAGCCTTGCAATCCGAACCGCTTCTTCAGCAGTGCTGGCGCCCGCTGTATTCGGGAGAAGCGTATATTTGGATAAATCAAGCTGTTCCAAAAAATTCGGCTGAGATGCTTCAAAGATGTTCATTCTCCTTACAGCAAATGTTAAAATATCAGACTCAGAAACAGCTACTGCTTCCTTTTGAATGTCAAACGATGGGTATTTCCCCGTGCCCAGCAGCAATCTTGATTGAAATGATTTTCCGCCAATTGTTAACATGCTCATCCGCCTCCTACAAAATGGACAATTTCAATGACATCACGATCACAAAGCTCAACCTCGTGATAGCGTTCTTTCCCGATTATTTCTTTATTTCTTTCCACGATAACGATTTTATTTTCAAGCTGATACGACGCCAGCAGGTCTTGAATTGTACCTGCGTCTTTTTCCCACTTCACGTCTTTACCGTTCAGCTGTAGCATCATATCTGAACCGCCTCCTTGCGATCAATTCGGAATGCGTGCAGCCAGTCTTGGTTGACCTCTTTATTCATGATGAGATCACTGATCAAAGCGCCCGTTGCGGGAGCAAGCAGGATCCCGTTTCTGAAATGGCCCGCCGCAAATAAAATACGGCTGTCCTCAGGATGTCTGCCGATGTACGGTTTTCCATCCTTTGTTCCCGGCCGGAGTCCCGCCCAAAAACGATCCACCTTCATATTCTGTATAGCCGGCAGCATCGTTTTTGCTTTTTTCATAACGGATTCCAATCCGCCAAGATCCGGTGCTTCACTCCAGTCCCCCGGCTTCATTGTCGCGCCGACAACCAGTTTGCCGCTTTTTCTCGGTACGATATAGCAGTGATCATGGTAAAGCGTTTTTGTCAGCGGGATATCATCATTCCAAACGGACAGGCACTCCCCTTTTACAGGGAGAAAAGCATTGTTCAGTCCAAGCTGTTTAAAAAACATTCCGCTCCACACCCCGCTGGCAACGACAACATGATTAGCCCATACGTCTCCGCTAGGGGTCTTGATGGACAGGGCTTCACCGTCACGTTCGACATGCAGGACGGGCGTATGCTCAAAAATCTCCGCCCCAAGCATTTTTGCTGCTTTCACATACGCCTTGCAAACAAAATAAGGCTCCACATGCACATCATCCTGAATAAAAGATGCACCAAAGATGTCACCAGACGCATACGGCTCTTTTTCTAACACCTCTTCTTTTGAATACCAGCTGACAGAGTCCAAATCGTCCATCTGTCTCAGCTGCAGCACATCTTCTTCAGAAAATGCAAGCTTAAACATACCGCCGTTATGCTGCCTGATATCCACACCGGATAATGCATAAAGCTCTTCTCCAAGACCTTTGTACAGACGCTGGCTGTGCATGGCGAAATCAAAAAACGCGTCACGTTCCTCGCATTCGGCATGGGCGCCCAGCATTCCGGCAGCGGCACTTGTCGTTCTGCCGCCCATTGTTCCGCTTTCAAACAATGCGGTGTTTTTGTTTTCCTTTGCCAAATAATAAGCAATTGCGGAACCGATAATTCCGCCTCCAATCACCACTGCTTCATAATGCCTTTTCATAGCGCATCTCCTTTAGCTTGCGGGAATATCGTCTGGCTGCTTCCAAAGGTTCAGCGGAAGAGAAAATTCCTGACATAACAGCAATGCCGTCTGCCCCTGCTTGTTTTACGTCTCTTAACCTGTCCGGCGTCATCCCCCCGATGGCTATAACCGGGATGGAAATCCGCTGTTTGATATCTGACAGCAAAGATACTCCTCTGCCTTCAAGACCCTTTTTGCAATCCGTTTCAAACACATGGCCGAACAGCACGTAGTCCGCGTCTTCCTTTTCTGCTTGAACCGCTTCCTCCAGTGAATGCACCGACCTCCCGATATGAAGGTGTGGAAATCTGGCTCTGACCTGCTTCGGTGAAAAGCTGCCGCTTGGCAGCTGCACGCGGTGAATAGTAGAGAAAAGTGCAATATCCACGCGCCCGTTCATCACCAGTTTTCGTTTATCTATACCGCCTTCAAAAATAAGATCGAGCAGTTTCAAAATATCCGCCGCCGATTTTGAGCGTTCCCGAATGTGAATAAAATCAACTTCATTCTGAATCGTAATGATGATTCTCGCTAGCTCTTCTACCGGCTTGCTGTCATCCGTTATGGCGTGAAGCTCCACATTCCTCCACCTCTTTTATGGCGCTGTCAGACCAGCCTTCTTTTCGATAGGCCATTCCCCAAAATTGATATTCATAGTAGCTGGAGATGACAAAATTCTCTTTCATCTTGGCACGCACTTCCTCCGTGCTGTTTTCCGCCAGCTCATCAAAGCGGTTGATTTGCTCCTCGACCTGTTGTCTAAACCAATCACCGCCATATGTGCCAATCCACTTCTGATAAATTGGATGCCCCGGATCACAATGCAGCAATTTCTCACCAACCTCGTAATAGAGCCAATAGCATGGCAGCAGGGCCGCTAAGATTTCAGCGAAATTCCCGCTTAAAACCGAACGGTACATATGGGATGTGTAAGAGTACGCAGTAGGAGACGGCTTAAACGCCTTACGCTCTTCCTCGCTGATTTCCAACAGCTCGGCAAACTCCCGATGAAGCGCCATTTCCGCCTCATATGTACCTTGGGCATGGCTTGCCATCCGCCCCGTTGTATAAAGGTCCTTCGCATAAGCGGCGCCAAATGACTGCACCTTTGCAAAATGCGTTAAATAATAGGAATCCTGAAGTACGTAGTATTTAAAACGGTCAATCGGAAGCGTTCCGTCACCGATTCCTTGAACGAACGGATGGACAAAGCTCCCCTCCCACCATTCTGCGGCTGCACTGCGGCATTCTTCTGAAAACTTCACAAATCATTCCCCCTCTGAAAATAAAAAAACCACTTTCCCGCAAGGAAAAGTGGTTTGGAATTGGCATAGTAAAATAACACAAATACCGCTCCACTTCCCTACGCAGGTCTGAACCTGTTCAAGTTATGAGGGTCTAAAAGTCACACTTTTATCTCAGCCCTTATGAAGGACACCCCTAGTGGTTAAACGAATACATATTGAATTGTTCTGCACCTCTATATTAACACGAATCCTTATTTGGTCAAGATTTATCCTTCCAATGTTTTCTTAAGATCCGTTACGTACCCCCGAGATCCGGTGACAATTAAACGGTCTCCAAGTTTCAGCCTTGTATCCCCATGAGGAACGATGCTGTCCACACCTCTGAAGATCCTGACAAAGATGACGTCACCTGTTAAAGGGAATTCCCGTAAAATGACACCATCATATTTACTGTTCTCCATATTAATTTGATACAGCGAAGACTCTTGGTTCGTGAGCAGCTTCATGACGCCAGGCGCTTCAATCAGTGCGCGAAGCAGCGTTTTTGTCGACAGCAGAATAGAAAAGATGCTGATTCCCTGCTCCTTCAGAGCTGCTTCATGCTCCGGTGATCCTACGCTTGCAATGACTCTTTCTGTACCTTTTTCTTTTGCAAGTAATGCAATGTCTGCATTCATATCTTCATTTCCTGTCGCCACAACGAGGATATCCGTTTCAAAAATGCCGAGTGATTCAAGCGTCTCGTGTTCATAGTCAGAAATTGTTTCAACAGCAAACACTGATTCTGACAGCTTTTCCTCCGCATTCTCTTGGTAGACGTGTACAACACGCACGTCATACTCTTCCGCTGGCAATTCGAGTGTGACAGGCAAAGTCATTTGATTGGCGCCAATGAACGTAATCGTCTTTTTCTCCTCCGGCTGCTCTTCCCGTTTGTATAATTTTTTAAAACAGATCGGCGTAAAAATACTTGCAATGACGGCTACTAAAATTAGCGCTCCTGACATATTTGCACTAATCACGTGAAGCTGCTGCCCGATTGTTGCAGCGGCAATCACGAGCGAAAGCGTTGATGTCAGCAAGAAACCAGACGCGAAAATGGTTCGGTTATCATACCACTTCTTTAAGTACATGACAGGAATGATTTTGCTGACTAACAGCGCCAGCAGCAGGAGCGGAATCATGATTAAAATTGTTTTATCCTGGAAAAGAGTCCAAATATCCAGCTTCACACCGACCATCACAAAGAAAATCGGTATTAAGAACCCATAACCAAATGAATCCAGCTGCTGAACAAGTTCTTTGTTTGGCGAAAGCAGGGAAACGAGAACCCCCGCTAAGAAAGCGCCAAGAATATTTTCCGCCCCAAGTGATTCAGACAGGGCAACGAGTACAATGATTAACGTAAAAATGGCACGCGTCCCGATCTGGATCGTCCCTTTTGACATGGATTGAACAAAAGAGCGATGTTTGAAGACCCGGCCGAAAAAGTAAAGCACCACTCCGGCCGCAAACAGAATCATCAGGAGCCACATGTTTCCGCTGTCCTCTCCGTATAAAGAAGAAAAAACAGCAAGAAGAATCATCGTGGCCAAATCAGCAATAACAGCAACAAGCAAAATAATCTGCCCGATATTCGAATTCATGATCCGTTCTTCTTTTAATGTTGGAACGACAACGCCTAATGAAATCGTTGAAATAATCAGGGTCATCAAAAATGCATTTTGGATAAATCCGGCCAAGACGAACCCATAGGACAAGAGCAATGATAAAATAAAAATACCGACGAAAATAACAGATGCCGCAGCAAACGTATTCGGCGCTTCCTTGCCATTCGGCAGGAACTGCTTTTTCTTTCCTTTCTCAAACGACGAAAAATCAATTTCAAGCCCGCTTAAAAACATTAAAAAGATAAATCCGAGCATAGAGAGTGTCTGGAGCCAGGTGTCACCCTCCACAACTAAATTAAGGCCGCTTTTCCCAATTATCAGCCCCATAATGATTTCAGCAACAACAACCGGGATGCTGAGTTTAAACCGATGCAAAAGGATGGGTGTCAAAAATGCAACGATAAGTACAACAACTAAAGATGCGACAGATGTATGCGCCATAATCAGAACCTCCTTTTTAAGTCAGGGTTATGCTAGTTCTCACTCAGAGAACAAAACCTCATTTTTAAAAAACATAACGCGATTTTAACAAGGGTGATGATGAAAAATAAAGTGATAAGGTCTTAATCCTGTTTAGAAAATGATTCTTCTTCTATAATTTGCACATAAAAGCTTGTGATGACTCACAACACTTTGCTTCATAATAAATAAAACAATCGGTAAGGAGGAGACCGCATGGCTTACGATATCATCAGCGATATTCATGGCTGCTATGACGAAATGACTGCATTAATCCAAAAGCTTGGCTATACAATCAAAAATGGAGTACCTGTCCATGAAGAAGGCAGGGTGCTTGTTTTTGCCGGAGATTTAACTGACAGAGGGCCCAAATCGATAGAGGTCATCCGATTTGTAGCCGGCGCTTACGAAAAAGGCGCTGTACGTTATGTCCCGGGAAACCATTGCAATAAATTATATCGTTACTTAAAAGGAAATCCGGTAAAAGTGATGCATGGTCTCGAAACAACAGCGGCAGAGCTTGAGGAACTTTCCAAAGATGAGAAAAAATCAGTCAGCGAACAGTTTATGAAGCTGTACGAAACAGCGCCGCTTTACGACATCTTACATAATGGAGAATTAGTTGTCGCCCATGCTGGCATAAGAGCTGACGATATCGGCAAATATACCCGCAGAGTGAAGGACTTTGTGCTTTACGGTGACGTGACGGGTGAAACATATCCGGACGGCAGACCCATCAGGCGTGATTGGGCGGCAGCCTATAACGGAAAGGCTTGGGTGGTATACGGTCATACACCTGTGAAAGAGCCTCGGAAGGTCAATCGCACCATCAACATTGATACAGGCTGCGTGTTCGGAAATCAACTGACAGGCTTTCGTTTTCCAGAAATAGAAACCGTCTCTGTTCCAAGCTCCCTGCCTTACGACGAATCAAGATTTCGCCCCATATAAAAAAGGAGAGAATCAATGATTCTCTCCTTTTATCAGTTTTCTCATATCCTGAGGCAGTGGAGCATGAAACGTCATGTTCTCCTGTGTCAGCGGATGGATAAACGAAAGATGCTCGCTGTGCAGAGCCTGCCGGCCAATTTCCTGTCTCGTTCCGCCGTACAGTGTATCGCCGCACAACGGGTGCCCGAGATAACTCATATGAACACGAATTTGATGGGTTCGTCCAGTCTCAAGCTGCAACGTCACCGAGGTCATATCGTCATTTGCACATGTGACGTAAAAATGCGTAACAGCCTTCTGGCCGTCTGGCGTTACCGTCCGTTCAATTATACTGTCAGGATGTCTGCCAATCGGAGCATCGACTGTTCCCTCCATCTGTGCCATCCGCCCGTGAACCACTGCCGCATACCGGCGTTTCACAAGGCCGTTTTTTTGCGCAGACGATAAAATGGAGTGGGCAAATCGATGCTTGGCAACAAGCATGACACCTGATGTATCCCGGTCTAACCGGGTGACAAGATGAACTGTCGCCCTCACTCCGGTTGTTTGATAATGATCAATAATTCCATTGGCAATGCTGCCGGAGGGGTGCTCTCTCGAAGGGATTGATGACACATACGGCTGCTTGTTTATCACAAGCACATGTTCATCCTCATAAAGGATATCGAGCGGAACAGGCTCTGCCAACAGCGTCTCGCTCACCTGCTCCTCAGGAAACTTCACGATAAGAAGATCTCCCTCTTTCAAAACGTATTTGACCGTCACATGCTCACCGTTAATCTGCAGGTCGCCCCCGCCAAACTTAATATCGGTCAGCAGACGTTTTGAAATTCCCAGTTCACTGGCATATTCCTTTACAGTCATCCCGTCCTCAGCGGAAGTAATGTTCTTTCTGATAAAAAAATGCTCCACGATATGTCCTCTTTCTATTCACCTTTTCCAATAAACGAATCCTGGACTCTTTTCCAAAATGGAAACGGACGGAATCTCGCAAACCGCACTTTTTCGGATGCAACTTGGCAGCGGATCGACTTTACATCCTTATGGAGAAGGGTTAAATGGTCAATCGTCACTTGAAAGTCAACTTCGTTTCTCGGCTTAATCATGCAATCATGATGGGATGGGAGAAGCAGAGGTGACCCGACCGTACGGAACACGCGGTTATTAATTGAAGCCATTTCCGCAAGCTGGATCGCCCTGATAGACGGATGGATAATCGCTCCGCCCAGCGCCTTATTGTAGGCTGTGCTGCCTGATGGAGTTGACAGGCAGAGGCCGTCGCCCCGGAAGGTTTCAAAGAGCTGCCCTTTGATTTCCACATCAGCAACAAGGCTTCCTTCGATGCTTTTAATCGTACATTCATTCAAAGCTAAGTATCTTTCTTCCCGCTCGTTTTCGTGATAGGTCACAATGACTTCGAGAAGCGGATATTCGACTGTATGATACGGCGTTTTCGCGATGGCAAGAACAAGTTTTTCAATTTCATGAGGAACCCAGTCTGCATAAAAACCCAGATGACCTGTGTGAACGCCGACAAATGCTGTTTTGTCCAAGCGGTCGCTGTATCTGTGAAAAGCATACAAAAGCGTTCCGTCGCCTCCGACTGAAATAACGATTTCCGGTTCATTTTCATCCAGTTCCATATCAAAATCCAATAAATACGCCTGTATTTTGCTTTTCAGCGTATCAGAAACTTGATCTCCTTTTGATGATACGGCAAATTTCATGCTCTTCTTCCCCTTTACCTATTGTTGCTCGCTTCCTTTTTTCTTTCTTGAAAAGGCAGCTTGAGCTTCCTGTACTTCACCCCTGATCTCCGACATCTCTTCATCAAGCCGGGAAGCCGCTTCAGAAGCGCGCTGAAGCCTTAGTTTTACTTTTTCAGGAATGTTTCCGCTGTATTTATAATTCAATGAATGTTCAATGGTCGCCCAAAAATTCATCGCCAGTGTACGGATCTGTATTTCTACGAGAACATGCTTTTCTCCGGATACCGTCTGCAAAGGGTACAGCACAACAAGATGGTATGATCGGTATCCGCTCTCTTTATGTTCCGCAATATAATCCCTCTGATCCACAACGGTGAAATCTTTTCTGGCAAAAAGCATCTCTTTTACGATTTGGATGTCATCGACAAATTGGCACATGATTCTAAGGCCAGCAATGTCCTGCATGGTTTCAATTTCATGCAGCGGTATGCTTTTCCGTCTCGCTTTTTCAAGTATGCTCGCCACAGGCTTGACGCGTCCGGTCACAAATTCGATCGGTGAATGGTCGTCCTCGTATTCATATAGTGTGCGGATCCCCTTGAGCTTCACTTTCAACTCTTCGACAGCCTGGCGGTACGGCACTAAAAAACGCTCCCATTGTTTGTCATCCATCATACATCCCCCAATTCCGAACCAGTTTCTATAAAAACACGCGTTTCACTTTTTCTTCCATTTCTTCTCCATAGTTTGCATTATCTTTTATATTTTCTAAAAGATATTCCAGCTCCTTATGCAGGCCTGCCAGTTCAATTGTTTGGTCTCCTGCCTCTAAAACAACCGGTATTTTTTGTGCATGGGCCTGCTTCAGTTCCGGCCATACATGTTCCTTTATAATGACATATTCAAAAGAATCAGCTAATTCAAGTATGTATACAAAAGCAAAGTGGTCAGAATCAACAAGCATTTGACCTGACGGCTTGCGTTCCGCTTCGTTTCCTTCTGTCTGACAGGCAAGGCGAAGCTGATCATCCGATAATGTTGCATTCAAAATTTCGATTCTGTTTTGCATAATGCTCTCCTTTTTTAAACAAAGTACAGATTCATTTTATCATATCGAGCTCGATATTGATAAACCTAACATCTAAAGAGATAATAGTAAAAATAAGATTTACAGGGCGGAAAGGAAGAGCATCATGAGCCAAGAGATTGAAATCGAATTTAAAAACATGCTGACCAAACAAGAATTCAAAAACATAGCAGCGGCACTCCAGCTGACAGAAAAAGATTTTACAGATCAAAAGAATCATTATTTTGATACAGACAGCTTCGCGCTGAAACAAAAACATGCTGCGCTTCGTATCCGCAGAAAAAACGGAAAGTATGTCCTTACATTAAAGGAGCCGGCTGATGTGGGGCTTCTGGAAACGCACCAACAGCTTTCAGAGGTATCAGATCTCGCTGGATTTTCAGTTCCCGAGGGCCCTGTGAAGGACCAGCTGCACAAGCTTCAGATCGATACGGATGCCATTCAATACTTTGGATCTTTAGCAACAAACCGTGCGGAAAAAGAAACAGAAAAAGGCTTAATAGTTTTAGACCACAGCCGATATTTAAATAAAGAGGACTATGAAATTGAATTTGAGGCGGCGGATTGGCATGAGGGCAGACAAGCCTTCGAAAAGCTGCTTCAGCAATTCAGCATTCCTCAGCGCGAAACCAAAAATAAAATTCTGCGTTTTTATGAAGAAAAACGAAAGTCTATATAAGGTGGAATGACATCGTGAATGTAACGAATTGGGCAGCATTACTTCAGCTTCAGGCATTACAGTCCATATCTAATGCACGCAGCAGCACGGACACTCAGAATACGGAAAGCCCGCTTTCAAGTTTCAGTTCTTTGCTCAGCCAATATACAAACGGTCTGACATCTCAGCAATCAGCACCTTCTTCATCGCCAAGCCCGCTCAGCATGCTGAACAGCGCGAATACAACAGCGCCGTCACTGCTTTCAGCGTATGGGCTTAACTCATATACGAGCAGCAATTCAGGTTCAATCACAAAAGCGGCAGAAAGCACTGAAACATCTGCTGCAGATTCAGCTTCAAACAAACATGAAGCAAATCAGATCAGTTCGGGAGACTTTTCTATTGACAGTGCGATTAAAAAAGCCGCTGATAAATATGGCGTTGATGAAAAACTGATCCGCGCCGTCATCAAACAGGAATCAGGCTTTAATGCAAAAGCGGTCAGCGGAGCAGGTGCGATGGGCCTCATGCAGCTGATGCCGTCAACAGCAAGCTCACTTGGCGTTTCCAATCCGCTTGATCCGCAGCAAAATGTGGAGGGCGGAACGAAATATTTAAAACAAATGCTGGATAAATACGACGGCAATGTGTCTATGGCATTAGCGGCTTACAACGCCGGACCGGGGAATGTTGACCGATACGGAGGCATTCCTCCTTTCCAAGAAACGCAAAACTATGTAAAAAAAATAACTTCAGCTTATTACGCGTAACCAGAGGTGCTCTTTCCCTCTGGTTTTTTTGCGAAGTGAAATCTTACGCATTCCTGATTTTTATGTGATATGATATGAAATACAAACCCCGGCTGTCAGCCGAAATGAGTCATCAAACGCATAAAAGGCAGTTTGTTTGTAGAAATGATGCCTTGTTGCTAAAATAAATCTAGATGAAACAATGAAATACAGAAAATTACTTTTTGCAATAGGATTTATGATTCCTATTAGCCATATTTAAAGGAGTAGTCAACATGGGACAATCGTTTAACGCACCTTATGAAGCGATTGGAGAGGAACTTCTATCGCAACTTGTTGATACTTTTTATGAGCGTGTCGCGTCTCATCCTTTGCTGAAGCCGATTTTTCCAAGCGATTTGACAGAAACCGCCAGGAAACAGAAGCAATTCTTAACTCAGTATTTAGGCGGGCCTCCGCTTTATACTGAGGAGCACGGCCATCCTATGCTCAGAGCAAGGCATCTTCCCTTTCCAATTACAAACGAGAGAGCTGATGCGTGGCTCAGCTGTATGAAGGACGCAATGGACCATGTAGGGCTGGAGGGCGAAATTCGTGAGTTTTTGTTTGGCCGGCTGGAGTTGACAGCAAGGCATATGGTGAATCAAACGGAAGCGGAGGATCGATCATCTTGACAAACTATCAGCATGAGCTATACTTCGCCCATTGCCACGGTCATCCAAAAAAACCGCTTGAAATTTATATGTTTGTAGACCCTTTATGTCCTGAATGCTGGTCCTTAGAGCCCGTCATCAAAAAGCTGAAAATCAGATACGGACGTTTTTTCACCTTACGCATTATCGCTTCCGCAAGCCTTACCGCTTTAAATAAAAAGCGAAAAAAGCATCTTCTCGCAGAAGCATGGGAAAAGATCGCGAGCCGCTCTGGCATGTCATGTGACGGCAATGTCTGGTTCGAACAGGATCAGCCGCTTTCATCGCCTTATATGGCTGCTCTCGCTTTTAAAGCAGCCGAATTGCAAGGCCGAAAAGCCGGCATGCAATTTCTCAGAAATATGCAGGAGAGCCTATTTGTTTCAAAGAAAAATATTACGGATGAAAACGTGCTTTTGGAGATTGCTGAAAATACAAGTCTCGATCTTGAAGAATTCAAAAAAGATCTGCATTCTCAAAGCGCGGTCAAGGCGCTTCAATGTGACATGAAAATTGCTGCTGAGATGGATGTTTCTGTTAATCCGACACTGACGTTTTTTAATACGCAGCATGAGGATGAAGGGCTTAAAGTTCCTGGCAGCTACTCATATGATGTATATGAAGAAATTTTATTTGAGATGCTTGGCGACGAGCCGAAGCCTTCGGAAACACCGCCTTTAGAATGTTTTATTGAATATTTCCGCTTCGTTGCCTCGAAGGAAATTGCTCTTGTATATGACCTGAGCCTTGAAGAGGTAGAAAAAGAAATGAAAAAACTGGCGTTTGCTAAAAAGGTTGCCAAAGTAGAAGCCAAACACGGAATGTTTTGGAAGTCTCTCAGCACTTATTCTGATGAATATCAATCATGTGAAAAATAGCCGCAGGCGTGCATATGCTTGAGGCTGTTTTTTTATGCCATAACCAAACGTACGTTCCATTTTTAGCACTAAAGAAACCGCGCCGGGATAAGCGCGGTTTCATATGTCTTAACGACAACAAAGGGGATGGGAGAAATTTTTCACGGTCAAACAAAGGGGTAATGTTTGTTTGTGATCAATTTCACATCCTTATGATAACAAAAGATGTCGACTTTTGACAACCTCTATGCTTAATGTTCATATTTTTGTCACAAAACATAACGAAGTGCATTCACTCATATCCTTATAAGGAAAAAGGACGAGGAGGATCGCCATGATGTCTACTTTGATCTCAATTGTGTGCATTGCCGTTTTTTTCTGTCTGAATATCTTAGGCATGATGCATATGCTGCCGCTTTATATTACCTCTCCTCTGCTGTTTCTGTCTATTTTGTTTACCCTCTACCGCTTGAATCACCGGAAAACCTTTAAAGGGTTTTAAAAAAGCCTGTGCTTCATTTCCGCACAGGCTTACTTTTTTAAGACTGCTTGACTTTCATCAGCAGCTCTTCCATTTCATCAAGTTTTTCTTCAAACATTTTGCACGCGGCTTCGATTGGCTCTGGAGACGTCATATCAACACCCGCTTTTTTCAGGACATCAATCGGGTATTGTGAGCTTCCCGCTTTCAGGAAGTCAATATAACGGTCAACCGCCGGCTTTCCTTCCTTCAAAATCTGGCTGCTTAATGCTTGGGCAGCGCTGTACCCTGTCGCATACTGATACACATAGTAATTGTAATAGAAGTGCGGAATACGCGACCATTCAAGGCCGATTTCCTTATCAATCACCATGCCGTCTCCAAAATACTTTTTATTCAGGTCGTAATAGACATTTGTCAGAAGCTCAGGTGTAAGCGGCTCGCCTTCTTGCGCCTTTGTATGAATCAGATGTTCAAATTCAGCGAACATCGTTTGTCTGAAGACCGTTCCCCTGAAGCCCTCAAGCATATGGTTGAGAATATATAAGCGCTGTTTTTCATCCTCTAAATTATTCAGCAAATATTCGCCAAGGAGCGCTTCATTTGTCGTAGAGGCAACTTCCGCGACAAAGATGCTGTAATTGCCGTATGGATAAGGCTGGTGCTTTCTCGTATAGTAGCTGTGTACGGAATGTCCAAACTCGTGCACAAGCGTAAAGAGATTATTGACGTTATTATGCCAGTTCATCAAAATATACGGATTCGTGCCGTAAGCTCCTGATGAATAAGCCCCATTGCGTTTGCCTTTATTTTCGTAAACGTCAACCCAGCGGTTTTCCAGGCCTTCTTTTAGGATAGAGGCATATTCTTCCCCTAATGGTGCGAGGCCTTTCAGCATGTAATCTTTGGCTTCCTCGTATGTCACCTTCATCCCCGCATCTTTCACAAGCGGTGTATACAGGTCATAAATATGCACTTCATCAAGTTCAAGCACTTTCTTTCTTAGCGCAATATAGCGGTGCAGGAGCGGCAAATGCTTATTAATCGTCTTAACAAGGTTATCGTATACTTCCTCAGGAATACTGTTGTTAGAAAGCGCAGCCTCACGCGCGGACTTGTACTTTTTCACTCTCGCGTAGAAGTTGTCCTTTTTCACAGTGCCGCTAAGCGTCGTGGCCATTGTATTTTTATATTGTCCGTACGTTTTATACACTGCGTCAAACGCATTTTTGCGGACTTCACGGTTTTCACTTTCCAAGAAATTAATAAAGTTGCCGTGAGTGATCTGTTTCTCATTCCCATCTTCGTCTTTAATGGACGGAAACGTAATATCTGCGTTATTTAACACGCTGAATGTATTTGAAGATGACCCCAGTACCTCGGAGGCTTCAGCAAGCAGCGCCTCTTCCTTCTCGCTCAGCACATGCGGACGTTCCTTTGTAATCTCCTCAATCGCATGAGAGTACAGCTTTAATTCTTCTTTTTCAAGAATGAACTGCTGCAGTTTGTCTTCTTCTATGGATAAAATCTCCGGAACCAGATAAGCTGTCGCGCTTGCGGCCTGTGTATACAGGTTTCCCGCCTTGTCATTCAGCCCCTGGTAAAAGGAGTTCCCAGTATCCTGGTCAGAGCGCATATGCGCATATGTGTACAGCCTACCCAGCCGCTCCATCACTTTATCTTGATACGTAAGAGCCTCGTATAAATGATCAGCTGAATCTGCCAGCTTTCCTTTATACTTAGATAAATTCGGAATTAATTCTTTTACAGCTTGAAATTCTTTATTCCAGGCCTCATCACTAGGAAAAATATCCTCAAGTCTCCATGTGTCTTCTGCCTTTACCTCACTTCTGTCAGGCAGTTGGTTTGCTTTTTTTTCCTCAGCCATGGTGATCCCCCTCGTCTTCTTTGATTCAAGCCAATTGAAAAAACAGCTGTTTCTCAATAAACTTGTGTTGTGAATATCTTCCGGTTTTTCACTGCCTTTTGTCAAATCATATGCAGTAATGAAGAGAACGAATGCCAAAAAAGCAGTAAAAACACGAAAAACCTTTCCTTTTGTGCCTTTCACAGCCTGCCCACCACCTTTGTCTTAGGGTGAGCCAAATAAGACAAACTCATTCTATAAAACAGCTGCGGTCTCTTTCTATGAGATCCTGCATGGAGTGTATGCCGCCTGCAGGCTGATTCAGCACATATACTTCTTTCTGAGTCTCCCTTAAAAATCCCTTCTTGCACAAAAAATCAATATACTGTTTAACCGCTTCTGAAAGACACTCTTCGCTGCATTCGAACCTGAGTGCAATGTTCTTATTATGAATGTGCAGTTTGCACTGCTGCAAAACGGCTGAAAAACGAATTGGCGCACGTTTATCTCCAAGATCCGTCATAAACAAATAAAGAAACCCCTGCCACACAAAAACCGGACTCTTAAAAACTGCCCCTTTTCTAACAGGAACAAACACTTCAGTCGGCAGAAAAGAAAAAGGCGTCTGCCGTTTCTCATAAAACAGCAGCCTAAGGCGATTTGTTTCCTTTGAGTTAAACCGATGGGGTTTATGGCGAAAACGGTGAATCGCTTTCGTCCAGCCTGAATATTGAATTGAGGGTTTCGGTTCAGTGAAAAAAAGATCGCCTACACCTGCCCGATGAATAGGGATCGTTTGGACTGAGGAATAAGAATGGTTTGTGTAGAATGGAATGATGTGGCTGAGCCGGAGAAAAGAACGCCTTTCAGGACAATAACATATCAGTTCTCTGTATGGACTTGCATTGATAAACTGCCAATGAAAAGTTGAAAGCTGATAAAAGGACGAAGCAGTCCGTTTTAAGCGGCTGTATCCCATAATCCACTGCGGGATGATTCCTTCTTGTTTGAAGCCCTCTGTCCGCTTTTGAAAGACATCTGGAGCGATAGTGGCGCATTGATATTCAACAGCAAGCATATGCTCCTTGATTCTTGCCATGACGTCCGGTCTTTGGTTGATTGTCCTTATATACGGCTCCAATATTGGTGAAGCCCGTTGTGTTTTCAGCCATACATACAGCTGTCTTTTTCCTTCTAAGTGGTAGGCGCTTTCCGGTTCGATGTCTATGGAGCAGGACTTGTTCTGTTTATGGGCAAAATGCGGCGCTTTTTGAAGTCCGAGCTTCACAGCTAGCTCTCCTCCGCATACCGGACAGAAGAACCGTCTCCGCTTTAATTTCTGGTTTTGCTGAGCGCCTAGAAGGTGAAACATTTGGCCGTCTTCAGTCACAGCACTAAACAATTGTCATCTCTCCTTTCCAGATGAAGTATACTTTCTGGAAAAGATGATCAACTCCTGTTCGCTGTATTTTCTGCTTGTCTATATGTTTTTGATTTTTCACATCTCTAAAATGGCATTTTCGTGCATAAAAAAAACCGATTTCCGGAAGGAAATCGGTTTGCTATGATGCAAAGTGTTTTTTTATCGTTTCTAGAGCATGCTCTGAAATAATCAGCTTGCCGTACTCTTCAAGACGGTGTATGCTGATTGAGGATTCATTTGCGTACTCCAGCAGGATGCTTAGTTGATTTTCAACCTCTTCATCAGTCATATTGCCAAAATCTACATATAAATAATATCGGTTCTCAAACGAATATAAAGTCGTTTTGCTTCCGTTAACGTTCAAATTAGATAGAGAAATAACATCCTCAAAATCGCCAAATCGCAAGACAAATTGAAGCTTTTGCTCCTTCTCTTCCTGATTGACGGCTTGCTCTTCTTTCTGGAAATCATCCAGCAAGGCGTCAAGATCCTCAGATGCTGGTTCTTGCTTTTTATCCTCAGGAATCGGCAGTTCGAGCTTTTGTCCGTCTTTGGAAAGCTGGGCTTTTGTGACGATGATTTCTAATCCTTTGTCCAGTGCCTGAACTTGAATCCAAAGTGGGCCTTCCACAGCGAATTCCTCTTCTTCATGAACTTCATCCATGACTTCCCAGAATAGTTCTTCACTGCGCTCACGGTTATACCAAATTTCTTCTCTGTCAAAACCGCGATCTTCAATATCTCCGTAAGACATATAAAATTTTACTGTATGCTCGTTAATTCTTTCAATTTCCATTTGCCAACCTTCCCTTCTATATAAGATGTTGAAGGGACATCTAAGCTCCCGATTAATTGTACTTTACTACACTTTACCCATTCCGTCCACATCTTAACCTTAACCAAGGCCAGTGTGAATTCCTTTGTATTTCTATTTTATGATAAAACAGTCACAAAAGAAATAAAAATGCACCTTTGCCTAAAAAACGGCAGTTCAGGCGGCTGATATCATAAAATACGACCTGTCTCATATAGTAGTAGTACAAGCGAAGGACTGAAAGCGAGGTGCCGCTTCATGGAGCATGACTATCTGATTTCTCTGCTTGTCATTGTTGGGATTGACCTGATCCTCGGCGGAGATAATGCGGTTGTCATTGCCATGGCCAGCAGACATTTGCCGGACAAGCAAAGACAGCAAGCCATTATTCTCGGAACATTTATTGCCGTTGCCATGAGAATCGGATTAACAAGTGCAGCTGTATATCTTTTGAACATTCCGTTCTTGCAGTGCGCCGGCGGAATTTTCCTGCTGTATTTAGGATATCAGCTGCTAATTGAAAAAAAAGACACGAAACACATTAAAAGCAGCACCTCCCTGTGGAGAGCGATACGAACGATTGTGCTTGCAGATCTCTTTATGTCGCTGGACAACGTCATCGCAGTTGCGGGAGCATCACACGGTGAGTTTTCTCTCGTTTTTATAGGTTTGTGTGTATCGGTTCCGGTTATTATTTGGGGCAGCAAACTCATCCATATTGCACTAGAGAAAATACCGCTTCTGATTTACGCGGGAAGCGGGCTGCTTGCTTATACTGGCGGAGAAATGATTGTCAGAGACAAAAAGCTGTCTCTTTTTATGGCGCAGCACGGCACAGTTGAAACGCTCCTCCCCATTTTGACGGTTGCGTTTGTCATCCTTGCGAGCATTTATTACCAGCAGGTTGAAAAATAAAAGAAGGCTGATGACTCAGCCTTCTTTTGATGATACGATCTATTAGTTTGCCAAACGCTGTGCTTCTCTTAATTGGAAAGAGCGAACTTTTCTTGGCAGGAAACGTCTGATTTCGTCTTCGTTATATCCGACCTGCAAACGTTTTTCGTCGATGATGATCGGACGGCGAAGCAACCCTGGATGCTCGTTGATCAAGCGGTACAAATCTTGCAACGGCATAGATTCAACGTTCACATTGAGTTTTTGGAATACTTTTGAACGGGTTGAGATGATTTCATCTGTTCCGTCCTCAGTCATTCGAAGAATTTGTTTTATTTCATCAATTGATAAAGGTTCAGAGAAAATGTTTCTTTCTACAAATGGAATATCGTGCTCCTCGAGCCACGCTCTCGCCTTTCTGCATGAAGTACAGCTTGGTGATGTGTATAGTGTAACCATTCATCTTCACTCCTCTAATTAGTAGGATGAACATCTATTTTATTCTTAAATTGAAATTACTCTAAAAAAGGAATCTTTACAGGTATTATACTATAAAAAAGTAAGTGTGAACAGTATCCTAAGAAAAAAATGTGTCAATCCAGCAAATTTTTAATGTTCATGATATGTTCTTATTCTCAATTAGCTTAACTGATCGAAAATATTTTTTTGTTTTTCTTCATCGATGATTTCCAAGACCTCATCCGTTTTTTCGTACGATTCTCCGTACCATTTCTCATCTTTATAAGTATGAATGTTTTCATATGTCTGTTTCATGGCTTCAAGAATTTCTTCTTCTGATTCTGTTTTCGGTGACCAGTACAGAATCTCCATCTTGTTTACTTCATTCGTAGCCAATGACCGGCGCCGGTACCCAATTGACTGAGCATGCTTGAAATGCTCTCTTTGATAAAACCTCAGGCGTTTTTCTGTATCAGTATCATCTTCATCCACAGGTTCCACCTCGAGCAATATGGGCTTATTTTTCTTTTTCAGCTTCGCGATCAATTTGCCGCCAAGTCCCTGCCCTCTTGCATCCTTAGACACATACAGATAATCAACGAAGATAAAAGAATCGAATTCCGCAAACATTAAAATATGATGTTTGCCTTCATCTTTATGATAAATATCGCTTCGCTCTTTCAGAAGAGCTTCCATATGCGCTTTTGATTTCATTTCTTCAATTGGAAAGTACTCGCTAAGCTTTTCATACCAGTTCATTGATTTGCTCCTTATGAGTTCGTTGTCTTCATACTTTTAGATATACCCCATTTCTTCTTGTTTAAACAGCCTTACATCTATAAAGACGTGCGAACTTCCGCCATGGTTTCATTTTTTTTCAGCAAAAACGGAGCCAGCTGCTCCGTTCATTTTGAATTGTTTCTCATTGAACTCGATTTTCCCGCCTGTAATGAACCAGACGGGGCTGCGCCAGTGCAATCAGAAATGTCATAATATATAATGCAACAGCCGCGATAAAAGCTATTTTCGCACCAGCAGCATCAGCCACTAGCCCCATAATGGAGTAGGTGACGCCTGACCAAGGAGTCAAAATCGCATTTTTTGCAGCCATGATTCCGATTCGTTTCTGCTCGGGAATAACCTCCTGCAGCATGGTTTCCTGGCAAATATCACGCACCTGATAAAAAGGCCCCATTGCAGCACAAGCCAGAGCGCATAAAAATGGGACTGGAGAAAATGAAAACAAAAGGGTCAGCGCCGACATTACAAGTGAGCTGAACATAATGGCATAGCCCATATTCCGCTCAAAAAAAGAAGAAAAACGAATGGCAATCACACTGCCGACAATTGCGCCTATAAAATAGGAAGCGTTAAACATCCCCCACCACACCTCTGTTTCATGCAAAACAGCCGCAGTAAATGCGAGGAGAATAGCAGATGACCATACGGAACCCGCCAAAGCTTCTATCATGTCCATTACAGTAATGTCTCTTACAATAGGGATGATCATTAAATCCTTCCATATACTTCTGGCAGATGCTGTTTCAGCAGTTCCTACAGCCTCTTCTTCATTTACATGCAGCACACTGATGGAAGCTCCCGATAGAACAAACAGGCAAATGGCAGCGCCGACAACGAGTTCAAAAGGGACGGCGTACGTCAGAAGGCCTCCAAGGCCCCAGCCTGCTGTTAAGAACAATTGATTCGAGAGGGAGATCACACCATTCGCTTTTACATATTGCTTCTTTGGAACAATAATTGGCAGCAGCGCAAATCTTGCCGGCTGAAAAAAAGCGCCCGCGAAGGAAAAACAGAACACAAACAGCAGCGTAATCCAAAAGAATGCCTGTCCGTGATGAGTGACGCTGTATGCCATCAGGATTGTAAAGACCGCTCTCAGCAGATTCGCTCCCGCAAGCACCTTTTTAAAACCGAGAATGCGAAGCACCGGAGAGACGCAAAAGCTTGCTGCTATACTCGCAAACGACATGAACGATAAAATAAGGCCCGCCAAAAAAACGGAGTCAGTCATTTGATAGACCCGGACCATTAAAACGATTGTGACGAGGACTCCTGCTAAAGATTGAAAAGATTGAGACAGCAATAGCGCAAAAACATTTTTGTTATGCAGAAATTGAATCGTATTTCGCCTCCGCTTTTTTCCTCTAATTGTAAATGTTATCATTCTCACTTTCTATGAGGACGCAAAAAAATCCTTCAAGAGATTCTCTTGAAGGATTGATGAATCATGAAAAAGCTTTAAATTCGGCTTCCGTGCACATCACAAAATGTCCCGGTTTGACTTCACGGAATTCCATCGTTTCCCCATCCTTTAATTGATGGACGGACGGATCATATTTCTGGCGAACGCGATTTCTCTCATAGTCCGGATCAGGAAGCGGAATTGCAGAAAGCAATGATTTTGTATATGGGTGAAGCGGATTTTCATAAAGCTCATCTGCCGGCGCAAGCTCAACCAGTTTCCCGAAATACATGACTCCAATGCGGTCACTGATGTATTTGACCATCGATAAATCGTGGGCAATAAACAGGTATGTGAGCCCTTTTTCTTTTTGCAGTTCTTTCATTAAATTCACGACCTGCGCTTGAATGGATACATCCAAAGCGGAAATCGGCTCATCCGCGATAATGAATTCCGGATCAACAGCAAGAGCTCTGGCAATCCCGATTCTTTGGCGCTGGCCGCCGGAAAATTCATGCGGATAACGGTTCGCGTGTTCCTTGTTTAAACCAACTGTTTCCAATAGTTCATGGACCCTCTGCATCCGCTCTTTTTTCGTTTTCGCCAGCTTATGAATATCAAGGCCTTCAGCAATAATATCAGCAACTGTCATTCTCGGATTCAGGGATGCATATGGGTCTTGGAAAATCATCTGCATTTTGCGGTTGAATTCCAGCAGCTTTTTCCGCGATTTTCTCCCGTGCACATTTTCGCCGTTGAACAGCACCTCACCATCGGTTGCTTCGTACAGCCGGATAATGCTTCGGCCTGTTGTCGATTTACCGCAGCCTGATTCACCAACCAGCCCTAATGTTTCACCTTTATAGATATCAAATGATAAATCATCTACAGCCTTGACCGTTCCCCTTGGTGTGACAAAGTGCTGTTTTAAATGTTTGATTTCTAATAATTTTTCAGTCAATTCATTCACCTTCTCTCACTAAGACAGGTTTTTCATACGTATTTGCCAGTTTACGCATTTTCGCTTTTACCGCTTCAGGCGGCTCTACCTTTGGCGCGTCAGGATGAAGCAGCCACGATTTGACATAATGAGTATCAGATACCTTAAACATTGGCGGCTCCTGTTCAAAATCGATTTTCATCGCATAAGGGCTCCGCAGGGCAAAAGCATCTCCTTTTGGCGGGTTTGTCAAATCAGGCGGTGTGCCCGGAATGGCAGTCAGCTCTTCCTCTCCTGAACTTTCCAGTGTCGGCATGGATGCAAGAAGCCCCCAAGTGTACGGATGTCTCGGATCGTAGAAGATTTCGTCTACCGTACCGGTTTCTACAATCTGTCCCGCGTACATGACAGCGACCCGGTCAGCAACGTTAGCCACAACACCAAGATCGTGTGTGATAAAGATGATGGACGTGTCAATTTTCTTTTGCAAATCCTTCATTAATTCCAAAATTTGCGCTTGAATCGTTACATCAAGAGCAGTTGTCGGCTCATCGGCGATCAGAAGCTTCGGATTCGCTGCAAGCGCCATGGCAATGACAACCCGCTGCCTCATTCCGCCTGAAAATTCGTGCGGAAATTGGTTCACCCGCTTTTCCGGCATCGGGATACCGACTAATTCCAGCAGTTCAACCGCGCGTTTTTTAGCCGCTTCCTTCGAGATCTTTTCGTGTTTAAAAAGCACTTCCGTAATTTGTTTACCGACCTTCATCGTTGGATTTAAGGAGGTCATCGGATCCTGAAATATCATGCCGATCTCTTTTCCTCGGACATTTTGCATTTCTTTTTCGGACAGCGGCACCAGATCCTTCCCTTCAAACAGGATCTCACCGCGTTTGAAATAACCCGGAGGCATTGGAATCAGCTTCATAATCGCTTGAGAGGTTACACTTTTTCCGGAACCTGATTCTCCAACAATGGCCAGCGTCTCCCCTTTATCCAGATGGAAATTCACTCCGCGGATCGCCTGGACCTCTCCGCCATATGTTTTAAATGAAATTGCTAAATCTTTTACTTCTAATAGGCGTGTCACCCGTATCACTCCCTTATTTACGTAACTTAGGATCCAATGCGTCTCTTAATCCGTCGCCGACAACGTTGAAACCAAACATTGTAATGCAGATAAATCCGGCAGGGAAGAATAAACGCCACGGATAATAGGTCAATGCAGGCAATCCGTCAGAAGCCATCGTTCCCCAGCTTGCCAGCGGAGCCGGAACACCAAGTCCCAAATAGCTTAAAAAGGCTTCTGTGAAAATCGCAGTAGGAACTGTCAGTGTCATCGTGACCAAAATAGAACCCATTGCGTTTGGCACGATATGTTTAAACAGAAGACGGGATGTTTTTGCACCCAGTGTCTGTGAAGCAAGCACATACTCCTGATTCTTCAGCTGCAGCACTTGTCCGCGCACGATTCTGGCCATATTAATCCAGCCTGTAATCGTCATGGCAATAATAATCGTAAATAGACCTTTCGGAAGAACAACCATCAGTAAGATAACCATTAATAATGAAGGAACTGCCCAAAGGATATCAGCGATACGCATCATGATTTCGTCCGTTCTGCCTCCGCGGAAGCCTGAAATGCTCCCCCAAATGACGCCGATCAGCAAATCGAGAATAGCAGCTGCAACACCGATAAAGATTGAGATTCGAGCCCCTACCCATGTACGGACGAAAATGTCTCGTCCAAGATCATCTGTTCCGAACCAGTGATCTTTTGAAGGCGGCTTATCCGCATTTAAGAGATTAGTAGTTGAATAATCATACCTTGAGAACATCGGCGCAAAAATTGCCATAAGGATAATAAGTACGATAATGATAAGCCCGACCATTGCAAGCTTATTGCTGCGGAAGCGAAGCATCGCATCTTTCCAGAGGGAAAGGCTCTTTTTACTTATTTTTTCTGCATCGCCGGCATTCGCTGCGGCTGGTTCAAACATGTTTTTTGGAATGTTCTGCATGGCCTAGGCTCCTTTCTTTGCTTTGGAAAGCTTGATTCTTGGATCAATAATGCCGTATAACACATCTACGATTAATACACACAATAACAGGATGACACTGAAGAACACCGTTACACCCATAATGACCGTATAATCACGGTTTGTAATACTGTTGACGAAGTGTGCACCAAGCCCCGGGATCCCAAAAATGGTTTCAATAATGAAGCTCCCCGTTAAGACCTGTGCGGCCATCGGGCCCATATATGTAACAACCGGCAAAAGCGCGTTTCGAATGGCGTGCCGCACTGTAACCGCTGGGCGGGACAGCCCTTTCGCTTTCGCTGTGCGGATATAATCACTGTTTAACACTTCGATCATGCTTGAACGGGAAAGTCTGGCAATAAACGCCATCGGCATGGAAGCAAGTGCGATTGAAGGCAAAAAGGTGTATGCCCAGGAATCCCACCCCGCGACCGGAAACAGCCCAAGCTTCATGGAGAACACATATTGCAGAACAGCCGCCATGATAAAGCTCGGAACCGAAATACCAAATATCGTTAAAATCGCGACGGTATAATCCTGCCACTTATTATGGTAAAGGGCTGCAATGACCCCAAACAATACACCTAACGCTAAAGCGAGGAGAATAGCTTCTGCTCCAAGAGTAAATGAAACGGGGAAACCTGAACTGATCAGGTCGTTAACACTCTGACCTTTATATTTAAATGACGGTCCGAAATCCCACATTGCAACTGATTTCAAATAACTGACATATTGTACAAACAGCGGCTTGTCCAAGCCATAATGCGCATTTAAATTTGCTTCAATTTCAGGCGGAAGCTTTTTCTCACCTGAAAATGGCCCGCCCGGTGCTGCTTGCATTAAGAAGAATGTCACAGTTACAATCACAAATAGTGTGATAATCATATAGACTAAACGTCTTCCGATATATTTTAGCAAGGGGGAACACCTCCATGGTTTTTACATTTTTATACTCCATCAGTAAGAAAGGTATATGGGGCTTTTCTCCCCATATACCTTGAGGTCTTTTATTTTCAGACGTAGCCTTATTTAAAATATGCGTTTCTGAAATAAACCTCACCAGTACCTGGCATGATAACACCTTTTAGGTTTTCATCCTGTACCCAAGTATCAGTATAGAAATAGATTGGGGCAACCGGCATTTCATCAATGAAAATACCTTCTGCTTTTTTCAGCAGCTCTGCACGTTTTGTTTTATCTGTTTCAGTTTGTGACTGATTCAGAAGCTTTTTGAATTCTGGATTTTCCCAGCCTGTATCGTTATTTCCTCCGTTTTTGTCACGGAACAATTCAAGGAAGTTGATAGGATCATTGAAGTCGCCGAGCCAGCCCATACGGCCGATTTGATAATCTTGGCTGTGGAGCTTATCAATATAGACATTCCACTCTGAGTTATCAAGCTCAACATCAACGCCTAAATTTTTCTTCCACATTTCTTGTACTGCTTGAGCGATTTTCGCGTGTGCGTCGTCAGTGTTGTAAGACAATTTGATTTTTGGCAAATCAGATGCCTTGCTTAAGCCCATTTCTTTTAGGCCTTTATCAAGGTATTCTTTTGCTGTTTTGACATCATTGTCTTTGAAGTATCCTTCCTTGTTATCCTCAAATCCCTTCATTGTAGGCGGCACTGCAGCCATTGCCGGGATTTGCTCTCCTTGCGTAACGTTTTTAACAATCGACTGACGGTCAAGCGAATATGTTAAAGCTTTACGGATATTTACGTTGTCTAATGGCTTAGCTTCAGTGTTGAATTTGTACCAATACACACCTGCAATCGGCTCAACATGTAAAGAACCGTCTTTTTTCAAGGTCGGCAGGGATTCTGTCGGAAGCTGTCCGAGCGGCATACCGGCCCAATCAAGTTCGCCAGCTTGGAATTTTTTTAGTTCCGTATTGTTATTGTTGATCATAACCATATCGATTTTCTTCAGTTTGACTTTGTCTTTATCCCAATACTGGTCATTTTTTTCGAGAGTAATAGAGCCGCTGTGTTTCCATGCCGTCATTTTGAACGGCCCGTTTGATACATAATCATCTCCGGCATTTGTATTCCACTTTTTATTTTTCTCTGCAATTTTCTTATTGATCGGCATATACGTATAGAACGCAGTTAATTCAGTGAAATATGGAGTCGGGTTATTTAATTCAACCTTCAGCGTTTTGTCATTCACAGCTTTTACTGCCACATCGTCTAGGCTGCCTTTTCCGGTATTCGCCGCTTCAGCACCTTTTATGTAGTAGAGCTGGTAAGCGTATTGTGATTCATTATTAGGGTCAAGCGCCCATTTCCAAGCATATTCAAAATCTTGTGCAGTTACAGGGTCTCCATTAGACCATTTCACACCATCACGAATGGTAAATGTATATGTCTTTCCGTCCTTGCTCGTTTCAATTTTAGAAGCCATGCCTTCTTCAGGCTCACCATCTGCATTGATACGTGTCAATCCTTCAAAAGTCTGACGGATAACACCGCCTGATACTGAATCATTTGCCAATCCCGGATGTAAGGAGAACGGCTCAGTTTTAATATTAATGTTAAGTGTCGTCTTTCCTTTACTGTCCTTTTTCCCTTCACCGTTTGATCCGCTGCCGCCAAAGCCGCACGCGCTCAGCACGAGAGTGAAAATGAGCATCAACGTGACAATCGACCAACGTTTTTTCATATTCGCAAACCCCCTAATAATAATTTTCAGCTCCTTACGGCTAAATCCTCAGAAATATCAGACAAATGAACCTGAGTTTCCACAACTTTTATTCTGTTCCGTCTTTTCTGATTATTTTTGTAAAAAAGCTGTAACAATAGAGTGAACAAGTTCATTATAATGAAACAAATAATTTATTGCAATATTATTTTATCAATTTAAAATATTTAAACTTCGTTAGTTTTTCTTCCATGAACATAATATCCTTCTACCATTTAAAGCATAAATTGATTAAAAACTTTTTCATGTGTTTTCTGCCCATATTGCTTTTTACATATAATATCTGCCTGTTTTTACGCTGATAGCAGTTATCATTTAAGGATTTTACAGCACTCGTGTTATTTATATTATTACAATTTTACTGGAAAAAAGAATGTTTTTTCATGATGACAATTGGTTATAATTGATTTATAATGAAGCAATCAAAAGAAAAGCTTGCTATGAAAAAGAGTAGTACACGTTTCACCTGTTTGAAGAGAGTCTGCGGTGCTGGGAGCAGATAACGGGCAATGTGGAATGGACTTTGGAGCAGCTGACCGAACTGGAAAAAAGTAGGCTCAGCCGGAGCAGTCTCCGTTACAAACGTCAGAGTGATTCCATTTTAATGGAATAATCAGGGTGGTACCACGGTTCATTCGTCCCTTTTTTACAGGGGAAGAATGAGCCTTTTTTATTATGTTTTAAGAAATGAGGTTGATGTTTTCATGAAACAAACGATTTTTTCAGGCATTCAGCCAAGCGGCTCAGTGACGCTCGGCAACTATATCGGTGCAATGAAGCAGTTTGTCGAACTGCAGCATGATTATAACAGCTATTTTTGCATCGTGGACCAGCATGCGATAACTGTTCCTCAAGACCGGCTTGAGCTTAGAAAGAATATCCGCAATCTCGCAGCGCTTTACTTAGCTGTCGGACTTGATCCAGAAAAAGCAACATTGTTTATTCAATCAGAGGTCCCCGCGCATGCGCAGGCCGGATGGATGATGCAGTGTGTCGCATATATCGGCGAGCTTGAGCGGATGACTCAATTTAAGGACAAATCCAAAGGCAATGAAGCTGTCGTCTCCGGCCTGTTAACATATCCGCCGCTAATGGCCGCTGATATTCTGCTGTACGGAACGGATCTTGTGCCTGTCGGTGAGGATCAAAAGCAGCACCTTGAGCTGACGCGGAATCTCGCAGAACGCTTCAACAAAAAATACAACGACATCTTCACGATTCCGGAAGTGAAAATTCCAAAAGTCGGTGCACGCATCATGTCTCTGAATGATCCGCTGAAGAAGATGAGCAAATCTGATCCGAACCAGAAAGCTTATATTACCCTGCTGGATGAGCCGAAGCAGCTTGAAAAGAAAATCAAAAGCGCTGTAACGGATTCTGAAGGCATTGTCAAATTTGATAAGGAAAACAAACCGGGCGTTTCAAACCTTCTTACAATTTATTCAATCCTCGGCAATACGACAATTGAAGAGCTTGAAGCAAAATACGAAGGAAAAGGCTACGGCGAGTTTAAAGGTGATTTGGCAGAAGTCGTGGTGAACGCATTAAAACCGATCCAGGACCGCTATTATGAGCTCATAGAATCTGAAGAATTAGACCGGATTCTTGATGAAGGCGCGGAACGAGCGAACCGGACAGCAAACAAAATGCTGAAAAAAATGGAGAATGCCATGGGTCTTGGAAGAAAAAGACGCTAATCAAAAAACCGCTCTTTGCAAAGAGCGGTTTTTTTCAGTTGACCTTTGATTCGTTTTCCATTTCCCAAAGCTTTTCGAAAAAAGGCTGTCCTTTTATTAGGTTTTCGCAAAAAGCTAGGTGTTTGTCCGACCAGCCTTCAATTGTTTCGTTATACAGCATGTCCCAAATCTCTTCAAAGCTCATCCTTTTGATTTGTTCATACATATGCGGATTCCACTCTGTGTACCAGTAGCCAATTTCCGCTCGGTTTTTCAGCCCTTTTAATTGGTCAAGCGCCATAAACATCAGCTGCTTAATTTGCCGTTCTTTTCTTGTCAGTCCTCTGACATGTTCTGGTGCTAATGATAAGATGTGATATTCCTTGGAGGATTCCAGCTTCTTTGGCTCAAATTCATATGTTTCAGGCTCTACATCTTTTACCATTTCATAAACGAGCTGCTCCTGTCTTGGGATTAGACGGCTTTTTCTGACAGGGATCGTGTAGCCGATCGTGTCAACAGCTAAAATGCCGATTCCGTCTGTTACGACAAAACAATACTCAAGCTTTGTCCGCTCATGATTTTTTCGAATGTACGATTTCTGATGTACGTCTTCAAGCAAACCTTTCGGAAGCTCTGACAAATCGTTTTCTATGTAATGAAACAGTACTGACGGCACCCTTAACAGCGGCACCTGATCCAAAAGCTCAACCGTATCTTCCTTGCGCCATTCGTGAAAGTGGCATACATTGTAGCCATTTTCTTCCCCTTCAAACCAATTGACCCACACATCATGAAGAAATAACATCTCTAACCCCTCACTTTTATAAAAACTGTTGTCCACAGTATAGGCAAGGGATAGAGAAATTATTCCAAAGAGATTGAGGAAATCTGGAATCACTGGGTTTATGTAAGAATCATAAAAAGCAGATCTCTTTGTATATTTTCTGACAAAAGGAGACCTGCTTTTTTCTGATTTGGTGATATTTTATCACAGATATGATATTCATTTTTATTTAATATTTTTCGGGTCAAGCGCATCCCGCAGGCCATCACCGACAAAGTTGAAGCATAAAACGGTCATTAAAATAAATAGCCCGGGAAATAACGGGTACCACCATGCTTGAATCATTAATGTAAAGTTTTGAGCATCCTGAAGCATGTTTCCCCAGCTAGCAATTGGCGGCTGGATACCGAAACCCAAATAGCTTAGCGTTGATTCAGCTAGAATGACACTGCCTACTTTTAGAGTAGCGGAAACAATAATTGGCCCAATACAATTCGGCAATATATGCGAAAAAATAATTTTGTGATTTTTTGTGCCTATTGTTTTAGCAGCCAATACAAATTCCCTTGACCTTAGAGATAAAAACTCACCTCTGACTAGTCTCGCTGTTGTAGTCCAGCCCGTCAAAGAAAAAATCAAAATTAACTTATCCATTCCGGGTTGAAAAATTGTAACCAAGGTAATAAGCAGAAAAATATCAGGAATAGATAAGACTACGTCGACAGCCCTCATTAATACAGCATCTACTATTCCTTTAAAGTACCCTGCTACAGCTCCAACAACCGTACCTATAGTAATCGCACCAATTACGGAAGCAAAACCGACTAATAAAGACACACGAGCTCCATATAACACCCTTGTAAATATATCTCGCCCAAACTTATCCGTTCCCATTAGATTTTTAGGGCTTGGCGGCTTCAGTTTGTTTAAAAGTGATTGACTCTCAGGTGAGTAAGGCGCAATAAAAGGGGCAAAGACTGCCATTAAAATAATAACTGTTAATATGATACCCCCAACAACAGCAAGCTTATTTTTGAAAAATTTCTCAAAAAAGATCCTAGTCATTGTTTCTGGTTTTTTTCCAATATTTTCTTTTAGCTTTACCTCATTAGAGGGAGCCGCAGTGTTTGGATGTGCCATATGTGTCTCCCCCTTTTAATATTCAATTCTCGGATCAACTAATGCATACAAAATATCTGCAATCAAGTTCCCCAGTACAACCAACACAGCAGAAATCACAGTCATGGCCATAATAACCGGATAATCTCGAGAGAATGCCGAATCAATAAATAACTTTCCTAATCCTGGCCAAGTAAAAATCTGTTCCACCACGACCGCACCGCCAATAAATGACGGAATCATCAATCCGAAAATTGTAATAACAGGAAGCAGGCCATTTCTCAAACCATGTTTGAAAATCACTTTATTTTCTTTGAATCCTTTGGCTCGAGCTGTTCTTATATAATCTTGCTTTAATACATCAAGCATACTTGATCTTGTATAACGAGTAATACCTGCCATATCCGCAGTTGCTAAAACAAACGCAGGTAAAATTAAATGATGGAGCCTATCAAAAATGTTAAAGTCAGCGTTTAAAGTGCCGACACCTCCCGTAGGAAACCAACCGAGATTTACGGAAAGAACCATAATAAGAATTAATCCGAACCAGAAATTTGGTATTGCCAGCCCCAAAAATGACGTGACGGTTATACCATAGTCAAGCTTAGAATAAGGGCGTTTTGCAGAAAGAACACCGAAAGGAATTGAAATCAGAAGAGCAACAAGAGTTGAAAAAACCATAAGCACCAGAGTATTTGGCAAACGTGAAAGGATTAGATCGGAAACTGGTGTCCCCTTTTTCACAATAGATGTCCCAAAGTCGCCTTGGAGCATGTTCCCAAGCCATTTTAAGTACTGAACAGGTTCTGGATCATTGAGCCCGTACTTTTCAATAAATTTGGCTCTGTCAGCTTGGCTGATTGTCGGATCCATCATAAGTGACATCGGATCACCTGGTGCCGCTTTCATTATCGCAAATGATAAAATTGTAATGCCCAAAAGAATTGGCAGAGACATTAATGTTCGACGAACAATATATGTAACCATATTCTTGTCCCCTTTTCTAAAATAGGATAAAGAGGAAAGGATGCATAATCCTCACCTCTCTAGGGATTTAACTATTATTGTTCAAGCCACCATTTTTCAATATGATATAAGTCATTTTTCGGATGGAATACATATCCATGCATGTTTGTCGGGATTGCCCTATGATAATTGTAATAAAACAGGAATGAATAAGGCTGGTCCTCAGCAATCAATTTATAGATTTCTTCATATTTTTTCTGATATTCTTCTCTGTTTGTAATTGACTTTGCCTCAACCAAAAGTTTATCAACCTCAGGGTTTTTGTACCAAATATTGTTCAATCCATTTTTAGACTGACTTGAATGGAAGATCGTGTATTGGTCAGGGAACGTAGCTAGACTCCATCCGAGCAACAATGCATCATAATCCCAATTTGGTGGATTTGTCTGTTCGATTAGAGCACTAAATTCCACAATTTGCGGTTTTGCTTCAATTCCTACTTCTTTAAGTTGCTGCTGAACAACAACTGCTAAATCCTCCCGAATCTTATTACCCTGGTTAGTTTTAATGGTAAATGAGAATTTTTTTCCGTCCTTATCAAGGTAACCGTCTCCATCTGTATCTTTCCATCCTGCTTCTCCCAAGAGCTTTTTAGCTTTTTTAGGATTGTAATCAAATGTAGGTACATCACCTTTTGGATAGTTCCAAGAAAGCGGACTTTCAGGAACGTTTGCAACTTTACCATCACCATTTAACACCTGATCTACCATTGCTTTTCGATCAAGCGCATACGTAAGAGCTTGGCGGACTTTTTTGTCTTTAAATAATTCGTTTTTTTCATTCCATCCAATATAGCTGTAGTTCAAACCAAGATCTGATTTAACTTGAACATTATCAAATGTTTTAACTGTCTCAATGTCTGTGCCCGGTACAACAAAGAAGTCAATATCCCCAGCTTTTAACTGAGCAACAGCGGCATTAGAATCAGGAATCGTCTTAACTGTCACTGTATCTAAATATGGTCTTCCGCCATAATAGTCATCATTTGCTTCAAGTTTTACATAATCGCCCTTCTTCCATTCAACAAACTTGAATGGACCCGAACCAATTGGATTCTTCCTGTTAAATTCATTTTCGCCTAAATCTGCAACTGGCACTTTCCCTAAAATGTGTTTAGGCAGAATACCGTAACTGCCTAAAACAACATTGTAAAAATACGCATCCTTTTTCTTTAATTTAAATTCAATTTCATAATCACCTTTTTTTGTAACAGATTTTAGTGATTCAAAACCAGAACCGCGTTCACCATTATAGTCCTTGTTTAAAGGGATGCTATAAGTGAAAACAACGTCATCGGCTGTAAGTTCTTTTCCATCATGGAATTTTACACCTTTTCTAATTTTGACATCATAAGTCAGGCCATCTTTGGATTCCGTTACTTTCTCAGCTAAAGCAGGTTTCACATTTAGTTTTTCATCCGTTTCTAATAATGTACTATAGATCATCCCTTCAATATCTGAACTGGAAACGTCTGTAGAATAGAGTGGATTAAACAACGTTGGCTCCCCAGTAGAACCAACAACCAAATCCCCGCCTTGCTGCGGTTTGCCTGCTGATTTTTTCTCACTGCTGCTGCTCGATTTTGAGCCCGAACAGGCTGATAAAAAGATGGCCAGGACCATCAATACACTTAGCATCATCAGTGCGGTTTTCCGTCTTTTCATTAGATATTCCCCCTCTTGAAATGTTCGTTCTTCTCAGCTGTTGTTTATGTAGTGTGCATACCCCCTCTCAAAGCTGTGCGGGCAACATTAGCTATAAAGGTGACAAGCCACAAAGTGGCTGGGAGCAGCTTCTTTAAATTCTGGTATTTGTTCCTTGCATATCGGTTTTGCAACAGGACATCTTGTGTGGAATACGCAGCCTTTTGGCGGGTTGGCCGGACTAGGCAGTTCTCCCTTCAGGACAATGCGTTCACGTTTGACAGAACCTCTTTTTCTTGTAACCGGAACGGAGGATAAAAGCGCTTGGGTATATGGGTGAAGCGGGTTGTCATAAAGCTCATGCTTGCCGGTCAGTTCCATCATTTTGCCAAGATACATTACTCCGACTCTGTCGCTGATATGGCGGACGACACTCAGATCATGAGAGATAAATAGATACGTAAGATTAAATTCTTCCTGTAATTCCTCCATCAAGTTAATCACTTGGGCCTGAATGGATACATCAAGTGCGGAAACCGGCTCATCTGCAATGATCAGCTCTGGATTCAAAGTGAGTGCTCTGGCAATGCCGATCCGCTGACGCTGGCCGCCTGAAAACTCATGGGGATAACGGCCGGCAAACGACGGGTGAAGCCCTACTCTTGCAAGCAGCTCTTCAACTTTTTCGTTTCGTTCACGCATGGTATACATGTTGTGCGTATTAAACGGCTCCTTTATGATGGAACGCAGGGTCTTTCTCGGGTTTAACGAAGCAAATGGATCTTGGAAAACCATTTGAATATTTTTGCGGACACTCTTCCGCAGCTTCTCCTCTGACAGATTGGAAATATCCTGCCCTTTAAAAAGAATTTGGCCCTCTGTCGGTTTGTACAGTCTGATCATCGTTCTGCCGGCAGTCGATTTTCCGCAGCCCGACTCTCCAACGATTCCGAGTGTTTCTCCTTTTTTTAACGAAAATGAAACACCATCCACCGCTTTTACATCACCGACTTTTCTTTGAAAAAGGCCTGACCGGATCGGAAAGTATTTTTTTACGTCACGAAGCTCTAAGATTGTTTCTTGATTAGCTGCTGTCATGATTGTTCGGCACCCTCTTCCTCATATAAAAAGCATCTCACCGTTCTTCCGCTTTTGTGTGTCAAAAGCGAAGGCTGATTTGTCCAGCACTTATCCATAGCTTTCGGGCACCTTGGGGCAAAACGGCACCCCGGCGGCAGATTATCCGGTGTAGGCACACTGCCTTTAATCGCATTTAATTTATCAATCTCTCCATCTATAACAGGAATTGACGTAAGCAGGCCTTCTGTATACGGATGAAGCGGTTCTAAAAATAAGTCATCAACAGTGGCGTTTTCTACGACTTGTCCGCAGTACATGACAATCACTCTATCGGCAGCTTCAGACACGACACCTAAGTCGTGTGTGATGAGAAGAATCGATGTATTGAACTTCTGACAGAGATCTTTCATGAGCTCCAGCACCTGGGCTTGTATTGTCACGTCCAGCGCTGTCGTTGGTTCATCAGCAATGAGCAGTTTAGGATTACAGCTCAGTGCGATGGCAATCATCACCCTCTGTCTCATACCGCCGGACAGCCGATGCGGGTACTCCTTCATAATTTGCTCCGCCCGGGAGAAACCGACCATCTGCAAGAGTTCAACAGCTCGTTGACGGGCTTCTTTTTTCTTCATGTTTTTATGGTAAATCAGCACTTCGGTAATTTGTTCTCCGATTGTTAACACCGGATTAAGGGAGGTCATTGGTTCCTGAAAGATCATGGATACTTCGTTACCGCGGATTTTGCAATAATCGTTTTCAGTGAATGAGGTGAGGTCTTTGTCTTCGAGTTTAATAGAGCCGTCCATGATTTTTCCGCCTGAGCTTTGGACGAGGCCCATAATTGATAAAGAAGTAATGCTTTTTCCGGAGCCCGATTCACCTACAAGCGCGACGGTTTCGCCTTTGCTGATGTGAAAATCGACTCCGTCAACCGCAGGGATCGGCTCCTTTTTCCTGAAAAAATAAGTCTTTAAATTATTCACTTCTAAAAGTGTGCTCATGCTAGCTCCCCTTTCCCCCCTCTTGTTGTCAAACGTTTTCAAGAGAAAGCAATCCCTTTATTCAGAAATAATAAATAATATTGAATTATCGAAAAATTTTATAGTTGTATATTATTACAATCATTTTGCAAAATCAAGAATTTTTTAGGATAAATGTAATATTATTAATGAAATTCCATTATTTTATCCTTTTAAAGCATTGCATCCAAAAAGGTCTCAGCAGGAATGGACAGCCCGTCTGCGGTGCTTGCCTTGCTGGCGGTTAAATATTTTTTTACAATATTGAATCCAACTGCGTATCCAAGCATTTTTGGCTGATATCCTTTGCCGAATAACAGCTGGGGAAATAATCGATTATCCCGTTTGATATCCCGATGGGGCGCAATCTTTTTTTCATATAAAGCCTGAAGCTGTTCCGGTGTATACCAAGTCGTCCATTCAGCCGTTTGACTTCGGCCGAACCTCTCATAAACAGCATATTCCGCCAGCCCTTCCATGATGATTGTATCAAGTAATGTGACATCCTTTTCCTCTTTTGTCAGATGACCTAACCGGCAAACGTGATGATACTCATGCGTCATAAGGGCAGATACCGACCCAAAATCTAAATCTGACGAAAGAAAAAGGAACATTTTGTCTTGAAAGGCGAGTCCTGATTTTGATCCGAATTCTAAACGGATTCTCCTGTTTCGTTCATCAACCGGCAGCGTAACAATTGGTACATCAGGACCTTGCCATTTGTTTTTGAGGTACTGTTCTTCCTTTTGGATATGTCCGTAAAAACCTTTTTCCTTCAGCTTGGAAACCGTCTGAATACCCTCTTTTATGTTTTTAAACATCCCATGATGCTGAAGATGCCCCAGAATGCCCTTCCAGTTCTTTTTCTCCGCACCTGAAAAAAGCGGGATAATGTAATGCGCCAAATCATCTATTGAACCGGCCTTCCTGAGCCAGCTATATGTTTGTTCTACACTCATGTGATCGCCTCCTCTTTTAATCCTATGCACACAAAAAAAACCGGCTACCCTTTAAGGGCAGCCGGTTTGGCTTGATTATGATTGATATTTTTTAAAGATTAATGTTGCGTTGTGTCCGCCGAATCCTAATGAGTTGCTGAGAACATAATTAAGTTCCTGTCTGCGGGCTTCATCAGGCACATAATCCAAATCACATTCTTCGTCAGGTGTTTGAATATTGATTGTCGGCGGAATCACGCCTTCTTTAATGGCCAGGATAGAGAAAATGGCTTCAATACCGCCGGCTGCTCCTAAGAGGTGGCCTGTCATCGATTTTGTAGAGCTTACCGCAAGTTTATGCGCATGCTCGCCAAAAACGGTCTTAATCGCCATTGTTTCGTATTTGTCGTTGTAATACGTGCTTGTCCCGTGAGCATTGATGTAATCAATTTCTTCAGGTGCAATGCCTGCATCTTTAATGGCTTCTTGCATCGCTCTCGCTCCGCCTTCACCGTCTTGGGCCGGCGCTGTGATATGATAAGCGTCTCCGGTTGAGCCGTAGCCGACAATTTCTCCGTAAATTTTAGCGCCGCGGGCCAGGGCATGCTCAAGTTCTTCAAGAACGATAATCCCTGCACCTTCCCCCATGACAAAGCCATCACGGTTTTTATCAAACGGGCGGCTCGCTGTTTTCGGATCTGGATTAGTAGACAGCGCTTTGTTGGCACTAAAGCCGGCGAATGACATTCTTGTCAGCGGCGCTTCTGTTCCGCCTGTGACCATCACGTCTGCATCACCGCGCTGAATAACCTTAAACGCGTCACCGATGGAGTTCGTTCCTGTAGCACATGCTGTAACCGTACAAGAGTTCACCCCTTTTGCTCCTAATGCAATAGAAATCTGGCCTGTCGCCATGTCAGGAATCATCATTGGCACGAAAAACGGGCTTACCCGTCTTGGGCCTTTTGTTAAGAAGATTTCAAATTGAGACTCTAGTGTTTCAAGTCCTCCGATACCGGAGCCTACCCAAACACCGACTCTCGGCGCGATCTCATCGGTAATGTTAAGATCTGCATCTTCAACCGCCATTTTCGCAGCCACAACCGCATATTGTGTAAAGCGGTCCATTTTTCTGGCTTCTTTTTTATCCATATAATCTTCAACATTAAAATCTTTTAATTCAGCGGCAACTTTTGCCGGATATTCTTCAGCGTCAACACGAGTGATCGGACCGATTCCGGACACACCGTTGATTGCGTTATTCCAACTTGTATCGACGTCGTTGCCAAGTGGAGATAATGCTCCAAGTCCTGTAACAACTACTCTTTTTTTAGTCATCTTGTGTGCACCTCACCTTTTTTTATCGGCCCCAGCGGATTGCAATGGCGCCCCATGTTAGTCCTCCGCCGAACCCTACCATAACGACCACATCGCCGTCTTTGATTTTACCGGCTTCCAATTCTTCTACAAGAGAGATCGGAATGGATGCGGCAGAAGTATTTCCATATTTATGAACAGTTTTAGACATCTTTTCGACAGGAAGCTCTAAACGCTCGCGAGCAGCTTCCATGATACGGATGTTCGCCTGATGCGGAATCAAAAAGTCGACATCCTCTTTTGAAAGTCCGGCTTTTTCAATGACATTTACGCATGATTCTCCCATTTGGCGGACTGCAAATTTGAAAACTTCTCGTCCATTCATGATTGTATGTCGTTTTTCATTCAGATACAAGTGCTGACCGCCTGTGCCGTCGGCTCCTAGTTCAAATGAAAGGATTCCTCTGTCATCACTGACTGGCCCGACTACCGCAGCGCCTGCTCCGTCTCCAAACAGAACGGCTGTATTGCGGTCTTCCCAGTCGGTAATGCTTGAGAGCTTCTCTACACCAACAACTAGAACATGCTTGTAGGTTCCGGATTCAATAAATTGTTTACCGGTTACAACCCCGTACATGAAGCCCGCACAAGCCGCGCTGATATCCATAGCACACGCTTTCTTCGCGCCGAGTTGTTCTTGAATCATACAAGAGACCGTAGGGAATGACTGATCAGGTGTAACAGTTGCAACCAAGATCATATCCAGATCCTCAGCAGCCACTTCAGCTTGTTCCAGCGCATTTTTCGCTGCTGCAACAGCCATATGTGATGAAAACACATCATCTGCTGCGATTCTTCTTTCTTCTATTCCTGTTCTTGTACGAATCCACTCGTCAGAAGTTTCAACCATTTTTTCAAGATCATGATTTGTTAAAACCTTCTCAGGAATGTAACGTCCAACACCAAGTATTCCAGCTTTCATTAGGGAAGACTCCTTTATATCTTAAATTTAGAAGATCAATCAGGTTGTGATCAATTATTAGTATCAGGTACTAATTCTATCCTATTTTTTTTCACATGGCAATATATTCGTCTAAACTATCAGTTCATCTTACTCATAGAGTATGGTATATGGAAAGGAGGCGTATGCAGTTGGATGTGTTTTCAAGAATGATGTTCGGCGATGCAGCAAAACCAACAGAAGAGAAGGAGGAGGAACAGCAAGAGGAAGTTTCTCAGGTTTCTCAGACAAACGACGAAGAGACGATTAATTACATGCATATTATGGACCAAATCGGTTCAATTATGAACTCTCTTGATCAAATCAAGCCCGCTTTAAAGGAGCTTGCGCCCATGCTCTCCGCTATTAAAAAGAAAATCATGTGAAAAGCTACTTTCAAAAAAGTGGCTTCTTCTTATTCTGTTTCAGATTTAGCGTCAGACTTGCCAAGCTCATAAGCTTCCGCCATTACCGTTGTAAATAGATTCATAAACGGCTGGATGGCCTCCATTGAGAGCTCAATGCCTGATTTCTCAAGCTGTTCTTTCGCTTCAGGGAGATATTTCATGGCAATTTGCAAGAATTCAAGTGATTTTTCGTGCTGCATGTGACGTCACTCCATTACTCGTTTTTTGGCAGCTCGCCTGTTTTGTTGTATGTTTTGATCAGCTTGGCGATTCTTTGCTGAAAGTCTTGATCGACGAGCGGGCTGAATGTTCCCATCTCAACGACTCCCGTGTTCAGGTCGTAGTAATGATCGCCGCCCTCAAGGGTGCCTTTATTAAATTGTTCAGCAATGATTTCATAGGCCTTGTCCACATTTTGCACCGTGCTGGTTAATACGGTATTCTCGCCCAGATCCGATTGATCTGTGACGTAGCCTATGGCATAAAGACCGTCTTTTTTGATTTGCTGAATAACAGGAACATTATACCCGTCTCCGGCGGGATACACAACATCCGCGCCTTCGTTCTTCATTTTCTGATAAAGCTTTACTGCTGTTGTATCATCATCCCAATGATCCGTATATTTCGTATTTACCTCTATATCCGGATTTTCATACTTGGCCCCTTTGATAAAACCGTCAACCTCAGGCTGCCACGTAAAGGAAGCAATTACACCGACCTGATTCGTTTTCGACATATGGGCAGCAGTCATTCCTCCAAAAAAGCCCATTGCTTCCCCGCTAAAATGGACACTTGTTACATTATCAGCTTTCGCTTTCGCATTGGAAATGACGAATTCCATATCTGGATAATCTTCGCCGACCAAGTTAAACACCTCAGCATATTCACTCCCATGGCCGTAGAGCAGATTGACGCCCCTCTTATGAAAATCCTCAATCGCATTTATGATATCTTCTTCTGTTTTAACGCCTTCTTTATAATAGACGTCCACATTGTATTTGGATTGTATATTCAGTAATCCTTTATACCCTTTTGTGCCCCATACGAGGTCATTAATCGTATCAGGAAAGAGCATGCCGACCTTCTCAATTTTTCCTTTGAACGGAGTTTGTCCACATCCACTCAATAAAAGGAGGACAGAAAAGATCATGACAAGCCTTGTGATCAAGTCATGTTCAACTCCTTTTGACAAGCTATAACATGTATTATTTTTATACGTTTATTGTATCTAGAAAACTCGAAACATGGAAGGTTTTTCTTAATATTTGTCGAAAATTGATGAAAATTGTCTTTTCCACTCGATAATTTTTGTTTTTGCTTCTTCTTTTGAGGTTTTCTCTGTGACTTGCAATTCAAAAAGCTGATCTTTGCTATGACGGCTTGGTTCTAACAGGAATCTCAGCAACTCGTCAGCCACGTCGTTTGTGTAATAGCCGTCTTCCTCTGTTTCTTCTTTCCATGGCCCGTACATTTTCGGCAGGATCACGGTTTTTTCCGAGCCTGTTTTTTCACGTTTATCCCATTCTTTTCGGTCTTCTTCATATACTAAAATATAAGGAGAATCATATTGGTCTAAAGGCAAAAAACTTCCGAACTGGATACAAATTGTATCATAATTTTGGTCTCCAATGTGTTCAAGCTGGCGAAAGAGTTCATTTCTCCCAAGCCACATGAGTCTTTCTTCTAAGTACATTTGTCTCATTTTATCTTCTGTTTCCGCCAGAACAACGTCAACATGTATGCCTTCATCCATCATTCGCTCACATAATGAAAGGCCGAAAAATTCGTCCGCACCTACAATCAGCGTTGATTCCATTGCATCTGCCGCCCTTCCGGTTTTTCATTTCCCAAAACAAAACAGCCTCCGCAAAAGAGAAGGCTGTTGTCATTATATTCTCTATAATTCTTTTTCATGACTATGAAAGAATTTGCAAATTGATGCATAAATTCTGCTTGGATGCTCAAATAAATGAAATGTCATGTCGACCGGTGAGCCTTGCTTTTGCTGTTTTTCCTTGAAAACTTCCGCATGTACGCTGTAGGGATATGGAGCTCCGGTCATACGCTGCCATATATGAACCGGTACGCCGCTCGGGTAGCTTTGAATTGTTTTATAACGAATCGCTTCCGCTTCTTTTTCAGAAATTCCGTAGCTTTTCGATACTTCTTTCAAAAATTGCTTATAGAAAAATTTATTTTCTTTTTCCGATTCATAATGTGCCTGAAGATCGAGACAAGGATTCAACATTGCGGCTGAGCGGATATGATCCGGGGAAAAACGAAGCAGTTCATCGGCCACGAGAGCACCCATGCCTTCTGCTAAAATATGAATCTTCGGATTGAGGATTTCCTGCTTCAGCACAGAATGTATCAGCTGTTTGGCATAGGTGACTGCTTTTTCCGCCCCCCAATGCCTTCCGAACAGATTGCTGTTAAAAAGAGTGTATCCTTCATTCATCAACATGCTCAGAAGCTGATTTCTGCCATAATGCTGCTGCCAAAAGCTTGAATCATGTCCGACAAAGTGGGTTCTGTCCCCCAAGATAAAGATGCCGAAGCCGTTCGGGCGATAGGGCAGATGAATGACATTATGCTCCGTTCCCAGTTGAAAGTATCTTTCCGTTATTCCCATCGCTTGCCCGCCTCCTTTCACACTTCATCTCACGCTATCTTATGTAAATAGAAAAGAAACGAATAAGGTAAAGTCCTAGCCTTTTACATTTTTGGCTATTATACTGATTGACGTTTTATATTTTACCATTAAAGTGTGACGAATCAGACTCTTTTGTCACCTCACTTTCTGCTAAAATTGGATTCCCCCTTCGCTTTTTGTATGGTATGATAACTTTTAGAATAGAATGAGAAGGACGAGGTGGAAACGTGCGATATATTATTGCCTTTATTTGGACGTTCCTTTTATCACATATGGCATGCTACTTGGTTGCAAGCATGAACAGCGTTACGTATAATTTCAAAACATCATCTGTCATTGCTGTTGTACTGTATGTCTTAATCATGGTTTTAGCAGAAATCATGCCTATGAACAAAAATGCAAGCCAGCATTAAAAAGCCAAAAACCCAAAACATTTATTGTTTTGGGTTTTTTAGTGGTCACGGCTTTCTTTTGTAGGTCCACAGCCGGTTGTGGTTTGATGTTTCGGGGAACATTTCCCCTGCTGACAGATGGACCTTTTGAGGGTTTTTAACCATGCTCCCTGTCTCGCCGATTTCTACGTAGACACCGTTATTAGGCGCTTTCTGTCCGGGCCGGAATTGGTGCTGCTGTCCCACTGTTTTTCCTCCTTTTCCTTTTTGCTGTAGTATGCGCCTAAGCGGCTGTGAATATGTTGCCATCAAAAAAACTGCTGAGTTTGGCTCAGCAGTTTTTTGATGATTCCCCTTTATATAAAATGGCCTTCAGCAGTGCTTTTTGCACATGAAGACGGTTTTCCGCCTGCTGGAACACTGCAGAGTTCGGCCCGTCAATAATCTCCGCAGTCACTTCTTCCTCGCGATGCGCAGGGAGACAATGTAAAAATGTATAGTCAGGCTTGGCATGGCTGACCAGCGCCGCATTCACCTGATAAGGCGCAAAGACAGCAAGACGTTCTTGCTCTTCCGCTTCCTGCCCCATGCTTGTAAACACATCAGAATAAATCACGTCCGCGTCTTTTACAGCTTCAATCGGATCATCTGTCAGCGTGACAGAAGAGCCGGATTGAAGTGCATATGTCTTTGCCGCTTCAGCTGCTTCATCTAACACTTCATATCCCTTTGGTGAAGCGATCGAGATATCACAGCCCATTTTCGCGCAGCCGATCATCAAGGAGTGCGCCACGTTATTTCCGTCACCGATGTACGCGACTTTTACGCCTTTAAGCTTCCCTTTTATCTCCTTAATCGTCAAGAGATCCGCCAGCGCCTGGCATGGGTGGTATTTATCGGTAAGTCCATTGATCACCGGAATGTCAGCTTCTTTGGCAAGTTCCTCCACCTTTTCATGTTCAAAGGTCCGGATCATGATGGCATCCACATAGCCTGACAGCACTTTTGCCGTATCAGCGACAGTCTCACCGCGCCCCAGCTGCAGATCTTTCTGGCTTAGAAAGAGGGCGCTCCCGCCCAGCTGCGCCATGCCCGCTTCAAATGAAACACGGGTCCGCGTTGATGATTTTTCAAAAATCATCGCCAAGGTTTTGCCATGGAATATAGGCTGAATTTTGTTTTGTTTCAGCTCACCGGCTTCTGCGAGCAAGGCGTTTATATCTTCTTCACTAAGGTCCTTTAACGTTAATAAATCTTTTCCGTATAAACTGGTTTGCGTCACTGTGTGCATGATGCCACTTCCTTTTTATAGAGGTCTTTGAGAGATACAGGCTGCGGATGGCCTGAACCGCTTTGTAAAAACGCCCGCACAGTTTCTTCTTCTGTAAAGACGGGGATGCCGTGCGTCATGGCTTCCAAACGTTCTTTGCGTGCTTCTTCAGAACCGCTCAGATTAATGTGGAGCGAGTTTCCTTCCTGTTCCATCCATGAGGCAAATGTTCCTTCATGTATTGTAAAACCTGCGTTTTCTGCTAACTCCTTCACATCTTCCGGAACGTTTTGCAAATAAATGCTTCCTTTTTGACTCCAGACTCTTGTATAGATTTTTTTCAAGGCGCTGTTAGAATCATATGCGACACACATGCCTTCTCCCGTTGATTTCATTTCCGGTCCAAGCTTGACATCCACATCCTGGATCGCATGAGAAGAAAAAACAGGGAACTTCACGGCAACTCCATGATGATTTTGAACTGCCGGATTTAGATCTTTTAAGGACGCTCCCGCCAGCAGACGTGTGGCGAGCGGAATCATCGGAACGCCCATTACTTTGCTGACGACAGGAACCGTGCGGCTCGCTCTCGGATTCACTTCAAGAACGAGTATGTTTCCATTGTCGATCACAAATTGAATGTTCATGATGCCTTTAAATGAAAGTTTTCGGGCAATTTTTTGTGCCGCATCTTTCATGCCCTGCTGCAGCCCGCTCGTGATGGACGGTCCGGGAAGAATGGCAAAACTGTCCCCTGAATGGACACCTGCCCGTTCAATATGCTCGGTATATGTCGGGATAAAGACTTCCTCGCCGTCGGAAATCAAATCAATTTCGACTTCCTTTCCAGACACATACTGATCAATTAAAATCGGGTATGGCATGCTGTCCTCATCATTCAGCAGCTGAGAAAGCTGGGCTTGCGAGTCAACAATGATCATGCCCATTCCGCCGATAACGTAAGATGGGCGGATTAACACCGGATAGCCGATCTCACTCGCTTTTGAAGCGGCTTCTTCTTTTGTATAAGCAATTTCTCCTTTTGCGTGCTTCAATCCCAGCTCGTCAAGAAGCTGATAAAATTGATCCCGATCCTCTAACACGTCGAGCGTTTGAAATGATGTGCCAAGAAGAGTAATGCCGGCTTTTTCGAGCGCTTCAGCAGCATTGATTGCAGTTTGACCGCCAAATTGCACAATTGCAAAATCAATATTTTCCTGCTCCGCCACGTTTACAATATGCTCCGTTGTCATCGGTTCAAAATACAGGCGGTCCGCAATTTCATAATCGGTGCTGACAGTTTCCGGGTTATTGTTAATCATGATGGTTTCGAACCCAAGCTCTTGCAGTGTCAGCACACCGTGAACAGCACTGTAATCAAATTCAACGCCTTGGCCGATCCGAATCGGGCCTGATCCGATAATGAGCGCGCGTTTTTTCTCTTTGCGGCTGATGTCTCCATCGGTCTCTCCGAAATATGTGGAGTAAAAATAGTTTGTTTTCGCATCAAACTCTGCCGCGCATGTATCTACGATTTTAAAGGAAGGCGTAATGCCCATCTCCTTGCGAAGCGCGCGCACCTCTTCTTCTGTTTTGCTGATCAGCGAGGCAATCGTTGCGTCTGAGAATCCCTTTTCCTTTGCTTTCTTCAATAATTCAAAAGAGAGATCGCTCCCTGCTTCCATCAGGCGGTTTTCCAATTTGATGATGTTGTCAAAGGTATGAAGGAAAAACGGATCAATTTTTGTTTTTTCATGGATGTCATCAATCGAGACGCTGCGGCTCAACAGCTCCATGACAACGAAAAATCTGCGGTCATCCGGAGTGATTGCCAAATCCCATAGCGTATCAATTGACAACCCGCTGAGCTCTGGAAGGTGTGTCCCGATATTTTTTAATTCAAGCGACGCGGCTGCCTTTTGTATCGCCGCTTCTAAATTCCGTTCAATCGCCATCACTTCACCGGTGGCTTTCATTTTTGTGCCAAGCTTGCGGTCTGCGTTTTTGAATTTATCAAACGGCCAGCGCGGAAATTTGACGATCACATAATCCAGTGCCGGTTCAAAGCTTGCGTAAGTCGAGCCTGTGAGCGGATTTTTCAGCTCGTCAAGAGTGTATCCGACTGCCAGTTTCGCGGCCATCTTCGCAATCGGATAACCGGTCGCTTTAGATGCGAGAGCCGATGACCGGCTTACACGCGGATTCACTTCAATGACGTAATATTGCTTGCTGAATGGATCAAGCGCGAATTGAATGTTGCAGCCGCCTACAACATCAAGTGCTGAGATGATCGTCAGACTTGCTGTCCGCAGCATTTGATAGTCTTCGTCTGTCAATGTTTGTGACGGCGCCACAACGATAGAGTCACCTGTATGCACGCCGACCGGATCGATATTTTCCATATTGCAGACGGTAATGCATGTGTTATTGCTGTCACGCATGACTTCATATTCAATTTCTTTAAAGCCGGCAATGCTTTTTTCGACAAGGCATTGATTGATCGGGCTTGCTAATAGCGCCTGCTTAATCATAGCTGTAAAGGCTTCTTTATCAGGGGCGATTCCTCCGCCCTTTCCGCCTAATGTGTAAGCTGGTCTGATAATAACAGGAAAACCGATGGATTCCGCAAAATGGAGGGCATCGGCCTCGTTATCAACAATTTCACTCTCCGGCACAGGCTGTTTTAATTCATTCATTAACGAACGGAATTTTTCCCGGTCCTCTCCTTTTTGTATCGTTTCAACGGATGTGCCGAGGAGTTTGACGCCGTGCTCTTTTAAAACACCCGTTTCTTCAAGCTCCACCGCTAAATTCAACGCGGTCTGACCGCCTAAATTGGCAAGAAGCCCATCAGGCCGTTCTTTCTTAATGATGGCTGTCAGGCTTTCTGCTGTCAGAGGCTCAAAATAAATTTCATCAGCGAAGGCTTCATCAGTCATAATTGTCGCCGGATTGCTGTTGACGAGAATTACCCGGTAGCCCTCCTCCTTCAGCGCGATGCACCCTTGAGTGCCTGAATAATCAAATTCTGCCGCCTGCCCGATGATGATCGGGCCTGAGCCAATTACTAATATGCTTGAAATACTGGTGTCTTTAGGCATGCGCGATTTCTCTCCTTGCTGGTATCACATTCTTTAGATAATCATCAAAAATCCATTCGCTTTCCGCAGGTCCGGGATGGGCTTCCGGGTGGAATTGAACACTCATGACAGGCAGTTTTTTATGGGCAAGCCCTTCAACTGACGTATCATTGACATGATGAAACCTGATGGTGAGCTCTTCTTCATTAATCGACTGTTCATCAACCACATAGCTGTGGTTTTGGCTTGTCATAAAGACCCGTTTCGTCTTACGGTCGATGACCGGATGATTAGCTCCCCTGTGCCCGAATGGCAGCTTAAAAGTATTCCCTCCAAACGCGAGCGCGATCAGCTGATGTCCGAGACAAATGCCTAGAGTGGGAAAGCGGCTGATGATGCTTTTGATCTTTCCTAAATATGGCTGAATGGCTTTCGGATCTCCAGGTCCGTTCGATAGCACAATTCCATCGGGTTTGATGTTGTATACGGCCTCCATTTGCTGGTATGGCACCACGGTAACCTTGCAGCCTCGTTTGACAAGTGATGATGCGATTGACTTTTTATAGCCAAAATCAATGAGAGCGATATGTTTATTCCCGTCGCCGAATGTGCTGATTTCCTGGGCGGAAGCCTGCTCTGCCACATTCTCTGGTTGAAGGGCAATCTCAGCTCCTTCTTTAGAGGCTGTGACTGTCGCACCCATCGTCCCGTTTGCCCGGATTTTCTTCACGACAGCCCTCGTATCAACATGGGTTAACAGCGGAATATTCCATTTCTGTAGATACTCCTTGAGGCTGTATACCGCTTCATAATGAGAAAAGTGATCACACGCCTCATAGACAACCGCGGCTTTTACTTGCGGTTTCTTGCTTTCAAAATCCTTTTCATTTATGCCGTAGTTGCCAATCAGCGGGTAGGTAAATACAATAATCTGTCCCTTATATGATGGATCTGTCAGCACTTCCTGGTAGCCTGTCATTCCTGTGAAAAAAACAGCTTCTCCCGTGCAGTTTTCATGACCGTCCAGCTCGCCGCTGAACGATGTCCCATCTTCTAACACTAAATAACCTTCCATCTAACAGCCCACCTCTTGATGAATAATTAATTATAAAAATGAATTTTTATGCCTTTATATCGAAAAAAAATCACTGGTTTACAGCGGAATGATGAGCGATTGCCTGTTTCAGCTTGCTGACGGCTTCTGCTATTTCATCCTTAGTCACGGTGAGCGGCGGCAGCAGCCGAATCACGTTCGGGCCGGCCGGCAATACAAGCAAGCCTAATGTCTGCAATTCAGCAATAATGTCAGCAACCGGGCCATCACACTCAATTCCAAGCATTAATCCTTTACCTCGGATTTGTTTAACAAAAGGGCTCTTTAGCTCTGCCTCAAGCTGTTCTTTTAAAAACGCCCCTTTGTCAGCAGCCTCTTGCAAAAAGTCAGGCTGGAATACAATTTGCAATGTGGCATTCACAGCAGCCATCGCCAGCATGTTTCCTCCGAAAGTCGTTCCGTGAGAACCAAGGGTAAACGCTTCTCCAAGCTGTTTCTTTCCGATGACAGCGCCGACCGGAAAGCCGTTTCCCAATCCTTTGGCGACTGTGATGATATCCGGTGAGAGTCCGAAGTGCTCATATGCGAAGCCTTTTCCCGTCCGTCCGATGCCGGTCTGGATTTCATCAATAATGAGAAGGGCTTGCTTTTCCTTGCAAAACGACTGTACGGCTGATAAAAATTCAGCACTCGCCGGATTGACTCCTCCTTCTCCCTGCACTGTTTCAAGCATCACCGCGGCAATATCGCCTTCCTCCCCAAGAGCTTTAAAAGCAGAAGGATCATTGTATGGCAGGTAGTGAAAGCCTCCAAGCATCGGGCCGAAGCCTGTTTTGATTTTATCCTGTCCGGTCGCAGCCATCCCTGCATACGTGCGGCCATGGAACGACTGAAGAAAAGTGATGATTTTTGTTTTTCCAGTTGCTTTTCTGGCAAGCTTTATCGCACCTTCATTCGCCTCCGCGCCGCTGTTGCAGAAAAAGACAAGATCTCCCGCACTATGCGCTGCCAGCTTCTGCGCCGCTTGCTCTTGGAGACTGTTTTGAAACAGGTTGGATACGTGCCATACGCTGTCAAGCTGTTTTTTGACTGCCTCTGTCACCGCTTCATGGCAGTGTCCTAGATTTGATACCGCAATCCCCTGAATGAAATCAAGGTACGTTTTGCCGTTTTGATCCTCAACGTACGTTCCCTTTGCTTTTTTGATGTCAATATCCCAACGGCCGTAGGTTTGAAACAAGCTGCTCATGAAACAGCCTCCTTTGCTTTGACAATTTTTGTCCCTTGAAAGGTTTGTTCTGCGAAGAATGATCCTTTACCGTTTACGATCATGACTTCAGACACCTGATCTGATAAAGCTGACAAGGCTGAATTGACCTTCGGGATCATCCCTCCTGTGATCACTTCCTGCTTGATCAGCATCTGAATCTCCTTAGGGGTCAGGACGTCCAGACGCTGCTTTTCCTTCATGATTCCATCGACATCCGTGACGAACATCAGCTTATCGGCTTCAAGCGCTCCGGCGACTGCTGAAGCAGCCAGATCAGCATTTACATTCAGCGTTTTGCAGTCGCTTGTCATAGACAGCGGCGCAATAACGGGGATGATGCCATTTTCCATCAGCGCGTTCACCATGGACGCATCGACTTTTTTGATTTCTCCCACTTCTCCGTATGTTTCCGGATCTAGATAATCAGCCTCCAAAAGACCGCCATCCTTACCAGAAATGCCCGCGGCTCGCAGTCCGTGTTTGGCAAGCTCAGCAACGAAAAATTTATTGACAGAACCGGATAAAACCATTTCCGCCACTTCCAGCACCGGCTTCGTTGTTTTCCTCTGTCCGCCCGAAAACTCTGTCTTGATATTTAACCGTTTCAGCATATTTGTGATTTCCGGTCCCCCGCCATGTACGATTGCCAGCTTCCAGCCTGACGCCCTCAGCTCTTTCAGATTTTGATAAAATTCCTCCGACAGCTCACGGATGACGCTTCCCCCGCATTTAAAAACGATTGTTTTCTTCATTTCGCTCCCCTTTATTACGTGCGATAGCTCGCGTTAATTTTGATATAGTCATAGGTCAGGTCACAGCCCCACGCTCTCCCGTTTCCGTCCCCTTCAGCCATCTTGATGACAATGGTGATTTCATCTCCTTCAAGGTATTCCTTGGCGATAGATTCAGAGAATGGCTGAGGTTCGTTATTCTTAAACAGGCATTGGCCGCCAAGATAAACCTCTACTTCTTCTGCCGTCACCTGTGCTGCGGAGTGTCCGATGGCTCCGATGATCCGCCCCCAGTTGGCATCTGTTCCGTATACTGCCGTTTTTACAAGATTTGAGCCGACAATCTTTTTGGCAATGACGTTTGCATCAAGATTGTTTTTCGCTCCCTGTACTTGGGCTTCAATTAGTTTTGTCGCGCCTTCTCCGTCTCTGGCAATCTCTTTAGCTAGATCCTCACAAGTGAGCAAGAGCGCTTTTTTAAAGACCGGCCAGTCTGGATGGTCTTCTGTCAGGCACTCGTTTTCGGCGCAGCCATTCGCCATAACTAATACCATGTCGTTCGTGGATGTTTCTCCGTCAACTGTGATTTGGTTAAATGAAACGTCAGTGATTTCCCGAAGCGCCTTTTGCAGCGCTTTTTCTTCGATTGCCGCGTCAGTTGTCACAAATCCCAGCATCGTGGCCATGTTCGGGTGTATCATCCCAGAGCCTTTGGCCGCTCCGCCGATCGTGACTGTTTTGCCGCCGATTGCCAGTTCATAGCACGTCTGCTTGATCACCGTATCAGTTGTTAAAATCGCTTCCTCAAAATCGCCTGATCCCGCAGGTGTTTCTTTCAGCAGTTCGATCCCCGCGTGGATTTTTTCCATGTCTAAATGCTCGCCGATGACACCCGTTGATGAAACAGCGACAAGCTCCGGCTCAATGCCAAGCTGTGAAGCAAAGCTCTCCCGCATTGTGTATGCGTCCTTTAAGCCCTGTTCTCCCGTGCAGGCGTTGGCAATGGCGCTGTTGACGATGACGGCTTTCAGTGTCGGTCCGTGCTTTAAGCTGTCTTGTGTCACTTTGATCGGAGCAGCCTGAAAGTGGCTTTGGGTATAAACTGCTGCACTCACGGCCGGTGTCTCGCTGATAATGACGCCGAGGTCTTTTTTCGAGTAGCGCAGTCCGCAATGCACACCCTTTGCCTGAAACCCTTTTGGCGAGGATACATCACCTGTTACTTTTACAATTTGATCTTCACTTAACTGAATCATGGTTCGATTCTCTCCCGTTCTATGGATAAATTGGCGTGATGGTGAGTCCAGTTTCTTCATTCCAGCCATTCATCAAATTAAAGTTTTGCACTGCCTGACCGGCGGCACCCTTCATTAAATTATCGATTACCGAGACGATCGTGACTCTGTTCGTTCTCTCATCGAGGGTCACGGCGATATCACAGAAATTGCTGCCGTACACTTCTTTCGTTTGCGGGTACTGACCTTTTGGCCTCACTCTCACAAAATATGAATCTTGGTAAAATTCCGAATATAAATCATGCAGGTCATCTGCGGTTAGGTCACAGGTTAATCTGGTATACATCGTCGCCATGATGCCCCTTGTCATCGGAACCAAGTGAGCCGAAAATGTAATGGGCCCGAGACCTGGCTGCCATTCATTCAGCGCCTGCTCAATTTCCGGCGTGTGCTGATGTTCATTGACTTTATAAATTTTAAAATTGTCGTTCAGCTCAGAAAAATGAGTTCCCATGGATGCTTTTCTTCCCGCTCCGGAAACACCGGTCTTCGCGTCAACGATAACGAAAGATTCATCGAGCAGTTTCTTTTGAGCCAATGGCGCGAGGCCAAGCAAAACAGCTGTTGGAAAACAGCCTGGATTGGCAATGAGTTTCGCCTGTTGAATTTGCAGTTGATTCAGTTCTGCCAGACCGTATACCGCCTCTTGAATCACCGCCTTCGGTGCCGCTGTCCGTTTATACCATTTTTCATATTCAGCCGGTTCTTTTATCCTCAGATCACCTGACAGATCAATAACCGGAATTCCCGCGTCTGCCAGCTTTGGAGTCAATTCACTTGATACTCCGGGCGGCGCAGCGAGAAACATGATATCTATTTCGTGTTTGATCGTATTCATATCAATCGGCTTCAGCTGCTGATCCGCTAAGCCGGTAAGATGAGGATAACCCTCGCTATAGACATTCCCTTCTCCGCTGGATGAATAAAGTATGCATTCCTCTGCATGAGGATGATGCGAAAGAATCCTGACAAGTTCGGTGCCTCCATATCCTGTAGCACCTACAATTCCTATTTTCAAAACAAGTTCACCCTCTTGGTCTTTGTGAAATTATTTAACATTATAACATGAATAAAAATTAATTCAATCGTATATTTAATATTTTTATTCATTTATAAATTTTCTGTTCAATGGGAATTCCGCTCAAAAAAAATCAGCACGACTCCAGCACAAAAACGTTGATGCGGTGCCGCATTTCAGCCGCATAAAAAAACAGGCTGACCGCGTCAGCCTGTTTTCATCATCATCAATCCACTCAAAAAATATAGAATAGAGCTTGCATAAAAAATCATTTGCACTGTGAAAAAGTCAGCGAGAAAGCCCCCGAGCATAATGGCTGCTGCTGAAAAGACAGCTGTCCAAAAATGGTAATTCCCGATCTTCTTTCCACGCTCTCCACTGTCTGTAAAATTAGCGATCAGCACTTTTTCTCCATGCTTTTGCATCGCTCCAAAGAGCCCTAACAGCACTTGGACGATATACACTTGAACGACGCTTCCGATATGCGGGACATATAAAAGCAGAACAGCCATCCCCCACGAGTTCAGAAGCAGAAAATAACGGCTGTCAAACCTTTCAGACAGCCGTCCGAGGAGCGGGTAAATAAGCGCTCCGCTCAACCCGAACAATCCGTAGGAAAAACCGAACTGTGTGTAGCTTGAGCCGATATTTTTCACAAACAGAATATAAAACGGAAAGATTAAGCTGCTTGCGAAAAACACGCTGCTTTGTGATAATGTCAGCCATTTTAATTTGTTTTTCCCCATTATTTATACCTCTGATAAAAGTAATTCATAAAGCGCTCATCCGGGTCATAGGTTCGTTTTTTCTGAAAAAACGCTTCACTTTTCGGATATGCCTGTCTCATTTGCGCTTTTGTCTGGTAGGTCATATAAGGCAGATAATAGCTGCCGCCGTGCTTGATGGCAACGTCTGTCATGCGCCTGATGATTCGGGCGGTATCTGCCTGGTCTTCTTTTGAAAAGCCCTCGTTTATTAATAGTACGAGCGAAAACATATCGTCCTTCGCATAGGAAAGGTCGGCCTTTTCATTTTTCTGCACGTAGCGGATCGTAATGTTCAGCAGGTTCAGATCTTCGTCCGACAGCGTTTGTCTCAGGTCATCAATATAGGACCCATACTCCTTCACGGGCACAAAGTATTCTTGCAAAACATCTGTGTTGTCATTGTTTTCATACTCAAGAAACTTTGATTCGGACCGCATGACGTTATTGCGTGAAATCTCTGTGCCGTTCTGGCTCAGGAAATAGGATTGCTGTGTGTCCCACAGCCAATTCCTCCCCCATTCATACCGTCTTGACAAGCCGAGTGCAAACTTTGTGGCTCCCGTATACTCGTCTTCTTTAAGTTCGCTGTATGAGGACAGCTGATCCTGATGATTAGCCAATACGTAATTCGTGACATACATGTCTTTCAGAAATCCTTTTTTCGCTGTTGAAATTCGCGCCAGATGCATTCGGACATCTGGATTTCCTTTTACATGCTTTGAAAAATAGTCTGAGTATGTGCTGTAATTCATTTTTTCTGTCTTCATGACATACAGCTCATCATCTGTCAGCTCAAGCGTTACATCAAGAATCACGCCAAAAAGGCCGTACCCTCCGATGACCGCCGTAAACAAATCATCTTTTGGAGTGACAGTGATAATCATCCCGTCAGCTTTTAAAAGCCGGAATGATTTGACTGTATCAATTAGCGAGCCGTAGCGAATATCACGTCCGTGTGCATTTGCGCTGAGAGATCCGCCGATTGTAAAAATGTTTTGTGACTGCATGACTTTTACCGCGAGTCCGTATGGATTCACGTATTTCTGGATATCATTCCACGTTGCACCGCTTTGCACCCTGATGGTTTTCTTCTCTTGATCGAGTGACAGGATTTTGTTGTAGCCCGTCATGTCGAGAACGATGCCGTCCTCATAATATGTATGGCCGCCCATGGAGTGCTGGGCCCCGGCGATTGAAATTTTTATGTTTTTTCGATTTGCCTCTTTGACTGTGTCAATGAGCATTTCCTCTTCCTGCCCTTTCACTGTCTGCTTTATTTTTACAGGCATCAGGCGGCTGACATCCGTCATCTCGCTTGTGGCTGTTTTTTGCTCTGAGTTCACAGAGTACGCAAACAGGGCCGCATACGCGCCAGTACAAAGCGCGAATGCAAGCAATTTCTTTTTCATAGTGCTCTCCCTGCTGTTTTTATGACCATTATACCATGACTGCGTCCTCATTTTTCCAAATTATCTTCTTGCCCGTTTTTCGGCACGGCGGTCGGCGACGATAAAGCAGGCGTGAATCGCGCCCGGCAGCCAAAAGATACAGGTCAATATGAGATTCAGCAAGGCCTGAAACGGTTTTCCCGAAAACAAAACAGCAAGCGGCGGGCATAAAACTGCCAGCAGGTACATCATTTCCTTTCACTCCTTTCAGCTGTAAAAAAGGACAGCCTCACATGTCAGGCTGTCCTTTTTTGTTTTATTGAATGCCAAGCGCAATTTTTGCGTATCTGGACATTTTATCCCTAGTCCAAGGCGGATTCCATACAATGTGAACCTCTGTGTCTTTCACTTCAGGAAGGTCCGCTAATGCTTTTTTCACCTCATCCACGATAATCGGCGCTAAAGGGCATCCCATTGATGTTAGCGTCATGGTGATGTGCGTCAAGCCATCTTCATCCATATCAACGTCATATACCAAGCCGAGGTTCACGATATCAACGCCAAGCTCAGGATCGACAACCTGTTCCAGGGCGCCCATGATGTTTTCTTTTAATGCTTCTTCCACGTTCCCTCACTCCTTTTTTCTACAGTATAACGTAAATTCAGCTCTTGTTAATAACTTAGTGCTTTATAAGTACGTTTCAAACCATTCAATCGTTTTTAACACAGCTGCCCGCGGGACTTTATGGTCAGCGTTTTCATCTCCGATAAATTGCAGGCGTTCCGGCTGCTCGCTGTAATGGGATTTAATCGTGTCATAAAATTTCCGGGTCGGCGCGTAAGGCACAACTTTATCTTTTGCGCCGTGCCAAAATAAAAGCGGGCGCTGTTGCAGTTTCTCCGGCTGAAGGCTGAGATCCCGCAACTCGAGACGTTTCATCAGCTGCTGTACCTTCTCTTCCGGCACATCGATTTCAATGCCCTGAGATTGAATATGGTCAATCTGCTGCTGAAACAGCTCCACGTAATTCGGGCTTCCCATCAGGCTGACGCCGGCTTTTATCCAATCATATGCAGTCAAAGCGCCAAGCGTTGTGATGCCGCCCATTGACGTGCCTGCGAGACCGATGCGGCCGCCGTCTATCAGGCCCTCTTTTTCAAAATGGTTTTTAAGTACGCCGATCTCTTCAATCTCGTTGAGGACGATATCCCAAAAATGCCCCGCCAGCTCTTCAACAGCCATTTCTTCTCCCCGTTCCCCATGGTGCAAAGCCTCCGGCAGAACGGCTCTAAAACCCTTCTCCGCAAGCAGATAAGCAATATGAAGGTTGTGTTCCTTCGCGCTTGTAAAACCATGTATAAAGATCACGAGAGGAACAGCGCGGTGCCTGTTCTCTTCCTTTACAATATGTAAAAACGGAATACCGGAAACGGTTTGATTCTCAATTTGTATCACAATGTGCCCCTCCTTAGGATAACCATAATCATAAGTGTAACATGTAGACAATAAAGATGGTAAAAAGCTACACTGTAAGTAAGGCAAAACAAGCAAAATCTAAGGTTAAAGGAGCTTTTCATGGAGACAAAACCCTATTTAATCGCATTAGATTTAGATGGAACATTATTAAAGGATGATAAAACCATATCTGAAAACACCCTTCATACGATACAGCGCCTAAAAGATGACGGGCATTATGTCTGCATCTCAACAGGCCGTCCGTATCGTTCAAGTTCCATGTACTACCAGCAGATGGAGCTGACAACGCCAATTGTCAATTTTAACGGAGCATTTGTCCATCATCCGCAAGACGACAGCTGGGGACGGTATCATACGTCACTGCCGCTTGATGTTGTCAAACAGCTCGTGGATATCAGCGAGAGCTACAACGTACATAACGTGCTTGCTGAAGTGATTGACGACGTATACTTTCATTACCATGATGAGCACCTGATAGATGCCTTTAACATGAACACAACAAATGTAACAGTCGGAGACTTGCGGGAAAATCTCGGTGAAGATGTGACGTCTGTACTCATACATGCAAAAGAAGAGGATGTGCCGGCAATACGCTCATATTTATCGGATGTGCATGCCGAGGTAATCGACCATAGAAGATGGGCCGCTCCGTGGCATGTCATTGAAATTATCAAAAGCGGCATGAATAAAGCGGTCGGCCTGCAGAAAATCAGCGATTATTACGGCGTGCCGAGGGAGCGGATCATTGCTTTCGGGGATGAGGATAACGATTTGGAAATGCTTGAATTTGCAGGCTGCGGCGTTGCAATGGGAAATGGAATTGACGCGGTCAAACAGATTGCCAACCGAACAACGGCTACAAATGAAGAGGACGGCGTGGCAAGGTTTTTGAAAGAATATTTCTCACTTTAAAGAAGGCCCGTATTAATTTTTCCCACTCATAAACCTTACTTTACCCCACCATACTATTGAAGACGACTCATCTCGTCAAAGTATGGAAGGGGGCAGTCTCAAAATGGGTAAACGAAGCAAATCCAGAAGGTTTATTCAGCAGGGTAAAGACTCCATCGGGCTACACGCCGCAAGATTTCCATATCGGTCTACTTTAGAAGAAGCTCACCAGCATGCCGCGGCACGAGACTCGGCCGAAAGCCAGGTTGAATATTAAATGAGAAATGAACTGTTTCAGCAGGCAAAATCATTTGTTCAACAGGCGGTCATGGTGACAAACGGCTTTGAGGAAGGCGATCAGGAGCAAGCGATTCTGAGAGCCAAAAATGCTGTATCTTCTGCGTATGCCAATTCGACAGATGCGGAACGTCGCCAGCTGCATCAATTTCAGAATCAGCTGGACAAACTGCAATAAAAAAAGGCTATGGCGACTCGCCATAGCCTCTTATTTGACTTCAAACTGCTGAACAGCCTGAACCTGCTTAAGATTTTCCGCCCTGCCCTTAAATGTCACCTTTACCTCATAGGTTCCGGGCTCAGGGACTTCCTTCCACACATCAGAGAAATCATATGTTTCTCCGGATTCAAGCGTCAGGTTTTGAAAAGCCTGCGTAAACATTTTGTCTTTCGAATAACGGTATCTTTCTTTGTGCTCAGAATCATACACGACAAGTTCAAATTTTTGCCCTGTGCTGAATTGAAACTCAATAGCACGTTCGCTTTGGTTCTTCAGCGACATGTTAAACTTGATTTGTTCAGGCTCCTGAATTGCGTCAATAGATAAAACAACCTCTTGATTCTCCATTCCGCCTGATACCTCCTTATCGGGTTCTGTCTGCTCATCTTTCCCGCAGCCTATCAAAAGCAGCACGGGGAGGAGCATCACAAGCAGCCGTTTCACGACTTCCACCTGCTTTCGTCAGTCTTTTCTAAAGAAACCAAAAATCCCTGTCGTTTGAACAATGTTCGTAAATGCTTTCGGATCAACTTCTTTGACGATCTTTTCTAAATCGTACAGTTCATACCTCGTGATGACGATAATCATCATTTCTTTCTGTTCGTTCGTAAAAGCTCCTTTTGCCGGAACAGTTGTGATGCCGCGCACCATTTTTCCGTAAATGGCTTCCTTGATTTCGTCCGCTTTTTTCGTCACAATCATTGCCGTAAGCTTCATGTGGCGAGTGTGAATGGCGTCGATCACCCTCGTTGTCACATATAGTGTAACCAGGGTATATAATGCTTTCTCCCAACCTTGCAATAATCCTGCCGTCAAGATGATAATCCCGTTCAGAATGAAGAAATACGTGCCGACGGGTTTATCCTTCCACTTTGCAAGCACCATGGCGACGATATCAAGCCCGCCTGTCGAAGCTCCGTATTTTAATGTTAAGCCGATACCGACTGCGGAAATGACGCCGCCGAACACCGCGTTCAGCAAAATGTCATGTGACAGGCTTGTTTCCGGCAGGATCCCCATAAACAGAGTAGTGAGTGCGACACTTAAAATGCTGTACACTGTAAACGATTTGCCGACCTTCAGCCATCCTAAAATACCGACTGGAATGTTTAAGAGGAACAAGAGCGTTCCCGTCGATATGTAAAAGGGGGCATATTGATCAACGACGCTTGATAAAAGCTGGGCAACACCTGTAAATCCGCTGGCATATACATCTGCAGGTATCAAAAATAAGTTCAGCCCGGCAGCATTGAGTAAAGCGCCGATGATGACGATGAGTAATTTTTTTGTTTGATCTAGTACCATGGCATGTTCCTCCGCTCTTTCTTCTTTATTATGTTTTCCCTTAAAACAAATATTTGAACACGATTTTGGCAAATTAATATGATATAGTTGGCTTAACTCTCATGATAACGAGCGATAACGGAAAGAAGGGAAGCAATATGACAGTTCATCTCATCGCTGACAGCGCCACTGATTTGCCTCGTTCTTATTTTGAAGAAAAAGGCATTGGCTTTATTCCGCTCAGGGTTTCTCTCGGCGATAAAGAATTCGAAGATGCAGTCACAATTCATGCGGATCAAATATTTGAAGCGATGCAAAATGGAGAAACGCCTAAGACATCCCAAGCCTCACCGCAAACAATTAAAAATGTGTTTTTGCAATATGCCGAAACAGGTGATCCCGCTCTTTACATTGCCTTTTCCTCAGGTCTCTCCGGCACGTATCAGACAGCTGTAATGATCGCCAATGAAGTGAAGGAGGAATTCCCCGATTTCGATTTGCGGGTCATTGATTCCAAATGCGCTTCATTAGGATACGGTCTGGCTGTCCGGCATGCTGCCGATCTCTGTATCAACGGGAATACAATACAAGAAATTGAAACGTCTGTAAAGAACTTTTGCAGCCAGCTTGAACACATTTTTACCGTTGATGATTTAACATATCTCGCGAGGGGCGGCCGGATATCCAAAACGTCCGCTTTTGTCGGCGGCCTGTTGAATATTAAACCGCTGCTTCAGATGGAGGACGGCAAGCTTGTGCCTCTGGAAAAAATCCGCGGACAGAAGAAACTTTTCAAACGGATCATCGAGCTTATGAAAGAGCGCGGGGATGATTGGAGCAATCAAACCGTCGGGATTAGCTACGCCGCGAACAAAGAAAAAGCCACGGACATGAAACACCTGATTGAGGAAGCGTTCAAGCCGAAAGAAATCATTATGCATCCAATCAGTTCAGCAATCGGCTCGCATGCCGGCCCAGGTACATTGGCGATATTCTTTTTAAGAAAATGAGCAAACAAAAACAGTCAGACTCTGTGTCCTGACTGTTTTTGTTTGCTCATAGAATGCCGACAGCCTCATACGCCTTTTCGACTGAAACTGATTGCTTTGAGCCTTCACCGTATAAATCATTGGCAGCTTCAATCGCCGCTTGCTTCATCATGCTGAAATCTGTAGATGCCGTTACATAATATGTTAAAGCCCGATAGTAAATTTGTTCACTTGCTTCACGCCCAATCCCTTCAACCTGTACACCGTGGTGCACGCCTCCTTCTGCAAGAAGATAAGCTGCTTTATTGTGAATGGACGAATTGATATGGACTCCGCCATAATCCTCTGTTCCTGTGTAGCGGTTCGAGTAATGATCTGGATTTCCCTGCTTAGATGGGTCCTCCAATGACCGCAATGAATCTCCTGCAATACCAGGAGTATAGACATCTTCGCCGATCTCCCAATCATCACGGTCAGCCATCGCGCCCATAATGTCAGAAATGGACTCATTTAATGCACCGGGTTCTCCTTGATATAAAAGACCGGCGGAATACTGTGTGACTGCGTGTGTGATTTCATGCGCGACAATGTCGAGCGATCCAGACAGCGGCTTAAATTTCGAACCGTCTCCATCCCCGTATACCATCTGGACACCGTTCCACGCAGCATTGTTCCATTGTTTGCCGACATGCACGGTAGACGTAATCCTTGCTCCGTTTTGATCAAAAGAATCACGGCCAAATGTCTTGCTGTAATAATCGTAAACGGCTTGCGCATTTGCGTGTGCGTCTACAGCCGCAGGTTCATTAAATACGGACGTGCTGCTGACTATTTCTTTGCCCGTATACCCGATCAGTTGAGACAAAAGCGTAAACAAGGTTTCGTTCAGGTTCTTCGCGTCAAATGTATTGATCCCTTTTCCCCTTGTTTCGTCAGCCAAATAAAAGCGCCCATTTTGTTCTCTGACGTCAAAGCTTTTTTCATCACCTGATACGCCGATTCCTGTACCTGCCGTTTCATGAATGGCATTAAAGGACTCAATGACCTTTCCGTTTTTGGCATCGATGAAATAATGCCAATAGCCAGGCTCAGGTTCAGATGTCGAGAGTCTCACAAGGTAGGCGAGATCATATTCACCGTCGTGTGGATAGATATATAATTCGCCTTTTGGTTCCCCATCAAGATATTCGATTTTTCCAATGGAAGCCTCGAGCTCACGCCTTGCTGCATGTATTGCTTTTTTCTCAGAAATAGACGGTGTGATGGAGACGTCCTTGATTTGCGGATGCACCTTTCCAAAGAAACTTTTCACTTGTTTGTTTTCCTTCATCGCGACCGCTTGTTCAAAGCCGTAAATCGGAATTCCTTTGTAAACCTCCGTTAATTTAAAAAACGTTTGTTTTGTCTTTGGATCCTTTATGGTTTTCGAAACACGAAAATGGCTGTTCGCATTCCCTTTGAGCTTAAACTGCGTTTGATGCTTGTCAAGATAGGAAAATAGCGATTCTTTCTGGGTTGTGTTTTGTACCGGCTTCTGCGGTGACTTTTCGATGATGTATGAAGGGGTTTGATACGTATGGTCGTATTTGATGCTTTGATCAGCTGAGGCATGTGTTACAAAAACCATTTGGGCCGCCGTGCATAAGCCGGCCAGTAATAGAGATGTCTTGGTCAGGTTGCGCAAAACACCACATCCTTCCTATTTTGGAATCTACCATTTTTCTTCATCCTATCAAAAATACAAAAACTTGTATGTGGTGCTTCGTTCTTATTTTCCCAAAAAAGAAGGGCAGAGATATTTCGCTCTGCCCTTCTTTTTCTACTCTACTAATTTTTTATTGACATAAATAATAACCCCTGCTCCATATGCCAGTATAAGCGGAGGTATGAGCTGCTCCTGACCTTGAAATGAGATAAAACTATTCAGCAAAATGAACAAACCGGAATTCAAGAAAAAGTAGCCTGCTATTCTGGCCAGCCGGTCTTTATCCCGTATACGCGCCTCGTTAAACCCAGCCAGCATCCAGGTTTGTTTTTTGATTCCGACAAAATAGGCAACCACAAAGAATAAAAGCGCGATGACAATTAATAGATAATTGATGCTGATTTCCATCTTACAGCCTCCTACAAGATTACTTGATGTTAAGAAAAAGAAAAAAAGCGGCGCAGCTTACTGCAATCAGCAGCAGGACGACAAGCGCATTGAGGAACGGGCTCAAAAGAAGCACCACTGCTAAAAACAGCAGATAAACCGCACCGACTCGCGAAATCGTAACAATCTCCTTTTGAGAGCGCATTTTGTTTTTTCTGACACCTGCAAACATCATCAATTTTTTCCGCTTCCATACATATCCGGCGAGCACCATTAAATAAACAGCCAGCGGCAGATGTCTGAAGTCGGACGGCAGCAGCGGCAGGGCGATAATCGTGACAATGAGAAGGACCGAAAGCCAGCTTTTGCCCAATAAAGACCTCCTCCTTTTCGTCTCTCCCCCATCACCTATCATCAATTCGGCAAGCTCCTTCGGATGAGAAAATTCAGATTCAACAGCTTCCTGCAGTTCCTCTTCACTAAGGCCGGCTTTGATTCTGTCTTGAACGAATGCGGTGATATGCCCCTTTAATTCGTCGATAGCGTTTTCTCTCTCTACATCAGGCATATTCGCCAGCTCTGCATTTAGTTCCTCCATGTATCGGTCAATGATAAGCTGTCCATTCATAGCAAATCCCCCGATAAAGACAGTAAGGCTTGATGGGTTTCCAGGTATTTCTCCAGCCGTTCTTTTAACATTTCTTCTCCTTTTTGTGTCATTTTGTAATACTTTCTTTTCGGGCCGTCCAGTGAATCTTCCCAAAAAAATTCGATCCATCCCTTCTCGGTCATACGTTTCAGAATCGGATAAATCGCTCCCTCTGAAATAGCCAGAGCCGAGGTGGTTTTTAAGGATGACGTCAGCTCATAACCGTACATCGGTTTAGAACGCAGAAGGGATAGGATGGCCAGCTCGAAAATCCCTTTTCGAAATTGAACAATCCAGCGGTCATTAACTTGATTCGTTTTCATGGTTTAAATATATCGAAAAAACCACTATATATCAATCACATATAGCAGTGTAAAATGTCCTGTTTTTTCTTTTAACAAAAATGGAATTTCTCATACTTTTTAACCTTTTTATTACATAAATGTTTTTATATTATGAAAAGTGTAAAAACGATTCTTCAGGTTAAAAGGAGCAGTCGAATGCAGAAATCGATATCATTTTTTGTCATTTTTTCAATCCTTTGGGGTTCGCTATTTCTGTTTTCTATTATTGGCAGCTTAGGGACAACCCCGATTCCGCTGACAAAGGACTCCAAATTTCTCATGTCCAGCATCCTCCCTCAGGGCTGGGGCTTTTTCAGCAAAAATCCGCGTGATACTGCAATCGGCTTATATGAGGCTGAAAATGCCAGCGCCAAGGTCAGATGGCCCAATATGAGGGCTGACAACCTATTCGGCCTGTATCGGTATGGGCGGTCACAAGGCGTTGAAATGGGCGTGATCTACAGCCAAGTCGGCAAGGAACAGTGGACAGCATGTAAAGAAAAGGACCTCGGCGCATGCAAAAGCAAAGCCAAAACCGTGCAATTAAAAACACCCGCTCCCCGCCCGCTGCTTTGTGGCAGCTACTATTTGACGAAAGAGGATATTGTTCCTTGGAGCTATTCTAAATACACCCCTTCGTCTTATCAGGTAAAAAGCATAGTCAAGGTTGTGATTTCATGCTCGAAAACATAAAACAGACCATCACCAGATGGGACGAAAGAAACCCGTGGACAAATGTATACGGCCTCGCGCGAAGCATCATTGCGCTATCCAGCCTGCTGACGCTGCTCATCAATCACCCGAGCCTCATTATGAAGCCAGCCAGCGGGATCAGCAGCTATCCAGCTTGTAAAATGAATCTCAGTCTCTTTTGCCTCGGCGAAAATAACTATATGATGTTAAATCTTTTCAGGTGGGTCTGCATTGTCATTCTGGTGCTTGTTGTCATTGGCTGGCGCCCCAGAATCACCGGGGTTCTGCATTGGTATGTCAGTTACAGTCTGCAGTCATCGCTGATCGTCATCGACGGAGGCGAGCAGGCAGCAGCCGTCATGACCTTTTTATTGCTTCCCATCACGCTGACCGATCCGAGAAAATGGCATTGGAGTACGAGACCTATAGAGGGCAAAAGAACACTTGGAAAAATAACAGCTTTTATTTCTTATTTTGTGATCAGAATCCAAGTGGCGGTGCTTTATTTTCACTCTACCGTCGCTAAGCTGTCTCAGCAGGAATGGGTGGACGGAACGGCCGTCTATTATTTCGCCCAGGAAAAAACCATAGGCTTCAACGGCTTTTTTCAGGCGTTAACGAAGCCAATTGTAACAAGTCCGTTCGTGGTGATTCCGACATGGGGGACGCTGCTGGTTCAAATTGTCATCTTCGCGGCGCTGTTTGCGCCGAAGAAGCATTGGAGATTGATTTTGATCATCGCTGTTTTTATGCATGAGATTTTTGCAGTCATGCTGGGCCTCATCAGTTTTTCGATTATCATGGCCGGCATTTTGATATTGTATCTCACTCCTATCGATTCCACGATTCAATTTACATATATTCGCAGACTGTTGTGGAATAAAAAACACAAGAAGGGAGAGGTTTCAGTTTGAAGAAGGCGTTTCTAGTATTTTTGTCGGTTGTATTGGTGACGACTGTGTTTTTGGTGAAGCAGCAAGAAAGTGTGGCACAGGCAAAGCAGCTTGAGTATTCAGGTGAGGAAATTTTTAAAGGCTTTGTGTTTGCCCAAGGGGAAGTTGGCAAACAGCTTCCAGAGGTCTTTAATAAAGCGATGACAGACAAACTCAACACAAAACAGGCAAAGGCTTTTGCCAATCAGGTTGTCGCTGATATTAAAAAAGAGGATGCTGACTTTTTTGATAACCTGAAGAAAGCTGTTTACAGCAAAGATGCATTGAAAGTGGATGAACTGCTGAAAAAAGCAGGTCAAATCGTTGAAGAAAAAGTAGAAGCTGCAAAGGAAATCGCCGCTTCTAAGGATGATACATCCAGAGTTCAGGCCGAGCTTGTCAACACTGTTGATACCGCTAACTATTTCTATTATGTTTCTTATGTTGCTGCAGCAGGTGCCCTGATTCTGATCATTCTCGCCATTGATATTACGCCGATTGCGATTTCAGACAATGTGGATCGCGAAATGGCAATCAGAACACTGGTTGATGAATTAAACTAGACATAAAAAAACGGCTCGCTCCGCAGTCTGCTGCAGGCGAGCCGTTTTCATGCTATTTTTTCTCGTATGTCCATCCATTTTCCTGATACACTTTTCCGTTTTTCATCAAATGGCCCAGTGCGCGTTTAAAGGCGGCTTTGCTCATATTAAAACGTTCTCTGATATCGTCAGGCTGGCTTTTGTCACTGTACGGCATGGCACCGTTTCTCATTCTCATATACGTTAGAATGCACTCAGCATCAACTGACATTGCATCCTGTTTTCTCGGAAGCAGCGACAAGTTGACTGAACCGTCTTCTTTCACTTGAATCACTCGGCCTGTGACTCTTGAACCCAGTCTTGGCTCCTCTTTTCTTTCTGACGGGTGAATAAAACAGCGGATACCGTCATCCGTGATCACGAATGAACCCGATGCGATCAGCCTGTACACCGTACCTGTCAGCTCTTTATTCATCAGATCTTCTGAAGCGTCGGTAAACAGTTCGCTGATGATATCTTCCGGCGCTGGTTTCGCAAACATGCGCCCCCGGTTCGTCACCTTCAGCATACAGTAAAGTTTGTCCCCTTTTTGCGGCCAGACATCTTCGTACGGCGGCAAATGCTCAGTTGCGACTAGTGCGTCCTTCGATAAACCGACATCAACGAAAACGCCCATATCTTCCACTTTATCCACCACTTCAACCCAGCCATATTCATCCGCGCTGATGACCGGAATTTTCATCGTGGCCGCAAGCCTTTCCTGCTGGTCGACGTATATAAAGACTTCTACTTCGTCTCTGTCCTCGATATCCTCAGTCATTTCACTGTTATGTAAGAGAATCGTATCTTCCCCATCGGTTAAAAAGTAACCGAAGTCGGTTTGGTGATCTATACTCAAGGTTAATTGCTGCCCTGGTCTCATGCTATCGTCCTTCCTGTTCCGCTTATTCCTCTGCGGATTTTGTTAACATTTTTTCCAATCATCACAAATTGATTCTTTGTTCTGTTGGAAGTTTCTCTTTATTCTACTATAATCAACACATAAGTTAAATGTTATGGAGGTTTTCATATGGCTAAAGAAAGCTCATTTGATATTGTATCCAAGGTGGAATTGCCTGAAGTGCAAAACGCAATCCAAATTGCACTGAAGGAAATCAGTACCCGATATGACTTTAAAGGCAGCAAAAGCGACATTTCTTTAGATAAAGAGGAGCTCGTCCTCGTTTCCGATGACGAATTCAAATTAAGCCAGCTGAAAGATGTGCTGGTCAGCAAATTGATTAAACGAAACGTACCGACAAAAAACATTGAGTACGGCAAGGTTGAAAACGCGTCAGGCGGAACGGTACGCCAGCGTGCAAAGCTTGTTCAAGGCATTGACAAGGACAACGCAAAAAAAATCAATACGATCATCAAAAACTCCGGACTGAAAGTAAAGTCTCAGGTGCAGGATGATCAAGTGCGTGTCACCGGAAAAAACAAAGATGACCTGCAGCAGATTATCTCAGCTGTGCGGGGAGCAGATCTGCCAATTGACGTTCAATTTATAAATTTCAGATAAATTTTCTGATTCCTATTGATTATTGTCTTTATTTTCGGTAAATTTGGAGAAAGGGAAAAACGCCAGGTATCTTTTGGCACTTCCTGACACGAAAATTTCATATCCGTTCTTATCAAGAGAAGCAGAGGGACTGGCCCGACGAAGCTTCAGCAACCGGTGTAATGGCGATCAGCCATGACCAAGGTGCTAAATCCAGCAAGCTCGAACAGCTTGGAAGATAAGAAGAGACAAAATCACTGACAAAGTCTTCTTCTTAAGAGGACTTTTTTTATTTCTCTTTTTTCCTTGCTGATGTGAATAAAGGAGGCAGACAATGGGACTTTTAGAAGATTTGCAAAGACAGGTGTTAATCGGTGACGGCGCCATGGGGACGCTCCTCTACTCCTATGGCATTGACAGGTGTTTTGAGGAGCTCAATATTTCAAAGCCGGAGGAAATTCAGCGCATACATAAAGCGTACGTTGAAGCGGGAGCCAACATTATTCAAACGAATACGTACGGGGCCAACTATATTAAATTATCCAGACACGGGCTTGAGGATGACATCAAAAAAATGAATCAGGAGGCCGTAAAGATCGCGCGGGCTTCAGCAGGCGATGCATACGTGCTTGGAACGATGGGCGGCATACGCACATTTAATAAAAACGCATACAGTCTTGACGAAATTAAGCGCAGCTTCCGCGAGCAGCTGTATCTGCTGCTGCATGAAGAGCCGGATGGCTTGCTGTTAGAAACATATTATGATTTGGAAGAAGCCCGTGAAGTGCTGAAAATCGCGCGCAAAGAGACTGATCTTCCGATTATGCTCAATGTCTCCATGCACGAGCAAGGCGTATTGCAGGACGGAACGCCGCTTTCTGACGCATTGCGCTCGATTGCGGATCTCGGAGCTGATATTGTCGGCATTAACTGCCGCCTCGGCCCTTATCACATGATTGAAGCGCTAAGCGAAGTGCCGATTTTTGATGACGTATTCTTATCCGTTTATCCGAACAGCAGTCTTCCTTCGCTTGAAGAGGGACGGCTCGTCTATGAAACAGACGACACGTATTTTCAAAACAGCGCGTCAGAATTCCGTAAGCAAGGTGCGCGGATTATCGGCGGCTGCTGCGGCACAACGCCGAATCACATCAGGGCGATGGCGGAAGCAGTTGGCGGGCTGGCTCCGATTACGGAAAAAGAAGTCAAAACCCGGGCCAAAGAATTCATTTCTGTTCATCACGAGCGAACCGAGCCCGGCCTGGATGAGATCGCAGCGAAAAAACGCTCTATTATCGTAGAACTGGACCCGCCGAAAAAACTAAGCTTTGACAAATTTCTATCGGCGGCTGCTGAATTAAAAGAAGCGGGAATCGATGCCCTGACACTCGCCGACAATTCTTTGGCGACCCCGCGGATCAGCAATGTTGCCTGCGGTGCCCTTGTCAAGCAGCAGCTCGATATGCGTTCCCTTGTCCATATTACGTGCCGTGACCGTAACATTATCGGCTTACAGTCACATTTAATGGGCCTTGATACGTTAGGGCTGAATGACGTGCTTGCTATTACAGGTGACCCTTCTAAAATCGGGGATTTTCCTGGTGCGACGTCTGTATATGATTTAACATCTTTTGATTTAATCAGGCTGATCAAACAATTCAATGAAGGTCTGTCTCTGTCTGGAAAACCGCTCGGCAAGAAAACGAATTTCTCAGTTGCCGCCGCATTTAATCCTAACGTCCGCCATCTGGATAAAGCGGTAAAACGGCTTGAGAAAAAAATAGATTGCGGCGCAGATTATTTTGTTTCTCAGCCTGTCTATTCCGAGCAGCAGCTTGTCGATATCCATAACGAAACAAAACATCTGAAGACGCCGATCTATATCGGCATCATGCCGCTGACAAGCAGCCGGAATGCCGAATTCATCCATAATGAAATTCCCGGCATTAAGCTGTCTGATACGATTCGCGAAAAAATGGCCCATGCCGGTGAAGATAAAGAAAAGCAAAAGGCGGAAGGCCTTGCAATTGCACGCTCCCTGCTGGATACGGCATGCGAGCTGTTTAACGGCATCTACTTGATAACGCCTTTCCTCAGATCTGACTTAACCGCTGAGCTCACTTCATATATTCAGCAAAAAGATGAGCAGCGCCAAAATATCTTTTTGCATTAATCCCTTTAAAGACTGTCTGATCCAATCGGACGGTCTTTTTCAACGGGATTCGTGTTACGATATAGAAAAACAGTCATGAGGAGGAACATTATGCTCGAAGTCAAAACCATTTCCGCGGAAGATACATATGAAATCCGGCATCGCATTCTGCGTCCCCATCAATCCATTGAACAATGCAAATATGAAGAGGATCATGCAAAAGGCTCCTTTCATCTCGGCGCGTTTTTTGAAGGAAAGCTGATCAGCATCGCTTCTTTTTCCCCGCAAAATCAGCCATTAATAAAAGAATCCCCAGCATATCGGCTGAGAGGCATGGCAACGCTTGAAGGATATCGCGATCAAAAAGGCGGGAGCACGCTGATCAAACACGCGGAAGAGAAACTGGCGGAGAACGGCGTTCAGGCAGTCTGGTGCAATGCCAGAAGCCATGTGAAAGGCTACTATTCAAAGCTTGGGTGGGAAGTACTCGGCGAACCGTTTGAGATTCCCGGCATAGGCACTCATATCATCATGTATAAAAAACTCGAAACAAGCAGGTGATCTGTATGAGGGTAATCGATAAGCTGATTAAGCTTCATGAAGAACATATCCCTAGTCTATTGCGGCTTTGCAGGCAAGCCGGGTGGCCGGATTACGGCGAACAAGAGCTGGCACTGCTTGTCCAGCAAGGACGCTTTTTCGGCTATCAAAATGTCAGCGGTGAGATGATTTCCTGCATCGGCTTGTTTTTGTTTGGCCGTCTTGCTTCTATCGGCCTCGTGATCGTGGACAAAGAATATCAACGGCTCGGTCTCGGTCGGCGTATGGTAAACGCCTGTATCACCCAAACGGATGAAAACACCGCCATCAGGCTTTGCGCCACAAAAGAAGGTTTGCCGCTTTATGAAAAAGCAGGTTTTCATACGGCAGGTTCAGTGCGAAAGTACAGCTGTCATAGTTTTCAACCTTATACAAAAAAGCTTGATGCTGAACTGACATCCTTTAGAGAACAAGACTTTCACGACTTAACCGCGGCGGATCTGGCTGCCTTTGGCGGAGATCGATCAAACCTTTTGCAGCAGCTTATTTCTGCTTCATGCGAATGTATCATCGCCCGAAATCAGGACGGACAGCTAATTGGCTACGGACTTTCTGTACAGACACCGGCCAATTTGAAATTCGGCCCTATCATCGCTCCATCATCAGATGTTGCAGCACAAATAATTAACAGGCTGGCGGCCGGCAAACAAGGGCCGATGCGAATCGATATACCGAGTGAACACACGTCTCTGCATGACAGCCTGATAGAAATGGGATTTCTTAAAGATGATGAACCTCCGCTTTTGTTCTATCAGAAAAAAGCGCCTATTCAAAATGGACACATATATGCTTTGATTTCACAGGCTCTCGGTTAACCCTCTTTTTTCCCGAACAGGTATCTTCTGTTCGGTTTTTTGCTGTCTGATCGCTGAATAAACGAAGCCATCAGGGACATTCTAAGCAGAAGAAAAGGAGTGTGCTCTGAGATGGAATCATCAAAACAAAATAACGGAATGACGATTGTAGCAATCGGTTCAATCCCTTTAATATTAACCCTAGGAAACTCGATGCTTATTCCGATTTTGCCAAAAATGAAATCTGAACTTCATTTATCACAATTTCAAGTCAGTCTCGTGATCACAGTATTTTCCTTGATTGCAGCATTTGCGATTCCGATTGTCGGTTATCTCGCAGACCGATTCTCAAGGAAAGTCATCATTATTCCCTGCTTAATTTTGTATGGTGCCGGCGGTTTGTTAGCCGGGTTTGCGGCAGGTTTTTTTGACAATGCATACCCTTGGGTCATGGCAGGACGAGCGTTACAGGGAATCGGGGCAGCCGGAACCGGCCCAATTGCCATGGCACTGACGGGAGATCTGTTTAAAGGCGCCCAGGAGAGCAAGGTGCTCGGCCTTGTTGAAGCTTCAAACGGCATGGGGAAAGTGCTATCGCCGATCATTGGCTCGCTGATCGCCCTGCTTGTCTGGTATGGTGCGTTTTTTGCCTTTCCTGTGTTTTGTATCATTTCGATCGTACTGACTTGGATTTTTATTAAAGAAAAGAAAAAGGAAAAAGAACCGCCACCAATCGGAAAATATGCAAAAGGGCTGTTAAGTGTCTTTAAACATGAGGGCAGATGGCTGTTTACCGCTTATTTAGCCGGTGCGACCTGTTTGTTTACTTTATTCGGCATCCTGTTTTATCTCTCAGATGTTCTTGAAAAAACATACGACACCGACGGCGTGAAAAAAGGCTTGATTTTAGCGATCCCGCTTTTGGTTATGTGTGTGACGTCCTATACAACAGGAAGCAAAATCGGGCAAAAGCAATCGTTAATGAAAAAGCTGATCGTACTTGGATTGGCGTTCATGACCGTATCCTACGCGGCACTGTCATTCATTGAAAATCTTGTCCTTTTTATCAGTGTTCTTGTACTGAGCAGCATAGGCTCAGGTCTTGTCCTTCCTTGTGTGAACAGTTTCATTACCGGGGCTGTCGGCAAAGAAAGACGGGGATTTGTCACCTCGCTGTACGGCTCTGTACGTTTCTTAGGGGTAGCGATCGGTCCTCCGATTTTCGGCCGCCTGATGCAATGGTCCAGACCCGGCATGTTTTTAAGCATCGCGGGATTGACTCTCGTTGTCGGGATTCTTGTGATGATGCTCATCCATGTGAAGCAAAACAATGAAGAAACAAAAGAAAAAGAAGACCCTAAAATGGCTGGCAATCGGCTCCAGCCCGCTGAGGAAAGGTAGCACCCAGTGTGAAAATTGTACGGATTGAAACCTTTCCGCTATTTCACCGATTAGAAAAGCCATACGGAGATGCCAATGGGTTTAAACGATATCGGACTTGTTATCTCATCAGGATTATCACCGAAAGCGGGATAGACGGCTGGGGAGAATGCGTTGATTGGCTCCCTGCTCTCCATGTCGGTTTTACGAAGCGGATCATCCCATTTCTATTAGGAAAACAGGCTGGCAGCCGCCTGTCATTAGTGCGCACGATTCAAAAATGGCACCAGCGGGCGGCCTCCGCTGTAAGCATGGCGCTGACAGAGATTGCAGCCAAAGCTGCGGATTGTTCGGTTTGCGAATTATGGGGCGGGCGATACAGAGAGGAGATTCCTGTGTACGCGTCTTTTCAATCGTACTCAGACTCCCCGCAATGGATCAGCCGCTCAGTCTCCAATGTTGAAGCCCAGTTGAAAAAAGGTTTTGAGCAAATCAAAGTCAAAATTGGCGGGACTTCATTCAAGGAGGATGTCCGGCACATCAATGCGCTGCAGCATACAGCAGGCAGCTCCATTACGATGATTCTGGACGCAAACCAAAGCTACGATGCCGCTGCGGCTTTTAAATGGGAGCGCTATTTCTCCGAATGGACGAACATTGGCTGGCTTGAGGAGCCTTTGCCCTTTGATCAGCCGCAGGATTACGCTATGCTTCGAAGCCGTTTGTCTGTTCCTGTTGCCGGCGGAGAAAACATGAAAGGCCCGGCGCAATATGTGCCTCTCCTTTCACAGCGCTGTTTGGATATCATTCAGCCCGATGTCATGCATGTCAACGGAATTGATGAGTTTCGGGACTGCCTCCAGCTCGCGCGTTATTTCGGCGTCAGAGCATCCGCCCATGCATATGACGGATCGCTCTCACGGCTCTATGCTTTATTTGCACAAGCCTGTCTGCCCCCATGGTCTAAAATGAAGTACGATCACATTGAACCGATCGAGTGGGACGTCATGGAGAATCCTTTTACAGATCTCGTCAGCCTGCAGCCTTCAAAAGGAATGGTCCACATCCCGAAAGGAAAAGGCATTGGAACAGAGATCAATATGGAGGTCGTCAATCGCTACAAGTGGGATGGCTCAGCATATTAAGCTGGGCCATTTCTTTATTTTGAGACATAAATAATGGACAGCCTCATAAAATGAAAACAGCGGACAAGTCTTTTCATAAAGGAGCAAATGACTTAATGGCTGAACTGCTGATGAAAGCAAAACTTACGTTTATGATTGTCGTAGGCGGCGTACTACAGGGACTCGGCATGTCCTTGTTTTTATTTCCGCATGATATTCCGACAGGCGGTGCAGCAGGTATTGCGGTGCTATTGCATTATCTGTTTCAAATCCCCCACGGATTTTCAGTGTGGGCTGTGAATGTATCAATGCTTTTTACCGCTTTAAAATGGCTGGAGATGAGAACATTCACCGGCACCCTCGCTTCTATCACCGTCACCTCTGTCTCGGTATTGATCTTTGATGCGGTTTTTCCGGATATCACATCTAATCTGTGGCTTGATCTGGCAAGCGGCGCAGTGTTATTGGGACTCGGCATCGGACTTTTATACAAATATAAAATTTCGAACGGAGGATTCGGAGCCCTTGCTCTGATGATTTCTATCTACCGCGGCGGGAATCCCGGAACGATCCTGCTCATCATGAATTGCATCATTTTTATGGTCACCGCGTCTATTATTGACTGGGGCATCGTCATTCAAGCCCTCATATGCCAGGTGATATCGACAAGAGTCATCGACTTCATCTACAACATCCGCCTGACCTCTCTTCCCTATCTCACGCCTATGTACCGCCATAAAAAATAATAGGCAGAGGCTCTCTTCACGACGAGAGCCCCGCAGCCGCTGTTTTACAGAAAAAAGGTATCGGATCTTAGCCCTAAACGCAGCGTTTCCAACGCGATGGCATCATGAAATGGAATATTGGCCAGATTCACATTCGGCCCGATTTTTTGAATAAACCCTTGCTGAAGCGTTTTGTTAGGCGCTTCAAAAATCAGCCTGTTGATATCAATATCCGAGGAAATGATGTCGTCAACAATTTGAAACCTGACATCGCCGCTGCTGGAACAGATCCCTCCCGTTCCGCTTTCTCTGGCTTCTGTAATCACTTTTTCCGCGCCCGCTTCCATATCCTCAACGATATATTCAAGCCATTCCTCAGAGCTTTGCCGGCTTGCTAATTCCGCATCCTTGCTGCCCACCTCACTGAGCACAAGAAATTCATCAGAAAAATCGGCAATGTAAGCCGCTTTCTCTTTATTTGTCATCGGGAGCGTACCGTTTGAAATCTCAATATATTCACAGCCGAAATAGGTGCAGTACCGATGAAATTCATTCACTTTTTTCTGGCTTACGTACTTTTCAAACAGTGTGCCGCCAAAGAAAAATGTAATGTCATGTTCTTTCAGTGTGCTGATTTTTTCTTCAAGATCTTTCGTAAGTAATGATGTGCCCCAGCCGAATTTCACAAAATCAATATAGTCGGACGCTCCGGCTATGACATCTTTGAAAAATTGCAAGGGATAGCCGTTATCAATTAAAATGGACTGCCCGGTTTCTCTCGGCTTATTTGTTCTCACTGGCAATTCTAGTGAAAAATCATTCATATTATGACCCTCTCTATCGTTGGAACTTCTCCATCTTGTTTCACTTTCATCACAAAATCGCCCGTCAGTTCTTTTGCACAGTAAGCGATGTCCTCCGAATCAAATAATGGCTGGCGGCGGTCAAAAAATTTCTCTGCAACAGAAGAGCCTTTTATTCTTTGAATCGCCTCCTCAGCCGTTACCGCATTTGTCCCTTCAATGATGCCTTTGATATACTCCGCACACGCCATATCGTCATCACCGGATGGATGGGAAGCCACTATGTTTATGACACAATCGTTTGCGACGAGCTTTTTCACATGCTGTGCCGTTGTTTTGGCATTGGAAAATCCAGTTACGAACAGATGCTTTGCGTTCAGCGCCCCCAATGCTGCTGTGACGCCGTTTGTTGTTTTCTGGATCAGGCTTTTATCCGTCATATTCTGCCCAGCCATACGTTTTGGAGAATTATCTAAATCAAATCCGCTGATACCGACCCCCTTTTCCTCTCCCGTCAAAACATAATCCGGATAGGTGTCTTTCAGCGCAAAGGCTTCATCAGCTGTCCGGACCAACAAAATCTCTTTCGCCCCGCCGATAAACGCATAATGGGCGACCGTAAAGGCTCTGATGACATCAATGACGATGTTAATGTCCGCCGGGGCAAGCGAATGATGATGCCCCTGATAAATGGCAATCGGCATACTACCTCTCCTTGGGCATAAAACCATTTTGCTAAAAAGCATATTCAGCCGGGCTCTTAATGGTTCCGCACCTCATTTTAGGCGGGCGCGGCACCTAAAACCTGAACCTTTATGCAAAAAATGAATAGTCTGCCTATAACTCGATCAATAGATAAAAAAAGCAGATGCAAACGGGGGGAAAACATTGAACGAAACCATCACATATGACACTTGGAACGACATGCTGTCCAAACGGATAACGGATCAATTGATCGATGAGCTCGATGTGTTGAAATGGGCTTACCGAACGTACGGAGAAAAGATTGTGTACGCCTGCAGCTTTGGCGCAGAAGGAATGGTGCTTCTCGACTTAATATCAAAAATCAACAAAAATGCACACATCATCTTTTTGGATACCGGGCTTCATTTTCAGGAAACATATGAGCTGATCGAGACCGTCAAAGAGCGATATCCGGGATTTGCAATCCAGATGCTCGAACCCGAGCTGAGCTTAACAGAACAGGGGACGAAGTACGGCGGAGAGCTGTGGAAGCATAACCCGAACCTCTGCTGCCAATTGCGGAAAATCGAACCGCTCAAAAAGCACCTGTCCGGCATGACAGCTTGGATTTCAGGACTGCGCCGGGAGCAGTCACCAACGAGAAAGCATATTCAATACGTAAACCTGGACCAGAAGTTTGAGCTCATCAAAATTTGCCCGCTTATCCACTGGACATGGGATGACGTTTGGACGTACATCCGCCTGCACAATTTGCCTTATAACAAACTGCACGATCAACATTATCCGAGCATAGGCTGTGAAATGTGTACACTGCCTTCCCCGGACCCGAACGATGAGAGGGCTGGAAGATGGGCCGGACGGGAGAAAACAGAATGCGGCCTGCATCAAGAATAGCGGATGGCAGGTTCTTGATGTGAGAATCGAAATGATGTTAAGGCGCTGATGTCAAACTTTCATTAAGTGCAGAAAAGAAAACAAGGAAACGTATAAATGGAGGTTGAACACGTTGAATGGAAACGAACCCCACGGAGGGGTATTAATCAACCGCTGTGATCCCGCATGCCATTTTGAAGGGTGCGCGTGCCAAGCAGAGCTGGATCAGCTTGCACTGAGTGATCTGGAGCTTATTGCGATCGGCGGCTACAGCCCGTTAACAGGTTTTTTGGGAGAAAAAGATTATCATTCCGTTGTGAAAGAGATGAGGCTGGCAAACGGCTTGCCGTGGAGCCTGCCGATTACGCTGCCTGTCGGAGAAAAAACAGCAAGACAGCTGTCTGCCGGAGATCACGTCAAGCTTGTGAAAGACGGTGTTACCTACGGCATGATCACAGTCACCGATATATACCAGCCTGATAAAACACAAGAAGCACTGTCTGTTTTTAAAACAAACGATCCTGCCCACCCAGGCGTAAAAAAATTGCTGGCGCGCCCGGATTACTATATCGGAGGGCCTATCACGGTCAGCCGCCTGCCTGACAAATCTTTCAAACAGTTTTATGCAACGCCCGCAGAAACAAGAGCGGCCTTTCAAAAACTCGGCTGGAAAACGATTGTCGGCTTTCAAACCAGGAACCCTGTTCACAGAGCGCATGAATACATTCAAAAAACAGCGTTAGAAACGGTCGACGGTCTGCTGCTTCACCCACTTGTCGGAGAAACAAAGTCAGACGATATCCCCAGCGATATCAGAATGGAGAGCTACCAGGCTTTGCTTAATCACTATTATCCAAAGGATCGTGTCATGTTATCGGTTTTCCCTGCCGCCATGCGTTATGCAGGTCCGCGGGAAGCGATTTTCCATGCGCTCGTCCGAAAAAATTACGGCTGCACCCATTTTATTGTAGGCCGTGATCACGCGGGTGTCGGCAGCTACTATGGAACATACGACGCCCAAAATATTTTTCAATCATTCACAGAGGAAGAGCTGGGCATCAAGCCGCTGTTTTTTGAGCACAGCTTTTATTGCCGAAAATGCGGAAACATGGGCACCTCCAAAACATGTCCGCACAGCCCGAGAGACCACATCCACTTATCAGGCACAAAAGTGAGAGAGCTTCTCCGCCAAGGCAAAAAGCCGCCTAAAGAATTCAGCCGGCCTGAGGTCGCAGCCGTGCTGATCAAGGGACTTCACCAACAGCCTGTTGCCATCAAGCAAAACAGCGGGGAATTGCAATGACACACAATCCGAACATCATTTGGCATCCCGCTGCCATCTCAAAGTCTGACAGACAGTCCTTAAACGGACACAAAAGCTGCGTCCTCTGGTTTACAGGTTTGTCCGGCTCTGGAAAATCGGTGCTGGCCAATGCAGTCGATGAAAAGCTTTACCGCAAGGGCATTCAGAGCTACGTGCTTGACGGTGATAATATCCGCCACGGCTTAAACAAAGATCTTGGATTTCAGACTGGTGACAGGATTGAAAACATCCGCCGGATCGGAGAAGTGGCGAAGCTGTTTGTCGACAGCGGGCAAATGATTTTAACGGCTTTTATTTCTCCATTCAGAGAGGATCGGGACATGGTTAGAGCGCTCTTTCCTAAAGGTGAGTTCTTCGAAATTTATGTGAAGTGCCCGCTGCATGTTTGTGAACAGCGCGATCCAAAAGGGCTTTATAAAAAAGCGCGAAACGGAGAGATCAAACATTTCACCGGGATCGATTCTCCGTATGAAGCGCCGCTTTCACCCGATTTCATCATTGAGTCTGACCAGACTTCTATTTCCGATGGAGCTGATCTCATCATTAACGCACTGCAAAACAGAGGAATTATATAAAAAACCCGATCAATGTCGGGTTTTTTCTTATGAGTTGGAGAACTGCGCAATCAAACTGTTAATCTTCTCTTTTTCCTCATAAAATGCTCCGTGCCCGCTGTTTGCAAACGGAACCAATTCCGACTGTTTGATGCCGCGCTTCAATTCTTTCGCAAAATCAAACGGCGCAATTCTATCCTTTCTCCCGTGCAGGATCAGCGTCGGCACCTTGATTGCAGCAAGTTCCTTTCTGAGATCTTCGTCTCTTAATGCGATGCCCGAGTGGATCGTCCCGTAGGAGGAGGCCTCCAGCATCAGATTGAGAAACCACTGTCTAAGCTCTGGAGACACTTTTTTCTCAAAAAACTGTTTCCCTAAATCAGCCAGTGTTTTGGGCCGATCAGCTTTGAACAATTCAATCATATCGTCAATATCCTGCTTCCTCATCCCGTACGGATAACCCGGGCGTTTTGTAAACGCGGGGGCCGCTGCAGACAGTAAAATCAGCTTATCAACATCGGCTCCTTCATGCCTTGCCATATAACGGATTGCAATGGCGCCGCCCATTGAAAAACCGGCAAGAATCGCATTCTCAAGCTGCAGCGTATAAATGACTGCTTTCACATCATCGGCCATCGTGTCATAATCGTAGCCTTCCCAAGGGCGGTCAGATTGCCCATATCCCCGTAAATCAACGCCGATAAAACGAAATCCCCTTTTCGGAAGCTCATTCATTTGATATTCAAACATCTTATGATTCAACGGCCACCCGTGCAAAAAGATGATCGGCCTTCCATGTCCGATATCCTCTACAAACAGTGTCACATGCTCCTCGGTTTTGATGTAATGCCCCATTCCGCATTCCTCCTGTTCCCTTTGGCTTTCCCGGCCTGTAAACGCCTTGACGTATAGGAAGCTTTCCATTTATGCTTACAAAACAAGCTGGCTGCTGTACCAAGAAAAGGCTCTTCACGATTTACTATATGTATCAATTTCCTTAACGATCTATTAAATTGAACCCGGAAGCCTCTGTTTTTCGGGCAGCAAAGGATGTCATCACATGAATAAAATCGCAATTCAAAAACCGAACATACCGGAAAACCTGCAAACCGCAGATTTTCATGATGCCGTGACGCAGGATGATGTAATCAGCATGCATTTGTTTGAAGATTGTACAATCTGCGGCGAAGATATCGAAAGACTCTGTGTGGAAAAAACGGTATTCAGAAATGTCGTCTTTATCGATGTGTCTTTTCGGCATATTGAACTGACCGATGTGATCTTTGAAAAATGTGATTTATCAAACGCCGATTTCAGCGGGGCTGTCATTCACAGAACTTCAGTTAAGCAGTCAAAAATGGTTGGAATGAATGTGGCGGAAGCAACGCTGCGGAATGTTTCATTCGAGGAATGCCACGGACATTTCAGCTCATTTTCGTACTCAAATATGAAACAAGTTCGATTTGATCACTGTGCTCTTATGCAAAGTGAATGCAGCAATACGGTGCTCCAGCAGACACACTTTGACGGATGCGAATTAGAAGGCGCCAGCTTTACCGGCACGTCCCTTCAAAACATGGACATCAGCACGTGCCGTTTTGAACAGCTTCATGTCTCCCTCGACAAATTGAAAGGCTGCAAAATCGCACCTGAGCACGCGATTGCCTTCGCCAGGTCACTGGGAGCTGTCATCGTATAACCAAAGCTTAGGACATCATCAGGCGGCGTGCTGTTTCAGCTGCCGCTTTAATGCCAGTTTCCAAATCTCCAAGAGATGCATAGGAATATGACAGCCTGATGCTGTTTCGGTCTTCACCGTCATAAATGTAGCCGGGATTCACAAGCACCTGCCGTTTCAGCAATCCATAAAAGAAACGGCTGACAGGCAGGTTTTTGTGAAATGTCACCCAAATATAAAAGCCGCCTGCGGGAATCCGCCACGTGGCAATGTCCCCGGCATACCGCTCGAGAAAATGAACGGCGGCGTCTCTCCTTTCTTTAAGCTTCCTGCGTACCCAAGTCAGATGCTCTTCATAATACCCCTGTGACAGCCACTCGGCAGCCGCCCACTGGGACAGGCCGCTTGATCCGTAGTCTGTCTGCATTTTAATGTCCGCCAGCCTTTCAATAACCGGCTCCGGACCGGCAAGCCAGCCGATTCGCAGACCGGGGCTAACCGTTTTTGAAAACGTGCCCAGATACAGAATATTGCCCTCATGATCCATTGCTTTCAACGGCTGCGGAGGTTTTTCTTCAAACCATAAATCACCGTACGCATCATCCTCAATGATGGGCAGCTGCTCTTTTTTTGATAGGCTGATGATCTCTTTCCTTCGCTGCTCTGACATGACTGTGCCTGTCGGATTATGAAACGACGGAATCGTGTAAAGCAGCTGTCCTCCATATTGTTTTCGATTAGAAGAAACAAGCCCCGCTTTGACCCCTTCATCATCCATCGGCAAGCCGCGAAGCCGCATCCCAGCTGATTGAAATACATGCAAGGATTGAAGGTAGGACGGCTTCTCCGTCAAAATGACAGAATCTCGTTTTAAAAGTCCAATTGAGATGAGCTGAAGTGCCTGAAGTGCACCGGACACAATTAAAATTGCAGACGGTGACACATGGATCTTCTTTCCTTTTAAATGGTCGGCCACTGCCTCCCGCAGCTGACGGTTTCCTTTCGGCTGCTCATATCCTAAAGACAGGACGCCCGGATTGATTTGCTGAAACATCCGTCCAATTGTGTCAGCAGGCACAAGATCCGGTGAAAGTTCTCCAGTTCCTAATCTGATGATATCCGCTCTTGGTTCGTTCTGATTAATAGCTTGAATGATGGAAGAATTGGCGCGATGAATGCCCGAACGGACGTAATCGCTCCAATCAAGCGGAGGCTCAGCCGCCAGCACGCTCCAAGTACTGTTTACAACCTTCGTACCGCCGCCTCTTCTTCCCTCTAACAAGCCTTGAGACGTGAGTTCATCTATGGCTGCTGTGACTGTGCTGCGGTTGACTTGAAACATGTCGGCCAGCGTTCTCTGTGAGGGGATTTTCGTCCCTACAACCCACTCTCCGTGAAGAATCTTGTCTTTCATATATTGTTCGATCTGCCGATGCAGCGGAACATCCGACTTTCGGCTTGGCTGCCATTGCGACAAGGTCATGCCCCCCTTTTTTACACATTATACATTTGGCTGGTTTCTAACCCAACCAAATGGCTGGAGACTTTAGTGACAATCTCTCTTATGATTGAAAAAAAATGTGAAAGGAGCTTTTTCAGCATGAATGCAATCATTCACGGAATTGTGCTCGCGTTTGGCTTAATTTTGCCGCTGGGAGTGCAGAATGTGTTTATTTTTCAGCAAGGCGCGTGGCAAAAGCATATTTGGCGGGCTCTCCCAGCTGTCATCAGTGCTTCAGTCTGCGATACCCTGTTAATCGTATTAGCCGTTGCGGGCGTGTCTGTCATTGTGCAGGAGCTGCCTGTGTTTGAGACAGTCATGATGGCCGGCGGATTTTTATTTTTGCTCTATATGGGCTGGGTGACTTGGAACAGCCGTCCGAACACAAGCCAAAACGAGAAACATACGTTCACACCAAAAAAGCAAGCTGCGTTTGCGGCCGCTGTTTCTCTTTTAAACCCGCATGCCATTCTGGACACGATCGGCGTCATCGGCACGAGCTCTCTTCAATATTCGGGGCTTGAGAAATGGCTCTTTATGGCCGCCTGCATCGCTGTGTCTTGGATTTGGTTCATCAGCCTTGCAATAGCGGGTCGGTTGTTTCAGACGATAGATACGAGCGGCAGGCTTATGCTGATCGTAAACAAATGCTCTGCAGCGGTAATGTGGGCAGCGGCAGGATATTTTGGGGTGTCACTCTTTTGCAATTGAAGGAGAAACAGATGAAAAAAACGAATTTCTTAGAAAAGGGGGCATGCTGATGACTGATGCAAAACAGTTTTATGACTATCATTCTTGGTCAAACAAGAAAATATTTACCCATATCGAAAACCTGCCGGAGGAAACTGCCTATCAAGAAGTAAAGAGCGTATTTCCTTCTGTCAGCGACGTGCTGCTTCATATGTGCAGGGCTGACTACATTTGGCTGAATGTTCTTTCGGGAGTGGCCTACCAAGAGATTATAGACAGCGCAGGCAAATTAGAGTCCGCGCAAGGTAATATGGCAGCGATTAAACAGCACGCTGCCGAGCTGGAGTCACAGTATCATGATTTCTTCAGCCGCCAGACGGACTTAGAACAGACCTTCACAATGCAGCATCCGAAACTAGGTACACTGGAATCAACCTATGCAGACACCATCCTGCATGTCGTCAATCACGGCACTTACCACAGAGGAAACGTAACCGCCATGCTGAGACAGCTGGGCCATTCAGGCGTACCTACTGATTATATGTACTATTTATATGAGAAAAGAGAAAGCAAGGGCTAAAATGTCCTTGCTTTTTTTTGCGGAAAGCCTCAAATGCAACACATTAGCTTTTACATACCTGTATAAGCGCGCTTCACATCAAGCTGTACGGGCCTGCCGCTCTTATAGGAATTGGTCGCCGCGATGCCCACTTCTAAATTGATCGTCGCATCGATATCTGTCACAATCGGTGTTTTTCGATCCCGGACACACTCGGCAAAATGCTGAAGCTCCAAGCAGTAGGCTTCATGAAAACGAGTTTGAAAGTCTGGAATGATATCAAAACTGCTCCCTTTAGCCGATAGGATGGTCACATGTTGATGTCTCAATGTTCCTATGAAAATACTGCCCTCTGTCCCGATCACCTCCGCCCGAATGTCATGTCCATATGGAGAGGTTCTGCTTGCCTCGACGTCCCCCGCTGCGCCGGAGTCAAATTCAATATACGTCAGCGCCTGATCCACATCACCGTACTGCTCCATAAACGGATTGTTCAGAATCCTGCCGTGTCCTGAAACAGAAGTGATTTCCGCCCCTAGCAAATAACGGGCAATATCATAGTCATGGATGGAACAGTCAATAAAAATCCCACCGCTGTGTTTGATAAATTCTGCGGGAGGCGCGCCTTGGTCGCGCGTAAAGCCTTTATAATAGATAGGTTTGCCGATTTCTCCAGCGTCGATCCGCCGTTTGGCATCTGCGTATGCTGGATCGAACCGTCTCATAAAGCCGACTTGGCAGATGACACCTGTCTCCTGCACTTTTTCAGAAACTGCTCTAGATTCCTCAAGGCTTAATGTCAGCGGTTTTTCAACAAAGATCTGTTTGCCGTTCTCGGCAGCTTTGATGATCATATCACCATGTGTGCTTGTCGGCGTTACGATAATGACAGCGTCAATGCCGGTATCTTCTAACACTTCATACGGGTCCTCTGACCATTTTTCGATACCGAGTTCTCTGGCAACCTGCTCCGCTCTCCCTTTTAACGGATCACCGACACTAACCAGCTTTGCCCCCGGCACACTGGTGACGAGATTTTTCGCATGATAATAACCGAGCCTCCCTAATCCCAATACTGCACATCTTACTTGATGTTCCACGTCCCATCCTCTCCTTTATCTCATTTCAGGCTCGCTTCGAGAAAGCGCTTTCTCTTAACAGCTAAAAAAACAGCGGTTCTATCCGCTTTACCATTTTGCGCAAGCGCTTTCTCAAAAGATGGTTTTATTTTACACTGCCTTTGGTTTACACGCAATATGTTTTTTTGGCTTCAACTGTCATAATGAAAAAACCCGCTCATTAGCGGGCTCATGTGTTGAGCGGTGATGTAGAATGTCTGACTACAAGCTCAGGCGGGAGCACTATTTTTTGTTTCGCCTTTCGTTTTCCCTCTATTGCTTCTGCCAGCAGTTCGATGACGCTCCGCCCCATCTCTTTTATCGGCTGGGCTACGGTTGTCAGGGGCGGAGCCGCCATTTCTGCGAGTATCGTATTATCAAAACCAATGATAGAAAGATCATCCGGCACTTTTATGCCTCTTATTCTCGCAGCTTGTATGGCGGCACAAGCCAATACGTCGTTGAAGGCAAAAATAGCAGTCGGAGCGTTTCTGTCGAGCAATTTTCCCGCTTCTTCCTTGCCGCTTTCCAAGGAAAACCGCGTCTGGATGATAAGTGATTCATCAATGGGCACGCCCGCTTCCTCCATCGCCTGACGGAAGCCTTTGATTCTATTTTTTTCGCCTGTCGTTGACCCGTCTCCAATAATGCAGGCGATGTTCGTGTGGCCGAGTGACAGAAGATGCTTGGCAGCCTCATATCCGCCACGAACGTCATCTATCACAACAATATCCATCGGAAGAAGCGGCTTATCCTGAGAAATCATGGCAATCGGAATTTGTTCACTGGCGATTTCCTCCAAAGCAGACATACTGTCATGGCTTTCAATCCCTGTTGCAAAAATAATGCCATCCACCTTTTTCTGTTTCAGCACAGAAAAATACTTTGTTTCTTTTTTCGGATCGTAATCGGTGCTGCAAATCAACATTTGAAAACCGAGCTCATCCGCTCTTTCCTCAATGCTTTTGGCCAGTTCGCCGTAAAACGGATTTGAAATATCAGGCGCCACGAGAGCAATCATATTCGTTCGTTTTCCCGTTAACGCCGCGGCGTGAACATTGGGCGTGTATGCCATTTCATTCATGACATTCATGACCTTCTGCCGTGTTTTATCGCTGATTCTCCCCGTATTGTTTATCACACGGGACACAGTTGTGATCGAGACACCCGCCGCCTTTGCCACATCGTAAATTGTTGTTTTCATGTTCATCCCTCGTCTGGTTATTGAACTTTCCGGCTGACAATTTTCCGGTATTCAATTGGTGAAATGCCTTCTATCTGCTTAAAGAGTTTTGAAAAGTATGTCGGATCTTCCATTCCGACCGTTTCCGCAATAACGCCCATTTTATCATTTGTAGAGGATAAAAGACGCTTCGCTTCCGTCATTCTCACCCGGTTCGTGTATTGTGCCGGAGTTACGCCGAGCACCTGCTGCATGCAGCGGCTCACATAATCCTGATGATAGTGAAGGGCGAGCGACAGATCCTTGATTGTCGTCTTTTCCTTATAGTGCTCCTGTAAGTACCGGGCCGCCTCCCAGGCTACCCGCTCTTTCGCAGACGGTATTTGGAACGCTTCTTTTTGAAGATGCAGCATCAGCTCCTCAAATAAGATTTGCTTTCTGAGCGGCAAATCAGAGTTTTCCGCGGAGTAATCGATCAGCTTTTCAAACTGCTGCGCCATAAACTGCGGGCGCTGCACCTTGCCTTTTCTCGGCAAGGCCAATCTGTAGCGGGCCGGCTCTTCGAAGCTCCCTTTTTCCTGCTGAAGCTCAGACCAGTTGCTGCCTCCCTTTGCCGTAAATTCATATCGATGTTCATCGAAGTGAAGCCAATAGTAGGAGGTTGCTTCATCACTGCCCTTCGTCCCGTAGTGTTCAAGACCGGGAGAAAGCAAGATGTACTCGCCGCCTTCAACAGAAAACGATGTTTCATTTTCCGTTATATATAACGTTCCCTGTTTGACATATATCAGATCAAACACGGAGAATACACGTTTCACATGGGTTTCTCCTTTTTTAAAAACCCCTTCCCCAGCTGCGATAAATACCGGAAAAGGCGGGACTGTAAACAGGATGCGAGGCATTTGAATCATCCTCCTTTTTAAGTCGGATTTTTACAAGAAGTATCGTTTCTATCCCTTTTTATTATAAGGAAATGGAGGTACACTTTAAAACGTTGATTTTATTTACGAAAGGGGTTAGACACTATGAAACAAGCTGTCTTCAAATCAACTGCTTTGAAAAAACCCGCTGACAAAACGTTCTCATTATTTTCGCTTACTTGGCCGATCTTTATTGAGGTCTCATTATATATGTTTATGGGTAATGCCGATACACTGATGCTCAGCCAATACTCGGATAACAGCGTGGCAGCAGTCGGCGTCAGCAACCAGATTTTAAATTTAATTATCGTGATGTTCAGCTTTATCGCAACAGGAACGACCGTTATCATTTCACAATTTCTAGGCTCACGGCAAAAGAAAGAAGCCATGGAAGTCGCTTATGTGTCAATCGGCGCCAACTTCTTCATCAGCCTGGCCATCAGCGCCGTCGTCTTTTTCGCGGCTGTCCCTCTGCTTCATATGATGGGATTATCAGACGCACTGATGCCTGATGCGAAAGTCTTTTTACAAGTTGTCGGAGGTCTGTCCTTTATTCAGGCTTTAATCATGACATTCAGCGCGATCTTAAAAAGCTACGGCTACACAAAAGATACAATGTTTGTCACTATCGGCATGAACATTTTAAACATTGCCGGAAACTTTGTTGTGATTTTCGGTTTGTTCGGCTTTCCTGTTCTCGGCGTTGCCGGTGTGGCCATGTCCACATCTATCGCCCGTGTCATCGGATTAATCGCGATGATTGTGATTGTCAACAAACGCATCCAGCTGAAGATGTCGCTGAAAAAAGTCTTTCATATGCATAAAGAGCATTTGCGCAAGCTGCTGAAAATCGGCATTCCTTCTGCGGGAGAGCAGCTTTCATACAACCTTTCGCAAATGATTGTCACGTATTTTATCGCCATCATGGGCGCGCAGGCGTTGACAACAAAAGTGTATACGCAAAATATTACGATGTTTATTTTGCTGTTCGGCACTGCGATCAGCCAGGGTACACAAATCTTAATCGGCCGTTATATCGGCGGCAAACAATTTGATGCCGCTTATGAGCGCTGCATGAAGAGCTTATATTGGGCACTCGGAATTGCTGCGGCTACCTCTGTTTTGATGACGATCTTTTCAAAAGACCTGATCGGACTCTTCACACAAAGCCCTGACATTATAGCAACTGCAAGCCTATTGATTGCCATGACCATTATCCTTGAACCAGGCCGCTCGTTTAATGTCATTATCATTAACTCTCTGCGGGCCGCGGGGGATGCGAAATTCCCGGTTTACATGGCAATGATTTCAATGTGGGGCATTGGCCTCCCGCTTGCTTATCTTTTCGGCATCCACCTCGGTTTCGGTCTTGCCGGCATTTGGATTTCTTTTATCGCGGATGAATGGGTCCGGGGAATCTTAATGTACAGAAGATGGCGCTCACGTATCTGGATACAAAAAGGTATGGCGTAACACCCGGCTCAATCAAGGCCGGGTGTTTTTTAGATATCAGAGAGAATCTGCTTCACTTCGGTCTCTGTGAGAGCGAAGTGATATTGAAATACATCGTGCTGCTTCGCCCGGATTTTTTCTAAAACAGCCCGGTGCAAATGAAGAGCGGCTTTCACCGTTTTTTGAGAATACTGCGGAAATAGCGGCAAGGCATCCTGACACTCTTCAAGGTAGGCTTCTGCTTCAAAAGCGATATACTCCCACGTCATTGTGAACGCTTTATTTACGGTGCCTTTTTGGAGATCAGCCTCTGTATAGCCGAATTGCTGCATTACCTGACGGGGAATGCGGTTTTTTTGCTGATCTGTGCCAAGATCACTTAAGAAGCGAACCAGCTGTATGGCCAAGCCGAGAGAGACGGCTGCTTGTTTGAGCTGATCTTGTTTTCGGCGTGTCAGTATCGGCAGCAGCATCAATCCGGCAGAACCGCCCGTCCGATATGCGTACATGAGCAGTTCATCAAGGTCATCATACGGCTTGGCGTCTTCTTTTTGTGCGGCAATAAACTCCTGAAAAGGTTCGCTTTCCAATGTAAAGGTCCGATACGCATGATCAAAAGCCTTCCATAGATGTTGATTACCGTTATTTGTCCTTTGGTAAACATGATCAGCTTTAGCTTCAAATGCGGGCAATACCTTTTCGTCTGCACTGGCCGCCGTGTGGCAAAACGACAATACTGCCCAAGAGGCTTGTCTTTGCTTTAGCGGAAGATATGATAATGCTTTGAAACAGGCTGGCGCGTATTCGCCAACAATCTGTCCGCATTGCTGGTAAGCTTCCTTTATCTCTTTCATTTTTCTCACTCCTATGTATCACTGCTTCTTCAAGTCTAGTATGTTTTTTCCTAATTGTATATGAAGAAAATGCCGATTCTTACTTTGTAAAAGTAACAAGACACACAGCATCATCGACGAGATATGCATTATTATTTTTAATGCCATACAACAGGTAGAATGTAAACATTTCTCAATCATCACTTCAATAATAGAGGAATCACGGAAAAAAGGGCTAATTGTTATGATACATGATAGTATTGGAGTGAGTTCAGTGATAAATTTTTTTGAATATAACTGGCAGGTTAGAGATCAATGGAATGGTTTACTTGGTGTCATCAACTAACCACTGAAGAATTACTTAAAAACCGTCTTGGCGGAGTAGAGAATATTTTATATACCCTTTTTCATATTATTGATGTGGAATATAGTTGGATTCGTGCTATCCAAGGAAAAGAAGATATCGCTGTTCAGTTCGCTGATTATCAAACACTCAATAAAGTGAAATCTCTCTCAAATACATTCCGAACTGAAATAATTGATGTTTTACAAACACATTCAGATCAAATAAAAGATGAACTTGTAAGCGTTCCTTGGGAGACAGGTGTTTTATATACGCGAGATGAAATATTACACCATATCATCGCTCACGAAATTCACCATATTGGTCAACTTTCTGTATGGGCTAGGGAATTAAAGTTAAGCCCGGTATCAGCTAGTTTTATCGGCAGAACATTAAAACCTATTCATTCTTATTGAAGGAATGCGGGGGCAATTCGATAGTGCTGTTGTACAAAAAAGGATAGATAGAGCATATATTTCCCTGCTCATCTATCCTTCTTATTTAAATCTATACATCTCTGGCTTTTAATCACATTTGTATTGAAACTACCTCTCGTCAATATCAATGCGATACGCTTCAAACCATGTATGAATTTGAGCAAGATGGGCGATCAGCTGAGGCCCCTTCATGAGCTGCCCGAACCACGGCACCTTGAAGGAGGAGCCTTCCGTTTCTAAAAGCTGATCTAATTGTTTTCTGTCCAGCAAGGTATGGAGCACGGAGTCCTTTTGGCTTCTGATCGTTTTCAGCCATTCGCTGACGCCTTTTGTATATTCCGGATGGTGTGTTTTCGGATACGGGCTTTTTTTGCGATACAGAATGTCATCAGGCAAAATACCTTCAAGCGCTTTGCGTAAAATGCCTTTTTCCCGATTATCATGCATTTTCATTTCCCACGGAATATTCCAAACATATTCCACAAGCCGGTGATCGGCGAACGGCACCCGCACTTCCAGGCTCGCCCCCATGCTCATGCGATCCTTCCGATCCAAAAGGTTCGTCATAAACCAAAGCATATTTAAATAGAACAGCTGTCTTCTTGCTTTATCCACACCCGTTTCTCCGTCTAATAATGGCGTTTCTGCCAAGGTTTCTTCATATTTGGCATTTACGTATTCTTTCAGATTCAATTTTTTCTGCCATGAGTCAGAAAGCAGCTTGATCCGCTCCTCCGTTGATCTCATCCATGGAAAGCCAGACTCAACATCTGCCGTATGGAACCACGGGTACCCGCCGAAAATCTCATCCGCGCACTCTCCCGATAGGCTGACGACAAAGTCCTTTTTGATTTCCCGGCAAAACCACAGCAGGGATGAGTCGACATCCGCCATTCCCGGCAAGTCTTTGACCAGTACAGCTTCCTCCAAATGATCAACGAGATCTTTTTGGCTGATGACGCATTTGTGGTGCGTTGTGCCGAAAGCCTCTGTCATTTTTTCAATCCATGGTCCGTCATCATTCGGCTGAAAAGCGCTTGCTTGAAAAAATTTATCGTTCTCTTCGTAATCAATCGAATAAGTATGAAGCGGTGCTTTTCCTTCCTTTTCAAAATGGCCCGCCGCAATCGCTGTAATTGCGCTTGAGTCCAGACCGCCTGATAGGAATGTGCAAACAGGCACATCCGACACAAGCTGCCGCGTCACCGCGTCCTGAAATAACGATCTGACATTGGCAACCGTGTCATCAAAACTGTCCGTATGTTTTTCGCTTTCAACATTCCAATAACGCCAAATATTAAGTCCGTCTTTGGAAAATGTCAGCGCATGAGCCGGGCGGATTTCTTTTATACCTTTAAATATGCCAGTGCCCGGGGTTCTGGACGGTCCAAGACCGAAAATTTCAGAAAGTCCCGTTCTGTCCACTCGCGCTTTTATATCAGGGTGCGCGAGGATTGCTTTGATTTCCGACCCGAAGAGAAATGAAGAGCCTTCCTTCGTGTAAAAAAACGGCTTTACACCGAGACGGTCTCTCGCGGCAAACAGCAGATTACGCTTTTCATCCCACACAGCGAAAGCGAATATGCCATTGAGATGGTCGACACAGTCTTCCTGCCACTCGATGTAGCTGTGCAGAAGCACCTCGGTATCTGACGTACGCTCGAATTGATGGCCCCGCGCCCGCAATTCTTTGCGCAAATCTTCCGTGTTATACAGCTCGCCATTGTAAATAATGGTGTACGTATCCCCTTTATAGGTACACGCCATCGGCTGGCGTCCTCCTTCAATATCAACAACTGCAAGTCTTTTATGTCCGAATAAAACATGGTGCTCCCCCCAAACGTTTGAATCATCAGGCCCTCGTTTGGAAAGAGTGTCTGTCATTCTGTCCATCGTTTGTTTTTCCTGGACGAGCTGCTTTTTAAAATCGACCCAACCCGTAATTCCACACATGTGACATCAGCTCCAATCCCGTTTCTTTCGTAACAATTTCGTTTCTTTCAGCACCTTAGTAAGTTTATGCATCTATAGGCAGATAGTTGATTTGTCCATAAAAGAGTTGTATGGGACAGGCTTGAATTGGAAAGAAAAGAGAGGAATGAAGAAAAAGGAGACAGCATGGATGAAACGGAAACAATTGTTATATACAGAGGAACGAAAGTGGGAATACGGCACCATCCTCATTGAAGACGGCATCTGTTTAATCGAAAACGGAGAAGGCGATATACTGCTGGCGGACAGTCTCCAACACAGCCCAATCTGGATCCATCATAAAGGAAAGTGGGAGCAAGCCGGCTTTCAGGACAAGTTGGTTTTGGCATGCGGTGCAGAAAACATCTCCCTTTCCGGCGGAGAACGCATCCGCTATGAGAAATCAGTCAAGCGGCCGCTCATGGCGCTTTTGGATTCTCTTGACGACGAAACCTTTATCGCGTTTCTGCAGCACTTGCACAGCTTCGGCTTATCGGTATTCGATTGCGTCTTTTCTTATAATAAAGGAGTCTTTTCGAATTCTTCGGCGGAGCAGGGTGTGTCCTTTTATCACTTTTCAAATGACACCGCCCAATGCGCGATGCAGCATCACTACAGCAGCGAAGGGACAGGAGACCGTTTTGAATGGACGGCTTCAAACGGAAAGCGATCCATTATGTATTCAGCAGTCCAACGGGGGGGCAAATAAAAAAGCGGTGCATCGAGCACCGCTTTTTGGTTACTTTTCAACAACCACTTTTGCTTCCTTGCTTTCTTTTTTATCTGTATCCGCAGCCGTGACGTACAGCACCGTTCCGGCTTTTTGTTTTTTGATTTTCACCGAAAACGTTCCTTTTGCGTCAGCTTTGGCAGAAGCAATGACTTTCTTTGATTTGTTTTTCACTCTGATCATCGCTTTGCTGTTTGCCTTCCCTTTTACTGCCGTATCCTTCGTTTTCACCGCGTTTACTTTCGGTGTGCCGGAAGGTTTTCCTTTGACGACAACAACTTTATACGATGTTTTCGCATCGCCTTTTGTTGCTTTCACATACAGTACTTGATCCTGTTTTTGAGTCGCGATATTAACCTTGAACGCATTGTCTTTTCCGGCTTTGGCGCTGCCGAGTTTCTTTTTGCCGTTCATCACCTCGATAAGTGTGCCTTCCTTCGCGCTTCCTCTGACAGCTGTTTGAGTGCTTTCCAGCTTGTTGACCTTAAGCTGTAAATCAGCTGCGCTGACAGCCTTCATGACATTCAGCCGCCCGTAGCCTGAATGCCAGTCTACACCAGGTGTCTTCGGAATTTCAATCGGATCGCCATAATCGTCATACAACTCTTCTTCTCCGCCATCGACACTTTCAAAGGAAATATCATCTGCCGTCTTTTTCAACATATCCTCAACTTCTGTTCTTTTCAGCTTAGGATTTTGAGCAAACAGCAATCCTGCAGCAGCGGCAGCATATGGCGTCGCCATAGACGTTCCGCTCATGTACGTGACATTTCCGTTCGGCACTAAGCTCGGGATATCAGACCCTGGAGCAGATATGTCCAGACCTTTTCCATAGTTAGAGAAATCAGCGGTCATATCCATGCGGTTCGTTGCGCCGACTGACATCACATATTTAGAAGATGCAGGATAAGATAAGGCATTTTCTCCATCATTCCCGCTGGCTGCGGCAATCAACACATTTTTGTCAGCTGCGTACTTCAAAGCAAATTCAAGTACGCGGCTGTAGCCTCCGCCTAAACTTAAATTAATCACCTTTGCTCCTTTGTCAGCAGCATATTTGATGCCGAGAGCAATTTGTTCAGTATCTCCGGAACCTGCGGAATCAAGCACTTTGACAGGGATGATTTTTGCTTTGGCATTCAATCCAGTCATTGAATAGCCGTTATCGCTTTGGGCCGCAATAATGCCTGCGACATGCGTCCCATGCCCCTGATCATCCATTGCATTGTTATTCCGTCCGACAAAGTTGTGTCCGAGATCTGTTCTTACTTTTCCTTTTAAATCAGCAAGCGTGCTGTCTACGCCTGTGTCTACTACTGCAATGAGTGTATCGTTAAGCTTGCGTTTGGACAGCAATGTGTTGGCAGGCTCATATTTCACATCCGCGTTTTTGACACCGCCGTTTTCACCGTTGTTTTTAAGCGGCCATTGATAAGGGTACTGAATGTCGTTTGCCAGGCTTTTGTATTCCTGCACGGGTTCCGCAAACTCTACATTGGACATCTTGGATAGTGTCGCAGCAGCGCTTTTGACCCTTTTGGCGCTTGCCGTATATGCGCCGTTCTGTTTCTCGTCTTTCGGAAGTTCAAATGAATACAGATTGTCAAACAGTTTCTTTGCCTTTTTCACATTGGATATGTCTTTTTTCGATTGCGCGCTTGCAGAAAAGCCCTTCATTTCATTATGTACGGATGAGAGGCTTTTATTGTCCTTCACCTTGAAAATAACCTTTGTTGTCTGAACTTCACTTTTTGCTGCAATATTGTTTTCTGTTAAAATGGTTCCGGCTGTTTTGCCTTGCAGCTGCTTCATATTTAGTCGGTCCGCTTGTTTCTTTATCTCCTCTTTAAGGAATGACGGGACTGATTGTAAAGCTTTATCATATAGCCGGTTGATCGCTTTTTGATCCTTTTCAGTGACCTTATACGAAGATGATGCTCCGTTTTCTGACACATCGTCAAATAACGGCTTTAATGTCACAAGATCCTGATAGATTTCATTTCTTGCTGTTTTATTTAGTGCGAGTTTTGCAACGATAAACGGTGCTGCTTTGTAATAAAGGCTTGTCAGTTCTTTGCCTTCTGCTGTTTGGCTCAGCTGCTCATCACGAATCGCTCTCAGCTTATCCAGGATGCCTTTTCCTGATTTCTTCTGATCGACACTCATTTCAACCGGACAAGCTTCTTCCTCTTCTAAATCTGACGGCTGTTTTTTGGTGCCTTTATACCCAATCGTATACTTGGCTTCTGCAGCTGCTTCTGCCGTTCCGCCGTCCTCTGGTTCTTCTTCTCCGAGGTATTCAACTTTTACATAGTAAGGGCCGCTCCACGCGTATGGAAAAATGACTTCGCTTTTTCCATCCTCCGCTGTGAAAGAACGGTACATCTCAAACGTCTCATCTTTAAGCGCTTTTTCCTTACTTGGATATACAGATACATTCAGTACTGAATCACTCTTTACGGTCAGTGCCATATGTGAGTTTTTCTGAATATCCGTTGCTCCCGGGGTCACTTTGTACCATTTCACCTGTTCCGGCTCCTTCATGGCGCCTGTCTGCTCTTTGCCGTTTTCCAGAGCAGCCGCCTGATCGATCGCGCCGGCCGCTGCAGCTTTGGTTCCCGGAGAAAAAAGGCTGAAAATCAGTGCAAAAATAAGCACTGCCGCCACAACCGAGCTGAATTTTCTGCGTTTCATGTTATCCCTCCTGCAAAATAATGAATCTCCTTGAAGGTATCATAATTTCATAGGACGAGATACCGCTTACAGGGAATTTTAAGGTTATTTTAAATGATTTGGAATATGAGGGGATAAATATAAAAAAACCCAACTCTATCAAAGAGCCGGGTTCATAGGTTTTTCTATTAAAACAATTGAAAACCAATTGGCAAATGCAGACCGAGCAGCACTGTCAGCAAAAGGACAATGACGAAGCCGACCCACAGGCCTCCTGTTGATTTTTCTTTTTTCTTGCGGATGAGGAGCATTTCCATCAGGCCGATGGTGATAATGCCCAGAATCATTTTGCCGGCGTATTCTCCGTTCCAGTTGGCGAAACGGACAAACAGCTCAGCTCCTGTCAAAATAATAAGGATATAGAATAACCGCAGAATCATATGAGTGATTTTTGCGCCCTTTGCACTTCCTGACGAATACAGCGAGTAGCTGACGAAAAGCAGAATCAGCGCTACCACCCATGTCGTAATATGTAGGTGTGTCATATATGTTCCCCCTATCAGATAAATTACCCCACTTATAGTACCATGAACTTGTCCTCTGCCACAAAGATGATTATCAGAAAAAACGGGCGGGTCCGGGTCCGCCCTCCAGTTTTATTCAGCCAATTTGGTTTGACAGCGTTCCGATCGGATCAATTGTAATATCAATTTTGTCACCTGACCGCAAGAATTTTGGAGGCGTAAACCCCTTGCCGACACCAGACGGCGTACCGGTGGCAATGATGTCGCCCGCTTCAAGCGTCATCCCCTTTGAGAGGGTTTCAATTAATTCCGGAATGGAAAAGATCATATCGCTTGCCGAACCGGATTGGCGCAGCTCGCCGTTGACTCTTGTTTCAACCTTGAGGCGCTCTGGCTCCTGAATCGTTGATTTATGTACAAGCACGGGCCCCATCGGACATGTCGTATCCAAGCTTTTTCCGATAAAAAACTGCTTATGCCTTTTTTGCAGATCACGCGCCGTGATATCATTCACAATCGTATATCCGAAAACATGGTCATATGCATCTTCTTTTGAAATGCGGGTCCCGCTTTTTCCGATCACGACAGCAAGTTCTCCTTCATAATCAAGCTGAGAGGTAACCTCTTCATGGCTCTTTACGATATCACCATGCCCCGTAACCGTTACCGGCGATTTTGTAAATACCATCGGATGCTCCGGAATATCAGCCTCGCTTCCCATTTCAATCGCGTGATCCCGGTAGTTTTTGCCGATGCAGATGATATTTTTTGATGGCTTCGGAATGGGTGCATGGAGCTTCACCTCAGATAATGAATACATAAATGATCCCAGCTCATCATTCGGTTTCTTTGCCCACTCGGCCAGCTGCCTTGCATGCGCAACGAATTTATCCCCTTCTGCGATACATTCAATCAGCGATCCCGGAATCGTCTCAAGTTCAAACAGTTTTTTTTCAGCCTTTTGCAAATCCATAATTTTCTCATCATCAATGATCAGGCCGACAAACATTCGGTTGTAAAGTTCCCCTGTCGCAAATTTCATGTTATTCCTCCATCATCTTTTAAATCAGAATGCTCCTTCATGTATTCTCTGTCGAATGCTGAAATCCCTTTTTCTCAATTCCGTTTTCATTTCGTTTCAGGACGGGCTTGCTCTACATATCATACAAATGTCGTTTTGAGAAGGAGGAAAGAATATGGAGCGCGTGCATTTATTTTTTCATCGGGATCAGCTGAAAAGGAAAGGTACTGCCAAGGGGCTTTTCGTAACAGATCGATCTGTTTCTCCCATTCTTCTCACACAGCGTGACAGAGCGGAAAAGGCATCCTATGAAATCAGCTGGGAAAAGTCTCTGCTTGGTGAAAGGACACTTTTTTTGAATGCAGAACAGGATGATCCGTCCCTGATGCGGCGCAGACTCGCCTATTGTTTTTTTGACCAGATCGGCGTACCTGCTCCCGTTGCCTCGTACAGCTTTCTGACCATCAATGGCCAGCCTGAAGGCATTTATTTGAACATCAAGAACCATCAGCCAGCCGGTAAAAGGAGTTACGGAGTGAAGACGGCCGATCCAAGGGTTCCGTTGTCCCTTTTTAACAATGATTCCTCGGCATTCTTACATGAATTTTTCATACTGATCCGCACAGCCGGAGATGACGAATTGGCTGAAAGGATTAAATTGTATCTGGATGTCAAGCTGTTTTTTTTGTGGCTGATCGGCAACGCCTGCACCAATCAAGGCTTTTACTACACATTTTGTTTAAACGAATCCGGTCGGCTTTACGTTTCCCCGATGGAGACAAGATCGCTTGCCGTACAAGAATGGTATGAAGAAGACCCGCTTCTGACAAAAGGAAAGACGCTTTCGTCAAGGCTTCTATCCATTCCCGCCTTCCGGTCGCAATATCACACATTAATGAAAAACGTGCTGAAGCGGTCGTTTACTATTGAACGATTATCTCCTCTCATCAACGAATGGCACCTTGACATTTGTCAAAGTGCTGCTGATGATCCTTTTATCAAAAAAAGCCCCTTTCAGATCGAAAAGGAGCAGACAAACATACTTAGAGAAATTGAGGAACGGCAGGACTTTTTGCAAGCACACTTAGCAAGACTTTAGTCCTTTCTCCATTAAAAAAGGCCGCAGCAAAAATTGTCGCTTTTTTAGTCAAATTGACGAAAGGCAACCTTTTGAGCCAAAATAGGTTATACTAACGATATCCTGTATTTATATCAAAATAAAATCTAGAATTGGAGATAGCGTAATGAACAGTAAAATTGAAGAAATGAGGATCACACTAATTGAAACCGCACAAAAATACGGCATGAATTCAAAAGAAACGATTCAATGCAGCCAAGAGCTGGATATCCTGCTGAATACCCGGATTAAAGAAGAAATGATTTTTGGGAGATATCTTGAAAACTCCCGTATGTAAATCATTTTCTATAACAATTAGAATACACCACATGTAACTCCGCTTTTTGCTCAGCACTTCTGGGATATACCTCAGGGCGAGAATGTGCCCGCCCAAAAATCGAATACCGCAGCACGACATACTCCAAAAAGCATTCTACACGCAAAAACACCAAAGAAATAAACAAAAATCACCATAGGCGGATAGCGGCATCCTTCGCCGCATTTCCGCTCAATTTATACCCAACATCCTCTTTTGCCATGTTTAAACATAACGGCCCGAAAAAATAAAACGCTTTCATCAAGAGCCGATATGTCCCCTTTAAATTTCTCTCACACATATGTGCGTTTGTCATAAGCTATCGTGAATAGCCCAATTGAAATCAGAATTGTCATTTCACTTTACCTGTCTTTTTTTAATTTTTCAACAAAGGATGTGCTCGTATGCCGGCCATTGTCGGAGCGTTTAAAATTAATGCGATTGGTACGAGCGGAGTCGTTCACATCGGGGACTGCATTACGATTTCTCCTCAGGCTCAGGTCAGAACGTTTGCCGGTGCTGGCAGCTTTAATACCGGCGACAGCCTCAAGGTGATGAATTATCAAAACGCGACGAATGTGTATGACAATGATGCGGTTGATCAGCCGATCGTGGCCAATGCGTAAAAGGAGTGAGGCTCATGAACTTCTATATTAATCAAACCATTCAAATCAACTATCTCCGGCTGGAATCAATCAGCAACTCCTCCATTCTGCAAATCGGGAGCGCCGGATCAATCAAGTCACTGTCAAATTTGTATAATACAGGAAGCTATGTAGAACCGGCACCAGAAGTTTCTGGCTCAGGGCAACCGCTCCAGCTGCAGGAGCCCGACACAGGTTCATTGGTCCCGCTCCAGCCTCCTGGCCGTTAATCATATGAAAGAGGTGAAGAACATGTATGATCAATCTGTTTCCTCTTACCTGCAAAACTTGAATTCCTTCGTTCAGCAGCAGGCGATTCACATTCAGCAGCTCGAACGTCAGCTGAAAGAGATTCAAACTGAAATGAATACGATGAAACAGCGGCCGGCCACTACCATTGAGCGTGTGGAGTATAAATTTGATCAGCTGAAAATCGAAAGGCTCGACGGAACTTTGAATATCGGCTTAAATCCGACTGACCCGAACAGCGTCCAAAACTTTGACGTCAGCCAGTCGACACCGCAAATCGGGATGATGCAGCAGGAAGAGAGCGCTCAGCTCATGCAGCAGATCCGCCAGAATGTCGACATGTACTTAACCGAGGAAATCCCAGATATTTTGGAACAGCTTGAAAACCAATATGACAGCAGACTTGACGATACAAACAGACATCATGTTATTGAAGACATCAGAAAACAAATGGACAGCCGAATCCATTATTATATGTCCCATATCAAAAAAGAAGAACATACACCGCCTGCACAATATGCAGAACATATCGCTGAGCATGTGAAGCGTGATGTCATCCGCGCTGTAGAACACTTTCTGGAGCATATTCCATCAGAAATGAAAGGAGATGAGCAAGCATGATCTTTACAGTCATCAACCGCAGCTTGGAAGTCGGGGACATTCGGATGAACGGTGTGTCCAGTTCCTCCGTTTTCCACATCGGAGACACTGAATCCATCTACCTGTCTTCTATTTTTGATACACCGCCTGAATCTCTTATTATTGGGCCGTTTGCTCCGCTTGCGCCAGAATAATGCTTAAACGCATATCACGCATCAGACTAGTTAAGTTTAATTCTCTCGGGATCGCAAGTGTGTTTCAAGTTGGCGACACAAATGAAATCAATATGAGTGTAAAAGTATTTGCTGTGCAGCGTTCTCTGTCCACGTTTTACCATAATGAAGGCTCATTTAACAAAAAGGAGTATCAGATCTTTCAGCAGCAGGCCGTGAAGCCACTCCCCGAAACAGGTGTACAAAGCGCGTTTTGCCACGAGGTGCCGGCTATTTATGTTCGCAGCATCAAAATTCAAGGGGTCTCAGCCTCTTCTGTTTTACATGCCGGATCAGCTTCGCTTATTCGCGGTGATGCGAGACTCAAACATATCAGACAGATTCAGTCTCCCCGCTCACAATCGCCCGCCAAGAACATATAATAAACAGAGACTTCGATAAAGGGTGTCGTTTATGCCAGCAATTGTCGGGCCTATAGCTATCAATTCCATATCGGGCGGAGTCGTAAACTTTGGTGATTCCTTTTACCTTTCTCCGAAAAGCTCTTCAAAATCTGCGCTCGGTTCGGGAGCAGGAAACACGGGAGATTTCCTTCTATTAAATAACGCAGTCAACGCGACAAATTATATAGACCCCGATGTCAACGATCAGGATATGGTTGGAAACGGATAAAAGCAGCCGCTCTGCAAAGAGAGGGCTGCTTTTTAGTCATTTTTTCTTTTTTCGTTCATTTGATTTCTTTGTTTTGATCAGCTTCTCAGGCGGCTGTTTTCTGATCCATTTGACAAACCGGGCAAGCTCTGGATCGCTTCTGAGTTCAGCCATTCCGTTTAAACGTACGGCGAGCTCTTGATTGGTATATAAGGCATGAATCTGTTTATGGCAAGGAATACAGAGCATCGCTGTCGGCAAAAACGTTCCGCCTTCCTCTTTCGGTGTGAGATGATGCTCTGTCAGCTGGACATTGCTCCGGCCGCACAGCTCACATATTCCGGCAGTCTGCTTTGCCATATCCGCTCCTCCCTCACATCAACTCAAGTGATACCCGCGTACCGCGGCCGCTCGGTTCAGCCGGATGGACGATCAGCTTTTTCGGAAGCCGTGCACGCAGTTCCTGCACATGGCTGATGACACCGACAGCCAGATTGTCTGACTGAAGTTTTTCCAAGGCCGTTACAACCGTATCAAGCAGATCTTGATCCAGTGTGCCGAAGCCTTCATCTAAGAAAAAGAACTGAAGCGGGTATTCCCCGCGAAGCTGAATCTGCGCAGACAGCGCAAGAGCAAGTGAAAGCGATGTGAGGAAGGTCTCTCCTCCAGACAAACTGGAAACCGGGCGTCTTACGCCTCCATTCGCATCATCCCGCATCACGAAGCCGCCTTCTGAATCTACTTCGATGGCATAGCGCTGTCTTGTCAGCATACTGAGTCTTGCTGAAGCGTCCCTCGCAACGCTTTCAAGCTGCTCCTCAGCTAAAAATTCAACGAAGGTATTGCCTTTAAACACAGCTTGCAGCTTGTCCAGCCTGTCGATATGCGTCTGCCATTTTTTCAGTTCAGCTTCAATTTCATTAAACCGTTTATGATGGTCGCGAATGACAGCCAGTGCTTTTGCTGCCGCGCCTTTTTCCTCTATAGCAGCGCCAAATGCGTCCTCAGCTTTTTGTAATGCTGCAACGGTTTCGTTCCATTCGCTCTCTGATAATGCTCTGCCGGCAAGTATCTCTGCTACTCGTTTTAAGTTTGCAGCATTTTGCTTCAGTTTATCCATAAACTGGTCTATGCCGGTTTTCATCTTTTCAAGTTCATCAGCTGGGATGAGACTTTGTTCAACCTCCTCAGTCAGGGTAATGGAGGTGTTTTTTGTATGCTCAAGCCAAGCAGCTTTTGCTTTTTCCAATCTGCCCTTCGCCTCTTGAAGAGTGAGCTCGCTTGCAGAAGCGCGGCTTTTCGCTTGGTTGAGCTTCATTTGGGCGCTTTGCAGTTCTTCATATAAAGATTGTTCTTTTTCCTTTAACAGCTTTAGATCCTGCTGGACAGAGCGGAGTTTGATTTGAATCGAATCTCCTTTTGCATAATCTCCGAGTTCGTGCTCATAATCAGCTATCACGCTCTTGATGCGTTCAGCCGCATAATGAAGCTCCAGCTTTTCCCGTTCAAGCCGGTGTCCCGATTCCCGCAGTTTTTCCTTTTGTGCTTCATGCTCAGCAAGAAACGCGATACTCTTCTCAATTCGTTTTTCACATTCTTCTGCAGCCCGGTCCTTTTCTTCAATGGCTTGCTGCCATTTTTCTGCTTCGTCCACAGATTGATTCTGAAATGCTTCTTTAAACATGTTCAGACTGCTGTCCATTGAGGATTGAAGCTCGCTGATGATGCTTTCAATACGGTCAGCTTCTCTTTTTTCAAAACCGATTTTTTCATTAAGCTGCTCGGCCTTTTTTAAAGATTCCTGATAGGCGCCGATCATTTGTGCCATTCGTGTCTTAACAGAAAGAATGTCCTGCTTGATTCGTTTCCATTCGAATTTGACAGTTTCAAATGCTTCATACACCGGCTGATTTTCGAAGGAAGCTGCCGCTTCAAGGTTCTGCGCTTGAATTGTCTGCAAAAACGGACACTGTTCAATAAAGCGCGCGGACTGTTCTTCAAGCGTAATTTTGGCTGAAAGAATCTCCTGGCTGAGAGCTGCAGCTTCCGTCAATAACACATCTGTCCGTTTAATGTCCTCTTCAAGATGGCTGTCGGCTTCATATGTTTCATGTACTGAGGCAGATGGATCATGATCGGTTGAACCGCATACCGGGCAAGGCTTACCGGCAGTCAGCTTTTGGGCTAACTCTTTTGTCAGCAGTGCCACCCTTGCTTTTTCACGCTGTAAGTGAAGCGTGTGTTGGCTCTTTCTAGTCTCTTCCGTCATACGTGTTAATGAGCGTTCCGTTTCGCACACCAAATGGTACACAGTTTGTACAGCCTCATATGCCTGAATGATGTTGTTTTCTTCCGCTTCCGTCTTTTGAACGAGTGTATTCTTCTCTTCATTCATCTTCTGCAGCACGAGGTTCAATTCTTCACTTCGTTTTTTCTCTTTTTTGATTTGCTCCTCGGTTTGTCTGATGCGCAATGCCATTTCTGCAGCCTGATGGCAGCTTTTTCGCTCATTGGATGTCACCTGCAGGGATTTGAGCTGCTGTTTCAATTCTGTCTGTCTGTTTTGCCCTCGTGTCAGGCGGTCTGTTACCGTCTCCAATTCATTCATGACAGATTGAAGAGCCTCTTCTTTCTGCCGAAGGTCAGCCTTTTTGCGCTCTTCCTCTTGCTTGGCCTCACTCAGTTTGATTTCGATTTCCTGCAAGCGTGAAAGCTGTTCCTGCTCTGTTAAAAGCTCAGGCTCTTTCTCGCTTTTATGCTGGCGCCACGCTTCATACTCTTCATGTTTTTGCTGAAAGAAAGCTGTCCGGTCTGCTAAATCCTTTTGGGCTAGCGTTTGTTCCTTTTCAGCTTGCTCCTCATGCTGGATCGCTTCTGCGTACCGGTCCGCATAGGGCTTAAGGGCTGCTGCTGTTTCTGCTTCCAGCAGGCGTTTTTGCATGCTGTCTATATGCGACTGTTCTTCTGCGAGACGTTTTTCCTCTTCTTCATAAGCGGATTTTTCCTTTTGGACATTCCATATCTCCTGATGCTCTGTAAACCGCTCCTTCGCCTGATCACGGTTCTTCCTCATCGCTTCCAGCCGGGCTTCAGCTTGTTCGAGAGCCTTTTCAGCCTGCTCCACTGCCTCTGAGCTCGCCTCACCGAGACCGGACTGTTCAGCAAGCATTTCATTTTTTCTCGCATTGGCTTCCTGCGCCTGCCGTCTCAGCTTTTTCACAAGCCTGTCTCCATATTGCTCCAAATTAAATAAACGCTGAAGCATATGCCTGCGCTCTGCCCCTTTTAAAGACAGAAATTCAGCAAATTTCCCTTGGGGCAGCACCACCGCTCTCGTAAAATCGTCGATCGTCAGCCCTAAGAGCTCCTCAACTCTTTTATTCACTTCGCTGGCTTTATCAGCCAGCACCGTATGCTCGTCCTTGATTTCGATGAAGCGGCAAAGTGCCGTTTTTACCTTCATTTCATCCGTTCTCTTAAACACACGCTCGACTTTGTATGAGATTTGGTGATTCGTCTGAAGCGCAAAGGTAAAGGAAACAGACAGCGTATCTTCCGCCTGGTTTAAGATACCGTGCGTATTATTCGCCGCCCGTTCCACCTTTCCGTATAAAGCAAGCGTCATTGCGTCGAGAATAGAGGATTTACCGCTTCCTGTCGGGCCGAAAATGCCGAAAACACCGGCACCGGAAAGGCCTTCAAAATCTATCGTCTGCTCCTCTCTAAAGCTGTGGAGCCCCTTAATGCTTAAGGCGATCGGCTTCATTTCGCATCCTCCTCTTCAACGCCTGATGCAAGCTCTAAAAACAGCTTCACCATTTCTTCATCCGGCACCGCACCGCCAGTTTGTTTTTCATAAAATTTCTTAAAGCGGTCCTCGATTGAGACATGTTTAACCTCGATCCGTTTCCGGTCTTTGTTCTGTTCTTCAAAAACCGGCCTGATATGGATAAAGCCCGGGTGCGCCTTCCGCAGCCTGTGAATCTCTTCAAGTGACAGCTGGTCCGCGACACGGATTTCCAAGTCAATCCAAGCATTCTGATCTCTGCCTTCATCCAGCCAGCTGTACACCTCACTCAATCCATTTGCCGCTTTCCACTTCACAAGTGGCTTGCCGCTTGATAATAACACCTCTTGCCAAGTGGCCTCTTCCCCAGGCTTTGCGTCCACAATCGTCACTGATTTTGCGTAGCCCGCTTCAGAAAAGCTGTAGGCGAGCGGAGATCCTGAATAACGCGCAAGCGTCCGCGCCCGCTTGATCGTTTGCGGGCGATGCAAATGGCCAAGCGCCACGTAAGCGGCATCTGCCGGCAGGCTTTCAGCAGCCACCGTGTATGCACCGCCGACTTCAATCGGCCGTTCTGAATCGGTTTGGTTTCCGCCTGCCACATAAATATGGCTGGCGGCAATCTTCACTGCATCGTTCCGGAACCGGCTTGTCATATGCTCAAACGCCTGCCTGATTTTCACATCATAGTGATCACGGAGCAGCTTTTCATCAAACGTATCGGATAGCACTTCATTTAACCGCGCTTCAGATGGATACGCCAGCGCTCCAACCGCCAAAAGCTCTCCTGCTGAAGGCACTTCAATATGAATCGGCTCTGTTGTCGGATAACCGATTAAATGAATGCCGTTTTCATGTGTCAGCGGTGAAGCGGCGGACAAACGGTCAGGATTATCGTGGTTTCCGGCAATGACTACGATCGGGCGCTTTCCTCTGTCGCTAAGCGCAGACAGGCTTTCATAAAACAGCTGCTCGGCTAAAGCTGGCGGGTTTACGGTGTCAAATGCATCCCCCGCCATTACAATGGCATCGATCTGCTCATCCTTTACAATCGTATTCATTTCATCCAGCACATCGGCCTGTTCACTCAGCCTGCTTCTTCCTTCAAGCGTTTTTCCAAGATGCCAGTCAGCCGTATGTAAAATCCGCAAATGCTTTCACCTCTCTTTTATATAGAAAACGAGACCCGCTCCGCCTGAAATTCCGGAGCTTATGGATCTCGCTATAATGTCAGAATGTGCCCTCCGTCAAAGAAATAAAGCGCACATCCCTTTACCTTTGTTTTTGCAATTTGCTCCACTGCCTTCGTGTACAGCTGAATTTGCGTTTCATATCGTTTCTTCAAGATCGGGGCCGCTCCTTCAAATCCATGCTGGAATTTGCCCTCAATCCGGTCCGACTTATAATCCAATAGATATAATCCGTCCTCAGTTTCATAGAGACAGTCAATGATCCCCTGCACTAAAAGCGGCTCATCTGCCTCCTGTGCATCAGGATAGATCTCCTTGGCCGGAAGCGCTAAGCTGAATGGTATTTCCCTGTCCTTCCACTTTGCGCCGATCAGCTGTCCGCCGATTTCTGTATGGAAAAATTGCACGATTTCTTCTATATCAATAGCGTCTTTTTGTTCTTCAGTGAGAAGCTCTTTTTCATAAAGCCTGTGAACCGTCTGCTCAGCTTCTTCTATCGACGGCACATGTGACAGCGGGATATGCTGCATAACCGTATGCATGGCAGTCCCTTTCTCTGCTGCTGTCAGGCCTTTTTTCATCATAAAAGCGGGACGTCTGAACAGAATGCTTCCATCAGCCGGCTTTACAGGGGCCCTGCCGCTGTATTCATCCTCGTACTCTCTTTTTCTTTTGATCTCAGAAACCGATTGCTTTGTCCGAATTTGCGTCACCTCGTGATGCGGGTATGTCCAGCTCAGCTGCTCGCGGGCTTTTTCATCAAACGCAAACGAGCCGGGAACTGGTTCACCTCGGCGGATCGCTTCTAGGCGCTCGCTTTTTTCTTCCATTCTTTCTTCCAGATCATCATCAAGCAAATCATAGGAATGGATCATTTGAACGGCAAAACGAGCCGGGTGATCTGAGATGTCAGCGTGTGCTGGCACACCAGCCAAATCCTCCAAGTCTCTGTGCCTGGCAAGAGCCGGCCCGATGAAATCTAGATACGTTTTCGCCTGATAGCGGTCAAATTCTGGCAGAAGCCAATCAGTTTGGGACGCGGATGCCTGCCATTTTGCAAGCTGTTTCTGATGATCCTTACATGAGCCAATCAGAAACAGCTTTTCCTTCGCTCTCGTTAATGCAACATAGAGAACACGCAATTCCTCTGACAGCAGCTCCCTGCGCATTTTTTTCTTCATCGCAATGAGCGGAAGCGTCGGATAGCTGATGCGTAATTGCGGATGAATATACTTCGTGCCAAATCCGAGCTCCTTATCCAGCAGGTACGATTTGTTCAAATCCATCATGTTGAAATTCCGGCCGAGACCTGCTGCAAACACGACTGGAAATTCGAGCCCTTTGCTGCTGTGAATCGTCATTAAGCGGACAACATCCTCCTGCTCGCTGAGCGCTCTCGCCGTACCAAGATCATCGCCCCGCTCCTGCATGCGTTCGATAAACCGCAGGAAACGGAACAAGCCGCGAAATGCCGTTGATTCATATTGACGCGCCCTGTCATAAAGAACACGCAAATTGGCCTGGCGCTGTTTTCCGCCCGGCATCCCGCCGACATAATCCATATATTTGGTGTCGCGGTACACTTCCCAAATCAGCTCAGATACTGAGTGGTTTTTCGAAAACGCGCGCCATTTTTGCAGATGTCCGTAAAACGTATTTAGCTTTTGATAAAGCTCATCGTTCCGGTCACCAGCAGCCAGGTAGTCTTTCATCGCCTCATAGTACGGCGCTTTTTTATTTTCAAGCCGGATCAAAGACAGCTCGTTTTCATCTGCTCCGACAATCGGTGAGCGCAGCACAGAGGCAAGCGGTATATCCTGATACGGATTATCAATCACCTTCAGCACAGAAAGCGCGACGGCGACTTCGACCGCTTCAAAATAGCCTGACGTTAAATTGGCGTAAACCGGTATGCCCTGTGCTCTCAGCTCCTCCATGATTTGCGGAGCCCACGGCATCGAACGGAGCAAAATCACGATATCCCGGTATTGAATATTGCGATGTGTTTTCGTTTTTCCGTCATACACCTTAAATGGCGATGAAATCAGCTTGCGAATTTCCTTAGCGATGGCCTTGGCCTCGAACTGCACGGTTTCAAGCTCTTCTGCTTCCTCGCTTGCATCCGTATCTTCTGCGTTGTCGATCAGCAGCAGCTCTGTTTCCGTCTCGTCATTGTCCGGATACGCTGCACCAAGCTTCAGCTCAGCCTGCTCGTCATAATCGACCTCACCGATTTTGCCGCCCATCAGCTGTTTAAATAAAAAGTTTGTGCTGTCTAAAATATCAGCCCGGCTTCGGAAATTTTTATTTAAATCGATTTTCCGCCCCGTGCCTTCTCCGCTCTCTGTAAACCGTTTGTATTTAGAGAGGAAAAGAAGCGGCTCCGCAAGCCTGAATCGATAAATCGACTGTTTGACATCTCCTACCATAAACAGGTTACCAGTCTCCTCCGGCCCGCTTGTGACAAGCTGCAGAATCGATTCCTGCACGAGGTTGGTATCCTGATATTCGTCAACGAGCACCTCATGAAACTGTTCCTGATAAAACCTTGCAGCCTCGCTCGGCCCACGTTCACCTTTGTCATTCTCAGCTGTCAAAATCGCTAAACAGTAATGCTCCAAATCAGAAAAATCGATGATTGATTTTTCCTGTTTCGCAGCTTCGAATCGTTTTCCATAGCTGATGACAAGCTGTACGAGCGTTTCAATGACAGGCTTCATCTCGGCTAGGCTTTTCAAGTGCTGTTCAGGACTTCGCGTGAAGTAGTCGGTTTTGAGCTTTTCAAGCAGTTTTTTTGCGCCGTTTCTCAAATCTGTCGCCTCATCAAGGAGCGCTGGATCGAACTCATCCCCTTTTACTGCTTTGGCACGCTTAAAAGAGACGGCGGGCACCCGCTTATATAGTTCACTGAAATCGTCCTGATGCTGAATCAGTTCATCAATCTTAGCAAGATCATCAAGAAAATTGTCAGCACGCGGCGCCGGGCCGCCCGGCGCTTTCGTCAGCTCAAGCGCGCGCAAGAGCTTTTCCTTCGCCCCGTTAAGCACCATTGCAATATCTTCTTTGACATATTGATAAAACGGCAGCTCCTCGATGGCGTTCTTTTCTGATACATCATACAAATGAACAAAGCTTTCCAGCCACGCCTCCGGGTTGGGATGGGATCGGGAATACTCGTACACCTGTTTAACGAGAAATTGCAGATCCAGATCATGCCGGTCTGTCGTATAGCGGTCAACAAGCTCAAAAAACGCCTTTTCACCCTTTGCGTATTCGTCTTCAAACAGCTCGTCAAGCACTTCATCCCCGAGCAGCTCGCCTTCCGTCTGATCAGCTATCCGAAAGCCCGGATCAAGATCGATCAAGTAGTAATATTTCTTCAGCACTTGCAGGCAAAAGGAATGGAGCGTCGAAATGCTGGCCCGGTTTAAAAGAGACAGCTGGCGTCTAATATGCAGCGAGCCGGGGCGCTGTACAAGCTCTTTTTCCAAGGCTTCTGCGATTCGGTGCTTCATCTCTGCCGCTGAGGCGTTTGTAAATGTCACAACGAGAAGACGGTCTACATCTATTGGGTTTTCCTCCGCGGTGATTTTCCGAATCATTCGTTCAACGAGCACAGCGGTTTTACCAGAGCCCGCAGCCGCTGCCACAAGAATATCCTGGCCGGTTGAAACAATGGCATTCCATTGGTCATCTGTCCATGTGCTGTCTGCCGGTTTAGGAATGTTCATTGCCATCCGCCTCCTTTTTTATCCACTCAAGTATTGTCTTGTCCTTTTCAGCCTTTAATGGGCGATACTCGTTTTCTTCCAGTGATTCATCAAATTGGCATACTGATTTGAACGCACAGTATGTGCACGGCGTCTTGTTCTTCATTTTGTACGGCTCAATGGATACGCGTCCGTCGGTGATTTGTTCGCCCGCTTCCTGGAAGGTGCGGCGCACATGCTTTGTCAAAAGATCAAATTCCTTTTCACCGACTGCTGCCGAGTCTGATCTGAGAGATCCGTCTTTTTTCAAGCCGGCGTTTATGATATTTGAACGTCCCTCTTGAAGAGTTGTATCCATGAGGCGAACCACTTCCTGATCACCGAGGAGCAAGCCCTTCATTTTAAATTTCTTAAAGATCTCCTGTTCAATCTCGTCAAGCCCAAGCGGGAGATTAGATTGAATCATCGGGTCATGAATGTGGAAATACAGCACTCCGGCAGGCGTCGCCCTCATCCCGAGCCAGTCAGCTGAATGTGTAATCGATAAATCAAGGTACGTCAGCATTTGCAGTGCCAATCCGTAATATACTTCCGCTAAGTCAAGGCCTTTGTCGCTTGATTTATAATCGACAATCCTGAGGAGCAGGCCTTTTGAGCTTTCAGCCTTATCAACACGGTCAATTCGCCCGACGAGTTCCATCGTACAACCGTTTTTCAGTTGAAAGGTCAGCGGCGGAAGCGGCCCTTTTCCTCCAAAGCCCAGTTCAAGCCCGATCGGTACGAATCCGCTCGCTTTCGCATGCTCGCTTAAAATGCCGGACACACGTGTCACAATTTTTTGCAGTTTTTCCTTCACATAATAATGCCGGTTTGAGCTGAGCAGAATTTCCTTTTGCAGTTTCGGTGCCAGCCGCTCTACCGCATCATAGGAAAACAGCTCGCACTGCTCCTTCGTTAAATCGCGCCAATCCAGCTTTTGCTCACGCAGCCTGTCCGAAATCAGCTTTAAGCTGGAATGAAACAGCTGGCCGATATCCGGTGCTTCAAGCTTGAAGAATTGCCGTTCCTTCAAATGCAGCCCGTGTGACGCAAAATGGGAAAACGGGCATGCGTTAAAGGTTTCCATTCTCGATACACTGCCCTGAATGCGTTCACCATAGAGCTGTCTCGACACGCTGCGTTCAAGCTGCTTCACTTCATTCCGGAAAAACAGGCTTGAGAACAGCTTTTTCGATTGCAGCCTGTCCTGCTCACTCATCAGCACATTGTACGTGCTCCACCAGACGTCGCTGATGTCGTATTCCCGAGTCCATAACCTGAGCTGGCTCGCGGTAAAGGACTGTGCCACGCTTTTATTCACGACATACATCAGCTGTTCCTCATCGCTGACCTGTTCAGGTTCATTTGTTAACAGGCGCTCCTTATGATGCGGAAACAGTTCTCCCAGCCGCTTAACGATCATCGACGGCAAAAGCGTTTTTCCTTCCGCATCAGCAATCGGATACGATACGTAAAGCCGGTCAGACGGACTTGAAAACGCCATGTAGATGAGGAAATGCTCATCAAGCAAACGCTCCCGTCCGCCTGAGGATAGCTCAACCCCAATCGTTTTCAGCCATTCCCGGTCATCATCCGACAGGACCCCGTTTTCATCAGGGCGTGCCGGCAGAACGCCGTCGTTTGCCCCGAGCACAAAGGTGCAGGAGGTGCCATACATTCTGGACAAATCCATATTGCCGACAAACACCTGGTCAAGCGCAGGCGGAATTAGAGAAAACGTAAGCGACTCCGCGCCGGCTTCTATCATTTGCTGAAACAAATCAAGAGAAATCTCATCATCTCCCATCATTTCAACAAACTCCTCAAGCAGCTGAATGACTGCGTCCCACGCCTGCTGATGCTGCTGCGCTTCAATGATTCTGCCGTCATCCTCAGCACGCTGCCTTTCCTGATCCAGCTTCAGCGGCACATCCGTCTCTTCTAAATAACGATAGAGCGCCTCCGCCTTCTCTTGAACCGTCTTCGCTTTTTTCATGCGTTTTTGAAGCTGAAAAAGCGGCGGAACAATCCAATCGCGGGTGTCATTCAACATGTTTTCCATTTCGATTTCCTGATCAGTCTGCGCAAAATCATCATCCAATGACACAAAACGCCTGTATTGGAACCGATCGCCCTTTGTCCAGCGGTCGCCTTTAATACCATAGGCGATACAGTAATTTTCGAGCTGATCGACCTGTTCTCTCACTTTGGCCTTCGGTTCATTGAGCGGGAATAGCAGTTCGGTTTTCACGCAGCGAAACACCGCTTCATAACGCCAATTCCCTTTCAGAACATCAAGGCTTGACCGGATAAATTCAATTAACGGATGGTTCAGCATAGATGCTTTTCCGTCAATGAAATAAGGAATCTCGTAATCTGCGAAAACTTCCTTCACCATATCCTTGTAGTCTTCCGGCTGGCGCGCAAGAATTGCTACATCCTTATAGCGATATCCCTTCTCTCTGACTAGGGCGTGAATTTCCCGGGCAATGCCTTCCAGCTCAGCTCGTCTGTTTGCGGCCTGCATCACAGTAAGGGCTTCTTGTTTTTCTGCGTATGGAACGGCCGGACGCGCTTCATACTGTGCCTCTAGATGCGCCAATTCCGGCGTCTTTGTATGCCGCTCAGTCCCGCTCAGCTCTTTATACGTAATGTCCAAATTCAGTTCCTTCGCCTTCTGATGCAGGCGGTAATAGGTTTTCCCCGTCATTCTGAACAATTCCAGTTCATGCGGCTCCCGCTCATATGACGGCTTGTCCGCTGTGAGCGAAAACGTGATATGCTCCGCATGAACCATAAGCTGCTCCAACACCCTGAATTCCTGCGGGGTAAACTGATAAAAGCCATCCACATAGATATGGGCGCCTTTTATATCTTCCGCAAGCGGGATATGCTCTGCCAGCAATGTCAAATAATCCTCAGAGTGAAGATATTGATCTGCGAGGCTTTTTTCCATTTGCTGATACAGAATTGATAAGTCATGGAGCTTTTCAGATAAAACACGTTCTCCGCGATACTCGGAAGCCGTTCCGCTTTCCGCCATCCGGCGGATATCCTCCGGTTCCAGACAATAGCGCTTAAACTCTGTCAGCATCCGCTCAACCTGTGCGGTAAACCCGCTTTTGTCACTCGCTTTTTGATAGACTTTGAACTCCTGTTTATGCTCCTCAATGAGCTTCCGCAGGAGCATTTGTACGCCGGTGCTCGTCAGAAACGGCCTGCTCATTCCTCCCGTATGCTGGAGGACGCGCCAGGCCAATCGTGAAAAACTGAACACTTGAGCGCGTATCATCCCGCCCATATCTGGCGTTTTAGCAAGCTCGTATTCCATTAAAAACGTCATTTGATCCGGGACTAGAAAAATGATCGGCTTCCCGAATGGAGCCCGGCGCAATTCATCCTGAATGCTGTTGATGATCAGCTTCGTTTTTCCACTCCCGGACCTGCCTACTAAAAACTCTGCTCCCAAATTAGAAGACCCCTCTCTTTTTATCTCTATATATTTTATCGAATGTTGACGAAAATGACCAATCTGATCTATTGGTAAAAACGGCCTTTTCACATATAAAAAGCTGATTATCTCCGCACATCTCTCCCTGCCCAACATATACTTTTACAGAAGCCCAATTCCTAAGAATGGAGTTGAATCCCCTTGCATTACAGCTACTATCCCTATCCGGTGCCATACAGGGAAGATCCTGTTTTGATTCGAAATTTGCAGAAGGCCATCAACGGAGAATTCAGTGCCATTCAATGCTACCGCAAGCTCGCCGAACTCGCCCACAGCGATGAGGTCAGAAAACAGATTGAAGAAATCAGGCGTGACGAGATTCGCCACCTCCGTGAATTTTCCACACTGTATGGTTCAATTACCGGCAAACACATCATGCCGAAACAAACGGAAGAATGCCCGGACAATTTCACAAGAGGATTGGACGCCGCTTTTAAAGATGAACAAGAAACCGTCGACTTTTACTTGCGTGCGGCCGAGGAAACGTCAAACTTAAAAGCGAAAGGCGTCTTTACGCGCGCAGCACGTGATGAACAAAATCACGCTGTCTGGTTCCTATACTATCTGATGGAACGTTAGATATACCCGTTCAGGGTATATGTACATATCCCCTTAGCTAAAAACACACTCCCCTGTTTTTTTCAAATGCAGCCGGGAAACATAAAACCATATACTGCCATACAGGGGGAATCAACCATGGAGCAATATTCTGAAGCTTGTATTGAGGCTTGCATCGATTGTATGAAGGCTTGCAATCATTGTTTTACTAAATGCTTGGAAGAAAGCATGCAGCATCATCTCAGCGGATGCATCCGGCTTGACAGGGAATGCGCGGATATTTGCGCGCTGGCGGTCAAAGCCATGCAAACGGACAGCCCGTTTATGAAAGAAATTTGTGAACTTTGCGCCGACATTTGTGAAGCACGCGGCACTGAATGCGGAAAGCACGATCATGATCATTGCCAAACATGTGCGAAAGCTTGCTTCGCCTGTGCTGAACAATGCCGCAGCATGGCAGCGTAAAAAAGAGGGTTCAAAAAAGAACCCTCTTTTTATTTGGACAGCCATACGGAGTACAAATCAATCCATCCCTCTTCATCAAGCACCAGGCCTTTTACATTTTTACTTGATGTCACCTGGAGCACATTTTGATACAGCGGGATCGCGTTCAGCTCCTGTATCATCTGCCGGTCAATGTCACGCAGGATGTTGATTCTCGAACAGCGGTCAGGCATGGAAAACATCCGCTCTGTCATTCCTGAGCAAATCTGTGTCAGCTTTTCAGATAGATGCTGATACAAGAAACTGTTCTCCGACAGCAGCAAATGCAGAAAACCAAACTCGCTGTCTTGATAAAACGTCGCACTGTCATGAATGATATCCGCCATCTGCACGATTTCCGGCCGTCGCAGATCAGCAGCATCACAGAATTGAAGTGTAAGCCTGATACCGTGCTGGGCGCAAATATTTTGAATCCATTCGGCGTCCTCACGATGATCCGTTTCCGAAAAGGTATAAAGCACGATTGTTTCGCCCTCGTATCCGCTTTTTTTCAACAATTCAGATGGCGAAACGCCCTCCCACTCAAAAGGACTCGGATGCAAAAAGGACGTAACCGGAATTCTTCGGTGCCCTCCCGCTTCACGAACGAGCCGTTCAGAGGAAATCAGCAGCCGGAGCGCTTTTCTAAAGCTTCGGTGCTGAAGAGGCCCCTTCTTTTTCAGATTAAGCGACAAATACTGAACATGCCGCTCATCAAAGACAGTTTGCTGCTCAGGACATGTTTGTTTTTCTTGAATGGTAAAACCGTTCATCTCTCCGGCTTGCTCAGAAAACACAAACTCAACGCGATCCAAATAGGGGCGTCCCTTGAAGTAGCGCTCATTGGCTTCAAGCACAAGCATCCCGCTATGTTGCTGATTCATCTGAAAAGGCCCTGTTCCATTTTTCCCGCCGCCCTGTTCTGCCGGCAGTATGGACAGCCGTTCATCACAAAGAGCATACGGCAAAAGCGCATTCGGCTTATCGAGTATGAGCTCCACACAATAAGGGCCCTTTTCTAAGACTTGTTTCACTCCGTGCAGAAGCCATTTATACGGGTTGTCAGCCAGTTCCAAAAAGCGCTGAAATGTAAACGCAACGTCCCGCGATGTCAGCGGCTGTCCATTATGAAATAACACACCTTTTCGAAGAAAAAATCTCCATTGTTTTTTTCCGACCTCTTCCCATCCATGAACCAAATGAGGCTTCGGCTCCTGCATATCCGAATCAAACGTGAAGAGTGTATCAAATATCTGTTTGACGAAATGGCCCTCAGACCGCAAAAATATTTGGCATGGATCCAAACTGCTGACAGATTCAGGCGTGATGAACAGCCGCAGGACATCCTTCGCCCCATTCTCGCCTGTCTCCGTCACAAATCCGAATACCTCTGATAGCCACATGTTATATTCGTTTTGAAGCCCTGGAAACGCGGACTGATACTGCTGAAGCAGCTCCTTTGCCTTTTTAAGCTTTCCTGACATGGTATATTCCTTTGCAGTTTGAAGAAGCAGTTCCTCAGGCCTCCGAAGAAACGCGATTTTAGATTTGTGGCCGCGCCCCGCCCCGCTTTCCCGGATAATCCAATTGCTGTTCTCCAGCTTATGTAAAATGAGCTTTGCATTTCTTTCTGTACAAAATAAACAGTCGGCAATCTCAGTAAGCGTCATTTCGTTCATTTGCCCATACTCGGCGCAGCCTGTTTTTACAAGCGCCACGTAGTGCTCTATCAGCTTCAATCCCCGCACCTCCCGACAAAAGGGGAACTTTTATCTCTTCTTTTCTTCACTTTTTGGGCCGCCGCCCCTTCTATACACTACTACTATATCAAACAGCGAAAGGCGGCGATCACATGTTGACCAGTTTTCACTCTATAAAATCGAGATATACCGCTCCCGTTCGGCTCCGCTTTTTCGGCGAATTGCTGACAAGCCTGACAGGTGCAATGATGGGACCTTTTATGGTGCTGTATCTGCATGAACAATTAAACGGCAGTATCATGATGCCAATGCTGATCATCAGCCTTCAGCCATTTGCTGATATTTTCCTGACGCTCGCTGCAGGAAAGGCGGCGGACCGGATTGGGCGGCGCACAGCGATTTTGACCGCATTGCTTCTTCAATCAGCGGCAATGACAGGGTTTGTATTTGCTGAGCATGCGTATGTTTTCGCTATTCTCTATGTCATGAATGGCATCGGAAGATCGTTGTACATTCCCGCTTCCCGCGCCCAAATCGCCGAAAGCACGCCGGAAAGCAGACGTTCGGAAGTGTTTGCGGTCATCAATGCGATCTATTCGGCGGGACTGACGGCAGGGCCGCTAGTGGGGATGCTGCTGTACAATCATAACCCCGTGTGGATATTCGCATTAGATGCCGCAGCATTGTTTATCTACTTTCTGATCGCTGCACTGAAACTGCCTGAGACAAAGCCGCTACACCCAGCTGTTACCCCGAAAATGTCCGCGAGCTTTACGATATACAGGCCTGTCCTGCTTCTTTTGCTGCTTTCTCTCCCCATCAGCATGTTATATGCACAAACAGAAACAACATACAGGCTGTTCAGCAAAAACATGTTTTCTGATTATCTGTCCATGCTGACCATCTATTCAGCAGCAAAAGCTTTATTCAGCTGTGTTCTCCAAGTACCTCTTGTCAAAGGGACCGAAAAGCTTTCAATAAAAACGATCCTCTTCATTACTTATATTTGCTACTCCCTTGCGGCTGCCGGTTTTGCATGCTCAACCTCCCTGATAATGCTTTTAGTGACGGCAGCGATGATGACGGTTGGCGAAAGCATCGGGCTAACCCACATCCAGACCTTCATATCAAAATTGGCGCCGCCTCATTTGCTGGGCCGGTTTTATGCTGTCTATGGTCTGCATTGGGATATATCCCGCTCAATCGGACCGCTGGCAGGCGGGCTGATCCTGACATCATTTGGCGGAGAAGTGATTTTTTACGCTCTTGCCGTATGTCTGCTGACAGCGGGTTTATCTCTGACTTACACAATAGAGAAGCTCGAACACAAGGTCATAAGAAAAGTGAATCGCTTATAGAAAATAATTCATAATTTCTTTATCAACAAAAATATACTATAGTAATAAATACATTCACTACGTGAACAATTGGAGTGTTACGTGAAAAAGGAAGAAGGGTTTTACATTGAAGAAAGACGAAAATCTCCTCAAAGATCTATGGTTTATCGCAATCAGTGCAGCCGGGGGGTTTATTCTTTCATTAACCGGAATATCAATTGGATGGATGATCGGAACACTGATTGTCGCCTGCTGCCTCGCCATGATACGGCCGGCATGGCTGATGATGGCACCAGACCAAAAAGGAATTAACCGACGATGGCTCGCCCTCGGGCAGATGATCCTCGGCATCGAATTGGGCCAAAAGCTGAATTTATCCGTTCTCTCTGTTCTCAAAGACCATTGGTTTTCAGTCGGCGTTATGCTGATATTGTCTATCCTGCTGGCCATGCTGTCAGGATATGTGCTTTGGCGTTTCAGCAAAACGGATATGATGACTAGCTTTGTCGGAACCGCTCCCGGCGGGCTTTCCGCCATGCCGAGCATCGCACAGGAAGTAGGCGCCAATACCGCTATAGTCAGCCTCGTTCAAATGATGCGTGTGCTGCTCGTGGTGCTTTCCATTCCGTTTTTAGTCATTCTGATCTATACAAAACAAGATCGTACCGCAAGTGCCGCAGCAGAGACAATTTCTTCTGCAACGACAGATTTTAGGCTCGCTCCCGTTTTGTGGACCGTCATTCTTATTCTCGCTGCCTGGGGAGCTTGCAAAGCTGCGAAATTTTTAAAATTTCCAGCTCCATGGCTGCTCGGCAGCATGCTCGGTGTAGCAATTGTACATGTTGGCGGAGCTGCGGTGACAGGGCACGACATGACGGCATGGTGGCCGTCACAAGCTAACCATGTATCACAAGTATTTCTCGGGGCAACGATCGGCTCCAAGATGTACAAAAGCATGTTTGCCGGCGTCACCCGTATTATCATCGTCGGGTTTGTCTCGTCCGTCGGTTTAATCGCAGCAATGTTTTTGAGCGCCGTGATCGTTTCCGAGCTAACAGGTATTTCGCTGATCACTTCTGTTCTGGCATTTGCGCCCGGCGGGATTGCAGAGATGGCGACGACGTCAGTTACCTTACATGCTGATTCCACCTTTGTCGTTGCGGTTCAGGTCATTCGCGTCATTCTGGTTATTGCCCTGCTGCCGCCGTTTTATCGCCTGCTTCACCATCTTCATGGTGAAAAAAAAGACAAAAAGAGCTCAATCAGCGGCAGTAATGCCTAGTTGAAAAAAGGCTTCAAGAACTTTTAATTCGCAAACCATCGAGATGGGGAAATATAAGCGGATATTTCGTTGTTAATGGATCAGATTTGAAGTGAGTGCTGCCAGAGGATGAAATGAAAGAAATAATTGACGACTTACGATTGAAAAAGAGGTTAAAATGAATAACCTCTTTTTCTTATATAAAGATATAAAATGATAAAGGGAAATCTATCGTTACGTTGATTCTCTTATAATAAGCTTTGTTGGCAGTTTAATAATTCTTCTGTTTAAAGAGGCATTACCCGAAATGGACTCGATGATTTTCAACACAGCCTGTTGGCCTAATTCTATTACGGGGATATCAATTGTTGTTATGGTCGGAGTAACGACTTGGCAGATCAATTGGTTGTCAAAACCAATTACAGCTAAGTCTTCTGGAACTTTAAAGCCATTTTTCATCGCCTGTTTAATAATCCCTGCGGCGACTTGATCATTTCCTGTAAATATTGCTGAGGGTCTGTCCTTTAGATCCTTTATCTTATGAAAAACACGAAAGCCATCCTCGATATTAAACATTTCGCCGAATATCCATTCGTTTCTATGATGTAAATTGTAATCTTGTAAAGCTTTCAAATAACCCTCTTTCCTCTGACATTGAGCTTCGCTATATGGAGTATCAAAACAAAACCCAATTTTTTTATGCCCTCTTTCAATTAAATGTACTACCCCCATGTATGCGGCTTCAAATTCATCATACCCAATTATCGTGATGTCCGCTGAGTGATGATATTCATTACATAATAAGATAGGACCATACTTTAAGAAAGGGGATATCTGATCCCATTCATTTTCTAAAGTTCCAAGAATAATGCCATCCACTTCTTTATGTTTCAATAACTCTAATAATTCTAGCTCCGTCTGTTTGTCATAAAAGGTCTGAAATACAATTACCTTGTAATTCTTAAACAGTGCTTCATGAGAGACCCCTTTTATTAATTGAGCAAAAAATGGATGGTCGATACTCGGAACCGATAAAGCTATCGTTTGTGTCTTATTTCTCCTAAAATTCCGAGCTAAATAATTGGGAGTGTAGTCAAGTTCGTTAATAGCCTTTAAGATCATATCTCTTTTTTCTTTCGACACATAAGGATGATTATTCAATACTCTTGACACTGTGGTTTTAGACACATTGCATAATTTTGCTATTTCATCAATTGTAGGCATATTTTCCCTTCCTTAAAAAAGTTGTTGACATGTTACCGATTTCAGAAACTAGGATAAATTTGTAATAAATTTTTAGATTATAAAATCATTGGAGGTACTGTTCATGCAAAAACAGGTTAAGATTTCAGGTAAAAGCAAAGAAAACATGTCACTATTAAAACACTTAAAAGGTGACGTACAAGGAAAAGAACTTGTTATTGAAGACAGTATTGTAAACGAGCGGTGGAAACAAGTATTAAAAGAAAAGATAGATATTGAACATGACCTTTTCAACTATCAAAAAAATCGTGAAATCAGTAAAGTCCCTTTTTTGCCTGTAGACAGATTAATAACCAATGATGAAGTGGAAGATATCTTAAATACATTAACTGAAGTTTTGCCAACTGGAAAATTTACGAGTGGCCCCTATTTAGAGCAATTCGAAAACGTTTTATCTACATATTTACATAAAAGGTATGTAATTGCAACCAGCAGTGGAACCGATGCTATTATGATAGGTTTATTGGCTTTAGGGTTAAACCCAGGGGATGAAGTTATCATGCCGGCTAATAGCTTTTCAGCTACTGAAAATGCTGTGTTAGCTTTGGGAGGCGTTCCTATCTATGTAGATATTAACCCACAAACATTCTGCATCGATCCTGACAAAATTGAAGAAGCAATAACTCCTTATACAAAGTTTATTCTACCTGTGCATTTATACGGAAAACATTCAGACATGCAGCATATCCGTCAAATCGCAAATCGTTATAAATTAAAAGTAATTGAAGATGCCTGCCAAGGAATTGGACTGACAGACTTAGGAAAGTATGCAGACATCACTACATTAAGTTTTAATCCCTATAAGAATTTGGGTGTATGTGGCAAGGCTGGGGCAATAGCAACTGATAATGAAGAACTCGCTAAAAAATGCATTCAATTTAGTTATCACGGTTTTGAAGTAAATGTAAAAAATAAGAAAGTCATCAATTTTGGATTTAATTCAAAAATGGACAATTTACAGGCAGCAATTGGTTTAGAGAGAATGAAGTACCTTTCATTAAACAACTTCAAAAGACTGTTCTTGGCGGATAGATACATTACCCAATTAGCAGAGTTGCAGAATAAAGGCTATATTGAATTACCAGAATTAAGTGAAGATCATGTATGGCATCTGTTTCCTATTAAGGTAAGAACAGAAGATAGAGCAGATATCATGACTAAATTAAATGAAGATTTTGGTGTTCAAACAGATGTATATTATCCAATACTGTCTCATATGCAAAAAACTCCTTTAGTACAGGACAAGTATGCAGGACTCCAATTGGTTCATACGGAAAAGGCTCATAGTCAGGTACTGCATTTGCCTTTATATCCGTCATTTACTTTAGAAGAACAAGACAGAGTAATGGAGGGACTGTTTCATGTTATTAAGCAAGAAATCGGAGTATAAAACGTTATCCACGGTTGAACATCCTCAGTATATTGTTTTTTGTGATTTTGATGAAACGTATTTTCCGCATACAATCGACGAACAAAAACAACAAGACATTTATGAACTCGAAGACTACCTAGAACAAAAAAGTAAAGATGGGGAGCTAATAATCGGATGGGTTACTGGGAGCAGTATAGAATCTATTCTCGATAAAATGGGACGAGGAAATTTTAGATATTTTCCGCATTTTATAGCTAGTGATCTTGGAACTGAAATTACGTACTTTTCAGAGCATAACTTCGGTCAGCAAGATAACAAGTGGAACAGTCGCATTAATGAAGGGTTTAGTAAAGAAAAGGTTGAAAAACTTGTGAAACAGCTACATGAAAATCATAACATTCTTTTGAATCCTCAAACTCAATTAGGAAAGTCACGGTATAAGCATAACTTCTACTATCAGGAACAAGATGAAATAAACGACAAGAAAAACCTATTAGCAATTGAAAAAATCTGCGAGGAATATGGCGTTTCAGTAAATATAAATCGGTGTAATCCCTTAGCAGGCGATCCAGAAGACAGCTATGATGTAGATTTTATCCCCACAGGGACAGGAAAGAATGAAATTGTAACGTTTATGTTAGAGAAATACAACCTAAATACCGAAAGAGCTATCGCATTTGGGGATAGTGGAAATGATGTTCGTATGTTACAGACAGTAGGGAATGGATATCTGCTAAAAAATGCAACACAAGAAGCCAAAAACTTGCACCACCTTATAACTGATAGTGAGTACTCAAAAGGAATTACTAATACCTTAAAAAAATTAATTGGATCATGAGGAGGAAATAAAAATGAAGAAGATAGGAATCATAGGTGCAGGTGGTATTGCAAGAGTGCATGCAACTGCTTTATCTACAATAAAAAATGCAGAGTTAGTAGGGGTATATGACATAAATCAACAAAATGCGGAAAGCTTTGTGAAAACTTTCGGCGGGAAGTCATTTGAAAACGCAGATGAACTAATTGATGCCTCAGAAGGTTTAATTGTAGCATCACCAAACTTTTGCCATAAAGAACATGCTTTGCAAGCATTAGCAAAAAATAAGCATGTATTGTGTGAAAAGCCTATGGCTATTTCTCTTGAAGAAGCAAGCATAATGAAAGATACCGCTGAAAAGTTGAGCGTAAGAGCCAGTATGGGATTTAATTATAGATATTTATCTTACGTAAATATCTTAAAAAGCTTAATTATCAATAATGAACTAGGTAACATACTGTCCATAAAAGTACACTTCAAGAAAAATAGTGCACTTAGACGTAAGAAGTTTACTTGGAGAGATGACGCTAACAGTAAGAAGACGAGTGGATCATTGGGGGATCTGGGTATTCACCTTATTGACATGGTATGGTATTTGTTCGAGAGTGATTTCATCACAGAATCAGTAAGGGCAAAAATGAACACAAATGTAAAAACAAAAGAGGATAAACAGGTACTCGTAGATGACTATGCAGAAATTTATAGCCAGCTGAAGAACAAGGTATTTGTAAATATCATCACATCAAAATGTTCTGTACCTGAAGACTGTGGTTTTAGCATTGAGGTAGTTGGACACAAAAAAGAGTTTAAATACCACACAGGTAATCCTCACGTTTACAAGCTCATAGATGGCTTGAACGTGGTAGACTGCCCAGTACCGCAAAGCCTATTAAACGATCCGCCAAACGAGTTTTATGGATGGGCTGATTCTTTTAGAAGCGAGTTAATCAATTGGATTGCATCAACTCAGAATGATTGGGTTGAGATCCCTTCTTTTAGTGATGGTTTTAGATCTCAGGAAGTGTTAGAAATGTTCTTTGAGAAAGACAGCAACTCTCAACCAATGTCTGTTTCAGCAGTCAACTAGTATTTCGAAGAGAGAAGTTACTAAAAAAGCAGGAATTTATTTTCCTGCTTTTTCATATAGGGGTGTAATGAATGTTAAGAGGGACATATTTATTTGGATATGCTTTCTTTTTTACAGTAGGTATTATCCATATATCAACAGGGAGTTTGACACCATTTCTATTAGAGGCTTTTAACAAGACAACAGATGATATTTCAGTCATAATCTTTTTTCAGTTTACCGGATTTCTAAGCGGAGTATTAATCGCACCGTTAATGATTAAGAAATACAGTCATTTTAGGACACTTACTTTAGCTTTGACAATAATGCTTGTAGCGTTAAGTATCTTTTTTCTAACTAAGGATTGGTATTATATTGTTGTAATGGCTTTTCTCTTAGGATATGGGGCAGGCACATTAGAAACGACAGTTGGTTCATTTGTTATTGCTAATTTCGAAAGTAATGCAGAAAAAATGAGTAAGCTGGAAGTTCTCTTTGGATTAGGCGCTTTATCTTTCCCATTATTAATTAATTCCTTCATAGATATCAATAACTGGTTTTTACCGTATTACTGTATATTCACCTTTTTATTCGTCCTATTCGTAGGGTGGTTAATTTTCTTGTCCAAGAACCGAAAGTACGCTAAGAATGCCAACCAACAAGTGACCTTTCCAGACGGAGGAGCATTTCAATACTTTATAGGAGATAGAAAAAAATCAAAGCAATTAGGCTTTTTTGTATTTTTTGCTTTCCTATATGCTGGAATCGAAACAAATTTTGCCAACTTTTTACCTTCAATCATGATAAACCAAGACAATGAACAAATTAGTCTTATAAGTGTCTCCTTTTTCTGGGTAGGGATCATCATAGGAAGAATATTGATTGGTTTAGTAAGCAGAAGGCTTGATTTTTCTAAATACCTCCTTTTTAGCTGTAGTTGTTTAATTGTTTTGTTGATTGCTTTCTCTTATATAAGTAACCCAATACTTCAATTGGGCGGTACATTTTTGATTGGCCTAAGTATAGCGGGCATATTTCCCATTGCTTTAACACTAGCATCAATCATTATTCAGAAGTACGTTGACGAAGTTACAAGTTTATTTATTGCCTCGGCAAGTTTCGGAGGAGCGATCATCTCTTTCTTAATTGGATGGAGTTTAAATCAGGATACGATCTTATTAACCATGGGAATATTTACAACTATGGCGGTCATTCTAGTAGGTATTTCTGTAAAGATTAGGAGAACTAAAACAGAAGACCCTATTTCACTTGAAAACAAAGCATCAAAAACACAGTAGAAAATGTGTAAATTAAAGATACTAATAGACATATCGTATAAGCAGGGCAAATTCCTGAACATCTCTTCAAGAGGAAAACTGATTTACGTTACAGCCTTGAAAAAGAAGGAAGAAACGCGAAAAACACGCACCGCAGTGCGTGTTTTTTTATTTAAAAATGCTAGGAAGCCCCTCTTCAATTTCTTCTGACGACGGGTACCATTTTGTCACCAGATCCCGAAACAGCCGTTCCGCAAAAAGAATCTCTTCCTCGGTATAGCGGTCAAAAAATGACAGAAAACGCTGTTCAGCCTTCTGATGATAATATTTGTGCAAACTGTGCAGCTTTTTTCCAGCAGGCGTCAATCGGAAGTAGACCTCCTTTTTATTATCGCTGAGCTGTGTTCTGTGAAGGAAGCCTGCGCCGAGCAATTTTGTGCTGATGCGTGATACAGTCGCTTTTGTCGTATTCATTTTTTCTGCTATCGACGTGACATTAATTGGTTCATTGTCCCCGACACAAGATAGAACATGAATTTCTGTCATCGTCAATTGAGATTTACTCCCGTGCTCTACATCCAGCTTCCTCAATTCGTCAGATAAAAAGGCTTTAATAAGCCCCTCCCATTTCTCCTGCTGATGAATGAGCTCCGCATACAATTCAAAAAGATTGCGTTTCGTATGATCTGTGTTCATCGGGTTTTCCATCCTTTTTCATTCGATTGTTTCTTCTATCATACCGTTTTGTTACAGATGAAACAATCGAATTGAATTATACTCGGCTGGTGACGGAAAACCAGCGGCTGATCCCTTTTTGAATCACCTCGGCACAATCGGGCGCTGATGCATCCACCGCCCAGGCTACATGTCCATCGGGACGAATCAATATGGTATGCACATCCCGCAACTTTTCATTCGGTTCTGCAAGCGAGGCGGTTACCGTACGTAAGCCTTTCACTTCGATATGATCATCAGCTTCCTGCCTCAATGACAGCAAAACGAATGTCCCGTTTTGGAGAAAGCTGTACAGCCGTTCCGAATTGCCGTCGGAAAGAATCAGTTCCATGTCAGGGAGCCTTGCCCCGTTCAAACGATTCGGCGGCATGGTACGATCAGCTTCATATCTGACATCGAGCGCAGAAATTTGCCCCGCTACATATCGATTCACATCAGGGAAGGCCAGCAGCTCCGACATCATGCTTCGCAAATGGAGGCCTGCTTGAGTGAAATCGATCAGCTTTGTCTGTGCCTCCGTGTTTCTCAGGAGCCCTTCAGCTGCCGGGTGCCGCTCGTCATGGTAGCTGTCCAAAAGCCATGAAGGCGCAGAGCCTTTGATGGCCGCCGCCAGCTTCCACCCAAGGTTCATCGCATCCTGAAGGCCGACATTCAGTCCTTGCCCGCCCGCCGGAAAATGAATATGCGCGGCATCACCCGCAAGAAAGATTCTGCCGTCCCGATACCGTTTCGCTTGGCGCGCGGCGTTCCCGAACCGCGACATCCACGAAGGGTCGCTTAAACCAAAGTCAGTTCCGCAAATTCGCAGGAGGTCAGCTTTCAGCTCTTCCTCAGTCACAGGCACATCTTTCGGCGTTTGCGTGCGATAAGGGCTGATCACAACGACACGATATCGGTCTGAAGATAACGGAACAATCATAACACCGCCCTCTTTTGTGCAAAGGGACAGCACGCCTGACGCCGGCGGAGAAAGGAGCGCCACATCCCCAAGCGCAGCGGTGACAGTGCTGTCTGTTCCCGGAAACTCAATTTTCGCCTGTTTCCGGACGGTACTCCCGGCGCCATCTGCCCCAACGGCAAACTTGCTTGTGATCGTCCGTACACTGCCGTCCCGATCCTTAAAAATTGTTTGGACCGCTTCCCCGTTTTGCGTAACCGCCAGCGCCTCGGCACCCCGAAACACCTCTGTTCCCAGGCTTCGTGCATGATCTTCAAGAAGCTTTTCTGTTTTTGACTGCGGGAGCAAAAGCGTGTAAGGACAGCTCGTATCCAAGCCTGAAAAATCCAGACGGGTATCCAGCATTGAAAAATGTCCGGAAGGTATCTTGCTTTCCTTGGATACGAACCGCTCTAAAATCCCTCTCATCTCAAGAAGCTCCAGCGTTCGGGGATGCAGCGTCAACGCCTTGGAATGCGGAACAGGTTTTTCAAGCCGTTCAATCACACAAGTTCCCACTCCGGCCATCGCAAGCTCAGAAGCCAGCATAAATCCAACCGGCCCTCCTCCTATAATCACTGTTTCATATTTCATCATCATTCACCACTCCTTTTGTTTCATGAAAAACGAACAAAAACCAATAAAAACGGCCCTCTAATCAAAAAAATATATAAATTTTGTTACATAGGTAACAATTTTGATTATAGCTCCTTACAAATTTTTCTTCAACACATTTTTCCAAACGGCATACAAAAAGACGCCTCTTCAATTAGCGTCTTTTTATTCGGCATCAGAAATCACACCGACAATATTTTTTTCTCTTATCGGACCAAAATGCCGGCTGTCGAAGCTGTATATGCGATTATCTCCAACGACAAAATATTTTCCTTTCGGCACCTTGCTTGTTCCCGTCACATCTTTCAAAGAAAAATCACCCGTTACATGGCTGCCGGCAGAAACAGATTTCAAATGCTTCAAAAATGGCTCAGCAACCTGCTTTCCGTTCACATACAGCTGATCATCTTTATATTTGATCGTTTCACCGGGCAAGCCGATTACCCGTTTAATCAGCACTTTATGATCAGGACCTTTAAAAAGGACGATGTCAAAACGATGGATGGTTTTAAATCGATGCGAAAATTTATTGACCAACAATTCGTTTCCTTCCTGGAAGGTCGGGTTCATACTGACGCCTTCTACCTTGTAATCAATAAAGACAGCATTTTTAACCTGAATGGCGAGAACAACGGACACTACACCGGCAAGAAACCAAAACCGTTTTTTCATGTTACTGTCTCCCTCCATCATGCTCACGCTGACTGGCTCTTACATGCAGATACCGCTCCACCTTTTTGCCGACATACCATAAGACAGTGATCACCAATACGGCGATGACCGTTCGAATCGGCTGTGTAATCAGCGCGTGCAGATCATATCCGATGAAGCTGATCATAAAAATCATGACAAGCTTCCCCGAGGCTGCCGCCAAAATAAACGGCCGCGTTCCGATCCTTGACAAACCGGCAACAACATTCACCGCGGCTGACGGTGTAAATGGAAAACAAAGCAGAAGAAACATGGGACCGAAGCCGTGTCTTTCCACCCATAACATCAGCTTTCTGACAGACGGATGACTGCGGATAAATCCAAGCAATTTTCTCTGTCCGTATTGACGGACAATCAAAAATACGAGAATGGAACCAGCAGTTGATCCCGCCCAGGACAGGATGAATCCTTCCCACAAGCCAAACGAGTTCGTATTCGCCACCACAAACACGATCAGCGGCAAAAACGGGAGAAATGCTTCAATTAAAGGCAGCAGCACAGCAATGAGCGGACCGAAAGCCCTATAGCTTTGAAATAATTCAGTTAAATGTTCTTGTGTCAAATAGGATAAAAAATGCTCCAACATTTATACTCCTTACCGGGTTTGTCTATCCTTATTCTACACATTATCAGCAGAAAACTAAAAAGTTTTGGTGATTTTTTCTGTCTTGAAACATTTCACCAGCCGATATAGAATACAAATAGAACAAACGTTCCCTTAGAAAGAAGGAGTCAACATGCCAAATCTGCAGGAGGAAATATACGATTTAATTGAACGGGCTCTCTTTTTGCCTATGGCCATTACGATTTTTAACCGTGATCTCGCCGGAATTGAAGAAAGCACATTAAAATTGAAGCATCCTTATAAACAGCTTATCAGCGAATCATTAAAAATAGCACAAAAGGATTTGATGGAGGTCAGAAAAGAACTGAGGAAAAGAAAAATTGCAATCCGCGAGACGGAACGCGATGAGGCCTTTACACTCTATACATTTGTCATCGACGGTTATGAAGAAAACCACCGCTATTTTAATCCGCGAATCCGTGAGCAGGTCAGCGAATTATTAACATACTATCTATTTGCCCCGGACAGACTCCGAGCCTTTTGAATCATACTGCCCGTTCCCTCTTCGGGCGATTCAGATCATTAATTTCAGACAATTCACACTATACAAACAAAATAAATTTATTTATAATTCGAACCACAGCCTTTCACCCTAAAAAGTGACATGTTCTGCCATATCTGCGACATCATTTTCAGTACGCTTAGGCTTGTACACCCCAATCCTAAATAGAAGGAGGATTCTATGAAACTGATTCACGTTCTTGCCGCTTTGCCCTTTATCGGAATCTTACTCGGCATCCCTTTTGCAAATAAGGTGACCCCCTATGTGTTCGGCATGCCGTTTATTCTTGCCTATATTGTGATGTGGGCTCTTTTGACCTCTGCGCTGATGGCGATTGTGTATGTCCTCGACAAGGAAAATAAAAAGGAGGAAACAGAATGAATGCAGCTCTCATCATCATCTTCGGTGTCCTGCTCTTGAGTATTTTTCTCGGTATACGCGCCCAAAAAGGAAAAGACATGAACCTGGAGCAGTGGACGGTCGGAGGGCGCGGCTTCGGAACTGTTTTCGTCTTCCTTTTGATGGCAGGCGAAATTTATACTACTTTTACGTTTCTCGGCGGCAGCGGCTGGGCCTACGGAAAAGGCGGTCCAGCCTTTTATATCATCGCCTACGGATGTCTGGCCTACATCCTTTCTTACTGGCTTCTTCCAGCAGTTTGGACGTACGCGAAACAGCATAAACTGATGTCGCAGTCTGATTTTTTCACAAAAAAATACAACAGTCCGCTGCTTGGCATTCTCGTTTCACTGGTCGGCATCGCCGCACTCATTCCCTATCTTGTACTGCAGCTGAAAGGCCTCGGGCTGATTGTATCGGAAACCTCGTACGGCAAAATCACCCCGACCGCTGCCATCTGGATCGGCGCTGTTTCCATCACGGTTTATGTTATGGTTTCAGGCATTCACGGGTCTGCCTGGATATCGGTTGTGAAGGACATCATGATTCTGGTTGTCGTTCTGTTTTTAGGTGTGTATTTGCCAATTCATTACTACGGCGGATTTCAAGACATGTTTCAGCAGATTGAAACGGCAAAGCCTGGCTTTCTTACGCTACCCGAATCGGGACAAAGTGTAGCCTGGTTCAGTTCAACCGTACTCTTGACAGCGCTCGGGTTTTACATGTGGCCTCACACGTTTTCCGCCTCGTATTCAGCCGAAAACCCAAAAGTCTTTCGTAAAAACGCCATCATCATGCCTTTGTACCAGCTGGTCCTGCTCTTCGTCCTTTTCGTTGGCTTTGCGGCTATCCTGCAAGTTCCAGATCTGAATGGCGCAGACGGGGATTTGTCGCTTTTGAGACTGTCTCTGCAAGCATTTGACCCTTGGTTTGTCGGAATTATCGGTGCTGCCGGACTGCTGACAGCACTTGTGCCAGGGTCTATGATCTTAATGTCCGCCTCCACATTGTTTGCAAAAAATGTGTACAAGGTAATCGCGCCCCGCACGACAGAACAGCAAGTTTCGGCGCTTGCTAAGTTTTTAGTGCCGGTGATTGCGCTGATTTCGGTGTATTTTACCTTCAAAGGCGGGAATACCATCGTTACGTTGCTTTTGATGGGCTACAGCCTTGTCACACAGCTATTCCCCGCCCTTTTGTTCAGCCTGTTCAAGCATAATATGGTGACAAAGCAAGGAGCCTTCGCCGGCATTATTGCAGGTGTCGGAGCAGTTACTTATATTACAATGACGGAAACGACGATCGGCACTTTATTTCCGGCTCTGCCGCAAGCCGCAAAAGACTTGAATGTAGGAATCGTCGCCCTGCTTTTGAATATCACGGTCATGATGGCAGTCAGCCTTATGACAAGGAAGGCGAAAAGCGCTGCGGCCGATCAGGCGGCTTAAGCAATAGAAAAAGCAATCTGGACACCAGATTGCTTTTTCTTATTTACCGTTCACAGGCGATAAGATCTTTATCGCGGTCTTTCTTTTTATTGGCATCATAAAGGTCCTTAGAGACGTAAGGCTTGTACTTTGTTTTTCCGCCTTTGTTTTTCGCCTTCGAAGTGCGGGCCACTCCGCCTTTGTATACTTTGTTTAACTCCTTGCAGTTCTTATAGACCTTCACCTTTGTTTTGGCTTCCGCCACATGGTCAGCTCCGTATGAAAAACCGAAAACGAGACCGAGTGACAGCAAAACCGCCGCCGCTTTTTTCATGACGATTCACTCCCCCAATACCCAATATTTAGTTGATTTATAGCTCGAATTTATCATAATTCATATAGTCTTATTTGACAAGATAAATATGGAAGAAGGCTTTGTTTTTTCTTGTTTTCTTTGGTCCTTCAGTGTTCAAACTGCCAAAACATGTTTTTCTGCTTATGCTCAGGGGTACACATACGAATGTACACCAAACAGAAAAGGAGCGTTGCTGATGTCTGATTCAAATCTTACGAATCCTATAAAAGCATTTTTTCATGATGAATTTCCCGAACAATATCAAGAACCGCCAGGACTGCAAAAGAACATGAAGCCTGTCCCTGATTGCGGAGAAAAAAGCTACAAAGGATCAGGTAAACTAACGGGTCGAAAAGCGCTTGTCACGGGCGGCGATTCCGGTATCGGCCGCGCTGCCGCGATTGCTTACGCCAGAGAAGGTGCCGATGTGGCCATTAACTACTTGCCCGAGGAACAGCCAGATGCTGAAGAGGTAAAAGAGCTGATTGAAGCAGAAGGCCGAAAAGCAGTGCTGATCCCCGGAGATTTGAGCGACGAATCCTTTTGCCAAGATCTAGTCAAACAGTCGCATCACGAACTCGGCGGACTTGATGTTCTAGCGCTCGTTGCAGGCAAACAGCAAGCGGTCGAAAACATCGAAGATCTGCCTACTGAACAAATCTATAAAACATTTGAAGTGAACGTCTTTTCCCTTTACTGGGTTGTAAAAGCGGCGCTTCTGTATTTGCCGGAGGGAGCTTCAATTATCACAACTACCTCAGTTGAAGGCTATAATCCAAGCCCGATGCTGTTAGATTACGCAGCAACGAAAAACGCCATTATCGGCTTTACCGTCGGACTGGGAAAACAGCTTGCTTCCAAAGGCATCAGAGTAAATTCAGTTGCGCCCGGACCAATTTGGACACCGCTGCAAATTTCCGGCGGACAGCCGACGGAAAACATCCCGAAATTCGGACAAGGCACGCCGCCAGCTCCATTAAATCGTGCTGGGCAGCCAGTGGAATTGGCCGATGTTTATGTATTTCTAGCTTCAGAGAATTCAAGCTATGTGACATCTCAGGTATATGGAATCACCGGAGGAATTCCGACGGCATAGGTTTATGAAAGGAGCTGCCCTGTGGGTCAGCTCCTTTCTATTTTCTAATACCGCTCCCCGAGCTCACGCAAAATAAAATCATAAATCATCTTCGTCCGCTCTTCCTTCGGGTACAGCATAAATTCCTGCCTTTTCGGCACGCGGTGGTCGATTCTGTCTTGGAATTTGGTTCTAAGCCACGCTGTTCGATATACCTGGTTCTCGAACGAATTATAAGAGATCGGCAGCTCCATCGTTTTCCCATTCGAAAACGTCACTTCCGTATCGTCGAATTCAGTCGCTTTGAATTCTTTTACATGCACATGGGAAATCCAGCCGCATTGGGGTCTTGTCGAAGAAAGTGTAGGGAATAAAAAGATTTGGTTCGAAGGGTCCACCATGATTGGCGGCTTGTGTGAAATTTTTGTCACTTCATAAGTTCCTGCTTTTCTTCCCGCATAGCTTGATCCAAAAAATCGGCAGCTTCTGTCGACAATTTGCAGCGGCTTCATGTTGACATAAAACACGCAATCTTTTTCAATAATTTTGGAACAGATTTTGCCGTCTATTTCTTCTGGCAGCACGGCAATTGTTGCGCCGTTCACTTCATACGATTCTAAAGGTGCGTCTGTTTTCTGACTCATATTATGGCCTCCATCCTTTTTCTGCAAAATTTATACTAATAATCTATCATCTGTTTTTATAAAACGACAGGTTTTTTTAACATTTAAGATAAAATCATCTTTTAATGATATTTAATGGTACTAAATGACTAGTAATAAATCGATTTTACTTTCATAAGACTTGCCGGTTTACGGCATTTTGCAGGATATGTCGATAGATTGCCAAGTATTAGTTGTCTAAAAATTATAAAAATTTATTGATTTTTTCGACCGTTATCCATATACTATAAAAAAGGCATTGGGGGGATTCTTTATGAAAGAGAAAAAATCGTACACTGAGCTCATGAAGTCCCGCAACACGCAAAAAACAAAAGAATTCGATGTCACAATGACGGATATCTACATTCAAATGGTGCTCGATGAATCCTTGTATAACCGTCGGCTTGCCATGCTGACGGACCAAATTAACAAAGCCTTGGACGAAAAAGATAAAGATGCGTTTCTTACGCTCTCTAAAGAATATGCAGCGCTCAAGCAGAGCGAATAAGCCAATCCTTCAAGGATTGGCTTTTTATTATCCGTTCACAATGGTTCCGCCATTGACGTGAATCGTCTGTCCTGTGACGTATGTGGAATCGTCGCTGGCAAGGTATAGATAGCTTGGCGCCACTTCGACCGGCTGTCCCGGGCGTTCCATCGGCACGTCTGAACCAAACACTTCCACGTCTTTTGCGGCAAAGCTGGCCGGGATAAGCGGTGTCCAAATGGGACCCGGTGCCACTGCATTGACCCGTATGCCCTGCTGAACAAGCGACTGGGAAAGGGACCTTGTAAACGTAACGATCGCGCCTTTTGTCGCTGAATAATCGATCAGCGTTTTATTGCCTTTATAGGCGGTAATTGAAGCGGTATTAATAATAGAGCTCCCTTTTTTTAAATGAGGCAGCACTGCCTTTGTTAAGTAAAACATGGAAAAAATGTTTGTTTGGAAGGTTCTGATCAGCTGGTGGCTGGTGATTTTTTCAATGCTGGGCTGGACATGCTGCTCAGCTGCATTGTTAACCAATATATCAATGGATGGAAACACTTGGCTTGCCTGCCCGACCACATCATTGCAAAACGCTTCATCCCCGACATCTCCTGCAATCAGCAGGCATTTTACCCCTTCCTTTTCTACATACTGCTTTGTTTCCTCGGCGTCCTGATGTTCATTCAAATACACAATGACCACATTAGCCCCTTCTTTTGCGAATAACACCGAGACAGCGCGTCCAATCCCGCTGTCTCCTCCAGTAATAATAGCGGTTTTGCCCTCTAATTTTTTCGCTTTCTTCGGCTTATCAAAAACCGGACGCGGGTCCATCAGATATTCAAAACCAGGCTGCTGGTTCTGGTGCTGAGGCGGTAATGTTTTCTTTTTTTGATTCGCCAATGAAATCACTCCTTTTCAACCTTATTATGTTATGAACAATGCCTGCTTCCTATGTATGAAAAGATAGAATATGGAAAAATTAAGAATAAATCTGATTGGAGGTATAACGGCTTGGCTAATCAACATTTTGCAAAGGAAGCACCTGAAACATACTGGAAAACATCAACTGACCTGCCTTCTTTTCCTGCGCTTCAAGAGGACACTGAATGTGACGTCACCATTATCGGAGGCGGGATTACGGGAATCACAACGGCATATGAACTTACGAAGAGAGGCTTCCGTGTCGTTTTGATTGAAGCAAATCAGGTTCTTAACGGAACCACTGCGCATACAACTGCTAAAGTTACCGCACAGCATGACATGATATACGACGAATTTATCCGCCATTTCGGATTAAACCATGCGAGGCTTTATTATGAAGCAAACCAAAACGCAATTGATTACATAAAAGGCATTGTGGATGAACATCAAATTGATTGTGAATGGATCGAGCAAGACGCATATCTTTATACGGCAAATGAAAACGCTGTTCAAAAAATCCGCACCGAGCATGAGGCATACACAAAGCTCGGAATTGAAAGAGACCTTATCAAGGATCTTCCAATTCCCTTAGGTTCTAAGCTGGCGCTTGTCATGAAGAATCAAGCTCAATTTCATCCGCTTCAATACTTAAAAGCGCTTCTGGAGCAAATTGTTCAAAAAGGCGGCCGAATTTATGAAGAGACCGTTGCGCTTGATATCAAAAAAGGCGAAAGGCCCGAAGTGGTAACAAAAAGCCGGCACGCCATTAAGAGCCGCTTTATCATATGCTGTTCCCACTTCCCTTTTTATGACGGAGGCGGATTATATGCTGCGAGAATGTACTCCGACAGATCTTATGTCCTTGCCATCAAGCCGAAGATCGAGTATCCCGAGGGCATGTATTTGAGTATCGATCAGCCGTCAGTGGCGCTCCGCTATACGGTTGTAAACGGTGAAAAGCTGATTCTCTTCAGCGGAGTAAGCCATAAAACAGGCCAGGGAAAAGCCATGTCTACACATTATGAAACACTGAGACAACTGGCCGAAAGCACAATCGGCATCGAAAGCATTCCATATTATTGGTCCACACAAGATCTAGTGACGATCGACAAAATCCCGTTTATCGGGCCGATGTCGGAAAATGAGGACAATATTCTAGTAGCGACCGGGTTCAAAAAATGGGGCATGACGTCCTCAGCAGTCGCAGCCACTCTATTGTCAGACCTTGTGGAGAAAAAAGACAATCCATACGAAAGCATTTTCACTCCGTCCCGTTTCCATCTGAATCCCGGGTTGCAGAAAGTGATTTCCTACAATGCCGATGTCGCCAAGCATTTGATTAAAGGAAAGCTTGAAAAGCCTGATGTCCAATTTGAAGACATTTCGCCAGGAGAAGGGAAAGCCGTCACCATAAACGGCAGGCGAGCGGGAGCATTTCGGGATGAGACAGGCTGCCTCCATCTCGTTGATACGACTTGTACCCATTTAGGCTGCGAGGTCGAGTGGAACGACAGTGAGCATACGTGGGATTGTCCGTGCCACGGATCACGCTTTAAGCCATCTGGCGAAGTTGTAGAGGGTCCGGCCATTAAACCATTAAAACAAATAGATCTCGATTAAACCGTTCATTTTAATGAACGGTTTTTCAAATATTTTTCATCTGCAGCTTCATTCATGTTTCCCTTGGCCGATAAAAAAGAAAAAGGCTTAAAAAGCCAAAAAGTAAAAATTATATTTTTCCCAAGGGGGATCATTGTATTGTTATTTAAAAAAGACAGAAAACAAGAAACAGCTTACTTTTCAGATTCAAACGGACAGCAAAAAAACCGCATTCAGCTCACAAACAAACATGCAGATGTCAAAAAACAGCTCAAAATGGTCAGGTTGGGAGATGCTGAGCTTTACGTGTTAGAGCAGCTTCAGCCACTCATTCAAGAAAATATCGTAAATATCGTTGATGCGTTTTATAAAAACCTTGACCATGAAAGCTCATTGATGGATATCATTAATGATCACAGCTCAGTTGACCGCTTAAAACAAACGTTAAAACGGCATATTCAGGAAATGTTTGCAGGCGTTATCGATGATGAATTTATTGAAAAGCGTAACCGAATCGCCTCCATCCATTTAAGAATCGGCCTTTTGCCAAAATGGTATATGGGTGCGTTTCAAGAGCTTCTTTTGTCAATGATTGACATTTATGAAGCATCCATTACAAATCAGCAAGAACTGCTAAAAGCCATTAAAGCAACAACAAAAATCTTGAACTTAGAACAGCAGCTTGTCCTTGAAGCATTTCAAAGCGAGTACAACCAAACCCGTGATGAACAAGAAGAAAAGAAAAACCTTCTTCATCAGAAAATTCAAGAAACCTCTGGATCGATTGCCAATCTGTTTTCAGAAACAAGCAGATCAGTTCAAGAGCTTGTGGACAAATCTGAGGGCATTTCTCAAGCATCCAAAGCCGGCACTGTAACATCCAGCACTGTTGAAGAAAAGTCGATCGGCGGAAAAAAAGAGCTAGAAGTCCAGCAAAAACAGATGAACAAAATTGACACAAGCCTTATCCAAATCGAAAAAGAAATGGTCAAGCTGGATGAAATCGCGCAGCAAATTGAAAAAATCTTCGGCATCGTCACAGGCATAGCTGAACAAACAAACCTTCTCTCGCTCAATGCATCTATTGAATCCGCCCGCGCCGGAGAACACGGCAAAGGCTTTGCTGTCGTGGCAAATGAAGTGCGGAAGCTTTCTGAGGATACGAAAAAAACCGTCTCTACTGTTTCTGAGCTTGTGAACAATACGAATACACAAATCAACATTGTATCCAAGCATATCAAAGACGTGAATGAGCTAGTCAGCGAAAGTAAAGAAAAAATGACGCAAATTAACCGCTTATTCGATGAAATCGTCCACAGCATGAAAATCAGCAAAGAGCAATCAGGCAAAATCGACGTCGATCTGCAAGCCTTTCTTGGAGGGCTTCAGGAAGTAAGCCGCGCCGTTTCCCATGTGGCCGCTTCCGTTGATTCGCTTGTCATCCTGACAGAAGAATAACCATCAAAAACCGGTCTGCCATACGGCCGGTTTTTTTGCGTTCATTATGTAAACTTAAATTAAAAATAAGTTGACATAATAATTGCCTGCATTTATTGTATAACCATATTTGATTACTGTTTGGAGGATTTCACATGCTGAAATTAATCGACATGATGCATATTGCGATTTTCACCGCACTGATGGCAGTGCTCGGCTTTATGCCCCCTCTCTTCTTATCCTTTACACCTGTTCCGATTACATTGCAAACGCTTGGTGTCATGTTGGCAGGCAGCATCCTCAGGCCAAAGTCTGCTTTCTTAAGCCAGCTTGTCTTTTTGCTGCTCGTGGCCTTCGGAGCGCCGCTGTTGCCCGGCGGACGAGGCGGTTTTGGTGTGTTTTTCGGACCGAGCGCAGGCTTTTTGATTGCTTATCCCCTCGCTTCATGGCTGATCAGTTTAGCCGCTAACAGGCTGCGGAAGGTGACAGTATTGCGTCTCTTTTTCACTCATATCGTATTCGGCATCATCTTTATTTATCTGCTCGGTATACCGGTACAAGCTTTTATCATGCATATTGATTTGTCACAGGCCGCCTTCATGAGCCTTGCATATGTGCCTGGTGATTTGATAAAAGCGGCTGTATCTGCATTTCTGGCGATAAAAATCACTCAAGCCTTGTCTCTTTCTGATACGATGTTTACAAAAGGAGGATGACACTACATGACAATTACTCATACCTATTCATCTACTGCCGAAACATCGCCCGGCCGTGTAGCGATCCAGACTGAATCGGAGCAAATCACGTACCATGATTGGGATCGGCTTGTCTCTCAAACCGCAAATTGGCTGCAGTCACAGCCGAGCATGCCGAATCGTGTGGCGATCCTGCTCCCAAATAGTCTGGCGTTTTTACAGCTGTTTGCCGGAGCCGCAGCGGCTGGATGCACAGCCATTCCCATCGACACACGCTGGAGCCCGGCTGAATGTAAGGAGCGGCTGTCCATAAGCAATGCGGATCTTGTGGTTACTTTAGCCTTTTTTAAAAACAAACTGACAGATAGCCAGACACCTGTTGTTTTGCTGGATAACTGTATGGCAGATATTTCTGAGGCAGCCGCTGATCCCTTGCCTACCATTGATCCGGAGCACCCTTTTTATATGGGATTTACGTCGGGCTCGACAGGAAAACCGAAGGCCTTTACGCGATCTCACCGCTCATGGATAGAGAGCTTTACCTGTACAGAAACAGATTTTTCAATTTCATCAAATGACACGGTATTGATTCCCGGGACGTTAATGTCCTCTCACTTCTTATACGGGGCAGTCAGCACTTTGTTTCTCGGAGGAACCGTTTGTTTGCTGAAAAAGTTTTCTCCTGCCAAAGCGAAGGAATGGCTGTGCCGTGAATCCATCAGTGTTCTCTATACCGTACCGACGATGACAGACGCCCTCACAAGGATTGAGGGTTTTCCCGACAGTCCCGTCAAAATCATTTCATCCGGCGCAGACTGGCCGGCAGAATCCAAGGAGAAGCTTGCCGCTGCATGGCCTCATCTCAAGCTGTACGATTTTTACGGCACATCAGAGCTTAGTTTTGTGACGTTTTCTTCACCGGAAGACAGCAAACGGAAACCGCATTCAGCGGGCCGCCCTTTTCATAATGTCCGGATCGAAATCCGCAACGCTGAAGGAGAACGCTGTCAGCCAGGCGAAGTCGGAAAAATATTTGTCAACAGCCCGATGCGGTTTTCCGGCTATGTGAACGGCAGCACACCAGATGAATGGATGACAGTGGATGATATGGGCTATGTTGATGAAGAGGGCTTTCTATACATATCAGGAAGAGAAAACGGGATGATCGTGTACGGAGGATTAAATATTTTCCCAGAAGAAATTGAACGTGTGCTTCTCGCCTGCCCAGAGGTTGAAAGCGCGGCTGTCGTTGGCATTCCCGACGAGTATTGGGGAGAAATCGCTGTAGCTGTCATTCATGGAAACGCTAATGCCAGAACACTGAAAGCCTTGTGTAAACAGAAATTAGCCTCCTATAAAATTCCGAAAAAATGGGTGTTTGCAGACAGCTTGCCGGAAACGAGCAGCGGAAAAATTGCCCGTTCCAGCGTGAAAAAATGGCTGGAAGAGAGTATACAGTATAAATGAATGCGGTTATTGTTGATGCAAAACGAACGATCTTTGGAAATCAAAACGGACTGCTGAAGCCCTTCCTGCCGGAGGATTTGTCAGCTCCCATCATCCGCTGTCTCAGCCGAAAGCTAGAGGATCAAATTGACGAGGTCATTCTCGGAAACGCTACCGGCAGAGGCGGCAACCTCGCCAGACTGTCAGCCCTTCAAGCCGGACTGCCTTTATCGGTTCCCGGAATGACAATTGACAGACAGTGCGGCTCCGGCCTTGAAGCTGTGCGCTATGCCTGCAGCCTTATTCAAGCGGGAGCCGGCACGATGTATATCGCGGGCGGCTCAGAAAGCAGCAGCCAATCCCCTTTTTCAGAACGGGCCCGCTTTTCTCCAGATGCCATCGGCGATCCAGACATGGGCATTGCGGCAGAATATACGGCTGCACGCTATTCCATCAGCAGAAGCATGCAGGATGAGTACGCGCTTCTCAGCCATCAACGCAGCAGGAACGCGCATGATGAAGGATTTTACCGTGAAGAAATTGTTGCTCTTGGGGAATTGGAGATGGACGAAGCATTTTTGAAAACGCGGCCGATAGAAGCGATTATTCCCCGTGCAAAGCCGGTTTTCGACATCAGCTCCGGAACAGTCACAGCAGCCAACAGCAGCGGCATAGCAGACGGAGCAGCCGCTCTTTTGGTAATGGAAGAAGAAAAAGCGGCAGCCCTCGGACTTAAGCCTGTGCTTCGGTTTATCGGCAGCGCTGTCAGCGGCATTCACCCCAACTATCCGCCCGCGGCACCGGTTGATGCGATCCGTAACCTCTTACATACACACGATGTAACACCTGAGGATATCGGTTTATTTGAAATCAATGAAGCCTTTGCCGTCAAAATTTGTGTCTGCTCGCAAGAACTCGGCATTCCCTTTTCAAAAATCAATGTGCGCGGCGGCGCCTTAGCTCTTGGCCATCCGTACGGTGCATCAGGTGCAGCTCTGGTAACCAGATTGTTTTATGAAGCGAAAAGACGGACAGACTGTCAATATGTGGTTGCAGCCATCGGAAGCGGCGGCGGAATTGGACTTGCTTTATTATTTGAAGTTCTTGCATAGGCTTTTTCATAGGACACACGCTTTCGATTTAGTATAATAGCGATATGAATAAAGTCAGGAAGGGGATTTTATGACAGCCGTTTGTTTAGTAAGACATGGAGAAACCGATTGGAACCTGCAGCAAAAATGCCAAGGCAAAACCGATATCCCGCTAAACGCAACAGGTGAACGCCAAGCAAGAGAAACCGGAGAATATGTAAAGGACTTTTCTTGGGATATTATTGTGACGAGCCCGCTGAAAAGAGCGAAAAGAACCGCGGAAATTATTAATGAATATCTGCATCTTCCGATAGTCGAGATGGATGATTTTAAGGAACGCGATTACGGCGACGCGGAGGGCATGCCGCTGGAGGAACGGACAAAGCGCTATCCAGATAACATCTATCCGAATATGGAAACCTTAGAAGAACTCACTGACAGGCTGATGGGCGGTTTGGCAAAAGTGAATCAGGCGTATCCAAACAAGAAGGTGCTGATCGTGGCGCACGGTGCGGCAATTCACGCCCTGCTGACAGAAATATCCGGCGGTGACCCGGAGCTTCAAAGCACCCGTCTCGTCAACGCCTGCCTCAGCAACATTGAATTTGCAGAAGAAAAATGGCGGATAAAAGACTATAATATCAACAGCCACTTATCCGGCTTTATCAAATAAGAAAAAGACAGGCGTTTGCCTGTCTTTTCTTTTATTTCTTAGCAGCCGGCATCTCTTTTTGAAGCTCGTCCAAAATGGCATTCGCCCCGTCTACACTGCGGCGCAGAGACCACACCGCACGATCCACGTGGTATACATGCCCGTTTTTCACTGCCTTCAGTTTTTTCCAAAGGACATTCTTTTCGATCGGGCGTTTACCGTCGGCGTCGAGGTCATCTGTTTTTCCTGTCATCAGGATGATCACATCCGGATCTGTTTTCAGCAGCTGCTCCAGTGTCATTTTCATATTCACAGAGTCGCCGCCATTGCTTGAATCGCTATTTCCTGACGTACTGATTGCATATCGGTAGCCGACCTGTGTTAAAAGTCTCGATGTAAAGAAGTTTTCATCCCTGGCCATAATGGTATCATTTGTATTTCCGATCAAAAGCACGGACTGGCTGTTCGCGCTGATTTTCTGCTTTGTCTCGCTAAGCTTTTCTTCATGCGCCGTCAGCTTTTTCTCCATTTCCTTCTCCTTGCCGACTGCTTTTGCAATCGTAAGCGAAGCGTCAATTGTATCCTGATAATCAGCATTTAAATTATTAAGCGCAATCGTCGGCGCTATTTTTTTCAGCTGATCGTACACCTTCTTATGCCGGGTCGTGTCAGCAATAATTAAATCGGGTTTTAATGAAGCGATTTTTTCCATGCTTGGCTGTGAGCGAGTGCCGACAGATGTGTAGCCGTCAATTTTCTTCAGCACATCCTTGTTGATCAGCTGCTTCGCTTTGTTGTCATCGGCAACCCCGACAGGCGTAATGCCGAGATCAAGCAGTGTATCAATAAAACCTAGCTCAAGAACAACAACCCGCTTCGGATGCTCAGGCACATTTGTCTTCCCTAAATCATGTGTTACCGCCACTTTATGTTCTTTACTGTTTTGATTGCCGCTTGAAGACGAGCAAGCAGCCGTTAAGACAGAAAGAAGTAAAACTGTAAGAATAATCAGTGTTTTTTTCATATGTTCCAGTCTCTCCTGTTGGTAGTTTCTATGGTTAAGATGTCCAAGAGTAGTATAACACGGAATGAGAATCATTATCACCAATTATTTTTAAAATGAGAAGAGAAAGTTCGGCTTACAGGAAAATCTTGTTTCGCGACACAGCAGTTCAGCAGCTGATCATCCTGTCCACAAAAAAGCTTGCAGAAAAATAACATTCTCTGCAAGCTGATCCTGTTAAAGCTTCACAATCACTCTTCCTTGAATGCGATTTTGCAAAATATCTTTTAACGCACCCGGCGTTTCTTCCAATGATACTTCCCTGTCCACGATGGTCAGCAGCTGATCAGGCTTGAGATCAGAAGACATGCGCTCCCAAACAGCGGCTCTGACGTCCATCGGACAATATACTGAATCGATTCCGAGCAGGCTTACTCCGCGAAGAATAAAAGGATACACGGTTGCCGGAACTTCTCCTCCGCCGGTTAAGCCGCTCACTGCGACAGATCCGCCGTATTGAATTTTGCTTAAAAGCGAGGCAAGCTGTTTTCCGCCGACTGGATCAACCGCTCCCTGCCATTGCTGCTTGGACAGCGCCTTAAGCGTTCCGTCATAGACATCTTCCCTGCTGATTACTTCGCTTGCACCAAGCTGTTTCAAATAATCAGCCGCCTCCCGGTTTCCGGTACTTGCCACCACATCATAACCCCGCTTGTTCAGCATCGATACCGCAATTCCGCCGACACCGCCGGTTGCTCCTGTGACTAGCACGCTGCCTTTTTCCGGAGACAGACCGTTCTGTTCAAGCCGATGCACTGATAACGCCGCAGTAAATCCCGCCGTTCCGTACACCATCGCTTCTTTTAACGAAAGATTCTGTGGCAAAGGCACCAGCCAGTCACCAGGCACCGAAGCGTATTCACTTAATCCGCCATCACGGGAGACACCGAGCTCATAGCTTGTCGCGATCACCTCATCCCCCTCCGCAAAACGCGGATCATTGGAAGAGACGACCGTACCCGCAGCATCAATGCCTAAAATAAGCGGATACTCTCTGACGATATTGCCTCCTGCTTTTCCGGCCAGACCATCTTTGTAATTAATGCCGGAATAAGCAACTTTAATCAGGACACCATCCTTCGGCAAATCCTCTGTTGATATGGTTTTCACATGGACTGAAACATCATCGGCATTTTTTTCTGCCTGCAAGGCTTGAAATAACGTTGACATTCGGCACACTCCTTTTCATTTATATCGTAACCGAAGAACGTTCAAAAAACCAAATCATCAAGCAGCCATTTTCACTTCGCCGGCACATTGAGACAATAATGGACAAATCCGGTATCCTCTTCATAGCCGTTTTGCTCATACAAGCTTCTTGCCTTCCGGTTGTGGTGCTCAGTCTGAAGTGTTAAACATTTTGCCCCGTTTTCCTCTGCATAATCCTTTGCGGCAGAAAGCAGCCGGCCGCCGGCTCCCTTTGTACGTGCATGAGGAACGACAAATAAGTCATTTAATATGTATATCCTTTTCATTGACACAGAAGAAAACGTTGGATAGAGCTGGGTAAAACCTATGAATTCTCCATTTTCTTCTGCTATCAAAATAACAGACTCGTGATTTTCCAAACGAGCTTTCAAAAAAGCCTCTGCCCCTTGCAAATCGGATGCCTGTCTATAAAATTCCCGATATTGGTTAAACAACGGCGCAATGGCGGCCGCATCTGATGTCTTTGCTTGGCGAATGTTCATCTTATTTCTTCCTCCCTCTCAATAATTTTTTCATTCTATCCCTTTTCTGTAAAGTTTATTTTTCAGAATACTTTTATCATCATGCTTTGAAAAAATATCACGATAATATCCATTGTTCTCACGGAAGCACACGCAGGTCATTTGAACGAATTTTTTCGACAGAAATTTGCCGGGACTCAGGAGCATTTAACCTAAAAAAGCATGACATTTCAGCATAATGAACATTTACTCATGTCTATTTTCGTTCTTTTCTGTATGAAAATAGTTATTTCGAGTCTCTACGGAAATAGCGAGAGATGATATACCTAAATAGAGATAAAATCATCTCAAAAAAATGGGTCTACTAAAATATTATTCCATCTATTACAATAAATTCACAGAATAGTCTTTTAAGTAAGTCTACTCTGAATTTTTTTAAAAGGAGAGGGTAAGAGTGAGAAGCAAAAAATTGTGGATCAGCTTGTTGTTTGCGTTAACGTTAATCTTTACGATGGCGTTCAGCAACATGTCTGTGCAGGCTGCCGGAAAAAGCAGTACAGAAAAGAAATACATTGTCGGATTTAAACAGACAATGAGTGCCATGAGTTCCGCCAAGAAAAAGGATGTTATTTCTGAAAAAGGCGGAAAGGTTCAAAAGCAATTTAAGTATGTTAACGCGGCCGCAGCAACATTGGATGAAAAAGCTGTAAAAGAATTGAAAAAAGATCCGAGCGTTGCATATGTGGAAGAAGATCATATTGCACATGAATATGCGCAATCTGTTCCTTATGGCATTTCTCAAATTAAAGCGCCGGCTCTTCACTCTCAAGGCTACACAGGCTCTAACGTAAAAGTAGCTGTTATCGACAGCGGAATTGACTCTTCTCATCCTGACTTAAACGTCAGAGGCGGAGCAAGCTTCGTACCTTCTGAAACAAACCCATACCAGGACGGCAGTTCTCACGGTACGCATGTAGCCGGTACGATTGCCGCTCTTAATAACTCAATCGGTGTTCTGGGCGTAGCGCCAAGCGCATCATTATATGCAGTAAAAGTGCTTGATTCAACAGGAAGCGGCCAATATAGCTGGATTATTAACGGCATTGAATGGGCCATTTCCAACAATATGGATGTTATTAACATGAGCCTTGGCGGACCTTCTGGTTCTACAGCGCTGAAAACAGTCGTTGATAAAGCCGTTTCCAGCGGTATCGTCGTTGCTGCCGCTGCCGGAAACGAAGGTTCGTCCGGAAGCTCAAGCACAGTCGGCTACCCTGCAAAATATCCTTCTACTATTGCGGTAGGTGCGGTAAACAGCAGCAACCAAAGAGCTTCATTCTCAAGCGCAGGTTCTGAGCTTGATGTGATGGCTCCTGGCGTATCCATCCAAAGCACACTTCCTGGAGGCACTTACGGTGCTTACAACGGCACGTCCATGGCGACTCCTCACGTTGCCGGAGCAGCAGCGCTAATTCTTTCTAAGCACCCGACTTGGACAAACGCGCAAGTCCGTGATCGTTTAGAAAGCACTGCAACATATCTTGGAAACTCTTTCTACTATGGAAAAGGGTTAATCAACGTACAAGCAGCTGCACAATAATAGTAAAAAGAAGCAGGTTCCTCCATACCTGCTTCTTTTTATTTGTCAGCATCCTGATGTTCCGGCGCATTCTCTTCTTTCTCCGTATGTTGAATCCGTTCCATGATCGAAGGATGGCTGCCTCTGAAAATCTTCACAAGCACCGGAGGATCAACCTGGCTCAGCCCCGTCACGGCCAAATCCTGAAACGTTTTAACAGCGGCTTCTCTGTTCTCTGTCAACTCGATCCCATACTGGTCAGCCTTATTCTCCTGATAACGCGAGACAGCATTAGAAAAAGGCGTCACCGCAAAGCTCAAAACAGAAAACAAAAGCAATAACAGCGGAAGTGCCGCAAGATCATGCCGCCCTTCTAAATGAAACATGCTGCGGGTTAGGCGAACCGTCCGCTTGTAAAGCTTATCAATGACATAAAATCCGGCGAGCGACACGAGCAAATAACCAGCCAGACCGATGTAAACGTGCTTCATGACATAATGGCCCATTTCGTGGCCCATAATAAACAGGATTTCTGAATCGTCAAGTTTGTTCAGCGTCGTATCCCACAATACAATCCGTTTATTGGCCCCAATTCCTGTAACATAGGCATTCAGCGCATTTGTTTTTTCTGACATGTTCACTTCATATACATGGTCAGCCGGAATATTGGCTTCATCTGCCAGCTCTAAAATTTTGCTTTCAAGCTCTTTGTTTTTCAGCGGATAAAAATCATTGTATAAAGGATCGATAATGACCGGCTGAATAAAAAACAGAAACAGCGAAAACGGCACTGTTAACAGCCAGGCGTATAACCACCATTTTTTTTCATGCCTTTTGATCAGCCAATAAAAAACGAGAACGCAAAGCGTAAAGATTGGAAAGCTGATCCAAAAGCTGATAACCTGATCCTTAGCCCAGCTGGCCGTTGTCTGTGTGGAAATGTTATAGTCAAGCGATACTTGATAGCCTATCCAATCTAAAGGCAGCGTCACCAATGTTGTAATCAGCGAAAGCACAAACACAAAACCAACGGTCTGCAAAAACCGAAAAGGCACGGCCGCTTCGATCCATTTCTTGATTTTCTTTGAAACACCGCTGACAAGCAGAACAAAAAACAGAAACCAATCAAGTGGTACCCCGATAAAAAATAAAAAATTCTTGACATTCGAATACTGCTCGGCCACTGCCAACTCAGACGGCTTCATGAAAGAAGCCGGATCAGCCTGCGTCCCTTTCACGGCTTCCGGTATTGCGGAATCACCCGACAGGAAAAAATACCAATAAAAAAACAGCCCGTACAGCACGTAAGCAAGTCCTGCTGCCGCAATCCACTTGCGCATAACGCCTCACTCCTCACATCAACCCGTTACTTCTATTGTAATCATAAATTCAAATTCTTAGAACCAAGCTGTGTTCCGCACTTTTCCACCCTTTTAAGCATGGAAAGCCCGATCGCTGGGAAAACTAACAATGTTTGGAGTGATGCAAATGAAAAAAATAGTGGCAGCCATCGTGGTAATCGGTCTTGTGTTTATCGCATTTTTTTATCTTTACAGCCGATCAGGCGATGTGTATCAATCGGTAGACGCGGATTTGATCACACTGTCTTCAAGCGGCCAGGAAGATATCGAGATTGAAAAAAGACAGCACGTCAAAGATATGCTGGATATTATGAATCAGGGAAAACAGGTGAAGACAGAAAAAACATCAGCCCCTGATTACGAAGGGACAATCAAGTTTCATAAAGACCGGTATGACTCATTCAGACTATGGATTGACGACAGCCAGCAAGCCGTTTTTTTGAAGGATGGCACATACTACAAATTAAGCAAAAATGATACAAAGGCGCTGCTAAATATTATTAAAAAAGAAGCAAAGGATTGAAAATGAAAAAGCGAAGCTAACCGCTTCGCTTTTTCATTTTATTGGGGCAAAATATCTCTCAGTGCCCGTCTGAGCATTTTCCCCGTCGCATTTTTCGGAATATCGTCAAGAAACGTAATGGCGGCAGGCCGCTTGTATTTTGCCAGATGCTTTTCACAGTGCTGCATGATGTCCTCCTCTGTTACCCCAGAGCGTTTCGGCACCACATATCCCTTTACCGCTTCCCCGCTTTGGGGGTCCGGCACGCCGATGACAACCGCCTCCTTGACGTCCGGATGGCTGTACAGCACCTCCTCTACCTCCCGCGGATACACATTGTATCCTCCTACTATGATCATGTCTTTTTTCCGGTCAACAATGTAAAAATAGCCGTCCTCATCCCGTCTTGCCAAGTCCCCCGTATAAAGCCACCCGTCTTTTAATGCATGCTCTGTTTCCATCGGCATTTTATAATAGCCCTTCATCACATTGGGGCCTTTCACGATCAATTCGCCGACCTGGTGAGCGGGCAGCTCGCGTCCGAGCGGATCTACGACCTTGTTTTCGACATGTAAGATACTTGTCCCGATGGAGCCCGGTTTTCTGCCCCTGTCAAATGGGTTAAAGCACGTGACGGGTGATGCTTCCGAGAGCCCGTAGCCTTCCAAAATGGTAACACCGAATTTTTCTTCAAACGCCGTCAGCAACGCGACTGGCATGGCCGCGCCTCCCGAAATGCACAGCCGGATGGAAGAAAAATCATCTTTCTTTCCGTTTTCATGCTGAAACAAGTAGTTATACATTGTAGGCACACCGGCAAAAATGGTCGCCTGCTGCTGCTTAACAATCTTAAAAACAGATGCCGGACTGAATTGAGGCTCAATCAAGACAGTTGCGCCGCTCATCAGCGGTGCATTCATGCAGACGGTTAAACAAAACACGTGAAACATGGGAAGAGCGCAGACCACATTGTCCCTCTCATCCATTCCCAAATAGCCTGCGACATCGTTGGCATTGCTGTACAAATTCTGATGAGTCAGCATCGCGCCTTTCGGTTTTCCAGTCGTTCCTGACGTATATAGAATAACCGCGGTATCATCAGGGACAAGTTCTTGGTTTTGTTTAGCGGCAGATGTCGGCCGCAATATTTTTGCAAACGTTGTCATTTTCATCCTGACCTCTGGGTCCGCAGCTTCCGGCTCGGCCTCCCCCGTCTGGCATAAAATGACGAGCTCAACCTTTGGCAGCGATTCATGCATGCTCTCATAAAGCGGCAAAAGCTGGCTAACGCCCACGATCGCCTTTACATCGCCATTTATCAGCATATAACCAATTTCTGTCGGCGTGTACAACGGATTGATGGGAACAACCACGATCCCAGCTTTTAAAGCGCCAAAAAACGCGATGATAAAATCAGGCGAATTGCCAAGCAGCAAAGCTAGATGGTCCCCTTTCTCCATACCGGCTTCCTGAAGGCCGTCCGCAAATCGCTGAATATGTTCATTCAGCTCTTGATACGTGATCATGTGATCTTTAAACCTGCATGCGATGCTGTCGGGCTTCTCAGATGCTGTTTCTTCCAATTTTGAAACAAGATTCATTCTCCCACCCCTTAAAGTGAATGAATAGTCATTCATTATTGAAGCCAAGCTTTCTCCTCCATTATAGAGAAACAGAAAAAAACACTCAAGAGCAAAAAGCCCTGAGTGTCAGTACTGTCATAGTTTCTTCAATGCTTCGGCAATCGGCGTATCTCCTTCTGTCAGATCAAAGGTCCGATTTTCCGTATTCTTCTCATCTAAAGAGGCAATGACCGTTTTTGCAACGTCATCACGGGAAATAAATCCCCGCTCCAGATCCTTCGCTGCTGAAACAGTTCCCGTTCCAGGCTCATTGCGAAGGCCTCCCGGACGGATAATCGTATAGGTTAAACCGCTCGCTTCCAGAATTTTATCAGCATAATGCTTGGCCACATAATAAGGCTTGAGTGCCTCATTCCAATTTTCACGGTTATGGGCTTGCAGGGCGCTGACCATAATAAACCGTTTGATTCCGGCAATGTCCGCAGCTTCAATGGCTTTCGCCGCTCCATCGAGATCCACCAGCAGTGTTTTATCATAGCCTGTGCTGCCACCGGAACCGGCTGTGAAAATGATCGCGTCACAGCCTTTTGCCGCAGCGGCGATTTCTTCCGGGCTGCCCTCCAGATTCGCAAGCACAGCTTCTGCACCGGCAGCTTCAAGAGACGCTTTCTGTTCTTCTTTTCTGACCATCGCTCTGATGGAATGATCAGGATTATCTTGGAATAAAGAGACGAGTCTTTGCCCGATTTGTCCGTTCGCTCCGATTAAAAACACTTTCATGTGAATCCCTCCTGCCTCCATTATTTCAAAAACACAACCGCTCTTTCAAACGATGTGTTTTGCCTTAATAAATCAGATCAAGGAAATCCTCTTTCGTAATGTTCCCAAAGTAATGCTTGAGATTCACACCTTCGAGCACATCAGCGATGACGCTGCGTTCGTATTGTTTTCCGACCAGCAGGTTTTCAATTTCAGATACATCACCGACACCGAAGAAATCTCCGAAGATTTTGCAGTCCTCGATTTTGCCTTTCTTGACCTCTAGGCGCAAATCGATCGATCCAACCGGATAACGTTTCGAATGATTAAGGTTAAATTTCGGCGAGCGGCCGTAGTTCCAATCCCAATTCTGATAGCGCTCTTTCGAAATTTGATGAATGGTCTCCCAATCTTTTTCCGTCAGCTTATACTCCGGCACGTTTCCAATGTCGTTTGTGTTAAAAATATGGCGAAGCAAATGGCTGCGGAATTCTTCGGTGGTCATTTTATCATCGAGAAACTCACTGATGTTTGCTACTCGGCTTCTGATCGATTTGATGCCTTTTGATTCAATTTTATCCTTTTTCACCTTTAATGCTGATACAACATGATCAATGGCTGAATCAAACATGAGGGTGCCGTGGCTGAAAATACGGCCTTTCGTTGCAAACTGAGCGTTTCCGGATATTTTCCGGCCATCCACTACAATGTCGTTCCGGCCGCTTAATTCGGCTTCAACTCCAAGCTGATGTAACGCCTGAATCACCGGCTCAGTGAATTTTTTAAAGTTATGAAAGCTGTCCCCGTCATCCTTGGTAATAAAGCTGAAGTTCAAGTTCCCCAGATCATGGTACACAGCGCCCCCGCCTGATAAACGGCGGACGACGATAATCCCGTTTTCCTCAACATATTTTGTATTGATTTCTTCTATTGTATTTTGGTTTTTCCCAATGATAATAGACGGTTGATTCACATAAAAGAGCAAATATTGCTGTTCAGGGTCTAAATGCTTGACACAGTACTCCTCGATAGCAAGATTGATCCGCGGATCATTGATATTTTGATTGTCTATAAATAACATGGTGCTCCTCCTTTATCCTTCCCACACAAAACCTGATTTCGCAATATTCACTTCTCCGTTAAAAACGGTTTTCGCTTCTTTGCGAAGATTGTCATGCACGCCAAAATGCGGCAAATGTGTCAGCAGCAGTTCTCCCGCTCCCGCTTCTTTTGCAATGCGCCCGGCTTCCAGGCTGTTCATATGGCCTGCACTTGTTCCGTCTTGATCGGCATAAAAATTGCATTCCGAGATCAATAAATCAGCATCTTTCGAAAACGGTATAAATGAATCCTGATAGCTGGAATCAGCAGTATAAACGACAGTGTGGCTGCCGTCAGTAATCCGCATGGCATAGCACGTCACCGGATGAATCGTTTTTAAAAAGGTGATCGTAAACGGACCGGCAGTCAGCGGCTGATCCGGCTGATAGGCGATCCCTTTTGTATGTGTTTTATATGTAAGCTTTTGAAACTGTTCTATATCAGCATCATGTCCGTAAATCGGAAGCGTATGCTCTCCTTTGCCGAGAAACGAACCGACTTGCTTGGCAAATTGCAGCGGCCCGATATCAGCGATATGGTCATGGTGATAATGAGACAGAACGACCGCATCCAGCTTTTCCGCCGGCACATATCCGAACAGCTTAGACAATACGGCACTGCCGCAATCAACAAGCAGAGAGTAATCACCTGACTGAAACAAATAGCCTGACGTCGCTTCATTTGCGGCCGGAAAACCGCCATAGCATCCGATAACTGTAACTTTCATAATGTCCTCCTATCTTTTCAAAAAAAATTGATCCTCCTTCAATATACCCATTTTTCTTGAAAAAAGCATGTTTTAAACATTGTATCAAAACAGTTATTGATTTTTGTGATCTGTTATATTACAATGAAATCACTACAAAGGGGAAAGAGGGATTGGTTATGCTGGGGAAAATCACAGAATTTTTTAGAAACCTGCCTTCGAAAAAGTGTGCGGAATGCGGAAAAAAGATAGAAGAGCAGCATGAGTGCTATGGTAATATCTGCAATGACTGTATAAAAGTAAACGATTTGTAATGAGCGAAAATCCCGCGCCTTACGCGTGGGATTTTCTTATTTTTTCACATATCTCTTAATTTTGAAATAATAGTCAGGTTAGGTCAAAGCTCACCTGTTTTTAGATAATTCTGGTGATTATCATAATGTCATTGAATATTCTTTATTTTCGAAATATAATTTACTATAGACGAATTGATTTCTTATCTATTATAATTTGATCTAATAGTGAGATTAAATATATGTCTATTCATGATATATGTTGATACTTTGTTTTTTGGGAGGTAATCTATGAAAAGAATTAAGTTTGGATTAGCCACACAAATATTCGTTGGACTTATTCTAGGTGTCATTGTTGGCGTCATTTGGTATGGCAACCCAGCATTGCCTACTTACCTGCAGCCAATCGGGGATCTCTTTTTACGCTTAATCAAAATGATAGTGATTCCTATTGTTGTCTCCAGCTTAATCATCGGTGTAGCCGGTGCAGGAAATGGAAAGCAAGTCGGTAAATTAGGCTTCAGAACGATTCTGTACTTCGAGATCATCACGACTTTTGCCATTATTCTCGGACTAGCCCTTGCAAACATCTTCCATCCGGGTACAGGAGTTAATATACACGAAGCTCAAAAATCGGACATCAGTCAATATGTTGAAACTGAAAAAGAACAAAGTAATAAATCAGTGGCGGAAACGTTCCTCCATATTGTGCCGACAAACTTCTTCCAGTCATTGGTCGAAGGGGATCTTCTAGCCATCATCTGCTTTACAGTACTATTTGCATTGGGTATTTCCGCGATCGGTGAAAGAGGCAAGCCTGTATTAGCCTTTTTTGAAGGTGTATCCCATGCCATGTTCCACGTTGTAAACCTTGTGATGAAAGTGGCGCCATTCGGCGTTTTCGCTCTTATCGGAGTGACTGTGTCTAAATTCGGACTCGGTTCTCTTATCTCTCTCGGAAAGCTCGTCGGATTGGTTTATGTCGCGCTTGCTTTCTTCTTAATTGTTATTTTCGGGATTGTCGCAAAAATTGCCGGCATCAGCATCTTCAAGTTCCTTGCTTACATGAAGGACGAAATCTTACTGGCGTTCAGTACGTCCAGCTCTGAAACGGTTCTTCCGCGCATCATGGAAAAAATGGAGAAAATCGGATGTCCGAAAGGCATTGTTTCATTTGTCATTCCGATCGGTTACACGTTTAACTTAGACGGTTCCGTTCTCTATCAATCTATTGCCGCACTCTTTTTAGCACAGGTATATGGCATTGATTTGACGATTTGGCACCAGATTACGCTTGTGCTCGTCTTAATGGTGACATCTAAAGGGATGGCTGCCGTGCCTGGTACTTCTTTTGTTGTCTTGCTTGCAACGCTTGGCACCATCGGCGTTCCGGCTGAAGGACTTGCCTTTATTGCCGGCGTAGACCGCATCATGGATATGGCACGAACAGTTGTCAACCTGACTGGTAACGCGCTTGCTGCCGTTGTGATGTCTAAATGGGAAGGCATGTTTAATCCTGCGAAAGCAGAAACTGTTATGTCCCAATCGAAAACAGAACAAAACGCAACCATTTCTGGTTAATGAAAAGCCTGCGGGGTTCTTGCCCCGCAGGCTTTTTTAATCTTTAACAAGCACAAACAGCTCTGTAATCAAAACAGTATCCTCATTCAGCTCCAGTTCACCGCTTTTGATCAGTTCCGCCCATGCCATCCGATGATCCTCTTGAAACTCCTCAATTCGGTCTCCATTGCCCTCTCCTTTGACTAACCTCATATCAGGCGCACCAAAGATGGTTTCAAAGACATCTGTTACTTTTATATTGCATCTTGGATTGTCATGTTTATCATAAACGGTAACAAGCTGACCCGCTGTTTGATAAACGTCCCTCAATTCATCTTTTGAATACAATGATTTCGGCGCGCACGTGGCGGTTTTTTCTCCGGCAAGGATCTGCTGAATCAGCTGTTCTCCCAACCCGTCATCACCTTCCCAGCCGAATGTGCTTTTCAGCTTATAAATCTTCATTGGTCCTCCCCCTTATACCATTGGTGACTGTACATAGTAATACAGAAGCTTAGCGGTATGGCGAAGAGATGATTTATGGGTGCGTTCAAATGCATGGGAAGCGTCAATTCCCGGCCCTATGAGGCCATGCACAATATCATGCCCGGATTTGATCGCTGCTGACGCATCAGACCCGTAGTACGGATATATATCAAGCTTATAGTCAATATGATGCTTCTCGGCTAATTGAACTAAATGCTTTCTGAGCTGATAATGATACGGCCCGCTCGCATCCTTCACACAGATTGATACTGAATATTCATCTGTCGCCTGCCCGTCACCAATAGCGCCCATATCAACCGCCAAATATTCAACTGTTTCAGGAGGAATATTCGAATTCCCGCCGTAACCGATTTCTTCATTATTGGAAATAAGAAAATGGGTTGTATACGGCAGCTCAATGTCTTCTGTTTGAATTTCATGAATTAAGCGGAGCAATAAGGCGACGCTTGCTTTGTCATCCAAATGGCGCGATTTAATAAATCCGCTTGATGTGATCTCGACACGTGGATCAAACGACACAAAGTCTCCGACGCCAATGCCAAGCTCCTCCGTATCTTTCCGGCAGTGAACAGGTTCATCTAGGCGGATCTCCATATTCTCTTGATTCCGCTCAGCCTTTCCCGCGTCTTTGTATACGTGCACAGACGTTTGATGCATTAAGATTGTGCCTGTGTACATTTTTCCCGAGGCGGTTTCAATTTGGCAATACTCCCCCTCAATCGAGTTGTAGCGGAACCCGCCGATTAAGTCGATTTTCAGCCGGCCGTCCGCTTTAATTTCCTTCACCATAGCGCCGAGGGTGTCAACGTGCGCTGTCAGCATGCGATGCCGGGATGTGTCGCGTCCTGGAAGCGTTGCAATTAAGCCGCCCTTGTGGTTCCGAACCGTTTCTACCTTCCATTCTTTTAAAAGGCTTTCAATATAATTGATCACCTCATATGTATTTCCTGTCGGGCTTGGGATCGATACAAGTTCTTTAATGAGCTCCATCGTTTTACGTACGGACGTCATAGGGCATTCCTCCTTTTATTTTCTACTTAAAATATACTCTTTTCCCGAGGGACCCGTCCAATCTTTTCCTATCAATCTCTCATATGCTGTAGAGAGCATGGGAAGAGGAGGGATTTCTATGTGCTGTCGTCATTCACATGAACAGAAATGTCGTTGTCACGATTGGTTCGATGATTTTTGGTTCTTTGACGAGTGGTTCGATAAAGATTTCCACGACCATTGCAAGAAAAAGAAAGAATGCCATGACCCTTTCGAGAAGAAGAAAAAGAAACACCATTGTTTCTCTTGTAAAAAACACAGACATTCTTGCTGTCATTGCTAAAGACTGAATCAGAAATATTCTGATGACCCATGCTTAATGAATATTTCCATTCACATTTTTCCAAGCGGGCATTGCTGCTGCTTGGACCTTTTATTGAAACACCCTTTTTGCTTTTACAATCCAATAAACTGATAAAGCCGCTATAAGAGCAACAATGATTTCAACAGCTGCAGCATGCTCTATGATTCCTCTTTGATATAAAACCGCCGGGACATTAAACAGTGCATGTAAAAGAATAGAATACAGCAAAAACAGCGGCCGGCGGTTTTTAACCGCGTACAAAACAAGCAGAGACAGACCAATCTGGACGGCAATGGCACTGATTCTTTCTATTCCGCCCAGCATCCATTCATACGAAGGAGTATGCAGCAGCTGCTCCTGTATCGGCAAAAGCGCCTGTTTGACGTCGCCATTGACCAAAAGCTGTTCAAACGTCCCGCTATTGATTGCAAATGCGTATACAATAAGTGAGATAGAGGACAAGCCTGTAATCAGGATGGCTTCAAGCCCGCCATGGCCTGCCCCGAAAGCCAGACCATCTGCCCAAGTATGATGGCGCTTCATAAAAAATCGCATCATCAAATACCTTCCGCACTCCTCAAAAATGCCGGCCATCAAGCAGCCGTAAATGCCATACCATAATGGATGCTGCATCGCTTCTTTCGTCATTTCATTCACTTGCAGTACATAAACATGAACGCCGCCTTCCAGCAGCTGAGCGAAGACAAAAAACGTGAGAGCGCCAATAAAAAACACTTTAAGCGAGGCACCATACTTTCGCTTAAACCATACAATCAGCCCGATTGGCAACAGAAACGCAATAGCCCCGGATAATGCCAAAAAGACTACTGCTTCTTGACTGACCATTTTTCAGCCTCCTTTTTCTTTTTCATAGATTCCTATCTACACTTCTCTTTTTTTGTAAAAAAACCTTCTTTTTAGTACCAGATACTAATATCTAGTGTTATAATCTGACCATAAGGAGTGATTCATATGTCAAAAGCAAAAATTACAGCTATCGGCACCTATGCGCCGAGCAGACGTTTAACCAATGCAGATTTAGAAAAGATCGTTGATACCTCTGATGAATGGATCGTTCAGCGCACAGGAATGAGAGAACGCCGGATTGCGGATGAACATCAATTTACCTCTGATTTATGCATAGAAGCGGTGAAGAATCTCAAGAGCCGTTATAAAGGAACGCTTGATGATGTCGATATGATCCTCGTTGCCACAACCACATCCGATTACGCCTTTCCGAGTACGGCATGCCGCGTACAGGAATATTTCGGCTGGGAAAGCACCGGCGCGCTGGATATTAATGCGACATGCGCCGGGCTGACATACGGCCTCCATTTGGCAAATGGATTGATCACATCTGGCCTTCATCAAAAAATTCTCGTCATCGCCGGAGAGACGTTATCAAAGGTAACCGATTATACCGATCGAACGACATGCGTACTGTTCGGCGATGCCGCGGGTGCGCTGTTAGTAGAACGAGATGAAGAAACGCCGGGATTTCTTGCGTCTGTACAAGGAACAAGCGGGAACGGCGGCGATATTTTGTATCGTGCCGGACTGCGAAATGAAATAAACGGTGTGCAGCTTGTCGGTTCTGGAAAAATGGTGCAAAACGGACGCGAGGTATATAAATGGGCCGCAAGAACCGTCCCTGGCGAATTTGAACGGCTTTTACATAAAGCAGGACTCAGCTCTGATGATCTCGATTGGTTTGTTCCTCACAGCGCCAACTTGCGCATGATCGAGTCAATTTGTGAAAAAACACCGTTCCCGATTGAAAAAACGCTCACTAGTGTTGAGCACTACGGAAACACGTCTTCGGTTTCAATTGTTTTGGCGCTCGATCTCGCAGTGAAAGCCGGGAAGCTGAAAAAAGATCAAATCGTTTTGCTTTTCGGGTTTGGCGGCGGATTAACCTATACAGGATTGCTTATTAAATGGGGAATGTAACAAAAAAAGAACTTGTTTCCAAGGAAACAAGTTCTTTTTCTTTATGAAGCCGGCTGTTCTTCTGATGTTTCTTCCTTCCGGCTTAACATTGTAAAGTAAGTAATGCTTAGTGCAATCATGACGAGGGCAATGCCGATTAAGACGCCGGCCATCTGCCACATGTAGCCAAAGTCACCGTTTGAAATGACTGCTCTGAATCCGTTAATGCTGTAGGTCATCGGCAATGCGCCGTGGATGACCTGATAGAAATTCGGAAGCAATTCCAGCGGGAAGGTTCCTCCGCTCGCTCCCAGCTGCAGCACTAAAATAATGACTGCGATAAATCGCCCCGGGTTGCCCATCGTTGTAGCCAAAAATTGAATTATCGCCAGGAAAGCGAGACTCGTAATGATCGTAAACACGTAAAATCTCCACGTGCTCTCTACCTCAAGACCAATTCCCAATAGAAGAACCGTCGCCACAATCAATGATTGAATGATTCCTACAAGCATCATGACATTGAATTTGCTGAAGAACCACTCAAAACCGTTTCTCGGACGTCCTGACGCTTCCTTCAGCGGGAAGACAACCGTCAGCATGATGCCGCCGACATACAAGCCCATTGACAGGATATAAGGTGTCAGCCCTGTTCCATAGTTAGGAACGGAATGAATGGCATCATCTTTGGTTTTAACCGGATCCGCAAACATGCCGTATGTTTGATCATCAGCATCGATATCTCCTGTTTGGTCAGCCGCATCCTTCAGCTTACTAGACAGCTCTCCTGTGCCGTCCAATAGCTTGCCTAAACCTGTATCAAGTGATGCAGATCCGTCTGCGAGTTTTGATGATCCGCTTTGGACCTGTTTAGACCCGTCTAACAGCTTAAACAATCCGCCGGATACTTGGCTGCTTCCTGTCACCAATTGCTCTGAGCCCGCTTTTGCTTTTGCGAACTGCTTATTATATTCACCGATGCCCGCTGTCAGTTTAGTTTGGCCATCTGTCAGCTTCTGAGAACCATTGTATATCTTATCAGCTCCCTCAGTTAATCTGTCAATCGCATCTTGGATTGTTTTTGCGCCGTTATAAAGCTTAGATGTAGCTTCCGGCATGGCTTTCACCTGCGCCACCTGCGCTTTCACGTCTTCAAGAGAGCTTTTTATCGTTGCGATGTCAGGCAGCTGATCAGCTGTAGGTAGCTGGCTTAATATTTGATCAAAATCAGGCGCATCAACTTGCGGAAGCTTTTTCTCAACAGAATTAATCAGCTGGCTTTTTTGCTCCGCTGTTAAGAAGTCACTCGAATTGATGACATTTTTAAATGCCTGATCACGGTTTTTCAAACTGTTTTCAAAGTCAGTCAGCTGTTTTTTGAATTCCTTCATCGCAGTTTCTGACTTTTCCAGATTGTTTACAGCAGTTTCAAGCTTCGTTAAATCGAGCGCATTAATGATCTTTTCCGCTTTTGCCGCTTTCTCAGAACCTTCTTGGACTTTACTGTTGAGCTGATCCAACCCGTTAGTAAGTTTAGGTGTACCCTTCTGCACGTTTTGAAGTCCGGCAAGAAGTTCATTCATCTTGCTTGTCAGTTCGCCTGATCCTGCTGCAAGCTGACCAGATTTATCATAAATCTGGTTGCTGCTGTCCTGGAATTTACCGAGCGAGCTGTCAAGTGATTGGATGCCGCTCGTCACCTGAGCCGCTCCATCTGCAAGCTGCGCTGTTTTGTCACTGATGGTAGCGGTGCTTTCCTTCAGCTTCGCCAGATTTTCTTTCAGCTGGGCGCTTCCGTTTTTCGCATCCTTTGTGCCGTCATCAATTTTTTTCGCGCCGCTGCTCGCGTCGCTCAAACCTTTTGCGATATCTTTAAAGTTATCAAAAATAACTTTCGTATATTGCTCGGTCACTTCTTTTGAAACAGAGGCTTTCAGTTTATCAATCGCTTTTTCGCCGATCGTTGCCCCTACATAGTTAGAACCTGCATTTGTGTGGTATTTCAGATCCAATTTTTTCGGATTTTTGTCTAATACAGTGCTGGCATTCTTAGAAAAATCCTCAGGAATCTCGACAACTAAATAATATTTTTGATTCAATAAGTCCTTTAACGATTGGTCGAGATCATTGGAAAAATGCCAATCAAAGTTGTTATTATCCTTTAATTCTTTGACCAGATCATCACCGATTTGAAGTTTTTCTCCTTCATACGTTGCTCCCTTGTCTTGGTTGACGACAACGACAGGCAGCTGGTCAACTGTGCCGTACGGGTCCCAATAAGCCTTTAAGAATACGCCGCTGTAAATAAGCGGGACAAACAAAATGGCGATGATGGGAATCAATAATTTTTTACTTGTTACGATGTCTTTCCACTGACTTCGTATTGTGTTCATCCTGATGCCTCCATTCTAAAACTGACTCATCATGAAAAATGGTCATTTTCTTGCAAAGAGAAAGGATTATCTAGTTCGCTGACAATCCTTTGACAACATACAATTCAAGCAGTCCCGCAATTGTCTCTTTATCAAGCGGGGGGTGTTGTTTTTCCCAGTCAAAAATGAGCGCGATATAAAGCTTCAGCATCACAAAGGCTGTCAGTTCAGGGTCGCACGGCTTGATTGCGCCGCTTTTGATCCCGTCTTCAATCTTACTTTTGATATAAGACAGTATGGCTCGCTCCATTTTCTGGATCACTTCCTGAACAGCCATTGTACCAATCTCGGCATTCTCTTGGAAAATTTTAATCGTCAGCTGATGTGTTTTCCTGAACTCCAGAATGGCAAACAGCGCTCTGTGCACATTTTCATGGAACGGAAGGTTCGGCTCCATCGCTTCATCCGCTTTTTGTTTCATTTCCTTTAATAAAGTAGTGAAAATCTCGTCAAACAGCTCTTCTTTGTTTTTGAAAAAAGTATAAATGGTTCCCTTCCCCACGTTCGCAAGTTTTGCGACAAGATCCATTGTCGTCGCTTTATACCCGAACTGCGTGAAAGACTTTGTAGCCGCCTCCAAAATGAGCTTTTTTCGATCTATTGACATTGTATTCACCTCGAAACTGACCGTTTGAACATTTTAGTCATTAAGTACATATGCAAATGTATCATAACCTGCCGTTCAATTCAATCATTTTTTTACACAATATTGCCATTGCACATCAAAAAAACCTCCGCGATAAAGCGGAGGTTTTAGCTGAATAAATAGGTAAGCGCGTCAGACACGGCAGCTTTTCCTTGATCAATGCAGTCGGGAATGCCGACACCTTCGAAAGAAGCGCCTGTCATATAAACACCCGGATACGCAGATGCAAGTGCTTCACGCAGCTCCTTGATACGCTGCTTATGGCCGACATGGTACTGCGGCATGCTTTCATGCCATCGGGTGACACATGTCATTTCCGGCTCGCCGTTTATGTTCATGACTTTCTTTAAGTCTTCTAACACAATGTTGATAATGTCATTATCTGATAGATCGACAATGGATTCGTCTCCGGCTTTTCCGACATATGCCCGAAGCAGCGTTTTGCCTTCCGGCGCTGCGTGCGGCCATTTTTTATTCGTCCACGTACAGGCTGTGATCGCAAAGTCACTGTTTCTTGAAATGACAAAACCCGTGCCCTCATGCTCCATTTGGACGGAGCCTTCAGGGAAACCTAAAGCGACGTTTGCCACGGATGTGGAGTGCATATTTTTCAAATGAGAAATGGCAGGAAGCTCAGAAAGCATTCCCGCAGCCGCTTTATGCGGAGCAGTCACAATTACTGAATCAGCATCAAGTGTGACGCCGTTATCCAGTTCGAGCGAATAGCAAGAGCCGCTATGGCTGAGTTTGGTCACTTTTGTGCCTTTATACACCTTCGTCAGCTTTAACTGCTTTTCGATCTCTTCTACAAGGGTCTGCAAACCGGTTGACAGAGTTTGGAACTGCCCTTGTTTTTTTGCCGTCAGCTGCTGGCCTGAGCCTTGAGGCCTTGTTTTTTTCATGCCGAGAATCAGGCTTCTATGCTTTTGTTCCGTCTGATAAAATTGCGGAAATGTCGACATCAGGCTGAGCTTGTCAATGTCGCCTGCGTAGATCCCTGATAGTAGCGGCTCGATTAAGTTCTCGACCACTTCATCTCCGACACGTCTGCGGAAGAATTCTCCCAATGACTGATCATCCTTTGTTTTGCTTGCAGGCAGGATGAAATCCATAGCAGCTCTGGCCTTCCCAGACAAAGAAAACAGACCCGTAGAAACAAACGGCGCAATTTTTGTCGGTATCCCCATTACGGCGCCCTTCGGCATTGGATGCAGGGTGCGGTTTACAAGCACATAGGATTGTCCGGTCGCATTGTTGACAAGCAAATGCTCAAGACCTAAGTCTTTAACAAGCTGCGGGGCGCTTTTCTTTCGTTCCAGAAATGAGTCTGGCCCTCTTTCGATGATATAGCCGTCTTTCTTGACAGTCTGGATTTTCCCGCCGACTCTCGGACTTGCCTCAACAAGCGTCAGCTCAAGCGGCAGATTCTTTTCTTTGATTTCTTTTTCCATATAGAAGGCGGCGGCTAAACCGGTAATGCCGCCGCCGATGATGACTACATGTTTTTTGCCGTCACTCATGTTCATCGCCTTCTTTAACGTCCTAATTTTTTTAATACGACTGTTGCCAAAGCATCAATAAATTCAGGCTTGGCATTTGGCATTTCCGGCCGGTAATAGCTTGCGCCGATATCGTCAGTAACCACTTTGCATTCATAATCATTATCATAAAGCACTTCTAAGTGATCCGCGACAAACCCAACAGGAACATATACAAATGCTTGATAGCCTTTTTGTTCGAATAAATCACGTGTTAAATCCTGAACATCGGGTCCGAGCCAAGGATCAGGCGTGTTCCCTTCACTTTGCCAGCCGACAGCATATTCGGAAACGCCTGCGCCTTCAGCAATCAATTTCGCCGATTCATGCAGCTGGTCCGGATACGGGTCTCCAAATTCTTTGATTTTTTCCGGCAGGCTGTGTGCGGATACGATGAGCATCGCGTTTTCTCTTTCATCCTCAGGCATTGACGCATATGTTTCCTTCACTCGGTCAACCCAATATGTCACGAACTTCGGTTCATCGTACCAGCTTTCAACTGACGTAATCGTTAAGCCGCCGAGTTTTTCAGCCTCTTCTTTGGCGCGTTTGTTGTAGGACTGAACGCTGAACGTGGAGAAATGCGGCGCCAGCACGATGCTGACTGCTTCTGTAATGCCATCCTTATGCATCTCTGCTACGGCGTCTTCAATAAACGGCTCGATATGCTTCAGTCCGATATACGCTTTAAACGTAATCTCATCCTGAATTTCATTCAAGTGCTGTTCCAGATTATGCACCTGCTCTTCTGTGATTTTGGCAAGCGGTGAAATGCCGCCAATCGCTTCGTATCTGTCTTTCAAATCTTGAAGCATTTCAGGTTCAGGCTTTCTGCCTCTTCTGATATGTGTATAATAACGTTCAATATCTTCTTCCTTATAAGGCGTGCCGTACGCCATCACGAGAAGCCCCATTTTCTTTCTACTCACTGTTTACACCCTCTTTAATGATCTGATACAAACATTTTGACAGGATATCATTAAGATACCAAAAGATATGCTTAGGAATATTGACCCATTTTTTTGTTTTGTGAATATTCATGGACAAATGCTGTCAGTTTTTTCAAAACCTCTGGACTGACATCAGGAAATACCCCATGGCCAAGATTGAAAATGAAGCCGTCTGACTCCATACCCTGATCAAGTATTTCCTTCGTTTTCTGCTCAATGACTTCCCATGGCGCAAGCAAAATGGACGGGTCCAGGTTGCCCTGCACTGTTTTAGTAATTCCTTTTGATCTGGCTTCATCAATGCCGAGTCTCCAGTCAAGCCCGACAACATCAAGAGGAAGGTCATGCCAATCACCTGCAAGATGGCTTGCGCCAACGCCAAACATGATCAGCGGCACATTCTCCTTTGCGAGCTCTGAAAAGATCCGGTTCATCACGGGTTTGATGTATGTTCTGTAATCTGCCTGATTCAATGCGCCGACCCACGAATCAAAGATTTGAATCGCTTTTGCGCCTGCCTTAATCTGCGCTTTCACGTACACGATGATCATGTCGGCAAGCTTGGACATCAGCAGATTCCATGCATCTGGCATGCTGTACATGAAGGCTTTTGTTTTATTGTAGTTTTTCGACGGGCCGCCTTCGATCATATAGCTTGCAAGCGTAAAAGGCGCACCTGAGAAACCGATGAGCGGGACGTTCAGCTGCTCATTGACAAGCAGTTTAATCGTCTCAAGCACGTACGGCACGTCCTGTTCCGGATCAATCTGGCCGAGTTTTTCAATGTCCGCCAGAGACCGGATTGGCTGATCAATCACAGGACCGATCCCGTTTTTGATTTCAACATCCACACCGATTGACGGCAGCGGCGTCATGATATCTTTATAAAGGATTGCAGCATCGACTCCGTATTGCTCAACCGGCAGTCTTGTGACATACGCACAAAGTTCGGGCTGATGTGTGATCTCAAACAATCCGTACTTTTCCTTCAGCTTGCGATATTCCGGCTGTGAGCGCCCTGCTTGTCTCATATACCACACAGGCGTGTGATCCGCTTTTTCTCCCCGCGCAGCTTTTAAAAACGTCTCGTTAAACGTTTCTCGTTTACTCATCTGATTTCCACCTTTCATACGGCAACCATACGTTCGTATTTCTTGACTTATTACACTATACCTTGTTTTAGGCAAATGGTATAGAAATGTAGCTCAAAGTTCAAAAAATCGCCGAATTCCATTAAGAGGAAAACAATTTCGGCTGAACGTAATCGGTTCCTTCCCCTTCTCTTTTTGTCTGTGTATTATAAGGCACAATTTTATAAGACGCGCCCGAAAATAAGTTGGCATAAGGAATTTCATAGCTTCCCTTCCCTTCAACCGAATCAAGAAGCGTCTCCTCGCCGTCCTTGTTTACATAAATTCTGTATACGGCCCGATCATCCTCTTGAGCGTCCCACTTTAATTCAATAGTAAAGAGCCCCGCTGCTTTAAATGTGTAATCGGCTGTGAGTGTTTTGACCGGCTTCAGCTCAATCGGGCTTTCCAGGTCTTTAACGTTTTTAGGCTTTGTGAACACATGACCGGTTTCTCCTGCCTGTGTCAAAATATCCTTAAACAGCCGCGTCGGGTATGAGCTCCCGGCTTTCAAATAATGGTTTTGATCCGTTTTGTCATAGCCCATCCAGACTGCCCCGGTTATTTTCGGCGTATAGCCTGCAAACCAGGCGTCCTTTGTCGCGCCGGAGACGCCTGTATAAGATGTAGAACCTGTTTTTCCCGCCAGGTCGCCGTGATAGGTGCCGGACGTAGCCGTTCCCTTTTTGACTACCTGCTGCAGCATTCTCGTCATATTCCAAGACGTCTGCTTGCTGAATACCCGCTTTCCTTCTTCTTTATGATCGGCTATTGTTTCTCCGTCTTCATCTATTATGCTCGAGATAAAGAAGGGTTCAGTATACGTTCCATTCGCGGCAAATGTATGAAACGCGCCGGCAAGCTGGAGCGGTGAAACGCCTTTTTCCAAGCCGCCTAGAGCAAGAGCAAGGCCTTCATCAGGGATATCAATGCCGTTTGCTTTCAAATAAGATTTTCCTGTTTCGACGCCGATCTCATTCAGCGTCCAGACAGCCGGCGCGTTTTTGCTGTACGTAATGGCGTCAGACATAGTGACTTCGCCCTCATACATGCTGTCGTAGTTTTTCGGCGTATAATCTCCGTAGGACTGCAACTCATCCTTCAATAGAGAATATGGCTTAAATTTCTTTTCCTGCATCGCCGGTCCGTATACAGCAAGCGGCTTAAATGTGGAACCCGGCTGGCGGACAGCTGTGACACGGTTATATCCTTTGGATGTGTAATCCCTTCCGCCGATGGCCGCTTCTACACCGCCTGTCTTGTTATTAATAAATACCGCGCTTCCCTCGGCATTCTGATCTGTTCCGGGATAATAGCTTCCCTCTTTCATCACCTGGTAAGCCGTCTTCTGCAGCTTCGAATCGAGCGGCACCTTGATCGTGTATCCGCCTTGAAGAAGCTGCTCTCCGGAAATGGAATACTTGTCTTCCGCCTCTTTGATCACAAGGTCAATGTAGCTGTCAAACCAAGGTGTTTCCGACTGTTTCTTCACGTGCAGTCCAAGCGTTCGGCCCTGTGCGGTGACAGCCTCTTTCGCACTGATATAGCCTTGGTCATTCATCATACCTAGAATTGTATCACGCCGCTCCTTATTTTTATCAGGGTGCAAAATTGGAGAGTACGTAGAAGGCGCCTTCGGAATAGCGGCCAAAACAGCGCCTTCAGATACAGTCAAATCTTTTACTTCTTTATTAAAATAATAGTGGGACGCCGCTTGTATGCCGTAAACCCCATGTCCGAAGTAAAGCTGATTTAAATACATTTCAAGCAGCTTGTCCTTGCTGTAATCCCGTTCAAGATTGATCGCAATGATCACTTCTTTTGTTTTTCTTAGAAACGTTTTGTCATGTGTCAGAAAAATATTTTTGGCAAGCTGCTGGGTGATCGTGCTTCCGCCTTCCACCTTTCCGCCTGCTAATATATCGCGATACACTGCCCTTCCGACAGATTTTGCATCAATGCCGTGATGCTCATAGAACCTTTTATCCTCAACAGCGATAAACGCTTCTCTGACCTGCTTTGGAATCTCATTGATCGAGACCGGCTCACGATTTTCTGTATACAGGCTTGCAACCTCATCTCCGTTTTGATCAACAATTTTTGAAGAAGCATGAAGTATCAGCTTCTTTTCATCTATGACATAATGGCCGAGAAAAATAATTGAAATATATCCTATTAAAGCGAGAAAAGCAGTTAACACTAAAATAATGATAGGTATAAAAAGTTTCTTTTTCTTTATCTTAAACATGAACTCACCTCGCCTTTCTAAAGGTAGTATGGGAAAAATTGTTTGGAATTATGTTCGAAGCACTCGCCAATAGAAACTTATACCATTGTTTTGATATACTAGCAAGCAGGAGGTGGCTGATATGAAGGTTTATATTACATATGGGACAGCCGATTTTTTAAAAACGATCGTAGAGAAGCATCCCTCAGAAAATATCCTTTTGATGCAGGGGCAGGAAAACGCCATTTTGATTCATGAAACAAACGGAGAAACCGTTTTCCAGGCACCACACGCTTATGAAGTCATTGACCAAGTCGGAGAGATCAAGCATCCCGGTTTTGCAGTATTGAACAATATTGCCGTCACTCAGGAAGGGCGTCCGCTGTTTGAAAACAGATTTAAAAACAGAGCGGGAAAAGTCGAAAATGAGCCTGGCTTTGAAGCAATTCGAGTGCTCCGTCCGCTTGACAGTGACACCTATGTCATTCTGACCTTGTGGGAAACGGAAAGCGCCTTTCAAGACTGGCAGCAGTCCGGTTCTTACAAAGAAGCCCACAAAAAACGCGATACATCTGCCGGAATTGACACAACGTCGATCTTCTCCCGGCCTTCCTATGTCACCACATATTTCGCTGTCGAATAGCTGCCGGCATGTCCGGCAGCTTATTTTATTGGGAGGAAAGCAAAATGAAGCATACTTGCCCAGTCTGCGGGTTTAAGGGATTGGCTGAACCGCCATATGATCATGAAGGCAATCATTCTCATGAAATCTGCCCGTGCTGCGGTTTTCAGTTCGGATTTGATGAGTACGAGATGCAGCACGAGGATAACTCATATAGAGCCATCGGAAAGCATCATCGCCTATAGAAAAAACTGGCTTGCTGAAGGGTGCGTCATTTTTTCTCCTGAATGCTTCCCAAAACATCTGCAAAAAGCGAATAGAGGATTAAGGCATCATCTGATTGAGCAGCTGAAACAGATCAATGTTCATCTTCCATCATAACCTTCCCCTCTGTCCCGGCACCTTCCGCCCGCCTATGAATAATCTGTAAGCGGAAGGAGTGATCGATGATGGAAGTCGGGATTTTGCCTGTCCATGTTCTGTATGTGTTTTTTATCGGTGCAATTATCCTATTTATGCTGCTGAGAAAAGACACGACATTTATTTCTCTATTCGGCATTTTTATCATATCGCTATGGGCCAGCCATTCACTTTCAGCTTCTGTCAGCAGTTTATTCCACAGCTTTATCTATGCGGCCGGCGAACTGCTGCCCACGATTTTCATCATTTGCTTTATCGTTTCAATGAGTGATTTGTTAACAAAAACAGGGATAAATGAAGCGATGATTTCTCCCTTTGCAAGCCTTGTGAGAGGGCCTGTGACTGCCTATTGGCTGATTGGAGGCCTGATGTTCGCCATTTCTCTATTCTTCTGGCCTTCTCCGGGTGTCGCTTTGATCGGCGCCGTCCTGCTCCCCGCAGCCGCACGTGCCGGTTTGACACCTCTTGCCGCGGCCATGGCCATGAACTTATTCGGACACGGTTTTGCCCTGTCAGGAGACTTTGTCATTCAGGCGGCGCCAAAGCTGACTGCGGATGCAGCAGGCATTCCAGTCGGTGATGTCGTCTCGGCCAGTATTCCGCTTGTGCTGATTATGGGTGTGACAACAACAACTGCTGCCTTTATCATGATTCAGCGCGAACGCAAAAAACAGGAGCATCCCGCTTCTTTTTCCCCCGTTCTTTCCGGCGAACAAGACAACTCGCTGTACTTGCCAAAACGCCTGCGGTCCATACTGGCTTTTTTGATTCCGCTTGCCTTTCTTGCAGATATCGCCTGCATGCTCTTGTTTAACCTACAAGGAAATGATGCAACCGCGTTAATTGGCGGGTCTGCAATTTGTATCCTCTTTACCGTTCATTTTTTCGTGTATAAGCATAAAGGGCTTGAAAAAATCACCGGCTATTTTATTGACGGATTTAAGTTCGGTTTTAAGGTTTTCGGCCCCGTCATCCCGATTGCCGCTTTCTTTTATCTTGGCGACTCAGGCTATGAAAGCATACTGGGCACTTCACTCCCTAAAGGTTCCCACGGCATTGTCAACGATCTTGGCATTGCTTTATCCCATATGATGCCTATGTCAAAGGAGCTTGCCGCCACTGCATTAACTGCCGCTGGAGCCATAACAGGCCTTGACGGCTCAGGATTTTCTGGCATTTCTCTCGCCGGCTCCATCGCAAAGCTCTTTTCGTCCGCTCTCCATGCCGATCCCGCCGTTCTGACCGCGCTCGGACAAATCTCTGCCATCTGGGTGGGCGGAGGAACACTGGTCCCATGGGCGTTGATTCCCGCCGCGGCCATTTGCAAAGTTGATCCTTTTGAGCTTGCCAGAAAAAACTTCATTCCCGTCGCGATTGGCCTTTTGGTGACAACCCTCGCAGCTGTGATGATGCTTTAAAACAGCATGAGTTGAAATATTCAGACTTTTTCTATACAATCATGGAAAAGCATAGAAAAGGGGGAAGCCGCTTTGTCCATATCCACACTGCAGAAAGAGATAAACAAACAGCTCGACGGCTGTTTTGAAGAAATGGTTGAGATCAGGCGCCATTTTCATATGTATCCTGAGCTCTCATTTCAAGAAGAAAAAACCGCCGCATTTATTGCTTCCTATTATGAATCGTTAGGAGTCCCAATCCGCACAAACGTTGGCGGCAGAGGGGTTTTAGCATATATAGAAGGAAGCGAAACCGGCCCTACAGTCGCTTTGAGGGCCGACTTTGACGCTCTCCCCATTCAAGATGAAAAAGATGTCCCTTACGCCTCCAAAGTGCCTGGTGTCATGCATGCATGCGGCCACGACGGCCACACCGCAGCTCTTCTCGCAGTGGCCAAGGTCCTTCACCAAAACAGACATGAACTGAAGGGAACATTTGTGATGATCCACCAGCATGCAGAAGAATATTATCCGGGAGGCGCAAAGCCAATGATTGATGACGGCTGTCTCGAAAACGCGGATGTGATATTCGGCACTCATCTTTGGGCAACTGAGCCGCTCGGAACTATTCTTTGCCGCCCCGGCGCCGTCATGGCGGCGGCGGACCGATTTACGATTAAAGTCTTCGGAAAGGGCGGCCACGGCGCTCATCCGCATGATACAAAAGACGCCGTCCTGATCGGTTCGCAAATCGTTTCCTCTTTGCAGCACATTGTCAGCCGCAAAGTCAATCCGATTCAATCCGCCGTCATTTCGACAGGCTCCTTCATCGCCGACAATCCGTTTAATGTCATCGCAGACCAAGCAGTACTCATCGGCACAGCGCGTTCTTTTGATGAAAATGTCCGGGACATTCTGGAGAAAGAAATTGAAGCGGTTGTAAAAGGAATATGCAGCATGCACGGCGCGTCCTATGAGTACACCTATGAACAGGGTTATCCAGCGGTTGTGAACCATCCTGCAGAAACGAACCACTTGGTGAGCACCGCAAAGAATACCGAGGGCGTTCAGCAGGTCATTGACGGTGAACCACAAATGGGCGGCGAGGATTTTGCTTATTACTTACAAAACGTGAAGGGCACTTTTTTCTTTACAGGCGCCGCTCCCGAACAGCCAGACCGAGTTTATTCCCACCACCATCCGAAATTTGATATCAACGAAAAAGCCATACTGACAGCGGCCAAGGTCCTTGCCGGCGCTGCGATCACCTATCATCAGCTATAAAAAAACAGCCGGAGTGTTTATTCTCCGGCTGTTTCCTTTAATATCCTCAGATGAAAAACATGTCTTGCAGTTTCTCCAAGCTGAGCAAGCAGCTTATAATTGGCAATTCCGCCGACTGCCGCTCCTACGCCCGGCAAAAGCTGAAAAAGCTTCACGACGTCGATATAATCGCGATATTCCTGCTGGAACACTCTCCAGTCGATGCTCTTTTTCTCCGTCTCCCAATTTTCGATGACAGAAAAAAGCGATTTACGGCCATCGTCACTCGAAAATGCAAGCTGAAACACGAGCAGCAAAAACATCCTTTCTTGTGCATCCTTCACATCAAAGCCGTAAATGGAAGACAAGGTAAATAAACACTTCATCTTAATTGAAAGCAGCAGCGGAAAATCAGCAATGCCTAAAAAAATGCCGCCCGCTCCGGTGCCGACTCCCTCAGCAGCTGCCACTTTCTGATAAGAAACAATCGTTTTTTTCGCCAATTCGTTTTTTTCACTGAGCGACAGTGCACTTGTATCCTTTTTATAAGTAATGATATTGGAGCCGGCCATTGTCGCTTCTACCATTTTTCTTACACTCTCGGTGACGACCGTATGGATTTTTTCAGGAATCCGTTCATTCACCTTCGTCTGGACACGCTTCGAAAAGCGTTCAAACATGGAATCCTTTCGCAAAAAATGCATTTTCCATTGCAAAGCTTCCTGCATCAGCAGCTGATTATCTGTCATTTGATTACCCCTTTTCAGTTCACAGCTTTCCGTGCTTTTTCAGCCTGGTTGTCATATAAGCAGGCAAAACAACAAAAATCAGAACGGCAGAACCGATTAACGCGTACAGAAAACCGGTCAAGCCGGCTGCATAGGCAGATGCAACAGACATCAGCAGCGCTTGAATACTAAGTGCAGTTTTTAATAGAGAGAAATAGCTTTTCAGCTTTGTTTCTTTTTTCACAGGGTACAGCTCTTGAAGCGCCAGATGGTCAAAGTGGCCGAAGAGCGGCAGAAGCTGAATGCCCGTAATGAAAATGGCAAACACAGTCAAAACCGCTGCAATAAGCGGGCTAGCTGAGACATACATAATGATCAGCGCGAAAACAATCGTTAATCTGACAAGAATGCCCAAATAATCGCTCGAACGCAAAAAGGCGCGGGTGAACATATAGGCAAATGTTTTGCGCTGTTCAAACGGCACAAGCCGCAGCAAAAAGTCGAGATAAGCTCTTCGTTTGGCTTGCTTTCGCAAATGCGGCACATCAGTAAACAGGTTGGCAATCCGATAGAAACGCTGCTTTCGTCTCAATTCGGACTCAATATGGCTTTCCCATTTAAATGTTTTCCGTTTTGCTGCGGAAGACATATACAGATAAAGAACAGCCATAATGACATAGACGAGAAGCGCATACATATAAACAGATTGGAAAACAAAATAAAGAACGAGTGTATTCGCCGCAAAGCGAATGATGACGTCCATCCGTTTCATGCTGCGGTCGTTTTGGAAAGTCGTTCTCCATTCCATTACCTGATTCCACGCTTTCAGCAGCAACAGTTGGACAAAGACCGCGGCATACGATACGAGCGAAGCTCCCGGTGTGACTGCGAAATAAAGCGGCATCGCAACGATGCTCAGCGCAATAAGCGGAAACAGCTGAGACACATAGCTGTAGATAAACGCCTGCTTCAAGTAAGGCTCCATTTTTGCTTCAAGAGGCAATAAGAAAACAAGGTCAGCCTCCTTCAAAAGCGTTCGCACATAAGAGCTTGTCAACACGAGCGAAAACAGCACGGCCATCACCCAAAAGGACGGAAAGTGAGCGGGAATGTCCCGTATCCATTTGCTGTACCAGCTTGCAGCGCCCGCTAGAAAAAAAATCAAAACAATGACGAGGTGATCGTTGAGCATATATTTCATGTATGTTCTTGTTTCTTTGATATGCTCCTGCAGCCGCGACTGCCAAATATCAAGCATATTATTCATGGCCAGCGTCTTCCTTTGTAAGCTCAAGATACAAATCGTCCAGCGCCGCGTCCTTCATTCCAAACTGCTCTCTGAGCTCTGACAGCGTGCCGCGCGCCCGCACCTCGCCGTTATGTAAAATAATAAACGAATCGCAATAGCGTTCTGCCGTTGCCAAAATGTGTGTTGACATCAGCACGCTCGCCCCGCCTTTTTTCGCTTCATTCATCCGTTCAAGCAGCGCGTTAATGGCAAGCGGATCAAGCCCTAGAAAAGGCTCATCAATAATGTAGAGCGCAGGCTCTGCCAAAAATGCGCACATAATCATAACCTTCTGCTTCATTCCTTTAGAAAAATGGGCCGGGAACCACTTCAGCCTCTTTTCCATTCGGAATTCCTTTAAAAGCGGAGGCAGCCTTTTCTCCATCGTTTCTTTTGACAGTCCATATGCCATGGCTGTTAGTTCAAGATGCTCCATCAGCGTCAATTCTTCGTATAAAACAGGTGTTTCAGGTATATAGGTAAATTGTGAACGGTAGCCTTCCGGATCCTCAGCAAACGTTTTACCGTTTAATTCGATTGAACCTTTATGCGGGTCCATCAGCCCGATGATGTGTCTGATTGTTGTACTTTTACCAGCACCATTCAGCCCGATTAAGCCGACAATTTGATTCGGTTCAAGGGTGAATGATACGCTTTTTAAAACCGGATTCCTTGTATATCCGCCGGTCAAGTCTTTTACCGATAGCAGAGACATAGTTTCTCCCCTTATAGTGTTTTTCTTCATAGTACCAAAAACAAGGCCTGATTTGAAACAATTCCCTTTTAACAAATGATGAATTTGCTGTCATAAAGAGACAGGGTTCTGGACATCATAATAGTTGTAGAGGAAAAGCATATCAACTGAAAAATGAGGTGTTTGTCAAAGACGTCTTAGAAACAGTTGGATAGAAAATAAACATGTCCAATGCTCAAACCATTTCTCTTCACTGAATTGATGAATTCTTCATGTATGAAGCAAATTGTCAAATGAGGTGTTTATCGCAGGAATCGTTAGGCATTAAACAAGTCTTCATTTTATTGACAAATGAGGTGCTTACCAAAGGCATAACACATTTTCTTCATATAAGCTCTTCCTCTGCATTCAGGGTGAACGCTCGCGGTTCATCCTGTTTTCTATTTTCTGCATTTCTGTGGTACGATGAGTGTATACATACTAAACAATTTCATAAGGAGGAACCCTCATGCATTGTGCAGAAAATTGTATCTTTTGTAAAATTATCGCCGGCGACATTCCATCCGCGAAGGTGTATGAAGATGAACATGTACTTGCCTTTCTTGATATCAGCCAAGTGACAAAAGGCCATACGCTTGTCATTCCGAAAACACATATTGAGAATGTATATGAATTTACAGATGAATTAGCAAAACAATATTTCCATGCTGTTCCGAAAATCGCCCGCGCTATCCGGGATGAATTTGAACCGATCGGCTTAAATACGCTGAACAATAACGGCGAAAAAGCTGGACAATCTGTGTTCCACTACCATATGCATATTATCCCTCGCTACGGAAAAGGAGATGGATTCGGAGCGGTTTGGAAAACGCATGCTGATGATTATAAACCGGAGGATCTGCAGAACATCTCTTCCTCTATCGCAAAACGCCTGGCCTCATCATAAGATGAGGTTATTTTATTTTGTGAACATTTCGCAAACATCCGTCAATTTCTTTTGATAATTCTAATTTTTTATCAAAAAACTGAATTTTTGTGATAGGATAATTGTATTATTTTATACATTAACGTGGAAAACAGGGAGAGATCATAATGGAACGTACAACGAATTTTAACGCAGGTCCTGCAGCGCTGCCACTGGAAGTTCTGCAAAAAGCACAGAAAGAATTTATTGATTTTAACGAATCCGGCATGTCTGTTATGGAGCTTTCCCACCGCAGCAAAGAGTATGAAGCGGTGCACCAAAAAGCGAAAAGCCTCTTAATCGAACTGATGGGCATTCCGGAAGATTACGATATCTTGTTTCTTCAAGGCGGGGCAAGCCTTCAATTCTCAATGCTTCCGATGAACTTTTTAACACCTGAAAAAACCGCACATTTTGTGATGACCGGCGCTTGGTCTGAAAAAGCACTGGCAGAAACGAAACTGTTCGGGAACACGTCTATCACCGCTACAAGTGAAACAGACAATTACAGTTATATTCCAGAGGTTGACCTTACGGATGTAAAAGACGGCGCATATTTACATATCACATCCAACAATACAATTTTCGGCACTCAGTGGCAGGAGTTTCCGAATTCTCCAATTCCGCTCGTAGCCGACATGTCCAGCGATATTTTAAGCAGAAAAATCGATGTGTCCAAATTTGATGTGATCTACGGAGGCGCCCAAAAGAACCTCGGCCCTTCCGGCGTGACTGTAGTCATCATGAAAAAAAACTGGCTGAAAAATGAAAATGCGAACGTCCCAAAAATCCTGAAATATTCCACGCATGTCAAAGCTGATTCACTCTACAACACTCCGCCGACATTTGCGATTTATATGCTGAGCCTTGTTCTGGAATGGCTCAAGGAAAACGGCGGTGTGGAAGCTGCTGAACAGCGCAATGAACAAAAAGCGCAGGTTCTCTACAGCTGTATTGATGAAAGCAACGGCTTCTATAAAGGACATGCCAGAAAAGACAGCCGCTCACGCATGAATGTCACCTTCACGCTTCGGGATGACGAATTAACGAAAACATTCGTTCAGAAAGCAAAAGATGAGAAGATGATCGGCCTTGGCGGACACCGTTCGGTGGGAGGCTGCCGCGCTTCTATTTATAACGCGGTCTCTCTCGAAGACTGTGAAAAATTAGCTGCGTTCATGAAGAAATTCCAGCAGGAAAATGAGTAAAAAGTCTGGCTATGCAAACCGTCCGTTTGGTATACTGTTTGCATAACACATTCTGTAAAGCCTTCGCAATAAATGATGAGCATATTATTGGAGGGCAAAAAGCTTAGCAGAGGAGAGCATAGTTATGAAAACAAAAGAGTTAGTCATTATGGCTCTGTTTGCCGCAATCGGCGCAGCGCTTCATTCCATTATTCCGCCCTTTTTAGGCGGCATGAAACCAGATATGATGCTGATCATGATGTTCATGGGCATTCTGCTGTTCCCGCGGGTGCAAAATGTACTCGTCATCGGGATCGTAACCGGAATCATTTCCGCGCTTACAACCGCGTTTCCAGCTGGACAGATCCCTAACATCATTGATAAACCGGTATCAGCGTTTCTGTTCTTCTCCCTGTTTCTCTTGTTCAGAAAGAGCCGAAAAACAGGTGCAGCCGCTGTGCTGACAGTGATCGGGACCATCTTATCAGGAATTGTGTTTCTATCGTCAGCTTTATTGATCGTCGGTTTACCGGGCGGTTTCGCCGCATTGTTCGCGGCTGTTGTTCTGCCGGCCGCTGTGCTGAATACAATCTCAATGATCATTATTTATCCGATTGTGCAAACCATTTTAAGGCGTTCAAGCTTTATGGAAGCTGCTAAATAATTGTCACACAAAACCTCTTCCGCTTCCGGGAGAGGTTTTTTTGAACAGAGCGCCCGCAGCATGTCAGCATGTTTTAAGCGAGGAGTTTTGTGAAAAAGATAAGACATAGTGTAAAGGCGGTTCCGGTTGAACAAACAAGCGCTTTCTGCCGGATAACCCTCTTGGGCGGATAAGAAGCAGCCTGGCTGAGAAGTTTGATATAGTAAACAGCGCCTGAAGCGAAGGCAAGGGTGATGCAGGATAATACAATCAAAAAGACAGACAACCTTCTCCCTCCTTCGCTTTCTGCCGGATAACCCTCTTGGGCGGATAAGAAGCAGCCTGGCTGAGAAGTTTGATATAGTAAACAGCGCCTGAAGCGAAGGCAAGGGTGATGCAGGATAATACAATCAAAAAGACAGACAACCTTCTCCCTCCTTTTCACTTAAAAAATATGCTAAAATAAAGCAAGCTATGTATAGAAGTTCAGGCTTTCAACAAAAATGAAAAATGCTGAATGAATCCTATTTTGAAGAAAAAGACGGGGTGATTGTAATGGCGAGCGGACGTTCTCTATTAACAGGACTATTCGTAGGCGGCATCATCGGAGGAGCAGCGGTTCTTCTTACTGCACCTTCCTCAGGAAAGCAGCTGCGTGAAAAAATGAAAACCAATTATGATTCTTTTGAAGAAACAATCAAACGCTTAAAGTCAGACGGGCTTGCATTAAAAGACCAGCTGATCAAAGCGGCAAAAGAAAGCACGGATGTTATTAAAGACGTGGGCGGCGAGCTCCAAACGTCAATTAAAAAATGGCAGGAAGAGATCAAGCCTCACCAGCAGGATCTGCAAAAAGAAATTGCCGATATCGAAGAGAAAATCAGACAGCTGGAGAAAACCTTACAAAACTAATATCCTATTCAAAAGAAAAAAATGCGGGCCAAAATTGGACCCGTATTTTTTTTTGGCCGAAAAACCCTTTCGTCGCAATGGTTTGTGAATTTATTAAAAAATTCTTACATTTTCATCTTTATTAATCTTTATTTTATTGGCATAATAGAGAAAAAGAAAAAGAGAAGCAGGTGACGTAATGAATCGAGTGGAACCGCCCTATGATGTGAAAGAAGCTCTGGTTTTCACCCAGAAAATGGCTCAGCTTAGCAAGGCACTTTGGAAATCGATCGAGAAGGATTGGCAGCAATGGCTCAAACCGTATGACCTGAATATTAATGAGCATCATATTTTATGGATTGCGTATCAATTGAACGGAGCTTCCATTTCTGAAATCGCGAAATTCGGGGTCATGCACGTATCAACCGCATTCAACTTTTCAAAAAAGCTGGAAGAACGGGGATATTTAAGGTTCTCCAAACGGCTGAATGATAAACGGAACACATATGTCCAATTGACTGAGGAAGGTACCGAGGTATTCTGGAGCTTGCTTGAGGAATTTGATCCGACACGCAACGCTGTTTTTAAAGGTTCACAGCCTTTGTATCATTTATTCGGAAAATTTCCTGAAGTGGCAGAAATGATGTGTATGATACGCCATATCTACGGCGATGATTTTATGGAAATTTTCGAAACGTCACTCACCAATATTGACAATGACTTTGAAAGCGTAAACGGAAAATTGAAGAAAAAAGCAAAGGACAGTGCGGCGGATGAACCGGCTGAAGAGCTCGAACCTGTAAACAGTTAATCAAAATGCTTCATGATGTCGATAAAGACTTCCATCAGCTCTTGATAAAGCCCCTGCTCATACAGGGCAAAAATCGTTTCATGAACATCTAATTTTTCATTCAGCTGTCCGGCAAAAAGCGCAAGGAGCTTATCAAAGGTTACAAATCCTTGCGCTTTTTGTGTTGCCAGCTCTTCCGACAATTCATCGCATATCCTCATAACCGCTTCCCCTTCTTCCTTGCTCAGCCCTTTGTCAATGAGAAGCGCATAGAAGGGGTACCTGTCCATATCTACTGTTTTCACTAATAATTGTATGTAATATTCTAATCGCTCAATGCGATGATCCATCGAATCCATCCACACCACTTCTTTCTATCTTTAATCTTATTTTAGCTGATAATTCACTGAGAAGAAAGTTCTAACCCCATATTTCGCAGTTTGTTTGCTTCTTTCAAAAAAATACCTGCAGGATGATATTTTTTCTTAAAAAAGCATTGATTTTTTCTCTTGGGAGGAGTAAATTATTTTGAGATTCTATTCAAGATGTATGGAAGGATGACTTTGATGAATTGCTGGAAGACCATAAATCTCATGAAGGATTATGGCGCCGTTCGCATAATATTAACTGCTGTATGTTTTATGATTTTGGTTTTTATATCTACCTTTTTAGCTTTTGAGCTGCTGCGGCCTGGCACAAGCTTAAGCGATGAATATGTATCTTTATTCGGCGGTTTGCTCGTCGTTATTTTATTTGTACATAAAGTCATCCATGTCCTGCCAATCATCTGCAAAAAAAGAAAAATAGAAAAAAAGTTTTACATATTGCGCATGCGCACATGGAAACGTATACCAAAAACAACAATGCTGATTTCACTCGTCAGCCCGTTCTTGCTGATTACACCGGTATTGTTTTACGCAGCACTGGCATTTCCGAATCACGCTCATTATTTTTGCATGATCTCGGGCATTCACGCCGGCTACTGTCTGCCTGATTTCCTGCTGGCTCTCAAGCTGATAAAAGCACCGAAAACCGCTTTTATTGATCAGGAAGCTGACGGCTTGGATATTCTTGTTGAAAAGTAGTCAAACCCTGGTGCTGGTGGCGATTTTTCAATTTGCATTCTATCTTTTTTAATAAATATTTGGTAATGTAATATGGGACAGTTCAGAGAGAGGGGGAATCTCCCATCATTTTATTCTACTTTATCGTGGCTGCCGTGTTTATTTTATATTTCATAAACAGGCTCACCAATACATTATGCCTTGTCAGAGAGATTCCTGAAGAGCGGCAAGATAAGGTATTCCGATTTATTAATGTATCTATATTAATTTTACTGATCTCTTCGTTTGTGGAGATCTCCTTTACAGTGTAAATACGAAAGAAAGCATAGCTGCTGATTAAGCAGCTATGCTTTTTTATGTTGATTAGTACAGCCAAGAAGCGCCGATGATAATCAATAAAATAAATAACACAACCAATAAAGCGAATCCGCCTGCAAATACTTCACCCATCTTAAAAAGCACCTCCTGTAATAAGCTTTATTTACCAATTACATGTTATGCAATTCATGTTTGAAACGATTAGGCGCTAGTGAAAATAAAGGATCGCTTATGTTGCAAGCGATCCTCGGGCTGCTTAGTAGATGTAAGCTGCACCTACGATGATAAGCAAAATGAACAGTACTACGAGCAACGCGAATCCGTTAGAGTATCCTCCGCTCATGTTACATACCTCCTTTTCTTGATCAATATATAAGTATGTCATCAGCAAAAGTTTGACTAGACGAATGCCCTTTATTTAAAATCTTTTTACAGAAAGCCACAATATGTTATGATACGCATAGGTAATTTAATTTGGAATGATTAGGAGTGTTTGAAAACAATGAAGAAAATCGCAATAGCAGCTATCACTGCTACAAGCATCCTCGCTCTCAGTGCTTGCAGCAGCGGCGACAAAGAAGTCATCGCAAAAACAGACGCAGGCGATGTAACAAAAGGCGAGCTTTACACAAACATGAAGAAAACAGCTGGCGCAAGCGTACTGACACAGCTAGTGCAAGAAAAAGTATTGGACAAGAAGTATAAAGTTTCGGATAAAGAAATTGACAACAAGCTGAAAGAATATAAAACGCAGCTTGGCGATCAATATACTGCCCTCGAAAAGCAATATGGCAAAGATTACCTGAAAGAACAAGTAAAATATGAATTGCTGACACAAAAAGCGGCTAAAGATAACATCAAAGTAACAGACGCCGATATCAAAGAGTACTGGGAAGGCTTAAAAGGCAAAATCCGTGCAAGCCACATCCTTGTTGCTGATAAAAAGACAGCTGAAGAAGTAGAGAAAAAGCTGAAAAAAGGCGAGAAGTTTGAAGACCTTGCGAAAGAATACTCAACAGACAGCTCTGCTTCAAAAGGCGGGGATCTTGGCTGGTTCGCAAAAGAAGGCCAAATGGACGAAACATTCAGCAAAGCTGCATTCAAATTAAAAACAGGTGAAGTCAGTGATCCTGTCAAAACGCAATACGGCTACCATATCATTAAAAAGACAGAAGAACGCGGCAAATATGATGATATGAAAAAAGAACTGAAATCTGAAGTGCTTGAACAAAAATTAAATGACAACGCAGCTGTTCAGGAAGCTGTTCAAAAAGTTATGAAGAAAGCTGACATCGAAGTAAAAGATAAAGATCTGAAAGACACATTTAATACATCTTCAACAAGCAACAGCACTTCTTCGTCTTCAAGCAGTTCTAAATAATAAAAAAGCTGTGCAGGCTCATTGAGCCGCACAGCTTTTTTTATGCGATGGAATGGTTTTGATTTTCTTCTTCATGCTGCTGAGAACTGCGGCGTTCTCGCTCCTTTTCCATCCTCTCCATATAAATCTGTCCTTCTTTTTCAATAAAAGCCTGGTCTACTTTTTCTTCCTCTTTGGCTGCCGCCACAAGTTTATATGCGCTGAAAATGATGCCTACAATACAAAGATACACCCACCACGGAAAAAATAACACGGGCTCCTCCCCCTTTGCATAGATTCTTTATTCTTAACCATATGCGGGAATGAGACGAGTTATGTGCGGGAAAGACGCATCAAAAAGGACTGAGCTGAATATGTCAGCATCAGTCCTTTTTAAGTTATTTATGAAATGTCGGTTTATAAAAGGAACGGTTTTCCAGTGCGAATACACGTTCAGTATACTCGCCCGGCTTCACGCGCTCAAGCGCTCTGTCCATCATATTCATTTTTGCATCCAGATTGTCTATATAGTGAAGAATTTCCGCTTCTTTCACCATCGGCGGTTTCGGGCTGCCCCATTCTGCTTTGCCGTGGTGACTCAAAATCAAATGCTGAAGAATTAACACCTCTTCAGAATCGATTTGAAGCTCCTCAGCAGCTTTTGAAAGCTCTGTCACCATGATGGAAATATGGCCGAGCAAATTGCCTTCAACCGTATATGAAGTGGAAACAGGGCCGGACAGCTCCTTCACTTTTCCAAGATCATGCAGGATAACACCGGCGTAAAGCAGATCACGATCAAGAGAAGGATATAAATCTGCTATTGCTTTCGCCAGGTTCAGCATAGAGACAACATGATACGCCAAACCTGAGACAAACTCATGGTGGTTTTTCGTAGCCGCCGGATAATCCATAAACTCAGCTTCGTGTTTTTTAACCAAAAACCTTGTGATTCGCTGGATATTCGGATTTTTCATTTCAAATATATATTGAGTGATGGTATCCATCATTTCATTTTTCGGAATCGGCGCGGTTTCTAAAAAATCATCAATATTGACGTTTTCTTGCTCGCTTACCGGTCTGATATTTCTTAGCTTCAGCTGGGTGCGTCCGCGATAATGATGAACATCGCCGACGACCTTGACAATCGTCTGCGGCGCATAGGTCACTTCATCACTTTGCTTGGCATCCCACAGCTTCGCTTCAATATCGCCTGACTGGTCTTGCAGCATCAGCGTCAAAAACGGTTTTCCATTGCTTGCAATCCCTTTCGTCGAGGATTTAATCAATAGATACTGGTCCACCTGTTCGCCAACCTCATGTAGCATAATCCCTTTAGCCATTCTATTAAAGCTCCCTCCGTATCTTACATAATACCAGTATATCACATACCGATTTTCAGCTATAGAACCTCTTTTATGACACCAAATGGATGATTTGGCTGCTATGAAATGCATCTTTTACGTGCTCATGGCATGTAAAATACAAAATCTGCCTACCGCCTTCAGATAAATCATACAGAACATGTAATACACGTTTCAGCCTTTCCTGATCAAAATGAACAAAACTGTCGTCAAGCTGGAACGGAAGCTTTGACTCACCCTGGCGCGTAACGGCCAAAGCAAAGCGGATCGCTGTATACAGCTGTTCACACGTCCCTTGTGACAGCTCTTCCGCATGATAGACAGTGCCATCGCGATGCATAACCATGATCGAATCATCCGTTTCGGAAAAATAAATGGTCTGGTAGTTTCCGTCAGTCAGAGGGCGGAAAAATTCTCCTGCCGTCTCCAGAAGGCGCGGAAGCTCGATTTTTTTATGCCGCTCCAATTTGTTTCTGATCACCTGTTTGACCATTTGTATGGAGGCCCATTTTTTAGCCGTTTCTTTCACACGTTCTTTTTGCATTTCGGTTTGAAGCTTGAGGTCTGAGACCATTCCCGAAGCCTCTAATTGTTCCTGTTTGACTGAGAGCAGTGCGATTTGGCTGCGGAGCTGCTCGATCTCCTCAGTCAGCCGCTCTTTTCTTTCATTCTCAACAAATTGCTTATCTTTCAATTCAGAAAGCGTATTGGAATCCGCCAGTTCAAGTTCCTCCGGGTACCCGCCTTGAAGCTGTGCGTTTACGTGATGAAGCTTGTTCTCCGTATCCTTCAATTGCCTGCTGATGTCGGCTATGGCAAAAAACGCATCTCTGTCTTTTGCAGCAGCCGCGGCAAATAACTGTTCAATCTGTGCGTGGAAATACTGTATTTCTTGCTCAAGTTCAAGCATCTGTTCCTTTGTATAATGAATATCTGTTTCAATTTCCTTTTTTTGCTTCTCAATTTCTTTTTCACGTTCAATGTTTTTCCGCAATGTGTGAAGGGCGTCCGAAATGGAGATATCCTGACTCTGATTCACGGGAAGAAGCATACTGACGCGTTCTTCGAATGTTCTCCGGTGCTTTTTCAGCCTGCCTGCTTCAATGGTCAGCTCATGCTTTTTCTTCACTTCTTTTTTAACATCCTTCATTAAGCTGTATGCATCAAGCAAAAATGATGGATCTTCCTTAAATCCGAGCTCATTCATAAAACGCTCAACCTGTGTAAAGGACGGCGCCATTTCGGCTTCCCACTGTTCAAACTGCTGGATGACCCTTTCATACGCCGCCTCTTTTTGCTGGAGCGCTGCACGCTGTGTGAGAAGGTGCTGCTTATTGCGGTCATCCTCCCATAACGCTCCTCTAAGCATTTCAGCTTCTGCTGGTGAAATATCCGTCATGGGCTGTCTTGTCTCTCGGCTGTTTCGAGAAGACGATTTTCCTGATACAAGCCAATACACAATAAGTGCAGCGCCGAAACTTATGGCGGGAATCCATTGCTGGAGCAGAGAAAAGAGAACGATGAACAACATACCAGCTGCAATGACAGTCTTTTTCTGTTTAGCCTGCTGTCTTTCAAAAAACGTTAGCTGTTCTCTGAGCTTCGCTTGCTCTTGGTGCTGCCCCTGTGTTTCATCATATGCTCTAAGAGCTGCTTCTTTATCTTTTCTTTGGCTGTTTTCAAGAATCGCGGACGAAGCGGCATGAACGGCCTTTTCCGCGTCTTCCAGCTCTTGCCGGGCAAGTTCAAACGTCTCGTCAAGCTGCCGTTTTCTGTCTCTTGCCTGTACATATTGCTGCACCGCTTGCTGAAGCTGCCATTCATAATCATATGAGGTGTTCATATTCAGGAGCTCATTTTCATCCGTTTTATTGAGCTGTTCCAGCCCTGCCGCTGTCTGCGCAGACGTCTGGCGCAGCTGTGCCTGAATGGCTGCCAGCTGTTCTCCCCAGGATTGGTACATATGAAACCCTGCCGAAAGCTCTTGTATCAGCGTTTCTTTCGCCAATAGTTCTTTATTGGGGATAAGCTTTTGCCTCTGTTTGTCCAACTCCGCCATCTTCACCCGAAGCGCCTCAAGCTGTGCTGATTTCGGGTGCAGATGGGATTCATATTTTTCCAGCTGATGCAGTCCGTCAGCAGGAAATTGTCCTGCATGTTCCGGAAATTCTGCAATCACCTGTTCGAGTGTCGCTTTTTCATTTAGCAATGGTTTTCGCTCAATCGCTCCCTCAATCATTCGGATATGTCCCGCCGTCTCTTTCAATTCGGTTTCCGCGGCTGCAAGGCGGGCTTCAAGCGTTCGTTTTTCCTCGAGAAGCTGATGATAGCCCGCTTCCTCTGCTTCAGCCTGTTTTAGCTTAACTGCCAGCTGCTTAAGCGTTTCCAGCTCCTGATTCAATTGAGGGTTTCGCCCATTTGGTTTATAGAGCCTTTCGCTTTCCTTCGTCAGCCTTGAATCAAGCTTTGATACGGCTTCAGCACCAAACAAGCTGGAAAAGAGCAAAAATTCCCCTATCTTGTCCCGATTAAAGGCGTGAATTTCCTGCAGCCCGAATACGTCGAACGAATATATGGCTTTGTACAACGACCTGTCTGTGCCCTGGAACAGCTGCTTTAAAACATCTCCCTGCTTTACTTCGCCCTTTTCTGTGTACACGCTTAGTTTTTCGGCAGTCCCTTTCGTCCGTTCGATCTTCAGCACCCCATACTCAGGATGTTCAGCTTCAAGAACACCGCCGTAGACACCGCCTGTTTTCGGTTCATACTTTTTCGTTTTCGGAAAACCGAACAGCATGCTTTCAATGAATGACATCATCGTCGTTTTTCCTGCCTCATTTAATCCGTAGATGACTTGGACAGGAGAGGCGGAAAAGTCAAAGGTCCGATTGGAAAATTTTCCGTATTGGTAGATATGTAAAGATATAATTCGCAAAGCTGTCACCGCCTCATGTATCAAGCACCTTAAGCTGTCTTTTCAATATTATCTGTGCCTGCTCTTTTATTTCCTTTACCTCCTCTTGGCTAAACCGGTCCGCGTGCCTTCTATACACTGGATGCCGCTCAAGCCCTTCCAGCACGTCTGACAGATCGCTGCGATCAATGTCTTCAAATAAACCGCCAAAAAAAGGATCAAGGTTTGTTAGGTTTGCTTCGTTTTCTGTCTCATCGTCCAATCTAAGAGGCCAAACGAAATGTTCCTCTTCCGCTTCTTGTTCCTGAAGAGCTTCAAGAAACTCATCCAAGGTGCCTTTTGGCGCCTCCAGCAGCCATTCCGGCGCCGTCCCTTGTAAAACAAGCCTTACACAAACAGGGCTCCCCTTTTTCCGCAGCTTCGAAAACGTGTCCTCCACCATTTGGAAGAGGGCTGTCATATTCTTTGCCTCCGTCACATCAACCGCCGCTTTTTCCCACAGGACATCATGCGCTCTCTGAAATTCATAAGATATATCTCCGTTTGTCACATGAACGAGATAATAGCCTTTATCTCCCGTCTCCTTTATATGGCGTGCTTGCGTGTTTCCCGGGTAAATGACTGCCGGATGCTCGGCAGATAGAACCTGGCGTTTATGTATATGGCCAAGCGCCCAATAATCCATCCCGCTTTTCACGAGGTCGTCATGTGTAAACGGGCAATACGGATCGTGTCCTTCAGATCCTGACAGCGTGCCGTGGAGCATGCCGATATGAAACGGTGCGTCAGTTGATCTCCGATAGCGGGCGGCTTGGTTTTCCGTCACTGCTCTGGCTTGATAGCTGAAGCCGTAAATGCTTGCTATGCGCCTGCCTTCTTTAAAAAACGATTTTTCTTCTGGAACAGCGGACGAAAAAATATGGACATTCTCAGGCCATTCAATCGGCGTCCACTCCCCGCCAAGATGATCGTGATTCCCAAAGATGACGTATACCGAAATCCCGCACTCTCTGAGTCTTTCAAACTGTTTTTTCAAAAAGAGCTGAGCCTTTAAGCTTCGATTGGCTTCATCAAACAGATCTCCCGCCAGCAAAATGAAATCAACGTGCTCTCTCACTGCAGCGTCTATCATATGTCTCACGCTTGCAAACGTGCTTTCTTTAATCCGGGCAAAAATCGGCTCCGGCAGATGCGATATCCCGTAAAACGGGCTGTCAAGATGAAGATCTGCCGCATGAATAAAGGTTAGTTCAGTCAACATTCTGCTCCTTTCCAGGATGAAGTACCCTTATTTTAGCACCGAATTCTTGCGAATGCACGTTCTGTCAATAAAGAAACAGCCTGAGAATCCCCAGGCTGTTTTCCAATCAGTTTTTCGCTAAACGTAGCGCTTGTTTGATCGCTTTGAACGCGCTTGAATTGCCGTAAATTAATACACCGCCTTTATAAATTCTGGCGCCGATAACGGCCAGTATGACAATGGTGAGCAGTGTGATTCCGATTCCGACAGCCGCCTGCCAGAACGGAATATCAAGCATGCCAACGCGCAGGAACATAATCATTGGCGTAAAGAACGGAATAAACGAAGTTACCGTAATAAATCCTGCGTCAGGCGCATTCAAACCGAACATCGCGATCATAAAACCGGCGACAACTAAAAGCGTCATCGGCGTGATCGTTTGCTGCACGTCCTCTATTCTGCTGACGACACTGCCGAGAAACGCGGCAAGTGTCGCGTACAAAAAGTATCCGAGCAAAAAGAAAATGACAGCATAGATGACAGTGGTTGCAGATACGTCGGTCAAATTAAGGAATCCGCCGACAGATGAAGCCGTTTCGCTCTTTTGGTTCAGCTTAAGCGACAGAGAGCCGGCACCTATAATAATAGCAAGCTGTGTGATCCCGACAAGCCCGATACCAAGCAGCTTTGCAAACATTTGCTGGATCGGCGGCATACTTGAGATCAGGATTTCCATAACTCGCGAAGATTTTTCGGTTGCGACCTCCATCGCTATCATGCTGGCATACATAATCACCGAGAAATAAATGACGAACAGCATAATGTAAACAAGCCCTACCGTCTGGCCAAGCTCTTCCTCAGACTTTGCCCCTTCTTTCAGCGCCTTCTGCCCCACAGTAACAGGCGCATAAAGGCTGCTAATCGTTTCCTGCGACACGCCGAGCTCCGCTGTTCCGACAGCTGTTTTGGTTTGCGTCAGCGCCTGCTGCAGTGTTTGATACGTGCTTTCATCAGAAATCGTTAACGCTTTATATGTTCCTGAAATGGTCCCTTTTTCATCTCGTTTGATGATGAGCATGCCATCGAGTGATTCATCTTTGACTTGCTTTGTGACCTCATCCTCCGATTGCTTCGACAGCTTCACATCAAGATCGCCGTCTGTATCCACCGCTTTCAGCTGCTTAGAAAAAACCGGATATAATTCGTTTGTTTCATCAACAACGGCGATTTTTTCTTTCGCATCGTCACCTTGAAACAAAGAAATGATCGACTCCAAATTCGTTACAACTAAAACAAGCAGCACCGTGATGACAGTCGAAATAATAAAGGATTTTGCCATAATCTTATTTTTGTATGTATGAGAAAGCATGATCCAAAATTTATTCATAGACGGCCCCCACCTTTTCTATAAAAATATCATGCAGTGACGGCTCTTCAAGCTCAAACTTTCTGATAAACCCTTTTCCTTGGAGCATCGCAAAAATCTCTTGAGAAATGTCTTCATTGGCAATCTGCAGCTTGACGCCGTCTGCCGTTTCCTTCCATTGAAGAATGCCTTCATGGGACTGCAAAAAGCGCAGATCGTCATCGGAGTGAATGGTAACATTCTTTTTACCGAAAGAACGCTTGATCTCCTTCAGCTTGCCTTGTACAACCGGTTTTCCTTTCTGCAATATGCAAAGGTTCTCACAAAGCTCCTCCACATGTTCCATCCGATGGCTTGAAAATAAAATAGAAACACCGCTGTTTTTCAGCGAGATCACGGCCTCTTTTAGCAGCTCAACATTGACAGGGTCCAAGCCGCTGAATGGTTCATCAAGAATCAGGAGCTCCGGCTTATGCAAAACTGCCGAAATGAATTGGATTTTCTGCTGATTCCCCTTCGAAAGCTCTTCCACCTTCTTATTCTCGTAATCTGTAATATTGAAGCGTTCAAGCCATGTCCCGAGCTCTTTTACAGCCTCTCGCTTCTCCATCCCTTTTAATCTGGCAAGATAGACGAGCTGATCCCTTACCTTCATTTTCGGATAAAGGCCCCGCTCTTCCGGCAAATAACCGATTTTGTTGCTGATATGATAATTCACAGGACGGCCCTTCCAGCTGATTGAGCCCTCCGTAATGCTTAATAATCCTAGGATCATGCGAAACGTTGTTGTTTTTCCCGCTCCGTTTGCGCCTAATAGACCGAACATTTGCTGTTCCGGAATATCTAAGTCCAATCCGTCAACGGCTTTATAATCTCCAAATGTCTTCGTTACGTGATCAATTGTAAGCACTGAATCTCCTCCTTCCCTGACCCATTATATACTAATTTTGGATAAAGCATAATAAAGGATTTTGATTTCCTTTTTAGAATATAAATGAAGAAAGACTGATAAACCTTAAAATGGAGGAGAAACCTGATGGCTGATTATTTCCTTACCGTATTTGATCTTTCGGGGAACACGCTGGTAAACGAGCAATTCGAGGCAGAACATGAAGAAGCGGCAAAAACGCATGGTGAAGCCCTCTTAAAAGAAAAAGAGCTTCATAGTCATACTCATCGTTTAGTCAATGCAGCCGGAAAGCTGATTTTGTTTCACAGATGATCAGCTTTCCGGCTGATCTGTTACGCTTGAAACTTCGGCTCCCGTTTTTCTAAAAAGGCACGGATTCCTTCTTGGTGATCCTTGGTCCTTCTCATTCTCTCTTGGGCGCTGCGCTCAAGGGATAGCACTTTTTTCAGTTCTTCAATTTGGAGGCTTTGAAAAATACCTTTCGTTTCGATCATCGCCAAAAGAGGGGAGGCCAACAGGGTTTCGATAATGGGTCTTGCGCCTTCGGCAGGGTCTCCGGCAAATGTCCCATCAAGAAGCCCCATATCGGCAGCTTCCGAGGCAGATAGTTTTTTTCCGCTCCAAATCAGTTTTTTCGCTTTTGCTTCACCGATTCTTTTCTTCAGCAAATAATGTCCTCCGCCGTCCGGAACAAGCCCAATGCCGATAAAATTCATCGCGAGAACGGCGTTTTTTTCAGCGAGCACAATGTCCGCACAAAGCGCCAAACTCAGGCCCAGTCCCGCAGCAGCACCATGAATGGCTGCAATTGTCACTTTCTTCATCTGATATAAATTCAGGGTGACAGCCTCAATCGTATCCATCAGCCGTTTAAATTGGTCAGGGTCATGCTCTGACATCATCATCCTGATATCACCGCCGGCCGAAAAGCCTTTCCCGCTTCCTCTCAGGAGAACGATGAGCGCCTCGCTTGCAGCCGCCATTTCGACTGCCTCCTTCAATTCAGACAGCATCTGTTCATTCAGGGCGTGATGGGCATCAGGCCGATTCAGGATAATCTCTGCAACGGCCCCATTACATGCATATTGAACAAACTCCATTAAAAGCACCTCCATGTATACGCTTACTTTTTTCTTTCTCCTATACATTCCCCGCCATCCCCAAATAAACCTTTTTATTTTTCAAGGTCAATAGATACCGAAAAATGCATATTGTTTGAATGGAAACATAAAGTTTTATATAGTGAAAAAGAAGGGATATCTTGATGAGAAGGGAGGAAAGGAACATGGATAAATTGCTGATCAGTTTTCTGTTAAGTTTATTTATGGTGTACTTTCCCCCTTCGGACGTGGTTCTGCCTTCCCAGTTTGAAGCAAGCACTGACAGCTATGTGCCTATGTCTTCATATCCGCAGGAAACACAATCGGCAAAAACGCCATCGCCGGGCAGCATGCACCCGGCTGAGCTGATCAAAGAGTACAGCCCGCTGGCGCAGTCTGTCAGGCAGCTCTCTGTCAAACCACTTGACGAACCGCTGATAAACAGGCTGGAAAAGGCTTTGGCCGTCCCTGTCAAATACCAGTCTAACTACCTCCGAATATAATTTGCTCAAGTTTTATTTGTAACTCACCCCATACTGCCAACACTACATTCGGAGGGATTTTCATTGAATATTAAAGAAAACGATCTGCCGGGCATCGGCAAAAAGTTTGAAATCGAAACAAGAAGCCACGAAAAAATGACGATTATCATTCATGATGACGGAAGAAGGGAAATTTACCGGTTTAATGACCGGGACCCGGATGAGCTTCTTTCAAATATTTCATTGGATGATTCTGAAGCAAGGCAAATTGCAGCTATTCTTGGAGGCATGGTCTATAAACCGCAAGCTCTGGAGTCCATCGAAATGGCCTTCAGCGATCTTATTATTGAATGGTTTAAGGTCGAAAAAGGCGCCAAATCGATCGGGCGCACACTCGGAGAGCTTGATGTCCGCCAGAATTACGATGTCACTGTGATTGCCATTATCAAACACAACCAGGAAAAGCTCCTAAATCCCGGAGCCGATTCGATTATTGAAGAAAATGACACCCTTGTCCTCTCAGGTGAGAGAAAGCATCTGAAGAAACTGATTCACGATTTTCTTTCTGGAGAGGGCGTGTGAGCCCCGATGGACCATCTTGTATTTGAAGTCGGAACTGCACTTGTCCTTGTGGCAATCGCCAGTGTGATCGCCAATAAAATTAAATTTTCGATTATTCCGTTTCTGATTGTGCTGGGAATGCTTGTTGGACCGCACGCGCCGAAAATGGGGATTATTGATCTAACATTTATTCAAAGCAGTGAAATCATCGAGTTTTTCGGGCGAATGGGCGTACTGTTCCTCCTCTTCTATCTCGGACTCGAATTCTCTGTCGGGAAGTTAATCAAATCAGGAAAATCAATCGCGGTCGGCGGGACGATTTATATTTTGATTAACTTCAGCCTCGGACTGCTTTACGGGTTTATCACCGGATTTTCCTTTCTGGAAGTCCTCATCCTCGCAGGCGTGATCACAATCTCGTCAAGTGCGATTGTCGCAAAAGTGCTCGTTGATTTAAAAAGAACCGCCAATCCGGAAACCGAATTGATTCTCGGCATCATCATGTTTGAAGATATTTTCCTTGCCGTATATCTGTCCGTTGTTTCCGGGCTTGTGCTAGGTGATGCGACATCCGTAGGGAGTGCACTCTTGTCCATTTTGATCGCCTTCGGTTATATGCTGCTGTTTTTTATCGCAGCAAGAAAACTCCCGCCGCTGTTGAACAAACTGTTGGACATTCGCTCAAACGAAGTGTTTATTATCGTCATTTTCGCAGCACTCTTTTTTATCGCCGGGTTTTCAGAGACGATTCATGTAGCAGAAGCAATCGGCGCGCTGCTGCTCGGTTTGGTCTTTTCAGAAACAGAGCATTCCGATAGGATTGAACACCTCGTTGTTCCGTTTCGCGACTTCTTCGGTGCGATGTTCTTTTTCAGCTTCGGCCTCAGTATCGATCCGTTTTCGCTTGGTGAAGCGGTTTGGCTTGCGTTGGGTGCAGTGATTTTGACCATTCTGGGAAATTTTATCGCCGGAATGGTGGCAGGACGACGCGCAGGGCTTTCTCATAAGGCTTCATCGAATATCGGGCTGACGATCGTATCGCGGGGAGAATTTTCGATTATCGTTGCGAATCTCGGAATAGCCGGCGGACTGTCAGCCACATTAAAGCCGTTTGCCGCATTATATGTCCTCATTCTGGCGATTTTGGGACCGCTTGTCACAAAGGAATCAAAACGAATTTACCGCTTGCTGAACAAGGTATTTAAATGGAAGCCTGAGGTTCAGCCCGCAAAAAAACAGGGATAAAAAAAGCAGCACTGTAATCAGTGCTGCTTTGTCGTTTTTTCAAAAATCTGCTCTAAATATTTGATTTTTTCGTCCGTGTAGTGCTCGAAGCGCTCATTGTACGATTTCGGATCTTTCGGATTCGCAAAATGCGTGATTTTCCCTGTATCCCGATCAATAAATTTACTAGCAGCGCCGCAGCCGATTCCGATAATCGTCTGGACCTCTTCCATAATCATAATGTTGTAGATGCTTTCTTGTCCCGGCAAAGAGTATCCGACGTTTTCAAGGTTTCCAAGAATGTTTTTCTGGCGGTATAAATAATAAGGCACGTACCCATGCTCTTTCGTCCAGGCTACCGCGTCTTCCATCATTTGAGAAACCTCTTCCCTGCCGGCAACTTTGTACTTATGCTTGTTTCTCGTCATTTCTGACGCCCGTTTAAATGAAAGAGTATGAACGGTAAGGGATTCCGGCATCAGTTTTTCTGTTTCTGAAAGACTGTGCCTGAACTCCTTCACGCCTTCCCCAGGCAAACCAATAATCAAGTCCATGTTGATATTATTCATGCCATGCTGGCGTGACAGATGATATTTCTCAATGGTCTCTTCAACCGTATGGTGCCGCCCGATCGCCTTTAGCGTTTCGTTTTCGTAGGATTGCGGATTGATGCTGATCCGATCAATGTCATATTTGTTTAAAACGGCGAGTTTTTCTTCTGTAATCGTGTCAGGACGACCGGCCTCCACCGTAATCTCACGAATGTTTTTCACATCCGGGAAGGAGCGGACCATTTCTTCATACAGCAGATCCATCTCCTCCGCTGTAATGCTTGTCGGCGTCCCGCCGCCAAAGTAAATGGTTGTAACCTTAACATCATGCTCCTTCAGCCATTCACCGATTTTCTGCATTTCGTAATGCAGTCCCCATAGGAATGAGCCGACTCTGCCCGCCTGTCCTTGGATAGCGTACGCAGGGAATGTGCAATACGCGCATTTTGTCGGGCAGAACGGAATGCCGATATAAATGCTGACTTCATCCTTTACTCGGTACAAATCCGGAACTGCCGCCAGCTGACGGTCAACAATTTCCTGCATTAGCATGATTTTTTCATCATGAATTAAATAGTCTTTTTTCAACTCAGCATGCGCTTGCTCCTTGGACATTCCGCTTTGCAGTTTTTTATGAAGCAGCTTTGTGGGCCGGATTCCTGTGAGGATTCCCCACTTCTGCGTAATGCCCGTATGCGCCTGAAGAAGATTGAGATACACATAAGAAATTGTGTTTTTCACTTGCTTAAAAGCTTCTTTTTCATTCATGCCGGGAGAAAAGAATTTTGTATGCTGTTCCTTTATGCCAGTACCCTTCACTTCTCCCGAAACCGTCACATGCTCATCCGTTTGTGACAACGCTAAAGAAATGACAAAATCTGCGGGCTCCTCTCCGCCATACGCAAGCTCGCACTCTTCATAAAACAAATTTGCAATATTTTGCAGAGGCCGATGCAGGCGGTCATCATGTATGCCTTCTATTTTAATTTGCAATTTCATCACCTAATTTATCAGATTCAAAACTTTCTTTAGTGTACAGAAATAAACTGCTAAAATCAATCCGGCAAAAAAGCCGCCGCACCTGTCAGGGCGCGAGCGGCTTTTTTACACACGTTTCATGTGGAACTTATCAAGAAATCCTTTTCGCTGCTGCATTCGGAAATATTCCTTCATCATATAAGCGACACCTTGCTCGTCATTGGACCTTGTAACCCAATCTGCCTTTCTCTTAATTTCCGGAACGGCATTCCCCATCGCTACCCCAAGACCGGCAAGTTCGATCATCGGCAGATCGTCATACTGATGCCCAATGGCCACGACATCATCCATACTCAGGCCCAGCTCTGAAGCGACGAGGGCCAAACCCGCTTCCTTCGAGACACCTTTCGGGACGATATTCAGCTTCTCATCGTTTACGCGAATCACATCCACTGCAGGGAAGGCTTTTGTAATCGTTTCTGTAATGTCATGCTGAATGTCGTGCTCCGTGTACACCTCGATGACGGGTGCACTCACCGGCTCATCCATGAGGAGATCGCTTAATGATTCAACGAACTGGACTGGATAAAAGATCGGGTCAGACGGATGAATGAGTGCTTTACCCAATAAATTCGAATTCACCTTTTTCTTGTTTCCGATGGAATACTTTTCGTGAAGAAGCCGAATATTACATTGATAGCTCTCCAGCACTTGAACAATGTTAAAGGTATGATCATCAGAAATTCTTTTTTCAAAAAACGGGGCGTCAATTTTCTCAGCGATATATGCCCCGCTATGGGTGATCAGCTTGGCATCAAGCTTTAGCGATTTCGCTATTTTCTGTGCTGAGCGAAAATGACGGTTGGTCACAAGTGTGACGTAAATCCCTTTTTTCTTTACATATTCAATCGCGTCTTTCGTTGCCTGATGAATCTTCCCGTTCGACCGAAGCAGCGCTCCATCTATATTTAAGGCAAGCAATTGTTTTGACACAGAGATGTCCCCCTCCTTGATGACTGTACTTGTGTATAGGATATGACCCTGTCTCTGTGTTTAGAACAACCTTTTCTTAAAGCAAAAAAAGCCTGGCTCAGCAGACTTTATGTATGGCTTGTTGATAGGATACGATCGAAGCAGCCATTCTCCCTAATATCGTTATTTCGATTTACGAAAAATCATGTATCAGGAACCCCTTGTTTGACCAATGATGCGCTCCGAACACTTACTCTCTGTTGCTTATCCCCTCTATATAACGGCATGATATGCGACCGTATCCATTTGAAATAGGTAAGTGTAGGCGCTTTCAATGTTATTATCTCAGTTTTCTTTTCCGATGACAAGGGTTTTTTTAACTAAAAAAAGTAACCAACTTTTGTATATCCGTGGTAGGATCAGTTGTTAATTTTTAGGACTATACACTTGATCCAGAACGTACATTCCCATACAATATAAATAATAAACGAAAAAGCGGTGTTTATATGGCTGATTTAAAAGAAATATATAATGAAGAACTGATATCTCAGTTGATCCATCATGTAAGGTCATCCTATCCTGATTTTAACAAAAACAGATTCTTGGATACATTACGGCTGGAGGACTGGCCTGAACTCACTTTAAAAGAGCGGATGCGCCGCGTGACAGTTTCTTTATACGAAACTTTGCCAAAACAATACGTTGAAGCGCTCACAATTTTACGGGATACAGCCCCTCATTTTAAAGGACTCAGCGGAATTTTATTTCCAGATTATGTGGAACAGTACGGGTTAGCGCATTGGGAAGAATCAATAAAGGCATTGGAATACTTTACGCAATATTCGACCTCAGAATTTGCTGTAAGGCCTTTTTTGCTGTTAGATCAAGAAAAGATGATTGCACAATTGCTTGCATGGTCTGAGCATAAAAATGAACACGTGAGAAGACTTGCGAGCGAAGGCAGCAGGCCCCGCCTGCCATGGGGAAAATCGATACCGGCTTTGAAATCGGACCCTTCCCCCGTATTGCCGATCCTTGAAAAGCTGATGCAGGACGAGTCCTTATATGTAAGAAAAAGCGTGGCCAACAACCTTAATGATATATCAAAAACGCATCCTCATTTACTGAGAAAAGTCGCAGATCAATGGTACGGAACACATCCCCATACAGACTGGATTATCAAACACGCCTATCGGACCTTATTAAAAAAGGGTGATAAACAGGCCTTAGCGCTTTTTGGTTATGAAAATGCTGATTCGATACAACTACATGATTTAACATGCCAGCCCAAACGTATAGTTATTGGCGAAAGCCTTGAATTTTCTTTCTATATTCATTCAGACAGGGATCAAAAAGTAAGAATTGAGTACGCAATTGATTTTGTAAAAGCAAGAGGCCAGCGTCATCAGAAAGTATTTAAAATAACAGAAACAAATATACGAAAAAACGAAACGAAATCATACACAAGAATCCAATCCTTTAAGGATTTAACCACCAGAAAGCATTACAAAGGAATTCATACATTATCAGTGATCATCAATGGAGAGGTAAAAGATTCATTGGATTTCCAAGTTTGCTGAATGAATAAAAAATCCCTTCTTATCCAAGAAGGGATTTTGCTTATTAGCCTTCAACACTGCCGTAAAGCTCTTCTAAAGGCTTCATAATGATTTTGTTCAATTCACCAATCAGCATGCTCATGCGCTGCTCCGCTTCCATCAGCTGAGAAATTTTTTCGTGCTGCTGTACAAGCGCAACTGTTTTTTGAGCCTGCGTCACTTCTTCTTGTGTAATCTCTTCTCCTGCCATTTGTTTTTGCTGGAGTCTAAGCTGTACATCACGGAAGTTTTCGAACATGCGCTTCGCTGATTCATCTGCGTTAACTTCGTCGTAAAGGTTTTTTAAACGGGTGAACTCTTCGCTCCCGCGTAATGCATTTTCCAGATCATATGCTACATCATAAAAATTAACAGCCATTGTAAATAGCTCCTTTCATCATTGCCGTTTGACATACCACTCCACTATAACAGACTATGGAGCTCCTTTCATTAATCAAAACCCATTTCTTCTTAAAAAAGGATGACAAACAATGCTTGAATCGCGCCTATAATTCCGCCGAGAAGCCCCCCCAAATAGGTAATCATTTTAAATTCTTTTTTTGAAATGGACAGCACCATTTCTTCAAGACGCTCCACCGGGAACTGATCCACCTGCTCCTTGACGATTTCCTCAAGATGCAACCGTTTTAAGGCACTTTCAAGGTTGGACGAAATCCCTTCAAGCAATTTGTCTAACAGTGCCGGCAGCATTTGCTGGGTCAGCTCAGATTCATAGCGGACGGTAAGCGTGCCAATCGTATTGTCGAAGAAAGGGGCAGTCGAAAATGCTTGCAGCACTCTTCGTTTCAAACTGAAAATGAGAGCCTTTGCATTCCATTTTTCATCTGCTTCATTAAACGTATACTCCCTCAGCTTGCCCCATTCGTTTTTTAAGAGATCAGAAAGCAATTTATTTGTTTCCTCATTGCGCAAGAATTTCAGCAGCTCCGGCAGCACGCGATCCGCAAGGCTTGAATTGCCAAGAAACATTTGCACCATGCTTCCAAGCATGCCGCGCTCTTTTAAAAAGTCATCAATCATATTGCCAAGACGGATTTTTCCTTCATCACTTTCAAAATAACGGACACTCCGTGACAATATATATCCTGAAATCATCGGAATTTTTTCCTCAAGCTTTTCCTGCACCTCTATAGGCACCAGCTCTTTTAACGATTGATCCCCGTATTGGCGGAAAAGCTCATTCAGCTTATCATCGGTCCAGCTGCTGATCCATGCATCAGCAGCTTTTTCTGGGCGCTTCATCCCGGCTTTTTCAAGCGCTTCTTTTACTGTCACTTCAGAAAGTGACAGCTTTTGAATCAGCTGTTCCCCCACGCGAAGAGCCTGCGTTTTGGCTGCATCAGAGACGAGCCGCTTTTTAATGCCTTCAGGGGTTAAGAGATGATTGACTACCATCAGTCCCATTTGTTTTGCAAGTTCATCTCGCCGTCTTGGAATCAGCCCGGGCGTAAAAGGAACTCGCTTCCCAAACAAATAGTACGCTTTATACGGCCTAAACAGCATTTGAATTGCTAAATGATTGGTCACCGCCCCAATGGCAGCGCCGATCACGATCATAAAAATAAAGGTTCCTGCAATACCCATTCCTATTCATCTTCCTCCATCTGTGCTTCAGCTTTTTTCATATAGATTATGTACCTATACGTATTATAGAGGCTCATGCAATCACTTAGCAAACGAGGAGACAAATTCCTGTTCTTAGAAAATCAGCTTGTTCTTTTGGAATAGGGCAAGGTGGAGAATCGTATTCTGTAAAGTAGAATACCGTCAGCTGCGTTCGTCTTACATGTATTTAGTGTAAAGCTGCGGACACCCGCCGGCAGCTTTTGAATAAAAGGGGGAGTCTCACCATGATAACACTCGGTTTTATGTCCTTATCCCGCCAGCATGAAGCGGATTATTCCGCAGAACTGGCCAAAAGAGCACCCGAATTCGGCATACGTTTCATCCGGTTTACACCATTTGATATTTCACCTGACACTTTGCGTGTCAAAGCATCGGTCTATCATTCGGCCAGCAGCACATGGAACGAAACTGAAATGGCGATTCCAGATTATATTTATGATCGCTGTTTTTACGGCAAGGATTCACATTCCCAAAAAGCAAAACCAATCGTTGAGTGGCTCAAAAAATATCCGAAAACGGAATTTATCGGGCGGGGTCTTCCCGATAAGTGGACCGTCCTTCACGATTTGCAGCAGCACTCTGTAATCAATCCCTATATTCCCGAAACGATAAAGGTGAGCCGCTACGAACAAATTCACTCCTTTTTATCCAAAGAAAAAGCCTGCATCCTTAAACCGGCATTTGGCGCGGGAGGCAGAGGCGTGATTCTTTTGAAGCTGGGCAAGAAAAACATCACTGCTACTTATCACATCGGAAAGGATAAGCAGACAAAAACGTTTTCCAACCAGACTTCTTTTAAAACATGGTGCAAAAAAGTGCTTCAGCATCAATATTTGCTTCAGCCTTACTTAAACATTCAAGATAAGGAACAATACCCTTGTGATATTCGTCTGTTTATGGAAAAAAACGAAGCAGGTGAATGGAATACAGTCGGAAAGGCAGTAAGACGCGGATACAAACACGGGCTGCTGGCCAATTTGTCAGGCGGATCTGATGCGCTGACATTTGACTCCTGGTTTGAAGATATACCGAAAAAACAGCAAGTGGTCTTACTAGATGATGTGTTTTCGATTACCCAATCGGTTCCGTATTATCTTGACGAGCGCTATGGGCCGTTGTTTGAACTCGGTCTTGATATATGTCTTGCTAAGGACGGGAGAATTTGGATTTTAGATATCAATTCCAAACCAGGCAGAAAGTCAATCCTGCGTGTCTCTCCCGAGCAAAAAGAACAGCTGTACACTTGTCCCCTAAAGCGCTGCCAATATCTGTTTTCTGAGCAAAGCCAGAAAGGAGTTCTTCCGCGTGAATCCTAAACGGTTTTTGATCGGCATAGACAAAACCAGTGAAAACACCCTGTTTCTGCCCTCTTCGCTGAAGCAAGACGGACTTTTGCATGCTGCATTCGGAACGAAGGTTGTCAGATGCCACGTTGCTTACAGACGGCATCTGGAACAAACCGTGCTTCTCTCTGAAAATCTGTTTCATGAGCTTTTGCTTCCCCACCGAAGCAGGGCAGATATACTGATTCATGATCATACAGTGCATATCGGGCCGTTAGTCGGCATCTTTACGGCAGGGTTTACTGTATCTCTTGAACGCCCATTTAAGGATCGTTCCCTCTTTTTTTCTAAGCTTGTCACGTTACACGAGCAAGCCGGGGGCTACTGCTTCGTTTTTGGCGCGCACCAAATCAATTGGGAGGAAGGCACGATTGAAGGCCTCCTTTACAGGGAAAACGGCTGGGAGAAAAAAATCGTTCCATTGCCGAACGTCGTTTATGACCGTTTGCCGAACCGAAAAATTGAAGATTCACTTCTCTTGCAACATACAAAAAAGAGGCTGATCGATGAATATCAGATCCCATGGTTTAATAAAACGTTTTTCAATAAATGGAACGTTCATCAATTGCTCGAAAAAGATCCAAGAACGGCACCCTTTTTGCCTAGATCCGAGCTGACACCGTCTGTGGAGCTGATTGATGAGCTCTGTGGCGCATACAAAAAAGTCTATATCAAACCGGCAAATGGAGCACTCGGCACCGGCATTTATCAGCTGACAAGAACAGATGGCGGCCTGACGGTAAAGCATACAAATGACGCCAAAACATTTACTTCGATTGATTATTCCGATGCCGCCTCATTCCTTGCAGAATTTCAAAAACATCACAACCCGTCCGACTTTCTCATTCAGCAAGGTGTTGATCTCATCGAATTTCAAGGCAAACCAGCGGATTTCCGTGTCCATACCAATAAAAACAGAAAAGGAAAATGGACAGTGACAGCAATCGCCGTAAAAATTTCCGGAAAGAACAGCATTACAACACATCTTTCTAACGGCGGCACTGTAAAGACACTTGCGGAAGTATACGATGATCCCGCTGAAAGAGTTGAGGTCATAAAAAAGCTTTCTGCAGCGGCACTGACGGCAAGCCATGTCCTTCATGATCATATCGAGGGGTTTATCGGGGAGATTGGTTTCGATTTTGGCATTGATCAGAACGGTAAAGTATGGATGTTTGAAGCGAATTCGCGCCCGGGCCGAAGCATTTTTTCTCATCCAAATTTGCATCATGTTGATTCTCTTACAAAACGAAGAAGTTTTGAATACGCGTCATATTTATCTGAGAAGGCAATCACATCTCCTGAAGCATTGTGGCCTTCGTAACCTGTCCGCTTTTTTAATAAAGCGGGCTTATCTTTATCCAAAGCTGGGACAAACTGCATATTTAGGCCTCTTCAATGATGTTCTGAAACAATGATACAATGAACATAAGCCGTTTTTATTTAGGTCAATTGATACCAAATGTAAGGAGCGTGGCCGTAATGATTTCTCATTTCAGCTGGAAACCTTTGTTCCCAAAAGAAAAGCTGCCCGGATGGAAAATTTCATTTTATTATAAAGGGACCCATTATGAAGGCATCTATCATAAGAGCGGTGAAATTGAATGGGGAGACTTGTTTCCCGCCCGCGCTGACGAGCCTGCTCTTACAAACGAGATACATGAACTGATGCTTTTTCATATTTATGACTAGCTTAGCCTAAACGGCTAAGCTTTTTTTCTTTCTCAAGATTTACCACACAATTCTCCGCATGAGTTTCCGGCCATTTTAACATAATACTAGTAACAAGCCGGCAAGCATTGGGTTACGCCGAGGGGCAGTGACACCCGAGAAGGGTTCACAGATTGGTGCAACTCCAGTTAACCCAACCATACTAAATAAAAAGGAGATTTTACACATGGCTAACCAAAACTCATCAAATGACTTACTAGTTCCTGGCGCAGCTCAGGCTATCGATCAAATGAAACTTGAAATCGCTTCTGAATTCGGCGTTAACCTTGGAGCGGACACAACTTCTCGCGCTAACGGTTCTGTCGGAGGAGAAATCACAAAACGTTTAGTATCTTTCGCTCAGCAGCAAATGGGCGGCAGAGTTCAATAACAATTCAATATATGGCTATAGAGGGCGCGGTTTCCGCGCTCTCTTTATTTTGTCACCCTTTTTTCCTGCTCCACATATCCTAGAAAAAAAGGGAGGGAATCGGGGTGTCATTCATCACCATTGTGAATTGGGAGCTGGTTCAATTCGTAAGTGTATCCATGATTCATGAATATGTTTCCCATCGTTCTGTTTATTTGTACAGGTATTCTTTCCCGCGCTGTTCAAACTGAGAACATCCTTTTATAATAAAAGGCGAGGAGGTTTTTTGATGAAAATCGCTTTATTAGGAGCCAGCGGCCGCGTCGGACAAGCCTTTTTAACACAAGCTGCAGCAGATGAAAGATTTGATATTTTCGCTCTGATCAGATCTCAACATGCTGATCTTCCCCTTTCAAAAGACAGAACCGTCATGGGGAACGCCCGCCGCTTAGATGATGTGAAAAAAATAATGGAGAATGCTGAAATCGTGATCAGCTGTCTAGGCACAGATGGTGATGATACCTTGTCAACTGCTATGGCACACATTCTCTCCGCTATGGAGGAACAGCACATCAAACGGCTTATTACGATCGGCACCGCAGGGATCCTAGATTCTCGATATGAACCGGGAAAATACCGGTTTGAAACAAATGAATCGAAACGAAAGCAGACCCGCGCAGCCAAGGAGCATGCAAAAGTATACGAAATGCTTAAAGAATCATCATTAGACTGGACAATCATCTGCCCCACTTACCTCCCGGACGGAACAGCAACCGGCGTTTATCGTACGGAGCGTAACGTTTTGCCTGAGGGCGGCACAAGCATTTCGGTCGGCGATACTGCGGACTTTTTATATCGTGAGCTCGTTACAGGTGAGTATGTCGGAAACCGTGTCGGACTGGCTTATTGACTACATAAACCAAAAACCCAAAACACGATTGTTTTGGGTTTTTGAGCGTTATACAATGGAATGTTTCTGTCCCTTTTGCAGTTCATACATTTGATAATATTGGCCTTCTAATGCCATCAGTTCCTCGTGGTTCCCTCTCTCAACAATTTCTCCTTTATCAAGAACCAAAATCTGATCAGCATTTCTGATTGTTGAAAGCCGGTGAGCGATGACGAAGGTGGTGCGTCCTTGTTTGACGACATCAAGCGCCTTCTGGATCACGGCCTCTGTCTCTGTATCAATATGCGCCGTTGCCTCATCTAAAATCAAGATCGCGGGATCAAACGCCAAAGCTCTAGCGAAAGAAATTAACTGCCGCTCTCCAGAGGATAGCGTGCTGCCTTTTTCAATCACGGGCTCATTAATGCCCTTCGGAAGCTTCTTAAGAAGAGGCTCAGCACCGACTTGCCGCAGTGCATTTTTTATTTCTTCTTTAGTCATTCTTTCGTCATCCAGACTTACGTTAGATCCGATTGTGCCCGAGAATAAGTACGGGTCCTGAAGCACAATACCCATATGGGATCTGAGTTCCTGTCTTGACATGTTGTAAATGCTTTTTCCATCAATTAAGACATCACCTTTTTGCGCATCATAAAAACGAAACAGAAGATTCAAAATCGAGCTTTTTCCTGATCCGGTATGGCCGACGAGCGCTACGGTTTCGCCCTTTTGCGCAGTAAAGGAAATATGCTTTAATACCTCTTCACCTTCTTGATACGCAAATGACACATCACGAAATTCAACCCGTCCCAGCGCGCGCTCCTTCGCCGGTTCACCCGCTTCTTCCGTATTCTTTTCTTCAAGCAGTTCAAAAACACGCCCGGCGGAGACCCTTGCAAGCTCCAGCTTTGAAAACTGATTGACGATGCCTGTGATCGGCTGAAATAACCGGTTCAAATAATCGACAAACGCGTACAGTACACCGATAGAAACAATCCCGGCCGCATTCAGGCTCGCACCGCCAAAATGCCAGATCAGACAGACGAACGCAAGATTGCGGATGACATTGACCAAATTATGGGACATTAAGGAGTTTAAATTCAGCATCCTGTTTTGGAAATAAAAATGTGATTCATTTAATTCCTCAAATTCTCTCATTGTTTCCTTTTGATGGCGGAAAGCCTGAATAATGGTCATGCCTTGAATTGACTCATTCATTTTTGCGTTAATGTCACTGTTGATCGAGCGGATTTTTTGGTTGTAATATGACGCATATCTCCGGTATATGACTGACCACAGCCAGATAATCGGCACAATTGCCAGACATACAAACGCAAGCTTCACATCAAGCAGAAACAAAGCCGTGAATATCCCGAACATATAGATTCCGCTTGTCACAAATGTTGAAAGCACTGTGACATATAAATCCCTAATAGCCTCCGTATCATTGGTAATCCGCGCAACGACTTTTCCGGCCGGAAGATTGTCAAAATAGCGAATCGGCATTCTCTGTATGTGCGAAAACACGTCCTGCCTCATCTTTTGAATAATCCGATTGGCGCTCATCTGCAGCAGATAATGCTGTCCGTATTGAAAGAATACCGAAAACACAAGCAAGCCCCCATACAGGCAGATCAGTAACACCATTCCCTTTATTTCCGGCTGATAGAACTGGAAAAGTTCCTGCTTAGTCAGCTTTTCGGCAGCATATGTCCGGCTCTTGTCTCCGTTTGTGATCGTCAGCTTCCCGTCAGAAACCGTTCTATTCCCGTCGAAGCTGACAGCCTGATCAACAAAATAGAACGCCATTCCCACTTGATAAATATGTGCTTCTTTTGCTTTTGAAACAGGCTCCTGCAATCGGTCCTCTCTGACATATGAGACGCCGTGAAACTGAACGGCATTTTTATCTTTTTCCGCAGCTTCATACCATGTTTTCTCAATGCCGAGGATATGGTCGTCTATCATTTTCTTGCCGATAAACGGCCCGGTCAGTTCTGCACCGACGGCGACAGCTAGCAATAGGACGGCCGTGATCAGCAATTTTCGATAAAGGAGTGCGTATCTCCATAACGTTTTTCCTATTTTCATGCCCCTGCTCCCCCTTCTTCGGCCGTGAACAGCTGCTGTCTTTCATATTGTTCCCGATACCACCCATTATTGGCCAGCAGTTCTTGATGCGTGCCTCTCTCAGCAATGACGCCGCCGTCCATCACAAGGATCAGGTCAGCGTGCTCTACCGCGGATAATCGGTGCGTCAAAATAAATGTCGTTTTTCCTTTGCGGTTTTCTCTGATGTTCTTGATAATTGCAGCCTCTGTTTTGGCATCTACAGCGGAAAGTGAATCATCCAGAATCAAGATTTCCGGATTCGCCATGAGTGCTCTCGCAATCGAAATTCTTTGTTTCTGCCCGCCTGACAGTGCCACGCCTTTTTCACCGACCATTGTCTCCAGACCGGACGGAAGCATGTGCAAATCTTTTTCAAAATGTGCTTCGGCAATCGCTTGCTGAACCTCTTTATCAGTTGCATCCTGTTTTCCGTATAAAATATTTTCTTTTACAGTCCGTGAAAACAGTAAATGATCCTGCGGCACATATCCGATCCACCCGCGGAGCCGGTCAAGAGGGATTTGCTGAATCGGTACGCCTGAAAATGTAATGCTCCCTTCACCTGGAGGGTACTGGCGCAAAAGCTGCTTAATAATTGTCGTTTTTCCGCTCCCGGTTTTACCGGCAATCCCGACAGTCTGCCCTTTTCGCACCGTAAATGAAATATCCTGAAGATTGTCACTTGTTGAGCTTGGATATGTAAAGCTGACATGACTGAAAACGATATCTCCAGGCTCTTTAAGATCAGCGGGCTGTTTTGGATCTGTCACATCCGTTTCATAAGAAAGAGTTTCATTTACCCGGTCTAATGACGCATTGCCGCGCTGCATCACGTTAATGAGTTCACCGATTGCAAACATCGGCCAAATCATCATGCCAAGATAAACGTTAAAGGACACTAACTCTCCAAGCGTCAGCTCGTTCCGGAATACAAGAAACGCTCCGTAGCCGAGCCCAATCAGATAGCTTGCGCCGACAAGCAGTTTCACCGTCGGCTCAAACAGTGAATCAATAAAAGCCACTTTCATATTTTTCTGATAAACATCAGCGGTCATTTCATTAAACCGGCGAACATCGTTTGTTTCCTGAACATACGCGCGAATCACCCGCACGCCTGAAACAGATTCCAGCACTCTGTCATTCAGCGCCCCGAACGCGTTTTGGGCCTCAGTAAACCGCTCATGAATTTTACTTCCATATAGACTGATTGCAATCGCCATGACTGGAAGCGGGATAATGGCGGCGAAGGTCAGCTTCCAGCTGATCAAAAACCCCATCGTCAAAAAGATCGTCATCATAAACATCGTAGAATCGACTAACGTCAAGATGCCAAACCCTGTCGTTAAACTGACGGCCTGAAGATCATTTGTCCCTCGTGCCATTAAATCGCCTGTCCGGTTTTTTTCATAAAACGGCGGCGACATAGTCAGCAAATGCCCCATCAGCTTCGTACGAAGAATTTTCTCCATCAGATTCGCTCCGCCAAACAGCTGATGCATCCAAAAATAAGACATGATATACACGGCCGCCGTCAGCACAAAAAAGATACCGATATAAAACAGCAGCCCTTCCGCAGTAAATGCCCCTGCTTTCATATCATCTATGGCGTTCCCCAAGAGCTTAGGCGGAAACATTTCAATGACATTGACTGCTAATAAAAGGACAATCGCAATCGTATAGCGCAGCCAGTACGCCTTAAAAAACCAGCCAAGCTTTTTCAAAACTGAAAACATCTATCCCCATCTCCTTATCAGTCGCCTTCTATTTTTTCCTTGCAGCTTTTTTCATCCAGTTTGGAACGAACAGCCCTCGCCTCTGTATTTGTCTTCACATCCCATACACCTGTCTTTCCTTAGATTTTGTATATAAAAAAGGCATGAAGCGTCAGCTCCATGCCTTTTTTAACCGATATGTTACGCACAGCGCTTTTCAGCGCGCGGTCCGACCTAAAAAACCGTTCACGAAAACAGAACAAAAGGTTTGCCGCGCCAATATGAAACTGTTTGATAAACTCGCAAATTCCTTGGCATAGCAAACCCTCCTTCCATTCTGATTTCATCTTTTTATCATCATATAAACAAAACCTTTTATTGTCAATCATTACTTGAATAGGAAAAGGTTAATTGTGCTCAAATTCGGGTAGTAGTGTTGTAAGACGCTTTGAAAGGGTGAGAAGGATGTTCCATGCTGACCGTATCATTGTTGCGTTTGACGGAAGTGAAAATAGTAAGAAAGCGCTTCTGACAGCCATTGATCTTGCTAAAACCGTAAATGCCGCTATTACCGTCGCCCATTCACATGATATGAAAGACAATCAGACCGTCATAGACCCGCCCAGACCCGCAGCTGAGGCAAGCTATATCAGCGGAGGCATGACAAGTGTTCCTGATCCGCTGATATCGGATGTAACATCACCTGAGACAATGATCTATGAAGACCGTACGGAAGAAGTCATCGCCGAAGCCAGAATGATGCTTAATGAACAGCAGGCAGGTGGAGATATCGATATATTAGAAGGCGATCCGGCTGAATCAATTATCGAGCATGCAAACCGCATTTCTGCCGATATGATCGTAACCGGAAGCAGAGACCAAAACAGGCTGAAAAAGCTAATATTCGGAAGTGTAAGTGAAAAGCTTTCAGCGAAATCGGATATACCCGTCCTGATTGTAAAGTGAGCACGCCCTGTGCTCACTTCTTTTATATTCATAATTGTGAAAAAACATAGATTTTCGTTTTTTTCTGTTATAATGCTTTCGTGCCCAAAAGCACAAAAGCATTAAAGATAAATATGGGGTGTTATTTTGGATTCTCAAAAAAAGTTGACGTTTCCGTTAGCCGTCGGTTTATTTATATTGATGTTATGCATTATTATTTCTTGCTTATTCTTGCTTCATGTAGAACCTCATATCCCGCTGTTTTTAAGTGTTGTCATGCTTTCAGCAGCAGCTTTATGGTTTGGATTTTCCTGGAAGAGTATTGAAAAAGGGATTGTAGACGGGATCAAAAACGGCGTACAGCCGATTATTGTTCTAGCGCTGATCGGCATCTTAATCGGCGCCTGGATGTACAGCGGCGCAATACCGACTGTGACAGTTTATGCCCTATCCTTTATTGAACCAAGCCACCTTCTGTTGACTGCTTTGTTTTCATGTATGATCATCAGCACACTTGTTGGCTCAAGCCTGACAACTGTAAGCACAATCGGGGTAGCGCTGATTGGCGTAGCGAGCGCGGCTGGCGTTCCGCTTGAATGGACAGCAGGCGCAGTCATATGCGGCGCTTGTTTTGGGGATAAAATGTCGCCGATGTCGGACACAACCAACTTTGCAGCTGGAATAGGCGAAATACCGATCTTTGAACACATTCGCCATATGATGGGCACAACCATTCCAGCTTTGCTCATCACTGTCGTTCTGTTTTACTTTCTCGGTTCATCAGTGTCAGCGGACGCTGCTTCAACCGATAATATTCAGCAGGTCATAACCGGAATAAAAGATGCTGCAAACGTGACACCGTGGGCCCTTCTTTCTCCGCTCTTAGTCGTTTTGCTGGCAATGAAACGGGTATCAGTAATCCCCGTTCTGACTGCCGGAATTATTTCCTCGGGAATTTTGACTGCTATTTTTGTACCCGACAGCAGCCTGCAGGCGTTTATGACAGCTTTGCAAAATGGCACAACTTTCGAAACTGACAATGAGGCAGCCGCTAAAATTATCAACAGAGGCGGACTGCAATCCATGATGGGCTCTGTCTCTCTCATTATGATTGCTTTTGCACTCGGCGGATTGATGGAGAAAATCGGATTGATTTCTGCACTATTGGAAGGCGTCATGAAAGGCATCCGCTCAAAAGGCCGTCTTGTTGCAGCAACTGTCTGCTCAAGCATCGGCGTCAACTTGGCAACCGGCGAACAGTATTTATCGATATTAATACCGGGACAATCATTTAAATCCTTATATGACAAACAAAACATCCAGCGAAAATTTCTGACAAGATCATTAGAGGACGGCGGAACATTAATTAACCCATTGATTCCTTGGGGCGTCAGCGGCGCATTTATGGCGAGCGCACTTGGTGTTCCAGTCATAGACTACATCCCGTTTACGTTCTTCCTCTATATATCGCCGATGATCTCCATTTTGATTGGATTTGTTAAAAAATAAAAAGAGCTCCGCTGTATAAAGCGGGCTCTTTTCTTCGTTCATTTATGAAATGCTAGCAGCCTGTTGAATGCTTTCTTGAAAAGCAGCCTGAAGCTGTTTGGTCACCGGTCCGGGTTTCCCGCTTCCGACCGATTGTCCATCGAGCGTCACGACCGGAATAATTTCTGCCGTCGTTGACGAAATAAAGATCTCTTCCGCCTGTTTCAACTCTTCTTCACTGACAGGAGTCTCATCCAGTTTGATCCCATTCTTTTCAATCAGTCCTAAAATATTCATCCGTGTAATTCCATTGAGAATGAGCCGGTTAGCCGGATGTGTTCGCACCGTGCCGTTGATAACGGCATAAACGTTAGAGGATGTACCCTCCGTAACAACGCCGTCCCTAAGTAAAATGGCTTCAAATGCTCCCGCTTCATAGGCCTTTTGCTTCGTCATGACATTATACAGTAAATTCAGACTTTTGATATCACATCTTAGCCAGCGAAGATCCTCATCTGTAATGGCCGCCACTCCGTATGCCTGCTCTTGCTCCGGTTTTTTCACCGTAAACGTATAAGCAGTAGTCTGCGGCTCGAGGCCGGCTTCATACTGGTGTTTTCGCGGGGCCACACCTCTTGTTGTCTGAATGTATACCGCTCCCTCACTGACCGCATTTTCCTGTACAAGCTTTTGCAGGTCCCACTCGAGATCTTCTATACTGAATGGCAGTGAAATTCCGATTTCAGCAGCACTTCTGAAAAAACGCTCTGCATGCTCACGTAAGCCGAACAATACTCCTTTGTACACCCTGATCACTTCATAGATGCCGTCACCAAACTGATAACCGCGATCTTCCAAATCGATTGATGCTTCACTGCGCCCAATCAGCTGGCCATTGACTAATACCTTCATAAAAGCCCTCCCTTTTCGAGATGTCCCTGATGTCATTCAAGCTGTCATTGTCACTAATTCTATCATATTGGACATGCTGAAAAACAGAAAGATCAAGAGATCTATAGCGGAAAGGAGTTTATTTTTTCCTTAAAATCTGACATTTCGACAAATTTTCTATGTGCTTTCCAGTTTTATTCCTGTATACTTGACTGGTAATACATAGGTTGTAAACATAAGGCATCTTCATAAGCTGCCTGCTGTACAGCATTATGTAGAGATTTTATGCCAATGGAGAGATTGTTATGCGACAAACGAGAGGAGAGGCTTCTCCTTCTGCAGTTTCGCTTGCTTTTAAATTTGCAAGTTTAGCAGTTTTATGTGTGCTGCTTTTGCTTATGGTGATTTTGGGTTATTCCAACAGTTCAACGAAAACAAAGGAAGTCACTGTCACAACAAACGGCCAGCTTCGAGATGAGAAAGAAAGCCTTAAGCTGAAAAACGACTCCCCCGATCTGCTGATAAAACATCTGCAGAAAAAGCAGAACATGGGAGATAAAACAGTTTACTTAACCTTCGACGACGGCCCTTCAGCCGTTACAACCCGCTTGCTCGACGTACTGAAAAGCGCTGATGTAAAAGCGACGTTTTTTATGCTGTCACCGCGGATGAACGAATTCAAGCAGGCTGTGAAAAGAGCAGAAAAGGAAGGCCACGCACTCGGTTTACATGGCGTTACCCACAATAACAGATTGTTCTATCAATCACCGACATCTCCGTTAAAAGAAATGCAGGAGGCGCGTGACACGCTGCAGGACATTACAGGATATAAAACCGATCTTGTCAGAACGCCATACGGAAGCAAGCCGTCACTAACCGCCTCACAAATTCGCAATCTGGAGAAAGATGGGTTTGTGTACTGGGATTGGACGATCGACAGCATGGACTGGAAATACCGGAATTCACAGTATGTGACCGCCGTATTACAGCAGCTTGAGAATATGGAACACAGCTCTTCAAGCCGCCCAAATGTAATTCTCATGCATGATCTTCCTGCTACTGTAAATGCGCTGCCGGTACTAATCAATAAATTAAAAGAAAAAGGCTATTCCTTCGGAGTGTTAGAGGACACAATGGTTCCTGTTCATGAATAAAAAAGTGAGGCGCATAAAGCGGCTCACTTTTTTATGCCCAAACTTCGGGCAAACTCGCCGATTTTTTGATGGATGACCATGTCAAACAAGCTGTCGCAATACGTTGGTTCAAGGTTTATGATGACTTTCTTCATGCCGGGAATCAGGCTTGCATCCTCAGGCACAAATCTAGCCGGAGCCACTTCGAGAGACGTGCCGATAACCAATAAAAGATCTGCTTGATCCAGCTTTTCATAAAGGGTGTCAAAGTGCATGACGGCGTCGCCAAAGAGAACAACATCGGTTTTTAATACCGTTCCGCAAATGTCCCCATTGTTTCCGGCCGCCGTGCACTCCGGCACCTCCCGCTCCAGCAAATGGGGAAGATCATATCGGGCGCCGCATGCCGGACAAGCTGCTGTCTGGATAGAACCATGCAGTTCGTATACATGCCTGTTCCCCGCTTTTTTATGAAGACCGTCAATGTTTTGCGTAAAAATATCGACCTGCTTCCCTTGCTTCTCCAGCTCAGCTAAAAGCAAGTGTCCTTCATTCGGTTCAAAGCTGCCGCTCATTTTCATCTGGAACAATTCTTTGAATTTGGGCCAAAACAGACGCGGATGACTTGAGAAATAATCAAGGCTCATCGCTTCCATTCTTGAGGCATCTTCCGTCCAAATGCCCCCTGCTGAACGAAAGTCTGGAATCCCTGATTCTGTGCTCATTCCCGCTCCTGTCAGCACAACAATTCTCTGTGCTTCATGTAGAATACTTTTGAATGCTTCCAACTCAACACCGCCTTTTTCTCTTATTTTACCATGAAAAAGACTCCGCCTCTGTCAGACGAAGTCTCTCTTTTAAGCCCGTTCCTTTTCCTCTTTATTTAGATTCACATGGAATGGGTCGCTTTCGTGCTTTTGCTTGACAACAACCATTTGGCCGGGATATGCAAACTGGACACCTTCTGCACCTAAAATCTCAATAATTTTATAGTTGATATCCTCTCTAATATTAAGGTTTTCAGCCCAAACCGTCGTTTTTGTATAGAAGTTAAAAAATAAATTGTAGTAGCTGTCGGCAAACGTATCAAAGTTGACCATGATTGTTTCATTATCAACGCCCTCATGCTCTAAGAGCATTGTTCTGAGAGAATGAATGGAGCGTTCAAGGTTCTCAATCGGCGTAGCGTAGGACACATGGATGGAAAACGTAATCTGGCGTTTGGTCATTCTTGTCCAGTTCGTGATCGCTTCCATCGACAGCGTAGAGTTCGGCACCGTTACAAGCGCCCCCTGTGCTGTTCTGAATCTCGTGCTCCTAAAGGTAATATCCTCGACTGATCCTGTTACTGTCGACGTCTCCACCCAGTCACCAATTGTAAACGGCTTTTCAGTAATAATAATAATACCGCCGAAGAAGTTGCTGATGGTATCCTTCGCGGCAAGCGCAAAAGCGAGTCCGCCAAGACCAAGGCCCGCTACAAATCCGTTGACATCATAATTGAATTCCTGAGCGATCACACTGACACTGAGCGCAATGATCACAAAACGGAGCAATTTAGATAAAAACGGGGCCAGAATGTCATCCATGTCAAGCTCGAAGCGCTGATTCACCTTATGGAAGATAAACGACGATGTTGCGGTCAAATTACAAAGACCCCAACACAAGAGCGCCACAATCAGTGAGCGGTATATTTTGCTGATGACCGGCATTTGCTCATCTAAAAACGGTGAATACCGGATCGCTAAAAACAGCCCAAGGGCAACAAAAAACCATCTGGCCGGCTTATCAAACGCCAGAACCACCTGTTTAAAAATTTCTGTTTTCGGCCGGTTTGTCAAATTAAAAAGCAGGTTAAAGAAATATCTTGTGAATAATTTTCTAAGTATAAGAAACACTAGCAAAATCGCCAAGCTGATGCCGATTTGAATGATGTTATCAAGCGTAAAATACTGCTGCAGATAATCCGGCATGACTGTCTCCCCTCTATCCCAATCAATTGTTTATTATACTAAAATATTCGTAAAGATGTTCATTTAAATGTCTTTTGCAGCACAAAACCCCGGCGAAACGCCGGGGTCATTTCTCAATTCATCTATCAGCCAGATTCAATAGGGACAGTCACTTACCTTTTTTCGTTTGTGTCTGATCAAGGAGAGTTGCTTTTTGCATTTCAGCATCCGTTTCGGCTTTAATTCTTTCCTCCACTCTGATTCTCCCTTTTCCCATGATCTCGCCTCCTTTTTTGCTATTATAAAGGATCATATTTTGTTGTGAACATGTCGAAAGACCTAATTTTCTGACGAAATGTGTTCTGATACGCTGAGTGTCTTTTTTTAGTTATACGCATTCCTCAGCCCGGACCATTCCGATATGGCAGAAAAAATTCACCAGTTTGTATCGCGGTGCATATATGGATTTGATACAATAACAGAAATGCCCATACGAGGAGCTGACTTAGCTTGTACATCATTGCCCATCGCGGAGCATCCGGCTACGCTCCGGAAAATACGATTGCCGCATTTGACCTTGCGGTGAAAATGAATGCAGATATGATCGAACTGGATGTCCAGCTTACAAAAGACAGGCAGATTGTTGTGATACACGATGACAGGGTTGACCGAACAACAAACGGATCAGGCTTTGTTAAGGATTTTACCTTGGAGGAATTGCAAAAACTCGATGCAGGAAGCTGGTACGGCCCCGCTTTTCAAGGAGAGCGTATTCCGACCCTGGAAGCGGTGCTCAAGCGCTACCACAAAAAAATCGGCCTTTTAATTGAACTAAAAGGCCATCCGTCTCAAGTCGGAATTGAAGAAGAGGTGGGACAGCTATTAGGGCAATTTTCTTTTTCTATCAATAATATTGTTCAATCCTTTCAGTTCCGCTCCGTCCAAAGGTTCCGCGAGCTTTATCCTTCGATTCCGACAGCGGTCATTACAAGGCCCAACTTTGGCATGCTGTCCAGAAATCAGATGAAGGCCTTCCGCTCTTTTGCAAACTATGTCAATATAAAATACACACGGCTCAACCGTCTGATGATCGGCTCCGTCCATAAAAATGGCTTAAACATATTTGCATGGACTGTCAACAATCAAAAGACAGCGGCAAAATTACAAGCCATGGGCGTGGACGGCATCGTTACAGATTACCCGAATTTCATCATAAAGGATGGCAAACATGAAAATATATAGCGCGGTTTTTATCGGAGGCGCGCTTGGCGCCTGCCTCCGATACGGATTAAACTTATGGATACACACCGGTCAGTTCCCGGCGGCAACCTGGCTGGAAAATGCGGCAGGCAGCCTTCTATTAGGCATTTTGACCGGATTTTTTATGATCGGTGCAAAACGGCCTCTGCTGTCGGCTTTTTTAGGCACCGGCTTTTGCGGAGGCTTCACAACAATGTCCACGTTTTCTAAGGAAACGGTGATGCTTTTGCAAGGACAACCCTCATTGGCTCTTTTATATGTGGCAGCCTCATTGATATCAGGGATCATATTTGCACTGATTGGTGTTTTTGCGGGACGGCGCATAGCAGGCATTCAGCAAAGAAAGGGGCTGCAGGAAAGATGACACTAGCGGGTATTTTCATAGGGGGCGGACTTGGCGCAATGCTTCGGTTCTGGCTTGGCAATGTCATAACCGCCAAAACCAAAGGTCTGAGCCTGCCCATTGGCATACTGACAGTCAATATTCTCGGAGCTCTCGGGCTCGGAATATTTACAGGACTTCACGTTGCAAATGCTTCGGTCTCGCTTATCATCGGCACGGGGTTTTTTGGCGCCTTTACGACCTTTTCCACCTTCAGCGTTGAAAGTATTCAACTCCTTATGGCCAAACGTGTAATAGAAAGCATCTTGTACATCGCCCTGACACTTTGCGGGTCGCTTTTGGCATTTTGGTGCGGCTGGACAATCACAATATAAAAAAACCTTGAGCTTATTTCTCGCTCAAGGTTGCACTGTTCAGCATCACAGGCTCAGGCAGCGGCAGCTTGTGGTGCGCCATAATCCCGGTTGTGTTGCCGGCTTCTTCTTTTATATCGATTTGCTTGATTAATCGGCCGTCCATCTTCAGCACCTTTATCGTATATGAACCGATGCGAATGGATTCACCAGCCTCAATATCGATGTTTTCTTTTAATATCAGCCCGCCGATCGTATCGACGTCTTCTTGAATCGATGCGCCAAGAAGGCTGTTCACCTGATCGATCCGAACCTTTCCATCCATCACATAATGGCCGTCGCCAAGCTTTTGGATCAGCGGCTGTTCATCTTCATCAAATTCATCTCTGATCTCTCCGACAATTTCCTCAAGAATATCCTCTGTCGTCACAAGTCCCGAGGTTCCTCCGTATTCATCCGACAATATAGCCATATGAATGCGCTCGCGCTGCATTTTAATCAGCAAGTCATGAACCGGGATCGTTTCAATCACTTCGATGACCGGCCTCACATACGGATGGATCGTCATCTTCATTCGTTCTTCTTCTGTCATAAACAGCAAATCAGAAAACAAATGCTTCGTATTGACCAAACCGATCACACTGTCTTTGTCTCCATCTGTGACTGGCCAGCGCGTGTATTTTTCCTTCAGCATGACTTCAAGCATCTCGGCCATCGTCATCTCAGTTGACACAGCAGCCATTTCCTTCCGCGGTATCATAATTTCTTTGGCGATCCGATTATCAAATTCAAAAATCTTATTCACATATTTATATTCAGACGGATTAATCTCTCCGTTTTTTAAACTCTCAGATAACAGCATCCTGAGTTCTTCCTCAGAATGGGAACCATCATGTTCTGACGCAGGCTTCAAACCGAACATCCCGCATAAAAACCGCGCCGATCCATTGAGGATCCAAATAAACGGAAACAGGAGCAAATAGAATAAACGCAAAGGGCCCGCTATCAGTAAAGTCAGCTGTTCTGCCTTTTGAATCGCGACCGTTTTCGGGGCCAGTTCACCTACAACAACGTGCAGGAACGTGATCAAGCCGTACGCGACTGCAAAAGAGGCTGCATGTGAAACCGAGTCTGGCAAGCCGAGCGGTTCAAACAGTGGATGCAGCAGCCGTTCAAAGGCCGGTTCACCCAGTACGCCAAGTCCAATTGATGTCAATGTAATGCCCAGCTGGGATGCGGATAAATATTCATCCAAATCTGTAATGACACGCCTTGCGAGTATCGCCCGTTTGTTTCCTTCTGTGATAAGCTGATCTATTCTGGATCTCCTTACTCTAACAATCGCAAACTCGCTTGCAACGAAAAACGCGGTTAAAGCAATGAGCACGCCAATTAAAATCAGACTGTCAATATCGTCCATTTAACCCTATCCTCTCAACAAAGGATAAGGAGTCACCTCCTGATATAATCATTTTTCCTTAACATTGAGGTACGCGGTGTATTGTTGCCTAAGCAGAGGGCCCCATCATACCACCTCCAAAAGTCAAAGTTTGATTATAAATTGTATATTTTATTGTAACACAACTCATTCCAAAAATGATTTTTAATTTTTAGACTTTTATCATGAAGAAAGCCTTAACTGCATGCCTGCTTGTCAATTCTGCGCCTGTCTGGATTGGAAGAGGAAGGATTTTGCGGATATAAAAAGAAAACAGCCTTGAAAACTGTTTTCTTTTCTTTGCCTTCTTAAGCAAAATCTTTATATAAAGAAATGAAAATGTCCCGTGAGTTTTTAATCTGCTCGATCGGCACACTGAAGGATAATCGGAAATGCCCGCTCATTCCAAAACCGCTGCTCGGCACAATTAATAATTTGTATTTTTGGGCGGCATGCACACAAAATGCAACTTCATCTTCAATCGGCGATTTCGGAAAAACAAAGAAACCTCCCTTTGGCATTTCAAACTCAAAACCGGCTTCTTTTAAAATGTCTACCATTAAATCCCGGCGCTCTTTATAAGCGCTCGCGTCTACTCTTAAATCATCCATTCGTGCCACAGCCCGCTGCATCATGACAGGGGCATTCACAAATCCAAGCGTTCGATTACAATACACAAAAGCGTTGATCAAAAGGTCCGCATCCGGCATTCGGCTGTCCAATCCGATATACCCGAGCCGCTCCCCGGCTATGCCTAGATCTTTACTGAATGAGCTGGCCAATATCACACGATGGTACGATTGAAACGGATTTGCCAGCTCTTCATCATAGATTAATTGACTGTACGGTTCATCAAACAGCACATAAATCGTCTGGCCGCTCTTCTCTTCTATTTCTTTTAATAAAGCGCCTAAATCGTCTATATTTTTCTGGCTGAGAACCGTGCCTGTGGGGTTATGCGGTGTATTGAGGATCAGCCCTTTCGTCTGTGGAGTGATTGATTGCCTTACCGCTTCAATGTCGATCTCAAACCGGCTTGTCAACGGGCAGCTGACGGCTTTTCCCCCGTAGTTCTCAATATACAACTTATATTCGGCAAAATAAGGTGCAAGAATAATGACCTCTTCCCCAGGGTTTACGATGCTTTTTAACGCAACATTCAAAGCGCCTCCCGCGCCCACCGTCATGACGATACGCTCCGCTGAGAAATCAGCTTCAAAACGCGACCCCAAAAATTGCCCGACTTTTTCTCTCGCTGCAGGAAGCCCTTGATTTTGTATGTATCCGTGGCTGCCTTTTTCAGCTTCCTCTATTAACGCTCTCTTAAAAGCTTCAGGCGGTTCAACAATCGGGTTGCCGAGTGAAAAATCAAATACCTGGTCTTCCCCGAACTCCTTCTTCAGCCTTGCACCTTCATCAAACAGCTTGCGAATCCATGATCCTTTATTTAAATTTTCTTCAACTTCCCGGGATAACCCAGCCAATTTCATCTGTCCCTTCCGCATATAAAAATTTGAAAATTCTATCTTCCTATGTTACTTCAATCAGATGATGAATTCCACAACTTCCAATTCCGGTCTGAAAAAAACAATAAACTTGTGCAAGACACCGTTCATATATTAAACTATTCTCATAACTATAACGTGATGGTTGGGAGGGATATAGATGGGGCTGAGACTTATCGCATCAGTGAACTAGCGGCACTCGCCGGAGTAACAAAACGGACAGTTGATTATTATACGAATCTCGGTCTGCTTACGCCGGCCAGATCCTGTTCAAATTACCGTTACTACGACGAAAATGCACTCAAACGACTTATATTTATTGTAGATTGCAAGAAGCAGCGATTGGCCCTGTCCGATATTAAAGATCGACTGGAGAACCAGTTTCCCTCTTCAGCTAAACTTGATGATGAAATTGGAAATCTGGCATTAGAAATTGATCATATGAATCAAAACATCTCCGGAATCTTGCATCGGTTTGAACGGCTGAAGCCCGAGGATCGTGACAAGCTGAAAAGCAAACTCCCGCCTGAAAAGCTCGCCGTGTTCCAATCATTTATGCTGCTGTTAAGTTAAAACCATTTTATCTAACAGGAGGTGTTACCTTCATTCTCATTGCTAGAGTGAAGGTTCTAATTGGACATAGTGAATTTGATTTTAGTTGCTGTTTTAATCGCCCTGACGGCATTTTTCGTGGCATCTGAGTTTGCCATTATCAGAATCAGAGGCTCACGGATCGATCAGCTGATCGCGGAAGGAAATAAAGCAGCAATAGCCGTAAAAAAAGTGACCACGCATCTTGATGAATATTTATCTGCGTGTCAGCTCGGAATTACATTGACTTCCATCGGATTAGGGGTTTTAGGTGAATCAACGATTGAAAGGCTGCTTCACCCGCTTTTCGTACAAATGAACGTCCCAGGTTCCCTTTCACATGTCATATCGTTTATTTTTGCGTATGCCATTATCACGTTCTTACACGTTGTTGTCGGAGAACTTGCACCTAAGACAGTCGCTATCCAAAAGGCGGAAGCAGTGTCTATGCTGTTTGCGAAACCGCTGATTTGGTTTTACCGCATCGCGTTCCCATTCATTTGGCTTTTGAACAATTCCGCACGGTTATTGACCAAAGCATTTGGCCTGGAGACCGTTTCAGAAAACGAACTGGCTCACTCAGAAGAAGAGCTGCGAATCATTTTGTCTGAAAGCTATAAAAGCGGTGAAATCAACCAATCAGAGTTTAAATATGTGAATAAAATCTTTGAATTTGACGACAGGCTCGCGAAAGAAATTATGATTCCGCGGACCGAAATTGTCAGCCTTCCGCATGATATCAAGATTTCTGAAATGATGGACATCATTCAGATTGAAAAATATACCCGCTACCCTGTGGAAGAGGGCGATAAAGATAACATTATCGGGGTTATTAACATTAAAGAAGTGCTGACCGCCTGCATAAGCGGTGAGGTATCTGTTGATTCCACCATTTCTCAATTCGTCAACCCGATCATTCATGTCATTGAATCTGCGCCAATCCAAGACCTGCTTGTCAAAATGCAAAAAGAGAGGGTCCACATGGCCATTTTGTCTGATGAATACGGCGGTACTGCCGGGCTTGTGACGGTTGAGGACATCATTGAGGAAATTGTCGGTGAAATCCGCGACGAATTTGATATTGATGAAATTAGCGAAATCCGCAAAATCGGCGAAGGCCATTATATTCTTGACGGAAAAGTGTTAATTGACCAAGTAAACGACCTGCTAGGCATTCATTTAGAGAACGAAGAAGTCGATACAATCGGCGGCTGGTTCCTTACTCAAAAATACGATGTTGAAAAAGATGATTCCATCATCGAAGAGGGCTGCGAATTCATCATTAATGAAATTGACGGCCACCACGTCGCATATATTGAAGTGAAAAAGCTTCAAGAAGAAGAACTTCTGGAGACAGCTAACCAGCAGGAAGCATAATAAGAAAAGCACCTTGTATAAGGTGCTTTTCTTATTTTCACAGTTCAGGGCAATCTCTCAGAACGCCTTATAGCTGATCAAGTTTATTCTCTAGTTCTTTAATCCGCTGATTCAAAGCCTCTGTCATTGCTGCAAGTCTTTCCTTTGAAGGCAGGTGGGCAAAATCAGCCTGGTGAAGAGGCTCACCGATAATCAGCTTCATTTTTCCTTTTTTGAATAATTCTTTTCCGCTTGAAGGGCCCTGATATGCAGCGGGGACAAGCGGCGCTTTCCCCATTTGCGCAATCGTCACCGCACCTCTTTTCAAAGGCACATCCTCAGAGGTTCTTGTTCCGCTTGGGAAGATACCGACGATCTCTCCTTCTTTCAGCAGCTTAATCGGCGTTTTAATACTGCTTGGCCCGGGATTTTCCCGATCTACCGGAAAGGCATGAATTTTCTTCAGAAACGAACCGATCCATTTATTTTGAAAAAGCTCTTTTTTCGCCATGTAGTGTATTTGATAAGGAAGAATCCCGACTCCGAGTGTAATCACATCAACCCAGCCGGAATGTGTACACGCGATGACAAAACCTGAATCGGCCGGAAGGTTTTCTTTGTTATACACCTTCACTCCTCCGCGAAGAGAAAGAATAACTTTTAAAGCATTTGCACAAAACTTATACATATCGCACTTCCTTTGTCGTAATCAATGATTCTTTCTGTCATCTATTATAACAACATTTTTTATTACCTGGTACTAATTTTTAAGATTTCTCCCGTTAAAACGCCAAAAAGCTGAGGATTCGCCCTCAGCTTTTGTTATATTTCCTCTCTGGTCGGCGGGGCCATAAACTCCGGTCCGACAGGGTCTGATATCGTATTTTCCAATATAGTATTGATATCTTTCTGATCTTCACTGTTCAGCGTCCAGCCTGTAATCTCAGATAGGGCCTCAAGCTGCCCAGGCTTTCTTGCCCCCCAAAGAGCGATATCCGCTCCCGGCTGATCTAAGATCCATCTGACAGCCAAGTGAATCACTGATTTTCCATAACGTGTCTTCGCCAGCTTATCCAATTGATTGACAGCAGAAAGATACTCTTTAAAGCGGGGCTTCTGGAATTTTGGATCGTGATTACGCAGATCATCGCCCTCAAATGTATACTCTTCGGTCATTTTGCCTGTTAACAGCCCTCTGCATAAACTGCCGTATAATAATGTTGTTATCTTGTTATCTTTCGCATAAGGAAGAACACTCTCTTCCATCTCTCTTTCAAACAGATTATATGGAGGCTGAATCGTATGGAGAGGTGCGACGGCGCGAAATGTATCCATTTGCTCAATTGAAAAATTGCTGACGCCAATCGCCCGGATTTTTCCCGCATCATATAATTCCTTCATGACTTCAGCCGTTTCTTCAATTGGCACAAGCGGATCGGGCCAATGCACCTGATAAAGATCAATATAGTCTGTTTGAAGCCGCTTCAAAGAATTCTCAACTTCCTCTACAATTCTCGCTCTGTTCGCATGGCGGAACAGCTGGTTGTTCTTCCAGTCCAGAGCCGTTTTCGTTGCGAGAATCACCTGGTCTCTTTTGCCGTACTCTTTGATTGCCTTTCCGACGATTTCCTCGGACTGCCCGAAGCCGTAAGCCGGTGCGGTGTCAATCAATGTAATCCCCTGATCAAGAGCGGCGCGGATTGTTTCAATCGATGTTTTTTCGTCAGTGCCTCCCCACATCGTTCCGCCAATGGCCCATGTGCCGAGGCCGATTCTGGAGGCTTCTATTCCTGTATCTGCTATACTGGTATATTCCATTGTGCCACTCCTTCACTTTTTCACTATCTTTTCCCCTCTGGAAAAAATGTTAAACATTTCTCCGCACTATCTTTTGGGGCCATTTTTGGGTACTATATAGTAATGGTGTTTGATTAGGTATAAAAAAGCCGTTTGCATGTAATGTGCAACTTTAAACCTTTCTTATGCGTGTATAACATAGAGGGGAGAAAAGGCAGTGACGATCGATGAAATTTACCAAATGTACATGAATGATGTTTACAGGTTCCTGCTCTCCATGACAAAAGACAAGCATCTTGCTGAAGACTTGCTGCAGGAAACCTTTATGCGGGCATACATACACATTCACTCCTATGATCACAGCAAAGTAAAGCCCTGGCTTTTTCAAGTGGCGCGAAACGCCTTCATTGATTACGTCAGAAAGCATAAGAAAGAAGTAACCATTTCTGATGACTTAATCGGAAGCCTCTTTCAAAATGCTGTTCAAAGTCCTGCCCATCAGGTAGAGATAAAGGAAGTGCTGACTGGTTATATGTCCGAGCTCCCCGATAATTATCGGGAGGCCTTAACGCTATATTATTTAAAAGAGTTAAACTACAAAGAAGCATCCCATATTATGAATATTTCAGAGGCGAATTTTAAAAGTGTTTTATTTCGTGCCAGACAGCGGCTGAAAGCACTTTATAATAGAGGTGTTAATGATGAATGAAGAATTTAAAAAGCGTTTTGATCAATATAAAAATGGGGAAATGAGCGACCAGGAAATGACTGCATTTGAGGAAGAACTTGAGAAGCTCGAAGTATATCAGGAACTGATTGACAGCGAACTAGAGGACGATAACGATTGGGATCTCAGCATCAGTCCTGAAAAACAAAAAGCGATTTTAGCCTACGGCAAACGCAAGTCTTATTTGCGAATTTCTGTGCTTGCCGTCATTTCGACATTGATGATTTTGCCGCTTTGTACGCTGGGAAGCTACCTCTATTACGGAATGGGTGGAAAACACAGCACCGGCAATGAGTTTATGGAAACTGCCGCAGTCACTGTAGCCCTGACCATGCCGAATGTTCTTGTTGATACTTCCGGACTGAAAAGCCAAGTGAAGCTATTTGGAATGAATACGGAATTCCCGCTCCAAAAGCAGATTGGCACGAAGACGGCTGCCGTCGGGAATGAACGGGTTGAAATGTTTTATAACAAAGTAAAAGCGCCGGCAGTAAACTACTATGACTTAGAAGTGAATAAAACCGGCCATTACTTTACACATCCTTCAAACAAGTCTGAACAAACGACCGCAAAAGCAGAAAAAACGTTAAGCACATTGCCTGAAGGAACGGTATCAGAGGTCTACCTTTCATATGACCGTGCATATCCGACAAAAGACGTGTATAACAAATTCAAAGGCTATGATGTGAGCTTTTTGTGGAACGCAATCGAAACAGAGAAAAACACAAATAAGACAGCTTCCACAGAACCTCTTGGCTATCCTGGAAAGGATTCAAAGTTCCTGGCCGCCCTTAATACAAAAGGCAAGTCGAATGGCGATCAGTTTATCAACGCCCTGAAATTCATGTCCAAACACGAAAAATGGGCTCAGGTCATTTCAAAACGGAAAGACCTGAATGTAGATAACCGATTAGATTATGTAGAGAAAAACGGTGTCAATGTATACGGTTCGGTCGTTACAGGGCCAACCAAGGAAATCCAGCGCATGCTGAAAAATAAATCTGTAAAATCAGCGAATGTCGGCGAGGTGGAATTATGGAACTGGTAAGAATTTTTAAAGAACACAATGTATTCGGCTGGATCTCTGTCGGGACAGCGGTTCTGTCCCTGCTGTTGCTGAATTTGGCCATTATCAGCAACGTCACGTTTTATTCCTATCAAATGCTTCCGTTCGCCATGGCTGCCGTTCCGTTCGGCGTTGTTGAACTCTTCATCAAGAGAGGGCGCACAGGCCCCGGCCTGCTCGGCGTCATCCTTAATCTCTTTGTGATTATTTGTGTGTATACCATTGTATCTGTAGATACGAATTTACAGTTTGGCTTTTAAAAAAGACGCCTTTTCAGGCGTCTTTTTTTCATTACACCGGTTTTCGGAACAAATAACTTTCTATAGTAAAACCCATTTTATCTGTATAAAATCGATGTGCGTCTTTACGCTGAAGGCCAGATGAAAGACTGACAAAACCAAGTCCGGCTTTTCTCGCCCAGTCTGAGGCATAATCCAAAAGCATTTTGCCGTATCCCTTTGATCGGCAAGGTGCCGTTGTAACAAGATCCGCAATCCACAAGTGCTCTCCTTTATGAATGGAAACTCTCGGCAGAGCCCCGCACAGCGCTCTGATTGCTGTATTTTCATATAAGGCAAACAGCATATACGATTCTTTCTGCACACAGGCTTCAAGCCTTTGTAAATACGTCTCTATATCCAGTTCTGTTCTCAATTCACTCATAATCGGATACGACTCAGCCCATTCTTCTTTCGAGGTTAATTGTTTCATATGGATCATCTTCTCAATCCCCTTTCCTTTCGTTACAATGATCATAGCTAATAAATGGCATTTGCCAAATAGCCAATATCAGAAAAAATGACCATGCCAGATACAAAGGAGACATGAGATGGATATTACGCCGTTTCTTGATAAAAAGAGCAAAACACCGCTGTATGAGCAGCTTTATACCTTTTTTAAACAAGAAATTTCACATGCGCGAATAACAAAGGGAACAAGACTTCCGTCAAAACGCAGGCTCTCCAGCTTGCTCGATGTCAGCACGGCAACTATAGAACGGGCTTATGAGCAATTAACTGCTGAGGGCTATGTCAAAAGCAAGCCGAAAATCGGCTGGTTCGCGGCGGAAGTAGAACAAGGATTCCCGACAGCTCCTGACCATTTTCAGCAGTCTGTACAGCCGGGATTACATGAAAAGAACGCACCTGCTATTGACTTCCATCAAGGCAACGTTGACCCGACCCTCTTTCCCTTTAACGCATGGAGAAAAAGCATAGTAAAAAGTCTTGATCGCTATTCCGGATCGTTTCACACCTCTGGCGACCCTCAAGGAGAATACGAACTCAGGCACATGATTGCCCGATTCGTCAGGCTGTCTCGGGGAGTAAATTGTGAACCCGGCCAGATTATCATCGGCGCAGGAACCACCGTGCTTCTGCAAATTCTTTGCCTTTCGCTAAAGCCAGGTACAAAAATCGGCTTTGAAGAACCGGGCTTTCACCGTTCAAGAAGGATGTTTGAAGCAAATCACATGGATGTCACTCCGATTTGTTCTGATGCAGAAGGCGTCCTGCCGGATGAGCTCTACCGTCAGAATCCTCATCTCATGTATACGACTCCTTCGCATCAGTTTCCGATTGGGACCATTATGACGATTACCCGCAGACAGGAGCTGCTGGCATGGGCGGCAGAAACAAATTCATTCATTATAGAAGATGATTACGATGGAGAATTTCGCTACAGCGGCCATCCCATTCCGTCTTTACAGGGTCTTGATCCGAATGGCAGAGTCATATATCTGGGCACTTTTTCAAAGTCACTTCTGCCTTCCTTGCGGCTCAGCTTCATGATTGTGCCCCCTGAACTCATGGAACCGATCAAAAACAATGCTCAGTTAATGAAGCAGACCGTCTCTGTTCACTCGCAATTGGCACTGGCAGACTTCATCGAAACCGGAGAGTGGCAAAAACACATAAATAGAATGAGAAGCTTATACCGAAAAAAACACGCTGTCCTGTTAGAAGCCATCCGCTCTGAACTAGGAAACACCGTTGAGATTCTCGGTAAGAACTCGGGGCTTCACATCCTGCTGCGCCTTTTGTTTCCAGCAAGTGAGGAAGAAGCAATACAAGCAGCCGCTGACCACGGTGTAACCCTCTATCCCGTGTCTCCCTCATATATAGAACAGACGCCTTTTACTTCTGTCTTAATCGGTTATGGCGGTTTGTCAGAAGAGGATATCAGGCTCGGCATCCAAAAACTGAAAACGGCATGGGCACCGTTGATATCATCTTATTAAATAAAAAACAGGCCCCGGAAACGGAGCCTGTTTTTTAAAATGATAAAATTCCGATTAAATTTAAGAACACGATAATAATGGCAAGCGACACGATAAAACGAAGCAAATAAAACCATGTGTAAAAGAATGCTTTACCTGCATTTGATCCATTTCGCATTTCAGCCAAGAGTTCGCTTTTCGAAATTTTCAGCGGGATAAATAGAGAAATTAACAAAGCGCCTGAAGGCATCAAAACATTGCTGACGGTAAAATCGGCAATATCAAAAAACGTTTTGCCAAATAGGTGCACATCACTCAAAACGCCATAAGACAAGCAGCATGGGATTCCGACCAAAAAGATCAAAAGCCCGCTCGTCCATGACAGTTTTTTTCTCTTCTTTTCGTCCCCTTTTCCGATTGTGGCAACGATAATTTCAACCATCGAAAATGCTGAGGTTAAGGCTGCAAATAAAAATGCAACGAGAAAACCGATAAAAAACAACGTGCCGAACGGAAGCTGTTCAAAAACGGCCGGAAGCACTGTAAACAGCAGTGTCGGTCCTTCATTTGGCTGAAAACCGAATGAGAAAACCGCCGGGAAAATAGCCAAACCTGCCAAGAGTGTCACAATGATATTCATCAAGACAATGGAGGCTGCCGAACGAGGGATATTTTGTGTTTTCGGCAAATAGGAGCTGTAGGTCACCATCACCGAAACCCCCAGTGTTAACGTAAAGAAGGCCTGTCCCAGCGCGAATAATATGGATTCCGGAGTCAGATCGCCGAAATGAGGCACAAGCAGAAACTTTACGCCTTCCATTGCACCATTAAGCGTAAGAGACCGAAGAACGAGCAGAATAAACAATAAAAACAAAATCGGCATCATCACCGCGCTTACCCGTTCAATCCCTTTTTGAACCCCTCTTGCGACAACGATGACAGTAAGTACCATAAAGACAAGCTGAGCCGCGAGCGTCTGCACCGGATTTTGGATAATAGAAGCAAAAAGAGCGCCATACTGTGCTTGAGAAAGCCCGGACAGTGAGCCTGACGCCGTTTTTACGATATACAGCAAAATCCATCCCCCAATTACACTGTAAAACGACAGCACTAAGAAACACGCGGCTACGCCGATCCACCCCGTAAGAAACCAAGCTGATCGCGGCGCTTCTTTTTTATATGCATCAATGGCATTCGTCTGGTTCCGTCTTCCAAAAATAAATTCCCCCACCAAAAGCGGATAGCCTAAGAGGATGGTAAATAACACGAAGATAAGAAAAAAGGCTCCTCCCCCATTGGTCCCCGCTACGTAAGGGAACTTCCAAATCGCGCCCAAGCCGATAGCCGAGCCGGCCGCTGCCATGACGAAACCGATTTTCGAAGCCCATTGGACTGGTTTTTGCTCAGACAATAAACGTCACTTCCTTTCCAGCCTATATTATCTCTTATTTTTGTCTTCATTTCTATAGATTCATTTGCGAAGAACAGAAAAGAGAGCGGCCTGTATGGACGCTCTCTTTATCAAAAGGTTATTGATTTAATTTTGAATGCTTTCTTGAATACAGAAAATAGATTACCAAGCCGATTAACAGCCACACTAGGAAGCGGACAATCGTCACCCATCCCAGATTTAAAATCAAGAACAGGCAGAACAGAATCGCCAGGCCTGGGATCACGGGAACTCCCGGGCATTTAAAAGCTCTCGGAAGATCAGGCTGTTTCTTTCTCAAAACGATAACTGCCACAGAAATCAGGACAAATGCCGACAACGTCCCGATGTTTACCAGCTTTGCAAGTTCATCCAGCGGAACAAGTGAGCCGAGAAGCGCCGACATCGTTCCGAAAAACCAAGTGGCTACATAAGGTGTTTTGTGCTTTGGATGCACTTTAGAAAGTGAACCCGGCACAAGTCCGTCACGCGACATGGCAAACATGACGCGGGTCTGCCCGTAAAGCATCACGAGCATAACTGTTGTCATTCCCAGCACGGCGCCAATATCAATGATGCCTGCCACCCAATTTTGCCCTGCGCTTTGAAGAACAAGAGAAACCGGATGATCCACACCCGCAAATTGAGCAAACGGGATAACCCCAGTCATGATGGCTGATACGGTGACATATAAAATCGTGCAGACCAGTAAAGAGAAAATAATGCCTTTAGGCAGATCCTTCGCGGGATTTTTCGTTTCTTCCGCAGCAGAGGATACAGCGTCAAATCCGATAAAAGCAAAGAATACGAGCGCCGCTGCACTGAACACGCCGCCAAAGCCCATTGGCATAAACGGCTGCCAGTTGTGCGGCTTCACGTAAACGGCTGCCACCGCGATAAACAGCAGAACAACCAGTATCTTCAAGATAACCATGATATTGTTGACTCTTTTTGATTCTTTGATGCCTAAATAAAGCAAATATGTGATCGCCATTACAATGACGAATGCAGGAAGATTAAACAGGGTAAAGGTGCCTTTCACTGCGCCCGGTGCCGCTGTTAAAGCAACCGGAAGATGAATGCCGAGCCCTGATAAAAACGATTGGAAATAACCAGACCAGCCGACCGACACTGCACTTACCGCCAGCATGTATTCTAAAATTAAATCCCACCCGATAATAAAGGCCATAAGCTCTCCCAATGTCGCATAAGTGAATGTATACACCGAACCTGAAACAGGCACACTTGACGCAAATTCCGCGTAAGACAGGGCGGCGAATAAACAAGCCAACGCCGCCACAACAAATGAAATCGTCAGCCCGGGACCGGCCGTGACTGCGCCTGTTCCCGTCAGAACAAAAATCCCTGTGCCAATAATGGCGCCGATTCCAAGCAACGTTAAATCAAATGCCCCTAATTCTCTTTTTAAAGACTTTTCCCCGCTCGTCGCAGCGATTAAATCCTGAATGCTTTTCTTCCTAAAAACGCTCCCTTTCATTCCCCTTCAACTCCCGATCATCTATTTTTATATATTTTATTTGAATTTTCTGAATTCATGAGTAACAATGGTCATTTTTCTTTTTTTCTACTATATTTGTACTGGTCGCGAATCATTCCTTTCTCCTACTCAATATTATATATAAAATTGCAAAAATGAAAACAAAATTGTTAGAAAAATCGACAAATTTTTTATTTTGAAATTTTTCACCACACAAAAAAACCAGCTCTGGAGCTGGTTTTTTCGTTGATCACGTTGAAATAAAACGGCCGCCATTCACATGAATGGTCTGCCCTGTCATATAGGAAGATTCGTCAGACGCCAGCAGAACATAGGCGCCTGCATGCTCAACCGGCTGTCCCGGTCTTCCCATTGGGGTATCCAAGCCGTGCTGTTTCACTTTTTCCTCAGGGAATGTCGCCGGAATAAGCGGTGTCCAAATCGGACCGGGCGCCACCGCATTCACTCTGATGCCTTTATCTGCGAGCGACTTCGCCATGGAACGCGTAAAGGAAACAATCGCACCCTTTGTGCTGGAATAATCAATTAACGCCGTATCCCCTTCATAAGCGGTAATCGATGTCGTATTAATAATGGCACTCCCCTCTTGCAGGTGAGGCAAAGCTTTCTTCGTCATATGAAACATGGAAAAAATATTTGTGCGATAGGTTTTTTCCAGCTGTTCTGTTGAAATATTGAGAATGCTGTCCTGGGGATGCTGTTCAGCGGCGTTGTTCACTAAGATATCGAGTTTACCAAAATGGTCCACTGTTTGCTGCACAGCTTGTTCACAATGGTTCTCGTCCCCGACATCTCCCGGGATAAGCAGGCAGCGGACATTCTCCTTTTCGATCCGTTTGCGTGTTTCCTCTGCGTCCGAATGCTCGTCTAAGTATAGAATGGAGATATCAGCCCCCTCTTTAGCAAAGGCAATAGCTGCTGCTCTACCTATTCCGCTGTCGCCTCCAGTAATGATCGCGACTTTTCCTTTCAGTTTTCCGCTTCCTCGATAATCCTCGTCCTCTGACAGCGGCAGCGGATTCATTTTTGACTCAATACCCGGCTGTCTGTCCTGATGCTGCGGTTCTTGTCCTTCTGTTTGTCTGTCCATTGGGTTCACATTCATCACTCCTAGACATGTGGTTGATACTGAACGTTACCACATGAAAGAAATGAATAAACGCCAAAATATGTTATGAAAGAACTTCCTCGGGAATGGCACCGGTATATTTCGCTGACGGGCGGAAAATCATGTTGTTTTCTGCCTGTTCCAGCACATGGGCGCACCACCCTACCATTCGGCTTGCTGAAAAGGTCGGAGTAAACAATTCATCGTCAAAATCGATGGCCTTCATCACTGCAGCCGCGTAAAATTCAACATTTGTGTATAGCTTTCGTCCCGGTTTGTAGATTTCTAGCAAACGAATCGCTTCTGCTTCTACATGCAGCGCAAGATCAAGATCACGGTCATTGCCGGCCACCTGTTCTGCTTTCTGTCTCAAAGCTTCTGCCCGCGGGTCTTTTGTTTTGTACACCCTGTGGCCGAATCCCATCAAGCGCTCTCCTTTTTCGAGTTTTTCTTTCAGATATGCTTCAGCATGTTCTTTTTCTCCAATGTCTTCAAGCATTTTTGTCACCGCAGAAGGAGCGCCTCCGTGCAGCGGACCTTTCATCGTGCCGAGAGCAGACGTGACGGCTGACACTAAATCACTCTCTGTTGATAACGTGACTCGTGCCGAAAAAGTGGATGCGTTCATGCCGTGCTCCATGGCCAGAATCATATAGGTTTCAAGCGCTTTCTTTTTTGCCTCTGAAGGCTGTTCGCCTGTGAGCATATAATAGTAGTTTTCGACATGTCCGTACTGGGAAGAAGGTGCAATTGCTTGTTCACCGCGCGTCCATCTTTTTCTGTATGCAATGATGGAAGGCGTGATTGCAATCAGCCGGATTGCTTCCTCTGTTTTCGGATGGAATGTGTACGTATTTTCCCCCAATGCTGAAACAACCGTTCTCAGCACCGACATATCGTCCATGTTGTTTGGCAGTGATTGAATCAAGCGCTCAATATGTTCCGGAAGATTCCGTTCCGCAGCCAGCTTATCTTTAAATACCTGCAATTCTTCAGTTGAAGGCAGTTTTCCAAATAAAATCAAATAAGCCGCTTCTTCAAAGCTGTGATTCAGTGCGATGTCTTTTGCATGATGTCCTCTGTAAATCAGACGCCCTTTTTCACCATCAATATGGCTGATGGATGTTTCTACACATGTAATTCCCTTTAATCCGTAATGTACCATTTGTATTCCCCCTATCCTTTTCTGTTATTATAGTAAATATAATATTTAAAAAATAATGAATATTTTAAAGGGAATTAATTAAAAATATTAATCAGAGGGAGAATAGAAATGGATTTCAAATGGCTTCACACCTTTGTGACCGCTGCAAAATATGAGAACTTCCGAAAAACGGCGGAAACGCTTTTCTTATCTCAGCCTACTGTGACCGTACATATCAAGCAATTAGAAAAAGAAATCAGCTGCAAGCTGTTCGAGCGTAAAGGCAGGCAAATCCAGCTGACTGATGAAGGCAGGGCGTATTTGCCGTATGCGCTCAGGCTTCTTGATGATTATGAAAACAGCATGGCAGAGCTTCACAGAGTGAGACAAGGCTACTCTCAAACCTTACAGCTCGCGGTTTCTCCGCTTATTGCAGATACAGTGCTTCCTTCTGTCATGAAGCGGTACACAGCAATGAATACGGAAACAGAAATGGCGGTTACGATTTTCGAATCAGCGGAAATCGCGTCACTGATTAAAGCCGGGGAAGCAGATATCGGACTAAGCTGTTTAAAGGTACAGTCTTCTTCTTTAAGCTGCCACTGCTTATACAAAGACCCTGTCGTCCTTGTTGCCCCGCCCGATAAGCGTTTCATAGAAGACAACGAAATTGATGCCAAAGAGGTGCTCGAACAATACCTGCTTTTGACCCACAATCATCCTGATTACTGGGACGACTTGCTCCGTCAAGTCAGAATGACATTTCCATTTGTGAGAACAATGAAGGTCACTCAAACACATATAACGAAACGGTTTATCAAGGAAGGACTCGGAGTTTCATTTCTGCCTTTATCTACAGTAAAGCGTGAGTTAGCAGAGAAACAGATGATCAGAATTCCTTATCAGTCTGTACAGCTGCCCTATGCCGGCGCTTACGCGATTGCCCTTTATGAAAATAAGAAAGAAAAAAAATTCTTGGATTTTTTATCACATTTTCATTTTTAGGAGCAACCAAAACGCCTGTGCTCCGTCTAATGAAAAAAACCCGTTCCAATGAACGGGTTTTCTCTAAAAATTAGAATCTTTTCGCACCGAGGTAACGAGGCTTCCAGTAGCTGTTGTTCAGGCTGCTGATTTGTACGCCGTCAGATCCTGCATGAATGAAACTGTTGTTTCCAATGTAAATCCCCATGTGAGAAGGGCCGGATTTATATGTTGTGAAGAAGACGAAATCACCAACAGACGGGCTGGCAATGCTCTTCATAGAACTCCAGTATCCTGCAGTGCTTGTTCTGCCCACACTTGTTTGTTTATTCAGTACGTACCAAATGAATCCGCTGCAGTCAAAGCCGGAAGTTGTCGTTCCGCCCCATTTATATGGCGATCCGACTAACGCTTTTGCATCAGAAACCAGCTTGCTCACATTAAGTGATGTAGATGACGTTTTGCTGCTTGAAGATGATGAAGATGATGAAGATGAAGCAGGTTTTGAGCTGCTTGTGCTTGTTCCTTTCACCTTCAATACTTGGTTGACATAGATTACATCTGATTTTAAGCCGTTTAAGCTTTTTAATTTGCTAACCGTAGTGCCGTATTTGCTCGCAATTTTAGAAAGGCTGTCTCCGCTCTTCACTTTATAAGTAGAAGTGGAAGACGATGACACTTTTGATGAGCTGGAGCTGCTTGAACTAGTTGAACCTTTCAGTTTCAGGACTTGTCCAACACGAAGCAAATCTGATTTTAAGCCATTCAGCTTCTTCAGTTCATTGATTGTCATGCCGTATTTTTTTGAAATTTTCCAAAGGCTGTCCCCGCTCTTTACTTTGTATGTAGAAGAAGAGGAAGAAGAACTGCTGCTTTTTGAACTTGTAGATTTGCCGTTAATCGATAAAGTTTGTCCCACATAAATAATGTCTGAACGAAGGTGGTTCTCTGATTTAATTTTACTGATCGTTGTGTCGTATTTTCTTGAAAGATCCCATAACGTGTCGCCTTTTTTCACCTTAATGCTTTGTGCAGATGCCGCTCCTGCAAATAACGTCGATCCTAAAACAACTGCTGTCGTAGCTGTAATGATTTGCTTTTTCATATTTTCCTCCCCAAATGTTAACTCTCTCTATATATGTATCTCTTTTTTTAATTAATCTTATTGATTTCTATTATAAGGATAGATTCCCATCAGAAATAGTCTTGACTTCATGTGACAAATTTCTTAATTATTCGTTCTAAAAAAAAGTTTTTAAGGGTATTAAATATTTCATTTTCGTTGCAAAGGTGACAAAAAACGAGTGCTTTTGTCATGTTTTATGGGATGTTTTTCAACATAAAGGAAATAAATGAAAAACTTTCGGGGTCGGCTCACATACCTGAAAAATGAGTGATAAAGAATATTCGAGGAGAGTTGCGGTTATCCGCAGTTTTTTTATTTAAACAAACATATCATGCAAAGACAGAGAGGTAAAGATTTTTCTGAAAAATGAATGCTTTACATCAAATAAGGCAAGATAACGAAAAGCGTTTTTTCATTTCCTTACAAGACTTTACTTATTGTTTACATGATCAACAGCCGCATTTAACAAAATTTCCCTAACATGATAAACGGAATACATTAAAGGAGGCATGAAAAAAATGAGTTTGTTTCAAAATATGAAATCAAAACTTCTGCCAATCGCCGCTGTTTCTGTCCTTACAGCTGGAGTCTTTGCCGGAGCTGAGCTGCAGCAAACAGAAAAGGCCAGCGCCAAAAAACAAGACAAAGCTGAGATCAGAAATGTCATTGTGATGATAGGCGACGGCATGGGGACGCCTTACATAAGAGCCTACCGTTCCATGAAAAATAACGGTGACACACCGAATAACCCGAAGTTAACAGAATTTGACCGGAACCTGACAGGCATGATGATGACGCATCCGGATGACCCTGACTATAATATTACAGATTCAGCAGCAGCCGGAACAGCATTAGCGACAGGCGTTAAGACATATAACAATGCAATTGGCGTCGATAAAAACGGGAAAAAAGTGAAATCAGTACTTGAAGAGGCCAAACAGCAAGGCAAGTCAACAGGGCTTGTCGCCACGTCTGAAATTAACCACGCCACTCCAGCCGCATATGGCGCCCACAATGAATCACGGAAAAACATGGACCAAATCGCCAACAGCTATATGGATGACAAAATAAAAGGCAAACATAAAATAGACGTGCTGCTCGGCGGCGGAAAATCTTATTTTAACCGCAAGGACAGAAACTTGACAAAGGAATTCAAACAAGCCGGCTACAGCTATGTGACAACTAAACAAGCATTGAAGAAAAATAAAGATCAGCAGGTGCTCGGGCTTTTCGCAGAGGGAGGGCTTGCTAAGGCGCTCGACCGTGACAGCAAAACACCGTCTCTCAAAGACATGACGGTTTCAGCAATTGATCGCCTGAACCAAAATAAAAAAGGATTTTTCTTGATGGTCGAAGGGAGCCAGATTGACTGGGCGGCCCATGACAATGATACAGTAGGAGCCATGAGCGAGGTTAAAGATTTTGAACAGGCCTATAAAGCCGCGATTGAATTTGCGAAAAAAGACAAACATACACTTGTGATTGCAACTGCTGACCATACAACCGGCGGCTTTACCATTGGCGCAAACGGGGAAAAGAATTGGCACGCGGAGCCGATTCTCGCCGCCAAAAAAACCCCGGAATTTATGGCAAAGAAAATCAATGAGGGCAAACCGGCAAAAGATGTGCTCGCCCGCTATACTGACCTTGACTTCACATCTGAAGAAATCAAAAGCGTTGAAGCAGCTGCACAGGCTGACAAAAGCAAAGGGGCCTACAAAGCCATCATCAAGATTTTTAATACTCGCTCCAACAGCGGATGGACGAGTACCGATCATACCGGCGAAGAAGTACCGGTATATGCGTACGGCCCCGGAAAAGAAAAATTCCGCGGATTGATTAACAATACGGACCAGGCAAACATCATATTTAAGATTTTAAAAACTGGAAAATAAAAAGGATGCAGAACGCTGCATCCTCTTTTTTATAAATATCTGCGGTGAACACCTTTTCCGTCGTACGAAAACATGACTTCCTTATCCTCAAGCACAGACTCAATGTGCACGCTTCTTCCCCAAAGCTGGAATAAATAAGGGAGCACTTTCTCCAAATATTTCAAATCTAACTCTATTCCTTCATACCAATGCTTAATATAGAGCTCGTTATTTTTCATATAATCGCCGTCGTTTACTGTCAAATATGGAAAACCGCCATTTACCCGCATGCTTACGAGCTGGTCGCGCACCGACTTCCACTGTTTATCGATGATTTTATAATCTCGGCCCTGTTTTTGAAACAAATAAAGATCCTCGCGCATGACTAATTCTTTGGTTAAATAATTGCGGATGAAAGAGATATCGGATTCAATCTCCCTGACCTCAAACATTTTCTCCCGGCCGGAGTCAGGCTGCACGCCCATTTTCTTCATTTCCTCCGTCGGGTTGTTGTACCTCTCCTCAATGTCTTCAAATATTTTTAGCCCTAAATAATAAGGATTAATGCCTGTTTTGGACGGCTGAACGACACCTGCATTCAGCTTGGCGAACTCGATCGCTTCATCAGAGGTTAAATCAAGCTCACGTATAATTCGCTGGTGCCAATAGGAAGCCCAGCCCTCATTCATAATCTTGGTTTCCAGCTGAGGCCAGAAATAAAGCATTTCCTCTCTCATCATCGTTAATATATCACGCTGCCATGGCTCCAGCTCCCGGGAATGCTCCTCGATAAAAAGCAGGATATCTTTTTCAGGCCGCGGCGGGAACGGTTTTTTCGATTTTTTCACTTGTTTTTTCGGTTTCTTTTCATCCAATGACCATAGATCATCGTAAGGCGTGGCTGCCTCTTCAATCTCCTCTTCCTCATCATCCACACTCCATTGGAGCTTTGGTCGGACCAACGACGGATCGATATGCTCCTGAATCGAAAGGATTGCATCTAAAAAAGATTCGACTTCTTTTATCCCGTGAACCTGTTCATAGTGTTTTATCCGTTCAGCTGTTGCCGCCATGCTTTCCACCATATCGCGCTTCGTGTTTTGGAAACGGCAGTTGTTTTTGAAGAAATCGCAATGGGCAAGAACGTGTGCGACAATCAATTTATTTTGGATCAGTGAGTTGCTGTCCAGCAAAAAAGCGTAGCATGGATCTGAGTTAATGACCAGCTCATAGATCTTACTTAACCCTAGATCATAGTGCAGCTTCATCTTATGAAACTGCTTGCCGAAGCTCCAGTGGCTGAATCTTGTCGGCATCCCGTACGCGCCAAATGTATAAATAATTTCAGCCGGGCAGATTTCATATCTCATCGGGTAGAAATCAAGGCCGAATCCTTTTGCAATTTCGGTAATTTCCTCAATTGCCCGCTGTAATCCCTTCTTCTCCTCCGCGTTCAACCGAATCCCCCCTACTTGGACTTATCTATAATGTATGAGCCCGCCATACAAAAGATGATAGTCTCACTCAGGCAAGAAAAAATTCCCCCGGCACATTCATCTGTTTGCTTATTGGATCAGTGGGTAAACACACACCATACTACGAAAAAGGAGCGATACCAATTGAATGTAGCAGACGTGCTTTCTACTTATCTCAGTAAGCTGCCAAACGTAATCATTGCTTTACTCGTCTTATTAATCGGCTGGGCTATTGCTAAAATCATTGAAAAAGCGGTATACAAAGGACTCAGCAAAACAAAAATCGACGACAAGCTCTTTGCTGGGAAAAAGCCTTCACGCTATTCCTCGGAAAAAGTCATAAGCAAGGTCGTTTATTTTATCGCACTGATCATCGTCTTTATTTTATTCTTTAACATTTTGCACCTGACAACAGTGGCATCGCCGTTTGTCAGTATGCTTTCGGCGATTGCAGCCGCGATCCCAAGCGTGCTGAAAGCTGGACTCATTCTGCTGTTAGGATGGGCTGCAGCCTCTGTTTTAAGCTTCCTTGTCAAAAAAATCGGGATGAAGCTGAACACGAGTGACAAACTGCGCAAGTGGAATTTGGTGTCTGAAGGAAAAGATATTCACCAGGCTGTCAATACCGCTTCACAAATTGTCTTTTATCTCGTGCTGCTTGTTTTTCTGCCAGGGGTCTTATCTTCTTTGAAAATCAGCGGCATTTCAGGTCCTTTTACAAATATGATGGAAAGCGTGCTCGCTTTTCTGCCGAAATTATTTGCAGCGGCGCTTATCGTATTAATCGGCTGGCTTGTTGCCCGCCTTGTCCGTGATATCATTACGAATTTCCTTGCAAGCATCGGCACGGAAAGATTCGCGGCACGTATGGGTTTATCAATTTACTTAAAAGACACAAGCCTTTCAGCAGTCATCGGAACAATCGCTTATGTGCTGATTATGATTCCGGTGGTCATTTCAGCGCTTGATCAGCTGGATGTCGCCGGCATTTCAAAACCAGCTGTCTCTATGCTGAATACGATTTTAAACATGCTTCCGAACATCATGATTGCCATCGTGCTTGTATTAGCGGGTATCTGGGCAGGAAAATGGGTGAAATCCATGGTGTCCGGACTGCTCCATCGCGCAGGCTTTGATTCTGTCTTAGGGAAAATGGGCATGGAAGCCGGAACGCCTGCAAAGCTGTCCTTGTCTCAAGTTGTCGGTATGATTGCGCAAATCATTGTCATTCTGCTCTTTACAGCTGAGGCGCTTCAAATTGTTCGGCTGCACTTCCTCGTAGAAATTGCCACTGGCATCATCGCGTATCTGCCGAATGTCCTTGTCGCAGTATTCATTCTCGGACTCGGCCTTTACGCAGGAGAATTGGTGAGAAAAGTGCTCTCAAGCATGATAAAAGGCCAGGAATTCAAGTCTTTAGCGCCTATTGCTAAATATACGATTATCGCACTTGCTTTCTTTATGGCCCTGGATCAGCTTGGTGTCGCTGCGACAATCGTCAATTCCGCGTTTATCATCGTTCTTAGCGGCTTCGCACTCGCTTTCGGTTTATCCTTCGGCCTTGGCGGTAAGGATTTTGCATCACGTTATCTGTCTACATTTGAACGCAAAATGCAAAACACAGAAATCGAAAAAAACCGTAAAAACCAAAATCCGCCGAATGACATGTAAGCAAAAAACATGCACCCAGCTGGGTGCATGTTTTTTTAATTCCTTTTTTTTCATTTTTCAATCGATTATGATAAGATATAGAAAATGTCTTATTCTGAGGTCTTATTATGAAGTTAACCAATTATACAGATTATTCATTAAGAGTGTTGATTTTTCTGGCTGCAGAGCGTCCCGGAGAACTTTCAAATATAAAACAGATTGCCGAAACGTATTCTATTTCAAAAAATCATCTCATGAAAGTCATATACAGGCTCGGCCAGCTCGGCTACGTAGAAACGATACGCGGACGGGGCGGCGGCATACGATTAGGCATGGAACCTGAAGACATCAACATCGGTGAGGTTGTCAGAAAAACGGAAGACGATTTTAATATTGTTGAATGTTTTGATGCGAACAAGAATCTCTGTGTTATTTCCCCGGTTTGCGGCTTAAAACATGTGCTGAATGAAGCGCTTTTAGCCTACCTCGCAGTTTTAGACAAATACACACTGCGCGACCTCGTCAAAAACAAAGAAGATATCATGAAGCTTTTAAAAATGAAGGAATAGATTAAGATTCCTTCTTTTTTATGCCCTTTTTCCCCCTTATTGTTAAGATAATTTGGCTATTTTTATAAAAAGGCAAAACGATGAGACAAATGTGCCGATATAAAAAAGAAACAGGAAATGCAAAATCATTGGGGGAAAAAGGAGAGCTAAGATGAAAAAGAAATTAGCAGCAGGGCTGACAGCATCTGCGATTGTCGGCACAACTTTAGTAGTGACACCAGCTGAAGCAGCAACGATTAAGGTCAAAAGCGGAGATTCTTTATGGAAACTGGCCCAAACCTATAACACAAGTGTGGCGGCCCTCACATCCGCCAATCATCTTTCGACTACTGTTCTGTCGATCGGCCAGACGCTTACTATTCCAGGCAGCAAATCCAGCACTTCTTCATCTACTTCAAGCTCAACAACCAAGAAGAGCGGAAGTTCTGTTTACACAGTGAAAAGCGGAGATTCACTTTGGCTGATCGCAAATGAGTTTAAAATGACCGTGCAAGAACTGAAAAAATTAAACGGACTAAGCAGCGATTTAATTCGTGCTGGGCAGAAATTAAAGGTGTCCGGTACTGTTTCTTCAAGCCCTAGTTCCAGTAAAAAAAGCAACTCTAATAAGAGTTCAAGCTCCAGTTCAAAAAGCAGTTCTAATAAGAGTTCAAGTTCCTCATCTTCTACGGGAACATATAAGGTGCAGCTTGGAGATTCACTCTGGAAAATTGCAAACAAAGTCAATATGTCCATCGCTGAATTGAAGGTCTTGAACAACTTAAAATCAGACACCATTTACGTGAATCAGGTGTTGAAAACAAAATCAAGCGGCTCTGATACGTCTTCTAAAGACACTTCATCCAAATCGAACCAAACTTCAGCAACAACTAAATATACCGTTAAAAGCGGTGATTCACTTTGGAAAATCGCAAACAACTATAACCTGACTGTACAGCAAATCCGAAATATCAACAATCTGAAATCAGATGTGCTTTACGTTGGACAAGTATTGAAGCTGACAGGTAAAGCATCTTCAGGCTCTTCATCATCGTCGTCTTCTTCGTCAAATGCAAGCTCCGGCACGACGACTACATACACGGTGAAAAGCGGTGATTCCTTATGGGTGATTGCACAAAAATTTAATGTAACAGCTCAGCAGATTCGTGAGAAAAACAATTTAAAAACGGATGTCTTGCAGGTTGGCCAAAAGCTGGTCATTTCCGGAAAAGCTTCATCATCGTCTTCATCCGGTTCTTCAAACACCACCAGCTCAACGAGTGCGAAGATTAACACAATGATTTCGGCCGCTAAAGCGCAGCTTGGGGTTCCATATCGCTGGGGAGGCACGACACCGTCCGGGTTTGACTGCAGCGGATTCATTTACTATGTACTGAACAAAGTCACATCCGTATCTAGATTAACGGCAGCGGGATATTGGAACACAATGAAATCAGTTAGCCAGCCTGCTGTCGGAGATTTTGTTTTCTTTACAACATATAAAGCCGGCCCTTCCCACGTCGGAATTTACCTAGGCAACGGGGAATTCATAAATGCCAACGATTCCGGAGTTGTCATTTCCAATATGAACAACTCTTACTGGAAACAGCGCTATCTCGGTGCAAAACGATATTTCTAAAAACAGAAACTGTGCGGCCTTAACGGCTGTACAGTTTTTTATTAGAGCCTAAAGACGTTGATGCTGATCATATGATTTGTCACCGGATGAAAATAGACTTCGGCCCGAACAGAAAAAGTGTCATCTTTTTGTCTGACTGTCACCCGAAAGACATCTTTCGTCTGCTGATCATTCACCTCTGTACGCCCCATATAAGCATAATCAGAAAATGAAGCGCCCTTATATTCATCCTGAATTTTGCTCCAGGCAAGCTGTTCCCACTTTTGAACGGACTCGTCTGTGTCCGTTGAATGACCTTTTGCAGCCATTGACACGATAATCAATCCGCAAAAAAGAAGCGCGATGGTATACGGCAGGGATTTCATTTTTTCAGTCTCCTGTACCCAGAATATATTCCCTCATAGGTTTACCAAAAGCGATATCTTCATTCAGGCATTTTGATTTTATGTCTCCCTCATATTGCTACCCCTTTACTGACGCAGACGGCAAGTTTTGCCCCGTCAATAACAGAGGATGCGGCATAAACTAATCATGAACTTCTCACCCAAGAAAGGAGAAGCGATTCATGGATTATGCCGATTACGATAAAGCGCTTTATTACACCCATCGTTCTCAATGGGATAATTTATTAATTTTAATGGTGCGTACAGAGGACGATTTGTTATCAAAACGAATTGAGCATTTTCTGCATGCGTATCATTTTGAACAGGATTACGCCGTTTTAGAAAAGATGCTGTATTCCCTTCTCCGATATATTGATCATGCCACAGAGCTGACTTATGAAGATCAAATAGCCCTCCTCACATAAACAAATCCCGGCGTTTAGACGCCGGGATTTCCTACTTTTGCGAACATGCTGAGTTCTTCGACAAGCTCTTTTATGCTTTCCTTAATGTTTTCAGCCACTGTAGCATTTTCAACATCAATATGCACCGGATCAAGCACCAGCTGCTTCGGAATGACATTGGCGTAGACACCCCGCATCACAGTTCTCATATTGTTCAGCGCATTGATGCCGCCTTTTCCGCCTCCCGCTACTGCCAATAATGCAACGGGCTTATATTTGAATTGTTCGCTGCTTAGAAAATCCAAGGCATTTTTTAAAGCGCCGCTCATGCCGCTGTGATATTCAGGCGATAATAATACAATCGCATCCGCTTTCGTAACGCGTTGCTTAAGCTCCTGTACTTTCAACAGTTCAGATTGTTCCGCTTCACCGTTAAAAACGGGCAATACAAACTCGCTTAGATCAATCAAATCCGTGTGATACAGAGCTGAAATATAGGATGCTGCAATTCTTGTTCTGCCATGTTTTCTAGGCGTGCCATTTATGACTAACATGTTCATTTCGAGATCTCTCCATTCAGATTATATTTCACTGCGAAAAGCGCTGCTTGCGTGCGGTCGGCCACTTCAAGTTTTGCTAAAAGATTCGATACATGGGTTTTTACTGTTTTTTCTGAAATAAACAAGGCTGCTGCGATTTCTTTATTGCTTTTCCCGTTTGCTATTTCAGTCAGAACGTCTTTTTCCCTTCTTGTTAATTGATAGTATTTTTCTTTTTCCGGGTCGTGCTGATTTTTCATATGTGTCAGCACATGGGGCATAATAGCTGTAGAAAGCTTGTATTCGCCAGCATGCACTTGTCTTAGTGTTTTCACCAATTCCTCGGGCTCCGTATCCTTTAATTGATACGCCTTCGCGCCTGCCTGAAGCGCGGGGATGACGTGCTCCTGATCAGAGTAGCTCGTCAGCACAATGATATTCGTATCCGGAAATTGCTGTATTGCTTTTTTAATGGCTTGAATGCCGTCCATCTCGGGCATAGACAGATCCATTAGCACAAGATCCGGCTTTGTCTCTTCGATGACACGGAGAGCTTCTAATCCAGTTGCAGCTTCTCCGACAACTTCAATATCATCCTGGGTGGCAAAGAAAAAACGCAGACCCTTTCTGACAACATGATGATCATCAGCAATGACAATTTTCATACCGCCCCTCCTTTTCGGCTTTTTAGCGGAAGCCTGATGGACAGCTTTGTTCCAGTTCCAAGCGCTGACTCAATCCAAAACTTAGCTCCGGCTTTTTCCGCCCGTTCTTTCATACCCTTGATGCCAAGTGAAGGCAGACCGGCATGCGCTTCATAGCGAAATCCCGCCCCATGATCGATGATATCCAGCTCCGCATGGCACAAAGAAGCAGTCAGACTAACATAAGCCGTATCCGTTCCGGCATGCTTTTTGCAGTTATTTAAAGCTTCCTGTACGACACGCCATAGCATATGCTCCTGCTCATCAGTCAGAACAGGACTGCCTTTTTGTGTAAAAATGATCTTCAATCCAATGAGCGCACCATAACTTTTAATGGCTTCAGCCAGCCTTTTTCCAATCCTCCGGGGCGAAGCTGCCAAATTAACGCTTTCATTTCTGCGAGCGCGTCCTGTGATAGGTTTTGGATGAAATCAATCATCTGCTGTAAATTCTCATCTTTTGTTAGTGTCTTCGCAGCTTTGGCAGTTAAACTGACGGAAAACAGCATTTGATTGACTGAATCGTGAAGCTCCTGAGCGAGGCGGTTACGCTCCATTAAAAGAGCATTTTTTTGTTGATATTCAGAAAGCCTCATACGCTGGATTGCCGTTCCGATCTGAAAGGCGACAGACTCGAGTAAATGCAGCTCTTCCTCATCAAACATGGTTTTTCCGGCCGCCGCTACATTTAACAATCCGAATCTTCTGTCCCCGTCTTCTAAAGGCACAGTTGCATGATGCGTAATCCCTTCTGTGTCAAAACAATGCAGGTTTTCTGCTGATTCGATGCGTTTGCAGTTCATGATATTTGCAGCCTTTCTAAGCCCTCCGTTATTGAATTTCGTCAGACAGTAACACTCCCCTTCGCACATCAGCACTTTTTCCTTGCGGCTTAAAGCCGGGGGCAGATAAGCGTCGGCCGCTAACGTATAAGACCCATCTTCTTCGATCAGAAAAATCCATCCGGATTGAAGATTTGTCAGACTCAGCAACTCTTTTAAAACCTCATCCAGTGTTGCTTTGATATCGTGCCCTTGATTTAAGGTTTCCGCAATCGTTTTCAGCGTTTTTAATTTTTCCATCCTCGTTTTGCTCACGTTTCTCACTCCGGCATTGATCTTGTATTTAAGATTATACCAGTTTTTTGTATTTCATTACTTCACTTGTAGGATGATTTTCTTTCAGACTTTTGGATGAGAAAGAGAAAAAGCCGGATCATTTACAATGACCCAGCTCATACTTGAATTATTTTGCTGTTGACTCAACAATTTCATCCACCGTCTTCATTACACCTTCAGAAAGGGAGGCAAGACGCTGTTCACTGTCTTCCAAAGATGACCCTTTTACGGCGAAATAAAATTTCACCTTCGGCTCAGTTCCTGAAGGACGAAGACAGAACCAAGACCCGTCTTCCAGGAAGTATTTCAATACATTTGATTTTGGCAAGTCGATGGCTTCTTCTTTGCTTTCAGTCAGAAGCGTCCGTTTGCTTACAGCGTAATCTTCTGCTGTGACAACCTGTTTGCCCGCCATTTTCTGCGGCGGATTTTGTCTGAAGGAAGCAAGAATCGCTTCAATTTGCTCTGCTCCTTGTTTGCCTTTCAGCGTCAGGGATTTCAGCCCTTCACGATAAAAACCATACTCGTTAAAGAGATTGATGAGCGCCTCATACAAAGACATTCCCTGTTTTTTATAGAACGCGCAAACTTCAACTGCCAAAAGCGCAGCCTGAATGGCGTCCTTATCGCGGGCAAAATCCCCGATTAAATAACCGTAGCTCTCTTCATAACCGAATTGGAAGGTATACTGGCCTGATGCTTCGTATTCCTTGATCTTTTCACCGATAAACTTAAAGCCTGTCAGCGTATCAATCGTATCAAGGCCGAATGAAGAAGCTACAGCACGGCCGATTTCGCTTGTGACGATCGTTTTGAGAACAACACCGTTATCAGGCAGGATGCCTTGTTTTTTCTTTTCAGAAAGCAGGTAATGAAGCAGCAGCGCTCCGGTTTGGTTTCCTGTCAGCACTGTATATTTGCCTTGATCGTTTTTCACCGCGATGCCGAGGCGGTCAGCATCAGGATCTGTCGCGATGAGAATATCTGCATTCTGCTCCTCCCCAAGCTTAATGGCATATTCGAATGCCGCATGCTCTTCCGGGTTCGGCGATGTAACAGTGGAGAAGTTTGAATCCGGCAGTTCCTGTTCTTTGACAACCGTTACATTTTTGTAGCCGAGTGCTTCAAGACCGCGTCTGACCGGTTTATTTGCAGTTCCGTGCAGCGGTGTGAAAACAACCTTTACATCTACTTCTTTCGATAATTCAGGATGTACAGAAATGGACGTCAGTTTTTCTGTATAAACTTTATCAATATCTTCACCGATGATTTTGATTAAGCCTTTTTCTTTTAACTTATTTTCTTCGTCCACTGTGATCGTCAGCTCATTTTCAATCGCGTTTACCTGCTCAATGACGATGTCCGCTTCCTTTGGAGGCAGCTGGCCGCCATCATCCCCGTATACTTTGTAGCCGTTATATTCAGGCGGGTTATGGCTTGCCGTTACCACAATTCCCCCATAAGCGTTCAGCTGTCTGACAGCGAATGACAGCTCTGGCGTCGGGCGAAGCTCATCAAACACGTATGTTTGGATGCCTTGTGTCGCAAGTGTTTTTGCCGCTTCCATCGCGAACTCCGGAGATTTATGGCGGGAATCATAAGCAATGACAACGCCCCGTTTTTTCGCTTCCTCACCTTGCTTCGAGATGTATGCCGCAAACCCGGCCGATGCTTTGCGCACAGTGTAAATATTCATCCGATTTGTCCCGGCGCCGATTTCCCCGCGCATTCCGCCGGTACCGAATTCAAGGTCTTTATAGAAACAGTCCTCAAGGGCCTGTTCATCTCCCTCTAATTCAATAAGGCGCTCTTTTAATTCCGGATCTAAATGTTCTGTCTGTTTCCAGCGTTCATAGCTCTTTCTCCAAGTCATATTCGTCCTCCTATGTATCAGCTTATGCCATTATTTTATATGAAGCGGGTGCCTCTGTCACTTGATAACCTGAGATCTGGCCCTTTCGGCACGTAAAAAGAAATAACGGGCTGCAGACAGCCCGTTATGATTTATTGCTCAAGCGGTACGACCGCATCGTGTAAAAGCTTGTTGAGGTTTTCTGTATGTTTGTTTTTCGCCTGCTCACCCCATTGGAATCGCTCGCTCATAAAATCAATAACGGCATCTTTATATGTTCTTACCCAATTGATATCAAAAAATAAACGTCCCGTTCTGCGGACAAAGAAGTCAGCAGGGGTTGCAGTCATCTCTTCTTCTATACTGTATTCTGCCTCAGCAAGAATATGAACCGGAATGTTGCGTTTCGCGGCCTCATCTTTCAGCGCTTCTACCCGGTCAAAGACGCGATCTACGTTAGAGCCGTATCTGATTGCCAGCTGTTTTGCGTCTTTTTCTGATAAACCGGCTGCAATTCCTTCTTTTGTTTTCGCGGTAACGAAGGACATGAGATTTTTCGAACCGCCGACGTGCCCGCCAGAGATTGGCATGTTTTTCGTTTTACATGGTCCAAAATCCTTTTCGCCCTCTTCTTTTAAGCGATCACGGACAAGATCAACGATGTGCTCCGCCATTTTTCTGTATCCAGTCAGTTTTCCGCCGGCAATGGTGATCAGGCCTGAGTCAGATGTCCAAATCTCGTCTTTCCGTGAAATTTCAGAAGGATCTTTGCCTTCTTCATGAATCAGCGGACGCAGCCCCGCCCAGCTGGATTCGATGTCATTCGCAGTGATATTCAGTTCCGGGAACATGTAATTGATTGATTTGATGACATAATCACGATCCTCCGTTGTCATCCGCGGATGCTCCAGCGCCTCTTTGTAAACAGTGTCTGTTGTTCCCACGTATGTTTTGCCTTCACGAGGAATCGCAAATACCATCCGGCCATCAGGTGTATCGAAATATACAGCCTGTTTCAGCGGAAAGACAGACTGGTCAAATACAAGGTGAATGCCTTTTGTATGCTGCAAATGCTTTCCGTTTTTCGAATGGTCTTTTTCTCTGAGCTGATCGACCCAAGGGCCTGTAGCATTGACAATTTTTTTCGCATACACTTTATATTCTTTCTTTGTCAGCACATCTTCAATTAATACGCCGACGGCTTTGCCTTTTTCGTAAAGAAGCTCCTTCACTTTGGAGTAATTCACAGGCTCTGCCCCGAATTTCACCGCTTCCTTCATGACTTCGATGGTCAGTCTCGCATCGTCAGTGCGGTATTCCACATAGTACCCGCCGCCTTTTAAGCCGTCTTTTTTTACCAAAGGCTCTTTTTGCAGCGTTTCTTTTGCTGAAAGCATGCTTCTTCGTTCTGACTTTTTCACACCTGCAAGGAAGTCATAAACCCTTAACCCGATTGATGTTGTAAATGAACCGAATGTGCCGCCTTTATGAAACGGAAGCAGCATCCATTCCGGTGTAGTGACATGCGGGCCGTTTTCATAAACAATCGCCCGCTCTTTTCCTACCTCAGCGACCATTTTCACTTCAAATTGTTTTAAATAGCGCAAGCCGCCATGTACCAGCTTCGTTGATCGGCTTGATGTTCCCGCCGCAAAGTCCTGCATTTCGCTTAGTGCGACCTTCATTCCCCTTGATGCCGCGTCAAGAGCTGTTCCGGCTCCTGTAATTCCTCCTCCGATAATAAATAGGTCATATGTTTTTTTCGTCATGTCTGTCAGCATGCGATCTCTTTCAAGACTTGAAAATTGATGTTTCATCATTACGTTTCCTCCTTGTTGTCACGGTAAATAGAAAAAGAGACCACAACAGCCAAAGTGCATGCTTACACTTTGGTGCTGTGGTCTCTCCTCATCTCAGGACCGTTCTTATTAACTTGTAACCATTATACCATAGTATTACTTTATTTAAAAGCCATAGCTGCTTTCACGGCTTTTTGCCAGCCTTTATACAGCTCATTTCGTTTTTCTTCTTCCAATTCAGGCTCAAACCGTTTATCCAGATTCCACTGGTTCGCGATTTCAGAACGGTCCTTCCAGAATCCCACAGCGATACCTGCCAAATAAGCCGCGCCAAGTGCAGTCGTTTCATTAATTTCCGGGCGCTCCACAGGAACATTCAACAGGTCTCCTTGGAACTGCATTAGGAAATTGTTTTTTACAGCTCCTCCGTCTACACGAAGCGTCTTTAATGAAATGTTTGAATCTGCTTCCATTGCGTCAAGCACATCTTTTGTCTGATAAGCCAATGACTCCAGTGTCGCACGGATAAAGTGCTCTTTTGTTGTCCCTCTTGTCAGGCCGAAAACCGAACCGCGCACATCGCTGTCCCAGTAAGGCGTTCCCAGTCCGACAAAGGCCGGAACGACATACACGCCGTCAGTTGAATCCACTTTTTCTGCATAAGATTCGCTTAGCGATGAATCCTGGAACATTCTCAAACCGTCTCTAAGCCACTGGATGGCAGAGCCTGCGACAAAAATGCTTCCTTCTAACGCATAGTTCACTTTTCCGTCAATGCCCCAAGCGATTGTTGTCAAAAGCCCATGTTCGGACTTAATTGCTTTTTCCCCGGTATTCATCAGCATGAAACATCCTGTGCCGTAAGTGTTTTTCCCCATGCCTTCTTCAAAGCATGCCTGGCCGAACAATGCGGACTGCTGGTCGCCTGCCGCTCCAGCAATCGGGATATTTTTTCCGAAGAAGTGATAATCAACAGTCTCCGCATACACATGAGAGGACGGCTTCACTTCAGGGAGCATGGATTTCGGTACGCCTAGAATGTCGAGCAGTTCATCGTCCCATTTTAAATCGTAAATATTAAACATCAGTGTTCTTGAGGCATTGGAGTAATCGGTCACATGCGCTTTTCCGCCTGACATTTTCCAAATGAGCCACGTATCAATCGTTCCAAACAGCAGCTCGCCTTTTTCCGCTTTTTCTCTCGCGCCTTCCACATTGTCTAAAATCCACTTCACCTTCGTGCCGGAGAAGTATGGATCGATTAAAAGCCCAGTTTTTTCTCTGAATTTATCATTATATCCTTTTTCACGAAGTTCCTCACAAATGCCGGACGTCTGTCTGGACTGCCAAACGATTGCATTATAGACAGGACTTCCTGTATCTTTATCCCACACAACCGTCGTCTCGCGCTGGTTCGTGATGCCGATGCCGGCAATTTGAGAAGCGCTGATTCCTGATTCAGAGATGACTGAGGCGATAACCGCGAGGACAGAGCCCCAAATTTCATTGGCATTATGCTCAACCCAGCCAGGATGCGGGAAGTATTGTGTAAATTCCTTTTGAGCAGAGTGGACAATTTTGCCTTCTTTATTAAACAGAATCGCTCTTGAACTTGTCGTCCCCTGATCTAAGGATAAAATGTACGTTTCCATAAGATGTCTCCCCTTTGTTTAAATATATTTAGAATTTGATAATGTTTTAGCAGAATGTGATTTCGTATAAACATAGAGTCCTAACAATACCACAACCAATATAACGCTTACAATCCAGAAGCTGCTTGTGATGTGCCCTTTAAATGCAGCGTTGTAAAATACGCCGCCGAATGATCCGCCTAAAATCGGGCCGACTACCGGAACCCATGCATATTTCCAGTTTGATGAGCCCTTCCCCGGAATCGGAAGAAAAGCGTGGGCTATCCGCGGACCTAAGTCACGTGCAGGATTGATAGCATAGCCGGTGGTGCCTCCCAGAGAAATACCGATTGCTACAATGAGGAAACCGACGATTAAAGGATTAAGTCCTTCTGTAAATTGATTTGCCCCAATGGCCAAGATTCCAAGCACAAGGACAAATGTCCCAATCACTTCGCTTAAAACGTTTGCAAATGTATGCGGAATGCTGGGCCCTGTTGAGAAAACACCCAGCTTGGCAGCGGGATCATCCGTTGACTTCCAGTGCGGGAGGTAATGCAGATAAATAATCACCGCACCGATGATCGCTCCGATCATTTGCGCCGCAATATAAACCGGAACCTCTTTCCAAGGAAAATCTCCTACAAATGCAAGCGCTATCGTTAGCGCCGGATTCAAATGGGCACCGCTGATGCCGCCAACCGCGTATGCCGCCATTGCAACACCCAATCCCCATCCAAATACAACAACAATCCAGCCAGACTGGAATGAAAGCGATTTCTTTAAATTGACACCTGCACAAACACCTGCACCAAAAATGATAAGCAGCATCGTACCGATGACTTCTCCCCAAAATGCTGTCATAGCACATTCCTCCTAAAGTCACGATTAAAAAGCATGATAGAGAAGAAGAGAATAAAAAAACCACAACAAACCGCTTTACGGGTGCATAAACATTTGCCGTAAAGAGCTGCTGTGGTCTCCGAGTTCTCCATCACAATGTATTAACCTAGTGCAATTGTATCAGTGCATGAAAGCGGTGTCAATCACTTTCCGTCAAAAAGTTTTCATATTTTTTCCACAATTTGGTATTAGATGTTGTGACAGCTACAGCCCCCGCTTTCAATGCCTGCTCTACATCCTCTTCCGTACGGATGAAACCCCCGGCAAAGATGGGAATCCCTGTTTTCTCTTTTATTTCCTGAATGAGTGACGGAACGATGCCGGGAAGCACTTCGATGAAGTCAGGCTTATGCTTGCCGATAAACTCCATGCTTTTCTCCATCGCGCTTGTATCAAGCAAAAACAGGCGCTGAATGGCATAAATTTTCTTCTGCTTCGCTTTGGCAATCACATTCGATCTTGTGGAAATAATCCCAGCGGGCTTGATATCCTGGCATATAAATTCCGCACCGTATTCGTCATGCTTAATCCCTTGAATGAGATCGACGTGCACCATCATGTTCTTTCCGTGCTTTTGCGCTTCTTTGATCACGCCCTTCAGCTGGCCGAGATGAATATCAAGAATAACACCGTAAGAGAACGAACTGTTCAAAAACTCATCAAATTGCTTCATATTGCGAATAGCCGGTAAGATCGGCTGGTTGTGAAAACTCATCATGTGCTCCTTTAATAATTCACTTTTATATTATATCGTTTGAAAGCTTTCTTTCACCGTTTTCACGATAAAGGAAAGGTCCTCTTCTGTCAGGCAAAATGGCGGCGCAAGCTGGATGACATTGTTGTAGCCGGCGACTGTATCGCCGTTTTTGCCGATGATCAGCCCTTTTTCTTTGCACGCTGCAACCACTTGGTTTACTTTGGCGGCATCAGCCGGCTCTTTAGTCAATTTGTCTTTGACGAGTTCGATTCCGATCAGCAGCCCTTTTCCTCTAACATCCCCGACTGCCGGGTGTTCTCTCAGAGCTTGAAGCTCACCTAAAAGCTTTGCTCCAAGATCACGGGATCGCTGAATCAGCTGTTCGTCCTCCATAATTTGCAGGTTTTTCAACGCCAAAGCACAGGCAGCCGGGCTTCCGCCGAACGTGTTCACGTGGCGGAAACGGTCATAAGGAGCTTCCCCCTGATACGCTTCGAAAATGTCCCGTTTCACAGCAGTCGCTGACAATGGCAGATACGCGCTTGTGATTCCCTTTGCCATCGTAATGATATCAGGCTTCACACCGTAGTGCATAAACCCGAACGGCTCACCTGTCCGTCCAAACCCGCAGATCACTTCATCGCAAATCAAAAGGGCTCCGTGGCGCCGGCAAATGTCCTCCACCTTCTTCATATATCCGTCCGGCGGCATTAGGATGCCTCCGCCTGTAATGATGGGCTCCATAATGACCCCGGCAATCGTTTCGCTTAATTCCCATGTCATGATGCGGTCGATTTCATTTGCGCTTTCAAGCGTGTCTGCATCATCAGGATTCCGGTATATATCTGGCGGAGCTGCATGCAGGAACCCTTGGCTCAAAGGCTCGTATTTATATTTCCGCTGCGCCTGTCCGGTAGCTGAGAGCGCTCCCAATGTATTGCCGTGGTATGCCCGATATCTTGAGATGAATTTATAACGGCTGTGGTCGCCGTTTTGCAGATGGTACTGGCGGGCAATTTTAAAAGCAGTTTCGTTTGCTTCCGATCCGCTGTTGGAAAAAAAAATAACATAATCGCCGCCAAGCCATTCATTCAGCTTTTCCGCCAGTTGAATTGCGGGTGCGTGACTTTGCGTTAACGGGTAGTAAGGCAGCTCCTTTAGTTGCTCATAGGCAGCCTCCGCAAGCTCCTTTCTGCCGTAACCAATGTTGACGCACCACAAACCGGACATCGCATCCAAATAGCGGCGTCCGTCTGTGTCGGTTACCCAGGCCCCTTCGGCCTTCTGGGCTATCAGGCTGTCCGCTTGATGCGCTCCCTTCATGGCATGCCACACAAATTGCTCATCTTTTTGCTTTAATCCCTGATTTTGCTGAATGTTTTCCATCCCCATCATCTCCATTTCATTAGCGTTCCCTATAATGCCAATTCAATTGAAACAGACCTTCTCTTTATGTGATGTCTTGGTGATGATTTCCCTGCCTTCAATATAAAGCCAGACCGGGTCAGAGTCAATAAACCGCGTAAATAATAAAACATCCCCTTTCTCAAGAAGAAAGAGGATGCAGCTTCCAAAGCAAAACAGGCAAAGTGACAATGCTCCAGCATCATACTAATAAAGGTCGCACTCGAAACAACTTGGACAGCCATTGCAATAGCAATGTGAAGCCTAGCCGTTTTCTGTATGATATAGGAAATGGCGAAAATACAGAAACTCCATAAGGCACCTCCACTATACCTACTTTTATTTTAAAGATAGCACCTAAACAATTCCGCTTTTGTTTTAAAAAACCCGCCTGAATTGGCGGGTTTTTTGGGAATTATTTTTTATATTGAATATGATAAATATCACGCCGTCTGTCTTTTAGCTGGCGCACTGTACCGTTTTGGCGCTGTCTTCTGAGAATTTCCAGGTCAACATCGCCGATGACGACCATTTCAATATTCGGGTTTGTTTCGCCGACAATGCCGTCTCGGGCGAATTCAAAATCAGACGGGGCAAAGATGCCTGACTGGGCGTATTGGATATCCATGTTTTCCGTTTGCGGAAGGTTTCCGACCGTTCCAGAGATAACCGTATAAATTTGATTTTCAACCGCTCTAGCCTGCGAACAGTATCTGACACGTAGATAGCCTTGACGGTCTTCTGTACAAAATGGCGTAAAGATGATTTTGGCTCCTTTATCAGCCGCAATCCGGGCAAGCTCAGGAAATTCAATGTCATAACAGATCTGGATCGCGATTTTCCCGCAGTCCGTATCAAACACGCGAACTTGGTCTCCTGCGCTGATCCCCCACCATTTGCGTTCATTCGGCGTAATATGGAGTTTGTATTGCTTCTCGATCGTTCCGTCCCGTCTGAACAGGTAAGCGATATTATAGATCTTGCCTTCCTCTTCGACGAAATGAGATCCGCCGATAATGTTGACGTTATACTTCACAGCCAAGTCAGTAAACAGGCTGATGTAATCTTCTGTATACTCAGTAATTCTCTGCACCGCCAAGCTCGGTGACCGTTCCTCAAGGAAGGACATCAGCTGGGTTGTGAAAATTTCCGGGAACACCGCAAAATCAGATCTTGCGTCTGAAGCAACATCGACATAGTATTCTACTTGATTCGCAAATTCCTCAAAGGAATAAATTTTCTTCATTTCGTATTGAATCACACAAATTCTAACAGGGAACGCCGATTTATAATAGCGTTTTGTCTGCTGCGGTAGATAATCCACATTATTCCATTCCATCAGCGTCGCATACTTGATCGAAGCTGTATCATCCGGGAGATAGTTCGGGTTAATTCGCATAAGGGTAAAGCCGTTCATCAGCTGAAAAGAAAGAACCGGATCGTAAATTTGGTGGCGTGTCACCTGTTCAACATACTCTCTCGCTGTCATTTCCTCTGCATATTTGTGATAGTTTGGAATCCGTCCGCCTATGATGATGCTTTTCAGGTTTAAGCGTCTGGCTAAGTCCTTTCTCGCCTCGTACAAACGGTGGCCGATCTTCATTCGTCTGTACTTCGGGTCCACCATGACTTCAATTCCGTACATATTCAAGCCGTCAGGATTATGGTTGGTGATATAACCGTCATCTGTAATGTCCTGCCATGTATGGCGGTCATCATATTCATCAAAGTTAATCAGGAGACTTGAGCACGAACCGATAATTTCACCTTCGAATTCTGCACAAAACTGCCCTTCTGGAAAATGCTCCAAATGGCTGATTAAATGCTCTCGCTTCCAAGGTTCCATCCCCGGAAAGCAGTCCTTTTGAAGATCGATAATCTTCTCGATGTCTTTCTCTTCGATATTGCGGATAACCATTTTCTTTTCAAACCGGGTCAAATCTAATTTCTCAGACAACCTACTCGCTCCTTTCTAGTTTTGTGAGTTCAGATGATCAAGCAATAGGGCGAGCTCCATTTCCGCCATTGATTCAAGCCTGTGATCATAGTCTTCAAACATCAAGGTGCCCGTTACTTTATTCGGGACAATGACACACTTCATTCCTGCGCGTTTCGCAGCAATCGAACCATTGACAGAATCCTCAAACGCGAGACATTCCGCTGGCGATACCCCCAGGTTCTTTGCCGCCAATAAATAGAGTTCAGGATTCGGCTTCACCTCTTCCACATCATCCGCCGTTTGAATAACTTCAAAATCATCAAACAGGCCGATTTGCTTCAAATGGCCGGACACCCATTTATAATCAGAGCTGGAGGCAAGGCCTATTTTTAAGCCTAAATCCTTTGCCGCATTCAAATACGCTTCGACACCAGGTCTCGCTTTTTCTGATTCCATGCGTTTGGCAAACCGCTCTCTTCTCAATTGTGTGAGCTCTTCATGGTTCAGCTTTTTCCCGATCTGCTCTTCTAAATATTCAAAAGGCCGGAAACCCGCAGCAGTTCCGATGACCTTTCCCCAGACAGATAGCGGCAGCACTGAGCCGTGCTCTTCAAATATTTCCTGAAGAACCTCATATTCGTGTGTTTCTGTATCTAGAATAAGCCCGTCAAAATCAAAAATTAACGCTTTAATCACTGGGTACAACTCCTTTAGTACGAATTGAGACATATGTATACACTCACTATACCCCGAAACAAGTCTGCTTTCAAAAAGTAAGGTTTTATGTGAAGAAAGAGCCTGCACACTGCAAGCTCTTTCTTATTAATGAATGTTTTGGTGAGAAATGTTTGTCAGCGCTGATCCCGCAGACTCGTTCGACATCTGATTGACTGCCAGGTCTCCAAGCGCAACGATCCCGACTAGATTGTTTTGATCTACAATAGGAAGGCGGCGGATTTGGTGCTGGGCCATCAGCTGCGACGCGTCTTCCAGACTCATATTAGGGTTTCCTGATACGAGTTCTGTTGACATCACTTCTGAAACGGGTGTCTGGCCATCACGGCCCTGAGCTGTAGTTCTTAATGCAATGTCACGGTCAGTCAGCATTCCTTTTAAAACACCTTGCTCTACAACGGGGATCGCCCCGACGTTATGCTGTTTCATTAGAGAAGCCGCTTCCTGAATCGTTTGATTCGGAGAAACGGTTGCCACCTGCGTTGTCATTGTATCTTTAACTGAACTCATTGTCAGCACCCCTTTCAATCATTAGTATGTTCAGACACGAGCCGTTTAAAAAGGGAGTTAGAGGAAAGGTTTTATGATATGATTTCTCTGATACAAAAAGAGCTTTTCTAAAAATAGAAAAGCCCTTGCCGCATGATTATATCAGCCTTCTTTGACCGAAAAAGGCTTTGTTAGTCTTCTTTTGAAAGTCAGAAAAAGCAAACGGAAAATAAATCCCAAAATCATTCAGCATCTTGCTGTTTTTTTCAAAAATCGCCTGATCACTCAAATCAGAGTGCGGCGAAGGCTTGGTCAGGATAATATGTATCATTTGCAGACAAGCCATAATTTGAAATGCTTCTTTTAATGTTCCTTGGTAATAATGGTTATTTAAAGACAGAACGCCTTTCTTTTTAAAGCGCTGAATGTCCAGTTCGGAGAAATAAAGAGGAAATACATCATGGATCAGCTCCATAGTCAGCTCCTTGATAAAGCTCTCCTGTTCTGCAGTTGCTGCGTTCACAATTCTCACGTCAATCACCTTTCTTGCCATCGAATATCCTAAGTCTTACTCAAGAATAGCACAGAAAAAAACGCGAAAGCTAAGGTAAGTGTTTCCTATGAGAAACAGCAGCCTTCCGCTTCGAAAAGGAGCCATTTAACATGAACCAAAAAGGCAGAGGGCTTGAGATCCTCATCAATGAAAAACAGGACGGCCAATGGCTGTTTTCCGTACTCAAAACAGCGCTCAAAGCTTCTAAACCAGTGATACAAGACTGGATGTCCCATCAACAGATAAAGGTCAATCACGAATCGGTCTTAAACAATATGATTGTAAAAAAGGGAGACCGCGTGTTCATTGATCTTCAGGAAATTGAAGCATCTTCGGTCATTCCGGAGTATGGCGAGCTTGATATTTTATATGAGGACAATCATATGCTCATCGTCAATAAACCCGCTGGCATCGCGACGCATCCGAATGAGGATGGGCAAACCGGCACACTGGCTAATTTGATCGCGTATCATTATCAGATAAATGGCGAAACATGTAAGGTGCGCCACGTCCATCGTCTTGATCAGGATACATCTGGCGCTATCGTTTTTGCCAAGCATCGTTTGGCACACGCCATCTTAGACCAGCAGTTAGAGAAAAAGACGCTGAAGCGTACGTATACCGCTATCGCTGAAGGTAAGCTACGGACGAAAAAAGGGACAATTAATTCACCGATCGGCAGAGACCGCTCACACCCGACAAGACGCCGGGTTTCACCAGGCGGGCAAACAGCCGTCACTCATTTCAAGGTAATGGCCAGCAATGCGAAAGAACGGCTGTCGCTCGTTGAATTAGAGCTGGAAACAGGCAGAACACACCAAATCCGTGTTCATCTGGCGAGCCTCGGCCATCCGTTGACAGGAGACTCGCTTTACGGAGGCGGGAGCAAGCTGCTAAACAGGCAGGCACTGCACGCCAATAAAGTACAAGCGGTTCACCCGATAACAGACGAGCTCATAGTTGCTGAAGCCCCTTTCCCTGCTGATATGAAAAACCTTTGCCGCACATATTTTTCATGAAGAAAAGCCGCAGGCACTGCCTCGGCTTTTTAAGTCACTCGTTTTCCATATATAATATAGCGCTTCGGGGCATTTCCGACGTATGAAAACGGATAGCAGGTCGTCAGAATCAGCTCTTCCTTTTCATGCTGGAGCGTGATAATAGATGTGTCATCCTTATCGACAATTTTTGTTTTTACAATTTCATATGTGAATTCTCCATATGACAGGAGAAGACGGAGCTGATCCCCCTTTTCCAGCTCTCCCGTCCGGCGAAACACGGTATCCCGATGTCCCGACAGCACAATTTGTCCGTTTTCATCAGGATAATAGCTGTCCTTGTAATGCCCGACACCTTTTTCTAAATCATCAGCATCGGTGCCCTCCACGATTGGAAGCTCTGCATTGATTTTCGGTATTTCCAAAATGCCGCTCGCTTGGCCGGTCTCAGGCTTAAATGATGCTTTGTTCTTTGCTTGATCTGTGCTATTTTTCGTCCCCAAAAGTTCCTGCGGCTTTTCTGCCGCCAGTTTTGCTTCTTTTAATGTCTGTTCCGTTTTCATATTCGTATCGATTAATTTAAAGCCTCCATAGCCTGCGATCACTAGGCCGGCAGCAATGATGAATAGTGGAATAACTTTTTTCACGTTCTGGAGGCGCTCCTTTTTCTTCTGACATATAGATAAGTTCCTGACAATGTCACCGCAGCACCGATTACCATAAAGTTATAGTAGCCCGCTGACGTATCCGGAAGCTGATGATCAGACCCGCTTTCCGCAGTCTCGGTTTGTAACGGCAATGTGCTGATGCTATTAGCAGTATCAGCGGTTTTTGTGTTGTTGATTGGTATTTCATTGAATCTCGAAATGGCTGAAGGCGGAAGCTGATGAACCGGTGCTGTTCCCGGAGTTTCTTTTATATCAGGCAAATCTTCATCTGGCCTTGGATCCTCTTTAATCGGATCTTCCGTCCCCGGATCATCTCCAGGCTCTTCCGTAATCGGGTCTTCTGTTACAGGGTCTTCAATATCACTGGTTTCAGCAAGCTTAATTCTTCCCTCTTTTGTATACGCAATTGGCTCATCAAAACTCTTCACGTACTCAACTGTCGCTTCCAAATCCTCAGGCCCTGTCACCGGATTTTTTCCCAGCAGTCCGATTGGCTGATATTTGGCTCCTGTCGCCGTCGCCATAAAGTTGTTGACGGTCAATGTATATGTGGCATCGGGCTGGATCTCGGTGCCATCTGCCATTTTCAAATCAACTGCTTTTCCGGTTTCTTTATCCCACGTATACGTAAACCCGCTGATGCTGTAGTCAGGCCCAAAAACCGGCGAGATTTGAGCATTGATAATCTCTCTTAAATCTTTTCCTTTAATCTCAAGCTTCGTTAACACATTTCCAAACGGCTGAATATTGTAAAGATCTCCCCACGTAATCGGGCCCTTCTTCAACGCTTCACGTATGCCGCCGCCATTCATAAGGGCAAAATCCGTTTTCATGGCAGCTCTCATGCCATCCGCAATCAGGTTTCCAAGAGGTGTATCGCCGTCATTTGAATACCCCCCTTCCATATCAACAGCGGCTTCGCCGACTACCTCGCTGATAATCGGTTCCGCAATTGTTTCGTATTTCTTTAAAATGGCTGACGCGCTGACATCCGGTTCGATTTTACTTTGATCAACATATACGATTTCCGCGGACTTTTTGACAATGTCTTTTGTCGTTTTATCGATCTCTACATCAACGACACCTATCGCTTTTCCATATTCAAACGCTTGAACAATCAGTTTTCCATTCACTTCACCGTTAACAACCTGATGATTATGCGCGGCAAAAATCACGTCAATTTCAGAATCTGTTTTGTTTGCAAGATCAGCAGACTCACCGGTAATGGCGTTGCTGTTTTGTTCAGCTGACATATGTGCGAGAACCGCGATGGCCTTCACGCCTTTTTTCTTGAGCTCTTCGGCCGCCTTATTCACCGCTGTTGCTTCATCTGTAAACTCGATATTTTTTATTCCTTCAGGCATAACCATGCCAGCTGCCGACTGTGTGACAACCCCGATAAAAGCAACGGGTACGCCCTCCACATTTATGATGTCATAAGCCGGCAAAAAGGGCTCTCCAGTTGATTTCATTTTACAATTGGCACATACAAGGGGAAAGTTCTGTCCATCATATCCGCTTGTGCCTTTCGGATGATCACCGCCATTTAAGATCCTCAGAAGTTCATCCGTGCCTTCATCAAATTCATGGTTTCCCACGGTTCCGACATCAAATCCGATGTCCTCCATCAGTTCTACAGTCGGTTCATCTTGAAGAAGAGAGGAAACTGGAGAGCTTCCGCCGATCATATCTCCCGCGTGCACAATCAGCGAGTTTTTCTTTTCAGCCTTTTTTTCTTTTAAATATGCGGCGGCATAATCCATGCGTCCAAACGTGCCGTCTGCAATTCCATTTCCATCAAGATCAAGCTCATATTGCTGATCGATTTTGCCATGCAAATCATTCATGCTGAGAATTCTAAGCGGCACATGTTCTTGAGGTGCCGTTTGCCTTTTTTTATATCCCGCGCTCTCCGCTTCACTTGCTGAAGCGAAGAAAATTCTGTTTTCCACAGCTACCTTCTTCCAGTCAGCTGGCTGCACATATGTTTTATTCGACGAGTCCCCCACATATCTTGTTAAGCCTTTCCCTTGCTCTCTGGCTCTGAATTCAAACGGCATTTCCATGAGGGGATCGTTTTCATTCCAAATTCCTTTTTGATCTTTTTTTGCAGCGGCTACTGCGGCCTGAAATTGCTGATAATCCTCTTCATTGTCAACCGGCCAAATAAAATACGTCGGAGCATAGCCATTTTTTACAAGCTCTAAGTTTACGTTGGAACCTGATTCGGTTATGACTTGTCCAAGCAATCTGCCATAGCTGTCCTTGGCTTCACTCCCGACCTTGACAGTAATTTTATCACCCGGGGACAGAACCGTTTTTAGATAGTCAGATGCTTTTTTGCCAAATCTTAATTGATTTTCATCTGCGTCATTTTTTGGTGTGTGATATGTTTCGGGTGTATCTACATTTACAAACCGGATTTTTGTCGTTCCAAGCACCGGAGATTTGAGATGAATGGTATCGCCGTCAACTACCCGGTCAACAATCCCTTCATATTCTCCCTCCGCAGACGGAGGTGCAGGCTGCTCTTCAAGCAGCTTCAGGTCAGCCGATTTTCGCGGAAGCAGCTGAAAGGTTTGGTATCTGCTTAACACACCGGTAAATTCATACCATTTGCCCTCATCAAGCTCGTCTATCACCCCTGTTTCATTCATAACCCGGAGCGTCATTGCATGATGGTCGTCATCAATCATTGTTACATTGTAACCGCCGCCGGCAGGAGAACTTGGAATTGAGGAAACAAAAGCGGTTAGTTTCACAAGGCGTCCTTCATACTGATCACCTAGGCTGCCGTTAATAAGTTCATTGATTGTTAAGTGTTTGGGGGCGGGGAGGGATTGATTTGACTGGTTGATTTTGATGCCTGATGAGCTTGGAACGATTTCTTTCAGCCCCTGGTAAGACATGATTTTCCCTGTCACCGTGACATCCATACCCTCTTTTAATTCGGGAAATTGTTCAGGGGATGGCGAATAAATGTTAATGCCTCCGGTTTCATCTTGCAAAAAGGTCGACAGCTTCCCGCCTCCGATTGCGTTTTGATCAGCTGTAATGATCCCTTTTATCGTTACTTCTTCATTCAGCCTTCCCCGTGCTTCATTTATGGTCACTTGCTGTTCAGCCGGCGGAGTTTTCGTGTCATCGGTTACGTTCATCGACTGAACGTTTTTAAGTCCTGTCGTGTTAAAGTAATTTTCAAGCTTTCCTTGAACCGTTATCTTTTTCCCAAGAAGAAGCGGATTGGTTTGCAGCCCAAATTGGCTTCTGAAGGCGGAGGGGATTTGCACAGGAAGGATGTGTTCGGGCGATGTCTCGTTTTTACGGTCTGCCAGCGCAACATTATAATCATTTGAAAAAGGGCTTGTCAGCTTATAATGCTGTGGGGAAACAGCCTGGCCGACTGCATATCCTTCGACAAGCGCCTGTCCTTCTTTTTGCTGTATTGCCTTCTCAATCGATATAGGCTGTTGCGGTTCAGCTGCCTTTACAGCTTCGAACGTGTACATTACATTTAAGAACATCAATGCCGTGATCAACACAATATGCAGAATACGCCTCATCATATTTCCTCCCTTATACACATAATGACAACGATTTTGTCTGCTTATCATTTCGACAGACAGCATATAAATCCTTTCAGGCTTCTGCATAATACACGGCAGACTGACACAAAATACAGCTGATCTGAAAAAAAAGGAGGAATTCGGTTTGGATCAGTTCAATCAGCAGCAACAATCCCAAATGAACAAAGGTATTCCTGGCAAACCGCATAAAAACCACGGCGGACATGAAATGTTTGATATGCATGAGGTGCTTTCCGGAACACTTACTGTGCTAGATCAGTTTATGATGCTGAGACAATTCTGTAAGGATCAAGAATTACTAAACATCCTTGATCGTCAACATCAATTCATTACATCTCAATACAATATAACTGCAGAATGCTTCAAAACAGGAAGCGAACCTTCACAAAAAACAGCAACTTATATGATGAAGGAGGACAACCAGACTGTTTACGGCATGCAGCCGTCACAGCCTAAAAAACCTGTTCAATCCATGAATGATATTGATGACAGCATCATCAGCCGACAAATGCTTTGCGCGATTAAAGCACAAGCTTCTATGCTGACGATGGCTTCTCTGGAAATGACAAATCCGGCCGTAAGACGCGTACTGTCTGCGCAAATTCAGGAGTATGTTGAAATGGCATTTGAAATTTTCCTATACCAAAACAAACACGGCTATTACCAGGTTCCTCAGCTTGATGCGCAGGATATGGAACAGCTGAGAAATTCATTCGCCCCTGCCCAAGGACAAATGCCTCCGACACAAGGCGGAATGGGTCAGCAAGGACTTCACTAATAACAAAGGCATTGGATAGATACTATCCAATGCCGCACTGTTTTTTTTCAAATTTTTTCTTGAAATCTTTTTCAAATTGATCAAGACTTTCCTTTGTTGCTGATTTAAACCCTTTTTCAAAGTCCCCTTTTTTTGCTGTTTCCTTAATCATTTCTGAAATAATGTCTTTCCCATATTTGTCCGTCAGCTCATCGATCATATAAAAGCTTTGCAAATAGACATCAGTGTCATATTCGGCTCTGGCTTCCTGCCAGTCTCGATCAGTCTGCAAACGGTCAAAGGGCACGACAGAAAACGTGATCGGATCTATGAGCAATTCATAGTTCGCAATCCACTCGCTTAACCCTTCATGAAACCATAACGGAAACTCATCGGGATCCGTCTCAAGCTCCTTCAATTTCTGGTGAAACGCATGGTGCGAGTATTCATGAATCAACAATCTCTGGTACAAATAAACCGCTACCTCGTCCCCTTCTAACAGTTTCTTTTTCTCTTCAGGCAACAATCCGATCAGCTGCTCCCGTTCAGAATAAAAACCAACTACATCCAATAAACCGGAGTAAGCCTCCATCTGTTTTTCATTAGGAAAAAAAATAATGTCAATAGGCTTTTGATTCGAATATCCAATCATAATCTGATTAATACTGACCGCATATTCAAGCGTTTCTTTCGTCAATGGCAGTAAGGACTTTTCCTTAGAAGTGTAATAAATATCGGCCTGTTTGAATGACTCTTTCTTCATGTGCTTCGTCACTTGTTCTTTTGTTATTCCAGATGCCTGACCTGGAAAAGACAGGATATACATCGCGCTTGATACGATGGCTGAGCTCACAGCCAGCATCACAAGGACTCCGCACAGGAATAGAGCGGATGCCGCACGCTTTCCTATGCCATCCCGCAAACGTCTCCCTCCCTGAGCCGGTCCGTCTTGTACCTTTTTATTTTTACTCTATGCAGCCTGAGTTCGCAGTGTGTCATTAACGCAAAGAAAAAGCCGCACAAATTGTGCGGCTTTTTTTATTTATTCAGCGTTAGGGAATACGCGCTGTACAGTTTGTGTAAATTCATCAAATAATCCGGCGATTGGGTCACCATTTTGAATACGTTTTCCATATCCTTGCATACGCTCTACAAAATCAGGGTTAGCTGAAACGTAAACATTATCAATGTTTTTGTCAGTAGATCTTACCTTTTTGGCTATTTTTTTCTTCAAATTGTTTTCTACTGCACCTTTATTTCCATTGGTTAAAACGACTGCAACGTAGGCTTGATTTCCAGCCACAATGATATCGGCATGCTTTACTTCTTTTAGGTCTGTTACTTTATCAGCTGCTTCATCAGCAACCTCAAGTTTTCGGTCGTTTTTATTATCGTCATTTACACGATTGTTATTGACATTATCATTAACATTATTGTCAACGTTATCCCGATTGTTTACATTCCGCATATCGTCATTGGCCGGATTTCGATAATTTACGTTTCTTACATCATTATTATCACGTCTGCCCTCACCTTGGTCGGCTACACCGCAGCCAGTCATAAGCAAAGGGATAAGAAGCATAGACGCAAGGACTTGTTTTTTTCCAAACATGTGAATTCCTCCTTTATCACTTTACTTATAGGTTTTTCTAACTGGGTTTAATTATGCATGCAAATCTGGAGGAAATGCTTTCCCGGGAAATATAACGGTTAATTTGTCTAACGAGGGGGAAAATATGAATACACTGCAAAGGAGGGATCATGTTGTTCAACCAGCGAAGAGGAATCAGCCCCGCAGCATTGATCATAGGATCAACTATGCTTATTGCTGCATTATCACCTCAGATCCGCCAAAGAATCAGCGGGTTTATCACAGGACAAATGAACAGACGAAATTCAGAAAATAACACGTTTGATGCTTCTAATGTAGGAAACATGGTCAAACAAGCATTTAGCAGAAGCAGCGGTGATAACCAAGACCGTTCGCAACATCAAAGCCAGCGGCAAAATGGCCGTCAGCACCAGCACGCAGGACAGCAGCAACCACAGCATCAGCATACACAGTCTCAAACTAGGCAAACTGAGACACCCGCGAAAAAAAGACAGCCGCATTATGCTGAACCCATTCATTTTGAACAAAGCGCAATGAATGTCATGGACGACAACACGATGATGGAAATGCTGGAGGACTTAGAACCCGGCCGTTAAAAAAACGTGTAATCCTGTTGGATTACACGTTTTCATATGTTACGCTTCTTCAGCTTCAATCACTCTGGATTGATCATGAAATGCCCCTTGATCAATTTCCTTTGTGACCTTACTTGTAATAAGACCGGATGTCATGCTTCCGCTGACATTCAAAGCAGTACGCCCCATGTCGATTAACGGTTCAATTGAGATTAACAAACCGGCGAGCGCGACAGGCATGTTTAATGATGATAAAACAAGAAGCGCCGCGAATGTCGCTCCGCCGCCGACTCCGGCAACCCCGAAGGAGCTGATGGCAACGACTGCGATAACAGTGATAATAAACACCGGGTCAAATGGATTTTGGCCGACAGTCGGAGCAATCATCATCGCCAGCATCGCAGGATAAATGCCGGCACATCCATTTTGGCCGATCGAAAGACCGAACGAACCGGCAAAGTTTGCGATTCCCTCCGGTACACCCATGCTTCTCTGTGTTTTAATATTCAGCGGTAAAGCACCTGCGCTAGATCTTGACGTAAATGCAAATACAAGTACAGGCACCGCTTTTTTCAAATAAATCACCGGATTCAAGCCGCTGAACGTCAGCAGCAGCAAATGAATGATAAACATAGTGATTAACGCGGCATATGAAGCAATCACGAACATGCCCAGTTTTAAAATGCTGTCAAGATCACTCGTGGCAATTGTTTTTGTCATGATGGCTAGCACCCCATAAGGCGTCAGTCTCAAAATGAGTGTGACAACACGCATGACAATGGCATAAACGGCATCAACCAGTTTTTTAAATGTTTCTGCCTGTTCCGGCTGTTTGTGTTTGACGCCGAGGAATGCCACTCCAAGGAAAGCGGCAAAAATAACGACAGCGATTGTTGAAGTCGGTCTAGCTCCCGTGAAATCTAAAAACGGGTTTCCAGGCAGCAGTTCAACAATCTGCTGCGGCAGCGTTTTCGCTGTCATATCCTCTGATTTCTGCTGAAGCTCCTGCCCCCGTGAAAGCTCTGTACTTCCTTGGTCAACCTGAATCGCCTGCAGATCAAATGAAAGCGCGGACGCGATACCGACAGCTGCAGCAACTGCTGTTGTTGCTACTAAAATCCCGATAATCAAACCGCTGATTTTCCCAAGATTTTTTGTCAGCTTCAGCTTTGTAAATGCGCCGAGAATCGAAATAAAGACGAGCGGCATGACAACCATCTGAAGCAATTTGACATATCCGCCCCCGGCAATATTAAACCAGTCGGCTGTTTGAATGACTATATTTGAAGTCGGGCCGTAAATCAGCTGAAGCGCAAATCCGAATACAATTCCCAGCCCCAGCGCAGTAAATACACGTTTAGAGAAGGAAACATGTTTTTTCTGCATAACAAAGAGCCCTAAGATAAGTAAAAATAAAATAAATACATGTAATACAACCAGTAAAGTCTCCAAAGCAGGTAAACTCTCCCTTCAAATTTTCTCATTTACTATATTACACTAATTCCGATGGGTCAAGTGCGAATTATTTTAACTTATCAATTCAAGTAAAAAAACCTTATATAATGCCTTTTTTGTTCTTTTCTTTCCCTTCCATCTTTAGTACCTTATATAAGGGTGATAATATTGCTGAAAGAACTGTTTGTAAATTTGACCATTTTAATCACATTTAATTATCTCTTCACCCACCTGTTTAAAGAAAGGTTAGTACATAAAAAAGACAGCATATCTTTTCAAGCTGTTAAGGGACTGGCCTGCGGTTTACTCGGGGTTATTCTGATGGTTTTTGGATTTACCTATCAGCATTCAATTATTGATCTTCGAAATATCCCTATTATGATTGCCGCTCTTTATGGAGGCTGGGTTTCAACGGCAACGGCCCTGGCCATGATCACTGCAGGCCGCTTGCTGATTACAATGAACACATCTGCACTATACTCGGTTATTATCATTTGTATCGCTGCCATCCCGTCACTCATTGTTTCTAGAAGAAAAAAAGTTCAACTAAAACATGCTTTCTATCTTTTAATAATCACAAATAGCTTGATCTCCTTTTCCTTTTATTTTCTTATAGATTTACATTCATACGAACTTCATTTGTATTTTTGGATCATATCAATAGCGGGCGGCATGCTCAGTTTATATATTATTGATCATGAAACAAATGCACATCTTCTTTTTAAACAATATAAGTTTCAGGCGCACTTTGACTTTTTAACAGGCGTGTATAACCGAAGAAAGTTTGAAGAAACCACAAAAGCTCTGTATCAGCAGGCGGCCGATACCCCGCATTTTCAATTTGCACTGATTTATATGGATATCGATCATTTTAAGACCATCAATGACCAATATGGCCATCATGAAGGAGATCAGGTGCTCAAAGAGCTAGGGTTACGTCTGAAGCAGAGCATCCGAAATACTGATCCTGCCGCTCGGATCGGCGGTGAAGAATTTGCCGTGCTCCTGCCGAACTGTTCTCTTGATAAAGCAGCCCGGATCGCTGAACGGATCAGGAGCACTGTAAGTGATGCACCGATTGTATTAACAAACGGCGACGAGCTTTCAGTTACGATATCACTAGGGGCCGCTCATTACCCCAATAATACGGAACAGCCAGGATCCTTGCCCATTCTTGCCGATCAAATGCTTTACAAAGCGAAAGAAACGGGACGGAACAGAGTGTGTTTTTCAGAAAAAAAAGAATGAATTCAATGTTCGAATTCATTCTTCCAATCTGAAAGACGTTTCAAAGGCAGAAAAGCCGGGACAAGATCTCCCTGATATTCTTTTTCTATAAATGCCGCTGTATCATCAGCTTGATAAAGCTCAAGAATGGTTTGCAGCGCTTCCCGATCTTGATCCTCCGCTCTGACAACAATCAAATTCATCTCTTCCTCAGACATGAGTCCGCCGCTCTTTAGCGTATGCTTTTTCGGGTTCAAGCCCGCTTTTTTTGCTTCTGATGGTTTCATGACAAACACGTCGGCACCGCTCACTGCATCCTGTTGCCGGACAGCTTTTAATTTCAGGTGTCTCGGATTATCTTTAATCATATCAACTGAACCTGTTCCGTTAAATCCGTTTTTCAGCGTTAGCAAACCCGCTTCCTGGAGCACCGTAAGCGCCCTGCCAAAATCGAACGCTTTATCCGGAACAGAAACGACAGCTCCCCGCGATATATCTCGGATTCGTTCATATCGTTTTGAATAAATGCCCATGGGCGTTATGTATGTCGTCCCGAGCGGTGCCAAATTAAGTTTGTATTTTTCAGTGAACGACTGAAAATATGAAATGGTTTGAAAGGCGTTGGCATCAATTTCTTTGTTAGCAAGTGCGATATCAGACTCCGCATAATCAGAAAAAGGGATCAGCTGAATATCCAGCCCTGCCTCTTCAGCCTTTTGAGCAATATAGTTCCATATTGCCCCGTCAGACTCAGCAATCCCGATTTTTATCGATTCATGTTCTGCAGACGGTGAACATGCAGTAAATGAAACGAGAAGAACAAGGACGAAACTGCATATAAGCCACTTTTTCATTGTGACCATACTCCTATCTATGTATTAGAGCATGCAAGCAATATCAGACATAAAAATCATACGCTCTCTTAGTTGATAAACGTTGTCATTTGTAATATTGATTAACTTTTACCTTACTCATATCCAATAAGGTTGTCAATTCCTATTACTTATCTTCCCAAAATGAAGGAATACTAAGGCAAACGTATGATCACATATCGAGAAAACAGATGAATTTCCGTAAATAAATATCAAATTGAAAAATAAATATGGTATTTTCCGAAAAAAATTTCAATAAGCAGTTGTTTTTTCTGAAGATTACTGGTAGAGTAAAGGTAATTATTTTTGTTCGAACTATCTTTAAGAAGAAAGTTTTGTAAGAGTTTTCGTCTTGAAAGTTTGTTAAGAGCAAGAATAGTGAATTTAAGCGTTATGATCGCTTTAGGAGGAAATTTCATGTTAGAAGGTAAAGTAAAATGGTTCAACTCTGAAAAAGGTTTCGGATTCATCGAAGTAGAAGGTCAAGACGATGTATTCGTTCATTTCTCTGCTATTCAAGGCGAAGGCTTCAAAACTTTAGAAGAAGGCCAAGCTGTTTCTTTTGAAATCGTTGAAGGAAACCGCGGACCACAAGCTGCTAACGTTACTAAAGAAGCGTAAGCATAAATTGATATGAAAAACTGCAGGTGCAAACCTGCAGTTTTTATTTTGACAAAAAAGCTGTTTTGCATAAGCAAAACAGCTTTCTTTATTAGTTTGCAATATCCCGCTTCATGAAGATTCCGAAAGCAAGCAACAGGAAGATGATAAAGTAGATCGCTAGCATGACGAGAGAAAACGTCATAGTCATCCCTTTTATTAACGGTGTGCCATCCACATACTGAGTCAAGTCGACATTAGCAAACAATATATACTTTGCCCAGTCAAATTTCGCTGCAATAAATGCAGTTGCAGTCGTACCGGCAACCAACAAGAAGATGGAAAAACCAACCGCAAGAGAGCTGTTTCTGAATACCGCAGACAGCATAAACGCCATCGTCGCCACCATTAAAGCCGAGACGGATTCAGAAAGATACGTTGTGGCCAAATGCCCCATCATGTTTTGCTCAATGACATGGCCATCCTTATAGATTAAATGAATATTCGCGGCGGTTTCACCACCCGTCCCGAAGAAGATCAACCCTAATAAAGTAGAACCGATAAATAAAATCAACAGCAATAGGAGCCCAAACAGGAGAACTGTAATATATTTGGACATCAAAATTTGAAAACGGCTGAGCGGCCGAATCATTAATAGCTTAATCGTTCCCCAATTAAATTCGTTCGCGACAATTCCGGCCGCGATGATAATAGTAAACAGACCGGTAAGGATGGTAAAGTTTGCTGAATCCGTTACATAAGACCATACCGTATAGCCCGTGTCACTAGGGATATTATGCTCGATGCGATAGTCGTTGAGTGTGATTGTTTCTTTATACCCATCTTTCAGTGAAGGATCTTCTTTGATTTCTTTCTTTAATTCGGCGTTTTGTGCTTGAAGTTCTTGTTTCCAATGGGAATTTGATTCACCAGCAGAAAAATGATTCGCCAAAAATGCAAATCCAACCATTGTCAGCCCCAGAATTCCGATCATCACCCATGTTCCGGCACGGCTGAAAATTTTTAGCCACTCATTATAAATCAAATTAAGCATGCTGAACCTCCTCTTTTGTTTCACCTGTCATTTCTAAGAAACGGTCCTCTAATGATTTTGTTATGACCTTGACCTCATAAATACGGATTTGCTGCATCACCAGCAATTCAATAACCGCAGGGACTTCTTCTTTAGCCAGTTTGATTTCTACACCATTTGTCTTACTCAGCAAATCGTACTGATTTAAAACAGCAGCGGCTTCATTCGGCTGCTCAACCTGGAAGAAATATGTATCATTCTCATCAATGTTTTCATCTTTTACATTTTGAATATCGATCAGCTTTCCTTTTTGCAGAATCGCAATTCGATCACACATCAGTTCCATTTCTGACAGCAGGTGGCTTGAAACGATGACAGCCATTCCTCTTTCTCGGGTCAGCTTCTTTAAATGATCTCTGATTTCTCTGATCCCCGCCGGATCAAGGCCGTTTGTCGGTTCATCCAAAATCAGCACTTTCGGATCGTGCAGAAGGCATTGTGCCAAGCCAAGACGCTGTCTCATCCCCAGAGAATATGTTTTCACCTTGTCGTGGATTCTGTCTGTTAAACCGACCAGTTCAACAACTTCATCAATTTTTTCCTTCGTGACACCCTTGACCATCCTTGCGTATTGCTGGAGATTTTTATATCCGCTCAAAAATTTATACAGCTCGGGATTCTCAACGATCGCTCCGATATGCTTAATCGCCTTGGCATATTCTTTCGTAATTGATTGGCCGCAAATGAGGACATCACCTTTCGACAGCTTCATTAACCCCACCATCATCCGGATGGTTGTCGTTTTCCCCGCTCCGTTTGGTCCTAAAAAACCGAATACCTCGCCTTCACGAATCGTAAAACTGAGATCATCAATGATCGTTCGGCCTCTGATGTTTTTAGTCACGTTTTTCAATTCCAACACTGTTTTCATCATATTCCTCCTCTTTCTAGCAAACTTCCATTTTTGATTTAAACCATTGCAAAACAGACATGCCTTCCTGTTCACGAATATCTTCTACTTCACGCTGCGCAACTTTTTCTCCATTGGCGAGGATGATTACTTCATCTAACAAAGTCTCAATTTCATCAATTTCATGTGTCGCGATCACGACAATCTGCTGCTCAAAATCAATGTACGACACAAGGCTGTTTACGATGGAATCCCTGACCATCGGATCAAGCCCGGAAAAAGGTTCATCAAGCAAGATGACGTCTGCCCGTCTCGCTAAAGCAAGAACGATTTTCAGCCGGCCCCGATTTCCTTTTGATAGCTTTTTGATCTTTTTTTCCGGATTCAGCTGCATCTCATTCAATAGCTTATAAGCCTGTTCTGTTTGAAAATCAGGAAACTGCGACTGATAAAAATTCACCATATCTTTAACAGTGAAATGCGGATAAAACATATCAAGCTCAGTAAGATAAGCCGTTTGACGCACCATTTCTCTCGTAACCTGCTCTTCATCAACTTTCACAAATCCTGAAGTCGGAAACAGAAGGCCAGCCATCATTTTCAGGGTCGTTGACTTGCCGCTGCCGTTCGGTCCGATCAGGCCATAAATCCGTCCGGATGATAGGGTGATTGACACATCATTGACGGCCGTATGGCGGCCGTATTTTTTTGATACATGTTCTAGCTTGATTTCCATTTTAGCCTCCCTCTGTGAATGTTTTAATCCCTTCTACCATTTCCTCTTTCGTTAGCCCCAGCTCTTTCATTTGCTTGACAAAGCCTTCCAGCACCTCTCGTGTCAGCTTGTCTTTCAGCTCGTCTACGATTTCTGCTTTTTCCGCAATAAACGTCCCTTGACCTCTTCTTGTCTCCACAATACCCAGCCTTTCCATCTCACTGTAAGTTCTTTGAATTGTATTGGGATTTACCTTAGTTTGAATCGCCATTTCTCTTACTGAAGGAAGCTTGTCTCCTGGGAGCAGCTCCTTCCTGACCAGCCTATAAAAGATCTGATCAGCGATCTGCAGATAAATCGGTTTCGAGGATTGGAATTGATTGTCCATATTTACACCTCTACTTTACGATCAAGCAGTTTTGAAGCCATAATGAGCAGCAAGAATGTGATGACTAAAGTAATAGGCAACCCTAGCACAGACAGATGGATAGGTTTTAATTCCAATCTCCAAACATTGTGGAAGTGGAAATCAAAATTGCAATAGACTGTTACAGGCCAGAAATGCTTTTGAGATTCAACCAAAGGGCTTATGATGTATTCATCGAAGAATAACCACACTGCAACCAACAGAACCATCGCAGCCCACCGCATTCCGCGCCAATTTCTGAGAGAGTGAAAAACAGTCCAAAACACAATGACTGTTACTGACATATCTAACGAAGAAATAAGCCCATACATATTCAGCAGAGCCACTATACTCGTTATATCAACTTGATGCTCCAGCAGATTTTTTACAGAGAGCATATGATACATCCATATGCCATAGGCTGTTAATGCCAACTGAATCACAAATTGATAGAGCAAAGATGCTGCCAATTTAGAAGAAAACAGCCATAAGCCGCCATTTGGATTGTACAGCCAAAGCTGTGATTTCCCTTCCTTGCGAAGGTGATAAAACACAAAAACAGGAGATAAGAAAAGCAGAAAAAAAGCAACTGCAACAAAAAAACCAAAAATGACTAGAGGTTCTTTCGTGCGAGAAGCTATAATATGGCCTGTTCCCAATAAGAAAATGATTCCGCATATCCATACTAGCAGCCACATTCTTGAAAGCTTGATATCTTTCTTTAATAAACCTAAAAAAGAATTCATGTCTTTACCTCCCGGAAAAAATCCTCGGTGTATGAGTAACATAGTACACTAGATCAAGGTGGAATACAACATATTCCATGGATTTATTTGATAAAAACATAATTGATGGAAACAGCAAAAAAGGCAAACCCGCATGAGTAAACGGATTTGCCTTTTTCATTACTTTTTCTTATTTTTCATAGAGAGCAGCGCATCACGATAGCTGCGGTCCTGCATTTTGTCACTTTCCTCAGTGACCTCTTCTTCTGCATGAACTTCATCAGAATGCTTAAACTTTTGCAGCGCCTGCCTGTAAATATCATCACCCATTGTGTCACGCTTCTCTTTTGGAGAATCGTTTTTGACAACGGATGGCGTATGCTCGGCAGCCCTTGCTTCAGCAGGGTAATGCGCTTCGTTTTTTTCCTCTTCTGGAGGTGCGATTCTATCGGTTGCTTCTTGCTTCTCAGGTCCAGGTGAGGCGTTGCGGACGTTAAATGTAATAAGGGCCGCAATGACAATGACAGCAGCAATTATTGCTATAATAATGGCCATTTCAACCTCTCCTTACTGTCCTGCTGTTAGGTTTCCTGTGACTTGGCTGACACGTCTTCCCAACGCGCGTCCAAGCTGAATACCTTCCTCAGACATTAACTCATCACTGTCTACCGGACAAGTGACACCTGCTCCGTAATAAGAGCCATAAAGTGCGTTTTCAGGCACGTTGCCAGGCAGTCCGACAACGATCATGCCTTGGTGGAACATCGGCGTGATTAAATTGTGCATTGTCATTTCCAAGCCGCCGTGTGTCGTTGCCGTTGTGCAGAAGACAGCACCGACTTTGTTGATCAGCTCGCCTTCAGCCCACAAGTAGCCAAGTCTGTCGATCCAAGTTTTAAGACCGGAGCTGATTGTTCCGAAATGCCCTGGGCATCCCCAAATAATCGCATCCATATCTTTAAGCTTGCGGATATCAGCCTGATCTACATGGTCGATGAACACTTCAGCCGTGTCGTTTTCTCTCGCGCCTTCAGCAATCGCTTCTGCAAGCACTTTAGTATGTTCGCCTTCACTATCATACACTACATAAATTTTCATTCAGGAAACCTCCCTGTACAGATTAAGATTCCTTAGCTTCTTTTGGAGCAGGAAGTAATGAAAGCTCCTCTTTTTTCTTCTTACGCAATTTATCTTTTCTGACGTCACGCAGGAAGATACTTAAAATCAAACCTGCTACACAGAATAAGGTTGCCCACATAAAGGCATCATTTATCCCCATGACATTGGAATCGAGTGACGCGTGTTTATAAATATGTGAGTACACATATGTTTTCGCCGTATCATAAGACACATTCATATTCACCATTAAATTCGAAACTGCATTTTGGAACGCATGGAGGAAGTTCGGGTCCGCCGTGCTTGTTTTATCTGCAATTTGTGAATAATGGAATGTCGTCCGGTTTGTATAAATCGTCGTAATTAAACTTGTTCCGATTGATCCGCTGATTTGGCGAAGCGTGTTGCTCATCGCCGTTCCGTGGCTGTTCAGACGGGCAGGAAGCTGGTTCATCCCGGCTGTCATGACTGGCATCATTAAGAGAGACATACCAAATGCACGAATTGAATAGATCAGCATGATGTGTGTATATGGTGTATCAATTGTCAATTGCGTGTATTGATACGTTGTTACCACTGTCACGAGAAGCCCGATAATCGCAAGCGGTCTCGGTCCGAATTTATCGAACAAAATACCTGAGATCGGTGACATAATCAGCATAACGATCGCACCCGGAAGCAGAAGCAGACCGGATTGAAGCGCCGTAAAGCCGACCAGGTTTTGCAGATAAATCGGTAAAAGGAACATACCAGTGTAAAGTGCCACTGTAATAATGATATTAATGACACTCGAGAGTGAGAAAATGTCATATTTAAACACTCTGAAATCAAGCATCGGATCATCATGACGCAATTGCTGAACCACAAAAGCAACAATTGCAATGGCTCCGATAATAACTGTAGACAATACAATCGGGTCGGTCCAGCCGTCAGATCCGGCTTCACTGACTCCGTATAATAAGGAAGCGAATCCGACAATCGAGAGGATTGCGCCAAGAGTATCGAGTTTGATTTTTTGCGGCTCCACCATATTTTTAAAGATGAAGAAAGCCACAATGATAACAATTGCGCCGATCGGCACAAGTCCGTAAAACATAATGCGCCATGTATAATGCTCAATAATCCACCCGGAAAGAGTCGGGCCGACCGCTGGAGCAAACATCATCGCTAGCCCGAAAATCCCCATTCCTTTCCCCCTGCTTTCAGGCGGGAAAATTAACAGAATGGTTGTCATAACGAGCGGCTGCAAGATACCTCCGCCCACGGCCTGAATCAAACGGCCGATCAGCATTGTAGAGAAGTTAGGTGCGATACCGCAGACTAACGTACCGAGCGTAAAACAAAACATCGCGACGAGAAAGAGACTCCGCTGGCCAAATCGTGTAATCAGGAAAGCAGATAACGGAATCAATACACCGTTAACAAGCATGTAACCTGTTGTCAGCCACTGAATCGTCGTTGCACTTACGCCAAATTCAGTCATTAAGTGCGGCATTGCAACATTAAGCAGTGTTTGGTTTAGGATTGCCAAAAATAAACCCGCCATTAGCACAATCAGCAATGACATAGGGTTTTTTGCATTTTTTTCTTTGCCTGTAGCCATCTAAGACAACCTCCTTTCATGGTTTGATGACTGATCTGTTTTACTCAGAAATTTTAACAGATGCATTCATTCCAGGAAGCACCTTATCAGATGGGTTTTTGATTGAAATTTTCACAGGAATTTTTTGTGTTACTTTTGTGTAGTTTCCGCTTGAATTTGTAGATGGAAGCATATCAAAAGTTGAGTTAGTCGCATAGCCAATTTCTTCTACAGTACCGTCAAATGTTGTATCAGGGTCTCCGTCAACTACTACGTCTACACTATTTCCTACTTCAATATCCGCAATATCTGTTTCTTTAATATTTGCTGTGATGTATAGGTTGTCCATGTCAATCGTTTGTGCAATTGTTGTACCAGCTTGTACGGTTTGTCCGTTTTTCACTTCGTTTTTCACAATTGTGCCATCCATAATGGATTTTACGTCAACAGTTTGTTCACCTTTGATTTTTGCAACTGTGTCGCCTTTTTTCACTGTTTTTCCTTCGTCCAGATCCCAGTCAGATACTTTACCTGCTGCTGGAGCAGTAATAGCAGCCATATCGCCCGCTACTTTTGCTTCATCTGTTTTTACGTAGTTTGTGCTTTGATAATAGTAGTAAGCACCTCCAGCTATAATTGCAAGAACAACAATCAAACCGATAATGTTGGTCAGAATTAAACGTCCTCTGTTCATTTTGTTTTCTCCTTTCGTTTCATCCTCTATCATTTTGCGGAAAGCTGGTGAAAATATGTGAGAAGTTTTTAATTACCGCTTTTTTCTGAACAGCCTTCAGCAAGCTTCGTTAAACTTCCGGCTAGTTTGCGCAAATACTGCAGCTGGGAGGTATCAAGCTTTTGGTACAAGCCAGCACCCATTTTTGCATATTGCACAGCGGCTTTTTCTATCAGTTCTTCCCCCTCTTCGGTTAACTGAATCATGACGATACGGCGGTCATCCGGACTGTCATATCGATTCATCAATTGGCGCTTATACAGAATATCTGTCATCCGCGTCACAGAAGCAGGCTTAAGATCAAGCGACATTGCCAGCTTGCTTAGCGGGGTGCTTCCGCTTTGATGAATTTTAAACATCAGCAAATATTGAAGGACTGTAATATCAAAAGGCTCAAGCACAATCTCCAATATCTTCTTCTGTTTTTTATATATCGCCCGAGACGTATCGAAGAGCTGTTCAAAAGTGAGCAAAGCACGTTCTGATTCAGTCAACTCCTTTTCACCTCATTCCTCAATAATAGTTCACAAGATAAAATATTAATAAATGAAAGAAGATTTGTCAAAGGAAAAATTTCTTTTTCTCCCGTATTTTTTTCGCAAGCGTTTTCTTGCTTTTATTAAATAAAAAAAAGCCCTGAAATGGGCTTTTCATTACGAAAATTGATGGCTTACACCAGACTCTTCATTTCTGAAAAAGTTCTTTAGAGCCTGAAAAACATCAGATTTCTGTTTTAAAATATAGTACTTAAATTTCTCATCTTTTACATTTTTATATGCAGACATTAACGTTGAATGCCTGTTGTACTGATTGACCTCGCCGTAGCAAAACAGATTGGCCTTCTTCATAATATCATTGACCAGCTTCACACAGCGCGCGTTATCAGATGTCAGGTTGTCACCGTCAGAAAAATGAAACGGGTAAATGTTATAGCGGGCGGGATTGTACTTTTCATCAATAAGCTCAAGCGACTTCCGATATACGGAAGAACAAATGGTTCCACCGCTTTCTCCCTTTGAGAAAAAATCCTCCTCCGAGACCACTCTTGCTTCTGTATGATGGGCAATAAATTCAATTTCCACAGTCTCGTATTTTGTCCGCAAAAAACGGGTCATCCAGAAAAAGAAGCTTCTGGCCATGTATTTTTCCCAAACCCCCATACTGCCGCTTGTATCCATCATGGCTAAAACGACGGCTTTTGATTCGGGCTTTGTGATGTCATTCCACGTCTTATATTTCAGGTCCTCCGGATAAATTGGGTAGAACGACGGTTTTCCTGACATTGCGTTTCGTTTAAAGGCTGACATCATCGTTCTTTTCTTATCAATATTACCGGTTAACCCTGTTTTACGGATATCATTAAACTCGATATCTGTATGAATGATATTGTCCCGCTCTTTTTGCTGGAGATTCGGAAGCTCTAATTCTTTAAAAAGCGCTTCTTCTAAATCCATTAATGAAACTTCCGCTTCATAATAATCCTCGCCTGCCTGATCACCGGCACCCTGCCCTTTTCCAGGCCCTTGTTTTTTGTCTGATCCATCCCGGGCCACAACATCTCCAACCTGGCTCTCGCCGTCTCCTTGCCCTACATGTTTATTTTTATCATAGTTATAACGGATTTTATACTCATCAAGTGAACGGATTGGGATCTTCACTACATCTTTTCCATTAGACATAATAATGCTTTCCTCAGTTACGAGGTCCGGAAGATTGTTTTTGATCGCTTCCTGCACTTTTTTCTGGTGGCGCTGCTGGTCATCGAAGCCTTTGCGATGGAGGGACCAGTTTTCCTCAGAAATCAAAAAATGGCCGCTGTCATTTTGGGACATGAATTCCCCTCCTTAACCATTTGTGGTCGTGATACATACGTATTCCGGCTTGTGCCAGATTATGAAACAAGTCTTTCGAAAAGATTTATATTCATCATATGCATAAAAGCACATTTAATTGACAAACTATTTAGAAAATGGGACAAAATAACCCGCCCTATTCGGACGGGTCACGTTGCTTATCGGTTCAGCAGGCTGCCGACATATTTCAGCAGCTCATTGGCGCTCGTCGAGTTGTAGCCGTGCTCATCAATTAAACGGGCCACGACTTCATTTACCTTTTTCAGCTGCTGCTCATCCGGCGTTTTTGTTGAGGTCGTAATTTTAACGACATCCTTCAGATCAGCAAACAGCTTTTTCTGAATAGCTTCACGCAGTCTTTCATGGGAATTGTAATCAAACCGCTTGCCTTTTCTCGCATAGGCTGAGATGCGGATTAAAATTTCTTCGCGGAACGCTTTTTTGGCGTTTTCCGAAATGCCGATCTGCTCTTCGATGGATCTCATCAGCTTTTCGTCAGGGTTCATTTCCTCTCCTGTCAAAGGATCACGAAGCTTGTTTTTATTGCAATAGGCCTCTACGTTATCGAGGTAATTGTCCATAAGTGTTTTTGCTGATTCTTCATATGAATACACAAACGCTTTTTGAACTTCCTTTTTCGCAATATCGTCATATTCCTTGCGGGCGGCAGAAATAAAATTCAAATACCGCTCCCTGTCCTCGCTTGAAATTGATGGGTGCTGATCAAGACCTTCTTTTAAGGAGCGAAGAACATCGAGAGAATTAATCGATTCCATATTTTTTCTGATAATCGTTGAAGAAATCCGGTTGATCACGTACCGCGGATCAATGCCGCTCATGCCTTCATCATTATATTCTTTTTTCATATCCTCAACGTCGACAGAATTATATCCTTCCACACTTTCTCCATCATACAGTCTCATTTTCTTGACCAGATCAATATCCGACCGCTTCGGCTCTTTTAACCGGGTAAGGATTGAGAACATCGCGGCGACCTTCAACGTATGCGGGGCAATATGAACATCCGCCACATCGCTTTCTGCGATCATTTTTTCATAAATTCTCTCTTCCTCAGACACTTTTAAATTATAAGGAACCGGCATCACGATGATTCTTGAGTGCAGGGCTTCATTCTTCTTATTAGAAATAAATGAGCGATACTCCGTTTCATTCGTGTGAGCCACGATCAGCTCATCAGCAGAAATTAACGCAAACCGCCCAGCTTTAAAATTCCCTTCCTGTGTCAAGGAAAGCAAATGCCAGAGAAATTTCTCATCACATTTCAGCATCTCCTGAAACTCCATCATCCCGCGGTTCGCTTTATTCAGCTCTCCGTCAAACCGATAAGCACGCGGATCTGATTCTGAACCGTACTCGGCGATTGTTGAGAAATCAATACTCCCCGTCAAATCGGCAATATCCTGAGATTTCGGATCAGAGGGACTGAATGTTCCAATTCCCGTACGCTTATCTTCTGAAAAGAAGATGCGCTCCACCTTCACATCCTCAATTCTTCCTCCGTACTCTTCCTCCAGCCTCATGACATTTAAAGGAGAAAGACTTCCTTCTATTCTAATGCCGTATTCCCTGTAAAAGTCATCGCGTAAATGATGGGGGATTAAATGTAGAGGGTCCTCGTGCATCGGGCAGCCTTTAATCGCATATACAGCGCCATTATCTGTCAGCGTGTACGCTTCGAGACCTTTTTTAAGCATTGTGACCAGCGTGGATTTACCGCCGCTCACAGGCCCCATCAGCAATAGAATCCGCTTTCTGACATCTAGACGTTTGGCAGCCGGATGAAAATACTCTTCCACAAGACGCTCCAGAGATTCTTCAAGCCCGAACAGCTCGCGGTCAAAAAAACTGTACTTCTTGCGTCCGTCAATCTCCTCTATCCCGCTGTCTTTTATCATATTAAAAACTCGAGAATGAGCAGATTGCGCGACCATCGGATTTTCTTTAATAATCTCCAAATAATCGGCGAAAGTTCCTTCCCATTTCAGCCGCTGCTCTTCCTCTCTGTACTGTTCAATTTTCTTTAATATATCCATAAGGACCTCCTCTATCATGTTTGATACACTATGCAAATAAGGTACTTTGATACAATCTATGCCGCCATCTCGTGATACATGCTTTGGTTTCTTAAAAATAAAGATACTTATACATCGTTGACAAGGCAGACTGCGACCGTTCATAATAAAGAAAAATACAGAATCATCCAGACTCGGACAGCACGGAAAAATTGAAGAGGGGGAGAGACGGTGAAAACAATCATCATGATGGGTGTCATTGTCACTTTTTTAGTATCAATTTTTACCGCAGGATACGAAAGCAAGCCTGGAAAAGAATAAAAAAGGGTGCTCCTGAAAGAGCACCCTTTTTGTATAACAGAACAATGTTTTACAGTTTTGTTTTTTCTTTAATCTGTGAATGCGGATCGCATTCATATTTGTTTTCGTACTCAATTGTTCCGATACTGCATCCCGGCCCGATGATCACTTCTTTTCCCCTGACGACTGCCGCTTCGGTATTCTCCAAATAAACCCGATCGCCTTCTATGACATCGGCGATCAGCTTCACTTTCTTCCGGTTAAAAAAACTCGCGCGTCTTTTCACTGTAATTGTTGTTCCGCCGATTTCCTGCACATGGCTTATATCATGGCTCAATCCCAGCTTGATCTCACCCGAATTTAATAACCCCGATACATCAACACAGCCTGTGACATGGAACATTTCTGTTTCACAATCACCTTTTACGCTGAGCTTCCCTTTCACATCGCAGGATTCTCCAGTCATATTCCCGCCAATTTCAGTCTGGCCTTTCAGATTGAATCGATCAAATTGAAGTGAGCCGCTGACTTTCATTATCCCATATATATTGATTTTGCCGGCTGTCAGATCGCCTTTACATTCACTTTCTCCGAGCACACGCAGCCGCTCAGTCTCTGCTTTTCCGAGAAAAAGGCCCGTTCCGTATATGCGGCAGCCTACAGCAGACAGCCCTTCTCCAACTACACCTTCTCCTTTGATGCTGACATTGTGATACGCGCCTCCTGCGGCATGCCCAGCGCCATATAATTTTAAATTTCCCAGTTTTGTTGTCTCCATTACGATCCTCCTTACAACTTTGTGGATGTTTCAACCGACGCGCTTGGATCACAGGTATAGTCCCCACTGTATTCGACGGTTTCAATCTGGCAATCCGGGCCGATGACCACTTTATTTCCGCGCACGGTTTTCGCCTTTGTATTTGTCAATTCAATCACGTCACCTTCGATCAGCTCTGCTGTTAGAACAGGCTGCGGCATTAATCTGAGCAATGTCAGCATTCCTTTTCTGCAGGTCACTTGAAGATGGCGGCAGCCGATCTCCCGCACATAGCTTTCCCCTGCAGAAAGCTTAATGATCACCTGGTCTGCATTTAAAAGCCCGCTGATTTTGCATTTCCCTTCTGATTGAAAGGTTTCTGTTTCACAATCTGCTTCCATGACAGCTTTTCCGCTAATGTCAATGCCATCAGCCTTGACAGTGCCGCCAAATGTTGATGATCCAGCGATTTTCAATTGTTTTGCAGATACCTCTCCTTGAATAAAACCAGTGCCATTCATCCGGATAGATTCTGCTTCAACGTCTCCATGTATCTTTCCTGAACCGCTGATGGTTACCGCTTTCGCTTTGACGCTGCCGTCGGCTTTTCCGTTTCCATTAAAAGAAAAAGTGTCACACTCCACGTCCCCGGCCACTGTCCCGCTGCCATTAATCTCAACAGATTGAAATGTTCCTCCCTTTGAACTTCCTGATCCGTTTATCACCAGCTTTTCCACTACATCCATTGATGGCCCTCCTGCATAAATGTTGTTTTTAATTCCTCTGAAGCTTTTAATAAATCTACCCGTTCCACAACCTTTACGGATGATTCAAACAAAATGCTGTCCGCCGCAGCCGCTATAAAACAAGTTGTGACACCGAGCTTGCGGAGCACAATCAGCTCCGTCTGTTTTTCAATCTCTTCATTATCATGCTTCTTTAATACCTCTGCAGCCATTTTTGCTTCTGCAAGGCTTACATTTCCAGACTGCAGCAGTCCCTCAAGCACATATAGCGAAAGCAAATCGCTGGATGAAAAAACCGGACTTCCTCCGTCTTCTGAATAGGCTTCAAGAGCAGGCCTTGAAACCAAACCTTTATGAAGCAATTCATCAGCGGTCATGCTGACATCCTTCATTTTCGGCGACAGCATTTCCCTCATTTCATCCAAAGACAAATTTTCTTTCATCTTTTGAATCATTGATATACGTTTTAAAATCTCCTCTCTCGGAAAAAACGTCTCTTGCCCTGTAAATGTGGATTTACGAATAAACCATTCCTCAGGTATTAAGTTTTTCCGCTTCCATCGATACAGCTGACCGTATGAAATCGATGTTCTTTCAAGTAATTCTTTTTTAGAGATTAATTGTTCTTCCATAAGTCCAGCTCCTTTGATGGGTACATTGTAACATAACACTGTTACGTTGTTAAGCCCAAAAACGAAACAAAGCATTTCAACATCCGCAAAAAAACCCGCCCATCATCGATGAGCGGGTTTTTTCACTATTTTAAATCACGGTAATTTTGCTGGCGCAGCGCTTCATAAACAAGAATCGCGGCAGTATTGGACAGATTTAACGATCTGACATGCTCTGTCATCGGAAGACGCAGGCAGCGGTCCATATTATTTTGAATTAAATCCTTTGGCAAACCGCTTGTTTCTCTTCCGAACACGAAGAAATAATCCTCGTCAAGATCAGTGTAATCAAATGATGTATGAGGCTGCTGGCCGAATTTTGTAATAAAGAAAAACTGGCCTTTTTCATATGCCTCAAACAATTCTTCTAACGAATCATGATACACAACGTTAACAAACTCCCAATAATCGAGTCCGGCACGCTTCAGCATTTTATCATCCGTTGAAAAGCCGAGCGGACGAATCAGGTGTAGCGTTGTATTGGTTGCTGCACAAGTACGTGCAATATTCCCTGTGTTAGCGGGAATTTCTGGTTGATATAAAACGACATGTAATGCCACAATGTTCACCTCTGTTTTTCTTATCCGCCCATCATTATAACATTAATTACTCTTTTGTCGTATCATCAACGATATGAAAAAAGGCATATCGTATTGACTGCGTGTATGCTGTAGAATCCTCATATGACCAATACCTCATCCGGCTGTCATAGGTCTGGGCGTTGACAAGCGGCATATTGCCTTTGTCCTTTGCCACGACAATCGTTGTATGATTAAAGCGGCCGTCTCCTTCGAAGTCATAGCAAATCACATCGCCCGGCATCAGTTCTTCCGCTGATTTCACCCGCACCGCACGCAGTCCGGCCTTTGAATTCGACAAATACATTTTCATAGAGTGCGCCACCGTCCAGCTGTAGCTCCATGAGCTTTGTTTCATCCACCAGCCTGATCCCCTGTTCGGATGACCGCGCATCGGCGCGCCTCCTGCATGAAGACACTGAGAAATAAAATTTGTACAGTTATCGCTGAAATTTTTATAAGCAGGATTGCGCTTGTTCCAAAATTTCTCGGCATATTGGACAGCGCCGAGACGATCGTATTGAAAAGCCCTGCCAAACGCTTCTCTTTCCTCTTCAGCTTCAGAATAGTCAATAATACTGGTCCCTTCATGAAATCCAGCCGGCTTTTTCGCAATTTCCTGATCACTAATCAAAATGTGATCATACAGGAAAGCCATTCGCTCCTCTATGTGCTCTTCTATATACAAGCTGTCATCTTGTTCCTTACACACGTATTCGTAATGAATGGTATACGAAAGGCAGGTCGTTCCGTCATCCTCAACCCGCACATGATTAATCACGGCCTTTGCTTTCGCTTTTATGATGTCAACTTTACGTTTTTCCAGAAGCTTTTTCTTACGCTCCATGACTTTAAGGTCTCCGACTTGAGACTCCTGTCTCATAGCATGCCCGTTAACCAGAAAGCCCAGCCGCTCCTCCGCTAATTGTTCTAAAATGTGCTTCAAGCTCACCCCACCCGCCATACTTTTTTATAGAGAAAAAACACTTGGATGATCTCAAGTGTTTTTTCCTTCTGCTCTATACGTATGTCAGGACAAGCCTCGTTTAGTCATGCCTGAAGCTTTTAGCAAATCAATTCCTTTTTCAATTTCCAGCTTTGCCTCTTCATCCTTCTCTTTTTCCAGCGCTTTTTCAAGCTCTTCCGCGTATGCGGGGTCTCCGATTTTTCCGATTGCCCATGCGGCTGTCCCCCTGATGACAGGACGCGGATCCTTGTGCATCAGTTCCGTCAATTCAGGCAGTGCGGAAGCATCCTTAAAATGCGCAAGCGCGAGAATGGCGTTTCGCTGAATCGGTTTTTTTCCGCGCCAAGAACCTGAGACATGCCCGAATTTCTCCTTAAATTCCCGATTGCTGATGGTCAAAAGCGGCTTCAATAACGGTTTGGCAATCTCAGGATCAGGCTCCATTTCCGGATGAAGATGAAAATCCTTCCCTTTATTGAGAGGGCATACCGTTTGGCACGTATCGCACCCGTACAGGCGGTTTCCGATTTTTGTCCGGAATTCATCAGGTAAAAATCCTTTTGTCTGGGTCAGAAAAGAGATGCAGCGCTGCGCATTAAGCTGCCCGGGATTAACCAGTGCTCCCGTCGGACAGGCGTCCAAGCATTTCGTGCAGGACCCGCACATATCTTCAATCGGCACATCAGGCTCAAAAGGGATATTTGTGATCATTTCCGCCAAATACACATAAGAGCCATACTCGGGTGTTGTGATCATACAGTTTTTCGCACTGAATCCAATTCCGGCACGTTCCGCAACGGCGCGATCAGACAATTCACCTGTATCAACCATTGACTTCGTTCTGATATCCTCATGCTTGCTTTTTAGAAAATCCTCCAGTAGATCAAGCTTTTCCCTCAGCACATCATGATAGTCTTTTCCCCAGGAGGCTCTGCAAAAAATGCCCCTGCGCTCAGTTCTCGTGCTTCTCGGCGCATCCTTCATTCTGGAAGGATATGCGAGAGCAATTGCCACTATTGATTTCGCTTTCGGCAAAAGAAGCTTCGGCGTCACCCTTTTTTCGATATCCGGCTCTTCAAAGCCGGAGAGATAGCCGAGTGATTCTTGAAGAATCAAACGGTCTTTTAAACTGTCAAAAGTATCAGCGGTCGTAAAACCAATCTTGTCCACGCCAATGCTTTTCGCGTATTCAATTAATTCTTCTTTGAGCTGATAAACGTTCATGTTTTGCACAGCCTCCTTTCTTTGTGATAAAACGATACAGCGTTTATAATAGGTTGATATCACGTAACTGGAGTGAATGCTAGTGAATATCAAACTTGATTCTGTTATTACTGAACGTGCGGCCGGCTTACATGCAGCTGCTGTCATTTATGAGAATATCGAAGTCGGCTCCTCACCGCAAATGCTGAAAGGCAGACTCCGCCTGTTTCAAGAATCCTTGTTTTTCGACTATGCGGACGGCGGTATATCCGATGAATCCTTCGTCAAGGAATGGCAGAAACTCTTTAAACAGCTTAACCCTTCATTTGAGGGAGAAACAACCCCAATGGAGGACATGCTGGTCCCGATATCCAAGGAACAATTCATGGAAAGTAAAGACTCGGCCCATGACACAATCGATTTTTTCGCATTAAAATATTCTCTGCCTATTATGATTTATGATGCCGGAAAGCTTCATGAGCCGGTCCGGATCTCATTGGGAGAAAAAGAAAACATACTGCTTTTCTCTGATGAAAACGGCATTTTTGGCGATTTCAAAAACAGCGTCAACCACTATCCCGTTTCAAACGAGACTAAGAATATGCTGCAAATCATTTTTTTCCCGCCATCGATTGAGAAAAGCAGCGCTGTTAACCTCTTATCATCATTAACGAAAATGTTTGAACAAATTCACGGCGGCACCCATACAGTACATTGGCTTACGTAAAAGAACACGAATACCGTGTTCTTTTTCACATAAAAAAACGCAATACTTCGTTTATCTGAGAAACGAAACACTGCGTTAATAACGTATGTATGGAGCGGGTGATGAGAATCGAACTCACGACATCAGCTTGGAAGGCTGAGGTTTTACCACTAAACTACACCCGCATTTGTGATTGTCAGCAACAGTACCGCTCTGACTTTTTTTATATTACATGTTTATTTATTTTTCGTCAAGGGAATATAAAAATTTTGTCGAAAAAAAGTTATCTTTTTGTAAAGTTGTTAAGTTCCATTTACATAATGTTAAGTATACTATACAATATAATCAATCGAGATTGTGAAGGGGACAGACGTCATGATGAAAAATAAAGTAAAAGAGCTGAGGGCACGCTTCGGCTATTCTCAGGAAAAACTCGGAGAAACGGTCGGCGTCACAAGACAGACTGTGGCAGCGATTGAAAAAGGCGATTATGTTCCCTCACTGCTGTTAGCACTGAAAATCTGCAAAGCCTTCTCCATGAAAATGGAGGATGTCTTTTGGTTAGAGGAGGAAAACTAAGATGAGCATGAAAACAAAAGCAGCTTTTCACCTTGTTTTATTTGGCCTTGCATGCTGGGCGCTGATTTCATACTTTGAAGCCTCAGAAGGCATAGCATCTTTTTTCGGCACAAAGAGCGGCGGGATGGTATTTGATTTAAACCTCACTCCCTTTATTCTGTTTGTTGCGGCGTCTGCGGTTTATTTGTACTTACAGAAAAAAAGCCGCCCTGCCAGAAAGCAGCTACTTCTGCCTGATGAGTTTGAAGAGCAGGATGAAAGAGAGCAGATGATGACGGCAAAAGCATGTCGCGCGTCATATATCGCTGTCTACTTCTCGCTGCCTGCCGCAGCGGTTCTTCTCATTTTTTATCCGCTATTTCAATCGCGCATTCCGTTTTTCCCTATTATTATTGTGTTTATCATCATGATCATCCAGCACCTTTCCTACGTCATCTCTTTCAAGAAAAACGAAAAAAACTCCGGCGCGCTGTAATCGGCCGGAGTTTTTTTTTACCAGCTTGCTTTTTTCACACCGGGAATCTGGCCTTTATGGGCCAGCTCCCTGAAAGCGATTCTGGACATTTTAAACTTCCTCATATATGCTCTCGGGCGCCCCGTTACCATGCAGCGGTTGTGAAGCCTTCCCGGTGCTGAATCTCTTGGCAGCTTGCTGAGTGCCTCGTAATCTCCTTTTTCCTTCAACTCGCGTCTAATACCAGCGTATTGCTCAACAAGCTGTTGGCGTTTTAACTCTTTTGCCACTTTTGATTTTTTAGCCAAGTCACATAGCCTCCCTTTAAATCGAAATTGTTACGATTTAAAATGTATCATGCACCATTCAAAAAAGCAAGCATACCGCTTTGTAAAACAGACGGCCTGAAGCCGCCCATTCTAATGATGCAATTCCACATAATACAGTAACGCATCTTGATGCTTAATGAGCTCTTTTTTATGTTCAGAGGTGTGCATTGTCTCGTCAGTCCCTCTAATACTGCTGCCGATCAAAGCAGGCTTCTCGAAAGTAATCGGTTCCGGCGATGAAATATTCTGAGTCATTTCCTGTGTTGTGCTATCGTCGCGTTTCACCGATGAATCAGCCGCTATAGTTCCCTGTTTATCCACAATGCCAAAATGAATGGTGGTATGTTTATTCTTTCCTTCCCCCTCTTCATTCTCAAAATAAACAAATTGTATGGTATCAGTTTTTTCCTCTGAATAATCTGCACGAACCGGTCCAAACCTCTCAACAAGCTTTCCCTTTTGATAATGTTCGATGTACATGTCAGCTGAAGAAATACCTTCACCGATATTGACGGCTTCGGCAGTGAATGCCTGTGAAGCTGCGACATCCATTCTGTTTTTTTCAAGATCTGATATGTCCGCCGCTTTGATTTCCATCTGTTTTGAATGTCCGCATGCTGACAGCATAGCTATGAGGCAAATGACTGCCGCGCTTCTCAATGTTTTCAGAAAAAAAGCCCCCTTTTTTTGAATATCATACCATGTTTGGGGGCTGTATTTTAGTTAAACTCATGCATTTTTCTCTTTGACAAAATAAGTGTTTCCTACCGCTTCTCCCCTTTTGTTCTGAAGCTTTCTCGTCCGATCATTTTCAAACGGCAAAAGCGGAAATACAAGCTCTGCAAAATAATACGCTTCTTCTAAATGCGGATAGCCGGAGAATATAAACGATTCTATGCCGAGTGCCTGGTACTCCGCTATCCGGTCGGCAATCGTCTGCGGATTACCGACAAGAGCTGTTCCTGCCCCTCCTCTGACCAGGCCGATCCCCGCCCACAGATTCGGGCTGATTTCAAGCTTCGTCCGATCGCCTTGATGAAGGACGGCCATCCGCTGCTGGCCTGAAGAGTCGTAACGGCTCAAAGCTGCCTGCGCTTTGGCAATGGTGTCATCATCCAAGTGGCTGATCAAGCGCTCTGCCGCTTCCCATGCCTCTTGTTCAGTTTCACGGGCAATGACATGCAGCCTAATGCCAAATCGAACGGATCTCCCTTCTTTTGCCGCTTGCTTTTTGACTCTTTCTATCTTTTCTTTTACTTGTTCAGGCGGCTCACCCCATGTCAAGTACACGTCTGTATGCTTTGCGGCAGCTTCAATTCCAGCCTGTGACGAACCACCGAAATAGATGGGCGGATGCGGCTCTTGCTGCGGCGGGAAAAGCAGATTGCTGTTTTCCACTTTTATATGCTTTCCTTCATAGGAAACCGTTTCTCCCTGCAAAAGTCTCCGCCAAACGGTTAAAAATTCGTCTGTTGCCTCGTAGCGCTCATCATGGCTGATAAACAGGCCATCGCCTGCCAGCTCATACGGATCGCCCCCTGCCACAACGTTGATCAGCAGCCGGCCGTCTGAAATGCGGTCTAGGGTGGATGTCATTCTGGCTGCCAGAGAAGGCTGCATTAAACCAGGTCTTACCGCGACTAAAAACTTTAAGTCCTTTGTTTCTCCTGCCAGTGCCGACGCTGTAAGCCACGGGTCCTCGCACGATCTTCCCGTTGGCAGAAGAACTCCTGTATATCCCAGCCTGTCTGCCGCCTGCGCGACTTGTTTAAAGTAAAGATGATCCGCAGTCCGTCCATCACTTTCAGATCCTAAATATCTCGCGTCTCCATGAGTTGGTATAAACCAAAGAATTTCCATATTCATCTCCCCTTTATATCTTTTATCCTTCGTAGCTGTTTCTCCACTTTAACAGCTTTCGTTCAAGCAGCCTGACGAAGGAATCCGTCAGCTTTCCAACCACTGCAAAAATGATAATCCCTGCAAAGACTTTATTCGTTTGTGAAAACTGTCTCGCATCCATGATCATATAGCCGACTCCCGAGCTTGAGCCCATCAGCTCTGCCACAACGAGCCCGAGCCATGCAATGCCGAGCGATAAGCGAATGCCTAGCAATATATTGGGCAGGGCTGCCGGCAATATCACTTTGGATATCTGCTGATGCCATTTAAATTCAAGCACCCGGGCGACTTCAAACAGCTTCGCGTCAACCCCGCGGATGCCGTTAAACGTATTGATATAGACAGGAAAGAAGGCACCGAGCGCAATCAGCAAAATTTTAGATACTTCGTCAAATCCGAACCATAAAATAAACAGCGGCGTGACGGCCAGATGAGGTACGGTTCTAAGCATTTGCAACGACGGATCAAGATACAGCTCCGTCCGTTTGGAAAATCCGGCCAAAATCCCGATCATCAATCCAAGCCCCGCGCCAAGCAAAAAACCAAGCGCCGCCCGATAAATGCTGATTTGCAGATGGCCGAACAGTTCGCCGGACAAAATAAGCTCCTTAAAGGTCAGAACAATCGTAACAGGTGTAGGCAGCACTGTAGCAGACACAACCCCCAGCCCGCCGATGACCTGCCAGATGGCAATGATGACAGCGGGCAGTAAAAGCCCCTTCATCCAGCCGTATCTCTTCCTTCCGGGCTTTTTTCGCACCGCTTCCGCATTCGTTTTGGGCAGCGAGCCCGCAGCCTCTGCTTTCATCATTGATCACCTCCTGAGGAATGTTCCTTTAATGCTTTTTTGATAAAAGTGTTATCGACAACATCCTTCACATCAATCTTCTTATCTATCGCCTTTGTTCGAAATTGAAAATCTGCTGTTTCCTGCTGCGCTTTCACAATGTCGTCACTGATGACCTCATTCAGAGGTTCAGTATTTTTCAGCACATTTTCGACGACCTTTTTATCGAGATCTTTAATGTCAGAATACAAGTCCGCTGCTTCATCCAGATGTTCCTTTTGCCATACAACGGCTTTATTAAACACCTTCAGAAAACGGACCACTTCGTCTGGATGCTCTTCTGAAAACTTTGTTCTTACTAAAGTAAAACCCGGTGAATATAAATCTGTGCTTTCTCCGTTCACAAGGATTTTTGCTCCGTGTTTCATTGTTTCTAAGGACAAGTACGGCTCCCAAATGGACCAGGCATCAACAGATCCGTTTTCAAATGCGGAAGCTGCTTCATCAGGCTGAAGCTGAATAATTGTCACATCATTAGCTGACAACCCCACTTGATCAAGCGCTTTATACAAAAAATCAAACCCGCTGCTGCCTTTGGCGACTGCAATTTTCTTCCCCTTTAAGTCCTTAACGTCTTGAATGCCGCTGTTTCGATTGACAAGGATGCCGTTTGCTTTCAAGCCGTCCTGAGACAAACCGATTTCTTTAAAGTCAATGCCTGCCGCCTGTCCAGCGATCACAGGCGAATTACCGACTTGAGAAAAATCAAGTTTGTCTGCCGCAAGGCCTTCAAATTGGGGCGGACCGCTTTGAAACTCCACCCATTTCACTTTGATGCCTTCTTTTTCAAATGCATCTTCGAACCAGCCTTTTTCCTTTGCGATCAAAAGCGGGCTTAAGCTTTGCTGAATACCAATACGAATTTCCTTCAATTGTTTGTGGTCACCGCTGGCTCCATTTGCTCCACAGCCTGCGAGCAGAAAAATAACGGCAACCAATACAATGAGTCCTTTTTTCATTTCCGCTTCCGCCCTTTCTATATCCCTGAACCTTCTGCGTACTCCAAATCTTCTGTTTTCTCGAATTCCGACAGCACTCTCTGTCTGATCGCCTGGAAATCCGCAGTCGTCCGGTTTCGCGGATACGCCAGGTGAATGGGCATCAGCTTATGGATTTTCCCCGGTTTGGCCTTAAGGATCGCAAGCTCATTTCCTAAATAAACAGATTCATCTATATCATGAGTCACGAGAATCATCGTTGTTTTTTTCCTCCTCCATATATCCAGCAGCACGTCCTGCAGGTGTTTTCTTGTAAAAGCGTCGAGTGCACCAAACGGTTCATCTAAAAGCAGCACCTCAGGCTCCCGCAGCAGGGCCCGGGCGATGGCTACTCTTTGTGACATGCCGCCTGACAGCTCGCGCGGATATGCTTTCTCCGATCCTTTCAATCTGACAATCTCGATCAGTTCATCCACCTTTTGTTTGACTTTTGGGTCCTTCAAATTCAAGTCGGCTGCAATATTCTGCTCAACAGTCAGCCAAGGAAAGAGGCGGTGTTCCTGAAAAATAAATCCTTGCTGAATACCCGGAGCTGTTACGCTGCGGCCGTTAATTTCAACACTCCCGTCATATTCAGAATCAAGCCCTGCAATAATCTTTAACAGGGTGCTTTTTCCGCACCCGCTCGGTCCGATAAGCGTTAGAAATTCGCCTGGTGCGATTGATAATTCTATGTTCTCTAAGACCGTGTTTTTGCGGCCCTCTTGAACAAATGCCTTTTCTTTGATGCTGATGGTCACAGCCACTTTTATCCCTCTCTTTCTGCCAACCCCGCCTTCAAAAAAAACAAAAAGGCCCCCATCTCTGTTCTTGTAGAGATGAGAGCCTTCGGCGGTCCGATCAGCTGCCCAATTGTTTTTTTGTTTGAATAACATGTTAATTCAAATTATTCCGATATGTCAACTCTTTTTTAAATACGATTTTTGATATCCTTGTTTATCACTTACTCTGCTTGTTTCGCAAATAGAGAAGGAAAAATTATTTCTCCAAAAATTATTAAGTGTCATAAAAAGCTGTTCCAACAAAGTTTTTCAACACTTTCGATACTAGATATCGATTAATAGAGATAACTATTTTATAATAATTATAAAATAATATTGACTTTTTACTTAGAGATGATATTATGTTCTTATAAATTCCAAGAGGTGATAACATGAGTTCAAATAAACTGACAACTAGCTGGGGCGCTCCGGTTGGAGATAATCAAAACTCAATGACTGCCGGTTCTCGCGGACCAACTTTAATTCAAGATGTACATTTACTCGAAAAATTGGCCCATTTCAACCGAGAACGTGTTCCTGAACGTGTTGTTCACGCCAAAGGAGCAGGCGCACACGGATATTTTGAAGTGACAAACGACGTAACAAAATACACGAAAGCCGCTTTCCTTTCTGAAGTCGGCAAACGCACACCGTTGTTCATCCGTTTCTCAACAGTTGCCGGTGAACTTGGCTCTGCTGACACAGTTCGCGACCCGCGCGGATTTGCTGTTAAATTTTATACTGAAGAAGGAAACTACGACATCGTCGGCAACAATACGCCTGTATTCTTTATCCGCGATGCGATTAAGTTCCCTGATTTCATCCATACACAAAAAAGAGATCCTAAAACACACCTGAAAAACCCTACGGCTGTATGGGATTTCTGGTCACTTTCACCAGAGTCACTTCACCAAGTGACAATCCTGATGTCTGACCGCGGAATTCCTGCAACACTTCGCCACATGCACGGCTTCGGAAGCCATACATTCAAATGGACAAATGCCGAAGGCGAAGGCGTATGGATTAAATATCACTTTAAAACGGAACAAGGCGTGAAAAACCTTGATGTCAATACGGCAGCAAAAATTGCCGGTGAAAACCCTGATTACCATACAGAAGACCTTTTCAATGCAATCGAAAACGGTGATTATCCTGCATGGAAACTATATGTGCAAATCATGCCTTTAGAAGATGCAAACACGTACCGTTTCGATCCGTTTGATGTCACAAAAGTTTGGTCTCAAAAAGACTACCCGTTAATCGAGGTCGGACGCATGGTTCTAGACAGAAATCCGGAAAACTACTTTGCAGAGGTAGAACAAGCGACATTTTCACCTGGAACACTCGTGCCTGGTATTGATGTTTCACCGGATAAAATGCTTCAAGGCCGACTGTTTGCTTATCATGATGCACACCGCTACCGTGTCGGTGCAAACCATCAAGCGCTGCCAATCAACCGTGCCCGCAACAAAGTAAACAATTATCAGCGTGATGGACAAATGCGTTTTGACGATAACGGCGGCGGATCTGTGTATTACGAGCCTAACAGCTTCGGCGGTCCAAAAGAGTCACCTGAGGATAAGCAAGCAGCATATCCGGTACAAGGCATCGCTGACAGCGTAAGCTACGATCACAACGATCACTACACTCAAGCCGGTGATCTGTATCGTTTAATGAGTGAAGATGAACGTACCCGCCTTATTGAAAATATTGTTAATGCTATGAAGCCGGTAGAAAAAGAAGAAATCAAGCTGCGCCAAATCGAGCACTTCTACAAAGCGGATCCTGAATACGGAAAACGCGTGGCAGAAGGCCTTGGATTGCCGATTAAAAAAGATGCTTAATGTAGAAATGCAAAAACCCGCTGTAATCAGCGGGTTTTTTTCTATTTAGTTACACATTGCGTATGCTTCTCATCAATCTTCATATAAATTTCTTCCATGAGCTCCTCGCTGTTTATAATCTCTCGTTTGTTTTTTTCAATCAGCAGCTCAAGCGGCAAAATCTGATTCCCGTAGGTTTTTCGCTTTCTGAATCGTTTTCTCCCCTTTTCTTTTTTGACTCCCATCAATAATCCCTCCTTTTTCATACAAAAAAGGCCCTTATCTAAACGATAAGAGCCTTCGGTGTTCCGATCAGCGCGATAAATTTGAAAAATTTGTACTGACCATGTTAATTCATATAATACCGATCTGTCAACTATTTTTTAAGGGTGTTGACACTGTATCAGATTGCATCCCCGCTTTTTCCTTATACACACTTTTCCCCTGACGCATAAGCTAGAGAAACTAGAATATGAGAGAAAGAGATGTGGGAGTGTGGAAAAGACAAAATTGACCGGACGTATCGTGACACGGGATGATCCGGACTATAACGAAGCAAGAACCAATATTAACCTAAGCTTAGAAAGGTATCCTGATATCATTGTGTTTTGCCAAAACAAACAGGATGCACTCAATGCGCTGAAATGGGCGCGTGAAAACCGTGTGCCTTTCCGTATTAGAGGCGGCAGACACAGCTATGAGAACTTTTCCCTTTTAAATAACGGTCTTGTTATTGATTTAAGCGAAATGAAAAAAATAACAGTGAATCAGGATAAAAAGCTGGCCTATATTGAAGCGGGGGCTGAATTGGGAGAAGTCTATCGGACACTCTGGCAATACGGCCTGACGCTTCCAGCAGGCACCATTGCTAATGTAGGGCTCACAGGTTTAACTCTCGGAGGGGGAATTGGACTTTTAACAAGGGCTGCCGGTCTTACTTGTGACCGTCTCGTGAATCTCGAGATGATCGTAGCAGACGAAAAAGAGGGCGCTGATCTGATTACAGTCAGCTGTTCAAATCATCCAGACTTATTTTGGGCGTCTCAGGGAGGCGGAGGAGGCAATTTCGGCATAGTCACCTCCATGACATTTAAAGCAGTGCCCATCTCTCAAGTGTCGATTTTTTCTATTACATGGGGATGGGATGATTTTGAGGAAGTATTTAACACGTGGCAGCACTGGGCCCCGTATACAGATGACCGGCTTACATCATCAATAGAGTTTTGGCCTAAAGAAGTAAACCGCATAGAAGCCCTCGGCCAATTTGTCGGGCCAAAAACAGAGTTAAAAAAACTGTTAAAGCCTTTATTGAAAGCAGGAAGTCCGACAAGCGGAATGGTAAAAACAACGCCATTCATTGAAGCGGTAACCTTTTTTAACAGCCCGGGAGGCAATCAGCCTCAAAAAATGAAACGCTCCGGCTCTTTCATTGAAAAGCCAGTATCAGAACGTGCGATCTCAACAATAAAACACTTTTTAGAGCACGCTCCGAATCAAAACGCCAGTGTCTGGCAGCAAGCACTCGGCGGGGCAGCCGGACGGATCGCTCCCAACCAAACGGCATTTTATTATCGTGATGCAATCATTGCCCAGGAATACTTAACAAACTGGACATCCCCTGGAGAAAAAAGACAAAACGTCCGCTGGATTGAGGGGCTGAGAACGTCCCTTTCGAGAGAAACGATGGGAGACTACGTAAATTGGCCAGATATTGAAATCAGAAACTGGCCAAGAACATATTACGGCGAAAACGTTGAACGCCTCCGCCGTGTCAAAACGAAATATGATCCAGAAAATGTTTTCCGCTTTGAACAGAGCATTCCGCCGCTTCGACGCTCTCTGTTTTTCTAAAAAAATGAAGATGGAGCATTCTCCATCTTCATCTTTTTCATTGATATAAATTGCTTCCCGTATCGACAAACTCTTTTGCTTTTTCTTTTAATCCTTTATTTATGGCTTCTGCTTCACTGAGATCGTTTTTCTTCGCATAATCCCGAATATCCTGTGAAATTCTCATGCTGCAAAATTTCGGACCGCACATGGAACAAAAGTGAGCGGTTTTTGCTCCTTCAGCAGGCAGGGTTTCATCATGGTATTCAAGGGCTCTCTCCGGATCAAGAGATAAATTAAACTGATCCCGCCAGCGGAATTCAAAACGGGCTTTCGATAACGCATCATCCCGGATTTGTGCTCCGGGATGCCCTTTTGCAAGATCCGCAGCGTGCGCAGCGATCTTATATGTAATGACTCCTTCACGAACATCATCACGATTTGGCAGCCCCAAATGCTCCTTCGGCGTTACATAACAAAGCATTGCTGTCCCGTACCAACCGATCATCGCCGCTCCGATCGCTGAAGTAATATGGTCATATCCCGGAGCAATATCCGTTGTCAACGGCCCCAATGTGTAAAAAGGCGCTTCTTTACAAATGTCCATTTGTTTATCGACATTCTCTTTGATTTTATGCATCGGAACATGGCCAGGACCCTCAATCATCACCTGAACATCATGCTTCCAGGCAATTTGCGTCAGCTCTCCAAGCGTCTCTAATTCAGCAAACTGCGCTTCGTCATTGGCATCAGCAATTGATCCGGGACGCAAACCATCCCCAAGAGAGAAAGCAATATCATACATTTTCATAATCTCACATATTTCTTCAAAATGTGTGTATAAAAAGCTTTCTTGATGATGAGCCAGACACCACTGCGCCATAATCGCTCCCCCGCGTGACACGATACCAGTTGTCCGTTTGGCAGTCAGCGGTACATACCTAAGCAAAACACCCGCGTGAATCGTAAAATAATCCACTCCCTGCTCTGCCTGCTCGATTAGCGTATCACGATAAATCTCCCACGTTAAATCCTCAGCTACGCCGTTTACTTTTTCAAGCGCCTGATAAATCGGAACAGTTCCCACAGGCACGGGGCAATTGCGGATAATCCATTCACGCGTCGTATGAATATCTTTTCCGGTAGAGAGATCCATCATCGTATCCGCTCCCCAGCGGATGGCCCACGTCATTTTTTCCACTTCTTCTTCAATGGATGACGTAACCGCTGAATTCCCGATATTTGCATTAATCTTCACATGAAAATTCCGGCCGATAATCATTGGCTCACTTTCAGGGTGATTAATGTTTGAGGGAATAATCGCCCGGCCGCTGGCTACCTCGTCTCTGACGAATTCAGGAGACACATGCTCACGAATGGCGATAAATTCCATCTCAGGTGTAATGATCCCCTTTTTTGCATAGTGCATTTGTGTGACATTTTGACCTGCCTTCGCCCTCAGCGGTTTCCGCTTTAATCCTGGATAGCTTACGTTTGGTTTTGCTTTTTTATAACCGTTATCTTCTGGTTTTATAGCCCGACCTTCATACTCTTCCACGTCACCGCGCTCTGTGATCCATTTTTGGCGGAGCGGCTTTAATCCTTCTTGAATATTAATGGTTACTTCAGGGTCCGTATACGGTCCGCTTGTATCATAGACACGCACAGGCGCGTTTTCCTCTTCGCCGAACGATCCCGTCGTCGGACTCAATGCAATCTCCCTCATCGGCACTTGGATGTCCGAAGAAGAACCCTCCACGTATACCTTCTTGCTGCCTGAAAAACTTGACATAATGGAAATGTTGGCTTGCTGCACTGAATTGTTTTGCATTACTTTTCCTTCCCCTTTCTACGTTTGAAAGGACAAAATCAAGCCCATAACCAGCACAAAAAACCGGATTCATATAAATGAACCCGGTTACAGTCAGAAAGAAACATATTATTGCCCAGCAAGACAATAACAAAAACAATTCCTCTACTTCCCCACGCTGGTACGAACCAGATCAGGTCCAAAGGGTTAAGAAGCTTGCCTTCTCTCTCAGCCCGAAAGCGGGCACCCCCAGTAACTATTGATTTCGCACTCATCTTATCATAAAATCAATCTGAAAAAAAGAGGAATATAGATAATATTCAGCCAATTTCACCCTAAATATTTGACCGGCAACGGGATTTCAGCTATTTCATGTTCAGCCATCATCACCCGATATGCCTTTGCACCCGACCTTGAACTCACAGTCTGAAACAGCTGATCATTTATGAAATGGAGAGCAGCCCCATCATCAGCTGCATAGCCACTGCATAAGAACTTGTTAGATATCAGCTGGTGGTATGCCGGTCTCCGATCCTTTTCCCCGTCATAATGGGGACAAAAGCTCCCTTGCAAAAAACCTAAACTTTTCAAACTTGTCAGCGGTCCGGCTGAATCTGTCACCCCTTCCTCAAACCAGCAGATCGCACCGGCACTTATTCCAGCTACAACCACACCGTTCTTCCATGCTTCCCTGAGAATATGGTCCAGCCCCCACTCTTTCCATAACACAAGTAAATTCCGCGTATTTCCCCCGCCAACATAAATCACGTCCATTTCCATAACAAAAGAAGCTAAATCTGATGATGGCGGCTTAAACAAAGATAAATGAGACGGCACGCAATCCAATGTTTGAAATGCATGATAAAACCGCTGAATATAGTTTTGGGAATCTCCGCTCGCCGTCGGCAAAAAACAAATACGAGGCTGCTCTCGTTTTGATTGATTGAGGATATATTGATCGAGGGACAAATTATCCGGCTCCATCGAAAAACCCCCGCCCCCCATCGCAATAATCTGCTTCATCATCACACCCCCCAACAAAATTTGTTGCTTATTATAGCATTTTGTATAGAAGCAAGAAACAAAGTCAAATACTTTCTTATCAGGAGCTGCTAAAAAAACAAAGGAGGTGGTTTCCCATTGAACAAAGTCTTTGTCCCAAAGATATTCTTGATTTGTTAACAACAATAAAAACCAGCATTAACAAATACACTGTCGCAACAACAGCAACCGAAAATCCCCACATCAGAAGAGCATTGCATGATCAATTAGATACAGCTGTTTATCTCCATGATGAACTGTCAGATCTTCTGTTAGAAAAGGGGTGGCTCGGGTGAGCAATTCCAAATCGATTCGCTTTTATCTTACAGCAAAGACCACAAAAAGAGACGGGATCTCAAAGATGAGATGCCGTCTCTTTTTTATTGCTCCACTCTTCTTAAAGCCTCATTTACCGTTTCTTTTATAAACACGTCTTCACCGCTTAATCGGTCTAAACTGAGATCGCCGTTTCTCAGCCTTTCGGAAATATTGTTTATATCCTCCTCTACTGTGATTTGCAGCTCACCAGCCAAAAACATTCTGTGTAATTCATCTGCAACCAAACTTTCTTTATTCACTTCCATCCACTCCTTTATTTTCAATATTATTCTTAGTCTGTCCCTAGGCCGAGACGAATAATAGGAAAAAAGTATGAATCAAACGAATCTTTTTTCCTCCTTCTTACGTATATCTGTTGAGAAAAAAGAAAAAGGGGAAGATCTAACATGTCATTTTTTAAGAAGCTTGCGGCAAGTGCCGGAATTGGAGCTGCAAAAGTAGATACAATTTTAGAAAAAGACGCATATTTTCCAGGAGAAGAAGTACAGGGAACGGTACATGTCAAAGGCGGAAAAATCGCTCAGGACATCCGTTATATCGATTTACAGCTTAGCACACGGTATGTCATTGTAAAAGACGATGAAGAGCACCGGAAATACGCTACAATTCATTCTTTCCGGGTCACTGGTTCATTTACCATACAGCCTGGTGAAGAGCATCAATTTCCGTTCACATTCACTCTGCCTCTAGATACGCCGATCACTGTAGGGAAAGTAGAGGTTGCCGTGGTGACAGACCTTGACATTCAAGGCGGTATCGATAAATCCGATCATGACCGCATTTTCGTTGAAGCGCACCCTTGGATTGAAAATGTGCTTGAAGCAATCGAAAACCTGGGCTTCCGTCTTAACGAAGCAGACTGCGAACAAGCGCCCTACTTCCAGCGTCGTCTTCCGTTCGTTCAAGAATTCGAATTCGTTCCGACTTCCGGATATTATCGTCAGATGCTTGATGAATTAGAGCTCATTTTCCTTTTAGACGAAGACGGTTTGGAAATCATTTTCGAAGTCGACCGCAGAGCAAGAGGACTCCGAGGGTGGTTGGAAGAGATGTATAATGACGGAGAACAGCTTGTACGCGTCCGTTTCAGCCAATCAGAGCTTGAAGATACAGAAGAGCTAGAAGAGGTGCTAGAAGAGATCCTAGACCAATACGCTGAGTAAGTATAAAAAGGAGCCTCGGCTCCTTTTCTTTAATAAAAAATAAAAACCCGTTTCTGTTAAGAAACGGGTTTTTCAGTATACCGGTGGTCGGGGTCGAACCGACACTCCAGAAGGAACACGATTTTGAGTCGTGCGCGTCTGCCAATTCCGCCACACCGGCAAGTTTTACGTCGTATCTAACCGACGAATATAAATATATCATGGATCTCATAAAGTGTCAACGTATTTCAAAAAAGTTTTTATGGAAATATAAAATAAAAGTGTTGAAAGACTAGCTATACAGCCGCTTTATACTAGGCCTCGGAACTTAACTTGTTATGATAAATCAAAGCATTAAAAAAATGATCTACTTATGTAGATCATTAATATGATTAGTTATAATGATAAAACACAAACACCAATTCAACTTACCATGTAAGTAAAATTGGTGCCGAGGGCCGGACTTGAACCGGCACGGTAGTCACCTACCGCAGGATTTTAAGTCCTGTGTGTCTGCCAATTCCACCACCCCGGCAATAAGAAGGCGACACCCGGATTCGAACCGGGGATAAAGGTTTTGCAGACCTCTGCCTTACCACTTGGCTATGCCGCCGTAATTGGAGCGGAAGACGGGATTCGAACCCGCGACCCCCACCTTGGCAAGGTGGTGTTCTACCACTGAACTACTTCCGCATTTTTAATGGACTTAATACATTATATGCAGTTGATATAAAAAGTGAGACTGGGCTAGCTGGATTCGAACCAACGCATGACGGAGTCAAAGTCCGTTGCCTTACCGCTTGGCTATAGCCCAATGATAATATGGGGCGATTGATGGGAATCGAACCCACGAGTGCCAGAGCCACAATCTGGTGCGTTAACCACTTCGCCACAACCGCCATAATCTCAAGATGTCATAAATTTGGCAGGGGCAGTAGGAATCGAACCCACACCGGAGGTTTTGGAGACCTCTGTTCTACCGTTAAACTATGCCCCTATAAATGGTGGAGGGGGGCAGATTCGAACTGCCGAACCCTGAGGGAGCGGATTTACAGTCCGCCGCGTTTAGCCACTTCGCTACCCCTCCACATTAAATTTTGAAAAAACAGTGCCGGCAAGAGGACTTGAACCCCCAACCTACTGATTACAAGTCAGTTGCTCTACCAATTGAGCTACACCGGCATAGGTGGTGGCTCGGGACGGAATCGAACCGCCGACACACGGATTTTCAGTCCGTTGCTCTACCAACTGAGCTACCGAGCCTAAGTATTCAAATGGCGGTCCGGACGGGACTCGAACCCGCGACCTCCTGCGTGACAGGCAGGCATTCTAACCAACTGAACTACCGGACCATTTTAAAATTTGGTTGCGGGGGCAGGATTTGAACCTGCGACCTTCGGGTTATGAGCCCGACGAGCTACCGAACTGCTCCACCCCGCGATGATATAATGGTGGAGGATGACGGGCTCGAACCGCCGACCCTCTGCTTGTAAGGCAGATGCTCTCCCAGCTGAGCTAATCCTCCATCATATAATGACCCGTACGGGATTCGAACCCGTGTTACCGCCGTGAAAGGGCGGTGTCTTAACCGCTTGACCAACGGGCCCAGACTTTCAATTGTAATTATGTATAAGTATCAGTGGCGGAGAGCAAGGGATTCGAACCCTTGAGACGGAGTTGACCGCCTACACGATTTCCAATCGTGCTCCTTCGACCACTCGGACAGCTCTCCAATAATGGCTCCGCAGGTAGGATTCGAACCTACGACCGATCGGTTAACAGCCGATAGCTCTACCACTGAGCTACTGCGGAATGAAGTCTGCCTGGCGATGTCCTACTCTCACAGGGGGAAACCCCCGACTACCATCGGCGCTGAAGAGCTTAACTTCCGTGTTCGGCATGGGAACGGGTGTGACCTCTTCGCCATCATCACCAGACAATTTCAGTGACATTTAACATTATACTATGTATTCTTGAGAAAATCAAGTGTTTTTTTGAAAAACTTATTCTCTCAAAACTAGATAACAGGTGTGACATCATTCAAAAATATGGTTAAGTCCTCGATCGATTAGTATCTGTCAGCTCCATGTGTCGCCACACTTCCACCTCAGACCTATCAACCTGATCATCTTTCAGGGATCTTACTTCCTTGCGGAATGGGAAATCTCATCTTGAGGGGGGCTTCATGCTTAGATGCTTTCAGCACTTATCCCGTCCGCACATAGCTACCCAGCGATGCCCTTGGCAGAACAACTGGTACACCAGCGGTGCGTCCATCCCGGTCCTCTCGTACTAAGGACAGCTCCTCTCAAATTTCCTGCGCCCGCGACGGATAGGGACCGAACTGTCTCACGACGTTCTGAACCCAGCTCGCGTACCGCTTTAATGGGCGAACAGCCCAACCCTTGGGACCGACTACAGCCCCAGGATGCGATGAGCCGACATCGAGGTGCCAAACCTCCCCGTCGATGTGGACTCTTGGGGGAGATAAGCCTGTTATCCCCGGGGTAGCTTTTATCCGTTGAGCGATGGCCCTTCCATGCGGAACCACCGGATCACTAAGCCCGACTTTCGTCCCTGCTCGACTTGTAGGTCTCGCAGTCAAGCTCCCTTGTGCCTTTACACTCTGCGAATGATTTCCAACCATTCTGAGGGAACCTTTGGGCGCCTCCGTTACCTTTTAGGAGGCGACCGCCCCAGTCAAACTGCCCACCTGACACTGTCTCCCCGCCCGATAAGGGCGGCGGGTTAGAAGGTCAATACAGCCAGGGTAGTATCCCACCGATGCCTCCACCGAAGCTGGCGCTCCGGTTTCCAAGGCTCCTACCTATCCTGTACAAGCTGTACCAACATTCAATATCAGGCTGCAGTAAAGCTCCACGGGGTCTTTCCGTCCTGTCGCGGGTAACCTGCATCTTCACAGGTACTATAATTTCACCGAGTCTCTCGTTGAGACAGTGCCCAGATCGTTGCGCCTTTCGTGCGGGTCGGAACTTACCCGACAAGGAATTTCGCTACCTTAGGACCGTTATAGTTACGGCCGCCGTTTACTGGGGCTTCAATTCGCACCTTCGCTTACGCTAAGCGCTCCTCTTAACCTTCCAGCACCGGGCAGGCGTCAGCCCCTATACTTCGCCTTACGGCTTCGCAGAGACCTGTGTTTTTGCTAAACAGTCGCCTGGGCCTATTCACTGCGGCTCTCTCGGGCTTGCACCCTAACAGAGCACCCCTTCTCCCGAAGTTACGGGGTCATTTTGCCGAGTTCCTTAACGAGAGTTCTCTCGATCACCTTAGGATTCTCTCCTCGCCTACCTGTGTCGGTTTGCGGTACGGGCACCTCTCACCTCGCTAGAGGCTTTTCTTGGCAGTGTGGAATCAGGAACTTCGCTACTATATTTCGCTCGCCATCACAGCTCAGCCTTATGGGAAACGGATTTGCCTATTTCCCAGCCTAACTGCTTGGACGCGGATATCCAATACCGCGCTTACCCTATCCTCCTGCGTCCCCCCATTGCTCAAATGGTGAGGAGGTGGTACAGGAATATCAACCTGTTGTCCATCGCCTACGCCTTTCGGCCTCGGCTTAGGTCCCGACTAACCCTGAGCGGACGAGCCTTCCTCAGGAAACCTTAGGCATTCGGTGGAGGGGATTCTCACCCCTCTTTCGCTACTCATACCGGCATTCTCACTTCTAAGCGCTCCACCAGTCCTTCCGGTCTGGCTTCACAGCCCTTAGAACGCTCTCCTACCACTGTTCGAAGAACAGTCCGCAGCTTCGGTGATACGTTTAGCCCCGGTACATTTTCGGCGCAGAGTCACTCGACCAGTGAGCTATTACGCACTCTTTAAATGGTGGCTGCTTCTAAGCCAACATCCTGGTTGTCTAAGCAACTCCACATCCTTTTCCACTTAACGTATACTTTGGGACCTTAGCTGGCGGTCTGGGCTGTTTCCCTTTCGACTACGGATCTTATCACTCGCAGTCTGACTCCCAAGGATAAGTCATTGGCATTCGGAGTTTGACTGAATTCGGTAACCCGGTAGGGGCCCCTAGTCCAATCAGTGCTCTACCTCCAAGACTCTTACCTTGAGGCTAGCCCTAAAGCTATTTCGGAGAGAACCAGCTATCTCCAGGTTCGATTGGCATTTCACCCCTACCCACACCTCATCCCCGCACTTTTCAACGTGCGTGGGTTCGGGCCTCCATTCAGTGTTACCTGAACTTCACCCTGGACATGGGTAGATCACCTGGTTTCGGGTCTACGACCACGTACTCATGCGCCCTATTCAGACTCGCTTTCGCTGCGGCTCCGCATCTTCTGCTTAACCTTGCACGGGATCGTAACTCGCCGGTTCATTCTACAAAAGGCACGCCATCACCCGTTAACGGGCTCTGACTACTTGTAGGCACACGGTTTCAGGATCTCTTTCACTCCCCTTCCGGGGTGCTTTTCACCTTTCCCTCACGGTACTGGTTCACTATCGGTCACTAGGGAGTATTTAGCCTTGGGAGATGGTCCTCCCGGATTCCGACGGAATTTCACGTGTTCCGCCGTACTCAGGATCCACTCAGGAGAGAACGAAGTTTTGACTACAGGGCTGTTACCTCCTATGGCGGGCCTTTCCAGACCTCTTCATCTACCTCGTTCTTTTGTAACTCCGTACAGAGTGTCCTACAACCCCAAGAGGCAAGCCTCTTGGTTTGGGCTAATCCCGTTTCGCTCGCCGCTACTCAGGGAATCGCATTTGCTTTCTCTTCCTCCGGGTACTTAGATGTTTCAGTTCCCCGGGTCTGCCTTCTCATATCCTATGAATTCAGATATGGATACCACTCCATTACGAGTGGTGGGTTTCCCCATTCGGAAATCTCCGGATCAAAGCTTGCTTACAGCTCCCCGAAGCATATCGGTGTTCGTCCCGTCCTTCATCGGCTCCTAGTGCCAAGGCATCCACCGTGCGCCCTTTCTAACTTAACCGTTAAAAAGAATCACTATGTGATATCTTGTGTTACTAATTGAATGTGATGTCTACTGTTATCTAGTTTTCAAAGAACACGTTTCGAAGGAATGATCCTTCAAAACTAAACAAGACAGGGAACGTTCTGTTTATAAGACCCAAGGTCTTATATTCCGTAAAATATCCTTAGAAAGGAGGTGATCCAGCCGCACCTTCCGATACGGCTACCTTGTTACGACTTCACCCCAATCATCTGTCCCACCTTCGGCGGCTGGCTCCTAAAAGGTTACCTCACCGACTTCGGGTGTTACAAACTCTCGTGGTGTGACGGGCGGTGTGTACAAGGCCCGGGAACGTATTCACCGCGGCATGCTGATCCGCGATTACTAGCGATTCCAGCTTCACGCAGTCGAGTTGCAGACTGCGATCCGAACTGAGAACAGATTTGTGGGATTGGCTTAACCTCGCGGTTTCGCTGCCCTTTGTTCTGTCCATTGTAGCACGTGTGTAGCCCAGGTCATAAGGGGCATGATGATTTGACGTCATCCCCACCTTCCTCCGGTTTGTCACCGGCAGTCACCTTAGAGTGCCCAACTGAATGCTGGCAACTAAGATCAAGGGTTGCGCTCGTTGCGGGACTTAACCCAACATCTCACGACACGAGCTGACGACAACCATGCACCACCTGTCACTCTGCCCCCGAAGGGGACGTCCTATCTCTAGGATTGTCAGAGGATGTCAAGACCTGGTAAGGTTCTTCGCGTTGCTTCGAATTAAACCACATGCTCCACCGCTTGTGCGGGCCCCCGTCAATTCCTTTGAGTTTCAGTCTTGCGACCGTACTCCCCAGGCGGAGTGCTTAATGCGTTAGCTGCAGCACTAAGGGGCGGAAACCCCCTAACACTTAGCACTCATCGTTTACGGCGTGGACTACCAGGGTATCTAATCCTGTTCGCTCCCCACGCTTTCGCTCCTCAGCGTCAGTTACAGACCAGAGAGTCGCCTTCGCCACTGGTGTTCCTCCACATCTCTACGCATTTCACCGCTACACGTGGAATTCCACTCTCCTCTTCTGCACTCAAGTTCCCCAGTTTCCAATGACCCTCCCCGGTTGAGCCGGGGGCTTTCACATCAGACTTAAGAAACCGCCTGCGAGCCCTTTACGCCCAATAATTCCGGACAACGCTTGCCACCTACGTATTACCGCGGCTGCTGGCACGTAGTTAGCCGTGGCTTTCTGGTTAGGTACCGTCAAGGTACCGCCCTATTCGAACGGTACTTGTTCTTCCCTAACAACAGAGCTTTACGATCCGAAAACCTTCATCACTCACGCGGCGTTGCTCCGTCAGACTTTCGTCCATTGCGGAAGATTCCCTACTGCTGCCTCCCGTAGGAGTCTGGGCCGTGTCTCAGTCCCAGTGTGGCCGATCACCCTCTCAGGTCGGCTACGCATCGTCGCCTTGGTGAGCCGTTACCTCACCAACTAGCTAATGCGCCGCGGGTCCATCTGTAAGTGGTAGCCGAAGCCACCTTTTATGTTTGAACCATGCGGTTCAAACAACCATCCGGTATTAGCCCCGGTTTCCCGGAGTTATCCCAGTCTTACAGGCAGGTTACCCACGTGTTACTCACCCGTCCGCCGCTAACATCAGGGAGCAAGCTCCCATCTGTCCGCTCGACTTGCATGTATTAGGCACGCCGCCAGCGTTCGTCCTGAGCCAGGATCAAACTCTCCGATAAATGGATCACAGGTTAAGTTCACCGCATCCTGCGGCGACACCTGTGTGACCTGCGTCGTGCAGGCCCTAGTTTGACTGACTACGCACATCGCTGTGCGATTTTTTAAAAACTGAATTAACAGGTACGTTTTGTCTTGTTTAGTTTTCAAAGATCATTTTCACTTCTTGTTGAAGCGACTTTATTAATATAACATTTTGACTTTCTTTTGTCAAATGTTTTTTTGATTTATTTTCCCGCCGCTGTGAGCTTGTTTTCTCAGAAGCGCATCAGCGACGTTTAATAATATAACACGGTCAAGAATCAGAGTCAACACCTTTTTTAAAAGAATATCCTCGGTGATAGACAGCCTGTCCTTTCGTTTCTATCTGGCAGACGTTGATAAGTCCCTTTTCCGTCAAGTAATCAAGCATAACGCCAAGATCTTGGGTAAAGTGCTTTAGGTCATGATGTTGAAGAAGCTCACCGAATTGCCAAATGTCTTTTTCTTTCATTACTTCGAAAAGATGCGCCGAACCGATCTCGGCTTTGGAATGGATGAGAAAATCATTTGCTAAGAATAATAATTCAAGTCTTTTTTCCAGGCTCTCATGACTTTCAATCAGCTCGGAATATAATTTGTACACTTGGGGCTCCATCTGGCGCACTTGGCTCCACACCGTGGTTTCGGGATGGAATCCTCTGTCGATTACTTCAATACGTGCTAAATGATGCAGCGCATGAACAACGGCATTGTAGGCATCTAAAAATTGATTGGCTTCAAAAAAAGCTTTCCCTTCAACATACCTTCTGATTAATTTGCCGTATTCGAGTCCGATCTTCAGTTTACGTTCGGCAAACGGAAATGTATTCAGCCTGTCAATCAGTTCAACTACGTATTCATTACGGTCAAACAAGACTCTGCCATTTACAATCCAATCTATGATTCTTCTATTTGTTCCAAGCAAAATCCATTCTTGAATCTGAGAATCTGTTACCACATGCAAAGAAGCTGTTTGATGATCAAATTCATAATGCTTTATAAAAACTGGCTCATCAGCATCCTTTACAATCACCAGCAAAGCTGCATCAAAGTTATCTGTTAAGGAAGATGTTTTGTTTCTTCTCTCAATCATAATGACAGCCAATGTATTGGGGTGACTTGCTCTTTCTTGGTAAATTGGACGGAGAAGATTTTCCATCACTATTCCTCCAATGCAATTGTTCAAATTTTTTTATTCTCTATTTGATTCAATTCTATGGTTAAAACGAAATTCCTTTTTTCTAAACACATTGAACTATTATAAACAATTTCACAGTAACTCTCCATATGTAAATTCCAGTTCAACCGAAAACATGAAGAAAATCCCATCGGGTTTGTGCTATAGTTAAAACAGAGGGGGATGGACATGGCGAAATACTCCAGCAAAATTAATAAAATCAGAACATTTGCGTTAAGTTTGGTTTTCGTTGGGTTTATCATTATGTACATCGGGATCTTTTTCAAAGAGTCAGTTTTGCTTTCTAGTTTGTTTATGATACTTGGGCTTTTATCCATCGGTCTCAGCACGGTAGTTTACTTTTGGATCGGAATGCTTTCGACTAAAGCGGTTCGCGTCATTTGTCCAGGCTGTGATAAAGAGACAAAGGTTTTAGGAAGAGTCGATATGTGCATGCATTGCCGAGAGCCGCTGACTTTAGATAAGGGATTAGAAGGAAAAGAATTTGATGAGTCTTATAATAAAAAGAAAATGTCGAAATAAAATAAGCTGACCGTTTCGTGCGGTCAGCTTATTTTTAATGATTTTCTTTTTTCGAACACTCTTGGCAGACGCCGTAAATTTCTAAACGGTGGTGGCTTACCTTGAAGCCCGTGACGTGGGCAGCGAGCTGCTCCACTTCATCAAGGCCCGGGTAGTGGAAGTCCACAATTTTACCGCAGTTTTCGCAAATCGCGTGATAGTGATCGGATGTGACAAAATCGAATCTGCTGGAAGCATCACCGTATGTGAGCTCTTTTACCAAACCTGATTCCCGGAACACACGCAAATTGTTATATACCGTCGCTACGCTCATGTTAGGAAATTTCCCTTCCAGAGCTTTATATATATCGTCCGCTGTTGGATGAGCCATAGAGTTAACGAGATATTCCAGAATCGCATGACGTTGAGGAGTAATGCGAACTCCGGTTTCCTTCAACGTTTCTAAGGCTTCTTTTAGTTCATGTGCAGCCATCCGTCATGCACCTCTCTTCTAAAAAAAATTCTTACATTGTAATGTTTATAATTAGTGTAACTCTTTCTACGATAATTTGTCAATTGATATCAGGGTAAAAGTAAGCATAGGCTCATAGAGATTTACTTTTCCGACATATCTTTGAGGGTTTGAAGCGCTTCGGCTACATGGTCCTTTACTTTTACTTTTCTCCATTCTTTAATGAGCCGGCCTTGTTTATCAATTAAAAAAGTGGAACGCTCGATTCCCATATACTCTTTTCCGAAGTTTTTCTTCAGCTTCCACACATCAAATGCTTCCGCCAGCTTATGCTCGTCATCAACAAGAAGCAGAAATGGAAGGTTATGCTTCTCTTTAAATTTTCCGTGTTTTTCCTGGCTGTCCGGGCTGACGCCGATAATGACGGCATCCAGTTCGGCGAAGCTTTCGTGACTGTCCCGAAAATCGCATGCTTCAGTTGTACATCCGGGTGTCATGTCCTTTGGATAAAAATAAAGCACGATGTACTTTCCTTTATAATCCGATAATTTTACTGTTTCCCCATGATCACCTTTTAACTCAAGATCAGGCGCTTTTTGTCCGATTTCTATAGTCATTACGTTACCTCCGGATGTTTTTTTATTAAGCGTATCCAATTCTTGTCCAGATTACAACCATCTCAGCTGAATCTGAAGCCCGAAGCCATTGTTCTTGTTCGGAAGCATGCTACAATAGAAAGGACGCATGGAGATATAGGAGGTTTTTATTCTTGCATACAAAATCAATTGAACTTCACAATGAGGCATTACAGCACATTGTCGGCGGTGTAAACAGCCCGTCTAGATCATATAAAGCAGTCGGCGGCGGTTCTCCTGTTGCAATGGAGAAAGCAAGCGGCGCTTATTTTTGGGATGTGGACGGCAACAAATACATCGATTATTTAGCGGCGTACGGTCCGATTATTACAGGACATGCCCACCCGCATATTACAGAAGCGATTAAAAAAGCGGCAGAGAACGGTGTATTGTATGGAACACCAACGAAACACGAGGTTACATTTGCAAAGATGCTCAAAGAAGCCATTCCCGCTATGGACAAAGTAAGATTCGTCAATTCGGGTACAGAAGCCGTTATGACGACCATCCGCGTGGCTCGCGCATATACAGGCCGGACAAAAATCATTAAATTTGCGGGCTGTTATCACGGGCATTCGGACCTTGTGCTTGTCGCCGCAGGCTCCGGCCCGTCTACTCTTGGCACACCAGACTCAGCCGGTGTACCGAAAAGCATTGCAAACGAAGTGATCACAGTACCATTTAATGATATCGATAGCTATAAAGCAGCTCTTGAAAAATGGGGCAGTGAAATCGCGGCGGTTCTCGTTGAACCGATTGTCGGCAACTTCGGTATCGTGGAGCCGAAAGAGGGCTTCTTAGAACAAGTAAATGAATTAACACATAATGCAGGGGCTCTCGTTATTTACGATGAAGTCATTACGGCTTTCCGCTTTATGTATGGCGGCGCGCAGGATCTCTTACAGGTGAAACCAGATTTAACAGCACTCGGGAAAATTATCGGCGGCGGACTTCCGATTGGGGCCTATGGCGGCAAACAAGAAATCATGGAGCAGGTAGCTCCGCTAGGGCCTGCTTATCAGGCAGGAACAATGGCAGGGAACCCCGCTTCCATCCTATCAGGCATCGCTTGTCTGGAAGTGCTCAAAGAAAAAGGCGTGTATGAAAAGCTTGATCACCTTGGCGCTATGCTTGAGGAAGGCATTTTGAAGCACGCAGAAACACACGGCATCACCATTACGGTCAACCGGTTAAAAGGTGCGCTCACGGTATACTTCTCTGATGAGAAAGTGGAAAATTACGAGCAGGCTGAACGGAGTGACGGAGAAACATTCGCTACGTTTTTCAAGCTGATGCTGGAACGCGGAATTAATTTAGCACCTTCTAAGTATGAAGCTTGGTTTATTACCACAGCACATACAGAGCAGGATATTAAAGACACGCTTACAGCGGTCGAGGATGCATTTAAACATCTAAAAAACTAGAATCAAATACCTTGAACAGGAGCTTTGAGCTCCTGTTTTTTTTATGGAATCAAACAACGTGTAAGATTTTGGTCTTTTTCTAGAAAAATAGCTTGAATATTTGTATCGATCCCTGTATATTACTTAATTGTTTAGCAAATAAACTAACCGGGAATTTTAAGGATTAGCCCATTTGCTATGTCACACAATTTACTATAGAAAGGAATGCACGCACAAACCAATGAAACTTGGTGCCCGCATTTTCAAAACCGGGATTGCGATTACACTTGCCCTTTATTTGGCTTCGTGGATCGGGCTTCCCGCGCCGATTTTCGCTGGAATTGCAGCGATATTTGCGATCCAGCCGTCGATTTACCGCTCTTTTCTCATTATTATTGACCAGGTTCAAGCAAATATCATCGGAGCTGTGATTGCCACAGTGTTCGGCCTTATTTTCGGACCCAGCCCGATTATGATCGGGTTAACAGCAGTTATTGTCATTACAATCATGCTGAAACTTAAAATTGAACATACAATTTCAATTGCTCTTGTAACAGTCATTGCGATATTAGAATCTGCCGGTGACGACTTTTTAATGTTCGCGCTGATCAGAACAAGCACAGTCATCTTAGGGGTGCTTTCTTCCTTTATCGTCAACCTTGTGTTTTTGCCTCCTAAGTACGAAACAAAGCTGATTCATAATACCGTCGAAAACACCGAAGAAATTATGAAGTGGATCAGATTGTCCATGCGGCAGTCGACAGAGCATTCGATTTTGAAAGAGGATATTGAAAAACTGAAAGAAAAAATGATCAAGCTTGATCAGACATATCTTCTATATAAAGAAGAAAGAAGTTACTTTAAGAAAACCACTTATGTGAAATCAAGAAAGCTTGTCCTGTTCAGACAGGCCATTATTACTGCAAATCGGGCGCTTGATACATTGAAGAAGCTGCATCGTCTGGAAAACGAGATCTATCATATGCCGGAAGAGTTTCAGGAAACATTGACTGAAGAACTTGATTACCTGCTTTACTGGCACGAACGGATTTTGATGAGGTTTGTCGGAAAAATCAAGCCGCATGATGACGCGGTTGAAGAAGGCATCCGGTATAAGCAGCTTTTAACAAAGTCATTTTTAAAAAATCAGCAGAATACGGATGAGGAGCTTATTGATTACAACATGCTCAATATTATGGCAAGCGCCGTGGAATATCGCGAGCAGCTTGAACATTTAGAAACACTTATCACAAGTTTTCAAACGTATCATCCGAAAGACTGCGAAATAGAAACAGAAGAGTAACCCGGTTAAACAGCCGGGTTTTTTTATATACAAAAAAATCTTATATCCTTCGTTAAAAGGATATAAGATTGATGTTTTAGTTCAAATTTTGAATGGTAAATAAGTGCTTGTACTGGCTCTCATAGTCCATGAGTTCATCATGGGTTCCGATTTCAATGATTGTGCCGTTTTCCATGACAACAATCTTATCCGCATGGGTGATTGTCGATAAACGGTGGGCGACAACAAAAGTTGTTCTATCCTTCGCCAGTTTGTCCATCGCTTCTTGAATGTAATGCTCACTTTCCAAATCCAGAGCTGATGTAGCTTCATCTAAAATGAGGAGCGGCGGATTTTTCAGGAATACCCGCGCAATTGAGATCCGCTGCTTTTGTCCGCCTGAAAGCTTAACGCCTCGTTCCCCCACCCGGGTCTCATATCCTTCTGGAAAACTCATGATAAATTCATGGGCATTTGCAGCTTTGGCGGCTTCGATTATCTCTTCAAGTGTGGCATCAGGCTTGCCGATCGCGATATTTTCCCGAATCGTTTCACTAAATAAAAAGGTATCTTGAAGCACCATACCAACCTGGTTGCGAAGGCTTCTTGCTTCATAATCGCGAATATCCGTCCCATCAATCAGCAGTCTGCCGCTTGTTACATCATAAAATCTTGGGATCAGGCTGACGAGCGTTGATTTTCCTCCTCCGCTCATGCCGACGAGAGCTACAGTTTCTCCTCTATTTACTTTTAAGGATACATCATGAAGAATATTTTCTTTGTCCTTCTCATATTGAAACGAAACGTTTTGAAACTCCACTCCTCCGCGAATCTGATCGGCCTTTATCGCATTTGGTTTGTCAGTGAGTTCATAGGGCTCGTCAATAAATTCAAACACCCTGTCCATTGATGCGATTGACTGTGTCAAAGTTGTAGAGGAATTGATCAGCCTTCTAACAGGGTTGTACATTCTGTCAATATATCCGACAAACGCGACCATTGTTCCGACTGTCAGCGGTCCATTAATGACAAAATACCCGGCGCACGCTATGACGATGAGCGGCGCCAAATCTGTAATGGTATTAACGACCGCAAAGGTTTTGGCGTTCCAATTCGTGTGGCGGATGGCTTTATCTAAGAAATGACCGTTTTTCTCATTAAATTGAGCCTGTTCATGATCTTCTATCGCAAAGCTTCTGATGACAGGCATGCCTTGAATTCGTTCGTGCAAATGCCCCTGCACTTGAGCAAGAGCCTGTGAGCGCTCCCTTGTCAGCTTTCGTAAACGGCCGTAAAAATACTTCACTGATATTCCGTATAATGGGAATAAAACGATAGAGATCAGCGTTAATTTAACGTCCAGTGTGAGCATGATAGAGATTACAATCAAAATCGTCAGCATATCGAGCCATATATTCATCAGCCCTGTGATGACGAAATCCTTTGTTTGTTCTACATCATTAATCACTCGGGAAATGACTTCCCCTGTTCTTGTATTCGCGTAAAAACGAAGGCTCAGTTTTTGTATATGGTCAAACAGCTTAGCTCTTATATCATAAAGCACCTTGCTGGCAGTCCACTGGGCAAAATATTGCCGGTAATATTCAACAGGCGGGCGCAAAATTAAAAATAAGGCGAACATGATCGCCATAATCGTGAACAATGACGTGGTTTTGTCACTGGCCGTGCCGCCTCCTTGAATAATGTCGTCAACTACGTACTTCAGAAGCAATGGGAGAGCAAGCGGAATGGAGAATTTTACGATCCCGATTAACACTGTAACGAAAATTTGCTTCTTATAAGGTTTGACGAATTGCATGTAGCGTTTCATAACCCCCACGTTGATTCCCCCTCTCTCTTTATCATGATGTGTGTGAGCCCATGTGAAAAACCTGTTGTACCCCGCAACAGGTTTTTTACGTAACCATTATTTTGTATAGCGCAAATACCGTTCATACCACATATCGACAAACTCGGGCGCAAACGGTCCCTGACGCTGGTGAATCCAATGGAGCAGCGTATTTAAGTAGTCTCTTAAAATACTGTCGATTTCTTTTGGATAATTCATGGCTTTCCGATGATCATCATATTCGTCTTCATCGAGAATATTGTAGGTCATGTCAGGAAAAACCTTAACATCTAAGTCATAATCAATATATTTAATTGCTTCGCCATCATAGGCAAACGGAGAACTGATGTTGCAATAATAATGAACCCCGTCTTCCCTCAGCATCCCGATGACATTAAACCATTGTCTTGCGTGAAAATAACAGATTGCGGGCTCTCTGGTTATCCATGTCCGGCCGTCTGATTCGGTTACCATCGTCCGGTCATTGGCTCCGATGACACACATTTCTGTACTTTTTAAGATTGTTGTCTCATTCCAAATTCTATGAATCAGCCCGTTGTGCTTATAGCTGTGAATTTGAATGGTTTCTCCTTCCTTGGGATAGCCCATATTTCTCCCCTACTTTCTATAAAGCCCTACAGTTAGTATGTCCAAATTTGCTTACCGACAACGTCTTTTACCTATTATAACGTTACAAATTGAAAAATGAAAATAAAAGAGCCATTCCGGCCGGGGAATGGCACATTCCTGCACTACACAAAGGAAGACGGCTTTTCTGAGCTGCGATATGAACGAATGACCTGCTCTGTCTGCTTTTGAAACATATCCTGTATATCGGCAAGGTGTTTCCGTTTTACCGCAATTTCAGCCTGAATCCCACGCAGCCTTGCATCCCTTTCCAAATGCCGGAGTTCCGCCTCAATTTGTTTGCAGCGGTCGAGCTCTGATTGGAGATCGAGAAGCTTATCCATCGTTTTCATCTGTTCACTTACCAGCTTTTCAAATTCGGTCATCGGTTCCTCCTTCAGCCTGATGAAAGTATAAACATTTCCTCCTTTAATCATTTCGATCTCCGTAAAGCAAACCCTTTGACTCATTCTGTAGACCTTCCACAAGTTTTGTCGTTTTTCAAACAGAAAAAAGCACTTCCACCCGAAGATGAAGTGCTTTTTTCTGTTTCAGTGATTAGCTGTTTTGTTGTTTGTTTTGTTCAGCAGATTGGTTTTGCTGTCTTACCTGCTGTGCGTCAGTTTCACTAGCGAATTCAGTGCCGAATTGACCTTGTTGTCCAGCTGATTGCTGGTTTTGTTTTCTGACTTGCTGAGCGTTTGTTTCGCTAGCAAATTCAGTGCCAAATTGACCTTGACCAGCAGCTGATTGTTGGTTTTGTTTTCTAACTTGTTGAGCGTTTGTTTTGCTGAAGTTATTTGAGTTAGCCATTGTTATCACCTCCACGGTCATTAGAATGTGCAGGTGATCGTATAGCTATTCCTCTTTTTTAAAAATTTTTAAACGAGCAGTGAGCGTCCGCCGTCAACGATAATTGTCTGTCCGCGGATCATGTCAGCCTTGGAAGACACTAGAAACTCAACAGTATCAACCATGTCTTTAATTTCGACCATGCGTCCCGCCGGCGTGTTTTGGCGCGCATCCTCAAGCAGATCTTCTCTATTCGGGAAGTGTTTCAGCGCATCTGTGTCGATCGCTCCGCCTGAAACAGCATTGACGATAATTTGTTTTGGTGAAAGCTCAACGGCAAGATAACGGGTTAAAGCCTCTAACGCTGCTTTTGATACACCGACCGTGGTGTAGTTTTCAAGATAGCGGATAGAGCCTAATGAACTGATGCTGACAATATGCCCGCCTCCGTTCTTCTCCATTAGCTTGGCAGCTTCCTGAGCGCAGAAAAGCAATGCTTTCGCATTAATGTTCATCGTCCAGTCCCAGTGTGTTTCTTCTAATTCCATGACAGGTCTTAGTACTCCTGAAGCGGCATTATTGACAAAAACATCAAGTCTGCCGAACGTTTCATCAATTTGCTGAAACATTTCTTTGATTTTTGCAGGCTGTCCTACGTTTGCTTTTACGACAAGCACTTTAACGCCAAGCTTTTCAATTTCTTCCGCTGTTTCTAATGCTGCTTTTTTGCTGCGTGCATAGTTAATGACGATGTTATAGCCGTTCTCAGCAAGTCTGATCGCGGCCGCTTTTCCGACACCGCGGCTGCTTCCTGTTACGAGTGCACATTTATTTTGTTCCATTTTTCCTCATCTCCTTGTAGCGTATAGTTCTTTTATTTCCACAAACAATAATGGCAAGAACTTTAAAGGGGGTCTTCTGTTATGTATGTCGGACGTGATATGAGCGAATTGAACATGGTTTCCAAAAAAGATTGGAAGAACAGTGAACTCGCTTATTTTCATCATGCCTTTCAGCAAATTATGCCTTATTTGAACGAAGAAGGCCAATCAAAATACCGGGAATTAACGCAAGAAATTGAAGCGCGCGGCGGAATGAAGCGCAATGAAGCGGACTACAGCCACGGCACGCGCGTCTCTTACGATTAAGAATGGTTTACGGAGCAGCCGAGATGGCGGCTGCTTCTACTGCCATCTTCCAGATTTTTTGATGTGACACCGGGAACGCAAATTGTTCGAGCTCTTCTTTCGTTACTTTTTTCAGCTCGCTGGTATCCGACACTTGTTTTACTTTACCGAAAAACACTGAAATATTCCATACCAGGTGGGTGAAAACATGCTCGACTACACCTTGCAGATCACTGATATCAGCTTGTATGCCATATTCGTTTTCTAAGAAAGCAATGAGCTGTTCACGCTCAGTTTTGATCCCTTTTTGTGTTTCAAGATTAGGGAATTCCCACAGGTTGGCGAGCAAACCTTTAGACGGCCGTTTGTGGATATACACTTGTCCGTCTTCATCAGTCAGTACGATCGCGGCCATGGTTTTGATCCCGGGCTTTTTCTTTTTGCTTTTTACCGGAAGCTCCCGTTCAGTGCCTTCTTCAAATGCTGAGCAATGCTGCTGAACCGGGCATAGCAGGCATGAGGGTGATTTTGGCGTGCAAATCAAGGCTCCAAGCTCCATCAAGCCCTGATTAAATTCAGATGGTTTTTCTTTGGAAATAAAAGCTCGTATGGCGTCTTCAAAGATCGTTCTTGTTTTTGGTTTGGCAATATCATCCCAAATAGAAAGAATTCTGGACATGACACGCATCACATTTCCGTCAACCGCGGGAATGGGTTTATTGTAGGCAATGCTGAGCACCGCTCCCTTTGTATAAGGGCCGACGCCTTTTAACCCGCCAAAATCTTTCTCGTCTGGAGGGACAATGCCGCCGTATTCCTGTTTCACTTCTTTTACCGCGCTTTGCAAGTTTCTGACTCGCGAATAATAGCCGAGCCCTTCCCATGCTTTCAGCACCTTTTCTTCATCAGCATCAGCGAGCGCTTCCACTGTCGGGAATTGTTCCACAAACCGCAGAAAGTAAGGAATCACTGTCTCTACTCTCGTTTGCTGCAGCATCACTTCAGATACCCATACCTTATAAGGATCTTGGTCCTCTCTCCACGGCAGAACGCGCTGCTCTCGTTCAAACCATGAGATTAAATCATCGCGAAATTGCTGTATGTCTTTTTGTTTTAATTTGTCTTCAAGTACGTTCATATGTGTTTCTCCCCAGTCTTTCGCGCCCCGCTTTTCTTTAGACTGTTTTTTGTTGTACACTAAGGGCACAGTACGATAATATGTTACATTAAATAGTAATAAAGAAAAAGCGGAAACATATGAGAACGATTGAATCAGTTTAAAAATTGGGTATATGAAAATGGGGAATTTCTTACAAAGTGAATGTGCAGGATCATCCTGCAAGGAGGTCACCTATGGATACGGGCACACATGTCGTTATGGGCATCGCACTGGGCGGTATTGCGACGCTTGATCCTGTTGTCGGATCAGATCCGGCAATGGCTCACGCTGTTATGATCGCAACGCTTGCGGGCTCTCAGGCTCCGGATATTGATACTGTGTTAAAGCTTAAAAACAATGCTGTTTATATAAGGAATCACAGAGGATTTACCCATTCAATTCCCGCCGTTTTGTTTTGGTCTGTCATCATCCCGGCGATTCTGTATTTATTTTATCCTCAGGCCGATTTTCTGCACCTGTGGCTGTGGACACTGCTGGCAGTCGTTCTGCATGTCTTTGTTGATATATTCAACGCCTATGGAACACAAGCCATTCGTCCGTTTTCGAAAAAATGGGTTGCGCTCGGGCTGATTAATACGTTTGATCCGTTTATTTTTATCAGCCATCTAGCAGCTATCGCGATTTGGTATGCAGGCGGGAGTCCCGGCATCACGTTTCTCAGCTTATATATCATATTGGCAGGCTATTACTTGGTGCGCCTGATCATGCAGCTGAGAATTAAACGGAAGCTTCATGAGATGATTCATGATGAGATCGAAAGCATTATTATTTCTCCAACGATGAAATTCAGGCAATGGCGAATCGCAGTGACGACAGCACATGCTTTCTATGTAGGAAGAAGCATGGAAGGACATGTCGTGATTCTGGATACATTTAATCGGGTGCCTGTTCCTGAAACCGATGTAATGCATGCGGCAAAGCAGGATGATAACATCGCGGCGTTTCTGTCCTTTTCTCCGGTTTACCGGTGGGAAGTGGATACGTTTAAAGATCATTATGAGGTGAGATTTATCGACCTGCGTTATCGGAGCAAAGGCCATTATCCGTTTGTCGCAATTGTTCATATCGGCCATGATCTCACAATTCGTTCATCCTATACGGGATGGATATTCAGCGAAGAAAAACTACAGAAAAAATTAAAGCTCGGCTCTATATAGAGCCGGGCTTTTTACGTCTTATATAAAAAACAGCAAGCAGCAGACTGACGAGAGATATGATCGCCGATATTTTGAAGTATGGCGGATAGTAAGTCAGCTCAATGTGATTGTCTCCCTTTTGCGCCTTGAAGCCTATAAAAGCATAATCCGCTTTTTCGATCTTCTGTGTTTTTCCGTTGATCTTCAGCTCCCAGCCTTTTTCATATGGGATCGGAAGCATGATGTACTGGTCTTTTGACAGATGATATGCAAAGGTCAGTCGATTTTTGTTCCAATTCAGTTTGTCTGCTTTCTCTGTTTTATTTTGCATTACAGCGTTTTTCAGCGTTTGGTAATTTTCTTCATAGAGCGCTATGTTTCTCAGCTCATAGGTTCCTTTCGGAAGATTGATTGAGATATGGCGTGATTTAGGCACTCTTACCGTTATATTATTTACTCCGGTTTTATATATCGATTTGTTCGATTTCCTTGTTGTGACATAATCATTTACCTTTAACGTAAATCCTTTGTCTTTTGCTTTGCTTTTCAAATAAAAGCTGACATAGTAGTCTCCCGGAGCGGATGACGGCTGTTTCGGGGTGATGATCAGCTCTCCTCCGTTTTCTCCAGTTACGGTTAGCAGCCCGTTTTGATACTGGGCTTGTTTTGCAGTGATGTCCGACTTGGTGATCAAATTGGACGGTTTTGGTGTCTGCTCCGTTTTTCCTGATGGATCTTTTAATATGATTCCTTTCAGCATCGCCTGTTCTTTCGCAAGAGCGGGCAATCGGTCCAGCTCACTTTCGCTGTATATGGCATCCGCTGTTTTGACGAATGGAAGCATGTACTGATTCTCATAAACTGCATAATGCTCTGTTTCTAAATGCTTTTTGAAGCCGTACGGGACGCTGGCTTCGTTTGTTTTTTCGGTCATATAATATTTGCCGTAAAGCAGGCTGTATAAATTCGCCCTGTCTCCCAATGACGCGTAACGGCTGACGCTTTCCCTGCCCATATCGATGCTTAAATCATTCCAATAGAAGGCCAGCAGATCTTTGTTTAAAATGCTGGAATACGCGCTGAAGCCATTAAATCCGTAAATGATTGGCGTATTATTGCGGACCCCGTTCATCCAGTCGATTCTCATGAGCGGATCATCGTCTTCCTTCTGTAAACGTCTGATGAGCTCAGATGATTCCCGCCCTCTGTATTCCTCACTTGTAAGATATTCTTTTGTCACACTATCCAAATCGCCGCCTTCTGAGAGCGCGTATTTTTGATAGGAGTTGGCGACAAACAGCGAAGAAAGAATGATTATACCGTGCACAGCCATTTTTGCCCGTTTTTTCGCAAAAGCTGCAGCAAACAAGGCTGCGATTGTCATGAGTAAGAGCAATAGAATACTTTCATTCGCAGGCTTCCATATATCGAGCTTATACCTTTGAATATGATACAAGTAAAGAAGCAGGACGACAGCTGCGGCCGGGAGCAGTTCTTTCCGTTTCAATTCAGACAGCTGTGACAAACCAGCCGCAGCTGCTCCCGCAATGGTAAAGGCCAGAACATATTCAAAACGGTTTTGCGGGGCGGAAAAACCGTTAAAGACGCTTGCCGCATACGGACTGAAATGAAACAGAATAAACAGCAGGCTCAACCCGGCAAAGAGACGAAACACACGGTTTTTGTAAAAAGAAATCATAAACAAAAACAGCAGAAAAGCGGCCGGCACAATGATGATCCGGCTCGAAAATAAGATATTATCATCGAAATTGAGCCACTCTATTTTCTGGCTGTATGGAGGGCGCAGGTTGTTTAAAAAACCGTATACTACCGGCACAAACGCCGCCGCACTGATGCCAAAAGAAATGAAGCCTGAAACGAGAAATAATCTGATTTGAATCCATCTTTTCTCTTCATGTGGTTCCAAACGGATCAGCCATCTGAACAGCACATAGATTCCGATGAATATAAGGTTTATGTATGCAAAGTAAAAGTTATTGATTAACGTCAGCGAACACGCAACGATAAACCACGCCGGACGCCGCTCTCTAATAATTTTTTCTGCGCCAAGCACAAGCAGCGGAAGCCAAACCATTGTATCGGTGAAAAATTCCCAATACGCTTCGTGACGGAAATAAATAATTGAGACGCCGTATAACACAGCTCCCGTGAACGATGCCGCCCTGTGCTTGAGAAGATAATGAAAAACAGAAGCGGACGTAAAGATGATCAAGCTCAATTTGAAAATACTGATAAAAACAGCTGACTCTGCCCAAAAAAGCGTATCCGCTTCTCCGATCAGCTGGACGGCTTGAAGCAGCCAAACAGCGGCGGACACAGCAAGAAAAAGAAAAGACGCAGAAAAATAATAGCCGAGCTGACTGAATGTGCCGCCGCCAAGTCCGAATGAATAATTGTAGAAAAAATTCCCGTGTGTATATTGGTCAAATAATAATTTTTTAAATACGATCATTTGCGCAAGCCCGTCACCCGGACCTGTCATATACCTGCCTTCCGCCCATTCTTTCACAAAAAAAGCGTGTGCCAGAACGGACACCAGCAAACTGGCCGCATAGATCATGATATGTTTTCTTTTCATATAAATTCTCCAGTCTTGCTTTTAAGATAATAGACACGCAAAAAAAGCACTGCCAATGGCGCTTGGTATTTTCAGTGCATTTTTGTCAGACGCCGCATGCTTTTTAATTCGTTCGTTTCAGGCAGGTCTTTGTTCGGGATATTCGCTTCTTTGATCAAATAATGCGGGCGTTTTTTTGTTTCATAATAGATTCGGCCGATATATTCGCCTATAATTCCGAGGCTTAACAGCTGTACTCCGCCGAGAAATAACACTGCTGAGATAATGGTGAAATACCCAGGCACAGAAATACCGTTAGTCAGAATTTTAACGAATGTGGCAATGATATAAATGATGGAAAGCAGCAGGATGAAAATGCCTGTATAAAAACATAATCTCAGCGGCTTATGATTAAATGAAACGACGCCGTCCATTCCGTAGTTAAACAGACTGCTGAACGACCATTTGGAGGTGCCGTTTTTTCGTTCGACATTTTCATAAAATACAATTTTCTGATCAAAGCCAATCCAGCAAAAAAGGCCTTTTGAGAAGCGGTTTCCTTCGCTCAGCTTCAAAAGTGCATTCACAGCTTGGCGGCTTAACAATCTGAAGTCACCGACACCGTCACGCAAATCGACTTCCACCGCTTTATTAATGAACTTGTAATACATAGATGATAAGAGTGAGCGGACAAAGCTGTCCCCTTTTCTGTTCCTTTGGGCAATGACTTGGTCATACCCTTCTTCGTAGCCTTTGATAAATTCCTTCAGCAAATATGTCGGATGCTGCAGATCGGCATCCATGACAATAACCGCCTCGCCCTGAACATGTTCAAAGCCCGCCAAAATTGCGGCTTCTTTTCCAAAGTTTCGAGAAAAAGATATATATTTTACCCGGCTGCACGTCGCTGCCAAGTCTTTGATCTGCTGAAGCGTGTCATCAACACTTCCGTCGTTTATGAAGAATATTTCATAGTCATAATGAATGTTTTTAAATTCCTTTTTTAAAGATTCATGAATGAGTTTGACATTATACCCTTCATTGTAAGACGGGATAATAATCGAGATTAATCCTTGCTTCATTAAGGCACCTTCTTTTTATTATTCTTTTTAAGTATTGCCTTAGGGGAGTTTTACACAAATCTTCAGTAAGGCTATTCCTTTTTTTAAAGTCGTTTAAACCTGTTTTTTGTTACAATTTTATGGTGACATTCATGATTTTTAATTTTATTTTGTCATGTTTAAAACAGACTATGAAAAAAACGCACAGAAAAAGTCTGCCATTATGACAGACGGATGGAGAGAAATTTTAGCTTATTGGTTCTTAAGATATTCCAAAATCAGCTGATTGACGATGGCTGGCTTCTCGTGGTTAATCCAATGGGAAGCTTCATCAACAAAGATGAGATGTCCATTCGGGCAATGCCTTTCCGTCTCTTTAGCAAGCTTTCTGCTCAAAAAGCGGTCTTCCATTCCCCAGATCATTCGGTAAGGTACTGTTTCGTAAGAGGGTTTCTCTGCCAAGCTTCCTTTTCTGAGGGCTCTGTACCAGTTCAGCATAGCTGTCAGCGCGCCCGGCTGTTTCCACGCTTCTTTGTACCTGCTGACATCCTCGGATGTAAAAAGCGCGGGACGGTCGGATAATCCAATCGCTTTGTCTAATGTTTCATAATCATTTTCCCTTAGTGATGCCTCCGGTATATCGGGGAGCTGGAAGTATGCGATATACGAGCTTTTCAGCCATTGCGGCGGATAAAGCGGCGTTACGGTTTTCATGACGTGCGGGTGCGGGATATTGATCGCGATCAGTTTTTCAAGATATTCCGGGCGTGTGGAAGCCAAATGCCATGCGACAGCCCCTCCCCAGTCATGACCGATGACAATTGCTTTTTCATCAGTGAATTGCGTAATAAGCCCGATGATATCATCTCTTAATGTATCAATCCGATACGAATCAATTCCTTCCGGTTTGTCACTGAGATTGTAGCCCCGCTGATCAGGAGCAATGACCCGGTAACCCGCATCAACAAGCGGTTTGATTTGATTTTTCCAGCCGTACCAAAACTCAGGAAATCCATGGAGCAGGACAATTAACGGGCCGTCTTCCGGTCCTGCGGCTGCAACGTGGAGCGTGATTCCGTTCGTATTGACAAACTGGCATTTAACTCCGTCCACTTCTATCTCCTCCTTGACTGTGCGTCATGATTTTCAGCCTTTTCTCCGTTAGCATAAATGTTATGACACAGGCGGCAATCAGCAGGATAAGCTGAAGAATAAACAAGTTTGATCCCAGCAGCAAACCCATTCCCGCAATCACCAAGCCTGACAGGATCATTAATGATGCACTGTAACGGTTCGCTTCATTCCATAATCTTTGATCTGACATTGAGCGTCTCGTTCTGTATCCGTACACACTGTTGATCGATTTGGGAGGAAACAGTTTGATCAGTATGCCCGCAATGATCATAAGCCCTCCGCCGACTAAACCCGTCATATCATCATCTCCTTTCTCATTGTTACGTGCAGAAAGGAGAAATGTTTCATGCATAGGCAAAAAGACAAGCCTCGGCCTGCCTTTTTATCGCATTTGTAAATCCTTTGTGTGAATATAGCCTTTAACTCCGCCATAATCCACGAACGCCCAAGTGAAGTCAAATCCGCCGTTTTCACTGAATCCCCACCCAAGTATTGTCACCTCTGTTCCAGATGAGAGCTGTTTAGCTTTTCCATTTTCGGGCGTCGGTGCATAGAAGGCTGTCTGTTTCATTGTTTTCGCTTGGCTTGCGGTTTTCATTAAAAAGTGGGTTGAAATATACGCTTTTTTTCCTTTGAAATGAATTTGAGCCCAATCGGCATTTACAAATCCATAGACTTTTACTTTTTGTTCTGATGATACAGTGCCGAGAATGTCACCTTTATGATTTGGCTCAGTCCGGACATTCAGCTTTCCTGTTTTTATGATGTAAGAATCGGATGATGGCATGCTGACAGATATGTCGTGAAGGGGCGCAGCTTTTGCTGCGGGAGCGGAATGAAGTGCTGTCAAACCCAGTCCTGCGGCAGCTGTTAAAGCGAGCATTACTTGTTTCTTTTTCATATAAAGCTCCTCCTCGCATTTTGACAAGATATAAGTGGTATTCCCTGATTGACAGGCTGGTGAAACATGTTTTGTTTATGATTTCTTCCTGTTAAGGTAATTTTAAGAAAATGAAAAAACCTGCCGGTCGTTAACGGCAGGTTTTTAGTGCAAAAGGCCTTTGCTTTGATTTAAGTAATCATTCACGTCGTTACGGGAGCTTTGAAAAAGGTGGAGCTGGCCACCATAGTTTTCAATCCATTGTGTGACGATTTTTTCAGTCATTTTTTCACCTTGATAGGCGTGTCCGGCTTTTGCATAGGTTGCTTCGAAATCGCTCCATAACAATTCCACCCACGTTTTTGCCTGTATATAGCTGATCATCTCGTTCTTTTCCAGAAGCAGATTAGTCAGTTTCTCAATGTACATATTCATGTGTGCAGTCTCCTTTCTTCAGGAAAAAAATAACGCTTTATTACGTGGTGTTCTCCATATACTAACCTTACGTCTTCATCTGGAAAGACGCAACTTTTTGATCTCGAACCTAGGGGGATATGACATGGTCCGAAATAAAGAAAAAGGATTTCCTTACGAAAACGAAAACAAATTTCAGGGTGAACCGAGAGCAAAGGACGACTATGCTTCAAAGCGTGCTGACGGATCAATCAATCAGCATCCTCAAGAAAGAATGAGAGCCTCAGGCAAACGGTAAAGAAGAACAGCTGCATACACTGCAGCTGTTTTTACCCTTTATTGACTTGATATTCGTAGACGCTCTTCTTTTCTGATAAGTGTGCGAAGGTAGAAAGCACAAGTCCGCATGCAGTCATAAGCGCACCTCCTGCAAACAGCCAGGAATAAGAGCCTGTTCCGTTTAAAATCATTCCGCCGATCCATGCACCAAGGGCATTGGCAAGGTTAAATGCTGATACGCTGACAGCTGCGGCAATGGTCGTGCCGCCCTCAGATGATGAAATGACCTTTGTTTGCAAAAGAGGCGGCGTGCCGAATGCGCATGCCCCGAATAGGAACGTTGCCACAATGGCTGCAGCCGGGTAAATGGCGATGTAAGGAAATACAGCCAGAACACCGATTAAACCGATCATTACGCCGATCATCGTCCGAGTCAGCAAAGGTAGCGGTACTTTTCCAGCAAAGAAATTCCCGGCAACGCCTCCCAATCCATACGCAAAGAGAGCACCTGTAATGCCAACCGTGCTGAATCCGGCTGAATGCCTCAAAATGGGTTCGATAAAGGTGTAGGCGATAAAGACACCGGAATAGCCTAAAATGGTAATCGCGAAGGAAAACAGCACTTGTTTGTGTTTAAAAACACCCCACTCATTCATAAGCATTGGGATCACTTTTGGTTTTCTGTTCGGCACGGCAGCCATAAGGCCTAAAAATCCGATGACACCAAGTGCCGTAATGATGGAAAACACCGCTCTCCAATTCAGGACATCTCCGAGATAAGAGCCGAATGGAACACCAAGCATTAGAGCCACTGTCAGTCCGCCGTTCATTGAAGCAGCAGCTGCAGCACGCTTTTCCGGCGGAACCATTTCACTTGCGAATACCATGGCAATCGCGAAGAAAGCGCCGTGAATGGACGCAGATAAAATTCTTGAAATGGCCAATACCGCAAAATTCGGCGCCAGTGCGCTCATCAGGTTGGAAAGGATAAATATCGCCATCAGCCCAAGAAGCACAGGCTTTCTCGGAAGCTTGACGGAAATGATGGTGACGAGCGGCCCTGTCAAACAAACGCTTGCCGCATAAGCCGTGACAAGAAGCCCTGCGGATGAAACCTGTATATGAAAGTCATTGGCAATCGACGTCAAAATACCCATCACCGCGTATTCTGTATAGCCGATTGAAAATGTACAAATCATAAGAACAAATATAATAAATTTTACAGATGGGTTTTTGATACTCAACGTCATCGCCTCCTTTGATTTTAAAAAACAACGAGTTTCATCTTAAAAGATTTTTCAAGTGAATTCAATGATTTTTTCTTTAAGAATTCGTGTAAATGTGCTGCAAACAAAAAGAGGCTGATCATCAGCCTCCTGTTACGCTTTATTCTTTTTCTTGCAATACTGAGATTGGCAGCGCTTCCTCTTGCTGAGGGGAAGAGGTCCTGTATCCCCATGCGAAAACGCCATTTAAATAACTGATGGTAAACTCGTCCTCAGTGTTTTCCACACGATATGTTTCTCCCGGTGAGTAATCTTCCGGGTTCAGCAAATATGCTTTTGCCATCGTAATTTTCCGTTCGAGCACTGCCAGTTCGTTTATGATTCCATGCTGTTCGGCTTTTCTTGCTTTTTCAGAAAGTAATGCGATTTCGGTATTGAGTTCATGCGGTGTCATTTGACTGTATCGTTTCTCCATTTCAGTACTCCTCTTCCTGCAGTAATTGCTCGATTAAATCGAGTGAGAATCCTTTGCGGAATAAAAATTGTTTGACCTTCATGGCGCTTTCATATGAGCCGTCATAGCGGTATTTTCTAAACGCTTTTTCCGCGTGAAGGCGCAGCGCTTCTTTCTCTGTGTCTTCATCATTTTCATATTCAATCTGATCCATCGCCGCGCTGATAACATCAAATGAGAAGCCCTTGCGCTGAAGCTGCAGCTGGGCGCGCTGTTTGAGTTCTTTCGTCGAAAGCTTTTTATCTTTTTTGAGAAGCTTTTCAACATGCTTGACCGCTTCTCTTGTCTGATCTTCAAAGGAAAAGGAACTTAGCGCCTCCTTAATTGTATCGTCATCAATTCCCTTCGCTCTTAGCTCTCTGAACAAAACATCAGGGCCTTTTCCGTTTGTTTTTTTGTGAGTGCTGACATAGGCTGCGGCAAATTCCTGGTCGTTTAAGTACTTGTAATCGTTAAGCCTATGGATGACTTCCGCAATGACGGGGGGCGAGGTTTCTTTTTTCTTTAAGTGGTCCTCGACCTCTTTCGTCGACCGCATTCGATAGGATAAAAAGTCAAGCGCACGGTTGAAGCCTTTCTTCACTTCATCGCCGTATTGAATCTCAATGATGTCAAGATCATCGAGTTCTTTTCCCTTCTTGAGCTCAAATTTCACGAGCACATCCGCGTCCACGCTGAAGGCGTATTTATCATCCAGAAAAATATTGAAGCGTTCCGTATTCTTTTTTTGCGTTGATATTTTTGTAATAAACGGCATCTTAATCTCCCTTCTCAGGCCTGAAACGCGTTTTCTTTTATTAAAATGAGGTAAAGTATATTTATTAGAACGATGAGGAGAGATGTTCATGAATATCGCAATGACGGGCGGAACCGGTTTTCTCGGCCAGCATCTGACAGGCGTTCTTACCCGCCAGGGACACCATGTTTATATTTTATCAAGAAACGCACGGGAAACTGAACAAAAAAATATGACATATGTCCAATGGCTGACGGAAGGAGCCGCCCCGGAGCAGGAACTTCCTCATATTGATGTCTGGATAAACCTTGCGGGAAAATCGATTTTTGGCCGCTGGACAAATAAAACAAAGCAGCACATTCTCTCCAGCCGTATCAATGCGACGCGTGAAGTGCAGCGGCTTATTCAGAAACAGAAGGAGAAGCCGAACACATTGATCCAAGCCAGTGCCGTGGGTATTTACGGCACTAGTCTTGAGAAAACCTTCACAGAGGATTCTGCAACGTCAGATGAGGATTTTCTCAGCCATACTGCACACCTGTGGGAAAAGGAAGGACAGCATATTGAGGCGATGGGCATCAGGACGGTTTATGCGAGATTTGGCGTGATGCTTGGAGAAAAAGGCGCTCTCCCGCTCATGATTCTCCCCTATAAGTTTCTGGCCGGCGGAACGATCGGAACGGGAAGGCAGTGGCTGTCATGGATTCATGTCGAGGATGCGGCCCAGATGATCCGATATGCGGTGGAAAACGCCGGCATCTCAGGCCCAATGAATGTCACCGCGCCCAATCCTGTGGACATGAAGCAATTCGGAAAAACGATTGCACGGGTGAAGCACCGCCCGCACTGGCTCCCCGTCCCGGAATTCTTTTTATCAAAAGCATTGGGTGAAATGAGTCTTTTGATTGTGAAAGGACAGCGCGCTCTTCCGAAAAAAGCGATAACCTCTGGATTTCGTTTTACATATTCGGATCTTGAATTTGCACTCTCACAGCTGATAGCGGACCGAAAGACTGTATAAAAACAGCAGGAAGCGTCAACCTTAAGAATAACATGGTTGAAGGAGGTCCTTTTTATGGAAAAAAAGAGGGAGAAGCACCAGCAAGGCGCCAACCTGAAAAAAATGCAGGAAGTTCTTTATTCAGGCGAATTTAAAAAAGCGGAAAAAGCTGCTAAGCGGAAGTAGGAATACATAGCCCCTTAAAACCAAATACTATATTTGTTTGATATCACTTTTTAGGGGGAATTTGATATGGGCAGAAATCATATCCACAAAAACCGTGATAAAAACAAACAAAAGCTTCCACAAGTTCCCGATGCATTAAAAAGGGAAACTGACGGCGTTTACGAAGAATATTCAACCGAGCTTGCTGATGCAGATGACCGCGAAGCGCAAGAGCGTGCGAAAGCAGCCGACAACAGAGCGAAAAAGAAATCTCGTTAATGAAAAACCCCTTGTCTCCGTTTGAGACAAGGGGCTTTTTACATTTCAGTAAACCGTTCGCGGATCGGTGTGCGTTTTTTCACTTCCGGCGCCTCGTCAGGATAACCTGTTTGTATGATGGCGGCGAAACGCTCATTATCCTGTAAACCAAAGGCCTGATGGACTTCTTTGTCATAAAGGATTTTTCCGCTTTTCCAAACCATGCCGATTCCTTTTTCCCAAGCGAGAAGCTGAAGATTTTGAATCAACGAGCTTGTTGCCGCAAAATCGTCGTCCCGCGCTCTTTCGTTTTCATCTTCCTGAAACACGACGAGGAGAAATCCCGGAACGCGCCCAAGTGTGTTTTTGAAATTTTGAAGCTTTTCCTCTGTCATATCCGGCTTGGATTTCTTAGAGAACGCTGCAAATGTATTAATGAGGTTCGCTTTACCTGTCTCACTGGAAACGTAAATAAATCTCCATGGCTCTGTCACTCTGTGATTTGGCGCATATTTTGCCGTTTCAAGCATGTCAAGAATGACTGCTGAAGGTACTGGCTCTTGTTTAAACTTTCGAATCGATCTTCTGCTGCGTATGATGTCCCGCAGTACTGAATGCTGATGTATTTGTTCGGTTTGAGGCATACCGTCTCACCTTCCTATGCAATTGAAAATGATTATCATTTCATAATGATAACGGAAAGTGCATCTTTTTGTAAACCATCATCCGTATTAGATTTTAAGAATACGGGTTTCTGAGTAAACGGCTGTTCCTGTCATGTTCACTTTCACATGGCCGCCGGCTTCGTTCATTTCGATCTCCACTTTTCCGTCTTTTCCAATTTCCTGCCCTTGTTCAATGATAAATTTATGCTGCTCGGCATTGCCATAATGTTTCATATAAGCCCCCATCACGCCGGATGCTGTGCCGGTCACGGGGTCTTCAATCGTTCCCGAATACGGGGATGAAAAGTGGCGCCCGTGCAGGTCGCTGTCGGGATGGACGGTTTCAAAGGTAAACGGATGGACTGAAGCTTTTGGCAGATCAACTAACACTTCCGGAAATTGTTTGTTATCTGGCACCATTTTTTTGGAAGCCTCCAATGATTTAAGCGGAACGATGGCTGTCCATATCCCAGTGCTGCCAAACACAATCGGAAGGTCTTCATGAAAATCTTCATCGGTGATACCCAGTGCGTCCGCAAGTTTTTTCCGATCGCCTGTAAATGGTTTGAATTGCGGAGAGGCCTGTTCAAGCGTGATATGAATGCGGCCATCTTTTTCAGAAATCTTCACAGGCAGGATACCCGCTTTCGTTTGGATGCTGTACGTTTTACCGCTCTCCAGCATTCCTTTCTCACATAATGCGTAAAGAGAAGCAACTGTCGCATGACCGCACAAATTCATTTCGTGTCCAGGGGTAAAGTAACGGAGTTCAAGATCGGCCGACTCGCTTTTTCGGATAAAGGAGGTTTCTGAATACCCGGCACGTTCAGCTATGATCTGCATCTCGTCTTCCGTATAATCGTCTCCCTGCAAAACGACGCCTGCGGGGTTTCCTTTGCCGGGACTGCTTGTAAATGCTTCATATTTTAATACCTCTGCTTCTTTCATTCATCTGCCGCCCTTTCTTTATCAATGTCTCTGTCAGTATAGCAAAAATAATTACGAATCTTCAGTCATTATCAAAAAAACCCATTTTCTTTTTTAAGAAAATGGGTGTAACGATCAAGAATTTCTTGTTTTATAGAGCAAATAAATAAAATAAGGTGCGCCGATAGCCGCTGTAAAGACGCCGGCCGGCACTTCCACCGGAGCAAATAAGGTTCTGCCGACGATATCAGCTGTTAAAACGAGCAGAGCCCCAATAAGTGCCGACGTTGGGAGCAGCGCGCCATAAGATGAGCCGACAAGCCGTCTTGCAATATGGGGCGCCATCAGCCCGACAAAACCGATTGTGCCGGCAACTGAAACTGCACAACCCGTAAGAGCCGTACTCAAAAGGAGCAAGAAAAAACGATTTCGCTGCACAGCGCTTCCTGCACCCGCCGCAATATCTTCACCCAGCACCTGTATATTCATATTTTTTAGCGCGACAAAACAAATGAATAAGAGAATGACAGATAAGATAATAGCTATTTTTACATGCTGCCAGTTTGACCCATAAACTGACCCAGTGATATACACATTGGCTTGTGATGCTCGGTAAATCGGGCCTTTGATCATCAACAGGGTAGTCATCGCCTGCGCCGACATTGAAAATCCGATTCCGATAAGCACCAGCCGAAATGTGGAGGCGCCATTTTTGTATGCCAGTAAATAGACGATGAGCCCGACAGCCGATGCGCCGATAAATGCGGCTGCTGGAAGCCATGACAGACTGATCGTAAGTGAACTGCTGCGGTCTGAGAAGAACATCATTAAAAGCACGACCGCTACCGCCGCTCCTCCTGTTATTCCGATAATATCCGGAGATGCGAGAGGGTTTCTGACGAGCCCCTGCAATATCGCGCCTGCCGCTGCCAAGTAGACACCGGCGCATAAAGCCGTCAAAATTCTTGGCATGCGGAACGACATGATCATCAGTTCATCCAGCTTGGAACCTGCACCAAAGAATGTTTTTGCTACATCCCAGGGAGGAATAAACCTTTGTCCGAGACCAGCGCTTATGATGAGTACAGCAGCTGTTAACCCCAGTAAAACCAAAAAGACGATCCATGCTTTCTTTTCAGCCGCAGTAACGCCAAAACGAAGTTTCATAGCTTCGCCCCCCTTCTTGCGATGTACACAAACACAGGCATTCCGATGATGGCGGTCATGACCCCGACAGGAACTTCCTGAGGCATAATGATATATCGCGCACCGATATCCGCGCAAACAAGCAAAATGGCACCCAAAACAGCGGAAAATGGCAGAACCCAGCGATAATCATTACCAACGACAAAGCGGGCAAAATGCGGAATAATGATGCCGATAAAAGAAATCGGCCCGGCAATGGCGACAGCGGACCCTGCAAGCATGACAACACAAAGCGCCATCACAAATTTCAGCAGGCCCGTTTTTTGGCCGAGTCCTTTTGCCACATCTTCTCCCATAACGAGGAGATTAATTTTTTGGCCGAGAAAGAAGCAGATTACCAGCGCTGCCGCTGCATATGGAAACATCGTCATCAACAGATCCAGACTCCGGCCCTGCACAGAGCCAGTCAGCCAAAAAAGCACCTGGGCAAGCTCGAGTTCGTTGACAGAAAGCAAGCCTTGTGTCAGAGAAGAAAACATGGCTGCCATGGCAGCTCCCGCCAGCGTCAGTTTGATTGGCGTCAGTCCTTCTCTTCCAAGCGAGCCTGCTGCATAGACGATCGCAGCGGTAAATGCTGCCCCAAGAAACGAGCTCCATACTAGCGCCTGAGGTGACTGAATATGCAGAAAAAACGATCCGGCAACAATAAAAAAACCTGCACCGGCGTTAATCCCGAAAATCCCCGGTGACGCAAGCGGATTTTTTGTGAGCGCCTGCATGAGAGCGCCCGCGGCTGCAAGCGAGGCGCCGACGACTGTCGCAACCAAAGCGCGCGGAAGCCTGACATCCTTGATGATGACATGCTCATTTGTTCCGTTGAAGGAAGTAAACGCCTGATAGACCTGTCTCCATGACGTACCTGTATAGCCATACACGACGCTTGCGCAGACAGCCGCCAGTAAAATGAAAATCAGACATACTAACACAATCCATTTTGAAGATGCTTTTTTGCAGATCATGATCTAATTCTCCTAGTTATTTACTATGCAATGTTTGTTTTTGAGAATAATCCTCAATTAGGGATTGACACTCTTAACACTGCTTATTATGATCTAAATGATAATGAATTTCAATATTGGGAGGAAAAAGATGAAAAAGCATATCAGCATGCTATTCGTATTTTTAATGGCCTTTATGGTACTTTCTGCCTGTAATAGTTCAGAAAGTTCAAGCAACAGCGAGGGGTCAAGCAGCAAAACAAGAACGGTCAAACATGCAATGGGGACATCAGACAACATCCCCGCCAATCCAAAACGGATTGTTGTTTTAACTAATGAAGGAACAGAGGCGCTCTTAGCGCTTGGCATTAAGCCGGTCGGAGCCGTAAAGTCATGGAAGGGCGACCCGTGGTATGACTATCTGAAAGATGACATGAAAGGTGTTAAAAACGTCGGTCTTGAAACGGAACCGAATGTGGAAGCCATTGCAGAATTAAAGCCTGATTTGATTATTGGAAACAAAGTGCGCCAGGAAAAAATTTATGATCAGTTAAATGCGATTGCGCCGACTGTTTTTGCTGAATCTTTGGCCGGGAACTGGAAGGATAACCTGACTCTATACGCCAACGCGGTGAATAAGGCGGACAAAGGCAAGGAAGTCATTGCCGATTTTGATAAACGTGTTTCTGATTTAAAAAACAAGCTGGGCGACCAGACAAACAAAACCGTTTCTGTCGTACGCTTTTTATCCGGTGAGTCAAGAATCTATTATACCGATTCATTTTCTGGGATTATTTTAGACCAGCTTGGCTTCAACCGCCCTGAAAAACAAGTGGAGCTGTTTAAGAAACAAAAGGACCAATTTACGTTCTCAACCGACAGTAAAGAATCTATTCCTGATATGGATGCTGATGTGCTGTTTTATTTCACTTATAAAGCCGATAATGCAAAAGAAAATGAAAAATGGGCCAATCAGTGGACAAGCAGTTCACTATGGAAAAACCTAAAGGCCGTGAAGTCAGGTAATGCACATGAAGTCGATGACGTCGTGTGGACAACCGCAGGCGGAATTAAAGCAGCAAACTATCTGCTTGATGATATTGAAACCTACTTCTTAAAAACGAAATAAAAAAAAGACTCCGTCTTATTAGACGGAGTCTTTTTTGCTTTTGCCAATCAGACGTGTAACGAGGAACATGGTGACAGAAAGAGATCTGTTTTTCCGATACGCTAAGTATTTCCCTCGCCACTCCGGTTTGTATTTTTCTTTAAAGGCTCTTAGGCCGCTGAAGCTGTACATGTATCTGACATTATTAAAAATGACAGCGGCAAACCTTTCGGACCAGAAGGATGTAAAGGCAGTGCCAACATTGGCCAAGGGTGCCATTCCCATATTAAAAGACGTGCAGCCCTCTTCCTTTGCCCATAAAAACATGCGGATGAACAATGCGTCCATAATGCCATTTGGAGCGTCGCCGCGATAGCGCATCAGATCAACCGATATCTCTCCTTCCTGGTACATCGGCATGACATTTGCGAATGCAACGATCTCTCCTTCTGCATTTTTCATATAGGCGATCGGCGCTTTCTGTAAATAGGAAGGATCAAAAAATCCGAGCGAGAATCCCTTCTCTTTTTTCGAGCCGAGCCATTCGTCTGAGATTTGCTTCAGCTCCTCCAAAAACGCATCAGAAAATGGGGGATGATCCACATGGAAAGTATACTCCTCCCGCTCAAAGCGGTTATTGATTGCCCGAAGGCCGGCTTTTTTCTTCCCAGTCAAGGTAAATGTATTTAAATCTACATATGCTTCCTCGCCCAATTTAAAGAAGTTGTAGCCAAAATCGTGATACAGCGCCATGTCCTCTCGTTCAATTTGATAGAACAAAACACTGAATCCCTTCTGATGCGCTTCGTTCAGAAATTCTTCCAGCACGAGCGGGAATGATTCTCTTTGGCCAGACGGATCGCCGAGCACGACCAGCCTTCTGGCGATTTTCCCAAACAGAAGCAGTGCATTCCCATCGCTGGAAAAATAAAACCGCTTATCTCCAAGAAAACCGAGATGGCTCAGCGCGTTGCCGCCTTTTTCATTAAGAAACGCAGCAAGACGCTCAGGGTCAGCTTGCTCTCCGATCGGTTTCGTTCTCTTATGATAGACCACTGTAAATATCAAGAAGAACAGCGGCACAATGATGATCGCCATGATGGTTGCATGTGTAATATGCGAGGTGCTGTGGACGAAATATTCGTGACGCAGCACCTTCTTCATCCGGTCCCAAATAAAGCCCGCGATCAGATTGTAGTTAAAGAGCGCCACAGTAAACAGCGCCACAGCGAATATCAATTGTCCCAGTGTATAGGATGCCTGTTCGCGGACAAATTGTTTTTTCAATAGCACAAGCAATACGATAATCATCGGCAGTACGAATATCGCGCTGATGTTAAGCCCTTTTAAAAAGCTGAACACAAAGCCGCCGACAAGCGCTGTAATGGCCATCGTGTAGGAACGTTTTGTCCGTTTATAAAGCTCGATCGGCAAAATTAGCAGAATGAGTGCTGAGCTTAAGGACAGGCCGTTGAACAGCAAAAGCGCCGGGCGCGGAATGTGCGGTATAACCGTCAGCCTGTCAATCGGCAAGGAAACTGAGGCCAAGACAATCAGACCTGCTACGAACACAATAAGGGAAAGCGAGCCTTGCAAAATTCTCACTAATACCGCACGCTGAACAACAAGCAGAACGTTTGTCGTCTCAATTGCCGGTGCGATGCGCGGGTTCGTTTCGAGCCGCTTCATTGTATTTTCCGTCAGGTCGCCTGCGGCAAAGAACAGTCCCAAGATAAATGGGATAAATGAATAGGCGAGCCTGTACAACACAATAGAAGTAACGATGGCCTCTTGATGATAGCCAAGCTGCTCCATCCCCAGCAAAAATAAAAGGTCAAACGAGCCGAAGCCGCCCGGCACGAGGCTGATCATTCCTCCGATCGCCGCAATGACGAACACCCCGAACACATACCTGATATCTGCATGAATGCCCATAGCGAACAAAGCAAAATAGATGACGGTCCCGGCCATGAGCCATTCAACAACTGAAGCTCCAATATATGCGAAAATCGGATTTTTCACTTTATCCGCATTCTCTTCGTCCCCAGCTTTGCGGTCTTTTATTTTGGACACCGCCAAAGACAGCGGCAATATCAGCGCAAAACCGATAACGACCGCCCATAGCCAAGGCTTTTCATGAATCACTTCATCCACTGGCAGCACTCTCGCAGCGACGAAAATGCTGAAAACAGATAATCCGAGCAGCATAGATGATGTGAGCCAGGCGATTCCTTTCACGAGTGCCTTATGGTCTTTCGTATGCTCCTTATAGAACATCATTCTTAACCCGACTCCGGCTAAACCGCCGAATCCCAACACATTATTAAATGAATTGGCGATCCAGGAAACCCTGAATACTTTTCCGTTTGTGATCGATAGGCGCAGTGAGTATTTCAGGACGTAATCATACAGCGACATGGCCGCAACAGCCAGCAAGCCGATCAACACAAGCATGAATAAGTCCGTTCGTTCCAGTCCGTTGATGACCATGAGCGTACGTTTGAATGACAGATTTGTCAGTTCTTTTTTCGATTGATAAATAACAAATAGCAAAACAGCAATAGGAAAAACGATTTTTAATATTGATAAAGCATTCTTTTTAATCAGCAATGGTCTCTCCAATCATATTCTAGTTCGATCCTCTCCCCCAATAATCTCCAACTCATTATACACTACCGTTATTTTTCGGACAAAGTCCCGCATGCGGTTTCTGCTCACTTTCTTTCAGGAGTGAAAATCGAGTAATATGGTAAGAGGAGTGAATGATGAGGAAGTGATGAAATGGAATATAATTTACACGATACAACAGTATTAAACGAAAACATTCTTTCATCGGAGGAACGGGAAATATGGGTGCTCTATATGAAAGTCTTAACGTCCGCCGGGCTCGGTGATGTGTCCGAGTGGATGAAACTGGATATGAGCATGCCGCAAATGAAGGTGCTGATGCTATTAAACAACCATGGAACATTGAAAGTGAGCGACATTGCTGAAAAAATGGGGGCTTCCCTGTCCAATACAACTGGGCTGCTTGACCGGCTTGAAAAATCAGGATTTGTCAAACGCTCACATTCTGAAGAGGACCGCCGCTCTGTAGTTGTTCAGTTGACAGAGAATGCGAAAAAGATTTTCCGGGGTTTGTATGAAAAGGGCCACCTGAAATTGAAGCGTTCATTAGAGCTGCTGTCCCCTGAAGAAAAGCAGGCTGTTTCCGAAGGGCTATCTATCCTTTCAAGAGCATTAGAGAATGCGAAAAAAGAATAAATCAGTAAGTCTGTCATCCGCAAACTGCGGGAGCAGGCTTTTTTTATTTGACATTTAGTTCATTTAAAATGAATAATATATTTCAAGTGAACTAAAAGGAGTTGACGAAAATGTCTGAAGCATTAACAGAGCAGAAAAGCCAAAAGTGGGCAATCAGCCTGTTTACGATTGGCGTGTTTATGGCTGCTTTAGATAACGGAATTATTTCGGCTGCTTTAACAACGATAAACGAGTCGTTTTCCGTTTCCCCTTCCTGGGGATCATGGGGCATTACCCTTTATACGCTCGGTCTTAGCGTCAGTGTGCCAATCGTCGGAAAACTTTCCGACCGCTACGGCAGAAAAAAACTCTTTCTCATTGAGGTTTGCCTGTTCGGACTTGGTTCTTTGCTTGTTGCTTTGAGCCAAAGCTTCCCGCTCTTTCTGATATCGCGGCTGATTCAGGCGCTTGGAGGCGGCGGGATTTTCATCATCGGCAGCTCTCACATTCTCGCGACCCTTCCAAAGGAAAAACAGGGGAAGGCGCTTGGGCTGCTTGGCGCAATGAACGGGATGGCCGCTGTGCTCGGGCCAAATATCGGAAGCTTTCTGCTTGATTGGACCGGGTCTTGGCATTGGCTATTTTTGATTAATTTGCCGATTGCCGTGCTATTGGTTGTTTTCGGCGCATATTTTATCGCGGAAACAAAAGCACCTGAAGCTAAGCGCCTCGACGCGGCCGGAATCTTCCTTCTGTCCCTGTCGATTTTAGCCGTGATGTACGGCATGACGAACCTTGACGGGGCAAATCTCTTACACAGCTTGGGGAATCCGGAGGTTTATGGATGTATTATTTTTGGCATGCTCTGTTTTGCAGCGCTTATCTCGTATGAAAAGAGAGTTGAAATGCGAGGAGGCGATCCCATTTTGGCGTATTCTCTGCTGCGAAACCATATGTTTCAGCGCACGCTTATCATCGGTTTGTTATCCGGGGGGCTCTTGGCGGCAGTCATTTTTATCCCGTCATATGTCGAACAGTATTTGGGTGTCCCTGCCGCAAAAGCAGGCTATTGGATGACACCGCTTGCGTTGGCTTCCGGAATCGGCGCTTGGCTTGGCGGAGCGCTTACCGACAAAAAAGGTCCTGTAAAAACCGTTATTCTTTCGGGAATCATCTCATGTGCGGGGTTTGCTTTATTTCCGCTCTGGGTGACGGAAAAATGGGAGTTTGTGATCGCAAGTGTGGCAGCTGGGATCGGTTTTGGTTTTCTGTTAGGCGCTCCGCTGAACGTCCTTGTATCAGAAGCGGCAAAAACAAATAAGGGTACAGCTCTTGGCACGCTTTCATTAGTAAGGCAAATTGGACTGACCTTGGCGCCTACTCTTTATGCAGGTTTTATCACAGCCGGGTTTGACCAAATAGGTGGTGAGATCAACAGCCGCTTATCGGACAGCGGACATTCAGAAAAGGCGATGCAGATGATTCCGGAGATCGACAGTTCTGATGTTTCTTCTTTACAAGAACAAATCGAACGCATTCCCGTTCCTGAAGTCAAAACCGCGATAAGCGACGCCATTCATGCGAGTGTCGCCAGCGGCTATGATCATTTATATGCAGCGGCTGCTGTGATCTCACTTCTAGTGATTGCTGCTATCAGTATTCCGGCTTTCCGCCGGCAAAAGCGTTAAGACCACCCCATCCGTCTGGAAAGCTCCGTAATATGAGCAATATGGTGATGTGAGTGCCAGACATACAGGCCGAGCGCGTTCTCCAGGGTAATGATCTCCTTTGTATCAGGGTGATAAAATCCGCGCTTAAATTGCTGATCCGTCAGGGTTCGGAGCAGAGCCGTCCATCTTCCGTGAAGCTCCTGCAAAAGCGCGAGTGAGCCGCTCGGATCTGCCGTTTTCGAGTCTTTTAGCTCCGACCATGCTTTTTCATCATACGGACGGATAGCCGGTGTCTCTTCCGTCAAGCTCAATTTAAAACGAATATAGCTGTTCATATGACTGTCAGCCAGATGATGAATAACTTGCCGAACGGTCCATCCACCGTCCCGGTATGGTGTGTCAAGCTGGCTGTCCGTCATGCCCTCTACAGCTTGCTTCAATTTTGCCGGCACTTCTTCAAGTACTTGAATCCATTTATCTTTTTGCTCCTTCGATATGGATTCCCTCGGCTTGTATTCTCCTATTGGGTAGCTTAAGTTGTCTGTTGTCATGCATGTTCCCCCTTCTTTTCACTCTTATCTTTTATTTTACAAGAAAAAGATTGTATATTGTGTCTTTTTCCCATACAATAAAAAACGACACTAGTGTCATTTTAATAATCAGGAGGATGAATCATGGAAAAACCGTTGTTTCGCAATCAAAAAGGACTGATGACACTGTTAGCCTCGCAAACCATTTCTTCACTTGGAGACTGGCTTCACATTTTGGCCGTGCTAACATTAGCCGCTTTTCAGCTTCATGCTTCTCCATTAGATATGTCGCTTTTAATGATGTCGTTTGCTTTGCCTGTCATTGTACTCGGACCTGTATCGGGTCTGCTTGCCGACCGTTTTGACAGAAAAACGATCATGTTTCTGTCTGAAATCGGACGTGCCCTCACCGTTATCAGCTGCGTTTATGTCAGTGAGCTTTGGCAGCTTTACGTATTGCTATGCCTTCAGAGCTGTTTTTCTTCACTTTTTTCACCTGCTAAAAACGGAAAGCTTAAGGAATTGGCTCCGGAAGCACACATTCAGCAGGCTGTTTCCGCCAGCAGCATCATTGATAACAGTGCAAAAATCTTCGGCCCTGCCCTTGGCGGCATGCTGATCGCTGCTGTCTCTATACATTCTGTTTTCTATATTAACGCCGGCGCCTTTCTTCTTTCCGCTGTCATTTTGTTTTTCCTCCCCAAAGATGCTTTTTTACAAAAAGCCAATACACCTCAAGAAAAAACATCAGCACTTGCTTCTATTAAAGAAGGCCTTCAGTATTTGAAACGGATGCCGCTTCTTTTAATAGGCTTACTCACAGCTTGCGTCGTTCTCTTTGTTTTGCAGATTGGTGATTCCCAGGCTATCATTCTTATCCGTTCTTTTTCAGGCGCTCCGCCTGAGCTTGCAGGCTGGTGCATGGCCGTCAGCGGAGCCGGCATGCTCCTTACGGCGGCAATTGCCGGCAGACGGCGAATCACCTCTTATTTTCTTTATTTCTCAGCTGGGACCTTTCTGCTTGGACTAGCAACTGGAGGCGTGCCATTTCTGAGCGGAATGGGAATTGCCGGCATTGCTCTTTTTATTTTCGCTTTTTTCATCATGGGAGCGGCTTTTGGTCTGGTCCATATTCCATTTCAAATTCTCGTGCAAACAACAGTGCCGGTTGATTACAGCGGCAGGGTGTTTGGCGCCATTCAGAGCGCGACAACCCTCGCCTCCATCCTCGGCATGGCGGGCGGAGGCATGCTGGCGGAATGGATCGGTGTTTCACTTGCTTTTCTTGTCTGTGGCTGCTTGCTGATCTTGATTGGGTTGATTACACTTGTAGGTAAGAAAGTTTCAGAAAGCAGGCGATATCTTGTCACCAAAAGTAACAAAGGAGCACAAGGATAAACGACAGGCAAAGATTTTAGAGGCTGCCAAAACGGTTTTTAAACGTAAAGGATTCGAATTAACGACGATGAAGGACGTTGTAGAAGAGTCAGGTTTCAGCCGGGGCGGTGTCTATCTTTATTTTTCAAGCACTGAGGAGATGTTTCGCCGCATTATTGAAACAGGGCTGGATGAAGGACTCCGAAAGCTTGATAAATCAGCTGAACACCAAAGTGTTTGGTCCGCCATTTCAATCTATTTGGATGAACTGACTGAGGGCCTGCGTGATGTAGCAGATACGCTGGCGCCGGTGCAATTTGAATATTTAGTGACAGCTTGGCGGAATGAGGAACGTAGGCAGTATTTGGAGAAAAGGTATGATCTTTTTGTGGAAAGATTTTCAAAGCTATTGCAAAAAGGGATCGATCAGGGAGAGTTTCAGCCGCTTCAGCCTCTTGCGACTATCGCCAAGTTTTTCCTCAATATGAATGACGGCATCATTCAAAACGCCCTGTATTTCGATGAAGAAAAGGCTGATGTATCTGGACTTGCTGAGTCTGCAAAACTATATTTAAAAACAGTTCTGCAAGCGGATGAGAAGTAAAGAAACGCGGCAGGAGCCCCCCTGCCGCTTGTTTTTCACCCTGCGTGATCACGCACTTCGACTGTTACCTTCTTCTGTTTTGGCTGATAAATTTTCCCCACAAATAAATACCCATATTTGAACTTATTCAGCGCCCATGAGGTCATAATCGGGCCGGCTGTACACACGGCAAACAGCAGGAGAACAGCCGGTACGGCAGGAATGTCGGGCATATTCAAAAGCAACACGTAGCCTATAATCATAAAATAGGCATGAAGCAGATAAATCGAAAACGAATAGTTGCTGATAAACATCATGATTTTCGGCACATGCTTCATTTTGGAGAACAAGTGAAAACACAGAAAAATCATGCTTGTTGAATACAGCATGATATCAGGCCGCTTCGAGCTGATCATGCCGATTTCACCCACATAAGAAACAGTGACAACCAGCGCCCCAGAAGCAATTGCGGCGCCGTACACCACCCAGCGGTATTGGTTCAGCAGCGCTAAAAAACGCTTGTATTCTTTTCCGCAATAGTAGGCTAGACAAAAGTAGAAAAGCCAGCCTGCGAACGGAACCCAGAAGAACGGAAATGCCCCGCCCTCTTCAGAAGCAGGAGCCGGGCTGGCTGCTGAGAAATAGCCTAAATAAGCGGCTGTCACCACAAATGAGATAGACAGCACCCATTTCGGCGATGCTTTTTTCAAATACTCATGAAACATCATATGCAGCATGTAAAATTGAAAGATGACGAGAATGAAGTATCCGATAAAGTTTCCTAAGAATACGTTCTCCAGATATTTTTGCACAAACGCGAGAAAGGTTACCTCTCCCCCCATCGCACTGGTCATCAGCAGCGCATCGATGGCCGCGATAAATAGAAAAGGAACAAAAATCACTTTTCCCCGCTTCTTTAAAAAACCGTCAGGCACCCCATCAGGATAAGAACGGGCCAGTAAAAATTCAGAGATGAAAATAAAAGCGGGCGTGCTGAACATCAGGAGTGTGCGGAAAGAATCAACAGTGTGAGAAATATCTGCAAGAGCTTCTGCCTGAAGCATCAGGACCATTGAAATGATATGGAGCAAGACGACACTTAAGCACGAAATGCAGCGGATCATAAAAATTTCTTTAATTTGCATAACAGCGCTCCTTTTATTTCAAATTTATAGAAATCGATGGTTGTACCTTAACATGTCCGCTCTATTTGAAAAAGTGCCTGATGTCATAAATTGACGTATGCATGATAGACTAAGGTCATAAACCCCTCTGGCTTTTTGGTGTATCTTTCTCAGACGAGATTGCTAGAAAATGCAAAAAACCTGCCGTATCGGAGACTGCAGGTTTTTTATGAAGATATTAATTTGTATTGAGGCCTCCGCCATTCAGCCCTTCTTTGATATAGCCGTTCACTTGGCTATTAGAAAGCAAGCCAATATGACCGATGCCATAAAGCTGGATGTTTCGCGCTCCTTGTAACCGAGACAAGCTATTGATAACAATTTGATCATTGAGACTGTAAATAGATGTATAGAGGATCTTTTGATTAGGGTCTGTGCGCGGTAGCGCCGTTGATGACACTAAACCATTAGCCCCTCCAAGCGTTACGACATTTTGAATCTTATTGCCCCCGCCTAAATATTTAATATAGTACAGCGTATTGGCGCCTCCCATACTATGAGCCACAATATCTACTTTTTTTGCCCCCGTCTCTTTTAAAACACGGTCAACATATGAAGCAAGCTGCGGGCCGTTATTTAGGTTATTTCCTGTTTTATCATAAAAATCAATTGCGTACAGTTTGTTGCTTTGCCAGCCTTGAGAAATTAAGTAGTTTTTAATAGCGAAAAAGTTGTATGATGCACCACTTATTCCATGAACAAGAACGACAGGATTATGTACTGATTCAGCTTTTGCGCCAGACGGCGGAGCGGCTAAAACAGATAGAATCAGCGATAAACAAATAATAAATGCCATAAGTACTTTTTTCACGTTTATTCCCCCTTAACATGTTGATACCACCAATTTCCTATTATACATAAAAAATCAATATGGTTAATATTTTTTCTGAAAATTAAATTTAAATCTCTTTTATATTGACGGTGATAAATCGGATACCTTCTGACAAACCTTTTATCTTCATTTCCAAAGAGCCCGGTTGTGTTCCCTTCCTCCCTTTTCTATAATAAGGGGAATAGGCAGTTAGAATCACAGTTGAGCACCGGCTCATCTGTTTTGCGAAACAGCCAGACACGGAGGATAGCATGAGAGTATTAAAATACGCCATATTAGGGCTTTTGCGAAAAGGCGAATTGAGTGGATACGATATTACGAGTTATTTTAAAGAGGAGCTCGGCCAGTTTTGGAGCGCCAAGCACAGCCAGATTTACCCTGAGCTCAAAAAGCTGACGGATGAAGGATTTATCACGTTCCGGACAACGATTCAGGGCACAAAGCTGGAGAAAAAGATGTACACCCTGACAGACAGCGGAAAGCAGGAGCTGCATGACTGGCTGATCCGCCACCAGCCGATACCCGAGACGGTGAAGGATGAATTTATGCTGAAGGCTTATTTCATTTCTTGTCTATCGCGCCAGGAGGCTTCTGATTTGTTCAAAGACCAGCTGCAAAAACGCCAGGCCAAGCTTTCTGACTTACAGGGAAGCTATGAAAAGCTTATGGCTTCAGCAGAGCCGATGTCATTTTCTTCACCAGACTTCGGCCACTATCTTGTGCTGACGAAAGCGCTGGAGCGGGAAAAAAATTACGTTTCTTGGCTGGAATCAATTTTAGCTATGATCGATAAGGATTAACCGCAGTTCAGGCTACACCCATACGAATGTACCCACATGCAAAAAAACATCTGCCTAAACGGCAGATGTTTTTTAGGCTCGGAGCGCTTTCAGCCCCGCTGCGAAAGTGATCGCAGCAAATGCAAGCAAGATGCCGCAGATTCCGAGAATATCTGTGACGCGGGCACCGTTAGCGATAATCTCCGTCAGCCCGCTCATCGCCCACTTTTGCGGAAGAAATTCAGCGATGGATTGCATAAATTTCGGTTCAATGTCGATCGGCCAATACATCCCGCTCACCATACATGTTGCGATGACGAACAAGTTGCCGAATGCAAGCTGCTGTTCTGGCGTTCTGACATTGGCCGCTATCATCAATCCAATGCCGACAACGGTCAATAGAAAAAGCGACACCAACACCATAACCGCAGCCGGATTCCCCCAGTTGATGCCAAACAGCCAATGGGTGGAAAGAAGCAATATGCCAAATTGAATCCAGCCAATGACAAAGAAGGACAGCACATACCCAGCACCGATTTCAGCTCGGCTGACAGAGGCTGTAAGCAATCTGGACCAGACGCCGTTTTTTCTTGCTTCTAAAATGGTTCCAGCCGCTCCCATCATGGTCAGCATGACAAACAGGATGGAAAAACCTGCTGCTCTGGAGGCTGTGTCACTTGCTTCCGCACCCTCTTTTTTATCACTGAGCATCTGTCGTTTTACAGCCGGAACCGTATCTTCATGTTTTTTGGCGAAAACGGTTTTATACGCCGCCTTCCAGTTTTCTCCCGCAGTCTGAGATGCCGTTTTCGCCGCGGTCACCTGAATATTGAGCGTTGCCAATGTGCTTTCTGCATATTGTTTGACCATCAGCGCTTCCGACAGCTCGGGGCCGTGACGGAAAATCAGCTCAGGATTTTTGCCTTTTTCCAGCTGTGTCTGGAACGAGCGGGAAATGACGATGATCCCGGCAATTTTCTTTTGTTTCAGCTTTTCTGACGCTTTGTTTTCAGGCACGTTTTCGAATGTATACATATCATCGTGTGCCTTCAGCTGCCGAATATAATGCTGTGAGAGAATCGTATCGTCCTGATCAACGATTGCAAGCCGCACCTTATCATCATTGCCGCCGAGCATACTCCCAAATACAAAGGTAAGCAAAAGCGGGGCAGCAAACATGATCAAATAGTTCTGCGGCTTCTTAAAAATGAGAGAAAGCTCAATGCCGCAAATGGCTATGATTTTTTTCACCTTTTGTACCCTCCTTATCTTGTATGAAGCCGTCTGATACCAATTACAAGTGAACAAAGGCCGATCGCCGCAAAAAGAAGCACAGGCTTTTGAAGGTCAGCCCATCCTCCCCCTTCCATTAAAGAAAGAAAGCCATCAAGCGCCCAGCGATTTGGCACCGCTTTGGATACAGACTGCAAGACGTCCGGAAATTGATACAGCGGCAGCATGGACCCGCCGAGAACCGCAAGCAATTGAATGCCGAAGCCGCCTATCGCATCTGCAGATTTCATATCGCTGATGCACGACGCAAGCAGCATTGAAATGCCGGATACAGCGGCAGCGTAAGAAAGCCCGAGTACACTCACAAACAGCAGATTACCTCCCCAGTCCACACCAAATACATTGATTGTGACGATCAGAAATATGAAAAATTGTATGATGGCAAACAAATACGTCCCAAGCCATTTTCCGAAGAGAATGACGGATTTTTGCGCAGGCGTCATCAGCATTCTGGCAAGCGTCTCCGTATCCTTTTCCTGTAAAAACGATTTCGCCCCGACTGTGATATGAAACAGCATAAACATGCAAAGCATTGCCGCCGAATAGTATTGAAAACTGGTAACGGCTTTGCTGCCCACAGATTTTTCCGCAATAGTCAGCTTGTCACCTGTTTCTTTTTCTAGCGTCTTTGCCAGCTTTTCTGCAAACTGTGCAGGGTCAAGTTTTCCTTGCTGTACAGCTTCCGTTTTGCTGATGTAGTCCATTGAGGCTGACGCGGCTTCCTTTACCGCTTTATATTGCTCTATAAATGAGCTTGCAGCTGTTTCAATGATGGAACTTTTCAATGTTTGATCAGGAGCGGCATTAACAACAGCTGAGGTTTTGCCGGCTTCCCAATGTTTCGGGATAACGATGCCTACATCGATTTTCTTTTCATCAATCAGCTTCTTCATCTTGTCTTCGCTGCCGGCTTTTGTGACCTTTATCGACTTCATTTTTTTGAGAACATCTTTTGTAAACATGTTTGCTGCATCTGACTGGTCTGATTGAATGTAGCCGACTTTGATGTCATCAATCCGGCTGCCTCCGTCAACAACTGATCCGAGCGCTGCGCCTAAAATACAGGTTAGGATGAGCGGCATTAGGATAAGCATCATAAATCCTTTTCTGTCCGTGATTCTGATTTTCACATCTTTCCATGCGATCCATATGCTTTTTTTCATGGCCGTCCCTCCTCAATCCCGCAACGTGCGGCCGGTCAGATTCAGAAACAGGCGCTCCAGATTCGGTTCCTGCACCTGAAGAGACAGCAGGTTTATATGATGAGCAGTGGCTTCAGCAAGCAGGCTTGTGACGACTTTCTCATGATGAGCCGCAGCAATGTCAATTTTGAGCTCTAATTCATGTACTGTTACATCATTCACATGGGCCAGAGATCGGATCGCCACAAGAAACGCTTCATTGATCCCGCTGACCGTGAGCTGAATGATGGTATCGCCCCCAAGGCGGCTGCACAAATCAGTTTTTGTGCCAATCGCAATCATTTCCCCCTGATCAATTATCCCGATCCGGTCGCATAAAAACTCAACTTCTTCCATGTAATGACTCGTATAGATCACCGTCATGCCCGTTTCGTTGAGCTGTTTGACCGTTTCTAAAATGTGATTTCTCGATTGAGGGTCAATACCGACAGTCGGTTCATCCATAATCAGCAGCTCGGGCTTATGCATTAAAGCCGCACCGATGTTGATTCTTCGTTTCATCCCCCCGGAAAATGTTTCAATCTTATCTTTAGCCCGCTCAGTCAGACCGACATATTCAAGGACCTCTGCCGCTCTTTTTTTGGCCTCACCGTGCGTAAGTCCGTACATTTTCCCCCAAAACATAAGATTCTCATGAGCCGTCAGCGTCGGATATAATGCAATTTCCTGCGGAACAATGCCGATTTTTTGTTTCGCTTTGGCCGTTTCTTTTCCGATAACATAGCCGCCCACCGTGATGTTCCCGCTGTCATGCGGCACAAGGCCGGAAATCATCGAGATGGTTGTGGATTTCCCCGCACCGTTAGGCCCGAGCAGACCGAACGACTCCCCCTTTTTGAGGGAAAAAGAAATGCCTTTCACGATTGTTTTTTTTCCGTATGCCTTTTTGATGTTTTCTGCTTGCAGCACGTCGTCTCACTCCTTTTTTTGATCCATTGCCATTGTAGAAGAAAGAAAGGCGTGCGGCATGTAGCGGCAGATAGAACATAGGGCATGAAAAAAAGGCCTGCAAAGGGCCTTTTCAGAGAAGCGTATATGCAAAACGTCATATGTCAAAAGACAGATACACCATATCTGACCGAGTAAATGGCGGCTTGGGTTCTGTCCCTGACAGCCAGCTTGCTGATAATATTTGAAACGTGGTTTTTGACTGTGCCTTCTGTAATGTAAAGCTTTTCGGCAATTTCTTTGTTATTCAGCCCGTACCCCAGCTCAGCCAGAACTTCGATTTCGCGCTCGGTCAGGTCGAGCAGCTCGTTAGGTTTTTCTATCTCATTTATTCCTTTCAGCTGTTTTTCACGCTTCCATTCATTCAGCATTTGGGCAGTCAATTCCGGCGGAAGCACCATTCCGCCAGAATGAACAGTCATCACCGCTTTTACAATCGTATCTGCCGACATATCCTTCAGCAGGTACCCGCTTGCTCCTTCTTCAAGCGCTTCAGCAATCAGCGCTGAATCCTTAAAGGTTGTCAACATCAAAACCTTTACGCCGGGCAGCGAGCTTGTGATTAATTTTGTTCCCTCCACCCCGTTGGAAACCGGCATGCGGATGTCCATTAACACGATATCCGGCTCCAGCTCTTTCGCCTTTTCGAAGGCTTCCTGTCCGTTTCGCGCCGTTGCGATCACATCGAGCTCTTCTCTGAGCTGGAGCAGGGATGCCAGCCCTTCTCTGACGATATCCTGATCGTCGGTAATGATGATCTTAATCATGATAAACTCTCCTTTTGCTGCACGGGCCTGAAGCTCCATTTTTTATTGGCAAGTGAAAATTCTGCATTCACAGTAAATCCTTGATCCTGTTCGCTTTCAAAGCGGATCGTTCCGCCATGCTCCGCTGCCCGCTTTTTCATATTCAAGAGGCCAAAGCCAAGTGCCGCTTCGGGATTGCCTTTTCCGTCATCCTTAATGACAAGGCTGATGCTGTCCGTTGTGCAGGCAAGCTGTATCGAACAAGCTGTGGCGCCGCCGTGCCGTTTGGCATTGGTCAGCGCTTCCTGCACCGTTCTGATCAGGGTCGGATGAAGAGACAGCGGAATGATTGCAGGATCGCCGCTGACCGCAAATTCTGTTGTGACCCCTGCATTTTTGCAAAAGTCCTCTGTCAGCTGTTTCAGCGATTCGATTAGCGAAGGATCGTTTTCAGTTTGCAGAGTGCGTACTGATAAGCGGACATCATCAAGCGCTTCACGGGCAAGTGTTTCACAGACACCTACTGTCTCATCCGCTTTTTGGCTGTCTCTTTTTTGCCATTCACGCAAAAGCTGCAGCTGGACGAGAAGGGCCGTCATTTTATGCCCCACTGTATCATGGATTTCCCGCGCCATTCTGTTCCGCTCGTAAATGGCAGTCAGCTCTTCAACCTGCTTCGCATATAAATGGAGCTCCTGATGTGCAGCAGACAACGCCAGATGGGACTCCGTCAGTTCCTGAAACTGCTGTTTTGCCGTATCCTGCGCATCCAACAGCTTGCGGATTAATTTGCCCACGACACCGCAGAAAACAACGAATGTCATGCTAGTCAAATGATCAATGACAAATTCATTGCCGAACATCGCATATGTACAGATGAGGACGGTCAAAAATAAAATAGAGGAAAGACATAAGACAGACCATGCTGTTCTTTTAGGAAACCCCCGCAGAAAAAAGGCGACCGCAACCGGACAAAGCATAATAATGAACAAACCTGTGCCGGGAAAGATAAATCCGAACGAAAAGCCGATTGCAATATCAATCAGGCAGAACCAGATGGCATTTGTCTCTTTTGTCAGCAAAACATGATTGGCTGCATACATGGCAGCACCTGCTGCTATAAATACATATCCAAACCAGTTATCCTCTTTCACAATGGACAGATACATTAAACAGCTCACCATCAAGGTGAACATTCTCGTAAAAAAAAGAGCTTTCACGCTCATCACTCCCGATACCCAATTCCCTTCTTATCATACCTGCCTCAGGGCATTTTTGACAGGAGTTTCTGGAAAATAAAAAATCCCCCTGCCGTTTTTTCGGCAAGGGGATTGCAGTTAAATCACAAATGTAATATAGGCGCCGGAAACAGGGTCTTTCACACGAAAGCTGTTTTCCGTCTCTTCAATCGAATACCCGGCGTGTTTGACTCGGTTTGCCACCAAATCCAGCTCCTCTTGGTGGGGCAGGACAACAGTATAATAATCTAGTCCGCTGGCATTTGTCGGTTTAGGCGGCGCATTTCTTCCCGCCCAAATGTTTAAGCCGATATGATGGTGGTACCCCCCGGCTGAAACGAAGAGGGCGGACATGCCCGCATAGTTTCCGACAATGTCAAAGCCCAGTACATCTGTATAAAACGCCTTTGCTTCTTTCAAATCACTGACATGCAGATGAATGTGTCCGATGATTGTATCGGTCGGAAGCGATGTTTTCCGCTCATCTCCTGCCTCTTCCAGAAGGCCCTCAATGTCAACAGCGGTTGTCGTCATGACGTAGTTTCCTTCCCGATCACGCTGCCACGTGCTGCGGGGGCGGTCAGCGTACATTTCAATGCCGTTTCCGTCAGGATCAGACAGGTAGAGCGCTTCGCTGACAGCATGGTCTCCATGTCCGATAGCAATGCCGTGTTCAATCAGGCGGGCGAGCGCGATCCCAAGTTCTTTCCTGTCCGGAAGAAGAATCGCAAAGTGATAAAGGCCTGTCACAGACCGTTCAGGCAAGACGACAGCGCTCGGATTTTCTTCAAGAATAAGCAGTACGCGTTTCCCGTCAGCCGTTAATTCAGCTTGGCGATCCGTCTTTTTTAAGACTTGAAAACCGATGACGTTACAGTAGAACTGAAGCGAACGCTCCAGACTGCGAATTGTGAGTTTGGCATAGCCAATGTGTGTATCCTCATGAATGCTGGTCATGCTGCATGCCTCTTTTCTTATGCTGAAACGTTTTCGTTCTTTTTTCCTTTAAATACAAATGGGTCCAGCGCCAGGAATCGACTTCCAGTAAGCGCCAGGTGAATGGATGTCAAAAGCAGAAGGTAATCAAATTCTGCATTGCCCATGAATGGCGCTTTCAGCTTAACAGTGATGATGGCGCCGATCAGTGTAAGGGCGAACAGTACACCGACAATACGTGTAGCCAATCCGAAGAAGACAAGCACTCCGCCAATGAGTTCAATCGCTGCGATGACATACGCCATAAAGCTTGGAAGGCCTATGCTGCCGAAAAATTGGATGGTGCCCTCCATTCCCTGAAACTTTGATAAACCGTGAACAAAAAAGATAATACCTGTAATAACTCTTAAAAGTAATGTGCCAATTTCAAATGATTTATTCATTTTATCCTCCTTGATAAATGTTATCACTTACTTAATGTAAGCTAGTATATATACATAACTTGTTTACGTCAAGTAATTTTGTTACATTTTACGAAAATGAAATAAAAGTACTATAAAACTGTAACAAAAAAGACCTCTGTGCAGGACAAAGGTCTATTTCTCAAATTGGCTTTCATATAAGTCACTGTAAAATCCTTTTTGCCGAATCAGCTCGTCATGGCTGCCTTTTTCAATCATTTCACCGTCTTTTAGCACCACAATCTGGTCCGCTCTTTGAATGGTGTTCAGCCTGTGGGCAATGATGACACTTGTTCTTCCTTCCATTAAACGGGCGAGCGCTTCTTGAATGTTGACTTCTGTTACGGTATCAATGTTGCTTGTCGCTTCATCCAAAATGAGAAGAACCGGATCGGCAAGCACCGCCCGCGCTATAGAAATCAACTGCTTCTGTCCTTGACTGATGCCCGAACCGTTTTGCGTCAGCACGGTGTCATACCCTTTTGGCAGCCTTTCAATAAAGCTATGGGCATTTGCTGTTTTTGCAGCGGCTTCGACTTCCTGATCAGAAGCATCGAGCCTGCCATAGCGAATGTTTTCTCTGATCGTTCCCTGAAATAAGAAAGAATCCTGAAGAACAAACCCCATGTTTTTTCTCAGGCTTGCTCTAGTAAGAGTTTTAATATCAGTACCGTCGATTAAAATTTTTCCTTTGTCAGGCTCGTAAAAACGGGCGAGAAGGTTAGTGACGGTTGTCTTTCCCGCCCCCGTCGGCCCGACAAACGCGATGGACTGCCCGGCAGGCACGGTAAACTGTAAATGCTTCAGTGTCTGCTGCCCTTTATCGTAACCGAAGGACACATCCCGGAATTCAATGCTGCCTGTTTGGATGGGCTGATGCACGGCGTTCTTTTCATCCTCGCGCTCTTCTTTTTCATCAAGCACGTCAAACACCCGTTCAGCACCGGCGATTGCGGACAGCATCGTATTAAACTGGTTGGCCAGATCGTTTAAAGGGCGTGTAAATTGTCTTGAATACTCGGCAAAGACGACGATGGAGCCGATCGAGATCCAGCCTTTCAGCGCAAACAAACCGCCGATTGCCGCAATCATTGTAAAACTTAAGTTATTCAAAGAGTTCATGACCTTCGGGATAAACCCGGAAATCGTCTGCGCCCAAAAGCCCGACGTCTTGAGTGCAGCGTTTTTTTCGAGGAATTCAGCAGTAATCTGCTTCTCACGTGAATATGCTTTGATGACCTTTGCGCCTGAAACAGATTCCTCAATATACCCATTCAGATCACCAAGGTTTTTCTGCTGTTCTTTAAACAGCTTTCCCGTTCGGTTGGTGATCCATTTCAGGCTCGCTGCCATCACCGGAATAACGGTCAGCGTAATCAATGTAAGGAGCGGGCTCATGTACAGCATCACCGCAATCGTCCCGACAAAGGTGATCACGCTTGACAAAATTTGAATGACTGACGTGTTTAAGGTAGAACTGACATTTTCGATGTCATTCGTCACCCGGCTCATCAGCTCGCCGTGCCGCTGTTTATCAAAAAATGGAATCGGCAGCTCATGCAGATGGGTGAACAATTCGCTTCTCATTCTGAAAACCGTGCCCTGCGAGATCGTAATCATCCAATAGTTTTGAAACCAAAGCGACAGGGACTGAATGATATAGATAGCGAGCAGAAGAAGCAAAACAGGAATCAAGCCGCTGACCGTTTTCCCGACGATAAAATGGTCGATGGCCTTTCCGATCACAAAGGGACCAAGGAGCCCGAATATGGCGCTGATGACAACCATCAGCATGACAAGTATGAGCAGTCCTTTTCTTTCAGCCAAGTAAGACCAGATTCGTCTCAGTGTGCCCTTTGTATCCTTTGCTTTCGCCCGCTTTTTCGCGCCTTCTTTTTTGTCAATTGGCAGTTTGGGATATTGGAAAGGCTTGCGGATGTCTTTTAGCATGACTCGCTCCCCTCCCTTCCGAATTGTGACTCGTAAATGCGCTTGTATAACTGAGATTCAGAAAGCAGCTCACTGTGAGTGCCTTTTTCAATCAGTTCGCCGTCCTCAAGCAGCAAAATCTGATCAGCTTTCATCGCCGTGGTTATTTTTTGTGTAATGATCAAAGTTGTGCAATGGTATGTGCTGATTGCTTCAAGCAGCTTTGCCTCCGTTTGCAGATCAAGCGCGCTTGTGCTGTCATCTAATAGAAGGATAGCCGGTTTTCGAATCAGCGCCCGCGCAATGGAAATCCGCTGCTTTTGGCCGCCGGACAGGTTGACGCCTCTTTGCCCCAAAACAGTGTCATATCCATTTGGGAGCTTCAAAATCGTTTCATGAATTTGCGCATGTTTGGCCGCATCCATTATTTCATCTAGTGAAGCATTTTCTTTGCCCCAAGCGATGTTTTCTTTGATTGTGCCGGAAAACAAGAGGACTTCCTGCGGTACATATCCAATTTGCCTGCGCAGCCCTTCAGCCGGAATATCTTGAACCGGCTTTTCATCTATGTAAATGCGGCCTGAATCCGGCTGATAAAGCCGCGGAATGAGCTGAAAAAGCGTGGACTTGCCCGAGCCCGTCGCACCGAGAATCGCGATCGTTTCTCTTGGCTTTGCGGAAAATGAGACATTCCTGAGCGCTTCTCTGTCCATTTCAGGATAGCGAAAGGATACATGCTGAAACTCAATCCGTCCTGACAAACGATCAGATATGGTGCCTTCCTCCCGCTCGTCGCCTTCTGTTTCAAGCACCTCACCGATTCTATCCCCTGAAGCCTTCGCCCGGGTGAAAATCATAATCAAAAACGGAAACATCGAAAGCGCGCCTGTAATTCGTGTTGCGTAGTTAATTATCGCAACAACATCGCCAACCTGAGTGCTTCCGCTCGTAATACTGTAGGACCCCGCCCACAAAATCAAAAGGATGCAGAGATTCATCAAAAGCATCAGTACAGGCATCGTGAATTCCACAAGCTGAAAGGCCGAAACCGTTTTTTCCATCAGCCTTGTGTTGGCTTTGATAAATCGTTTGACTTCGTGGCTGCCGCGAAGCAGCGCTTTGATCAGCTTGATTGCAATTAAATTTTCCTGCATGATGGTGTTCACTTGATCCAGCCTTTTCTGCACTGAGCGGAACAGTGCCCCGCCTTTCCTTAATACCCATAGCAAAAACAAGATCAGGATCGGAATGGTCACAAGCAGAAAAAACCCGAGTTTCACATTAACGGCAAGCGACAGCACAATGCCGCCTGCAATCATTAAGGGAGCCCGCAGCATAAACCGCAAACTCATAAAAATCATATTTTGAACCTGTGTGACGTCGTTTGTCAGCCTTGTAATATAAGAAGAGGACGAAAACTGTCCAAATGTGGAATAGGAGAAGGACTGGATTTTTTGAAAAAGCCCTTTTCTCGTATCATAGGAAAAGCTTTGGCTGACATGGGCGGCATAAAAGGAATTCAGCATCCCCGCCGCAAAGGATAACACGGTCAGCCCGATCATGACCGCGCCCCATATCCATACATGCCGCAGATCTTGCTTCAATATCCCATCGTCGATGATTTTTGCAATCAATAAAGGCTGCAGCAGTTCAACTGCAAGCTCCGTCAGCATAAGAATCAGAGCAATTCCCGCCAGCAATGAATATGGTTTTAAAAACGACAAAGCCTTTTGCATGTAAAAGCCTCCAAACCCCTTTTTACTCGATTGTCTCTTTCTTTACTTTACTATGGCGGTCTTTTTGACGGCAAACGAAAACCCTCCCGAAAAGGAGGGCAGTCTTTATTGATTCAATATTTTTTCCACACGCTCCCGCATCTGCGGCACGCTTAATCCGATAATTACCTGAAACGCCTTCCCGTTCCTGACAACGCCGTGTGCGCCAAGCGCGCGGAATACGTTGTCGGGTTCAACCTTTGTTTCATCCTTGACACTGACTCTGAGGCGGGTTGCGCAGTTTGTGACTTCAGTGATGTTGTCTTTTCCGCCCAGCGCTTCAATATACAGAAAAGCGGTGTCATCAGCCGTTTCAGCAGCGGAGGCCGTTTCATCCTTGTTTTTTCGTTCTCTGTATTCCTTTTTCGAATATAGCTTTGTTTCCTGCTGTTCATCCTTTTCCCGTCCTGGTGTAGCGATATTGAATTTGAGGATTAAAAATCTGAAGACGAAAAAATAAATTGCTGTAAACGAGAGCCCGATCAAAATTTGATACACATATGTCATACCGTGGCTGCCAAAGAGCGGAATCCAGTTCAAGGTTACCGCCTCAATCAGTCCGCCTCCCATATTTCCGACGACGCCGGCCATATACATAACTGTCGACATTGTGGCGGCAAGCACGGCGTGAACCGCAAATAAGAAAGGTGAAATGAATAAGAACGTAAACTCAATCGGCTCTGTAATACCGGCGACAATCGCTGTCAGTGTGACAGGAATCAGCAGCCCTGCGACGAGTTTTTTCTTTTCCTTTTTGGCTGTCACATAAAAAGCCAGGGCGATACCCGGAATACCGAAGATTTTCGAGTTGCCGTGAAGCGCGAATCCGCCTTGCGGAAAGAGCTCCTTCAGCGGTTTGGCGCTTTGCGAATATTCGCCAAGATGCTGTGCCCAATACGTGACGATCCCGCCTTCCGCTACAGCCGGGCCATAAATAAACGGCGTGTAAATAAAGTGATGAAGGCCGGTCGGAATTAAAATCCGTTCCAAAAACGTGTATATCCAAACGCCCATCGCCCCAGAAGCAACCAGGAAGCTTTGAAGCGAGCCGATTCCCGATTGAACCATCGGCCAAATATAAGACACAGCCAAGGCAATTGGGATCATAATAAAGAAGGAAATCATCACGATATATGTTGAGCCTTGAAAGATGCCGAGAAAATCGGGCAGTTTTTTATCAAAATAGCGATTATGCAAAAAGACGACAATCGAAGAAATAAAGATGGCTCCGATAATGTTGGTATCGAGCGTTTTTATGCCCGCAATCATCGTTAACCCGCTCGTTCCGCCGACCTCTTGATTCATGTCGACGCCAAATGCTCCTCCCCATACCGTCAATATCGCGCTGACAAAATAGTTGAATGTCAGGTAGACAGTAAGCGCTTCCAAACAAGCGCGTGCCTGAGCTTTCTTCGCCAAAGCAACCGGGATGCCAATGGCGAATAAGAGCGGCATTTGGTTAAAAACAGTCCAGCCGCCCTGCTCAATAATATACCAGCACTGATACCAAAAATCGTCGGGATCGGCGAGCGGGCCCATGAGGGTTTTATTTTTAAAGAGCGTGCTGATACCGACGATAATGCCGGCGAACGCGAATAATAAAACAGGCACAAACATCGCGCTTCCAAAGCGCTGAATTTTTTGCATCATACCAGAACCCCCTGCTAGTCATTGTCATTTTTTTCTGCCTCTTTGTAATCAACATATGCGCGGAACAATGCTTCGCCAACGAGAAAAAACGGTGCAAAAGCGACAATTTCCGTTTTATCGCTTAATGTCACAGGTTTGCTTGTCGCATAAAGATTATGCGGAGTCAGCTGGGCGAGGACATTGTTTTTTAAATTCGTAATGGAAATAAAGGGAATACCCTTTGCAGAAAGCATTCTTGCCTGAGGAATCAGCTCCGGTGTTTCTCCGGAAAGAGAAATGATGATAAACAGATCATTTACTTTAAAATCATCGCGCATCAAATTAAATTCATTTGTATCTTCAATTAAAATAAGATAGCGATGGCGCGGAATAAACATTCTTTGCAGGTCGCGGGCGCATATCTTTTGCGCATTTCCAGAACCGTAGACGAAAATGCGGTCCGCTTCATCAATCAGCTGGCACATGTCCGTCATGTCCTTTGTCCGTAAGAACTTCAAATTTGCTTCAATATCATCAAGCAGCTTTTCAAAACTCATACTCTCGCCTTCTTCCGGCTGATCTTCCCACTTTAAAAAGACGCGAAATTCACTGTAACCGCTGAAACCGAGCTTTTGGGCAAGCCGTAAAATTGAGGAACGCGATACACTGCAAGCTTTGGCCAGCGCGTCGATTCCAAGGTGATAGCATGTGTGCTTATGATTCAATATATATTTTAAAATATGAAAATCGTTGTCATTCAATTTGCTGTAGTGCTGATTGATCAGTTCTTCGAGCTGCATATCAGATCCCCCCATTTTCTTTCTATTATATACAATTACAGATTCGAAAATGGGGGAATTTCAGTTATGATATACGGGTCGGGCTTTGATCAAGCTCAGGCCAGAAGTCTTTGTTGGCCTCCATTAAATCCTCGAGAATGAGTCTTGCCACACGCGCGTTCGGCATTGTTTTTGACAAAATTAGCGCCTGCCACAGCTTTTGGAACGATTTCTCCGCCCACGCTTCAACAGTCAGCTTCTCAACGGATACCTGCTGCTCCATAAGCCCTTTTTGGAATTGCGGAATGGTGCCGACGGTAATCGGTTCAGGCCCATTTGAGCCGACAATGCATGGCACCTCGACCATCGCAGTCGGGTCAAAGTTCGCAATTGCGCCGTTATTTTCAACGATCAACAGCATTCTTTCACCTGTGTTGTAGGCAATCGCCCGGGCAAGATCAACGATATATGATGCGTGGTCATCGATTTTGATTTCGCTGTTTTCTGTGGACTGCTCACGTGTAATCATGTCACATTGGCTGAAAATAAAAGCTTCGCGCCCTTCCATCACTTCATTTGCCCGCGTATGATTCGGATTTGATTTTTTCACCATATCATCCGGGAACAAATAATATTGCAAATACGTATTCGGCAGTGTATCAGGATCTGCGGCCTGCACGTCACGCGCTTTGGCGAATGTGTCATTCCAGCTCGCTTCCACCGCTTCAGCCTCTGTTTTCGGAATATAGCCGTATTGAGATACATGCTCCTTCAGCTTCGGCATTAAATCGTTGCCCTCTTGATCCTGAATTGATGTCCACCAGCCGAAGTGATTTAATCCGTAATAGCGGACCTTCATTTCTTTTCTTGAGGATAAGCCAAGAATTTGCGCCATCCGGTCTTCGATCCCAACCGGCATATCACAGATATTGAGAATTTTAGAATTCGGTCTAAGGCGTCTCGTAGCTTCAGCCACAATTGCCGCCGGATTGGAATAATTGAGCATCCACGCGTCAGGCGAGTATTTTTCCATGTAATCTAATATTTCAAGCACACCGCCGATCGAACGCATACCGTATGCGATCCCGCCCGGCCCGCACGTCTCCTGGCCGACAACTCCGTACTTTAACGGAATTTGCTCATCAAGCGCACGCATCGCGTATTTCCCTACTCTGATGTGCGCCATAACAAAATCGACATCTGTAAAAGCTTCTTCCGGGTCAGTCGTCGCTGCAAATTCAATATCCGGCGCTTTTTCTCTGATAAAAACGTCACAGGCGCCTGCAATTCGATCCTGTCTCTCCTTATCATTATCATACAGCTTCAGCTTTCTGATCGGAAACTCCTCCAAATGGTCCAAGAGCATGAGTACGATCCCTGGAGTGAAAGTGCTCCCTCCGCCCGCTATTACGATTGAGAATGATTTTTTCTTCATATGACGACCTCCTTGATAACGTTTACAATTCCATTTATACCATGAGATAGCTCGTCCCGTAACACGTTTGGCGCACTTAGGTCATTTGATCAACTTTAGTGTTTTTTCCCATAGAGCGGGAAATTTCTCATTTGCCTTATGTCTGAGAGATTTGGTTTTTTTACCTTTTTTGTAATCTTAAAGTCTCACCAACTGTGAATTTTAAGTGAATATACGCCCTTCCAATTCTTATGAAAAGGTTCTTTTGTACGATTCGGATACATGCCGAATTATTTATAATCATTTATATAAAACATCCAATTGTGCGTGAATTTAGAAAAGGCAGGGGACAAAAGTTGGACTCATATAAAGTCATTGAGCTGGCAAACAAGTATAGTGCGGCCGCAGAAGAGGTCAGAAGCTCCAAAATGCTGCTTGAATCCCGGTTATCTGCATTGGGAGATGCTTGGCAGGGCAAAGCAAGAGATTCGTTTGACCAGGATTTCGAGGAAACGAAAGCCGCCTACGATCAATTCGAACAGGAGCTGCTTGAAACAAGCCAAGAGCTGAAGGCTGCCGCTGTCAAAATAGAAGAACGAAAAGCTGAAATTGCCAGAATGGAAGAACTGGAGCGTAAAGCAAGAGAGGAAAGACATAAACTCGGGAGGTGAACGGTGTGTCAGGAAACAGTTGATCCGGATAAGCTCGAACAGCTTGCAAATGATGTAGTCACTGAATTAACTGATATGGAAAACAAATATAAGGACCTGCATGTGGAGCTGGGGCAGATGATTTTGCAATGCGATCCCCGCTACACCAGCTGTTTTTCTGGAGTGGGCGATGCGTGGAGCTCAGGAAAAGCGCTCGTCACTAAGCTGAGTGACAATGAGATTTTCATCAGAAAAACGGGCGATAAATTTGTGGAACAAGATGATATTTTGCGAAAGCTCTACAATGCCTACGACAAATACGGTACGATGACAAGCTTAACCGCTCTTATGCTGACGCAGGGAAAATATTACGGATTAGGGCTTACAAAATTTGCGAAACAGCCAAGCGGCTTGCATACAGCCCAGCACTCAAAACTGCTCTTGGATATTTCCAAGGCCGTTGACAGCTCACGTTATCAAAAAGCGGCAAGAGTGCTTTTGAATCCTAAATATTTGTTGAAAAAGACAAACCGTCCATTTTCAGATTTGGTACATAAAAAGTTTACAAAATACTTCCCTCAGGACACGGTGGATTTTTCAAACAGCGTCAGAAGCTACACAAAAGGATTTCTTAATGAAGCCGGCGTACGCTCCACTTTGAAGGATGTGGGAAAAACGGGCTTGAGATTCGCGAAAGGAAATGCCATTACCGCCACACTGATTACCGGTGCGACCGAAACATTCGGAGCAGGCGTGAAAATTGCTGAAAATTATGCAAAATACCAGGACAAACCCGAAGTTCTCAAGCGTGAAAACGCCAAGGCTGTCGGGAATGCTGTGAATAATACGATTTTTGTTGCCGGCGGTGCCACAGCTGGTGCTGTTGTGGGCGGTGCCGTAGGAAGTGTGTTAGGTCCTGTCGGCACAGTAATCGGAGGCACAATTGGTTCGGCAGTAGGAGGGTTTGTTGGGGAAAAAATCGCAAAATTCACATCAGTCTATGCTGAAAAAGCAGCGATAAAACTTAAAGAACCGATCCATGCTGTCGTTGATACAGCCAAAAAAGGACTGGAATCAGCCGGCAAAGTCGTCAAATCAGTGAATGACGACATAGATGCGGCGAATAAAACGATACATAAAGGGATAGACAGTGCGAAAAAAGGAATAGAAAAAGCAAAGAAAACAGCGGATTCGCTCATACACGGCGCAACCCATTTCCTTAAAGGGAAATTTTCATTTGGATAGGAGAATAAACAATGAAGCAGTTTACAATCAGCATAGAAGAACTCTTGTTTTGTTTTTACAGCGAAGGGTTTTTCGAACAGGGAATGGCCTTAAAACAAGCCTATTTTCCCGAAATAGAAGATGAACAGCTCGGCGCCTTATTTGAAGCCGCGTGCCGCTCACTCTTAGCCAAAGATGCGGCGGAATATCGGAATCATCAATATCGGCTAAAGGACGAATACTGTCCGTTTATCCATGTGTTAAACGACGCCGACTATACAGTTAAGCTGTCCAAATTTGATGAACAAGGTAAAGAACAGAATATATCCTGCCATGTTTCAAAGTTTGGTACTTACTCTCATGAATTGCTGTTTGATGAACAGGTGCATAGAATCAAAAAAATGGATTCAACTAATGGATTACTCTCTAAAACATCCGAGTTTTTAAATATAATAGATGCAGAAGATCACAAAGAATCACTGATCTCTCTGACATCAACTGAATTTGAATTGCTTTTGGAGGGCGCTTCAGACACTCCCACACATCTCAAGGAGTTTCTAGATAAGCATGATCACCAAGAGGACGTTACCCGTTTTGTAAATGATCTGGCTTTGCGAAAAGGAAAAATGGATACGCTGATGCGGCTGGTTTATGACAAAGACAACTCCCCGGAAGTGGCTGACATGGCTTTCGTTCTGCCTGGCAGCCATCATACTTGGCTGGTAACAGGTATTACCCAAAATGAATTTTCTATCGTAACAGCAAATAAAGATGTGATAAAAGGAATACTTTTTTGCTAAAGAGCGATAAAGGAGAATAGCAATTGAAAAACAATGAAGTAATTAAGGTCAAAAGCAGACTGTTTTTTAGAATATGGCTGTTCCTCGCTACAGGAGGCGCTTTTATTGCAGGAGTATGGCTGGTGTCTGAAGCTCTTACATTTGAATCTAAGTATGCCCTGCTTTATTTGGGCGGCGGATTAATGGCGATCGTTTATGGATTGATCACATTTTTTATGGCTTTTCCGGCGTTCACAAGCCGGGGAAATGTCATTTTCAGCGTAAAAACAGGGCCTGATGGCGAGATTTTCTCTAGAAAGCGCAGCGTGATGTTTTCTGAGGTAAAACGGATTTATATGGGACGGCATCATTACAGCTTGAAAGGGATCTTTTTTGAAGATATTATCATCGAGAAAACAGACGGAAAAGTCGTTCGCATCCCTACTTGGAACATTATCGCGAATCCATTGTTTTTTGAAGCGGTGGAACGCTATATCCTCCCTCATCTGAATGAAGAGGCGAAAAGCAACTGGATCAGCCAATTTACGGAGATTCAGCGCAGCGCGTATTTAAAGGAATTTGAAAATCATCCAAAGCTTTAACAGCTCTCCTCCTTTATAATGAAAGAGAAAAGCAACTTGAGGAGTGCTCATGAATGCTGGTTACCATTCTTTTATTTCTCGCGGCGGGGCTTGCTGAAATTGGCGGCGGATATCTGGTTTGGCTATGGCTGAGAGAGGCAAAGCCAGCCGGCTACGGGATCGCCGGAGCATTGATCTTGATTGTCTACGGCATTCTTCCGACATTCCAGTCCTTCCCTTCCTTCGGCCGTGTATACGCCGCTTATGGCGGGGTATTCATCGTGCTTGCGGTCCTGTGGGGATGGCTTGTTGACCGGAAAACACCTGATCTGTATGATTGGATCGGCGCATGCATTTGTCTCATCGGTGTCTGTGTTATTTTATTTGCGCCGCGCGGATAACAAAATGGCCTGCTTATGAAGCGGGCCATTTTTGTTTAATCCTCTTTTAAGCTGTTCAGCTGCACTTCATGCTCCTGCTGTGGTTCGTCAAGCGGATAAATTCTTGCTGTTCCGTTTTCTTCATTCACGTGCTGAATGTATATAGGAACGCCGTTATATGTTACTTTTTTCATATCGGGAGATTCTACTATTTCTTTCGCCCTTTGAATATTCATCGTAACACCCTCCTTCAATACATAACGTTTCCATTTCCTGAAGGAAGTATGCTTTATGATTCAGCGGACAAGTTGAATTTTTTCAGGCGTTTGTAGAAAGTGCTTCGGGGAATCCCGCTGATTTTGGCAGCTTGAGAGACGTTTCCTTTTGCAGATTCAAGCGCTTTGATCATCATATCCTTTTGGATTTGCTCACGAAAGGTAAGCACGCCGGCAGCAGCCGGCTTTTTTTCTGCAGAGCTGGCCGGCAATCCAGCGGCTTCCAGTAAAGCGGGAAGCGATTCATCCCTCAGCCGGCCGTCCGGAAATCTGATAGAAAGACGTTCAAACACATTAAACAGCTCACGGATATTCCCCGGCCACTTCCATTGCTTCAGCACATTACAAAAATCAGAAGGAAGTTCGCCTGGCCAATGATTCTTCTGTTTGTAGTACTCAAAGAGATCCGGGATATCCTCGGTGCGATCGCGTAATGGAGGGAGTTCAATTGGATAGACATGAAGACGGTAAAACAAGTCCTCTCTGATTTTTCCGTTTTCGGCAAGCTCGCGTAAATCACAATGTGTGGCGGCAATAACTCTGATATCAACCGGAATTTCTTTCGTCCCGCCGATTGGCGTTATCTTGCGTTCCTGAAGCACCCGTAAAAGTGCAACCTGCATCGAGTGGGAAATTTCTCCGATTTCATCTAAAAACAATGTGCCTTGATTCGCTTTTTGAAAGGCGCCTTTATAGCCATTTCGTTTCGCTCCCGTAAAAGCGCCCTCTGCATATCCGAACAGTTCGCTCTCAATCAAATCAGACGGAATCGCTCCGCAATTGACAGCAACAAACGGACCGTGACGTCTCTCACTGTTCTCATGAAGAGCGCGAGCCGCGACTTCCTTTCCCGTACCAGTTTCGCCCGACAAACAGACCGTTGCATCTGCCGCAGCTGCACGTTCAAGGTTCATCAGCATCGCTTGCGATCGGCCGCTTTTCCCGATCACTCCATTGAATCGGAACACCTTCTTTTTCTTTTGTTCCGAAAGATAAAAACAAGTGCCGCCATCTCCTATGGTGACAGCTTTTTCGATTGAGTAGCCCCGTTCTTTCAACTCATACAGGTGCCGGCCCTGCCAATCAGGCATTGAGGTTCGAATCGGTATGCTCGCACTGATGATGTGCTGCTTGTTATTGCATAGCACCATCGGCACACTGGATGCAGCCCTCTCTCCAAAACGGCTGATCAGCTCGAGCTCTTTCTCACGGCTTTTAGCTGCGAGTTCCCGTTCAGCTGCATAGGCGATCGCAGTGGCAATACCGAGCATATGAGGATGAGCGCCTGCCGCCGGACACGATATGTCAATCACACCCGCAAGGCTGCCATCCTCATGGTGAATCGGAGCGGCTGAACAGTTCCAAAGATGGGAAGCAATGGAGTAATGCTCTGATCCTTGTATCGCAACCGGCTCGCTGATGTGGAGCGCCGTGCCAATCGCATTTGTTCCGACAGCCGTTTCCGTCCAGCATGCCCCTTCGACAAAGTTGATGCGTTTGGCTTCATAGAGCGCGCGGGGATGGCCGTCCAATGCCAGAACAACACCGTCTGAATCAATTAGCAGCGCCATCATTTCCATTTCTTTTATGGCAGGCAGCAGTTTTTCGAGGTAAGGCTTTGCGGTCGTCAAGAAGAATGAATGTTTTTTTGACTGCTGATCCAGCTCCGTTTGCTGTAAAACCCTCGGGCCTTTTTCTAAATAAGGATTGACCTCAGCTTTTTTGCAGCGATGCCATGACTCGGCGATCCGTTTTCTTATTCGGGCTTCGTCAAGCACACCGTCTTTCACAAAACGTTTCCAGGTTTGCAAATCGTTTGGGACCGAATTCATTTCCTTGATCGCTCCTCCCTTACACGCCGTTTTCATCTATTGTAGGGGAAAAATAAAGCGCTTTCAACAATAAAAAAGCAGGCGCCTTATATCCATGCGCCTGCTTTTTCCTTTATTATGCATGTACCGCAAGGCCGATCGTGCTTAACAGCGCCTCATGCAATGTTTCCGATAAAGTCGGATGGGCGGCGATAAAATGCTCCGTCATATCTGCCGTCATCTCACCATTCATGATCGCTGCCGCTTGGCCGATGAGCTCGGTTACATCCGGGCCAATCATCGAGACACCCACGATTTCGCCGAATTCCGGTTCAGCCATGATTTTGACCTTTCCTTCCGCTTGCTGTTTAATGAGCGCCTTGCCGTTTGCGGAAAATGAAAATTCGCCGATCTTCACATCCCCGTATATGCTTCTTGCCTGTCGTTCTGTCATTCCGATACACGCGATTTCTGGGGACGTATAGATGCAGCGCGGCACATGTTTCTCATTGATTTTGACATCCCTTCCGGAAGCATGAGAAGCAGCGATGATGCCCTCATGGAAAGCGGCATGCGCCAGCTGAATGCCCCCTATAGCATCTCCGCACGCGTAAATATGAGGCACGTTCGTCTGCATGTGCCCATTCACCGGAATGCCCTTTGGAGAAAAATCAACTCCGGCCTGTTCCAGCTGTAATCCGTCAAGACGGGGTTTTCTGCCGATCGCCACCAGCACATAATCGGCCTTCGTTTTAAACTCTCGCTGACCGCTTTTCCATATTGCCGTTTTGGCCGTTTGATCCACCCGCTCTAATCTGGATGAAGTATGCACTTCGACACCGTCTTCCTCAAGTTTCTCCTGAAAGAGACGGGCAATATCTTCATCTTCAGCCGGAATCAGCTGGTCCGCTGTTTCAATGATGGTCACCTTCGATCCCAATCTGGCGAACAGCCCTGCATACTCACACCCGATGACACCGCCGCCGACAATGACTAGTGAAGACGGAATCTCGGAAAGAGAAAGCGCGTCTTTGCTGTCGATGATCCATTCGCCGTCAAACGGAGCGAAAGGCAGCTCGATTGGCTCTGATCCGGAGGCAATCAATACTTGGTCCGCCTCTCTGATTTCTTTTCCGTTTTCTCCTTCGATTAAGAGCTTTCTTTCAGAAAGAAAGGAGGCTGTTCCCTTTACAACCTGTATTTGATTTTTCTTCATTAGGTACTGTACGCCTTGGACAAGCTGACTGACAACCTGTTGTTTTCGGCTTTGCATTTTACTCCAATCGACTGATATCGCACCTGCCGGAAGTTCGATTCCAAAGCTGTCGGCATGCTTGATTTTATCAAGAACGTTTGCGCTTTCTAACAAAGACTTTGTCGGGATGCAGCCTTCATTCAGGCAGGTCCCCCCAAGCTGGCCTTTGTCAATGAGCAGCACGTTTCTGCCCTGCTGTGCCGCGGAAACCGCAGCCGCATAGCCTGCAGGTCCGCCGCCGATAATGGCTAATGTCATGTCGTTTTCACCTGCTTTTCCTATAAAATTAATGCTGCGGGTTCTTCCAAATATGTTTTCATCGCCTTCAGGAATGCAGCGGCAGGGGCGCCGTCACACGCTCTGTGATCAAATGTCAGGCTGAGTGGCAGGATCGTGCTTCTGACGATCTCCTCCCCTTGATACACCGGCGTGTCATAGCTTGCTCCGATGCCGAGAATGCCTGTTTCCGGCGGATTTAGTATCGGTGTGAAATGCTCAACTCCAAACGCGCCAAGGTTTGTAATGGAGAAAGTAGATCCTTGCAGTTCTTCGCTTCCCGCACGTCCCTCGCGTGCTTTTTTGGCATTTTCTGAGATAGATTGAGCCAGTTCTATCAGCGATAGCTTTTCAGCATGGCGGATGACAGGCACCACTAAGCCATTTTCCAAGGCTACAGCCATACCAAGGTGCACATGGGGATGTGTGATGATGCGCTCATTTTGATAAAAGCTGTTCAGCACAGGGTGAGCTTGCAGAGCGAGAACGGCGGCTCTTGAGATAAAATGAGTGATCGTCAGTTTTGTGCCGTATCTCTCTTCCGCAGTTGGTGAAAGCTGTTTTTGAAGAGTGGCAAGCTTGGTGATATCAGCTTTCATCGTGATCGTCAGCTGCGCGCTGTTTGCCAGGCTTTCCTGCATTCGGGTAGCGATGACCTTTCTCATGCCTGTCACCGGGATTTCCTGCGCTTTCTGCTCCGACACAGGCTTTGCCTGATCTTTTTTCTGTTCAGCAAGAGCCTTTGTTACGTCATCCTTCACGATTCGTCCGCCTGGTCCAGTTCCTTTCAGTTGTTTTAGGTCTAATCCTGCTTTTTCTGCTATTTTCCTGGCGACTGGAGATATTTTCATTCGATCTTTTTTGGAGGCTGCGGGTTTGTTTTCTTGTTTGACGGGCTGAACGGCTTGCGGCATATTGTCTTCAGCAACAGGCGCGCTCGCCTCTTCCTGCACCGACTCATTGGCGTCCCCGATATAGCAGATCGCTGTGCCGGGCGGAACCTCTTCTCCCTCTTTCACTTTGATATCGATCAGCGTTCCTTTTTCAGGCGCTTCGATCTCCATTTCAATTTTCTCCGATTGAATGCTGGCAATGCTTTCTCCCTTTTCAACCGGGTCGCCTACTTTTTTATTCCATATCGATACTTCCCCTTGTTTCATGGCCATTCCCAATTTTGGCATCACTACTTTTACCGCCATTTGTGTTCCCCCTTTAATTCATTGCCGGCTCGCCAAGCAATTCAAGCGTGACGCTGACAATTTTATCTGGTGTCGGCAAATATTGATCTTCAAGCACTGGTGAAAACGGAACCGGTGTATGCGGCGCTGTAATCCGTTTAATCGGCGCATCAAGCAAATCAAAGCCCTTGTCAGCGACAATCGCAGCAATATCCGTGGCAATGCTGCATCGCGGATTGGCTTCATCAATGATGATCAGCCGGTTTGTTTTTTCTAACGATGTGAAAATCGCATCCTCATCCAGAGGAGACAGACTGCGGGGATCAAGGACCTCGGCTTCGATGCCCCTCTCTGAAAGCTGTGCAGCCGCTTCAAGGGCAGTATTGACCTGCTTGCCGACTGCAAAGAGCGTAACATCATTGCCTTCGCGTTTGATATCCGCTTTTCCGAGGGGAATTGTATAATAATCTTCCGGCACCTCGCCCTTCATGTTGTAGGACGTTTTGTCTTCAAAGAAGAACACCGGATCATTATCTTCTATTGCTGCAAGCAAAAGACCTTTGGCATCATACGGATTGGATGGAACAACTGTCTTCAGTCCAGGGATGCTCGTGAAAAGGCCATACAGCGATTGTGAATGCTGGGCAGCGGCCCGGAACCCTGCTCCGTATGTGGTGCGGACGGTAATCGGCACTTGCGCTTTTCCGCCGAACATATAACGGAATTTCGCCCCTTGGTTGATCACCTGATCAAAGCACGTGCCGATAAAATCGTTAAACATCAGCTCGGCAATCGGTCTCAAACCGGTTGATGCCGCAGCCATAGCCGCCCCCATATAGCCTGCCTCAGAAATCGGAGTGTCCAGCACTCTTGTACGCCCGAATTCCTGTACGAGTCCCTTCGTGACCCCTAATACACCGCCCCATGCTTCATCATCCTGCAAATGATCGACCGCCGCTCCCCCGGCGACATCCTCACCGATCAAAAGCACATCTTCGTCTCTTCTCATCGCAAGCTTCATTGCTTCATTGATCGCGTCTGACATGCTTATGACTCTCGCCATCTCTTACATTCCTCCTTTTTCATATGACACGTACACATCTGTCAGCAGCTCCGAATCTTTTGGATATGGGCTGTCTTCGCTGAACGAGACGGCTTTTTCAATCGATTCGCTGACACGCTGTTCAATGTCTGACAGCTTATTAGCATCTGTTTCTTTTAAAAGGTAGTTTTTAAAACCTTGAATGGCATCCTTTTCTTCAAGGTGCTCAACTCTTTCATCCTTCGTTTTATAGGTTTGGGCATCTCCTTCGAAATGGCCGTAGTTTCTGTAGGTCATACATTCAATCAAAGATGGGCCTCCGCCGTTTCTTGCTCTTTCTATCGCTTCCTCGGCTGCCTGGTAAACTGCTAAAATATCTTTGCCGTCAACTGTAACCCCCGGCATGTTATAAGCAGCCGCCCGATCGGCGATTGAATCACAGGCTGATGCGTACTCAAATGGGGTGGCTTCGCCATAGCCGTTGTTTTCAGCAACAAATACGACAGGAAGGTTCCATACAGCCGCTAAATTCAGCCCTTCGTGGAAGGTGCCTTGGTTATTTGCCCCGTCCCCGAAAAAGCAAACGCTTACATTTTTAGTCTGTTTATATTTAGCCGTGAGCGCTGATCCGCATGCGAGCGTAAAGCCGCCCCCGACGATTCCATTTGCGCCTAACATGCCTTTATCAAGATCCGCAATGTGCATAGAACCGCCCTTGCCTTTGCACAATCCGGTCGCTTTCCCGAAAATTTCCGCCATCATGCCGTCCAAATCACAGCCTTTGGCGATACAATGTCCATGTCCCCTGTGGGTGCTTGTAATGCTGTCGCCATCATGTAAATGAGCGCACACCCCTACAGCCACGGCTTCCTCACCGGCATATAAATGAACGAATCCGGGAAGCACTCCCTGGGCGAACAGTTCATGCACTTTGTCTTCAAAGCCCCTGATCTCCAGCATCTTTTGGTACATCCACAGCGCTTTTTCCTCAGTTAATGACAAGCCTTCTCGTTTTAACAATTTCATTTTGTGCGCCTCCTTCTATTTAGGGTTCACCATTATAAATGCAAGAAGTGTGCCAGTCTTTTGAGCCCGTAAAATCAGTCTTCTCGTCTTCACCTTGGAGACAGTTTGAGACGTGTGTCTCGTTTTGTCTCAAACTGATTCATTTGTCTCGTTTTACAGCATGCAAAAAAAAGACCGGATATCACCCGGCCTTTGACAATGATCGACGTATTTATTTCCTTGGAAATCTTTTTAACTTCCTAGTTCCTCTGCATCGTTTGACTGAATAGCTGCTTTTGAAAGAAAATCAATTGAATATTTGACATATCCGATACCGCCGTCCCCGTCCTTCTGCATACAGTCTATCGTGCCGTTTGAGTATGTATATCCCTTTTCATTAAGCGTTTTTCTGACCGTTTCCGCCATCTTTGCGGCATCTGTTTTTGATAACCCGCTGGCGTCTAACTGAATCGTCATGCTCATAGGCGCTTTTTCAGCCAGCTGTTTGTTCCATTTTGTATCTAACGTGAACTGTCCGTTTTCAATACTCAAAGCAGCATCAGCTTTTATAAGTCGAGGAACCGCTTTTTTCAGATCTGCTTCGATTGCCTTCGTTGCTTCTTCATTTACATGTTTTGATACTGATTCGGTATACGCTTCTTCAATTCCATCGCACGTTACTTTAGGATGCAGAAATCCCTTCGTACACATTGGGTAGCGATGAGATTGGGAGGTTGCTCCGAATACATATTCAGAGGTTTTAGCGTTATATACCCCATTCGTGATCTTGATTTCTTTCTTAGGATAGGTTTGTTTCACATAAGAGACTAGCTTCTGTTCTGCAGCATTTTTCGAAAATGGATCACCGAACCATACATGATAGATATATAGTCCGCATCCGAATAATGCAATGGCAAGCAAGCCAAACACAAGTTTTTTCATGTTCACACTCTTTTCTTCATATGTGCATGCTACAGTTCATGCTTTTCTTCAACAGCCCGGTTCAGCGCTTGGAGCATGTAGCCTATGCCTTTGTATGATGATAGCGGCCAGCTGATATGCTGGTGCTCTCCGATGACGGCGTTTAGAACGCTTCGATATTTTTTTCCGCCAAGCATGACTAGCTCTTCGATATCAGAAAAGCCTTTTTCGTGAAATTGACGGCGCAGCTCGTCCGCTGTCATGATTTCCGGATGACTGGTGCCAAAAGTGACATCGTAATTTCCCGAAACGAGATCATCAGGGCGGAGGAACCCGTGCTTCGCCGACAAAATCACCCACTCATCGAAAAATGCTTTCGCATACCGCTCGCACGCCTGATGAAACGGGCTGAGATAAGCGTCCTCTGCTCTTACCGGCCCGGCATCAGGCTGGACGTCCCAGATTTTTTTCTTGCCGCAGGGGATGATGCATAGTCGTTTCATTTTCCTCTCCCCCTTTATAAGATATCTCCACTAAATATACCATTATTTACTTACAATAAATTAGAGAAAAGACAGGCTGAGTAAAAGCTGCGTACAAAAAAGACCCGGATTTACCGAAAATCCAGGTTTATTTTAGTCAAGAATTGTGTTAGCCTCTTTTGAATCAAGCACTGCTGTTACTCTATCCCATCAAGATACTTTCTCTCAAAGTCGTCGAGCAATGCACGTACTTCATCTGTTGACTTTGTGTTCATGCATTGATTTCTTAATTCACTTGCCCCTCGGAACCCGCGGAGATAAATTTTGAAAAAGCGAGGAAGAGGCTTGTACGGACGGGCTTCTAATGCTGAATATTTATCATGAAGATCCAGATGCAGCCTTAAGAGATCAAGCAATTCCTTGCTGCTATGCTCTTTCGGCTCCTTTTCAAAGGCAAATGGATTTGTAAAAATACCGCGCCCAATCATAATTCCATCAACACCGTATTGTTCAGCAAGTTTTAAGCCAGTTTGGCGGTCAGGGATATCCCCGTTTATTGTTAACAATGTATCTGGTGCCACCTCGTCACGAAGTTTCTTAATCTCCGGGATGAGTTCCCAATGCGCATCTACTTTGCTCATTTCTGCTCTTGTGCGCAGATGAATAGAAAGATTGGCAATATCCTGTTTCAAAATGTGTGTCAGCCACTCGCGCCATTCATCCACATCCGTGTATCCAAGTCTTGTCTTCACGCTTACAGGCAATCCCCCTGCTTTTGCAGCTTGTATTAATTCTGCCGCAACTGCAGGACGGCAAATAAGGCCGCTTCCCTTTCCATTCCCCGCAACATTAGGCACAGGGCAGCCCATATTGATATCTAGTCCTTTAAATCCTAACTCTGCCATGCCAATACTCATTTTACGGAAGTTTTCAGGCTTATCTCCCCATATATGGGCCACAATTGGCTGTTCATCCTCTGTAAAAGTCAAACGGCCGCGCACGCTATCTTTTCCATCCGGGTGGCAATAGCTCTCTGAGTTTGTGAACTCTGTAAAAAATACATCCGGTCTGCCTGCTTCACTTACTACATGCCGGAAAACAACATCTGTCACATCTTCCATTGGTGCCAGTACAAAAAATGGCCGTGGCAATTCACGCCAGAAATTATCTGTCATAATACATTCAAATCCTTTCATTATGGGATACGGCTGAACCTTTATCCCAAATTAAAAACTGACCATGCTTCTTTTTACACTTATCGCATGCGAAAGCATTTCTTATCAATCTATAGTAAATTTTGAACATTTCACGTGGGATGATTATCTACCCTATTTTTTATATTGTGGTTAACTCGCGCTGACCTTCGTCTTTCTTAGTGGCCTTACTTTTGAACTTTTGGATAAAAAGGATTCCAACCTAAATAGAATATCATATGAGTTCTCCATATTACCAACGCAAAATAATTGCCCTGTTATTGAAGATAAGATATTTAACGCTACACCATATCCGTATCTCAATATCATATTTGCGGAAAAACTAATTTCAAGAGATAAACTTCGATTAAGCAAATTGAGTTGGGGGTGGTATAACTGAATACTCAAGAGAATGAAAAAACCTCTACTTAAGCTGCTACCACTTGTGAATCACATGGAGTAAAGAGGATGAGAAGAGAAAATAAACCCTTATTTAAAAGAATTCAAGAACTTCAATCTGAATCATTTGGGATTTGCTCATGATTTAGAAAATAACCAACGCAGCAAGTGGCAACCTACTATATATTTGTATAGGGTTATAATTCGGTAATCCTGATCCAGAACCATAAAATAGACTGCTGACTAAGTGTCGCAGTCTTCACTCATAAGATAATTAAGAAAGTGTACATTTTCTTTCATCATTAAATAAGGCATCAGAAGTTATTGCTTTAATTTCGAATATCCTTTGTTACCCCTGTAATTATTTGTATAATAGTGAAAACTCCCAAGAAAACAGTAATAATATTAAACCATGGATTATCATAGAATGAAAGATATGTTTGAAAGAAATCTAGTTCAACTATGTTTGCTGGGAATCCATTCATTTCTCTATACTTAGGACCCCATCCCGTTAATTCTACAAAATTAAAATAAAGCTGAGATACTAAAAATGCCAAAAATGTTTGAAACCAACTTCTTTTATATAACGGTCGTTTTTTATATACTTTATCCATTTAGTTATCCATTTCCTTCTCTGCAATACTTTTTAGCCAAGTGTCAATCTAAATTATTATGAAGCATGATTGTCGCAAGGATATAACCATTGTAGGTATTACTGTAATAGTTGTTATCGTCGGCACTATTATTTAATTGTTGTAGTGCTCATACGTTATTCATTTTAAAATGGGGTTGGCCATCATTTTCACCTCTTTCGTTTATTACAATGTTTCAACTTTTTACATCGAATGACTCTTGAAATGATATACGCCATACCTTTCCTTATATTCCTATCATCAATATTTCACACGTAATAACTGCAAGTCAATATATAATTTTACAAATTATGAAAAAAATATCTATGATTTCACATCATTCTTCTCATGTATTTTAATCATACTGGAAGGAAACTTTCCCGGTTAAATAACGCTTTTTTTCACCCGCTTTTCAACACGTTTTTTCAACTCTTTTCGCCAGTTAAAATAAAGATCTCCGAGAATGAGAAGGAAGATAAAATTGAGAACAGACAGTCAGGACAAGGGCTGCACATGAAAAAGACCCGGAAATCGGAATTGTTTATTTTACCGAAATCCAGGTCTTATTAGGTATTGTTTATTTTAGTTAGACGATTTCAATACAAGTCTCGCCACTGCTTCAACATGCGCCGTCTGCGGAAACATATCGACAGGCTGAATATAGTCCACGCGATAGTCCTTCGACAGCGTCTGCAAATCCTTCGCAAGCGTGGATGGATTGCAGGAAACGTAGACAAAGCGTTTCGGTTTGACTTTTTTGATCGTGTCCAGGAACGTGCTGTCACAGCCCGTTCTTGGCGGGTCTACAATGACGACGTCCGGGCGGAAGCCTTCTTTCGTCCATTTCGGGAGCCAGTGCTCGGCTGTTCCTGTTACGTATGTGGCATTTGCCATGCCGTGTTTTTTGGCGTTTTTCTTAGCATCGTCAATTGATTCCTTGATGACGTCCATGCCGCGGACTTCCTTCGCTCCGTCCGCCACCCACATGCCGATAGTGCCGACGCCGCAATACGCATCAACGACTTTTTCTTTTCCGGTCAGCTGCGCCGCTTTTTTCACTTCATCATACAGCTTGACGGTCTGTTCCGGATTGAGCTGGAAGAAAGCGCGGGCGCTCAATTCAAAAGATACGTCGCCGAGCACTTCTTGAATCACTGTTTTTCCGGCGAGCGGTTTTGTTTTCTCACCGAAAATCACTGAAGTTTTCGCCCCGTTTACATTCTGAATAATGGATTTGACCTCTGGCAATCGCTTTTGAATCGCTTTGACGATTTCTTCCTTGTGCGGAAGCGTTTCTTTTGCGGTTACAAGCACGACCTGCACTTCGCCTGTTTCAAAGCCGACTCTCGTCACGATCGTGCGAACGTCACCTTTTCGTTTTCTTTCATTATAAACAGACACATTGAAGTCCTCTAAAATGCGGCGGACGATGCCTGTTGTTTTGTTCGTTGCCGGATGCTGAACGATACAGTCTTTAATCGGCACGATGTCATGAGAATCAAGGCCGTATAAGCCGGCGATGATGCTGCCGCTTTGCGAGCGCCCGATCTGGAATTGGCTTTTATTGCGGTAATTCCACGGGTTGTCCATGCCAATCGTTTCTTTGATTTCCATGTTTTCAACTTTAAACTTCGTATGGCGTTCAAGAGACTGAATGACGATATCGCGTTTTTCCCGAAGCTGCTGGCTGTATGCAAGGTGCTGAAGCTGACATCCGCCGCATTGTTCATAAACAGGGCAAGGCGGTGCCACCCGGTGCTCAGATGCCTTGCGGATTTTCTTAATGCGGCCCTCCGAAAACTTCGGCTGGACCTTTGTGGCCTGCACAACAACTTCTTCGCCAGGAAGCGCGCCGGGCACGAAGACGACTTTTTTCTTAAAATAGCCGACACCTTCTCCGTTAATGCCGAGACGCTTAATCGTCAGCGGAAAGGTTTGTCCGACCTTCAGTTCGACGGGCGCCTGTTTCTTTTGTTGGTTCACGTTGTTCTCTCCGTTTCTATATGAAGCTTTCTGCGGATGGCAGAAAGTGAAATGGTTTTTTCACATCTTTCTAGTATAACACGTTTGCAGGATTTCCTTCATTGTCAGACGAATTATTCTATACTCCTCCACAAATACAAAGACGCATAGCTTAAATAAGGCTCCCACTCCTTGCTCATCGCCAGCATGACATCCTTTGCCGGCTTATCGTCCAGCTGAAAATGGCGTTTGATGGCATTCTGGAGGCCGATATCGGCAAGCGGGAATAAATTGGGACGGCCAAGTCCGAACATGAGGATATTTTGCACGGTCCACGGGCCGATACCCCTGATTTTGATCAGTTTCTTCATAATGTCTTCATCCGCCATATGCGGCAGCTCTGACAAGCTGAGTGTGCCTTCTGCGATCATCCTTGATGTATCAATGGTGTATTCCGCTTTTCTCATGCTGAATTGCAGATCACGCAGATCCTGATAATCGAGTTCTGCAATCGTTTCCGGCTTTGGGTAGCACCACACGCCATCCTTCTGCTCACCAAACGCATGAACAAACCGTTCTGTTAGCGTGTAAGCGAAGGAAAGATTGAGCTGCTGGTGGATAATGCATTTCATCATGCAGTTGTACACGCTGTAGTCCAGAACAAGCGGAGTCCCTGCATGCTCTTCAAAAATGGCGGACAGGCTCGTTTTTGAAAAATGATCCAGAACGTGCTGCAAATGATTTTCCCATTGAAAAATCCGCTTGATTTCCTTCATCATTTCTCCCTGATCCGTTTCCCCGCTGACGAGGAACTCAGGCTCGCCCGCATGGCCTAACGCCTGTACCTTTACAATACATACGTCCCCCGCTTGATTTCTGATTGGCACACGGACTTCCCTCGCCTCTCGATCAACAGCATTGAGGGGGTCTAAAGACAGCCTGTCCAGCACGCGGTCAAAATGATACGGAGGCGTGACAGATACTTTTTCCTTCCACATGAGATCCACCCTTTTTCCGTTTTTGTTCAGTATAACATGCCGCTTGAATTAGGCAGAGAGTACCGTATACTTTTCTCATAAAGACCGCATGATATAATGGCAGGTGGAGGGTTGTTTATGATCAACATTACCGCAATCACAACAGAGCATCAGCTGCTGAAAAATATACCAATCGAACGAGTGGAACAGCCTGATATTGCATGGTACTGGGTTGATTTTTACGGCCCGGAGGATACGGAAACGGCGTTATTGAGAGATTTTTTTCATTTTCACCCGCTTGCCATTGAGGATTGCTTCCAGCATATGCAGCGGCCGAAGCTTGACCATTATGACGGCTATCGTTTTTACGTGATTCATGCGCTGAATAAGGAAACACTTGAGACGGAGGAAGTCGATATCTTTCAAGGCGAAAAATTTGTCGTCACCTTTCATTTACACGAAACGCCCGGTATCGCTAAAGTCCGGGAGCGTTTGTATGCTTCACCGGACATATTGAAAAAAGGGCCCGGGCATATTTCTTATATGATCATGGATCAGCTTGTTGATGAATATTTTCCTCTCGTGTATAAAATCGAAGACCGGCTGAATGAAATTGAAGAAAGCCGTCCCCACAAAACGTATGGAACGCTGATGAATGAGGTGTTTGATCTCAGAACAGACCTATTGCATTTGAGACGGACGATTATCCCGATGCGTGATTTGCTCTATCGGATTTTAAGCCTTGACCATGTGAAAGAGCAGCGGGAAACGAAAGCCTACTTCAGTGACATATACGATCATTTGTTAAAGTTGTCTGAAATTGTGGAATCCAACCGGGACATGACGTCCGATTTGCGTGACAGCTACGTGACGCTAAACTCAAACCGGATGAATGCGATTATGATGACACTGACGATCGTATCAACCATTTTCATCCCGCTCACCTTTATTGCCGGTGTATACGGTATGAATTTCGACTTCATGCCGGAGCTGCATTGGAAATACGGATATTTTGCTGTACTTGGCCTGATGGCTGCGCTTGTAATCGGGATGCTGATTTGGTTTGTACATAAAGGATGGTTCAATATTTTTAAATGAGGGCAGCGGGAAGCTGTTCTTTTTTGTTGTAAGCCGATTGCTATGCATATTCTGTTTATATTGTTTATAATGGAAAAAATATTCAGGGAGTGATCAGATTGAAAATTGCTGTCATCGGACTCGGCAATATGGGACAGCCCATTGCCCGAAATGTTCTTCAAGCAGGCTACGAATTGACTGTCTATAACCGGACGAAACAAAAGACAGAAGACCTTGTCACAGCAGGCGCACAGGCAGCTGATACGCCGCGGCTGGCGGCAAAGTCCGCTGATATTGTCATCACAATGCTTGCAGATGATGATTCTGTCAGCACCGTGACATTCGGAGAAGACGGGCTGCTTGAAGGATTAGCAGAGAACGGCATTCACATCTCGATGAGCACAATCAGTGTTGAGTTCTCAGAAAAGCTCGCAGCGGCTCATGCAGAGAAAGGACAATCCTTTCTCGCCGCTCCCGTCCTTGGCAGACCGGATGCCGCAGCCAAAGCCGCGCTTCGCATCATAACAGCAGGACCGGCGGAAGCGAAGCAAACCGCCAAGCCTCTGCTCGACAGCCTCAGCCAGCAGGTATTTGACGTCGGCGAAGAAAGCAAGATAGCAAATGCAGCGAAAATCAGCATCAATTTCTTACTCGTGTCTATGCTGGAGGCGTTATCTGAATCCTTCTTAATGATGGAGAAATACGGCTTAGAACAAAAACAATTTTTAGAAATCGCCAGCGCGCTCTTTGGTTCTCCAGTCTATCAAAATTACGGAACCATTATGGCCGAGCAGAAATTTGAGCCGGCCGGCTTCAAAATGTCTTTAGGGCTGAAGGATACCAACCTGGCACTCGCCGCCGCAAAACGGGTTTCTGCAAATCTTCCTCTTGCCGAGCTGGCCAAGAGCCATTTTGAAAGCGGGATTGAACAGGGCTTCGGAGATCTGGACTGGGCCGCACTGATTAAATGTATAAAATAAAGAAAAGCCTCTCCATTTCAGGAGAGGCTCTTCTCATTACAAGGACGGCATCTTCATTTCTTTCTCAAACATCAGATCATCAATGCTTTTAAAAGTGTAGCCCTGTTTTTTCAGATCTGTAATCGCGTCATCCAGTGCTTCAGCATTGTCCCTTGATACGGTGTGCAGCAGGTAAATGGCTCCCGGGTGCGCCTGCTTAATCATATGATCGTAGGCATATTTCTTCCCCTTTTGGTTGTTGATTTTCCAATCAACAAAAGCGACCGACCAGAAAACGGTTTGATAGCCGAGGCGTTTCGTTTCTTTCAGTACGTACTCACTGAACACGCCACGCGGCGGACGCAAGTACAGATTGTCCTGCTTTCCCGTAATTTTATAAACCTCTTCGTTGACTGAATCTAGTTCATCCTGAATCTGATCAGCTGTTTTTGTCGTTAAATCCGGATGGTGAAAGGAATGGTTGCCGATAATATGGCCCTCATCTGACATTCGTTTGATCAGCTGAGGCTGGTCCTTTACGAAATGCCCGGTGACAAAAAACGTTCCTGTTACGCGATGTTTTTTTAAGACATCAAGCACTTTTGGCGTATAGCCATTTTCATATCCGTTATCAAACGTTAAGTAAATCGTTTTTTCCTTTGTATTCCCTAAATAAAACGCGTCATATTTTTCAATTAAACTGTTCAGCTGCTTCCCGGCATCTGGCGGCTGATGATTGACACTTCGTTTAAAGCCCCAATTAATCGGCTCATTCGGCACCGCTTCCGCCTGTGCTGCACCTCCGGCAAGCAATACGGCGGCGCAGCATATTGAACACATCCACTTCATGGCCAGCGCTCCTTCTGCATTTTTTCTTATTTTACAGATAGAGACTTTGTTTTATACTGTTGCTTTATGCCAATAAAAAAACCGCGGCGGGCGCGCGGTTTTATTCCCAATCTTTTTTAAAACGTTCGTATTTGGCTTCCAGGTCATCAAGCATGCTGATGAGCCTGTCTATATCTTCAACGTCGGTTGCTTCAGGGTCTAATGAATCGATGACGTTCATAAACATGTCAAGTCTGTTCTTTAAATAATCAATCTGCTGATCTTTATTGTTTACGGCGTTCCCCATTCTGTTCCTCCATTCATTTTTTATAATGGTAGCTCATTTTTTGCGGTTTTTCAATCGCCGCGCTACTTGCGATCTTGGCAAATCAGGTCTAAAATTAACTGTTGGCAGCGTTAGTATGCCCATTTATAAAGGAGTTAGATAGTCATGACACAAAACACGAAGCTGCGTCCGATTACGCCCGAGTTTGACCCTTGGGAAGCCTATATGGATGTTGACCAATACGGAGACATGCAGCTGACAAACGTTGAATTCACAACGACGACACTGTGCAATATGAGATGCGAGCATTGTGCTGTAGGCTATACATTGCAGCCTAAAGACCCGAATGCTCTGCCAATAGATCTTCTGTTAAAACGGCTGGAGGAAATCCCGCGCCTCAGATCCATCAGCATCACAGGCGGAGAGCCGATGCTTTCGTTGAAATCAGTAAAAGAATATGTTGTTCCTTTATTGAAATATGCCCATGAACGGGGTGTGCGGACACAAATTAATTCAAATCTGACCCTCGACATCGAGCGGTACGAATGGATCATTCCGTATCTCGATGTGCTACATATTTCTCATAACTGGGGTACAGTTGAAGATTTTGCTGAAATCGGCTTTGCCATGATGGACAGAAAACCGACCTTCGAACAGCGCGCGCGCTATTTTGAAAAAATGATCGAAAACAGCCGCACGCTCGTGGATGCCGGAGTAATGGTATCTGCGGAAACGATGCTGAACAAACGAACTCTTCCGCATATTGAGCATATTCACCGCCAAATCACAGAAGATATGAAATGTCAGCGTCACGAGGTCCACCCAATGTATCCAAGCGATTTCGCAAGCGCTCTTGAATCCCTCAGCCTGAAAGAGATGAGACAGGCCATTCACCGCTTGCTGGATATTCGTGATGAAAATACGTGGATGCTGTTCGGAACGCTGCCGTTTTATGCCTGCAGTCCGGACGAAGACGACCAAAAGCTGCTTCGCCGGCTTCGCGCGGCGAAAAACGTCACAGTGCGAAATGACCCTGACGGCCGGTCCCGCCTGAATGTGAACATTTTCGACGGAAACATTATCGTGACCGATTTCGGTGATACCCCGCCGCTTGGCAACATTCAGACGGACAGCCTCCCTTCCGCCTATGAAAAGTGGAGAGAGACCAAGCTTGCGAAAGAACTAAGTTGCCACTGCCCGAATGTCCGGTGCCTCGGACCGAATGTTCTTGTCAAAAACAGTTATTATCAGGATACAGACTTCACAAAACGTCAAGCCAGGAGTTAGATGCGGATGAAAGAAACACTTACGGAGATTTTTCAAACTAAAATCGTCGATATTCTCCTCGTTGCCGTTATCCTTTGGATCGGTGTCTTTATCATCAACCGGCTGGTACAGCTATTTTTTAAACGGACGGATTTTATTGAAGAAAAAAAGGAAAAAACGATTGAAAGCCTTGTCCGTTCTGTCACCCAGTATACGGCGACAATTGGTTTTATTTTTTACGTTATTTCTTTATTTGTGCATGATTTCGGCAAGATATTGGCCGGGGCGGGCGTAGCAGGTATCGTGATCGGTTTTGGCGCCCAATCGCTGATCAAAGATGTGCTGGCTGGTGTGTTCTTAATATATGAACGCCAGCTGCACAAAGGCGATTATGTCACCGTCAACAACTTGTTCAACGGGACAGTGGAGGAAATCGGCCTCCGCTCGCTGCAAATCCGAGAATGGAGCGGGAAGCTGCTCACCATCAGCAACGGCGAGGTCAGACAAATAGAGAACTATAATATTGATTTTATGCGGATTACCGAATCCTTTCTTATCAGCTTTAAAGAAGATCCGGACCGCGTGTACAGCGTGTTGGAAGAGGCATGTGACATGCTGAATGAAGAGCTTCGTGATTCATTGAAGCGGGATGTATTCGGCAATCCGACAGAACCATTTCAAATCCACGGCATCACCGCATTGAATAAAATCAATCGCGGCGTCGAATTTACGGTTAAAGGCATGGTGAAAGATGATGATTATTTCAGTGCCAGCCTTGCAGTCAGACGGGTTCTCGTTCGCCTGCTCTACCAAAACAATGTGCAAATGCTTGAGGAAGCGGTCCGAATCGAGAGAACCCAATAAACAAAAAAACTGATTCCGAGTTGGAATCAGTTTTTTATTTATCTTGGCAGTGAGGAAAGCTGAAAGCCAAATGTGACATGATCTTGAACCGGAATCCACGCGCCGATGCCCTGTGACGTGACATTTTTCACGACGAGTTTTCGTTTATTTCCTTTCAGCACTAAGTACACTTCTCCGTAAGTTACTTTTCCTTTTTCATTCACAGCCGGTGCATATGCATGTAAATAACCGATTTTTTTAGGAGCGACTTTATAAATCTGATCCCGTTTTGTGCCAGCCCCAATGACCGTCTCAAATGCAAGCGGGAGGTCCGTTTTCTTCATTGCTTTTTGCATCATCATGCTTTTGACATCTTCAGCATTTGGAACTTTAGCTGTCAGGCCGCCCTTCACTCTGTACTGCTGTTCCTGGGCATAATGCATTTCAGCCGTTTCTTTCCCGCCGCGGTTATCCGCACGGTTTGTATTGATTTTTTTATATTCCCAGTTTGCGACTGTTTCATTTGATTCATAGCCGAGCGCCCATTTCCCGAGAAATATTGTCGCCCGGTACCCTACTGCAAGCGGTGTGCCGGATATGTTGGATTCATTCAGCATTTTGATGAGATGCGGATTTTCAATCTTCACCTCAGAATGATCGAGCAATTCCTTTGCCAGCTTGCTCGGCTGAAGCATTGGCTGATCCTGTGAAGCATTCGGATACGTGTTTTCCTTTGAAATGCTTGCGACAGAATTAGGAACCTTAAACTGCTTTTTCGCGTGGATGGGCTGAACGCCGAAAAAACTAAAGAATAACAACACGATAAGTGTGGAATGAAATAGCTTTTTCATCATATCACTCTTTCTATGGCATTTTCCCTTAGTCTTTTCATCCCGCTTTGTTGTTATCCATCATTTTTTCAGGTTAAAGAAGGAAAAAGCCGATCGCCATAATGACATATGCAGCAAGCAGTGTCGCACCTTCAAACCAGTTGGAATCCCCGTCATTCGAAATCGCGATCATCAAGAGAACCGCTGATACCATCGCGACGAGCTCAGGCAATGTAAATACAAGCGGCATGCTTGTCGGAAAAAAGATAGAACAGATGACGAGAACCGGTGCGACAAACATAGCGATCTGCAGCGTAGAGCCGACTGCAATTTCAACCGCAATGTCCATTTTATTTTTGAAGGCCATAATAATCGCTGACGCGTGCTCCGCCGCATTTCCTACAATCGCCACGATGATGACCCCGATAAACAGCTCGCTCCACCCGAACTGTTCAGCCACCGAGTGAAAGGTATGGACCAGGTTTTCGGATATGTATGCCACCACAATCGTTGCCGCAAACAAGACAATCGTCGCAACCTTCCCTGACCATTCCGGCTCTTCCTCTTCTTCAGTCTGAGCGGCATTATTCGGCTGATAAACGCCCCGATGCGTGACAAGTTTAAAGTACAGCGCCGCCACATACAACAGAATCATAATGATGCTGATGCCGATGCTTAAATTGAGCTTGCTGGCGTTTCCCATACCAACAGAGAATACCTCCGGAATCACAAAGGCGACAATGATGGCAAAAATCAGAAGCCCGGAGTTATGGCGGGCATCATGGATATTAAATTCCTGCCGCTTATATTTTAAACCGCCGACAAAAAACGATAGGCCCGCTACCAGCAGCAGGTTCCCCAGCACTGAACCGGTTAAAGAGGCAAGAACGATTCCTGTCAGGCCTTCTTTTAATGCAAAAAGGGAAATAATCAGCTCCACCGCATTCCCGAAGGTTGCATTCAACAAACCGCCGATACGCGGTCCTGCAATGATGGACAGTGATTCTGTCGCCCTCCCCATATAGCTTGCAAGAGCGATAATCGTCACGCAATAAACGGCAAATAGAACCGCGGAAGGCCAATGCATCAAACTGCCAATCACAGAAAGCGGAACACCGGCCGCCACTAAAATAAAAAAGATACGATTCATGGTGAAATAGCTCCTTTTTTATGACTTGTTTTATTTTTATTCTTCACAAAAACCTTCATGATTACACGAGGGCAAATGTATAGCGTGATATAGGCTTTTTTCAGGTTGCCTGCTTTTGGAAAACATTGTACGATCAACATAGATTCCACATAAGGAGAACTGACACGATGTCACGATTTCATTTCTTTATCCTTGTCTTGCTCGTATCCATTTCCGGGTTTTCACAAGGCATGCTGCTGCCTGTCATTTCAATCATTTTTGAAACAAATGGAGAATCCGCTGCTATCAACGGCCTGCACGCGACCGGGCTGTATATCGGTGTGCTTTTGGCTTCGCCGTTTATGGAAGCGCCGCTCAGAAAGCTCGGGTTCAAGCCGCTGATCGTCATGGGCGGAAGCATTGTCATTTTAAGCTTATTCGGATTTATTTGGCTTCAGTCAGTTTGGGTCTGGTTCCTGCTTCGCCTGTTCATTGGAATCGGCGACCACATGCTTCACTTTTCTACGCAAACGTGGGTGACCTCCATGTCATCAAAACAAAATCGCGGAAGAAACCTGTCTATTTACGGGCTTTCCTTTGGCCTTGGCTTTGCCGCAGGCCCGTTCATGGTGCCGCTTGTCAAGCTGAGTCCGTCGCTTCCTTTTATCGTGTCCGGCTGCATCAGTCTGTTTGCGTGGCTTTTTGTTTTCTTTCTACAAAATGCATACCCGGAAACCAGTCCTCATGAAACCAAATCAGACAATAGTTTCAGGCGATTTTATCAGGCCATGCTGTTTGGGTGGGTTGCCTTTATGCCTACATTTGGCTATGGCTTTTTGGAAACGGCGCTGAACGGAAGCTTTCCGGTGTACGCGCTCCGTTTGGGGATATCAGTAGACGCAGTAGCGATCATCCTTCCCGCATTTGCGATTGGAAGCATTATCTTTCAGTTTCCGCTCGGCATCCTCAGCGATAAATACGGCAGGCGGAATGTGCTGCTGGTGATTTTGCTGACTGGGGCTCTTTGCTTTTTCATCGCCGGTGTATTTCCTTCGCCCTACGTGATCGGCGGCTGCTTTTTTATTGCAGGAATGGCAGTCGGATCAACCTTTACACTTGGCATCAGCTATATGACAGATCTTCTTCCGCCTCACCTCCTGCCGGCGGGAAACCTGCTTTGCGGCATTACATTCAGTCTCGGCAGCATCCTCGGCCCGGTTGCCGGCGGCTGGTATATGCAGACATTTGAAAGCGCAAACTTGTTCTACTTCATTACTCTCACGCTTAGCGCTGTGTGGCTGGCCCTTGTGCTGGGCAAACCGAAAAGCTGGTCACCGGCTGAAACCTATTCTTCATCTTCTTAATCAAAAAGCCTCCCGACATCATGTCAGGAGGCTTTTATGCTAATGGTAGCCGTTTTGTCCGTTGGCGCTTCCGCTTGTTTTATGGCTCGATTTGCTTTTCGAGTTTTGTTTGTTATGGCTTCCGCCTTTTTTCGTATGCTTGGTCATCACGATGTCCCCCCGACTTCTTTTTGAACCGAAGTTCGTTTATAGGGTGCGCTAATGGTAGGGATTTTCATCAGGAAGCTTTTTACGTTTATGTAAAAGAGCGTTGATTTCTCCGCCTAGGATAATTAAAATGCCGCTCAAGTAAAACCAAATCATCAGAACGATGATTCCCCCGATGCTCCCGTAAGTGGCGCTATAGTTCGCAAACGTGCTGACGTAAAATGAAAACAATGTGCTGACAATGATCCAGCCGATAGTCGCAAAGACCGCACCCGGCATGACAAACCGAAGAGACAGCTTTTTGTTCGGCGCAATCACATACAGCGCGGAAAAAACAATCAAAAGCACAAGCGGGCTGACACCCCAGCGAATGGCGGCCCAGACGGATAAAAACAGATCCGACGCGCCGACAAAGTCAGAAGCGAGCCTTCCAATCTCCCGGCCAAATACCGGCAGAAGCAAAGCCACTAAAATCGTAAATACCATGGCAATCGTCAAAAAAATCGAGGTTAGACGAACAATGATAAAAGAGCGGTTTTCTTCCACATCATACGCGTGGTTTAGCGACCGGACGATCGCGTTCATTCCATTAGACGCAGACCATAATGCGGCGATAATCCCGAATGACAGCAAACCGCCATTTCGATTATTTAAGGTTTGATGGGTAATGGATTCAACGAGAGACATCGCACTGGCGGGAGCATATTGTTCTATGACTCCTAAAACATCATCAGTAGAAAGCGGAAGATACGCGGTGAGCGTCAGCATAAAAATCAAAAACGGAAACAGTGACAATAGAAAAAAATACGCCAGCTCCGCTGATTTACTTTGTCCTTCATGAAGGGTGTATCTGCTGAAAAGCTCTTTCAAAAAACTCATGTCGTCTCACCTCGCATGTTTGATCATTTTTTTGAAAAATGCTCTTTCGTTTCTTGCACGAGTTCCATCACTTGCGGCGTTGTTTTCTTCAGCTCTTTCACCTGCTGGTTCACAAAGTCGACTTCCTTTGAAAGCGTTTGGGCGAGCTTTTTGGCCTCATCCACTTTTGTGATAACAGTGTTTTTTAACAGCTCCGGGTTGCTTTTGTACAGTGAAAGTTTATGCTTGCATGTCAGCCATCTCATGCCGCACGCCTGTCTTGTCGGCTTATGGAGCAGTGATAACGCCGCGCCTGCCGCAGCTCCGAGAAATATCCCTTTCAGCATTAAACGTTCGTTGTTCATGCAAATTCTCCTTTCACTCACAATTGTTTTTCTTTTTGAATGGATGCAAGCAACTGCTCACAGCCCGTTTTGATTAATTGGCAGACCTCTTCAAAGTTCCCTGTGTAGTAAGGATCGGGTACGTCAGCCAGATCTGAATCTTCAACATAGTCCAAGAGCCTTTTGATATGCGAGGTGTTTTTAAAACCCGCCATGCTTCTGAGGCTCCCGATATTTTCTGCGTCCATCGCAATGATGTAATCAAAATCGTCCAGATCCTGTTCGCTGACTTGACGCGCCAGCATGCCATCAAAGCTGATTCCTTCTCTGCGCAATATCTCCTGCGTTCCCTCATGCGGGGGGTTGCCGATGTGCCAGCCGCCAATACCGGCTGAGTCCGCCTTGATTTTCCCCTCTAATCCTTTTTTGGCTGCCAGGTCCCGAAAAATCGCTTCCGCCATCGGAGACCGGCAAATGTTACCTAAACAAACAAATAACACGCTTATCATGATGTGCAACCTCCCTATTCTTTGCCCCTATTTCTCTAAAAAGAAACCTTCATGAATATCTTAGTAGGATGTTCATTTCCTTTTCAACTGATGTCTTCACTTTTTTGGAATGAAAAGCCTGCTTTTAGAATAGGGTTTTTTTCTGATGGAATTCTGTTAGAATAAAACATACCTATATTGCGCATAGAAAGGATGGAACCATTTGTCCAGCCCAAATACAGAAACATTAACTCAAATGATTGAAGAGATTTCCCAAAAGCTGAACATGCTGAACGTCGGCGTAATCAAAGCGGAGGATTTCAGTGATGAGAAGATTGAAGACCTCACGTACCTTCACAGCATGGTGATGAAAAAAGAATCATTCAGCCCAAGTGAAATGCAGGCGATTGCTCAAGAATTAGCCTCGCTTCGTAAATAATGGAGACTGGCCGGAAACTCGGCGAGTCTTTTTTATCATTTCCCCAAACCAATTTTCCTTAGAACAGTAAACAGCAAAGTGTTCGAATAAGATTTGAAGGAGTACAAGCATGCAAACGACATCTATCAAAACAGCATCCGGAATGTATATCAACTACTTCTTTCTGGGGATGGTCAACATCATTCTCGCATCCAATATGTCCTCATTAACAAAACAGTGGAATACCGATCCGACTGGCATCAGTTATGTCATTGCCGCTATCGGGTTTGGCAAACTGCTGACATACGGCATTTCCGGCGTTCTATCAGATAAAATCGGCAGAAAGCCGCTTGTTGTCGCTTCTGCAGGAATTATGGCCGTCTTTTTAGTCGGTATTCCTTTATCACCGAGCTATGAGCTGGCGTTTGTTTTCGCCTTATTAGCCGGAGTCGCAAATTCAGCGATGGATGCCGGAACATATCCGGCCCTAACCGAGCTCTTTCCGTCTGCTTCCGGTTCGGCGAATGTCTTGGTCAAGGCCTTTATGTCTGTCGGGGCCGCACTTTTGCCGCTTTTGATCACATTTTTAGCAGACCACAGCATGTTTTACGGATTTGCTTTTTATCTGCCGGCAGCGGTCTATCTCCTGAATATTATTTATTTATCAACGCTTTCGTTTCCTAAAAAACATAAGAAACCAACTAATAGCGGACAACAGGAATCTCCCGTTTTCTTGTCTGAACCCGTTTTTCAGAAAGAAGGCACCGCACTGATTATCATCGGTTTTACATCCACGGCTTTATTTACGGTTTCTCAAATCTGGCTCCCGAGCTACGCGCAAAAGGCAGCCGGTTTAGCTGAATCAGCATCTGTACAATTGCTGAGCTATTATAGTATAGGATCTCTGGCATCTGTTTTATTATTAGCCGTTTTGCTGAACAGATGGGTCAAACCTGTCTTCATAACGCTCTTATATCCTATTATTACTTTATGTACGCTCGCAGTCATGCTGACCGTTCATATCCCAGTTGTGCTGGACATCACTGCCTTTTTCTTAGGCTTTTCAACTGCGGGTGTGTTTCAAATTACCATTACGTTAATGACAGAGCTTTTCTGGAAGCGAAAAGGAACCGTTACCGGAATTGTAGCGACCGCTTCAAGCCTTGCATCGATTCTGCTGCCGATTGCAACAGGGCTTATCGCAAAAGCGGGGGGCATCGCTCATATTTTCATATTCGACTTCGGCATTGCGGTCATCGGAACGGCTGCAGCTGCTTTCTTGTATTACAGGTACAAGAAACTGACAGGTGCTCAAGCCTAAGCAACAAAAAAACGGACGCCCAAGAGCGTCCGTTTTTTCTTATTTCTCAAGCAATGCCAATGACTCGCGATTAAATGCCGGTATATCGTCCGGTGTGCGGCTAGTGACCAATTGATCCTGGCAAACAACCACTTCCTTGTCCACAACGTCGGCACCGGCGTTTTCCATGTCAACACGAATAGACGTATAGCCCGTCGCTTTTCGGCCGTCGAGCGCTTTCGCATTGATTAAAAGCTGCGGGCCGTGGCAAATGGCGAATACCGGTTTTTTGTCAGTCATAAACGCTTTTGTAAATTGGACGAAACGATCGTCAGCGCGAAGCTGGTCTGGTGAAAATCCTCCGGGAATCAAAAGCGCATCAAAGTCTGAAGGGTTTACGTCGTCAATGGACGCGTCAACCGTCACTTCCGCTTTTCCCTGCTTGCCTTTTACTGTTTTTCCTTTTTCATTTTCGATGACAGTCAGTTCATGTCCCGCTTCTTTAAAGGCTTTCGCAGGCTCAGTGTACTCGCTGTCCTCAAAGTAATCTGTCAAAACAACTGCAATTTTTTTCCCCATGGTTCATAACCTCCCGCTTTATATGTCTACATAAAACACTCTACCCCAGCCACACTAAAATAAACATTTTGCGAATATGGACAAACGATAAGCATAAATACCCAGTATTTGTCGCTTGAAGCTGCTACATAGTACTCATTTTTCTCCCTTTTACAATAATCATAAAGAAACACCTACAAATAGTTACAAAATATTCTTACAATAGGAGCTGTAACACAAATTTCGTTGAAAGGTGGAGAACTGGTGAGAATACAGAAAAGACGAACACACGTCGAAAACATTCTCCGTATTCTTTTGCCCCCAATTATGATACTTAGCCTAATCCTCCCAACACCACCCATTCATGCAGAAGAAAGCGCGGCTCCTCAGGTGCATCTGAGTATTTTGGCTACAACTGATATTCATGCCAACATGATGGATTACGATTACTACAGCGACAAAGAAACGGCGGATTTCGGTCTGGCAAGAACAGCGCAATTGATCCAAAAGCACCGCGAGCAAAACCCTAACACTCTGCTTGTGGATAACGGCGACTTGATTCAAGGGAATCCGCTGGGTGAATACGCGGTGAAATATCAAAAAGACGACATTATCTCCGGCACGAAAACCCATCCGATTATCAGCGTCATGAATGCGCTGAAATACGACGCCGGAACGCTTGGCAATCATGAATTCAACTACGGGCTCGACTTTCTCGACGGCACAATCAAAGGAGCCGATTTCCCGATTGTAAATGCCAACGTCAAAACAACTAGCGGCGAAAACCGTTATACGCCGTATATGATTAATGAAAAAACCCTCATTGATGAAAACGGTAATGAGCAGAAAGTAAAAGTCGGCTACATAGGCTTTGTCCCGCCGCAAATCATGACATGGGACAAAAAGAATCTCGAGGGGCAAGTTCAGGTGCAGGATATCGTAGAATCCGCCAATGAAACGATCCCGAAAATGAAGGCGGAAGGCGCAGATGTCATTATTGCCCTCGCCCACACCGGCATTGAAAAGCAGGCGCAATCATCAGGCGCAGAAAACGCCGTGTTTGACCTTGCCACTAAAACGAAAGGCATTGACGCGATTATCTCGGGCCATCAGCACGGACTCTTTCCTTCCGCCGAGTATGCGGGTGTTGCTCAGTTCAATGTGGAAAAGGGAACAATTAACGGCATTCCTGTCGTCATGCCAAGCAGCTGGGGCAAATATTTAGGCGTGATTGACCTCAAGCTTGAAAAGGCGGACGGCTCATGGAAAGTAGCAGATTCCAAAGGAAGTATTGAATCTATTGCTGGCAACGTCACATCAAGAAACGAAACCGTTACAAACACCATTCAGCAAACACACCAAAACACACTGGAGTATGTCCGAAAGCCAGTCGGCAAAACCGAAGCAGATATTAACAGCTTCTTTGCACAGGTCAAAGATGATCCTTCCATTCAGATCGTGACTGACGCGCAAAAGTGGTACGCTGAAAAAGAAATGAAGGATACCGAGTACAAGAACCTGCCGATTTTATCCGCTGGAGCGCCGTTTAAAGCAGGCGGCAGAAACGGAGCCAATTACTATACAAACATTCCAGCCGGAGATCTTGCGATTAAAAATGTCGGTGACTTGTATCTTTACGATAATACTGTTCAAATCGTCAAGCTGACAGGCAGCGAGGTCAAGGACTGGCTGGAGATGTCAGCAGGCCAATTCAATCAAATTGATCCAGCTAAAGGCGGCGACCAGGCCTTGCTGAACGAGAATTTCCGCTCCTATAATTTTGACGTGATTGACGGTGTCACATATCAGGTCGATGTGACAAAACCGGCTAAATACAATGAGAACGGAAAAGTGATCAATGCGGATTCATCCCGGATCATCAACCTTTCCTATGAAGGCAAGCCGATCAGCCCAAGCCAGGAATTTCTCGTAGTCACCAATAACTATCGTGCGTCCGGAGGCGGCGGGTTCCCTCATCTGACGAGCGATAAAATTGTCCACGGCTCTGCAGTTGAAAATAGGCAGGTGCTGATGGATTACATTATTGAACAAAAAACAGTCAATCCAAAGGCAGACAACAACTGGTCAATCGCGCCTGTTTCCGGCACGAATCTGACGTTTGAATCCTCGCTTTTGGCCAAGCCATTTGCCGATAAAGCAGACGACGTCGCTTATGTAGGCAAGTCTGCGAATGAAGGCTATGGTGTGTATAAGCTGCAATTCGATGATGATTCAAATCCAGATCCTCCTAAAGACGGACTGTGGGACCTGACCGTCATGCACACCAATGATACGCACGCACATCTCGATGATGCAGCGAGACGAATGACGAAAATCAACGAAGTACGCAGCGAAACAAATCACAACATTCTCCTTGATGCGGGAGATGTGTTTTCCGGCGATCTGTATTTTACTAAATGGAACGGTTTGGCCGATCTGAAAATGATGAACATGATGGGCTATGACGCCATGACCTTCGGGAACCATGAATTTGATAAAGGCCCGACAGTGCTTTCTGATTTTCTAAGCGGAAACAGCGCAACCGTTGATCCAGCGAACCGCTATCACTTTGAAGCGCCGGAATTTCCGATTGTCAGCGCAAACGTAGATGTGTCAAATGAGCCCAAGCTGAAATCATTTGTCAAAAAGCCGCAAACCTTTACGGCAGGTGAAAAGAAGGAGGCCGGCATCCATCCTTACATTCTGTTAGACGTTGACGGAGAGAAAGTCGCCGTATTCGGCCTGACAACAGAAGATACAGCCACCACATCAAGCCCGGGCAAAAGCATCGTATTCAATGATGCCTTTGAAACAGCACAAAACACCGTCAAAGCGATTCAGGAAGAAGAAAAGGTAAATAAAATTATTGCTTTAACCCATATCGGTCATAACCGTGATCTTGAGCTAGCCAAAAAAGTAAAAGGCATTGACTTGATCATCGGCGGACACACTCACACCCTCGTTGACAAAATGGAGGTCGTAAACAACGAAGAACCGACGATCGTGGCGCAGGCAAAAGAATACGGCCAATTCTTGGGGCGCGTTGATGTCGCGTTTGATGAAAATGGCGTTGTGCAAACAGACAAATCAAATCTGAGCGTGCTGCCAATTGATGAGCATACAGAAGAAAATGCAGAAGCCAAACAAAAGCTCGATCAGTTCAAAAATGAATTAGAGGACTTAAAAAATGAAAAAGTCGGCTATACGGATGTGGCGCTTGACGGCCAGCGTGAGCATGTGCGCACGAAAGAAACGAATCTCGGAAACTTCATCGCGGACGGTATGCTGGCAAAAGCGAAAGAAGCAGCCGGCGCCAGAATAGCGATAACAAATGGCGGCGGCATCAGAGCCGGCATTGACAAAGGTGATATCACACTCGGCGAGGTGCTCAACGTGATGCCGTTCGGCAATACGCTTTACGTGGCCGATTTAACCGGAAAACAAATTAAAGAAGCCCTTGAACAAGGCCTAAGCAATGTGGAAAATGGCGGCGGCGCTTTCCCTCAGGTGGCCGGAATCGAATATACCTTTACATTAAACAACGAACCTGGGCACCGTGTGTTAGAAGTGAAAATTGAATCGCCTAACGGAGACAAAGTTGCTATAAATACGGATGATACCTACCGCGTGGCAACAAATAATTTTGTCGGTGCCGGAGGAGACGGATATTCTGTCTTTACAGAAGCCTCCCATGGTGAAGACCTTGGCTACGTTGATTATGAGATTTTCACCGAACAGCTGAAAAAACTAGGAAACAAGGTCTCTCCTAAAGTTGAAGGACGGATCAAAGAAGTATTCCTGCCGACAAAGCAGAAGGACGGCAGCTGGACACTTGATGAAGACAAATTTGAGATTTACGCTAAAAATGCCAACACGCCGCTTGTCTATTACGGAACACATGAAGGATCACAAGAGAAGCCTATCAATCTCAAAGTAAAAAAAGATCAGGTCAAACTTTTGAAAGAAAGAGAGTCAGATCCTTCATTGACGGTGTTCAACTACTGGTACAGCATGAAGATGCCAATGGCGAACCTTAAAACTGCAGACACTGCAATCGGAATCAAGTCGACGGGAGAATTGAATGTGTCATTGGCAGATGTATATGACTTTACAGTAAAGCAAAAAGGAAAAGAAATAAAATCATTCAAGGAGCCCGTACAGCTTTCGCTTCGCATGTTTGATATTGAAGAAGCTCATAACCCTGCCATTTATCACGTCGACAGGAAAAAGAGAGCTTTCACAAAGACAGATAACGGATCAGTTGACGATGATATGGTGACAGGATATACAAACCACTTCAGCGAATACACGATCTTAAATTCCGGTTCGAACAACAAACCGCCGGCATTCCCGTCCGACCAACCGACAGGCGGTGATGACGGCAGTCATGGCGGAGGCTCCGACAAACCAGGCGGAAAACAGCCGACTGACGGAAACGGAGGAAATGATACGCCTCCCGGCACTCAACCGACTAACGGCTCTGGAGGAAACGGTTCGGGCGGATCAGGAACAGACGGTCCGGCTGGCGGCCTGCTTCCGGACACAGCCACATCCATGTACTCGATCCTGTTGGCCGGATTTCTTATCAGCGCACTCGGAACTGCAATGTACTTACATCAGAGGAGAAAACAGAATAGAACGAATCAGGCATAAAAAAAGAGCTGCTCGCTAAGCGAGCAGCTTTCTTTATTTAAACCCACTTCACAACATCTTCAACAGCAGATCTTGTTTTCGGACGAGGGTCTCTCACTCGGTAGCCAAATGCCACCATCACAGAAATATCGAAGCTTCCGTTTTCCAGAAGGCCTTCTTCTTCAAGAATACGGTGAATGTGATCGTACTGGAAGCCTTCGATCGGGCAGGAATCAACACCGATTTGCGCAGCGGCAGTCATCATGTTGCCAAGCGCGATATAGGTTTGTTTTGATGCCCAGTCAAACAATGTTCTGTCACTTTCAAGCAAATGCAAATCGTTTTTCTGGAATTCTTCTGTTTTGCTTAAATAGCCTTCGTACACGTCTTGAGGCATTTGTTTTACTTCTTTTAAATGACGTTTGATGTAGTCCGCATTATATTTGATATCCTTCGCTGTACGCGCAAGAATCAGGACGAAATGGCTTGCGGTCGGCAGCTGCTTTTGCGCGCCCCATGTGTATTCACGAAGCTTCTCGCGGAACTCCGGATTTTGGACGACGACAAATTTCCAAGGCTCAAGACCAAGTGAGCTCGGAGACAGTCTTCCTGTTTCTAAAATAAATTCAAAATCGCTGTCTGACACTTTTTTATTCGGGTCAAATTCCTTAGTCGCATGCCTGAAATTGTATGCATCCAGAATTTGTTTCTTTAGATCTGCCATGTAAAACACCTCTCCTTTAGGTTACTCTCATCTCTATTGTAGCCATTATGATAAAAAGTAAAAGTACGCACATTTTTGTTGGATAGTATCAATTTTGATACCAAACAAAAAAGCGCGCTGCCTCAGGCAGGCGCCTCTCTCATTTCCCCCGCCGCGCAAAATCAACAAATCGGAATTTGTCGAGACGGTGTCTGCTTTCCGTATATTGAAACAAACTGGTATCCTCCAAAAAGACGTAGTTTCTCACCACGACCATATGGTCATAGCCGCGTAAATCGAGCAGCTCTCTGTCCTCGTCCGTACACGGCTCGGCGACAATTTCTTTTTGGGCGTAACTGATCGAAAGACCGAGCTCTCCTTCTATATACTCATATATGGAGTTTTCACAAATTTCTTTCGTCAGGTGAGGGACATGCTTTCTGAAAAAGTAATCCTTGTCCAAAATCACATGTTCCCCGTCAATCTTTCTAGACCTGATGACTTCCCAGATGTCGTCATCCAGATTGGCCCGGAGCTGTTTTTGGATCAGCTCTGACGGAGGCTCCAGCCCGAATTTGTGTACAGTTGTTTTCGTTTCTTTGCCAAGCGTTTGCGCGAGCTCCTTGAAGCTGACAAGGCCCGAAACGGGAAACTGCATTTTTTCACGGTTGAGCACGACGGAGCCTTTTCCCCTGATTTTCTGGATATAACCGTTTTGCGCGAGCATATGAAGCGCCTTTCGGACCGTTTCTCTTGATGTACCGTACTGTGCGGTCAACTCATGTTCAGACGGAAGAATCTCCTCCGCTTTCCATCGGCCGCCTTCAATTTGCTGTGCGATGTCTTTATAAATTGTGATGAATTTATTCACCTTCATTATGGACCACCCAGCTTAGTTTAACACGGTTTCGTTAAACGATAAACAATGGACTCATACGGGCGAAGCGTCATGTTCTGAAGCCCTTCCCTTGCTTCATCGTTCGTCAACAGCACCTCTGCCTTCCATTCGTCAGGCGCTAAAGAGTCCGGCAGTGTAAAGGCCGCCTCTGTCCCGTAAAAATTATTGATCACGAGCAGCTTTTCATTGCTGCCGTGTCTGAGATACGCAAAAATGTTCGGGTCATCCTTTGCGATTAACTCATACGTTCCCTCTGTCACAATGTCATACATTTTGCGAATTCGAATCAATTTTTGATAATGGTAAAACACCGAATTCTGATCCCTCAGCGCCGCTTCAGCATTGATTTCCCGGTAATTTCCTGCAACCGGTATCCATGGTGTGCCCGTTGTAAAACCGCCATTCTCCGTAGCATCCCACTGAACGGGGGTTCTGGAATTGTCACGGGATTTCGCCTGTAAAATGGCTGTAATCTCTTGATCAGCCATTCCTTTTTCCTTAAAGGCGTGATACATGTTCAGCGATTCGACATCCCGATAGGAGCTTATGTCAGTAAACTTCGGATTCGTCATCCCCAGCTCCTCGCCCTGATAAATATAAGGCGTGCCCTGCATCATATGAATGGCCGTAGCAAGCATTTTCGCCGATTTCACCCTATATGCGCCATCATCTCCATATCTTGATACAACGCGCGGCTGATCATGATTGCACCAGAACAGAGCGTTCCATCCTCCTCCTGCGTGCATCCCCGTTTGCCAGTCAGATAGGATCTCCTTCAGCTTCAAAAAATCAAACGGCGCCAAGGCCCATTTTTCGCCGTTAGGATAGTCAACCTTGAGATGATGGAAGCTGAATGTCATATCAAGTTCTTTATTGTCAGGATTCGTATACCGGATGCAGTGGTCTACGGTTGTTGAAGACATCTCACCGACCGTCATGCTGTCGTAATGCGAAAACACCTTTTCGTTCATTTCATGCAGAAATTCGTGCACCCGCGGCCCGTCAGTGTAAAAAGAGCGGCCGTCGCCGCCGTCCTCCGCATCCGGAAAGCGCTGATCTTTAGAAATCAGGTTGATGACATCAAGCCTGAAGCCATCTATTCCCTTTTCAAACCAAAAATGCATCATGTCATAGACATGCTTTCTGACCTCTTCATTTTCCCAATTCAAATCAGCCTGTGTCACATCAAACAGATGCAAATAGTATTGGCCCGATGCTTCGTCAAGCTCCCATGCCGAGCCGCCGAATTTCGATTCCCAGTTCGTCGGAACAGAACCGTTTTCCTGCGGGTCTTTCCATATATAAAAATCACGATACGGGCTGTCTATGGAAGAGATCGCCTCGCGAAACCATTTGTGCTCTGTTGACGTATGATTGACAACAAGATCCATGACGACTTTCAGGTCTCTTTTATGTGCTTCGGACACTAGCCGCTCAAAATCCTCCATCGTTCCGTATTCAGGATAAATCGAGTAATAATCACGAATATCGTACCCATTATCATGCTGAGGAGAATCATAAATCGGCGTCAGCCATAGCACATCCACTTGAAGTGTTTTTAAGTAATCCAGCTTTTCAATAATGCCGTTCAAATCGCCGACACCATTTCCCGTCGTATCGTTAAAGCTTTTCGGATAAATTTGATAAACCACAGCTTTTTTCCACCATGGCGTTTGTTCTGTTTTCATCTGTCTCCACCACCATATTTAAATTGAAAACCGGAAAAGGGAACGTTCAACACGTCCCGCTCCCCACTTGTTATTTATGTTTGAATCTCGCATACGCGTATGTTCCGGCAAACGGCACGATCAATACAATAGCCATCCCGATTGCAAACGCGCCCCAGTACTGGCTCATGATTGAGAAAATCCCCGGCACGCCGCCGACACCGACGGAGCTTGCCAGCACACCTTGAGAAGAAATATACATTCCGGCCAGGCCAGAGCTGACCATTGCAATGATAAACGGGAATCTGTATCGCAGATTCACCCCAAAGATGGCAGGCTCTGTAATGCCAAGATAAGCAGAAATCCCTGATGTGAGGGAGAGGCCTTTTTGTTTCTCATCCTTCACGATAAACATCATGGCCAGAGCCGCCGAACCTTGTGCGATATTAGAAAGCGCCAGCATCGGCCATAAAAAGGTGCCGCCGAGCTTTGAACCGATGAGCTGAAGGTCGACTGCAAGAAACGTGTGATGCATACCGGTAATCACGAGCGCTGAGTAGAAACCGCCATATAACAGACCGCCCAGTGCGGCAAAAGAACCAAACACCGAAATAAGCCCTGAAGTCAGTACATTACCGATCGCAAATGTAATCGGGCCGATAATGATAAAAGAGGCAAATCCCGTTAAGAGAAGCGTAATTGGTGCGACAACGAGCAGCTGTATGCCCTCAGGTGTGCGTTTTGTTAAAAATACCTCAATCTTCGCCAGCATATAAGAAGCAAGCAAAATTGGGAGCACCTGGCCCTGATAGCCGACTTTCTGCACCTCTAGGCCGAATAGATTCCATACCGGGATCTCTCCGCTTTGTTCTGCCGCGCCATATCCCCACGCATTCAGCAAATCAGGATGCACGAGCATAACTCCGAGCACAATGCCGAGAAGCGGATTGCCGCCGAACCGCTTGACGGCAGACCATCCGATTAACGCAGGCAAAAACGTAAAGGCCGTGCCTGCAATCAGGTTAATCATATTAGCAAGATCCGCCCACTGCGGATAAACCTGCACAATCGATTTTGTGCTGAAGAAAATGCCTTCCGCCGTTAAAATGTTATTGATCCCCATTAAAAGACCCGCCGTGACAATCGCAGGCAATATTGGAATAAAAATATCTGCAAGCGTTTTCACAGCACGCTGCAAAGGATTCATATTTTTTTCTGAGGCCTTCTTCACTTCATCCTTTGTTGACTCGCCAATCCCCGTTTCCTTAACCAGTTCAGCATATACTTTATTGACAGTTCCCTGGCCGATTACGACCTGAAACTGTCCGTTTGTCGAGAATGATCCCTTTACCACATCAATTTGATCAAGCATCTCTTGGTCAACCTTGCTTTCATCTATTAAAGCAAAACGCAAACGTGTAACACAATGAGTTGCCGCTGCAATATTTTCAGCACCGCCGACTGCTTCGACAATCTGACGTGCCGATTTGTTCAGTTCCCCCATGCCAACCCCTCCGTATCCGTTTTTATAACTTGTATATACAACTTATAATCATATTGTATTCCTGTATATACAGGTAGTCAACACTTTTTTATAGCGCTTTCATCCTAGTCTGGAATATATGAAACAGACAAGGTTACCCTAAAAGTCACAAGCACTTATTGAATATGACATTAAAAAGCAGGGTGAGCCTCTATGAATAAACGCGACAAAGCGCTTCAGCTCATCAAAGAGCTTGAAGACAATCAGGACAGACCGATCTCTCCCAATTTGAAGGAAAACCTCGAAAATCTGACCTTATTAACAGAAGGCTGCTCAGACATCGTATTTAGACAATTTGACTTTGGAAACGGGCTGTGCGGATTTATTGTTTATGAAGAAACTTTGAAAAGTTAATAACAGAATCGACCATCAAAGGATCGAGAGAGGGCTTCACTGAAAGCCTCAGGGTATAATGTTCAGGGCGGCGTCTGCCCGCTAGCCGATTTCTTTCCCCGCCAAACAGCTGAGGCTCTCCGTGAAAAGGGAGTGCGCCTGCCGAAAACCGTTGGTCAGACGGTCGGCATCCTCGGCGCTCTTGTTATTGGGACAGTACTGATGCGGAAATTGGGTCTGCCCCATGGTGATGATTGTATCTTGGATCGTACAGGCCTGATCATCACGGCCTTTTGGATTTCCGTCATTATAGTGAAGTATCGTGGTACAGCCTATCGCTCTTACACTCAAAAAACGACCCGAAAGCCATGTATACACCAACCGGCAGCTTTTGGTTCTTCTTACATACAACTCAGCTTCGACTTTAACAGAATCAAACCAATCATTAATGTAGTGATTTCTCTTTTGCTGCCTTTACTCATTTATTTGATCATAAAAAGCAAAGCGTTGTTCAGCGCCAAAGCAAAGCACTAGGAATTTTTAGCTTCTTTTGTTTGATAAACAGGATTCTGTTTTGTTTTTCTTATATCTTTCAGGTAGTACTGTTCAGATGTAAAGAATTCGGTGTACAGCGCTTTTACCTTTCTGCTCAATAACAACAGCGCAATCACATTTGGAACGAGAATAAAAGCCAATGCTAAGTCCAAAAAGCCCCAAATGGCTTTTGCTCCGCCTGCGGCACCAATGATAATAGCCGCTAAATAAACGAATTTAATCACGTGTCCTGCCAGCCGCCCGAACAGAAATTCAGCTTGCTTTACGCCGTAAAAAATGACAACCATAATGGTTGATACGACAAAGAAGACTAGGGAAACCGAAACGAAGTACCCTCCGCCAGAACCGAAATAATGCTGAAATGCAGCCGTCGTCAGTGCTGCCGGGTCAATTGAGGCGTTCTTCCCTGTCCAGACACCAGATGCAAGAACGACAAAAGCAGTGGTCGTGCAGATGATCAAGGTGTCAATGACAATGCCGATCACAGACCAAAACCCTTGCCGCACAGGATGATCAGTCATTGCTGCCGCATGTGCAATCGGGGCTGTTCCCATTCCGGCTTCATTAGAATAAAGCCCGCGGGCAAATCCCCAGCGAACGGTTTCCGCCAACGCAGCACCTGCGAACCCTCCAACTGCTGAAGAAGAGGTAAACGCATTTGAAAAAACGAGAGAGAAAAACGCCGGCACTGATGATAGATTCATGAGAACAATCAGGAGACCGGCACCTGCGTATGCCCCTGCCATAAGAGGCACGACAAACTCTGTTACTTTTCCGATCCGCTTTACCCCTCCTATCACCACTAACCCAATCAAAAATGCAATTCCGATTCCTGCGTATATTTTATTGAAAGAAAACGTCTCGGCAAGCGAGACTGAAACCGAATTTCCCTGAACCATAATGCTGGGAATCAGCTCCACAATCAGCGCAACAGAGAAGAATACGCCGAGCCATTTCATGCGCAGCCCTTTTGTTATGTAATACATCGGTCCCCCGACGTATTCACCCTGCTCATTTTTTTCTCTGTAATGAACAGCAAGAACACTTTCAGAAAACTTAATCGCCATGGCAAATAAGGCAATAAGCCACATCCAAAAAACCGCTCCTGGCCCTCCAAACATAATAGCGGCGGGCACACCGACAATGTTCGCTGCACCGATCGTTGAACTGAGGGCTGAGGTCAATGCCTGAAGCGGTGTGACTGTGCCTTCTCCCTTCGGCTTTTTTCCTACGCTGCCGATTGTCTGTTTGAAAATGTATAAAGGATAGCGAAATTGAAAACCTTTCAGCAAAATAGTGAAATACAAGCCCGTCCCCGTCAGCAGGATGATTAGCGGCGGACCCCACAGCCAATCAGATATATGCTCTATCCATACTAATAGTCGTTCCATCCCATCACCCTTTTTTCGTTTATGAATCATTTCCCATAGATGGAAAAACACAAACCTTTTGACATAGAACTTGGAACATAAAAAGGATGGCTATTATCAATCGCCATCCTGCAGACAAGACAAATCAGCTGGAAGAAGGTCTGTTTCGTCCAAGCCGATCATATACTTTATTCTTATAAAAAGCGGATGCTGGCTTTGAAAACATGCCTTTTTTGTCGACAAGCTTATCAAGCAGCAATTGCTTTTCAGATTTTTTTCTGATTAATTGCTCGCGTTCTTTTTCGTCATAGCACTTTTCGATTAAATGGTCGATGGTCATAAGCTCTTTTTTGAGCGCGCCCTCGTCCTCTGCCATTCCCGCGTTTTTCAAAATACGATAGCCCATGCGCAGCGATTCCGGCAAGTGTGCCGCGTCATCCTTCGGCAGCGGCTTCCCCATTCCCGGGAGGTTTTGAAAGTCCCCGTCTTTGATGGCGCGCTTAATTTTATCTTCAGACACAATATGGGAAAAATCCATCATTTCACCTCTTTTTATCTATACCTTATATTTTATCATACAATTCTCAATGTACCATTTTATTCCTTTATTTCTAGAAAGATACCTTGTTTTACATTTGGTAATATCAAAGCGAAACGTTGATTCGACGGCGTTTTTCGCCACTTTCTCCATCATACGATTTTCACTTTTCTAATCTGCTGATTCGTGTTATATTGGATACGTTCGTTTTTTCTATCGTTTCGCTCGAACTGGATCGGAAAAAAGGAGTGTAACAATGAAAACATTTATAAAAGAAAGAGGACTGGCCTTCTTCTTAATCGCGGTCGTCCTGTTATGGATCAAAACGTATGTCGGTTATGTCCTGAACTTCAACTTAGGAATAGACAACACGATACAAAAAATATTGCTTTTTGTGAATCCTCTTAGCTCAAGCTTGTTCTTTCTTGGCTTTGGACTCTTGTTCAAGAAAAAATTACAGCAGACAGCCATTATAGTGATTCATTTTTTAATGTCTTTTTTACTGTACGCCAACATTGTGTACTACAGATTTTTCAATGATTTTATTACAATTCCGGTCATTATGCAGGCTAAAACAAACGGCGGCCAACTCGGAGACAGCGCATTTTCGCTGATGAGACCGACTGACGCCTTTTACTTTATCGATACGATCATCCTGATCATCTTGGCGATCAAAGTAAACAAGCCTGCCGAAACGTCAAGCAAAAAATCGTTCCGAATTATTTTTGCGTCTTCAATTCTTGTGTTCTTGATCAACCTGGCAGTTGCGGAATCAGACCGTCCTGAATTGCTGACAAGATCATTCGACCGGAACTATCTTGTGAAATACTTGGGAACATACAATTTCACGATTTATGACGCTGTACAGAATATCAAGTCCAACAGCCAGCGCGCGCTTGCCGATTCCAGCGACGTGACGGAAGTAGAAAACTACATGAAAGCCAATTACGATGTGCCGAATAACGTGTATTTCGGCAAAGCGGAAGGAAAAAACGTCATTTACGTTTCACTTGAATCTTTACAGTCATTTATCATCGACTATAAAATTGACGGCAAAGAAGTGACACCGTTCTTAAATAAACTGGCACATGATAACGAAACGTTCTACTTTGATAACTTTTTCCACCAAACGGGACAAGGTAAAACATCTGATGCTGAATTTATGATGGAAAACTCTCTGTACCCGCTGGCTCAAGGTTCAGTTTTCGTAAACAAAGCGCAAAACACGCTGCAATCCGTTCCGGCGATTCTGAAGTCTAAGAATTACACATCTGCTACTTTCCACGGGAACACGCAGACGTTCTGGAACCGTAACGAAATGTACAAAGCGGAAGGCATTGATAAATTCTTTGATTCTGCCTACTATGACATGAACGAAGAAAACACGAAAAACTACGGCATGAAAGACAAACCGTTCTTCAAAGAATCAATGCCGCTGCTGGAAAGCCTGCCGCAGCCGTTCTATACGAAGTTCATTACCCTTTCCAACCACTTCCCATTCGGAATGGATGAGGGGGATACAGACTTCCCGGCTGGAGACTTTGGTGACTCTGTCGTCGATAACTATTTCCAGTCAGCCCATTACCTTGATCAGTCCATTGAACAATTCTTCAATGATCTGAAAAAAGACGGGTTATATGATAAATCGATTATTGTAATGTACGGAGACCACTACGGCATCTCTGAAAACCACAATAAAGCGATGGCGAAAGTGCTTGGCAAGGATGAAATCACTGATTACGACAACGCCCAGCTTCAACGGGTGCCGCTCTTTATCCACGCTGCCGGCGTGAAGGGCGAGAAAGTTCATAAATATGCCGGAGACGTTGATGTGGCTCCTACCATTCTGCATCTGCTCGGAGTGGATACGAAGGACTATCTGATGTCCGGTTCTGATATTTTATCGAAAGAACACCGTGAAGTGATTCCGTTCCGAAACGGAGACTTTATTTCACCGAAGTACACGAAAATATCCGGTAAGTATTACGACACGAAAACCGGAAAAGAACTCGATGAATCCGAAGTAGACAAGTCAGAAGACTCACTCGTCAAGAAGGAACTTGAAATGTCCGATAAAATCATAAACGGAGACCTGCTGCGGTTCTACGAGCCGAAAGGTTTTAAGAAGGTGAATCCTTCTGATTATGATTACACAAAACATGACGAAGATTCTTCCGAAACGTCAAAGGATAACGAAGATAAATAAGAAAAAGCGGAGAGGTTGCCCTCTCCGCTTTTTTATTTGACAGCAGCCCTCAATTCCTCAGCTGCAAATTCCACATTCGGGCCAATAATGACTTGAACCGATTGCCCGCCCGATTTGACAACCCCTTTTGCGCCTGCTTTCTTTAGCAGCGCTTCATCCACCAAAGCGGTATCCTTCACAGTCAGTCGCAGCCTTGTGGCGCAATGATCAATGGTTTGAAGGTTTTCTTTTCCGCCGAGCCCTTTCAGCATGATGTTTTCATTTACATCCTGAACAGTATTTTCATCCAGCACTTCATCCACATCATCGTCTTCCCGTCCAGGCGTTTTTAAATTCAAAGCCTTAATCAGTACATAAAACACGATAAAGTATACTGCCGCATAGCATATACCTACCAAAAGCAGAAGCAGCGGTTTTTCCGCGATTCCATAGCTGAGCACATAATCGATAGCTCCGGCTGAAAAAGAGAAGCCTGAGCGGATGCCGAGCCAGTTGACGATAAATAAAGATAACCCGGTTAAGACCGCGTGAACAGCGTATAAAAGCGGAGATAAAAACATAAATGCAAACTCAATCGGCTCCGTAATCCCTGTGATAAACGCCGTTAAAGCAAATCCAATCATCATTCCAGCCGTCGCTTTCCGTTTAGACGGCTTCGCAGTCACAACCATAGCCAGACACGCCGCCGGAAGACCGAACATCATGATTGGGAAAAATCCGGTCATATATGTGCCCGCAGTCGGATCTTTCGCGAAAAAGCGCGCCAAATCCCCTGTCACTCCGTTATATTCTCCGAATTGGAACCAGAAAATATTGTTCAGCACATGGTGAAGGCCAAGCGGAATTAACAGCCTGTTGAATAGGCCGAATATGCCTGCCCCGATGCCGCCGAGCCCGAGCATCCACTCTCCAAACGAGTTGATACACGATTGAATCGGCGGCCAGACCACTCCGAATATGCCCGCTAAAATGATCGTAATAATGGCTGTTAAAATCGGCACAAGCCGTCTGCCACTGAAGAACCCGAGATATTCAGGCAGCTTGGTATCCTTGAAGCGGTTATAGGTGTAACCGGCAATTAAACCGGCAATAATTCCCCCAAACACCGCCATGTTATTTGTTTTATCAATTGTCTTTGTTGCCGCGTCAAGCATCAGATACGATATCGCCCCTGATAAACCCGCTGCCCCATTGCTGTCTTTTGAAATGCCGATGGCAATACCGATCGCAAAAATAAGCGGCAGATGATCAAAAACCGCCGTCCCCGCCTGATAGACAAACGGGATATTAAATACATCCTCTCTGCCAAGCGCAAGGATAATTCCAACCGCAGGCAGAACCGCAATCGGGAGCATAAATGACTTCCCGAGTTTTTGTAAAAATGAAAGCATACCCATCCCCCTCATACCCTTTTTTTTCAAATATACCATATAAGATATCTAGTGATCTATACCAATTTTCCCGGGGGTATTTCTTTTTTCCCAGGTCCGTGTGTTTCCTATTTTTAAGACAGTTGTGGTAAGCTTAATCTAGATTATTTAAAAAGAAAGCGGGAATGACAGATGATTGTAACAAACGATCAAGAATTAGAAGGCCTGAAAAAAATCGGAAGAATCGTCGCGCTTGCGCGTGAAGAAATGAAGCGGAAGGCAGAGCCCGGCATGAGCACAAAAGACCTTGACCTTATCGGAAAAGCTGTGCTTGATGAGCATGGCGCCGTTTCAGCTCCTGAGAAGGAATACGATTTTCCAGGTGTGACATGCATCAGCGTAAATGATGAAGTGGCTCACGGCATACCGAGCACTTCCAAGATTTTAAAAGCAGGGGACCTTGTCAACATCGACATCTCCGCTGAATTTGGCGGGTTCTATTCCGACACAGGCATCTCATTTGTGCTCGGTGAAGGAAAAGAACGCCTTCATAAGCTTTGCCAATGCGCGGAAGACGCTTTTCAAAAGGGGCTTCAGCAGGCAAAAGCGGGCAAGCGCCAAAACCAGATCGGAAGAGCCGTTTATCATGAAGCACGCTCTCAAGGCTTTACCGTCATCAAAACCCTGACCGGCCACGGAATCGGCCGAAGCCTGCATGAAGCGCCGAACCACATCATGAACTATTATGATCCGTTTGATAATGCGCTGTTCAAAAATGGCACAGTCATCGCGCTTGAACCGTTTATTTCAACGAAAGCAGAAACGATTGTTGAAGCTGGAGACGGCTGGACGTTCAAGACGCCGGATAAAAGCATGGTTGCCCAAGTTGAACACACGATCGTCATCACAAAAGATGAACCGATTATCCTGACGAAACTGTAAAACACATTCCGGGCTTCCGGCAGGTTTAACCTCCTCCAATAGCAGGTAAAACATCATTATTCTGCACGAGGAGGTCTTGCAATGAACAGAGATCAAGAAAAAATCCAAATTGAAAACGAAATGAACGCGATGCATGGCACAATAAAAGAAGACATTTTAAAAGACTTTGATGAATTTAAAGGCTACCTGAAAAAACAAGTCAACCGAGGCAAAAAGCTGGGATTGGATGACGGCAAGCTTGTAAAAAGCGCTGCGATCTTGGGAGACTACCTCGCAAAGCATGAAGAGCCGCAAAACGGTGAAGAAATGCTGCTGCAAGAGCTTTGGAGCGTTGCAGACGAAGATGAGAAAGAACATTTGGCACAGCTTCTGGTCAAATTGGTTGATAAACAATAAAACATGAGCCGGGCGATATGCGCCCGGCTTTCTTGATATTGTCACAGCCCGGCTCTTTCAGATATGCTACACTACTATTATGTCTGTGAAAGGAGCCTTTATCTGCATGTGGTTTATTATTTTCGGCATCATTTTTTTCATTGAAGGCATCATTATAACCGTTTACGGCGTTAAGAAAAAAAACGGGATGCTCACATATATCGGCATTGTTTTCGCCATTATGACATTTGGCGTTGTCATGATCAAACTAACCGGCCATTAAATCATATTCGGCTTTTGCTCCGCATATACATACAGAAGAACATTCGTACATCTAGTTCGAAAGGCTCAGTTTTCCCCGCATCTCTTTTCAGCATCTTTTTATAGATGTTACAATGCCAATCGTTTCGAAATCAGATAGGGAAAGGAGTTTTCTGACATGCATTACGGCAGTAAAGGCTGGTATGTGGCAGAACTAAAAAAGCAGGGGATCACGCACCATGAAGGAAGAAAGCTTCAAAGCTATAAAACCTATTTTCTTGCCAACCTGCTTGAATCAAAGAAAAAACAATCTTAAATATGGCAAAGCCGCGCACGTTGATATGCGCGGCTTTTTTCTATTCAACCGGCAGCAGCCTGTCCTTTTTTTTCATAAAGGACGCTCTCCAGCTTTCCGATAGTGCAGCCTCACTTAAAATCAGTTCTATGGCGGTGAGATTTTTTGCATCATGGTAGTTGATGCGGTTGGCGAACTGGACGGATATGCCCTTCTCTCCTCTGGACAGCAATTCAAGGTTCGCGCCGGGAGACACCCTGCCCTCCTCCAGCACGCGAAAATAAAACCCTGTATAGCCGGTTTGCTGGACCTTCAGCACCATTTCTTTTACACCAAACTTTTTCGCCAGCTTTACACACGGCTGGCGCGGCTGGCTGACCTGAACAACAGCTTCATCAAGCCTGAACACATCCCCGATGCAAACATTCTCCTCAGTCAGGCCCGCGACCGTCAAATTTTCTCCAAATGCGGCATTTGACAGCGGTCTTGAGAGGAACTCTTCCCAAAACGGATAATGCTCTGCCGGGTAGACACAGACAGCCTTATCAGGTCCGCCGTGGTTGACGAGGTCCGCCTGTCCGTCTCCTTCAAAATTCTCCCGATACAGCATGACGGCTGATTCAGCCGGCCGCTTCATGATGCCGGTTTCGATTTTCTTTCCGTCATATTCAAGCGTCTGCGGTTTTCCCAGATTAAGAGAAAGAACTGAATAGCACTCTGGTTTCATACAAACACATCCCCTTTACAGGTTGTAAAATGATTGATTATCATAAAAAGAAAAGGTGGTTTTTACATGCTTCAATACCGAATCATTGTAAACGGCCGGGTTCAAGGTGTGGGCTTTCGCTATTTTGTTCAAATGGAAGCTGATAAGCGAAAACTGGCCGGCTGGGTCAAAAACCGTGATGACGGGCGTGTCGAGATTTTGGCAGAGGGTCCGGAAAACGCCCTGCAATCGTTTGTTGAGGCTGTAAAGAACGGAAGCCCTTTCTCAAAGGTTACCGACATCTCTGTGACTGAATCCCGCAGCCTTGAAGGCCATCATCGATTTTCTATTGTTTACTCATAAGGCTTATCTTGATAAAAGTAATTCGGCTTAACGATTGAGTTATCATAGGATCGGTGGAAGATATGAGTGGCAGCGGGTGAAATTGGCGGAATCAGCCACGTCCAGTCCCCCGTCAGCTTTCTGCCCGCTTCTTCCTCCTGTTCTTCAAACCGTTTAAACTGGCTTGCCGCTGTATGATGGTCAACGATGCTGACACCCTGCTTTTTATACGAGTGCAGCACTGCTTTATTCAATTCAACTAGCGCTTGATCCTTCCATAAATCCGTATTGTAATCAGCGGCGATGCCGATCACGGACGCTACTTTTTTCAGCTTGTCGTACCGCTTTTCATCTGCGAGGTTTCTCGCTCCGATCTCCGTGCCCATATACCAGCCGTTAAATGGCGCGGCATTATAATGAATGCCCCCGACCTCAAGCTTCATATCAGAAATAATAGGCACGCCGTACCACTTCAGCTCCAAATCAGAAAACGCCTCGATGTCGGGATGTGTGATTGGAACCTCGATCACAAGTGAACGCGGCAGCTCATACCAGACAGGCTGTTCGTCCCCTTTCATGCGAAAAATGAGCGGCAGCAGGTCAAAATCCGTTCGCTCTCCCCGCCAGCCGAGCTCTTCGCAGGATGCTGTCAGGGAACAGGAAGCCGGGTCGCCGATTCTTTCTCCGTCTGACTCATATCCAGCGTACCGGATCAGCTGATGATTCCAGATCTCGACTTGCTTTTCACCCTTCTCTTCCGGAGGGAAAATCGTAATGGTCGGTCTGATTTTCCCGTTATTGGTGGCGGTTTCAATATGGTGAAAGAGGGCGTCACGCACTTCCTCCTTCGTCCGGACGTCTCGTCTGTCGATAACATTCTTCGAATTCCAGAACAATCTGCCGATGCAGCGGTTGCTGTTTCTCCAAGCCATTTTCGCTCCGTGCTCTAGCTCTTCCTTCGTATGTACATAGCTTCCGGTCAGGTCAATTTCACTTTTAATGTCCTCGAGACGGTCTTTCACTTCCTCCTCCTTTCCCAATTCCTGATAGCATGCGGCAATAAACGCTTTCGCTTCGTTCCAGAGTATTTCTTTTTCTTCCAACAAACTCTCCCCTTCACATCACTTCATGCTTTTCATTGTATCGTTTTTAAGCGGCAAGACAAATGATTTTTCTGCAACTTCCTGGAAAACAATAAAAAACACCCGCGTGGTGCGGGTGTCAAATAGACGATAACCGATTTGCCAATTCAGTTAAGTCACTTCGAAAGTTTTTGCCGGTCATCGGTATGCCGTGCCCTGTCAATAACGCTTCCGGTTCAAGACCGGCCAGCTTTAGAATGGACTCCGCGGCCGTCTCTGTGTCAGGCGTGAAATAAGCCGGCGGCCCGTGAAGCTCCTGTTTTTGTATCAAGACGTCAGCCATTTTCTCCTGTTCCACTGTAATAACAGCATCACCTGCCACAAGCACGCGGCCGTCATCGCGGAATAACGAAATATGGCCCGGCGTGTGTCCTGGTGTCGCGATCCACATCCACTCGTCAAGAAAAGGAACTGAACCGTCTTCCGGCAGTGCCTGGACATGTGAGGAAATATCGATGGAGTGCCGCGGAAACAGCGGCGACAGCTTGGCGACCAGCCCGCTCTTGCTGTCAGGACGAGCCGGAGGATAATCCTCTTTACCTGTTACATAAGGCATTTCCCGAGAATGGATATAAACAGGCACATCCCAATGCTCAAGGATCTCTTCGATTGCCCCAATATGGTCAAAGTGCCCGTGTGTGAGGATAATCGCCTTCAGCTGAAACCCTTCACCGAATCTTTGTTTGGCTTCATTGACAATCATGCCGGCTGATTGAGGCATGCCGGCATCAATTAAAACAAATGAGTGAGGTTCAGAAGGCAGCTGAATAAAATAGACATTCGCAATTTGCACAGACAGGCCGTGCACCCCTTTTGCCGCTTCGAACCCCGTTCCGCTTCTGACTGAAGTCAGCGGCATATAAGGATCACTCATAATGACACCTCCGGAATGTTGTATGCCGTTAGTGTGTGTCATTACGCCTGAATTATCATACGGAAATAGAGATCGCACCGATCAATAGAGCGATAGCCGTCATGACGATCACTGCGAGAACCGCCCATTTCAATGCGAATTTTTGATGGTCATCAATAGAAACTCCGACGAGTCCGACAAGCAAATGAGTGGATGGCACAAGCGGACTCAGCATATGAATCGGCTGGCCGATAATAGAGGCTCTGGCAATTTCCACTTTATCCACACCGTATGCGACAGCTGTTTCTGATAAAATCGGCAGCACCCCGTAGAAATACGCGTCATTCGGCATCAAAAATGTGAAAATGCCGCTTGTTAAGGCAACAATCGCCGGGATCAATCCGCCCATTTGTTCCGGTATCATGGACACGAGCGAGATCGCCATTTCATCAACCATTTTCGTGCCTGTCAAAATCCCCGTGAACACCCCCGCGGCAAAAATCATTGAACCGATAGCCAGCACGTTGCTGGAATGCGCCGCGATGCGCTGTCTCTGATGCTCGAGATTGGGATAATTCACAATCAGCGCAATACAAAACGCAATGACAAACAGTACGGTTAAACTGACTTTACCCGATACTAAACATCCTATTAAAGAAAGCGTTAACAATAAATTGAACCACCAAAGCTTCGGCCGCTTCCACTCATCTTCAACCGCAGCAGCCGGTTCATTGGCATTGGCTGGCTGTTTCAGTTCAATCACACCAAGGCGCTTTCGTTCCGCTTTTCCAAGCACATACGCAACTGCCACCATACAAAGCATCCCGCTTGCAATGACAGGAATCATCGGCCCTGTAAGCTCAGCTGGATCAACCCCCAGCGCACTCGCCGCCCTCGGCGTCGCACCTCCCCATGGAATCGTGTTCATGATTCCCATGCCGACTCCCGCGATTCCTGCCAAGATAATTGGCCGGATGCCTAGCAGCAAATAGAGCGGAAGCATGGCGCTTGTCGTAATCATGTACGTTGTCGAGCCATCTCCGTCCAAGGCGACGAGCATTGTAAGAACCGCTGTCCCGACAACAATTTTTAAAGGGTCTCCTTTGACCATGCTTAAAATTTTGCCAACCATTGGATCAAACAGGCCTGTATCAATCATAATTCCAAAATATAAGATCGCAAACATAATCATGACCGCAGTCGGCGCGACTTGCTGAATCCCGGAAATCATCATGTCCCCAACTTCAGTAAATCCAAATCCGGCGATAAGCGCAAACACAATCGGCGTCAAAACTAATGCTGTTAAAACAGAAAGCCGTTTTGTCATGATCAATGCCATAAACACAAGCATCATGAGAAAGCCTAAGATTGCTAACACATCCATTCCCCCTTAAATGAATCCGCTTACATTTTTTTTCTCCCTTACTCCCCTTTTTGTCTTGCCTTTTTGCCATCGTATGGGAAAACCAACCGCAAGTAAATAATTTGGTTTTTTTGTATTTTTAATTTTTTAAAACCGTTTTGTTCTTTTTGATCAATTTTCGGCATGAAAAAAATCCCGGGATGCCGGGATCTTAATTTCCTGTCATGATGCTTTGATAAAAAGCAGATTGCTCTTCTAAAAACCGTTTCGTTTCCCTGCTGTTTAAATAAAAGCTTTCCCAGTCCTGTTCGTTTATTTTCCGCTTCCATTCAGGTGAAGAGGTGACCTTCTTTAGCGCTTGATCCCAGTAAGAAATCTCTTCCTCAGACATATTTTTCGGGCCCAAAATCCCTCTCCAATGAGAAAAAACAAACGGGATTCCCTGCTCCTTCCACGTCGGTACATTTGGAAAACCGGGAAGTCTTTTATCAGATGTTACAGCGGCTAACGTGATATCGCCGTTTCGTTCATATGGTTTCGCTTCAGAAAGTGTCATGGAGGCCGCTTCTATCTCATGTCTGATCAGCGCCTGAATGAGCTGTTCGCTGCTGTCATACTGTGAGAATTGAATGTCAAACGGGTCAATGCCGTACATATCTGCCGCTCTGACGAACGAGAGCTGATCATCATTGCCAAACCCCGGGGCAAAGCCGATTCTCACCTTGCCGGGATGCATGTTGATCTCATTCAGCACATCCTTGCCATTTGTTAACGCTGATCCTTTTGGCAATGCAACCGTCTGCCATTCCTTGGAGAGAATGGCGAGCGGCGTAAAATCGGCCATTTTTAATTTGCTTTGCCCGAGAAGATCATTGCTCAATATTAGGCTGGACGTCATGCTGATGGTTTGTTTGCTGCTTTTGTTGACATATTTCCAGCCTTTCTCTCCCCCGCCGCCGGATTTATAGACAATATGAACATCACCCTTCACGATCTGCTTCTGCCTCAAAACTGATTGGATCGCCTGCGCTGTGACATCCCAGCCGCCAGAAGGTTCGGCAGGGACGACAATTTCTATCGGCCCGTCCGGCAGGCGCGGCGCAGCCGCCTGCCTGATATCACCCTGCATAAAGATCAATAGAATAATCAATAGGATTATAGATTTTTTCATATCTAATCCGCCGCCAAATAATATTTTCTCTCCGGCCTGCCGATAATCCCGTATTCAAGCTCGGCTCTTGCTTCTTCCTTTGACACAAGGTACTCGGCATAACGGCGGGCAGTTGTTCGAGACGCCCCCATTTTTTCCCCAAGTTCCTCCGCTGTCAATCCTTCTGACGCAGTCTGAAGCGCTTCCTTAATTTTTCGCAGTGTAATCGAATTAATGCCAGTCGGCAAATCCTCTGCCGGCAAAGCTGTCTTCACACCGTTCCCAAAAATATGGTCGATCATGGATTGGCTGACCTCCGGCTGAGACATGAGCAGCTTCCTTTTTTCTTTATACTGAAGCAGCACCTGCCTGAACTTGTCAGCCGTTACGGGTTTGATCAAATAGTGGGCAATTCCTGCCCTTAGCGCTTCCTGCAAATGCCGGGTTTCTGTTGCCGCTGTGATAATCATAATGTCCACTTCAGGAAATCGGCTTCGTATTTCAGGAATCAACGCGGTCCCAAGCTCGTCCGGCATATAAATATCCAGCAGAAGCAAATCAGCCTTGTGTCCCTTCAAAAGCGCCAATGTCTCTTTTGCGTTAGCCGCCTTGCCGATAATCTTGAATCCATCAAGCTGTTTGATCAATCTCTCATGGATTTGCGCAACTCGAAAATCATCCTCCGCAATCGCGATGTGAATCAAATGGATTCCCCCTTTGTTTCTCCTTCGGTATAAACACAGTGAATACCGCCCCGCCAGTTTTTTGATTCGCCAGTTCGATCCAGCCGCCCAGTTCACGCACTGAGTCTTTCACATTGGCCAGACCGTAGCCTCTCCTCATCCCCTTTGAAGAATAGCCTCTCTCAAACACAGCTTCTATTTTCTCTGGCGGCACACCGGGCCCTGTGTCTGATACTTCAATGACAATGTCATGGCCCATATCCGTGATAAAAAACAAAACTTCCTTCATGCTTTGCTCCGCTACAGCTTCGAAAGCGTTATCAATTAAATTGCCAATAATCGTAATAAGATGGGACAAGCCGATATGTGCAGGAAGAGGCGCGAGTGAGCTGTTCTCATCAATCACCAGCTTGACCTTCTTTTCCGATGCCTTGCTTATTTTCCCTAACAAAATGGCCTGCACCTGCTGCGAATGAATGTTATGGAATAAAAGATCATGCTGTTCATTTTGTATCGCATATTCCTCTTTAATCAGATCAATGGCTTCATCATACTCCCCAAGCTCAAGCAGCCCTAAAATCGCATAAAGCTTATTTGAAAATTCATGAGTCTGCGCCCTGAGATCCTCTGAATATTTGCGAACCTCTGTCAATGTGTCGATCAGCTTCTTCAGCTCTGTTTTCTCCCTGAAGCTGACGACAATCCCATACGCCAGCCCGCCTTGATTCATCACTTTCGTATTGATAATAAACACTTGGTCGTTGACGCTTACTTCCTGGTTCGGCAGCATTTCTCCTTGTTCAAGCACAGACATCAGCCCTGCTCCCGGCATGACGTCATCTATAGGAAGATGGGTCACAGGCTCGGGCAGCTTCAGCATCTCGGCCGCCGATACATTCATCATGGTGACGACGCCTTCACGATTGGTGGCAATAATCCCTTCTCGAATCGCGAAAAGCATTGCGTTTCTCTCACGATATAGAGCCGCGATCTCATGCGGCTCAAGCCCAAGCGTATCCTTTCTGATGCTTTTCGCCAGCACGGCGGCGCCAATAAATCCGAGCAGCAGTACAAGCACAGCAATCACACTCAAATTTCTCAAATGCTTTTTGATGCTTTGCTCTGTCTCCGTTTGCAGAAAATCAACAGATACGCTGCCGATCACTTGGCTGTATCCCTTCTGTTCTTTTATAATTGGCGCGCTCCCTCTGATCACTCTTCGTCCATCCGCTTTTGTTTCAGAAACATGCGAACCGCCAAACAAAATTTCTCTGCTGCGCTCCAGTTTCTTTAATCCGCTTTTTCTAGAGGCGCTGCGAATGTCTCCTTTTTCGTCCAAAACATAAATGGCAAACGCGCCAGTCTGTTCTTTCATTTGTTCAATGACCTCTTGCGTCTGAGCCGCATGTCCGTCTTTTCTCTCAATGAGCTCTTTAACCGGCGGCATATAGGAAATGGTTCTCGCCGTTTGAACCGCCAGCTGCTCTGCCTGTCTCCGTTCTCCCTGTGTATGCTGAACGGCTAACGTAATGGTCAGCACACCAATGACAAAGACCAGCAGAGCCGCAATCAGCCCCATTATTTTTGTTTGCAGGGAAAAATGGAACCGCTTTTTCACCACAGCACCAGCCGTCCTTTCTACCTAGATCATACCATTTTTCACAGGCAATTTTCTCATTTTTCAAAATCCGTTTTCTTGCGAAGGAGTGAAAATAAAAAAAAGGCAGACCGCGTCTGCCTTTTTCTTTCTACCATATTCCTAGTACTTTCCACCATAATCCGCCGATCACAAGCCATACGATGATATGAACAATCGACAGGATAAATCCGATGGACCACCATTTGCCTTGTGGGATGTAGCCTGCTCCGAAGAAGACCGGAGCCGCTCCAGAACCGTAGTGAGTCGTTGACCCGAACAGGTTACTGATGAACGCGAGGCTCAGCGCTGCTAAAAGCGGCGGTGCGCCCGCTGCCACGACGACAGCCAAAAATGCTGAATACATCGCACTGATGTGGGCTGTCGCACTTGCAAAGAAATAGTGAGAGTAATAATACACAACAATTAAAATGATGAATGCCACAATCCAAGAGAACCCTGATACGGATGATTTCATGGCATTACTGAACCAAGACACCATGCCTAATTCATTCAAGAAGTTGGCGAGCATGACAAGCGCCGCAAACCAAGTGAGCGTATCCCAAGCGCCCTGTTCTTTCTTGATATCATCCCAAGTCAGAACTTGTGATAATAAGAGAACGGACAAACCGATCAATGCGGTTGTGGTTGCGTCGATGTTGAAGCTGCCGCCAAAAATCCACAGCACAAGCACCAAAAGAAACACGATAACCATGGAAAGCTCTGATTTTTTGAACGGTCCCATTTCTTTCAGTTTTTCTGTTGCGATTTTCGCCGCATCCGGTGTTTCTTTGATTTCCGGCGGATACAGCTTGTAAATCACAAGCGGCGTGATGATTAAGCTTACAAGTCCCGGCACAATCGCGGCAATTGCCCAGCTTGTCCATGTTAAGTCCACCCCTGCGACATCATGGGCCAGCTTGGCAATCAGCGGGTTCGCCGCCATCGCTGTCAGGAACATAGCAGATGTGATCAGATTCCCCTGAAAACCGGTTTTTAATAAGAATGCACCGATTTTCCTCTCTGTTCCATTTGCCGGGCTTGATCCGAATGTTTCGGATAATGATCTGATAATAGGAAATATAATGCCTCCTGCACGCGCCGTATTACTTGGAATAGCAGGTGAAAGTATTAAATCACTGAATAGCAGTGAATAAGAAAGTCCAAGGGTTTTTTTCCCGAATTTCTGAACGAATACATACGAAATTCTCGCACCGAGCCCGGTTTTGATAAATCCCCGGGAAATAAAGAATGCGATAACGATAAGCCAAATGGTCTTATTCCCGAATCCGCTTAATGTATCCTCAATTGATAGTGTTCCAGTTAGTGCAGTAACCGCCAATGCAAAAATTGCAATTGCACCCATTGGCAAGGGCTTGGAGATAAAGCCGATAATTGTTGCGACAAAAATCGCAAACAAATGCCAAGCTTTAGGTTCAAGTCCGGACGGAGCGGGAATAAACCAGATGATTAGTCCCACAGCGACAGTAATAAGCAATGGAACAAGCTTTACTGCTGACTGTTTTCCTGCGTCTTTTTCTGAAGCCATAAATAGGTCTCCTCCTATATACTTGTTTTCCGATCCCTTTTCCATTCTACTCCTTAACTAAGTTAATAAACATTTTAATTAATTAAAAAACACAAAGGTTAGCACCCTTTGTGTTTTTCACTTTCTTAATTTAATTTACCCGCACCCGCTTGATTTATGACATTTGATTTCACATTAGCAGAAGCATCAATCGACCCATGCAGAGACGGCGTCCAGCCGACAGAAGAGCTCAGCCCGTTTGCAGCCGATGCGTTGATCTGTGTGCCGTTCAGCAACGTGCCGGAGTCATATAAAGCCGTTCCCCCGCTGAATACGCTGATCGTTTTAGCAGCTGACAGTCCCGGTACGTCAATGACATTGTTTTGGGCATAGATTTTAGATGACTTTCCGATTCCCCATGCATAGCTGAAAGGATAACTTGAAGAGCTTGTGCTTCCTTCATAATAGTTGTTGTATACGTGCACTTGCCCGAAGCGGACTCTCGGCGCGCGCTGGACAATATTTTTATAGCGGTTATGATGCAGCGTAATTTTTAATTTGCCGTCATCGGAGGTTTTGCTGTCACTTGATCCGAAAATGGAGCTTTTATCATGATCGTGATAATAGTTGTAGGACATCGTGATATAGTTAGCACCGTTGGAAGCATCCGTTTGGCCGTCATGGTGCTGATATTTTCTTCCATAATATTTCGGTGATGTGCTGTCCGGACGCGAACCGTCATTAAATGTACAGTGATCAATCCAGATGTGTGTGCCGCCGTTTATCGTGATGTTGTCGTATTGTGAGTTCCAGTTCCCTGAGCTTCCGTCAGTCGGATCCCATTGCGGAAAATAGTCATAGGCATCCTGGAATTCAATGTTGCGAATAATGACGTTATCACTCTTGATTTGGAAGTTTCCTCCCACGACTTTAGCGTTAGTCCCTGAACCGACGATCGTCGTGTTTGCAGGGATATCCACCATGACCCGTGCTTTTTGGTTTTTCTGAGAGCGTGCTCTCGCTTCTTCTTGTGTTCCCGACGGCTCTTTTTTGCCCCATGTGCTAGGATCATAGGCTTTCAAATATTTGTCCAAATCATACTCCGGATCTTTATAGTCATTTAGGCCAAGCGGCTTCAGATTGTCATCCACGTTCATGTCAATCGTTCCCTTGATATAAATGATTTTTGGCGTTGTGTTCGTTTCCTTCCCTAATGCCGAGACAAGCTGGTTTCTGTTGCTGACGGTATACACATTTGAGGAGGATGCTTTTGATCCGCCTGTCGTGCCGGTCGAGTACGCGCCCCAGCCATCATTGGATCCCAACGTCTGGTGGCCTAAATCAGCTGCGTTCGCGCCAGCTGGAGTCAATCCTAAAAACAAAGCCGTAGCTAACATCACTTTTTTCATCCACTATGTACCCCCATTTTCTATTTTGTGAGATTTTATTCCAATTTATCACAAAAATATAATAGCAAATTGAGGGACATTCAGAACCGAAAATGTTCCGCTATCCTATTGCGGCATTCTGCAAAATCCCACCGCAAAGACCGCAAAAAAACCAAAAGGCCGACATTGGCCTTTTGGTTTTTTCCTTGCTTTATGCCCAAGCTTTCACTTTTTCGTTATCTGTCACAAAGAGAAGCACTTTTCCTTCATCTAAGCGTTTTTCAAATTGAGCGGCTTCATCTTCAGAAAAACCGATTTCGTGAATTTTATTGCGGAGCTCGTCTCCTTTTTTATTGAAGATATTTCCCACCGCGTGCTTGAAACCTGTTTCTTTGGCTCCGATCGTGTTGGCGTTCGTGTTGTCTGCCAGGCGTTCCGTTCTGTCATCGTCGTGAGCTAAGACGTATACATCCTCTTTCGCAACACCCATTTTCTGCAATTCCTCTACATCCTTCATGAGCTGTTCGTCATTTGTATACTCTTTTACAACTGGTTTCATGTCGATATTCCTCCTTCATGTTTTCTATATTTCTTTCATACCCGATCGTCTGTACCTGAAACAGATTCCAGAACATTAAAGAGAAAAACAGGAGGAATGGTAGTAGCTATTTGTTTTCCGTCCATGGTAAAGTGATAGGAACGGGAACTATTTTCAGAAAAATCAAAATTAAGGAGAAGCCGCTGCACGGAGCACACGACCATGAAACGCTGCCTTTATCCGTACGAGCAGGAGGTATGTCTAATGCAATACTTTTCACCAGAACAGCAATACAATGCTTGGATTGTGAGTGATTTAGTCAAACAGATTTTCCATAAGCGTGCCGGATGTTCACCAGGAATTCACGAGCTTGCGGTTTTTGCCGAGGAACATTTTCATATCGATATCGACTTTGTTTTCTCGATTATCATGAATATCGGCGACATTGAATTTGCACTAACAGATGAAATAGAAAAGAAATTGTCCGGTTATCTCAGCACTCTCCTTCCTTATGTCACTGCTGATATGTTCGAAACCTCTAAAGCCAACGCCCATGCGTTTTTGTCTCGAAGACACGGTAACGCTTCATACCACTTATTTGTGTCTGATGATGCTTTCATGAGAAAGCAGTAAAAAACGCATCTTTCTTTACTAAAAAAATATTGACATGATAAGCCATGCTATTATAGTGTTACATGTGATAATGATTCTCATTACTAAATCTGAAAAAAGGAAGAATGACATGCGCACCTATTCTAACAAGTTGATTGCCATCATGAGTGTTTTATTGCTCGCCTGCCTCATTGTATCCGGCTGTTCATCAAGCCAGAATAACAACGGAAGCGGCGAAAGCAAGTCTAAGGATTCCAGAGTGATCCATGACGAAGAAGGAAAAACGACAGTAAGCGGCACACCTAAGCGGGTGGTTGTGCTTGAGCTTTCATTCTTGGATGCCGTTCACAACCTCGGCATTACGCCGGTGGGCATCGCCGATGACAACAAAAAAGATATGATTAAAAAGCTTGTCGGCAGCTCCATTGATTACACATCTGTAGGCACACGCAGCGAACCCAATCTTGAGGTCATCAGTTCCTTGAAGCCTGATTTAATCATCGCTGACGCTGAGCGCCATAAAAACATTTATAAACAGCTGAAAAAAATCGCCCCGACGATTGAATTAAAAAGCCGTGAAGCGACATATGAAGAAACGATCGACAGCTTTACGACCATTGCTAAAGCATTAAATAAAGAAGATGAAGGAAAAGAAAAGCTTGCCGAGCACAAAAAAGTCATCAACGATCTAAAAGCCGAACTTCCGAAAGATGAAAACCGCAACATCGTTCTCGGCGTTGCAAGAGCGGATTCCTTCCAGCTTCATACCTCATCATCCTATGACGGAGAAATCTTTAAAATGCTAGGCTTTACACACGCTGTGAAGTCAGATAACGCCTATCAAGAGGTCAGCCTTGAGCAATTGAGCAAAATCGATCCTGATATTTTGTTCATCTCAGCCAACGAAGGCAAAACCATTGTAGATGAGTGGAGAACGAACCCGCTCTGGAAAAATCTCAAAGCGGTGAAAAATGGACAAGTCTATGATGCGGACCGTGACACTTGGACAAGATTCAGAGGCATCAAGTCTAGTGAAACAAGCGCCAAAGATGTGCTTAAAAAAGTGTATAATAAATAGGACAAATGAGAAGCGAGGGGAATCCTTGCTTCTTCGTTTTTGCCACCAGACGCAGTAAGGAAGTGAGACTGTTGTATCATTCAGCCAAACGGCGCTCATCATCAAGACTGATGATGTTCATCATTGCACTGATTATTTTTATATTTGGGCTTGGGCTGAATCTTTCAGTAGGAGCCTCAGACATCGGCATCATAGATTCATTGAAATATCTTTTTGTATGGGACGGTTCAAAGGAACAGCTCATCATCTCTACTCTTCGCCTTCCCCGCACATTAATCGGCGTTTTTGTCGGCGCCAGCCTAGCTGTAGCAGGGGCGCTGATGCAGGCTATGACCAGAAATCCTCTGGCTTCACCCCAAATTTTCGGTGTGAATGCGGGTGCATCGCTTTTTGTTGTTGCTTCTCTCGTCATTCTGCCGGCATCGCCCTATTCATCTTTTATATTCGCTTTTGCGGGTGCGGCAGCAGGCGGCGCGATTGTATATATGATTGCCTCATCCGGCGGAATGACACCTGTCAAGCTGGCGCTGTCAGGAATGGCCGTGCATTTGTTCCTCTCCTCTATGACACAGGCCATCATTATTTTAAATGAGTCAGGTGAGGATGTTCTGTACTGGATGACAGGCGCAATCGACGGCAGCAACTGGCAGGATGTCATAACCATCGCTCCGTTTTCTGTCATTGGCATCGGGCTTGCCCTCGTATTTTCCGGTTCTGTTTCTGTTCTCGGTCTCGGAGACGAAACAGCAAAAGGGCTTGGACAAAATATGAACGGCATCCGGATTCTGATCAGTTTGATTATTTTAATCCTTTCCGGCGCTTCCGTAGCCGTCGCCGGGCCGATTGGCTTTGTCGGGCTGCTCGTCCCGCATATTGTCCGCAAGCTGATCGGAGAACATTATCAATACGTGCTTCCGTTTTCGGCACTGTTCGGTGCCATTTTGCTGGTGTACGCAGATGTTCTGGCCAGATGGATTGCATTTCCTTATGAATCACCGGTCGGCATTGTCACCGCGATTATCGGAACGCCGTTTTTCTTATATTTGGCAAGGAAAGGGCGGCATCTGAAATGAAGAAAACAACCAGAAAACAAAAACGCCCCTTGCTGGCGATACTCATATTGGCCGTGATTTTAATCGTTCTGTCCGTCATCAGCATTGGAATCGGTGCATTATACATTTCACCTGATGCGGTAGTGACGAATCTGCTGGGACTGGATCATTCCTTTGAATTTATCATCCAGCAATATCGCCTTCCCCGCATTATATTAGCGATTTTGGCCGGTGCTGGGCTTGCCGCTGCCGGAGCGATTTTACAGGGTGTGATCCGAAATCCGCTCGCTTCCCCGGACGTTGTCGGCATTTCAAAAGGCTCCGGACTTGCGGCGATGGCTGTGATTCTCATCTTTCCTGAGTCGCCGGTATACGTGCTTCCGTTCTCCGCATTTGCCGGAGCTGCCATTATTGCTGTACTATTATTAATGATAGCCCGAAAAAAGAGCATTCAGCCCTCTTCACTGGCTTTATCAGGCATTGCTTTAGGCGCGGTCTGCCACGCCGGAATGCAATATATGATGGTCAAGTTTCCGGGCGACGTGAATGCTGCACTCATTTGGCTGACAGGAAGCCTCTGGGGAAGAAACTGGGAAGAAGTCAACCTGCTTGCGCCATGGCTTTTGATTCTTTTTCCGATCGTCTGCATTCTCATACCGAAGCTGGATCTTATGTCACTCGGTGATGAGCTTGCGCAGGGTCTCGGAGAAAACGCAAACCGGCTGAGATTCATCCTGATTTTCACCGCGGTTGCGCTGGCGGGAAGCTGTGTAGCCGTCGTCGGCTCAATCGGTTTTATCGGCTTGCTTGCTCCGCATATCGCCAGACGGCTTGCCGGAGAAAAAGCTAAATATTTACTGCCTGCATCGGCATTGATTGGTGCTATTATATTATTAATTGCAGATACGTTAGGGCGCGGCATCATGCCTCCGGTTGAAATACCTGCCGGAATACTGACAGCCGTGATCGGCGCGCCTTATTTCTTATATTTATTGAAATTCGAAGCGAGGAAACAGTAGGGAGAGGATACCATGGGAAAACTGGCTGCAGACCAGCTCACTCTTTCATATGACAGTACAGTGATTATTGACGGAGTCGACTTAAAGATAGAAGAAGGAAAAATCACTGCGCTCATCGGCGCTAATGGCTGCGGTAAATCAACAATCCTCAAATCGCTCGCCAGGCTGATGGCCCCAAAAAGCGGTACAGTGCTACTAGAAGGAAAAGACATCCACCGCCAGCCATCAAAAGAAGTCGCAAAAAAACTGGCCATTCTTCCACAATCTCCTCAGGCTCCTGAAGGATTGACGGTAGAGGAATTATGCTATTTTGGCAGACATCCTCACAAAAAGCTGTTATCCAAGCATACCCAAGAGGATCATGACATGGTAGAGTGGGCACTGGAAGCAACGGGCATGATTGAACTGAAGGATCGGACACTTGATGCCCTCTCAGGCGGTCAAAGACAAAGAGCCTGGATTTCCATGGCACTTGCGCAAGGCACTGATTTGCTTTTGCTTGATGAGCCGACCACGTATTTAGACATCTCACACCAGATTGAAGTGCTTGAACTGCTGAAAAAGCTGAACCGCGACCATGGCCGCACCGTTGTCATGGTGCTCCATGATTTAAACCAAGCCGCTCAATATGCTGACTATCTGATCAGTGTGCTGGACGGAAAAATATACAACGCCGGAACACCGGAAGATGTGTTCACCCAGCCATTTTTCCGTGAAGTCTTCGGCTTGGAATGCTGCATCATGAGAAGCCCGATCGACCAGAAGCCAATGTGCCTGCCGACGGGACTGTGCCCGAAATTACGGGCGAAATGAAAAGGAGAGGAAATCCCTAGGGCTGTCGAGAAACGTGACAGCCTTCATTTTCCCTTATAATATTTTATTCTCACATAATTGATGATAATCTTAAAAAACTCGTCATTCTTCTTATGTTCTATACGAGATACTCTTTTAACATAAAGTTAAATCTGTTCTTATTGACCAACTTGTTAAAGTTATTTCATCTATTCGAATCTTAACACATAGAAAAGCTGAAAGAATTATAGTAAGTCATCCTCGAAATGCGTGAAAAGACAAAAAAGAAAAGCGACAAAATTAGCTTATGTATCAGAAAAAGAATAATCAAAACAGATGCTTTGCTATTGCAGGCTCAGCTTAAAATCGAAATGCTAACTAACTGAATCTTCTATATTTCTCACAATAATATACAGAAGATCGTAATACCTAGCTAAGATCGAGCTTAATGGCTCTTTTTCTGATTCTCAATCCCTGATAATTTTGAAAAGCATTTAAAATAAAATCTTGTAGAAAAAACATTGTTTTTTCTACAAGCTGAACATTATTACACAATGTTAGTATACTTTTATCAAGTCTCTAACCTAGAATGATTAATAAATTGCTTTATTAGTAATTGGCCCATTAATTGATTCTCTAATTTTATATACTGGAATATTCTTTACGCATCTAATCCCCATTTCATTGTGTCGACAGAAAGGAATATCTTTTGCTCTAAAAGAAGGGAACATTAAGCCTGGATGAGAGAAGAATGATCCTCCTTTAAGAACGGCAAATGAGTTAACACTATTAAATGGTACATTCTCAAAAATAGGGTGGAAAGCTCTCTTTGTTTTAAGCTCACTTCTAGTCCACTCCCATGTTCCGCCGATCATACCGCATACTCCATAGGGACTTTCACCATTTTGCTCAAAAATATCACTTGTTAAATGATTTAATTCTTTATCAGCATGAGCTTTTAATAAATTTTCTCTCCAGGACTTTAAAGAAGTAATGGGTTCATTATAAAGACTTCCAGCATATTGAACCTTTGCAGGATCAAATTTATCTCCCCAAGGCCAGACATTACCCTTTTCGCCTCGAGCAGCTTTTTCCCATTGAAACTCGGTTGGCAATTCTTTCCCCTTATATCTTGCGTAAGCAAATGCATCATAAAAATCTATACCTGTAACGGGATGATTATCTAAATACCTATCATCCCAATATGTATTTCTTCTATGTTGTTTATTCTGCGGTTCATTAGGATGACAGAATATATGCCCATTTTCCTCTATGAACTCGGTAAAGATATCATAATCTTTATTTGTAACAGGATACTTATCGATAAAAAATGGAGGTAACCATACTTTTTGTCTAGGAACAGCATCTTTCCAATTAAATGTTTTGTCAGGAATTTCATTTTCATTTAAACCGAATTCAAAAAAGCCACCCGGAATTAAAATCATCCCATCTTCTTCTGTTTTTTCGAATTCCTCTATTAGACTTTGAGGAATTTTTTCTTCAAAGTCAAAGTTATTAGGAAGTATACCATTTTGATCAAAATAATTTTTTAGCATTACTAGCTCTTCATGTTTTTCAACACCGAATATATCTAATAATGTACTTAATACTTTTTGGGCCCCTAATCCCACAGGTTTTTTAGGGTAGCTTATACTCTCCCGGACATCATCAATAATCGAAGACAAATATGCTACAGATTCTTCAATTTTATGATTTGCACAGACATCCATAGCTTTAAAAGAAACTAAATCATCCGGATCCTGGGTTAGATTGATTATAGTTTCTACAGCAGAGAAATAAGGTACCCATTTTTCAACGAAATCAATTAATCTATACCTTATGTAAGTATTCGGATAAGCAATACACATCCCAAACACATTTTCCGCTGCTACAGGGTGTTGAATTTTATTTAGTAGAGTCATAATTCTATTATCGATTAAACTCTTAAAATCATTTTTTTTATTTTCTGGAACAGAAGTAATAAGTTCTTCAACTTCAATTAATATTTCTATATCTTTATTGTAAATTGATTTATGATCTTGCATTAATAGAGTCAAATTACGATAACCTCCCGATTTGTTTGTTGAAATAAGGAATAGCATTAAATGCTATTCCCTAAGTGTTTACCATTTTTCATTAGTATAAAGAACCGGGCTAACAATCGATTTTCTCCAGTTTTTTCTTAATTTTCTCATGGTTTTCCCCCCTTTAATAAGATATGTGGTTCCCTGAATATTGATAGAATAGTCAGAGAACTTAAATAAACAATAACAATAAATAGAATAAAAGTAAATAGTTTACAAGGAAATTTTTTCTTTACTTTTGTTGTTTTAAGGTGTTTAAATATGTTTAAGCTCTTTACCGAGAAAAATTATTCCAAGGGAGGATACATATGAGTAAAGGTTATTATTCTATTTTATTTAGCCAGACCACTACAAATTTAGGTTTTTCTCTATATACTATGGTAGTGATTTCGTTTTTGTTTAAAATGACCAATTCGACAACCATCGCCTCTATGGTGACATTAATAAGTATTATTTTTCGTATTTTTGGAAGTGCTATATTACCGTTAATAACAATTCGATTAAAACTGCCTCTTACAATAATTATTTCTCAATTGATACAAATGCTGTTATTAATATGTTTGTTCTATGCTTTATTAAGAACTTACTCTAATCAAACTCTCATTTTAGTCTTTATTATTATTAGCTGTATTTCCTTTTTTAATGGATGGTTCTCACCTTTAAAAAGTGCAATTATAGGGGAAATAATCTCTCCTGATAAAAGAGTAAAAGCAAATGGTTTATTATCTACAGTGGACCAAACTTTTCAATTTGTAGGCTGGTCTTTAGGTGGTCTCATAATTGCATTTTTAGGTGAGGGATATACCATTATACTTACTATCTTTTTGTTGTTTACATCTCTTCTTTCTCTTTTATTTTGTCTACCACATGGCCACGCTAATTCTGTCATACGTGAAAAAAATTCTCCCAATAAGAGTATAGTAAGTGGTTGGCGGTATTTATTTAGCCAAAAGAAACTTAGAACAATTATTATTATGGATTTAATTGAGTCATGGGCAGGAATGATTTGGATAGGATCTGTCTCTTTAGCTTTCGTTAACGAAGTCTTGCATAAAGGAGAATCATGGTGGGGATTTATTAATGGAGCATATTATTTAGGTTCGATGATAGGGGGATTTATAATATATAAGCTGTCGGAGAGATTTCAAAATAAGTTAATTAATTTTATGTTAATTGGCGCTGTCTCATATGGAAGTTTAACTTTAATATATGGTTTTATAAGTAATTCATACTTAGCTCTAATTTTGGTTCTCTTTATGGGGCCGGCTTATATATTAAGAGATCTTACACAAGAAACACTTATTCAGAACATAACAACCGAGCAAACTCGAATTAATATAATGTCTGCAAGGTCTTCTTTAGTACAGTTCATTTTTATGTTTTCAATTCTGGCTATAGGGGCTATTTCAGATTTCCTTGGAGTTCGTTTAGTTTATGTTTCAGCAGGTATTCTTTTATTAGTGTCCGCAATATATGGATTTTCTCAATTACAATTCAAAAAAAAGGTAAATAAACATATAAGCTTTTAATAAATATATAAAATTTAATTATGTTTTCGTTTGCTTTTTCGCGTGTTTAATTAATAGTAAACATTACTTTATTGACCAAAAGAAAATGGTTGAGTACCATCAATTATCTGTTTCAGAAAAACTCGGCATAAAAGGAAAAAATTGAACAAATCTTTGCTGATGTAAAAAAATCGCATAGACTTTGCTATTGAAGATTGATGCGAAAGCAAAATGTGAACGACTAAGCTCCCCCTCGCAGATGCTTGCAAGAATATGAAAAAGAATCGACATACACACTAGCCAATCTTAGCTAGGTGTACAGGAGCTCTTTTTCTGTTCTGTTTTCTAATAATGATAAATGACTAAAGAGAACTTTTAAAACAAAAGAGCTTGTAGAAAGCATAAGCTCATCTATAACCTTTTTTGTTTGCCAGCTTACCTTTTGTATTTCCTCTCCTGTCCATGTTACAGTGATGTCAACCAAGTGATAGGAGGATGAAAATGACAGCATCTCAGCAGCAAATTCAATTAGCAAGACGTCCACAAGGTATTCCTGTTCATGAAGACTTTCGCTTTGAAACCATTCCGGTTCCTGAACCCAAGCAAGGGGAAGTGCTTGTCAAAACGCTTTATGTTTCGGTTGACCCTTATATGCGCGGCCGTATGCAGGATACGAAGTCATATGTTGAGCCATTCGCCTTGGATGAAGCGCTTTCTGGCGGGGTTATCGCTGAAGTTGTGTCAGACGGGAATCATCTGAAAAAAGGCGATATCGCCATCGGAAATCTCAGCTGGCAGGAATTTTCCGCTGTGAGCGAGTCTGCCTTGCGAAAAATTGATACAAGCCTTGCTCCCGCTTCGGCCTATCTCGGCATTTTGGGAATGACCGGCTTAACAGCATACTTCGGATTGCTGGACATCGGACGCCCGAAGGAAGGCGAAACCGTGGTTGTCTCCGGAGCTGCTGGAGCCGTCGGTTCAACAGTCGGGCAAATTGCCAAAATCAAAGGCGCGCGAGTCGTCGGCATCGCGGGCTCTGATGAAAAAATCGACTATTTAAAACAGGAGCTTCAGTTTGACGAAGCCATCAATTACAAAACAGCGGATGATATCCAAAAAGCGCTTCAAAACGCTTGTCCTGACGGTGTCGATGTGTATTTTGACAATGTCGGCGGACCGATTTCAGACGCGGTGATGAATCTGCTCAATGAATTTGCCCGCATTCCGGTGTGCGGCGCCATTTCTTCCTATAACGCAAAAAGCGAAGCAGATGACATGGGCCCTCGTGTCCAATCAAAACTCATTAAAACGAAGTCGCTGATGCAAGGCTTTATCGTAAGCGACTACTCCGATCGTTTTTCTGAGGGAGCAAAACAGCTGGCCGAATGGCTGAAGGCTGGTAAACTCCATTACGAGGAAACCATCACAGAAGGCTTCGAAAACATTCCTGACGCGTTTCTCGGTTTATTTAAGGGAGAAAATAAAGGGAAACAGCTGATCAAGGTCAGTGATCCGAGCTGAATGAAGATGAAAACGGGAGGGCTTTTTGCCCTCCTTTTGTGTTTCGATGAGATCAGTTGCGAAGAATCAGCGTAAGAAAACCATCTTCATCAGGTTCCGTGTCTTCTAAAGTGAATCCTGCTGCTTGAAAGCAAGCTAAACTGATTCGATTGTCTTCTTCAATGCATGCCACCCATTCTCGCACGCTAGTAAAATCAGGTTCGGTCATCAGCTTTTGCAGTATCCGTTTTCCGTACCCTTGAAGCCGGTACAAAGGATTGACGATCAATCCAATATACGTCCGCTCCTCTCCGAACTCAATAACGACCATCCCTGCCGGCAGCTGTCCATCATACGCCATGATGACAGTATCGTGTTTATCTTTATTTACTCGTGCGTACCACTCATCTAATGGCAGCATCCCATCCATTCTCCGTCTGGTATCCTCATTCTCAAACCAGTGTTCAAGTATTTTCAGCTCTGGCTCCTGCATTACTTGAAACCTGTCTATTGAAGCCATTTTCCCACCTCCGCGCAAAATCTTTTCTATTATTTTACAACAAAAAAAGGGCTTTCCGCCCTCCTTTTTATTTCGTCTTCAGTTTTCCGCCTGCATACACAGCTTCACTCAGCTCAACACCAAGCTTCTTCGCCATTTTTTTCAGCTTTGATTCCTCCAATTTTGTCACAAGGCTCAGCACGTTGCCTTCTTTTCCGGCCCGGCCTGTTCGTCCTGATCTGTGGACATAGCCATCTTCATCTGGAATATCAGCATGAATCACGTATGGCAGGTTTTCAATGTCTAAACCGCGTGCGGCAATGTCAGTCGCCAATAAAAGAGGAAACTCTCCGTTTTCGAATGCGGCAATGATTTTCGCCCGCTCCATTTTTTTCGCTTCGCTGTGCAAAACGCCGAGTTCAACGTGGTGATATGCCAGCTTTTCCGCATATACACTCAGGTTGCCAATGTCTCTCACAAATACGAGTGCCTGCATGCCTTCAAGCCTTGACAGCTTTTGCAGCAGCTTTACTTTGTCACGCTGGTCACAAATGAGATATTGATGCTTCACTTTCCCTGCCTCTGCCTTGCTTCGCTGCACCTTCAACACCTCAGGCTCTTGCGCCAATTCGCGGAGCACATCCTCTGTTTCCTTTTTAAGCGTGGCAGAGAAACATAGAAGCTGGCGGTCTCTTAATGTCGTTTTAATAATTTGTTTGATCGTCTCGCGATGCTCCGGCAGGATAAGCTGATCCGCTTCATCAAGTACAATCGTTTTCACTTCATGCATTTTGAGTTTCTTTGCTTTAATCAGTTCAAATACCCTGCCTGGCGTGCCGACAATGATATGCGGATGTTTCTTTAGCTTTTCGACCTGCTTCTTCACATTCGCCCCGCCGATTAAGGAAGCCGCGCGCAGCTCTGAGCCCGCTTTCCAATCCTGAATCACCTGAAAAATCTGCATCACCAGCTCACGGGAAGGCGCTAAAATCACCGCCTGCGGATGCTTTTGCTCTGGTTTGATCCGCTCCAAGACCGGCAGCGCATACGCCAGCGTCTTCCCTGTGCCTGTCGGCGATTCTGCAATGACATCCTTTCCGTCCATGATCAGCTGGGCTGCCTGCTCTTGAACAGGGGTTGGCGTTTGAAAGCCGGAAGCATTCCAATTCTCTTGTATAAATGATTGTGCATTATGTAAAAATGGCCAAGTTTGCGTCATTTTGTTCTCCTCAATTCCTGAAATCTATTCCATAGTATCTCAAAACCTCGCCCGGAACGCAATTTTTCTTTTTCTTTCCTATACCTTTCAACATTCCGAATCCTCCTTTATAATCAAAAGGATGAATATTACACGCCGATTGTGCGTGTTTGATAACGATAGAGGTGTAAACATGAGTATTTTATCTGTAAAGGATTTAAGCCACGGCTTCGGGGACCGGGCCATTTTTAATAACGTTTCCTTCCGCCTGTTAAAAGGCGAGCACGTCGGCTTGATCGGCGCAAACGGTGAAGGAAAGTCAACCTTCATGAATATTATTACCGGAAAGCTTGAACCTGATGAGGGAAAAGTCGAGTGGTCAAAAAACGTCCGTGTCGGATACCTTGATCAGCATACCGTGCTGGAAAAAGGAAAATCTATTCGCGACGTCCTGAAAGATGCATTCCATTATTTATTTGCGATGGAAGAGGAAATGAACGAGATATACAACAAAATGGGCGAGGCTGATCCCGATGAGCTCGAGAAGCTGCTTGAAGAAGTCGGCGTCATTCAAGACGCGCTGACAAACAATGATTTTTATGTCATTGATTCCAAGGTGGAGGAAATTGCCCGCGGTCTCGGTTTGAGCGATATCGGTTTAGAGCGAGATGTCACCGATTTGAGCGGCGGACAGCGCACAAAGGTCCTTCTCGCTAAGCTGCTCCTTGAAAAGCCGGAAATTCTGCTTCTCGATGAGCCGACCAACTATCTTGATGAACAGCATATTGAATGGCTGAAACGCTACCTGCAGGAATACGAGAACGCGTTCATCCTGATTTCCCACGATATTCCGTTCTTGAATAGTGTCATCAACCTGATTTATCACGTTGAAAATCAAGAGCTGACACGCTATGTCGGCGACTACCATCAGTTTATGGAAGTCTACGAGGTGAAGAAACAACAGCTTGAAGCGGCCTATAAAAAGCAGCAGCAGGAAGTCGCAGAGCTGAAGGATTTCGTCGCCCGCAACAAAGCGCGCGTCAGCACGAGAAACATGGCGATGTCCCGCCAAAAGAAACTCGATAAGATGGATATGATCGAGCTTGCGGCAGAAAAGCCAAAGCCGGAATTCCACTTTAAGCCGGCGAGAACGTCAGGCAAGCTGATTTTTGAAACGAAGGACCTCGTGATCGGTTACGATTCCCCGCTGTCCCGTCCGCTCAACCTCCGCATGGAGCGCGGCCAAAAAATCGCCCTTTACGGCGCAAACGGGATCGGAAAAACGACGTTGTTGAAAAGTTTGCTTGGTGAAATCCAGCCGCTCGAAGGCTCTGTAGAACGCGGTGAGCACATCTATACCGGCTATTTCGAGCAAGAGGTCAAGGAAACAAACAACAATACGTGCATCGAAGAAGTATGGAGCGAATTCCCTTCTTATACGCAGTATGAAATCCGTGCCGCTCTGGCAAAATGCGGGCTGACGACAAAGCATATCGAAAGCCGCGTCTCCGTATTAAGCGGAGGCGAAAAAGCGAAAGTCAGATTGTGCAAGCTAATCAACTCAGAAACAAACCTGCTGGTGCTCGATGAGCCGACAAACCACTTGGATGTCGATGCCAAGGAAGAGCTCAAGCGCGCCCTGAAAGAATATAAAGGCTCCATTCTGCTCATTTCCCACGAGCCAGATTTTTATGTGGATATCGCGACAGAAACGTGGAACTGCGAGTCTTGGACGACGAAAGTGCTTTAATTTATAAAAAAACCCGCCTGCTAAAGGGCGGGTTTTTACTGCCATTTATTCTGAACGATTCTCAAAAGCTCTCTGTCTTTTAAAATGAGCTGCAATGGAGATGTGAATTCATCAAGTGTCAAGCCCTCTTTTGGCAGACAGCTCAAAATCCTCCTCATCTTCCCAAGCGGTAAACCACTCGACCGAGAAAAGCTGTTTTTCATGACGCTGTGTATGTATTGATAGAGCGTTTCTAAACATTTATGATCATATTCGTCAGGTTTTGCCTTCATGGCAAACGTCCCCTCTACAGCATGAACCATCACTTGAAATGGCAATCGTAAATGAACGGACACATTCTCAGCTTCTCCAAGATAAATCCCAGCCGCATCAATGCCTGACCGAAGCGGATGCCAACGAAATTAAAAAAATCTCACTGAATGTCCTGGAAACAAACGAAAGGATTTGAAGCAGAAGGAATCTTAAAAAAGGAGAAATTGCTTTCTGACGGAAATTACTATAATACGGTAGTAATGGGGAAATTCCACGATTAAAAAAAGACACTGCATCTGTGCAGTGTCTTTCGTTATTAATGCCCCGCCTTAATTCCAGCAAGATGTTTACGTCCCATGAGAAGGACAAGCATGCCGACAAAAACGACGATTCCGCCTACTGTATATGGTGTGCTTGCAGTAAAGTGTTCTGACAGCATTCCTGCAATCCACGGGGCGAGCGCGCCGCCGATGAAGCGGACTGAGCTGTAGGCTGAAGACGCGATTGAACGTTCAACCGGCGCAGAACCCATCACAGCGGTTGTCATAATCGTATTCACCATACCGAGGACTGCACCGGCGACAACGATACATGTAATAATCAAAGTCTGATGGTCTGTCCAGATCCCCATAATAACGAGAATGGCCGCAAAGGCGATAAAGAGAACGACGAGCGAACGCACTGTGCCCAGCGCTTTGTGCACGAGCGGCGCCGTAAAGACTGACGTAATCGCCAGCAGAAGGCCCCAGCCGAAGAAGACATATCCAAGACCGTGTTCATCTAAATCCAGAACGAACGGAGAATAAGCAAGCAAAATAAAAAATCCAAAGTTGTATAAGAATGCCGATACCGCCATTGTTAAAAGGCCTTTATATTTTAGCGCCTTCATCGCATCAAACACACCGACGCGTTTCGCCGGTTTCGGCAATTTCGGAAGCATGAAAGAAATCGCGATTAACGCAATAAACATCAGGACAGATACTCCGAAAAACGGCGCGCGCCATGAAATGCTTCCAAGCTCTCCGCCTGCAAGCGGCCCGACAGAAATCCCGAGACCGAGCGCAGCCTCATACAAAATAATCGCTTGGGCGCTGCCACCGACTGATACGCCGACGATGACCGCAAGCGCTGTTGAAATAAACAAAGCATTCCCTAATCCCCAGCCGCCGCGATAGCCGACTAACTGAGCGATTGAGCTTGAGCTGCCGCCAAGCCCCGCAAACACAATAATAAAAATAAGTCCGAGAATTAATGTCCATTTCGCGCCGATGCGGCTGGAAATGGCTCCTGAGAAAAACATCATAAATCCGGTTACAAGCAAATAACTTGTAAACAAGAGTGATACTTCACTAGGTGAAGCATGTAATTGTGCGGCAATGGCCGGAAGAATTGGATCGACCAGCCCGATTCCCATAAAGGAAATCACACAGGCAAATGCGACAGCCCATACCGCTTTTGGCTGGCTGAGCAAGCCTGTTTTCTGATTCACTTGTTTTGTCTTATCCATTTGACCTGACCTCCATCTTTATTCCATTAAAAGAAACGCTACAAAAATAGCGTTTGGCAAACTTTTCATTCGATTGATTGAATGGCGCGTTCCGCTTTGCCTTTCATGCCTTGCAGGCGTTCTTTAAAGCTTTGGAATGTGCGGATTTTCTCATCAATCAAACTCAGCTGGTGATTCAGGGTTTCCTGAATTTCCTCCAGTTTTTCTTTCCGTTCCTTAGGATCCAGTGACAACAAATACCCCTCTTTGTTTAACTCTAGCTGGCGGCTGGTTTCCATGAAATGCTGAAGCTCCTGAAGGGAAAAACCGAGCACCTCTTTTGTGCTGATGACTTTCTCAAGCTCCTCCATATCATCCTCTGAATAAAGCCTTACACCGCCGTCTGTCCGTTTCGGCGCCGGAATCAAGCCGATTTCTTCATAAAACCGGATGGTCCGCTTTGTCAGTCCGCTCCTTTTGGCCACTTGATCAATCTTCATCCATTCCAAGGTAAATCCCCCTTCACCGTTTCTGTTACCATTATACACCTTTTGAACCTTAACGTAAACGTTAAGTTTTAAAAAACAATAAAAAAGACGAGCAGCATAAAGCACCCGTCTTTCACTTTCCTGTTTAAGCTAAACTTCCCGCCACTGACAGAGACTCTTTTTGAAGGCTTTCAGAAAGCACTCGATACGCGATCACTTTCTTCTTGTACTGTTTCACGACGTCGATATGGTCGTCATAGCGGTACACGAACAGCTTCACGTCTTTTTTTCCTTTTTTTGTATCTATCATCAGCGGCGTGCCGCCGTTTTCCGGATGTAAATAACGCTCTTCATCACCTGGATAGATATAATATTTTTCCAGGAAGATAGCTTCGTTAAATTGATCAATCACTTTCTGCTTCTCTGCACCCTCGAGGCGTTTTCCATCTAGAGAGAGACTCGCATTTTCGTCACTCAGCTTGGCGTGCACTTCAAATTTGCCGAGCAGCCATTCTATGACGCCTGTAGGAAGACAGGTTAATACGATTTTCACCAGACTCATGAGAATTAACATCACGATCGCCCATGTCATACTTCATCATCTCCGTTAGTTTTCCATGTGCCGCTGACACACAATTTTATCCTAACATAAGCAGGCCGATTCGTTTTTGTCCATTATGTGAAAAAAGTGCGGCCTGCTGCGGCCACGCTTTTTAGCTTTCCAGTTCTTCGATCATGAGGGACAATTCTGTCCAGCGGTCCATCGCAGCCTCAAGCTCTTCCGCAGTTTTCGCCTGCTCGGCCATCAGCTCTTGGATTTTGCCAAAATCACTGCCTGCTGCGGCGATGTCAGCTTCGAGCTGCTCATGCTTTTCTTCCAGCTGGGCAATTTTATCTTCGATGCCATCCCATTCCAGCTGGTCTTTGTAAGAAAGCTTTTTCCGTTTTTTCTTCGGCTCGGCTTCAGCCGTTTTTTCCTCAGCTGCCGGTTTTGGGGCCGCTTTTTTCGCTTTTGACTCCTCCATATAGTCGCTATAGGAGCCTTGAAAGCGGGAAATGACGCCATTTCCTTCAAATACAATCAAACGGTCGACGACGCGGTCAAGGAAATAGCGGTCATGGGATACGGTGATGACGACGCCAGGGAACTGGTCAATATAATCCTCAAGAACGCTTAATGTTTCAGTATCCAAATCGTTCGTCGGCTCATCGAGAAACAGGACATTCGGCTCCTGCATGAGAACCTGAAGCAAGTATAAACGGCGTTTTTCCCCGCCGGACAGCTTGCGGATATACGTCTGCTGCATCGAACGCGGGAAGAGGAAACGCTCGAGCATTTGTTCAGCTGTAATCATATCGCCATCTGCCGTTTTTACGACCTCCGCCGTTTCTTTTATATAGTCAATGACCTTTAACTCACCGTTCATTTCACTATGATCCTGAGTATAGTAGCCGATTCTGACCGTCTGTCCGATCGTAATATCGCCTCCGTCCGGCGTATGACAGCCGGCAAGGGCATTTAACAGCGTTGTTTTCCCGATGCCGTTTGGCCCGATGATCCCGATCCGTTCACCTGGTATGACAAGTTCATTAAAACGGTCGACGAGCATGCGGCCGCCATAAGCGATCATGACGTTCTCCGCTTCAATAACCTGTTTTCCGAGACGGTGCGAGCCAATGGCAAAATCGAGTGAACCTGATGACTGAGGGTCTTTCTGCTCTTTAAGCGACTCTACCCGGTCAATTCTCGCCTTTTGTTTTGTGGAGCGGGCTTTCGCTCCTCGTCTGAGCCAGGCCAGCTCGCGGCGCAGCAGGTTCTGCCGCTTCGTTTCCTTTTGCTCAGCCTGCGCTTCCCGTTCCGCGCGTTTTTCTAAAAACACTTCATAGTTGCCTTTGTACGTGTAGAGGCTGCCTCTTTCAAGCTCATAAATGCGGTTGGTGACACGGTTTAAGAAATATCTATCGTGCGTCACCAGCATGACGGCGCCGGGATATTGGCTTAAATACCCTTCAAGCCACTCAATCGTTTCATTATCCAAATGGTTTGTCGGCTCGTCCAAAATGAGCAGATCAGCGGGCTGAATTAAGTTTTTGGCAATGGCTACCCGTTTTTTCTGGCCGCCTGAGAGCTCATTGACCGGTTTTGTTACGTCTTTGACGCCCAGCTTAGACAATACGGTTTTTGCCAAGGTGTTTGCATCCCATGCATTGTTTGCGTCCATTTTCGCTTGTGCTGCCAGCAGGTGTTTCTGGCGCTGTTCATTTTCGGGATCTTTCCCCAGTTCATACAGCGCTTTTTCATATTCACGCAAGGTTTTCATCACAGCCGATTCACCGGAATAGATATGCTCCAGCACTGTTTGCCCCGCAGGCAGCTCCGGGTCTTGATGAAGAAATTCGACCTGCACGCTTCCGGATTTCGTGATTTCTCCTTCTTCGGTAGATTCCAAGCCGGCAATCACTTTCAGCAGCGTTGATTTTCCTGTTCCGTTCGGCCCGATTAATCCGATTCTCTCATTCTCTTCAATATGAAAGGAGATATGGTCAAATAATGTTTTATCTCCGTATGTTTTATAAAGATTTTCCGCTTTTAATATGCTCATGGTTCCTATCAATCCTCACGTAAGTTCATGTGTACATTTTAAATCAGCCGCTGGAATAAAACTAGTAAAACGTCAGACGAATTTCATGGAAATGCAGGATAGAAAAAGACCGGGGACATTTGTCCCCGGTCTCTTACTCTTCCTCAAGCGCTTTTTCGGCCATTTTTGCAAGATGCTGCGCGCTTCCTGAAATCTCCTGCATCGTGGCGGAAATTTGTTCAACGGCAGCGGCTTGTCCGTCTGTATGCTGGTTAATCGACTCAATGGATTCCTCCAGCCCTTTCAGCAGGCTGTGGATTTTTTTCGTAATCTGGTCAATTTGGCCGACATTTTCTTTTGAATGCGTCGCTAGCTTTCTGATCTCATCTGCGACGACAGAGAATCCTTTTCCAGACTCCCCTGCTCTTGCCGCTTCGATCGCGGCATTCAAGCCTAGCAGATTGCTTTGGTCCGAGATGCCTTTAACAGTTACTGAAATATCGGCGATTTCACCGGCGCTTTCGCTTACTTTTTTCGCCTGAGAGGAAATGCCCGACATTTGAGTTGAAAACCCGTTAATTGATTCAGAAATGTCGGAAATAGCCGCGGCCGTTTGTTCAACGACAGCCGATAAGCTTTCCGCCACATCATGCAGCTTTGACGACTCCTCAAGGCTCGTTCCGAGGCCGACGCCTCCAATGACTCTTCCATTCTCGTCGTGCAGCGGGATGGCACGCGCGATCAATGGAAAGCCGAACAATTCTTTCGGAACCATACTCGTCTTCTTCTCATTGCTGCGGATGGCATCAGTGATAATATCCCCTTCCTGCAGCGGATCGCCGGCTTTTACGTTCAGCGAAAAGGTTTTGGCCGGTATATTCACGAGCAGTTTTTCCGTATCATAAATGCCGATTGTAATATCATCCTGAACCAGGCTGTTTAAATAAGGGGCTACTTTGATAAATGCGTCCAGAATATCTGCGGTTTCTTTTTCCGTATTTATGGTCAATTCCATTCACTCCTTTTCATTAATAAGGGAAGCTGCGTTTTTCGTGCTGGACCGAGATCCATTTCAGCGTTGTAAATTCTTCGAGGCTCCACTCACCGTTTAAACGGCCGAGGCCTGATTGCTTTTCACCGCCGAAGGCTACATTCGGTTCATCATTGATGGTCGTGTCATTGACGTGAATCATGCCCGTTTCAATGCGTTTCGCAAAAGCCACGCCGCGCTCAAGATTTGACGTATGTACGGCACCGCTCAAGCCAAACGGGGTTTCGTTTGCGATATCCACCGCCTCGTCTTCTGAATCAAACTTCATAAAGGAGACGACTGGTCCGAACAGCTCTTCCTTGGCAATGCTCATGAACGGTTTGACGTCTTTTAAGATCGTCGGTTCCACGATCGTCCCGTTAAATCCGCCAAGCTTCACTGGTACAGCGCCTTCTTCAATTGCTTGCTCTACAGTCTTCATCAGCCCGTCCGTCTGTCTGCTGTTGATTAATGGCCCGATAATCGTATCAGGATCCATTGGGTCGCCGACTTTCAGCGATTCCACTTTTGCCTGGTACAGCTCAAGGAACTTGTCATAAATAGAAGAATGAACAAGCACGCGGTTGGCTGACATGCAAATCTGTCCTTGATGTGTAAATCGGCTGAACACCGCCGCATTGACCGCATATTCTATATCTGCATCCTCAAGTACGATGAAGGCACTGTTCCCGCCAAGCTCAAGAAGCGGCTTTTTAAAATGCTTCATCGCAAGCTGTCCGATGTAGCTGCCGACTTTCGTAGAACCGGTAAATGAGATGATCCTCGGCACTGGATGCTCAACGAAGCTGTCGCCGATTTCAGCAATGTCTGTGACAACAACATTCAGCAGCCCCGCTGGAATTCCCGCGTTCTCAAAAATTTTCGCAATCAGCGTTCCGCCGCAAATCGGCGTTTCCTCATGCGGCTTTAGCACAACGCCATTGCCGGCTCCGAGTGCAGGCGCCACTGATTTCATAGATAAAAAGAATGGGAAGTTAAACGGACTGATGACACCGACAACACCTGCCGGCACGCGATATAATCTGTTTTCCTTGCCATCTATTGTGGACGGAAGAATTTTGCCTTCCATGCGGACAGGGAACGTTGCCGCTTCTTTTATGATGTTTTTGACAAGACCGATTTCAAAAGCTGCTTTGAGCCTTGTTCCGCCAAGCTCTTCCATAATCAAATAAATGATGGCTTCTTCGTTCTCTTCGATATACGTGACGGCTTTTTCTAAAATGGTCCTTTTCTCGAACGGATTGACCGCATCCCATTTTTTCTTCGCCAGCGCCGCTGCCCTGTACGCTTCATCTACATCGTCAGCAGTCGCTTTACGGAATGTTGTGAATGTTTTTTGAGTATAAGGATTTTTGTTTTCCAATACATTTGGGCTGCTGCCCTCCTGCCATTTCCCGCCGATAAACTGTTTATTCAACTCTTCATATTGAAACATGGTCAGCATCTCCTTTATAACCGCAAATCAAAATATGGGCGAATCTATTTTTTCTATCGGTTCATCTTGCATAAAATTGAATATACGATTAGTAAAAATTACTATCCTATGATACGACAACGCTGTTTCGCTTCTATCATTTAAAGCAGAAAAATATTTTATTGACTGCGTCAAATTTCGACAATATAATACAACAAGAACTGCATATAATGATTAGAATATTTTGAATATTTCTAGGAGGAACTTTTGATGAGTTCATTATTTAGAAAAAAACCGCTTGAAACATTGAGTGCGCAGAGCAAGTCAAAAAGCCTTGCCCGTACGTTAAGCGCATTTGATTTAACCTTGCTCGGTATCGGTTGTGTCATCGGTACAGGGATTTTTGTCATTACAGGAACAGTGGCAGCGACCGGTGCAGGTCCCGCCCTCATCATATCGTTTATTTTAGCGGGGCTCGCCTGTGCGCTGGCTGCTTTCTGTTATGCTGAGTTTTCGTCTTCCATTCCGATTTCGGGAAGCGTGTACTCATACTCATACGTGACACTTGGAGAGCTGCTCGCCTTTTTGATCGGATGGGATCTCATGCTTGAATATGTCATTGCACTGTCGGCGGTTGCCACCGGCTGGTCTTCATACTTTCAATCACTGCTTGCCGGCTTCAATCTTCATATTCCGGCTGCACTGACAGGAGCGCCGGGAAGCACGGCGGGCGCCGTATTTAACCTTCCGGCTGCGGTGATCATTCTCCTCATCACTGCGATTGTCAGCAGAGGCGTCAAGGAAAGCACACGCTTTAACAACGTTATTGTACTGATGAAAATCGCGATCATTTTATTGTTCATTATTGTCGGCATCGGCTATGTGAAACCGGACAACTGGTCTCCTTTTATGCCATTCGGGATGAAAGGCGTCATACTTAGCGCTGCCACTGTATTCTTCGCGTACCTTGGGTTTGACGCGGTTTCAAACGCATCAGAGGAAGTGAAAAATCCGCAAAAAAACATGCCCGTCGGCATTATTTCAGCTCTAGCCGTCTGCACGGTTCTGTACATCGCGGTATCGCTTGTGCTGACAGGCATGATGCCTTATGCCAAATTGAATGTCGGAGATCCTGTATCTTTTGCGCTGAAATTCGTCGGACAGGACGCTGTTGCCGGAATTATTTCTGTCGGTGCGATTATCGGGATTACGACGGTGATGCTCGCTTTGCTGTACGCTCAGGTTCGTTTGACATTTGCCATGAGCAGAGACGGCCTTCTGCCTGGATTGTTCGCAAAGGTTCATCCGTCATTTAAAACCCCGTTCCGCAACACATGGCTGACAGGAATCGTTGCAGCGGGAATCGCCGGCTTTATTAACCTCGGAACGCTGGCCCATCTGGTGAACATGGGAACACTTGCCGCGTTTACGGTCATTTCCGTTGCTGTCATTGTGCTAAGAAAAAAACATCCTGAAATCAAGGCGTCCTTCAGAGTGCCGTTCGTTCCGGTTGTGCCAATTATCAGCGCAGGCATCTGCCTTTGGTTCATGTACAGCCTTCCCGGCGTCACATGGCTTTCATTTGTCATCTGGATCGCTGTCGGAACACTGGTTTACTTCCTATATTCGAGAAAACACAGCTTATTAAACAAATAATCTCTTTTCAGCCGGCGGTGCCTCACCCGCCGGCTTTTTCCTTTTTTTATGTGCTATACTTTGAATACATATGAGGAAAGGGAGACACACAGATGAAACGATACCGCACTTTATTATTTGATGTAGATGATACCATCCTTGATTTTCAAGCGGCAGAAGCTTTAGCCCTGCGTTTGCTGTTTGAAGATCAGAACATTCCTTTAACAAATGACATGAAGGCGCAGTATAAAACCATCAATCAAGGTCTCTGGAGAGCCTTTGAAGAAGGTAAGATGACACGGGATGAAGTCGTAAACACACGTTTTTCCGCTTTGCTCAAGGAGTACGTTTACGAAGCGGACGGCGCTTTGCTTGAGCAAAAATACCGCCGCTTTCTTGAAGAAGGACATCAGCTTATTGACGGTGCATTTGATCTCATCTCAAATCTGCAGCAACAGTTTGATTTGTACATCGTGACAAACGGCGTGTCTCACACACAATATAAGCGTCTCCGTGATTCAGGATTATTTTCATTCTTCAAGGACATTTTCGTTTCTGAAGACACAGGCTTCCAAAAGCCGATGAAGGAATATTTCGATTACGTATTTGAACGGATTCCTCAATTTTCAGCAGAGCACACATTAATCATTGGGGATTCACTGACTGCTGATATCAAAGGCGGACAGCTCGCCGGGCTTGATACTTGCTGGATGAACCCTGACATGAAGCCGAATGTGCCAGAGATCATACCAACCTATGAGATTCGTAAGCTTGAAGAGCTATATCACATTTTGAATATCGAAAATACTGTCAGCTGCTAATCAGGCTGACGGCGTTTCTTTCATAAGAGTCTTTTTTCCTCTTGATAAATTCTTCACCTTATGAATAATATGGTGGTATGCTTTGGTTATATATGTAAGGAGGAGACTCAATTGGCTATCGCCGCCCCGTTAAAAGAAAAAACAGTTCAAAAACCAGGCACCACGGTGTATCCGATTTTGATTATTATCGGAATTTGCCATATGCTCAACGATTCGCTTCAGGCTGTGATTCCGGCCATGTTCCCTATTTTGGAACGCTCCATGAGCCTGACGTTTACACAGCTCGGCATCATTGCTTTCACATTAAACATGGTGTCATCCGTCATGCAGCCTGTTGTCGGCTGGTATACCGATAAACGGCCGCGGCCGTATGCGCTGCCAGTCGGTTTGACCGCCAGCATGCTTGGCATTTTGGGCCTTGCATTTGCCCCGTCATTCATAACGATCTTATGCTGTGTGTTTTTCATTGGATTAGGCTCGGCCATTTTCCATCCGGAGGGCTCCCGTGTGGCGTATATGGCCGCCGGCACAAAACGCGGGCTCGCCCAGTCGATTTATCAGGTGGGCGGAAACTCAGGCCAGGCGATGGCGCCGCTGATCACCGCGCTGATCCTTGTGCCGCTCGGGCAATTCGGCGCTGTTTGGTTCACGCTTGTCGCCGCGCTTGCTGTTATGTTTCTCATGTATATTGCGAAATGGTACGCCTCACGTCTCGGCAGCCTTGCCCAGAAATCAGGCAAGCAAAAGAAAACGGCTGAAAACACGGCCATCACCAAATCTGTTGTATCTGCTCTTATTATTATTATATTTCTCATTTTTGCTCGTTCTTGGTATACGAGTGCGATCGGTAACTTTTACACGTTTTACGCGATGGATACATATCACGTAAGCATTCAGCAGGCACAAAGCTATATTTTTGTCTTCTTGCTGTTCGGCGCGATCGGCACGTTTCTCGGCGGCCCGCTTGCAGACCGTTTTGGAAAACGCTTCGTTATTCTCGGTTCGCTGTTATGCTCGGCGCCGCTGGCGATTGTGCTGCCATTTGCCGGCCCGGTTCTCGCCTATGGCGTGCTCGCATTGATTGGCTTGGTTCTGATGTCGAGCTTTTCTGTAACGGTCGTCTACGCACAGGAGCTAGTTCCTGGAAAAATCGGCACAATGTCCGGTTTAACCGTCGGGCTTGCCTTCGGGATGGGCGCAATCGGCGCTGTGGCGCTGGGCGCTCTGATTGACGCCGCGGGCCTGACACCGACGATAATCGCCATTGCCTTTCTCCCTGTTCTCGGCATCCTTGCCTTCCTATTGCCAAGTGACCAGAAGCTGAGAGAATGGCATAGCTGAAAAAACCCCTGCCAGGCGGCAGGGGTTTTTTTAATCCAGCTGGATAAAATGAGTGTCAGGCACTGCGTGCTTCGGGATAAAGCCATCCGCAAAGTCCGGAAACGCCGACTGTATTTCATCAATCCATCTTTTCAGATTTAATATATACGGCATATAAATCATCTCAATTGTCGCTTCGTCTTCAATCCGGTAGTACCAGCAAAGATTAAACTCTTTTTCTGTCACCAGTGTAAACCCAGAGAAATGATAGAAAATCAGCGGCGTTTCATCTATATACACGCGGCCGTCCTTTTGCCCGACCTTATAGTTTTCGATATTCCAAAGCGCTGTATTGGCTCCTATTGATTTGACAACATGAACACCTTTAAACTGCTCCGGCCATTTCTCCACATATCTTTGATCACCGTATGTCTTGCGTTCCGTATCCATTTCGACCGTGCAAAATTCAATACAGTCCTGTCTCCACTGCCACACCGCTTCATATGCTTCCTTTGTATTACCGGCACCGACAAAGCCTGTATTAAAGCGTCCGGTTCGGTCGTAGTAGGACATGAAGCGCGGCGAATTACGATGATCAGTCAAATACAGAGACGCCGTTGGGTTTTCTGCAAAAATACGCGCCGGATCAGAAAAGAAAAATAGATCCGTATCCATATGGGCAAAGTATTCAGCGTCATCCCACTTGCTCATCACATGAAACAAAAAGGCGGGCTTTAACGTCCAGCAATATTCATGAAACGTTCTGTTGCTTTTCGCTTTCAGCAGCTCCGGGTCTTCCATTTCATGCAGCTGCACAAAGGTTACATGCTCCCATGGAACGTGCTGAAGCAATTCATACGCTTTCTGGTCGACACACAGCACATATAAATGAAAATCATCGCAATGCTCATGGAGAGAATGAATCATAGGCATGAGCTTAAAGATATGTGTCCTTGACACTATCGTTGAAAAATGAAATGTACTCACTTATACCACATCCAATGATCTAAGATCCACGTGCAGCAAATCGTTGACAAGCGCATACAGTGCGTTGGCAAAATCGTTTACGCCTAGCTTTTTCTTCGCTTTTGGCAGAAGCTTGCGGACAGTTTGTAAATCAAAGCTTTTTGCCGTCACCCTTGGGGCTTTCTTTCGCCAATCCGGATCAATGTTGCGCTCTTTAACAACATGCAGAAGCTCAAGAAACAGATTCAGCAGCATATCATATTTCTGTGATTCCAGCAGCTTTTGAATATCAGCCATGATTCTGTTCGTCATGTCAGGCGGGAACGGCCCATTAAAAGCGAGATGAACGTCTAAGGAGCGGATGTTATTGTATTTATCGCACATATAGGCAATGTTGGCCCGAATATCATCTACAGATTTACAATTGCTTGGATGCTCCTGATGAACACTGACAATATCGCGGCGAAGCCTGAAGGTCAATCCGGCCTGATGAAGCCTGATCCCGAGGTCATAATCCTCAAACCCGTACCTCACAATGCCTTCGTCAAATAAACCGAGGTCAACCACATGCTTGCGTTTCACAGAGGAATTATTCGTGATAAAAAAGCGCCATGGCATATGATAGCCTTTCAAGTCATCGCCGTACTCATCTAAAATCTTCTTGAGCACGTCTATAAAGTCGGTATCGAGGTCAAAGCTTTTATCAAGAAAGCTTCCGTTTTTGATGTCTGCTTCCTCCAGCAGCTTTTGTTTGTCTTTCTTCGGCATTTCATCTGTGAGCTTTGCGAGCTGTTCCTTATGTTCTTCTTCAAACCGTTCATAATAAAAACTGTAGATCCGTTTCCAAAACAACCCGCACACGACGAGATTCTCTTCGTTCTCATGGGCTTTAATATGTTTTGCCACAAGGTCCTTTGCCGCAAGCATATCGCTGTCATGGAAAATCAGGATGTCTCCTCTGGCATTGCGAAGCGCCTGATTTCGTCCGTACGCAATGCCCCTGTTTTCTTTAATCCGTGTAAAGATCAGCGGAAAATCAGCTTGAAATGACTCAAGCATCGAGAGCGTCCCGTCCTCAGAGCCATTGTCCGCTACAATGACTTCGAATTCTTCATCGCACTCCTGCTGGTTTAATGACAGAAGGCTGTTGTAAAGGCGCTCCTTTGAATTATATGCAGGAATAATAACGCTTGCTTTCACTTCATTTTCACTTCCTGTATTTACTCATTTATTTGTTGTCATCTTTTGAAGCAAAACCGTTAAATTCAGGGTCTAACGTTTTCATGTGCTGAATGATATGCGGCAGTGTCTCTTGATACAGTTCATGCACAAACGGCAGATCTTTGCGGGTTGTTTCATGAATCTGTTTGATTTCATTGATGCTGACGATTCGGTATCCGCTGAAATGATAAAAGATCAGCGGACTGCCATCCTCCAGCACGATCCGGCCATCTTTCCAGGAAAACGTATGCTGCCCATAATTCCAATGCCCGATGTTCACGCCGGGTGTTGTAATGTCACACACATTCGGAAACAGCTCAGACATATAATCCAAATAGCCCTGATCACCGAATTTCCCTTCACCCGGTGCATTTTTGCATTCCTCAAGACAGCGTTCCTTCCACCACTCCAAGCAATCCGTGCCTGCATCATCATGCTTGAAGCTGATAAACCCGGAATTATACCTGCCTAAAAGACGCTGCAGCATGTCAATCTGCTCTTTCTCAAAAGAAGGGATTACAATATCCCCCCGTGAAAGCAGCACCGAGCAGTCCGGCTGGTTTTCAAAAATCGGCGATGGATCTGCATAGAAAAAGAGGTCCCCATCAATATACGTCACGCGCTCCAGCTCAGGATTGCTGTTCAGTACAGCTTGCAGAAAGATCGGCTTCATCGTCCAGCAATACTCACTTTGATCTCTAGTTTCCTTCAGCTTCAATAGCAATTCATTTTCAAGAGCGGCCACCGGCACAAGGTTCAGCTGCTTCATCTTCAGCTTCTGTAACACGCGGTGCGTATCTTCATCCATGCAAAGTATAAAAATGGGACTGTCTTGATCAACTTGCTCTAACGACTTAAACAAAGCGACTGCCTGATATAATCTTCCTTTTGATAAAACGGTGCAATACGCGCTGGTCACAGTCTTGTTCACCTCGTTTCACATTACTTTTTGAAGAATTTCGTATACCACTCAATCGTTTTTTCAAGTCCCTCATCAATAGTGTAGGCCGGTGTCCAATTCAGCAGCTTTCTTGCTTTTTCCGCGGATAAATATTGATGTTTGATTTCATTGCTTCCCTGATTCAGCACCTTAGGTTTCAGATTACTGTTCATTTTCTTTAATATCTTCTCTACCAGTTCAAGTACGGTCAGCTGGATCTCATTGCTGAAGTTAAAGGCCTCTCCGGCAAGATTGTTTTCTTCCATTTTTTCTGCAAGAAGAAGATAAGCCTGAACGGCGTCTTCGATATAGAAGTAGTCCCGTACAAATGTGCCGTCGCTTCGGATTTCCGGCGCTTCCCCGTTCAGCACAAGCTGAATCGTCTGAGGAATGATGCGGTTGAAGTTCAAATCTCCGCCGCCGTATAAGTTTCCGCAGCGCGTAATGCAGACCGGAAGCCCGTACGTGTGAAAATAGGTGTGGCTGATCAGATCTGCGCAGCTTTTTGAGACGTCGTACGGGTGCTTGCCTTGCAGCGGCATGTTTTCATCGTATGGAAGGTTTTCTTGATCGCCGTAAGCTTTATCACTTGAAGCGACAATGACCCGCTTAATTAACGGATGCTTGCGGCAGGCTTCGAGAATATTCCAGGTGCCGAGGATATTCGCTTCAAAGGTAGAAATCGGGTTGCGGTTTGCCACGCCGACAATCGCTTGTGCAGCAAGATGAAAGACAGTGTCGATCTCATACTCGCCAAGCGCGCGTTCAATCACAGCCAAGTCCTCAAGAGAGCCCCGCACGATATTCATTTTCTTGATATGTTCTCCCTGATAAAGATTGGATTGAGGCACATGATCCCTGACAAGCCCCGTAACGTTTGCGCCCTGATCGATCAGCTCTTTCACCAAATAGCTGCCTAAAAGACCTGTGCATCCCGTGACAAATACGTTTTTATTTTTCCAGAAACTCAAATCGATTCACCATACCTTCCATACTTGTTGTCCTTGATTCCACATTTTGTTGACTTCTAAGAGATTTTTATACGTATCGATGGCCGTCCAAAATCCGTAATGGCGGTACACAGCAAGCTCCCCGTCTTTGGCAAGGTTCTTCAGCGGTTCATCTTCGAACATCGTGTTCCCGTCTTTAGGCAAATAATCGAAAACCTTTGGACTGAGAACGAAGAATCCGCCGTTGATGATTCCGTCACTTGATGTCTTCTCAGAAAATGTTTTCGCCATGCCGTCCTCAACTGTCAAGGTGCCAAACTGCGAGACTTTGTCAATCCCGGTGACAGTCGCGGCAGCACCTTTTGTCTGATGATAGCTGATGAGATGAAAAAGATTGATATTGGCCAGCCCGTCTCCATAGGTGAGCAGAAATGTTTCATCACCGATATAGTCTTTCGCCTGCAAGATTCTTCCGGCTGTCAGCGTATCTTCCCCAGTCTCCAAAAACGTAATTTTCCACGTTTCAGGCTGCCCCAGCATCTGTACCTCTCCCGTAGAGCTGTCGAGTGTCAGGCTGTTGTGCTTCCATTCATAGTCGAGAAAGTATTCCTTGATTTTTTCTCCTTTATAGCCCAAAAGCAGAATAAACTCGTTTACTCCGTAGTACTGATAAATTTTCATAATATGCCATAGAATCGGTTTGCCGCCTATCATGGCGAGCGGTTTAGGAATGTCATTCGTGACTTCACTCATTCTCGTTCCTTTTCCGCCGCAGAGAATGACCGCTTTCATCTCTACCCCTCATCTCTATGAATATTGAGTTCGAAACCTGGTACATCTTCACAATCTATCAAGGCATTTCCCCGATAATTTGTCCGATTTCAATCCGGTTTCAAAATCTACTGTAATGATATGAGAGAAAGCCAGCCTTGGTGACCAAATGGAATCTATTTTTTCAAGTTGGTTGTATAACCAAAAAAAGAGCCTTGAGCGAAGGCAATGCGCCCGCTCAAGGCTCTTTTTCATCTTATTTGATTTCTTTCTCCTTGCCGTAATGATAGTCTGACGGATCAACGGCTTTGAAATCATTTAGTTTATGGAACCTCAGCAAGTCTTTGTACAGGACACTGTCTGAAAGGCTCAGCTGCTGGTTCACTCTTGTTTTCAGATTCTTCGTTTCTTCATTCGCTTTCAGTTTTTCACCAGTCTTCGTATCATAAATGACATTGTCGACTGATGTGTACTTCGGCGTTACGAAGTCTCCGTTTCTGAATGCCACTGTATCGTCGTGGTCTTTAGAGAATAAGTCAGTACCAAAGTTGATGTATTTCTGAGAATCAATTCCTTCTAAGTGCAGAATTGTCGGCATGACGTCAATTTCGCCGCCATACGTATGGTTCACTCCGCCTTTTTTGCCAGGAACGCGGATCATCAGCGGCACACGCTGGTTCTGTGCGTTTTGATAATCTGTGATCTCTTTTCCAAGAATCTCTTTCATCGCTCGGTTATGGTTTTCAGAAATACCGTTATGGTCACCGTAAATCATGATGACTGAGTTGTCATACAGGCCGGCTTCCTTCAGCTCCTTGAAGAATTGCTCAAGCGCTTCGTCAAGGTAACGCGCTGTCTGGAAGTAGCTGTCAACTGTGTTATCGCCAGTTGTCGCTTTTTTAAGAGACGCGTCTTTTTCATCCAGGTTAAACGGATAATGGTTTGTCAAAGTAATCAAATGCGCGTAAAACGGCTGTTTAAGAGACTCAAGCTTTGGAATCGATTCTGTAAAGAACGGCTTATCCTTAAGCCCCATATTAATCACATTTTCATCTGACATATCATACGTGCTTGCGTCGAAGAACTTGTCATATCCGATATGTTTGTAAATCTGGTCACGGTTCCAGAACGATTTGTAATCACCATGCAGGACGGCGCTTGTATAGCCTTCCTTCTGGTCTAAAATCGCAGGAAGCGACTGGTAGGTGTTTTCGCCTTTCGTCACAAACGCGGAGCCTTCAGGAAGACCGAAGATCGAGTTATCCATTGTCAGCTCGGCATCAGATGTTTTTCCCTGGCCTGTCTGATGGAAGAAGTTATCAAAATACGTCACATCTTCCCCGCCGTGCGCAAGTTTATTTAAGAAAGGCGTCACCTCTTCACCGTTTAGCTTGTAGTCAATCAGGAATGACTGGAAGCTTTCGAGGTGAATTTTAATGATATTTTTGCCTTTGGCAGAGCCGAAGTACTCGGCGTTCGGTTTTGCATAATGAGACGTCGTGTAATTCTCGACGCTTGTTAAATCATCGCTGCTTGCATAGGCCCGTTGCGTTTCTGTTTGAGCCGTCTGTACACCGTCATAAATGGTGTAGTTGTATAAACCTAAATATTTCACAATATAATTGCGGTCAAACGTTCTTGTCAGCAGCTGCGGACGGTCTTTTTCCGCATAGTGCAGGTTGATGAAAAACAGTGCGATCCCAGAAAGGATCACTAAAGATGCAAAGCGTTTTTTCATTTTGTATTCTTTTAATTCAGGTCTCCAGATCAATACCGCAATCAAAATGATAATATCTAAGAAATAGAAAATATCATGACCGGCCATGATACTGAAAATCCCGTCTCCCATGTTTCCAACGTTTCCGGACTGTTTAATGTTCGGGAACGTCAAGAAATCGTCAAAGAAACGATAGAATAAAATATTTGCATATAACACAAATGTCATCAAGAAATCGATAATCAGCATAATAATGGCTGATTTACGCCCTTTCGCCAGCAAAGCCAGTCCTAAAAAGAAGACGGCGCTTGAGAATGGGTTAAATATCAGGAGGATCTCCTGAGTTGTGCCTTTTACCCCAAGATTAAACTCAGTCTTGTAGGATAAATACGTTTTTGCCCAAAACAGTATAACAGCCAGCACAAAAAAGCTAAGTTTGTAAGAAAAAAGTTTCTTCATGGCAACCTCTACTTTCTTAAACACTTTAAGTTCTTCATTCATATTTACCTGCTCTTTATATCCTGCCTTCCAATTCCTTCTTTCCAAACAAAATCAAGGCATCACACAACAAGAAATACACCGCGGCAAGCCGGAATATTTATGTTTCGCACCATATCATTTTTATTACAACCATTTGGAAACCAATCACTGGACGAAAGAAACCTTCATTTCGTTTCACATTTTTTTCTCCAAAATAAAAAAAGGATTTCTTTTGTCATGTGTGCCTTTGAAAAAAGAAATAGATACCGAGTATAAGAATAACATAAACTAGCAAAAACGAAAAATAGGTTTTGCAGACAGCCCGCCCTTCCGGCGGACTGAAGTTATTGTATGCATCAATGTTTAGCGCGATCACCATTTTTTCGAAAGGACAAAAAAGACTGGATGTCTCCAGTCTTCTTTATCTATATCCCTGCCCAGACATCCTTAGCGTACATACCGGTATCCTGCAGATGTCTCAGCCAGTTTTGCGCTTCTTGCTCCCCGGTGCCATGGACAGACTGATACGCCTTTTGTAGTGCCGCCTCCACATCCGGGGCCATTTTGCTGCCATCACCGCATACATAAAGCCTGCCTCCGCGGTCAAGGATCGATATTAACGTTTCTGCATGGTCAGCCATTACATGCTGGACATACGTTTTCGGTATGCCTTCTTTACGGGAAAAGGCTGTGTGGACAGTGACGATTCCGTCTTTTTCAAACTGCTCAAGCTCATCGCGGTATATAAAATCACGATCGTTTCTGCATCCAAAATAGAGATGAGCTTCACCGAGCGTTTTCCCCTCCCGCTTTAAAACTTCGCGGGCTTGAAGGAAACCGCGAAATGGCGCGACTCCCGTGCCAGGTCCGACCATAATGATTGGCGTTTCAGGGTCTTCTGGAAGCTGAAACCGAGATTCTGGTGTGCGTACAAACATCACGAGATCATCACCGGCTTGGCGCTCAGCTAAATCATTTGAAGCCACGCCCCTGTATTCGCCACGGCCGCTCCACGCAGGGCCGCGCACGACGCCGACTGTGATCGATGCTAGCCGCGGATTCACTCTTGGAGAGCTTGAAATTGAATAATATCTCGGTTTTAACGGACGTAAAAGCTCTAAAAATCGTTCAAACGGCATGTCGCACGCTTCGTACTTTTCAAGCAGATCCAGCATGGAAATTCGTTTTTTCAATATTTGCTCCTGATAAACACCCTCTGCTGACAGTTCTTCTAATTCGCGCCTATGCGGCGGACACACTGTAAATGCCGCCAGTTCACGTATTTGCGCTCTTGTGGCTGCTTCCTGCACCTCGACGCTGTAGCTGAGAAGATCATGCAGGCTGACAGGACGGCCCAATGGCAGATGCCCCGCACTGTGGCCGCTTGCCGACAATGTCACTTGGTCGGTTCCCTTCAAACCGAATCTGTGAAGAATCCGGCTGACATTGGTTTGGCTGTTTTTTGGCAATACGCCAAGATGGTCGCCCTCTTGATATTCAACATCCGGCGGCAATGCGATTTCGATATGGCGGGTGCTTCGATCGCTGTCCGCGGACTGGAGTTCACGATTTTCGGCAATGGATGCGTGAGAGGCTTCGTACGATCTAGCCAGCGGAGACTCGCCCAGCCCTCTGACAAACTGAAGGCTTAGCGTGCTTCGTTCCTTATCGGCGTTTTCATTCAGCTCCAGTCCGAATGCCTTAATGGCGTCCGCCCACATGCTTTTTTTCCACTCGTCAAGCTGCCCTTCAAAATCACCGCTGACATCACCTTCTCCGCGCGCAGAAAACCGAGTCGCGCCTTTCTCCGCAAGCTGCTCATCAATGAATCTCGGCACGTATTGATACGTGCTCGCCCAGTTGTGGTCGCCGCAGCCAAATACCGCGTAATGGACGCCCTCAAGCTCACCCGGTTTGATTTCTTGAAGCCACTGCACGAATTGTCCGGCATTGCTTGGCGGTTTTCCATTATAAGACGAGGTCACAATGACAACCGCTCCCTCTTTCGGCAGCTTTCCAATCCGGTCGTTCAGAGGTGCTGTCTCTGTCCTTACGCCGTGAAGACTGGCAGTATCCGCAAGCTCCCGGGCGACGCCTTCTGCGGTGCCGGTATCTGAGCCGTACAGCACGAGAAGCGGGCGGTTGTTAAGACCGATGACTGATGTGCCCTTTGCTTCCGTTTTCTCCTTTTGCTCATCAGACGCGGCTTTTTCAGCTGCCTGGACGTCTGCATGAATGGCATCCTGATTACGGCTTTGAACCCTGATGTGAAAATCGCCCGGCTTAAGTGTTAAGGTTTGTTTGATATCAAGCTCATAATTCTCATGATCAATCAATGTGAAATATTTTAGAATCATGCCTAACACAAGTGTGGCTTCATGAAGGGCAAACTGCATGCCGATACAGGCCCGTTGTCCATTTCCGAATGGTTTGTACGCATGATGAGGCACTTGGTCCTGATGCTCAAACCGTTCCGGCCGGAATTCTTCTGCGTCCTTTCCCCAAGCGTCTCGATCACGATGAAGCTGCGGAATCAGCACAGAAATTCTGTCATTCGTCGTGATCGGAAATTTCCCGCCAATGACTGTGTCTTCTTTTGGATAAAGGCTGAAAGCCGGAGCTGTCGGCCATAAGCGCAGTGATTCATTTAAAATCATCCGTATGTATGTAAGCTCCAGCACTTGTTTATAGGTCGGCGCTGCATCTGTCAGCACCCGATCGACCTCTTCATACGCCTTTTTCAGTTTGTCAGGATGCTTCAATAAAAAATAAGTCGCAAAGGAAAGCAGGCCACTCGTTGTTTCATGGCCGGCAATCAAAAACGTAATAATTTGAAAGCGGATATTTTCGTCGTCGAGCTTTTCACCCGTTTCCGGATCTTCCACATTCAGCATGCGGGCGAGCAAATCTTTTTCATCCTGGTCTCCATTCGATCTGCGCTCTGCAATAATGCTGTCGACTAACGAAAACATCGTTTGAATATCATGGTGGAATTGCCGCTTTGTTCTGACCATAAGCTTATCTTGAACATCAAGCCGCTGCATTTGATGCATCGCTTCATCAAGCGCCCGCACCATGCTGTTGATAAACGGGTGGGGCGTTTCTCTGTAGTAACTGTTAAAGCGGTAGTTAAACCCGCATAGCCCAATGGTGTCGAGCGTCAGCCGGGTCATATCTCCCGGGACATCGACTGCTTCATTCGGGTTGAGCCTTGCCCATTTTTGAATGAGCTGAACAGCGATATCGACCATTTTCTCATGATAGTCCTTCATGGCCCGCTGGCTGAACGTCGGCATCAAAATGTTGTGCGCTTTTCTCCAGTTAGGCTCATGCGTCCAGCTCGTAAACAATCCGTCACCGGAAAATGCGCGAACCTTTTCCAAGGCGCCTTCAATGCTTTTATCAAACCGTTCTTCATCACAAACCTCTTTCACCAATTCGTGGCCGGACACTACAATGGTCGTGCCCGCGGGTGTATGGATTTGAAAAATCGGGCCCTGTTCTTCCGCCAGTTTGATCAGCGAAAGCGTCGGCTTGTCTTTATCGATTAAAGGCAAATTGCCGAGCGGCCCAAACGTCTTCGGTTGAGGAATCGGGCTTGTTTCCTTCATCGAACCATTCCTTTCCGTATGAGATGCCTTCTATTTGACTACATTTCCCTTTCATGGTCATGATTATTCCGTTCTCCCAATTGACGCATGATCGCTGTTTTTTCTATACTTGAGAAGCTGTACAATACGCGAATAAGGTGAGTTTATATATGGATTTTGAAATTCGGTTTTTATCCTTTTATGTCATACAGGTGGAAGGCAAAGATGAGCAGGCGAACAAGCAGTTCAAGCACTTCCAGACCCTTGATACGGGCGAATTTGAAGAAAGCGAGCTGAAGGACTTTCTCGACGGGGAACTGAAAAAAATCGTCAAACGGAAAGCAGACCGCCATCCGCAGTCCGAGCAGGTCCCGACGAAAATCGGCCATTTTATCGTCGAGCCCGGCCACGAGCTCGATTCTAACCCAAACTACAACATGTTCAACCGCGCGCGTCTGGCGGAAACAAAAGAAGACTTCAATGAGCTGAGCGAGCAGTTCGTCCGCACGTACCTTGACACAAGCGCGGTTCGCGGCGGCGTGTTTCTCGTCGCTTCGGCCGTACCGAGAAAATACTTTGACGAGTCATTTGTCTTTATTATGAAATGTGATTTTGAGCCGAAGGTCGCCCGCATCTCTGACGCGTCTTCTCTCATTAAAAAAGTCGAAATGGCGATCACGACAAAAAACATGAAAAGCATCCAATACCCGTACATGCCAGAGGAAGGAATGGTCGAGGAAGGTGAACTGAAAATCCACCAGGCCTCACACGCCCGCTATTTTGAGGACTTTCTGAAATTCGTCGAGTACGGAGAATCAATGCCAGAAATCATGAAAAATCAGGTCATGAACATGGTACAAGAGCACGTCTACGAGACATTTGAAGACAACAGCGAAGAACTCAAGCAGTTCGAGCACGACATTGAGATTTGGGAAGCAAGCGAAAAACGGGAAATCCAAGAGCGCCTCGACACCCATCAAGTCATCGAAGCCTCCGCCCAAATCATCGAGCACACGCCAGAGGCCCAGCTGAAAATGAAAGTCGGAGAAACAGAGATTAAGGGATTGCTAGCGGATTTTGGCGATTCTATTCATCTCGCAAAAGTAAACGGGCGCTATGTCGCGCTGATTGAAGCCGAGACGATTTCGTTTGAGAAAGGCAGTTCACCGGTGGAGTTTTATAAGCCTGAGGGGCTGCATGAGGTGATTGAGCGGATAAGGAATAAAACAGAGCAAGACTAAAAAGTCCAGAAATCACTTTCTGGACTTTTCCTATTTAATACCCTTCCCTCAACACCGCATAGCACTCCCCAATCAGTTCTTCCGCTCCCGGCTCTCCTTTCAGCCCACGGCGTACGATTTCCGATGATAAGTTCTGGACTTTGAGCGCTCGTGGGGCTCTTCTTTTGTAGTACGCCAGTAATGCTGTTTCGTGGTCGGCGTGGTTTTGGAGTTCTTCGGCGAGGACGATGGCATCCTCGATCGCCATTGCCGCTCCTTGCGCCAGGGTCGGCGCGCCGGCGTGGGCGGCGTCTCCTCCGATGACAACGCGGCCTTTATGCCATGGCTCCTGCACGGCGACCTGCTCCAGTTTGTTAAAGATGACAGGATGCTGTTTTGACATGTGCTTTGTGACAAAATCCAGCCCCGGAAAACCAGAAAGAACCTCTTTTACTCTATCAAACCGGGTATCTTCCTCATCCCAGTAATCGCTCGTGCAAGGCTGGAGGACGAAGACATAGCCAGCGTGTTCCGCCAACGGCACGACGCCAATTTGTGTGTCTCCGCTTCTGTACATCAATGTCGCGTCCTTAAATGTAAAATCGGGAAGTTCGATATAAAAGCGCCACGCTCCCATGCCGAGATGCTCTTTTTCCGTCTCCTTTTGCAGCATCTTATCGCGAACAACAGAGTGAATGCCGTCAAAGCCCGCCAGAATGTCAGCCTGCATCTTTTCCCCATCTTCACATACGGCAGTGACCGATTCAGCTGTTTCTTCATAAGCGACAACCTTTTTCCCCCACTTGATGTCTACACCCACTGCCTCGGCATGCTTCATGAGAATGTCATTTAACGTTTTGCGCAGGATATTATTGCGTCCCGGAAGTGAATCGTCTAAAAAGGATTCACTGACTTGAAACAGCAAATTCCCCTGTTCATCAAACGTTTTAAACCATTCTGTTTGAAAGCCGTGCTTACAGCACTCTTCGAATACGCCCAGTTCTTTCAACACCGCCAGTGCGTTTTGCGGCTGAAGAATCCCCGCACCTGTTTTTCGGTTTTCTGAAGCCGCTTCACATAAGGTGACGGAAAACCCTGCCTTACGGAGAGAAATGGCCGCTGATAAGCCGCCGATGCCGCCTCCTGCTATTAACATATGTTTCATATCAATAACCACCTTTTCAGCTCTATATGTATTAGTTAGGCACCTAACTATATTACCTTACTATGTCCCAAGAAAAGCTGTCAATCATCTCCAAGCCAAGTTGCGTTATGGTTTTCCCTCCTTTATAATCGTGTCACAACGAATGTACGGGAGCTACTTGCGATGGAATTAAAACATTTACCGAAATATAAGCATATAACAGAGCACGCCGAAACGTATGCCAATATTGACGCCGGCTCTCTTGAATTGTTTTTATCTCTATTTGATATTTCAAAAAAAATGAATCATGTGATGGAGCATTACTTTGCTGGCCGAGGGCTTTCAGAAGGAAAATTCAAAATCCTGATGCTGCTCTTTGATGCCAAGGATCATAGGTTAAGTCCGACAGAGCTTGCCAAGCGGTCAAATGTCACGAAAGCAACAATTACAGGCCTGCTGGACGGGCTGGCGAGAGACGGTTTTGTCAGCCGCAGGCATCACACAGAGGATAAACGAAAAATCAGCATTGAACTGACAACAGAAGGCAAAGCACGCCTGAAGCAATTTCTGCCCGGCCATTTCAGCAAAATCTCAGCGGTCATGGAAAACTACAGCGACGAGGAAAAAGACATGTTCGTGAAGATGCTTGGTGATCTTTTTGAAAGGCTGAGCGTGTTTAAAGACTAAAAAACCCGTCCGATCCGGACAGGCTATAGCGTCTTTTCTTCTGCAGCCGGATACGCATCCGGCTGTTTTTTCTTTATGACCGTAACAAATATGCCGCTGATGACACACAGTATGCACAAGCTCAAACGGCTCCTTCAATATCACGGCTGACAACATGACAGACGCACGACTCCACCTGCCTTTTTGATGTATGGCAAAAAACGCCTATCCAATGACAGGCGCTTTTTCATTAATCATCACTGCTCAAAATGCCGAAGAAGCGGAGCAGGTTGATGAACAAGTTGATAAAGTCTAGGTACAGCGATAACGCCATAACCGGAATCAAGTCTTCCGTAATGTGGCGGTGTTTGATTTGATTCAAATCATACAAAATGTAAAGGGAAAAGACGATGGTTCCGATCACGGAGTACGCCTTCATCGCCGCTGAGTTTAACGGGCTGAAAATGTTGAAAATCCCTACCACTGCGAGTGCGAGCACCGCAACCAGCAGAAACGACCACAGGAAGGATAAATCCTTCTTCATTTTTGCGCCGATTGTGCCTAAGACGGCAAAAATGACAAATGTAGAACCAAAGGCTTCGAGCACGACATAGGCGCCGGCGATGGAAGCGTAATGGCTGACGATCGGAAATAAGGTAATGCCGGAAACGAACGCGAATGTATATACAAACGCATACCCGACCGCTTTTCTTCTGCGCATCCAGAAGGCCAGAATAATCATCGCCACTTCAAGAATAGAAAGCGGCAGCATCAAAGCGGCAGGAACAAATTGGCCGATAAAAAGGCCGACAGTCGCGATCAGCAAAGTGAAGACAAAGACTGTCAAAATGCGTTGCATGATCGATTGCTTACTCTCGTGAACCGTAGCTTGCATGTCAAAAATCCTCCTAAAAAATGATCTTAAAGGTCTATTATATAAAAATTGGATGAAATATGTATATGTTTTAAGGAGAATTTAATGAAAACAAACGCCCTTTACATTATCATTTTGATTCTTTCCTTTTCAGCGAAAAACGGTGCTTTTCTATTTTCTCAATTTGGGTAATCTGAGAATCATGAACTGTAATCTGAACGGTGCCGAAATCGAGTGTTTCCAGCGAGCTGATTATTTTTTCAATCACTTCCGGATCAATCGTTGATTTAGAAACCAAAAGACCTTCCCCCCTGTTGAATAGGTTTTAATTCACAGTATTCTTATAAGAATTATAATATTATGTTTTTTTTGATAAATCAATGGTGATTTCTGTTCAAATCAAAAAGGCATATGATCACCCTGTGACGGTCAATCATATGCCTGGAAACTTCCTATTTGTTTTCTTCCAATTCCTCAACAATACAGCGGACACCCATATTTTCTAATGCCTGCTTCAGCGTGCCGTACGTTTCATATTCACTAAAATCAAGCCCCAATTGAATCGAAGTTTGGGCCACATCCGGGCGAATCCCTGAAAATACGGCTTTGACGCCTAATAAGAAAAGCGTTTTATACAGGTTGTACAATTGCTGAGCCACCATGGTATCCACAATCGGAACACCCGAAAGATCAACGACGAGGCTTGTGATTTTTCTCTCGACACAGCGGACCGGCACTGTTTCTAAAATGACCTGTGCCCGTTTTGTATCAATGGAGCCGATAAGCGGCAATATCCCGATTCCATCGGCAATGAAAATGACCGGGCAGCCAAGCTCTGAGATCAGTTCCTGCTGAGATGTGAGCCTCATCAGCATGAATTTTTGGTACTGCTCAGAGAATTCAATAATCAGCTTATCGAACGACTGATTCACAATGCGGTTCCATCGGTCTGCATCCTCATTTGTCACAATCTCCTGATTCTCTTTTATAAATGTGGCGACTGCGTCCCAGAATGAGATTCTAGAATTGGATATGGCTTCTACGACCTCATGCACTTGAACATCCTGCTCTACCCTGTTTTTCGCAACGTTTTCCGCCCATTTTGTCATGTTTTCTTGAAAATCGGTTTGATCCTCCAGAAATGCGCTTGCGATTGTTATATTGGTAAATGTATGCTGCTCGGTTAAAAGTGTTTTCGTTTCTTCACTTAAATGGCTGGCGGAATATAGCTCGCCTTTTAGCTGGCAACGCAAACTGAACCATTTCTCAGTAATATCCGCAGTGTTGTCTATGATATATTGATATAATAATTGATCGATATTCACGGTCTGTCTCCTTTTTCGTAATAGAAGCACTTTCATTATAAAATGATAAATCGGAATTGTGAATAAGACTAGAGAAAAATCAAATGATTCTGCTCTTTGAGAGCATTCCAGCTTCATATCCTTAGGCGAATGCACCAATAAGAGTCCGCCCGCATAAACTGCAGTGTACAGTTTACAATGAGAAAGGACGTTATCACATGTATTATGTTGATCCTTATATGTTTGCGGGGCATTTTTATGAGCCTTGGCCTGCTTTTGAATATGAATACCGATATCCATGGCCTGGCATTGGCAGCGGTGCTGTTCCGGGCTCTGGCGGCGGCTCCGGCCCTGGCTTTGGCGGCGGTGCTGTTCCAGGCTTTGGCGGCGGCTCCGGCCCTGGCATTGGCGGTGGCGCTATTCCAGGTTTTGGCGGCGGCTCCGGCCCTGGTATTGGCAGCGGTGCCAGCCCAGGCTTCGGCGGTGCGCCGCAGGGACCTCCTCCTTCCCAAATACCAGCGAAACCCCCAAAACCGCAGGGTTCTCAAGGAGCCGTTTTGTTAGTTGAACCAATCACCATTCGTCCTTGCCTTTTCCGATTTACCTATGTTTGGTTAACCAATGGCCGCTCATTTTGGTTTTACCCGATCATCCTTGGCAGAAGATCCGTCGGCGGCTTTTATTGGGATTCCTCACGGCGCCGCTGGGTTTATTTCGCCTTAGACACAAATCACATCGATGTTGTAAGCTGCTCATTTTAATAATCAGCCGGTTTCCCGGCTGATTTTTTTATGTTACTTCGGCCGTAAACAGGTTATAGTATTATTATCTTTTCAACTTGGAGGTTTCCCTATGATCAAACAAATTGGCACTGTTGCTGTATATGTCGAGGACCAGCAGAAAGCGAAGCAATTTTGGACAGAGAAGGTAGGCTTTGATATTGCAGCGGACCACCCAATGGGACCTGAAGCAAGCTGGCTGGAGGTTGCGCCAAAAGGGGCCGAGACTCGTTTAGTCATTTACCCGAAAGCCATGATGAAAGGCTCAGAGCAAATGAAGGCTTCTATTGTGTTTGAATGCGAAGACATCTTTGGTACATACGAGAAAATGAAGACAAACGGTGTAGAATTCCTCGGTGAGCCCAATCAAATGGAGTGGGGCACCTTCGTTCAATTTAAGGACGAAGACGGAAATGTGTTTTTATTAAAAGAATAAACTGTTGCGCACTGCGGTTCGATTCCGCCCTGCGCTTTCTTTGACATTGAGAATGAATTTCACTTACAATTATTCATATGTGAGAATGATTGGAGTGAGACAAATGTTTGTACAGTTGAGAAAAATGACGGTTAAAGAAGGCTTTGCAGATAAAGTCATAGAACGTTTCAGCGCTGAAGGAATCATTGAAAAACAAGAAGGTTTAATTGATGTGACAGTGCTTGAGAAAAATGTGCGCCGCGGTGATGAAGAAGTTGTTGTCATGATTCGCTGGGAATCAGAGGATCACTGGAAGCAATGGGAAAAAAGCGATGCGCATATCGCCGGCCATAAAGCAAACAAAGGCAAACCAAAGCCTGACTATCTGATCAGCACTGAAGTGAGCATGTACCATGTACGTGCTGTCAAACAAGGGACATACAATCAATAAAAAGCTTGCGCCTTGCTGCAAGCTTTTTTCTAAGAGTCATGTTGATCTGCTTTGTTCGTATGTTACGGTATACAGCGGCTTATTTTTATGCCATTCTGCAAATAACACGTCCTCTGTCTTATCAATGTTCTTCTTTTTCAATTCTTGCTTCAGCCACTGTTCATCCACACCTGCTTCCTTCAGATTATCCCGGACAAGCTCTCCATCTATGATTAACGTGATTGGCAGGGAAACAGACTTCGAAGGAACCTGCAAATCCTTATTGGTCGGTTTGTCAAAGTCTGATTTTGGAAGCACGCTGACCATCCCGTTTGTTTCCAAAATCGCATATTCTACTTCTTGGATCGAAAAGCTCCCAGCTTGCCTCAATAGGCTTTGCAGCTGGTTAATGTCCATCTTATTTTTCTTCAATACTTTATATTGAAGCTCCCCTTTGCGGATGACGATATTCGGCTCGCCCTCCAAGAACTTTCGCGATGATTTCATTTTTTGCGTGATAAATTCAATAATATAAATCAGCACGCCCCACAGCAGCGAAGCAAAAATAATTTCTTTGATTTTGATTTCATGATCGTAAACGGCATTTCCGACCAATTCTCCTAAAATTAAAGCAGAGATAAAGTCAAACGGCGTAATTTGAGAAAATTGGGTTTTCCCGAGAAGCTTTAAGATGATAAATAAAATGCCTAAACCGCAGACCAGTTCTACCGCAACACTTAAATAATTTCCCATATTGATAGCACCTACTTCTTGATTATACTATCAGTATGGTCAATGCTTTCCTTTCTAAACCGGAAAGAGCTAATCGGCAAGCTCAGCTTTGCATGGTGCATTGGAGCATGTCATTGAAAAGCTGCTCTGCATCACTGCGGTCAATCTGGACAAGCGGGTCATTGAGGAAGGCTTGAAACGCGAGGCCAGTGTCCTTTGTTAAACCTGCGTCCGCCACTGCCTCCTGATTGGATATATGCCTAGCCGCCAGCATTTCCACACCTTTCGGAAGCGCTCCGGACAAAATCGGCTGGACACGGTTCCTTGTGATGAATGCGTTTGTTTCGACAATGGCTTGTATAGGAAGGTTTGAGACCTGGCCTTGATTCGGCATATTTACATTTGTGACGAGTTCACTCAATCCGAGAAGAGCCGCTATGATGTTCACGCCTTCTTCTCCCGAAGCTTTCTCAGCAACGCCCCGTTGTTGCACGATCAACCGTTCTGTTTCTTGTCGTTTCTCAGCTCTGTCTTGTTTTCTGAATGATATAGGTGTGAGATGAAATTTCCATACTTCAGGCTGTTTGAGGTATGGACCGGGAAGAAACTCTGCCAGATGCCTGTCACCCGCAGCAGGGATGGCGCCATACGTTTCAAATAAATCAAACGCAACACGGTGTGCCGAACAAAAGACGCTGTCCCTCCAGCTTTCCCCCTCCAGCTCATATCCTGATTCCCAATAGTGCGCGCTGAATTCACCGAATATAGGCAGCAGGTCAATATGGCGGTAAGAGGCTTTTGTGATCCATGTAAAATGGTTAATGCCGAGCACATTAACGCGGATATCCTCACGCCGCGGCACCTCAATCCCCAGCCTTTCCGTGACCATTTCCGCCAATAACTTTTGCGTCCCGAATACCTCGTGGCAGCAGCCAATTGCTTTGATGCCGGGAAACACTTTATACAGTACTCTTGTACAGACAGACATCGGGTTTGTATAATTAACGACCCATGACTCTGGTGCGTAGTCTCTTATTGCCCGGGCAATTTCTGCAAATATCGGCACAGCACGCAAGCCTCTGATGATTCCTCCAGGCCCGACAGTATCACCTACAGACTGATAAATACCGCAGCGCTCAGGCAAGTGGACATCGACTTCCATATCATCCAGTGATCCCGGCAAAATGGAAATAATGACGATATCCGCGGCTGATAACGCCTTTTTCAAAGTAGAAACAGCCTCATATCTCCATTTGCCGTTCCCGCTGTGATTGCCGATCACTTCATTTTTCTGAGCGGCTTCAAAATCAAGATCATAGAGCGCCACCGTGCCTGACATCCTTTCATCAATCGACAAATCACTCATCAGGCTTCTGGCCCAGCCTTGGGACCCCCCGCCGATATAGGCAATCTTAATCTGATCTAATGTACTGATATGAAACACTCCCTTTCTCAGCCTTTCACCGAACCGATCAGCATTCCCTTTGCAAAGTGTTTTTGTAAAAATGGATAGACCGCCAAAATCGGCAGCGTCGCAATGACAATGACAGCGAGTTTAATTCCCTGCTCCGGCGGAACGGCATTTTGCATCGTATCGCCATTGGTCGCCGTTAAATCCGATAAAATCGTGACTTGGCGAAGCACCATTTGCAGCGGCCATTTTGCACTGTCATTGATATATAAGAGAGCGTGGAAGAAATCATTCCAAATCCCGACCGCATAAAACAGCGCAAAGGTCGCAATAACCGGCTTTGACAGGGGCAGGGCGATCCGCCAGAAGACGCCGATTTCGGAACAGCCGTCAATTTTTGCTGATTCCTCCAGCTCGCGCGGCAGCTGCTGAAAGAAGTTTTTGATAATAATAAGGTTGAACGGATTAATCGCCATCGGCAGAATCAATGCCCAATACGTATCCAAAAGGCCAAGTGATTTTACGACAAGATACGTCGGAATCATGCCGCCTGAAAACAGCATGGAGAAAATCACCAGATTCAACAGCAGATTCCGTCCCTTCACATGCCGCTTCGCCAGCGGATACGCCATCGTGAAGGTGAAAAACAGCTGTACAGCCGTCCCAACCACCGTGATGAAGATGGACACGCCCATGCTTCGAAGGAACGTCGGTGTCGAAAACACATACTTGTAAGCATCAAGTGTAAAGGTTTTCGGGAAAATAAAGAAGCTCCGCTGGGCGAGTTCCGCTTCTGTCGCAAAGGAACCGGCGATAATATATAAAAACGGCAAAATGGTAATCGCGCCGACACCGCCGAGAAACAGAATGTTGCAGACGTCAAACACCCGTCCGGCTTTGGTGTTGTGCATCGTGTGAATTTCAGCCATACCTCTCCCTCCTCTAAAACAATCCTTCCTGATCAAACTTTTTCGCAATGTATTTGGCGCCAAAAATCAAGATAATCCCGACAACTGATTTAAACAAACCGACCGCCGTGCTGTAGCTATACGCCCCTTGGGTAATCCCCATCATATACACATACGTGTCGAAGATGTCAGCCACACTGCGGTTGAGTGAGTTCGTCATCAAATACACCTGTTCAAAGCCAAGATTCAAAAAGCTGCCGATTCTTAAAATCAACAAAACGATAATGGTGCTTCTAATCGCCGGCAGCGTAATATGCCACATTCTCCTGAACCGCCCCGCTCCGTCCATGATGGCCGCTTCATACTGCTCTTGATCAACTGTAGCGAGCGCTGCCAAAAATAGAATCGTTCCCCAGCCTGTCTCCTTCCAGATGCTTTGCATCACAATCATCGGCCGGAACCAGTCTGCATCCGACAAGAAAGAAATCTGCTCACCTGTCAGGCTCATGATCATTTTGTTGATCACACCTGTATCGACAGTAAAGAAAACGAAGGTGATGCTGACCACAATTGTCCATGATACAAAATGGGGTACGTAAATAAAGGTTTGGATACATCTTTTATACACGGCCTTTCTTACCTCATTCAAAAGCAGGGCTAAAATGAGAGGCGCGGGAAAGGCAAACAAAAGATCCAGGCTCGCCAGCATGAGGGTGTTGCGCAGCAGCCGGAAAAAATTCGGATTCATAAAAAAGTCTTTGAAATAATCAAAACCGACCCATTCGCTTTTCCAGAAGCCAAGATACGGCGAATAGTCTTTAAAAGCGATCAGCACGCCCCACATCGGCAAGTATTTGAAAATCAAGAAATAAATCAGACCGGGAATAAGAAGAAGATAAAGCCATTTGTCCCGTTTGAGCGCAGCCATCCAGCTGATGCCTTTTCCAGCGGTGAGAACAGGTGAATCTCCCTTCTTCGGCACTGTTTCCATATCTGTTCTCCTTTCATGTTACCGGGGCGCCCGCCGAACGGCAGGCGCATCGGTTTATTTTGACGATTGGTACAATTTGTTCAAGTCCTTCATCAGGTCATTGCCGCCGCTTTTTTTCCAAAGCTCCACTGCATCAGCGAACCCTTTTTCATCAATTTCTCCAATGATAAATTGTGTTCTCGCGTCGAGGATGATGTTGTCAAGCTGGGCTCCTTTTTGGGTATAGACATCAGATACAAGCGATTCAGCTGGGTTAAAGACGGCTATTTTTTCTCCTTCGGTTATGATGTCCTTGCGATGCTGGAAGAGCTTGGTTTTCTGGTCTTCGATGTAATACTCGCTTTTCGGAATCGACATGCTGAACTGTGCCAAGCCTTCATGCTCATACAGGAGAGATTTGTTGTTTTTTTCAAGTGAGGTGAATACGCCGTCCTTGAGCTCGTAATTGCGGCCCTTCACTCCGTTGTTCGTGAGAATCTGCGCTTCCTTATCATTCATCTTATCGAGGAAGGACAGCACCTCTTTCAGCTCTTTTTCGGTTTTGACGCTTGATTTTGGTATCGTGATCATGCCTGAATAACCAGATGTCGGGAAAGTGCGCTTGCCATTCGGTCCCTCAAGCGAGCCGACGATATCAATGATATCCTTGTTCGACTCATCCGCCTCCTCCATCGCGCTTTGGATTTGAGACGCTCTTGAGCCTGTATCAACGATGACACCCGCTTTTCCTTTTACAACCGGATCATTCCACTTCGCAGAATCCATGACAGCAAAGTCCTTATTGATCAAGCCCTCATCATAGAGCTTTTTAAAAAACGTGAGCGCATCCATGTATTCCTTCGTTGTAAAATCCGGAATCAGCTTTCCGTTTTCAACACCGTAGCGGTTCGGAGCGCCGAACCAGATTTGCAGAACATCCCATGGGCTTCCGTTGCCGAGTCCCATCCATTTCGGCACGACCATGCCGTACGTATCATCCTTGCCGTTTCCGTCAGGATCTTTTTCCTTAAAGGCTTTCAGCACTTCATAGAAATCATCAAGCGTTTCCGGCATATCCAGACCGACATTTTTCAGCCAGTCGGTTCTGATGATCATACACGCCCTGATCAGATCCCTCGTTCTATAGATTCCGTACACCTCGCCGTTCACCGAGCTGTTCTTCAAAATCTTTTCATCTGCCTGGCTTAAATTCTTGTAGTCTTTTAAATAAGGAGACAGCTCCCAAAACGCCCCTGCTTTGACAGACTTGATAAAGCCCGCTGACTTATCTTTAATGACAATCGCGTGAGGCATCTCTCCTGAAGCCATGACGATGTTGAATTTGTCGTTGTAGGATGAATCAGGCACCCATGTGACCTTAATCTCTTTGCCTGTGTATTTTTCGAGCGCTTTTAATGAAGGGCTCTTATCACTCGGGCTTTCCGGCGATAAAAGCGGCGCCATAATTTTGATCGTATCTTTCGAACCGCTTGCTGAATTGGATGTTTCCGAATGGCTGCATCCGGCGATCATCATGGCAGCAAGCGGCAAGGCCATCCATTTCTTTCGCATTCTTATTTTCATGTTGCGTATGTCCCCCTTTTTTCAATTTGCATTTCCCCTTTGCCCCTCTCAATATAAAGCGCTTACATAAATTCTTGCAATCTTCATTTTTTGCACCATTTCTCCTATGAAATTCCGGCTGTTATCCTTTTTTGCCCGATGTTTCTTTTTTTGCCGGAAGGGAATCTCCGATCAGTTCCAGCGCCGCTATGACATTTAAACACCATTGAGAGACAGTGTTCGTTGTCACCCATGGAAGCTCCTCTAGCTGCTTCCATGTCTCGATGCGCTCCGGTTTGATCGGAAGCGGCGTATGGCTGAGCTTATCTTCTAGCAAAAGATTCCACGCTTTGGCGGCGAGATGAGGATCTTGTTTTTTTCTTGCAGCGTAGGCTGTCATACCGGCGGCGAACATCGGCCAGTGAAAATGCCCGTCATGAAGAGCGCCTCCGCTTTTTTTCCGTTTTTCCTCATCACTGAGTGTGTAAAATTCGCCGAATTCACTCAGCATATCCTCCCATTCCCGGTCATCAAGAAGCTCAGCCAGCTCCATCCACACTTGCGGCGCGCCGAAGGCAATGATCATATGATATCCGCCCGCAATGCCGTCTCCCATATGATGAAGCATCGAGGTCGCCGGATCATATTCAAATGTCGGGCCGGATAATAAGCGGAGCGGCAGCCGCTTCAGACAGTTGATGCCTGTTTGGATTTTGTGGAGATAATCAGGATTTTCGGTCCGCTCCCATTCCGCCAGCCAGTTCGAGCAAAACGCCGCCCAGTCCGGTCCCGTTCTGGCGTGAGTCGGGTGATTGCCTTTCTCGTAAAAAGCGCGCATCGGATCGGTTTTGACGAGGGCATAATCGGCATCCTTCACTTCTGTCAAAAGATCTCCCGTCCGCTCATCACCCGTCAGATAATAATAGAATTTATAAAGCCCGGCCATGCTGATTCTCGCTTCCTTGCAGCCGCATCCCCAGTGCACAACATTATGCCGTGAGCCAAGCCCGGCATATTCACCGAGGTGAAAGCTGTCCGTTTCACTCGTATGGCGGGTCATGGCTTCTGCCATTCGGAAGATATCCTCTCTGCCTGAGCGGAAAAACGCCTGCCACAGCCATAGGGTCGGAACGAGCTCATTGTTTTGCCATGCGTATCCGCCGAGATCGTACCGCCACATATGCCGGATCGGGTCATACGTATGCATGACATCGCCATAATGCCAAAAACCGTACCATCTGCGTTGCTCTACTTCCTTTTTATAAAACAGAAAGGCCGCATCGAGCTGTTCTTCCAGCTCTTTTTTGAGCGGATGGGTTGTGTCAATGATGCTCCATACCCCGAGTGCTTTTGATTCGTAATAGACGTCCGGCTCGCATACAATGAGCGGCGGCGCCTGCCATTTGTCAGCCAGCGCATTGAGGACTTCGTCAGACGGCATGTGCGAAAAGCACGCCAGGCTGATTTCATTTGTGTTCGCAATGCCTGTCGGATCAGAGCGCATTTCATCAAAGCCTTCATACGCGCTGGCCACGTGGGTGTTTCCTGTATAATGCCGCAAATCCATCGCTTCGCCGTCCGGAGGCCAAAGCCAGATAGTCATTTTGGGGCGGCTGCCGGCAAGACCTGTGATTTCCAGTGCTGAAGGATATTTCTCAAAGAAATACCGCAGGCCGAGAGCCACACCGCCATTTTTTCCGCCCGCATAGCAGAGCCCCTTCGCCCGGCTGCCATGCAGCATTCCAACCCACGCATAATCTTTTCCGGTCCGTTTTGACAGGCTGTAATGATCGCTGGAATCTTGCACGAGCTTGACATCGTCCCAAACCACATTCTGTGTGCCATGTGCAAACCATTCCTTATGCTCTTCATCTGGAGACAGCATTTCGCCATTGATTTGTTTTTCATAAAGCGGATATCGTTCATTGAATTTACGTGTGCCAAACAGCTGGGCGGGTTCTTTATACATCCCTTTCTCTCCCGCAAAGCGGAAATGGCGGTTGTACGGCTCTCCCTCCAAAAAAAGGTCGAATTCGATGCCGAGCCCCTTAATGAATTCTTGTTTACCGCTCCTGTCAATCAGCTGCGTGTGCACAAGGCCGATCTCAGACAGCCCGGCATAAAACGTCAATCGGATGACAAACGGCAGCCATTCTTCATTCGTTTTATGGAGCACATGCACTCCCTCGATTTTGACTACTGCTTTGACAGGACCACTCTGCTCAATCGCCGCCCGTTTGATAAAGCTGACAGACCTTTCATGCAAAAGAACCGTTTCCGCCGCTGACTCCTTTCTCGTTTCCCTTATCGCAACGAGCCTCCCGCCTGCGGCGATCGGCTTTCCATTGATCTGCAATGATTGAATGAAATCAGATCCTTTTTTATGAATGGTACAAACGAGTGATCCTGTATTCACTTGGATATCATGCTCTGTCTCATGAATGCTGAGCGATTCAGTTGGCTGCGGCACTTCTCTTTTGCTAACTGTAAATATTTGGTTTCTACGACCACCAAACACCGCCGCGTGCTTCGTCCACTTGATGCTCCCATCCGGCCAATAGGCCAACGGTTCGCTTTGCACATATCGCATTTCCGCGTTTTCATTCATAAGCGCCAGACGGTCACCCTTTTTTAATTCTCCTTTTTTCCATGGCACGCCCCACGTCACACCACTTATCACCTTTGGCTGTCCTGATAACCATTTGATCTTTTTCATCGGTCTCTCCCTCCATAGAAAAAAGCTGATTCGATGCAAAGAATCAGCTGTGATTGTCAAATTGAATCACACGGTATTCATGCGGTCCGACCGCCAGTCTCCCCGCCTTTTCCAAGCGGTGCGTCAACAGATCTGTTCCCGCTTCCGGCAGTGTCACACTTCCTCCTTTTCCATCCATATTCACGATGATCCACACAAGGCCGTTATCGCCTTTGCGCGGGGCAACGATTGTGCCGGGCGTAACATCCGACCGGCTGGAAATACCAGCTTCCTCCGCGTAATGCCTGACGAGCGCTTCCAGCATCGCATCCCCTTCTTTCCCGGATGGAAGCGAGCCCAGCATGACAATTTTCCCCTCGACGTAATTCCGTTCCGTCAGAAAAGCATGGCCCGCCCCCGGTCCTGCTTCAACCGTGCCAAGGGTGTTTCCGCTCTCTGTGTCAAACACCGCGCTCCATAGTCCGAGCGGCGCCGTGATGCCAAACGCTTTTCCTGTATTCACGTTCTCATTCATCGGAAAGGTAAACAGTGTTTTGACCCCTGACGTTTTCTCAAGTTCGCCAAGTCCGCAATCGGTATGAATGGTATGCTCGCATGTGCGCCCTCCTGTCAGCGGCCCGGTGATCCAGATGCCGCCCGCTTCAGCGAATGCCGAAGCTTTTTTGATAAATTCAGAAGACAAATACGGCACAAATGGCGTAAACAGCAAGCGATAGCCGTCCAGTGGAGCGCCTTCCGGAATAAGGTCACGGTGAATCCCCGTGTTGAGAATACGTTCATAAAAATGCGTCACAAGCGAACGATGCCGGAGTCCCCGGTGAGGCTCAGTTTTAATAAATGCTTTTGCTCTGTCAGAGTAAGTCATCGCCGCCTCGGCTTGAACGGGTTCAGTCGATAGAATAATAGGCTCGATTTCCTTTCTTGCCCGCTCAACCGCCAGCACATTTTGATAGCCGATGGTGGGTTCGCCCCAGGCACTGAGAACCGAACCGTGGGAAATCTCGCTGCCTGAACGCTGCTGTCGCCATAGCCAGTAGCAAAATCCCTGGCTCCCTAAGGCATAGGACGATACGGCTTCGGCCTGCAAATACCCGTCTGCGTGCGGGTAAGCGGAGCTTTCAAGCGAGGCGGCATACGACGGACTCGTTTCCAAAATCCAAAACGGGCGTCCCTGTTTCAGATTTCTCCATAAATCACAGTTCAATAAAAAGGCAGAGGCGTTTTCCTGCGAAGCGTACGTGTCATAGGAGGCAAAATCGAGATTCTGAAACATTCGTTCATTGTCCACGCTGAACATGACTGATCCGTTATGCGTGATCGGCGCATCTGAATAGCAGCGGATGATTTTGGCCTGTTCATCCGCAAACGAAGCGATCATCTCCATCGAAAACAGCTGATACATAGTGCGTAGAGAGGCATGATGCAGAAACGGGGCAGGTCCCGGCTGCGGGACTTGCTCAAACGTCTGATAGGTCTCGCTCCACACATCGGTTCCCCAAGCTTCATTCAAGCGCTCAATCACCCCGTAGCGATTTTTGAGCCAGTCATGCCATAAGCGCAAGCATGTCTCACACATGCATTCTGCAACATGGCATTTAAACTCATTGTCTAGCTGCCATCCGATCAGCCCCGGGAGCCGGCCAAGCTCCTTGGCGATGGCTGTGGTGATGATGGCGGCTTTTTTTCGGAAATACGGGTTGTTCGTACAGGCATGCTGACGGGAGCCATGCCCCATGATCTCTCTTTTTTCATTGACATGCATGCGTTCGGGCCGGCCGTGTGAGAACCAAATTGGCGGGGTAGGCGTCGGCGTGCACATAATCGTTTCGATCCCGCTTTCATACAGCCGGGCGATGATTTCTTTGAAAAAACCGACGTCAATTTTTCCTTCTTCAGGTTCCATGACAGACCAGGCAAATTCGCCGATCCGCACAACATTTACGCCAACTTCACGCATGATGTCAATGTCCTGCTGAATCGTCTCTTCATCCCATAATTCCGGATAATAGCAAGCGCCATGATACAGTTTTCTCATCCCATTTTCACCTTTCTTTGATGATCGATTCTGTCAATGGCAGGCCGAGCTCCTTTATGCCTTTTGCCACAAGTTTCGCCATTTCATTTGCGCCTTTTTTTGTAAAATGCGTGTAATCGTTAATCCCTTCTGAAATCATAAAATAGGTGTATACTTTTTCCTCGCCCTTCTCAGTAAAGAAAGCAAGGCTTTTCTCCATCAGATCAATGAGCTGGACATTCTCCTCTTCAGCCGTCTGCTTCATGGCAATGCAGTAATCAGGAAAATCGTTCAAAAACACGCCGTTTTCGTAATGAAAGCGGGCTACGGGGGTAATGAGAAGCGGATGGGCGCCTTTTTCCCGCGCGCCGGCGATATACTGCTTTAAATATTGTTTATAAGTAGTATAGGGCTCGGTGTAGCGCTCCGGCTTATTTTTTGACGCGTCATTATGGCCCATCTGCACGAACAGCCAATCATCCGGCTCGATCACATCAAGAATCGCCTGAAGCCTGCCCTCCTCCACAAATGTTTTCGAGCTTCTTCCCCCGATCGCTCTGTTGATCACTTGAATATGCTCCGGCAGATGCGAGCCGAGAAACTGCCCCCAGCCCCCTTGATTTGTGCTGTCTCCATACATTTGAACAGTCGAATCGCCGGCAAGATAAATATGATTTGCCATTTTTCATTCCCCCTCGTTTTTTATACAGCTTCCATCACGGATAGCTCTTCCCTTGAAAAAGACCGGTGCGTACAGCGCTTGAGCATTGGTTCGTCCTGCCCGTTCGTTAATCATCTTGTCGTAGCGTTCAGCCTTTGCGTCTTATCCCTTAGTCCTCCTACAGCGGTGCCTCCGCTTTACTTCCCGCTATGTACAGGGCGGGCTTCGGCGGTTTTTTCATTCCCGTTCCGAGGTAAAAGCTCGTGTGCGGCGGCTGGTTGTAGGCGGTATTCTGCCAGGCGATGCCGAGCCTGTAAACCGGATCATGCATCAGCGTGTAAAAGCGGTGGCGGGTGAGATGTGTCGTTGTATAGATACGGAGCGCGCTGCTGTCTTCCGTTCTCCATATCACTTCTTCCCGCCAGTCTCCGAACAGGTTGGCCTGAAGAACCGGGTTTCCTTTCGTGCCGTTGTTGGACAGCACGCCAACCGGCTGAAATATCGTCTTCAGACAGCCGTTTTCAGCATCCCATTTTTCAATCTTTGGCCTGCCGATCGTTCCGTCCCAGTCATGATCAAGCAGTTCTCTGACCAAATCACCGTCCCACCAGATGGCGAAATTGGCTGAAGCGGGCGCTTTGTCGCTGATTTTTTCGCCTTTGCTCGTGAAAAGCCCATACGACATGCCATCATTGCCCGGCGGATCAATTCCCCAGACGAGCGACCCTTTGTAGCTTGGATCAATATGAGCTGCCATGCCCCGGCCAACGTCAGTTCCAGCATGGACGCCCCATAATATCTCACCGGTTCCGGCATCTCGCAGTGACAGTCCGTACGGCTTCGTGGCGTCCTCATGTACCTGGAACACTTCAAGCCCTTTTCGTGACGGGTCCAGATCCCCTACATGCATCGCGTCTCCGTGCCCGAGCCCCGTTGAGTACAGGCCGGTTCCGTCATGATCGACCGCCATTGCGCCGTATATGATTTCATCCTTTCCGTCTCCATCGACATCCGCCACGCTCAAGCTGTGGTTCCCCTGTCCTGCGTATGCTTCATGTCCCGGCTGGTTGGAGTCAAATACCCAGCGTTTTTTGAGCCTTCCGTTTCTGAAATCGTATGCCACGAGCACGGCTCTCGTATAGTAGCCGCGTGCCATTACAAGGCTCGGCCGCTCCCCATCCAAATAAGCGATTCCAGCGAGAAAACGGTCCATCCGGTTTCCATAGCCGTCTCCCCAATCCTCCAGCTTGCCGCGGGGCGGTTCATATTCCACGGTCGTGAGCGCCTCACCGGTTTCTCCTTTAAACACCGTCAAATATTCCGGACCGGACAAAATTCTGCCCTGTTCGTTTCTAAAATCGGCATGCTCATCACCGATGATATGTCCTTTCCCATCTGTTGTGCCGTCAGCTGTTTTCATGGCGATTTCTGCTTTTCCGTCACCATCCAGGTCATACACCATAAATTGTGTGTAATGAGCGCCCGCTCTGATGTTTCTGCCGAGGTTGATGCGCCACAAAAAGGTGCCGTCCAGTTTATAGGCATCTATGAGCACCTCCCCGGTATACCCGTCATGGGCGTTGTCTTTTGAATTGGACGGGTCCCACTTCAGGATGATTTCATATTCTCCATCCCCGTCCACATCCCCGACGCTGGCATCATTGGCGCTGTAGGTGTACGGCTTTCCGTCCGGCGTGATACCGCCTTCCGGTTTGGCAAGCGGAACCTCCAGTACATTTTCCCGCCAGACGGAAGCTTCTTTGGACAGTTTTTCTTCCCTTCCCTTATTGACGGCCTCCACCTGATAAACAGCGTCAGCCGTTCCGTTTTGATCGAGAAAATTAGTGCTTTCAGCGATTGGATCGCGGGTGATCCGCTTTCCATCTCGATAAAGGTGAAAAGCCGTCGTCTCATGATCCGTGCCGAGAAAACGCCAGCTGACAAACACGCCCTGTTCTGTCTTTACCGCAATCAAACCTCTGGTCAAGTATTCCATTTGCCTCTTTTTTGGTTTCATTTTAATGGGAACGGGCTGCGCGCAGCCCGTTCCTTCCCCCTTTCAGTTAAGGCGTATACATATTTGGTTTTGGCTGTTCCGCCATGCCGTCTCCTAAAAAGAAGCTTGTGTGCGGCGGCTGGTTATAGGCGACATTTTGCCAGGCGATGCCGAGCCGGTACACCGGATCGTGCATCAGTGTATACAGCCTGTGCTCAGTCGGAATGGTCGTCGTGTAAATGCGCAGAGCACTGCTGTCCTCCGTTCTCCACACCACTTCCTCGCGCCAGTCACCGAGCAGATCAGCCTGAAGCGCCGGTGTTGCTTTTGTGCCGTTGTTAGCCGCTGCGCCTGATGCAGTCAGCACATTTTTTGATACGCCGTTTTGATAATCCCACTTATCAATTCGGTTGCTGTCCAGCTGTTCCCGGAGCAGATCGCCGTCCCACCAGATGCCGAAGTTGGTCGAGGACGGAACCCCGCTTCCGATTTTGACCCCTTTCGCTGAGTAGAGAGAACCGTTTGCCCACACTTCCTGTCCCGGATAACGCGGGTCAATATCAGCAGCCATTCCCCGGCCTACATCCTTGCCGGCATAAACGCCCCAAAGGATTTTTCCGGTTGCAGCATCCCGGAAAGATAAGCCGTATTTTGCATTTTTGTCCTCATGAACTTGAAATACCTCAAGCCCCGGCCGGCCCGGATCAAGATCTCCTGTATGGAGGGCATCCCCATGGCCTAAGCCGGTCGAGTACATGCCTTTCCCGTCATGATCAACAGCCATTGAGCCGAAAATAATCTCATCTTTTCCATCCCCGTCAACGTCCGCGATGCTCAGGTTGTGATTCCCCTGTCCAGCAAACGCTTCATTTCCTGACTTTGAGGAGTCCAGCGTCCAAAGCTTTGACAGCTTTCCATCCCTGAAGTTATAGGCAACTAGCATGGTTTTAGCGTAATACCCTCTGGTCATGATCAGGCTCGGCCGCTGTCCATCAAGGTAGGCAATGCCGGCGAGAAAACGGTCAACACGGTTGCCGTAGCTGTCTCCCCAATCCGACACATTGCCGCGCGCCGGTTCAAAATTTGCGGTGACAAGCTCTTTCCCGGTTGAACCTTGAAACACAGTGAGATATTCAGGGCCTGAAAGCACACGCCCCTGTTCATTTCTGTAATCAGCATTGGCATTTCCAATTACTTTGCCCGTGCCGTCTTTTGTCCCGTCTGCCGTTTTCATTGCCACTTCTGCTTTTCCGTCACCATCAAGGTCATACACCATAAACTGGGTGTAGTGCGCGCCCGCTCTGATGTTTTTGCCGAGATTGATCCGCCATAACTTTGTGCCGTCCAGTTTATACGCGTCAATCAGCACGTCACCCGTATAGCCATCCTGTGAATTGTCTTTTGAGTTAGACGGGTCCCATTTCAGGATCAGCTCGTATTGCCCGTCACCATCCACATCGCCAACACTTGCGTCATTAGCGCTGTACGTGTAAGCTTCACCCTTTGGCGTCGTGCCGCCAGCCGGTTTATCCAGCGGGACGGAATGATACGGCTGCGCCCATACGGAGGCTTTTTCAGAAGCCGGCTGTTCGGTACCGTTTACAACAGCCCGAACCGTATACGTTGAGCCCGCCGATCCGTTTTTATCCACATAGTTCGTGGTTTTGACAGGCGCAGCATTCAGTTTTTGCCCGTCTCTGTACACATTGAACAAAACAGATGCGTTTTCGGTTCCAAGAAACCGCCAGCTGACAAAAATGCCCCCGTCCGTCTTGACCGCTACAAGCCCCCGGTTCAGCGCTTCCATCTGCCGCGCTGCCCCTTCAGCTTTCACAGGACATACAGAGGTTCCCATCACCAACAAGACCAGCAACGTAATAGCGGTAAACATGCGTTTCCTTCGTGTAATCATCAGACAGCTCCTTCTCATTTATCTGTAAGCGCTTACTTAAATTGGATTTTATGCGCTGTGTGAGCTGTCTTCAATTTCACTTTTTTGCATCTGCCTATTTCGGACACTGCACTTTTTTGCGTATTTGTCACTTTTTTGTTACCCGGCTTGATGGTGCCGGGCCTCCGTCTTTTGAAATCCCCTAAGAGCAAAAAACATCAACACAAGCCCAAATAAACACGGGCCGTAAAATGGGATCAGGCCAGGAAGCGTATAAAGCAAATAAAGGACAAATCCGCACCCGATCAGCATACAGCCGGTTGTCAGCGGTCTCATGGCGCCAAACAGCAGTGCCTGCGGAATATATTTGCGAAGCGGGAGCTGGTAATGCACATAAAGGGGAAACACATACATCAGCGCGATGATATACAAAAGCCCTGCAAGCAGCGTGCAGTTTGTTACGGCAAAGGACAGCCAATTCGTACTGGCAGAAAAATAATGATAGTTGGCAGACAATATGATCAAAAGAGCCGAAAACGCCAATCCGATCGCATTAACCTTGAGAAACTCTTTTTTATAGGTATCGAGAAATAACGGAAATATCGAGACATCCTTTTGCCCCATCAGCCATTTCCTTATAACGGCACACATCGCGGCTGTGCTCGGCGCCCATCCGAAAAGAACGCCGCCCAAAAGTGTAAACAACAGCCACAGCCCGTTGAGCCATGCTATTTTCACCACCGCTTCGCAGCCTGCATAAAGCGCATCCGTTACAGTCGTCTTCATCTTCTCACCGCTTGATGCACGGCAAAATTCCTGTAAACGGCTTTCATGGGGGCCATCTGCCGGAACCCGATTTTTCCTTTTGTTAACACAGGCCCATATGTGCTGCCGTCGTCCATCCACTCAAGAATGGGCAGACCATTGATTGAAAAGTGCACATAGCCTTTGTCTTTGATCAGCTTCATACGATACGGAGAATCAGCGTCGTCTGGAGAAGGCAGCGGATCGGCCCCCATTGCGGCGAGGTGGAAACCGCGGCTTTTTCTTAAATTGCAGGTGCGGAACGCTCTTTCCTCCGCGTATTTTCTGCGGAAATACGACAGGTGGAGCGCATTGATGTCCCCCGAATGATACTCGGGGTATTTTCCCGTTCTTTTCTGGAGACTTGGATCAAACAAATCCTCGCCTCCCATTCCCGCAGCAGAAAAAAACAGCATACACAATCCCGGCTGCTCGATCGGAGAGAAGTCCCATGTCACAATGATGCCGTCTGGAAAGGTTTCCGGACACCAAAAGACAAAGTGCACATCGTCCTGAACATGTGACAGGTGCAAGCTGTGATCGTCAAATGAGATCTGTCCGCCTCCCTCCATCCGCCAGTCCTTCACATCGCTTTTAGACCGGAGCGGATTGCGGTACAGGCACGCGCCTTCCTTATACATGTTCTTTTCCCTCCCGGCTCACAAGGTGGTCCTTAAGCGGAAGTCCGAGCTCTTCAATGCCTTCTGCCACAAGCTTCGCAACCTCCATTGCACCTTTTTCCGAAAAATGCGTATTGTCCTCAATGCCGTCCGGGTAATTCGGATGTTCATTCGGCTGAAACCAAACGAACAATCGCTTCGACTCCTCCGGCCCGTATTCTTCATACAGCACCTTTGTTTTCGCAAGCAGATCAATCACAGGTACATCGAGCTCCTTCGCCAGTGCTTTCATCGCATCGGGATACTCACCGAGGGAATGCTCGATCCGTCCGTATTCATCAAAGCGGCGGCGCTGCACCGATGTGACGAACACAGGATGCGCGCCCTTTTCGCGTGCCGTATCTGCAAACAAGGTAAGAAACTGCTGAAATGTGGAGTACGGCTTCGTCCCCCGCGGTTTTTGGTCATTGTGGCCGAATTGAATCAACAAATAATCGCCTTGTGTGATGTGCTCGGCAATTGCTTGAAGCCTTCCTTCCTTCACAAAAGAATTGGTGCTCGCTCCTCCTTTGGCATGATTGCGGACCAGCACATCTTCAGAAAACAATTGCCCGAATACCTGCCCCCACCCCGCCATCGGCGCTTCATGAGGCGGGCAGTCACTCACAGTGGAATCTCCCGCTAAAAATACTTGAATTGGTTTCTTCATCACATGTTCTCTCCTTTCACGGCGTTTCCTGATACATTTGCCTGAAGACACCCGGCGGCATGCCGACCTGTTTTTTAAAAATCCGGTTAAAGTAATTGTGGCGGTAGCCGACTTCTTCTGACACGTCATGAATTTTTTTATTCGTATTGACCAGCAGTTCCTTCGCCTTTTCGATTCTGATCTGGGTCACATAATCGATAAAATTAATGCCGGTCACTTGCTTAAATGCCTTGCTTAACGTATATGAATTCATGCCAAGCGCATCGGCACAGCTTTCCAATGAAATGTCCGCCATATACTGTTCGTGAATCATCGCAATCACACGTTCTGCCAGCTGCTTTTGCTGTCTGTTTTTTCTGCCCTCAAGCTTGGAAAGGTAAGGCGTCACCACTACATCCATCAGCCAGGCCGCCGCTTCATTGGGTTCGCGCAATTCTGAAATATCAAGAAACGGATTCCGGTGCTGAAACAGTTCACTGGGATTGAGCCCGGAATGCAAAATATCCTCCTGAATGCGGGAAAACAGCTGAATCAGGGCGGAATGCACATGCCTGTCTATGGACACCTTTTCCGCCAGTTCCTTCATACATCCATCTATCAGTTCCTTGGCTTCCTGTTTTCTTTCCAGCCGTATGGCCTGAACAATTTGTTTTTCCAGCTCAAAAGGGTAATAAGGAGCGAACTGCTCATCCTGAGGGAAGTCGGCCTGCAAATCAATGACCTGATCCCGGTTAGCAAACTTCCTGCGGGATTTGCCGCATTTCACATTCTGAAATAAAGAAGGAATTTCCGTGATACGCTCCGTTTTGCTGCTCAATGTCGAGGTCAGGCATAGTCCGGTTACATCCCCAAATTGGCGTGCCAGCTCCGTTATATACGCCTTCAGATCAGAGCTGTTTGTTTTCATTACAAGAACGGTGACAGAAAGCCGGCCGATATCAAGTATGGAGAGCTGAAAAACGCGTTTATCCGCCAATTCCTCAGCCAGATTGGTCAGGGTAAACACGGCAAGCTGTTCATCACCTTCACGGAAGACGCTTTTTTCACAGCGGAGCCCTGTCACCTGTAGATCCAGCACATGAAACACGTTTTCGCCGATGTTCCAGCCGGCCTCCTCCATCCGAGATCTGAGACTGTCCTCGTTGTCATAGTAAAAATCCCCCTGCAAGAGGTGCTGCAAAAAACTCTTTTTCATATGGGGCGTCTGCCGCAGGAGCTGCTCTTGGAGCTTCCGGCTTTCAAGGGATAGATCCTGCCACCTCTTTTCAATCCACTTGAATTCATCCTGCCCGGACGCCTGCCATGTTTTCTTCTCTCCTCCGGTAAACAAGCCAAGCAAATGCTGAATGGGACGATAGATTTTTTTTGATGCATACCATGTCATGCATACCGCCAAACCGATGCAAATGACCAGCATCACGATGATCACTTTTGATAAAAACACCATCGGCGCTGTAATAGCTGAAAGAGGCGCCGCTGACACAAAGGTCCATTGCTGATGCATCCGGTTCATTTCTCCAAAGGAGACAGAATACACCTTGCCTTCCCATTCCATCTGAAAATGGCCGTTCTCAGCAGGCTGTTTTTTTATCTCTTGAAGTAAAGTCTTTTTAAAATCTTTTTCTCCCTCATGAAACAGCACCTCTCGATTTTGATCTAAAAGCAGCGCACTTCCATCAGGATAGGGGGACAAGCTTTGCAGGATTGATTCCATTTCTTTCGGATCAACCGCCAGCATGATCGCGCCGAACGGTTTCTCCGCCGCGCCCGGAATGAGCTGGATCAGCATCGCTTGGTTTCCCGACCGTTTCCAATAAATGCTGTGGTCTGAGGAAAGCAGCGAGCGATACTTGCGAAGCGCCTCCTGTTCTGTCAAAGCGCTGTATTCAGGGCTCAGCACAAGAGGCCGGGGGCTGTTCAGAAAGATGGAGGCCTGCTCGATCAGCGGCTGCTGGTCCCGCAAAAGAAACAGCTTTTTCGTTAATTGATAGGAGAACGTAAAGTCTTTCTCCAAATCCCTCTCAGCCAATCCGTTCATCAGTGAAGAATCGTAGGCCATCTGGGTGAGGGCCAGTTCAAGCACTCCCAGCTTCTCATCCATTCGGCTGACCTCACGCGCCACCTGTGTTTCATGCGATCTCTGCAGCTCTTTCTCCACCTTGTCGATCGAAAGAAAGTAGATTGCGCCGCCAGTCAGCAATCCGGGAATACAGGCAATCAGCAAAATGAAGACAAAGTTTCTTTTGAAATACGTTCCCTTCCAGCGAGAAACCCGTTCCTTCTGTTGAGACTGTTTTTTCATCCCTTTCCCCCCGCCGCTGTCTTTACTGATACACGTGTTTTTTCGTTTTCAAAACATCAGCAAGAAACGTCAGCGCAAGTCCCTGCCCCCATCCTTGTATTCGTTTGTAAGGCACCTGTTTGTATCCTTCGGCATTTTTCATGACGGCTGTCCCGGCCGATACCTTGCTGACCCGTCCGTCCTCTTCCACCGCATCCAAAATGGCGGCAAGCGATTTCTGCACATATTTTGTATACAGCTTTCCGCTCGACATCAGAGCAGAAGCAATACCGGCTGATGCCGAAACCTCCAGATAAGAATCCGGATCATCCAAAATCGTATGCCACAGCCCTGATTCATCCTGAAGCCGGACAAGCGCGCTCAGTTGGTCTCTGAGCGATCCGTCGATGATCATAAAGGAAGGATGTGTCACCTCAATAAGGGGGAGCGCCTTTGCCATCGTGAGTGCCGCCCAGCCGTTCGCCCTGCCCCAATAAATCCCCGACAGATGATTTTGCGCTTTGTTGTCCCAGGCGTGGTAGTACAAATTCGTGACAGGGTCCTGAAGCACGTCCTCATGTCCGTGAAACTGGCGCAGGCCGTCTTCAAAATAATCCTCACGCTCCATGATCCGCCCGATTCTCAGCATAAACAGCCCAGCCATCATCAGCGTATCCGCCCATGCCTGCTCAGGAAACACGTATTCTGCCGCATTCACCGTATGCTGAAGGATACCCTCGCCAAAGCGCGGCGCCTTATGCAGCACATATTCCGCCATCTCGGCCGCTGTTTCCAAATACACGTCATCACCTGTCACCTTGTGGAGGAACAAAAGCGTATGCCCAATGGAAACTCCGTTGATCGAAAGCGGCGGCAGCCCATCCTCCAGCTGTTCATCCACCCACGTTTTTAACAGATTGATATATTCCTCGTTTTCCGTCGCTTCATAGGCCTCCGCCACACCGTAAAACGCGACGCCGCCCGGCCAATCCCACGCAAAATCCATCTGAAATGTCCGTTTCACGATCCGGTCAATAACCGACGTCACCTTTTCTTCATCAAAGATAAGCTGTGCCATCTGCAACACTCCTTTTTATTTTAATCCGGTCGTACTGATGCCCTGAACGATATATTTCTGAAACAAAAAGAATACAAGAATCACAGGCAATAACGAGACGGCTGACATGGCAAACATCGCGCCCCAGTTCGAAGCCGACTCTGTATCGAGAAAAAGCTTCAGCGCAAGTGAAACAGGGTAAAGCTCCGGCTTATTCAAATACAAAAGCGGCTGAATCAGCTCCTCCCACTTCCAATAGAAGGAGAAAATCGCAGACGTCGCAAGCGCGGGGGCAATCAGCGGGAGAATGATCCGCCAAAAGCAGGCAAAGCGCCCGCATCCGTCGATTCGCGCGGCTTCATCCAGCTCCTCGGGAATCGTCCGGATAAACTGGATCATCAGAAAGATAAAAAACGCATGCCCGAAAAATTGCGGAACGACAATTGGTTTAAAGGAATTCAGCCAGTCTAATTTCGCAAACATAATATACTGCGGAATCATCAACACTTCATGAGGCAGCATTAACGTCCCCATCATGCACGCAAACCAAAATTTTTTTCCCTTAAACGGAATACGCGCAAATCCGTACGCAATGACAGCCGATGACAGGACGGCACCGATTGTTGACAGTCCGACAATGATCGCCGAGTTTTTAATAAACGTCAGAAACGGCTGTCCCGCGATACCCTTCCACCCTTCAGCATAGTTACTGAGAATAAAAGGGTCTGGAATGAGAGAATGTGAGGTTGTAAAAATACTGGCGCTTTCTTTAAACGAGCTGACAAACAGCCAAATGACCGGGTACAGCAGCAACACCGCCAGCGTTGCCGTAAAAACATGGAACAGTATGCGTTTGGGACTGACGCGCCCGGCTTTTTTTCTTTCTAAAACCGGGGCTTTTCTGACAGGCTCGTTGACCGGCTCCATCCGTCATTCCTCCTTTGACTCGTAATGAACCCAATATGACGATGTTTTAAACAATATGAGCGTAATCAGCCCGACAATGACAAGCATGACCCACGCCATCGCCGATGCGTAGCCCATTTGAAAATAGTTAAACGCACGCTGGAACAAATAGAGCGAATAGAGAAGTGTCCCGTCAAGCGGCCCGCCCTCGCCCTTCGAAATGATATAGGCAGGTGTAAATGTCATAAAAGCAGAAATCGTCTGCATCACTAGGTTAAAGAAAATAATCGGTGTAAGAATCGGAAGCGTGATCTTGAAGAAACGCTGCACCCGATTCGCCCCATCCACACTTGCCGCTTCCAAATACGAAGACGGAATGTTTTTCAGCCCGGCCAGAAAAATGAGCATTGACGACCCGAACTGCCAGACGGACAGCAGAATCAATGTCCACAGCGCACTTGTCGGATTCTGGTACCAAAGAATTTTTTGATCAATCCCGACAAAAAACAGCAGCGCATTGATGACCCCGTCATTGCCAAAAATATTGCGCCACATAATCGCCACGGCGACGCTCCCGCCGATGATCGAAGGCAGATAAAAGAGCGTTCTGTAAATGGCCGTTCCTTTTGCTGCATTGTTTAAAATGACAGCGATAAAAAGCGCGAAGCCGAGGCGGAGCGGAACCCCGGCAAGCACATACGTAAACGTCACCTTCAGAGACTGCCAATACTTTTCGTCACCCGTAAACATTTCCTTAAAGTTGTCGAGCCCGATCCATTTCGGCGCCGTAAACAAGTCATAGCTCGTGAAGGACAGAAACAGGGACGCCCCCATCGGGATCACCGTAAAGCATAGGAACCCGATGATAAACGGAGAAATAAAAGCATATCCCGCCAGATTGTCTTTTCTTATACTCCGGCTTTTTTTCATTGCGTCAGCCCCATTTCCCGTCAATTATTCCTCTCTAATATCTCATTGGCCTTTTTCCGGAACGTTTTGGCGGCTTTTTCCGGCGATACCTTCTGATACAGAATCTGATCTGACGTATCCTTCAGCAGCTTGATGACCTCCGCGCTTCCCACAGGCTCTGGCGGATCGGCTTTGCTGATGTTTTTTGACGCGGTTTCGACATACTCCACGATGTTGGCTTCTTCCTCATTCAGCTTCGGTTTAATCGCATCCGCCACCTTGTCGGAGACTGGAACGCCTCGCTCGCCTTTAATCAGCTGGTTCGCTTCCTCATTATTCACGAAGAAATTAATAAATTTCGCTGCCTCTTTTTTATGCTCAGAGCTTTTCGGAATGGAAAACAGCATACTGGGCTTCAGTGTCAGCGCCTTTTCCTGCATTTGCTCCGGCGGCAGATAGAGAGACAGCGGCGAGTCTGTCAGCCGGGCAAAGCCCAAATATTGATTGGAGTAGTTCCATGTAATCGCTGATTTGCCTTTGACGATAAAATCGTCTTCCATCCCTTTAATCTGTGCGCTTTCATCAGGTGTTGGGGACGTTTTCGCTTTCACCAGCCTCAGCTGCCGTTCAAAGTAATCGACAAACAGCTGATCATCTTGATACGCGAGGCCAGTGCCGTCTTCTTTGTAAAAGCGCTCACCCTTTGTGCGCAAATAATACGGGAAGAAAATATCAGGCGGATGCATTCCGTTGGAACCGTAGACACCGGCTTTTTCCTGAAGATCATACGCCAGCTTCTCGTAATCCTCCCACGTCCAGTTTTCCTGATTGATAGACACACCGGCTTTTTCCAGCAAATCTTCATTGGCAATCACAGACAGCACGTTGACACCTAGCGTAAATCCATAAAGCTTATTGTCGATTTTTCCGCCCGACAGCATATTCTCGTCGATTGAACTGACGTCAATCGTTCCATCCTTTGTATACGGCGTTAAATCTTCCAGCTGGTTCTTCTTTCCGTATTGGGCTAAGTAAGCGGTATCCATTTGAATGACATCAGGAAGCTGGCCGGCGGCAGACATGGGCGCGAGCTTTTTCCAGTAGTCATCCCAGTTCGCAAATTCCGCTTCAATATGGACGTGCGGATTCTTTTTCTCGTAAAGTTCAATTACCTTTGTTGTATAATCATGTCTTGGCTGCCCGCCCCACCACGCGATTCTGAGTGTAACGTCTTCTTTTTTTCCCGAGGCCTCTTCACCCGCTGAACATCCGCTGAAAAAAAAGACGCAGACAAGGGATAACAGCACGTAACAAATCTTCTTCAAACCAATCCCCCCTTTAATGTAAGTGCTTACATTTTATTTTAAAGCGTTCGGATAGGGCGAAACACTCAAAAAACAGTGGCGAAAGTCAAAAAAACAGAGATGGCTATCCTGCGGAAGCGCCTCCCTGTTTTCTTCTGAATTCTGACGGTGTCAGACCGGTATATTTTTTAAAAACAAGACTGAAATACTTCGGATTATCGCCAAATCCGATTTCTTCAGCAATTTCTGATACACTCGCGTCCCGCCTCATTTTCATCTGTTTCATCGCATGTTCAAGACGCACTCGTGTAACATATTGGGAAAATTTCTCGCCTGTTTCCTGCTTAAATAACTTCCCGAGATAATCAGGATTCATAAACAGCATATCCTTCGCCGCCCATTTTAAGGACAGATTCGGATTTCCGAGCTCGTCGGCAATAAGCCTGATCATTTTTGAAATCACTGCGCTCCCATGCAGGTCACCAGACGCTTCAGCTGTGTCACGAAACAGCTGCCCCGCGTGCCGGAGTTCTCCCGCCTGACTGATGGCCATCTTGCGGGTTGCAAAAACCTCCGCCACCTTTTCAGCGGCGTTCTCCTCTACGGCGAGTACGGTCCATTCTCCGCTGCTGCAAACCGCTGTCAGTGCCGATCCGAGTGCCTCTCTGGCTGCGGCATCAATAGATTGTTCCCCTTTTAAGATCAAGAGGCGGATCTTTTTTCCGGCAAGTGATGGCGGCGGAGACAGCTGGGCCACACCGGCGATCAAGCCTTCCAAGTATTGATCGGCTGCAAAGGAACGGATATGGTCCAGCTCGTGTTTCAGATGGGCTGTTTTCTTTTTGTGCACATCTTGCCGCTTCAGCTCAGCAATGATTTCCTCCAGCGAGCTGATAATCTGCTGTTCATTGCAGGGTTTCAGCAAATAATGCTTCACCCCATATTTCATGGCTTCCTTTGCGTATTCAAACTCTCCAAACCCGGACAGGACGATAAATTGCACCGACGGGCTGACGGCTGACACCTTTTTGATCAGCTCAAGCCCGTCCATGCCGGGCATTTTGACGTCTGTGATGACGATATGCGGCTGCTTATGTACAATCTTTTCATATGCTTCATGTCCGTTCTGCGCTTTTCCGATCAATGAGGCGCCAAGCGACTCCCACTCAATGATTCCCGCCATTCCATCAAGGATAATCCTCTCATCATCAGCCAGCAGTATTTTATACATCACACCACCTCATTTCGGCACGGTATTGTGATCACAATCCTCGTCGCCTTTTCATGCTCACTATGAATCCGCAAGCCGTATGGCTCTCCGAATGTCAGGCTGATGCGCTCGCGAATATTCCAAAGTCCGATTCCTCTTCCACCCGTTGATTCAAGAATCCGTCCATCCATGCCAGGGCCGTTATCTTCGACCGTAATACAGACACAGCCCTTCGCCTTTTTCGCCTGAATCCGGATGGCGCATGGCCTTGTAAAGGGTTCAAGCGCGTATTGAATCGCATTTTCCGCAAGCGGCTGGAGCGTCAGTTTCGGAATGAGGCAATGCTTCACCTCATCGTCAATATCCAACGTGAAATTCAGGCGCTCTTCAAATCGAAATCGCTGAATGGTCATATAGTGACGTACAATGTCCGCCTCCTCCTGAATGGTCACGATATCCTTCTTCATATGTATGCTGTTTCGCAGAAGAAAACCGAGCGATTCCACCATTTTTGAGATTTGCTTTTGCTGATTCGCCTTGGCCAGCCAATTGATGGACTCGAGCGTGTTATATAAAAAATGCGGATTGATCTGGGCTTGCAGTGCTTTCAATTCGGTTTCTTTAATGATGAGCTGTTTTTCCACATTTTCTTCCATCAGCTCATTAATCCGTTTCATCATGACAGTAAAATGGCGGTTCAGCATGCCGGCCTCATCCTGTGTATGTTCCGGCAGAGAAAGCGACACACCTGCTTCAATGCCGCTGTGCTGTACCGATTTCATCGCGGTCACAAGCTGTTCAATCGGCTCCGTGATGCTGTTGGCGATTTTCCTTCCGAAAAGCAAAACCACACAGAAAAAGAGAAGAAAGCATGTGCCGATCACTGTTTTCATAAAGGAAATTTTTGCGAACATCTGATCAAAGGGGATAACGTTATAGTAGCTCCAATTTTGGTAGGATGATTGAAGGTAAGAAATAAAGTAACGTTTGCCATTCTTTTTTATCAAGTCATAACCGGGGTGCTTCAGCGTCTCTTTTGCTGCCTCAGGAACATGCGCTGATGCATGTGCCGTATACACCAAATTACCGCCTTGGTCAGCAATCATAATGTCTCCGACTGAATCGCCCCAATCCTTCGGCACATCACGAATCATCTGTTTTACATTGACCTGGATCAGCACCATGCCCAAGCCGTTCAAACTCAGCTGGTGATAGGACCTGATCTGCCGTGCTGAAATCAGGACAGGATCTGACCCGCCGAGCGTCATCCAAAGATTTCTTCCACTTTTCGCTTTCGCTCGCTTAAATACCTCTTCCTGCTCCTGCTGCAAAAGATCTGAAGAACTGCTTCCGGCTGAATACTCTGAGCCGCGGGCATCAATCACATGAATGGAATCGATGTACTTTTCATCGCTGGCATATCCCGCAAGCTGATCCCACAGCTCCTGCTTCATTTGATATTGATCATACGTATCATCCCGATTTTGCATACTCAGGATGCGCTGAATCTGTTCGTCTGTAATGATTTCATATGACACATCCTCTATCTTCTTCAGCTCGTCTTCGATCCTTTCAGAAGACATCCGAAGCACCTCCGAGGACTTGCGGTAAATCTGCTCATCATACACATGAAAGGCATACTGGACCCCGCTGTATACAAACAGAAAGGATACGGCCATAATCAACGATAGAAACACAAACAGCTTATCCTTAATCTTCATCCGCCTGTACCAGCCAGCAACTCTTTTCTTCATGCCGCCTTTTCTTTCTCCTGCCGCTGATCCATTGACCGAAACGCTTTAAAGGACAGCTTCGTTAAGATCAGGCTGAGTAAACTCCCGCTGAAAAACAATAGAAACGTGACATGAAACAGAACGAGACAAAGCACACCGACAGCGCCCGCCGCCATCAAAAGCGTCACCGCCGGACGGCTGAAGGCAATGAAAAAGCTGATGCTCAGCACCTCTCTGATTTTTACGTCAAAATGAGAAAATACCGGGAACACATACAGCACAACAAACGCGAAAATCAAACTAATGCTCAGGAATACATTGACGAGCACAGGCTGGTCCATCTGAGCCGCTATCCGCATATCCGCAAACAGAAACAGGGCAGCCGTCACAACGATAAGCCCGAGGATCTGTGATGCCCGCCATTCCTTTTTAAACGTCCGAAAAAAGACAGAAAACACCGGGGCATCTGTATTCCCCTTCGCCCATTCTCTCGCCACTGTAAACATCGCGGCAGTAGCGGGCATCAGCCCAAACACAACCAGGCCTGCAAGAGAAAACAAAATCCAAAGCACATTCAAATAGGCCAATCTCATCACCCACGTACAAAAACGATTCAGCCCATTTGTCACACTGTGTATCATCAACATCACCTTCCCGCTTTGGAAAACGCTTTCATTTTAAAGTAATATGTATTTCTCCTTTCGAAAGAAAATTCCTGCCGGTCTGTGAAAATTTCGACATGATGAGAGACGGCAGCAGCCTTATCTTTTCCTGTAACGCCGGATGGCCTTATCGATCAAATATCCGGCAATGGCTCCGAAAATGACATTGAATCCAAGCATTCCGAGCGCAGCCCCTTCCCAGCCGCGTACATACACGAGGCTGTACCAGATCAGAAACACACCAAGGACGATCAGCCCGGTCAACATCCATTCCGGCCGACTTTTGTCAGGAAATCTCATCCGCATCAAAACGGATACGCCAGCAAACAGACAAGCCGTCACAATCCCTGTCACAAATAATATTGGCCACACATCGCCTGCCCTCCCTTTTAGAAAAGACAAAAAAGCCCCCTGCAAAGGACGCTTATTCTGCCGTAATCTCTTTCTCAAACAAATGATATCCGGACGCATCAGCACCCATGAATTCATATCCCATACGCCGATAAAAGGAATGCAGGGCGTCGCTATCAGCGACACAGTCAAGCCGGATCCGCGTTTTTTCCGGAAAGTGTATGCCCGTCTCCGCCCACTGAAGGACGCGGGCTCCTAGCCCCTGTCCCGCAAACCGGCGGCTTACTGCGAGGCGGTGCAAATAAATGGACTCCTCATGCCCATCGTCTCCCCAAAGCGTCCGGTCCCACTCGCTCGGTTCAGGCAGCAGCATCACGACAGCCGCAAGCTCTTCATCTTTTTTAAACACAAACACATGTCCCTTTTCAATTGACCCCGTGATATCATGTATATCTTGCCCTTTCAGAAGTCCGCTCCATTGGTTAGAACCCCGATCCCGGAGCCATTCAGCTGTTCGGACGAGCAACCCGGTAATCGATTCTGCATCCTCATAGACGGCCGGACACGCGTAAAATCCATCTGCAATCGTTTCGTTCTCAATCTTAAAAGCTGACATAAAGGCCTCCCAATCAAAAAGTAAGCTTGCACACACACCTTGATTATAATGCAGACCAAACTGCAAAAACAGACCATTTTCTCTGTATGTAAAAGGGTGTATGAAAGAGAGGCCAATCTGCCTATTAGAAAATCTTCTTTTTATCCCGTTCTTCTTTTAAAATTTCAACCGCTTCTCTGAAGCGCATAGAGTGTACGATTTCACGCTCACGCAAAAAACGCAGGGAATCGTTTAAATCAGGATCATCCGAAATATCAATCAGCCATTGATACGTCGCCCGCGCCTTTTCTTCTGCGGCAATATCTTCGTATAAATCGGCAATCGGATCGCCCTTCGCTTGGATATAGCTCGCGGTAAACGGCACGCCCGCCGCATTATGATAAAAAAGCGCGCTGTCGTGATTGACGTAATGATCGCCAAGCCCGGCTTCACGCAGCTGCTCCGGTGTGGCGTCTTTCGTTAACTTATAGACCATGGTCGCAATCATTTCCAAATGGGCAAACTCCTCCGTGCCGATATCTGTTAAAAGGCCGATGACCTTATCAGGAATCGTATAACGCTGGTTCAAATACCGGAGAGCCGCGGCCAGCTCGCCGTCCGCTCCGCCATACTGCTCAATCAAATACTTCGCCAGCGTCGGGTTGCACGTACTGACCTTGACAGGGTATTGCAGCTTCTTTTCATACACCCACATTCAGGCATTCCTCCTTATACTTGCCACGGCCATGGCCCTTTTCCCCAATCCCAATCCTTGCCCGCGGGGCTGTTGCCGAACTGCAGAAGCGGTCCGTAAGAGGATTCGAACTGTCTTTTTAAGTGCCTTGAATAGCCGGAATATTGGTTGAATTGCTTCAGCGCATCTTCATCATGAGGATGTGTATTTAAATAAAGACTCAGCTCAACAAGCACAAAATCAGCAGCCTGTATTTGCTCAAGCTGACGATAATATTCGGCGTCAACCTTTTTTGCCATGTGCGTCTCCCCCTCGATAAGGGTTTTCATAAAAATCATAGAGATCCTTCCAAAGGGTGCCTTTCCTCAAAGCCTCCATCGGCGAAAACTGCTCCATGTGCTCAGGCTGAAAGGTCATATAAAGGTTAGGGGGCGTTCTGTAATATTTCTTCCCTATGGGCGGACAGGGATCAAAACGGCTGTGAAAGGGCGTATATGATTTGACAGGCGTAAACGGCTGCATATCCTTCATTCCGGCTCCTCCTTTCTCAAAAACAATGACCTTAATAGGTATGAGGCAGGAGGCATGATTATGACTAAACACGACTTAGCTTTTTCAATAAGAAGACCTTCGGAAGCGCCGAAGGTCTTTCTAGACTATTCAGTCCAAAATGAGGTCAGTGTTTCCAATATGCAGCATGAGCAGCCGCAAACTCTGACAGCGAACGAGGTTCTTTTCCCGTCACACGCTTCACTGTATCCGTTACCCGATGTTCCGCACCATGGCTGATTGCCTCATCAAGCTTCGCCATAAAATGGGCATAATCCGCGGGCAAACCTCCTGCCTCCATTTTATGCTGCAGCTCGGAACGAGAAATGCTGACATGCTCCACCCGGCGTCCCGCCGCAGCTCCAATGATCTCCGCCGCTTCGGCATAGCTCAGCGCCTCGGGACCTGTCAGAATATGATGTGTTTGATGAGGAACATCATCAATCAAAGCCCTGACGGCTGTTTCTGCGATGTCATCAGCGTCAATAAACCCAAGTTTTCCTTCACCCGAAGCCGTTGTGATGCGCCCCTCCGTTTGAATAGACATGCGATGCTGGACATTGATGAAATTTTGCATAAAGTATGAGGGCCGCAGCACCGTCCATTCTGGAAACTCGCGCACTGCCTGGTGAAGCGCGCCAAACACGGGACCGTTCTCGGAGACAACAGACGCACTTTGCATCACTACCCGCTTTGCGCCGAGACGCTTTGCTTCCTTTAAAAAGGGAAGCACATAGGGAGCCGGATCAAGTACACCAACCGGAGCAACAAGATAGATGTCTTTTACCTGTTCTAGAGCAGGCGTAAAACTGGAGGCATCCTTCCAATCAAAATACACATACTCCGCACTTGCAAGCGCGCCCTTTTTTCGGCTTGCAATACGCACTCTGTATCCCAGCTTTATTAAACGGCTGGCGATTCGGCTGCCGACTGTGCCGGTCCCGCCCGTGATTAAAATCGGATTCTGTTTCATCATTTCCCACTCTCCTCTGTTTGCAAAAATGATCCTCCAAAGGCCTCTTTTACAACAAGCGGATTCCAATAATCCCTATAACGCACAATGCGGCCGTCTCTCGTTTCGATGACACTGATATAGCTTTGGCGATAAGGCAGTCCAGTCTCAATCACATGGCCGTCACATTGAAACTCCGCAATCACCGTATTCGAGTCTGCTGAACGGTACACTGTCGGAGCGGTAAATGAAGAAAGATGAATCTGCTTAGGATAATCTTTAATATAATCGTAAATGGCCGCTTTTCCTTCTATTCTTTTTGGTGATCCCTCCGGCGCATAAGGAAACTCAAATACAGCATTCTCATCCCAAAGCTCCGTCCAGCTCTTCATGTCCTTCTCAAGCATATAAGCCATAAACTTTCTCAATGTTTCACATGCTTTTTCAAACTCATTCATCAACATTCATCATCACCTCATTTTTATTTCTAGACTATTCAGTCCAAAAAGTACATACATGGGCAAAGAATCCTTTACCACATGTTAATCAAGCACTGATAAACTCACGTCAACATGGTCCTGAAGCCGATCCATATCTGCCGTCACTTTTGCAATAAATGTCAGTGACAGCCTGCTCTGATTCAGGTACCGAGCAAGCGCAGATATATCAGTATCTTCGCCATTCAATTCTCCTTGATCCTTCGCCCTTAAAAGCGCCTGATAAAAAGCGTCCTCAAGCTGCTTGGATTGTCTTTCAAAATACCGGGCAAGCTCAGGGTCATGCGGGATCTGTTCAATCGCGCTGTTAATAATGTAGCACGCCTTCGCCCGTTCCGGATCCCTCAGGGCATTGACACCTTCTTGAAAAATATCACGAATGGCTTCCTTTACAGATCCTGGCGCTTCAAGCCTTTCCATAACGGCAGCGTTTTTCCCTTCAAGATACGATTTCACCGCGGACAAAAACAAATCACGCTTCGTGCCATACGTATCATACAAGCTCTGGCGCGCAATGCCTAAATGAGAGAGCAGATCCTGAAGAGACGTTCCTTCGTAGCCATACTCTCCGAAGACCTCTATCGCCCTGTGAAGAACAAGCGCCGTATCAAATTCTTTATTCCTCCCCAAAAAATGATCACCTCCTAAAACAAATGTTACCAGTTTTCAGACTGAACAGTCAAGAAAAAAAAGATAAAAAAACACTCTTGATCTGCAAGAGTGTCCTCTTTATACCATCATCTTCTTTATTTATAACCGTCTTTTCCCCAGTGGCCCATATGATGGTGGCCATAATGACCATCATGATGATGGTGATGATTATCCTTTCCAACATGGTGATGATGGTGATGAAGATTATCTTTTCCATCATGATGATGGTGATAATAGTGGTAATGGCCATCATTTTCATGGTGCATGTTCGGATAACTTACAGTTCCCGGAGAGCCTCCATAGCCGCCGCTTGGGTAACCGCCGGATCCTCCGTACGTTCCATATCCCGGATAGCCGCCGACTCCTCCATGTATGCCGTGATCTGGGTAGCCTTGCATGCCATAGCCCGGGTGGCCTCCATACATGCCATAGCCCGGATAGCCTGTGCTTTGCATGCCATAGCCCGGGTGGCCAATACCAAAGCCCTGATAATGACCAAAACCAGGTCCGCCATACATATGTCTTGTATCAGTCATATTCACTCTCTCCTTCACATAGGTTACAGTCCAGAGTATGAGAATATCTTATAGATCGTATAGGCGGCCGCCTACATACAGCTAAAACAATTTCCGGGACAAAAAAAGCAGGCCATAACAGCCTGCTCACTCCTTACTCACCTAAATCAACGTTATGATATACCTGCTGAACATCTTCCAAATCTTCTAATGCATCAATCAATTTTTCAAACTGTTCCTTTGCATCATCCGGAAGCGTTACTTCACTTTGCGCAAGCATTGTCAGCTCCGCTACTGTAAATTCCTCGACACCCGCGTTTTTAAACGCCTCTTGCACCGCATGGAATTGATCAGGCTCAGCATATACGATCACGCTGTCATCCTCTTCTAAAATGTCACGTACATCAACATCCGCTTCCATCAAGATTTCAAGCGCTTCGTCAGCAGTTTTGCCTTCCACACCGATTACAGCCGTCGCGTCAAACATGTAAGCAACAGATCCGCTCACACCCATGTTTCCGCCGTTTTTCCCGAACGCCGCACGCACTTCCGGCGCCGTACGGTTTACATTATTCGTCAGCGCATCAACGATAATCATTGATCCGTTCGGCCCGAAGCCCTCATAACGAAGCTCATCGTAATTCTCTTCCGCTCCGCCCTTCGCCTTCTCGATCGCACGTTCAATGATGTTTTTCGGCACGCTGTAAGTCTTCGCACGCTCAAGCACAACCTTCAGCGCCTGGTTGGACTCCGGATCAGGCTCGCCCTGTTTCGCCGCCACATAAATCTCACGGCCAAACTTCGCATAAATCCGACTCGTATTTGCGTCCTTAGACGCCTTCTTCTCTTTAATATTGTTCCACTTACGGCCCATGATGTTCCACTCTCTTTCATATATATCAATCTAAATACTGTTATTCACTTTATCCATTATACCTCAAATGGTTTGGTTGTTTCGAGTGTCTTGCGTTAGAAATAGAAGGAATGCCGCGATGTGGAAAATGGAACGTCTTCTGTAAAGCAAGAAAAAGCACTAGCTAAGGGCTTTCTTCTGATCACTAAGTTTGTAAGGGGAATGATCGACATACGTCGTATTTCGATCTGTTGATTCCTTAAATCCGCCGGAGTTTGTCAGGGTTGGAAACGACATGCTTCCCAAAACTAGAGTAACAGCCAGGCACATCATCACTTTTTTCTTAATAGGCATATAAACACTCTCCTTTTAAAATATCTTCTTGGGCTTTCAGCACTTTCCGATAAAACGCAGCGGCTTGTTCAAAGTGACAGCTGCTTTCAAACACAGCGGCAGCACTCCGGGCACATGCTTCAATGTAAGCGTGCAGGTTCTTTTTTTCGAAATAGCTTAAAAGATCATGAATTTTTCGTTCGTCAACAGTCTCCTTGTACACGGCCTGCAAGAACAGAAACAATTCTCTATAAAATTTATGAGAACGTGCTGTGATATGGTCTAATCCTTCCTCTATGAACTGAAACGCCTTCTGTGTTTGGCCCGCTTTACATAATGTCCAGCTTAATCCAAACAAGACTTTCGGAAGCAGATCAGGCACTTTCTCTCTGCTTACTTTCGCCGCTTTTTGGAAATGTTCTACAGCCATCTGATCGTCTCCTGATCTGTCATAGCTGTTCGCGATGTTCAATAGAGAAATGGCGATAAACCTGTCATTTTGAATGTCCATTGCCAAATCTAGCGCCGCCTCTAAATGCGGGAGCGCTTTATCATAATGTTTGAAATCATCATAGTTGCCGGCGATCACAAACAAGCTTTGTATCGTTCTAATGCTGTATAGGGGATTTTTTTGATAAATGTCTAAGGCTTGAAGAATATGATGCATCGACACATGGGTTTGCTTCATGTGATAATACGCTTCTGCCACTTTAAAATGGAATTCGGCTTTCTCAATATCATCTGACACAACCGGCAGTTCTTTCTCCGCCTCGCGATAATATCCGATCGCTTCCACATATTCTTTTTGGTCAAATTCATACATGCCGCGGAAAAACAAAGAGTAGTATTTCAAAAGGCCTGTGAGTTTTTTCTGAGGGGTCTCAATCGTTTCAAGAAGCTCTGTCACTGTAGGGCGATTTCCGTATGTTTGTCCAGGCTCCAAATAATCAAGCATCAGCTGGTGCCGAAAACACATCAGAGAATAATAGATCAGCAAATCCTGGTCTTCTTCCATTTGCTGAATGTCCTGCTCCACCTCCGCTTTCAGAATCTCAGCATCCGGAACACTGAACTGGCGAATCATTTTATACCATTCATTAATCTTAACACCTACACGCGAAGACGGTATGGCTTGACTCAACGGCTTCCCTCCTTCTCTATGAGATATGTCATATTCTATCAATCCCAAATTTTGAAAACAATATAGAAGGAAGAAATTGTTTTTTCATCCTGTCAATTTGTTTTTCTCCGCAAAAAAGACCCTTTACACAAGGGTCTTTGTCATTCTATTTCATATACGTATTCACGAGCTCGTAACAGCGCTCTTTCGTCTGTTTGGCAAGCTCTTCTGTTTGGACGACTCGGGATAATGAACCGCCGCCCTCCTCATCATATCGTTTCGTGGCCGCAGCATCCCTATCCTTTATCCATTGGCGCTGTTTCACTTTTAATGCCGCCATGTCTGAAGCAGGAAGCTGTTTCTGCAGCACGCCGTATATCTCGTTTAGCAATCCGTCCCACATTTGATAATTGTAGCCGTAATCCTCAATCATCTGATAATCACTTTGATAGTCATTGTGCTTTTCTTTCTGTTCCGTCGCTGACAATTTGGCAACATAATCTGCTTTTGTACTTCCCGTTGTCTGCTCACTGCTCTGTGTATCCGCGTTATCTGATGACTCGGTTTCCTCAGCCGTTTGAACTTTTTCTTGCTCCGGAGCCTCAGTCTCGTCTTCATTATCACTCACTATACTGGTACCTTTGAACTGATCGCCGCCTGTCTTTCTCCATTTGAACTTTTCACATTGAAAAGATAAGCTGTTCCGCCGGCAGTCTTCGATTCATAGGACTTCACAAATTCCGCCGTTTCACCGTTTCTAGACAGAATCGTTTTCGCTTCTTCTTTTGTCAGCTTGATATCATCCCCTTGAAGCGACTTACTGTCCCATTTGTTGATCTTCCAATCGCCATCTTCCTTCACCAATTCAAACGTCCATAACGTGCCCATATTGTTTAACTCTGTTGCCGGGTCTATTGATGAAGCCTCTATCTTATTCTTGTCCTGTTCATAAGTAAAACGTACATCGAAATCAGTGCCGGGGTGAAAAGGAGCATCACACTCGCAAAAGTACTCTCCGGCCAAATCCTTTAAGGTCTGATCTGCAAACGTTTCTGTTGCATAAGGCAGCACACTAGGCCGCAGCTTGCTGAAATCCGCCTTGTTTGCCGTGCTCCAGCCGTTTTCCTTTCCCGCTTTATCAAATGCATTGAAGATCGAATCTATATCGTTTTCCAAAGCTGATTTTACTTCCTGCTCCGTCAGCTTCGCAACGCTCGCCTTCTTCACGGCTTGCTTTTCTTGATCCTTATCAGAAGATCCGCTATTAGAACACGCCGATAATAGGAATAGTATCGATAAAAGCATCGCAACTAATTTATAACTCATTGTCTCTCTCACCCTTCTGCTCTCTCATGGTAGCTTTCTTATTTCATAGTTTTTGTAGGTTTGCAAATCTAAAATCAGATACCTAAACTATAGAACAATATATTTAAATAAACCTTAGCAGAGAATCAAAATCAAAATGGTAACTAAGGAATCATAATATAACAAAAAAAGCTCTCCTTCTTAAAAAGGAGAGCTTTTTCTTCATCTAGTCCATTTACTAGAATATACTGTTTGCATATAGTCTGAATGATCCCAATTATTATAAAGTTTTAGTTTCACTCTAGTCGATGCAGATTTTTTTGCAATATTTGTGAATGTAACATTTAGTTTTTTACCGTATGATGCATTTCCAGAAGCTGTATCAATTGTTTTCCAAGAACCATTTGTATAACGTTGCAAATATAATTTGCAATAAGCAGCACTTTCCCAAGTTCCTGTTCTCCCCATTTCAACTGTAGTATAAACATTCTTATAGTTTTCTGATGTGTGAATATAAGATTTTGATTCTACAGTTGCATGAAAAGTAAAACTCGTAGTTTTACTAACAGCCTTAGCCGATTGACCTGATCCAATGAATACTAGTCCAAATGCCATTACACCTGCAAGAACTAGTGTCATCAAGTGGTTTACTCTTTTCATTATCAAATACCTCCATCAATTAAAATTGTAAAATACAGGACTTACATACATTATAAACCATAAAAACTAGAATTAAAATATATTTTCAAATTATATTCCTAGTAAATGCTTTCAATCTGAAGTTTTAATAAATTCTATTATTAAGCAAAAGGACATTTGTAATTTACTCACCTCGTTACATATGAGTTGATTCAAGATTATAGCTATGAAGTCTAATCAACCACAACAAAATCCTGCACCTTCACCTGTTCCTCAGGCAAATCAAACTGATAAAGCATCTTCTTAGAATGGATATCAAACACACCCACATACCCGCCGATGCCCTTTTTATGCTCTTCCTGGGCGACAATATACAATAGATTCGCCTTAAACTCCGCTTCCATATAAGGGAAATTCAAACTATATGTATGAAAGGAAAATTCCTTCCCATACTTCAGCAAGTTCGCCTCACCCTCTTTGTCCTCGTACGTCACATAAAAACTGCCGCTTTCTTTGTCATAATACACAGTATCTGCATATTCAAGATCTTCAGGATACGCAATATATGTCGTCTTCCATGTCCCTTTTTCAATCACAGTCAATTCATGCTCCGAGCTCGCAACAATAAATTCCTCCGATTCTACGAATTGATCAGCGTACGAGGCTAAACTCAGGGTCTCAATCATTTCCTCTGTTTTTCTATCAATCACGTAAATAGACATGCTTTGAATGATATAAATATAGTTCTCATCACTGGCCCCCATCGTGACAAGCGAAGGCAAGGTAAGGGTATATTCCTTTTTCGTTTTTCTGTCGTTTATGTGGATCTCATTTCCCGTTGTATCAACATTATAGGCCTTAACAGAGACATCCTTCCCCTCATGCCAAAACGCAAATGGATCTGAAAGCGGATGCTCTTTGATCGCATCCTTCTCCAGCGTGTAGTAAAAAGGCTCGTGTTCCGCCAATAATACAAGGTCTGTTGATGCATAAGATTTCGTTTGAATATAAGGAACATCCGCCACCTTAAACGTACGCCTGTTAAACCGTTCGCCTGTTGAGGTTGAAAGCAGCACGCTTTCTTTTATGAAAGGATTGGAGTAGATAAAAAAGATCCGGTCTTCTTCGGAGTGAATGGAGGAAGATTGGACAGGAATACTATCTTTATTGAGTAACTGAACAAACAGTATGACGCATACCATTAACCCTAATAAACCAAATGTAAACCGTTTTTTCTTCATCAACATGCTCCTTAAATAACAATATAGAATACAAACTTCCAAAAAATGTGTAGCGACAATACACTTCGAGGATGTTTCCGCCAATCCCTCCACGAATAAAGACACATGCCTAATGACTCATTTTTCCACCAAAACACGTTCTCACCCCCACCCTTATCCCGCCCCGTGGTAAAATTTGTGATATTGAGCGAACAAAAGAAGGGAAATGGTCATGAAAGTATTTGAAGCGAAAACACTGCTTTCGGAAGCAACAGACCGTGCAAAAGAGTACAAAGAACTAAGAACGCAAATGGTAAATTTGAGAAAAGCATTAAAAAGCGTCGCTGATCTCAGTGACAGCGAATTCTCAGGAAAAGGCGCCAGCAACATCAAGGCATTCTATCACGACCACGTCGGCGTCACAGACCAGTGGATCGACTACATCGACATGAAATCGCATTTTTCAACAGCATCGCCGGAGCCGCCGAAGACAAAGGCCTCTCAGACGCATACATCGAAGAATCCTTCCTGGAGCACGAACTGGCAAATGCCAATAAAAAATCAAAATCCATCATGTCCGAACAGAAAAAAGCGATGAAAGACATCCTGAACGATGTCGACGACATCCTCCCGCTCGACTTGTTTTCAACAGAAACCTTCAAAGACGAGCTGGCCGATGCCAATGACAAACGCAAAAAAACACTGGAAAAATTGGACGCCTTGGACGAAGACCTGAAAACAGAATACGCCCTGTCTGAACCAAACGAACAATTCATCAAATCCGACTTCCAAAAGCTCCAAGAAGCAACGGGTAAAGGCAAAAACGCCACACCCATCCACTACAACGCCAAGGCGTACCGTGAGAGTGACATACATAAGAAAAAAGGCGACATTGAAAAGCGGACTGAGGCTTACTTGAAGATTAAGAAAGAGGAAGCGAAGGAACGCGAGATTGAAAAATTAAAAGAAAGACTGAAAAACTACGATTATGCGGATGCCGATGAATTCTACGAAATGGCAAAAACGATCGGCTATAAAAATCTGACAGCGGAACAGCAAAGATACTTCACCCAAATTGAAAACACGCGTGAGCTTGAAGCAGGCTTCAAAGGGGTCGCCGTCGGCCTTTATGATTCCGGGAAAGACGCGGTCGTAGGCCTGTGGGATATGGTCACAGATCCGGGCGGAACCGTTGAAGCCATTACAGGAGCTGTGGCTCACCCGATCAAAACGTATGAAGCCATTTCAGCGGCAATCGAAGAATCGTACCAAAAAGACATGGTGAATGGTAACACCTACTCACGAGCAAGATGGGTGTCATATGCGGTTGGCACTGTTGTCACATCAATTGTCGGCACAAAAGGTGTTGGCGCCGTCTCTAAAACAGGCACAGCAGCCAAAGTGACGGCCAAAGTCAAAACAACAGCAAGCAAATCTGCAACAGCCCAAAAAGCCATAACAGTCTCAAAACAAACCGTTGATCACATCAAACAAAAAGTAAACACAGGCATTGAAGTATCAAAAAAACACGTCAAAACCAAGTTAAATCAAATCGGAGATCTCACACTTGCGGATATTCTCCCCTATCATCCCCGTCACGATTTAGTGCCGGCAGGCGTTCCTTACAACGCAGTCAACGGTGTCACGCTTAAAGAAGGACTGCAAAAATTCGCCAAGGTCATCCTGCCGAAACCATACGGAACGTCATCAAGCGGAAGACGAACTCCAGCGCCACATGTACCGCCGGTAACCGTCAAATACGGCGAGCATTTCGCAAGATGGAGCAGAAAGAAAGTGCTGAAGCCCAATATCATCTACAAAACAAAAGAAGGCTACACGTACACGACTGACAACTATGGTAGAATTACAAGTGTCAAAGCAGACTTGCAGTTGGGAGAAGCAAAACGAAACCAATATGCACAGACGAATGCTGGAAAGCCCCAAGACCGAAAGCCTGACGATGACGGCGGCCATTTAATCGCCACCCAATTCAAAGGCTCAGGCCAGTTCGACAATATCGTGCCGATGAATTCTCAGATTAATAGGAGCGGTGGCAGATGGTATGAAATGGAGCAAGAATGGGCAAAGGCTCTTAAAGAAGAACCCCCGCAAAAAGTTAACGTTAATATAAAAGCCATATATAAAGGTGATTCACTAAGACCAGACAAATTCATCGTTAAGTACAGAATTGGAGATGCTGATTTTGAAAAAGTAACATTAAAGAATCAATCCGGAGGTTGAGATCATGGAAACACCAAAAATGGGTGACTTATATCAAAGAATAGCAAATCAGATAAATGAAATCATTCCCTCTGTATGGGAAAATGTATATCTTTACGCTGAAATATTAGACGACTCTTCGGAAGTATATTTTTATTTTAATATACCGGCCGAGAATGAATTCTTATACTCACATAACATTCCAGAATATTTTAATGTAAGCGAAGATATTTATGATGATTTATTAATCGAACTTCAAGAATCATTCGAAGAATTACGCGAAGAATATAAGGAAAATAATCCAGAAACTTGGACGAACTTGACTTTGAAACTAAATAGGACAGGCCAGTTTTCTATAGATTATAATTATGAAGATGTAATTGCTTCAGAGCTAAATGGATCTCAAAGAAAGGCTGTTTGGGTGTATAAAAATCTAGGTTTACTGCCAAAAAGGAAAACGGTAATAGACTTTTTAGAGGATTATATCAAGACTAACGAAGGGAAAATTTAAATTAATTTCTGATATGGGACAGTTATATCAACAAATAGCAGAACAGCTTAATGAAATGATTCCATCTTGATGGACAAAAATCATTCTTTATGCGGAAATATTAGATAATTCATCAGAAGTTTACTTTTTCTTCAATACACCGCAAAGTGAAGAGTATATCTATTCTCATGATATACCGAAACAATTCGATGTTAGTAAAAAAAAAATATACGTGAGTTTATTAATTGAACTTCAAGAGATATTCGAGGAGTTAAGAGAAGAATTTAAAGCATACAACCAAGATACTTGGACCAATTTAACGATTAAACTAGAGAATACCGGTAAATTCTCAATAGACTATGATTACACCGATGTCATCGCCTCAGACTTTAACGGAACACAACGGCAAGTCGTATGGGAATATAAGAATTTAGGTATCTTGCCTGAAGATAAGAAAGACAAAGATTTTGTAATAAACTACTTCAGTCTATAAATCAAAAATGGCTCAGCTCTTTACTGCTGGGCTATTTTCGATATTGAAATTTTTTCAATTGTATTCGTAAATTCCCATATTTCACGCTAACTCCAATAATTCATTACTATTTATTTTGATTAAATCAATTAAAGTTGCTGACCGTCCAGCATGTCTCGGGTCGCCATGTTCTGTTAAGAATGTGTTTGTATTTCCCATATTAAATACAAAAATATCTTTATCAGTATTCGAAATTACCTCTATGATTTTATATACTTGAGAATAGTAATAAAGGTTGTGTACAGTTTTCACATTTGGTTTCCCCCATGCAAGGACAACTATATCTGAATCATTTATCATTGAACTAACTATATTAATATTATTCTTTTGAACATGATTTAATAGATTTGCACCGTGAATATTTTTCAATTTTGCTGAGGTGTCTGCTGGATTTGGAGCATAGATAGGTATAACATTTCCTACGTAAAGTTTTTTTACTTGAATTTTCTCATGGGTATAACAGTAGAAAAAATCAATTAATTTATTTACAGTTCTATCTGAAATATTTGATTCAGCTTCCGATGGATTCATTAATATTACTGTAACAGTAATACCTTCCATTCGATTTTTAAAAGGAATTGATAAGCTATATCTTAAATTTACACCCGGTATAATATTTTGCCTATCATCAATAATAATAGACGAAATATCTACTTTATTAGAATCGTAATAATGCGTCAATATAAAACTTCCTTTCTGTAAATAATATATGTAACGGAGCCAAGACTAACCTTAAAAGATTAATATCATAACTCCGTCCAAACTAAAGAGCTAACTATTCACTTCTCCATAAACTTCATTCATCATATCTTCCATAATATAAGCCTTAAACTCGTCGTTCTCTAAAATCTTCATAAAGAACTCTTGATTGCTGCTCATACGGTCAATAACGAAGTCCATAAAGGATTTTTCAAAGGCGAATTTGAAGTTTTCTTTTGTGTTGTTTTTTGCTTTTTGACAAATATCTTCGTCATTTAACATATCCTCTTTCACTTGCTCGCGAGAAAGGAAATCTGTTTCTGTGAATTGCGTGCCAAAGCGCTCATTTAACTTTTCTAACACGCTCGATAAACGAACCTTCTCATCTTCAGCTGCACCACCAGCACCATGTTCCTGAGGATCTAAGTCGTAGCCGCCCGTTTTCTCAAGCTCAATGCTACCTTCGAATACTTTTTGATTACGGTAGTATTCAAGTGCTACATCATCCGCCAAGTAAACGTCCTTATCTACTCGACCACGGGGCAATTTACGTAACAAGTACGTCAGGTAAATATATTGCTTGTGTAGATCTAAATCGATAAATGTTACTACTTGTAGTACAAAGCCATACGTACGTATAAATTTCGTAGCCACTTGTTTAAATGCGAATTGTTCTTCTCCCGAAAGTTTTTTAAAACGCTCCACACCTTTATCGAGAAGCGCATTTAACTCGGCTTGGGCCTTCGTAGACTTCTTCACACCACCCGTTACTTCAAGCTCATTTACCTTTTGCACCTCTTCCTCAGTAAATACTTGATAGGGCTCTAGCTCGGCCTGCATATCATATAGGATATTCGGATCAGAAATTTTTGATAGACCTGTCGATTCATAATAAGGCTGGAAAGACGCTTTTATGTCTTCTGGATCATTTACAAAATCCAAAACAAATGTATCGTCCTTACCAGGGCATGTGCGATTTAAACGAGATAGTGTTTGCACTGCCTTAATACCGCTTAATGGCTTATCTACATACATTGTGTGCAACAGTGGTTCATCAAATCCAGTTTGATATTTCTCTGCAACAAGTAGCACTTTGTATTCATCAGAATTAAACTTTTCAGGTAACTCTTTTTCAGAGAACTGATTCATTTCTGACTCAGTATAATGAATCTCACCATCTTTCACAGTACCGGAGAAAGCAACTACTGTTTTTAAATCATCGTAGCCCATTTCATTAATATACTTATCGAAAGCCATTTTGTAACGTACTGCGTGTAAACGGCTTGCTGTAACAACCATTGCCTTTGCACGGCCGCCAATTTTGCGCTGTACGAAATTGCGATAATGCTCGATAATAATTTCTGTTTTTTGTGCGATGCTATGTGGATGTAGTGACACGTATTGTGCTAGCTTTTTAGTAGCTTGTTTTTTTGATACCTCTGGATCATCTTCAACTGTCTTTGCAATTTTCCAGAACGTTTTATAGGTCGTATAATTTTCAAGTACGTCTAAAATAAAGCCTTCTTCAATCGCTTGGCGCATTGTGTATTGATGGAATGCAGCTGGCTTGCCATCTATGCCAATTGTACCGAACTTCTCTAATGTCTTTGGCTTTGGTGTCGCCGTAAACGCAAAGAAAGATACGTTATCTTGTTTACCACTTTTCATGATGGCTTCAACGATCTTTTCGTCCACATCACCTAAGTTTTCTTCCGCAATACGATCTTCCTCATAAGCTGCTTCTAACGTTTTATCTGATAACACATTCGTTAATGCAGTTGAAGCTTTACCACCCTGGGATGAATGCGCCTCATCAATAATGACCGCATACTTTTTACGCTCTAAGCCCGCTACTTTTTCTAAAATAAACGGGAACTTTTGGAGCGTCGTAATAATAATACGAGTCTCATTATTAATGGCACGTGCCAATTGCTCTGAATCTTTATCAATCGGCTCTACCATTCCTGCTTTATGCTCCAGCTGATACACTGCATCTTGCAATTGCTTATCTAAGACTCGGCGATCGGTAATTACGATTATACTACTAAAAATTGATTCATTGTCCTCGTTATGTAGCTTCGCTAAACGGTGTGCAAGCCACGAAATCGAGTTCGTCTTGCCCGATCCCGCAGAGTGCTGAATTAAATAATTACGACCGACAAGCTTTTGTGCAACATCTGCTTCTAACTTACGTACAACATCAAGCTGATGGAAACGGGGGAAAATGAGCATTTGACGCTCACCAATCGTTTCACCGTTTGAATCTTTAATGTCGTCCTTCTTAATAAAGATAAAGCGATATAAAATATCGAGCAAGCTATCTGGGGCTAAAATTTCTTCCCATAAATAATGCGTACGATAATTGTCTCCATAAGTTAACGGATTACCTTTCCCACCATTATTGCCTTTGTTAAATGGTAGGAAGTAGGTTTTACCTTTATCAAGCTTTGTTGTCATAAATACTTCATCTGAGTCAACTGCAAAGTAGACAGCAACACGCTCATTAAATTTGAACAGTTGCTCACGTGGATCACGGTACGTCTTTAATTGCTTCATCGCATCTTCAACTGTTTGATTTGTTAATGGATTTTTCAGCTCCATCACAACAAGCGGCAAACCGTTTAAAAACAGGACCATATCTAAGCTATTATTATGCTTATCACTGTAATACACTTGGCGAGCAACATTAAAGCGGTTTTTCGCATACTGTTCATTTAACGTCTTGTTCATATCTGTAGGTGGCTTATTATACGCAAGCTGTAATGTCACACCACGGTCTTTGATACCTTTCCGTAAACATTCGACTAAACCTTGTTTATGCAGCTGGGCTTTAATACGTTTTAACACTTCTTCTTTATAAGAAGGACCATACGATTTCTCTAAGGTACGCATACGTTTTTCCTGCGTATCCTCTAAAAAAGCAAATAGCTCTTCTACGTCGATTGCATGCTGCTTGAAAGATGCACTCGCCTCACCTTCAAGCACACGCTTTTTATATCCATTCGCAATTAAGGCGATTTCGATATTCGTTTCGAAACCTTTTTCTGAAGTATCCACTGCCATCAATACTCACCTCACTTAATCAAGTTTCATATCACGTACATCGATTTTACCTGTTACTGCTTCGTAGATAAGGGCTTGGCGGTATTCTTTTAGGTTTTCGATTTCATTTTCTACAATTCTTTTTAAATTATCTACTTCGGAAATTTTAACTTTTAGGAATTTTACTATTTCATTTTGTTCAAATAATGGAGGGACAAAAATAAAAAATTCTTTGACTTTATCAAGATGTAAATTAATAATAGTACTCTTTTTACTTCCAAATGCAATTTGTTCGTCAACCAATTGACTTTCAAAGTAGAAACTAGCGAAATAAGTATTTAGTTTTTCATTATTCATTTTAATTAAACATAAACTAACAAAAATACTAAATTCCCAATCCCAATCAATAACTTTAGGAATTCCTATAGTTCCATTTTTCGACACTAAAAGATCCCCATTTTCAGGTCTACAGCGTTTAATTAATTCATTGTGTTCTCTTTGAGAAATATATTTTACATCAGATAAATTAATATCCTTGCCTTTAGATTGAGTTATATCAGTAACCCTTAAAAAAGGGACACCTTCATCTTGATAATCAGGTGTATGATGTGTTCCATCAATAATCTGCCTTGTTAAGTATTTAAGTTTAGATTTTCCCCAATGCTGAGGAATCTCACCAATCCACTTAACACCTGAATCTTTCATTTTCACATTCGGATTTAAACCTTTTGTAACAGCTTCTGTAATGATTGATTGGCGTTGTTGATTCAATAAATCAATTAAGAAATTTTTTGAATCTATCAATTGATTTAATTGTGTGTTCTTCTTTCTAATATATTTTAAAATAACCTTTTGTTCTTCTATAGATGGAAGAACTAATTTAAGATTTTTTATGATACTGGAATTTAAACCAGACATAATTGAGCCTTTACTATATAAGTCGATTTGTACTTTGATATAATACGAATCCTGTATCAAGTATGCTGCAAATTCTGGTAAAATTAGATTTTCATTAAATCGAATTCGAATAAGGTGAGAATCCATAATTCCTTTTTCAATATTTGGCGGAACAACTTTACATTTACCTATAGTACCCATCATTGAAATTAAGACATCGTTCTCAGAAATCTCATAAACCTCTAACTCTTTAAATTTTTCTTCACTTATAAATCTATGACCTAAAGTAAAATCATCTTTTATTAAGTTTTCTTGACCGTAAACTTTATATCCTTCTTCAATTAACATCTCTGATTTTAATGCGCTTCCGAATGGACCTATCTTTATTCCTTCACTCCCTGGAAGTAAACAAAATTTCAATTCTTTAATCTCCCAATGTGATGGAATAGCACCTATTCCTTTGATATTTGATTCTTTAAACCTCATCCCATCACCTTCTTCAACTGTACAGCAATCTCTGCTTCTAACGCACGAATTTCTTCCATAATTTCTGCTGAGCTGCGTAATGCTGTGTATTTGTAGAAATGGCGAGTGAATGGAATTTCGTAGCCAATTTTTGTTTTTGATTCATCAATCCATGCATCTGGTACATGTGGTAATACTTCACGTGCAAAGTAGTCATGAATGTTTTCTTTTAACGGTACGTTTTCAGTATCACGTAAATCTGTATCTGGTTCGATATCAGTTTTATTTTTCATACATACGTCAGCTGTTTCATCTTTTTCAGATAGACCAGCTAAAATTGCTTTTAATACAGGTGCTCCGATAGTAATACCCGCTTGCTTCAATGCATCTTTTAGTACTTTCGTGAACTCGTCACGATTTTTATATAATGTATCGCTTTCTAACGTGCGTAAAACATATAAAATTTGCGTTTGCAGCTTCTTACCTTCTTCAATTTCAAAGTGACCTGCATCGCCTTTTTTCTTTGAGGTTGCTAAGTTTGCAAAACCTTTTCCCTCTGCAACACGAGCAAGACGCTCTTCATTGACTTGGAAGTTTAAACGTAATGGACGTTCTACTGTAATTTTTGCGTAGCCGAAGTCCTCATTATCAAAAATCTTCACGTACTCATTTGGCTGTGCATCACCGTATAAACGAACAATCTCATTAATTTGCTCTTCTGTAATTTCGTTACGCTTGCTCCCCATCGACTTTTTCATTTTTTTCGAAAAGTCTACAGCATTGACTAACCGTACTTTCCCTTTATAAAGAGGTGCTTTATTGTTCGTTAAAATCCAAATGTACGTTGCAATGCCTGTGTTGTAGAAAAGATCGTTCGGCAATGCCACAATACCTTCTACTAAATCGTTTTCAAGCACATACTTACGAATTTCGCTTTCACCAGAACCTGCATCACCTGTAAATAACGGCGAACCATTCATAATAATGGCTAAACGAGAGCCTTGTGGATTTTCTACTGTGACTGGCTTCATTTTTGACAGTAAGTGCATTAAGAATAGTAGCTGTCCATCACTCGTTCTTGGTGTACCTGGACCAAAACGACCGTTAAACCCTTGTTTCTCATGTTCTTCTTTAATTGGCTTCTCATACGATTTCCAGTCTACTCCGTATGGCGGATTTGAAATTAAGTAATCGAATTTATCACGTGGGAATTGGTCTTTTGATAACGTATTCCCCAAACGAATGTTACGCGCGTCTTCCCCCTTAATCAGCAAGTCTGCTTTACAAATCGCATATGATTCAGGATTAATTTCTTGGCCGAAAAACTCTAAGTGTGCTGTTGGGTTTTGACTTAGTAAATACTCTTGTGCTACAGAACCCATCCCACCGGTACCAGCTGCACAGTCATACAAGGTTTGTGTTAAACCTGGCTTCGTTAAAATGCTGGCATCGTCATGTAAGAATAATAAGTGCGTCATAAGGCGAATTACTTCACGTGGCGTATAGTGATCCCCTGCTTCTGCATTTTCATTGAAACGACGAATTAATTCCTCAAATACATAGCCCATCTCAATATTTGACACTGTTTCTGGATGTAAGTCGATTTCACTAAAGCGTTTAATCGTTAAGTACAACAAGTTATTTTGTTCGAGCTTATCAATTTGGCGATCAAAGTCAAATTGATCCATAATATCACGAGCCACTTTTGAAAAACCATTTATATAATCACGTAAGTTATCCGCAATGTTATCTGAATCTGTTAATAGCTTGTTGAAATCATATTTGCTAGTGTTATGGAAGTTTTGCTTTGAGACACGATTTAAAATCTGCTCACGAGCATCTTCATTCATTGCTGCAAACTGCTCTGCCTTAGCTAATACTTCCTCTTTTGTGCTCTCTAATACGCAATCAAAACGACGTAATACTGCTAATGGTAAAATGATTTTACCGTAGTCTTCTGGTTTATAAGGTCCACGTAAAATCTCAGCAATTGACCAAATGAAGTTTACTTTATCTTGGAAGTTAATCATGTTATATACCTCATTTAAAAATTTTTTTCGAATCTAATTCCATGTAGCTAGATTGAGATAATTTGAGCAAGATTTAAGGATGCTTATCTATTGTAATAACTGAGCATTTTTTCGCTCATATCACCTACTGACACCCTATTCACTGATTCATCAAAATAGATATCATTACCTATTATTATAAGAGTTTGTACAACAAAAAGTAATACCATATAAAAATCTCCCTCTACATTTGCTACTACATGTTTCTTTTTTTAGTAAGCATCCAAATTTTATGGAGTGTCCCTATAAAGTAAAGAGGGGGCACAAAACTCCAATATTCGATGAGAGGTCAAACGCTACAAATATTCAGACTCTTTTAAAAACCCACTTATATAAGGGGCTTTTATACTAATTATTTAGATTATTAAAGAATAATAAAGGAAAATTTATGTATTCAAATTGTGTTACTACATTTCTAAATAAAATTGTCGATCTATTGACACATTGTTTCATCAATCCTGAGCGAAATAGTGTCTATTTCTACTCTTAATTATTAATATTAGAAATCAGCTGTGATCACTACAATTCATTCTCAATAGTTTAAAACATCTAGCATCGATTTGGACAAAATTTTCATATCAATGTAAGCAATCTATTCAACAGAAAAAGAATTCAGTAAAGCAAATTAGAATCTTTGAGAAGGAATTAGAACGGCTCAAACAAAAGAAAAAGAAGTCACTCAATTTGTTTATTGACGAAAAAATATCCAAAGCAGATTATGATGGAGTGTCAGCGATATCAATGACCAGACGGACATTATCAATTCTAAAACCGAGCAATTGAAGACTTCTCTTGCAACCAATATCAATGATATTAAACAACAGTTAGATGCTTTTATGGAATTTCAAGAATTAACTCAAGAAATGCTTCATCGCTTTCTTGAGACAATTGAAATAAAAGCAGATGAAGTCCGAGAATTTTTTATCGATTCTCGAACCCACCTGCTTCTTATTTAATTAATTTTAGCACAACCACACACTCCACATGATTCGTATGCGGAAACATATCTACAGGCTGCACTTCGAGCGTCTGATACCCGCTATCCTCAAGCACCCGCAAATCTCTCGCAAGCGTGCCAGGATTACAGGACACGTACACAACTCGCTTCGGTTTCATCTCCACAATCGTCCGCAGGAGGGCTTCGTCGCAGCCTTTTCTTGGTGGGTCGACGACTAGCGTATCAGCTGTAATGCCTTCTTCATACCATTTTGGAATCACAGTTTCCGCTTCCCCGACCGCGAACTCAGCGTTTGTGATGCCGTTGAGCTCGGCGTTTCGTTTGGCATCCTCAATTGCTTCCGGTACAATTTCTACGCCGTACACTTTTTTCGCTTGCTTTGCCAGAAATAAAGAAATCGTTCCGATGCCGCAGTAGGCGTCGATGACGGTTTCTTCCCCTTGAAGCTCAGCGTACTCAAGCGCTTTGTCGTAGAGCACTTTGGTTTGCTCCGGATTGACCTGATAGAACGATCTGGCGGAGATGGCGAATTTGACGTCTCCAATGAGGTCGTAGATGTATTCTTCGCCCCAGATGACGTTTGTTTCGTTGCCAAAAATGACGTTTGTTTTGTTTGGGTTGATGTTTTGCACGATGGATTTGACGTGCGGGAATTGCGCTGTGATGTCTTCGATGATCTTCGCTTTGTGCGGGAAGTCGCTTGTTCTTGTGATGAAGACGATCATCATTTCGCCCGTAACAACGCCGTATCTGACCATGATGTGGCGGAGCCAGCCTTTGTGGCGTTCTTCGTTGTAGGCTTTGACACCGTAGTTTGCGCAAATGTCTTTGACAGCTTGAACGGCTTCGTCGTTTTTGGATTGCTGGATCAGGCAGGCGCTCATGTCGATGATGTCATGGCTTCTTTGCTGATAGAATCCCGCGACGAGTCCGCCTTCCCGTTCTCCTACCGGCACCTGTGCTTTGTTTCTGTAGTTCCACGGGTCTTCCATGCCGAGTGTCGGGTGCACGGTGACGTTTGAAAGGTCCAGCTTGCCGATGCGTTCTAAGACGTCTTTGACTTGTTTCTGTTTAAACAAGAGCTGGCCTTCGTAGGTCATGTGCTGAAGCTGACAGCCTCCGCATTGCTTGTAAATCGGGCATGGGGCGTCGGTTCTATGCGGGCTTTCTTCCTTCAGCTCAATCAGACGGCCGAAGGCGAACCCTTTTTTGACACGTGTGACTTTGATTTGGGCTTTTTCCTCCGGCAGGGCGTTCGGCACAAAGATCGGGAATCCTTGGACCTTTGCGACACCCGCTCCTTCGTGGGTCAAATCCTCAAATGTCACGTCATAGTATTCGTTTTTTTCTACTGGGGGTTTCATTTTCATGTATGTTCACCTCTTGTTTTAAGCGAAAGAAAAACTTGGCCTATTCAAGCCAAGTTTCAGCGTGTAGGCAAACCTTCGCATTCGTTGTCAGTCCTGTGCTTCGGTGCTCACGAATTCAACATTCGCTGTGCTCCGATGCTCGCCCTTCCTAGACTTCAAAGGTTTTCAATCACGCTGAAAAGATGACAAAATCCTAAAACGAAAACTGTTTTAGGATTTTGTCAACATTCTGAGCTTGGCTTACAAAGCCAAGTTTTTAGTCATCCAGCTGTTCCGCTTTCTCCTTCGGCATGACGACGTGAATGTGCCGATACAGATTCACGAATTCGCCCGGCAGCATGCCGCCGTACTCGCCGTCCAGGTTCAGCTGCATCTTTTCTGATACATTGACTTTCACGCGGTTCGCTTTTGTATAAATAATGTGCTGGTCGTTGATGTGTTCGCCGCGAAGCGCCATCGTAGCGACCCTGATAAATTCAGCAAGGTTTGCTTTCTTTAGTATCATCAAATCAAACATGCCGTCATTCAAGCTGGAATCCGGCGCGAGTTTTTCGAACCCGCCGACGGAGTTTGTCAGCGTGACCAAAAACAGCATGATTTCACCCTGAAACAGCTTGCCGTCATATTCAATCTCGACTTCTGTCGGACGAAGTGAAGGCAGCATTTCCATTCCTTTTAAATAATAAGCAAGCTGGCCTAGCATTGTTTTGAGTTTGCTTGGCACGTCGTACGTCAGCTCCGTCAGACGGCCTCCGCCGGCGATATTGATAAAATACTGGCCGTTGACCTGTCCGATATCAATCGGGCGGGCAACGCCGTTAATGACCGTATCTGCCGCTTTTAAAATATCCTCTCGCGGAATGCCGAGCGCTCTGGCGAAGTCGTTCGTTGTGCCGACAGGAATGACACCAAGTGTCGGACGGTTGTCTAAAGGCGCAAGCCCGTTGACGACCTCGTTGATCGTTCCGTCTCCGCCTGCCGCAATGATCAGGTCAAACTCACGCAATGCCGCTTCCTTGGCAGCGTGTGTAGCGTCTCCTGCGCATGTCGTCGCATGGGTGGAGGTTTCATAGCCGGCTTGTTCAAATTTTTGCAGGACCTGGGCAAGATGCTTTTTAAAGATCTCCCGTCCTGAAGTCGGATTGTATATTATGCGTGCACGTTTCATTATCTCATCATCCTACTTAAGAGTATCCGATCCATTTTTACACTAACAACCTTTAATTATACTATGAGTTAAAAAAATCGCAACAAAATGTACATAATCTTACAGGTGAAAACGCACAAAAGCCTCAGCAGAGCTGAGGCTTTTTGTTTTTTACTCTTCTTCCGTTCCCGGTTTTTTCTTGCGGAACTTCGCCAATACTTCATATACGATTGGCACGATCAGGAGTGTCAGAAGTGTTGAACTGATCAAACCGCCGATAACCGTGACGCCGAGTCCTTTTGAAATGACCTGGCTTCCGCCTTCGAAGCCGAGGGCTAATGGAATCAAGGCGCCGATTGTCGCAATGGCTGTCATCAGGATCGGACGGAGTCGTGTAGAGCCGGCTTCCAGGAGCGCTTCTCTCGTAGACAGGCCTTCCGCTTCCTTATGAATCACGCGGTCAATTAAGACAATGGCATTCGTGACAACGATACCGATCAGCATGAGCATACCGATCATGGCGTTCAGACTGATCGTTTCACCTGATACGTAAAGTCCGACCAGTGCACCGATGACTGTGAACGGCAATGAGAACAGAATCGCAAATGGCGCTAGTGCTCCACCGAAGGTAATCACGAGCACAAGGTAAACGATCGCTATTGCTGCCAGCATCGCTAAACCGAGCTTCGTGAAGGAATCAGCGATATCCGCTGATACGCCGCCTGTGTCAATCGATACGTTATCAGGGTGGTCTAGCTTATCAATTTTCTTCTGGATAGCAGCTGATACGGCTGTGACGTTGTCAGAGGTAACCTCACCTGTGACATCTGCATAGACTTTTCCGTCACGTTTTGACACGGTATCTGATGTTGATCCTTCCTTCACTTTTGCCACATCGCCGATTTTGACTTCCTGGCCAGTCGCGGAAGTGATCTTTTTATTCTCTAAATCTTTCACACTCTTATACTCGTCTTTTTCTGTCTTAATGTTCACATCAAGCTCTTTGCCGTCTTTTTTCACTGTTGTGAGCGGTTCTTGTGATGTTTGTGACATTAAGGCCTGAGAAATTTGAGACGCAGTTAAACCGAGTTTGCTTAGTTTTTCTTGGTCAGCGACAAATGTGTACTCATCATATGTGCTGGAAAGGCCTGAGTTTACGTTTTTCAGATCCTTTTCATCTTTCATGATTTTTTCAATGTCTTTGACCGTGTCTTTAATATCGTTTTCAGAATCGCCATACACATAGTATGTTAATTCGTTGTTATTGCCTGAAGAGCTGAAGTCCTGTGACTTCCATTCTCCGCGGTCAGATTGCTTTTGGATTTCCTTCAGAACGTTATCTTTTTCTTTATCAAAGTCAGGTGTGTCGCTTTCATATTTGATATAGAATAACGCACCGTTAGAATCTCCTCCGGCAAGCGGGCTGCCAGAGCCTAATGAATACTGAACCGTATCGACATGCTTGCGGTCAAGCAGGATTTTTTCCGCTTTTTCAGCTTCATTTTCGGCTTCTTTTTTCGTTTCACCCGGTTCTGGGCTGTATGTGAGCTGCATCGTTTTTTCTTCCTCGGACGGCAGGTAGCTGGCACCGATTAGCGGTACAAGGAACAAGCTTCCAAGGAGCATCAGAACAGCGATGATAGACGTGATCCATTTGTGGCTCAGCGCCCAGTTCAATACTTTTTTATAGATGTTTGCAAGTCTGCCAGGTTTGTGTTCTTTCGCTTTAATCGGCGCACCCGTTAATGATTTTTTGAACAGGCTGTGTGCGAGCATCGGCACAAGCGTGATTGAAATCACCAGGGATGCGGCAAGCGCAAAAACAATCGTTAAGGCAAATGGAATAAACAATTCACCGATTTGTCCGCCTACAAGTGCGAGTGGCAGGAATACCGCGATTGTCACAATCGTTGATGACATGATCGGTTTAAACATTTCCTTCGTCGCTTCACGAACCAAGGCTTTTCCGCGGAGCGGCTCATCTTTGAGTCTCATGCGGCGGTAAATGTTCTCGATCACAACGATGGAGTCATCGACTACACGTCCGATGGCAACGGTCATTGCGCCGAGCGTCATAATATTCAATGTGATATCAAGCTGCTGCAGCACAAGGAGTGCGATCAGCAATGATAATGGAATTGAAACAACAGAAATTAATGTTGATTTGATATCTCTTAAGAATAAGAGAATAATCACAATCGCAAAAATAGCACCGAAGATGGCTTTGCTTAACATCGTGTCAACTGACTGTGTGATCGGCTCCGCCATGTCGAGAGTTGCGCTGTAATTGAAGCCTTTATGGTCTTCTTTGAACTTCTTCAGCTCAGCTTTGACATTGTCGGCAACCTCTACCGTATTCGCATCGTTTGCTTTGACGATATTGATGCCGATGCTGTCTTTGCCATTTGTGCGTGAAACAGATTCAGCTTTTTTCACATCTTTAATTGTAGCAATGTCAGAAAGCTTGACTGTCGGCACTGCTGTGCTTGCGCTTTGCTGCGCCTGTGCTGCCGCTTGTGCGCTTTGGGCTGCTTGAGCACTCTGCGCACCCGCTTGAGATGCTGCGCTGCTGCCTGCACTTGAAGCAGATGCCGTCGGGATTCTCATATTCTTCAAATCTTTAATTGTTTCAATATCGCCGCTGACGACGACAGATTTTTCTTCATTTCCGAATGTGTACAATCCAAGCGGAGTTGTCACATCTGAACCTTGAATCACTTGCTTGACTGTATCTTCATCAAGGCCGTATTCCTTCAGTTTGTCTTCTTTGAAAGAGAATTCAACCTCTTCCACCTGCTGGCCTGATACTTGGACGGACGCAACGCCTTCTATGCCTTCAAGTTTAGAAACGAGGCTGTCCTCCACTTGTTTCGTCAGCTCTTGCAGATTATCTTTATCACTGGACACGCTCAGCGTCAGAATCGGGAATGAGTTCAAGCTGTAGCGTGAAATCTCCGGATCTTTCGCGTCATCAGGCAGGTTGACGTTTTCTAACGCTTCAGCTGCTTCTGTTTTCGCTTTGTCCATATCTTTCTCATAATCATATTCAATCATGACCGACGATGCGTTTTCATAGGACGTCGACGTCACAACGCTGACACCGTCCAAGTTCTGTACGGCTTGTTCAACCGGTTTGGTCACTTCATCAGCCACTTGGCTTGGTGTTGCACCCGGATATGTCGTGCTGATCGTCAAGTAAGGCATGTTCACGTCAGGAATAGACTCTTGCTTCATATTCATACCCGCATACAAGCCGGCTGCCGTTACAATAATCGTCATCAGCCATACGGCGAATTTGTTTTTCAGAACGAAATTAATAACGTGGTTCATCATATCCTCCATTACATTTTTTATTGACTGACTGGTCATTCTATATAATACTAAACGTTATAACGCAACAACGTCAACTCATATACCAGAAAATTTTACTAAATTTTTCAAGGATTAAGGGGAAGCACGTCATGAATGAAAAAAAAGAGAGAATCATAAAAACCAGCATTCGTTTATTTGCGAAAAAAGGATTCGCAGCTACGACGATCCAAGAAATCGCCAGTGAATGCGGCATTTCGAAGGGCGCTTTTTATTTGCACTTCAAATCGAAAGAAGCGCTGCTGTTATCTGCCTGTGAATATTATATCGGTATGTCTATGAACAAAATGAAAAATATAGAAGAAGATCTCGCCGGAAAGCCCCCTAAGGAAGTGTTAAAAAAGCAAATTGGCGCTCAATTTGAGGATTTTCGCGATCATAAAGATTTTATCGTTCTTTTGCTTACCGAAAATATCATTCCGGAAAATCAAGAAATCAAGCAATACTTTTACAAAGTAACCATGGAGACGGATAAGCTGTACCGGAACGCCTTGCTGGTATCCTATGGCGAAGGAATCGAGCGGTATGTCGCAGATCTGTCCATCATGGCAAGAGGCATTGTGCATTCCTATATGAACGTGATGGTATTTAACGGTGAGCTTAATATCGATGCAGAAGAAATCTCAGCCTTTATTATTGAGAGACTGGATGATCTTGTACAGGGGCTGAGCCGTTCTGCACTCAATCCGATTGTATCAAAAGACATTTTCAACCCGATGCCTGCGGGAAAAGACCAGCTGCTTGAGGACATTCAGAAAGTGAAAGAAAACAGCACGCTGCCCGAGGATATCACCGTGTCACTTGATGTTATCGAGGAAGAATTGACTCAGGATAAACCGCGCAAGCCGATTATTAAAGGCATGCTGTCCAATTTGACCGGAACCAACGACAAAGAAGTTGAAAGGCTTCGGGCCCTCATCTCTGTCTTTATCTCAATTTGACCATAAAAAAAGCAGCCTCTAAGGGCTGCTTTTTTATTAGCGTTTTTTAATTTCTTCAAGCAGAATTTTGTTGACCATCGGCGGGTTGGCTTGTCCTTTGGACGCTTTCATAATCTGTCCGACTAGGAAGCCGATCGCGCGGTCTTTTCCGTTTTTAAAGTCTTCGATTGATTGAGGATTGTTGTCAAGCGCCTCAGTGACAAGCTTCAGAAGCACGCCTTCGTCAGAAATCTGAACAAGGCCTTTCTCTTTCACAATCTTCTCAGCGTCGCCGCCTTTTTCAATCAATTCTTTAAACACTTTCTTCGCGATCTTAGAAGAAATGGTTCCTTTTTCAATCAATTTGATCATGCCGGCAAGGCCTTCAGGTGTCAGGGCAACATCGGCAAGCTCTTTTTGCTCAGCGTTTAGGTAAGCTGACACTTCACCCATCAGCCAGTTAGACGCTTGTTTGGCTTCAGCGCCTTTTTGAACGGTTTCTTCGAAGAAATCAGCCATTTCTTTTGTCAGCGTCAGAACCATCGCGTCATATGCAGGCAAGCCAAGCTCTTCGATATAACGCTTGCGGCGCTCATCCGGAAGCTCAGGAATGCTTGCTTTTACGCGTTCCTTCCATTCATCATCAATGTAGAGCTCGACTAGATCCGGCTCTGGGAAGTAACGGTAGTCGTCAGATCCCTCTTTGACACGCATAAGAATGGTTTTCTTCGTTGCTTCATCATAACGGCGAGTTTCTTGCTGGATGACGCCGCCGGAAAGAAGAACCTGCTCCTGGCGTTTTTCTTCATGCTCAAGGCCTTTTTGAACAAACGCAAAGGAGTTCAAGTTTTTCAATTCTGTTTTTGTGCCGAATTCCTCTTGGCCGATCGGACGAAGAGAGATATTGGCGTCACAGCGAAGTGAGCCTTCTTCCATTTTACAGTCAGAAACGCCTGTATACTGGATGATGGATTTCAGCTTTTCAAGATACGCGTACGCTTCTTCCGGCGTGCGGATATCCGGCTCTGATACGATCTCAACAAGCGGCGTTCCTTGGCGGTTGAAGTCAACAAGAGAATAGCCGTCGCCCGTATGCGTCAGTTTTCCGGCATCTTCTTCAAGGTGAAGGCGCGTGATGCCGATGCGTTTTGTTTTTCCGCCGACTTCAATTTCGATCCAGCCGTTTTCGCCGATTGGCTTATCAAATTGAGAAATCTGATACGCTTTCGGGTTGTCAGGATAGAAATAGTTTTTGCGGTCAAACTTCGTATCCGTTGCGATCTCACAGTTGAGCGCCATAGCGGCTTTCATTGCGAATTCAACGGCTTCTTTGTTCAGAACAGGCAGGACGCCCGGATATCCGAGGTCAATAACGCTTGTCTGCGTATTCGCCTCCGCGCCGAATGGCGTTGGAGAGCTTGAGAAAATTTTTGATTTTGTTTTTAACTCAACGTGGACTTCAAGTCCGATTACCGTTTCAAAGTTCAATTCTTTTCACCCCTTACAGTTCAGGTTTTGCTTTATGATGGTCTGTCGCTTGTTCAAATGCATGAGCAACGCGGTATACAGTGCTTTCATCAAAGTGTTTTCCGATGATTTGCAGGCCGAGCGGAAGTCCGTCTGCTAATCCGCATGGCACGCTGATTCCCGGTACGCCGGCAAGGTTGACCGGAATCGTTAAGATATCGTTTGCGTACATTGTGAGCGGATCCTTCGTGTTTTCACCGATTTTAAACGCAGGTGTCGGTGTAGTCGGTCCAACAATAACATCATATTTTTCAAATACGTCCTCGAAATCCTTCTTAATCAACGTACGCACTTTTTGCGCTTTTTTGTAGTACGCATCGTAGTAGCCTGAGCTTAAAGCAAACGTTCCGAGCATGATGCGGCGTTTGACTTCATTTCCGAAACCTTCAGCACGCGTTTGCTTGTAAAGATCGATCAGGTTATCCGCATTGTCTGTGCGGTAGCCGTAGCGGATGCCGTCAAAGCGTGCAAGGTTCGCTGACGCTTCAGAAGATGACAGCAGGTAATATGTCGCAAGCGCGTATTTACTGTGCGGAAGAGACACTTCTTCCCATGTAGCGCCGAGGCCTTCAAGGACTTTTAGCGCTGCCAGGACAGATTCTCTCGCTTCTTTGCCGACACCTTCACCAAGGTATTCTTTCGGAACGGCGATTTTCAGCCCTTTGATGTCGCCAGTTAATGAAGAAAGAAAATCAGGCACGTCCACATTTGCACTCGTGGAGTCCATTTTGTCTACGCCGGAAATCGCTTGAAGTAAAAACGCGTTATCCTCAACCGTACGTGTAATCGGTCCGATTTGGTCTAATGAAGACGCAAATGCGACCAGGCCGTAACGAGATACACGTCCGTATGTAGGTTTTAATCCGACAACGCCGCAGAAAGATGCCGGCTGACGGATGGAGCCGCCTGTGTCAGATCCAAGAGAAAACGGAACTTCTCCCGCAGCAACCGCAGCCGCAGATCCGCCGCTTGAACCGCCGGGAACTGTTTCTAAGTTCCAAGGGTTTTTCGTCAGCTTGTAAGCTGAGTTTTCGGTAGATGATCCCATGGCGAATTCGTCCATGTTCAGTTTTCCGATTGTGACCGCTTCAGCGTCTTGAAGGCGCTGAACGACAGTAGCGTCATAGATCGGATCAAAGTTTTCGAGAATTTTGCTGGAGCATGTTGTGCGCAGCCCTTTTGTTACGATATTATCTTTTACGCCGATCGGCATACCGAAAAGAAGACCGTGCTCAGAACGCCCGTCAACCGCCTCATCAAGCTCCTTCGCGTATGCGCGCGCTCTTTCTTCATCTAATGCCAAAAAGGCTTGTACCTTATCATCAACCGCTTGGATGCGTTTATAAGATTCATCAACCAGATCAGAAATCTTAATTTCTTTTTTATGTATGAGCTGTTTTAATTCTGTGATTTTATGATCAAATAATGACATTCTTGTGTCCCTCCTTTAGTCCAGAATTGATGGCACACGAATATAGCCGTCTTTATGGTCAGGCGCATTTTTCATGACATCCTCAACCGGAAGACCTTTACCCGCTTCATCTTCTCTCATGACATTTTTCATTTTCAGCACGTGAGTTGTAGGCTCCACATTGTCTGTGTTAACCTCATTAAGCTCCTCGGCAAATGAAATGATACTGTCGAGCTGTTCAGTGAACATTTTTGCTTCTTCTTCAGTAATTGCAAGTCTTGCAAGGTGCGCAACGTGCTTTACTTCTTCTATTGAAATTCGTGACATATGATCCACCTCCACATATTTCTCCGTTAAGTCATATAATACTGATCATATCAAAAACAAGCCCTTTAAAGCAACAAAACGCCTTAAGACAGGCCTGTGTTTTCGAAACAATACCCTATATATTTTATACTAAAATGAGGCGAAGGAGAAACGAAATATTTTTCTGAATATTTTTACTTTAATTATTTTTTGAAAGCGTTTTATTCTTTATTCCCTTCTAGGTTTGCAACGGTATTTCTCGCTCATGATCAATGTTTCATCGCTTGAATGGCCGGGAATACTTTGTTAGGTTAAGTTACCAAGTGCACCCGCAAAAGAATTTCTTTTGTTTTGCACTTACGCCAGGCTGCTTAACTGGCACCATCAATTTGAGAGGTGATGCAACATTATTAGAAATGAAGAGAGGGTAAAACGTGAGTATTGAAATTATTATATCTTTAGGAATTTACTTTATTGCCATGCTGTTAATCGGCTGGTATGCATTCAAGAAAACCACTGACATCAATGATTACATGCTTGGAGGAAGAGGCCTCGGACCATTCGTTACTGCTTTGTCTGCCGGTGCGGCCGATATGAGCGGATGGATGCTGATGGGTGTTCCCGGCGCGATGTTTGCGACAGGGCTGTCCACCTTATGGCTTGCTTTAGGTCTTACAATCGGGGCGTACTCAAATTACTTGTTGCTGGCTCCAAGGCTGCGTGCTTATACAGAAGCGGCAGATGATGCGATTACAATTCCTGATTTCTTTGATAAACGATTCCAGCATTCTTCATCACTGCTGAAAATCGTATCTGCATTGATCATCATGATCTTTTTCACATTGTATACCTCTTCCGGTATGGTATCTGGCGGACGGCTGTTTGAATCTGCTTTTGGTGCGGATTACAAATTAGGCTTGTTTCTGACCACTGCAGTTGTCGTGTTATACACACTGTTTGGCGGTTTCCTTGCTGTCAGTCTGACTGACTTCGTGCAGGGTGCGATCATGTTTGCAGCACTAGTGCTTGTGCCGATCGTTGCTTTTACCCATGTGGGCGGCGTTGCTCCGACTTTCCATGAAATCGACGCTGTTAATCCACATTTATTGGATATTTTTAAAGGCGCGAGCGTCATTAGCATTATTTCCTATTTAGCCTGGGGGTTGGGCTACTACGGCCAGCCTCATATCATCGTCCGATTTATGGCCATTAAAGACATTAAAGATTTAAAACCTGCACGCCGAATCGGCATGAGCTGGATGATCATTACAGTTCTAGGTTCCGTGCTGACGGGTTTAATCGGTGTTGCATACGCCCATAAATTCGGAGTTGCTGTAAAAGATCCGGAGATGATTTTCATTATCTTCTCTAAAATCTTGTTCCACCCATTAATTACAGGGTTCTTATTGTCAGCTATTTTGGCTGCAATCATGAGTTCCATCTCCTCGCAGCTCTTGGTCACAGCAAGTGCTGTAACAGAGGATTTATACCGGTCATTTTTCAGACGAAAAGCTTCTGATAAAGAATTGGTCATGATCGGGCGATTGTCCGTCTTAGTCATTGCCGTTATCGCGGTACTCTTGTCATTGAACCCGAACAGCACCATTCTTGATTTGGTCGGATACGCTTGGGCCGGCTTCGGTTCAGCTTTCGGACCTGCGATTCTGCTCAGTCTATATTGGAAGCGAATGAACGAATGGGGCGCGCTTGCTGCCATGATTGTCGGGGCTGCGACCGTGTTGATCTGGATTACAACCGGCCTGGCAAAATCAACCGGTGTGTACGAAATCATCCCTGGGTTTATTCTCAGTATGATTGCCGGCATCATTGTCAGCATGATCACAAAACGTCCTGCAAAAGCCTCTTACCGATTATTCGGTGTCATGGAAAAGCTGTTAAAACGCAAAAAGTAAGCAATAAGCCATCAAGCGCAGCTTGGTGGCTTTTGTGCTCTTGTTTTGCTATAAATACTGTGAGAAAATCATATTTATTTAAAAACACCATAGAGAAGGGGGAAGTTGCTGTTGAGCTGGTATATTGATCCTGATATTTTATTGAAATTGGGCATTGCCACATTGATTGGCATGGTCATCGGGCTTGAACGCGAATTAAAAAATAAGCCGCTCGGATTAAAAACCTGTATTGTCATCGCAGTCAGCTCATGCATGCTGACGATCGTCAGTATTAATGCGGCATATCATTTCCCTAAATACTACCGCATCATGATGGATCCGCTTCGTCTGCCGGCACAAATCATCTCCGGCGTCGGGTTTATCGGAGCCGGTGTCATCCTGCGAAAAAGCAATGATGTCATTTCCGGCCTGACGACATCGGCCATGATCTGGGGGGCAGCGGGGCTCGGGCTTGCTACGGGAGCCGGTTTTTATAAAGAAGCGTTTGCCAGTCTTCTGTTCATCCTGATCAGCGTGGAATTTCTCCCATGGGTGGTCAGAAAAATAGGCCCCGACCGCCTGCAGGAAAAAGACATCCGCATCAGAATGTCGCTTTCTGATAAAGACAAAATGACAGAGATTTTAAAAGAAATGAAAAGAAGAGATATCAAAGCACACTCCGTTCGGATCGACGACCTGGGCGAAAAGGATTTTCCAATTATGGAAGTGAAGGTCCGCGTCCATAAAAACAGATACACGACCGATGTCTACTATGACATTAAAGCCATTGAAGGCGTAGTCGGCGTGAAGTGTGATACATTATAAAAGCCAATGGGACTGGAATCCCATTGGCTTTTTCTATCTACACCAGTGCTGAAAAATCAAATGCTGTAATCGGCGTGCCATTCTCTATATCTCTTCTGAAACCGGCCAGCATTTCTTTTTCTTCTTCTCCTATTGTGTTAAGGTCAAACATCTGATGCAGCAATCCGTAAATCAGCATATGGCGAAGGCGGAGGAAATCAGGTATTATCATCAGCCATGCAGGGTCAAGCTCATTTTCCTCCCAGTACCCTTTCATAAAATGCGTCATAAATTCTTCTGTAAACGCAGCTTTATCATCATATGGCACAACAGGATACCACAGGACATTGTAGAGAAGAATGCTAATATCGTTAACAAACCAGTTGTAGCCGATATCATCAAAATCAAATGCCGTGATTTTGCCATGATCCCAGTTAAAATTGCCATGGTGCAGATCCGCATGCACCAAGCCGTAGCTGTCCTGGCTTTTCGGGAGCCTCCGCAGTTCATTCATCAAAGAATCGGCTTGCTGAAACACCTTTATCTGATCTTCAGGCACATATTTTCTCAGCTTTAATTGCTCCTCTTCATCCCATTCCTGTCTTTTGAAAGCGGGATTGCTCAATTTGTAGCTTTTTGTCAGGCTGTGCATGCTGCCTGTGTATCTGCCAAGCTCATAAAATAGCGTTTCATTCCAGTCCGATTCATCCACTTTTTGCCCCGGAGCTTTCTCATACACTCTCAATAAAAATGACCCGCCGTTTCCGTCCGGCACTGCTTCTACGTCTTTTCCGTTCAGCGACGGGAGCGGTTTGGCTACTGAAATTCCCCCTATTGCAAGGTGACGGAGCCATTCCATCTCTCCCATTATATAATCAGAAGATCTCCGAATCGTATGGGTAATCTTTAAAATATAAGGTTGATTGTCTTTCATACATTCATATACATAGTTTTCCGCATCAGCCAGAAAACGCACCTGATCTTTTGAGAAACCGTATCTCGCTGCAGCTTCTGCCAAAACCTGCTCTTCATGAAATATTTTTTTGATATCTTTATGCACGTCTAACATCCTTTCATTGCTATAGATTTGATAATGATTGTTTTCACACGATTTCCAGCATCAACATACCTCCCCTTGATTTGTGTTTCGGCAGAAGCGGAAACAATTTCCCTTTTCCTGTTAATTGTAACATAAAAACCCTTGTGCCAATATGGCACAAGGGTTTTCTATCAGTCATAAATGTGAACAGTCGGCTCTTTATCTCCGGCATTGCGGATAATGACCGCTTCCTGTCCGTCTGAGGACGTGATATTGACTTCGACATCAACTGAGCTCTTAGAGTAGTAGTCCATCACTTCACCCGTTAAGAACTGGGTAAACGCGACAACTTCACTTTTTCCGTAGAATTGCATTGGTATGTCAATCTTCATTTTCTTCATTTCATCATTTTCATACAGCGCTGTACCGACAACGCCTGTATAGTTCGGGAAATATTCTTCAATTGAGTTTTTGAACCGCTTAAAGACCTCGGTGTCATCCGGGTACTTTTCTGCTGTGGTTGTATCCGCCGGATAGAATACATATTTTTCATTGATGTCATCCCAATTTGAGATATCAGTAGAGCCTGCTTTGACCTCTGTTTTGGCGATGAAGTTCCCCGGCACAATCGATGTTTTTGACGCCTGCTTGTAGAGCGCGACGGTAATCGGCACATTCTTCAAGTTATCTTTTTTGCGGAGGCGGTTAATAACCTCCTGTGCGATTTTTTCTCCCTGCTGGCGAAGCGTGCTGTCTTTAATCTCCACTTCTTTTTGCGGGTCGCCAGTTTTTTCACGATAGTAATACACGGAGTTTAACGCCAGTCCGATCATGACGCCGCCAAGCTGGATAGAATTCTTGTCTTTTCTGACTAAATAATCGTGCTCAAGCATGGATGCTAAATAAATCGGGCTGCTTTCGTTCTTTTCTTCTGTTGAACCAGAGCTCGGGAGCGCCGGGTTCAAGCCTTCATTTTTGAAGTTTTTATCTTCTTTTTCGGCTTTTTTCAAATCAGAGCCCGTTTTTTTCCGTGCCAGCCAGCTTAATACTGTATCCTCATCTAAATATTGTCCTTCTTGGAACAGATAATCGTCAGTCGAGAAAGAATCTTGGGCAAGACGCATCAGCCCTGTTTCAAACTCGTCAATGTCCAGCCTAGTATTCAGCTGTTCCGTTGTTAAGCCGCGCGCTTTGCCTGCCTTAAACGGCAGCACCATTTTGTAATAGGAGTCAGAGATATTATATTTCGGGACAATCGCTTTTTCTGACGATTTCGCCGTCTTTTGCGTAATCTCTTCCTCCTTCTCCCCCCCGAAACCTGACGAGCAGGCAGACAGCATTAATACTGCCGCCGTTGCCGCCAATGCCAACGTCTTTTTCAATAGAAAACACTCCTCTTATTTCTTTAGCTCTCCCATTAACTGTTCTTCATTCCACACTTCAATGTTCAGCTCTTGTGCTTTTGTCAGCTTGCTTCCCGCCGCTTCTCCGGCGATGACTAAGTCTGTGTTTTTGCTGACGCTTCCAGTCAGCTTTCCGCCCAGCGCTTCAATTTGCGCTTTGGCTTCGTTTCTTGACAGCTCTTCCAGCTTTCCTGTCAGAACAATTGTTTTACCGGCAAAGTAAGAATCGCTGTCCTCTGCTTTTACTTTTTTCGGGCCTTTGTAGAGCGTGTTTACGCCCAGCTCCTGAAGTTCATTCAAGAGTTCAAGCATTTCTTCTTTATGAAAATAGGTGATCACAGCATCAGCCATTTTTTCACCGATTTCATCTACCGCGAGAAGTTCCTCTTTAGAGGCTTTTTTCAGGTTCTCCAAGCTTTCAAAATGCATGGCAAGCGTCTTTGCAGCCTTTGATCCGATAAAGCGGATGCCAAGCCCAAACAACAAACGCTCTAACGAATTTTCTTTTGATTTTTGGATGGAGCTAATCAGGTTTTCAGTGGACTTTTCGCCCATGCGCTCGAGCTGGATGACTCGTTCCTTCGTCAGCTTATATAAATCTGCCACATTGCGGACAAGGTTTTCCTCAAACAGCTGTGTGATCACTCGTTCGCCGAGCCCGTCAATGTTCATGGCATTCCGGGAAACAAAATGGATCAGCCCTTCCCGGATTTGCGCCGGACATTCAGGGTTAATGCAGCGAAGCGCCACTTCTCCTTCGATCCGGACGAGCTCACTGCCGCATTCAGGACATTCCGTCGGCATGCTGAATTCCTTTTCTTCTCCTGTGCGCTGTTCAACGAGGACATTCACAACTTCCGGGATGATATCGCCCGCTTTTTTGACGACAACCTTATCCAAAATCCGAATGTCCTTCTCTTTAATTAAATCTTCGTTATGAAGGGATGCTCTTGAGACCGTTGTGCCGGCAACTTTTACCGGCTCAAGAATCGCGGTCGGCGTAATCACACCCGTTCTGCCGACATTTAATTCGATATCAAGAAGCTTCGTCACGACCTCTTCAGCAGGAAACTTATACGCGATGGCCCAGCGCGGGCTTTTCGCCGTAAAACCTAGCTCCTCCTGCTGATCGAGGGAATCGACTTTAATGACAATGCCGTCTATTTCGTACGGCAGGTCAGCGCGCTTCGCCTGAAACTCATCGATCAGTACTATGACTTCTTCTATGCTGCCGCATTTTTTTCGTTCCTGATTCGTTTTAAATCCGAGTTCGTCGAGAAAATCAAGCCCTTGGCTTTGCGTCTCCACACCCATCTCGTCAAGCTCCGCTATACTGTAGACGAAGATATCGAGGTTTCGTTTCGCTGCAATTTTCGGATCAAGCTGCCTGAGAGATCCCGCCGCGGCATTTCGCGGATTGGCGAACGGTTCTTCCTCATTTTTAATTCGTTCCTCATTGAGAGCTTCAAACGAACGCTTCGGCATATACGCCTCGCCGCGCACTTCGATTGACAGCTCACGGTTCATTTTGAGCGGGATATTGCGAATCGTCTTCAGATTCTCCGTAATATCCTCTCCCGTCGTTCCGTCACCTCTTGTGGCTCCTCTGACAAAATAGCCGTCTTCATAACGGAGAGAAACAGCAAGACCGTCTATTTTCAGCTCCACATTATACGCCACATCGTCGCCGACGGCTTGGCGCACACGGCGGTCGAAATCACGAAGATCATCAGCATTAAAGGCGTTGCCCAGACTGAGCATCGGTGTGCCGTGGGTGACTTTTTGAAACGCTTCAAGCACGGCTCCGCCGACGCGCTGCGTAGGAGAATCAGGCGTTCTGAGGTCTGGGTGCTCCTCCTCGATCGCAATCAGCTCCTGCATCAATCTGTCATATTCCGCATCAGGGACGCTCGGTTCATCTAGGGTGTAATATTCATAGCTATACTTGTTGATGGTGCGGCGCAGTTCTTCTGCCCGCTGCTTCGCTGTTTCTTTGTCCATCTGCTTCTTCCTTTCCTCTTCGATTACTGCTTTTCAATAGGAGCAAATGCTGCTAACAGGCGTTTCACGCCGACAGGGCTCGGGAAGGCAATATCGAGCTCCGTCCCTTCTCCTTCGCCTTTCACGCTGACGACAGTTCCTGTTCCCCATTTTTTATGGCCCGCCTTATCTCCGACTGCCCAGTTTAAGGTGTCGCCGCCTGTTTTGCTGGCGTAGGATACGGGGCGTGAAACAGGGCCGCGTCTCGGCTGCATTTTTCTCGCAGACGTCGCTCTCGTTTCTTTTTTCTCATTTAGGTTTTCCAATAAATCATCCGGTATTTCAGCAATGAAGCGAGATTCCGGGTTCATATTTGTCCGGCCAAACAAGGTGCGCATTTTAGCATTGGTCAGATAAAGCTCCTGTTCAGCCCTTGTAATCCCAACGTACGCAAGGCGGCGTTCTTCTTCCATTTCCGCTTCCTCCATGAGTGAACGGCTATGCGGGAAGACGCCTTCTTCAAGCCCCATCAAGAAAACAACCGGGAACTCCAGTCCTTTCGCGGCGTGCAGTGTCATCAGGGTGATCGCATCCTTGCCGCCTGACTCTTCCTCCTTCTGATCGAGCTGATCAATATCTGCGATTAACGCCAAGTCTGTCAGGAACGCAACGAGTGTCTTGTCTTCACTTTTCTGTTCAAAGTTTTTCGTTACAGACAGGAACTCGTCGATATTTTCTAAACGGCTTTGGGCTTCGATCGATTTCTCAGCCTTCAGCATTTCTCTGTATTCCGTCTTATCAAGAATTTCTTCTGTCAGCTCTGTAATGGATAAGTAATCCTGCATATTGGTCAGGTTTTCAATCATCTGTCTAAAGCTGTCAAGCGCGTTTGCCGCTTTGGCACTGACGCCGATAAAATCAACCTGCTGAATCGCTTGGAAAAAGGACAAGCCGTTTATTGCCGCATACGAAGCGATTTTTTCAAGTGATGTCGCGCCGACTCCGCGCTTCGGCACATTGACAATGCGCGTGAAACTGATATCGTCATCCGGATTGGATACGAGGCGCAGGTACGCAAGAATGTCTTTAATTTCTTTTCTGTCATAGAACTTTGTGCCGCCGACAATGTTATAGTTCAAACCCGCTTTGAGAAGCGTTTCCTCAATCACACGGGACTGCGCGTTTGTCCGGTATAAAATGGCGATATCCGACAGCTTCCGCTTGCCTGTGCTGTGAAGCTGATGAATTTTGCCGGCCACAAACTGTCCTTCACCGAACTCATTATCACCGCGATAATAGGAAATCTTGATGCCTTCATCGTTTTCCGTCCACAAATTTTTCGGTTTGCGTTTAGAGTTGTTTTTAATGACCTCGTTAGCCGCGCGCAAAATCCGTTTCGTTGAACGATAGTTTTGTTCTAGCAAAATCACGCTTGCATTCGGATAATCTTTTTCAAATGAAAGAATGTTGGTGATATCCGCGCCGCGCCATCTGTAGATTGACTGATCAGAATCCCCGACAACGCAAAGGTTCTGGAAACGCTCGGCAAGCTGCTTAACGAGCATGTATTGCGCCCTGTTCGTATCCTGATACTCATCAACGTGAATGTACTGGAATTTGCGCTGATAAAATTCAAGCACTTCCGGCACTCGGTCAAACAGTTTAATCGTCGTCATAATCAAATCGTCGAAATCGAGCGACTGGTTTTTCAATAGCTTCTTCTGATAATCAGCATATACATCGCTGACCACCTGATCGTAGTAGCCGCCAGCAACTTTAGAGAATTCCTCCGGTTCGGTCAATTCGTTTTTCGCACTGCTGATCGTACCGAGGATGCTTCTCGGGTCAAACTTCTTCGGATCAAGATTGCGCTCCTTCAAAATCCCCTTGATCACTGAAAGCTGGTCAGCCGTATCAAGGATGGAGAAATTTCGGTTGATCCCAATCCGGTCGATATCTCTGCGCAAGATCCGCACGCACATGCTGTGGAATGTGGAAATCCAGATATCGTCCGCGCCGGGTCCAAGGATGCTTTCCACACGTTCTTTCATTTCGCGTGCCGCTTTATTTGTAAATGTGATCGCCAGAATGTTCCACGGCGCCACATGCTTTTCTGCCATTAAATAAGCAATTCTATGGGTCAGGACACGCGTCTTTCCGCTTCCCGCTCCCGCCATCAGCAAAAGAGGCCCGTCCGTTGTTTTGACTGCTTCCTGCTGAACGGGGTTTAAACCGCTTAGTAATTGATTGCTAATATAATTCAAAATTTGTTCACCCGCCTATACAAAACATATGTTCTATCATAAACCAAATCCGTACAATTTACTACTCGCCTTTCACAGCCGCTACTGTTTTCAAAGCCCTGTCAAAATCTTCATACACCGCATTGCCTACAACGATCACGTCCGCATGCTCTGCATACTGTTTTGCCGTTTCCGCATCCTTGATGCCGCCGCCATAAAACAAGGTTGACGTTTCCAATACAGCCTTCGTTTTCTTGACAGCTTCTATGTCTCCAATCATGCCGCTGTATTCTAAATAAAAAATCGGCAGTTGCAGCAGCTCCGACACACGCGCATAGGCGACAATATCATCCATATTCAGATCGGCGTCCGCTTCAGTCAGTGCCGCGGCTTTGCAATCTGGATTTGCGATGCAGTAGCCCTCCGCCACGATTTCTTCCATAGACATCAGTTCTCCGTATTCCTTCATGGCTTTCTGGTGCATTCCGACAATCCAATCCGCGTTTTTGCTGTTTAATACACTCGGAATAAAATATAAGTCAAAGCCGGGAACGATCGCTTCAATCGCTGATACCTCAAGGACACACGGCACCAAAAACCGTCTTACCTTAGACATCATCCGCAGGACATTATCCTCTGTTACACCATCACTGCCTCCGATAATGACCGCATCCGTTCCTGATTCGCAAAGAATCTCCAGCTGTTCGTCAGGCAAATCTTTATTTGGATCGAGTTTAAAGACATGCTTCCACTCCGTTACATCGTACACGTCATACGTTCCTCCATTCGTTTGTTACCATTTAAACATTATAACAAATTCACATAGCGCGGAAAAACGGAAAAAGCCGTTAATCTCGTTATTCACTGAAAAAGGTGTTTTGATTCTATTTTCATAAAAAAAGAGCATATGGCAGTACCTGCTCTCTGAGTCCTGTATCGGCAGAAGCACACATTTTTCACCAGATTCCTTCTGCTATTGTTTGGAAAGTGTTCAACTGTGGAAATGGTTACATAAAAAGGGAGGCTGAGAGATGGAAACCATCATAATAGCACTCATCGCATTTATCATAGGGATCATCGCTATCCCGATCGTCTTGTTTGCCTGGATCTACATAAAGGATGAAAAACAGCAGGAGCACTCAATTCTTCGCAACTATCCCGTCATCGGAAGGTTTCGGTATATCCTTGAAAAAATCGGGCCGGAGCTCAGACAGTATTTATACAGCAATGACAATGAGGAGCAGCCTTTTTCACGAAAGGAATATGAGCAAACCGTCATCTCCGGCAAATACAAAAGCAGAATGATGGGCTTTGGATCTGTAAGAGATTTTGATAAACCTGGCTATTATATCCGTAACGCTATGTTTCCAAAACAAAGGGAAGAAATGCACGTAAATCAAACGCCAAAAATTGAAACCCAAATCTATAAAATGGATGCTGACAATCTGTTCAAACGCAAGGAGCATGCCGAACATATCAAGGCAGACCCGTATTTTCTCCATCCTGATGATGTACAGGTGATTGGCGAGCATACATGCGAGAAGCCATTTTATGTGAAGGGCTTAGTCGGTCAGTCTGCCATGAGCTACGGTTCTCTTGGAGAACGGGCTGTTACGGCGCTCTCAAAAGGGCTCCATCAGGCAGGCGGCACCTGGATGAATACAGGTGAAGGGGGATTGTCTGAATATCACTTAAAGGGCGGCGCCGATATCATTTGCCAAATCGGACCGGGCCTATTCGGCGTGCGCAAAAGAAACGGGGAATTTTCGTGGGAGGAATTTAAAAGAAAAAGCAGGATTGACCAGATTAAAGCGTTTGAGCTAAAGCTGGCACAAGGAGCGAAAACCCGGGGCGGCCATGTGGACGGCGCCAAAGTATCAGAGGAAGTGGCAGACATTCGGAATGTCGAACCTGGAAAGTCGATTGACAGCCCGAACCGCTTTTATGAATTCTCAAACCCTCCTGAAATGCTCGACTTTATTGAAAAACTTAGAGATGTCGGACAAAAGCCAGTCGGCATCAAACTGGTCGCAGGGCATCCTGAAGAATTGCATGAGCTTTTCTCTCATATGCAGAAAAGCGGAAAGCATCCGGATTTTATCACGATCGACGGAAGTGAAGGCGGTACCGGAGCTTCCTTTTACGAGCTCGCGGATACAGTCGGCCTTCCGATTATGACAGCGCTGCCTATTGTTGACACGCTTCTTAAACAATACGGCTTGCGCAGCCAGCTGAAAATCTTTGCTTCCGGAAAGCTCCTGACTCCTGATAAAATCGCGGTCGCCTTAGCCCTCGGCGCTGACTTTGTCAACATCGCACGCGGCATGATGTTTTCCGTTGGCTGCATCCGCGCTCTCGTCTGCCACACCAACACCTGTCCGGCAGGTGTGGCGACGACAGATCCGAAATTGCAAAAAGCATTGAGCGTTGAGGAAAAACAGCATCGTGTCTGCAACTACGTCATTTCCCTGCGCGAGGGGCTGTTTAACCTCGCAGCCGCAGCAGGGATTAATTCGCCGATTCACTTTTCCAAGGAGCATGTTGTCTATCGGAAAGAGGATGGCAGTATCATCGATATCGACAACCTGATCCATCAATTTGTTTCATAAAGAAACCGCCCTTGCCGAACGGCAGGGCGGTTCTATGTTATTTTGAAGAAGACTCAGTTTCCGTCTCCTTCACACGGTCAAGCGCCATTTCATAAGCGTCATTCCCGTAATTTAAGCAGCGTTTCACACGGGAAATCGTAGCCGTGGAAGCGCCTGTTTCTGTTTCAATCTTATGATACGTGTTTCCTTCGCGAAGCATGCGCGCCACTTCAAGGCGCTGAGCCAGCGATTGAATTTCGTTAATTGTGCATAGATCATCGAAGAATCGGTAACATTCCTCCAGGTCTTTCAGCGATAAGATCGAGTTAAATAACTGGTCCAGCTCTTTGCCGCGTAATTTATCGATTTGCATCGTTACACACCTTCTCCTTTACTAATGGAAGCCGCATCAAGATCAGGTACGATATTGATCCAAGTCTTTCCTGGCACAAACGGAAGCCACTTGCCGTCTTTTATCGGCACAATTCTGCCATTCACTTGTTTCCAGTCTGTTTCAATGACGTTTCCGTGCTGAAACAACAGACCTTTTCCTCCTGATTCCAAGTCGATGTCCCGCCTTCCATCTTGATCAATAATATGATGGCTGGCTTCAACAATGAAAATATTTTGCATTGCAACCGGCTTTCCGGTTTCCCGGTCTGTCGTTATGACACCATCAGAGCTTCTTGTATAAGATTCAGCTTTTTTATCATAGTTGTATTCGACAAGATTTGTAACGTTTTTTGTTCCATAATCTACCCGAACATTGTAAGATTCATTTGCAGGTTTTGCATCTGATGTTTGAAACAGCAGCGGATTTGTTTCCTGCTTCAGCTTATAACCCTTTTGTTCTGCCGCCTTTTTTATGTAATCATAAGACGTATAGGAATTGTGGGGCGGTTTGCTGAAATCAGCTCTCCAAAATAAGCTTCCGTCAAAATCCAATCCGTTCATATAATCGGCAGCTCCGGATTCCAGCTGCTCTTTGGCGCCGGGACTCCAGCCGTGATGGACAAATATGCTGTCAAAGCCATTGCTGAGAGTGACGAAATATTCCCGCGCGCTCCGCACAGGTCCGACAGTTTCAGGCATCTGGCTTTGGAAAATGGCCAGAAATCTTGTGATTTGCCCTTCGGCTAGCGCTTCTATGACAATGTCGGCTTTAGACAGACCCGACTGCGGCCTCGCCTTCGGGTGATTGTTCACCACAACAGCAACAGGGCGGCGTTCAGTCACTTTCTGTTCAGTCTTTAGCCCCGTTAAAGGAGCTTTCAGCTTCTTTGCAGTATCCGGGACAGCATCCTTCTGCTGGCAGGATACCAGCAGAAAAAACACGAAACACAGCGCGCAAACTGTCATCCATTTTTTCATATGTCGGCTCCCTGCTCTTTTATATTTTAACGCATTATCGATGGAAAGAGTACAGTTTTTTTCATGACGTCGAAGATTCCTCTTGGCGTAATGCGTATATACGGAAGGTGCGTACTTTGCAAAAAGAGCAGCGTATAGATAGGATCGCAAAACTCATAGCCTCTTTCAGTCAAAAGATCTCTCAGCTTTTGTTCCTTCTCAAGCACTTCTTCATACGCTTCCGAAGAGGCGCAGCCGCACAGCGCTAGCGGGATTTCATGCAGAATGTTTCCGTTCTCCGCTAAAACAATTCCTCCTCCGATTTCTTTCATGCAGGCAAAAGCGAGCAGCATATCCGCTTTATTTTTTCCAATCGCGACAATGTCGCCCGTCGTCGTAAAGGAGCTTACAAATCCCTGCACGCTTGAGGCAAACCCTTTTATCATCGTATTGACGCGCCATTTCCCGTGTCTGTCGAGCATCGTCAAATAACTTTCATCATGGTCAAACGAGAGCTGTTCCATCGAATTGTCGATCTCAATCATATATGGCTCCATAATAACCGCATTCCGCATTTTCACGCCCATCGGCATAGAAAACTGCAAGTCATCCATCGTCATATCATATGAAAGCTCAAGCGGGACAAGACCGCCTTTGTGCCAGTCCGTCTTTGTAAACGCCTTCAAATCACAGCCGTTTTCACGCAGAATGGTCCCTTTTGACAGAACAGTCACTGGATTCGGATTTAACGGATCTTCCAGTATGTTTAGCGATGCCAGTCTGCCCGGTCCGACAACTCCTAAATAATCATCCATTTGGTAATACTTTGCGATATTAAATGATGCCATATTGTAGGCGTCGATTGCAGGTACGCCTTCTTCTAACGCAATGCGAATCAGCTCGTTTGTCATGCCGCCTTTATAGAAATTCGGGGTTGCGCCATCTGTCGTGTAAAAGAAGTGGTCATAATAGCGGAAGCCCTTCTCATGCAGCTCTTGCAAGATTTTTCTTACATCGGGGCGAATGGAAGAGTTCCGAAGGGAAACATAATAGCCCAGTTCCAGCCTTCTCATCACTTCATCACCTGTCATCGCTTCATGATCACAATCCGCACCGAACAGCTTCATTTTTGTAAGCGTTTTATCAGAAGCGCCGGGAAAATGCCCTTCAATACGTTTTCTCTGTTTCTTTGTAGCTTGCATACAGTGGAGCATTAAATCATCACCATCTACCAGGCGAGGCCATCCGGTCATTTCTCCGCCTTGAATCACATCCGGATGTTCAATCCACTGTTTTCTGACGTCAAATGGAAGGACGTGGTCCTCGTTCAGAACCTCGGTCTGGAGGTCATAGCGTGACCACCAAAAATACTGGACAGGCTGCTTTTTGAGTTCATTCAAAATCGTAAGCGCTTTCTTTTTTCCGCTTTGCAAAAGCAAAAATAAGTTATCATTCACGAATGTCGTTGTTCCGTATTGAGACACATATTCCGCCAGTGTTTGGGGATTATATATTTGAAAAGGATGTGCGTGCGGTTCAATATAACCTGGCACAATGTATTTTCCTTCACAATCAATCGTATGAATTTCTTCGGCTCTATTCGGAAGTTCATGACCCACATAAACAATGCGGTCCTGATAAATCCAAATGTTTTTTTTCAGCCATTGTTTTACATATGGATTTAAGACGAGAGCATTCCGTAAAAGGAGCGTTGGAAGCAGCTTTGAGTCTACAACATCAACCTGTGCCCTGATGTCTTTGTTTTTCCAGTTAAAGGTGCGTTCGGACATTCACATACTCTCCTTTACATGTATTAGACTCATGGTATCACATCCTTCCTCATCACGCACGATAAAAACGTTACAAATTTTTGAAGGTTCGATTAAAAAACTTTTTTAAGTAAAAGGAGCGGATTTCCTTGAAGCCAAACATCAGTCTCATCAATGCCGTGTTCAGAATCGCCTGCGGATTGACGATTATGTCAGCCGCCAGTGCAAAGTTTACGAAAAAACCTTGGTGCAGAATGCATCTCTTTTACATCTTTATGGGGGCCATGAAAGCGGGTTCGGGAATCTTGCGCTTCTGTCCTGTGACCTACATGTTTCAACACAGCGATTCTGGAAATAACGAGCATCAAAACGGATAAATGGAAAAGCTTGATCACAAAACGTGATCAAGCTTTTTTTTATGCCCACCCTTTGTTTTCATATAGAAATATCCTGCAGCTGCCAGCACTGCCGGATAAAGCAGTGCCCAGCCGCTGAATGAATAAATCACCGCGCACGCCACAAATGCCCCGAGCGCCATCCACCAGCCTATATCTCTCCTGCCCAGCAGTTTCAGTGCTGCCGCCATTGTACATATGTAAGATGCGATAAAAGCCGCGCTCGGCCCTTTCAACAGAGTCGTCAAATCGATTTGAAACAGACCATGCGCTGCAAGCACTAAGCCAAACACTGCGGCCATCGCTGTCAAAACGCGAATAGGCGTACGTTTTGTCGCACTGAGTTTTCCAAAAAATACGGGTATGTGCCCCTCTCTCGCCAATGCGTACACCATTCTTGAAAAACCGGCAATATTGGCATGGATGGTGGCGAATGTAATAAACAGCGCTAAACATACCGTGACATATACACCGCTTTCTCCTGCTCCTTTTGAAATGAGCATGGCAAGCGATGCAATTTCTCCATTCTCTCCATATGAATGAGTCCCCACCGTCACAAATGACAGCATGATATACAGCCCTGCCACACAAGACGCTGCCAAAAACAAGCTGAGCGGGACATCTTTTTCAGGGCGATGAAATTCCTCAGCCAACGGGGTAATCATTTCCCAGCCTACAAAAGAGAAAAAAATCATAACTGAAACAGATCCAGCGGCAGACCAGCCATGCGGAAGAAACGGCTTGAATTCTGCTATCGTGACGTGTGGCAATGACACAGCAATAGAAGTGACAAGCAGAAATACAATGACACAAATAACGAGTGTACTGATGTTTGCGGATAGTTGAATCCCTCTCATATGAAGCAAAATAGATATAGCCAGCATACAACCAGCAATCAATGTAATCTGCCAATCGGCCGCCTCTGTGATGTAACTGACGTAATGCGCGCCAGTCAAAGCGATGATGGGAACGCCGATCGGAACGGACCCTAACATGATCCAGCCCAAAATAGCCCCGGCTTTTTTCTGAAAGGCCAGCTGCACATAAGCAGTGATTCCTCCCGCACTAGGCGCAATTTTCACAAGCCGTGCCAGCGTGCCGACGAGAAGAAAAGATAAAAAAGACATGAATACCCAGACAAATAAAGAAGCCGGACCGGCCGTATCCGCGGTAACAGACGGCAGGATTAATATCCCGCATCCTAAAACCGCCCCAATCGTTAACGCCGTCCCTTGTATCCAAGTAATAGAGCGCTGTAATTCTGGCAACATGATGCCCCCTCTCTGATTGATGGCTTTATTATAGAAAAAATAAGACGGCATCCATATGCTACAATGAAGTTAAATCAACAGCATTACCTTACGATCAAAGGAATTTTCATTCATTCGCCTAAATATGTAAAGGAGCCAGACAAATGGACGATACAGACCTTCAGATTCTCTCGCATTTGCAGCGAAACGGCAGATTAACGATGGTTGAGCTGGGAAAGCTTGTCGGACTCAGCTCGCCAAGCGCGGCGGAGCGTGTCAGGAAGCTGGAAGACAAAGGAGTGATTACCGGCTACAGCGCGAATATCTGTTACGAAAAACTAAACAAGCATGTCACCGCTTTTATTCTCATGGAGCCGAAAAGCTGCAAGCACTACGCCGCCTTTGCAACATCGCATCCTGATGTAGCAGAAAACCACCGCATCACGGGGATGTACAGCTATGTGACAAAGGTCGTGACTGAATCGGTACATACGCTTGAGGATTTTATTGACGCCTCGATGGCCCATGGAAAACCAACCACGCTCGTTGTGCTTTCTTCTTCTAGCTGCCATCCCACTTTTACATAATAAAAAAACCCGCAGCTTCATCTGCGGGTTTTCCTCACTTATTTTTGAGCAGCCTTTAAAGCGCGTGCCCCAATGTCTTTTCTGAAAAAGAGTCCCGGTTTGAAAATTTCATCAACCGCTTTGTACACTCGGTCTCTAGCCGCTTCAAACGTTTCATCAAAAGCCGTCACATTGGCGACGCGTCCCCCGTTTGTAACGAACTCTCCGCCTTCTGCTTTCGTTCCGGCATGGAAGACCACGACCTGCTCAGTTTCTGCTGCAAGGCTGCCGATCGGCGTGCCTTTTGCATAGCTTTCCGGATACCCTTCTGATGCAAGCACAACACTCACTGCCGCGGTATCCTTCCATCTTAAGTCAACTTCCTTATCATCTAAAAGATCAAGAAGCACCTGTACCAGATCAGATTCCATGCGCGGAAGCACGACCTGTGTTTCCGGATCGCCGAAGCGGGCATTAAATTCGATGACCTTCGAGCCATTTTCAGTAAGCATCAATCCAGCGTACAAAACGCCAGTGAAGGAACGGCCTTCTTGTATCATTGCTTTTGCGGCCGGCTTAACGATCGTTTCTACAGCATGGCGGACCGTTTCTTCCGAAATTTGCGGAACTGGAGAGTAAGCGCCCATTCCGCCCGTGTTCGGGCCTTTGTCTCCGTCAAACGCACGCTTGTGATCCTGGGCAATCACCATTGGATACACCTTTTCCCCTTTGACAAAGGCCATTAGAGAAAATTCTTCACCAGAAAGATATTCTTCAATGACAACGGACGCGCTCGCATCACCGAACTTTTCATCTTCAAGAAAGTCATGCAAGCACGCAATTGCTTCTTCCTCTGTCATAGCCACAGTAACGCCTTTTCCAGCTGCAAGTCCATCTGCTTTTATCACAATCGGAGCACCTTTTTCCTGCACATATGCCTTCGCCTCATCAAAGGATGTAAACGTCTCGTATTCTGCGGTCGGAATGTCGTATTTCTTCATTAAATCCTTAGCGAACTGTTTGCTTCCTTCGATGATCGCCGCAGCTTTTGACGGACCGAACACATGTAAGCCCGCTTTTTCGAATTCATCCACCAGACCTTCAATTAAAGGAACCTCAGGGCCGACAATGGTCAGGCCGACCTGATTTTGTTTTGCAAATGAGACAAGCCCTGCGTGGTCGCTTTCCTCAATGTTTACAAGCTGAGCGGAAGCTGCCATGCCGTCATTTCCGGGAGCGGCAAATACATTCTCGACGAGGCTGCTTTGCGCTGCCTTCCACGCCAGCGTATGTTCTCTTCCGCCTTTACCGATAATTAATACATTCACGTCGTTTTCATCCCCTTAATGTTTGAAGTGTCTGATGCCGGTGAATACCATGGCAATGCCGTATTCATCCGCTTTTTTGATGGAATCCTCATCTCGGATCGATCCGCCTGGCTGAATGATGGCTGTAACGCCCGCTTTTGCCGCTTCTTCGACAGTATCTGGCATTGGGAAATATGCATCCGAACCGAGCGCGCTGCCCTTCGCTTTTTCCCCTGCTTGCTCGATTGCGATTTTTGCCGATCCGACGCGGTTCATTTGGCCTGCTCCCACGCCGACTGTCATGTTGTCCTTCGCGAGAACAATCGCATTTGATTTCACATGCTTCACGACTTTCCAAGCAAGCTTCAAGTCTTCCCACTCTTGCTCGTTCGGCTCTCTTTTTGTCGGAATGCTAATCTCAGCATCATCGAAGCCGTGCATATCTAAATCTTGAATCAGCAGCCCGCCTTGAACAGATGTCAGTTGTTTTTCCTTTTGAACAGCGGCGGATACGTCAAGCGTCAGCAGACGGAGATTTTTCTTCGCAGTCAGGACGTCGAGCGCTTCTTGGCTGAATGAAGGCGCAATGATGATTTCTAAGAAAATGTTGTGAAGCGCTTCGGCAGTTGCCTTGTCCACTTCACGGTTCAGCGCGATAATGCCGCCGAAGATAGATGTTTTATCCGCTTCAAACGCTCTGTCAAACGCTTCTGCGATCGTTTTTCCTGTTCCTACACCGCACGGGTTCATGTGCTTCACAGCAACAGCAGCCGGTTCAGTGAATTCACGAACGATTTGAACTGCCGCATCCGTGTCTTTAATGTTGTTGTAAGAAAGCTCTTTTCCGTGAAGCTGTTCTGCTTGCGCAATGGAGCCTTTGACAGGAAGAGCTGTTTGATAGAAAGTTGCTTCCTGATGCGGGTTTTCTCCATAGCGAAGCGATTGTTTTTTCTCAAATGTCACAGTGAATTGCTCTGGTTCTTTTTCACCGACAACATTTGTCAGATAGTCAGCGATCAGTGCATCATATGCCGCAGTATGACGGAATACCTTTGCCGCGAGCTCGCGTTTTTTCTGAAGAGATACGCTGCCTTCTTCTTTGATTTGATTCAGCACTGGGCTGTAATCGGCCGGATCGACGATAACCGTGACATCCTGATGGTTCTTTGATGCCGCACGCAGCATGCCAGGTCCGCCGATGTCGATATTTTCGATCGCTTCTTCATATGTGACGTCTTCCTTAGAAATCGTTTCTTTAAATGGATAGAGGTTGACGACAACGAGGTCAATCGGCTGAATCCCGTGTTCATTGATCTGCGCCATATGCTCTTCATTGCCGCGAACCGCCAGAAGGCCGCCGTGAATATTCGGGTGAAGGGTTTTTAACCGGCCGTCCATAATTTCAGGGAAGCCTGTCACTTCCGAAATTCCGATCACATCCACACCGTTTTCTTGAAGAAGCTTTTTCGTTCCGCCTGTGGAGATGACTTCAACGCCAAGCTCTGTCAGTTCTTTTACGAAAGGAACGAGATTTGTTTTATCTGAAACACTGATTAATGCACGTTTAATGGTCATGCCTTTTCACCTCTGTTATTTAATCCTAATAGCTGTTTAATCACACTCGGATACCATTTATGCTCAAGCTTGTGAATTCGCTGTTCGATTGTTTCCAATGTATCATGTTCATCAATTTCGATTGCCTTTTGAGCGATGATCGGACCTGTATCCATTCCTTCATCGACATAATGCACGGTGATTCCGGCCACCTTCACACCCGCCCGGAACGCCTGTCCGACTGCGTCGATTCCAGGAAACGCCGGAAGAAGCGACGGGTGAATGTTAATGATTTTTCCTCCATATGCTTGAAGGAGCGTATCACCGATCAGCCTCATATAGCCGGCAAGAACAATCAATTCAACCTCGTGAAGACGAAGCTGTTCAATGATGGCTTGTTCAAATGCGGCCTTGTTTTCATAAGACTTCGGCTCAAATGCAAAGGATGGAATGTGGAATGCTTCCGCCCGTTCGATGACTTTCGCCTGCGGTTTGTCGCAAACGAGGAGCGCTGCTGACGCATCCCAGTTCTCCTCCTTCAAACGCGTAACGATGGCTTCGAAGTTTGAACCGTTTCCTGATGCAAATACCGCAAACTTTTTCATGAAAGTGCCGCACCGCCGAATGTGACGCCTTCACCTTTTTTCACACGCCCGATTAAATAGGCTTTTTCGCCATGGCTTTCAAGCGTTCCGATCACATCTGTCAGATGCTCTTCTTTGACAGCCAAAACAAAACCGATCCCCATATTAAAGACGTTGAACATGTCTTCTTCCTTCAGCTTGCCGTACTCTTGCAGGAAAGAGAAAATCGGCGGGATCGGCCATGAGCCATGATCAATTTCCGCACTTAAGCCTTCCGGAAGCATACGCGGAATATTTTCAATAAATCCTCCGCCTGTCACGTGCGCCATGCCGTCGATTTTTCCGCTTTTGACCGCGGCAAGCACAGGCTTCACGTAAATCCTTGTCGGTTCAAGCAATTCCTCGCCAAGCGGGCGTTCAAACGGCTCATATGTTGTATCGAGGTCCAGCTCCGCATCATCCAGAAGCACTTTTCTGACAAGGGAAAAGCCGTTGCTGTGAAGGCCGCTGGAGCTGAGACCGATCAACAGATGGCCCTCTTCAATGTTTTCTCCAGTCACGATTTCGTCCTTTTCTGCCACTCCGACTGAGAAACCGGCAATATCGTATTCATCAGCTGTATAGAGCCCCGGCATTTCAGCCGTTTCACCGCCGACTAAGGCTGAACCTGACTGCTCACAGCCTTCCGCAACACCTTGTACAATCTGTTCAATTTTCACTGGGTCCGCTTTGCCAACCGCTAAATAATCGAGGAAAAACAGCGGCTCTGCACCTTGTGCCAGCACGTCATTGACACACATTGCAACAGCGTCCACGCCAATCGTGTCATGCTTATCCATGGAAAAAGCGAGCTTTAATTTTGTGCCGACACCGTCCGTTCCCGAAATGAGAACTGGTTTTTGATAAGAAAGCTCAGACAGGTCAAACATGCCGCCAAAACCGCCAAGGCTGCCCATAACGCCAAGCCGTTTCGTGCGCTCCACGTGTTTTTTCATTCGTTTTACAGCTTCATATCCGGCTTCGATGTCAACTCCTGCGTTTTTATATGCTTCAGACATCCTATTCACTCCTTTAAGGCGCTTTTCAAAATATCTCCCCGAACGAGGGCAGAAAGAGAAAGGCAGCCGAACTGCGCTGCCTTTATGTCATTTTTCAAGTTTTATTTGGTTAATACTGCTTCTTTTACGTGAGGAAGCACTGTATCCTGGTAAATTTCAGTCGGATATTTTCCTGTAAAGCAAGCGAGACACTGTCCGCAATTCGAGTCATCGTATTTTCTGCCGATGCCTTTCAGCAGCCCTTCCACACTCAAAAATGAGAGGGTATCGGCTCCGATTTCCTGACGGATTTCTTCAACAGAATGCGAAGACGCGATCAGTTCTTCATGTGTGGAAGTGTCAATGCCGTAAAAGCACGGATGAGCGATCGGCGGTGAACTGATTTTCACATGCACCTCTGTCGCACCCGCTTCTCTTAGCATCGTGACAATCCGGCGGCTAGTTGTTCCTCGCACGATAGAGTCATCCACCATCACGACGCGTTTGCCTTCTACAACCCCGCGCACCGCAGACAGCTTCATTCTGACGCCTTGCTCACGCAGAGCCTGGGACGGCTGAATAAACGTTCTGCCAACATAACGGTTTTTGATTAAGCCAAGCTCATACGGAATGCCTGTTGCCTCTGCATAGCCGATCGCCGCAGAAATACTGGAATCCGGAACCCCGGTTACGACGTCAGCTTCAACTGCGGATTCCTGAGCCAGCATTTTCCCAAGGTTTTTACGGGCACTGTGTACGTTAATACCGTCAATATTGCTGTCTGGTCTGGAGAAATAAATGTACTCCATGCTGCAAATGGAACGGTTGATATTCATGGAAAAACGCTCTGATTTCATTCCTTCATCATTAATGATCAGCATTTCTCCCGGCTCTACCTCACGAAGGTACGTTGCGCCGACGACGTCAAATGCGCATGTTTCTGATGCGACCACATAAGCGTCGCCCATCATGCCGATGGATAGCGGTCTCAGCCCGTTTGGATCAAGTGCGACAATCATTTCTGTTTCGGTCATGATCAGGAACGCGTAGGCGCCTTTCAGCATAGAAAGCGAGTTTTTAATTTGGTCCTTCAGCGTGAAGTGTCCGCTTCTTTTGATCAAGTGAGCCAAAACCTCTGTATCCGAAGAGGTTTGAAAGATGCTCCCTTGATTTTCGAGCTGCTGCTTCAGCTGAGTGGCGTTGACAAGATTTCCGTTATGAGCAAGCGCCAGGCTGCCATTGTTTTGGGAACGGAAGAGGAGCGGCTGAACATTTTCGTATCCGCCGCCTCCAGCCGTTGCGTACCGAACGTGCCCGATAGCGCCTTTTCCCTTTACTTTGCTGAGTTCGCCGTTTTGAAATACTTCAGTGATCAGACCTTGGCCTTTGTGAGCCGTCAGCTTTTCACCATCAGTCGCTACGATGCCCGCACCCTCCTGTCCTCGGTGCTGAAGGCTGTGGAGACCGTAATACGTGATTTGCGGGGCTTCTTCATGTCCCCAAATCCCAAAAACGCCGCATTCTTCATTTAAGCCTTTGATTTCAGCAAGCATGGGATAGCTCCTTTCCATACGCGTTCAAGCTCTTTCGTTTGCGCATGAATCATTTGTTGTCCGTCTTGGTTTTGAATCGCCAGAATTCCGTCAGCTGTTACCTCACCAATATGAACCGCATCTTTGACAGTTGCTTCAAACGCAGCTTGATGTTCTTTTTTCACTGAAACGACGAAGCGGGATTGAGATTCAGAGAATAATAACGCCGCTTCCCCTTCTACAGTCACATTAGCGCCAAGGTTTTCCGTCGTCATGACACTTTCCGCAATCGCTACGCCTAAGCCGCCTTCAGACACATCATGCGCAGATTGAACGAAGCCTTTTTTAATCGCGTCAAGCAGTGCTTTTTGACGAGACAGCTCTACATCAAGATCGATTTGCGGCGCTTTGCCGTAAATACGGCCTTCTGTCATTTTTTGCAGCTCGCTTCCCGCAAACTCTGGTTTTGTTTCGCCGATCACGTATACGAGATCTCCTGCTTGTTTGAAATGCTGTGTTGTAATGTGCGCTGTATCTTCAATTAGGCCGACCATGCCGATAACTGGTGTCGGATAGATCGCCGTGCCGTTTGATTCGTTATAAAGCGATACGTTACCGCCGATAACCGGAGTGCTGAGAACATTGCACGCTTCGCTTATGCCGTCTGCCGCTTTTTCGATCTGCCAGAAGATTTCCGGCTTCTCCGGGTTTCCGAAGTTAAGGTTATCTGTGACCGCAAGCGGTTCTGCGCCTGAGCAAATGATGTTGCGCGCTGCTTCAGCGACAGCAATTTTCCCTCCGACTTCAGGATCAAGATAGAGATAACGCGCGTTACAGTCTGTCGTCATCGCCAGCGCCTTTTTCGTTCCGCGGATTCTGAGAACACCAGCATCAGACCCAGGAGCGACAACTGTATTCGTGCGCACCATGTAGTCATACTGATCATACACCCACTCTTTACTCGCAATCGTCGGCTGCTGAAGAAGGGCCTTCAGCGTTTCATTCGCATCTTCAATTTGCGGAGCCTGAACGTCCGTTTCCAAAAACTCGCGATAGTAAGCAGGCTCTTGAGAAGGCTTATGGTAAACCGGTGCTTCTTCTGCCAAGGCATCAACAGGCAGCTCGCACACAACCTCTCCTTTGTGTGTCAGGCGAAGCATTTTATCATCTGTCACATGTCCGACAGAAACCGCTTCAAGATCGTACTTGTCAAAAATATCGATGATTTCCTGCTCACGTCCGCGCTCAATAACCAAAAGCATCCGTTCTTGTGATTCAGAAAGCATCATTTCATACGCGGTCATGCCTGTTTCGCGCTGAGGAATCAGGTCAAGGTTCATTTCAATGCCAGAACCGGCTTTACTTGCCATTTCTGCACTTGAGCTTGTTAAACCGGCAGCTCCCATATCCTGAATGCCGACTAAGGCGTCGCATTGGATGACTTCCAGACATGCTTCAAGCAAAAGCTTCTCCATAAACGGATCGCCGACTTGGACAGCAGAACGCTTTTCTTCAGACGAGTCTGACATTTCTTCAGAAGCAAACGTAGCGCCGTGGATGCCGTCACGCCCAGTTTTCGCTCCTACGTACATTACTGTGTTGCCGACACCTTTTGCCTGGCCTTTTTTGATGTCTTCATGATTGATTAAACCGACGCACATTGCGTTGACGAGCGGATTTCCTTCATAGCTGCTGTCAAACTGCACTTCTCCGCCGACTGTGGGGATGCCGATACAGTTGCCGTATCCGGCGATACCCGCTACTACTTCTTCAAACAAGTACTTCACGCGTGGTGAAGTCAGTTCACCAAATCGAAGAGAGTTCAATACAGCGATTGGGCGTGCACCCATTGAGAATACATCACGGATAATTCCGCCTACGCCAGTCGCAGCGCCTTGGTAAGGCTCGAGAGCTGATGGGTGGTTATGTGATTCAATTTTGAACACAACCGCTTGGTTATCACCGATATCAACGATTCCGGCGCCTTCCCCCGGCCCCTGCAGCACACGCTCGCCGCTTGTCGGGAATTTACGCAGAATCGGCTTTGAGTTTTTATAGCTGCAATGCTCAGACCACATGACAGAAAAAATTCCGATTTCTGTGTAGTTCGGCAATCTTCCAAGAATGGATTCTATCAATGCAAACTCATCATCACTGACACCCATTTGCTGATACAGTTTCTCTTCTTTTATTTGTTCTTTACTTGGTTCAAGCAGTAGTGACATGAGTTTCCCTCCAATTTTTCACGATAGACTGGAACAATTTAAGACCGTCGGCGCTTCCAAGCAGTTCATCGACCGCGCGCTCAGGGTGAGGCATCATGCCTAATACATTGCCATTCTCATTCACGACACCGGCAATGTCGCTGACACTTCCATTAATATTAGAGCCGTATGTGAAAGCAATTTGATTGTTTTCCTTTAATGTAGCAAGCGTCTCGTCATCACAGTAGAAATTCCCTTCACCATGGGCAACCGGGATTGTAATCGATTCTCCCTTTTCGTAGGAAGCTGTGAATAAGGTTTCGTCGTTCTGAACAATCAATTCAACCGGACGGCAAATGAACTTCAGATCTTTGTTGCGTCTCATTGCGCCTGGCAGCAGCCCAAGCTCCTGTAAAATCTGGAATCCGTTACAGACGCCAAGAACAGGTTTTCCTTCAGCCGCTGCTTGTTTGACAGCTGGCATAATATTCGCAAATCGGGCGATGGCACCGCATCTTAAGTAATCGCCGTAAGAAAATCCTCCCGGAATTAACACGCCGTCGAAGCCGTCAAGACTTGTTTCCTCATGCCAGACGTATTCCACTTCATGGCCGAGCTCATCCTTTACAGCATGATACATATCGATATCACAGTTGGAGCCGGGTAACACAATCACCGCAAATTTCACTGTGCGACTACCTCCTCAACCTCGTATCTGTAATCTTCAATCACTGTGTTCGCAAGAAGTTTTTCGCACATTTCTTTCACTAGCACGTCAAGATCACGGTCAGATTTTTCAATGGTAAGCTCCATGTATTTCCCGATGCGCACATCTTGAACTTCGTTATAAGTCATACTGTGCAAGGCATGCTGGACAGCGCTCCCTTGTGGATCTAGTACACTTTCTTTTAAGCTGACATAAACTTTTACTTTATACATGATGAATGCCTCCCAGTCTTTTGAAAATCTCTTCGTATGCGTCGGTTAAGCTTCCCAGATTGCGTCTGAATAAATCTTTGTCCAGCTTTTCGTTCGTTTCTTTATCCCACAAGCGGCATGTGTCAGGTGAAATTTCATCCGCCAAAAGCACTTGCCCGTCTGCATCTAGACCGAATTCAAGCTTGAAATCTATTAATCTGACATGACAATCGTCGAAAATGCTTTGAAGCTCTTCGTTTACTGTTTTTGTAATGGACTTAATGGTTTCTACCTGCTCAGGAGTCGCTGCTTTCAAAAGCCAAATATGATCTTCTGTGATGAGCGGATCACCCAGCGCGTCATCCTTGTAGTAAAACTCGATAATCGGCTGCTCAAGCTCCGTGCCTTCTGGAATGCCGAGACGTTTGGACATGCTTCCTGCCACAACATTTCTGACCACGACTTCAAGCGGCACAATCGTTACCTTTTTAATGAGCTGTTCCGTTTCCGAAATGCGCTCGATAAAATGATTGTTAATGCCCTTTCCATGAAGGTGTTTGAAAATTAAGCTTGAAATCTCGTTATTTAAGCGCCCTTTCCCGCTGATTTCTGCTTTTTTCTCGCCGTTAAAGGCAGTGGCGGAGTCTTTATACACGACATACAGCGTGTTTTCGTCATCGGTTTTGTAGATCTTTTTTGCTTTTCCTTCGTATAAAAGTTCATTCTTCACAATATTCACGGAAGGCCTCCTAACCCGAATGTTGGGAATTTTCAAACTGCGGCGGCTTAGAAGAAGCCGCTAAAAGCTTCTTCTATGCTAAACCTAAACGTTCAAAGATCAGATCAACATTTTTCAGATGGTAATTGTAATCAAAGCAGTCAGCAATTTTTTCTGGAGAAAGACGTGACGTGATTTTCTCTTCCGCTTCAACAAGTTCGCGGAACGGCACTTGTTTTTCCCACGCTTCCATTGCTTTCGGCTGAACAGTATCATAGGCTTCTTCACGTGTAAGGCCTGTGTCAATCAAAGCAAGCAGCACACGCTGAGAATAGATAAGGCCGAGAGTGCGGTCCATGTTGCGCTTCATGTTTTCCGGGAAGACCGTTAAGTTCTTCACGATGTTGGAGAAGCGGTTCAGCATGTAGTTCAGCGCAATTGTCGCATCCGGAAGAATAATCCGTTCTGCTGAAGAATGAGAAATATCGCGCTCATGCCATAATGGAACATTTTCGTAAGCTGTCATCATGTAGCCGCGGATCACGCGCGCCATGCCTGTCATGTTTTCAGAGCCAATCGGATTTCGTTTATGCGGCATTGCAGATGAACCCTTTTGCCCTTTCGCGAAAAATTCCTCAACTTCACGTGTTTCACTCTTTTGCAGTCCGCGGATTTCCACAGCGAATTTCTCAATGCTTGTCGCGATCAAAGCAAGTGTTGCCATATAGTCAGCATGGCGGTCACGCTGAAGGGTTTGAGTGGAAATCGGTGCTGCTTTCAATCCGAGCTTCTCACAGACATATTGCTCAACAAATGGATCAATGTTCGCATATGTGCCGACAGCGCCGGAAATCTTTCCAACCTCAATGCCTGCTTTCGCTTGTTTAAAGCGCTCAAGATTACGTTTCATTTCTTCATGCCAAAGCGCAAGTTTTAAGCCGAAAGTTGTAGGCTCAGCGTGTACGCCGTGCGTGCGCCCCATCATGACTGTGTATTTATGTTCTTTCGCTTTTTCTTTTATAATGTCAACAAATCTCTCAAGATCCTTGAGCAAAATATCGTTTGCCTGTTTTAATAAGTAGGAAAGAGCCGTATCAACAACGTCAGTTGACGTTAATCCGTAGTGCACCCATTTTCTTTCTTCGCCCAGTGATTCGGAAACGGCGCGTGTAAAAGCGACAACGTCATGGCGCGTGTCCTGTTCGATTTCTAAAATGCGGTTGATGTCAAATGACGCGTTTTCGCGCATAACCTTTACATCTTCTTTCGGAATGACGCCAAGCTCCGCCCACGCTTCACAGGCAAGAATCTCTACCTCCAGCCATGCTTGAAATCTGTTTTCATCCGTCCAAATCGCGGACATTTCAGGTCTTGAATAACGTTCGATCATTCTGCTTGTCCTCCGTCTCTATTCATCCATTTATTTGTGATCTCCTGAATCCATTCGTCTTCAGGCTGCTTCATAAATGTAATATGCCCCATTTTGCGGCCTTTTTTGATTTCATGTTTTCCGTATATATATAGCTTTGCCTCTTTTAAAAGCTCCGGGTCTTCCTCAACAAGCTTCACTTCATCGCCGAGAAGATTCACCATCATGCCCGGCTTCAGCAAATCTGTCTTCCCAAGCGGAAGCCCGCATACCGCTCTGATATGCTGCTCAAACTGGCTCGTCTCGCAAAGATCCAGCGTATAATGCCCAGAATTGTGCGGTCTTGGCGCCAGTTCATTGACCAAAAGCTCTCCGTCCTCTGTCAGGAACATCTCAACAGCAAGCGGTCCGACAAGGTTAAGCTCGTCTGCAAGCTTAACTGCGAGATCAGCAACCTTCTGCTGAATCCCTTTCTCTACCCGTGCGGGCACGATGCTTTGGAAAAGAATATTGTTGTGGTGAATGTTTTCAGCTGTCGGAAATGTTGAAATTTCACCGTTTACCGATCTGACGACGATCACCGACAGTTCCATTTCAAAAGAAACCCAGCTTTCAAGAATGCAAGTTCCGTGTTCTAACAGACTGGCTGCCTGCTCCATTTGCGCCTCTTCTTTTATCACAAATTGGCCTTTGCCGTCGTACCCGCCGCGGCATGTCTTCAGAACTGCGGGTAACCCGAGCTCCTGTACCGCCTGTTTCAATTCATTCTTTGTTTTGACGATGCTGTACGGTGCGACTTCACAGCCCGCGGATTGAATTGCTTTTTTCTCTGTTTCACGGTTTTGGGTAATGAGCAGCAGCTCACTTCCTTGCGGGAGATACGCATGATCTTTCAGCCAATGCAGCGCATCATAGTCGATGTTTTCAAACTCATATGTGATGATATCGCTGATTTCAGCCAATTTTCGAATCGCTTCACGGTCATTATAATGAGCGGTAATTTCGACATCCGCAACCTGCCCGCACGGCGAATCTTTCACCGGATCAACGACCGCGACTTTATACCCCATTTGTTTGGCGGACACAGCCATCATTTTCCCAAGCTGGCCGCCGCCGATAATGCCGATTACAGCTCCCGGATAGATGATTTGTTTAGACAAGCTGATCACTGCTTTCTAACACTGTCTGTTTTGTATTTTCTCTTCTCTCATCCAGCTTACGGGCAAGGTCTTCGTCAAATGCTGACAAAATTTGCGCCGCTAACAGGCCTGCGTTCACAGCACCCGCTTTGCCGATGGATGTTGTCGCAACAGGCACGCCTCCAGGCATTTGGACGATGGAAAGAAGTGAATCCATTCCGTTCAGCGCCTTGGACTGAACCGGAACTCCGATGACTGGCAGTGTTGTTTTCGCAGCCGTCATCCCTGGCAGATGCGCCGCTCCTCCGGCACCGGCAATAATCACCTTGATGCCTCTTTCTCTAGCAGTTTCAGCATATTCAAACATGAAATCAGGCGTCCGGTGAGCGGAAACGACCTTTTTTTCGTACGGAACATTGAGTTCGTCAAGTATGTCGCATGCGTGTTTCATTGTCTCCCAATCGGAAGTGCTTCCCATGATGATTCCTACTAGCGGCTGCATTCTGTTCCCCACCTTCTAATGCTTTTGTTTTCAGAAAATAAAAAATACCCGCTCTGCATTGCACTTATGAGGAAGCAATACAAACCGGGCATGGTACATGTATCGTCAGTCGTTCGCTTCTGCGATATATCCATGTCAGTTTTATCGATCACTTTCCTGCATAGTCCGGCAATTTACGGTTGCCGGGTAGAAACTTATGGGCCATATTCCCAAGATTATATGAGGTCGTGTTTTGATTTCATGTTTATCTTAACAACGGACATGGATAATGTCAACGATATTATCGAACGATACAAAAATTCATTCTACTAATGTTCGTGTTTTAGATCAATTTCCCTTCAAATACGATTTTTTTCCCGCACGGAACGATCTGAATTGACCCATTTTCCTTTTTTTCCATAAAAATAGGCTCTTCCATTCGCCTTACAGGCAGATATCCTTCTTCTTTCATTTGCTGAAGCACCGCATCAATCGTTTGCTGCTCTGTCACTTCAAACTTTTTCTTCTTCGGCTTTGCCATTATTCTTTAATTCTCCTCTTCTTCACCGCTTTGACCCAGAAGCCGCCGTGGATTGTTTTTGGTTCGTACGCAATAATAAAGGCTTTTGAATCAAGTGTTTTAATCGTATCATATAGCTGGAGTTCATATCTTCTCGGCGTCAGGATCTGAAGGGCTGTGCGGTCGCCTTCAAGCCCGCCTGCCACCCAATTTGTCACGCCGTAGCCTTTTTCCCGGAGCTGCTTCGGAAGATCAAGATCGAGCTCCTTCGTAATCACATTGACCATAATATAGCCAAGCGCCAATTTTTCTTCTATTTTCATGCCGACAATTACGCCTAGACCGTAACCGAGCGCGTACGCGATCACATTTTGAATCTGGTCTAAGTTATCGAGCACCAGACTCAGCCCCGTCACATAAACCAGTATTTCAATCGTACTGATGCCGGCCGCTAAATAACGCTGTCCTTTCAGCGTTAAAATCATTCTTATCGTAAAAAATGACACATAGACAATATTAATAATGAGAATTATGAGAACCATGGCTATCCCATTTGATAAGATGGTTTGCATCATTTTATTCATCCCCCTACTCTTCAGCTTGCACAAAGCATTCATATTCTACTAGAGAAATGAGCCGTTTACAATCAGCTTCGCCCGTAAGCTTAAGCAAAATATTTCGACACGCTTTTATGTGTTGAACAGTAGTAGTTTACCCTCTTTCTCGCCTTTTCAAAATCAAAACAAAAAAGCCCACTTTTCAGCAGACTCACCTCTTTATATCTATTGTCAGATCTCTTTTTTCATTTTCTGAAGGGACTTGTATTCTTTCTCAAGCTCACTCAGCGTGTAGTCAGCAAGCTGTTCCCCTCTTCCTTGATAAAATTCCGAGAGCAGTAATTTGGTTTTTAAAAATTGCTTCTTTTGGTTAATTGCTCGGCGAAGTACATCAGCCATGTCCATCATCCTCCTTAAACATAAAGGTTTTTGCGCTGGACGTTTTCAGCATTTTCCCCATCATACACGGGTTAATCCTACAAATCAACTATGTTTTTTAGATATATTTGTAAAAAGTGTGACATAAAAAAACCGGCTAGGATTAGCCGGTTTTTTCATTAAAGCGGAATCAGCGACGCCGTAAAATACTCAGAAATAAACGGCCAAGTCACTGCCGTAAACAGCAGCGCTATCGCAACCACTGCAAATACACAATAGATATAATCAATTGATGCATCTTGTGCCGCCTGGTACACACGCTGTACATACAGCGCGATGATAAAAAAGATGGAAAACAAGATCAGCACCGTAAACAGTACTGTCAGCATTGGGATATTTACGATCGCAAAGATCAGCCAAAGGATTGAAACAGCAATTACCGGTACAAGCAATGAACCCAATACGGCAGCCGCTTCTCTGAACGTCACCTTCTGCTTCATCATATAGCGGGAGACAGCCCATATAGCAAAGACCATTACCGCGAAAAAGATCAGCAAATACACAAGAACAACTAAAAACCCGTCATAGAAAGCATGATGGCGTTCTCCGAAACCGAGCGGCCGATTCCAGCTTGCCTTTAACTGAAACCAATTCCCAATTGAAAAAATGATACTGAATATAAGCATTGAAATCAGACCGTACTTATAATGAGAAAAACCATCCGTTACGACAGTTTTCGTCGGAGATTTTAAAATCGAGAACGCAAAACCGCAATATCTGTTGATGGCTGCCCAAACAGACGCAAGCTTGTCTTTAACAGTTGATTCACCGCGTTCCTGGCGCGGTTTCTGCTTTTGTTTTTGCTTCTGCTTGCTTTGCCGGCTCGCCTTTCTGGACATTCTCGATAGCGGTTCTTCATCTGCATCTATTCTTTCACTCTGGTTAATTTCTTCTTCAAACGTTTCTTTTCTTTCTTCCGTCATGTCAGCAACTCCTATCAAAAAAATACGGCGGAATACCATTCAGCAAGAAAATAAAACACTTATATAAGGTACCGAAGCCTTCCTGAACAGTCAAGTCATTTCCATTTAAGTAAAGCATGGCGGCACATCTACATGACGGTATATCGTATGAAATGGTTTTATCTTTTGCAACAAAAAAACCAGCTGCCGGTGCAGCTGGTTTTTCAATTCTTATTTTAAGAAGATAAAGTACAGGATAAATACGACAAACAGCCCGTACATGATTGGATGAACCTCTTTTGCTTTCCCTTTGCACACCATTGTAATCGGATAGAAAATAAATCCGATGGCAATACCAGTCGCGATGCTGTACGTTAACGGCATCATGATCATGGTAAGGAAAGCAGGAACGGCCACTTCGAACTTATCCCAAGCGATTTTGCCAAGCGGCGCCACCATCAATGCACCAACAATAATAAGCGCCGGCGCTGTTACATTTGACGTAACGACTGATAGGAGCGGCGAGAAAAACGTAGCCAGTAAAAAGAGAATCCCTGTTACAATTGCGGCAAATCCTGACCGGGCACCCGCAGCGACACCTGAGCTTGATTCCACATAAGAAGTTGTTGTAGACGTACCAAGCACGGCACCGATCACAATAGAAGATGAATCAGCTAAAAGCGCACGGCCTGCACGCGGCAATTTGTTTTCCTTCATTAAACCAGCTTGTGTCGCCACAGCAACAAGTGTACCAGCTGTATCAAAAAATCCGACAAACAAGAATGTTAAAATAACGATCAGCATTTGTACGGAGAAAATATCCGGGAGGTGAATCCACGCTTGTCCGAAAGTCGGCGCAAGGCTCGGCACACTGCCGACAATTTGAGTCGGAACCGGAACCAAACCGAAAATCATGCCGGCAACCGCTGTTAACAGCATCCCGATAAACACGCCTGCGTTCACGCGAAGCACCATTAAAATAACCGTGACAATCACACCGAAAATCGTTAACAGCACAGGACCGCTGTGAATGTTTCCGATCGTGACGAGCGTAGAAGGATTTGCAGTAATGATTCCTGAGCCTTGCAAACCAACGAATGTAATAAACAGGCCGATCCCCGCACCGACTGCCAATTTCAGCTCAGGCGGAATGGCGTTGATGATTTTTTCACGAAAACCTGTTAAAGAAAGAGCAACGAAAATAAGGCCTGAAATAAAAACACCAGACAAAGCTGCCTGCCATGAAATACCCATACCAAGGACAACAGAAAACGCAAAAAACGCGTTCAGCCCCATACCCGGCGCGATGGCAATCGGATATCTCGCTATTAATCCCATTAAGATACAGCCTGCTGCAGACGCCAGCGCTGTCGCCGTAAAGACCGCACCCTGGTCAATTCTCAGCGCCTCCGGAAAATCTTTCACGCTGTCCAAAGCAAGCGTAATCGGATTGACGAACAATATATATGCCATAGATAAAAAAGTCGTTAATCCGCCAATGATTTCATTGCGATAGCTGGTGCCCAGCTCATCAAACTGAAAATACTTTTTCAAGCTATTTGACTCCCTTCACTCTTTGCTATTTATTCTGTCCTGAAATCGCCAAATAAAAAACGCCCCAATAATTTTGGGACGCTTGACTACAGACGGATTTCAGTTCGAATAAATAAACGTGTTTTATTTATATCAAACGAAAGAAATGTTTACGTAGTCAAGCCATTTACGGTAGCTTGGTAGAGACTTGCGAGCCATATTCCCGCGATTATACGAATTCATCTTATTTGATTTCTGTGTCTATTGTACCAAGTTCATTTTGAATTGACAATATAAACAACGAACATTACTTATTAAAAAAATTGGTTTATTCGTCTATTGACTAAATTGGTAACAATGATAAAAACCGTATGTATGGCAACATACGGCTTTTCAACTTATGATTATTTTTTTTCGGTAGGCTGACTCACCTGATGCACTGGTACAGTAAACGAGAATGGCTTTAGTTGAATCAGGTCATTTAAAACGCCGTTATCAATATACAGACCGTATTCATTAAACTCAAAATGCTTTAAAGACAGCTTATCATTATAATCATCATCCAGTTCAAAAGTAGATACCATTTCGGCTGTTTTCATATTTTTCACTTTAGCAATATTTCCTTTCAAATAATAACCTTCTTCATAATCACCTACTGGATCAGGCCAAGATTGCATTTTTTTTATATCACCAAGGCCAATCGTTTCACCGATATTCACTAATTTATTTTCGTCCACGCTTGAGGTATCAATTCCAGTGAAATGGTAATGAACCAATACTTTCTTTCCTTTTTGGTTAATGTTGTTGATTTGAATCCCTATGTTTTGATGGTTTGTTTCTGAAACATGAAATGGCATCTCTGCATTTAACGGGATAATTTCACTGCCCTCTGCCTCAGATTTAATATCAGCTATTAATGTTAGCTTTTTCGCTTTTGGATTAATTGGTGATTCTAACTGTGTTTGTCCTTTTGCTCTAACCGTTCTCTCGTTTACTTTTTTGCGGTCTCCCAGTTCGATGTTTGACGATGTCATCTCATATGTGTTTCCTAAATCATCTTTGACTTCGTTAATTTCAACCGTATCATGCTTTGCTATGCCTTGATAATCGATTGTAAATTGAAGGACAGATCCTAGCTTACCATTCTCCACTTGAATATTGGAAAATTGATAACGATTGTGATGCACTGATACCACTTTTGAGCTTTCTAAATAACTCGCATTCTTTTTGGTAATAGGCAGTTTGAATCTCCAATTTCCCGGTATTTCATTGATATGAGTCATCACAAAAGGCACGGTATCCCCATTCTTTATTTCTGTCCCCTTTGTATAAAGCCTTAATTGACCAGCATATTGTTTGTTATTTAATTTTTTGAGCATTAAGGAATCGTAGTTGATTGAAAAATTATTATTAAAACTCGCTTTGCTCACATTATAACTTAGCTCTTTTTTATCAGACTGGAGGTTATCAACGGTAAAGTTATACACAAGCTGCCCGGCATCGTAATAGGAGCTGTTTACCGATACAGTGATTCCCCTTGACTCAGCTTTTTCATTTAAAGCTGTGACCAAATTGCTTTCAAACAATGATAGGCCAACTTTATCTTGAAACTCCTTATAAATTTGGCCGACAATGGGTATGCTTCCCATCGCTTTGTTTACAGAAGGCAGAAAAAGACCGGACGTTAAATACAGTATACCTACCACAGCAGCAACAGCAATTCCATTTGTAAAGGTTCGTCCCCATTTAAAACGGCGCCTCGTGTTACTTTCATTTTCAGCACGAACAACAGCTTGATGTATTGCTTTTTTTAGCGCTGTCTTAGGCACTTCAATGTCATCAAATATCTGCTTCATTTGGTGTTTGTCCATTTGTTTTGATCCTCCTTTTCCAGCTCCTGTTTCAATGCTTTTCTTGCTCTATGTAAATGTGTTTTAATTGTGCCTTCTGCCATTCCTGTTTGTTCAGCTATCATTGAAATCGAATAATCTTGAAAATAATAGAGCTGAATTGTTAACTGAACATGTTCATCAAGTGTATCCAGCGCATTGCGCAAGTCTATATATTCTTCAATATTCCTTTGGTCCGTGCCAGTGTCATGATGGCTTTCAAACGGAACTAATTCCCCCTGCTTTTTCTTCATTGCAAAAATTGAATTAATAAGAATTCGGGTGAGCCACGTTAAAAAATACTTTGGCTCTTTTAGTTTTTCTATACTGATAAAAGCTTTATAAGCTGTTTCCTGTACAGCATCAAGTGCATCTTCTTTATTTCTTAAATAGAGATAAGCGGTTTTATATAAAGTCTCCTGATGTGCCAGCATAAGCTTTTCAAAGGCCCGAGCATTTCCTTTTCTCGCCTTTGTAATCAATCTGTCTTCCTTCACCTTATCCACCTCCTATGTTGTTAGATACAAAAATTGTCGAAACGGTTTCAAAAAGTTAACAAAAAAACGCCCCTTTTGAAAAAGGGACGTTTTTCTCATTGTTATTTACTTATTCCCACTCAATCGTCGCAGGCGGCTTACTTGTAATATCGTACACCACGCGGTTAATGTGCTTCACTTCGTTTACGATACGTGTCGAAATGACTTCAAGCACATCCCACGGGATACGCGCCCAGTCAGATGTCATGCCGTCGATTGATGTAACGGCACGGATTCCGATTGTGTAATCATATGTTCTTGCGTCACCCATAACACCAACGCTGCGGATGTCAGGAAGAACAGTGAAGTATTGCCAGATATCACGCTCTAAGCCGTGATTTGCAATTTCTTCACGCAAGATTGCATCTGATTCACGAACGATTTCAAGTTTTTCTTCTGTTACTTCGCCAAGAACACGGATTCCGAGGCCCGGTCCTGGGAACGGCTGACGCCATACGATTTCATCCGGAATGCCGAGCTCTGTGCCTAGCGCGCGCACTTCGTCTTTGAAGAGCGTGTTTAACGGCTCGATCAGCTCAAACTGCATGTCTTCAGGAAGCCCGCCGACATTGTGGTGAGATTTGATCGTTTGCGCCGTTGCTGTACCGCTCTCGATGATATCTGTGTAAAGCGTACCTTGTGCAAGGTAGTCGATGCCTTTGAGCTTGTCCGCTTCATCATCAAACACGTAAATGAATTCATTACCGATGATTTTGCGTTTTTGCTCAGGATCAGAAACGCCTTTTAGTTTGTTTAAGAATCGATCTTTTGCGTCTACTTTAATCACATTCATGTTAAAGCCTTCGCTGAATGTTTTCATAACACCCTCAGCTTCGCCTTTACGGAGAAGACCATGGTCTACAAAGATACAAGTCAGCTGGTCGCCGATCGCTTTATGAATCAAAACAGCAACAACAGAGGAATCAACGCCGCCGCTTAGCGCGCAAAGAACCTGTTTGTCTCCGACCGTTTCACGGATTTTTTGCATTTCGATTTCGATAAAGTTCTCCATTGACCATTCGCCTTCGCATTCGCAAACACCGAATACAAAGTTTTTCAGAAGATCATTGCCGTATTCAGAGTGGCGCACTTCCGGGTGGAACTGAACGCCATACCATTTTTTGTCCGCTTTGCTCATCGCTGAGTTCGGGCAGTGATGGCTTGTCGCGTCAACAGTGAAGCCTTCAGGAACTTCTACAACCAAATCGCCGTGGCTCATCCAAACCACTTGTTCGTTTGGAAGATCTTTGAACAAATCAGGTGTGCCTTCGATGCGGATGTTTGCTTTTCCGTATTCACGCTGGCTTGCCGCTTCAACTTTACCGCCAAGGTAATGAGTCATCAGCTGCATGCCGTAGCAAATTCCCAAAACAGGAATATCAAGCTCGAAGATTTTCTCGTCACAGCGGAAAGAGTTTTCATCATACACACTGTTTGGACCGCCGGATAAAATAATTCCTTTTGGATTCATTTTTTTAATTTCTTCAGCCGTCAATGTATGTGGATGCAGCTCGCTGTAAACACCGAATTCACGGATACGGCGTGTAATCAGCTGGTTATACTGACTGCCGAAATCAAGGACAAGAATCATTTCATTCACTAACTTTGTCATGGTTGTCACCTAATCTCCTCTAAGTTTTTTGACACAGAAAAAAACGAGGACAGATATGAAGCTCGCTCCGCCCTCTTTGGCAAGGCCGTTTGCCGGAGTCAGGCCAACTCGCTCCCAGACTCCGATAATATTCACTAATTCTAACAACACGTTGATAAGCGGTCAAGACCATCTTCTTTTAATTAAATTTTCCCATAACTCTCTGGAATCATTCCAAAGCGCTGAAGAATCTTCATTTCTGTAAAGCGCCCTTTCATAGCTTAATGTCAGCTTTGACATGTCTTCTATGTCGTATTTTTCATCGATTCGTTTTGCATAATCACGCAGCGTTTCACTGCCTCGTTTCGGCAGCCCTTTTCTCTTCAGTTGTTTCAGCAGCGCGTCATATGCCTCAAAAAACGCGTGCTGATCGTTGCGCCGCTTCAATTTCCTCACGGCGAAAACAGGAATCCATAACGAGCGGAAAACATACAGCAATACAGCTGCCACCAGGAGGACTGCAAGAATCGCAAGCGCTGCATACAAGCCCGCACCGGCATTGGTATGTGAAGCGGACGGCTTTTTAGAAACAGCTGGCTCCCGCTTTTCCTTTTGTTTTTCCTCTTTTTGCGGCTGTTTTTTCTCTTCTTTCTGTTTCTCTTTTGCTTTCTTCGGCGAGCTGCTGCTATCGCTGCCGGAGTCCTTTGTGTCAGAAGAAGTAAATTCAGCCGGATTTGTAAACCCTTTAGTCGGCTCAAATGTAACCCAGCCCTGTTCCGGGAAATACACCTCTACCCAGGAATGGGCATTGTTATTTGTCACTTCGTAGATGTTGCCATTTTTGTTTCCTGCTTCTTTGTATTCGCCGGACGTATAACCCTTTACCCAGCGGGCCGGAATCCCGGCCGAGCGCAAGAGCACCACCATGGCGGAAGAAAAGTTATCACAATAACCCATTTTCGTTTCAAAGAGAAATTGATCGACATAATCTTCATCATTCTTAGGAATGGTCACGTTTTCTGTTTCATATGTGAACGCATTTGACCCTAAATAGTCCTCAACCGCTTTCACCTTATCAAACATATTGTCGTGATCCTGAGTCAGTTTGATCGCAAGGGTTCTCACCCGCTCTGGCAGTGAATCTGGAAGCTGCATGTAGCGATCGCTGAATGTGTACTCCTCACTGTTTTTTCTCACTTTTACCTTTCTCAGTTCATCCAGCTTATAGACCGGGGAATTGTACGTTACAGTATAATTCCCCATATTTCTGATTTCACCGGCTTGTTCACTGATCGGAGAAATTTGCTCCGTGTTGCCGTTCATTTCAAGTGAGACAGCCTGCTTTGGCTGAATGATTTCCGCACCAATCGGATACATCAGATGGTTATACCCGTAGTGCTTATCGACTTTTACACGGACGGTGCGGCGCTCTGTCGCAACCTTATGGTCAAACCACAGATTTTCAACTTTTCCATTGCTAAGCTGATACGACATGCCTGTGTCTGTTTCAATCCAGCCTTTCCCGGTATACGTATCCTTCGTTTCCACACGGAAATACGTACGCTCTTTTCCCTGCCATGTAAAAACAGGTGTAGCATCCTGCTGGAACGGGCCGCCGAGTGATTCATCATGATTCCCGTATCCGATTTTGCTTTCCCCTGCAGACACGCGGTCTTGATGAGTGATTTTTTTAAGAAAAGGCACCGGATCAGGCCAGGCTGGATCTGATTTTGGAGCGGCGAGTCCGAATCCCGTTGCAGCCAAAACCAATACAGATAAAGGAAGAAACCATTTCAGGACAGATGTTTTTGGCAGTGTGATTCTTTCCATCAGCTTAATGCGCTCCAAGTATAAAAGGCCCAGCATAAAGAAGCCGATCAGCACGATACGGATGACGGCAAAAGTGGCATCATATGGCGTAAAGGTATCAAGAATCGTAATATACGCTACTGTCATCATAAAGAAAAACAAAATTCTTCTCTGGTAAATCACCCAATAATGCAGGAGATAGACCAGCAGCCACAGCAGCACAAAAAACAGCAGGGTCCGAAATGAAGGAATCATGTCATTCCATTGCCCAGATTGAATCAGCGTGATATTCAGATAGACATCCTGCAAAAAAGAGCTGACCCAGCTCAAGTCGAATATAGATCCTTGATAAAACAGGATGTGTATCGAGATCAATGTAAATATGACACAAAAAGGAACGGTGACAAACCACCTCATCCTGAAAAAAGTCAGCAGAAACGTCAAACCGATAAAGACACTAAAAAAGCCTGTATGTTTCGTTTCAGTAAAACTGTCAAGCGGCCTGAGCCACTCCCACAGCAATAAAAAAGCCAGAAAATAAAATAACAGCAAGCTCAAACGGCTTCCCTTGTGATCATCGTGCGGCATGTGAACCAGTCACCTCTCTTTCTAAACAACACGCGAAACTCGCCCGCCCCTCATGACCCGAACTCTGATTTGGCGTTTCATCATGCGTTCAATCATGACATTTTCAGCTTGAGAGAGCTCAGCATCTTTCTCTTTTGCCAGTATCACCGTAATCCGGCCGCCTCCTATTTCTGCAAGGTGCAGCATATCTTCCGTTAACTGTCCCGTGACAACAACTTGATCAGCTTGGCGAACAGATGGCTTTCCCAGCTCTTCCCGTGCATATCGGCTTATCGGGTCTGCCGCATCACAATGAGCGATGGCTAAATGCCGAAGCATGTGCTTAAAATGCTGATCCCCTTCCTGAATAGGGAAAATGTTTTTTTCCTTCCCGATGGAAGCCAGACCAGCACCCGCGCCGTTTTTTAAAACAGAATGAAGAATCGAAGCTGTCACTGAAACGACCTCTTCGAATGCGTCTGAGGAAAAACGGACCATCAGCAGAAACAGATTTTTGCTGCGAGAAGGCTCAAATTCCTTCGTCATCAGCTGGCTCCGCCGTGCAGATGTCTTCCAATCTAACGCAGCAAATCGGTCTCCCGGCTGATAATTCCGCACACTTGCTGCGACTGAGGAATGGTGCTGATGAATAGGAGAAGAACCGCTTACACCGTCTTCCTGATGCCTCTCATTCACCTGATAGGAAAAACGCTGATAGAATGGATAAACAAACAAGGTATCATCCAGCTCAAAAAATGCTGTTTTTTCAATCAAGCCAAGAACATCCCCGGTTCGCACCCTGACAGAATGAAAGTGATGCTCTCCGCGCGGTACCCGAGCTAATTCATACGACATCGTCATGCTCCGTTTAAACCAAGGAAAAACGAGCCGTTTGGCCGCGGCTCCGTCTCGATTTAATGACTCGATACCTTCTGGCAGGCAATCTTCAATCACCATATACATCAGGGGGAATGGCAGCTTTCTTCTCAGCGTAACCGTTACGCCCAGCCTGTCCCCCGCATGCAATTGTGTTTTATCCATTTGCCTTGAAGCCTGAAAAGAACGGAGCGGATACAAGGCCAACAGCCCGGCATACAAGACAAAAGGGAGAAACGCGTAAAACAAAAACCAGCTGACAAAGCCGCCCTGAAACATCGCATAAGAAAAAACAGCAGCCGTCAATAAAGTTAATATAATCAGCTTCCAACCATATATGAGCCATTGCCATTTCTTATTCATCAGCGGACCGACGACCTTTGAACCGGCACCTTCACAGCTGACATGATCTCCCTTACGATCGCTTCTGCCTGAATCCCTTCAAATTTTGCCTCAGGATGAAGCATCATCCGGTGCGGCAGCGTGAAAGGAGCTAAATATTGAATATCATCCGGTATGACATAGTCGCGATGATGCAGCAGCGCGTATGCCTGTGCCGCTTTCATGAGGGCGATTGAGCCGCGCGGACTGACGCCTAATTGAACAGAAGGATGCTGTCTCGTTTTCTGCACAATTTCAACGATATATTCCTTAATGCTGTCATCAGCACGGACATTTTGCACTTCCCTCTGTAAATGGATGAAGTCTTCTTTTGCAATAATCGGCTCAAGCGTCTCAATCGGATGGCTTTTTTCCTGAAGAGATAAGACGTCAAGCTCTTCATTAAAGGACGGATAACCCATCCGAAGTTTGAATAAAAAACGGTCAAGCTGGGCTTCCGGCAAAGGATAGGTTCCTTCATATTCGACTGGGTTTTGCGTTGCCATCACAAAAAACGGATCGGCAAGCTGCATCGTATGGCCATCTACCGTGACGCTTCCCTCTTCCATCGCTTCGAGCAAAGCCGACTGTGTCTTCGGAGAGGTACGGTTGATTTCATCGGCCAGCACGATATTTCCCATAATCGGGCCGGGACGATATTCAAACTCCATCGTTTTCGCATTATAGATAGATACCCCTGTTACATCAGATGGCAGCAAATCCGGAGTGAATTGGATTCTTTTGAAATCGGCGCCGATTGACTTTGCCAGCGCGCGGACCATCATCGTTTTTCCGACTCCGGGTACATCCTCAAGCAGCACATGCCCTTTGGCAAGAAGGGCTGCTAAGCTGAGTATGGCGATGTCTCGTTTTCCAACCATTACTCTATTAATATGTTCAACTGCTTTCCCCAGCAAAGGATGCAGGTCTTCTTGATATGCCATTCTTTTCCTCCTAGTCATCTACAAAATTCATCATAATGTAACCTAACTTTACCACAAAAAGCAATCTGTATAAAAAAACGATTCTAGCAAATTGTTACCAATAAAGCTGGCCAAAACACACAAAAAAGCTTCCTGTGGCAGGAAGCTCCAGATTGTTGACAAAATCCTAAAATGGCTTTCATTTTAGGGTTTTGTCATCTTTTCAGCGTGATTGAAAACCCTTGAAGTCTAGGAAGGACGAGCATAGGAGCGGAGCGAATGTTCTAATTCGTGAGCACCGAAGCGCAGACCTGACAACGAATGCGAGGGTTTGTCGACACGCTGAAGCTTCCTGTGACAGGAAGCTCCATTATTTTTGTTCTAAAGGCTCCATATGAACATGCGAATAATCAATCGCATGCTCCTCCTTCATTCTCCGCTCAATTTCATTGGCTATATCGTGGCTTTCCGTAATATTTAAATCTGCCGATACCTCAACCACCACATCAACATGAACCGTACTGCCCAAGTATCTTGCTTTTATGTCTTTTAAACGGCTCACACCGGAGATTTTTTCGATTGTCTGTTTATAAGCGGAAATGTCCTTTATGTCGAATCCATCTGTCAAAGAGTGAGATGACTCTTTAAAAATATCCCATGCGGTCTTGCAAATAAGCAGACCGATCACAAACGCAGTGACCGTATCAATCCAAGCAAGATGGAATTGAGCAGCCACAATGCCGATAAATGTGCCGATACTGACGAATGCGTCTGATTTATTATCAGCAGCCGCAGCAAGGAGCGCCTGGCTCTTCACCTTTTTGGCCAGCCTTTTATTGTACCGATAAACGATCAGCATCAGGACTGCCCCGCCCGCTGCCGTCCAAGCCGCAATCATATCCGGCGTCTCTTGTTTAGCAGAAAAAATAGATTCTCCGGCACTGAACAGCACTTGCAGGCCGACAACCATCATAATAAACGATGCGATAAGCGATGCAATCGTTTCCGCTCGAAAGTGGCCGTATGGATGATCTTCGTCAGGAGGCTTTTGAGAGATGCGCAGGCCAATCAGCACAGCAACAGAAGCAATAATGTCAGTTGTGTTATTTAACCCGTCTGCCGTAAGTGCTTCCGAGTGAAAAAGATAACCGATGATCAGTTTAATTGCGGAAAGAACAAGATACGCGGCAATGCTGACCAGCGCCCCGGATTCTCCCTTTTTCAGTTCATCATATCTCTCCATACAAAACCTCCTCCCCGCTCACATTTTCCTATTATTATCTTACAAAGCTGAACCGCAGTGGGTCTACAGAAACATGATTCACCCGCCACAGAAAAATAGTGACGATGGAACACTTTTTCTCTCATCCAATTTATTTGCTCCGCCAAAAAGCCCATCAGATCCAATGACACCAGCGCTTCTCGCATTCTATCAAATTGTAAATAGTACACAAAATCACACAGCAAATAAAAAACGAAACATTTTTTCCACACATTCGCTGAAAGCGCAAACAAAACACTACAAATTTGAAATAAAACGTTATATTTTCTCACATGAATTTTCGACAAACTGTATATTTATGATAGAGTTTCAATTATCATAATATTCAGTAATGATTGCATTTTAAAAGGAGGTAACTTATGAACCAATCTCAATCAGGATTAAAAAAGGAATTAAAGACCCGCCATATGACAATGATTTCGATTGCCGGTGTAATCGGAGCCGGCCTATTTGTAGGCAGCGGTTCAGTGATTCACTCGACCGGTCCGGGTGCCGTTGTTTCTTACGCGTTAGCCGGATTATTGGTGATTTTTATTATGAGAATGCTCGGTGAGATGTCTGCCGTAAACCCGACGAGCGGATCGTTTTCTCAATACGCTCACGACGCCATCGGACCGTGGGCAGGATTTACAATCGGCTGGCTGTACTGGTTTTTCTGGGTGATCGTCATCGCGATCGAAGCCATTGCCGGTGCTGGCATTATTCAATACTGGTTCCATGATATTCCGCTGTGGCTGACAAGTTTGATCTTGACCATTGTGCTCACCCTGACAAACGTCTACTCCGTTAAGTCTTTCGGTGAGTTTGAATATTGGTTCTCCCTCATTAAAGTTGTGACTATCATTGCTTTTCTAATCGTTGGTTTTGCCTTTATTTTTGGCTTTGCACCGGGCAGTGAGCCAGTCGGTTTTTCGAATCTTACAGGCAAAGGCGGATTTTTCCCGGAGGGCATCAGCTCCGTATTGCTCGGCATTGTCGTTGTCATTTTCTCTTTTATGGGAACTGAAATCGTTGCCATTGCAGCAGGGGAAACATCCAATCCGATCGAATCTGTGACAAAAGCCACCAGATCCGTTGTATGGCGCATCATCGTCTTTTACGTGGGCTCAATCGCCATTGTCGTAGCGCTGTTGCCATGGAATTCAGCAAATATTTTAGAAAGCCCTTTCGTCGCTGTACTTGAGCATATAGGAGTGCCCGCAGCCGCACAGATTATGAACTTTATCGTCCTCACAGCCGTACTCTCTTGCCTGAATTCAGGTTTGTATACCACATCCAGAATGCTGTATTCACTTGCAGAAAGAAACGAAGCGCCGCGCCGTTTTATGAAATTGAGCAAAAAAGGCGTTCCCGTACAAGCCATTGTGGCCGGGACATTTTTCTCTTATATCGCGGTCGTAATGAACTATTTTTCACCGGATACCGTCTTTTTATTCTTAGTCAACTCATCAGGCGCAATCGCTTTACTCGTCTATCTTGTCATCGCAGTTTCCCAGCTGAAAATGCGGAAAAAACTCGAAAAAACAAACCCAGAAGCATTGAAGATCAAAATGTGGCTCTTCCCTTTCCTAACCTACTTGACCATCATCGCCATTTGCGGAATTTTAGTGTCCATGGCGTTTATTGATTCCATGAGAGACGAGCTGCTGCTAACAGGCGTCATCACGGGAATCGTTCTGATTTCTTACCTTGTGTTCAGAAAACGCAAGGTGAGCGAGAAAGCGGCTGCCAACCCAGTCACACAGCAGCAACCCGATATCCTGCCTTAATGCTGATCAAATCCTAAACGGCCTGCCGTTTAGGATTTTGTTATTTTCTTCTTCGGGCGGGCTGCAGCACGAAGATTTTTTGTAACCATCACGTCCTTATTGTCATTAACTATAGTACCAATTTGGAAAATTTAGATAAGGACAGATGAAAATGACACTTGAAAAATTTGTGGATGCTCTCCCAATCCCAGATACACTAAAGCCAGTACAGCAATCAAAAGAAAAAACATACTACGAAGTCACCATGGAGGAATGCACTCATCAGCTCCATCGCGATCTCCCTCCAACCCGCCTGTGGGGCTACAACGGCTTATTTCCGGGGCCGACCATTGAGGTTAAAAGAAATGAAAACGTATATGTAAAATGGATGAATAACCTTCCTTCCACGCATTTCCTTCCAATTGATCACACCATTCATCACAGTGACAGCCAGCATGAAGAGCCCGAGGTAAAGACTGTTGTTCATTTACACGGCGGCGTCACGCCAGATGATAGTGACGGGTATCCGGAGGCTTGGTTTTCCAAAGACTTTGAACAAACAGGACCTTATTTCAAAAGAGAGGTTTATCATTATCCAAACCAGCAGCGCGGGGCTATATTGTGGTACCACGATCACGCCATGGCGCTCACCAGGCTAAATGTCTATGCCGGACTTGTCGGTGCTTATATCATTCATGACCCAAAGGAAAAACGCTTAAAACTGCCTTCAGACGAATACGATGTGCCGCTTCTTATCACAGACCGCACGATCAATGAGGATGGTTCTTTGTTTTATCCGAGCGCACCGGAAAACCCTTCTCCGTCACTGCCTAATCCTTCAATCGTTCCGGCTTTTTGCGGAGAAACCATACTCGTCAACGGGAAGGTATGGCCATACTTGGAAGTCGAGCCAAGGAAATACCGATTCCGTGTCATCAACGCCTCCAATACAAGAACCTATAACCTGTCACTCGATAATGGCGGAGAGTTTATTCAGATTGGTTCAGATGGTGGGCTCCTGCCGCGATCTGTTAAACTGAATTCTTTCAGCCTTGCGCCTGCTGAACGTTATGATATCATCATTGACTTCACAGCATATGAAGGAGAATCGATCATTTTGGCAAACAGCGCGGGCTGCGGCGGTGACGTCAATCCTGAAACAGATGCGAATATCATGCAATTCAGAGTCACAAAACCATTGGCACAAAAAGACGAAAGCAGAAAGCCGAAGTACCTCGCCTCATACCCTTCGGTACAGCATGAAAGAATACAAAACATCAGAACGTTAAAACTGGCAGGCACCCAGGACGAATACGGCAGACCCGTCCTTCTGCTTAATAACAAACGCTGGCACGATCCCGTCACAGAAGCACCAAAAGTCGGCACAACTGAAATATGGTCCATTATCAACCCGACACGCGGAACACATCCGATCCACCTGCATCTAGTCTCCTTCCGTGTATTAGACCGGCGGCCGTTTGATATCGCCCGTTATCAAGAAAGCGGGGAATTGTCCTATACCGGTCCGGCTGTCCCGCCGCCGCCAAGTGAAAAGGGCTGGAAAGACACCATTCAAGCGCATGCAGGTGAAGTCCTGAGAATCGCGGCGACATTCGGTCCGTACAGCGGACGATACGTATGGCATTGCCATATTCTAGAGCATGAAGACTATGACATGATGAGACCGATGGATATAACAGATCCCCATAAATAATCCGACAAACTTGCCTCTAGCAGGCAAGTTTTTTCTTTATGGAACCTTTGGCCCTATTTATCGTATTACGTAAAAACAGCAAAAGGAGCTGCTTTTTATGCTGACACACGACCTACATGAAAAAATAAAGCAATACATTTCCATTTATGCTAAATTAAAATCAAAATTAAAATGGAAAGTTTCACACGATCAGATATTAATGCTCATTTCTTCTGCATATATTGTGAATAAAAGAGAGTTTGATTTTCAGCGCTTTTATGATTTGAGCAGCTATATCAAATCAAACATCGGCAGCTTCTCAACACTCAATTCACACCACCGCTTTACTGTTGCATCTATTCTGGACATTCATTTTCAGCATGAGGCAAAACAAACATTTCAGACTTTCATCGATGTATACAATGAAATGGTGAAGCTAGGGTATAAGCGGGATATGTTCACATACCTTTCCGCTCTGATCTTGCTCACCGGCAAATCTGAAACGACAAACCAAAAAGAACAGATGAACATGGGGCTAGCTGTTTATCAGCAGATGAAGAAAAATCATTATTTCCTCACTTCAACTCAGAATGTTCCGCTTGCCGTACTGCTTGGAGAAAACGGAAAAGGTTTGCAGGCGCTACAGAAGGCGGAAACATGCTATCAGCTGCTGGCGGCCAACGGCTTTAAAAAAGGACAGTACTTACATCAGGTCAGCCATATTCTGGCCTTGCAAAGTGAAAAAGAGCCCGAAATGCTTGTTTCCGCTTGCAAACAGATATATCAATCGATCACTGAATCTGTCAAAAAACCAAAGGATTATCATTATCCAGACCTTGCTCTCCTCACATTTCTGGAAGAGCCAGATATCAAAACCGTTTTGTGCATCACTGACGAATTAAACCAGGAAAAAGCTTTTAAATGGCAAAAGGAAATGAACTTTAAAATTGCTGTCAGCCTCTATCTCAGTGAGCATATGGAGAAAAATCTGCTGATGGAATCAGGACTATACACCGCTATCGAAACAGTCATTCAAGCACAGCAGGCAGCCGCGACAGCTGCCATCATCAGCTCAACAGCAGCCAGCCATACTCATGATGGAAACTAAAGGAGGAGAAACATGCCATACATCACATTAGAAGATCAGACACGCCTTTACTATGAAACACACGGGAACGGGACGCCGATCCTGTTTATACATGGGGTGCTGATGAGCGGACAATTTTTCCACAAACAATTTTCGGCGCTTTCTGCCAATTATCAATGTATTCGTCTTGATCTTAGAGGACACGGCGAATCTGACAAAGTGCTTCACGGCCACACCATTTCCCAATATGCCCGTGACATAAGGGAATTTCTAAATGCAATGGAGCTTGGCCATGTCGTTCTTGCCGGCTGGTCAATGGGTGCTTTTGTCGTATGGGATTATCTCAATCAATTTGGGAATGATAACATTCAAGCCGCTGTGATCATCGATCAATCCGCTTCCGACTATCAATGGGAGGGCTGGGAACATGGTCCATTTGATTTTGACGGCTTAAAAACAGCGATGCACGCCATTCAAACTGACCCGCTGCCTTTCTACGAAAGCTTCATCCAGAATATGTTCGCAGAACCGCCTGCCGAGACCGAAACAGAATGGATGCTGGCAGAAATCCTCAAACAGCCGGCTGCCATTTCCAGCACGATTTTATTTAACCAAACGGCCGCTGATTACCGGGGCACCCTCCAAAACATCAATGTGCCGGCATTGCTGTGCTTCGGGGAAGACAAGAAATTTTTCTCTACAGCAGCCGGGGAACACTTGCGCAGCAATATTCCGAACGCGACACTCGTTACCTTTTCTAAAAGCAGCCATTGCCCGTTTTTAGAAGAGCCAGATGCTTTTAACAGCACACTCCTCTCCTTTTTAGATGGGGTTATTGGAAAGTCATAAAGAAAAAGGAATTAGGAGATTAGGGAAAAGTATGAGACAATAAGAAATGTGCAGTAAAATACATGAGGGAAGAAGTGACTTTATGTCTTACTATAACAAACGAAATCAAGAACCGCTGCCAAAGGAAGATGTGAGTACTTGGGAATGCACAAAAGAAGACTGTAATGGCTGGACCCGAAAAAACTTCGCCAGCAGTGATACGCCATTGTGCCCTTTGTGCGGAAGTAAAATGGTCGACGGCATCCGTTCATTAGTGAATCTCCAAAACAACAGCCAAACGAAAACAAGCTAGTTCTTCCCTATAACAAATGCAGTCTCCCGCAAGCAAACAAACCCCGAACGGAGACAAAATTCTATATTTCAGAATAAAAGCCTCTCATTGCAAGAGGCCAAATACGAAGAAAGAAGCCCAAAACTGTAAACGTTTAGGGCTTTTTTGTCTGCTTTAATGGTATAATATGGATATAAGAGGATTGATAACGTGATCTCAAACCAGCAGCAAAAAGACTTGAAAAAAAGAGCTGCGTTCAAAAAGCTGAATGTTGCAATGAACTCATATGTTGAACTTCTGTTTTTGTCGGTACCTCTGATTCATATCTTTAAATGGCTCGGATCATTAGCTCTGCACCTCATCCATTAAAAAAGCCACTCAGCTCATGCCGAGTGGTTTTTATTAGTTAATCACAGAAAAGCTGTTGATGATGCCGTTTGGATTTTCCCATACTTTTTTGAAGGTCTTATTTTCAAGGCTATAGGAATAAATCGTCCGCACCTTAGCTTCACGCCCTGTTTCGTCCTTCAGCTTTTTAGCCCCCTTGGCTTCGGCAAGAAAATAAATGTTCTTTCCATCCTTAGAGAACTGAGGCTGTGCGTCAATTAACAGCTTAAATGATTTTTGATTTGAGATGATGCTTTCATATTTTTTCGTATCCGCATTGAGCATTTGAATAGAAGCGGTTTGCTCCGTTCCTTTTTGCGTATATGATGTGAATAAAATACGTTTATCATCATCAGAAACAGCAATATCGCTGATAAATTGGTTCAGGCTTTTCAGCTCATTAAATTTATTTTGGCGGCCTTCCGCAAAATGAATCGTTGTCGGTTCTGGGTCGATGCCCTTTTCGTTTGCTTCATCTGTTTTCTTGTAGTCTTCTTCTACAGAATAATGAAGCAATGCAAATGAATCGTTTTTTTGGTTATAAAAGAAGCTGCTGACGGTGTCATCCTGATCATTAGCGGCAGGATAAAGATTTTTATACTTTTTCGTCTTCAGATCAAAAGCGGCGATCCGAAAATTGCTTTCGTCCGCTTTTCCTAAGCGGAAATAGATGGTTGAACGGTCCTTTGATAAAAATAAACTGTCCGCACTCTCCGCGCCTTTATAAAGCATCGTTTTTTTATGAGACTTCAGATCCAATTTAAAAAGCCTCATTTCATTCTGTTCATTATTGCCCGTATAATAGAGCACCTGCTGTTTTTGATCCAAGGCAAATGCCGGATAGCTGGTCAGCTTCTCCTCATGGATCACCTTGTCATTTTCATAATACTTTGTCAGCAGATCCGTATCTGTAATTGAAACCAGCAGCTCATCACCGCTTTCGGTATTGACTGAAACATCAGCAGCCTTCTCATGGCCTTTATCCTTTGCAAGATAAAACGCAACCCCCGCGGCAGCTGCCGCTATTATCACTGCTAATAATAATATGATTCTTTTTTTCATCTTTTATCTCCACCAATAGAAAAAGCAAGAATGTGACTTCTTGCTTTCCAGATTATATATGTACATTAATAGCTGTAATGCCCCGCTACTTTACCTTTGCTTAATGGATATCCAAGCGCTTTAAACGCTTTAGGGCTAACATCCAGCACTGCATTAGGCATTCTGCCAACATCATTTTTATAAACCGTAATCACCTTTTTAGGCTTCGCTTTTGCATAAGCTCTGATTTTTGTCCCGTTTCTAGGAACATCAAATCCGATTTTGGTCGCACAATCCCAATGTCCAAGTTTCTTACCTGAAGAGCCTTTTTTCCCGACTCCATTATACCAAGTAATATTTCCGTTCACATGTTTCGCACTGGCATCTGATGAAAAACTAAAAGCTCCCAAAGTACTTCCTACTAAGATAAAAGCGGCTAAAATGACTTTCTTCAACATTTCGTCCCCCTGTTTGTTAACATCTAGGAAGATTATACACGATCAACCAGCTATTTTTTATTTCAATATCCTTACAGTAATGTTACAAAGTCAAAAAAGTTACTCTGCTAAAATAAACCATGGAAGATTATCCTATTATAATAGCAGTATTAGCGTTATAATTATTGATAGAGTAGTTGTCGCATTCAATATGAACGAACCATTACCGTATTGTTCAAACCAAATTCATAGCTATGTAAACGATTGATACTCTCATATAAAGAAAAAAGAGTGTGCGAGACCCTTTTTTCTTCAAAGTTTCTTTTTTCAAAAAAACGTAGATTATATTATATAAAAATTTCATTTCTTTTTTGGTTTTAAAAATGGCGATTTTGTGAACAGTTCATATTGACCGGTGCGGAATTACTCACATCAAAAGTTATAGGAGTGGTAATCCATGAAGGCAGCAAGATGGCATAACCAAAAGGATATCCGTATTGAACATATCGAAGAGCCAAAAACGGAGCCGGGAAAAGTAAAGATCAAAGTCAAATGGTGCGGCATCTGCGGAAGTGATTTACACGAATATCTGGGCGGCCCGATCTTTATTCCGGTTGACAAACCGCACCCATTAACAAATGAAACGGCACCTGTCACAATGGGGCATGAATTCTCCGGTGAAGTTGTCGAAGTCGGAGAAGGCGTTGAAAATTATAAAGTTGGAGACCGCGTTGTAGTCGAGCCGATTTTTGCTACACACGGCCACCAAGGCGCCTACAACCTTGATGAACAAATGGGATTCCTCGGCTTAGCCGGCGGAGGCGGCGGTTTCTCTGAATACGTCTCTGTAGATGAAGAGCTTTTGTTCAAACTTCCTGATGAATTATCATATGAACAAGGCGCGCTCGTTGAACCTTCTGCAGTTGCTCTATACGCTGTCCGCTCAAGCAAACTCAAAGCAGGCGACAAAGCGGCTGTATTCGGCTGCGGCCCGATCGGACTTCTTGTCATTGAAGCGCTGAAGGCTGCCGGTGCAACTGATATTTACGCTGTTGAGCTTTCTCCTGAACGCCAGCAAAAAGCTGAGGAGCTTGGCGCGATCATCGTAGATCCGTCTAAAACAGACGATGTAGTCGCTGAGATTGCAGAACGTACAGGAGGCGGTGTTGACGTAGCATTCGAAGTCACTGGTGTCCCAGTGGTGTTACGACAAGCCATCCAGTCCACTACAATTGCCGGTGAAACCGTCATCGTCAGCATTTGGGAAAAAGGTGCTGAAATCCATCCGAACGATATCGTAATCAAAGAACGTACAGTAAAAGGAATTATCGGATACCGCGACATCTTCCCGGCTGTATTGTCATTAATGAAAGAAGGCTATTTTTCAGCCGACAAACTCGTAACGAAAAAAATCGTACTAGATGATTTGATCGAGGAAGGCTTCGGGGCTCTTATTAAAGAGAAAAGCCAAGTCAAAATCCTTGTCAGACCTAACTAATTTGAAACCAAAAAGAATCCGCACTCGGGTGCGGATTCTTTTTTTAATTATCCAATCACTTCAGCCCCAGAATCCTTCTTTGCCCCGCCGTGATCATAAGCGCGGAAGTTTTCCTCCAGCTGCTCAAGCGAAAGACCTTTCGTTTCCGGTAAAAACTTCTTCACAAACAGGACAGAGCAAATTCCTAATCCAACGAAGATAAAGAACGTTGTGGACAGCCCGATAGCTGCCAGCAATATCGGAAACGTGAAACTGACTGCAAAATTCACCATCCACAGACAGAATACCGTAACACCCATTCCCAGTCCGCGAAGGCGAAGCGGGAAAATTTCAGATAGCATCAGCCAAGTCACTGGTGAAATGGCGCCCTGCTGAAAAGCAAGAAATGTGACCGTTAATGACAGGACTACATACGGAAGTGCCGGTGATCCTTCAAGTACAAGTGAGAATATCCCGATTAGCAATAATGCTGTTGTCGTACCGATCAAGCCTGTCATCAGCATCGGCCGGCGCCCCACTCTTCCCAGCAGCCAGATTCCGACGAATGTTGCCAATACCGAAATCACGCCATTCGCAATATTTCCGATTAAAGCGGCTTCCGTTTGGAAACCGGAATTTCTTAGAATTTCAGTCCCATAATACATAATCGAATTCACACCTGTAATTTGCTGTACAATCGCAATCCCTAATCCAATAAACACAATACGGCGCACCCATGGGACTGAAAGATCTTTAAACGTCGCTTTTTCAAGCTGATCTTCTTTTTTGAAAGCGAATTCAATTTCTTGCAGCTCAGCTGCTGCCCGTTTTTCATCCCTGATTTTTTTCAATACACGTAAAGCATCTTCTTTTCTTCCTTTAGAAACAAGCCAGCGGGGACTCTCGGGCATTCTGATCATGCCGAAAAACAGGAACACGGCTGGAAGTGACGCAATGACCAGCATAAACCTCCACACATGGGAGTTGTCTCCCATTGTTGTTCCAAGGATCGCATTAAAAACAAAGGCCAAAAGCTGTCCTGATACAATCATCAATTCGTTCTGCGTCACCATCCGTCCCCTGCTTTCCACAGGAGACATCTCTGCTAAATAGGCAGGCACCGTTACGGATGCACCCCCAACCGCAATACCGAGCACAAAACGGGAAATAATCATGACCGTAACATTTGGTGCAAACGTGCACCCAATCGTTGAAATAAAAAATATAACAGCGAGGAACAAAATATTTTTGCGGCGGCCGTTAAAATCAGACATCCTGCCGCCAAACACAGCACCCAGTGCCGCTCCAAAAAGAAGTGAACTGGTGACAAGGCCCTCTGTGAAGGCATTGAGATTAAGCTGATCCGGCTCTCCCATATACGGCAAAGCTCCATTGAGCACACCGGTATCATAGCCAAAAAGAAGCCCGCCGAAAGTGGAGACTAAAATAATTGTACGTAAAAATGACATTTGATTGCCTTGTTTATTCATACTGTTTCCCCCAGTCTTTTTCAAAATGCGTATGTCAAAAACTCATTCCAGGGCTGCTGCCTTCCTCACATTTCGTAAGCAGGCTTCAGAAAATAGTTGTTCATGTTTTTATCCAATAACCTCATAACAACCTCATAACCTTCCCTTCTTCTTAGCATGTCAGTCCTGATGGAAGCGATTTCATTTCTCACTAAAAGAACAATGGTCATTTCTTTGTGTATAACCTTGTAAATTTGGCATTTAATAGTCACTTGATAGTTAAATTGTAGTGATATGATAGTGATATTTTTGTTACATCTGATATTATCATAATTATAAAAATGCTTTCAGTCAATATAAATTTCTGAAAATTTTTTACTCTATAAAAGGAAAATCACCAATTCAAGGGGAAAATGAACGTTTTTCTTCATGAAAATGTGTGAATCAAGTCAAAAATCCTGTGATTTTCTATTCATATCGATAAATGAGTAAGTGTTGGGTAACTTCACCCATTTTTCTCTGTAAAATCAAACATTCGTTCAATTGTTTCAGACTCAGGATAAAAGGAAATAGAGAAGAAAATAAAAGAAGGCTGACTTAAGGGAGGCAACCAAAATGAGTGAGGGTTATATCATTGCAGGCCTTTTATTATTGACAGCGGGGATGATTGATTTTTTATGGACCACGTTATGGTTAGAGAGCGGTGCAGGCCCGATCACAAGATGCCTGTCTGCCTGGCTGTGGAAGGGCTGCCGCAAAATCAGCGGTGACCACGCAAAGGTTCTAAGTATGGCTGGTCCTCTGCTGTTATGCCTGACGTTAGTGATATGGATTAGTCTATTTTGGGGCGGGTGGGTTTTGATTTACTCAAGTGACCCTCAATCACTTATGGAAACTCAATCAAAAGAACCGGCTTCCTGGTCAGACCGAATTTATTTTTCCGGCTATGTCATGTTTACATTAGGAAATGGCGACCTCGCTCCGAACGGAGGCCTATGGAAGCTTGTCACGATTATTGAAACAGCTCAAGGACTGCTTACCATCACGTTTTCTGTCACGTATTTGATTTCCGTCTTGAGTGCGGTTAATCAAAAACGCTCCTTTGCCCAAAGTGTATTAAGTCTAGGGCATGACGGAACAGAAATCGTCCATAATGCATGGAATGGCAAAGATTTTCACGACATTGATTTTCTTCTTGTCGCTGCCTCATCAGAACTGGGAAAGCTGACCGCTCAGCATAACGCCTTCCCCATCCTTCATTTTTACCACAGCACGCAGCATCAGGAATCATCCATTATAGCTGTTGCTGTATTGGATGAAGCTCTAACCATTTTCAAATACGGAATTCCTGAACAATATCAGCCGAATCAGCTTCATATCAAAGAAGCGCGCTCAAGTATCAAAAACTATCTGGATACCGTTCATACTGCCTATATCCATCCTGCAGAACAAGCGCCGCCGGAACCAGACATCTCAAAGCTTCAACAATCAGGCATACCGGCTTTATCAAAGCAAACATTTCAAATTGCCGTCAATTCAATAAAGGAACGCCGTCAATTGCTGCTGGGAATTATCCAAGCGGGGGCTCGAAAATGGCCTGTTCAGGAGCAAGCAATAGGTAACGCTTATTCTCCTAAATAAAAAAGTCCCGAGTGCTGATCACTCCGGACTTTTCACTGTATGAGTCTTACACAAGCTTCTGGCCGCAATTCGGACAAAAATTGGCTTCGCCCGTTTTTGTTCCGCAGTTTGGACAGAAATTCGGTTTGCTTCCGCTGCCAGTTGACTGTGGGCCTGATGACTGTGCCTGCTGATTTTGATTCATTTGGTTCATCATCTGATTGGCCATATTCATTCCCATCATCATTCCAGCCATATCCGAAGCCGCTCCGCCTCCGCTCATCTTTCCGGATGCCATTCCATCCGTCATTGATATTTGCTGGTATCTGTTCACATCCCCAACCATACCGTAGGAAGCGTTCTTTGTAATCATATCTTGAACCTCTTGAGGATAATTAAAGCTCATGATTTGAAAACCAGTGACCGTCATCCCGTCGCTTATTAATTGCATATCTAAGTCCTCTTGAATTCCCTTGGCAATATCAAAAGCGTTTGCTTGAAGATTAAACATATCTTTCCCTTCTCTTGTGATCCACTTCATGAGAAGCTGATCCAGAATAGAAATGATACGGGTTTTAATATCCTCTACAAAATATTGATCTTTCACGCCAGCGATTTTATCAATCAGGCTGATATAGTCCTGCACCTTGAAATTAAATGTGCCGTTTGCGCGAATGGGCATCCCGCCTGGCATTCCCGCTGCCGGAATATTTATCGCCTGTTTTGTTCCCCATCTTACGGTAAATTCCTTCGTATTGACAAACAGCACCTCAGCTCGCATGCCGCTGTTAAAGCCAAACTTAAAGCCCTTTAACGTTGAAAGGAATGGAATAATTTCTGATTCAATATCATAATCGCCATCATCTTGAAAGACTCCTTCAACCCGCCCATTGTTCAAAAAGACAGCATCCTGTCCGGGACGAATGATTAAACGGCTCCCTTTTTTGATTTCACGATTGTTCCATTTATAAAAAATCATATCATCTCTAAATTCTTCCCACTCTACTACATTCGCTAATTGATTTCTGAAAAACGACATTACGCCTCTCCCTTTCTCTATTTCTTACATTTAAAAACTGCCCCGGCTCCCACTGTATGACGTGCCGCCTTTCGTAACACCGCCATCGCTGCCGCTGTCTTTATCTGATGGTTTTCTTTCTCTTGTTACAGTCGTTCTAATATAAGTGTCGTATTGATCAATCACATCAGACGTACGCTGATCCATATATGTATTTCCATTAACCGTTACTTTGCCGCCTGCATGATAAAGCATGATTGAAACCGCAATTCCCCCGACTGCGATGGCAGCAATCAGCTGAAACCACCATGTAAAGAATATGTTGTCAGGGTTTACTCCCGGTTTTATGCCCATATCTTTATAGGAAAGCTGAATATATGTCTCAAAAGCTTTAAAATAATTTTCATTGGATAAATCAGATGAAATCGTATTTCTGATACTATTGAGCCTGCTGTTGTCCAAATACTGTTCGGCTTTTTTGAAGCCTGCGATAAACACTTCTCTGTTTGTCATATCAATCGTCAGAATGGCTGTGCTGCCTTTTCCGTAACGATCATAAAAATCGCCGGTATAGTCTGCAATATCTTCACCGTTTGTGCTTTTGGTCGTAATAATGATGAAATCAGTGTCCCTCTTTGCACCCAGCTCTGCCGAGAGAGATTCAAGTTTTCCGATCTCCGCTTTTGACAATAGATGAGCGCGATCGTACACATGCTGCTGCGATTCAGAGGCTCTTGCCGCTTCGATACCCAGTAAAGGCATCATGATGAAAACAGCCAGCACAACAAAGATCGCTTTCCCAAAAAATCCACGCATCAAAATCCGCCTCCCATCATCAATGAGACGAGCTTCAACGCAAGAAATGTCCCGCCTGCTATTCCGCTAAACCATGCAGCCACTTTTCCTCGACTGATCGGCGGCTTTCCAACGACCTTTCCTGTTTGCCCGTTCATCGCAAAGATATGCTCCGCTCTTTCATAATCGTAACTGACCATCCAAACAGGAAGCAAAACGTAAAAGCTGTTCACGTTTTTCGTGTGAATATGTTTGTCCCTCACATTGACTGACGTATATCCGGAAAAAGTAGAATGGATGTATGAATCTATATAACTGCTGATTTTCTCTTTTGCCCTCGGAAAAAGCTCCTCATCGGTATAATTGTACTTTTCCGCAATATAACCGGCCAAATATGCCGTTTGAAAGTCCTTCAGCTCTTCGTATGAATAAGGCTCCAATTTGTCCATTAATTCGTCTTTCATTTTTTCAGAGGCATCGACAGGGATTTTCAAATAATCGAGATTGATATCACGAAACGCTTCAAAGTGCTCTGTTTCCGTGCAAATATAATCCCCTTCTTCATATTGATGGACTCTGGTACAGTTTGCTCTCACCTGTACTTCACTATTTAAATCAAACATCCAAAATGGAATATACATGCCGGTGATGCTTTTGATACGATCAGCAGACATGAAACCTCTTGGTGTCAGAAGGCCTTTTTTGCACCACTTTCGAAATGCCTGCTCCGCTTCTTGCTTGCTGATTGTAAATGGAATGACCTTCGCCGGCGCCAAATGTCCTGATAAACGATCGGCAAGTATTGCAGCACCTCCGCAGAAGCTGCACGTCGTTGCTGTCGTTTCAGCTTCCGTGATCAAAATGGCACCGCAGTTTTCACATTGATATTCTTTTGCTTCATCATCAGAAAACCGTGCCGCAATGTTTTCTTTCGGAAGGCTTTCAATATTGTCCTGTCTTCCGCAGCTGCTGCAGGATAACGAGCCGGTTTCACTGTCAAATGCCATATCACTGCCGCAGTTCGGACACTTATAAGATATTATCATTACCGTTCCCTCTCACATCTTATGATAAAATAACGCCGCAGCCGAAAGCTGCGGCCTCCTATGTATTACTTATCGAGCATCATTTTCGCTTTTAACGCCGCAAGTTCATCATCAACCTGGCTTGAACCGCCAGTGTCATACTTTGCAGTCAGATCAGCCATATCATCCTGCGGAGCGCTGTTCAGTTCAGCCATTGCATTGGCCTGATCAAGTGCCTTATTTACTTTGTCCTCCATTCGGCCGAATGCAGACATTGATTGGCTTGTACTTGAAACAGAACCGCCTAGTTTGTTCATTCTTTCTTGCGTTTTCGCTACTGCCCACTTCGCCTTGATCATATTTTTGCGTGCTTCCAGCTCTCCAATGTCAGATACCAATTTGTCATGCATCTTTCGCATCTGTGCGGCATTGGTTGCAGCAATTTGATTCGCCGCCTGCAGCTCAGAAAGCTTTGATTCCAAAGATGTTTTTCTTTCAAGGAACTTTCTCGCATCGCCCTCATTCCCGGCTTGCAGCGCCTTCATTGCATAGCTTTCCATCTTTTCCATATCCGCCTGGCATTCGTGATATTCTCTTTTTGCTCTCTGCTCCTCGGCCATAACAGCTGCTGTTTCTGCCTTAACCTTAGCCAAATCGCTATTCATGTTTCTTAAATATTGATCTGCCATTTTCTCCGGATTTTCAGCCTTGTCCAATAAAGCATTGATATTCGCAGACATAATATCTTTAAATCTTCCAATTATACTCATCATATCGTTCCTCCTAAAGCTATTCGGTAACCCTTGTTACATATACTATTTATTATCGTTAAAAGTTTCACTTTTTTAATAAAAAATGACATTTCAAACGAAAAATATACAACTTTTTACCTGAACAAAAATGTAAGTAATAAAAAAAGATGCCCCCAAAAGTCCAAAGACTTTCAAGAGACATCTTCAATGATTTACAAAGAAACTTCAATCTCATCCATGCTTGGCAGTGCATCAATCGCTCCAATTTTAGTGCAGACAAGAGCTCCGACCTTATTGGCAAACGCCACAATCTTACGCAGTTTCACAAAATCAGCATCTACAGATTGAATCTGATCCGTATTTGCCAATTGATATAAAGCCGCACCGACAAAAGCATCTCCCGCCCCTGTTGAGTCAATTGATGTCACCGGAATGCTTGGAATGATTTCACGGTCTTTTCCATTGGAAAGAAGCGTTCCGCTTTTCCCAAGTGTCACAGCGACAATGTTGGCTCCGATCTCATGAAGGATCGCAACACCCTTTTCATGATCCTTCACACCGCTGATAATCTCAAGCTCCTCGTCACTGACTTTCACAAAATCACTTACAGCGATCGCTTTTTTCGCAACACTTACAAACTCTGAGACTCTTCCCCTCCATAAATCTTCACGGTAGTTAGGGTCAAACGAAATAAACTGTCCATTGTCTTTCGCAATCGACATCAACCGTAAATAGGCTGAGCAAAACGGATCCGATAACAGTGCCGTCGCAGAGCCGAAATGAAGGATTTTCGCTTCGTTTAGTTTTTCCTGGTCAATGTCCTCCAGCGTAAACAAAGCGTCCGCGCCTCTATTAAAAACAAAGTCACGCTCTCCATTTTGTTTTAATGAAACAAAAGCAAGCGTTGTAGGCGCTTTCTCATCCATCACCAGCATAGAGGTATCGACATGTACAGCGTCCAATGTTTGCTTCAGAAAATACCCAAACGGATCCTTTCCTACTTTTCCGCTGAAAGCGGCGTCTCCGCCCAGCTTAGCAATTGCTGCCGACACATTCGCCGGTGCCCCGCCGGCACTTTTCAGGAATTGGCGCCCTACCATTAAATCAACGTCAACATCGGTACAAAAGAAATCAATCAACAATTCCCCAATACAAACTACAGAATGACTACGCATATTATCACACTCATTTATAAAGTCTAGATTACAGTCTCAGTATATTACTTTCTGCCATAAATACAACATTGAATATTAAAAATTTTACATATATTTATCTCGCAGACCTTTGCTCCAGCTCAGAGATGATGTGCTTATATCTTTTTTCCGTTAAAGGATAGAAGGCGATAAGAATAATAGAAAGCAAAATGAAAAATCCCGGAATCAAAGCATTCATATTTTTAATCGCATTCAACGACGCAACTGTCTGGTCTGTATTCGCCACATACCCGGCGATTCCTAAATAAATGGCCGAAAATGACCCGGCTAACGCAACACCCAGCTTATTAATAAAGCTCATGCTCGAAATCACAACACCATCCGCGCGAATTCCGGTTTTCCATTCCGCATAATCGACGCAATCCGCAACCATTCCCCAAGCAAGCGTATTTAAAGGCGTTGTGAAAAATCCCGAAGCGAAAAGCCAAATGAAAATGAGTGGAATTGAAGAATACGGCGTAAAATGCAGGCCGGCATAAGAAATAAGCGATAGAGCTGCCGTGATAATCATGACTTGTTTTCTGCCCCACTTCTCAGAAAAGAAAGGAATAAACAAATTGCTGATCAGCGCTGCCCCGAAAAATAAAACGGTGCCCATAAACACGAACTCTTTATGGTTTACGTTATACGTAAAATAATACACCATCGTGCTGAGCTTAATATTAAACCCGATCGCAAAAGCCAAAAATGACGAAATTAACATGAGCAAGGGTTTGTTTTTGAATAAAACGGATAACGTCTTTTTGATCCCTTGTTTTTTTCTCTTTTTAGGCTGAATCCGCTCCCGTACAGTAAAGAAACTAAATAGATTCAAAACGATGCTGACAGCCGCATAGATGAGCGCCGTCATCTGAAATCCAAACGCCTGATCCTCTCCTCCGATAGCAGTTGCAAGCGGTGTCGCACAGGAAATGGATAAAAGAATGCCGATATACACCAAAATCATCCGGGTTGTGGTCAGAACCGTCCGTTCCTCCACCGAATTCGTCATCCGCCCCGTTAAGCTGTTCACCGGGATCGTTTGCATACTAAAGGACATCCCAAGCAGAATATAAGTGACATACGCATATACCATATTTCCGGTCTCACCGAAATGAGGCGTCGTGAAACATAAGAATGTGAATAGCGCAAAAGGAAATGCCACCCACAGCAAATATGGCCTTGCTTTTCCCCACCTTGTATTCGTTTTATCTAAAATCAATCCCATGATCGGGTCAAAAATAGCATCCAGCACACGCACAACAAGAAACAAAGTTGCGATCACCGCAGGCTGAATGCCGCCGACGTCTGTATAATAAAATAATAAGTATGCGTTTACAAACTGAAAGATAATATTATACGACATATCGCCGAATCCATAGCCGATTCGTTCAAACCAGGACAGTCCGGTGCTGGATTTTGACTGACGCTTCGCATTCATTGCCGTTACTTTTTCTGTTTCAATCATATTTCCCACCCCAAGAATCCGTTTTCATTACCAGTAAACAAGAGGGAGAATACGAAGATCCTCCCTGTTCACTCAGCGATTTGGATACACCATCACTTTTAAACATTCATTCTTAAATTGATGCGCCCGTTCCATCGCATCTTGCGTCTGCTCCAGTGAATATTGGTCCGTTACAAGATGCTTCGTGTCAACAATGCCGGAAGCGAGAAATTCGATTCCCTTCGGATACGTATTGGCATAACGAAAGATTCCGTAAATATCAATCTCGTTATCCGCAATAAACGGCACATTGAGCGGAATCTCGTTCTGTGAAGGCAAACCGACAATCGCCAATTTTCCGCCCCGGCGCACAGAAGCCAGTGCGGATTGCAATGCCGCTGGATTCCCTGCTGTTTCCCAAGCAACATCAACGCCTCTATCATTCGTGATCGTTTTAATCTCTTCAAGTGCATCCTGTTCACGTATATTAATAATATGAGTCGCTCCCATTTTTTTCGCAGCTTCTAACCGCAGCGGCTCTAAGTCGGTGACAATGATTGTGCCTGCCCCAAATGCTTTAGCTGCGGCAACAGCCATTAACCCAACAGGGCCCATCCCCATAATTGCAATCGTTGATCCGGGCTGTAGCTTCGTTCTGGCCGCCGCATGGATGCCGACAGAAAACGGCTCGATCAAAGCAGCATCTTCATAAGAAAGTGAGTCTGGGATTAAAAAAACAAAGTCCTGACGCATTTTAATATATTGGACAAACGCACCGTCTACCGGCGGTGTAGCCAAAAACTGTACATCCGGGCAAAGATTATAGCGTCCTTCTTTGCACGCCTCACAGCGTCCGCACGTAACACCCGGCTCTACAGCGACGCGGTCTCCCACTTTAAATTGATCGACAGCTGATCCGACAGCGGCAATCTCTCCCGCACATTCATGCCCAAGGATAAATGGTTTTTCCACTACATAGTTGCCTATTCGGCCATTTGTATAGTAATGCAGATCTGATCCGCAAATTCCGACAGCCATCACCTTAATCAACACTTCATCATGATTGATGTCAGGCACAGGCACTGTTTCGATTTTGATTTCTCTTGTATTGTGCATAACAGCCGCTTTCATGTTCTGAGGTACTGTGTGAGTCATTTGGCAAATTCCTTTCTTTAGAAAATAAAATGTAAGTGCATACATTTTTATTTTCTCTGTTACTGCCCCCATTTTATCTGCTTTTCAAGACGTTCAACAGCCTTTTCTGCTGTATAAAAGGACAGCGGCACTGTACTTTTATTTTTTCATATACAAAAAACGCTGGATTGATAAAATAGTACTAATAGGAGGTGCAGGCTTATGGCTGAACTTGAAAACCGAAAACAATTTGCACAACTGCTGGCACCTGGCGTCAAAACGCTAAAACTTCATCCTGATTATAAAGTCAGAAGGAAAAAGAATGAAAAAACAGGACAGTCTTACATAGATAAAATCGCACTCCAGCTGGGAGTCTCCCCAAACACGATCAAAAGCTGGATCGGACAGATGGGGGCAAACTACATTCCCGGAAGAATTGACGACGGAAAACTGTTCGGAATGATCTGGATCATTCTCGAAAAGACCGACTTCGATATCGATTGGTTGACCGACTTGCTGGAAGCCACCACTATCCCAGTCATCAAACCCGCATTGCCTGTATGGGCAGCATCTTGTTTGAAAAAAGCGAAAATACTGCGAAAAGACGGATTATTTGGGGCTCCGAGTGAAGACGAAATTGAAAATGTAGTAAAACGGCTGTTTCATGACAGACCCGGCCATGAAACGAATGCGCTTACAGAACAGCCTATCACGCATAATTTACCCTCACGCTGGTCCGGACGCTTTATCGGACGCAGCTTTGATATGGAAGCGATACGGCAATGGATGCTTTCTCCTTCACCAGTCTGTTTAATCACCGGCTGGGCTGGTATGGGTAAAACCACAGTCGCTCTTGAAGCCGCTTATTCCTGTGTCGACGATACTTCAGATTGGCTGGCGTTCAACAGTATCATTTGGGTCAGCGCTGATTGGAAAGGATTGAGCTTTAGCGATTTTTTAAATACGATCGCCTATCAGCTCGGACGCACAGAACAAATCGATAAATCAATCAATGAAAAACGATTCGTCGTCCGCAATGCGTTAGCCAATTACACAAGAGAAAAACCGATCCTGCTGATTGTTGACAGCATTGATACTGCAGAACGTGACATTCATGAATTTATCACCAGCCTTCCGCAAGGCGTGAAAGTTCTCCTCACAGCGCGGGAAAACGTAAAGCAAACCTATCGGGAAAGCTTCGGAGAAATGACAGCTATTCAGCTGAGCGGCCTTGAGCAAACAGATGCCTTGGATTTTTTTCAGCAAGAAGTGCACCGATGCTTACAAACATGCAACATTCAAAATAAACGGGAAAAGCTGGAGCAGCTGTTACATCTATCATCTGACCTGAAAAACGAATTCATTTCAGCGACTGCCGGAAACCCGAAAGCCATGGCACTCAGCATTGCCTATATGTCAGACGATGACATCCCCGCTCAGCAGCTGATTCATGAGCTTGGAAAAGCAGGCTACTCACTGCTGGAATTGTTTGAATTCCTCTTTGGCCGCACTTGGGATAGATGCAATGAAGATACGCGAAAGCTATGGCAGACGCTTTGCTTTTTCAGCAAGCCGCCTGATGAAAAAAGCCTGGCGGCAGCAGCCGGATTAGACGCCCGCCGTTTTCATTACGCTATGGAGCAAATGCGGTCATATGCGCTGATTCAGCCGGAACGAAGCCAAGGCAGGACACAATACTTAGCGCACCAAACCGTTGTCGCTTACGGAGAACAGCACTTGTCCGAACAGCACGAATATGAAAAAGAAGCCCGCAATCGCTGGGCTCACTATTATATTGATTATGCCGAAACCCATTTAAAGCGGGAACAGCCCAACTCTATCTATTGGAGCTACCTGCTGGGACGGAACTTAGATCAAATGAAACAAGAATGGCCAAACATCTTAAAGGTCATCCAATGGGCAAGTGAAACCGATCAAAAAGAAATCCTAATCGAACTCATCACCCGCATCAGCCATTTTCTAAGCAGAATCAACCTGCCCTTGCGAACCGAATACGGACACAAAGCGGCCGACGCCGCCCATCAAATAGGCCAACACACACGAGAAGCGTACTTCCGAATCGACACAGCAGGCTGGGCCCTGATGGAAGTCAATGATTTAGACGGGGCCTTACAGCAAATAGAGGCCGGACTGAAGACTCTGGAACAATCAGACGATCACGATGCCTATGATCTAAAGGTTTGGGGACACGCACTCAAAGCAAGGCTTTTTTTAAAAGACGGGCAACAGGAAAAAGCAGAGACCATTTTAAACGAAATCGAAAATCAACCGATTTCCCCTACCATTCAACACAGAGTTCTATTGGTTCGCGGTGACTTAAGCTTTGCGAGAGGTCATCATGAAGAAGCCATTCAATTATACGAAGCGGCAAATGAAATCAGCTCCACGTACGGCGGCGAAAAAACGATAGAAGCCTATTTCAATCTGGGTGTCGCTTACGTGAAATGTGGTCAATTTGAGAAAGCGGAAGAAGCCTTTGAGCAAATGCTCTATGACAAACACAACGCCAATCAAGTTGAACTGATCTACTATCACTACGGAATGGCGCAGCTGTTGTACCGTAAAGGAGAGAAAACGAAAGCGATGGAAGCTAATCAGAAAGCGATTCGTTTGATTGATTCGTGGGAGCCTGCGATTGGGATTCGGGGAGAGGTGGAAGAACTGGCAATGGTGATTAAAGAAACCGACTAGTACGCATAGTAGTTCTGTCAGCAATCTCACTCAGTTTCTTTATTATAAATAGAAAAGGCCAACTGAAGTCGCAGTTGGCCTTTCGTTTCTTATTAAGGTCTACAAATGTACTGAACCAGGTTTTCCCTTATTTATCCTTTCTCTTATAAAGGAAAGCGTATCATTTGCCAGTTTTTTGCGACAAAAAACAATACCGGAATGACCACAATCGTAGACATATCTTGTGGGTTTCCCCCAACTTTCCCATAAATAATCTGCATCTTTTAAGTCAATATACTGATCATGTTTAGCAGAAATCAGCAGAATGTTATCTTTATTAACTTTCGGCAAGGCTTGACTAGGATCTGTGATATTCCAATATTTTGTTAAATCTTCATAGGTCACACCATTTTGTTCTAATTCTTCTCTTATGAATTTACCTGGGATCGTGTTCCATATTGAATAAGAAAGGCGATTGGCATAAAAGATTGATACCACTACATCAATTTGAGATTCTAGGGTAGCAATTAGATTAGTGATCCATCCCCCTAAACTTACCCCCACTATGATAACAGGGCCTTTTTTATTTGCTTTTATCCAGTGAATTAATGCCCGTAAATCTACAATGGCCTGTCTTGTCGACTCAATTGTACGATCAATATTCGCACTAATCATCAACTCGCCACTATACAGTGAATTTTCCGGTTCTCTTTCAAAATGGTATGGAAGAGAATAATAATACATGTTCCAGCCTAAATCGTTCATTATACGCTTATGAAATATTCTTTTGATCCTATTGTACGATTCCATGCGCCAGCCGTGTACAAAGATAACATTGGGTTGATCTATATCATTTTTATGTAAAAAAACCTCCCCTTTTAAAGTATCATTAACAGGATTCCCAGTTTGAATTAAGGATTCATAACGAAATGTTCCAACCCTATACTTTTTTTTAGATTCATTCAAATCAATTGAAACATCAGCTATATTTGCACTGTAAAATTCCTCTCTATCATCGATATCGGCTGCAATAGCAGCAGAAAAATGTTTATCTTTGCTTGTTTTTCTATGTAAATCATATAAAGCCAAGCGATCTATCATTTTTGAGAAATGCACTATTAAGTCCTCCTTGGTAATCATAAAAAACTAATATTAGATTTAATAATTGGAATGTCGGTCTCCATAGAGTAGGGATGAATATTATCAAGATGTTGGTGGAAGAACCTAACTACATCGCCAGTGAATTTTTGAGAATCAGATTATTCTGCCGTTCTATATATTTAACATACATCGTCTTAGTAGCTAAAAAGCAGCACAAATAGACATTTTAATAGGTTTTCTCTTTGACAGTGTTTTCCTTGGGGAAACGTCTAAGAGTGTTGGTGACACTATTTATTTAGGTAACTGGGGCTTTTTTGTCTTATGAGAGGATACCATCTCCTGTCTGCAATAGGGAGAGAAGTAACAGAGGTTTGGACGAAAAATTTTTAAACCCTTTTTATAATCATAACAGAAATGCAGTTTACTGAAGTTACAGTAAGCCGTTTATCAAAGAAGACGTAAACAGGAATCTGAGTCGGTAGAATTTTGTATTTTGGTCAATTGAATAGTTCATATCGGGATTATCAAAACTATTGAAAATCGATATAGAACAGTGCTGAAAAAATCAAACTACGAAAGACAGAAAAAAAGAAGCTTCTCACAAGTTCAGTGAACTCATGAGAAGCCTCGAAAATTTATAAATGGATCAATAGGGCATCAAAAATGACGTCCGTTGCCGACACCCCCTTGTAAATCAAGGGTTTTTTGTCGGTTTTACATCATTCCACCCATACCGCCCATGCCGCCCATGTCAGGCATTCCGCCGCCAGCGTTTTCTTCTGGCTTGTCAGCGACAACGGCTTCAGTTGTTAAGAACATTGCAGCTACAGACGCAGCGTTTTGAAGAGCTGAGCGTGTAACTTTCGTTGGGTCAACGATACCTTTTTCGATCATGTTTACCCATTCACCAGTTGCAGCGTTGAAGCCTACGCCGATTTCTTCGTTTTTGAGGCGTTCAACGATGACAGATCCTTCAAGACCAGCATTGTGTGCGATTTGACGGATTGGCTCTTCAAGCGCGCGAAGCACGATGTTGATACCTGTTTGAGCATCGCCTTCAGCTTCAACTGCAGCGACTTTGTTATATACGTTTACAAGCGCTGTACCACCACCGGATACGATGCCTTCTTCAACAGCTGCGCGAGTTGAGTTCAAGGCGTCTTCGATGCGAAGTTTACGCTCTTTCAGCTCAGTTTCAGTCGCAGCGCCGACTTTGATGACAGCTACGCCGCCAGCAAGTTTCGCAAGACGCTCTTGTAATTTTTCTCTGTCGAATTCAGAAGTTGTTTCTTCCACTTGAGCGCGGATTTGAGTCACGCGGGCAGAAATTTTGTCTGTTTCGCCAGCGCCTTCAACGATTGTTGTGTTTTCTTTAGTAACGACAACTTTAGAAGCGCGTCCCAATTGAGCGATTTGAGTAGATTTCAGGTCAAGGCCAAGATCTTCTGTGATGACTTCTCCGCCAGTAAGGACAGCGATGTCTTCAAGCATTGCTTTACGGCGGTCACCGAAGCCAGGAGCTTTAACAGCAACTGCGTTGAATGTGCCGCGAAGTTTGTTCACAACAAGTGTTGCAAGTGCTTCGCCTTCAACGTCTTCTGCGATCAGAAGCAATGGTTTGCCTTGCTGAACAACCTGCTCAAGCACAGGAAGGATTTCTTGAATGTTTGTGATTTTTTTGTCTGTGATTAAGATGTAAGGATTGTCAAGAACCGCTTCCATCTTATCAGAGTCAGTTACCATGTAAGGAGACGCATATCCGCGGTCAAATTGCATACCTTCAACAACTTCAAGCTCAGTTGTGAAGCCTTTAGACTCTTCGATTGTGATAACGCCGTCGTTTCCTACGCGCTCCATTGCTTCAGCGATAAGGCTTCCGACTTCCTCATCAGCAGCAGAGATCGCAGCAACCTGAGCGATAGACTCTTTGCCTTCGATTGGCTTAGAAATTTCTTTTAAGTTTTCGATCGCAACCGCTACAGCTTGTTCCATCCCTTTACGCACGCCTACAGGGTTAGCGCCTGCTGTTACGTTTTTAAGGCCTTCACGGATCATTGCTTGCGCAAGAACTGTTGCAGTTGTTGTACCGTCACCGGCAACGTCGTTTGTTTTGCTGGCTACTTCAGCAACAAGCTTAGCACCCATGTTTTCAAACGCGTCTTCTAGCTCGATTTCTTTAGCGATTGTTACACCGTCATTTGTGATTAACGGAGAACCGAATTTTTTCTCTAGAACCACGTTGCGTCCTTTTGGTCCTAAAGTTACTTTTACAGCATCAGCAAGTGCATCGACACCGCGAAGCATTGCGCGGCGGGCTTCTTCACTAAACTTAATATCTTTTGCCATGTTTACAGTACCTCCTCGAATTTTTAAATGTTTTTATTTAAGAATTAGCCAATAACAGCTAAAATGTCGCTTTCACGTAAGATTAAGTATTCAGTACCTTCGTATTTCACTTCAGTACCTGCGTATTTTGAGAAGATAATGCGGTCGCCCTCTTTTACTTCTAAAGCAACGCGCTCTCCGCTTTCTAACACGCGACCTGAACCAGCTGCCACGATTTTGCCTTCTTGCGGTTTTTCTTTTGCAGAATCCGGCAACACAATTCCGCTGGCAGTTTTTTCTTCAGATTCTACGAGTTCAATGACAACGCGATCACCTAATGGCTTTAACAATGTAATAACCTCCTCAATAGTATGAATATGTAATTTTAGCACTCAGCACTAAAGAGTGCTAACACAATTCTTATAATAAAGAATCTCCCTTCCAATTTCAAGTGATAAGATAAAAATTTTTTCACGCTTACATCATTCTTTTCCGCTCGCTTTTCCGTTAGCTTTTTCACCCCCGTACCGATTATGTTACAATAGCTGTAGATGAACGAAACCCACTTAACAAAGGAGTACATACCATTTGAGAAAACAGTATTGGTTTATTATTTTGACATATATCATCATGCAGTTTTCCGCATTAATCGCGATTCCCTTGTTATTTAAATTCGGTTATGCCGGAGGACAGCCTACAGATGAAAATATGCTGCATGCACAAGGATTATGGTCCGTTATCAGCTTTATCGCCTGTCTCGTTGTTGTTCTGCTCATTCTGAGAACCGTTCCGAAAGAAACGCTGCGAAACGGACAGAAGGACTCAATCGGACTTTCTATCCTTTGGGCGATAGCCGGTTTTTTCATTGCCCTTTTCTCTCAAGGAATAGCAGGCTCTATTGAATATTATGTTTTTGGCATCGGAAGAGAATCAGAAAATACACAAGCGATTCTGGATGTCATTCAGGCAGTCCCGCTCATGATTATCGTTTCTTCCATCGTCGGGCCTATATTAGAAGAAATCATCTTCAGAAAAATCATTTTCGGCACGCTGTACGAAAAAACGAATTTCTTTTTCGCCGGACTGATCAGCTCGGTTATTTTCGGTATTGTTCACGCTGATTTGAAGCATCTTCTTCTATATACAGCAATGGGCTTTACCTTTGCCTTTTTATATGCGAGAACAAAACGGATATGGGTGCCGATTTTCGCCCATTTAATGATGAATACATTCGTCGTCATCATGCAGCTTGAGCCTGTTCGTAATTACCTTGAACAGCAGAGCACACAAATGCAATTGATTATTGGAGGATTATTTTTATGAGAAACCCGGTAGTTTGGGGAATGATCTACTTTGCCGTAGGGTGCATCTTTACTTATCTTGCCGCAAGCTCGCCAGGCAGCATGTGGTCATTTTACTCCATCCTGCTGATGGTGTTCGCCGCTTACAACATCAGCATTTCTTTTAAGATGTTCGCCTTTTCATTTAAAATCAAAAAGAACCAAAAATAAAGAAAATCCATTTCTGAATGAGAAATGGATTCAAATTAAATCCTAAAACGGCTTTCGTTTTAGGATTTTGTCATTTTCAGCGTGATTGAAAACCCTTGAAGTCTAGGAAAGGCGAGCATTGGAGCGGAGCGAATGTTTTCATTCGTGAGCACCAACGCACAGGCTTGACAACGAATGCGGGGGTTTGTCAACACGCTGAATCCATTTCTCGCATGAGAAATGGATTTTTTATTATTGCCCAGAAGACACGTCCCGATCGGCTGCACTGCTTTTCTGTGCTTTCCGATAAGCGGCCTTCGATATAAGGATACTGATTTCATATAAAATCAAAAGCGGGACTGTGACCATCATATGGGACAGAAGCTCAGGCGGTGTAATCAGGGCTGCGATCACCAGCAGCGTAAAATACGCATACTTTCTGATTTTCGCCAAGAACATCGGTGTCACAATTCCGAGCCTGGTCAAAAACATGAGGATGACCGGCATTTGGAACAGCAGTCCAAACGGAATCGTCAGCTGCAGAAGAAAATGAAAATATTCATTAATTCCGATCACCTGATTGACATTCAAGTCCTGAGAAATTCGCTTCATAAAATCAACAACAAAAGGAAATAAAATATAATATGAAAAAGATAAGCCCGCTAAAAACAGCAAAATAGAGATCGGAATGTAGCTGAGCGTTACTTTGCGCTCTTTCTCATAGAGGCCCGGGCTCACAAAAGCCCAAAGCTGATAAAGAATAACCGGCGAGGTCAAGACTATGCCGATGATAAATGCAAATTGCATAAACACATAAAGCGGGTCTGTCAGGTTAAACGCGTTAAGCGTAAGCTGCTTCGCTTCATCTGTTTCTTGCAGGTACACAATAATCGGCTTTGCTAAAAAAAATCCAGCAATAAAGAAAACGACAAACGCCAGCGCTACAATCAGCAACCGTTTTCGAAGCTCAGCAATATGCTCCAGCAGCGACATTTGATTCACTTTCATTCGTGTCATCCTAACTTACTGATCTTCTTTCTTTTTTTCCTCTTCATCACTCGTTAATCCTTTAGTAGCGTTTTTGAATTCACGAAGTGTGTCTCCCGCTGCTTTCCCCAATTCAGGCAGCTTTTTGGGACCGAAGATAATCAGAGCAACGATTGCGATAACAGCAAGGCTTCCAGGACCGATCGGCATATTTGGGCTCCTCCTTTCCCTCTATTCGATTTCCTCTAAAACTGAATAATGCTTCAAAAAATAAACCAGTGACTGAAGCTCAACTGCTAAATCTATATGATGAATTCGAATGTGTTCCGGCACATTCAAACGGGCCGGCGTAAAATTAAGGATTCCCTTGATTCCTAATGCGACCAATCTGTCTGTAATGGATTGAGCGGCAACTGCTGGCACTGTAAGAATGGCAACTGATTCATCTTTTACGTGTTGTTCAAGGTCATCAAGGTTATAGACGGGCACGCCGCCTACCTCAGTTCCTATTTTACTCTCATTTATATCAAAAGCCATAGAAATTTTTGTGTTATTATTTTTTGTGAAATTATAGTGAAGAAATGCCGTTCCCAAGTTCCCGACACCAATCAAGATGACGTCTGTCATCTCATCCTGATCAAGCGTTTTTCGGAAAAAAGACAGCAAATAATCCACATTATATCCGTATCCTTTTTTGCCAAGAGCTCCAAAATAGGAAAAATCCCTCCGAATCGTGGCAGAATCAACCTTTACGGCATCACTGAGTTCAGCGGATGATACACGCTGTTTTCCTGACGCATGCAGATTCTTTAAAAAGCGATAGTAAAGCGGCAGCCGTTTCGCCGTCGCCTGCGGAATTTTTGATTGATCCTTATTCATTTTTGGTCCTCCAAATTATACTCGGATAGTTCTCTTTTAAAGTCACCGTTTTTCCCGCCTGTCTTCTCCAGCAAGAAAGTAGGGCCGATGACCATCCCCTTATCAAGGGCCTTGCACATATCGTAAACGGTAAGAGCGCACACCGATGCAGAAGTGAGCGCTTCCATTTCCACACCTGTACTCCCTTTCGTTTTGACCTGTGCTTTTATATGAAGTATAACTTCTGCTTCTTTTATTTTCCAGTCAAACGATATATCTACCCCGCTCAGTGAAAGCGGGTGGCACATCGGAATGATATTCGACGTTTGCTTTGCGGCCATAATGCCTGCCACCTGCGCGACAGCCAGTACATCTCCTTTGCCGATATCGTGACTTTGTATTTTCTCGTACACCTCATTCTTCATGTGTACGCTTGAAACAGCCGCCGCAGTACGGACAGTCGAAGATTTTTCGCTGATATCCACCATCTGGGCTCTGCCCTGTTCATTAAAATGAGAAAATCCATTCATATTAAAACGCTCCTTAAACAGATCATACACTATTTTCTTCTCTATGTCTTATATGGCCAATGTATTGTTTGCTGACTTCTGGTTCATAAGCTACACTTAACTTATTATAGCAGAGGTGAAATAATATGATGATCTTACAAATTAATCAGCTGTCCAAATCGTTTGGTGCTGATACTATTTTAAACAATATAAAGCTGGAAGTCAGAAATCGTGATCGCATCGCCATTGTAGGAAGAAATGGCGCCGGAAAATCCACGCTCCTTAAAATTATCGCAGGCCAGCTTTCGTATGAAAAGGGCGAAATTATTAAACCGAAAGATATTACAATGGGATATCTCGCCCAGCATACTGGCTTGGATTCTAAGCTTACCATAAAAGAAGAGCTGCTGACTGTTTTTGACCACTTAAAAGCAATGGAAAAGGAAATGCGGGCTATGGAAGAAAAAATGGCGGCAGCTGACCCGGGTGAATTAGAAAGCATCATGAAAACCTACGACCGCCTTCAGCAGGAATTCAAAGATAAAGGCGGCTATCAATATGAAGCGGATGTAAGATCTGTGCTGCATGGTCTCGGCTTCAGCCATTTTGACGATTCTACACAGGTTCAAAGCCTCAGCGGAGGCCAGAAAACAAGACTGGCTTTAGGTAAGCTTCTGTTAACACAGCCTGATTTGCTCATTCTCGATGAGCCGACAAACCATCTGGATATTGATACGCTTACCTGGCTTGAGCATTATTTGCAAGGCTATTCAGGCGCCATTCTCATCGTTTCGCATGACCGCTACTTTTTGGACAAAGTAGTAAACCAGGTATACGAGGTATCAAGAGCAGAAAGCAAAAAGTATCACGGCAACTACAGCGCTTATCTCGACCAAAAAGCCGCGCAGTATGAAAAAGATCTGAAAATGTATGAAAAGCAGCAGGACGAAATTGCAAAGCTGCAGGACTTCGTAGACCGAAATCTGGCGAGAGCCTCTACCACCAAAAGGGCGCAAAGCCGCAGAAAGCAACTGGAGCGAATGGAAGTCATGTCAAAACCGCTTGGCGATGAAAAATCCGCAAACTTTCATTTTGATATTACAAAACAGAGCGGAAATGAAGTCCTCCGTGTTCAGGATCTCACAATCAGCTATGAAAACCAGCCGCCGCTTTTAACAGAAGTGTCATTCATGCTGACAAGAGGAGAAAGCGCCGCGCTTGTCGGCCCTAACGGAATTGGTAAATCAACATTGCTGAAAACATTGATAGACACCCTAAAACCAGATCAAGGAACGATCTCATACGGCTCAAATGTCAGTGTCGGCTATTATGATCAGGAACAGGCTGAGCTGACTTCCTCTAAACGTGTCCTTGATGAGCTGTGGGACGAGTACCCCGGGCTCCCAGAAAAAGAAATCAGAACGTGTCTCGGAAATTTCTTATTCTCCGGAGATGATGTGCTGAAACCAGTTCATTCACTGAGCGGAGGCGAAAAAGCAAGATTGGCTCTAGCTAAGCTGATGCTTCAAAAAGCCAACTTTCTCATCCTTGATGAACCGACTAACCATCTGGATTTAGACAGCAAAGAAGTTCTCGAAAACGCGCTGATTGATTATCCAGGCACACTGTTATTTGTCTCACATGACAGATATTTTATTAACAGAATCGCCACAAGAGTATTGGAGCTTTCTTCAAGCCATATAGAGGAGTATCTGGGAGATTACGATTATTATACAGAGAAAAAAACAGAGCAGCTTGAATTGGAGAAAATAAATCAACAAGAGGAAACTGAAAAAACGCCAGCTACAGTGAAGTCTGACTCCAAACGTTCCTACGAGGAAGAAAAAGAATGGAAAAAGAAAGAGCGCCAACGACTCCGTCGGATTGAAGAAATTGAAACCACTGTTCAAACCATTGAAGAAAACATCAGCCGCAATGATGAATTGCTATGTGACCCTGAAGTCTATCAGGATCATGAAAAAGTACAAGCTATCCATGCAGACAATGAGAAGCTCAATCAGGAGCTGGAATCTCTTTTGTCCGAATGGGAAGAACTATCCACAGAAGAAGATTAAAAAAGTCAAGCACCTCTTTTTAGAGGTGCTTTTTATCCACAGAACATACCCTAATAAGCAAAACAAAGTAAGCGCTTTATACACAATATCCACAAAATATTCTGAATTTATCCACTTTATTAACAGCGACTTCAGCCCTTTATCCATCTATATCTCTATAATTACTCACAGACATGTGGATAAATTGTGAATTATCTGTTAATAACAAACATATAAAAAGTCTCACGCTATTATCTCGTGAGACTTTTATAAGAAGTCAATTCAAGGCCGGGCTGGCCATTCATATCATATGCACCGCGAATTCCTTTTTCAAAAGCAATTGTACCAGCAGCAGCAATCATCGCAGCATTATCCGTGCATAAAGCTAATGGAGGAATGACAAGCGTAATCCCTTCATGCTGGGCAAATTCCTTTTCTAATGCAGCTCTGAGGCCTCTGTTTGCAGCTACTCCTCCGGCTAAAAGGACCTGTTTGACATCATATTCCTTTGCCGCGCGCGCCGTTTTGGTTACCAAGACATCGATCACACTATTTTGGAAACTGGCAGACAAATCTTCCGGAGCAATCTCTTGCCCTTTTTGGGATGCATTATGAAGCGTATTGATCACCGCAGACTTCAATCCGCTAAAGCTGAAGTTGTAAGAGCCTTCTTCAAGCCATGCGCGAGGAAGCGGAATATTGTCATTCCCTTTTTCAGCTAGCTTGTCAATTTGCGGTCCACCCGGATATGGCAATCCCATCGTCCGAGCCACTTTGTCGTAGGCTTCTCCTGCCGCATCATCAAGGGTTTCCCCAATGACTTCAAATGATCCATGTTCCTTCATATAAACCAGTTCTGTATGGCCTCCTGAAACGACCAATGCCAGTGCCGGGAACACGATGTCTTCTACAAGACGGTTCGCGTATATATGACCGGCTATATGATGAACGCCTACTAACGGAATGTTATGTGCAAAGCTCAATGCTTTAGCGGCATTCACTCCGATAAGAAGCGCTCCCACCAGTCCCGGACCTTCTGTTACTGCAATCGCATCAATATCACTATACGTCATGCCAGCTTTGCGAAACGCCTCTTCTATAACCAAAGTGATTTGTTCAACATGATGTCTTGAAGCAATTTCCGGAACAACGCCTCCGAAGCGCTTATGGCTTTCAATTTGAGAGGCTACTACGTTTGAAATGATCTCTTTTCCGTTTTTCACAATAGCTGCAGCAGTCTCATCACAGCTTGTTTCAATTCCTAATACGTACATGTCTTTTTGCTCACTCATTTATCGTCACCCACATAATTAACGCATCTTCCCCGTTATCAGTATAATAGTTCTTTCTTATTCCGCCGGGCTGCATCCCGAATTTCTTATATAAGCCTTGAGCAGGATGATTCGAAACCCTCACTTCAAGCGAAAGCCGCCTTGCGTCTTTTTCTTTGCACAGTTCAACAGCTGAGCGAAAAAGCGTTTCTCCTAAAGACTGGCCGCGATACTCTGGTTTTATCGCTATATTTGTAATCTGGGCATCATCCATCACAATCCAAATCCCGCAATACCCAACAACATGGCCGTCCTTTTCAATCACGAGATAATGAGCATATGGATTTTCCAGCAGCTCATGATAAAACGAATCCTTCGTCCAAGGAGACGTAAAGGAGGATGCTTCGATTTCGTATACGTGATCTATATCTTCAAGCCGCATATTTCTGACCGCTGCTTTTGTTTTCATCCTATCACCCTACTTTTGACTTTCAATCCATTTCGCTTCAGCTTCTGCCAGCCGCAAGTAATCCGGGACAAGCCCATGAACATCAGCTGCTTCCTTTTCCTTCCCGAGAAAAGCCAATTCTGAAGGACGCGGGTTATGCTGGACGGCAGTTCCAATGAATCCTTTTGTTCTAAGAACATCCTCTATCATCTGCTTGTGAATAGAAGTGTCGTGACCTAAAAACAAAACAGGACGATCCTTTTCTTTTAACATCTCCAGCCAATCTGCCAGCATCACATTTTGATCTGGAACAACTTGCTCTAAAAGTCCATTTTTATATTGATACAGACCTGTGTACACCTGTCCCCGTCTAGCATCAAAGATTGGGCTGATCAGACCGTCAAAATGCCGGCCATTTGCCGCAAGCGTCTCAAGACTTGATACAGCACTTATTGGAATGTCTAAAGACCAGGCAAGTGTTTTGGCCAACGTCACACCTATTCTTACTCCTGTGTATGAACCAGGGCCTTTTGCAACGACAATTTTAGAAAGGTCCTGCGGTGCCATATCACAATCATTCAGCAATGAATGAACAGCAGGCATCGCTCTTACAGAGTGGTTCTTTTTCAAATATGTAATGTATTCTGCTATAACAGTGTCTTCTCGAAGCAGCGCAATGCCCAATGTATAATTTGATGTATCAATTGCTAATATTGTCATGTCTACTTAACTCCTCACAAAGCTTTTCATACCGATTCCCGACAGCAGTAAAGGTAATTTCCCGCTCATCATCACCAGCTCTTTTGATGACAATTTGCAGTCGCTCCTGCGGCAGCTGTTCTTCAATTAAATGAGCCCATTCAACGAGACAGACACCTTGTCCGTGAAAATATTCATCAAGTCCCAAATCTTCACTTTCATCTTCCATTCTATACACATCCATGTGATAAAGAGGAAGTACGCCATCGTTATATTCTTTTATAATTGTAAAAGTCGGACTGTTTACAACACGTGTAATTCCCAGCCCTTCTGCAAAACCTTTCGTAAAAGTCGTTTTTCCTGCACCTAAATCGCCCTCTAATGTCAGGACGTCTCCCGGTTTAGCAAACGCTGCCGCAAGCTTGGCAATTGCTTTTGTTTCTTCTGGATTTACAGTTCTCCATTTTAATTGCTTCACACGAGTCACCCGTCTTATTTAAAATGATTATATCCCTTTTTCTCTAAGATCATTGATGTTTGATCTGTTTTTAGGATCACTTTAGATTTTGTTTTTTCCCTGACATGGCCAATCTTTGTAATGGGAAGTTGACGTGCTGCGCACTGCTGCTTCAACACTTCCCACTCCTCTTTTGAAACCGTCCCTGTCAGCTCAAAATCCTCACCGCCAAACAAAGCCCATTCTTTCCAGTTAGGATGAAGCTTAGGTAAATCAGAATGAATTGGAAGCATGCTTTCATCAATTTCAATTGAAACACAGCTGGCTTCTGCAATCTCGTTCAGTTCACTAGCCAATCCGTCACTAACATCATTTAAAGCTGCCCGTTTAAAACTCGAGCATAATCTGCCGACGCTTACTCTTGGCTCAGGCCGTTTATGCCTATGGATAAAGTAATCCGTTTCCACAGATGAGTTTTGAGGATTAGTCTCTTCCAGCAATAAAGAAAGCCCTGCTGCAGAAGAACCGATTTCACCGGTTACAAACACAATATCATCCGGTTTTGCCAAGCTGCGCAAACAGGCCTGTCCCTTTTCAATTTCACCGATTACAGTGACTGTAACGACTAATTTGTCAGCGGTAGAAACTGTATCGCCGCCAATCAGATCCATATGATATAGTTTCGCCAGTTCATTCATTCCTTCATACATCGCCTTGATTTCGGATGCCGTCCATTTTGAAGGTACCGCAAGTGATACCAGATAAAACTTAGGAATGCCTCCCATCGCGGCAATATCACTTATATTAACGGCTAACGCCTTGTACCCGATATCTTCAGGTGAGGAATAGTGTAATTTGAAGTGCACGTCTTCTACCATAGTATCAACACAAACAATTTCCTGAACGCCGTGTTTCGCAGTGTAGAGCGCTGCATCATCCCCTATTCCTACATCAACGGAAGAATGGTGAATGGTCCGCGGAGTAATGCTATGTATCAAATCAAATTCATCCATGAACCAAAATCTCCTTTCAACCCTGCTTATGCCTATATGTGCTCTTCCTAGTTTATCGAATTTTGCTGGAATATCCAAGATGTTCCCGATATAAAGAAAGCTTGGCTATGACACCAAGCAGAAGATACAGTAAAAGAAAACACAAAAAAAACGAAAACATGATCGTTTCGTTTACATTAATGGCGGTCCGGACGGGACTCGAACCCGCGACCTCCTGCGTGACAGGCAGGCATTCTAACCAACTGAACTACCGGACCATATTTGTATAGGATTATTTTGGTTGCACCCTTAGGGCACTCCTTATTTAACCATATATTTGGTTGCGGGGGCAGGATTTGAACCTGCGACCTTCGGGTTATGAGCCCGACGAGCTACCGAACTGCTCCACCCCGCGATGATAAAAGTAATGCTTGGCGGCGTCCTACTCTCACAGGGGGAAACCCCCGACTACCATCGGCGCTGAAGAGCTTAACTTCCGTGTTCGGTATGGGAACGGGTGTGACCTCTTCGCTATCGCCACCAAACAAATTGAGAGTGTTCTCTCAAAACTAGATAACAGGTGTGACATCATTCAAAAATATGGTTAAGTCCTCGATCGATTAGTATCTGTCAGCTCCATGTGTCGCCACACTTCCACCTCAGACCTATCAACCTGATCATCTTTCAGGGATCTTACTTCCTTGCGGAATGGGAAATCTCATCTTGAGGGGGGCTTCATGCTTAGATGCTTTCAGCACTTATCCCGTCCGCACATAGCTACCCAGCGATGCCCTTGGCAGAACAACTGGTACACCAGCGGTGCGTCCATCCCGGTCCTCTCGTACTAAGGACAGCTCCTCTCAAATTTCCTGCGCCCGCGACGGATAGGGACCGAACTGTCTCACGACGTTCTGAACCCAGCTCGCGTACCGCTTTAATGGGCGAACAGCCCAACCCTTGGGACCGACTACAGCCCCAGGATGCGATGAGCCGACATCGAGGTGCCAAACCTCCCCGTCGATGTGGACTCTTGGGGGAGATAAGCCTGTTATCCCCGGGGTAGCTTTTATCCGTTGAGCGATGGCCCTTCCATGCGGAACCACCGGATCACTAAGCCCGACTTTCGTCCCTGCTCGACTTGTAGGTCTCGCAGTCAAGCTCCCTTGTGCCTTTACACTCTGCGAATGATTTCCAACCATTCTGAGGGAACCTTTGGGCGCCTCCGTTACCTTTTAGGAGGCGACCGCCCCAGTCAAACTGCCCACCTGACACTGTCTCCCCGCCCGATAAGGGCGGCGGGTTAGAAGGTCAATACAGCCAGGGTAGTATCCCACCGATGCCTCCACCGAAGCTGGCGCTCCGGTTTCCAAGGCTCCTACCTATCCTGTACAAGCTGTACCAACATTCAATATCAGGCTGCAGTAAAGCTCCACGGGGTCTTTCCGTCCTGTCGCGGGTAACCTGCATCTTCACAGGTACTATAATTTCACCGAGTCTCTCGTTGAGACAGTGCCCAGATCGTTGCGCCTTTCGTGCGGGTCGGAACTTACCCGACAAGGAATTTCGCTACCTTAGGACCGTTATAGTTACGGCCGCCGTTTACTGGGGCTTCAATTCGCACCTTCGCTTACGCTAAGCGCTCCTCTTAACCTTCCAGCACCGGGCAGGCGTCAGCCCCTATACTTCGCCTTACGGCTTCGCAGAGACCTGTGTTTTTGCTAAACAGTCGCCTGGGCCTATTCACTGCGGCTCTCTCGGGCTTGCACCCTAACAGAGCACCCCTTCTCCCGAAGTTACGGGGTCATTTTGCCGAGTTCCTTAACGAGAGTTCTCTCGATCACCTTAGGATTCTCTCCTCGCCTACCTGTGTCGGTTTGCGGTACGGGCACCTCTCACCTCGCTAGAGGCTTTTCTTGGCAGTGTGGAATCAGGAACTTCGCTACTATATTTCGCTCGCCATCACAGCTCAGCCTTATGGGAAACGGATTTGCCTATTTCCCAGCCTAACTGCTTGGACGCGGATATCCAATACCGCGCTTACCCTATCCTCCTGCGTCCCCCCATTGCTCAAATGGTGAGGAGGTGGTACAGGAATATCAACCTGTTGTCCATCGCCTACGCCTTTCGGCCTCGGCTTAGGTCCCGACTAACCCTGAGCGGACGAGCCTTCCTCAGGAAACCTTAGGCATTCGGTGGAGGGGATTCTCACCCCTCTTTCGCTACTCATACCGGCATTCTCACTTCTAAGCGCTCCACCAGTCCTTCCGGTCTGGCTTCACAGCCCTTAGAACGCTCTCCTACCACTGTTCGAAGAACAGTCCGCAGCTTCGGTGATACGTTTAGCCCCGGTACATTTTCGGCGCAGAGTCACTCGACCAGTGAGCTATTACGCACTCTTTAAATGGTGGCTGCTTCTAAGCCAACATCCTGGTTGTCTAAGCAACTCCACATCCTTTTCCACTTAACGTATACTTTGGGACCTTAGCTGGCGGTCTGGGCTGTTTCCCTTTCGACTACGGATCTTATCACTCGCAGTCTGACTCCCAAGGATAAGTCATTGGCATTCGGAGTTTGACTGAATTCGGTAACCCGGTAGGGGCCCCTAGTCCAATCAGTGCTCTACCTCCAAGACTCTTACCTTGAGGCTAGCCCTAAAGCTATTTCGGAGAGAACCAGCTATCTCCAGGTTCGATTGGCATTTCACCCCTACCCACACCTCATCCCCGCACTTTTCAACGTGCGTGGGTTCGGGCCTCCATTCAGTGTTACCTGAACTTCACCCTGGACATGGGTAGATCACCTGGTTTCGGGTCTACGACCACGTACTCATGCGCCCTATTCAGACTCGCTTTCGCTGCGGCTCCGCATCTTCTGCTTAACCTTGCACGGGATCGTAACTCGCCGGTTCATTCTACAAAAGGCACGCCATCACCCGTTAACGGGCTCTGACTACTTGTAGGCACACGGTTTCAGGATCTCTTTCACTCCCCTTCCGGGGTGCTTTTCACCTTTCCCTCACGGTACTGGTTCACTATCGGTCACTAGGGAGTATTTAGCCTTGGGAGATGGTCCTCCCGGATTCCGACGGAATTTCACGTGTTCCGCCGTACTCAGGATCCACTCAGGAGAGAACGAAGTTTTGACTACAGGGCTGTTACCTCCTATGGCGGGCCTTTCCAGACCTCTTCATCTACCTCGTTCTTTTGTAACTCCGTACAGAGTGTCCTACAACCCCAAGAGGCAAGCCTCTTGGTTTGGGCTGATCCCGTTTCGCTCGCCGCTACTCAGGGAATCGCATTTGCTTTCTCTTCCTCCGGGTACTTAGATGTTTCAGTTCCCCGGGTCTGCCTTCTCATATCCTATGAATTCAGATATGGATACCACTCCATTACGAGTGGTGGGTTTCCCCATTCGGAAATCTCCGGATCAAAGCTTGCTTACAGCTCCCCGAAGCATATCGGTGTTCGTCCCGTCCTTCATCGGCTCCTAGTGCCAAGGCATCCACCGTGCGCCCTTTCTAACTTAACCGTTAAAAAGAATCACTATGTGATATCTTGTGTTACTAATTGAATGTGATGTCTACTGTTATCTAGTTTTCAAAGAACACGTTTCGAAGGAATGATCCTTCAAAACTAAACAAGACAGGGAACGTTCTGTTTATAAGACCCAAGGTCTTATATTCCGTATAATATCCTTAGAAAGGAGGTGATCCAGCCGCACCTTCCGATACGGCTACCTTGTTACGACTTCACCCCAATCATCTGTCCCACCTTCGGCGGCTGGCTCCTAAAAGGTTACCTCACCGACTTCGGGTGTTACAAACTCTCGTGGTGTGACGGGCGGTGTGTACAAGGCCCGGGAACGTATTCACCGCGGCATGCTGATCCGCGATTACTAGCGATTCCAGCTTCACGCAGTCGAGTTGCAGACTGCGATCCGAACTGAGAACAGATTTGTGGGATTGGCTTAACCTCGCGGTTTCGCTGCCCTTTGTTCTGTCCATTGTAGCACGTGTGTAGCCCAGGTCATAAGGGGCATGATGATTTGACGTCATCCCCACCTTCCTCCGGTTTGTCACCGGCAGTCACCTTAGAGTGCCCAACTGAATGCTGGCAACTAAGATCAAGGGTTGCGCTCGTTGCGGGACTTAACCCAACATCTCACGACACGAGCTGACGACAACCATGCACCACCTGTCACTCTGCCCCCGAAGGGGACGTCCTATCTCTAGGATTGTCAGAGGATGTCAAGACCTGGTAAGGTTCTTCGCGTTGCTTCGAATTAAACCACATGCTCCACCGCTTGTGCGGGCCCCCGTCAATTCCTTTGAGTTTCAGTCTTGCGACCGTACTCCCCAGGCGGAGTGCTTAATGCGTTAGCTGCAGCACTAAGGGGCGGAAACCCCCTAACACTTAGCACTCATCGTTTACGGCGTGGACTACCAGGGTATCTAATCCTGTTCGCTCCCCACGCTTTCGCTCCTCAGCGTCAGTTACAGACCAGAGAGTCGCCTTCGCCACTGGTGTTCCTCCACATCTCTACGCATTTCACCGCTACACGTGGAATTCCACTCTCCTCTTCTGCACTCAAGTTCCCCAGTTTCCAATGACCCTCCCCGGTTGAGCCGGGGGCTTTCACATCAGACTTAAGAAACCGCCTGCGAGCCCTTTACGCCCAATAATTCCGGACAACGCTTGCCACCTACGTATTACCGCGGCTGCTGGCACGTAGTTAGCCGTGGCTTTCTGGTTAGGTACCGTCAAGGTACCGCCCTATTCGAACGGTACTTGTTCTTCCCTAACAACAGAGCTTTACGATCCGAAAACCTTCATCACTCACGCGGCGTTGCTCCGTCAGACTTTCGTCCATTGCGGAAGATTCCCTACTGCTGCCTCCCGTAGGAGTCTGGGCCGTGTCTCAGTCCCAGTGTGGCCGATCACCCTCTCAGGTCGGCTACGCATCGTCGCCTTGGTGAGCCGTTACCTCACCAACTAGCTAATGCGCCGCGGGTCCATCTGTAAGTGGTAGCCGAAGCCACCTTTTATGTTTGAACCATGCGGTTCAAACAACCATCCGGTATTAGCCCCGGTTTCCCGGAGTTATCCCAGTCTTACAGGCAGGTTACCCACGTGTTACTCACCCGTCCGCCGCTAACATCAGGGAGCAAGCTCCCATCTGTCCGCTCGACTTGCATGTATTAGGCACGCCGCCAGCGTTCGTCCTGAGCCAGGATCAAACTCTCCGATAAATGGATCACAGGTTAAGTTCACCGCATCCTGCGGCGACACCTGTGTGACCTGCGTCGTGCAGGCCCTAGTTTGACTGACTACGCACATCGCTGTGCGATTTTTAAAAACTGAATTAACAGGTACGTTTTGTCTTGTTTAGTTTTCAAAGATCATTCAATAATGGAGCGGGTGATGAGAATCGAACTCACGACATCAGCTTGGAAGGCTGAGGTTTTACCACTAAACTACACCCGCGTGGTATCTTATATGGCGCGCCCGAGAGGAGTCGAACCCCTAACCTTTTGATCCGTAGTCAAACGCTCTATCCAATTGAGCTACGGGCGCTTATCAAGCGACTTAACTATCATACTATCATTTGATGTTGAAGTCAAGAAGTTTTTTAATGTTTTTTCGAATCTTTTTCAATTCGACTTTTTCTTATTATACACATTTTTAAAATCTTGTAAACACCTTAGGAAAACTTTTTGTTTTTCTGTTTTGTTTCACGCTGTTCATCAGCGACGTTTAATAATATACCATGCCTGTTTTATTTGGTCAACACTTTTCCTGTATTTTTTTATTTTCTTCTTTCACGCCTTCCCATGCTTATCATGTATATATTTTATCTCATCTTACAAATAATATAAGAAAATCTCTTAAGAAGAAATGAGGCGTGTTATGTATTACTACAAAGAGGAACTGATTAATATCATTAAACCGGACAAGCCAGACCCGGCAGCTGCTAAGGTCCTGCAGGAGATATTAGGCGGTCATTACGGAGAAATGCGTACAATGATGCAGTTTTTTTTCCAAAGCTCTAATTTCAGAGGAAAGCAGAAACAGTACCGCGATCTGCTTCGCGGCATTTTTTTAGAGGAGATTGCCCACGTTGAACTGGTTCAAAACACAATCAATGCTTTATTAGATGAATCAGGCGGTGAAGGTGTCGGCAGTCAAGGTGCAGATCAAGCACCACTTAATGAAGCCGTTAAACATGCTAATCCTCATCATTATATTATTGGTGCGCAAAGTTCCCTTCCCGTTGATGCAGGGGGCAATCCGTGGAACGGGTCGTGGGTGTATAACCACGGAAACTTAATTACTGACCTGCTTGATAATCTGCTTCTTGAGTCGACAGGTGTGCTGCAAAAAACAAGAATTTATGAAATGAGCTCTAATCAGACGTTCCGCGAAACACTTGCTTTTCTGATTGTACGCGACAATGCTCACCAGAATGCATTCGCGAAAGCGCTCGAGACATTGGGCGTTGAGTGGGCGAAGCTCCTCCCTGTACCGAATTATGACATTAATAAATATCCTGAGTGCAGAAAGTATGTCGAATTAGGCTACCATAATGCACAGTTTAACTTTAGGTTGGATGAAACGAGAATCGGTGAAATCTATCAAGGGAAATCTCCAAGCCGAAATGGCGGAGAGTTACAAGTAATAGATCCTCCGGCAGGGTTTCCCGTACCAGTGCTTCCTGAAATACCGAATGAACACAGTCCTGGGTTAGGCGATATGAATGCTTAATCCAGTGGGAAGGTGCTCAAGAAACTTCTTGAGCACCTTCTTATTGTACATTACTGATTCATTCAACGATTGGCGTTAAAGAATCGCCATTCCATATTTCTCCCTTATTGAGTGTCCAGCTGTCATGATATAAAGCTGAAGCACCCTTGTTTACTGCTGGGCTCCATTCATCATTCCATGCGAGGAAGTAAATGGTTTTAGGATATTTTTGTTTTATTGCATTGATGAACAGGCTGTAATCGAAGCTGCCGTTTGCTGTTTGCGGGCCAACTTCTGTAAAAGCAAATGGTTTATTAAGCGCTGTTAGCTGATCGTATCCATTGATCGAGTAGGCATCTTGAAAATACGCATCTAATCCGACAATATCCACGTAAGACGCGCCCGGGTAAAAATCAGTTTTAAAATCTCGGTTGGCGTCGGGAGAGTAAACCCAAATCAAATGATCAAGTCCTCTTGTGTCGGTCATATAATGATAGATTTTCTTGTAGAGCTGTTTATATAGAGAGATTCTTTCATTATCCTTTTGATTATATGATGTAAGTCCCCACCAAAACCATTCACCGTTCATTTCATGCAGCGGCCTGAACAGAACAGGCACACCTTGGTTCTCCAGCTCTTGAAGTCCGTCAGCAATTTTGCTGAGCATGGCATTTAGCCGCTTTCCTTCTGCTGTTGAAGAATCTAGTATTTTTTTATACTGATCATTTGTAATCGGTGTTTTAAAATGCCCTGACTGAAAAGCAGGGTTCGCCAGGTGCAAACTGATTTGCGGAATTCCGCCATTTTTCCAATACGACATTAAATCGCCGTTGCAGCTTACATCTATTGAATCTTCAATATTTGCTGTTTCAAGCCATCCTCTGGCATAATCGCAGCCATAAATAGCAGGCGATTGCCCGGTGGCGCTTCGGATTCTATCAGCCTCAGCCATAGAAAATGTGTCATGACTGTAACCTCCGAACGCTCCGGAAAGGACTCTGTTTTCCGTTCGGTTCGGCAGGTGCGCAAGCCAGTTCATCACTGTTTTTGTTGTCTGCTGGGCATTAGGATTCACAGGCGACACAGTATGCGCTTCAATTGGTTTTGCTAAAACAGCAGACGCAAGTAAAAATATAATGAGCAAAGAGATCGTATGTTTCTTAAACAAATGCAACTCCCCCATTCATTAAGGATGAGATATCATGAATTCACATGTTCCTTCTATTGAAAACTCGCCAAAATGCGCAGGCAAGACAAAGTGTGAGCCTGCATTGCATTCATACTGAATACCATTATTTATGATTCGTCCTGATCCGCTCAGAACACTCCCCAGCAAATAGGTTTGATGTGAAGGAAAAGCAGCTCGGCCGCTAATCTTCCATTTGTACACTGAGAAATAATCTGATTGCACATAAACAATGATCTCAGCGTTACCAACTTCTTTTACTTCCGGTGTATGCACTTTATCGATATGCGGTATCGTTATGACTTCCATGGCTTTTTCTATATGAAGAGTTCTTTTTTGGCCCTGGTCATTACAGCGGTCATAATCGTATACGCGATACGTTGTATCAGAGTTTTGCTGGATTTCAAGGACAAGGGTTCCCTCACATAATGCATGGAGTGTACCGCTTGGCACATAAAAGAAATCTCCGGGCTTGATTTTGATTCGCCTCAGCAGCCCGTTCCAATCACCGCTTTCTATTCGTTGTTTGAATTCCTCCTTTGTGCTTGCGTGATGTCCCAAAATCAGTTCGGCGTCATCTTTGCAATCAATGATATACCAGCACTCCGTTTTACCAAGGTCGCCATTTTCATGCAGTTTTGCATAATCATCATCAGGATGGACTTGCACGGAGAGATCCATATTGGCGTCCAGCAGCTTTACCAGCAGCGGAAACACCTTACCATCCGGAAACCCGAATATCTCTGGGTGATCTTGCCATACTTGATCTAGTGTCTTTCCTGCCAGCGGGCCGTTCTTTACAGCCGACGGGCCATGGGCATGTGCAGAAACGGCCCAGCACTCACCTGTTTTTTGTGAGGGTATTGCGTAGCCAAAAGCGTCACGAAGCTTCGTCCCTCCCCATAGTCTTTCTTTAAAGACAGGCTCTAAAAATAATGGATGCGTCATGATCGCACCTCCCCGGATGCTGCCTCTGCTTGTAAGGCCTGATGCGCTAAAACTAGCGTGCCGATGATTCCGGCGTTACTGCCTAAACGTGGAGGTACAATATAATCACTTATATCATCTGACAATTCAGAAAAATCTAAGTAGTTGTTCATGATTTTCGGTACATATTGATAGATATAAGAAAACACTTGTTTCTGTTGCATGACGCCGCCGCCAAGAATGATTTTTTTAGGTGCAAGGATCAAAATATACTGAGCCAGTGCTTGGGCAATATAGTACCCTTCCAGTTCCCAGACTTGTGCTATACCTGATAAATCCGCGGCTTTTTTTCCCCAGCGCGCTTCAATGGCGGGACCGGAAGCCAAGCCTTCAAAGCAATCTCCATGATAAGGACACTTCCCTTGGTATGCGTCATCCGGGTGCCTCCGGATATAAATATGGCCCATCTCTGGGTGCGACAGCCCCTGAAGGAGCCTGCCCCCTACAATTGCGCCCGCACCGATGCCAGTACCAATCGTTATATACAGGCAGCTGTCGAGACCCTTCGCTTCACCGAAAAGGAATTCACCCAGCGCCGCAGCGTTGACATCTGTACTAAATCCGACTGGGATTTTCATTTCGTTCTTAACGGTTTGCAAAAAGGGGTAGTGTCTCCAGCCCGCTTTCGGCGTGGCCATAATGGTACCGTATGTTTGACTGGTTTTATCGTTATCAACGGGGCCAAAGGAGCCGATGCCGATCGCCTGTAATGAAAATTGGCGAAAATATTGAATCACTTTCTCTATCGTTTCATCCGGCATCTTTGTAGGGAATTCTATTCGGTCAATGATTGTTCCATCTTCTTTACCGACAGCACAAATAACCTTTGTGCCGCCTGCTTCAATACCGCCAAGCATGCAGATGGCCTCCTTGTTGTCTCCGCAATCAGCGCCGTATGTTTACAGAAGTCACAACAAACTTGTCATGCCGATGACGTGAAAAGGAATATTCAAATGGAATCCCGGTATCTAAGAAGCCCACATGTTCCACTTCAAGAATTGGATCATCCTGTTTACAGCCCAGATGCTGCTGGTCAATATGATCAGATTTGCAGGCTCTGATTTTCCGATGCGTTCCGGCGATTTTGAGCTGTAGCACATTTGTAATGTGATTGTAGATCGAATCATGAAGGACATCGTCATTAATGCCCGGTATTAAATGAGTCGGCATATATGTTTTTTCTAATACATAGGGTTCACCTTCTACAATTCGCAGCCGAACGACATAATAAACCGGTGTTTTCTGATCAATAGACAAATGGGCGGCCACTTCCTCAGTGGGAAATTGCACTTCAAACTGAATGACCTTGCTTTGGATTTTTTTATCTTTCAGCAAGTTGGTCAATCCGAGAATCTCATTGCTGACTACATGTACATGGTCATCCTGTATTGCAGATTGAATAATAAACGTGCCATGGCCTCGTTTTCTGAACAGCAGACCCTCGGCAACTAAATTATCCAAGGCTCTCTTCATCGTCATGCGGCTTGAGTTAAATTCTTTTGCAAGAGATACTTCATCAGGAATGGGCTGATCGATCGGATATACGTTATTTTTAATTCTATTTCTCATTTCATTTGCAATAATTTCGTATTTATTCATTGGCATCCTCCGGCAGCTGTTAGAGTCTGATATCACATAAGCTTTTACGGATATCATAAGTTCTTTTCCCTATTTCATCAATGTTGCGGATTTTCGTCATCTCTATTCGTTATGATGATTGCCGGAAGATCTTGGCCTTTAGGAAAATCTAGAAACCGCTATGTTCAGCAACCTTTTTGAACCATTTTCCGCTCTTTTTGACGGTTCTTTCCCCGTCTTTCTCAAGATTGACTGATACAAACCCGTATCGGTTTTTATAGGCATTTGTCCAAGACCAGTTGTCCATGAACGTCCATAAGTGATAGCCTTTTACGTTCGAGCCTTCCTGTATGGCGCGGTGAATCCATTTGAGGTGCTCTTTTATAAATTCAATCCGGTAATCATCTTGAATGATGCCTTGTTCATCCCTGAATCGCTCTTCACCTTCAACCCCCATACCGTTTTCAGAGATAAAACACTCGATGTTGCCGTAGTTTTCTTTTAAATTAATTAAAATATCATAAACGCCTTTTTCATAGATCTCCCAGCCGCGATGCGGATTCATTTTGCGGCCCGGCATGACGTAGGGATCAAAATACCTGTCAGGCAAAAAAGGAGCGTCGGGATTCGGAAGATGTTCTTTCGCTTTCACACGTCTCGGCTGGTAATAATTCACTCCCAACAGGTCAACCGTGTTCTTTTTGATGATGTCAAGATCTTCAGCGTTGTAATCAGGCATAAAGCCTTCATGCTTCAAAATGTCAACCAGCTCTTTTGGAAATTCGCCTTTGACAGATGGGTCTAAAAAGGATCTGTTAAAAAACGCGTCTGCGATTTCCCCGGCTTTTACATCCGCCGGATGGCTGCTTCTCGGGTATGATGGGGTCAAATTTAAAATGATTCCGATTTTTCCGTCCTGCTCCATCTCCCTGTAAGCCTGAATGGCGCGGGCACTTGACAGCATCGTATGAAATCCAACCTGGACGGCCTCTTTAAAGTCTACCTTGTTTGGATAATGAAAATCATATAGGTATCCGCCTTCTACGGGAACGATTGGTTCATTATGCGTGAACCATTTTTTCACCCGGCCGCCAAACAAACGGAAGCAAGTTCTTGCATAGTTTTCATACGCGTCAACCGTCTCTCTGTTGACCCAGCCGCCGATTTTTTGAAGCGCCATCGGCATATCGAAATGAAACAAATTGACAAAAGGTTCAATTCCGTTAGCGATTAACTCATCAATGACATTGTTATAGAAATTTGCGGCTTTATCGTTGATCTCGCCCGTTCCGTTTGGTATTAAACGTGACCAGGAAATCGACATCCGGAACGAGTTGTGGCCAAGCTCCTTCATCAGCCTGATATCTTCTTTATAGTTGTCGTAAAATTGGGATGTGTCTGCGGGGCCGACATGATCAAAAAAACGATGCGGTTCTTTTTCAAACCAATAATCCCATATATTCTGGCCTTTTCCGTCTCTGTCGGCGGCACCCTCCGTTTGTGTTGCTGAAGCCGATGATCCCCACCAAAAATCCTTTGGAAAACGATATTGTTCTGTTTGTGCCAAGTCTCTCTCCCCTTATGTCACATTTTTATGCTGTTATCATTTTGCTGAGCAGCTGTCTCCTGCACAGCCTGTTCTTTTTCTTTTGCCAGATTTAATTTATCCATTGCTTTTAGGAACGGAAACCAGATCACGAAGACAATCAGCAGATTGATAAGCTGCATCACGCCCCCCATGATTGAGTTCGTCGCCATGATGCCATTAATGAACAATGGAACCGTCCACGGCACTGTCACACCAGTCGGAGGCGGAACGAGCCCGGCTGACATAGCCAGATAGGTGACGAGCGTAACAACCATCGGTGCCAGCACCCAAGGCACAATAATGATCGGATTCATGACAATCGGAAGCCCGAAGATAATCGGTTCGTTTACGTTAAAAATACCGGGAGCGAGGCCAAGTTTTGATACTTGCTTCATCTGCCTGCTTTTCATGAATATGAGAATGGTAAACACAATCGCAAGCGTCATCCCGGTTCCGCCCATCCCTACTGTATAAATCTCCATAAACGGTTTTGAAATAATATGAGGGATTTCTTTTCCCGCCGTGTAAGCAGAAAGGTTTTCTACCTGCAGTGTATTCCAAATCGGGTCCATCACGGAGTTGATAATGATCTGTCCATGCAGTCCGAAAAACCAAAGAATTTGTATGAAAAACACGGCAATCAGCGTTGGAATGATACCGCTTCCAAGTCCGACAAGCGGAGCCTGAATCGCGTGATAAATAACGTCGTGCATATTTGTTTTAAAAAACAGAGTCACCATTACGTTAATCAACAAAAATACGGTCAATGTGATAAAAGCCGGAATAAGTGCGGCAAATGATTTTGCTACAGCAGGCGGAACGCCGGCTGGCATTTTGATTGTCAGGTTTTTTTGAACGATTCTTCTGTAAATTTCACCAGAAAGAAATGCCGTAATCATCCCAAGAAACATCCCTTTTGCACCGAGACGATCGACCGGGATAACCCCTGTAATGGCATCTCCTGTTTCTGGCTGAATGATAAATGGCGTTAAGAGCAAAAAGGAAACCAAAGCGATCGCTCCGCCAAATACAGCTTCGACCTGATAGCTTTTTGACAGGTAATAGCCTATCCCGAACACAACAAAGACAGACATAATGCCCATTGTCGCCGTGGAGGCAATGCCGAAATGAGACTGAAACGACGTAAGCATTGAGGCGTTCATGATTTTGTTTAGAAACGGCAAATTCGTTAACACAACAAAAATGGACCCGAATATCGTCAGCGGGAAAGCCAGCATAAATGCATCACGCAACACTTGCAAATAGCGGTTATTGTTTAACCTCCCTGCAATTGGAACAAGGAATTGGCTGATTTTCTCGAACACCCTATCCACCCCGATTATTTATAGATTCTTGGTTTTAAAGAGATCAAGCATCTCTTTCACTAATTCTTTCATGGATAATGTTGACATCAGATGATCCTCTGCATGCATAAGCAGCAATGAAAAAGCTGTTGCTTCTCCGCCGGATTCCTTCTGTATCATTTGAAAGTGAATGTCATGGGCCGCGGATAAATCCTGCTCAGCCTTGGCAATGAGGGCATCAGCCTCGTCCTTGTTCCCTTCTTTGTAGGCGCGCAGTGATTGTATGATGCAGCTGCGGGCATTTCCGCTGTGCAGGATTAGCTGAAAACTGATTTGCTCGTCTGTTAAATTCGTGATTTTCATCTGTTCCATTATTGATTCACCATTAAGGACAATGCCTGCTCATACGCTTTTTTCCCATCTGCCATTCCGTAGGCCATCATGTCAATGACTTCAACTTGAATGTTGTATTGATCCGCTTCTTTTTGGAGTTCGCTTTTCAGAAAGCTCATTTGCGGACCGATCAAAACGGCATCCGCTTTTCTCATGTCTTCTTTTGCTTTATCCTGGCCAACAGCCCAAATCTCTGCTTCCTCACCGATAGACTGTGCGTATTCCTTCATTTTTGTCACCAATAAACTGGTAGACATTCCTGAACTGCACGCGAGTAATATTTTTTTCAACTGCTATCCCCCCTTGTGATTAAAACGCTTACATGGATTATTATAGTCATTTATTTTTAAATGTCTATACTTTTGTAAAATAAATATAATCATATGCTTGTCCGGTTCATCATTTTGTAAATTTTTCTATGGAAGATTCATTCATAATGTGGTACACTCATCAACGGAAACGAATCAATTAAATAGCTATTATCACTTGTATAACCTCAATAATATGGTTTGAGGGTGTCTACCAGGAACCGTAAAATCCTGATTACAAAATTTGTTTATGACATTTTTTGTAATCAGGATTTTTTTTATTTATCAAAACATTTAAGTAAAGGAGTTTGTTATGAATTTCAAAGTTTTCCTGCTTGCAGCTTCTACGATTGCAGTCGGATTGGTTGAGTTAATTGTGGGGGGAATTCTTCCTCAGATCGCAAATGATTTAGACATTTCCATTGTTTCAGCCGGACAGCTGATCAGTGTGTTTGCGCTGGGATATGCAGTATCTGGGCCGCTGCTTTTGGCATTGACTGCGAAGATTGAGCGGAAGCGCTTATATCTAATTGCTTTATTTGTTTTCTTCCTTAGCAATCTTGTCGCCTATTTCAGCCCTAATTTCGCAACACTGATGGTATCTAGGGTATTGGCAGCAATGAGTACAGGGCTGATTGTTGTGCTTTCTTTAACAATTGCCCCGAAAATTGTAGCGCCTGAATACAGAGCCCGCGCAATCGGAATTATTTTTATGGGATTCAGCTCTGCTATCGCATTAGGCGTGCCGCTCGGAATCTTAATCAGCGATTCCTTCGGGTGGCGGATTTTGTTCCTTGGCATCGGCCTGTTGGCACTGATCTCCATGCTGATTATTTCAATCTTCTTTGAAAGAATACCGGCGGAGAAAATGATTCCTTTCCGGGAACAACTCAAGACGATCGGTAATCTGAAAATCGCGAGTTCACACCTCGTCACGATGTTTACATTAGCTGGCCACTACACGCTTTACGCTTACTTTGCGCCGTTTTTAGAAGAGACTCTTCACCTGAGCTCTTTCTGGGTCAGCATTTGTTATTTCCTTTTCGGGATATCTGCTGTATGCGGAGGCCCTTTCGGAGGAGCGCTATCTGACCGGCTTGGTTCCTTTAAGAGCATTTTGCTGGTGACCGGTTCCTTTGCCATCATTATGTTCTTACTGCCGCTGTCTACATCGTCTATGATTTTCTTTTTGCCTGTCATGGTGATTTGGGGTCTTCTGAGCTGGAGCCTCGCCCCGGCTCAGCAAAGCTATTTAATTGAAATTGCACCTGATTCGTCTGACATTCAGCAAAGCTTTAACACATCGGCCCTCCAAGTCGGAATTGCCCTTGGCTCAGCCATTGGCGGTGTTGTTTTGGATCAGACGGGTACTGTGGTTTCAACGGCATGGTGCGGCGGATCGATTGTGATCATCGCTGTCCTGTTTGCTTTCATTTCTTTAACAAGACCTGTTCAAACAGCAAAAAAATCCTCCTTGTAAAAGGAGGATTTTTTATGATTTAGCTGAAAGCTCATCTTCGGTGACCCATTTGTGGTTTTTCACTTTTTCGCCGCTTGTTGTCGATGTATAGTCAACCATGTATACAGTTGTTTTTTCCGCGGAATCGATCTCGGCTGTTGCTCCTTTCATGCCTTTCATATGAGAAGCCTCTAAAATCACCTGATCTCCGGGTTGTAACGTTTTATCTCCGGCATCTTTGATTTCTTCTTGGATCACCCATTTGTGATGATCCACACGCTGTCCCCCATTAGTCGGAGTATAAGAAACCACATACGCCGTTGTATCATAGGCGCCTGTTACCGTAGCTTCGGCACCTTTCATGCCTTTCATATGAGAAGTATTGATGATTACTTGGCTGCCTACTTTGTATTTCGGATTTTTAGATTCCTGTAATCCCTCTGGAACGTCAGCTGATCCGGAATGGTCCATCTCTTCATGTGATGAGGAGTCTGAATGATTGTCATGTGTGCTTTCTTTCGTACTGTTGTTATTGCCGCATGCTGATAAAACAAAAACAAGAGATAACATCAGAATTCCCAGTGCATTTTTAGAGATTTTCATGTTCATTCTCCTTTGCTTCATTTTTTTCCTGTAACTTTTGCCCGCAGACAATGAAAACATGCCCTCTCGATAATACTATACCCCCGAACGGTATGTAAATACGCTGATATTCTCATAAAGCGTTCCCGCAGTTTGTCCTATTCCCCTTTGTTTGCAAAGCCAAACATGAAAAAAGGCCGCTGTCAGGCGGCATTTATTGATTTAAGACTTTTATATACACACCTTTTTTTGCTTTTTGATAAGCGGCCTCACCCATTTTCCTCACCTTTTCAGAAGCATCTGAGGATTTGATCCATTCGTCATCAAGAAAAATGGATGGATCGATTAGGCGCATTTTCTTCTTTTGATGGAAATCGTACTGGATGTCATCCTCTATTACTTGTATGCCGGGATGAATAGATGTAAGCAAGCTCAGAACTTCTTCATTTTTTGATGTACGCAGGATGTTCAGTACCTCTTGGTCCGTTTTCAGCAGATCCTCTGCGGATATGACATCATGCCGCAGCGCTGCCTTCAATGCTCGCGCTAAATATTCATATCCATATACATTCACAGGATTCAAAAAGAAATCAATCACTTCCTTGTAGTACACACTGACAAACCATTCGCCAGCTTCAATACTATCTGGAAACATCCTTCCGTTTCTCACAATAAGATGATCCAAAAAGGTTTGCGCTTCATGCAGGCTAATGTGTCCATATCGGTACATATCACGCAGCGTATAGTCTGTCCGATCAGCACACAGCTCCGGTGCGGGCTGTTCGAGCAATGTCCACTTTGAATCGTCAGATAAAAGTTCTTCAGTATGATAGCCGTGTTTTTGTAGAATGTCCGGGATTTCAGAGTGAACAATGACTTGTTGAAAGATGTTTTCATGATAGTCTTCTGCTTGATTTTCAAAGACAACGTCAACCACATGAGAAAAAGCTGTGTGTGATACGTCGTGGAGCAGACCTGCAATCTGTTCTTCTATCGTTCCTCCGAGCTTTTTGATGAGGAGCATCACGCCGATGGAGTGCTCATACCTGGTCACATTCCACCTTCGATTGACTAAAAAGCTTGCTCCGCCTTGATAGATCCCTTTTAATCTTTGCACAGGAGCGCTTTTGATAAGCTCTTCCAGCACACCGTCTAAATGGTGGTGCCCGTAAATAACATCGCTTATTTCCATGCCGTCACCTCAACATCTATTTTTTCTGTTATATATTGTTTATATTGATAGTACATATGCAATCTTTCAATAGAGGAGTGTTATGATGATGATCATCCCAAACAATGAGATAGCGAAACATATGTTGATCGATTTTTTTGCCAAGCATTGGGGTACACCCGAGATGGCGATTTCCAGTGGCATTTTTCGGTGTGATGAATTAGATGGATTTGCCGCAGTAAATGAAAGCGGCGAAATCATTGGCTGTATTACATACACAATAGATGGGAAAGATTGTGAAATTATTTCATTAGATAGTATGATTGAAAATAAAGGAATCGGCACAGCTTTACTTCAGCAGGTTGAAGAGACGGCTAAATATGCACATTGTCAACGAATAAAGCTTATCACAACGAATGATAATGTACATGCGATGGCGTTTTATCAAAAGAGAGGCTATCAATTCGCCGCAGTGTTTCCGAACGCAGTTGAAAAAGCGCGCCGACTCAAGCCGGAGATTCCCGAGGTGGCTGAAAACGGCATTTTGATTCGGGATGAAATTCTATTTTCGAAGGTAATTGATTAAACGAATAGGAGTCTTTTATGTCCAGTCATTATAAATACCCTCTCATTTTCACGGCATTCCTATTAATCACTTTCTGCTTGATCTTTTTTTCCTATCACCTGATTCATCATGTTCGTTTGGAGTATCCGAATTGGCAGGGAGAAAGCAAAGATCAGAATTGGGAAGCTGTTTTCACAAAAAATGAAGATGCACCGAATGAATACAGCGGCGAACTTTATTGGATCGGTGAACCACATGAAACAGACAACACTTATTTGGAATCACTGATTGTAAAAAAGGATGATGAAATTCTGCTGAGTTCTGACACGGAAATCCCGATGCATGATTATTCTGGAGGCACTTTTTCTGATGGAAGCGCAAAGGAAAAGTCTGTTTCTTTTTTAGAGCGGTTAGATGAAGATGAGCTTGAAGGCCATGATATAACCATTGAAGTGAAATGGAAACAAGGTAATCATTATTCTGCGAGTCAGCTTACGCTCAATGAAAAGACCTTGTTTGATGAAAAGCAGCAATAGATGATCAAAACGAAAAATAGACAAATGAAAAGGAATAGCATATTTTATACAGCTCATATGTTATGCCTTTTCTACTTTTTTCATTTCCGCCAAAAAGTGGAGCATTCCGCCTTGTCCAGAATATTAAACGCAATCATTTTCTCAAGTAGCGTGTAATCAACTGGACCGTTCCAAGGGATACGTATCAGCTGCTCGGTGTAATCATATCCGGCCTTCACAATATCATCCTCTACGTGCGCTATCGTTACTTTTTCAGGAGCGACAGCTAAATGCTTTTTAGAAACACTAAAGCCAATAATAAATGTACCGTGATCCGTAAACATCGGTTGGTTCCATTTTATTTCTGTATGTAAATTTGGATATTTATTTTTTATCCAAGTTAACACCTCTTCCGTTCTTTCTCGGTGGAACGGGTCATCAATCCCCGCTAAATACTCAGAAAAAACGTCCATGTTGTTCCCTCCTAAAATAAAATGATGCCACTCCATATGAACTGCTCAGACATGTGCTTACACAATACCTCTTTCCAACATAATACTTAAAATTGTTCAAGATGTAAGCGGGTTGTTTGTATGCGACTATAGCAGATTTCAGTCCGCCTATCCACGGCCAGTATCTATTCCTCCAATTTATTTCTATAGTACTATCACTCTTTCCTTTCTCTTGATAGCAGTTCATTATTCTTGTAAATCCAATCTTTAAAATCCATTAATACTAGCTTAACAGTTTAAAAATATAATTGGGTTGTCATTGAGATTCATCTATATTTAGGAGGTTATCCAGTTGAAAAAATTCCCGAAGAAATTACTGCCTATCGCGGTTTTAACATCAATTGCGTTCAGCAGCTTAGCCAGCGGCAGTGTGCCTGAAGCCAGCGCCCAGGAAAAGAAAAAGGGGAACCACGACGAAATTAAAAATGTTATTGTTCTGATTGGTGATGGTATGGGTGTGTCTTATACGTCTGCTTATCGATACTTAAAGGATAATAAAAAGACAAAAGTTGTGGAGCCTACGGCTTTTGATCAGTACCTTGTCGGCCAGCAAACAACTTACCCCGATGATCCTGAACAAAATGTAACAGATTCTGCAGCGGCGGCAACGGCTATGTCTGCGGGAATTAAAACATACAATAATGCCATAGCCGTTGATAACGACGGGTCAGAAGCCAAAACGGTGCTTGAAGCTGCGAAAGAAAAAGGAAAAGCAACAGGACTTGTGGCCACTTCAGAAATTACACACGCCACTCCGGCCTCTTTTGGTTCACACGACCACAGCCGAAAAAATATGAACTCAATTGCGGATGATTATTTTGATGAGATGGTCAACGGCAAGCACAAAATTGATGTCCTTCTAGGCGGAGGAAAGAGCAATTTTGACCGTAAGGACCGTAATTTGATTAAGGAATTCAAAAAGGCGGGGTACAGCTACGTGGATGATCGCAAGGACATGCTGAAAAACAAAGACAGCCAAGTTCTCGGCCTATTCGCTGACGGCGGCCTGCCTAAAAAGATTGACCGTACGAAGGATATTCCATCACTTAAAGATATGACAAACACAGCCATTAAAAAATTAAACAAGGATAAAGACGGATTCTTCCTCATGGTGGAAGGCAGCCAGATTGACTGGGCGGGCCATGACAATGATATCGTTGGCGCCATGAGCGAGATGGAAGACTTCGAACAAGCTTATAAGGCGGCTATTGATTTCGCTAAAAAAGACAAGCACACATTGGTTGTCGCAACGGCTGACCACTCAACCGGCGGATATTCCATCGGTGCGGACGGCATCTACAACTGGTTCAGTGAACCCATTAAAGCCGCAAAGCGCACACCAGACTTTATGGCAGAAAAGATCGCTGACGGCGCGGATGTTGAAAAAACGTTGAAAACATATATCGATCAAAAGAAATTGACTTTAACAAAAGCCGAAATTCAATCTGTTGAAGAAGCGGCAAAATCGAAGGAAGTACTGGATATCGATAACGCAATCGAGAACATCTTTAATAAACGCTCTCACACTGGATGGACAACAGGCGGACATACCGGTGAAGATGTTCCCGTCTATGCATACGGTCCGTCTAGTGAGACATTTGCCGGCCAAATCGACAATACAGAAATCGCCAAAAATGTTTTCAAGGCTTTACAATACAACATTAAGATTAACGATAAGTAAAAGAATACAAGGTGTCCCGTTGCTTGTATGAAGTAACGGGATCTCTTTTTAATGGAGGAATCATCATGAGAAGAATTCTTTCAATTTTCGTTTTTGCTATCATGCTTGCGGGCTGCTCATCAAACGCCAGTACTGAAAAACAGCATGCAGGCGGGGAGAAAACAGTAAAAGCTGAGCCGCAAAGCACTTCATCCCAGAAGGACAGCACAGATAATTATCAACCTAATTCCCAGGTAACTGATGACCGGTCATTGCTTAAGGTCGGCCAAACGTTTTCAGATGATAAAGGAAAAGCTGTCTTAAAAGATATCAAACAAGTGAACAAAACCTATAAGATTGGCGACGTGGAGTTAACAGTAAAAGAAATGAAGCTGATCCACTTGCGCCCGGACTACAGCATGATTGATTACTTTCATGAGTTAACACACGATGAAGAGTTTGATTTCGTTAAGGTTTTCGTTGATATCAAGAACACCTCTTCAAAAAAAGTAAATGTTGCGCCGATTGCATTGATGAAAACAAATACGGGCGAAACCTTTGAATGGAACAAAGATATTTATCTTGAAGAGTTAAACGGCGAATTGGAAGGCGGCGCCGAAAAGTCCGGAAATCTCGGCTTTATTGTGAACGCATCAAGCCGCCATGCTCATGATAAGGCCGCGGATGCTGAGAAGAAAACAAAAGAGATCAAGTGGATCGAAATCACGACAAGTGACGTCTTTGACCATAACCATAAGAAAATCAGTGATGCTCAAAAAATCAAAATCAAGTTTTAAATCAAGAACTCCCGTACAAGGTACGGGAGTTCTTTTTCTTATTTGTTTTTTTGGCGAATCAACTCATCAATCCGCTCCATCACTTCTTCCATGTCCATACATTCCTTGAAGCTTTGATTGATTTTTTTAATGCCTGCCGTATACTGATCGTTGCGCAAAACCTCATCTACGGCCTGTTTTAATATTTGGGCATTGACTTCATCTTTAGAGATGACATAGCCTGCATGGAGTTCAGAGAGACGCTGCGCCACCATCGGCTGATCCTTGTCATGAGGCATGACAACCAGTGGCACGCTGAAATGAATGCCTTCGTTTACGCTGTTCATTCCGCCGTGTGTAATGAAAACATCCGATTGCTCCAGCACTTCCAGCTGAGGGACATACGGAGCAATGATAAAGTTTTCCGGCGCCTGCTTTAATTTGGTCAGGTCCGCTTTTTCTCCGGCAGCGATGACGACTTTTCCGTTAAAGCCTGAAAATGCATCAATACAAAGGTTGAAGAAATCCTCTGTATGATCCAGTACAGTCCCCATTGAAATATAAATGACACTCTCATCTTTTAGCTGTTCAATCGGGAAATCCGTTTTTTCCGCTCTCTTTGGAAAGCTCGGCCCGATAAACAGACATTCATCCCCGAAACGATCACTTTCTGGCTGAAAATAACGGCTTGTATACACTACGTTCAATTCCCCTTTATTGTTCATGAATTGAACCAGGTTTTTCGGGGCAACACCGTACGTTTCTTTCATTTTTGCCAAAAGATCTTCGCACTCTTGATCCAATTCAAGCGGCGCTCCAGACTCCGGATGCAGCGGCAGGATTTTCAGGTGCTCCTCGCCAAACAAGAAAGACGCCGATGAAGAGACTCCTGGAATATCTAAGTAATCCCTTACCAATTCCCCCGCGCCGAATTTATCATAATAAACAAAATCAAATTGAATGCTCTTAGATAAGTCTTTGACAATCTGTAAAATGTCCAATGACGTTTTGATATGGATTTTCACGAAATCAAGAATGCCATTGGGCGAACCGACATGAATAGGTGTCGTTCGCAGCAGATCCCGGTGAAGATGGACCGTTGCTCCCGCTGCTTCTAATCGTTTTTTATATTTTTCAGTGGATATATAATGGACATCATATCCCTTATCGGAAAACGCTTTTGTAATGCCTAAGGTAGGATTCACATGGCCTTCCGCAGGAAAATTCAAAATCAATACTGTCTTCATGTAGACAACTCCCTCTCAAATCGTATTCTGACTCTTTGTTTGATCAGACTACTACTAATCGTAAAATGGGAACACAACCCATGCAAGGTACAAATGAATGAACTATTCTGCTGCTCTGGACTTAATCAAAAAAAGACACCCAAGCTCTGGTGTCTTTTTTTACACTTTTCTGATCGTGAAAAATTTCCGCAGAAGCCATGGGCCCGGTGTAAAGCCCAGCGTTAACTGCCAAGCGCCAATAGCCTGCAATCTGTATTCGCGGACGATCTGCATCTTCCGGCTCATGCTCCTGACATCCTCAAACCATACCTCATGCGTCCGCCCCTGCTGATCACTGTACCGGAAAAACGGTGATTGATATTCGGCTGAATATTGTATCGGGGCTTGGTACCTCATCGCTCTTTCGATTGCGTTTTGATTTGAAATCGCTGAAGCAACTGTGCCCGGCTGGTACGGGATGATCCAGTCGTACCCGTAGAGCGGGACTCCGATAATGATTTTTCTGCTCGGCACCTGCGCAATCGTAAACTCAATGGTTCTCCTTATTTCAGTAATCGGCGCTACAGGACCCGGCTCACTTCCGGCATGATGCCAATCATAAGCCATGATAAACATATAATTGACAACCGCTCCTATCCCCCCGTAATCGTAGCCTCTCAGCCATGGAATATTATCGCTTGTTTTTGCAGGAACGGCTATCGTCAGCACATACCCTCCCGCCTGAAGGCGATCTCTCAGCTGGCGTAAAAACCCAGTGAAAAGATCGCGATCCGCGGCGCTCACCTGCTCAAAATCGATTGTCACACCGCCATATCCCCTTGTGGAAACTAAGTAATAAATATTGTTGACCAGATTGGTTCTCGCTGTCGGATTGTTTAGCACTTGGTGAACAATCTCCGTACTGAAGCCTCCTGATGTAAGGTTCGTTATTGTTGCCAGCGGCGTGACCCGTCTTTGCCAAGTTGTCTCAATAGCAGCCGCATCATTCAATTGGTTTGCAATGTCGCCGTTCGGTGCAATATGATATTCAAAAATCGAAATTGAAGACGAGTATGGCGCATAATCATTGATCAGCTCCCGATCGAGGTCAGGATTTCGGAGCACATAAAAACTCAATGTCCCCGCAATGTAATTTGAGATCGAAGGAATCGTTATTTTTGCTCCCGCTTGTAAAGCATTTGGGCTGATGCCCGGATTGGCCGCTCGCAGTCGCTCTAATGGCACAAACGCTTTAGCTGCAATGGCGGTAAGCGTATCTCTCGGCTGGACTGTATATACATAAAGAGGGATAAGCAGAGCCTGCCCCGGCACGATATTTGTCTCATCTAAACCATTCACACTCCGGATTTGATCAACAGAAGCACCGTATCTTCTGCCTATGGAAAACAAAGAATCACCAGGCCCGACGATATGGATAAACATGTTTAACCCCCATTATTCGTTAGTCAATCCATCATAAAATCTTATTAACGGGGCCTCTTAGATATGTGGTGAATACATAAAAAAATACCAAGGGTTCTGCTCCCCCTTGGTACCGGATCATACAAATCAATTCTCTTTTCCTTCTTCAAGCACATGCTTCAAATGCTCACAGTCATGATTGAAATGAGCCAGCACATGTTGTTTGGCTGCTTCTTTGTTTTTCTTTTTCACTTCTTCAAATATCCTGCGGTGCTCACGTAGTATCGTTTCTGCACGGTGGTCGCCGGTATAATTAAGGATTCTGCAAAAATGAATCAGATCATTTACATGCTCAAGCAAATTTTTCAAATGTCTGTTATGGCTGAAATCAACCAGCAGCTCATGAAATTTTTGGTTTAAACGAATGATTTCCGTATCTTCCGTGCCGTTGTGAATGGCTTTCTCTGTTTCTTCAAGCTGTTTTTCGAGTATGGTCAGCTCTTCTTCGTCCGCTTCGTCTATGACTAATTCGACTGCCAGCTGCTCCAGCGGAATTCTGATTTTATAAATCTCATCTACATCTTTTGCCGTTAACGACGTGATCGAAAACCCATTTCGGTCATCCGCTTTTAACAAACCATCTTTCTCAAGCAATCGCATGGCTTCCCTTATCGGAGAGCGGCTGACGCCAAAGCTTTTCGCCAGCTGTGTTTCGTTTATCCGTTCCCCAGGCTTAAAAGTCCCGTTGAAGATCATTTTTTTTAGCTGGTTATAAAATTGCAGGTAGTAGGGAGTCGGTTTATCTAATTTAAAATCGTCCATATATAATACCTCTTTTGAATATATTCAAGGGCTTTTCTTCATCAAAATCATATAACAGATGGTAATGGGAAGCAACAAACTGCCTTGTCAGATCCCTGAATTTGAGGTACGATATGTTTGCTGAACGACGGTCGACGGACTACTGGCAACTGAAAAAACGGCATGTTTTTCTTCGTCAATAGGACACCATACCTCCGCCAGAATAGCGCACGATTACATTTTTACATTTTTTCAATGGAGGAAAAAATATGCTCATTATTCTTGTTATGTTTCTTCTAGGAATTATTTTAGGCTTTATTGGCGCCGGTGGAGCCGGCTTTGTCATTGCCCTTTTAACGCTTCTTTTCCATATCCCGATTCATACGGCTTTAGGCACTTCGCTTGCCGGCATGGCTTTTACAAGCTTATCAGGGGCATACAGCCACTATCGCGAGGGCAACATTCAAATGAAAATCGGCTTAATAGTCGGAGGCTTTGCTGCGGTTGGCTCATTTTTCGGCGCCAAGCTGACTTCTTTTATTCCGGCTGATTTGCTTCATTATTTGACGGCTGGAATGTTATTTTTATCAGCAATTCTCATTTTAATCAGATTATTTATTTTAAAAGAGAAGGCTCAAGTGAATCAAAGCACTCTTTCAACGTATACGAGAGCGGTCATCTTAGGAATTGCAGCCGGCGTTCTTTCCGGCACATTCGGCATCGGGTCGGCACCTTTTATTCAAATCGGTTTAATGATTATGCTGAATCTGTCCATTCGCCATTCTGTCGGAACGACGATGCTTGTGATCATCCCTCTGGCTGTAGGTGGAGGCATCGGATATATTACAGAAGGTTTTGTTGATTACGTTTTGCTTGTCAAAGTTCTGGTCGGGACAATGTGCGGTGCCTATGTAGGCGCGAAATTCACCAACCTCATGCCAAAGGTGGTTTTGAAATCAGCCATCTTTTTGACTCCGGCGATTGCAGGCCTGCTGTTGTTATTCTAAATAAAACAAAAAACCTGACGTCATGTCAGGTTTTTTTTATGAATTCTGCCCTACTCGTTCTTTCGTTAATCCAAAAAACGCCAGTGAGCCGATGACAGCTGTTACAAACATGATCGCTCCCATCGGAACGGCTGTTGTCTCATTAATGCCTACAAGCGGTGACACGATTGAACCAAGGAGCAGCGGGAGCATCCCAAGCAGCGCACTTGCACTTCCGGCGCGGTGCCCCTGCTTTTCCATGGCCAGGGTAAACGTGCTGGTCAGAACCATGCCGATCGTAATCATGTAAATGAAAATGGATATGACTAATGTAGCAAGAGGACCGTGAATCATGGTCATGGTTAATAGCACAGCCGTCGCAATCATAGCCGTAATGACCGCTATACGAAGCAGGCTTTTTTCATGAATGATTCCGCCAAAGCGTCCGATGATAAAGCTGCCCGATATAATCGCCAGCCCGTTAATGCCAAAAAGAATACTAAATACCTGCGGAGACACCCCGTAGATATCCTGGTATACAAAAGGCGTACCAGACACATATGCAAAGCTTCCCCCGTGAATAAATCCGACAGTTAACGCGTACCCCATAAAGGATCGATCCTTCAGCAGGCTGCCCATCGTTTTGACGGATGTTCCGATTGAGCTTGGAATCCGTTTTTCCGGCGGAAGCGTTTCTTTTAACCTCAATGCAATCAGAAGAACTAGTAAAAATCCGATGATCATTAAGACGTGAAAAATTGTATGCCACGTTGCGAACGGCAAAAGCAAAATGGCACCGCCTGTCATAGGCGCAACCATTGGCGCCACCGCGGTAATGACCATTAACAGCGAGAAAAATTTAGAAAGCTCTCTTCCGGTAAACACATCGCGGACGATTGCGCGAGACAGCACAAGCCCTGCAGAAGCAGTGAAGCCCTGTAAAAAACGCGCAGCCACTAAAGTTGTTATATTGGGTGACAGTGCACAAAACAGAGAAGATAACGCAAATAAAAAAATACAGATTAATAGCGGTTTTCGTCTTCCCTGCGCATCGCTGACCGGCCCGACAATCAGCTGGCCGATCGTAAGTCCGACCAGACAGGCTGTTAAACTTAACTGAACAAGTGAAGCACTTGCTGATAAATCTTCCGCGATTTCAGGAAAACTTGGCAAATACATATCTATATTAAGCGGGCCCAATATAGCAAGCATGCCGAGCAGAAACGCTAGTGCCAAGCGTTCTTTTCCAGTTGGATTGTGCAGCATGTTATCAAACCTTCCCTTCAACCTAGTCCCTTATATAATGGATGTCAGCTCCAACTATGGATTGAAGCTGTGAAACATTTGTATATTGTATCATAACTTTCAGCCTGTGAAAGCCGCTTGAGCACGGGCTAGGCAAAGTGATATTCAGAACACCTATAAAGGGAATGATGCGGGGAATCATCGTGATCAGCATCATCTGAAGAAACGGCCAGCTTTTTTTGCTAAGTTCTAGCCTAGCGAATTTTATGCGCTGGGAGGTTGTTCAAAAGTGCAAATGGCTTGCAAGATGAAATCAATCGTTGTATATTAATTGACGTGTCAATCATTGATATATCAATTAATAGTTTTGACAGGAAAGAAGGGATGGGTTTTGGCGTCATTTTGTTCAGAGGAAGCCGAGATTTTATATCAGCTGCAAGGCGTGAACAAGGTGATTGGCGTGAAGTTCGAGGCATGCACGGGCATCAGCCAATCTCGTTTGGAATTGCTGACATTGCTTTATCATGCAGATGAGATCAGTCAAAGCGACCTTCAAAAGAAAGTAAATATCGATAGCGCAGCCGTTACCAGACACCTGAAACAGCTGGAAGCTAAAGGCATGGTATCAAGGCGGCGCAAGCCTGAGGACAACCGCATCACCCTTGTTCGGTTAACAGACCAAGGAAGAGAGCGAATTGAGTCTTCTAAGAAGGAAAAGGAGCGTTTCATGAAGGAAATGCTCGCAAATGTAAGCGCAGAAGAACGCCGCCTGCTCATTGATGTGCTGGCGCGCATGCGAAACAATATAAATAATATCGAAGCTTAAGAGGAGTGTATCAACATGATCAAAACAAACGATTTTATGGAAATTATGAAAGGCCGCCGTTCTATCCGCAACTATGATCCGGCAGTAAAAATCAGCAAAGAAGAAATGACAGAGATCTTAGAGGAAGCAACAACTGCCCCATCTTCTGTTAACGCGCAGCCATGGCGTTTTCTTGTCATTGACAGCCCGGAAGGAAAAGAAAAGCTCGCACCGCTTGCAAGCTTTAACCAAACACAGGTCACAACATCATCTGCTGTCATCGCTGTATTTGCAGACATGAACAATGCAGACTACTTAGAAGAAATCTATTCAAAAGCCGTGGAACTTGGTTACATGCCGCAGGAGGTCAAAGACAGACAAATCGCCGCGCTGACCGCACATTTTGAAAAGCTTCCGGCACAGGTCAACCGTGAAACGATCCTGATTGACGGAGGTCTCGTTTCCATGCAGCTGATGCTGACTGCACGCGCGCATGGCTACGATACAAACCCGATCGGCGGATACGATAAAGAAAACATCGCGGAAACCTTCGGATTAGATAAAGAACGTTATGTACCGGTTATGCTACTTTCTATCGGAAAAGCAGCAGACGAAGGCTATGCTTCCTACCGTCTGCCGATTGATACAATTGCAGAATGGAAATAAAACAAAGAGCCCGGGAATGTTTTCCGGGCTCTTTGTTTTTAAGTACAGCCGCCGTTTGATCGTCTGACCTTTTTTGGGTAACACGTCTGAAGTTCGTCGTTTAGTCATGAGAAAAGAGTGATGACCATTCATCACTCTTCTCTCGATTATTCTTTTCCTTTCTTCCTGCCGAACGGCCACCAGTTTCCTTCTCCAAAGGTCGCAATGATTGCCGGGATGAAAAGCGGAAGAATGACAAGGCCGTAAAGCAAGAGCCCGATGATGATAACACTTGCCACCTGCATCAGTGTATTAACACCTGAAGGCATCATCGCCGCGAACGTACCGGCCAATATAATTGCAGCTGTAATAATGACAGATCCCATTTTGCTCATTGACCTGACGACACCTTGCTCAATGCCAAGGTGCACCTCTTCCTTAAATCGATCCAGCAAGAAGATTGAATAATCTACCCCTAACGCGATCAAGATGACAAAGCTGAAGAATGGCACTGCCCAGCTGACACCCGCGTTTCCTAAGCCGTTTACAAAAATTAATTCTGTTATGGATATCGACGTATAGTACGTCAGCAGCAATGACGCGATCATATAAATCGGCATGATCATTGAGCGGAACAAAATGGTTAACACGATAAACAGGCCTATAATCATAATCACCATTGTTCTGGAGAAGTCCGTTGTGGACAGCTCTTTTAAGTCCGCGTTCATACTCGTGACCCCGCCGTATACGATCTGTGCATCCTCCAAAGGAGTGCCGTCAACTTCGTTTGCGACAGCTTTTTTGATTTGGTTTATTGTCGCAATAGCTTGTTCTGAGTACGGATTTGAATCCAGAACGACACTTAATTGAACACCTTTGCCGTCTGCAAAGGAATACTGGTCAATTGACTTCTTAAAGTCTTTGTCCTTCATTACTTGACCAGGAATGAATATGCCTGTATCTCTTACAGTTGAACTTTTGCTCATATCCTCTAACATATCACTGGAAGCTGTAATACCGTCAGAGACTTTCGTCAGGCCCTGATTTGCGCTCCTCACACCTTCGGACAGCTTCTTTAGGCTTTCTGTCAGCGTTCCGGCTTGTGCCTGCTGGCCTGAGAGCTGTTGGTTCGCTTGTTCAAGGCCGGTTTGAATCTGGCCAAGCTGTCCGCTTATTGCCGTAAGCTGCTGCACGGTCTGTGCGGTATTGCCGGTTTGGGAAATCTGTTTGCTCACGAGCTGCAGCTGCTGATTGATTTTGCCCAAGCCATCTGCCGCATCGCCCAGTGAACCGCCAGACCCTCCATTTGAGGCCGAGCCGGTTTGCCCTGCCATTTGATTCAGTCCTTTTTCTATATCCGTTAATCCGCTTTGGACATCGGCAATCCCTTTCACCGTCTTATCCAGCCCGTCTGAAACCGATCCTAGCTGGTTATCAATATATAAATCTTTGATTTTTTCACCAGTCGGCTGCGTAATGGTCATAACAGAGTCAACATGATCAACTTTCTCGATCGCTTTGCTGATATTTCCTAGATAGGGGATTGTATCAGCTGTTGTAAGATCTTTGTCTCCTTTTACGACAACATTGATCGGGAACGCTTTTCCTTCCCCGAATCCATCCTTAATGGCCTCGAGAGCTTTTATAGATTTATAATCGCTGCTGATTTCCGCAGTTGAGTCGAATGAAATCTGGTCATCATAGGTCAAGATGAACGGAAGCGTAATCACCACCGTGATGACAATGAACAGAAACGGACGCGCAACGGAGTGTCTGCCGAGAAACGCCCATAGTTTGTTATCACTGTGTGACAGCACTTTCTTAGAAGGCCAGAATAATTTTTCTCCCAGCGTCACCATAAATAATGGTAGCAGTGTGTAGAGGATGATCATTAAAATTCCCACACCGACTGCTACCCCTACTGCGGATTGGAAAATCGCAAACTTCGCAAATCCTAAGGCGGAAAATCCGATCAATACCGCAAATCCGCTGATAAATAAGGTTTTTCCCCCTGTGCGGTAAGCGATAAGCGCCGCTTCTTTTTTATCATGCCCGTTTGCCAATTCTTCACGGAATCGTGTAAGAAGCAGTATGCAGTAATCTGTTCCAATGCCGAACAGGATCGCGACTAAGAAGGTTTGCGTAAACGTCGAGATTGGAAAATCAACATTGTATACAAGGATGCCCAGTATGGATTGACTGATCAGATAAGAAAAACCGACAACCACAATCGGGATAAAAGGCGTCACAACAGATCGGAACACGATCAACAGTAAACCGATGATCAGGCAGACTGTGATCACTTCCGTTTTCTTAAGCCCTTCCTCTGAGCTGTGAGCGAAATCCTGGTTGATAAGGGAAGCTCCCGTAATATATGCCGTCAAGTCATCAGGAACGATTTGATAAATCTCGTCCGCAATTTTTTCCGCCTTTTTATCAGAACCTGTAATCGTGACAGGCATGAGAACGGTTTTCTTGTCTTTCGACATCAACTGGTCTTTGACTTCTTTTTCCGCTGACAGAGGAGATGTTACCTCTTCTACACCGTCGATCTTTTTAATTTTATCGATCATTATCCGGAGCTGATTCTCTGTTTCTTTCTTTAAAGCGTTGTCTAATGTAAAGACAACACTGATCGAATTATTGTCTTCTCCTGCTTGTTTTAAAATGGCGTTTGCCCTTTCTGAAACAGCATCAGCGGGAAGCTGGGCCTGCCCCTTTTGATTGGCCAGCTCCGTTAAGTTCGGAGAAAACAAACTCAAAACGACGGTAAGTGCTAATACTATGGCTGCAATTGCCCACTTGAATTTGATGATTGCTCTCATTCGGCAGAATCTCCTCCTTTAAATTTGCTTTTTAAAATGGTGAATATCTCGATGATGGAATGTAAGTGTTCCTCATCTATATCATCAATCAGCGGTTTGAGCGCGTTAAAGATGGCTGAATCTAATTCTTCTAGTATGTGTTCACCACTGGGTGTAATGTTAATAAGCTTAGAGCGCCTATCACTTTTTTCCGGACAGTCGTCCCATTGAACCAATCCCTTTTCGAGCAGCTTTTTCAGTCTGTTAGAGATCGCGCTCTTATGTACATTTTGGTACATGGCCAGGCTGCCGGGAGAGGTTGGGCCCTTGACTTTTAAAATTTTCAACAGGTCTGCCTGTTCCCTTGAGATATGCTTGAAGACATCCTGATTGATTTCACGATGCACAAATTCTGTCCCTTCAAGCAGGACTTCCACAAACAGGTTTATCGCCTGACATAGCTTTTGTTCATTCAATATCTTCCCCTCCTCATTATAGTTTACCCCACTAAACTTTATGTTCAATGTCAATTAGTTTATTCCTCTAAACTATATATGTCAACAAATTTTATTTTCGAGCACTCTACATAAGAACTCATGTTCGTGTATAATGGAAGCTATACACACGAAAGGGGGAATTTTAACATGTCAGATTTGGCATTCAAATTGTATGAATATAACGTCTGGGCCAATCAACAAATATTCAACCGATTAAAAGAGCTTCCAAAAGAGATATACCATCAAGAAATTCAAAGCGTGTTTCCGTCAATATCCCATGTATTGTCTCATGTTTATCTTTCTGATCTCGGCTGGATTGAAGTGTTTTCCGGCAAAACCTTGAGCGATGCGTTGGCTTTAGCTGAACAGCTTAAAGAACAGACAGAGGCTAAAGAAATAGAGGAAATGGAAGACCTTTTTCTGAGGTTATCCGAGCGCTATATACTATTTTTACAGCAAAAAGAACAGCTCAATAAGCCACTCCAGGTTCAAAATCCCTCAAGCGGAATCATGAAAACAACTGTTTCCGAACTGCTTCCCCACGTTGTCAACCACGGGACATACCACCGCGGCAATATCACAGCAATGCTGCGGCAGGCAGGCTACGCATCCGCACCGACAGATTACGGGCTCTACCTGTTTATGACAAAAACTGAAAAAGCATAAAAAAGCGGCTCCCTAAATGGAGCCGCTTTTTTCGGGAAATAGTCCAAATCACATTAAAATTCTTTTCATCAATCCTTTTTTAGTAAAAAAGATAGAAATTTTAGTGTTATAATAATCATTAAAAATAGATTGCTGACTCAATAAACAATTTTCAATGGAGGAACACATAAAGTGACAGACGACATGACGAAAGACAATATAAATCAGCAAACGTTGCAGAGAGGCTTGAAAAACAGGCATATCCAGCTCATCGCCATCGGCGGAGCCATTGGGACAGGCTTATTTCTCGGCTCGGGCAAATCGATTCATTTTGCCGGACCTTCGATTTTATTTGCTTATATGATCACAGGGATCATTTGCTTTTTAATTATGAGATCGCTGGGTGAACTGCTGTTATCAAACTTGAACTATCACTCTTTTGTGGATTTTGTACAAGACTACCTAGGCGATATGGCAGCATTTATCACCGGCTGGACATATTGGTTCTGCTGGATTTCCATTGCGATGGCTGATCTGACAGCAGTCGGGCTCTACACTCAATATTGGCTCCCGGGTGTGCCGCAATGGGTGCCTGGCTTAATCGCTCTAATTATTTTACTGATTATGAACCTGGCGACAGTCAAGCTGTTTGGAGAATTAGAATTTTGGTTTGCTTTGATTAAAGTCATTGCCATTTTGGCGTTAATCGTCATTGGCCTTGTGATGATTTTCAAAGGCTTTTCCACAAGCTCAGGAGTGTCCAGCTTCACAAATCTCTGGAGCCACGGAGGCCTGTTCCCGAATGGCATGCACGGGTTTATCCTCTCGTTCCAGATGGTTGTGTTTGCTTTTGTCGGCATTGAGCTTGTCGGGCTTACAGCCGGTGAAACAGAAAATCCTGAAAAAGTAATCCCTAAGTCGATCAACAATATTCCTGTCCGTGTGTTGCTTTTTTATATCGGGGCTCTTCTCGTGATTATGAGCATCTATCCTTGGGATGTCATCAATCCCAGCGAAAGCCCATTCGTACAAGTATTTGTCGCGGTTGGCATCGTCGGGGCTGCAAGTATTATCAACTTTGTTGTATTGACTTCCGCTGCTTCAGCATGCAACAGCGCTGTATTCAGTACAAGCCGTATGGTCTATTCCCTGGCGAAAGATCACAATGCGCCTGAGTCAATGGCGAAACTGACTCAGCGTAAAGTGCCAAGAAATGCTTTATTCTTTTCAGCTATCGTGATTTTAATCGGTGTTACGTTAAACTACATCATGCCAGAAGGCGTATTCACCCTGATCACAAGTATTTCAACCGTATGCTTTATCTACATTTGGGGAATTACGGTCATCTGCCATATGAAATACCGCAAAACAAGACCTGAATTAGCGAAAACAAACAAGTTTAAGCTTCCGCTTTATCCGTTTACAAATTACCTGATTCTTGCGTTCCTGGCGTTTGTTCTGGTTGTGCTGGCACTGGCACAGGATACTCGTGTTTCCTTATTTGTCACACCGGTTTGGTTTATTTTGCTGATTGTGATTTATAAAGTGAGAAAAGCGAAGCATCAATAACACTCGAAACTCCTGCCTCAAAAATGAGAGCAGGAGTTTTTTTGATGAAAATGACCTTTGCTTTTGAATTTGAAGGTATGCTATAGTGTTTGTAATCAAAACAAGAAGGGATGATGGGTGGACAATGATTAACTAATCTTATTTTTATCGTTTGAAATCAATATTTCAAATCAAAAAATAGGATTAGTCTGCCCATTTTCTATATATACGACCTGCTATTTATAAAAAATAGCTTATTTGATCATGCACAGGCACGGCTAATCCTTCCAACACATTTGGGAGGATTTTTTTATTCTCCCTTTAAAGCGAGGGATATGGATGAAAGAGATCGTAACATTAACAAACGTTAGCTATGAAGTGAAGGATCTGACTGTTTTTAAAAATATAAATGCCAGTGTTCAGCAAGGAGATATCATTGGGATTATCGGCAAAAACGGCGCTGGGAAATCTACGCTGCTGCACCTCATTCACAATGACTTAGCCCCTTCCCAGGGTCAAATCCTTCGAAAGGATATAAAACTGGCTTTGGTTGAACAGGAAACAGCGGCATATTCCTTTGCGGATCAGACACCTGCCGAAAAGAAGTTACTGGAGAAATGGCATGTGCCTCTTCGTGATTTTCATCAGTTAAGCGGCGGTGAAAAACTGAAAGCGCGGCTGGCGAAAGGACTATCAGAGGATGCAGATCTGCTGCTGTTAGATGAACCGACAAACCACCTTGATGAAAAAAGCTTGCAATTTCTCATCCAACAGCTGAAACATTATAGCGGCACGGTGATTCTCGTTTCTCACGATCGATATTTTTTAGACGAAGCCGCAACAAAAATATGGTCGCTTGAGGATCAGACGCTGATTGAATTCAAAGGGAATTACTCCGGGTATATGAAGTTCCGGGAGAAGAAAAGACTCACCCAGCAGCGTGAATATGAAAAGCAGCAAAAAATGGTCGAACGGATTGAAGCACAAATGAATGAGCTCGCTTCTTGGTCGGAAAAAGCCCATGCTCAATCGACGAAAAAGGAAGGGTTTAAAGAATATCACAGGGTAAAAGCGAAGCGTACGGATGCCCAGATAAAATCCAAGCAGAAGCGGCTTGAAAAAGAGCTGGAAAAAGCAAAGGCAAAACCCGTTACCCCAGAATATACAGTCCGCTTTTCAATCGATACAACCCACAAAACAGGAAAACGTTTTTTAGAAGTTCAGAATGTAACAAAAGCGTTTGAAGAAAGGACCCTCTTTAAAAACGCAAACTTTACGATTCAGCACGGCGAAAAGGTTGCGATCATAGGCCCCAATGGCAGCGGAAAAACGACATTACTGAACATCATTCTGGGACAGGAAACAGCAGAAGGAAGTGTATGGGTGTCGCCGTCCGCAAACATCGGCTATTTAACGCAGGAGGTGTTTGATTTGCCTTTAGAACAAACACCGGAAGAGTTATTTGAGAATGAAACATTCAAAGCAAGGGGGCACGTTCAAAATCTGATGAGGCACTTAGGTTTTACAGCCGCCCAATGGACTGAACCGATCAAGCATATGAGTATGGGTGAGCGTGTAAAGATCAAGCTGATGGCATATATTCTGGAGGAAAAAGACGTGCTGATTTTAGATGAGCCGACAAACCATCTCGACCTGCCGTCACGCGAACAGCTGGAAGAAACACTGTCACAATACAGCGGCACATTGCTGGCGGTTTCACATGACCGATACTTTCTCGAAAAAACAACAAACAGTAAACTCGTCATCTCAAACAACGGCATCGAAAAGCAGTTAAACGACGCTCCTTCAGAAAGAAATGAGCGGGAGGAGCTTCGGTTAAAGCTTGAGACAGAAAGACAAGAAGTGCTGGGAAAGCTCAGTTTTATGACGCCAAATGATAAAGGGTATAAGGAGCTTGATCAGGCTTTCAATGAGCTTACGAAACGAATAAAAGAGCTGGATCATCAAGACAAAAAAGACTGAGGGAGAAAGTTCAAGCGGCATTGAAAAGGACAACAGCTGTTGTCCTTTTTCTTTATATGTTCAAGCCTCCCATGACCTTAATCTTTCTAATGATGACTTATAGTACCCTGCCACCGCTTCCAGATAGGCATGTTGTATTTGGGTAACGTAAGCGGCTTTTCAGCATAGCTGTTTCCGCATACGTATATTGGTCATGGCATAGCCCATCTTCTGATAAAGATAGACGGCTGTCTCGTTGTGTGCAAATACATGTAGAGCCAGCCTTTCCGCACCGAGCTCTCTTGCTCTTTCATCAAGCGTTTGAAGCGCCAATTGAGCAAGTCCTTTTCCGCGAAAGGCTTCATACAATCCAAAGGAATAGATAAACGCTTCCTTTTGCGGATGAAACGGATCAGCATACAGCCAGAGCCAGCCCATTCTTTCCCCTTGGTCATTTGTGATGTTCCAAAAATAATGATTGCTGCTGTCTCGCCCATTCGGAATCATGTTCTCATATGCCTGCTCCGATTTCTCAAATGCCTCTTTTTCCGTCCAAGTTCCTGACGTTATGTTTTGTTTCGCATAATTTTGCACGGACATCACTCGAAAGGCTTCGAACTCTTCCTCAGTCATGTCTTCCAAAGTTAATGCCATCCTGTATTCCTCCTTTATAAAAAAAGCCCAGCTGATGCCGGACGAATAACGCAGAAATGGAGCTCTATTTTACTGATTCAGTTAATTCCTGGACTTTCTATTATTCGATAAGAAAAGGAGATTTCCTGCAAATGGGCTTGTTCTTAAACATTAGTGAAAAGCTTACGTGTAACTCCCCATGATGATTATGATAGAAACAATCAAACAAATCATCGCTGGTATCGCCATGATGACCGATTGTCTTGCTCGAAACATATGCGCATGAATTGCTCCCGCCATGAGAACGACAAACAGAACACCTGCTCCAATCGCTGCATACCGATTCCAAATTCCCGCTGTCATAGCAAGTGCCCCGGCTATTTCGAGAATGCCGGTAACAGTCAGAAACCATAATGGATATTGATAATGCCGCCAATGCTCAACTTGAAAGGGAACGCAGCTTACCTTTATGATGCCTCCCGCAAGCATAAAAACTGCCAAACTGACTTTCATCATAATAGATATCATCTTACGTCATTCCCTTTCGGAAGCATCCCGTATATTAAAAGATTCACAACCTCTGCTGCGAGGCTTGCCGGATCTTTGATTCCGGTTAACAAAAATGAATCGGTTAAATGTTCAATCATGCCGATCAAACACTCAGCGACAGTTTCCATATCCAGCTCAGAGTGAAAATAGCCAAGCCGCTGTTCTGCTTCTAAGTTCTCTTTCAAAACCATCGCCAAGTCTTTTTTCATTTGTTTTGCTTCCGGGTTGAGAAAAAAGCCGATCTTGGTTAAATCCTTGTCCTCAGCCAAAAATTGAAAAACAGTCTCTACAGCTAGCAGTACCCGTTTTGACACATCCTCCGTGTTTAATCCGTTTTCCAGAAGAAGTGACTCTGTCAGCTTTCTGACTCGAGAGTGAAAATCGGTTATTAACTCGGCAAAGATGGCTTCTTTGCTTTGAAAGTACAGGTAAAATGAAGGCTGCGTGAACCCAGCTTTTTTCACAATTTCACTTACCTTCGCGTCATGGAATCCCCGAACCGAAAATTCATTAGCGGCAGCTTTAAGTAACCGTTTTCGGCTTTCTACTCCTTTACGTCCTTTACTTTTCAACTAGGACCACCCCAAAAATAATACTCACGATTAATGTTACTCACGAGTATTATTTCATGGCATTAGCTTCATTGTCAATGATTTCAAACTGATCCTGTTTGCCAGCTTCCTTTATTAAAAGGTCTCATGCATTTCGAATAACTGAATCAATTCATTGATTCCTATATCAATGGCTTTTCATTCACTGATAATTGAGCATCACTCCGGGGCCAGATAGAGTTTTGCCCGTAAATGCAAGGAACAATTGGGTGCAGCGGCGCATAATGTACTGTACAGAAAGATGGAAGGGTGTGATGGGATGCCGTCTACAGTAATCAACCTATATTATTTGAAGATCAACAGTATTTCGGGCAATGGTTCAATTACAATAGGCGAAGCTGCTTATAACAGCCCTACCAACAATCAAAAATCTCAAGGGACCAACTCTTCTTTCGGTGATACATCACCTACAGAATCCGTAATGGAAAACTTCTTAAACGATCCTGATGTAAATGACCAGACATCTATCGGCAACTCTGATACATCCAACGTTAATGCTCCTCCGATTGCACCACCGCCAATTTTAGATTAAAGGGGTTTCGTCTATGCCATATCAAATTAATATCGCAAATATTAAGATCAACGGCGTCACGCAAAACGGAAATATAGATGTCGGTCCGACTGTGCACAACAGCCATACTGCGAACAGCAAATATTTTGGAGCAAACTTTTCCTTAGGGGATCTTTCGCCTACGTCTTCACTTTTAAACACTGGAAATATTGATTCAGACGTTAGTGACCAAGACCAAATCGGAAACCCTTCTGCGCCGATTTCAAATCAAATTTAAGGAGAATCTCATATGGATTTCGAAAAAATTCGAAAGTGGCTTGAGATTACGAATGAATATAAACAAAGTGACTTTTGGACAAATGTGCTCAAATATAAAGCCCCGGAACATTTTTTTGATTCCGAAGCTTCTACGTTTGTTTACGACTTTTATCAAGATGAGGAATATAATTTTATCATTGTGGAAATGCCCGGTGTGTATGAGGAAGAATTAACGATCCGTTTACTGTCTAAAACCCAGCTGCTGATCAAAGGAACGATCACGCCTGTTTTTCCAGCCGAAATGGAAGTGCTGCGTGAACGGTATTACGGAGAAATTGAGCGAATCATTCAGCTTCCCGAAGCCGCTGAAACTCATTTGTTACAGATTCAGCTGTTAAACGGGCTTCTGCATATTTCGTACCCAAGACAAGTTGAAACCGTTGCGTTCAATAAGGGGCTTTAAGATTGATTGTTCCTTCATTCCTTATCCATAGGGACTGATATATGGTCTTTATATTGATCCACATAAATATCCCCATTACCCAGCAGCACTGCGTACACGGTCTCTTTCACCTTTATGTCTCTTTTTCGCAATTCTTCCAAAAGCCAGGATTCCGTCAAACGATTCTGCTTTAAATTATTCTCAATGATTTCTCCGTCCATAATAAGTTCTATCGGAAGCCTTTGTTCTTGGTTTACCGCAATCATTAAATCCTGTTTGGTCACATGCCGGAATTGCGGTTTTCTTAACACAGTCAGCTGACCATTCGTTTCAAGAATGGCAAAAAGAACTTCTTCGATATTAAATATTTCTTTTTCCCGTAATTGCTGATTTAAATAATCAAGTGTGTAACGCATTTTCCTCATATTTGATTCAAGTATCTTCCCGTTTTGAATCAGCACTGTTGGATCTCCGGCAAAAAATTTCCTCAGCTTCCTGTTCTTTATCGACAGAAACGAAATTAGAAAAATGGTTAGCACAAAAATACTAAACGAAATGGCCATATTGTGCGGTTTTATTGAAGTATTGTAAGCTAATCCGGCAGCAATCGCCCCTAGTGTGATCGCCGCAATAAAATCAAAAATCGTCATTTGAGAGATTGTCTGTTTGCCTAAAATTCGTTCTGCGATTAACAGCAAGCCAAAGCTGGCAACCGTTCTAATGACAACTTCAAGTTCAATCATGTTATGGCGCTCCCCGCTTCCCAGATTGTTTCGGCCAAAAAACTCCTGTTGCTATCATTGTTTGGCTTAATATATCCATCTATACCAAAAATATTGTTCGGTTCAGGACAGAATGAACCGACTGCCTTTCGGATATATTAAATTGCGATTGGCCGGAAGAAAAGCCAATCCCATGACAAATCTAATTCATCATTGGTCAGGTGGTAGCATGAATTTCACTTGGGAATCTCTTGTTCTCATTGTAGCCGGGGTCATTTTGCTGAGAATTTCAGGAAGGAAATCAATCGCACAAATGACGTCAACTCAAACGGTTGTCATGATTTCGATCGGAACTATTATCGTTCAGCCAATCATCGAGTACAGCCTCTTCAAAACATTAATTGCAGCGGCAATTTTCACAAGCACACTCATCGTTATGGAATGGATCCAAATGAAATCGAACACCATTGAAAAGATGTTAACCGGAAAAGCAAAAATCGTCATTGAAAACGGACAGCTTCATATCGAAAACTTAAAGAAGATGAGACTTACAGCTGACCAGCTTGAAATGCAGCTAAGGCTTCACGGCGTTACGGCTATACAAGATGTTAAAATAGCGACATTAGAGGCCAACGGACAATTAGGAATTGAATTGACTGATGACGCCAAGCCTTTAACAGTCAGGGATCTGAAAAAACTCATTCACCCCGATTTCATAAATAAGGACGGACAAGCCCAGTCTGGCAATCAGAATATTTTTGATGAAGTTGGCAAAAAAAATAAAAAAAACGTCCCTAAAAAGCTGCATTAACAAAAGGCGCTTGTGGCATTTTGCAGGTTTTTGTCTCTTATTGAAAGTTTTTGCCGTTTTGTTTAAGCAACTGCTGCTCACACACCATATTGTATAAACAGGTCATAACAGAGAGGAGAGATGAATGATGAAATTCCCAGTTTATATTCATTCGATATCCGGGAACAGCGTTTTTAATAACGGATTTGCAGTTTCCATCAGCCCGTTCTCTGTGTCTAAAACAACAGAGGGTTCCGGTGGGAGTAATACAGGTTTGGTTTTTGAATCCAATACTTTAAGCCAAACAAGCTCCGCCAATCAATCCCAAAATGTAACATATGCGATCCAAGAGCTGCTTTCCAAGCTTTTAGCGTAAAAATTAAGAAATAAACACTTCATGAGGTGCCGTATGGCTTTTCCAATTATTCACACGAACTTTTGGGATGCTGTGATAGCTGTTCCAATCATCATATTGATAACCCAAATCCTCAAAATATTATTGAAAATCCCCAAAACTTTTGTACCGTCAGTTGCCTTAATAACAGGCCTTGTCATTTCTGTTTTCATAAGCCATCGACACAGCCTCTTTTCTGGCGTATTTATGGGCTGGTTTTATGGCTACGCTGCTATAGGCTCCTACTCATCATTAAAAACGACCATCTTATCCTTCAGGCAAACGAAAAACGATACATCAAATTCATAGATGACATATAACGATCTGCCGCCTCTTTATCAGGCGGCTTTATTTCTGCTGATAGGTTGATCATCTTCAAAAGAGATGCTCATTCACTCGCTATTATTTTTACCATTATGTTGATGCAATGATATAAAAACGCAATATCATAGAAGTAAATAGACTGTCAGCGTCCTCTATGACGGCTACTTCTGAGTGAAAGGAGTTTTTGAAGCATGCGATCTCAAATCAACATCTCAAATCTCACGATAAATGGAATGACACAAAACGCCAATACAGATATCGGACAAAACTTGCAAAACAGCCATACTGCGAACAGCAAAAATTACGGAGTGAATTTCACATTAGGAGATTACTCTCCTTCTCATTCAATTATTATTTCAGCAAGTTGTGATAATGATACAAGTGATCAAGGGCAGGTTGATAACCCTTCTTCGCCTAGTGAAGAATAAAAAAAGAACTCATTTGAGTTCTTTTTTTGCCTTATTCCTTTATTCGCCTTCATATAATCGATAAACCCTTTTCAGCTTTTGTTCAAGCTGTTCAAAATGAACAAAACGGGCTTCTCTTAGAAACTCAGTCCCATCAATGAACAAAAGAAGCACAGGAACGGTGAAAACTGAAAATCTGCCGGCGACCTCTGCTACATCGTCAGCATTGATATGCCCCAATTTGATGTTTGGAAACTGATCCAATACTATTCTGATCTGGGGCAGAACTGCGTGACATACTGAACAGGCAGGCCTTGATATATAAATAAAACTGAATTTGTGCTGTTTGATAAAGTTTTCTATAGAAACTAATGAATGTAATTCTGTCATCTTTTTCATCCATTTACTCCTTCAAATAGGTCTGTTTTTCATGACCAAGCTCATCAATACGTATCATTCACTATACAGATTTATATTTATGATATCCGCTTTTTTGCTTTGCAGAGTACCTGCAAGCTTGCCGAAAATGTCAAAATAAAAGAACAGTTACCGACAAGCAGCAACTGTTCTTACATACTTTCGTATTAAAAATGCAAAGCGTAAGCTCCTGAACCGATGAGTGCAACCCCTATGGAAACTGCAATGAGCACCAGGTTATATTCAAAACCTCCGGCGCCATTCGCAAAACCTTTCGCTCCATGGACTTTTACGATAGCACCTAACATGATGATCGTTATGATAGCAGCTCCAAGCGGGAGGAATACGCCTAAAATAAATAGAATTCCGCTTACTAACTCCCCAAGACCTGATAGAGCGGCCGCAACGTTTCCTGGTTTCACCCCAATTGATTCGAACCATTGTCCGGTTCCTTTAATCCCGTATCCGCCAAACCAGCCGAATAATTTTTGTGTGCCATAAAACAAAAACACCACACCAATCATTATACGAATAAGCAACAGTCCTGCATCTTCCATTTGTATCTCTCCTCATCTTTGATTTTATCTGATTCTTTGCTGACGGTATCCAGCAATCATCAATTGAATATATGTTTCTTTATTTTTTATGTGTCAAATCAATCTAACTCTCTTACTTCAAACGGCAGCAGCTCTTGTTCAATTTGTGTGCGATGCGGTTCATATTGCACAGGCAGCATCAGTTTTTCGCCCATTGTTTCCTGTGTTTCATCATGTGCAAAGCCCGGGGGATCAGTTGCGATTTCAAACAGGATTTCCCCGTGTTCCCTGAAGTAAATGGCATTAAAGTAGTTTCTATCCCGAACAGGAGTTACACCATATCCGTGGGAAGCAATATATCTTTGCCAATCTAACTGATCTTCATCATCGTTAGCCCGCCAAGCGATGTGATGCACCGTTCCGGCCCCCATTTGCCCGCGGCCAATAGGCGTTAACTTAAGGTCAATCACATTTCCGATATCACCGGCGGAACGATAACGAACGAAGTCTCCTTCTTTGCCGACTCGCTCCAGCCCCATGATGTTTTCTAAAAGGTCAGCGGTTTTGTCAGGCTGCGCTGATAATAGGGTTGCACCCCCAAAACCTTTAATGGCAACATCGGGCGTTACATCTCCGAAAGTCCACGTATTAGCCTCTCCTTCTTCTCTTTCCACGATTTCTAAGTGCAGTCCATGAGGATCATCAAATTCTACATATTGTTCCCCAAAGCGCTCGATTTTGGTGTAGGGAACGTTGAACTTTTCTAGTCTCTTTTCCCAAAATGCCATAGCCCCTTTCGGCACGACATACGAAGTCACGCCAACTTGACCGTCTCCAATGACGCCTTGGCGGGCTCCGGCCCACGGAAAGAAGGTAATGATTGTTCCCGGCTTCCCGCCTTCATTCCCAAAATAAAGATGATACGTACCTGGGTCATCAAAATTGACAGTTTGCTTGACCAAACGAAGCCCAAGCACTCCTGCGTAGAAATCTGTGTTCTCTTGAGGGTGACCGACAATCGCTGTAATATGATGAATTCCCATCGTTTTTTTCGCCATTTTTATCCGCTCCTTTTACATATACTCAACAAACTCATTCACAGGCTTCCGGTAGCCGCGCGGTCTTCTGCTCTCTGTTTTTTCTTTTCCAATCGTAATCATCATGACAACCTCAAATTGGTCGTCTATGTTCAAAATCCGTTTTACGGCTTCCGCATCAAAGCCGATCATCGGGCAGGTATCCCAGCCTTTTTCCTTAGCACTCAGCATAAACATCATCGCAGAAAGTGAAGCATTCCTTATCGCCTCATCTCTCTTAAATTGTTCTCCCCTGTTTTCATAAAACGAAACGGTGTCGTGTACCATGTGGTCATACTCTTGCTTATTTAATATCCCCAATACCTTTAAACCTTCATAGATATCAGACGCTTGTTGATATGCCTGCTTATCCCCTAATACCAAGAGAACCGCAGAAGAGCTAACCACTTTATATTGTCCATTTGCGGCCTGCTTCAGCTTTTCTTTTACGTCCTGGTCAAGAACCGTCACATATTTTGTATGCTGCAAATTAAAAGCCGATGGCGCCAATGCAACCAATTCAAACATTTCATTGAGGTCTTCTTTTGTGATTGGATGACCTGAAAGAAAATTGCTTGCAGATCGTCTTTCATTGACTAACTGTATAAATTCAGCCATTATGATACACTCCCTTTTATCTCGAATTCGAGATATTATATTATAAAAAATCCATATTGAATATTGTGTAAAAGAAATGACAACGAGTGAACACTTACAGTTACGCTTGATCACTGATCTTTTCAATCAAATATCTCGAATTAAGATATCTTTAATATGAGATAATAATAAAATACAGATCTTCTCATGTCAATAGGTTTTTGACAATCAGGTGGAAATTTTTCACTGACGGCAGCATTTTAATAGCGAATCATCACTGTTGTTACATAAGAACTCATTTGTTTGCTGTATGACCTTTTTAGCACAGCTCCAACTTTTTTTCTGTCACCTTATTTATTAGTAAACAGGAAACAACGTTGCTATAGACCCACTCGAAATTGAATTGGTATGATAAGCAAAGTGATTACACAGGAAAGGATACGGAGAGCATATATAGAGCACTCCTATTTTTTTGTGCAGTTTTATAGGAGGAAAAAATGGCAAGTGAAAGAGAACAAATAAGCAGAAAAGTTGCTTTGATTGCATTGATCGCCAATCTGATCTTAATGGCAGGAAAGGTCTTTTTTGGGCTGGTAGGCGATAGTGAAGCCGTGTTTGCAGACGGAATACATTCCGCGGCAGATGTCGTTGCTTCGATTGCAGTCTTGGCAGTGATCGGAATTTCCAATAAACCGCCCGATCAAGACCATCCTTTTGGTCACGGAAAAGCTGAAGTCATTAGTGAGGCGATTGTAGGAATTATCTTAGTGATCGTATCCGTTTATATCCTCATAGAAGCGATTCTGTCCTTTGTTAAAGGGCCAAGCGTTCCCCAATACAGCGCATTGTTTGCGGCTCTGATTTCGTACGTGGCTAAGGAAATCTTATATCGTTATTCTATAAAGCAAGGGGAAAAATGGAACAGCAAAGCGATTATAGCGATTGCGTACGATCATAAAGGCGATATCGTTGCCTCTCTTGCCGCTTTTATCGGCGTTCTGTTGGCTATCATCGGAAACACCCGCGGATGGTCCTATCTGTTGTACGCCGATGCCATTGCCAGTGCAATCGTTGCTTACCTCATTTTTAAGATTTCAATGGAATTAATCAGGCCGTCTGTTGATGTGCTCATGGAAAAGAGTGTTGATCCCGAGCTGATAGAGGAATATAAAGCTGTTATTTTTCAATGTGATCAAGTAAAACGAATTGATAGAATCCGCGCGCGAGAACATGGCCACTATAAATTGCTTGATGTCCGTTTATCTTTGGATCATGATTTGACAATTAAGCAGGGACACGATATTGCCCGCGAAATTCGAAATGAAATCAAAAGACAGTTTTCAGATGTAGAAGAAGTGCTCATCCATGTAAATCCTTATTTCGAAGAGTGAAAAGCTCCTTTTTAGAAGGAGCTTTTTCTTTATGATGCAAACTTTACCTTTAGAACTCGCCGTACTATATAATGTGTGTATATCAATCATAGGCACAGAAAGGTTGTTAGAATGAAGGAATTTTTTTCGATTGGAGAAGTGTCAAAGTTATTCAATGTGAAAATCTCTGCTCTTCGGTATTATGATGAAATCGGCCTTTTGAAACCGGAATATAAAGATGAGCAAACGAACTATAGATATTATTCTACCCAACAGTTTGAGCGGCTTGATACCATCAAGTATTTGAGGGCCCTAGGCCTGCCAATCAATAAGCTTCTTGATTTTTATAACTCTCAAAATACAAACACTCTTCTTCATTTACTAAAAAGCCAGCAGGCTGAAATTGATCGCAAAAAGAAAGAATTGGAACGCATTGAACGAAAGATCTCCCGACGCATCACACATATAGAAGATGCCGTTAACATGCCGTTATATCAAATTACAAAAATCAAACTTCCCGCAATGCGTGTGGCTTACTTGCAGCATGAATATGTTCTCGGCCATGATATCGAACATTCGTTAGCTGAATTGAGAACCCACCTGAATGTGAACGAAGATATATTCATAGGCAAGATCGGTTTATCCATATCAGCAGCAAATGTGAAAGCAAAACAGTTTGACAAATATTCCAGTATATTTATGATTCTTGAAGATGAAAATGAAAAAACTTCTTCAGAAATCATCTTTCCTTCAAGAGAATATCTGCAAATTAGGTTTAGAGGGTCACACCTCGAAGCCGAACCATACTACAAAACATTACTGGCATATATGAAAGAACATCATTATGAGGTAGCAGGGGACTCAATTGAAATCACACTCATTGATTATGGCATTACGAATAACCTAGATAATTACGTGACTGAAATCCTGCTGCCCATCAAATAATCTCATGAATATGTTTTGATCTCCCTTGACTCTCTACTAACTAGAGGGTTTATTTTTTATGCAGGAATGATTTTTGGAGGAGAAAGCTTATGTTTGGAACGATTTTTAACACAGTGATGATCATTGCAGGAAGCATAATCGGGGGGATATTCAAAAAAGGCATTAAAGATGAATACCAGGATATTTTGATGCAGGCAATGGGATTCGCTGCAGTCGCGCTGGGGATCAACGCCATTACACAGCATTTGCCTGATAGTAAATATCCCATTCTATTCATCGTGAGTTTAGCCATTGGAGGTTTGCTAGGCCAGATCATCAATTTAGAATTACGATTCAACAAGCTGGTGAACAAATTTTCTAAAAGTAATTTAGCAGAGGGCTTATCTACTGCGGTCTTATTATTTTGTATAGGTTCGCTGTCAATATTGGGCCCTGTTGAAGCCGCTTTGCATGGAGATTATACATACCTCCTGACAAACGGGATGTTAGATGGGATCACCTCCATTGTGCTCGCTTCAACTTTTGGTTTTGGAATAGCGGCTGCAGCCATTGTATTATTTGCCTGGCAAGGCTCCATCTATTTATTTGCTAAAGTAATGGAGAGCGCAATCAATACAGACCTTATTAATGAAATCACAATTGTGGGAGGCATACTCATCCTCAGTTCAGGTCTAAGCATTCTTGGAATCAAGAAGTTCAAAACATTGAATTTGCTGCCTTCCCTCTTGATCCCTCCTGTTGTGATTTTTGTGATTCATGCATTTGGATTGCGGTTTTAATGAAGCGGCTCCACAAAGGAGGTTAATATTCTGTTATATTGATTTTCAATAATCTGTTCCAATCGTTTTATTTCCTTTTCATCTTGGATTTGACGTCTAACAACAACTGTATTATATTGTAAATAAAGTCTGTTATATCAAAATCAGATTCCCCATCACGAAACGGCACATTCATTTAAACAATGTTGGGAGGGGCATTTGTATGTCAAACCATTCATCTAGTATTCCCGAATTAAGTGACAACGGTATCCGCTATTATCAAACTTATAATGAAAGCCTTAGTCTTTGGCCGGTCCGTTGTAAATCATTCTATATATCTACTCGTTTTGGTCAAACACATGTGATTGCAAGCGGCCCAGAGGATGCCCCGCCGCTTGTATTACTCCACGGAGCATTATTCAGCTCGACGATGTGGTATCCCAACATCGCCGATTGGAGCAGTAAATACAGAACTTATGCAGTTGATATCATAGGTGATAAAAACAAGAGTATTCCTGAGAATGTAAGCGGTACAAGAACGGATTACGCCAATTGGCTTCTTGATGTGTTTGACAATCTGGGGATCGAAAAGTCCCACATGATCGGACTTTCGCTTGGCGGTCTCCATACGATGAATTTCCTTTTACGTATGCCTGAGAGAGTAAAAAGCGCAGCTATACTGAGTCCGGCAGAAACGTTTTTGCCATTTCATCACGATTTCTACAAATACGCTCTTGGCCTTACAGCGTCAAATGGAGTTGAAACATTCTTAAATTGGATGATGAATGATCAGAATGTGCTGCACCCGATTTTTGTGAAGCAGTTTCAGGCAGGGGTAATGTGGCAGGATGGATCAAGAAATCCAAATCCTAATGCCGACGGATTTCCGTATGTTTTTACCGATGAGGAATTACGTTCAGCAAGAGTTCCTATCCTATTATTACTTGGTGAACATGAAGTCATCTATGATCCCCACTCAGCCCTGCACCGAGCCTCTTCATTCGTTCCTGATATTGAGGTGGAAGTCATTAAAAATGCCGGACATGTTTTATCGATGGAACAACCCGCTTACGTAAATGAACGTGTAATGCGTTTTTTCAATGCAGAAACAGGCATTTCACGGTAAGGGCTTATAAGATAGTGATTTGCATTCATAAAGTCCTGCAATATGCTTCTAGCCGGGCATTTCAAAAAATAGAGTCCCTCTTATGGACTCTATTTTTCTTGGACAAAACCCGCAGCTGGTTTTGTGTGTTTGTTTCTTTAGGTTTCTTATATGATCAGTTGGTTTATTCTTAGAATTATCAAGAACCTAGGCATCATGGAGAGAAGGCAGCGTCAAAAAAATCATTTGATATGCTTTATCACTTCTCCTGGATGCCTGCTAGTATGATGCAGCTTCTGCCAATATGAAACAAAGTTCCATCCATATCGAAAATGAGTGATTGCGCCATAAGTGTCTCCTTTTAACTGCCGACTTCATCTTCTGAATACTACCATAAGCAAAGAAGCAGATCATAAAAGATCTGCTTTTTCTATTACACACTGATTTGTTTCTTTTGTTCATGATCTATTTCTGGCTGTATTTCCTTTGTCAGTTGATGCCCTTCTATATCCACGTTCAGAATAATCTTGTCTAACCATTTCGGCAAATACCAAGCTGCATTCCCCATCAGCTTCATGACACTTGGAATCAGTGTCATTCTTACAATAAAGGCATCAAAGAGCACACCAAAGGAAAGTGCTAATCCGTTGGCTTTAATAGAAGCTTCACCTGCAAAGATAAATCCTGCAAAAACGAAGATCATGATCAAGCCGGCTGCTGTAACAACAGGACCACTGTGTTTTAATCCAGCCTGAATGGCTTGTACTGGATTCTTTGTTTTTACATATTCTTCACGCATTCTGCTGACAAGGAATACTTGATAATCCATGGCTAACCCGAACAGAATCCCAATAGATAAAATCGGCAGGAACGCGAGTATCGGCCCTCTTTCAGGTATTTTGAAAAAGTCGATGAGATTCCCGTCTTGCAAGACAAATACACAGATTCCAAGAGTGGCTGTCATCGTCAACATGAAACCTGCAACAGCAACAAGCGGCACAAGCAGCGAACGGAAAACGATGGTCAGCAATACAAACGCAAAGCCAACAATAAGTACAGCAAACACCGGTATCGCATCATTCAGGCGATCTGAAATGTCAATATTCACTGCAGTCGATCCAGTAACAAGCAAATCTACTCCGTTTTTATCTGACAAACTGCGTACATCGTGTACCAAATCTTTCGTTGTGACATCATTTGGACCTGTTTCCGGAACGACCGTAATGATGGCAAAGTTCCCTTCTTTATTAGGCATTGCAGGGGTGACACTTGCTACATGGTCTAAACCCTTTATTTCTTTCACTGCATCTGCGAAAGCCTCCGCCTTATTTTCTGTAGCATTTGTGGCATCCGCTACGATTGTTAATTGGCCATTAAATCCTTCTCCAAAGCCTTCGGCAAGCAAGTCATATGCCCGGCGATCCGGATTATCCTTAGCTTTCATCCCAGCATCAGGCAAGCCCAGTTCCAAATGCATAGATGGGATACTAATGACGATCAAAATCAGAATGCTGCATACACTTAGCATGATAGGATTTTTGGTGACAAAGCGTCCCCAGACATTTGTTTCAGTGCTTTGTTTTTCTATTTTCTTGTTTGATTTCGGAATCATCCGCTTCCCTGCAATCGATAAGACCGCAGGCACAAGTGTGATGGAAGCCAAAACAGCCATCAGTACACTAAGCCCTGCTGTCAGCCCCATCGCAGACATAAAAGGAATGTTAACGACAGTTAATCCGCAAAGTGCAACGATAACAGTAAGTCCCGCAAAAACGACTGCGCTTCCCGCTGTTCCCACTGCTCTCGCAATTGATTCATTCTTTTGTATGCCTTCGCCTAAAAACTGGCGGTGTTTCGTAAAAATAAATAAAGCATAATCAATACCAACAGCAAGGCCAATCATTCCGGCTAATGAAAGACTGACGGAAGCAATATCAAATACTTGTGTCCCAATCAAAACCAGTCCAATACTTACACCTAAACCAATCAGTGCAGTTAAAATCGGCAAACCTGCTATTAATAAAGAACCGAATGTAATGGCTAAAACGACAAAAGCCAAGATAATGCCGACAATTTCAGAGACACCGCCTATCTCCATCTCGGCTCCCGGTACATCTCCGCTTAGCTCAGTTTGCAATCCTTCATCATCAGCCAGTTTCAACATGTCTTTTAAGTGTTTGATAGAGTAATTCTTTATATCATCTGCTGATGATTTATACTTGATATCAGCATAGGCAACTGTGCCATCTTTCGCGATTGTCCCTGTCACAAAAGGACTTGCAATCGAGTCAACAGAATCATCTTTACTGATTTCTTTGAACGTATCTTCTATTGCTTTTTTTGCTGGCTTCCCAGTAAGTTTCTCCCCATCACCAGCACCGAAAATAACCCGTATGCTCCCTTTATCAGGACCATGAGGAAATTCTTTTTGAATCACATCCATCGCTTTTTCCGAAGGTGTGTCAGGTATGGACATATCCTCAGAAAAACTTGGTTTCAAGGTCACTGCAAGGCCTATCGCAGCAACTAACACAACGATCCACGCACATATTGCTTTTATGCGATTGCGAGCAACCCATCCTCCTAATGTATATAACATTTTTGACATGATAATCTCCTTTCAACGCATTGCTTGATCACATTCTTTCTCATTGTAGTTGACAATGAAATGAAAAAAACGTACATTCGGGCATGTACGTTTGGGCAACTTTCAAATATGCAGTTTAGTTGTCTATTGTCAGAATACCTTTTTGCATGGCAATCGTTACTGCCTCAGTTCTTGAATTCGCGCCTAATTTATTGTAAATGGACGTTAATCTAGACTTTACTGTTCGCTCAGAGACGCCCAAATCAAAGGCAATCGCTTTGCTTTTAAGACCTTTAGCAATTGCTTTTAGAACAATGACTTCCTTTTCTGTCAGCTGCGTCTCATTGCGCTGCTTTTTCATCCGCTCAAATTGGATTTCTTGCAGACGTTTGAGGATATCAGGCTGCAATAGCACATTTCCTCTGATCGCTGCATCCATTGTGTGAAAAAGGGTTTCTGAACTCGTATCCTTTAACAGATATCCTTTCGCTCCTAATTCAATCCCTTCGATCATTAAGTGATCTTCATTATATGTAGTCAAAATAATGATGGGGGTATCATGTTTTTCTTTTATTTGTTTAATGGCCTCTAACCCGCTCATCTCCGGCATATACAAATCCATCAGAATGATATCCGGTTCTAATTCATCTGCAAGACGGACTGCGACTTTTCCATTTTCCGCCTCTCCTATAATGGTGTATTGATCATTCGTTTCAATTAAAAGCTTCAGACCTTCCCTCACGACAAGATGGTCATCAACGATTAAAACCTTATTCATCTTGCATCTCTCCCTGAATTGGTACAGTGATCTCAATTTGTGTTCCTTTCAATTTTGTACTCTTGATATTGAATTGGCCATTTATTGCCCTGACGCGTTCTTGTATGCCAAGAAGCCCATAATGTCCTCTCTTTTTCTTTCCTTTTTCAACATCAAATCCCTTGCCGTTATCCTTAACTGTTAAATGGAGCCTTCCCTTTTCATCATCCCAAATGGATATCCAGATTGTTTTCGCCTCAGCATGCTTTGCCGCATTCGTCATGCATTCTCCAATGATGTAATAACAGTTTTCAGCTGTACGCACATCCAGCACCTGATGCAATCTGTAATCTAATAAACAAGCCATGCCTGTCGACTCTATAAAATGATCCATTAGCGAGGTAATTCTTTCTTTTAAAACACCGATTTCTTCTGATTTGCTGCGGAGATCGTCAATAGCTGAACGTGCATCAGCTAATGTGCTTTTCACTCTTTTCATCGATTGTTGTATGATTTCCTTCGCTCTCTCTGTGTTGCCTTTGGCGAGATGAACATGAATCGCATCCAGCTGCATATTTAAACTGACAAGACCTTGAGCAAGCGTATCGTGTAAGTCTCGGGCCATCCGCTGTCTTTCGTTCTGCAGCGTCAGCTGTTCTACCTGCTGATGAGCCAGCTCCAGCCTTTCAAGAGTCAATTGAGCTTTTATTTTTTCATCGACTTGGGCAAAAAATGTTGCGGCATAAGTGATGATGACAATCATGATCGGCGCAGCAATAACAATAAAATGCAAAACTTCACCTTTATGAAGGTGATACGCCGAATTTATGACCAGCAGCAGCAATAGATAAAGAATGGGAATCGTCCTTCTTCTGTCTGCCATTCCTAAAATCTGTCCAATCAAAAATGCATAAAGGCCAATGATGACCAGCATAAGGTAGCCAGTCATGAGATTAGCAAGTGTAAAGGTGATCAAACCTTGTATCACAAAATACAGAACCACCCTTTTCTTAACCCAGCGATATGAGTGCCAATGAAGCAAAGCAAAAATGGCGATTAATATGGTAAACGCATAAAGCAATAAAATGGACCAGCCCCCAGAAACAAATTGCAGCACGATAGAGGCTATATAGATCATGAGAATAAAAGCCAGGCCCGGCACTCTGAGTGCAAGCATGTTTAATGCCCGCCTATCATGTGAGTAATATTTATCTTTAAAAGGATTCCTTATAAGCAAACCTTATCCACTTCCTTTACCTGTTTCACCGAATAGAGACTCATGAAAATCGAACCCATATTTCAACTTGCAAACATACATGTATCCAATCATTTTATAGGAAGAGAAGGAACACAACAATATCAGGTGCAGGGAAACATTAGAGTTTCCAACAAGTGATCATTGCCCAAACGTACATGAACGTTCTGCCTCTATGTACGTTTTATCTTTTCAAATTTACCTTTAAAATCATAAGGAACTTACTATTCATTGAAGGAATGATCATCATTGAAATCGATTGATCTCACAATTTTATCATTAAAGAGAAAAGGAATCCGGACCGAAAAGGTATTAAAAAATCAGAACCCTGATCGATTAAGCCATATGACAGACAAAAATGCGCAACCAAAAAGCAAGGAAAAAGAGGATTGAACATGTATTGGTTTCTAGGTGCTTTATTATATTTTCTGATCGGTACTTATATATTCATTAGAATCACTAGAGACAGCCAATCAGGCTCATGGATACTGCTTGCATTAGCAGCTCCACTCATCATTGCTGGCTACCCTTATTTTTATTCAAAGAAGCTTCTTTCCAAAAGACGCTGAAACAGCTGTCATTCAAACCGCACATTGGTAAAATGATCAATACCGGGATACAATCTAGGTATTCTATGGAAAGGAGTCTTGCTTTATGAGTCAAAGAGTGTCCTACTATGAGATTGCACCTGAAGGTATGAAAATCATGATGGATATGGAGAAATACACGAAACAATCCTCAATTAACCGAACGACGAGAGAACTAATCAAAATCAGAGTCTCTCAAATGAACGGCTGTGCCTACTGCTTAGATATGCATACGTCCGATGCCCGCAAAATGGGGGAAACTGAACAGCGAATTTACTGTTTACATGCTTGGAATGAATGTGATTTTTACTCACCTGAAGAGAAAGCGGCTCTCGAACTATCTGAACACATCACGCTCATTCCATCTAAAAGGGTTCCTGATGAGCTATATCATCGGGTGCGGGAACATTATGATGAAAAACAATATGTTGACCTTGTTCTCATCATTAATCAAATAAACAGTTGGAACCGCATCTCTATTGCAATGGGGAATCGAGCTGCTTCAAAATAAGAAGAAGGAGTAAGATTAGAACAAATCTTACTCCTCCTAGATATCGTGCCTCATCATCTGGTGTTTCCGCTTCAAAGTCCTAAATCTTCACGTTTAGGTGCTTTTCAAACGCGATTTTCCCGCTTTGTGTAATCCTAATCGCTCTCGTTTTAGGCATACGAACGATCCATTCTTCTTCTAACATGCGCACCAATAGGGCGTTTCCTAATGCTCCTGCAATATGATGCTGCCGTTCACTCCAATCCAAACAGCAGCGGGCAAAGGCTCTCCTCTTATTCCGTTGTTGCTCTTCATTGATGCCTAACTTCGAAAAGAATAAAGCACCCTCTGAAGTCACCTCAAAGTTTAAATCAACTTTTTTTAACATCCCCTGCTCAACTAGTGAATGTGCCATTTGCACGCCCACATAACCTGCCAAATGATCATAACAGGTCCGGGCGAAATGCAAGTCCTTTTTCTCTTTTGACTCTTTTAAAGATTTGACTTTTGCTTTAGGCGCAATATGAAGCAATTGTTCGATCACATTTGCAGCATCTGAGTCAGCCAATCTGTAATACCGATGTCTCCCATGCTTCTCTACGCTAATCAGCTTTGCTTCAAGCAATTTATTCAGGTGAAAACTTGCAGTTTGAGGTTTAATGTTAGCGAGATATGCAAGCTCTCCCGCAGGGTGTATCCTTCCATCCATCAGACTGAGAAGAATGGAAGAACGCGAGGGATCTGATAGCAACGAAGAGATTTTTGCAATATTAGGATTCATGATTTTCCTCCTTACATTCATATTTCGATGATAGTTGAAATGTTAATCCTTTACAATATAAATGTAAGCGTGAAAGGAGGAAAAAACGTTGGACATCAAAAAACAAGACACTCGTCGATTTAAGGAAATCAAACCCAAGATCATGTATTATGGTACCTCGACATTTCTTCTAACCACATTGAATGAGGATGGAACCACTAATATTAGTCCTATGTCTTCTTCTTGGGCTCTTGGACATTATATAATCCTTGGAGTAGGACTGGGAGGAAAAGCCATCGACAATTTGGAAAGACACAAAGAGTGTGTCATAAACTTGCCTGGCCCGGAATTATGGGAAAACGTTGAAAGAATTTCATCTTATAGCGGAAAAAAAAGCATACCGCCTTTAAAGAAGCAGCTCGGATTTACATATAAAAAAGAAAAATACGAGGCAGCAGGGTTAACGCCTTTACAATCAAAAACAGTATCACCAACACGAATCAAAGAATGCCCTATCCAAATAGAAGCCGAAGTGAAACACATTCGGCTTCCAGAATATGAATCGTCATTCGCAATTGTAGAGACGCAGGCACTACATTTTCATGCCGAGGAAAGTATTATACTAGACGAAAACCATATCAACCCTTCCAAATGGAGCCCGCTTATCTATAATTTCAGACATTACTTTGGTTTAGGAAGAGAAGTCGGAAAGACTTTTCGCTCAGAGACATGATCATTTTAAGACCGAACCATGATTTGATCTATTCTAGTAACCCTTGTTATTATCAGATCAAGCGATCATTAGGCTTGATCTCTTTTTTAGTGAAACATCCATTTAAGGATATAAAAGTTACCTGCTTGCCAATTCTTTTATCATTAAACCCAACTCATAAATCCCCTTTTGAAGGTCTTCAAGAGATGCATAAGCATATGATAAGCGAATATAATTCCCTTTTTCCTGAGCATAGATACTGCCGAGATTGAGCAGAATCCCTTTTGATAAGGCTTTAGTATAAAGTAATTTCATTGATATGGAAGGCAATATTTTTATCCAGACAAAAAATCCTCCTTTTGGGATATTCCATGTCGCCACATCTTTCAAATGAGTTTCTAAAGCACTCAAGGCCAATTCTCTTCTCACCTTTAATTGCTGCCTAACCTTTTCTACATGCTGCTGGTATTGGCCGGAAGTAAACCACTCTGCCGCTACTCTCTGGGATAGCGAACTGGATCCATAATCTGTTTGCATTTTAATGTCAGATAAACGTTCAATCACCGGTTCCGGTCCGACGATCCATCCAATCCTCAAACCTGGGCTTAATGTTTTCGATAAACTTCCTATGTACAGTACGTGTCCATTTTTATCAATTGTTTTAATAGGATATGGCGGAATTTCATCGATCCATAACTCACGATAAATGTCATCTTCAATAATAGGAAGCTGTGTATTCTCACTTACTGCTAGGATTTCTTCCCGTCGCTTTTTAGACATAAGAATACCAGTCGGATTGTGAAAACATGGATTTGTATATAAGATAGCCCTTCCCCGCTCTCCTCTTGTTAAATGAACATTTTCAGGCAAAAGTCCTTCATTATCCATAGGAAGTCCAGTCAGCTTCATACCAGCTGATTGAAATACGTGTAATGAATAAAGGTAGGAGGGCTGATCAAGATAAACGGTTGATCCTCTTTGTAACAGCCCCATTGATATCAGCTGCAAGGCTTGCAACGCTCCTGAGACAATCAGAATGGAAGAAGATGAGACGTTGATTCCAATGGTTTTTAAATAGTTGCTTAATGCCTCCCTCAAAGGTAAGTAACCTTTTGGTTCTTCATATCCGAATGCCTCCATGTGTTGAGATACCTTCCCCATCATCTCTTTCATAACAGCCAAAGGAAAAATCTCAGCTGAAAGTTCACCTTTACTGAGCTGTATAAGGTCTGTATTTGATTCTGATTGATTTATCTCTTGAACGATTTTTCGGCTTGGCATCTGAATGCCAGAGGTGACATATTGATCCCAATCGGGAGCAGAATTCTTAGCCATCAGTGTCCATGTGTTGTTGATAACAACTGTGCCTTTCCCCATTGTGCCTTCTATTAGCCCATCGGCCATCAATTCCTCTAACGCTGTAATCACTGTGCTCCGATTTACCTGAAAATCTTTTGCAAGCGTGCGCTGGCTTGGAATCTTGCTTCCAATCGGCCACTCTCCATTTCCTATTTTCTCTTTAATAAAATGAACGATTTGTCTGTACTTAGGGAGCTTTTTCATCTTTTTTTCTTCTGGAAAGCTCATAGAATCGGTCTCCTTAAAATAAATTGGTTGGGTCAAAATCTATTGAACTGGTTGAAGCCATATCATCAAATCTTTATTAGTATAGAAACACATTAAATAACTGGTTGGTTTTTGTAAAGAGGAGTGAGAGGAATGCGAAAGAAAACAGTTCAAATAATTATATCTCATAGTCTCATGATTGGTTTATGGGCATCTGCTTTTCCGGGAATTCGCGCAGGACTTGAAGGGTACACGCCAGAACACCTTGCTTTATTTCGTTTGTTAATCGGCTCTATGGCATTATTGCTTTTTGCTGTTTTGACTCAGATGCGCCTACCCGACTTGAAAGACATTCCTGCCATTTTTCTTTTAGGGTTTTTAGGATTTGCATTCTATCACATTTTGCTGAACATCGGTGAAAAAACAGTTAGTGCCGGAGTTGCAAGCTTACTCGTTACTACGGCACCGATCTTCTCAGCCATGCTATCCCGCCTGTTTTATAAAGAGCATTTTGGATTTACGAAATGGCTTGGCTCTATGATCAGTTTATTGGGTGTATTATTGATTGCATTTGGGGCGGGAGACTTTACATATTCAATGAGCGGTATCTTGGTCATCCTGCTGGCAGCATTTTCGGAGAGTATTTATTTCGTTTTTCAAGCCCGCTATATAAAAAAATATGGTTTTATTCCATTTGTTACATTTACAATTTGGGGCGGAACAGTACCTATGCTTATTTTTTTGCCTGGCTTAGGCTCGGAGGTGATAGACGCACCTTTGAACGCTACATTGTCGATTGTTTATTTAGGTTTATTGCCAACAGTTGTACCATACTTTGCCCTTGCATATGTCACTTCACTCGTCGGTGCTTCAGAAGCAACCCTTTCACTTTATGTTACACCGGCTTTAGCCTTGATCATATCTTGGATCTGGATCGGCGAAATACCCACACTGCTCTCTCTGCTAGGCGGAGTGGTTACAGTTGGCGGGGTATGTTTTACCTACCTAAAAGTAAATAAAATGAATAAGATTTTCATCACCCATTTTTCTGTTAAAAGGATTAAAAAACTCTAAAACAAAAAAGATACCAACATCGGTTGGTATCTCCTTTTAAGGTTCTTTCATTAAGGTTAGCCAGTGTAGTAAATAGTGTATTCCGTTACCGTCTTAAACCCTAGTTTAGCTGCTAATGCAATGGACGAATTGTTGCAGATATCACAATCCCAGCTAGGAACAATCCCATTTTCAATACAAAACGCTATAAACCTATTTGCTACGCAATAAGCTAACCCCAGTCCTCTATATTCCTCAAGTGTATAGATATCCACTTCCGCTCGATTATGCCCTAAAAATATAGAAGTACACTCACTTACTACATGATTGCCATGTAATACGGCAAATCCAAAACCTTTTGAAGCAAACTGTGAGACAGAATCCCAATACTCCTCATAATACGCGCTGTTAAACGCTGTGCTGTGTGAAATGATGTCTTCGTCTATTCTTTTCAATACAAGACCCTTTGGCAGTTGCAAAGTCTTTTTGAAAGATTTTGGTTGATAAGAAAATGCAGCTCTTCTCATTTGGTTCAAGTCATCTTTCAGTATGGGTTTCATTACGCTATCCCATGTATCACTGGAAGAAAACAAGGTAAATCGTTTTGATGATTTCACTTGTTCTTCATAATATCCTGCAATGAAATCATGAAAATCCCGATTCCCTTGGTCTCCCGCAATAAAATAAATGCCTGATTCAGTTCCTATAAAAAACGATTTAGGAAAGGTTTGATCATCTGCATAAACAGCTCCCGGAATGGTTTGGTCTAATATTGAATAGACAAATGTGGGACAATATTTGTCATCAAACATTGTTTTTAAGCTACTGTATTTTTCTTTTGTTAATTCCTGCAAAACAGACAACTCCTTTAAAACACCGTCTCCTTCATGATTCTGTTCACAAATCAATTTTCCTCTGTCACCAGCTAAATAACTTCCCTGTTACGAATCTCAGACAAATAAAAACAAAAACAGGTGTCTGCACTCAGCTCGCAGACACCTGTTGAACAACACATTGCATTATATAACCCAAGGAAACGCTGAATATATCGATTCTTTATTCCCCAGTTACAGCAAACTGTTTTAAACGGTCACCAATTTCATCACGGACCCTTTGGAAACACTTCTTCTGTTCCGTGTGCTTTTGCCGGATCATCAAATTTATCCGATGTTTGATTTGAAATATCAATCCCTGCTTCTTTCATAGCTTTGACAGCTTTCAGATGTCATCCATGACATTCGATTTCAGCGCTATACTCATTCCACTTGTCCCCAAGATATTTTCTCCCCCACCCTTCAGCCATTTGGCTGCGGCAAGAGTTACCAGTGCATTGTTTTCCTTGATATAGTGACCTTGTCCTTTTAGAAACAAGAATGGATTATCAGCAGCCAAATATACAGGCCGACAAGTGTGATCAATAAAGTGGGTATCGTGAGGATAATTCCTGTTTTAAAATACGTGCCCCAGGAAATCTTCATACCTTTGTGCGAAAGAACATGAAGCCATAATAATGTCGCCAAGGAACCAATCGGTGTTATTTTAGGCCCTAAATCTGAACCGATCACATTTGCATAAATAAGCGCTTCTCTCATCATCCCATGTGTATCTGTACCGGCAATCGCCAATGCGTCAATCATAACAGTCGGCAAGTTATTCATAATGGAAGAAAGGATCGCCGCAATAAAGCCCATTCCAATTGTCCCAGCAAACAATCCTTGATCAGCTGCGGCTTGAATCACATCTGAAAGGACATCCGTTAATCCGGCATTTCGGACACCATACACAACAACGTACATGCCAATTGAAAAGAATACGATAGCCCATGGCGCCTCTTTCACCACTTTCTTTGTATGGACGGCCGGACTCTTTTGCGCAGCGATTAAGAAAATGATTGCAATGCTGCCCGCTACCACTGATACAGGGATAGAAAAAAATTCACTTGCAAAATATCCAATTAACAGCAGCCCTAAGATATACCATGACAGTCTGAACATGTTTTGATCTTTAATTGCTTCAACAGGTTTTTTAACCTCAGTCAGATCATAGCGTTTTGGTATGCTTTTTCTAAAGAAAAGGTAAAGTACAATGATGCTCGCCAGCAGCGAAAACAGGTACGGGACAACCATTCTGGATGCATAATCAATAAACGTAATATGAAAATAGTCCGCTGAAACAATGTTGACCAAATTGCTCACTACTAAAGGAAGCGAAGTGGTATCCGCAATAAATCCGCTGGCAATGATAAAAGGAAAAACTAATTTTTCATTAAAATGTAATGCTCTGACCATCGCTAATACGATTGGTGTCAATATAAGAGCTGCACCGTCATTTGCAAATAACGCGGCGACAATAGCTCCTAATAGAGATACATAAACGAACATCCGCACACCGTATCCTTTTGCAGCCTTAGCCATATGAAGCGCTGCCCATTCAAAGAAACCGATATTATCAAGAATTAACGATATCAGTATGATGGCCACAAAAGCCAATGTCGCATTCCAAACAATCCCTGTCACAGTTAACACATCATGAAAATTGACAACACCTGCTATTAGAGCTAAAACTGCGCCTCCACAGGCTGACCACCCTATAGATAAATTTTTCGGCTGCCATATGACCAATACTAGAGTTAATAAAAAGATGAATACTGCCAAAATCATTGATGTCAATCTAATGCCTCCTTACTGGCAACACGCTTGAGTTTTCTTTTGTTTGATATGGTTTAACAATTCATCCTCCTGATCAATTTGATGTAAGATCAATTGCAATGTATCAAACTCAGGACAGGAACCATTTATTGAATAATAACGCCATTGGCCTCTTCTGTCCTCATTCACAAAACCTGCGTTTTTTAATTTCCGCAAATGCTGGCTTATGGCGGGCTGGCTCATTTCGAACATATCAACCAATTGACAGACACAATATTCTTTTTCAAGAAATAATCTCATCATTATAAGCCTAGTTTGATCACTAAGTGTTTTCAAACAACGACTCATCGCCGCAACATCAATCGTCATATGAGCTCCTCCTTCCTAAATCAATATATAAGCAAATCGTTATATACACGCCAAATGATTATACATTCCCCTTTACGTTTCCATATGTAGCGCTCCGTATATCTTAAGGATCAAAACTTTGAAACGAAAACCTGAGTCGCTCCCCGCGTTTCCTTAGCGCCCCCGTCATTATATAAACTTTTATTTATATAAACAATCCCTTATATTTGGAACATCAAATATTCCGGTATAAATATTAGACTATTTCAGTTATGGGAGTGGTCATAGAGCCCAAGCTGAAACTAGACAATCATCTGGATATTAAAAAACAGGTCTCTTTAGAGGCCTGTTTACATTGCAAGTATTTTTCCATTGCCATGACACCTACATAATGGCCATCGTTTTCCCCTGTTCTTTAAATACTCCAACTTTGCGATATTCCATTGAAGTATAGAACCCTTGTTCCAATCGATGAAAAGGAAATGTAATAATATGTATTCACGATTGAATGACTTCTTTTTCGACATCCGATAAGAGAACTTTTCCCTCGATGATTCCGCTCAGCAACAAAAATCTTTTATTTCACGTACGATGGAACCAATTTGTCATATAATCCGTAGCTTTTGCAGTTCTTATCAGCTACATACTCTCTGTAGCAGAGGTAGCTTGAACTCCCTTAAACGCATTCCTCACCAAATCATGCACATAGGAATCATTCACCTCATCCCCTGTTATAAGCAGACGATAGAAAATTGGTCCGTAAATGAGATCTATGCTTACTTCAATATCAAGATTCTCTCTCAATTCACCTTTCTGAATTCCCTTTTCTAGAAGGCCTTTCGCTTGGAGGCGGCGAGGCTGGAAAAATCGCGTGCGATATTCTTCTGCCAATTTTTCATCCAACTGCCCTGCCCCTATTAATTCCTTAATAACGGTTCCTTCCCGGCTTGTCAAAAACCTAGCTAAATTCGTGGCGTGGGTTACTATATCTTGTACTGACGACCCTGTATCAGGCACAGGCAGCCTGTCCGTCGCTGTCGAAAGAAAGCTGTCCATGATAACGGCAGCTTTGTTAGACCACCATTTATAAATCGTTGCTTTACTCACTTTCGCACGCTCGGCAATTTTATCGACTGTCACCGCATCGAAGCCTTTTTCCAGCAATAGGCCATAGGCTGCAGAGAGAATCGCCTTATGCGTTCCTTCATCACGCGGCCGCCCTCGTTTACTCTGCACATGAATCATTCCTTCCCGCAATATAAACTATACGTTCAGTATACTTAATCTGAATAAAAAAAGAAAACAGAAACCCATTTACAAAACTGAACGTTTAGTATATTATTTTCCTTAATCAACGAAACTGAACGTTCAGTTTATAAAATCACTTGTGTTGAGAAGTCATGATTACACTCAAAAAACCACTTAAAAAGGAGTTCATTCTTATGGCTAATGGAAACAAACAAGCAGGTCAGAGGATCTCACCCAGTTTAACCCTTCTTCTCGCAACAGCATGCGGTATCATTGTTGCTAATCTTTACTATGCACAACCCTTGGTCGGATTAATTAGTAAGGCAATTGGACTTTCTCCAGGCAGTGCTGGATTGATCGTCACACTCACCCAAATCGGATACGTTGCCGGCTTACTATTCCTTGTCCCTTTAGGAGATATTATCGAAAACAAAAAACTTGTCGTTGCATCGCTCCTTCTAAGCGCAGCGGCTTTGACACTAACAGCATTTGTGAAGCATGGAACACTGTTTTTAGCAGCTGCGTTTTTCGTCGGATTGGGGTCAATCGCAGCCCAAGTGCTTGTTCCATTTGCATCATACCTTGCATCAGACGCTGCACGCGGCCGGGTTGTTGGCAATGTCATGAGCGGCTTATTACTCGGTATTATGCTTTCCCGTCCGATATCTAGTCTAGTCGCTGATATCTGGGGGTGGAATGCAATATTCGCTTTGTCCGCCGTGGTAAGTGTTATCCTGGCCATCGTATTATCAAAAGTGCTTCCTGCCAGAAAACCAACAGCAAATACAAACTATACTGCCTTACTCGGTTCAATGTGGAAACTGCTGCGCACGACTCCAGTCTTACGCCGCCGTGCCATCTATCATGCGTTTGTATTTGGAGCTTTCAGCTTGTTCTGGACTACCGTTCCTTTATTATTGTCGGGTCCTGATTTTCATTTTTCTCAGAAGGCAATAGCACTCTACGCATTGGTGGGCATTGCGGGTGCAGTCGCTGCACCAATAGGCGGCCGGCTGGCTGATCGAGGCTTAACCAGGCTTGCCACTGGAATCGCTCTCGTTGTTGTCGTTGTCTCTTTATTAATGCCGCTCATGATTCAGAGCAGCTCCCCCGTCGGTATAACAGTTCTAGTGGCCGCAGCTATTCTGTTAGATATGGGTGTATCTGCAAACCTTGTGCTCAGTCAACGTGCTATTTTTTCGTTGGCGCCTGAAATTCGCAGTCGATTAAACGGATTATTCATGGCGATCTTCTTTCTAGGCGGTGCGATAGGGTCATCAATTGGAGGATGGGCATATGCCTCAGGCGGATGGAGTACAGCATTATGGATTGGAATCGCTTTTCCGGTCATCGCTTTGCTTTATTTCATCACAGAGAAATAAGTATTTCACCAAAAATAAGCAGTCAGGACCAAGCAAATAGCTTATTTTTGGTGGCTTCTTCTTTTTTTGCTATATGTTAAAATCCCTCTGTTGAACAAGAAAAAATCCTGCTTGGTGAGTACAGGATTTTCCAAAATCAATCTTTATGTTAAATCGACACCCTCCAGCTGTTTCAAATACCTTTGCAGGCGAACCTTCGGGTTTAATTCTATATTTGTAATATGCTTTACATACCGATTCGCACTTTCGGCAATTTCTTGGTCACTGATTGTATTGGCGCGATATTCGGCAAAGGAAGGCAGATAGGTCATGCCTACTAAATGGGCAGATGCTTGGAACGGTTTTGTCAGCTCGCTTATCGAAAACAAGTTATATCCGCCGGCTTGATAAGAGTGTTCAGGTGAACCGATGGACATGGCAGTTACCCACTCTTTCCCCTTCAATTTATTTCCGCCGGGACCATGAGCCCAGCCAAACGTAAACACTTCATCAAACCACTGTTTTAAAAGCGGTGGGCTGCTGTACCAGTATAATGGAAACTGAAAAACGATACGGTCATGGGCCAGGAGCTGCTGTTGTTCAAATTCCACATCAATTGGTTGATCGCGATATTTTTCATAAAGATCATGGACAGTTACATCTGGTTCACTTAAAACGGCTTCTTTCCACTTTTTATTGATACGAGAGGATTCTATATTCGGATGTACAACGAGTACGAGTGTTTTCATATGATCCATTCCTTTCATTCCTTAGATGTGACATCATTATATGATGTATATTAAAATATAAAAAGTACGCACATTGAATGTATATAGTATCAAAAAGTATACTATTAGGAGTGAACAGCTTGAGAAATCGTAAACTCGGCATTGATTATTCTTCTGATGACTTTGAAGGATGTCCGGTGGAGACAACATTAGATATCATCGGAGGTAAGTGGAAAGGCATTCTTCTTTATCATCTCATTGACGGTAAAAAGAGGTTTAATGAGTTTCGAAAACTATACCCAAAAATTACCCAGCGTATGCTCACGCTACAATTAAGAGAATTGGAACGGGATGGCGTGATTCACCGCGAGGTTTATAAACAGGTCCCTCCAAAAGTCGAATACTCTTTAACTGAGTTTGGAAGAACATTAGAACCTGTTATCCTGCACATGAAGGACTGGGGAGAAAAATATAAAGACAGGATTGATAAGCTCGAAGCAGCACGTAAAGCTGAAGATAAAATCTAATAACCAGAAAAAATACCAAGGGTTTTGACGCCCTTGGTATTTCTGTGATTCAGACCTTCACCGGTGACACCCACAAGCCCTCAAAAAGTGTTTTTGATTACATTTACCGGCGATATGTCAGTTACCGTTAAAAAGGTCATTCTATTTTTTAATGATGATTAAGACTTCTAAAATTGCTGCCCTTCACTTCAGCTACGTCATATACGGTGACAAAGGCGGATTTATCAATATCATTAATAATTTCCTTTAGTTTGGTTTCTTCTAAACGGTTGATGACACATGTGATTTCTTTAAATTTCTCGTGGGAAAAACCCCCGTAAGCTTCTTTATATGTGGCGCTTCGGCCTAATTGATCACGTATTGTCTCTACCATTAATTCAGGTTGGGTTGTAATAATTTGAAAGGTTTTAGAGCCGCTTAAGCCTTCCTCCACAACATGAATCACTTTGGATGCAATGTAGTAAGCAATGACTGAAAGCAATGCCCCTTGTAAGCCAAATACTGTGGAAACAAAAATAAACACAAATAGGTTTAAGAATAGAATGAGATCGCTCGTTCCGAATGGCAGTTTTCGGGATAGCAGCACAGCAAGCATGTCAATACCATCTAATGCGCCGCCATTACGCAGCGCCAGCCCCATTCCAAATCCAAGGATAATCCCGCCGACAACGGTAATTAAAAGGGTATCTCCTTCTATAATTGCGGGTGTGTGGTGGAAAAAGCTTGTCCCCGCGGCAAGCGATACGATTCCGATAATTGATAATAATGCAAAGCTTTTCCCAATTTGCTTATATCCTAACCAGACAAATGGAATGTTGATCACAGCAATCAAAATCCCTAGCGGCAAGTTGAATAGCTGTGAACCAACGATGCTAAGACCCGTCACCCCTCCATCAGATACACTGTTTGGAATGAGCACTGTTTCTAGTCCATACGCCGCTATGATTCCTCCAATGATAACCATGATGATTTGGAAAATCATTTTCGCTTTAAATTTCTTATGTTTTTTGGTTGTATTCATACCATTCCTCATTTCTCAAATATTTCGTTATATTTAAATATACCATAATAGATATTTTCAGCTAAAAACATGCGTTTTTTTAAATAAAGTAATTAACAGTAAGGTAACCCTCTTTGACTTAGAACATTCATGTACCGTGCCGCCTGTTGAGCAAGCGTTCCTTTCAGTTCAGATCGCGAATCGCCCTCAAACTTCAACACCGAAAATCCTGAATTATTCTGATATGATACCTTAAAAAGGAGGTTCGATTACATGGATAGCCTGTGCCGCAGTAAACAAGCCCCATTTGAATACACCTTGTCTCTTATAGGGGGCAAATGGAAAATGAGAATACTCTATGAGTTAGGGTGTGAAAAAATGATGAGATACGGCGAGCTGAAAAGGGCTATGCCCTTCATCACCCATAAAATGTTAAGCGCACAGCTTAAGGAATTGCAAACTGACGGCCTTATTCATCGGTCTGAGGTTTCTCAAACCCCACTGAAAGTAGAGTATTCGTTATCTGACAGAGGGCGATCTTTGTATCCCCTCATAGGTGAGATGTGTAAGTGGGGAATGGCACAAGGAGTGCCTCATATGTAAAGCTACTTACAAAAAAGTGCGTACTTGTTTCCCAATGAGAGGAATTTTATACTGAATGAAAATATTTCTTAGGAGGAAATAATGACAAAACAAGTCTATATCATTCATGGCTACAGAGCCTCCTCAACAAATCATTGGTTCCCTTGGTTGAAAAAACGTCTGCTCGCAGATGGGGTCCAAGCAGACATTTTAAACATGCCTAATCCGCTCCAGCCAAGACTTGAGGATTGGCTGGAGACACTCTCTTTATATCAGCACACTTTACACGAAAATACGTATTTGGTTGCGCACAGCTTAGGGTGCCCTGCCATTTTGAGATTTTTGGAACATATTCAATTACGAAAACAGCTTGGCGGAATCATACTTGTTTCCGGCTTTGCCAAATCGTTGCCCACTTTACAGATGTTAGATGAATTTACACAGGGATCGTTTGATCATCAAAAAATCATCGAGTCCGCGAAGCACCGTGCTGTCATTGCTTCTAAGGACGACCAAATTGTGCCTTTTTCATTCAGCAAGGATCTGGCACAACAAATTGACGCTGCGTTATATGAAATTCAGCACGGAGGTCATTTTCTAGAAGATGATGGATTTACTTCTTTGCCTATTGTTTATGATGTTTTAACCTCTTATTTTTCAAAGGAAACTCGCTAACATCTTTCACCCATCTGCTTCAATCGAGCCCGCGAAAAGCGGGCTTTCTGAGTTATCGTTTGATCAATACAGATAACTCACCTTCAAACACTTTTACTTCTTTTTGATTATAAGTAGATAGCAATACTGTGAGTATTCCCAATTCATTTCTCTTTGGCTGCTTATCAAGAACCTCAACAATTGTAAACAATTCATCATCCGGATATACAGGTTTTATGAATGTCATATGATTCATCTCTGTTCCGGCTATAATATCGTCTCCATAGAAACCTTCTTCAATCCAAAGTTTAAAAGATATGGCCAGTGTTTGTATGCCGGAAGCGATAATTCCATTAAATCTGCCTTTACTCGCTTTTTCTTCATCTACATGCATATACTGAGGGTCAAATTCACCCGCAAACCGCATAATATCATCTTTTGATACTTTTAATGATTTCGTTTTGAAGACCTGGCCAATTGTAAACTCATCTAACTTCATTCTTACACCTCTATTTTTCAATTGTCTATTTTGTTTATTTTAGCACTGTGATGAGCAAATAAAAAATTCTGTTTTTCGCTAAACAGACATATCGTGGGCTGGACTGCTGGCACTCATCATATACTTAAAAAATATTGAACAGCTCTCAACACTTAGTTCCGTCACTTGGCCGTTTTGCTAAACTGAAAGCTCCCTCATATCTTCCAGGCAGCCTTCAGTTTTTTTATGCCTTCTCTTATGTCGGATTCAGAAACCCCTGCAAACCCGAGCGAGACCGTTTTTGCAGGAGGATGATGTTGATAAGAAAGAGAAACAGGATAAATTTTTACTCCATGTTTTTTCGCCTTCTCAATTAACTCTTTTTCACCAAATGGCAAATAAACGTCAAGTAAGATACGAAGCCCAGAGTTTTCTCCGCGGATTCTGACATGCTCTCCTAATTCCCTTTGCACTGCCTCTAATACAATGGCTCTTTTTTTGCGGTAAAGTTTTCTCATTCTGTTGATGTGTTTTTGCCACTCTCCATTTTTTATAAATTCAGCTAGGGTTAGCTGACTGTGGCAGGACACTGTCTGCTTATATAAGGACGTGATTTCATGCCCCTTTTTTAAAAGAGGCGAAGGAAGAATCATATAGCTGATACGCAGCGAGGGCAAAAGAGACTTAGAAAAAGTGCCCATATAAATGACACGGTTATGCTGATCAAGCCCTTGCAGAGAAGGAACCGGCTGTCCTGTGTACCTAAATTCCCCGTCATAATCATCCTCTATGATAAAGGATTGATTTTCGGCCGCCCATTTGAGCAGCTGAATTCTTCTGTTGATCGTCATGATTGTTCCCAGCGTAAATTGATGGGAAGGTGTGACATATACAAGGTTTGGCTGCTGTTCTTTGATCTTCTGTATACAGATTCCTTCAGCATCGACTGGTATAGGAACAATATTCATGCGGTTGGCTTCAAAAATCTTGCGTGCTCTTGGATAACCAGGATCCTCATACCCTATAGAAATATTCGGCTCAAAAACTTGGCACAAGATTTGCAGCAGAATAGGGTTCCCGGCACCTATAATCACTTGTTCAGGGCCGCAATGAACACCCCGAGATTGATACAGGTACTCTGCAATGAGTGTTCTCAGCTCAAACTCTCCTAAAACATGTCCCGGCCGATAAAGCTCGTGTCCATATTGGTCTAAGCTATTGACCATGCTTTTTCGCCATGCGGAAAAAGGGAAGTAAGAAGAATCTACATTTCCATAATGAAAATCAATCCATTGTTTATTTGCTTCTGCTTCTTGTTGAATGGGTGTTGTGCTTGGCATTCTATCATAAGCAAAATCAGAATCATGATAATCAGCAAACCACCCGCTTCTTGGCTTGCTCACAATATAACCTTCAGCAGCGAGCTGTTCATAGGCACGTTCTACAGTCGTTTGGCTGATGGAAAGCTGATTCGCCAAAAGTCTTTTTGAAGGAAGCTTCATTCCTTTTTGAATACGGCCCCGATGCATATTTTCTTTAAAATACCGATAAAGCGGAATATCCAGAGTTCTATTCAAAAAAGGCGTGATATCCATTTGCACGTTGTTCTCCTAACTGGTATGCATTTTTTTATGAAAACTGGCCGTTTAAAAAAGGCCAATTCCAGTTTATAGTCATTGTAATCCTTAGCTGCTGGTTTTGTTAAGAAAATACAGACAATGAACAAGAAAGATATGTGGAGTGATTATAATGAACAAAACAACAAATGGCTGGATAAATGGTTTTATAGGCGTACTCATTTTCAGCGGCTCGCTGCCTGCGACCCGTTTGGCTGTGTCAGACTTCGATCCGTTATTTCTCACCGTTTGCCGTGCTGCGATAGCTGGTGTACTGGCGGGAGGTCTCCTTCTCATCTTCCGGCAGCAGCATCCTGCCAAAAGAGACCTCATTTCATTATTAGTGGTAGCGTTTGGCGTAGTGATTGGTTTCCCGTTGCTGACAGCTTTAGCGCTTCAGCATGTCACATCCGCACACGCCATTGTCTTCATTGGACTTCTTCCACTCGCAACGGCAGTCTTCGGCGTACTGCGCGGGGGTGAACGCCCTCGGCCCGTCTTCTGGATTTTCTCAGCTGCCGGCAGCTTGTTAGTAGCAGGTTTCGCCCTCATTCAGGGGGGAGGTTCATCCCCGCTTGGCGACGCGTACATGCTGGCTTCTATTGTCGTATGCGGTCTTGGTTATGCAGAAGGGGCCAAACTTTCACGGCGTCTGGGGAATTGGCAGGTGATCTCATGGGCACTCGTTCTGTCGCTTCCTCTTATGCTGCCATTGTCGTTCTTTTTTACGCCGGACTCATGGTCGGCGATCGGCGTTCCCGCGCTGCTCAGTCTTGCATATGTATCCTTATTCAGCATGCTGATTGGCTTCGTGTTCTGGTATCGAGGTCTTGCCCAAGGGGGAATTGCAGCGGTTGGGCAGCTCCAGCTTCTCCAGCCTTTTTTTGGACTGCTGCTTGCCTCAGTGATACTGCACGAGAAAGTAGGCTGGGCACTCGTAGCAGTGAATATCGCCGTTATCATGTGCGTTGCAGCAGCTCGGCGATTTGCAAAGTAAGGCAGACCTTTAAGCATGAACTTCAAAAATGCATGAAGGTATAAAAATACCAAGGGTTGCTGGCCCTTGGTATTTTGTATGCGATCGAGGAGACTTGAATCTCCCGCCTAGACAAATAAGTCAACACCCATTTCCTGCCTCCATTATAAAATCCTCTCTAATAAATCCCCCACTTTTTCTGCCATGACACGAGGCGGATAAGGCATTTCGTTTTTTAACCACCATTCCACTACCCCTACGTAAGCATTTGCTATAAATTCAACAATGACATCTTCACTTTGGCCGTAATTCTTGCCTTTCGTTACATCTACATCTTTCCTGAACTCTTCGATATTAAACTTAAGGAACTGACTGCGAAAATATCGAGCGCCTTCACTGGCTAACATCGTCGAAAAGAATAAATAATTACTCTCAAGGTATTCCATGCAGTGTACAGTCGATTCAATCCAGTCCATTTCAGCTGCCGACTCACAAAAATCCCCCATATTGTTTATATGCTCTTCCATAATTTTTTCTAATAGATCAAATTTATCTAAGTAATGAAGATAGATTGTTCCCCGGTTTACATTTGCCCTTTCAGAAATTTCCTTAATCGTAATATGATCAAAACTTTTTTCAGTCATCAGCTCAATCAGAGCTATTTTAATAGCCTCTTGGCTTTTGGTTATTCTTCTATCCACTTTGGACATAGCTTTTCACCAAACTTTCTTAAGATAATCAACAATTTAGAGTGGAATGTTGAATAATCAACAAATCGCCTGAATGTAACCATTGTACACACCATGTTTGTATTTACAATAATAAATAAAAGCTGATAGTGAATCATGCTTTTTCCCGAATGAAGTTATTGTCCATTTTAGTTAGTTGAGAATTATTTTGTAAACACAAAGAAAGGGTGTTATTTCAAAATGCAGAGAAAATGATGAAATTAGATCACTTATCCTAAAGGTACTCTAAATTCAAATTTGATCTGCAACCCAACTATAAATCCGTCAAGAGGCAGACTTTAATGAGGTGAAGAATGATTAAAAGACAATTTACGATCATTAAGGAAACAGGGTTTGCGCGACCGGCTACCCTGTTAGTCAGTATAGCTCATCGGTTTACATCAGATATTTTTCTTGAATACCAAGGGAAAACTGTTAACCTCAAACAAGCGCCAAAATCCATCATGGACATTATGGATTTAGGAATTAAACCAGGAACCGAAATACATATATACGCTCATGGAGCCGACGAAGCGAAGGCAATTCAAAAAATGAAAGAGCATTTACTAAAAAATGATTATATACAGTAATCAAAATCTATCGTAGTAGCGAGATTGTTATCGTTGGTTGATTTATTTATTTTGCGGCAAAACAGCTTTTCAGTTCATGCGTTCATTTATCGTCTGGTGATCATTCAACCTAAAATACAAAAATAAAAAAGGATCTACAAACGAAAATGGAGGGTTTATATATGTGCAGCAGAACATAATACCAAGGGCAGTTATACCCTTGGTATTATTGGATACAGAAAGAACTTAAATCTCTACAGGTGCTTATAAGCTATAAATGGTTAGTCCCGTGGCATTTCTATGTGCTCCGTTTATGCTTAAGGGTATTCCACATTTTAATGGATACAATAGAAACCAAAACAAATGATGCGACAACCAATACAGTTCCCATTAATGACTCACTAAAATTGATCACAATGAAACTCGAAAATATCAATAAAGGGATATTCGTAACGATAACCGTTAAAATGTAAGTGGTATACTTGATTCCTACAGCTGCCGATAAAAAACAAACGACATCTGTTGGAGCTATTGGATAAATCATCCCCAGCGCCAAAAACTTATAATTGTAAGTCTCCAATAATTTTTTCAACTCTGGATATTTACGTTCTAAATCCTTCATCATGTTCCCGCTTGAAAACATAGAAAAAGGGGCAAAACTTCTTAAGAATTCTTAAGTTTTCGCGATGTTATTCAAGATCGTTTCCTCTTCTTAAACAGTTTTCAATATCATCCTATCTATTCCATGGTAATATTTAGATACATAAACTTATATATGAAGCTGACCTGAGTTAATGGAGAGGGAGGAATGAATGAAAGAATGAAGAAACACAGAAAGATATATTTTTGTATTACTGCCCTGCTGCTCATGATTTTGCTTGCTGGATGTACGGGCAGTAAGGATGAAGAAGCACATCAACCTTCAAATCAAGCTTCTGCTGTGCAAACTGACGAAAAACACACTGAGCCTGAAGAGAGAACCAAAATACGCAAGGATGAAGCGGAGCCAATAACAGAATCAGAAGAATTCGCAACAAAAGCTGCAAATGAGACCTCTTCAGCAGAAGAGAAAAGCAAAGAAGACAATGTATTGGCAGCATACTCTTCGGAAAAAATCGAATATGCCAGAGTTTGGCTTCAACTTGGACCTAATCAAGAGATAGATGAATTAAATGTTCGACATATTTCGGCTGGCGAGCCAATTAATCCTAATGATGATACAAGTGCCAGCTATCCAGAAGATGTAACCCAGTTAGCAGGTTCTCGTTTAGTGGATGGATCAGTCACTTATCATGGCAATGGGGATGGCACGATTCATGTATATAATGTGCCTTTACGCTGGGATTCCGCTGATGATGTAGAAAAAGGCGTCATGAGGGAAGTGACTGAGAATATCATAAAAAACAGAAAAACAGTGTATGTTGATACAGGTGACAAGGAAAAAATCAAGCGGCTCATTGATATCATGATGATTCATTAATCGTATTCGTTTGTCTGTACCTGACTAAATACAATGGTTAATAAGGAAATAAGATATATTAATATAAAAAACAAAGTTTGGAGTGTAGTAACTTACTAAAAATCTTCCGGTTCTATTAGTTCTCCTTGGCATTCTAAATGTGATGAGCCGTACCATTGAGCTATTTCTAGGTGTTGCATTAATATTTTATAACGCTGTCTAGTGGCATACAATGTTAATCAAAAGAAGCATTTCAGCAGTAAGTGAATGTTGTCCTAAGAAAAAACAAGCATCTTACTATGCTTGTTTTTCTTCTATAGAAATGATCTTATTACGCTATGATGCTATTCCTTTAGCCTGAACCTTGGCGTGCCTAATCCTTTAATCCCTTTCCATCGAGAATTTTTTGCACATATTTTTCGACTCTCGATTCTCGGGTTTTGGATTGTTTGGCTTGAGAAAAATAAAGAGTGTATGCTCTTTGCCGTCCCGGGGTCAATGCTTCAAAAGCAGTTTTCAAGGCAGGGATTTCATCGAATTTTTTTTGAAGTTCTTCAGGAATGTTCAATTCAATATTTTTGTTAACATACTTTCAAACCGGCTTTTTCAACTTCAATGGCTTCGTGAATATAGGCTTTCAAAATGTTTTCTAGCTCATTTATTTCCTGAACATTTGTAAACCGAATCTGGCGCGCCGCCTGTACATTCTCCGTTTGTTGAATGAGAATTCCATGGGCATCCTGTAATAGGGCACCTTTGTGGAACAGAAGCGCACAATATTCTTTAAACCCATGTATTAAAACGACATTTTTATTATTGTATGTGTAACAAGGATGCATCCACTTAAAATCTTCAGTCAGCTCACAGTCAAGAATGATGGTTCTCAACTTCTCAAATTCTTCCTTCCACTTTTTCGCTTTACTTAAAAATTCATCAACCTTCGGATTCGTTCTGCTATTTGTCATGAAGGAATTCCCCTCTTTCCAAGCTTTTTACATTTACGTGAATTGACAATAATGAAGTCCAGTTTTATTTTTGACATCTCGTTATTTATTTTATTCTTCTATAGGTTCCTTCTCTTATTATTCAATAGATTAAGCTTACAGTGGGGATGATGCAACAACAAAAAAAAAAGAAGGCCCACAAAGCCTTCTCATCTTGTTTTATTATTTCACTGACAATCTGAAAAAATAACAGTTCGATGATTATATATCTTTTTTATTCTTGCCAATGCATAAGGTTACGGCAACACTAGCTATACTGACTAAAGTTCCTGCAATAGAAACTAGAATTGTCAAAAAGCCATTGGGAATAAGAAATCCAATTGGAATGAGCCCCAGAAGAGTGAAAACGATAAAACATTGGTATACACCAGATATTATTCTTACAACCAAATTGCCAAAAAAGGACATGACTAATGGAGGGATAAATAAAAATACAACGATTCCAATTGAGATCATCAAGATAATAGGTTCATCAAATGAGATGACATAATCTCCAGGCGACTCTTTAGCGGCCGCTAAAACAACAACGATAGACATCATTAGTGTAACAAAAACAAGAGAAAACCTTTTTAACAACGTGATGACTCCTTTACCTAAAGCGAGTAATCCTGCCTTTTTCAAATCCGATAACCATTTTATGTGATTCAATTAAAGAATATGCAGTGAGTGACACAGCTATAAGGAATCCTGGTCACAAATCTTTATACCAAAATTGCTGATTTAGATTTAATGGAGCAACTATAGTTAGTTAGATTATTAGACGACGCAATAGACTTTATCTAACAATATAACAAATTAATGTAAATTAAACAATCCTATCCTTTATCGTCCCCTAAACCATACCACCACTGGAATGAGTAATAAGGACAACATCCCTCCAGTAAATGATAATGCGAGGTAACTTGACCCTGCCACAATCATTCCAGATAATGCTCCGCCAGCAGCTCCTGACAACGCAATCAGAACATCCACTGTCCCCTGCGTTTTAGCTCGTGTGGCACTATCAGTTGAATCTACAATAAGGGCAGTCCCGCTTATCAAACCAAAATTCCACCCTAATCCGAGTAAAGAAAGAGCAATGACGAGAAGAACCATAGAATCTCCCGGAGCAAATGCTGCTATTACACCTGCCAAAAGCAACGTTGTTCCAGAGGAAATAGCCATTGCGGTACGTCCCAACCTATCTACAAGAACACCTGTAACCAGTGAAGGGAGATACATAGCACCTATATGAAAACCAATAACAAGCCCTACTGCCCCCAAGTCATGCCCATGATGTCTCATATGAACCGGTGTCATTGTCATAATAGCTACCATTACTATTTGGGTAAGAACCATAACTGTTGCCCCAACGATTATCCCTTTTTTGTTTTCTGTATGCTCAGTTGCCGCCAAATGTCCTTTATCACCAGGCTCTTCATTTGCCGCTTCTATTGTTCTTGCTATAACTAATGGATCTGGACGAAGCATAATGAAAAGGACCACACCTGCTAAAATATATGCTGCTGCGGCTAAAATGAAAGGGCCAGCAAGTGATGGAACACCAATAGAAAGAGCGAAATCCCCCATCACATTCACTAAGCTTGGACCTGCCACTGCGCCAAATGTAGTAAAAACCATCGTAATACTAACAGCAGTCGCTCGCTGCTTATGATTTGCTAAGTCTGTACCAGCATAACGGGCCTGTAAATTAGTGGCTGTACCTGCACCGTAAATAAGCAACGAAATAAATAACAAGAAAATACTATTTATGATTGCTGCCATAATAACGCCTATTGCTCCAAGTCCGCCAATCATAAAGCCAGCCGAAAGACCTGTTCGACGGCCATAACGTTGAGAAAGTCTTCCAACAATTAATGCAGATCCTGCTGACCCTAAAGTAAATAACGCAGAAGGCAGACCAGCAAACGCATCAGTGCCAAGCATTTGCTGTGCAATAAGCGCACCGACAGTCACTCCTGCCGCCAGCCCCGCACCGCCAAAAATTTGTGAGATACTCACAACGAATAGTGTACGCTTGTATAACGATTTTTGTTTTTCTGGTGAACCGATGTAGCTTTGTAATGAAGCAGTTTGAACATCTATTGCTTTTACGCTGTCCTTGTCTAACATCATCTGACCTTCCTTTCTAAAAGCCAATTTTGTATAAACCTCCCTCTAGATGTGGATCATCATAACACGCACAAAAAAGCCATACAATGTCATAATTGTATGGCAAACAATATTAGGTAAGATCGTCTAGCAAACGTCTCAGGATCATTAATCCTTGTTCAAGCTCTTCAAGTGTTTTTGGTGCACAGACAGAAACCCTTACAGCCCTTTCAGGACAACTATTGCCTACTACAAAGCGTTCAGCCGCATACACTTGAACGCCATGTCGAGCAGCCAACTCTTCAAATTGAGCGCCTGTTATTTTACCCGGTAACATCAACCAACGAAAAATGCCTGTTTCAACACCTAAACATGTATATCCCGCAACATATCGGTTTACGAGTTGATTTCTGCGAATGGTTTGTTCACGATGACTTTCAATTAAGACTTCAAATTGATTTGATACAATCGTGCGAGCAGTAAGTTCAGCTAATAGCGGGGACACGGTTATATTTAAATTATAAAGCGCCTTTGATATTGGCTCCTTATATTGTCTCGGCACTGCTACATAAGCCAAACGCAGGCCTGGCGCTAACGATTTTGATAAACTTGCAACATGGATAACCTGTTGCGGTGCGAATGAGGCGAGTGCCGGAAGCGGATTTTTGTTGAGAAGATGGTACGATGCATCCTCAATAACAAATAGATTATATTTCTTTGCAATGTCTGCAACCATTCTTCGATTCTCAACAGACATAAAGGAAGTCGTCGGATTATGATAATCCGGGATTAAATACAAACCTTTAATATTTTCATTTTTACACGCATATTCAAGTGACTCCGGACTCATTTCATCGTTCTCTGATTTTATCGGTACGATTTGCACACTAAGCAATGATGCAACAGTTTTTAAACCAGGGTACGTATGATGGTCAACTCCGATGCGGTCTCCAGGCTTACAAAGACTCGCCAATGTCGCTGCAATCGCATTTTGCCCTCCATTTGCAAATAAAATGTGATCAACGGATGTTTCAAATCCGCCTCTTTGGATGAGCTTTACAGCTGCATCTTTTTGCCAAAGGCTTTCGCCTGCCCGGCCGTAGCTAAACCATTTTTCATAATCCTCCTCCTGAATCATGTTTTTCAGTTGGTGTAACAAGGGCTCATATGAAGCGTGATCTGGAAGTATTGCTCCCATTTCAATTAAATGTGTCGGCTTTGTATCCTCAAGTAAATACGCATTCGACAACGCATCATACGATACAAATGTGCCGCTCCCTACAGTCGCACTCAGCAGCCCCTTTAACTCACACACTTTAAATGCTTTGGAAATCGTACTCACATTTAAATCTAAATAATCAGCCAATTCTCGCTGCGGAGGAAGTTTTGTTCCAGGTAATAAAACTCCGTTTAAAATATCCTGTTCCAATTGCCCTGCAAGTGCTTTATAAATAGGCTTTTCAGCTTTATCAATCGATGGCTTCCAGCTCATCGGATAATTTTCAAAAGAATTGATAGGCATGATACGCATCCTTTTTCACTCAATTATATGAATGTGCCGTTTATAAGACAATTATAACTTTCTTTTATTGATGCCTTTTTATGAACAGCATGCTTCAATAAAACCTGTACAAATACAAGTGAATCACTTACTTTATTTCATATAAGTCATCCTGCAAAACTGTGCACAGAATGTCGGATAAATACATTTCACTCCTGTTATTCTTTGGTTAAAGGAGGCCAAATAAATGGATTTGCTTAAAAGTATGAATAGGGCGTTAAAGTATATTGAAGAAAACCTCACTAATGATATTGATTTTCAAGAGGCAGCAAAGCTTGCTTTCTGCTCTGAATATCATTTTAAAAGGATGTTTTCCTTCCTTGCAGGTATTTCATTATCGGAATATATTCGTCGCAGACGTCTTACTCTTGCAGCTTTTGAACTGAAAGACAGCAATGTAAAAGTGATTGATATTGCAATAAAGTACGGTTATAACTCACCTGATTCTTTTGCACGGGCATTCCAAAATTTACATGGCATAAACCCATCAAAAGCCAGACTTAATGGCCATTCCCTTAAAGCTTATCCACGAATGACCTTCCAGCTAACAATTAAAGGAGGAAATGAAATGAACTACCGTATTGAAGAAAAAGAGGCATTTCGCATCGTTGGCATTAAAAAAAGAGTTCCTATTATTTTTAAAGGGATTAATCCGGAGATTGCATCTATGTGGGAAAGTTTAGATGAAAAAGCAATAAATAAACTAAAAGAGCTTTCTAATGTAGCACCATCAGGCCTCATTAGTGCATCCACCAATTTTTCTGAAGGTCGGACAGAGGAAAACGGAGAGCTCGATCACTATATTGGCGTAGCCACAACGAAACAGTGTCCAGATAATTTCTTACGGCTTGAAGTTCCTGCCTCAACATGGGCTGTATTCGAATCAATCGGGCCATTTCCGGATACACTGCAAGAAGTATGGGGACGCATTTATTCCGAATGGTTTCCATCGTCAAATTACGAACAAATAGAAGGTCCAGAAATATTGTGGAACGAGCATAAGGATGTAACATCACCATCTTTTAAAAGTGAAATTTGGATACCAATTACAAAAAAGAAAAATTGAAGGTTCTTGAAGAAAAAATACCAAGGGCGTCAAAACCCTTGGTATTTTTGATATTGCCGAGAGGGCTCAAACTCCACCAGTGTTTTTCATTGCCGGACCGGTCATGTAAGCAAAAAAAGCCCCTATATATCCCGATTTGCATGATTCCTAATCTTTAATATCGATTTTTCACTCTCCATAGAAGGCTCTTTATGTAAAGCCAATATTAAAGTTATCCCTATAATACAAATAGCACCAATCCATTGAAAAGAACCAAATGGCGCTTTTAACCAAACGACAGTTGTTACAACAGCTGATAGAGGCTCTAGACTGCCTAGTAGGCTTGTTTCTTTTGGAGAGAGGCTTTCCAAGCTTTTTATGAAGAACCAGAACGCAATCATTGTTCCAAATAATATCACAAATAAAATATATGCATACGCCTCAGCAGTTAATCGTTGAAAATCCAGTTGCCATGGCGGATGGATAAAACCCAATGCAAAACCGCCAATAATCATAGCCCAACCTACAACGACAAGAGAATCAAATTTATTTAATAAACCAACGGCATACAAAGTATAAAAAGCTGCCGCGAATCCTGATAAAACTCCCCATACTACTGCAGCTGCCGGCACTGAAAGTTGAGACATTGAACCATTTGTTAACAAAAAAAAGCAACCCACTAAAGCAAGTACAACAGTAATGATATCTTGTTTGGTAAGAACCGTTTGTTTTCGCAAAAGCGTGTAGATAATGACGATTACTGGGGATAAATATTGCAATAATGTAGCAACGGCAGCATTCCCATGTTGAATGGATGCCATATATGTGTACTGCACAGCTAGCATTCCCAATAGGCCAAAAATAAGAAGCTGGCCAGCCGACGCTTTGTTTCTCCAAACCTCAATAACCTGAGACCGATCCTTTCTGAACAGTTGCAGCATTAAAAGTAACATTCCAGCCGTAAGCAAGCGTGTCGTTACAAGCCAATTGACATCAATTTGATATTCTTGAAAAAGTTTTTTGGCTACTGTGCCTCCAATCCCCCAACATGTCGCCCCTGTGATAACATAGAACAATCCCATTCTTCTATTGGAAGTATTCATACATGACTCCTCACTAATAAATATAATAATAGTGTTATAATAAATGCAAAACATGATAAAAAATACTCAAATTGAATGAAAAAATATAAATATATTGAGGTGTGAAGTCAGAATGAAGAATTTTGTGATCGATCAAAATTTAAAAGAATTAACAGAGCACCGAACGGTAGAATTGCCAGTTGCCTGCTACAAGACAACGATCAATCAAAATATAAATGGCTATATTCCGCTTCATTGGCATGATGAAATCCAATTTGTTTTGATACTAAAAGGGATAGCTCTCTTTCAAATAAATGAAGAAAAAATAGAGGTTCACGAAGGGGATGGATTATTTATCAATAGCGGCTGCCTGCACATGGCCGAAGAAAAGGAAGGCTCGGATTGTACGTATATTTGCTTGAATGTGTCACCCCATTTCGTTTTATCTCAGGAACTGTATTCAAGCTATGTTCAGCCCTATATGTTTTCAACCAATTTGCCCTATTTATTTTTGGCTGGAAATCAACAGTGGGCAAAAAATATTCTAGATGCTGTTAAAAAAATAAATCAATTGATTCAACAAAAGACATCGCTCTATGAGATTGACATTACGATGCAATTAACGTTAATGTGGAAAAACCTGGTCGTTAATGGTTTTCAATTAGAGTACGATCAATCTGAAATGATAAAAAGTCATCGAATGAAACAAATGTTAAACTGGATCCATCTCCATTATGCTGAAAAAATCACATTAGAGGACATTGCAAAAGCTGGCCAACTGAGCCGTTCTGAATGCTGCCGTTATTTTAAACGAATGCTGAATAAGACGCCATTACGTTATGTAATGGATTATAGAATTCAAAAAAGCTTATTATTACTGCAACACCCTGAATCCAATGTGACAGAAGTGTCTTATCAAGTTGGATTTAACAGTACCAGTTATTTCATAAGTAAATTTCAACAAGCGATGAATATGACGCCATTATCATACAAAAAAATGAATTCATAAAGTTTATTCTATTAATAAACGGAGTCCTCTTAAGGTGTTTACGGCTTTAAAACCAACATTGTATAATGATAGTCATTCTTGAAAATCGAGGTGATCATAACATGTTTTTAGCTCCACTATTTGAAAATGATGTTCCAGTAGCACTTCTCCGCCCTTAATGGAGTAAAGTGACTACTTCTCTCCGTTAGGGCATTTATTGACCTAATTTTAAATACGGAGGGAACAAAAAAATGAAAAATACCCTGTTAGGTTCTATATATTTAGCTTTAGCCGCTAGTATCTGGGGTGGCATGTATGTTGTGGTTAAGGTTGTTGTCGCAGTAATTCCGCCTTTTGAATTGGTTTGGATCAGGTACGTCATCGCCATCCTTGCGCTTCTTATTGTTGGTTTGATAAGGAAACAATCTTGGAAAATTCATAAGCGCGACCTTTTATTAATTGTTGCCATTGGAATTGTTGGCAACACCATTTCAATTGTTACACAAGAATATGGAACGATGTTGTCTTCAGCACAAATGGGAGCAATTATTACGTCCTCCACACCAGCGTTCATGGTTATTTTTGCTCGTCTATTACTTAAAGAACCATTGAATATAAAAAAAGGAACTTCAATAATTTTAGCGACCACAGGCGTATTATTTATTGTTGGAAACGGACATATTGATACCTCTAATCAGCTTGGCGGTATTTCTCTGCTTGTTGCAGCCCTTACATGGGCACTGATGTCAGTGCTTATCAAACGCGTGCCAAACAGCTATTCGCCTATACTTGTTACCACGTATTCAACTTTTGTGGCCATTGTGGCACTAACTCCTTTTGTAAAACCTAGCACGATTTTTACGCCACTACTGCTTGACCCTAAAATTCTAGGTGGTCTTTTGTATTTGGGAATTGTTTCAACCGCTTGTGCTTTTTTATTGTGGAACCGCGGCTTACAATTATTAAATGCCTCAAGTGGAGGCCTCTTTTTCTTTTTTCAGCCTCTGGTTGGAACCTTACTCGGATGGATTCTGCTTGGAGAACAAATAGGCGGGACATTTTGGATAGGTTCGTTTTTAATTCTTAGCGGTGTTTTATTAGTCATTAAAGAGTAAGAAAAAGAAGTGAATTCATAACAAAAAAAGCAAACTATTTTATATAGTTTGCTTTTCAATTAACCTTGTTCTTTCCCCTTTACTTCTTTATGTTCTGGTCTTCATTTATAATCTCTCCTTTCTTTATTTTTCTTTTCACCTCAATACCCATTTGAAGGTCCTCAATTTCCATGGTAATAATGCCAATTTGGTGGCTAAATGTTTATCAACAAACCTTTTTCTGTTCGCAAGATAAGTGAAAATGCATCATTAAGTAAGTGGGCCGTTATCCATATCAAATCGATAAAGAAATTAGAACTTAATCATGTATTTTTAATATTTTTAGCTGACATTTCACAAATATCGTTCCTTCTTATTTCTACTCAAATCATTTCTGTGATGTCATTGAGCCAATGAAAAACTGCTCACACGGATCAATTGACCTTTTCCTGATTGGAAATCCGACACGTTCCCTATTGTTTTTGCTTGATCTGTTTTTTCAAAAAAGTTATTGACATCAAAAATTCGATCATGTTATTATTAAAATTTTGATATTACACCTCCATATATGGTAATCTTAAGAAGGATACCATATATGGAGGTGGATGATATGTTTCAAATTGGCGATAACATTGTTTATCCAATGCACGGAGCAGGTATAATTGAAGCCATAGAAGAAAAAGAATTCTTAGAGGAAAAACAACAGTATTATGTCATAAGAATGTCAATCAGTAATATGACAGTTATGATTCCAACGAGTAAAATATTGAGTTCGAATATACGACCAGTTACCGATATACTTGCATTAAAACACATTATGCACATTTTTCAGCATGGAGAATCAGATAGGTTACTGCCATGGAAGCAAAGGTACAAAATAAACACGGACAAAATAAAAACAGGTGAAATACAAGAAGGCGCTGAAGTTGTACGTGATTTAATGCGTATGAAGAAAGAAAAAGCACTTAATGCAAGCGAAAAAAAAATGCTGGATAATGCATATGAATTTTTGATTAGTGAACTGGAAGTAATTAAAGGAATCACTGAAAAACAAATAAAAAGTTTTGGTTAGATACATCCCAAAAGATATTTCGGTATATTATGATGAAAAGCAAATCTTCTCCAACTTATGTTTAGAACATTAACGACCTCTTTTGTTATTCCTACATTCTAATCCATTTTTATTATTTACATTTCTTCTGCGAAGATTGAAGTTTTACCAAAAAATTCAATAAAATAGTCACTTTTTTTAGTATCCTGATTCACACTGGCACGGACAAGGAGCCGTAAGGATGGAAGAGAGGTAGGGCTTTCATTGTTTTAGGTATCTCTAAGTGATTATTTCCAGGAGAAAAAAACAATCGATCTCCTCATTATTTTTAAGAATTTCTTATATCCACTGCCACATTGAATAATAATTGTTTATCTTCTTCTCATAAAAGAGATATGCGAGTTATAACATCTAGATGAAACCATTTTTATAATTCATTAATCTTACTTAAATTAACGAACAGGTTAGTGAAAAAAAGAGTTATATTTGAACAAAACATTAAATAATTTATATACATTCCGCATATTGTCAATCCAGTATGTTATACTGTAAACAAACCTTTGAAGTTTTAAATCTTTTTCTATACCTTGTAGCATCTCCCTACTCGAACGTTGAGTAGGGTTTTTTATTGAGTATGATATAGACATAAAAAAACAGGCCCTATATAAAGAGCCTGTTTGTATAAACGATTGAAGATTAAGCTTTTTGAACGTTAGCAGCTTGAGCTCCACGAGCACCTTGCTCAACGTCAAACGATACTTTTTGACCTTCGTCTAAAGATTTGAATCCGTCACTTTGGATTGCAGAAAAGTGTACGAATACATCGTCTCCATTTTCGCGTTCGATAAAGCCAAAACCTTTTTCTGCATTAAACCATTTAACTGTACCTTGTTCCATTTTTGTTGCCTCCTAGTGTGTAACCACACAGTATATACTATCCTTGCCCAAAGTATCATCAAGACGAAAAGTCAATCTTCATACTATCCTTTACACCGAACAAAAATAATTCTTCTTTATTATATCAGGTATCGGAAATAACTGCAAATTAATATTGATGGCATTATTTGTTAAACTTGACCTCAAATCATCTTTCTTTGCTTTATTAGGAAATTCAACTCAATCGCAAAGCCCCCTATTCGGGAAAATCATTTCCAGCAAATTAATCAACAAATGGATTTCCATATTTATCACAAAAATGATAAAAACCATAACGATTCATATACATCATTTTCTCTATGTTCTCAGGAGTATCAAAATCAATCATCTCTAAAATTAAATTAGTAAATTCAATAGGGGCAGTTCCATTAGCAGTAACCAAATTTTTATCTCTTACTGCTTGTTTCTCTACATAACTGCTAATGGGTTTATATTGTTCGTAATCTTTCCATAAGTAAACAAAATTACCTGTATGGCTATGATTATTCAGCAAACCATTCTTCGCCAAAAAATCCACTGCACCGCATATCGCTGCTATTGGAATGTTTTTTTGAAATGCAGTTTTTACAAAATGTAATAGTTTTTTATTGTCATTACTCCAGGAATCCCCGCCAATCATAACTAGCAAATTAAAATTTGCAGGTTCTAACCCTATTATGTAATCGACAGATGTTTTAAAACCACCTATTGAGCTTACAATAGGGTCTAAAGAAACAGTGTGAACCGACCAATCTTCTCTTTGATTTAATGCAGATGCTAAGTAAACACCTTCCCAATCTGCATACTGGTCTAATATAAGAAATAACGCCTTTTTCACAACTATATACCGCCTTAGATTATAAGTTTTTTATTATCCAACCTTTTCGATTTGTTACGAAGAAAAAATACTCTATCTTCCGTACCTGCCCTTCCCCAACAATTTGGGGTCAGGTGAGTGCGATAAAGAGGAGTGTTCATCACATCCCTGTAATCTTTGAGTAACGTTTCCTCTTGCAACATTCATACGATAATATTTCATCAGAAAGCATTAAATCTCCTGTTCATGAAAATAATCAACGACTTCAATTGATTATATAAGCTGTAATCTCCAATTTGTTTCATTTTTCAAGGAATAATAAAGAAGGATACTACATAAGTAACATCCTTCTTTCCCAACTTTATGACTTTTAATTTGCTTGCTGTGCTTGTTTTACTGATTCTTTGCTAAAAAGTCCAACAATATTCCACAACACAATTACAGAAGCTATTATTAAACGAGTAGTACTGACTTCTTGGTTAGTAAATAATTTATAACCATATATTGATCCCAATGCTACTATACAAAAAACATTGAACCATTTACTCCAACGCAATTAAAAAACTCCTTTTTAATTAATTACATCTCCATACAATCTGTATACATTTATTATAGTACCAGTATTTTATTGAAAATATATAAAATTTTTCAATATCTAATCTTAAACCTTTCTTAACTGATCCTACAAATCATTACTTTCACACTTGTTACGTTGGCAAAATAAAAAGAAGACTACACGTTGTAACACCCTTTTTTATGCTTTGACTTCCATATAAACTTTTGAGCTTGGCATCAACCGTCCGGCTAATATCTTATTATTTAGAATGTGTAGCGATACATAGAAAAACTAAATTAGCAAGAAAAAAACATGTTATATCAAAATTGAACCAAGTTTTTTCCAAGATTCCTCAGACGAGGGATTTTACTTCTGTATAACAAAAAATCACTTTGTCCTTTATAAAGACAAAGTGATTTTAAAATTAGCTATTAGGTAAATCTACTTTTGCAGGAGTACTTGTCCAAGGTTTGCCCATTTTCTTTTTATGAGCTTTATCTTCAAAAAATTGAACTGTAGCATACTGATACCAACTATCAGTCATTGCTCCTTTTTCGTATAAATCATATTTATAATACGCATCAGGGATTTGTTCTTTTGCCCAATAAGAGAATAAAATAGTGGCAGCCTTACTCCCCCATCCCAAGCCAGGGACAATACCGACTAATGACATTGTAACTGATAACGCATTTTTAGCTGCTTTTGTATGCCCAGATAAAGTCCCCACATAATGGTATCCCTTTTTAGGTTTTGCAGCCTGTGTTGTGAATTCATTTGATTTCAAATTATTGTTTTCATAATTTGTTCTTTTAGCAACATTTTCATCATACTCAAAGTTTAAACCTTTTTGTTCTATGCCATCGACTTTTACAGTATGATCATTTCCGTTCATCTGAACTTTGTGAGTTTCATTTCCACTCACATACTCAATTTCAACTAATTTCCCGTTCGATGAAATCTTTTCACTTTTCATTTTGTAATGTAGAGCTAGTTCTTCGTAAGAAGGGGTTGTCTTAGAGTCCTCCTTTGCAGAAGCGTAACCTGCAGGTAAAAGTGAGCCTAAAGTCAATGATGCAGCCATAACACAAGTAATAACTCTTTTCTTTCTCAATTGAAATCCTCCTTGTGTTACACCTTAAGAATCTGAATTACTAAATACTTGCTTAATTTTATAAGCAATAACAGCGAGGTATAAAATTGCAACAAACACTAAAACTCCAGTGCCATAATCAGTTTTTGCAACTAGAAAAAGACTTAACACACCGAAAATAATGTACATTACAATATCAAAGATATTTTTCTTGTTGTTCATATAAACTCCCCCGTTTAGCAATTGATTCCAGGTGCATATTTGATTGCAGCCCCAGTGTATTAAACACTTACAATTTTGTCCAATTGAAACTCTCTGGCAATATTACTTTAATCATATCTCAAAATAATTTTTTGAATTATTTTCAGCACACCTACTCTAACATGATTCTTTTTTGATTTACATAAAAAATCGAAAAATTGAGTCATTTTTCCTTGGAGAATAACTGTGTGTAAATCTTAAAAAGGACTATTCATTCATTTTGAGAATTAGAGATACATACGCTAATCATTTTATTTTCATTAAAATCCTTTTCGTGTTTGTTGATAATATGGAGAGGTGATGAAAATGTTCAAAAAAAAGAAATCTGACTCCTGTTCTATGTAGGATACCGTTTTTTGAATTATTTGGTTTGGGGATACAGGGGAATATGAAATATAATAAGTGGTTTTAAATAACTGGTGAGTATTGGTTAGCATACGATCTTCCATAGTCGTTTTTCTGCATAAAAAAATAACACCAAAGATGGTAAACCCTTGGTATTATTGGGGTGCGGCCGAGCGAACTTGAACTTTACGGGTTATTCACCCCACTGGGCCCTCAGCATAGTAAATCCATATCATTAGTTATGAAAGCTCATTGCACTTTCTAAGTCCACTTTACATCATTTCTATAAGTTTGTATGAATTATGGTTAATAATTGGTGAGCAAAAACCTACTTCCTCACTTCTCCAAATCTCATTATAAAATGATTTCATATTCGTTCCCTCTCCTAAAACAATTAAAACTTCAGAGACACTATCTTTCTCGGTTATTGAATTCACATAAAATCTTTTTTATATCGAACAGCTAGATAGATTGCTGAAGCAAAGAATGCAATAGAATACTTAAATAAGAAGAAAACTTGCCACATATAATCTTTCGGGAAAATCGTGTCGCACAAAATTAGTGCACATAACATATAGAGGCAACTTTTTAATGCTATTTGATTTGTTCTCTCGTCAGTCTTACCCATTTTTTTATGAAATACGATTGTGAGAATCAATCCAACTACAAGCAATACAAACCCGCTACCAATAAGAATATTCCAATTTCCCGGAGAATGTTCAGCCCAGGACTTTAAAGGGGAAAAAATTGCGTTGGTGATCGTATCTGTGATCGAATTCATTTTCATTTTTGATCATTTCCTTTCTCATAAGTAAAAATCTCGTTTACATCCACATTAAAAAATTCGGCAATTCGAAAAGCTAACAGCAGAGTCGGAACATAATTTCCTTTCTCCATTACAAAGATGGTTTGTTTGGAAACCCCGACTTTCTTTGCTAATTCTTGCTGAGACAATCTGGCAAGTACACGATATTCATAAACCTTATTTGAGATCGAATCACCAAAATCTTTCTTCATGACCATCACCTCTTGAACCAAATTATAAATCCACCTTATATAAAAGTAAAGTAAACTTATACAAAAATATAAAATACTTTTATGTTTACTTAGATTACTTTGATTTAATCATGAACCAGAATGCAGAAAGAACCTGACGAAATTCATGATTTCGTCAGGGTTCACTTATCGATCTGGTGTAATTTGTGGTTCTTGGCGGTACATTTTATGATATTCAGTGATACAACAGGTGATCAATTTCCAAAAACAACAGTAAACGGTTCTGGTGGTGCTAACCGAACAATAATTCTTGGTTATCACTCTGAAGAGGCAGAAGTTGTGGACACAATTGATGTTTACGAATAGCTAAATCCAAATAAACAGAAAATCTAGTTGGCTTACTGTAGGTAAGTAGGCAGTTTTAGGGCAGTAGACAATTTTAAAAATAAGCACAAAAAATACCAAAGGTCTACAACCCTTGGTATCATTGATGCGGCCGAGAGGACTTGAACCTCACGGGTTATTCACCCACTAGGCCCTCAATAAAGTGATTCTGTGTTTTCTGTTACAAAACCTTTTTATATCAGTGTTTATTTATTTTGATTATAAGGTTTTATAATGATTTATATATATTGAGGAGCAAAAATGGAGTAGCGGTCTTTTTTAAAAAAATCACCTTATTATTGATGTTTACTTAGTAACAGCCCTGCTCGAAGTAATCGGTTAAGGTGAAAATTAAGATAAACATAAAAAAAGCAGGCGCGTTCACCTGCTTTTTTAAATATTCCTATTAGAGTGTTTTAGCTTTATCCTAAACTTAAAATTCTTTTTATTACATTAGGAATAACAAATGAACGTTTGGTTTCTTTATTTACCTGAATAATGTCTTTTTGTTTTTTTTCCATTCTCTTCCTAAGTGACTACTACCTTATAATCATTGGAGGTATTTGGTGGATCTGCCATTATGGCTACTGCTATTTCTTTTGCATTCTTAGGTTCATCACCTGCTTGACCTGATGCTTCCACCGTATTATTTTCTTTGAAAACAACCTTTTTTATCAAAAATTCAGATCTGCCTTCCCATTTAATATGAACAGCCCACAAATCTTTCCTTGCAAGATCAATGTCTTTTTCAGGAGCATAGACAGCGCTCCATTTCCCATCTTTTGAATGCCCCTTTAGAATTGGCGGCTGATGCGTAGCAGTATAAAAGAACCAACTTAAAAAAACTAATAGAATAATAGAAAGGATAGCTGCTAAAATAAACTTGCTTTTTTCATTTCAGACTCCAATCTTATATGTAATAAATATGATAAAAGTTTATTTTTACACTATTATAGGATATAAATCTTTGAGGTTATTATAAACCCGTATTCTTTTAATTTTAACTGGTATCCTTTCCGTTTATTCTTTTTGATTTTATTACATATAATGGAACCTAAAAATGATAGGTAACACACATGCATTTTCTGGTTTGTATTAGAAAGGCTCTCAACATAGTAAATCTATAACATTGGTTATGAAAGCTTATTTTTACTACACTTTCTAACTCCACTTTACATCATTTCTATAGCTTGTATGAATTATGGTTAATAATTGGTGAGCAAAAACCCCCCTTATTTCCTTCTTCATCAACTTTCATTATGTTCAAATGATTTAAGGGGTGTTAATTTTTTAGGTGTGAAAATAGAGTAAGTATTCATTATAGATACTATTCTAATCCATCTCAAATTTTTTTTAGACAAAAAAAGAACTAGTCACACAAAGTAACTAGTTCAATTTTTGTTAGGATTAGAATTTGATAACTCTATATTTATAATACTTTGATTTCCAGTCTTTTTCTAAATGTGCATATAAGTGTGCACTTGAATGTGCAGAATATCTTGGATACCCTTTATAAACATCATAGATAACAGCAGTATGCTTCCATTTTTTAGACGATTTAGAGTACATCTGAATAACGTCACCTGTCTTGACATACTTTGAAACATCCTTAGGACTTGTTAAATTGTAAACTTTATGTTTTTTTGTACCGGCCCAATATGTATAAAAATCTGAAACAACAGTCCATGAAGTTGAATATGTTCTTGCCGCACTTCTAGGCACTGATTGATTATACCAACCTTTTGTGGTTTTATGGTGACCACGATTAAAGCTGAATCCCGTAGTATTCATTGGCATTCCACCAGCTAAAACTACCTGTGATGCATAGTTGGTGCAATCTCCTCCACCGCTATTTTCTCCATAGTACCCATATTGACTCGTCTTCTTATTCCAATTGTTAACCATGTATTTTTTTGCAGCCGATCTACTATAACTAGACCCCAGTTGAGTTACAAAAAAGGAATTAGAATTAGTACTTGCCATATAGTCAATTGGAATTTGACCTGATTCTTCTTTAATTTCTTCAACTTTTGCTTCAGCTTGTTTGTCTTCTTTTATATTTTCTTGTTGTACTTGTTTAACAGTTTCATTTTCAACTTGTTTAGGAAGATCAAAGTTTTCAACCTCTACTTCACCATTCTCATCTTTTTTTTCTTCTTGGGCGGCGTACTTAGCCAATTCCTCTAAATAAGTATCTGAATAGACTTCCATTAAAGAAAAGTTATAACCTGATTTTGTTATCTCATCGGCTTTTTCATTAATACCTTGAAGAAAATTAATGTAATCCTGAGAATTAATGTTATAATTCAAATGTTGTGCTTTTAAATACTTTTGGACTTCGGTTTCCCCTTGCTTGACTGTTAAGTTCTCATTTTCAGCTTCAGCTGCATGAGCATTATTAAAGAAAGTGAAACTCAAAGCCGATGTTACTATAAGACTAAGTGCAATTTTTTTCATTTGTTTCTCCTTATTTGAATTTATGGTACTATCATATAGTAATTACTTTTTGAGGAAAAATCAATACATTTTTTGGAGGTTATTTATGAAAAAGGAGTATAAAAGACCTGTTTTATTTACAATTTCTGCTTTGGTGATTATTTTCCTAGTGTTTTTCTCATTAAAAATCTATAACCATTACAATCTCGAATATCCTAACTGGGAAGGTAAAAGTAAGGATCACAACTGGGAAGTAATCTTTAAAAAGAATGAAGATGCTCCAAAAGAGTTTAGCGGGGAGATTCTTTGGATTGGCGATAAAGATAAAACTGATAAAACTTATATAGAATCAATAACAATAATGAAAGATAATAAAACACTTCTTGATTCTTCAGATTTTAACAGCGATATCCCTATGAAAGATTATTCAGGTGGTACCTCTAGCGATGGATCAGCTAAAGAAAAATCATTTTCATTTTTAGAGCGTTTAGAAGAATCTGATCTAAAAGGATCTAAGATAACGGTTCAAGTGAAATGGAAACAAGATAACCAATCATTCAATACTGAAAAGTTCGTTCTTTCAAAGAAAACTTTATTTAATCATTAATTCTTTGAGTTTATTCTAACCAGTTCTTTATCTGAACTGGTTTCTTTTTATGAAATTCTTCAGTTTAATCATTGCTCAGCAGTATACTATTTAATTAAAAGAATGATGCTAAGGAGAACTAAGAATGAAAAAGTTAATATTGGATTCTGTTAAAAACCTTGTTGGAGACAATACTTGCTTGGTCTAACTATAACACTTACTTTTATATTCACTATTTGGCTAAGCCGACAAATCAAATCTGTTTATGAAAAAGATAAGGAACTTCGAAAGACAGAGAGAGAAAATTCACTAAAGATTATTTCAGAGATATTAAAACAGTATCATACTATTGGAAGAGAAAGTTTGACCGATGATGAATTTTTAAAATATGTACAAACTCAACTACCATTACTTGATTTAAAAACCTATTTGATAATAAGAAACATCTTAGAAAAAAACCTCGATGAATGTAGTGGGTATAAATCAGAAAAGATAAAAAATGAAATTTTAAAGGCTATTAAGTTAATAAAGTTCAATGATAACATTATATATAGTGAGAGCATTATGGAAACTATAACTCGCTCACTATCTAATTTAAAAGATGTATTTATTCCTCCAATTATTTCAGCACTAGTTGTATTATACTTAGTTCTTGCATTTTCCCTAGGTTATTCCCAACATCCATTCTGGAACATAACAAAATTAACAACTGGTTTATTTGGTCTATTCTTTTTAGTTGCATGTCTGGATGACATGATTGAGAGAAAATGGGTTCTAGTAAATAAACGCTCTATTTTGAACTTGATATTTTTAATTTTCATACCTTTTATTCTGATTCTCGTAACGTCATTAGAACACCCTAAACTTTTAGTTGTTTTTTTTATTTACTGCATTATTGGGGGGATTTCCTTTCTAATAATCACCATTCTGAAACAAAGACGGTTGAATCGGCAAAGTTAGAGCCTCCTTATGGAATAAAGAGACAAGCCAGCAACAATATTTATTGTCTCTTTATTTTCCATCAGCTCTCAATAAAGTGAAACCTGTATTTCCCGTCACAAATCCTATATAGCGCCGAATTCTTTTTAATTAAGTGCATTTATTTGTAATTTCTAATTGGAAGTAAAAATGGAGCAGCAACCCGATTTAAACAATGGTTGGCTTTTATCTATTATCGTTGATAATTTCCACTAACTCCTCAACCGTGAAAGCTGGTTTTTTCTTATGCAACATAGCATGACAATTTGGACAAACTGGACGTAAATCGTTGATCGGGTCAATTTCGTACTCCTTGCCTATCTGATTTAACTCAATTATATGATGTACGTGAATAAAGCCTTTACCCAATTCTCCGAATACCTTCTCAAAATCAAACCCACAGATGACACAACTAAAACCATAATGCTCTAAACACTTTTTCCTCGCCATGGGATTTCTCTCATAAACGTTGAATGAGACCTGTTTTGTGGCTCCTTCAATATATCTTGTTGGGTTATCAATTTCCTCAGTCATTTGATTATGTCGGATTTCTTTTTCATCATTAAATTCCCAAATAATTTTGACTGGCTTAGTGTCATGAAACTCTTTTACTCTAGCATTTCCTTGGTAAGTAAACAGGGGATTATTACTATCTTCCTGTGTGAAAATATAAATATTACCTTTGGGTTTTAACATAGATTGAATAGAAGCATTTTGTAATGAATACTACCAAACCATTGGAGGTCATCTCCGATAAATTTATTATCGTAACCATGCCCCGTTCTTCCGGCAGAACTTATATTGATAAAGACAAATACATCATTATTACCGCCCTGTTTACCCTCTGGTACGTTAAAAATCTTGTAAATATCTTTTCTTGAGTATTGTTCTCCAATTCTCAAAGGATGTGCATCAGTGTTATGAATCAATGAAGATATTTTTTAAAATGCTTTTGGATTTAACGGCATTGATGAGGCTTGAAACCCTTCGATTAAGTACTTATCATATTCATCATTTTCAAAATCTAGATCCTCAAGTAAGATTGGTGAATGCAGCAAATTCTTAATGTATCTAACTGGTACTCTGTAATTGAAATGATCACTTTCTTCATAATAATAATTTTCATCTTTATCAGAATAGATGGGTTTCCCCGTTATTTCTACTACCGCATAAATACCTCGATTTAATTTTGGTTTACCATTTAACATTTTTTTATTCCGGTTATCATGACCAACTCTAATAATCCCTTGTGGACCTTCCTTAAACCACTCTTTTTGCCAACTTGTAATGGAAAATGTATCTTCTATTTGGTTTGAACTCAAAAAATCATCAATAGCCCAAACCTTTGGGTTACAGAAAAATGTCCAGAACCCTGTCGGTTTAATGGCTTGTTTTTCTTTTATGTTTAGTGCAATTGTTTTCCCTAAACTCTCTTTTAGTTCCTCCATATTCTGTCTCTCTTTTTATAATACAGTCTTCCTAACACTATCATCGGAATTTAATGGAGATAGCTACAGCAGAGCAAAATGGGTTTCCTATGTAGGCAGTACGGTTGTTCTTGCATTAGTGGGTTCAAAGGGTATTGATAAAGTATCCAAAGTTGCAAAAGCCGGTTCAAAAGTTGCTGCACTTAAGACACTTGAAGTTTCAAAAACAGGAATAAAAAAAGGAATTGAATACGTTAAAATACCAAGTGTTTTTGAACAACAGTACGCAATGGCTGGTGGTTCAGGGACTTTTCCTTTTAACGTGCTTGATGGAGAGAATTATAAAAACTCTGCACTTGAAATATTTAAGAACTCGTCTACTGTACAAGGATTAAAGAAAGCTAAACCGCATGAAGTTGTAAACGAATTAAAAACTTTCCAAAGCAGAAAATACACTTTTGGAGGACAATCATTCCTCATTGATAAGCGAGGAATGAAGCATATTTTAGAGCGCCATCATCCCAATTTATGGGATGGTTCAATTAAGTCTCAACAATCTTTTCTTAATAAAGAGATGACTGTTAACGATGTTGCAGATGCGATAGAATCAATTATGAAACAAAACAGTGAAGAGTTAACGAAAAAAGGAACTAAATTTAGTTATCAAATTAGAGGAATATATGAGGGTCAACAATATGTTGTTGGCTTTCAAAAAGGAAGAGTAGGACAATTCTATCCAGAAAAATAGGAGAGGTAAAATGTTTTATATTGAATCATTAATTCTTAGGCCAAATAAGAAGATAAACGATCTTTCAATCTTAAAAAATAATATTGACGATTACTTTGTTCCACTTAGCAATATAGAGGGACTAAAGAACATAAAACCACAGTTAGACTCTTACTATTTATCTGGGGCGATTATTTTAAAATATGGTGAACAAGATTTGATTGATGTCACTATGTGGGACTTGGTTGATCAATTGTGGGCTTATTTTTTAAATCTAATTGAAGAAGCTATTGAAACAGGAAAAAGCGAAACTTATTTTCCAGATCAACCCCTTCTATTGAAAATGAAATCAATATCGAATGATATGTTGTTATTTGAAATTGACCAAAAACAAAAAGTATTACTACCGAAACTTGATTTTTTTGAATCACTCTTAAAGAATGCGAAAAGTTTCTTTGAAACTATGAATTTTGTTTTAGAAGGTAACTGTGATTATGAGTATGAACTTAATAAGATCGATGAATTGCAAACCAAAATTAAATGTATGTGAGGCTAAATGTGAATTACTCTAGAGTAAAAAAATTCTTTGATGAGAATAAAAAATATTCAATTCTTACTGGAGGTGTCATAGATAAACAAATAGATACCAAGAAGTTGTAACTCGTCCTCAAAAATTATTTCTTAGAGATAAGAGTTTTCATTACTTATTTTCAATTTTTAACATTGAACTTCCGAGAGGAGAAATCAAATGAATCCTTTATTGTTAGATGTGCCTTTACAATTGGAAACAGAAAGACTAATCCTTCGAGCACCACACCAAACAGGAGACGGGAAAATTGTAAACCAAGCAATTAGGGATTCCTTTAATGAATTAAAAGCGTGGTTGCCATTTGCTCAAAAACTTCCCACTGTTGAAGAAACAGAGATAAATTTAAGACTTGCCCATATAAATTTTCTAAAAAGAAAAAGTTTTCGTTTTCTTATTTTTAATAAAGATACCAAGGGCTTTATTGGAATAACTAGCCTTCAGGGGATTGACTGGGACATACCTAAATGTGAAATTGGATACTGGGGAAATACCACATTTAGCGGGAATGGGTATATGGTAGAAGCAGTAAAGAAATTAGCTGACTTTGGGTTAAACAATATCAAATTTAGAAGAATTGAAATAAGGTGTGAATCGACAAACCTTAAAAGTCGTGCTATTCCAGAAAAACTTGGTTTTGTATTCGAAGGCACTTTAAGAAATGATGATTTATCCGCAGATGGAAGCAAGCTGACCGACACTTGTTTTTATTCCATAATAAAGTAACATTGTACCCTTAAAATAACGGAGGCGTTATTAAAACAAAAAAGGGCATAACATATTTTGTATGCTAATATACAATGCCCTTTTTATCTTATTAAACTATATACTTTTGCGGACAAATCAGACCACCTACTTAAAGTAAGTGGTCAGTTTTAGTCACAAAATACGTTCTGTTCAAAAGACACAAAAAATACCAAGGTACACTAACCCTTGGTATTATTGGGATGCGGCCGAGAGGACTTGAACCTCCACGGGTTATTCACCCACTAGGCCCTCAACCTAGCGCGTCTGCCATTCCGCCACGACCGCGTGATCATTAAATTGTGTTTGTGCTGGTTTAGTAGGCTCTTAACCTAGTAAAACCGATTTGCATGCACTTTGTAAATAAAGTGCGGGTGAAGGGACTCGAACCCCCACGTCGTAAGACACTAGATCCTAAGTCTAGCGCGTCTGCCAATTCCGCCACACCCGCAAAAATACAAATGGTGAGCCATGAAGGACTCGAACCTTCGACCCTCTGATTAAAAGTCAGATGCTCTACCAACTGAGCTAATGGCTCTTACTATTAGATTTCAAAAAAATAAAAATGGCTGGGCTAGCTGGATTCGAACCAACGCATGACGGAGTCAAAGTCCGTTGCCTTACCGCTTGGCTATAGCCCAACGAAATGGAATGACCCGTACGGGATTCGAACCCGTGTTACCGCCGTGAAAGGGCGGTGTCTTAACCGCTTGACCAACGGGCCGATGGTTGAGAACTTATATCGAAATCTTATGGCGGAGAAGGAGGGATTTGAACCCTCGCGCCGCTTACGCGACCTACACCCTTAGCAGGGGCGCCTCTTCAGCCACTTGAGTACTTCTCCAATATGGCTCCACAGGCAGGATTCGAACCTGCGACCGATCGGTTAACAGCCGATAGCTCTACCACTGAGCTACTGTGGAATAATGAGACAAGACTTATTATATCAGCCTTGATTTACAGTGTCAAGAGGTAAATATTTTTATTTATCTCTCGTAACGACTTTTATAATGTAACATAGGCTTGCCATATTCGTCAACCTTTTTCACGAAAAAATTCTTTTTATTTTCCCGCGGCATTTTCCGCACCTGTATCTGTCAGGGTTCATGGCGCGCTTCTTTATATACTGTTGGCCGCAGGCCGTACAGATATACATATAAGTTTTTTTGTTTTCCGCTTTTTTCTTAAGGGGTGTACAGAACCTCGGCGCGTTGACCTGCTGCAAAAGCATTCTAAAATCTCTGTCTCTGTGCTTGTACCCTTTTCCTTCAAGGTGGAGGTGATAATGGCAGAGCTCGTGCTTGATAATGCCGATCAGCTCCTCCCTGCCGTGTTCAATCAGATATTTTCTGTTCAATTCAATGTTATGGGAGGTTAACAGGTACCTGCCGCCAGTGGTTTTAAGCCTGTCATTAAAAAGCGCCTGATGGCGGAACGGCTTTTTAAAATACGTTTTAGAAATATCCTCTGTCAGCTTTTGAAGCTCTATATTATCCATAGTGCACCTCACTTAAAAAACATTGAACGGGACAATTCACCGTTCGCATACAATATGGTAATCACCGTCCCTCTTATGATAAAAGCTGAGGAGGAATGAGCCTATGCCAAATTGGCTTAAAAAGCAGATGCAAAAAGCGTTCCTTGAAAAAGATAATTACCAAATTAAACTGCTGAATCAATGCTGGTATTTCTATAGGAAAAAACACTGCTCGTAAGCAGTGCTTTTATTTTACCATAGACAGCGATACTCTGCCTTTTTGTACATCTACGCCGTCAACCCAAACTGTCACAATATCGCCGACAGATACGACATCAAGAGGATGCTTGACGAATTGATTGCTCAATTTTGAGATATGCACAAGCCCGTCTTGTTTGACTCCGATATCAACAAACGCTCCGAAGTCCACTACATTGCGCACGGTGCCCTGCAGTTCCATTCCCTCTTTCAAATCTTCCAGCTGAAGGACGTCTGTTTTCAGCAAAGGCTTAGGCACCTCATCGCGTGGATCGCGTTCCGGCCTTGTCAGCTGTTCACAAATGTCTTTCAGAGTGATTTCGCCGATTCCCAGCTCTTTTGCCGTTTCAGAGAGCGCCAGCTGATTGATTTTGTCCTTCAATTCCGCCGTGCCGATATGTTCTGTTGAAAGTCCGAGTTTTTTCAAAAGTGCTTTTGTTTCTTTATAGCTTTCCGGGTGGATGCCTGTTCTATCCAAAGGCTCTGTCCCTTCCTGCACTCTTAAGAAACCGATACATTGTTCATAGGTTTTCGCACCGAGCCTTGGGATGTCCTTCAGTTCTTTTCGATTTGAAAACTTTCCGATTTCCTCGCGTTTTTTGACAACGTTGCCTGCTACAGACTTCGATAATCCAGCTACATATTGAAGCAGCGCGGCGGAGGCTGTGTTGACGTTTACTCCAACCTGGTTTACGACAGTTTCGACGACAAACCGCAGAGATTCATTTAAGCGTTTTTGGCTGACGTCATGCTGATACTGTCCGACACCAACAGACTTCGGATCGATCTTAACGAGCTCCGCGAGCGGGTCTTGAAGTCTCCGAGCAATAGATACGGCACTGCGCTCTTCAACCTTAAGGTCAGGGAATTCTTCTCTGGCAAGCTCAGAAGCCGAATAGACGCTTGCTCCCGCTTCATTGACGATCACATAATAAATTTTGCGCGGCATGTCTTTGAGTACATTGACGATGAATTGTTCTGTTTCTCTGGATGCTGTGCCGTTTCCGATCGCCACCATCTCAACTTGATACTGCTCAAGAATCTTTTTCACTTTTTCATGGGCTTCTTTTGTTTTGTTGACTGGCGCATGCGGATAGATCACATCAATTTTCAAGACTTTTCCAGTCTCATCTGACACAGCGAGCTTACAGCCGGTTCGAAAGGCTGGGTCAACACCGAGAACGGTTTTGCCTTTCATCGGCGGCTGCAAAAGAAGCTTTCTCAAATTCTCTGAGAAAATATGAATCGCCTGTTCATCAGCTTTTTCTGAGAGCTCTTTCCTGATTTCACGCTCGATTGCCGGCTGGATCAGCCTTTTATAGCTGTCATCAATTGTCTCCTGCAAAATCTCTCTTACGGATGTTGAGCGATTTTTGATGACTTGTTTTTCTAAATACGCCTTAATGTGATCCGCAGGCGGTTCAATCGCTATCTTTAAAATGTCTTCTTTTTCGCCGCGGTTCATTGCCAGCACCCTATGCGGAACAACTTTTGCAATTGGCTCTTCATACTCGTAATACATTTCATACACATTTTTCTCATCGGTGTCTGCCGACTTTCCGGCTGCAGACTTAATGGTTCCTCTTTTGAAGGTTTCCTGGCGAATCCACTTTCTGAAGGTCGGCTCGTCTGAGATTTGTTCCGCAATAATGTGCTTGGCGCCTTCAATCGCTTCTTCTCGTGTGAACACTTCTTTTTCTTCGCTGATGTATTGGTCTGCAGTTGCTGCCAGACGATCATCTTGGGGAAGTGTCAGGATATAGTCGGCAAGCGGCTCAAGGCCTTTGCTTTTGGCGACTGTCGCCTTTGTTTTACGTTTTTGTTTATAAGGGCGATAAAGGTCTTCCACTTCCTGAAGCTTCACCGATTGCTCGATTTTACGTTTTAGATCATCTGTCAGTTTATCCTGCTCTGCAATCAGCCTGATGACTTCTTCTTTTCGCTGATTCAGGTTTTGTATGTATTGCCAGCGTTCAGAAATCGTCTGAATCTGAACCTCATCCATTGAACCCGTCTGCTCTTTTCGATACCGGGCAATAAACGGGACTGTATTGCCGTCCTCAAGCAGGCGGATGACACTTTCAACGTGTTTTTGTGATAAACCTATTTCTTTCGCAATTTGCTGTTTTAAAAGGGCTGACGTTTCCATGTAACCAAAGCCTCCAATTTTGTCGTTCTTTCTCTAGTGTATCAAAAACCGAAAAAAACACATAAAAAAAGAAGCCGGCATTCCGGCTTCTTCTTGTTCTTATTCTCTAGGACAGCTGTCCGAGAATATAGGTCAGGTCATCTTTTCTCGATGTCGTATACATTTTCAGCGAATTCGATATTTCTTCTACCGATTGGCCTTTTTTCAAATGGGAGCGGATATCAGGTACGTTGAGTCCATCTGTATGTATAATGAACTTTGAACCCTTTTCATAGGTGGCGGTGTGCGTTTTGTATTTTTGCGGCTTGCCTGATAAATAGCCCGAAATCGGCAGAGGATAAAAGCTTTCACCAGACGGGGAATGCAGAATAAACCGTACATTTCCGACAGAGCAGTACGTAAACTGCCTTTGCTCAAAATTGATTTTCAGGATAGATGCTGTAGCGCCTCTTTTGTTTTTCATCGCCTGATTACAGCGTTCGATAATGCTTTCTACGTCTTCACTCGCATAGTTTTCCACTAAGTCTTTGATGGCTGCAGAGGATTCATTAGCAAGTGATCCACTTCCCAGTCCGTCAGCAACCGCGCAAATTAACTCCTTATCATCAGCTTTCATAAAAAAACTGTCACCGCAAATCGATTTCCCTTCTTTATTCAGTTGATATACTAGAGTTTGAATATGCTCGTTTTCTTCAACCTGGATCATTACATTAACTCCATCGAGGGATCTTCAATCAAGGCCTCTCTGAGCTTCTTCACAGCTTTGCGTTGCAAGCGCGAGACGTGCATTTGAGATATACCGAGAATGTCCCCAGTTTCTTTTTGGCTTTTGTTTTGAATATACGTAAGGTCTATGATTTGTTTCTCACGGTCTGAAAGGACATGAAGCACGCTTTGCAGCATCAATTGCTGGTTGACCCGCTCATATCCGTCCTCCTGTGATCCGACGATATCAAGAATCGTGACAGTGCTTCCGTCCGAATCCGCTTCAATGCTGTGGTCAACGGATAAGGCTTGATAGCTTTTGCCCATTTCCATCGTTTCAAGAACCTCTTCTTCAGAAACATCGAGGAATTCGGCAATCTCTTCGACTTTCGGCGATCTTTGTGTTTCAGTGGTCAGCTGATCAACCGCCATTTTGATTCTTGGACCCAGTTCTTTAATTCGTCTCGGCACATGAACGCTCCATGTTTTATCTCTGAGGAAACGTTTAATTTCACCGATGATTGTCGGGATTGCAAAAGCTTCAAACGATTTGCCGACCACAGGATCGTATCGCTTAATCGCGCCTAGCAGCCCGATCATGCCGACCTGGCGGAGATCCTCGTGGAAGCTTTTGCCTTTTGAGTATTTTTTCGCAAGCATATCAACCAGTTTTGTATACACCAGCACAAGCGTTTCCTGCGCTTGTTCATCTTGCTTTGTTTGGTAATCGCTTATGAGCCGATCGACTTCATCTTTAGTTAGTTTCGTAGTTTTTGATGGTTGTGTCATGATCAACTCGCTCCCCATTTAAATACTTTGTCATCGCTACGGTGACGCCGGAGTGGTTTTGCACTCTGACTTCATCCATGAGCGTTTCCATTAAATATAGACCGAGCCCTCCTTCTGATAATTGATCAACTGTGTGCGAAGGTGTGTACGGCCCTAGATCCTGCTGCTTTTGATCAAAGTCAAAGCTGTCTCCTTCATCCGCCACAATAACCTCTAAACGGTCTTCAAACACACCGAATCGTATTGACACTTCCCCATTTTTATCTTCTTTGTAAGCGTGCTGAACCGCATTTGTGCACGCCTCACTGACTGCGATTTTCAAGTCTTCAATTTCATCGTACGTATAGCCCATTCTGCTTGCGACCCCTGACAGCGTCAGTCTTATAATTCCCACATATTCAGGTTGGGCCGGCACTTTCATTTCGATGTAATCAGCATTATTCTTCATTGCACTCCACCTTCTGACTTTGCAGAAATATCAATGATGTCCTTCAAGCCTGTAATGTCAAACAGTCGGATCAGCCGTTCAGATAGATTTTCAAGTTTCAGCGAACCGCCTTGTTTTTTCACCATTTTAAAGGTCCCTACAAAAACGCCCAATCCGGTACTGTCCATGTAGCTGACATCTTTCAGGCAAATTCTTAAGTCAGCTCCTTGTTCTGCCAGAGGAACGAGCTTCTCTCTAAGCACCGGGGCTGAGTATACATCAATTTCTCCTGCAATGTTTACTTGTATATCATTCTCGTTTTGCTTCACATCAACATTTATATTCATTCGTATCACCTCAAATTTTCCTTCAAATCACTAGTTGCTTTATACCCTCGTCTGACAGACGTTAAACCTTTCTCCGCAAAACAATTAACGTAAAATCATCGTGAAGCTGAAAATCCTGCAATTTGAGGAGGCTGTCATAAATGTTTTTGACCATTTCCTGCGCGGAGGAACACATATGTTCCTCAATGAGCTTCTGCAGATCAGGACGCTCCAAGAAACCGTTTTCCGTTCTGCATTCTGTGACGCCGTCAGAAAATAAAACAATCATATCGCCCTTTTCCAGATGCTGATCGAATTGTTTGTAGTCATAGTCCTGCGAGATGCCGAGAACGAGTCCTTTGGCCTCTAAATCGTAAAACGTGTTGTCTTTTTGAGAATAATAGAATCCCGGTTCATGTCCCGCTGAAGCATATGTAAATTGATGCTTGTCCATATTGTAATTCGCATAAAACATCGTAATAAACATACTGGCATCAACGTTTTGTTCAACAACACGATTCAAATTTTTCAGCACTTGAGAAGGGTGTATGCCCGTTTCCGGCAAAGAGTCCATTGCGTATTTAATCATGGACATGCATAAAGCCGCTGGAATGCCTTTTCCGATCACGTCCGCGATTGCGATATTGATGGATTCCTTGTCTTTGACAAAGTGGTAGTAATCACCGCTCATCTGTTTAGCGGGAACACTGATGGCGCCGATATCCAGCGCTTCCTCCTGAGGAACTTTAGTTCCGAGAAGCGTCTGCTGGACATTTGCCGCGATTTCAATTTCTGATTTGATTTCCTGCTGTATCCCTCTAAGGGTTTGATGCTCCTGATAAGCCATTCCATAGCCAATCATGACTTCTATTAAAAAATCCAGCGAATGAAACACATCTTCCGGGAGACTTGGATACAGCTCCTTCAGCACTTTTCTGTGAACGCTGATGATTTCTTCCGGAGGAATTTGGTGCTCGATTGTTTTTCGGCTGAATTTTTGGGCTTGATATAAAGATGTTTCTGTTAATTCGGCTATATATCGACTAAGCAGCTGATGATACCGCTGCTCAATAACCTCCCTAAAATCCACGTTCTTACCTCCTACCGAAGCCATTTGATGGCTTGTATCTCTGTTCCTTCCCCCGCTACGGAATTTAAGCTGAATTCATCCATCAGCCTTTTGACCCCGGGAAGTCCCGCACCAAGTCCTCCAGACGTTGAAAACCCGTCTTCCATGACTTTTCGGATATCAGGAATTCCCGGCCCTTGGTCTTCCGCTATAATTTTCAGGCCTTTTTTTCCTCTGTCTGCGACCTGTTCAATTCCAATCTGCCCTTTGCCGGCATATAAATAAATATTCCTGGCTAATTCTGAAATAGCCGTTGTAATTCTAGCCTGGTCTACCGTGCCGAAACCCAGTTCTTTCGCAACGTTTCGTCCCAACTGTCTGGCGGCCACAATATCCCATTCTGTCATGATTCTTACACAGGATTGGTCGTTCATTCGCTATTCCCCCAATTCCCGCTTCAATGTCTCAAGCCCCTGCTCTAAGTCGAGCGCAGTTTCGATTTCCTCAAGTGCGATTCCAAGTTCAATCAGCGTCACTGCCACAGCAGGCTGAATGCCGGTCAAGACGACTTTAGCCCCCATTAACTTAGACATTGTAATGACGTCGCCCAGCACTTTCGCGATAAATGAATCAATCATATCCACAGATGTCAGGTCAATGACGACTCCGTTAGCACCTGTTTCGTATATTTTATTTAATAAGTCTTCTTGAAAGGTTAATGCTGTTTGGTCATCAAGTTCCCACTGAATGGACACTAATAAGCAATTATACAGTTTCAAGATCGGGATTTTCGGATGTCTCAAAATGTTATTCCCCCAATGAAACGATTTTTCGATCCGTCATTTCCAATGCTGTTTGAATTCCTTTTTGCAGGGTATTCTTAGTTATAACTTGGGATAAATCAATCCCCAAATTGACGATGGTTTGAGCAATTTCCGGGCGGATTCCGGCCAGCAGGCATTTTGCTCCGACAAGCCTTACAGCTTCTGATGCCTGAATAATATGATGGGCAACCATCGTATCGACGACAGGGACACCTGTAATGTCAATCAGCACGACTTGGGAACGGTGTTTGACGACGCCATTAAGAAGGTTTTCCATAATTCGTTTCGCGCGTTCGGTATCAATTGTTCCGACAAGAGGCATCACAGTGATATTTTCAAACACCGGGATAAGCGGCGCAGACAGCTCTTGCAGCGCGATTTTTTGCAGAGATACTGTTTTTTCCCATGAGATTGAGTATTGATTAAAAATTTCTGTGTTAATCGGGCTGAAAAAGCGGTCAATCTGCCAGATTAATTCCGTGCTCTCTTGATCTGGCAATCTCTTATCATTCATTTTCGTGTAGAGACGCTTCCAGAATTCAGCAAACGCAGTAGCCAAAAACTTCATAGACAGTCCGATTTGGACCGCTCGAAGCGCCAGTTCGCTGATTTGGCTTTCAGCAGCATTTTCGTCCTTAACAGACAGCAACAGAATGTCGATATATTCTTTAGATATATTTTCATACACTTGGTCAGTCAGCTGATAGGATTCTTGCTCGCTTAATTCTTTTAGTGTGTCAGTCCACAGTTGGAGCAGTTCATTTTGATTTTCGGCAATGAACTGGTATACAGTCTGGTTCGACATCAAATTCGCTTACCTCCCAATAAAAAACAACATATTTTTTCGTTATTTCACTATTATATCGTTTATGTTTTTTGAAAACAAAAAAAGTTGCTCTATTTGAGCAACCTGCAAATATGTCTAAAAATCAATGAGTGCCAAACTGATTTGTAAGGCTTCATCAACCTTATCCATCATTTCATCATCCAGATGAGTAATCTTATCCGTTAACCTTTGCTTGTCAATCGTCCGAATTTGCTCCAGCAAAATAACGGAATCTCTTTCAAAACCGTAGCGTTTTGCATCGATTTCGACGTGGGTTGGTAATTTCGCTTTCTGTATTTGTGCTGTTATGGCTGCAACAATAGCAGTTGGGCTGAAGCGATTTCCGATGTCATTTTGGATCACTAAAACCGGGCGCACCCCGCCTTGCTCTGAGCCAACAACAGGAGATAAATCAGCAAAATAAACATCGCCGCGTTTCACAATCAAATGATTATCCTCCGCTGACTAAGCGCTCAACTGTCGTTTCAGCCTCGCACTCCGCAAAGTGAGCCTCAGAAGAAATATTCAGGTTGATTTTCGCCATTTCCATATAGCCGCGTCTCATCAAATCACGGTTGTGACGAGTTGTTCGTTCGCTGACATACGCTCTCACTGCTTGTGATATCAGTTCGTTTCTGCTTCGTTTCTCCCGCATCGCTACACCATCCAATTCAGCTACTAGGTTTTCGGGCAAGCTGATTTTCATTTCGGTTCTTGCGCTGGATTCAGACAAAAAACATACACCTCCACCAAACTTACGGATACGACTCTTTTATCCATCCAGTGATAATGATACCATTATTCACTCTTCAAGCAAAGCTGTTTTATGAATTCTCCATTTAGGTAAGTTAATTGCTTGTATTTACCTGCAATAAAGGATTTCTTACTTCCATTATACTCCCATTTTCCAAAAACATACGGGGAACACGGGAACTTATTGTACAGGCCACCTCATAGTTAATGGTTTCAAGCCTTCCTGCAATCTCATCCATGGAAATATATTCATCCCCCTGCCGGCCTATTAATGTGACTTTTGTGCCCGGCGGATATTCCTGATCCAGCTCCACCATAAATTGGTCCATGCAAATTCGGCCGGCAATTTTCAGGCGTTTTCCCTTCACAAGGATGTCGGTCCCTTTCAATTTTCGGAGCCAGCCGTCCGCATAGCCTACAGGCACCGTCCCGATCCATGTATCTTTTTCTGCTGTGTACTCGGCTCCGTAGCTGACGCTCTCGCCTTTTCTGATCAGTTTGACATGTGACAGCGTCGAATGCAGGGTAAATGCCGGACGCAGCTGAAACGGTATCTCGTCCGAAATGTCAGCAGACGGGCGAAGGCCATACATGCCGATGCCGAATCTGACTGCATTAAAAAAGCCTTTTTTCAGCCGGAGACCGGCGGCGCTGTTCGCGCAGTGGACCATCAGATTCTTTAACGGCAGCGGAGCAATCAGCTCTTTAAAGCGCTCAAACTGCATTAAGAAATAGCCTCTTTCTTTTTCATCCGCTGTCGCAAAATGGGTAAATACCCCTTTGCACTTTAAACGAGGGTTGCGGTCAAGAATGGCCATCACGTTCTGAACTTCTTCCTCTGTTTTTACACCAAGCCTGTTCATCCCCGTATCGACCTTCAGATGAAAATGAAGAGAACCTTTTTTCGTGTGGCGGGCTGCCTCCTGAAGCCACTCAACAGAATAACCTGTTAAGGTCACGTCATACTCAGCAGCGATTGCCACATACTCTGGGGGAACCGCGCCAAGCACCAATATAGGCGCCTTCAATCCCTTTTTGCGCAGTGAAATCGCTTCATCCAAAATGGCCACGGCCAGGCATGAAGCACCTGCGTCAAGAGCAGCCTTTGCTGTTTCTGCATCACCATGCCCGTAGGCGTTTGCTTTCACAACTGCCATCAGGTGGACATGTTCACCGATATGTTTTTTCATATTGCTGACATTTTCCTTTATTGCGGACAAGTCAATTTCCGCCCACGTATCTCTGTAAAAAGGTTTTGTGCTCATTACGACACTTCCTAGCTTTTATTCAATATCATTTACATATCATACTAAAATTAAAGGCTAAAGGGAAACGATGTCTAACGAAAAAAAGGCCAAATCATGTTTGGCCTTTGGCGGTTATTTCGATGATTGTCCCTGCATGCTTTTCGCTACTTTCACCATTTCCTCTTTAGAAAGATCTTTAGAAGAGAGAAGGTAATCTACACCTTCATATGTCCATGACAATGATGCATCCGACAAGGCGCCGATGGTGTAGCCGAGATTTACCGGTTCGCCGTTCAGCGTAACGGAGGAGGAAGCCTTGGCAATCTGGGCTTTTTCCTGAATTAACGTAAATGATTTTTCTCCTCCGTACGTCATGATGATGCGCTTCCCGTCTTCAGTAGATATATCTTTTTCTTCAAGCAGCTTGACGCCAAGCGGCAGTTCCAGCGGCGTTTTGACCGCAAATGTATCGGAAGGCTTCGCGCTTGTGGCAACATCCATTTGAGAAAGGGTCATATTTTTCTTTTCATCAAATGATTCTTTATCAAATTGTTTATTAAATTCAAAGCTGCTGAATTCTACTTTGACCATCACTTTCCGGTCAGTATCCATCACTTTGACAGATGACGGGCTCATATCTTTTTTGTTAAATGTGATTTCTTGCGTGGGCAGCATTTTGTTATGCTGATAGTTTGTTTTTGTTTCGAATACGTATTTCTTTTCTTTCGCTGTGAAAACTGCATCCGAATCGTTTTGAACATCCTTTACGAGCGATTCAAACAGATAAACCTGGCTGCTGTTGTTCGGCCAATCGCTTTGAAACCTGAAGCTCTTATTTAAAGACGGCGTGAGAACGAATACTCCGTTTTCATTTCGTAAAATGACTTGATTTTGGTCCTTTTTCGGATTTTCTAAATAAACCCTGTACAGAGACGGCTTTTTGTGCCAGATTTCCACATTGTATACTTGAGGCTCACTCCCTGTCTCGATGGTCATTTTCGCTTTTGCTTTGTACGAGGTGTATTCTTTCGCCTTTTCATCTAACCCGGCCACAATATCTTGCTGTGTTTTTTGCCCGCAGGCAGAAAGAATAAGAACAGCAAGCAGTCCCGTTAAAAGCAAAACAAAGCTTTTTCTCACCTTTTTCAACCCCTTTTTCTCAATTGATGTAAAAGGAAGAAATCGCTTGTTTGACTTTAACGGTACGCTCGGTACACGTTTAGGCAGAACAGATGCGTACCATAAAAGCCTCAAACAACTTGTCTCCCTTAATGCACTATCAAATATATGAGTGGGGTTTCCCTAATATGCAGACTAGCTTGACAACCTTTCAATCACAACCTGCGCGGCAGCGTATTCTTTTGTATGAGTGATCGATACGTGAACGGCAGCCTGGCTCAGTTTCGTGCAAATGATATAGGGCTTGCCATTTTGGTCTTTCCTAATTTCAATGTCCTGAAAGCTGAGCTGCCTCCCAATGCCGGTGCCAAATGCTTTCGAGAAAGCTTCTTTTGCCGCGAATCTGCCTGCGAGAAATTCGATTTTTCTTTTCTCTGAAAGCTCATAGTATTGGTCAAGCTCGCTTCGCGTCAAAATCCGCTCGGCAAACCTTTTCTGGCGCCCAGCCATAGAGGCGATGCGTTTAAGCTCGGTAATGTCCAGCCCAATGCCGTAAATCATGTATGATAACCTCCTTTGCGTACGTACTATTTAAATGGTTTGTCTCATAAACGTGTTACTATAGATATACCAAAATGAAGAAAAGGGGCTCGGAATGTTTATACGGACTGAAAATTTTAAAACGTTTATCAGGCTTTACCCCGTTGTCACCTTTATATTGGCTTTGCAAGCTGTTCTCTGGCTGTTTTTTTCACTTCCTGCCCATTCAGTCATGTTATGGAGGGATACCGTCACAGGCTATAATCTAGGTGTCGCAAACGGGGAATGGTGGCGGCTGATCACACCGATTTTGCTGCACGCCGGTTTCACACATCTGCTGTTTAATTCCATGTCCATCTTTTTATTTGCCCCGGCTTTGGAACGCATGCTGGGAAAAGCGCGTTTCCTTCTTGTATACGCCGGCTCCGGCATCATCGGCAATATCGGCACTTATGTTACAGAGCCGCTTGATTACGTGCATGTCGGTGCTTCAGGCGCAATTTTCGGGCTATTCGGCGTGTACCTGTTTATGGTTCTTTTTCGCAATGAGTTAATTGGGCAGGAGCATTCCAAAATGATCATCACACTGCTCGCATTTGCCGTTCTCATGTCGTTTATCAACTCCAATATTAACATGATGGCCCATTTGTTTGGACTATGCGGCGGGTTTCTTCTTTCGTTTTTATGCGTGCAAAAAAAAGAGCGGCGGTATTAACCGCCGCTTCAGATTGTTGACAAAATCCTAAAATGGTTTTCATTTTAGGATTTTGTCATCTTTTCAGCGTGATTGAAAACCCTTGAAGTCTAGGAAGGACGAGCATAGGAGCGGAGCGAATGTTCTAATTCGTGAGCACCGAAGCGCAGTCCTGACAACGAATGCGAGGGTTAGCCGACACGCTGGAGCGGCGGTATTAACCGTCCGCTTTTTCATATGAGTACCACTTTAAAATGAAGGCTGCATCCTCTTCACCTACATCCCTCACCGTTAATTCTTCCATATGGCTCGATGATTTCACCGAAGTAGAAATGGTATACAAGCGGCCTTTCTTTTGGAAATAGGATTGGCTGAACTTGCAGACCTGCATTCGTTTTTTCAGTACAATGGCGGTTGTTCTGCCTATAAATCTAGACGTCAGCTGAAGACGGTCCCCGTTGATCGTCCATGCAGCCTCTTTATACGCGAGATAGCCGAAGAACAATTCTATCGGCAGCAGGATCACTGACAGATAGCCCCATGGCTGAAAGAAGATACATAACGGGATGATCAAAAAGAGTGAAAAAATGACAGAACGGAACAAATAGCGTTTCAACGCGCGCCGCGGCAGGCGGCGGCAGTTTTCTTCCAGCGTGTATTCCGGCGTAAATGTTCGGAGCATGTGCGGAAGCTTTTTTTTATGAATCATTGGAAAGAGAATGGTCAAAGCGCCTTCTTCTTTTTCCCGGTCACCGCCTCCTGCGCTGACGATGGACACCGTTACAAAGCCGAAAAGCTGACGAATGATATTTTCTTTGATTTTAATGGCTTGTATTTTTCGCAATGGAATCGTGACTTGATGTTTTTCAATAATTCCCCTTGAAATCACCAGTTCCTGCTCTTTTTTTATGATTTGAAAGTTCGCGTATCTAAACATCATGCCCGCGATGCTGAAAATCCAGGCGATAAATAAACCGATAAAAATCAGTACCGCGTAAATACCGATGCTGGCGTGCTGAAGGAAGGAAAACTTATCGAATAACCAATCCATTGGCAGCACTTCATCAAGCTGGGAAATAAGTGCAAATACAGCGGAGATAATGACTCCGATTCCGCCGGAGGTAGAAGCGGCCATGAGCAATTCTTTCGCGTTCATGCGATAGTGCTCTTGCACCTCAACGGCCGGAACCAACTCCTCTTCAGCTTCAAGCCGTTCTTCATCAAGTTCATTTTCTCGTCTTTGCGCTTTTTTCTTAAAGACAGCTTCTTTGATGCGTTCCGCTTCTTCAACAGAAATAGCAGAAAGAACGGCTTCTGCCTCCTTGCCTCCGCCTGCTGTTTCAATTTGCAGCTTCACAAGCTTAAAGATTTGCTGGACAAGGCCTGCGCTCGTATTCATCGTTTGAATCCGATCAATCGATATGTATCGCTTTTTCGTAACAAATAAGCCTTCTTCGATTCTAAATTCATCATCTTCAATTCGATAGGTAAACCTTCTCCATTTGATAATGCTTGCCGCTACAAGCCAGATGAATAGCACACCGAGCGCAATGGCTCCGTAAAAACGGACAGTATGGTTTGAATTGACAATATACACAAAAAAGAATGGCAGAATGATATTTTTTATCGTTTGAATAATGGTATGGCATAAATTCAAAATGACTGCTGCCGGGTGCAGGCGTTTCGGTTCAGACATCATCATCAGTCACCCTCGCCAGACGGGAAATGGAGTCTCTCAGCCGATCCGCTTCCTCCATCTCTAAAGCGGGGATCGAATGAACGGTCGCGGCCGTGGAAATTTTCACCGTTGCCAGGTTGTATTTTTTTAATAATGGCCCTTGTGACGTATCGACGTGCTGAACTCTGACCATCGGAACAATCACACGTGTTACCACAAAAATACCTGACTGAATATCTATTTCATGTTCATGGACTTCATATCGCCACACCTTATGACGGACCTTCGGAATGATAAAGACCGTCACAATCGATCCCAACAGCCAAACCGCGCCGAGCACGCCGCTGATCCAGTACGGCCAATGAAAATAATAGCTTAACACTGCAACTGCAATGACAATAAGTAAGCAAACAGCGGATATGATGATCTCTTGAAGTCGCCAAACCTTTAATCCGTCTGGACTGATTTGGTTTTTTGGCTGCTCTCTCAAAAATACCTACCTCCCTTTTTTTCGTCGTTATTTATACGTCTCTTTTACAGAAAGGTTTCATTCTTAAGCATACAGAGAAAAATGGCTTCCGTCAGCTGAAAATTTGCTGAATAACAAATCGCGAACATAAAAAAGCCCAAAACATCATGTTTTGGGCTCTGAATCGATCAAATTAGTAAGATTTTTTCTGGCGTCTGTCACCTGAAGAACGGCGATCGTTTGAACGCTTTTTGTCATAGGAAGAACGGTTGTTGCTTTTCCCTTTTCCGCCGCGGTAGCCGCCGCCTTGACCGTCTCTGCGTTTAGAAGAGCGCTGGTTCTTGTAGCGTTTGCTGACCATCGGCGCTTCGTCTGTTAAGCGAACCGGTGTGTCGTCTGGCTCTTTTGTAGCCATTTTGATAGCCGCCGCAACCACTGTTACTGCATCATGATCTTCAAGCAGCTCAGCTGCCGCTGTCATGTAGAAGTTCAGGTTGTTTTCACTGATTGTCGTGCGAAGACGTTCAACAGTAACCTGCTGCTGGCCTTCTAACGCTTCATCAAGTGTAGGCTCCTTCATGCGGTCCATTTTGCGTTTTGTTGTTTGTTCAATTGCGCGAAGCATGCTTTTCTCACGCGGTGTAATAAACGTCATCGCCATACCTGTTTTTCCTGCACGGCCCGTTCTTCCGATACGGTGAACGTAGCTTTCAGGATCTTGAGGCACGTCGAAGTTGTATACGTGTGTAACACCTGAGATATCAAGTCCGCGAGCGGCAACATCAGTTGCGACTAGAACTTCGATTGCGCCTTCTTTAAATTTACGAAGCGCAACCATACGTTTCGCCTGCGTTAAGTCACCGTGAATACCTTCAGCTGCATATCCGCGAAGGTTCAGGGCTTCAGCCAGCTCATCGACACGGCGTTTTGTACGTCCGAATACGATCGCAAGCTCAGGAGACTGAATGTCAAGAAGGCGAGTCAGTGTATCGAATTTTTTGCGTTCTTGCACTTCCAAATAGAACTGCTGAATGTTAGAAACCGTCATTTCTTTCGCTTTTACTTTTACGTGTTCCGGCTCAGTCATAAAGCGCTCTGCAATGCGTTTGATCGGCGCAGGCATTGTGGCAGAGAACAGAAGTGTCTGATGCTCGCTTGGCACGTTTGAAAGGATAGATTCAATATCATCAATGAATCCCATGTTCAGCATTTCATCCGCTTCATCCATTACAACAGTATTAACATTGTTTAAACGAATGGTGCGGCGATTGATGTGGTCAAGAAGACGTCCAGGTGTTCCGACAATAATATTCGGATTCTTCTTTAACGCCCGGATTTGCCGTCCAATATCCTGTCCGCCGTAAATAGGAAGAACCTTCGCACGTTTATCTTGTCCGATTTTATACAATTCTTCAGATACTTGAATGGCTAATTCACGGGTTGGCGCGATTACGATTGCTTGAATATTAGGAGACTCGGGGTTAATTTTTTCAACAAGGGGTATACCAAACGCAGCTGTTTTACCTGTACCTGTTTGCGCTTGTCCAATGACGTCTTTATTTGAAAGTCCGAGCGGTATCGTTTGTGCCTGAATCGGTGTTGCTTCTTCAAATCCCATACGATTAATTGCTTTCATGAGATCAGAACTTAAATTAAAATCTTGAAACGTTATAGTCAAATTATTCAAACTCCTTCTAATTGCTGTTTCAGTAATGTCGTGATTTACCACTTATAAAACTGCCCTTTAGACAAGAAGGACAGGATCCATCCGTATACAAAGCCCGAATTACTTTAAGTTTTATCTTACCATTACACTATTTGTTTTTCAATAAGATGAGAAGCAGATCGGCATCTCGAATATGCCGGCTGCTGCTCCATCCGCTCCCAAGAATCCAGCGGAGAACTTCGGGTCACGATGAAAAGTCCGGACGAATATGTTCGTATCGCGAAATAACCTATATATATTGTATCATAGCCGCAGCCGGCCAGATATACATAATTTTCGGCCGGCATACATTAGTGTTTGCATATCATGTTATTTTATGATGCAATATGCGTTTTTTCGCAAAATATTTTCTTATGAAAGCGGGCTCTCTATTAAATCTTTAACGATTTCTTCAAGCTTCATACCTCTGGACGCTTTGAATAAAATCAAATCGCCTTTTGATGCGTTTTCCTTCACAGCTTGGAGGAGATCTTTTTTCTCAGTGTAATGGCTGACGCGGTCTTTCTCAAAGTGTTTCAGGGCGCCTTCCGCGATAAAAGCTCCCAGTTTTCCGTACGTAAAGACGCGGTCAATTTTATCAGGGCTGATCACAGCGCCGCACTCTTTATGGAACGTTTCTTCAAGATCGCCGAGCTCAAGCATATCACCGAGCACGAGCATTTTTTTGCCGTAGCCTTCGAGGCTTTCTGTCAATTGAATTGCAGCTTTCATGGAAGTCGGGCTCGCATTATAAGCGTCATTGATTATCGAAAGGCCGCTGTCTGTTTTGATGAGTTCAAGTCTCATCCCGGTTACCTTTAGGCCGCTCAGTCCTTTTGCCGCACCCTCAGGCGTGATGCCAAAATAAGCTCCTGCAGCAATCGCTGCCATGGCGTTCATCACATTGTGCTTGCCGAGTATTGGAATAAAAAACGTGTTTATTATCCCTTTGATTGTAAAATGGGTTCCTTCCTCACTCTGGCTGACATCCTGAAGCTGATAATCATTATGCGCTCCCGTACCGTACGTTTTCGTCTGGCAGCTGTATGCATTTTGAAGAAGCGGTTCGTCCCCGATATAAATCAGCACTCCGTCTTCTTTAAGCCCGTTAATGATTTCAAGCTTCGCCTCCGCGATGCCCTCTCTAGAGCCAAGGTCTTGCATATGCGATTCGCCGATATTCGTAATCACTGCCGCATCCGGGTTTGCCAGTCGGCTCAAGAGGTCAATTTCTCCTTTGGCGCTCATTCCCATCTCCAATACGGCGATCTCCGTATTTTCAGGCATCGCTAAAACCGTCAGCGGCAAACCGATATGATTATTGAAGTTTCCTCCTGTTTTGTGAACACGGTACTTGGTCCCCAGTACGGCGTGAATCATATCTTTTGTTGTCGTTTTGCCATTGCTTCCGGTTACTCCGATGACACGCGTGCCAAGCTCCTGCAAATAGGCTTTTGCAAGCTGCTGAAGTGCGGTAAGGGTATCGTCCACTAAAATGACGGCGTGATTCTCGGGCGGATTTGGTTCTGACCGATCCCAAAGAACAGCCGCTACACCAGCTTCAAAAGCCTGCTCCACAAAAGTGTGGCCGTCAAAACGTTCCCCTTTCAGCGGAATGAAGAGCTGATGTTGTTCCAGTTTTCTTGTATCGGTTGCCACTCCATGAATGACTGTTTGTTCATATTGCGGATTTGTTAGTGTGCCATTAACCATTTCGGCAATGTTTTTTACTGTTCGCTTAATCAAGTAAGGTCCCTCTCTTTCTTTTGTATATACGGGAAAAAACACTGCCCTTTTACCGGCAGTGTCCTTCTTCATTAGAATGTATGCTTAATCAATTGTTTTTCAGCGTGGCGTTCTTTTGCAAGCTCCACAAGCTGTTCAATCAGGTCAGCATATTCCACTCCGGCTTCTTTCCAGAGCAGCGGGAACATGCTGAAAGGTGTAAAGCCAGGCATTGTGTTGACTTCATTGATCAGAACTTCGCCGTCAGCTGTCAGGAAAAAGTCCGCTCTGACGAGTCCTGAACCGTCGATCGCTTTAAACGCTTTGATCGCCATATCACTGATTTTTGCGTATTCCTCATCAGTCACAATCGCCGGAATCATCAGATCAGTATCTCCATCCTCATATTTCGCTTTGTAATCATAGAAATCTGTCTTCGGTGCGATTTCTCCCACAACAGAGCATTTAGGATCATCATTTCCAAGTACGCCGATCTCAATCTCGCGGCCGTTAATTCCTTCTTCAACGACAACTTTGCGGTCATATTGGAAAGCAATCTCAAACGCTTTTTGCAGTTCTTCACGGTTTCGGCATTTGCTGATTCCGACACTTGAGCCGAGGTTCGCCGGTTTTACGAAGCAAGGGTAGCCTAATTCCTGTTCAACCTGCTCACAGCTTTCTTTCGGAGAACGAGTCCAGTCTTTCTTAAGGAAAGCTGCGTATTTAGCCTGAGCAAGGCCGGCCTGCGCAAATAAATGTTTCATGACAACTTTATCCATGCCGGCTGAGGAAGCAAGCACTCCGTTGCCGACATAAGGAATGTTCAACAGCTCGAGCATTCCCTGGATCGTACCGTCTTCTCCATTCGGTCCGTGGAGGAGCGGGAATACGACGTCGATGGCTTCATTTTGCTGTGACGCTTCCTGCGGAAACATCTCCTGGTTCAGGGCAGCTGGAGAAAAAGCACTGCCTCCTTGCTCAAATTGAAGCATTTTCACATTTGAAACAGGCTCAGTTAAACGGGCGCCTCTTACCCATTCGCCTTTTTCTGTTATATAAATCGGATGTATATCAAACTTCTCAGTATTTAGCGCTTTGATTACAGCCAGAGCCGTCTGCAGGGAAACATTATGTTCTGCCGACTTTCCTCCGTACACTAATCCTAGACTTGTTTTCAATGGATACTCCCCCCACTACAATTCATCTTTACTATCTTATCATTTTCACCGGAAAATGATCTAATTATTTTTGGGCATGCTGATGTTGAATGCATTTGTATGTAATTCCTTTTTATTTTATATTAAAATGGCATTGAAAAGGAGATGTGACATATGAAAAAAATCACAACAAACGAACAATTTAATGAACTGATTCAATCTGATAAAGAAATCATTGTAAAGTTTTATGCTGATTGGTGCCCAGACTGCACACGCATGAATATGTTCATCGGCGATATTTTGGAAGAATACAACCAAAACGATTGGTATGAGCTGAATAAGGACGAGCTTCCTGACCTGGCTGAAAAATACCAAGTAATGGGCATTCCCAGCCTGCTTATTTTCAAGAACGGTGAAAAAACAGCTCACCTTCACAGCGCCAATGCCAAAACGCCTGAAGAAGTGACTGAATTTTTATCTGAACATATAAGCTAATTCGTTAAACAGCCTTATTTTATGTCGTCAGGCTCTACATGAACATGAACATGAGTGACATCGTGTTCATGTTTTATTTTGTCTTCTACTTCATCCGCCACTCCATGGCCTTCTTCTACTGTAAGCTTCGGATCAACCGTAATGACCATCTCGATATGAACTGTACTGCCTAAATACCTCGCTTTCACATCCTTTAGGCGATGCACATTTTCGATCCTGCCGACGGTCTGTTTGTAAGGCTCAAGATCTTTTAAATGGAAGCCGTCTGTTAAGGAATGTGAAGCGTCTTTAAAGATATCCCACGCTGTTTTGCAAATGATGATGCCGATGATAAAAGCCGTTACCGGATCAATCCACGGCAGCTTCAGCTGGGACGAAAAAACACCGATAAACGCGCCTGCGCTTACAAAAGCGTCTGACCTGCTGTCCTTTGCCGCTGCCATCAGGGCAGAGCTTTTAATGGATGCTGCCAGCCTTTTGTTATATAAATAGATGCCATACATAAACACAGCACTGCCTAACGCCGTCCATGCCGCGATAAGATTTGGCGTTTCCGTTGTGCCGCCCGCAATCGCTTTTCCTCCGCCGATTAACACTTCAATGCCGACTGCCATCATAATAAAAGACGCAACAAGAGACGAAATTGTTTCAGCCCGATAATGGCCGTATGGATGATCGCTGTCAGCCGGTCTTTGAGAAATCCGCAATCCTATCAGCACTGCTACTGACGCAACAATATCTGTTCCATTATTTAACCCGTCTGCTCTCAGCGCTTCAGAATGATATAGAATCCCGATGACTAGCTTTACAACAGCAAGAATGACATATGCAAAAATATTGAAGAGCGCCCCTTTTTCTCCCTTTTTCAGATTTTCTGTCCGCTCCATTGAATACCAGCCTCCATTCTATTACATAGTATGGTTCAAAACATGAAAAATAGCAGGGTGCGTTCAATGAAGCGGAATATTTCGACAGCAAATTATTGCCCGGGAAACTTTTTGTCGATTTGTTGAATGTTTGTAAATTGGCGAAAGAATAGGACTGTTTTCACCTTTACAGGCTAACGCGGACATTGTATACTGAAGTTAATTGATAATGATTATCAATATCGTTTGATTGGAGGTTGGTGACACAATGACACCTCAGTCTGCAGAAATCAGAAAAAAACAGCTCATTCATCTGTTAATACAGAATGGTATATACAAAAAGTCAAAGCGTCATCTGTATGAATTGTCGCTGACGGAGTTAGAAAGTGAATACAAACATGTCAGGAGGGCGCCGGAGCATGCCGAAGCGTAAAGTGAAAACTTACCAACAGCTGATCCAGGAAAACAAAGAGGCGATTATGGGCAATCCAAAGCTGATGAACGTTATTTATGACAGAATTGACCGCAAGCATCAAAAAAATCTGCAAGAGCAAAACAATACATAAAAAGAGCCGGCTAGGCTCTTTTTTTATGACTCAAACGCTTCAGCTGCCAGCTTGTGTATCACGGCGTCATCCATCGGCGGGTTGTGAAGACCGGCGCGCACATCACGGTAATAGCGCTGAAGCGGGTTGGTTCGTTCCAGGCTTTTGGCCCCGACAATTCTCATCGCTTTATCAACAACAGACAGCGCAGCGTTTGTGACGATATGTTTCGCCGCACCGAGCTCGCTGGTCAAGTGTGGACGCCGCACCGGATCGTCATACAATTGAGCGATATGGAAAAGAAAGTGTCTGGCATTGAGCAGTTCAAGCTCCATTTCGCCTGTTCTTTGCTGTACGGCCGGGACATTCTTGATCGGTCCATTCAAGCTGTTTGGAGAATACTCAGATGCAAATTGCACTGCATAGTCACGAGCAGCTTGAGCAACACCAAGATAGATCGCCGGAATGTGAAGCAGCCAGCCATTCGGCTTAGCTCCGCGAGGCCCTTGAAGCAGTTCCACCAGCTTATTCTCATCAAGCATGACTTCGTTCAGTACAAGGTCATGGCTCCCAGTCGCCCGCATCGCCATCATATCCCACGTTTCTTCAATCGACAAGCCGGGATCATCTTTATGAATGAGAAACACGCCTGTTGTTTGTTTGTCTTCAATCCATGCGGTTACTAAAAAATAATCCAGTGCTTGAGACATCGTCGTAAAGGTTTTTCTCCCGTTCACTGCCCATTTGCCATCCTTTTTGACGGCGTGTGTACCGGGACGCCCTCCTCTTGTCGGGCTTCCGGTTTTCGCTTCAGTCGCCGCCCTGTTAATGACAGCTCCGTTTTGGACTTCCTTGGCAACAAATGCAAATACGTCTTCATCCCAGCTGTTGCCTTCTCCAAGCTCCCCGATCACGCTCAAATGCCAGCCGATGCTAAGAGCCGTCGGAGCATCTCCCCGTGCAAGCCGTTCTTGAAACAGGAGCATATCGTAAACAGAAATGCCCCCTCCGCCATGAGATGCCGGCAATGTTAATGCTGTATACCCAGCATCACGCAGTTTTTGTATTTTCTCTGCAGGAAAACGTCCCTGATCGTCATCTTCAGCAGCTGTTTGCTGAAATTCATCCGCAATCCGTCCGATTTTCTCCATCCATTGCCGCTGTTGATCGTTTTGTATAAATAATGACATCCGGCAGCCCCCCAAGTTTTAATTCCGATAAATTTAATATGTATTATAGATTTCCTGCCATTTTTCCGCAACTGTTAATCTTTTTGTCCAGTATAAAAAAACACGCCGTTCCCCAAGGGAACAGCGCGATTACACAGGATTTGCATCCCGGTCTTGTTTCATGCCGAGATAAATCAGCATATATGTCAGGTAACCCATCGTCATCACCAGGCCGCCAAAGAAAAAGCTTGAGAAAATCGGCTCTTCAAAAGCGGTCACTGCGGCCAACACAATCCAGCTGGCATACAGATAGATGATAAAATAGCGGATGCCCGTCTTCATTTTATATATCATGTACAGTCCCACGAGAGAAAACAACCCAAGCGCGAGCCTGAAATAAACAAGATGTTCAAACTGAAACATGAATGACACAAATGAGAATCCAAGCAGCAATACGATCGGTAAAGCGGTAATAAAGTTCCTCAATCCAGACACCTCCGTCAGTACCTTTAGTATAAACCAAAATATCAAATGATATTGATTTACGTGAGCTTTTTCACAAAAATGTCATTCCTTGCCTTTAGACCCGAACATCCCGTTTACAGAAGCACCACCAGCCAACAACGATGAAGAATATGGCATGTATGATGAGAATTCCAATTGAAAACAATGGCGTCATGCCTGAAAACAACGCTGTCTCTCCGCTTCTGTATTGCGTAAAGTCAGTGTTCGCAAAAAGCAAAAAGCTGCCCCACTTGTTTTCAAACAACTTCATGAGCTGAACAAGTGTACTCGCTCCGTATAAAACGACAAAAGAAACAACAACTGCTACCGCGCTGTTGCGGAACAGCGAAGAACAAAGCAGCCCGAATAATCCCATCATTACAGCTTCAAGCCAGTTTGACCCGATCAGCGCCAAGGTGTTGACCAGCAATGTCTTTGATTCCGCAGTCACCGATGTGCCAAAAAACACGAGACCGAATAATAATGCCAGAATGTAGTATGCCAGATACAAATAGAAGCTTACCATCACGACTGTGATTAATTTTGACCAAAAGACCTTTTGGCGTTTAACCGGACGAATGAGCAAAAATTTGATCGTCTTTTTATCAAATTCCATCGAAACAATTGTTGCTGCAATTACGATCGTTAAAGCCTGCAGCAAAATGTTCAGGCTCGGTGTATACGATAAATAGCCGATGAAGTTTTCATCTGTTCCGGCACTGATGACAATCCGTTTAATGATCAATGCCATGAAGAATTGAAAGACAGCCATCAGGATAAGAGAAATCAAAGTGACCTTCCGATTAAAAAGTTTCATATGTTCATTCCAAATTAATTTAGACAAGCTCTTCTCCCTCCTCTTGATGAGCTGTTGTCGCTTTTATAAATTCGTCTTCCAGTGACTGCGTGTAAGGCGTAATGGAAAACACATTCAGATCTTGTCCGACAAGTGATCGGTTCAGCTCCGGTATGTTTTCTTTTGCCACCTCAACTACAATTGTCCCGTCTTGGCTCTCAGCTTGATATTGATTGCCTGTCAGCCAATTGAGCGCTTTTTCTTGCGGCTGCACTTCTATAATCGCTTTTTCTGTGGTTTGATCAGTTCCTTGTAAGCTGACTTCCGCTTTGATCTCACCTTTTTGAATGATGATGACACGGTCGCACAAGTCTTCAACCTCGCGCAATAAATGAGTGGCGAACAGGACAGCTGTTCCTTCCATTTCTGCGAGCTCTTTAATATGATCGCGAAAATCCTTCATCCCCGCAGGATCGAGTCCGTTTGTTGGTTCATCTAGAATGAGAAGCTTCGGCCGGTGAAGAATTGCCTGGGCGATTCCCAGACGCTGGCGCATCCCAAGGGAATAGGTTTTCACCTTATCATGAATCGCTGACGTCAGCCCGACACGTTCCACCACTTCATCAAGCCGTTCATCCGCTATTTTTTTGTGCATATTCGCAAAGTGCTTGAGGTTTTCCCAGCCTGTCAGGTACGGATAGAACTCAGGGTTCTCAACAATCGCTCCAACCGCTTCCATCGCTTTTTCAAACTCTGTATCATGCTGGAATCCGCTGATTGTCACGCTTCCGCTGTTTTGTTTCAGCAGCCCGACGATGATACGGATGAGTGTTGTTTTTCCGGAACCATTTGGACCGAGAAGGCCGATGATTTCACCCTCCATGACGTCCATGCTGATCTGTTTTAAAATCTGTTTAGACCCAATCTTTTTATCGAGGCCTTCAATATGTAAAATCGGCTCAGCCATAAAGCCTTCCTCCTTTTTCGACAAAAAATAAACAGTGCCTAACATTAGGCACTGTTTATATTATAGCATTTGTTGCTTCCAAATGTTTGGTTAAACCGATGATGAGCGTTTACTCCGACTGTTTGTTCTTTTCAGTTTCTGTAATGATGACAGGCATTGTCACCTGTTGTGTTCACCACTGTGCGAAGCAATGCCAAGCTCCGATTCCGAGTCTTAATTCCATGCCTTGAACAGGCAGGCCGGCAGATCGAGGCACACTCATTATTCGATTTTAAACTACATTTTATCGCTATTCTCTCGGGGTCCTTTAGACCTATCTTCCTTGTTGGTGACATCCAGAATATCAAGGAGAAACACAAAGATCGGAATCCCGATAATTAAACCCCAAATGCCGAAGAAGTGTTCAGAGAAAATGAGTACTGTGAAGGTGAAAAAAATTGGCAGCTCTGTTTTCGCCGACATCAGCTTCGGATTTAAGAAATAGGTTTCGATCGCATGAATGGCGAATATGACAAGGACAATGTAGAGCACATACATTCCACCGCCAGTGCTGTAGGCGATAATGCTGAGCGGAATCAGGGAAATGACGACGCCTGCTACAGGGATCAATCCAAGGAAGAACACCATAATCGAAAGCCCAAACAGCTGCGGAAAATGCATAATCCAAAGCGCGATAAACGTCAGAATACAGTTGACGAGCGCAATGATAAATTGAGCCTCGAGCACCTTGCCGAACGTTCTTGCAAATTTGCTTCCGAAAAAAGCAATCTCCTCATAAAAGACCCTCAGTTTGCTCGTTTTAAATTTCGCCATGAATTCAGAAAGCCGTTTTTTCTCAAATAAGAAAAACATGCTGAGAATGAGCGCCATCACGACCTGCAAGCCGAATGTGCTGATATCGGCCAGATACGTATACACTACATTGAAGCCCTCTTTGACATATGAACTGATGTTAATATCTCCGAAGACACTGGTGATCTCATCAAAGAAAGGGATGCTGTCAGGATGATACGCAATATGTTTAATCTGCTTTACCAGCTGCTGGATCTGTGCCGCGACGACCGGATAAAACACAAAGCCCCCGACTGTAAGCAGCACAGCCAGCAACATGTAAAGAAACGTAATGACAACCCGCTGGCTCACGCGGAAGAACTGGCTTACAAACTGCCGCACGACAAGCTCCAAACGATCCATAAGAAATGTGAAAATGAAGGTAAGCAATATTAAGTTGATCATGCTCTTAAATAGATATAACACACCAGTTAACACGACAAAGATGGAGAAACGCCTTACTCCCGGGTGCTGAAAAAATTTAACTAAAGCGGCCATTTATACACTCCTGTTAGGACAAACGTCCTTCATTCAATATAGTATCCATTTGTAAATTATATAACAAAAAAATGCTGAGGTCTCTGTCCTTACCTTAATAATTCTTAAACAATTAAAAAAACGGCCCATGGATGGGCCGTTCTTTTTTCAGACTGCTGTTTTCATTTTTTTCATGCCTTCAACAGCCTCTACGCTTTTTGCTTCATCAAATTCATTTTCGCTTTTTGCAACAATGATCGTGGCGATTCCGTTTCCGATCAGGTTCACAATGGCTCTTCCTTCACTCATGAAACGGTCAACCCCTAGCAGGAGTGCAAGACCCTCCAGCGGAATGACCTGCAGCGCTGACAGCGTTGAGGCAAGGACGATAAATCCGCTTCCCGTCACACCTGCCGCTCCCTTCGATGTCAGCATCAGAACGAGGATAATCGTAATTTGCTGGCCGATGCTGAGGTCTACTCCAAACACCTGTGCCAAAAAGACAGTCGCCATAGATAAATAAATGGATGTGCCGTCGAGGTTAAACGAATAGCCCGTCGGAATAACAAGTCCAACAACTGATTTGGAACAGCCGTAGCGCTCCATTTTATCCATCATACGCGGAAGCACCGATTCGGAAGAGCTTGTGCCAAGCACGATCAGAAGCTCATCCTTAATGAAGCGAAGGTAATTCCACAGGCTGAATCCGTAAAGCTTGCAGATGATATTTAAAGCAACAAATACGAACAGGAACATCGTAATATAAACAGACATCATTAAGCTTGCCAGCGGTTTGATGGAATCGAGCCCGAAGTGTCCGATTGTATACGCCATCGCCCCGAATGCCCCGATTGGCGCGGCACGCATAATGTAGCCGATAATTTTGAAAAAAACGTGAGAAACCTTGTCGAAGAAATCAATGACGCTTTTTCCTTTTTCGCCTAATGCCGCAAGACCCACTCCGAAAAGAATAGAAAAGAATAAGACCTGCAAAATGTCCCCTTTTGCGAAGGCATCAACCATGTTGGATGGAACAATGTGTGTAACAAATTCAATCCAGTCGATTCCCTGACCGCCATTTTGCGTGTATTGTGATACATCACCCTTTTCAAGCTTGCTGTAATCAAGACCCGCACCCGGCTTCATAATATTGACGACAAATAAACCGATAATGAGTGCGAGGGTGGTGACAACCTCGAAATAGATAAACGCTTTTCCCCCTACTTTTCCAACCTTCTTCATATCGCCCATTTTTGCAATCCCGAGAACGATTGTGAAGAAAATAATTGGTGCAATCACCATTTTAACAGCGTTGATAAATGTATCGCCAAGCGGTTTCATTTCTTTGCCGACATCCGGCCAGACCAGCCCGACAATGACCCCGATGATGACCGCGGTTATGACCTGAACTGTTAAATTTTTAAACAGTTTCATATCCTTCATCCCCCTGTCCTATTCGCCTTTTGTGTCTTTCTTACTATAATGATAGCGTTTTCATAATGTCTGGGGAAGTTTATGATCATAACGGACATTTTGGTCTTTTTGGTCTCAGGTTTATCCTTTTAACACGTAGCGGTTGACCGGCCGGCCGACTCCGCCGTATTGAACGTCCAATTTGATGATCCCGGTTTTTTCTAAGTAATCAAGATATCGTCTGGCTGTCACTCTGGCGATGCCAAGCGCCTTGGCGACCTCTTCAGCAGAAAGGGATGCGGTTTGCTGTTTCAAAAAAGCAGTGACTTCATTCATCGTGAAGTGATTCAACCCTTTCGGCAGATCCTGTACGGCCTGCTGCGGAATATTCAGGATCGCATCGAGCTGTTCCTGGGACAGCGTATCATTCGCTTCGATTTTTTGTTTATATTGCTTGTACTTTTCGAGTGCCTGTCTCATTCGCTCAAGCTTAAACGGCTTTAAGATATAGTCAACCGCCCCGTTTTGCAGCATGAGTGAGATCGTTTCCTTGTCTTTTGCAGCGGAGACGACAATGACATCCACTTCAAGCTTTTGCTTTCTGATCTCCTGCAAGGTCTTGATGCCGTCTTTTTTCGGCATGTACACATCGAGAATGACGAGATCTGGCTGTTCTTCTTTAATCAGCTTCATGCCTTCCTCTCCGTTTCCTGCCGTTGCACAGACAGTAACGCCTTTAACAGTTGTAATGAAATCCTTATTGACCTCTTGAACCATCGGATCGTCTTCAATGAGCAGAACCTTCCATTCTTTACGAGCCATGCTGTACTTCCTCCCCCTTCATTGGAAAAACGATAGAAAAAGATGTCCCCTGCCCCGCATGTGAATCAACTTCTATCGTGCCCGATCCTTTGTCTATGATTTGTTTCACTAGATACAGGCCATAGCCTGTGCCGCCAGTTTTATTGACCGTAAAACCTTTGTCGTAAAGGCGAGGCATATGTGCCGGATCAATTCCGCAGCCGTTATCTTCTATTAAAATAGCAAGGATATCATCCGTTTGTTCGATACTAATGTCAATTCGTTTGTCTTCAGATTGAACGGTTTCAAATGAGCCGAAGGCATTTTCAATCAGATTCCCCAAAAGCACGACAATATCATGCTGATCAACATGCTCGGGAAATTGCTGAAGACTGCTGTTTTCATCTATATGAACAGCAATACCGAGCTCTCTTCCCCTTCTGATTTTACTTAATAGAAGGCCTGCCGCAGCGTCATTTTGAATCGAGCGGTGCAGAAATTCAGTCACATTTTCCTGCTCAGTTGACGCCTGGAATGCAAGCTGCAAGGCTTTTTCAGATTTCCCCAGCTGGATGAGGCCGGCGATCGTGTGCAGCTTATTCATATGCTCATGGTTTTGGACACGGAGCGCCTCCACAAAGTTTCTGACACCAGTCAATTCCTCTGCCATCTTGGCCGCTTCCGTTCTGTCCTGAAAAATCGCGACGGCGCCGATCACTTTTTTCTTCATGACGATCGGAATTCTGCTGCTCATGATGACTTTTCCGCTGACACGAATTTCTTCATTATAAACCGCTTTGTTCCGCTCCACGATTTCGGGCAGGCGCGAATCCTTGAGAACCTCCCAAATCACCTTGCCGATCAGATCCCCCTGCACTTCAAAGATCTGTTTCGCTTTTTCATTGAAAATCGTAATGATGAGACGATTGTCAATGGCGATTACCCCTTCATTCATCGAGTGAAACGTCGCTGTCCGTTCTTCATACATTCGGACAATCTCATGGGGTTCAAGCTGAAACATTTGTTTTTTGATATGGCGGGCCAGCAAAAAGGAACCAGCAAGGCCGAAGCCGAGTGTCAGCACAACGATGAAGGCGATATCACGCTTTAAATGAAGCAGGATGTCAGCGATCCCCGGCAGCGTTTTTCCGACAAGCACCACGCCTATTTGGTTCAGGTCTTGATCCTTAACCGGATAAAAAGCGCGAACCGCCGTGCCGAGCTCGCCCTTTGCTTCAGAGAAATAAATGTGCTCCGCAAACGCTGCCTCCTCGTCTGCACCTTCTGATTTCTTGCCGATGCTTGTGCTGACAGGATGCGTATATCGGATGTGATTCATATCCATGACGACAATATAGTCTGCTTCATTAATCATCCTGATTTCTTCAACCGCATGGCGAACAGCTTCTGTTTGTTTTTTTCGCGCCAAGGCTTCTTTCACTTCTGTCATCTCTGACACAGTCCGGGCCGTATTCATCAGCCGCTTTTTCAACTCCCGCTCCTCTGTATGCTGAATGTTGCCGATGAGCACAATGCCGCCGATCAAAAAGGAGAAAATGACGAGTATATAGGATAAGATCGTGATTTTCCAACGGATTGAGAGCTTCTTTTTGTTCATCAGCTTCTCCTTTCAGGTCTTTACGAATGTCATTGCCCCCATTATCCTTAACATAGGGGAGGGCTTTTCATGAAGAGTTTGCTTGCATGTCTCGCACTGATGATCGCTGGAATTGCAACCGCTTTATTTATCGGATTCCATGATCATACCGGCAATAAAAAGATTGTTTATGATGACGACCAGGAAGGCCTGCAGGATCAAATCGTGTTTAAATTCAGCCACGTGGTTGCTGAAAATACGCCAAAAGGGCTGGCCGCCAATAAATTCGCTGATCTGGTGAACGAAAAATCAGGCGGGAAAATAAAAATAGAAGTATTTCCGAATGGAAGCCTGTACTCGGACATTGAAGAAATTGAAGCATTGCAAAACGGCGATGTTCAATTTATCGCCCCCTCCACATCGAAGCTCGGCATGCTCTCGCCTGAATGGGGAGTGCTTGATCTGCCGTATGCTTTTACAGATTACAACGCCGTCAAAAAAGGGCTGAACGGAAGCATCGGCACACAGCTGTTTGATTCTCTAAAGAAAAACCAATTAAAAGGACTGGCCTATTGGACGAACGGCTTTAAGCAAATCACAACAAATCAAGGGCCGGTCAAAACACCGGATGATTTAAAAGGGCAGGATCTGCGCATTATGCAAAGCGATGTGATTGAGGATCAGTTCAAGCTGCTTGGCGCAACACCTCATCAGGAATCCTTCAATTCTACCTTTCAGCTGTTAGAAAACAATGTAGTCGATGGCGAAGAAAATACAATTTCAAACATCTATTCTAAAAAATTTTATAATGTTCAGGACTATTTGACAATAAGCAGCCACGGTTACCTCGGCTACGCTGTCATGACCGATGAACACTTCTGGAAGGCGCAAACACCAGAAACAAGGCGCATTTTGACTGAAGCGATGAAGGAGACGACGGAGTGGAATGAAACGTATGCCGAACAAATGAACAAGGAGCAGCTGGAAGAAATCAAAAAGAATTCTGCTATACATATTTATGAGCTGTCAGATAAAGAGAAACAAGAATGGATGAAGCGTCTTGACCCTGTTTACCGGCAGTATGAGCCCATCTTCGGCCGGAAGCTGATCCGGGAACTGTTGGAGCTGCGAAAAGATTCATAGTTCCCATCTCGATACGCTGTTTTTCGTTTATCTTTCTATCGATCGGAAATATAAAAAGAGATAATCGAAAAAGGAGATGGGTACATGTTTAAGCACACAAAAATGCTGCAGCATCCTGCTAAACCAGATCGTCCAGATCCATTATTCGCTAAAAAAATGCAAGAAATTTTAGGCGGGCAATTCGGAGAAATTTCAGTTGCCATGCAGTACTTATTTCAAGGCTGGAACACAAGAGGAAATGAAAAATACAAGGACTTGCTGATGGATACGGCAACTGAGGAGCTCGGGCATGTTGAAATGATCGCAACGATGATTGCCAGACTTCTTGAGGATGCCCCTCTTGATCAGCAGGAAAAAGCTGCTGAAGATCCGGTCATCGGCTCCATCCTGGGCGGCATGAACCCTCACCATGCGATTGTATCAGGACTTGGCGCCATGCCGGAAAGCAGTACAGGCGTACCTTGGAGCGGCGGTTATATCGTAGCAAGCGGAAACCTGCTGGCAGACTTCCGCGCCAACCTGAATGCGGAATCTCAGGGCCGTCTGCAGGTCGCACGCCTGTTTGAAATGACGGATGACAAAGGCGTCAAAGATATGCTCAGCTTCCTGCTGGCGCGTGACACAATGCACCAGAACCAATGGCTTGCCGCCATTAAAGAATTAGAAGCACAGGAAGGTCCGGTTGTGCCGGGTACATTCCCGAAAGCGCTCGAAAAACAAGAGTTCTCACATCAGCTTATCAATTTCTCTGAAGGCGAAGAAAGCGCCAAGCAAAACTGGCTGAATGAAAAAGCGCCGGACGGAGAAGCCTTTGAATATGTGAAAGAAGCAAAAACGTTTGGAGAAAAACCGGAGTTAAAACCAGCACCGCCTTGTGTTCATAATACACTTCCGGGACGCGAGTAAAGAGACAAGCCCAAAACATGATGTTTTGGGCTTTGATTATGCCTTAAGAACCGTCCAGTCTGGTTCGTACCGGATATCAGGGTTATGTAACAGATCGTGAACGAACGGTTTATCCTCTTCGGACACCGTCACCTCTATCGAAAGAATTACAGCCTTCTGATCGTTTTCCTCGTATATGCTGTCATGTTCGTTCTCCATAAAATGATCATAGGCTTCTCTGTTTTCCCATACACTGATGATTTCTGCGGTGAGCGGCTCGTCTATCGTTTTTCGCCAGCCGCCGGCCTGTTTGATAAAGCCGCTTATATGCGATAATGCTTCCCACTGTGACTGCGCTTTTGCAAATGCTTCAGCGTTTGCAGCGTCTACTTCACATATCATCTTTTTGATTAGCATGGCTGCTCCTCTATGATGACGGTTTCGGCTTGTTTATGCTCCACACAGAGATTTACCGTTCTGACGTAAGAGCGTGTGCGGTGAACCGTGCCTTTAGGGATCAGCAGGCTGTCATTTGCTTTGAGCACCGCGGTTTCTTTGTCCTTAAAATCGATCAGCAGCTCCCCTTCAAGAACAATAAACAATTCGTCTGAGTCAGGGTGATGGTGCCAGTCATATTCTCCCGTAAACACCGCAAGGCGCACGCAGTGGTCGTTGACCTCTGAGATTGAAAAATTGGCGTGCTTTTCTTTGACTTCATTTGCGATGACGAGCAAGTTTTGCATCTTGGACATTAGCGAAAACCCCTTTTTCACTTATTGTATCGCAATAGCGGCATAAATTGAGAAGATTCCAAAAAAAAGCGATCCAGCTGATGTGCCGGATCGCTTTTTTATTTACAGGTTGTCTGCCTTTATGCTTTTGATTAGTCGTTGTTGCGGGCGTTTCCGCCTTTTGAGCCAATTTCTTGGTAGAATTCTTTATCATGATTTTTGCTTGTTGCCTCTCCGCCTTTTCGGCCGATTTCTTGATAGAATTCTTTGTCATGATTTTCGCTAGTGGCTTCTCCGCCTTTTTCACCGATTTCTTGATAGAACTCTTTGTCATGGTTCTTGCTAGTGGCTTCTCCGCCTTTTTCGCCGATTTCCTGATAGAATTCTTTGTCATGGTTTTTGCTAGTGGCTTCTCCGCCTTTTTGACCAATCTCTTGATAGAATTCTTTGTCATGGTTCTTGCTTGTTGTTTCTCCGCCTTTTCTACCTGCTTCTTCTCTGCTCATTTTGTTATTGTCTGCCATTTTGAATTCCTCCTTTAATTGGTGTTGGTTGTTGTATTCCCGCTCACAATTCTTTTAAACAAACAAAACACATTGGGTATGTTTCCACTAAAAAAAGCAGGCGGATCGCGGTGTCCGTCTGCTTTCTGCTATTCCATCTCTCGTTCTGTTTCTTTCAGTCGTTCAAGAATGCGCCTCTTTTTGTACAGCATCATGCCTGTCTCGGTAATGTCGTTTAATGTTGAGCGATTGGCAGCGGCGCCAAAAACCATTCCGGCAACCGGCACCATCTGGAAAAGTTTTTTCCAGCCAAACGTGTCTCGATAGCCCAAAACGACTTCTCGCCAGCCTTGGATTTGAGAAGCGACATTCTTATATGTACGGTCTTGATCGTAGTGTTTTAATTCCTGCAAAATCGATCTTTTGCCGACAACATCAGCCGACGTAAGCTGCAGGCATTTCACAATGAAGACTCGTTCTTTTTTCTCCTTTGGGTCATAGCCGTATGCGACTGCGATATCCTGTAATGTTTTTAGTGATAAGCCAAGCACTGCCGGAATGTCTGCCGCCAGCGTAAACACGCCGCCCACACCGGTTGTCGCGCCTTGAACGGTTGCTGCGTTTGTTCTGTTTTTGCCCATTCCTTCCGCAATTTCATCCATGACAGAAAGAGGCGCTTTCCGGATGTCCTCCAGCGATTCAAAGATCTCCTCCGGCAGTTTCTTTTGAAATATCCTGATAATCTGTTTTTCAGATGTCAGGTACTGTCCGCCTGTTTGAACAAAGCTGCCGACCTCATCCAAGAGCTTGCCGATCTTTTTCTGGATGAATTCCGGTGTCAGCTTGTCCAGGAGTTGAAACGGGAGACGGCTGAGCTTTTCCCAAAACCAGACTTTTTGCTGATCTTTTTCCCATTTCTCTATCTCTTTTAATTGCTGATGTAAGTCTTCTTTTCGTTCTGTTAGCACCCAATCCGCACTTCCCTTCCGTTTTTTCTACTATATAGTATACCTTCATTTTTTCGGATGCGTTTTTATTTTTCACCTGCGGGTACCATTTTTATAAAAGGAAAAGGAGTGATGGACATGCCTTGGTCGATGAAGGATTATCCTGCTTCATTAAAAAATCTTGAGAAGCCGGTGAGAAAAAAGGCGATAGACATTGCGAATGCGATGATTGATGAAGGCTATGAGGAAGGGCGCGCGATTCCAATTGCGACAAGCAAAGCGAAGGAATGGGCGGAAAACGCCTCTACAGATGAAATTGATGATTTCCTGACGCATGATGATGAGACAGAACGCGATGCTGATCCAAGCAGCGGCAGCGGCCCCGAGCTCATGAATAAAGCAGAGCATGTTATTAAGCATAAAAAAGGCTGGGCAGTCAAAGCCGAGGGCGCCAAACGTGTGTCTGAAATCAAAGATACAAAGAAAGAAGCGATTGAACGGGCAAAGGAAATCGCGGCGCATAAAGGCACTGAGGTCATTGTTCATTTAGCTGACGGCAGTGTGCAGAGAAAGATTAAAACAGGATCATAAAGGAATATGCTTTTAAGTGTTTCGAAATGATCAGGAGCGGTTATTGATTGGTAAATCATTTATGAGAGGTGATCATGATGCTTAGCTTTTTGGTTTCATTAGTTGTTGCAATTGTTATCGGATTAATTGGGAGCGCCATTGTAGGAAACCGGCTGCCGGGAGGAATTTTCGGCTCTATGATTGCCGGGCTGATCGGCGCTTGGATCGGGCACGGACTTCTTGGCACATGGGGACCGAGCCTCGCCGGCTTTGCTATTTTCCCGGCCATCATCGGGGCAGCCATCTTCGTGTTCTTGCTGGGCCTTATATTCCGCGGGCTGCGGAAGGAAGCCTAGACTCGACTCATTAGATACAGGAGGCATCGTTTCGAAATGAAACGATGTCTTTTTATATGGGACCTTATCCCGAATCCCTACATATCATGTTACATAACAGGGAAAAATTCAGAAGTGTATTTTGAACATTTTCGGTTGACAAGAAACCGGGATGGTCATATGATGTAGATAAAATAATTTGCCTTAAGGAAACTCTTTGTTGTACGGCAAAAACAAACAGAATTCAGGTGAGACATGATGAACAAGGACATCACAGCACAATCTCCCCGTTCCAAAGCCGTCCAAGATGCGCTTGACGGGAAAATCAGAGGATTCAGAGGGCTGCTCCCTTTTCTCGGCCCTGCATTTATAGCAGCCATTGCCTATATTGATCCCGGCAACTTCGCAACGAATATTTCGGCGGGTTCTAAATACGGATATATGCTCTTATGGGTGATCTTATTTTCTAATATCATGGCCCTTTTAATTCAATCCCTATCCGCCAAACTCGGTATTGCGACAGGCAAAAATCTGCCTGAGGTTGCCCGTGAAGAATTCCCGAAGCCTGTCTCGATCGGATTATGGATTCAGGGCGAGCTTGTCATTATCGCAACTGACCTGGCGGAATTTATCGGAGCGGCTCTGGGACTGTATTTGCTGTTCGGCATTCCGATGCTTGAAGCGTCTATTATTGCGGCGATCGGTTCTTTCGCGATATTGGAGCTTCAGCGCCGCGGTTATCGCTCACTTGAAGCCGGTATTGCCGGTATGCTGTTTGTGGTCGTGATCGCCTTTGCGCTGCAGACCTTTTTCGCAAAGCCTGATGCCGTGTCAGTGATGAAGGGCCTTTTTGTCCCGGCGTTTCATGGCACCGACAGTGTGCTTCTTGCAGCGGGTATTCTTGGCGCAACTGTTATGCCGCACGCCATTTATTTACACTCTGCCCTTACACAGCGGCGGGTGGTTGGCAAAACTGATGCAGAACGGAAAAAAATCTTTAGGTTTGAATTTATTGATATTTTAATAGCGATGCTGATTGCAGGGGCTATTAATGCAAGTATGCTGATCGTGGCTGCCGCATTATTCTTCAAAAACGGCCTGTTTGTTGAGGATCTCGACGTCGCATTTCAGCAATTCGGACATCTTGTCAGCCCTATGTCTGCGGCTTTATTCGGGATCGGGCTGCTCGTTGCCGGTCTATCCAGTTCGTCTGTCGGCACACTTTCAGGCGACGTGATTATGCAAGGATTTATCAACTACCGCATTCCGCTGTATGTACGGCGTTTTATCACGATCATTCCGCCGATCTTGATCATCGCGTCAGGTGTTAATCCGACGACCGCTCTCGTACTGAGCCAGGTCGTGCTGTCCTTCGGGATCGCCTTTGCCCTCATTCCGCTTATTATGTTTACAAGCAATAAACGGATCATGGGATCTCTGATCAACGCCAAATGGATCACAGTGGTGTCTTGGCTGATTGCTGTATTGATCGTTGCTTTGAATGTGTTTTTAATTGTAGATACGTTTCGATAAAAAAACCGGCTTCTAAAGCCGGTTTTTATTTTTTCGCAAAGCTCATTGATACCCTTTTTGACAGAAATTTGTTATGATAGAAGAAAAATCGGAGTTTTGATGATGTCAGTATTTATTCTGTTTTATTTGTGGATTGTTCCTATTGTTATCGGCATTTTATGTTCTGTTACTGCCCATAGATCCAAGGGAAAAATGAGAGTCGCGCCCGGCATTGCCATGATCGTGCTCAGTATCATTTCCTTAATCACGGCGTTTACGGCCGGACACACAAATTTCCACGTGTTTATCGGCGGCATGTTTTTATTCGGCACCTTCTTGGTCGGTTCTGCTTTTCCTTTCTTCTTCGGGCTGAAGAAAAAAGAGAAATAACCCTATTATGAGAAGAGTTTTGTAAGATTTGATAAGAATAAACATACAAGGACAAATGCAACTCATTGCTTTGAAACAAGATGCATTTGTCCTTTTGTCTGTTTCGAGAATGGCGAAATCAGTTCCTAATACATACACCGATCATTTTATGAATTCAAACATGTTATAGCTGAAAATACGTTTTTTTAGAATAACCGTTTCAAACTTTTCTTCAGTGACGGCATTTCAAATTTTTGGTTTTCGAAGAAGTTTTTCAGCATGTACTTGCTAAAACCTTTCGCCTGCCCGTAGGTGATTTTGCCAGGAAGCGGCGGTTCGTTTCCAATCATGACATCCACTACGACCGGTTGGTCAGATTGCAGCGCCTCATGGAAAGCCGGCGCAAGCTCTTCCGCTTTGGTCACTTTGATGCCCTTTGCTCCGCAGCTTTCTGCAAATGCGGCATAGTCGACATTTTGAAGTTTTGTGACATAGTCGATATTGCCTTTGACCTGCTGCTCGTATTCAATCATGCCGAGATTTTCGTTGTTTAAAATGACGACTGTGATCGGGAGCTTATATTTGACGGCGGTCGGGAGGTCCTGCATGACCATGGAAAATCCCCCGTCACCGCAAACGGCGATCGCCTGGCGTTCCGGTTCGGACAAGCTTGCTGCAATCGCTCCCGGCAGGCCGCAGCCCATTGTCGCAAGCCAGCTGGAAACGATGAAATCCTGATTCGCGTTCATTTTGAAATGACGCGCCATCCAGACTGTCACAGTGCCGACATCGACAGAGAGCACCGCATCATCGGCTGCCGCTTCCTGAAGACGGGCCACGACCTGCTGAGGTTTAAGCGGTGTTGTTGCCTCTGTCTCATCTTTTTCAATTTCGTTCCACCAATGCTGCATATGTTCTGTGCAGGCATTTAGGAATCTTCTGTCTTCCTTGCGTTCAATATACTCTGTCAATTCGCGCAGACCGAGAGCCAAATCGCAGACAAGGCCCGCTGTCACCGGATACCGTTTTCCGATTTTCGCCGGGTCTGAATCGAGCTGTATCGCCGGCGTGTCATCTGGTAAATAATCACGGTACGGGAATGACGTTCCGAGCATGATTAATAAATCACATTCCTCCATTGCCTCGTAAGCCGGCTTTGTTCCGATCTGCCCGAGGTTGCCGAGAAAATGCGGGTGCTTATCGGGAACGACACCCTTTGCCGGGAGTGTAACGACGATCGGAGCGGCGGCTTTGTCCGCAAATTCTAAGAGCTCCCGTTTCGCCTTTTTCATTCCCTGCCCTGCCAGGATAATCGGCTTCTTAGCGTTATTAATATATTGGGCGCAGGTGACGAGCTGTTCTTTTTTCGGTTCAAGGTTCCCTTCAATATACACTGGTGAAGTATACACGGGCTCCCGTTTGATTTTCTCCGCAAACAAATCATCTGACACGCTCAATACCGCAACGCCTTTTTTGCTGTAGGCGGTCCTGATCGCCTGATTTAAGAGATCCGGAAGTGATTCTGCGCTATGTACCTCTCTGTTGAACACAGCCACGTCCTCAAACATTTGCTCCAGCTTAATCTCCTGGAAATAGTCCCGTCCGACTTCGCCAGAAGAAACCTGTCCTGCAATCGCCAGCACAGGGGCGCCGTCCGCTTTTGCATCATATAAACCATTTAATAAGTGCACCGCTCCCGGCCCTGCGATTGACAGACAGACTCCGATCTTGCCGGTGAGTTTTGCTTCAGCTGCGGCTGCCAGTGCCGCTACCTCTTCGTGGCGGGTTTGAATGAACTTCAGTTGATTTCTTTCGTGTCTTAATTCTTCAATAAACTCATTTATACTGTCTCCGGGGATGCCGTATACATGATCAACTCCCCATTGCTCAAGCAGCTCTGTCATTACTTGTCCTGCAGTTTTATGTGCCATAACGTATCCTCCTTTTTCCTTTTTTCAATACCACAGGAGAAAGGCTTTAAAACCCGGAGACCTGAATCACTTGCCAAGTCTTCTTTTCAACAGGTCGATCGCCGCGAGCAACCCTCTATCCTTGACGGTGACATTTACATCTTGAGCGCCATTCTTGAAATCATTGATCTGCCTTTTTCGGTTCGGCACCATAAAAAGCGGCAAACGCTCCGGGGAAACCCACTTTAATCCCGCTGTCTCTGTGCCGTCAGCCACTGCTTGTCCGCCTGTTATGCTTCCGAAAAACAGATGCTGTTCATCTTGAAACTTTGGCCTTTGGTAAACACCTATTTTCGCAGAAAGCGCTGCATTGTATCCCGTTTCTTCCAATATCTCCCGCACTGCCGCTTCCTCAGCCGATTCCCTGGGATCAACCCTGCCGCCCGGCAAATCCCATAGAGGGACATCTTTTCGTTTCACCAGCAGAATTTGCTGACTTTCGTTCAATACGATCACAAAAGCACCTTGTGTATACACCGCCATACCTCCTTTTCCCGCAAAAAAGGACCAAGGTGATTCCCTTGGTCCTAGAGCTTTACTTTTTAAAATGATACGGCAGTGTGGCAACCATTATGTCCTTTTTCCAGAACAGCCGGACTCTGAGGAGGAAGGCCGATTGGTTGTGAAGGATGGTGTGCCAGCGTTTTTTCGTTATAAATTGCGGAAACAGCACCATAACGGAAAACTGCTCCTTCTTCGCTTTTGCCTCAACTGTTTCCAAAAACTTATCAAACGGATGGACAAGGCTTCTGTACGAGGAGTGAAGCGTAACGAGACGCACGCCGTTATTAAGCTCTTCCCAGCGTTTTTCGAATTTCTTTTCCTGTTCTCTGTCAAATGACACGTGAACGGCGATCACCTGATCAGACAGTGATTTCGCATAGTGAATCGATTTTTGCACGACGGTGGTGACACCGGCCACAGGCACAATCACAACGGTGCCTTTGATTTCTTCCGGCTCTTTGTCTACGATGCGAAGCTGTTCACCAACCGCTGTATAGTGATTTTTAATCGCAAAAAACAGCAAAACGACGATAGGCATAAAGATTAACACAGGCCATACGACATTAAACTTCGTCACAAACAGAATGGATAGAACCATAAATGATATCAGAGCACCGCAGGAGTTGATCAGCATTTTTCCGATCCAGCCTTTTGGTTTTTGCTTGATCCATTTAACGCACATGCCGGTTTGTGAAAGCGTAAATGGAATAAATACGCCCACAGCATATAACGGGATTAAGTGCTCCGTCTGTCCTCCGAATAAGATAATGAGCACAATGGAGGCAAAGCCTAAAAAGATAATCCCATTTGAGAAGCCTAAGCGGTCGCCCCTGACTGTAAACATTCGCGGCATATACTGGTCTCTCGCCAGGTTGAAGGCAAGCTGCGGGAAGGCTGAAAATCCCGTATTTGCCGCAAGAACCAAAATAAGCGATGTGACACCTTGGATGACATAGTAGAACACATTCCGCCCGAAGGTTTCGGACGCAATTTGTGAAACCACTGTTTCATCAGGTTTCGGCGCCGTACCATACCCGTACGCGAGAACCGTGATGCCGGAAAACAGAATCGCCAGCAAAATCCCCATCATCGCAAGCGTTCTCGCCGCGTTTCGCGCAGGCGGGTTTTTGAATGCAGGAATCGCATTAGAAATGGCCTCTACCCCGGTCAACGCTGAGCACCCGGAGGAAAAAGCCTTAAGCAGCAAAAACAGCGTAATGCCGGCTACAGGTGTGCCGAGCGGTGTATGATGGGCTGGCTGGTCTATTTGTCCTGTCATAAGTTTAAACAACCCGACTGCAATGAGAACCAAAAGCGCCACCACAAACAGATAAACCGGGTAGGCAAGAATGGATGCCGATTCCGAAAGCCCGCGCAGGTTCAAAATCATAATCACTAACACGAGAAAAATAGCGATCGGCACATGATAATCATGCAATGCAGGAAAGGCTGACGTGATGGCGTCCGTGCCTGCGGAAATACTTACCGCTACTGTTAAAATATAATCAACAAGCAATGAACCGCCCGCAATCAATCCCGGTTTTTCACCGAGATTTTCTTTAGAAACGACATACGCCCCGCCGCCCTGCGGATAAGCGTAAATAATTTGCCTGTATGAAAGAATCAGTGCGAGCAGCAAGATGAGAACGCCAACCGCAATCGGAATGGAGTACCAAAATGCGGCAGCACTGATTGTTGCCAAAATGATTAGAATTTGTTCTGTCCCATATGCGACAGATGACAGCGCATCTGAGGAAAGCATAGCCAAGGCTTTTAATTTCGTCAGTTTTTGCTCTCCAGCTGCTTGGGATTTTAGTGGTTTCCCAATCAAAAAACGTTTGATTGAATGATACATCGATGTCTTCCCCTTTTAATTTCTCATTTTTCAATTAAAACAATAAAACATCAGTGTCTTGCTCTCACATGTTGATGATAGTCCTTTCTGCTATGATGTCTCTGTATGCGATTTGCATTCAAAAATGAACAACAAAAAACACAGAGGCAAACGGATGCCCCTGTGCCATAACATCGAACACAGGTTTCATTCATCTCCTCTCACGAACGCTTACGAGGTTAGCTGACGGATTCGGGCATATGAGAGTTAGCCCTACCTAAAAAGGATTCACCCCAACGGCAAAAAGCCGTTCTATTGGGTCCCCCGCTCTGATTTCAGATTAAGCGATTTGTTTTCTAAAAGAGATCATACTCCCGTTCCCGCACGTTGTAAAGAGGCTTATTGGCTGAGAGAAAAAAATAAAATGACAGGTTCCACAAATGGAATTTACTTACCAAAAATAAAAAAACAGAGGCTAAAATCGCCTCTGTTTTATTCTGTATCTGTCTTTCTTTTTCTGCGTCTTACTGCAATCCAAATGAACACTGCCGCAACCACCATAATGAGTGCCAGCACACCAATATACATCCATTTCTGGCTATGATCCTGTGTTGGTTGTTCTGCATCGGAACTGTTTGTTTCCGATTTGAGCTGCTGGTGGTTTGTAAACACCTGCTGGCTGTTTGTTTCATTAAGGACGGTTGCCGACTCATCGTTGCTGTTCAGATAACTGATGATCTCTTTTGTGACAGCCGTGCCATCTCCTTTTGACGGTGCAAAGACTGCCATTGTATAGCGTGAATCCCAAACCGATGCTTGGGTAAATACCACTTGTTTTGTTGTCTCATTCAGCATCTCGAAACCAGATACATCAAACGAGCCGTTCTTTTCCTGCGGCACAAGCAGATCTGATGATTTCTCCTTCAGAAGAGAAAATTGATTGATCCCCCCTATGAAAATGAGGTTTCGTCCTTTCGCATCCTTTGCTGTAACGTCAGATGATTTCTTTACCGTATATGAATGCTGTGCTTCGCTGCCAAAGGATTCCGTTACGAGAGAAAGCTCCTCAAGCTTCGATTGGCTTACGGTGTCAGGAAGCACGATTAATGTTGTTTGATCCTGGTTTCCGGCGTAAGGAAGCGGCCACTCTTGAAAATCCGCTGACGGAGACATGCCTTTGATGGCGTATGATAATGTACTGTTTTTATCGATAAAAACCCACTTTTCTTCATCAGTGGTGTTGCAAGGGTTGTTTTCCTTTAAACCGGTCGTGACGAACTGAATATCAATGTAGCGGTTTTTTTGCAGCAGTTTAGGGTCCACTTTCACTGTGACATGATAGAATCCGTTTTTATCTTCTTTTCCTAATTCATCAAGTCGGACCGAGTGCGGCTAGCCGTTGATCATCACTTTCAGTTCTGCGGCCTGAGAGGCAGACTCGTTTTCAGCCGCTGAGGCTTGAATCGTTTCAGACTTTTTCAGTTTCAGCGACAGCTTCGCCGATTGGTTTTCATCTAAAACAGCCGAAGCCGGATAAAAATAATGTGCTGAAGATGTTTTGTCAGCTCCAATTGTGATATCGCCCGCTCCAAAATTCTCAAGGGTCAGCTTATCGCTTTCTTTTTTTTCAGTCTGCTGAAGCTTGCTGATTGAAAGTGTATCGCCGCTGAGCTGGCCTGTATATGTCTGATCTGTCATCACGCTGATTTTTTTAGTGAGCGCGTCCTCGGACGCCGCTTGCGCAAACAGAACCGGCTGCTGTTTGCCCTCTGCTTTCAGCACCCGCTCCGCAAGCAGAAGGTTTTCTCCTTTTGCCTGTAGCCCAGCTTGTTTCAACAGTTTTTTCACTTTGCCGTTCCAATGCTTGTCCACGCCGATAACAATTGTCGGCTTATCGATTTTTTTCAGTTCAGATTCCGTGACATACGCAATACTGACACTGCTGTCCACCGTTTTCAAATAGCCTTCTGTTTTAACAGCAGCTTCTATTTCTGCTGAACTTGGGTTATCCGGAATGACGATGGCTGTTTCTTCCGCTGTATTTCCAGATTGGGCGAAAGGATACGGATAATGGTCCAGCGACGTTCCCTTCGCTCCACTGCTGTCAGCAAGTGTCAGCCGGCTGTCCGGATAAATTTTGATCCAGTTGCCTGATGTATCCTGTCTGACGCACACGCCCTCTTTCATTACGCCGTAGAATTTCAGCGATACGTTGTGATAGCCTTGCGCAGACTGGCTTTTATTCAGATTCAGCTTCACTGTTTTCCGTTTGGAATCACCATCAAGCTTTAACGTCTTGACCGGTTCATCATCAATGACAGCCGTTAACGATGATGGAGAAATTAAAAGATTTGATGCCTCGTATTCGATTACCAATTGCTGATTGCCCGAAGAGGCGCCTGCCGGGATCTGATACGTCAGCTCTGCGCTGTCTTTTGATCCATACAGTGTAATCAGCTCGCTTGTCAGCATCTGCTGTTTGGCTTGTTCTTGGCTGCTTTTCCCGAGGAGCGAACCGCTGACCTGTACGTCTTTGGCAAGAGCCGTTTGTCCAGTCATCGCCAGCAGCATGAAGCTTGTGAGAAAAATCATTATTTGTTTCAAAAAGGTCACCCGCTTTTATGTTGATTGTATCGTTCTGTCTTGTACCATTTGACCTCTTGCTTGAATAAACGGTGCTTGATTTCCACGAATAAAGAGTAGATAACAAGCACAATCCATGCCTGCGAGTATGTGAAGTACATGAGAAATACGATAAAAAAGTTTTGCTTGTTCATTTCTGTTTTTTCAATGCTCAACGTAATCATGACCTCTGTCATAAATAAGAAAAACGCCAAAATCCAGAGAATCATTGCTAAAAATCCAACCGACAAATGCAAATCATAAAACAAATTCACTACAAAAATCGCATTTGACATGATCACGCCAAAGAAAAACAGGAAGTACGTAAAGAAAAAATAAAACAAATCAAAGATAATCCGTTTTCGTTTCAGCTTAAAAAACTGCGCCAAAAATTTGAGCACGACATATTGATTGCCGCGCGCCCATCGGGTGCGCTGGCGCCACCATACCTTCCATGTTTCCGGTTCCTGCTCCCACGTGATGGCGGCAGGGAAAAAGCGGATATGATAGCCGAGATTATATACCCGGATGGTCAGCTCAGTATCCTCAGCGAGCGCTTTGTCATCCCAGCCTCCGAGCTTTTCGATAATGCTTCTGCGGATCGCGAAGTTGGTGCCTGGGATCGTGGCGATTTTGAACCACTTCCATCTGCCTCCCTGGGCCATCCACTGAAAACAGATCGTTTCGATATTAATAAACCTCGTCAGCAGCGTCTTTGCCGCATTGATGACGCGGAATTTCCCTACCACGGCGCCTGCCTTTTCGTCATTCATCAGGCCGAGCACGAGGTAATACACGGCCATTTTCTCAGGCGTGTTGTCAGCGTCATACACACAGATCACATCGCCATTCGATTCGGCAAAACCCGAGTTAAGTGCAGAGGATTTTCCTTTTCCTGCATTTGGCGGCTTCGTAATCACCATTTTGATGAAATCGTATTTCTCGGAAAATTCATTGACGATATCACCCGTCCGGTCTGATGAATTATCATTAACGACGATAATCTCCAGCCGGTCCTTCGGATAATAAAGGTTGACCATCGCCTTCAGCGTCTGCCGAATCACAACCTCTTCGTTATGCGCCGGGATGAGAACGCTGACCTTCGGCAGTTCCTTCATGTTTTCTCTCCACTTCGGGATATTCCGTTCGAAGGTCATATAGTGGCGAAACCCGCCCTGCATGAGAAACATGTGGTAGAGAAGCATAACCCATATTAAACTTAGCGAGATAAAGAACAGCGTATTACCCAAGGCTTCTTCTCTCCTTAAAAATTCGTTTTTTCAATGTGGCTCTCAAGTAAAACGTATAACTGACAAACATGATGACAAATAAGAGCACAACAGCGGAGAGAATCCATAACGCCTTTTCAAGAGGGGTTTGCCGGTGATGATCGAAAAACTCGTCAATCGCGCTTACGCCGTTTTTCACCTGAATCGTTCCGTCACCGCTTGTATGAATTTCCACTTTGTCTGTTTTGACGGTTTGTTTCGTTTTCTTTAAATCAAGCCATTCACTGTCTGGAATGCGTTCCATCTGATCAACCAGCTCCGGCAGATATTTCATCCCGAGGTACGGGTGATAAAATCCTCCGGCTACTCCGCCTTCAAAATCAATCATCTGGGAGATGTGCTCCTCCATCTCACCGAACGGGTTTTGCTTCGATGTGTCGACAAAGCCGATCGTTTCCGGATAAAGCGTCATTCCGTGCAACATCGAAGGAGCAGTCACAAACGGAGGTGCACCGGATGTTTTCCATGTTGTGCTGCTGAGCTGGACCTGGCCGAAAATGCTTGTAAAATACTGCGAGGCGATTTGATAGCCATAATCGGACATCGTGTAATGCGGCGCTTCAAACGCCAGCGGGTAAAGACCCGATGATGTCAAATCCTCAATGGCACGCGTCAGTTTTTGTTTTGTATACGTTTCTTCCTTTTCCCGAAATGGTTCGAGATAGCTGTGATAGGCTTGTTCGTTCGGGAAGTCCTGTTCTTTCTCCAAAATGGACGGGGGGTCTTCGGCATTTCCGGATGTAATCGGCTGATCCGCCTTTGCATCCCAAAATTCAAAGCCCTCTCCTGTTTCACTGTAGCGATAAGCGTGAGTATAGCCGTGAACAATGATACTGCCGCCCATGCTTTGCAGCTTCTTCAGCACCTTGACCATCTTCGGTTGATCAGACAAATACACTTTGTCGCCTGTTTCCGGATTCAAATAAACCGGAATGACCGCCAGGATAAAAGGAATATGCCGCTTATGCAGGTATGTACCGGCTTGAAGCAGCAATTTTTCATCAGACATCGGGCTGATATCCTCGAGACGCAAATACAATAACGTCGTCCCCGCCTTCTCTCCGAAAGCTTCTCTGAGCTGTTTCGCCACGATCAAATTGTCATTTAACAAATTTGTTAATCCAATGTACACATTCCCTTTTTTTGTTTTCCATATAAAAGAATGTATTGTGCCGTCATCGGCTTTGAAGGTGTAAAGCGCCGTTCCTTTCAGGCCTGATACACTCAGCACGTTAAGCCCGCTTTCCAGAGACACATCGGCCTTTTCCGACCTGCTGTGAACCTGAAACACATTTTCTTTGCGGGCTAATGAAAGCCCAGAAAATTGGCTGATTTGACCTGCGTTATAGCCAATGGCGACAACCGGTTTTTTTACGCCGCTGATAAGAGACAGCAGTTTTTTGCTGAGCTTTCTTTTCGTTTGGCCGTAATAAATCACATGGTCTTTCCCTTTGAAATCCGACGCTTCAACGTCTGAATCTTTTTTGACTGTCACATGGGATGTAAAGTGGCCCGCAAGCAAATCGAGCATTTTGACTTGTGACGACTCTTTGCCGTCCAAGGTTGAGTAGATGATGAGAATACCGGCGTCCTGATCTTTCGCTTGCGCAGAAACGGGAAAAGACGTAATAGCCGAAACTAGAAGCATCATGACGCATAGCAATGTGATTCCTTTATAGTTCATTCATCATCATCTCGTTTTCCAGTTCTTCTAAAAATTGATCAGCTGTTTTGATATCGTTGCGGTAGGGCAAGTAACAGACGTGGAACGTAAGCGACACATACTTTCCATTTTCCAGCTGATACGTGTCTAATTGTTTTTTCAGCTTTGTCAGGACGGCTGGCATATGTTCAGCAGGCGTGTGCGTCAGCACGATCCCGATACGCTCGTCAGAGGGACGGAATTTCTTATCCGTTTCCCGAACGCTTGTCCTGATTTGCTGACCGACATATTGGAAGAGGCGGTCCGTTTCTTTTTCACCGTACAAAGACTTAAACTCTTTGAAATAATGCATATGCAGCAGCAAAAAAACGAAAGAATTGCCGTAGCGCTCCGCCCGCTTGATTTCTTCTGAAAGCTCCAGCTTCATCCTTTGCTTGTTATCAAAACCAGTCACTCTGTCAACAGCAACATAGCTTTTGATTTCGGATTGAAGCCGTGTTATTGAGCGCCGAAGCTCTGCTGTAATATCGTGGATTCTTCCAGAAATAAAAGAAAACAGCAAAAGCGCGATTCCCCACACGACAAGCATTCGCAGCCCTTCCTCAGCCGGAAAGAGCGATGTCTGTCCAGTCTGGAAAAACATCATTAAGGTGCCGAGAACAAAGAGTACGATTAAGGTCACTGCCAGCGCGTAAATCGGGCCGAACCAGATGCCTACGGCGATGACGCCAAATGTGATGCAAAGGATCAGAGCACCTTCTGATTGCTGGGCTGACACATAATAAATAAACAAAGACAGGGCCGCGATGAGCCCTGAAAAATAAGCAAATAATTTTTGTGATTCACTGAATGATATTTTCATTAAAAAGCTTCCTTTCGGCTAACAGCGGCAGCAGATTGTCAAATGAATGCGTCTGAGTGCCGCTCATATAGCCTCCATAATACGATTTCACCGGATCATGAATTTCAAAGTCATTCATTCTGTCATATATGGCTTTGATGACAGAACTGTTTTCATGCTGTTTTGTCAAAAACAATACGGCTAATGCATATACGGATGGAGACTCATATTGGACGGCAGGCTCCTTCGTATCTGCCGAATACCGCCCGTACAGCTTTCCGTTTTTCTGAAATTCCTGCTTGATCCAGTCCGCTAAAACAGATGCTTTTTCATCCCCTTCCGGCAAATGCCAAGCAGCGTAAAGCTGATCAATCAGGTTGATTTCACTATCATATGTGTATTCCTTCGTCTCCGAGCTGTATGTCTTCGGCAGAAAGCCATTTTTTAAAGGAGCTGAATAGAGAACATTGGCATTCCGCTGTTCTGTGTCTTCGTCTATGATTCCATTCTTCTTTAAGACAGCTAAGGCGTCAGGCATGACGTATGAAAGCGTCACATCCTTTGAAGCGGCCTGTGAGTCGTAATAGTCTGTAAATAACCCATTGTTCATATTGTATGTCTTCAAAGACGTGCCGATATCCTTAGCCGTTTGCGCGTAGTCGCTGCGGCCCCATTTTGCGGCGGCTTGGTCAAGAGACAACATAATTCTCATATCATCTATCAGCGCATTCGTCCCGCTCGCTTGGCCATTTTGAATCTTCCACGTCACCAAGTGATTGCTCATCAGAAATGAATCAGTCAGATGCTGATATTGATCCTGGAAATGCGGTGCGTCATTTTTGCTGAGCAGAAACTCCATCCACAGGCCGAGAGATTCCGACAAGTAAGAAGGCTGGTCTGAAAAATCGGTTTTAATCAGCCCTTGGTCATTCATTAAATTGTGATAGATGAAATATTCCGCCGGCTGGATCGGGCTGGCATTCACTTCTGTCGCTGACTGATTTTGGGTCTTGTTTCCAGCTTCAGCACACCCTGCGGAAAGTCCGATAGATAAGAAGAATAAGATGACAGCAATTAGTACATGCCTCACAGGCAAATCCCCCTTTGTCGCCTGAAGCAAATCAGACGCTCACAAATAGTTATAGACGAAAATATGACTGCCATGTTACAAAGTACATTTACTATAAAAGAAAAAAATGCAGATTGCTAGCTTTTTTTTCCCTTTTTGAACATTAAGAAAACAGGACCTAAGTCCAATAAAAAACCTGTGCGATAGGCACAGGTTTTTTTATTATTTATCCAAACCGAGTTTTTTCAGCTGTTCTGCCAGCGCGTTGTTAATCGGCTCATCTTTATTTTGTTTTTTCATATAAGAGGATACGTCCCGTTTGGTAGCACGCGCTTTGTCTTTGTTTTTTCGTTTTTCAAATACAGAGAGCTTTTCACGGTGACCGCACACACACGCAAAGGTTTGGCCCTCGCCTTGGCCGCGAAGCTCCATTCTTTTATGGCAGTTCGGGCAGCGTGCGTTTGTTTTTCGGGCAATCGTTTTTCTGCTTCCGCATTCACGATCTTGGCACACGAGCATCGTCCCGCGTTTGCCGTTTACTTTCAGCATCATTTTGCCGCATTCCGGACATGCCGTTCCCGTAATGTTGTCATGTCGGAAGGTTTGGCTGCTGTTTTTGATTTCTTTTACCGTTTGGTGAGCGTAAGCCTTCATATCTTTAATAAAAACAGCCGATTTCAATTTGCCGGCCGCGATCGCAGACAGCTTTTGCTCCCATTCTGCTGTTAAGGCCGGTGATTTCAGATCCTCCGGAACAAGCTGCAGGAGCTGTTTTCCTTTAGATGTGATAAAAATATCTTGGCCTTTTTTCTCGATTAAAAAGCTGTTGAACAGTTTTTCAATAATGTCGGCACGTGTTGCCACCGTGCCGAGGCCGCCTGTTTCTCCAAGCGTTTTGACGAGGCCTTTTTCTTCTCCTTGCATAAATGCGCTTGGGTTTTCCATCGCTGACAGCAAGGTCCCTTCATTAAATCGGGCAGGCGGCTTCGTTTGGCCGCTTGTTTCCGTTAACGTGCGGACGGCAAGTGTGTCGCCTTTTTGAAGCGCAGGAAGTGTCTGGTCTCTGTCATCCTCCTGCTCATCATCCTCTTCCGCCATATCATAAACGGCTTTCCACCCTTGCGACTGTACGGTTTTGCCTTTTGCCGTAAAGGTTTCTCCGCCGATTTCTGCGATGACCTTTGTTTCCTCATATTCGAATGCAGGCATTAATACAGCCAGGAAACGTTTCGCAATCAGGTCATACAGCTTTCGTTCTTTATCACTCAGACTGCTGAGAACGAGCGGCTCTTCGGTCGGGATAATCGCGTGGTGGTCTGACACCTTCGCGTCATTGACATATCCTTTATGAGATTTAATGCCGCGTTTTTTAATTTGGCTGACATATTGGGCATACGGTTTTACTTCCATGCCTTCCAGACGGTCTTTTAACGTCGGGACGATGTCACTGGATAAAAATCTAGAGTCCGTCCGCGGATATGTGACGAGCTTATGCTGCTCATATAGCTTCTGCAGGACAGAAAGCGTTTCTTTGGCAGAAAAACCGAAGCGCTTGTGGGCGTCACGCTGCAGCTCCGTTAAATCATAAAGCGCAGGCGCAAAGCTTTTTTTCGCTGTTTTTTTCAGCTCAGCTACGACCGCTTGCTTTCCTTCGAGGTTTTTTAGCAAACGGCTTGTTACATCTTGATTGAACGTTCTCGTCTGCTTTGATTTCTTATCCTGCCACGTCAGCGTCATGCCGTCGACTGCAGCACGTATGCCGTAATACGGAACGGGCGTAAACGCCTGAATGTCTGCCTCGCGCTTTGCAATCATGGCTAGCGTCGGAGTCTGCACACGACCGCATGAGAGCTGGGCATTGAATTTTGTGGTAAGTGCACGGGTGGCGTTGATCCCCACAATCCAATCCGCTTCCGCTCTGGCGACGGCAGAATGGTACAGGTTTTCATATTCTTTGCCGCTGCGCAGCTTCTGAAAACCTTCCTTGATCGCTTTATCCGTCACAGATGAAATCCACAGCCGCTTGATTGGTTTTCGGACATTCGCTTTCTCAATGATCCAGCGCGCAACAAGCTCACCTTCCCGGCCTGCGTCAGTCGCGATGACAATCTGATTGACGTCTTTACGGGTAAGCTGGGATTTGACTGCATTGAACTGCTTTCCGGTTTTTTTTATTACCACAAGCTTTAAGGGTTCTGGGATAATCGGCAGATCCTCTAGGCGCCATGATTGAAATTCTTTTCCGTAGCCTTCTGGATCAGCAAGCGTCACCAAATGGCCTAAAGCCCAGGTCACAATATATTGATCGCCTTCGAGATAACCGTTTCCTTTTTTATGGCACTTCAGCACCCGGGCTAAATCCCGGCCGACTGAAGGTTTTTCAGCTAATACAACTGTTTTTGACATGCTTGATCACTTCTCTTTCTTTCGCGCTCATCCTGTTATTATAACAGACTTCACGCGGCACTCTCTAACCGCGCCCGTTTTTCGTGTCAATTTCTGAGAAAATGACGTGAGTGACGGTTTGCGCGTAGGGCGATGTTTTGTTAATGAAATCTTCTACCGCTTCGAGGCTTTCGGCATTGATTTTCAGCATATAGCAGGCTGCACCCGCAATCCGGTAGCAAAATTCAATATTCGGCAATGTTTGAATATAGCTTTTGAACCGCTCGTAATCCGCGTTTTTAACGGTTGCTTCCACAATGCAGGAAACGGGAAGCCCCAGTTTTTTCTGGTCGACCTCCAGCGTGTATTGCTTAATGATGCCAAACGATTCAAGCTGTCTTACCCGTTCTGTCACAGATGGAGGCGACAGCTTAATTTTTCTGCCTAATTCCCTCATCGACAAACGGCTGTCCTTCTTCAGCTCCTCAATGATATTCAGATCAATCTGGTCAAGTTTCATTTCAACATCCTTCTTTTTTGATTTTGTACACATTATCTCGGGTATTTTTGTAAATGACAAGTACAGTTCCCTAGAAAAGGCATGTAAAAATGAATGTTTTCCGAACATTTTTTGAAAGCTGTCATATGCCCCCCCAGATTGTTTATAGTATAAAATGAAAACGTGTCCACAAGGAGGGCGATTTATGCTGCAAACGCCGATCGGAAGACTTCGCACGATGGGTTTTATTGAAGGAATGTCACTCTTAATCCTGTTGTTCATCGCTATGCCGCTTAAATATTGGGCAGGCCTTCCGCTTGCGGTGACAATTGTCGGTTCGGTTCACGGCGGGTTGTTCATTTTGTATTTACTTGTCTTGGCTTATGCAACCTTCTCTGTCAAATGGCCGCTGAAATGGTCAGCTGCCGGCTTCGTCGCCGCTTTCGTCCCATTCGGAAATTTTTTGTACGACCGCGGATTAAGGAAATATAAATAAGGGAACGCAAAAAAGGCTGGATTTTTATGATCCAGCCTTTTTTATTAAAACCACTTTGTCAGCCACGCGATATAGTAGGCCCCCGGAATAAACATGAGCTGGGCGAGGAGTGTGCCCGCCACCCTTGATGTGACCATTGTGACAGAGGTCCATTTTAAATAGATATAGCTTCGTTTTCCTTTTGCCACATCATCAGCTAGAACGGATACCTTAGGATCAACAAAAATGGCCAGTAGCATCGTCGCAATTCCGTTGATTAAACCCGAAGCCATGACGGCTGTCGTACTGCGCTCCGGAGCCAGAAGGCCTGCGTATAAAGCCGAAAGCACGCCAATCGTATAAATCGATGTGATCAGCATGTTGATGACAAACAAACGCTTCGGAATCAAGCGCATATGAAATCCTTTTACATATGAAATAGACGGCAGACGCAAATAGGAAAGGGCATTTTTGAATCCTTGTTTCGAGAACCCCTTTCGGAAAACTTGAAAAACGGAGCCGCCGCCGCCCGCCAAGTGAATAATCGCCCGTGAAAAAAGAGCGACAAAAGACGGGAGCAGGATAATGCCCAAAATGGTGCCGACTGTCGATCCGAAAATTAAAAAGCGGAACTGGTCCCCTACAATCGCCAGTGCGTTTTTTCCAGCATCATCAATTAAATGCCCGGTAAAGGGCTGCTGCACCATGTTCGACATTCTGGACACGATGACCATGACATTAAACAGGGAAAGCGCGGACGCAATAAATCCAACGCGGGCCCCGGAAAGCCTTGTAGCATAGGCTAAGGTTTCTATCGAGTGAATCAGCAATAAAAAACAAAAAATAAAAAGTACTTGTGTTGTAATGACATGCACGTTATTCTTCCTCCAATATCATCCTAGAGATAAGACTGGAAAGAAGACAAGGAGGTTTCAGTACGATGTGTTTTTTGCAATAAAAAAACCGTCCGGCGTACGCCGGGCGGTTTGTCTTATTCTTTTCTATACGCAAATAAAGATTATATCATCCGCCAAGTCAGGCGGGTTAGATTCATAAAGCATTGTTCCGAAGAATCATTCTGGAAAGTAAACACCATGGAAATTTCTTGAACACAAGACAACGAAAGCCCTACCTCTCAATCGTCACTGCGGCTCCGAAGCCGCGCCGGTGTGAATTGTAAAACAAAAAAGTCTTTTTTCCATCTCATCGTTAGGGGCGATTTGTTATGAAGGAAAAGAATAAGGGCAGCTGGTTATGCTGCTTGGGAAGCGGTAAGCTTCTCTCTCAAAACAGAAAAAAGAAGTTTACTTTCTTTTTTATTTGCTTATTTTTCTTACTAGCTATTCATAATAACATATCGCCCCTGAAAACACAAATTTTTTATAGTTCGAGTGAGACCGGTGTTTTCTCCCCGGCATTCATTAATCTGATATCCTCCGGTTCAATTTCAAGAATCACCAGATTCGGATCATCCTTGCCGTCAAACCAGCGCTCTAATTTGGAACTCCATATTTTGTCCTTGAGTTCTGCCGAATTGTTGATTTTGGCTTTTCCGGCAACTTCGACATATGCGTCGCCAAAACCTTCACAATCATAGCCTAATAAAATGTGGACATTGGGGTTGTTCTCAATTTCTTCTGCTTTATGAGTTTCCTTGCTTGTCGGTGTGTAAATCGTCAGCCCGTCATGGAAAAAAGTCATGTAGCGGGAATGCGGTTTGCCCTTTTGAACTGTTGCGAGCGAATCTACTTTATGGTGATCTAGAACATCAAGCACTTTTTGTTTAATGTCTTGCTGATTCATCTCGAATCACTCCTTTTTAACGTCTCCGCTGTTACTTTTCCACATCCGGGGAAGATTTAAACAAGAAAGTGTGCTCTTTATTTTTCGCCTTCCCATTCACGCTTTAACAGACTGTAGTAGACGAGGTCGTGATGCATGCCGTTTACGTATAAGCCATCCCGTGCCCTTCCTTCCTCTAGAAACCCGATCCGCTCCGGAACCGCTCTGCTTTTTTCGTTTCCGACAGCCGCACAGATCGCCACACGATTCAGCTCAAGCTCTTCAAAAGCATACGTAATGAGTTTTCGGCAGGCAGCTGTAATAATGCCTTTCCCTTCAAATTCTTTGGCAATCCAATATCCGATTTCCGCCTTACGATTCACTTGATCAAGGTTATGCAGGCTGATCATGCCGCATAGGCTGCCGTCATAAAGGAGACCCGCCTCAATGCCGTTCAGGTCGGCATACTGGCGCCGCCAATCTGGAATGATTGTTTCTCGGTACGTGTCAGCGCTGCTTGGATTTTCCGCAAAAAACAGCCACTTGCCAAGCCGCTGCTGATTTTGGATAATGAGTTCGGCCAGCCGCTCCGCATCCTTCGGCTCCAATAATCGGATGGTGATGTGCTCATTTACCTTGCAAGTGAACATCGCTTCGCCCTCTTTCCTTTTTTACCCATTATATCGATGATTCTGTTTTTTTCAATACAAAAAAGGATGGGCTGCTAAGCCTCATCCTTATATTCTTGGATCGGTAAAGATATCATGTTTATCCGTGCTCGTCGATGACATTTCCGTCACGACGGCACCTTCTTCCCCGGCCTGGAACCAATGCTTTGTATTCGGGGGGATTGTATATTGCCCGCCCGGTTCTAGCTCAATTTCGTGCCAGACCGTATAGTGTTCTCTGTCTTCCTGAGGAGGGAGAACTTTTGGAAGCGGCGTTTTTTCTCCTTCTACGTAAAGATACACTTTTCCGTAGCGGCAGCGGAAGGTCTCCTGCTTGCCTTCCTGGCCGTCGACCGGCGGATGGCGGTGTTCCGGGCAAGTCTGTCCCGGAAACAGCACCAATTCCTTTGAACAATAACGGTCTGTATTGACGTAGACGAAGAGCTGGAGCCCGACTTTTCTTTCTTTTCCTAAGCCGTAATCCATCAGCTGGATTTGGTCTACTTCCTCGTCCGTTAATACAATCCCTGCTTTTTGATAGTAGCTGTTCACTTCTTCTTTCGTGATGCCCATATGTCTCACTCCCTCTTATGTCGTCACAAAGTTTCCGCCGTTGACATGCAGGGTCTGTCCTGTCATGTAAGAGGACTCATCTGATGCCAGAAGCACATAACAGCCGACGTGCTCAACAGGCTGTCCAGGACGGCCCATCGGCGTATCTTGCCCAAATTGAGCAACTGTTTCTTCAGGGAACGTAGCTGGGATTAGTGGCGTCCAGATTGGACCCGGCGCGACTGCATTTACACGGATGCCGTCTTTAACAAGCGCCTGCGCCATTGTTCTTGTAAAGGCGTTGATCGCCCCTTTTGTCGCTGTATAATCAATCAGTGTCGGGTTCCCTACGTACGGGTTGATGGATGTCGTATTGATGATGGCGCTGCCCGGTTTCAGGTAATCAATTGCTTTTTTAGTCAAATAAAATTGAGAATAAAAGTTTGTTTTGAATGTGCGGTGAAGCTGTTCGCTCGTAATCTCTTTGATGCTTTCCTTCGGATGCTGTTCACCTGCATTGTTGACAAGGATGTCAAGGCCGCCTAGTTCCTTGACCGTTTTTTCAACCGCTTCATTGCAGAATTCCTCTTCACCTACGTCACCAGTAATCAGCAGGCATTTTACGCCTTCTTGTTCAACACGTTTCTTCGTCTCCTCAGCGTCTTCATGCTCATCCTTATACACAATGGCGATGTCTGCGCCTTCCTTTGCATAAGCGACGGAAACCGCGCGTCCGATCCCGCTGTCGCCGCCTGTAATAAGAGCTACTTTTCCTTTTAATTTGTCTGCTCCTTTATAATCCTCGTACTCATACACCGGACTCGGATTCATTTCGCTTTCAATTCCCGGCTGGCGACTTTGAGTTTGTGCCGGCAGTTCTTTTGGATAATTTGCCATGATGATTCTCCTCCTTTGTTTTCATGTCTATTTGTTGTGTACCTCACACACTCTTTGGATAAACATGGCTTGGCACCTTCGCATTGCTTTATCAGAAAAATGTTTCACATGGAACGCTTGGAGGAAATAACTCAAAAAGGGGGTTGGTTGCTGAATGATTAACATGCTTTCTAGAAGATTCAGCAGGCCAAAGGGCGTCATCGGCATGATTGCCGGGTACATCATGGCTGCTGAAAATCAAACACTGAATCAGTGGACAATCAATCAGCTGGGTATCACGCGCGGGGACAGCATTTTAGAAGTCGGGTTTGGCCCGGGATACTGCATAGAGCAGGTGCTGAAACGCGAGAAGGATGTTCAGCTTCATGGGATTGATGTGTCAGAGGCCATGCTGAAGCTGGCCGCCCGCAGAGTGAAATCCAAGGGTGTGCGCCTGATACAAGGAAGCATCGAGACATTTCCTCTCCCCGCCTCGTTTTATGATAAAGTGATTTCCGTTAACAACTACACCATTTGGAATAACCAAACAAAAGGCATGAAACAGATTTATCGGGCATTAAAGCCAGGCGGCAAAGCAGCCATTACGATGCAGCCGCGGGAAGCGGATGCCAGTCCTGAGAAAACCAAATCATTTGGAAGACAGATGATTGCTGACTTTAAAGCAGCCGGCTTCGAAGACATTGATATAGAATTTAAGAACATTAAGCCTGAGCTTTCCGTCTGTGCAACTGCAAAGAAGCCCGCCACATAAAGTGGACGGGCTTCTTCTTTTATGAATGTACAGCCTGATTGCGCAGGACGTCTTTTTTCACCTTGCCAAGGTTGTTTTTCGGCAGTTCGTTAACAAATTCAACTTCAGGTATTTTGTAAGCGGACAGGCGTTCTTTACAAAATGCAATGACATCCTCTTCCGTGATGCGCTGGCCGCCATTTTTCACGATAAAAGCTTTCGGTTTTTCACCGTAAAGCGGATCAGGAATACCGACCACAGCCGTTTCAAGGATTCCCGGGATCTGCTGGATAACTTCTTCAACCTGATCAGGATAGACGTTATCGCCTCCGTAAATAATGACATCCTTGTAGCGTCCCGTGATGAAAATAAAGCCATCTTCATCTACATATCCTGAATCTCCGGTTTTAAACCATCCATTTTGCAGCACTTTCGCTGTTGCTTCAGGATTGTCTTCATAGCCTTTAAATAAGAATGGAGTATGAACAACGATTTCGCCGATTTCTCCTTGAGGAAGTTCTTCTCCGGTCAGAGGATCTTCCACTTTGACTTTAACACCTGCCACAGGTTTTCCTGCAGATGCCGCTTTATCCATTCCCATATCAGGCGTCCATGTGCTGATGCCCCAAGCCTCAGTACTTCCATAGCCATGCGCAAGCGGAATGCCAATATCAAGATAGCGGCGGATTAGGCTGCTCGGCACTTTTGTTCCGCCTGTCATTAAAATCACAAGCGAAGATAAGTCAGTTTGGTGCGTTTCCCACGCCTCAAGCAAATACGTGTAAAACACAGGAAGAGCCATCACGGTCTGAATTTTCTCTTCTTCAATGACCTTCAGCATGTGAACAGGATCTTGATCCTCTGTAAACACAAAGGTTGTTTCTGCAAATGTTCCAAGCATGATGCAAATGAGCGCACTCGTATGATAAATCGGATGGCACGCGAGAAAACGAAGGCCCTTCATGCGTGCTATTGAGCTGTTGGATTTTTTAACGTATCTGTATATGCCGCCATGTGTAATCATGCATCTTTTCGGGTTTCCCGTTGTTCCAGATGTAAACATCAGAAGTGCTGTATCATCAGGTGAAACCATTTCCGTCTCTGGCAAATGATCAGGACCTGCAAACAGCGCTTCAAATTCAGCAGATGTTTCGTAAGCTGTTCCTGTTTCCATTGTTACACACAGTGAGGACAATTCAGGAAGAATTTCATCCAGTGTCTCTTTAAACTCCGCTCCGTAAAACATTGCTTTCGGTTCACTTGCTTTTAAAATGCCTGTCATTTCATATGGTTTCAGCTGCCAGCTGACAGGTACGACAACAGCACCTATTTCAAGTGCGGCGAACATAACAGTTGAGGCGGGATGGCCGTTTTTGCAAAGCAATGCAACACGGTCGCCCTTTTGAATTCCTTTTTGAAGCATGGCATTCGCCAGCTGATTAATCCGTTTACGGTAACCTTTATATGTCAGTGTATGGTCTCCGCTTTTTACAGCCTCTATATCTTCGCTATTCGGCATGTCATGCAGAATCAGATGCTGTAATGTTTCCATATCGTCATCTCCTATATTCTCTTGAATCTTCAATAATTTGTTAGATTTTCTTCCTTACCTCACCCATTTTAACCCAAAAAAGATAACTTGTAAAACTATTTCATTTTGGAATTATTCCAATACTGAATGATAAAATAGTCCCACATTTTCTTATTTTGTTCCCCCTCCACAGAAAAACACACGCCAAATTTTTGACGTGTGCCATGCAGGTTTACAGTATGTTTTTTTCTTTCATCCATGTGAAAAATATGCGGTTTAACCGCTGATACAATTCTTGTTCTCCTTCTTCTTGAAACCCCGCCATGCTTTCTCCGCTCTCGATAATTGCCGAGCTGATCGCGCTTAAAATCTCCGAGCCTTCAGCGGATAATGAGCTAGGCGCCATCATGACGAGGATGCGTGTCATCCTGAGGGTATTTCCGTCCATGCCATCCACTTCATAGGGGGTGCTGAGATCAAACATTTTGAAAAAAGGCAGGACGATTTCATCATTTTTGAGATGATAAAGCGCCATGTTTGTTCCGGGGATTCCCAATCCCCCTTGTTTCTCCCGCTCAGCCAGGCAAACCGCGGCTTTTTCCGGATCACGGATCAGGCCATCCTTCTTCAGCTGTTGAAAAAGCTCTAGCAGAAGCATGCTATGGTCCGGGTTTGTTTTGAGTTGAGCTAGCGTAAAATGGCGCAGAACATCTTGGATAACCTCCATATACCGCCCTATGCTTTCCGCCGCCTCTAGCATGTCAGGTACATCAGCTTGCTGCGCCTCTTCCTTCGGGCTTCTTTTTTTGTTAAGAATAAGGGGAATCTTCCGCTTGATATACTGCTTGACCTGGTTTGCGTCTTCCTCATTTAATAGCGGGCTGACCATGATGTAATCAATGTTTTCATAAGGAATCGGTACAGTGGACACAATCATATCATAGGCTTGAACATCCTTCCCCTTTAGCTCGATCAGGGATGACATATCAAACGATTCAATTTCCGGCAGCTCTTTTTTCAGTCTGGAGGCAAGCATTTTCGAGGAGCCGATCCCGCTTGAGCAGACGACAAGCGCTTTCACTTTTGCTTCTTCTTTTTTGATTTCAAGAGCCGAGCCAAAGTGAAGAACGATAAAAGCGATTTCATCATCAGAAAAGGACATGCCCGGAAAATACTTTTCGACGCCTTCTTCGATCGCCATATAAAGCAGAAAATAATCGCGCTTGATCTGTTCCTTCATCGGATTGTATATCTCAATATTTTCTTTTATGCGGCTGACGGCCGGCTCCAAATGTGCAATCAAGCCTTCATATAAAGAGTAGTTTTTCGTCAGATCCATTCTGATTTTGTCTGAAATAAAAGCAATGAGCCGCTTTGTTTGCAGGGCTGTTTCCAGCTCAATTTCCTGCGCTTTGTATTCTGTTTTGTATTTTCGATTGGCGCTTCGAAGATGGATTGTAATATAGCCGACCTCCGCCTCTGGAATCGTCACGCCGAAGGCACGTTCAAGCTCGCCCGCGATTTCAAGAGCCGAGCTGTATTCCTTCGCATTCTTCAGTTCCTCAAGCTCATTTTGCTCCATGGTGATGGTTTCCCCAAGCTTAATTCGTTCGATCGCATACGTCAGATGGACGACGAGCGCTATATAGGAGCTGTCGGACAATGAAAAAGCGATTTTTTCTTTGAGCTGAAATAAGATGCGCTCCATTTTTAGCAGCTCACCTTTGCTGACAACCCCGAACATTTTCTCTGAAGAATCGGTTTTTCCTTTGATGTTTAATTCAACCGCTTCCAAAAACATTTGGATGTCGAGACGGTTCACAATCAAGTTGCCGACAATTTTCCGTTTCGCATTCTCCGGCCCTATGAGCTGGATGCCAAAACCTCTTTTGCGGATCAGTGTCAGTCCGAAGGGAGAAATCCACTTCTCGAGCTCATCTAAGTCATAGCTGACCGTGGCATTCGTCACCTGGAGATCATGAGCAAGCGTGTACAGTTTGACGGGCTCCTGAGACTCTAATAACGAACAAAGAATGAGCAGTTTCCGTTCGTCGGCGCTGTATTCATGCTGTTCATATGATAAATCAGTAAGCAGCTTTTGTTTATCCTCGGGACTTCCCACTGCTTTCAACCCTTTACCGGGCTGTTTATCTAACGTAAGCCCCACGGTTTCCATCAGCGGTTTAATTGATTTGAGTTCCCTGTGAATGGTTCTCGTGCTGACTTGCATCAGCTCAGCAAGCTCAGTTACGGTTATATATCTGTTTTGTAATAATAAGTGCTTTAACAGCTTTTGTTCTCTGGCAGTCATATACATAAAAAAGACCTCCTAGCCAATCTTGATGTGCGGATGAAGTCGCAAGGAGATGCAGTAGAGGATATAGAGAGGTTTCCTTTTAATATAAAACGCTTTCAAGAAAGAATCAATCACTTATAAATGGTAATTTGGCACTAAGCGGTGTGACAATATTGAAAAAGCATCAGCTGGTAAGCTGATGCTTTTTATGGAATATCGTAACCCTGTACGGCTGTAAAAATGCGGAACCATTGATCCTGGTCAAGCTTGTATGACAACGCATTTATCGCGGCGGAAATCCGCTCGCGCTTTCCGCTTCCGACAATCGGCATGATGTCGGCCGGATGCGTATACAGCCATGCGTACATCACCTCGTCCAATGAAGCGGCGCCAATCTCTGCTTGAACGGATTCAAGCGCCGTGCGGACACGCCGGTCTTTTTCCGTGTCACCAGTGAAAACTTTGCCGCCTGCCAGAGGCGACCAAGCCATCGGCGGAATCCGTTTTTCCTGGCACAGGTTCAAAGTGCCGTCGAGCATATTTTCTAATTCGTATGCGGAAAGCTCAATCTGGTTGGTTACGAGCTTCTCAGGCAAATATGATTCCAGCATCCGATACTGGTGATCTTTAAAATTTGAAACGCCAAAGTACCTGACCTTGCCAGAGCATTTCAAGGCCTGAAACGCCTCTGCTACCCCCTCCGGATCCATGAGCGGGTCCGGTCTGTGAATCAAAAGCATATCGATATAATCCGTCCTAAGGTTCATAAGCGATTGCTCAACGGATGCCAAAATATGCGATTTGCTTGTGTTATAATGATGCGATCTGTGAGCGGGCCGTTCAGGCGATTCAAGAACGATACCGCATTTTGTGACCAACTCTATGTTTTCTCTTAATCCAGGCGAAAGGGCAAGGGCGTTTCCAAACAGCTTTTCGCACGTATAGCCTCCATAAATATCCGCATGATCAAAGGTCGTGATGCCGTGATCGATACACCATTCAATGAGGCTTAGAAGTTCAGCATCTGAATAGTTCCATTCATTCAGCCGCCAAAGCCCGTGTATGACTCTTGAAAATTGAAGATCCTCCGCCAATTGAATACGCTGCATGCAAAATCCCTCTTTTCTTTGTATAAACCGGGTTTTGCCCCTTACTAGTTCATTCGGCCTCAGATCCTCTTTTTCCTTTCGCTCCTTTTAAAAAGACATTTTAATTCGATTGAAATTGCTTTTTCGCTTTCTCAACGACATAGTGGCTGCCGCCGCGGTCCTGCACATTTTGGATCATCATGGCGACAAGCAGGTCTTTGTTTTTGTAATCGTAGCCGACAAACCAGCCATTTTCCGTGCCGTCTTTATCATCTTTTGATGTTTTCAGCTCGGCTGTTCCTGTTTTTCCAGCCACTGTGATTCCTTTCACGACAGGCTGATACGCTGATCCGCGCTCATCTTCCACAACGCCTTTCAGACCTTTTGTAATGTCTGCCGCTCCTTCCTTCGTGACCACTTGCTTGTGCCAAACATCAGCTGTTTGTGAATCTTTTTTGATCAGCGTCGGTTTGACAAGGTCTCCATTGTCAACAAATGGCGTGTAAGCAGTTGCCAAGTGAAGCGGAGACATTTGCATTTGCCCTTGTCCATAGCCTGTATCCGCAAGCAAAATGTCTGAATCAAGCTTGTCATTTGCAATAGACGATTTCTGGATCGGGAATTCATACGGAACGTCCTCTGAAAAACCGAATGTTTTTAAGCCTTTTGTGAAGGTGTCCGCTCCCATATCAAGCGCATTCTGGGCAAAATAAATATTGTCTGACGTAATAAGGGCGTTTTCCAAATCGACTTGTTGAAGTCTCTCAGACACACGTGTCACTGAATAGCCGCCCCAGCTCGAATCTTTTTGCCACTCCTTGCCTTTGATTGTTTTCTTCTCATCGGCTTTAAGGGTGCCGTTTTTGATTCCAATAGCAGCCGCAATCGGTTTAATGGTAGAACCTGGCGCGTATGTCTTATTGAATTTCGCTGAAAACGGATTGTTTTTATCTTTGTTTAGCTTTTTCCATTCCTTATCGCTCCAGCCGAAAATAAATCCGTTTGGATCGTAGGAAGGCGCGCTGACAAGGGCGAGTGTTTCGCCTGTCTTCGGCTGCAGCGCGACTGCCGCCCCGCTGTCATCCTTCAGTTCATCATACAGCTTCGTTTGCGTTTTGATATCAATTGTGAGGTGAAGATCCTCGCCGTCCTTTGCTTTCTTTTCAGCGATGACTTCCCCGGTTTGCGGCACGTAGATTTTCCAGCCAGTTGTGCCTCTTAGCTTGTCTTCATACACATTTTCAAGTCCGGCGATACCGATGTTAGACGTATCGCTGTACGTTCCTTCTTTCTTTTTCTTCAGTTCTTCCGCTGTAATGGCGCGGACATAGCCTGTCAAATGGGCTGTCTTTTCGCCATACGGATAGTAGCGGGAGCTGACATTCGTTCTTGTTACGCCTTGTAATGACGTCGCTTCAGAAACTAATTTCTCCTGGTCAGGCTTGACCTTTTTGAGCGGCACAAACGAATCGTCTTTTACCCAGCCTTGATCCAGCTTTTTCTTGATGTCGTCTTTAGTCAAATCAAGTTTTTTGGCGAGCTCTTTTATAACTTTCTCTTTTTTATCGCCAAGCTCCCCGGGAACAATTCCAATTTCCGGAACATCTGTATTGACAGCTAAACCTTTTCCATTTTTATCATAAATTTGGCCTCGTTTCGGTTCAATGCTCATAATTTGCACGGTTTTGTCGTCAGCCAGCTGCTTGAAAATAAACGATGGGTCCCAATCTATATTCCATGACTCCTCGTCATCTGTTTTTTCTAATTTCAGCACAGCAGTATTCTTGAAGCTGACTTTGCCGGCATTTGTGTTCATGCTGACTTTATACGGGATATGTTTCATTGTCTTGTTGTCTTGATCGTCCTTATCTACTTCTCCCGCAGTGACTTTCAAATTTTTTACGCCGGCCTGCTCATAGATGGCTTTATACCTGTTGACGAAATCTTTTTTGGAGATTTCTTTTTTGACATCTTTAGTCAGGCTTTGATACATGTCATCGAATTGCTGATCGTTCCACTGTTTCACGAATGCTTCCATGCGATCCTGTGGTGAATCTGTTTTGGAGCATCCGATTAACCCAATCAATCCGACGCATAGAAATACTAGTAGAATACACTTTTTTAACATGACTTTCCCCTGCCTTCCACTTGTTATTTTCTCTTAATTGAATTGGTGCGTGCAAGATTTTTTTGAAAATGAAGGAAAAGTTCACCGATTTTGCAGAAATCTCCTATCGTTTGCTGTAGACTATTTGAAAAGACAGAAAGAAGGGATCGCATGGTCAGAGAGGCAGCAATGCTTCACATTAAAGAAGGCCTTGAACAAGAGTTTGAGGATGCATTCCGGCAAGCGGCGCCGATTATTTCCGGCATGAAGGGCTATATCACTCACTCGTTAGCAAAATGCATAGAGGAAACGCATAAATATCTGCTTCTTGTGGAGTGGGAAACACTTGAGGACCATACGGAAGGCTTTCGCGGTTCTTCAGAGTATCAAGAGTGGAAAGCCTTGCTTCATCGGTTCTATACCCCGTTCCCGACGGTCGAGCATTTTCAGGATGTGTAATAGATTTATATAATATGAAGTGTAAAACCGATAAGGGAGACAGACCATACAAAAACGGCGGTATAAATATTAAAAGCGCCTGAGCCGTCATTTTCTTTTTTGCGTTCTTCAAGCCCCTGCATAAACATGACCGCACCAAGAAAGACGAGCATGACCGATTGGATAACAGAGGTGTGTTCCGTATAGTTAAAAGCAATAAGCGCCAGTATAATAATGATAACCGCAAAAGACATTTTAAAAATCCGAAACAAAAGGACCATCCTTCCTTATATACGAAATATTGAACGTTATGGCTATATTTGCCTACGCCCTCCATTATTCTAGCGCACTTTGTTTGTCTGTAGAACAGAAGACAGAGAATTTTAAGTTTCTTTTAATATTTCGATCACACATAAAAAACGCGCCTGTCATGAGGCGCGTTTTCTATGAAACTGATAATTCTTTATAGCCTAGCTTGTGAACGGCTTCAGCCATCGCTTGATAGCCTTTGCTGTTCGGATGGACACCGTCAAAGGACAGATATTCCTGTTCTTTGCCTTTGAAGATGCTATAGGCATCCGCGATTTTGACATGGGGTGCTGATGCAAGTGTTTCTAAATGTGAATTAAACGAAGTGATCCATTTGCCGGCGATATCAATTTCGGGAAACGGATTGTATAAGTTGAACACACGAATGGCGTACGGGGAAGGATTTTCTCCTTTAATCTCGGCGATTTTGGCAATCATCTTTTCAAAATTCTCATGGCAATGGGCGGATACACGGCTGAAAATCGTTTCATCCTTAGAGGTTTGGTAGGCTAAGACCGAATCGATGAGATCGTTTCCGCACCCTGTGATCGTTATCATATCAGCATCTCGAATGCATTTTTGCACATAGGGATATGACAGGAGTCCCAAAATCTCTTCTGTATTCAGGCCTGATCTGGCAAATATGTTTATTGCCGTTCTTGTTTTCAAGTCAGCTTCCATCATGTCCCCAAAACGCTGGACGAAGCCGGGTGAAAACAGCCCGGAGCCTCTCCCTGTCGTCAAGGAATCGCCCAGAGCTGTATATCGAAGCACCATGTTCTTTCCTCCACTCTTGAACGTCGATACGTTAATGTACGCAGCAGAGAAAAGATTGGCTACTTATGTATATCCTATTTTTCTTGAAATCTGTAAAGCGGCGTCCTTCACCTTTTCTGTTAAATAGGGCAGCCTGTCTTCTGTAAATCTCGCTTCAAAGCCTGCAATGCTAATGCCGGCTGCCACCTGGCGCTTATGGTTAAAGATCGGGGCGCCGATCGCAGCCGTATAGTTTTCGAGCTCTGAATAGCTGACAGTATAGCCATTTTGCACAGAGGCATCAATCTCCTGAAGCAGTTTTTCGGGATCGGTAATCGTTCCGGAGCCAATCGAAATGAGCTCGGTTTGTTTGATGTATGCTTCGATTTCTTCACGGGGAAGAAAGGACAGAATGCTTCTGGCGCACGCTCCCGCGTATAGGGGGGAACGCCTGCCGATCGCCGTATACAGCCGCACAGTCTGTGTCCCTTCTATTTTCTCAACGTATATCGCTTCATTGCCGTCCCTCATGATCAACTGCACGGCCTCATCCACTTCCCGGCACAGCTCTTCCATCACCGGTTTCGCTATTTTTCTGATATCCAGCCTGTCAGCGACAAGCTGTCCGAATTCCAAAAACACCAATCCCAGCGAATAAGCGCCGGACGCATCCCGACTGAGGAACCCCATTTCCTCCAAGGAGCTGACCATCCGGTGAACAGAGGTCTTCGGCATTCCCGTCAGCGACACCAGTTCACTTAAGGTTAGGCTTGGTTTATGCAAAAACAAATTAAGCAGCGCCATAGATTTGACTACGGTTTTATTTTTATTCTGCATCATTCATCCCCTTTGCTATGTCAGCCATTCCATCTTCATTCTCGTTTTCAGTTCTTTTATATGCTGTTCCCGTTCTACCGCAAGCGCTTCTGCCTCCTGGAGGGACACAGGCTCAAACTGAACGTGCTCGCCCGGCATGATTTGGGAAACAATCGGAAGATCAGCGGATATGATGTGCGCGATCCTCGGATAGCCGCCAGTCGTCTGCCGGTCTGCAAGCAGGATAATCGGGTTGCCGTCAGGCGGCACCTGAACTGTTCCGAATGAAACCGCTTCCGACACCATCTCAAGCGGGGCCTTCAGTTCGAGCGGTTCTCCTTTGAGCCTGTAGCCCATACGGTCGGACTGCGGCGTGACACGAAATGCTTCTTCATAAAAACGCGTTTTTGATTCTTCTGTGAAAAAGGCAAATTGCTTTCCTTCCAGCACCCGAATGACGGGATTCTTCTTCAATGGCAGAAATCTGCCGCGGCTGACTGACCACTTCGGTGCTGCAAATCCCTGTTTTCCAAGCTGCGAACTTAAGCGGGAAAGGATGGTTTGCGAAAGAGCTGACATCTCTCCAATGTTCAGTTCATCTTCTTTTTGAAGCGCTCTGCCATGAAGTCCGCCAATGCTTCCTCTGACGTATGTGCTTTTACTTTCCATGACGGCAGGCACCTCAATGCCGCCAGCTGCCGCCAAATAAGCACGGCTGCCGAGTTTGCAGGGGCCAAAGCTGACCGTGCTGTTTTCCTTGATGAGCACAGGCTTCCATAAAGGCGCTTCCTCGTCATTAATACGCAGCGTGAAGTCCGCCCCTGTCACAGCAATCAGTGTCTGTTTTGAAAAATGAAACGACGGACCGGGCCCCATCATCGTTATTTCGAGACCTGCTTCATTTTCGCCGTTTCCTATCAACAGATTGGCAATGCGCAGTGAAACCGTGTCCATAGCGCCGCTGGCCAGAACGCCGTATTTTTGGTAACCCGTTCTGCCTATATCCTGAACCGTTGTGAGCAGTCCGGGCTTTAATACTTTCATGCTCAATTGAACTCCTCCTTATAGGCGTGATAGTCTTTTTCTGAGATGCGAACGAATTTCACAATATCTCCCGCCCGCAGCAATGTCGGCGGGTTTTCCTGCGGCCGGAAAAGAGCCAGCGGCGTTTTGCCGATCAGCTGCCAGCCGCCCGGCGTTGAAATCGGATAAACGCCTGTCTGCAATCCCGCAATACCGACCGAACCTGCGGGAATCGACGGTCTTGGTGATGATTTTCTCGGAGCTGCAATGCGTTTTGACATCCCGCCTAGAAAAGGAAAACCGGGCGCGAAGCCAAGCATATATACCACATATTCACCGTTTGTATGAATGTCGATTACTTCCTCCGGTGACAGCTGATTGACCTTCGCCACCTCTTCTAAATCCGGACCGAATTCACCGCCATAGCAGACGGGAATTTCTACAATGCGGCGGTTGACCTCATAGTCTTCGGCTATTTCTACCAGCCGCTCTTCGACATCGCGCTTGACCTTCTCAAAAGGTGAGCTTATGCCTTGAGGCAAATGCTTATACACTTCATACATATCATAAAATACGGTTAGACTTGTAAAAGCCGGGATACATTCAATGAATCCCGGAAATGGCTGTTCTTCTATATAAGCGGCCGCGGCATGGACAATGCCGTTAACCTGTTCATTGATTTCTTCTCCGAATCGGATCATCATTGCAGAATCACCGAGCTGTTCGATTTGATATCGTACAGTCATCTTTCTCACCTCTTTTATTTCTGGTTCATCAGGATGACGAGAGGTTACAGCACCGCAAGCGACTCGTCTCGAATATCTGTGATGAGCATATGCCCCGGCGCATGTGTGATGACCATTTCAGGCTTTACATTCATAGCCACGGCTTGCGGGGTCACCCCGCATGCCCAAAAAACAGGAACCTCGCCGTCACGAATGGAAACGGCATCTCCGAAATCCGGTTTCCCGAGATCGCGAATCCCGATTGCTCCCGGATTACCGATATGGATCGGCCCTCCGTGCACAGCCGGAAAACGCGAGGTCACTTGTGCGGCACGTACAGCCAGCCGTTCAGGAACCGGCCTCATGCTGACAACCATCTGTCCGTGAAACGCCCCCGCCGGAACACAATCGATATTCGTTTTATACATCGAGACGTTTGTCCCCTCATCAATATGCCGGACAGCTATCCCATTATTGATTAGTGCCTGTTCAAAGGAGAAACTGCATCCGATCAGAAAGCCGACAAAATCGTCCTCCCAGTATGGCGTAATATCAGATACTTCTTCCGTTAGGATACCGTGCCTGTAAATACGGTATTTCGGAAAGTCCGTTCTGATATCAGCATCCGGCGCAGCCAGAGACGGCACAGGCGAACCTGCTTCAGTCACATCCAGCACGGGGCAGGGCTTTTGATTTCGCTGGCAAAACAGCAGAAAATCAAACGCAAGGTCCTTTTTCAAAACCACAAGATTCGCTTGGGCGTAGCCGCCGGACATGCCTGCGGTCGGCCCGTTTATTTTCCCCTCTCGTATCAGGGCACGTACATCCTTTGGCGCCATTTTGTTTAATTGCTCCACTTATATCAGCTCCACAATTGAGGAAGTTGTGTAATTAACGTGTAGATTCCCATAACTGCCATTACAATCACTACAAGCGCGCCTGTGCTTGTCAGCCAAAGCGGATGCTTATAATCACCGACAATGTTTTTCTTGTAGGCGGCAACAAGCAGCGTTCCGAGCGCAATCGGCAGAATTAAGCCGTTCAGTGAACCGACAAGGACGAGGATCTTCGCAGGCTGGCCGATTGTGACAAAAGCTAACGTAGAAACCACAATAAATCCGATAATAATACCGCGTGAATTCTTTTCAATTTTTGGAGAAAAGGTCTTGAAAAATGAAACAGATGTATAGGCTGCTCCAATAACAGACGTAATCGCCGCAGACCACATGATCAATCCGAAAATTTTATAACCGACATTTCCAGCAGCCAGCTTGAAGACAGAAGCCGCCGGGTTGCTTTCATCGATGTGCAGGCCTTTCGATACAACGCCTAGAACCGCAAGAAAAAGAGCGATACGCATGACAGATGTAATTAAAATGCCGACAACCGAGCTTTTTGTCACCTGCGGAATGGATTCCTTCCCTTTAATTCCGGCATCAAGCAAACGGTGTCCCCCGGCAAATGTGATATAACCGCCGACGGTTCCGCCCACTAGGGTGACAATGGCAAATATGCTGATGTGTTCCGGGACGAATGTATTTGCGACTGCCTGTCCGACCGGAGGAGCTGTCGTCGCCGCAACGTAGACCGTTAAAATAATCATCACGAACCCCGCGATTTGCGTAAAACGGTCCATCGCTTTTCCAGCTTCCTTGATGACAAAAATCAAAATGGCGATAACGGCACTGATTAAAGCGCCTGTTTCAGGTGTAATGCCGAACAGCACCTGAAGTCCCAGCCCGGCCCCTCCGATATTCCCAATATTAAAAGCTAGTCCGCCAAGCACGACAAGAATGGCGATGAAATACCCCAGTCCGGGAAGCACCATATTCGCAATTTCCTGATCTCGTTTTCCAGAAACTGCGATGATGCGCCACACATTGGTTTGGGCGAAAATATCTAAAACAATAGAAATTAAGATGACAAAACCGAAGCTTGCTGCGAGTGTGTTTGTGAATGTTGCGGTTTGGGTGAGGAAACCCGGTCCGATTGCTGATGTCGCCATTAAAAAGGCGGCGCCCATCAGCAATGACCAGCTGCCCGCTTTTTTTCCTGCTGTCTTTTTCTGCTGCTCCATCTATTGTTCCTCCTTTATGTTGACCTCTGTTCTGAAATAGCTGTCACTTCAATTCCAGCCGCTTTGAGCTGTTTTCTGATTTTTTGCGCAAATGTCAGCGCATGGGCTCCATCTCCATGAATGCAGACTGTATCTGCTTTTAATGACACATCATGTCCTTGCTGAGATTTGACCGCCCCTTCTTTCACCATTTTGATGACCTGGGTGACGGCGGCATCATCACATTCAATGAGTGCGTCCGGCTGGGAGCGCGGTGTCAGCGTGCCGTCCGATTGGTATGTTCTGTCGGCGAACACTTCATTTGCGGTCTGTAGTCCGATCCGTTCTCCCGCTTTTACGAGCTCGCTCTCAGCAAGACCGAAAAGAATCAGGCCGGGATCAACCTTATAGACAGCTTTCGCGATGGCATCCGACAGTTTTTGATCGACTGCCGCCATATTGTATAAAGCGCCATGCGGCTTGACGTGCTGCATGTGAAGTCCCTCTGCTTTTAGAAAGCCAGAGAGCGCGCCAATTTGATAAACGACAAGATCATACGCTTCCTCAGGAGAAATCGCCATATTGCGGCGCCCAAAACCGAGTAAATCCGGCAAGCCCGGATGCGCACCCATTTTCACGCCTCTTTCTGCTGCAAGCGCGACGGTTTTTCGCATAACACTAGGATCTCCTGCATGAAATCCGCATGCGATATTCGCTGATGTCACATACTCTAAAATATCTTGGTCAAGGCCTATCTTGTAGGCTCCGAAGCTTTCTCCTAAATCACAGTTTAAATCAATCTGAAACACAGAATCCCTCCTGCCAAAGCAAACGATATGCTTTATGTCATTTATTGTCCCGAAATTCGGAACGACTATTCCGAATTTTTGAACTTTATTTCATTATAAGTGAATCATATCAGTTTGTGAAATACTTTTGTCAGAAAACCTACCATGGTCCCAGAATAAAACCTGCCAAACTAAAAAAGAGAGTCCATCTTAGGACTCTCTTTTTTTATAGTACCCAATGGCGAATCGCTTTAGCGACACCATCCTCAATATTTGTATCCGTGATATAATCAGCCGTTTCTTTTACGATGTCTTGCGCATTGCCCATTGCGACGCCAAGACCCGCTTCTTTGATCATCGCAATGTCATTAAGGCTGTCGCCCATCGCCATCACATTCTCCATTGTAAAGCCGAGTTTTTCCGTAACCTTGGCAAGGGCTGCAGCTTTGTTGATGCCAAGCGCGTTGACTTCAATGTTTGTCGGACTTGAATTTGTGATTTCGAGCTCTTTGTTTTTTCTCAGCTCCTCAAGCACTTCGTTTCGGATATCGTCATCCTCGATGTCAAAGCCGAATTTGAGCCATTCATGATCCGTTATGTTTTCCGGAAACTCGCCTCTCCATACTTTATTCACCGTAGAAGCCCAGAAATTAGTGTTGTGCTTATTCCGCAAATCCCACATCATTTGAATATGGTCCGTATGAAGCAGCTTCCGTTCCACCAAATTAAAATTCGAATCCCAAATTTCACTGCCGTTTGCCGTGATTAGAAAGGATGACAGCTTTAGCGATTCCGCCAGCTCCCTGCACGTCATCAGCGTCCGGCCCGTGCTGATCACCACATACACACCTTTATCCTCCGCTTCACGAATGGCTTTGCGGTTTTCATCCGAGATCAGCTGCTCGTCGTTCAGCAGTGTACCATCCATATCAATTGCGATCAGCTTGATATCTACATCTTCTCTTTGAACAGACATATATGTACCTCTCTTTATCTTTTTGTTGTGCTTCTCTCTATTCTAATACATTATACCCAGCGGGACAAAAAAGCGATTTCCTATGTTTGAGGAGAACGGATAAGAGGAAAACAAACGGTGAGGTGATCAAACATGACAGAAAGAAAACAGCAAAACAAACCAAATGAAAACCCCGAGCACAACGACTTAACCGATCCGATTCCTAATGAAGAGCTGAAGGAAAATATGAATGATGAAAAACACAAACGCCAGCAAAGAGATAACTCTCAAAGCGAACGGGATTACGACACAAAATAGAACCCCTCACAAAATGTTGTGAAGGGTTTTTTTCATTTTTCAATATAGATGCCGATTTCAGCTTCAGCAACAGGCTGCTCTCCAACTGATGCCTTGGCATGTCCGAACACAAACCCGCGCCGATTGCGCGTGACTTCAAACGTAAGATCAAGCCGGTCACCAGGCACAGCTTCTCCCAGCTTTTCCGCTTTCTTCACCGAAGACAATAATCCCAAGCTGTTCTCATCTGTAATTCCTGTAAAAGCCGCGGTTTGCGCAAGCGCTTCAATTACAAGTGAAAACGGCATTTCTGTTTGCGTATCAGTGATAAACCAGTCGTTCACACTAATCAGCTTATAAGCTGCCGCATGTTTGCCGGGCTCGCTATCCGTCACGCCATCAATAAACAAAAATGGATAGCGGTGAGGCAAAGATAATGAGTTCATTTTATATCTCCTTTTTTTGACCATTATATCTCAGCCTAAAGTGAAACGATAGGATATAATGGAAAAAACACAAAAGGAGGCCGTTATGTCCCCAAAACCGCTTGTCATTCTCGTACACGAAATATACGGTGTAAACAGCCATATGAAAAAGATGGGCCGGCTGATCAAAATGGCTGGATATGATGTGTTGACGCCCAACCTGCTCGGCGAGAATGAAGTCTACACACTGCAAGAAGAAAAAACGGCATACGAACAATTTACAAAACACGAACGGCTGAAAACGGGAGAAACCATCATCCAGAATGTGATCAGGCAAAACGCCGGACGGCACATCTTTGTGATTGGATTCAGCGTGGGGGCTACTATCGCATGGAAATGCAGCAGTATGCCTGAGGTGAGCGGATCGGTTTGTTATTACGGTTCCCGGATACGCGACTCTCTTCATCACGTGCCAGCCTGCCCGGTCCTATTGTTTTTCCCTAATTATGAGCCGTCGTTTGACGTAGCGCTTCTTATCAAAAAACTGCGGGAAAAACAGCATACCCATCTTGAGATTTACCAATTCGATGCGCTTCACGGCTTCGCCAATCCTGATTCTGTTTATTTCAACAGGGCCCTTTTCTTCAAAACGCTTTCTATCATAAAAAACGGGGCGGAAAGCCGGCTCCGCACCGTTTCATCATCATTTTTTTAAACGTGCACGGCGCTTTATTATCGGTGCCGTCATGTTCCATGTTCTTTTTGCATTGCATTTTATTTTGCCTGTCTCATCTCACCGAATGGATAAAAGACGAGAGATTCAGTACCGATGATATCGTCTTCAGAAGGCATGCCCAATCCGTTTCTGCTATCCAGTGAATTGAGACGGTTATCTCCCATCACAAAATATTTACCGGAAGGAACCTCAACTTCGAAGTCACCCGTTAAGGTTACACCCGACTCTTTGACCTCCTGTTTATATTCCTTTAAGTATGGTTCTTCCACCTTTTTATCATTTATGTATAGCTGATCATTTTTCATTTTAATGCTGTCACCAGGCAAACCGATTAAACGTTTGACAAATGAGCGGCCGCTCTTTTTGTCATGAATGACTATGATGTCGCCTCTGTGAAACCCGCCAGTCCATTTGACTGCTTTATCAACCAGTATTCTTTCTGAGTCTTTAAGCGTTGGGGCCATTGATGATCCTTCAATAAGAAAAGGCTTGTAAAACACCAATCTGATCGTAAAAATGAGAGCTGCGATCATAATGATACTGAGTATAACGATCGTTTTGATTTTTCTTTTTTTCTTTAACGTGATTGTTTTTGCATTCAACTTCCTTCACCCGATGCTTTCCTAAGAATTCCAAATTATTATACAGCATTTGGATCTGCTTGGTTAGACTTTCGTGGAAATTTTCGTAAGGAAATGGACAGGCCGGGGCAGCCATCTGCCCCGGCCTGATTCATCAGAGCTTTCTTAAGCGCGAACAGATTTCATCAGTGACCTCAGCCGTTGTGCTTTGTCCCCCAATGTCGCGTGTTTTGATGCCGTCGGCAGTCACTTGCTCCATTACATCCAGAATTTTCGCCCCCAATTCTTCCTCTCCGAAGTGGTCGAGCATCAGCTTCGCTGTCCAAATCTGGCCGATCGGATTGGCAAGGCCCTGTCCGGCAATGTCAGGAGCTGAGCCGTGAACCGGTTCAAACATGGACGGATATTTGCCGGATGGATTGATGTTCGCAGAAGGCGCAATGCCGATGCTTCCCATCAGGCTTGAGCTGATGTCGGTTAAAATATCACCGAACAAGTTGCTCGCCACAATGACATCAAACGTTTCCGGACGCGTCACAAAAAAAGCGGCCAGCGCATCAATATGCTGAGATGATGTTTCGATTCCGCTATAATCAGCGGCTGTCTGCTGAAAGACTTCATCCCAAAACGGCATCGCGTGATAAATGCCGTTAGACTTTGTGGCGCTTGTCACATGGCTGCGCCGTTTTTTCGCCAATTCGAAGGCAAAGCGCATGACACGTTCTGTCGCTTTTCTCGTAAACACGGCATTCTGGATGGCGATTTCATCATCGCCTCTGTGAATGCGCCCGCCAACTTCACTGTATTCACCTTCACTGTTCTCGCGAATCACCACGAAGTCAAAATCATTTGGATGCAGAAGCGGCGACGTAATGCCTGCCATTTGTTTGGCGGGTCTCATATTAATGGAAAGCTCAAGCTCCCTCCGGATTTTCAGCAGCAGCCCCCATAACGATATATGATCGGGAACCAGCTTCGGATTTCCGACAGCTCCCAAAAAAACTGCTTCAAATTGAGTAAGCGTATGTATTCCATCTTCGGGCATCATTTTGCCGTGCTCCAAGTAATAATCACAGCTCCATGGAAAAGCTGTGAATGAGAATGACAAACCTCCGTGTACCTCAGCCGCTGTATGAAGCACTTTCTCAGCAGCCGCTACAACCTCTTTTCCTACTCCGTCTCCCGGTATTGCCGCAATCTCGAATTGTTTCATCGTCATTCTCCTCCCCCTGTTTTCGTAAGCGCTTTCTATTATACTAGATTGCGAGATAGTAAAAAAAGCCCGTGACATTGTGTCACGGGTGATCGGTTATTGATTAAGTTTCTTTAAAATGATGGCGTGCAACGGTTCATGGGACTGAATGCCGCACACCTCTTGAAGTACGCCGCTGTATCCTTTTTCTTCGATCAGCGCTTGCAGTTCAACCGCTTCAGGGTCACCGGTGAAATCGAAGCGCAGTGCTGCGGCAATTCCTTCCGCCAGTGCATTCGGTTCTTTTATTTTCTTTGCCGGGCCTACAAGTCTATCATTTTCTCCCAGTTTTCTGAGAGGTGACCTCGCTACGCGGGTCACATCGTCCGAAATGAAAGGATTTTCAAAGCGACCGATGATTTTTTTGATATATTGCTCGTGTTCAGTTTGCTTAAAGCCATACAATTTGACGAGATAGTCACCAGTTTCAAGCAGCGCCGAATGAACAACACGGCGGATTTCCGGATGATCGATTGCTTCTTTGACCGTCTTGAGTCCGCGCTGATAGCCGACATACGCTGTCACCGCGTGTCCGGTATTGACCGTAAACAGCTTCCGTTCGATGTACGGCGTTAAATCATCAACAAACAGTGCGCCGTTTATGACTGGTGTTTTCCCTTTAAAGCCTGATTCATCAATGACCCATTCGAAAAATGGTTCAACCGATACTTTCAGCGGGTCTTCATGATGCTGAATCGGGACGATCCGGTCAACGGCAGAATTCGGAAAACCTACCGTTTCACTGACGGATTTCTGCTCTGCTTCCGTTAAATGGCTGTATATCTCTTTCTTTAAGAAGCAGCTTCCGCCAATCATATTTTCGCAGGCAATGATATTCAGTGTGTTTGCAGTGTTTCTCCGTCTTAAACCTTCTGCGATAGATGGAGCAATCAGCTTCAGCACATTCGGGCCGACAGCTGTTGTGATGAGCGCCGCCTCATTCATCAGCCGGTACAGCTCTTCGGGCTGACTGCCGCTGTTAATCGCGCTGACCGGGCCAATGACCTCTGATGAACGTCCCTCTTCTGCCAGTTCTACTGTGTATTCTTTTTTTTCGTTGAGGAGGCTGACCATCGTGTCGTTTACATCCGCAAACACCACATCATAGCCGGAGTGGTGAAGAAGCGCGCCGATAAACCCTCTCCCAATATTCCCCGCACCGAAATGTAAGGCGATCATGTCAGTTCACCTCGTTGAAAATGGCAATCAAATCTTCTTCGTTTTTAGCGGAGATCAGGCGTTCAATGTTTTCTTCTTCTGAACAGATAATGGCGATGTTAGACAAAATGTCTAAATGCTCATTATTTTTACCCGCAATGCCGAATACCACTTTTGCCGTGTTGCCTTCTCCGTACTCAACGCCCTCTGGAATCTGTATGATTGAAATTCCAGAGTGAAGCACCTCGCTTTTCGCTTCTTCTGTGCCGTGTGGAATGGCAATGAAATTCCCCATAAACGTAGAAGACGTTTCTTCACGTTCAAACATTTTGCTAATGTAATCCTCTGTCACGTAGCCGTTGTCAATCAGCGTCTGGCCTGCCAATTTGATAGCCTCTTCTTTTGATGATACCGTTTGATTGAGTTTAATGTTTTCCTTTGCGAGTACTTGCATGACAATCACTCTCTTTCTATAAGATTACTTTTTCAGCTTTTCAATCAGCTCGTCGTATTTCGGGCTGTTTAAGAAGTTATCCACTGATATGTGCGTCGCGTTCGGCAGCTTTGCTTTCGCGCGGTCTGTTAAATCTTTGTGGGTGATGACAATATCCGCATCGCTTGGCAGATTGTTAATGGCCGTGTTGGTCACACTGATGTCAAGCTCCGCTTTTTTCACTTTGTTTCTTAAGATGGATGCCCCCATGGCACTTGATCCCATTCCCGCATCACACGCAAAGATAATTTTGTTCACGCTTTCAGGAGACAGCTCAGACGCTTCTTCTGCTTTGGCTTGTTCCGCCTCTAAAGCAGCTGCTGCTTGGCTTTTCTTCCCCTTCATGGACTGCATTTTTTCTGTTGCGGCAGCCAGGTCTTCTTCACTAGCTTTTGAGGATTTCAGGATCACTGCTGAAACGATGAACGATACAGCTGCAGCGACCAATACGCCCGCCAATACCCCGAAATAGCCTCCTCTTGGCGTCATTGCCATCAATGCGATAATGCTTCCCGGTGACGCTGCCGCGACAAGTCCGGCATTAAAGATCGTAAACGTTAAGAGTCCGCTTGCTCCGCCGGCAATGGCTGCGAGAATCAGGGCCGGTTTCATCAGAATGTACGGGAAGTAAATCTCGTGAATCCCGCCGAAGAAATGGATGATCGCCGCACCGGGAGCCGTTGATTTTGAAGATCCTTTGCCAAAGAACATGTACGCCAGCAAAATGCCGAGCCCCGGTCCAGGGTTTGCTTCTACTAAAAACAGAATTGATTTTCCTGTTTGAGATGCTTGCTCGATTCCGATCGGGCTTAAGATTCCGTGGTTAATGGCGTTGTTGAGGAACAACACTTTCGCCGGTTCTACAAAAACACTGGCTACCGGCAGTAAATTAGCGTGTACAATGACTTCCACACCAGCCGCCAGCAATTTATTTAGCGTCAGGACAACCGGGCCGATGGCGTAAAACGCGAGAATCGTTAAAGCCGCGCCGACAATCCCTGCCGTAAAGTTGTTGATCAGCATTTCAAAGCCTTGTTTGACTTTATCCTTGAATAATTTATCAGTCTGTTTAATGAGGTATCCGCCAAGCGGACCCATAATCATTGCGCCTAAAAACATTGGAATATCCGATCCGACAATCACCCCAATTGCCGCTGTCGCTCCGACAACTCCGCCGCGGTGGTCGTAGATCATTTTTCCGCCTGTATACGCTATCAAAAGCGGCAATAAATACGTAATCATCGGGCTGACCAGCGTGTTCAGCTGTTCATTCGGAAACCATCCTGCCGGAATAAACAGCGCGGTAATGATACCCCACGCGATAAACGCGCCGATATTCGGCATGATCATTCCGCTCAAATAACTCCCAAAGCGTTGCACTTTCACTTTCATGCCGCCTTGCTGCTGTTCTTGCTGCTGCATATATAAACCCTCCCTGTTTTGTTTGTCGCTGTAAGATACAAAAATATGTTCAGAGAATGATGCTTCCCTTTGACTCTATGTTAAAACGCTTACAGTCCCTATACAATTGAAAGTAAAGAGGACTTTGGCACATGACTGTGACAATTTTTTAAAAATAAAAAGGCTCCTGGTTTCAGGAGCCTTTTCTCTTTCCTCTATAAATGATGTTGCCATTTTGAATCACGTACTTTGCAATCATCCGCTCACTCACAATAAAAACGGGATACGCGCACACAAGCGCAAATACAGCCATCGGCACGTGCTGTACAGCTGGCAGCACTGAGCCTGCCGCATTGCGGAGGAGCATCAAAAGATAAATAAGCAGCACGATGGCCGCTAATGATACCAGCATAATCGGAGCTGAAACTTTATATTCATAAAGCCGTTCCCGGCAGTGGCCGCAGCGAAATTGACAAGGCACATTTGATGATCTGACCATATCGCCTGTCAAAGGTTTGCCGCAGTTCGGGCATGGTGTTTCTTTCATAGGGTATTCCTCACTTTCTATTCCATCTGTCTATTATACCAGAGTCCCTTCTGTTTCGTTTTGTTGCTGTTCAACACATTTTCACATTTTTTATCATCCACTTACTTGTCTCCGTCTCTAAAATCCTCTACGCTTAAATAGATCTTAATGAAGAGGGTGTATGAATGCTTCCGATTAATAGACAGCAACACATACTGAAGTGGCTGAAAGAAGAAGGCTCGCTTAGAATTTCTGACATCAGCGCAAGGTTCGGCGTTTCGGAAATGACGGTATATAGAGATGTCAATCAGCTGGTTCAGTCAAATCAGGTCATTAAAACGGCCGGCGGCATCACGCTCCCCGTCCGAACACCTCAAACAGATCATATGTGCAGCTATTGCTTGAAGCCCGTCAATCAAGCTCATTCGGTTCAGCTGATTACGGTAAACCAAGACATTGAACAGCTATGCTGCGCACATTGCGCGTTTTTGCGTTACGCGGATAAAACGGAAGAGGTTTCACACTTGATTTGCAGAGATTTTCTGTTACAGACAACCGTCAGTGCCGGTTCGGCTTATTTCGTCGTAAATGCTGAATTAAACCTGCACTGCTGCCAGCCGCAGGCCATTCCGTTTGCGACACTTGACCATGCCGAACGATTTCAAAAAGGATTCGGCGGAGCCGTCTGCACTTTCGACCAAGCGCTGGAAGACATGCTTCAAGACCGAAAGAAACGCTGCACCTGCACCAAGAAATAACACAACACATACAGCGGAAGGTGGTGTCTGAGTGATGAAGCGAAACAGATGGTGGATCATCCTTCTGCTTTTTCTTGTTTTCCTGCCGAAAACAAGCTTTGCTCACGCCTATATTGTCAAATCTTCACCTGGGGAAAACAGCGAATTAAAAAGCGCCCCTGCGCAGGTGGAAATCGAATTTAATGAACCGGTTGAAGAAGGGTTTCATTACATTAAAGTCTATAATTCAAACGGCGACCGTGTGGATACGGACAAGACTGAAATCAAAAAAGATAATCATCACATCATGACAGTGAAGCTGAAGAAGAATCTGCCTAAAGATGTGTACAGAGCGGAATGGAATGCCGTATCCGCGGATGGACATCCTGTTTCCGGCGTCATTCCGTTCAGTATCGGGAAAGCGGATGGCGGATTCAGCAGCCAAAAAGCAGCCGATTCAGCGCTGAATCCGGGAACAGCAGCAGATCGCGCGATTCTGTATACAGCCTTATCTCTGTTTATCGGAACGGTTTTCTTCCATCTTTTCTGGTATAAAGGGAAATCAGAACAGCTCGTCAAACGGACGAGACGTATCCTGACCGGCTCGATCGCAGCATTGGGGCTGGCGCTTTTGCTTCAGCTTCCGATTCAGACAAAAGCGAACGCAGGCGGCGGCTGGGGCAGCGCATTCCAGCCGGGCTACATCAGAGAAACACTGTTTGAGACAGCAGGCGGCTCCATTTGGATCATACAGGCTGCGCTGTTCGTGCTGCTCGCACTGTCTGTCATCCCTGCGATACGGAAAAACCGCTTTTCATCCTTTGGCTATTGGACAGCGCCGCTCATTTTCTTTTTCGGTCTCCTGCTTGCCAAGGCGTTTACCGGGCATGCTGCTGTCGTTGAAGAAAAAACGGTCGGCATTTTGATGGATTTCCTTCATTTAACTTCCGCTTCCATCTGGGTCGGCGGAATAGCGGCACTCGTTTTGCTGCTCTCAAAAGAATGGAGGCAGCCTGACAAAACGCTCGCGTGGGAGACGGTCAGACGGTTCTCCCCATGGGCGCTCACTGCAGTCGGCGTCATTTTGTTTTCAGGCTTGCTCAATGGATTTTTCATCATTCGTTCAATGGATTCACTGTTCCATACAGCGTACGGACAAGCTCTTTTAGTGAAAAGCGGGCTGTTTGTTTTCATGCTGGTCTTAGGCGCAATTCATTTTCTGCTTACCAGAAAGCAGCGCCGCACAGGAATCAGCCGAACGTTGAAAGCGGAGTGGGCAATCGGCATCGCTGTATTGATCACAGCGGCCGTGTTTACAAGCCTGCCAAGCCCGCCTGAGCCAGCGCCGGAACCGTTCTACCAAACCAAAGCGATAGAGAACGGACAAAGCGTTTCTCTCAGCATCAGCCCAAACCAGCCTGGAAAAAATGTTTTTGAGCTGCGGGTCACCGACCATAACGGTGATCCCGTGAAAAACATCCAGCAAATCACGTTAACCGTTTATAAAACAGGCCTGTCAGGCAGCGAAAACAAAAGCACCTTTACATTAAAAGAAAAAACAAAAGGCGTCTTCCAAGATCAAAACCTGTCGATTAATGAAAAAGGAAACTGGAAGATCAAAGTCCACGGCCTGACCGGCGACTTTAACGAAATCAATATCATGTTTACAAAATCCAATTAAGGAGTGTTTACGTTGTTGAAAAAAATCGCATTGACACTATGTCCGGCTATTGTCGGCTCCCTCTTATTCTTTACGGCCCCTGCCAGCGCGCATGTTTCTGTAAAACCGGCTCAGTCTGCTGCTGGCTCTTGGGAAACGTATACAATGAAGGTTCCTTCAGAGAAAAATCTGCCGACAACGAAGGTAGTCCTCAAAATGCCGAAGGATGTTGAATTCCAGCAATATGAGCCAATTCCGGGCTGGAAGGTTTCCACTCAAAAACATGATGACAAATCAGTATCCGTGACATGGGAGGCGACTGACGGAGGCATTCAGGAAGGCCAGTTCCAGCAGTTTACCTTTGTTGCCAAAAACCCTGACAAAGCGGAGGAAGCTGCTTGGGACGCATACCAATATTACAAAGACGGCAGCATTGTTGAGTGGACAGGTGACGAGGATGCCGATACACCTCATTCCATTACAAACATCACGTCTGCAAAGCAAGTGACAGATGAGCACGGCGCCACGAAAACAGAAGACGATTCCGAAAACTCAGGTTCTTCAGCTCTAGACATTACAGCGATGGTGCTGTCTGCGGCTGCCATTATTTTATCTGTAGCAGCACTTGTAAAGAAAAAGCGTGCCTAATAAAGAAAGCGATCCAGATGTCATGTCTGGGTCGCTTTTTATGTTTAACCGCGGCCTGCCTGGAATGAAGGATATTGTGTCATACCGCCGTCCGCGAATAACGTGATGCCTGTGACGTAGCTGGCTTCCTTCGAAGCAAGCCAGGCTGCTACTGCGGCGATCTCCTCCGGTTCGCCGATATATCCCATTGGAATCATGCTTTCTACATCAGCTTTCTGTTTAGGGTCAGCGAATTTTTCAGCATTGATTGGCGTGTTGATCGCACCTGGCCCAATATTATTGACGCGAATGCCCTTCGGCGCGTATTCCAACGCTAATGTTTCTGTCATCAGCTTTATCCCGCCTTTACTTGCCGCATAGTGGACAAATAACGGCCAAGGAATCACTTCGTGCACACTGGACATGTTAATGACATTTCCCTTGATATCGTTTTCTACGAAATATTTAATCGCTTCACGGCTTCCTAAAAAGGCACCCGTTAAGTTCGTGCCGATGACTTTATCCCAATCCTTGAGCGGCATTTCGTGAGATGGTACAGGATTTTCAAGACCGGCATTATTAATCATAATATCGAGTGTGCCGAACTCTTTAATTGCCGTTTGCACGATATTTTTTACATCTTCCTCTTTCGTGACATCTCCTTGGACGACAACAGCTTCACCGCCCGCCTTGATGACCTCTTCTTTTACCTCGTTCGGATCTTGTTTATTACTATAATAGTTGATAACCACTTTTGCCTGCTCCTTGCCGAAGCGAATGGCCATTGCCTTTCCGAGCCCTGAAGCAGCTCCTGTAATAGCGACGACTTTTCCTTTTAAATCCGGATACATATACATCCTCCTCCATTTGTTATGAATTTGTTTTGGCGATTCCTAAGAATACGGCGGCGGCAATTATCAGGATAATCCCGATCGCAATTGCTATTAGCTGGCGTTTCGTTTTCTTTTCACGCAGGATGAAAATACCGCCGAGCGTAGAAATGACAATTCCCATTTGTGAAAGGGAAAAGCTCGTTGCAACGCCGACTCGCGGCTGAGAAATAAACAAAAACATATTTCCGCCTGCCCAGATTAACCCTGGGAGAATATTTCTGATCGCATACTTGTTAAAGGGTTTGTGTCTATAGGTTAAAACTACCCCCCCGACCACCATGCCAATTGCCTGTGGCAGCAGCGCGGACCAGCCGGACACATTGAATAATCTAGCCACGACTACATAAACCAAATAACCAAGAGTCGAAACAAGGAGAATCAAAATGCCCTTTTTCAAATTGCTTGGCTCGCCCTCTTTTTTATCATTCTTATCTTCCAAGGACGTGAGAATGATTCCCACAATGATAAAGATCAAAGCGAGAACGCCAAGCGTAATCGCAATCGGTGTTGACCATTCGCGGAACACGATCACACCGAACAGCGAGGTGGAAACGAGCTGCATTCCTGTGGAAATTGGCATTGTTTTCGACACGCCCATCAATTGAATGCTTTTCAGCTGGTTGGCCTGTCCAAGTGACCAAAATAAGCCGGATACGATTCCAACAATAAAAATGCGAAGGGACAGAACGGGCTGAACAAAAAAGTAAATAACGATAGAAACAATGAGTGCCCCGATCGTCGTTCCCAGTGTCTGGCTGTACGGCCCGCCGCCTAATTTCACATTGAAGAGAACAATGCTCCCCCAAAACAAAGCCGGGAGAAGAGCCAATAATAAATCCATTGTTGGGGAACCTTCTTTCAAAATGTATTTGCTGTTATTTTGGCTGGAATTGTTGTGATTATTCGCCGGAACACAAAAAGAGCTGCCGGAAAATCCGGCAGCTCTCATGAGCGTGCATTCTTTTATAAACCGATGGACAAATATTTTGTTTCAAGGTACGGCTCGATACCTTCTGAACCGCCTTCACGGCCAATGCCGCTTTCTTTCATTCCGCCGAATGGCGCTTGAACCGCTGACGGTCCGCCGTCATTCCAGCCGATAATGCCATACTCTAGATTCTCGGAAATATAGATGCCGCGGCGGTAGTTTTCTGTGAAGAAGTAAGCAGCCAAGCCATACGGTGTATCGTTGGCAAGCTGAATCGCTTCATCAATATCAGAAAACGTGACGATCGGGGCGACCGGACCGAATGTTTCCTCATGCATGATGTTCATGGACGTATCGACATCGGTGAGCACTGTCGGATTCACAAAGTAGCACCCTTTGTCATCGTTTCGGTCATATGTGCCCCCAGCAATAACCTTCGCGCCTTTTTCAACCGCATCATCAATTTGGCTGACGATTTTTTCGAAGCCTCGTTTGTTGATGATCGGGCCGACATTGACGCCTTCCTCAAGTCCATTTCCGACTTTCAGCTTAGACACTTGCTCGCTCAGTTTCGCAGCAAATTCATCCTTGATGGATTCATGAACGATCAGGCGGTTGGCACATACGCAGGTTTGGCCTGCGTTTCGGTATTTGGACGCCATCGCCTGTTCAACGGCAAGGTCAATGTCTGCATCTTCATCTACGATCAGCGGGGCGTGTCCGCCGAGTTCCATTGAGACGTGCTTCACGGTGTCCGCGCTGTTTTTCATAAGGATTTTCCCTACAGGTGTTGAGCCTGTGAAGGTGATTTTGCGGATTTTCGGACTGCTTGTGAACACATTTCCGATTTCTTCTCCATCGCCGATTACAACCTGAAGAACATCCTTCGGAATGCCCGCTTCATATGCGAGGCGCGCCAGTTCATAAGCAGACAGCGGTGTGTCCGGCGCCGGCTTGATGATAAATGTACAGCCAGCGGCAAGAGCAGGCGCCGCTTTGCGTGTAATCATCGCATTCGGGAAATTCCAGGGCGTGATAGCAGCAACGGGGCCGACCGGCTGGCGTGTGACAACAATTCGTTTACCCGTTGTCGGGGCCGGGACCGTTCTTCCGTACACACGCTTCGCTTCCTCTGCGAACCATTCGATATAGCCTGCGCCGTAAAGTACCTCGCCGACTGCTTCCTGGTATGGTTTTCCGTTTTCCTTTGTAATTAAATCTGCAAGCTCTTCTTTATGTTCAACAATCAGCTCATACCATTTTTTCAAAAGAGACGCTCTTTCGTTCGCTGATGTTTTAGACCACGTTTTAAACGCTTGATGTGAACGTTCAATGGCTTCTTCTACCTCTGTGGCTGATTGCTGAGGAATCGTTTTGATCTCCTCGCCCGTAGCCGGGTTGTAGACCGTTAATTGATCTGGCATATTGAACATTCCTTTCTTTTCATGATTACTTAAAATGATAGCAGACCCAGCCGTTTTCTTTCCAATGATTAAGCTCGCAGGCCCGCCTCCAAGATGCTGAGCCCTTCATTTAAAAGGCTGTCTGAGATGACGAGCGGTGTCAAAAAGCGGATGATATTACCGTTAATTCCCGCTGTCAGCAAAAGTAATCCGTTTTGATTCGCATAGGCCGCGATCGCTGCTGCTTTTGCTTTATCAGGCTCACGCGTGTCTGGATCCTTGACGATTTCGATTGCGGCCATCGCCCCGAGTCTGCGGATGTCACCGATGAACGGGAATTCTTTTTTCCACTCATACGCCCTATCTTCAATGATTTTGCCAATTTCTTCAGATCGCTCATTCAGTCCTTCTTCTTCGATAATATCCAAGACTGCCAAAGCCGCCGCGCAGCCGAGCGGGCTGCCGGCATACGTGCCGCCCAGCTCCCCTTGCGCTGCCGCATCAAGCATTTCCGAACGCCCGATCACGCCGCTTAATGGCAGGCCTGCCGCAAGCGATTTAGAAACCGTGATCAGATCGGGCACTACATCAAAGTGCTCAATTGCGAAATAAGTGCCAGTTCTGGCAAAGCCGGTTTGGATTTCATCAGCAACAAAAACAATGCCGTGTTCTTTGCAGAATGAAGCGACGTGCTGTACGAACCGTTTCGAAGGAATAATAAACCCGCCTTCTCCCTGCACTGGCTCCATCACGACACACGCCACCGTTTCAGGCGCCACTGAAGCGATAAAGAAATCATTGAATGCTTGAATGACCATATCGTCATAGCTTTCATCACTCATGCCGGCCGGCTTCTGATAATAATAAGGGAACGGCGCTTGATAAACCTCTGGCGCAAAAGGCCCGAAACCGAATTTATAAGGTTTTACCTTGCTTGTCATGCTCATCGTCATATTCGTGCGCCCGTGAAACCCGCGTGTAAACGAGACAACGCCTTGGCGCTTTGTATACTTTCTGGCGATTTTCACAGCGTTTTCGACCGCTTCTGCCCCTGAGTTAAGAAAAATCGCTTTTTTCTCATGGCTGCCCGGTGCAATGCCACACAGTTTTTCGGCTAACTCGATATAAGTCGGGTACATCATGACATTAAAGCCAGGATGAATCAGCTCCTCCGCCTGCCGCTTCACAGCCTCAACCACCTTCGGATGCGAGTGTCCGACATTTAACGTGCCGATGGCGCCTGCAAAATCAATAAATCTCCGGCCGTCCAGATCGTACAGCTCGGCCCCTTCTCCTTTGACCGCCAGACTGCGGTTGCCGTTGCTCACACCTTTTGACACAAATTGATCCCGTTTTTGCTGCCATTGTGCAGTTGTGATGCTTGCTGTTGTTTGACTCATGTGAATATCCCCCTGTCGGTATTTTCTTATCATTCTGACTTCTCTTTGGTATGATGAAAAGTACCAATTATAACTTTTTGATGGTATCAGAAGGAGAAAATACAAATGGATATCACGATTACACTCGATCGTTCAGAACAAGCCGATTATATCTATCAGCAAATTTATCAAAAGCTGAAAAAAGAAATCCTCAGCCGCAATCTGCTGCCGCACTCGAAGGTTCCCTCCAAGCGGGAGCTGGCTGAAAATCTCAAGGTCAGCGTAAATTCAGTGAATTCAGCCTATCAGCAGCTGCTGGCTGAGGGGTATTTGTACGCCATTGAACGAAAGGGTTTCTTCGTGGAGGAACTAGACATGTTTTCCGCCGAGGAGCACCCTCCATTTGCACTGCCGGATGACCTAAAAGAGATTCACATCGACCAGAGCGATTGGATATCGTTTTCACACATGAGTTCCGATACAGACCATTTTCCGATCAAAAGCTGGTTCCGCTGCGAGCAAAAAGCGGCCTCCCGCTCATACCGCACGCTCGGCGATATGTCACATCCGCAAGGGATATATGAAGTGAGAGCGGCCATTACGAGGCTCATTTCCCTGACGAGGGGTGTAAAATGCAGGCCGGAACAAATGATCATAGGGGCAGGCACACAGGTGCTCATGCAGCTGTTGACTGAGCTTTTACCCAAGGAAGCCGTGTATGCGATGGAGGAGCCTGGCTACAGGCGCATGTATCAGCTTTTGAAGAATGCCGGAAAACAAGTAAAGACGATCATGCTGGATGAAAAAGGCATGTCGATTGCTGAAATCACCAGACAGCAGCCAGATGTGCTGGTGACCACCCCGTCGCATCAGTTTCCGTCCGGAACGATTATGCCTGTATCCAGAAGAATTCAGCTGCTGAACTGGGCAGCCGAGGAGCCGCGCCGATATATCATTGAGGACGATTATGATAGTGAATTCACATATGATGTAGACAGTATTCCGGCGCTGCAAAGCCTCGACCGTTTTCAAAATGTCATCTATATGGGAACCTTTTCAAAGTCCCTTCTCCCCGGCTTGCGGATCAGCTATATGGTGTTGCCGCCTGAGCTGTTGAGGGCATACAAACAGCGGGGCTATGATCTGCAGACTTGCTCATCACTCACACAGCTCACCCTGCAGGAATTTATCGAGTCTGGTGAATATCAGAAGCATATAAAAAAAATGAAGCAGCATTATAAAGAAAAGAGAGAACGCCTGATCACCGCTTTAGAAGCAGAGTTCAGCGGAGAGGTTACCGTAAAAGGGGCAAATGCGGGGCTGCATTTTGTTACCGAATTTGATACCAGGCGCACCGAACAAGACATCCTGTCACATGCTGCCGGGCTGCAGCTTGAAATATTCGGAATGAGCCGATTTAACTTGAAGGAAGACAAGCGGCAAACGGGCAGGCCAGCTCTCATTATTGGTTTTGCACGGCTGAAGGAAGAAGATATTCAGGAGGGTGTGCAGCGGCTTTTCAAAGCGGTTAACGGACATAAAAAAATCCCCGTTACAGGGGATTGATTCACCAGCGGTCCTGGTCTACATTCAGCACGGCTTCAAGCAGGCCCGGAAATGCCTTTTCAAGGTCTTCAGCGCGAAGCGAATAATACCGGCGCTTTCCTTCTATCCGAACTTGAGCGATGCCTGATTCTCTCAAAACTTTAAAATGATGCGACAAAGTCGATTTGGCAACCTGCACATCTGCACAGGTGCTGCACGTTTTTTCTTTTGCTTCAGCTAATTGCTTGACGAGCTCTAAACGAAGCGGATCACTAAGTGCATGAAGAACCTTTGTCAGCTGCAATGTTTCTGTTTCTGGATGGTTTGGAATGTTCATGACACAAATGTATCACACAACAATTAGAATGACAATTTTACTATTTAAGGGTTTTTCCTTTACCTCATTTAGAATACATGTTACATTTAGTTCGATGAAATTCGAACAATAAATTCGCATAACAACGGAGGAGATTTAAATGATCGTATTACAAGCTTACATCAAAGTAAAACCAGAAAAACGCGAGGAATTTTTGAGCGAGGCTCAATCACTTGTTCAGCATTCAAGAGCTGAGGAAGGCAACGCGCAATACGACCTGTTCGAAAAAGTAGGCGAAGAAAATACATTTGTCATGCTTGAAAAATGGAAAGATGAAGCGGCAATGAAATTCCATAACGAAACTGCGCATTTCCAAGGGTTTGTCGCAAAAGGAAAAGAACTGCTGAGCGCCCCTCTTGATGTTGTCCGCACAGAGCTTAGCGAGTAAAGAAAGGGTGTCCCATATGAATGAAGTGATTAAATCTTTAACAGACCACCGCTCGATTCGCAGCTACACAGATGAGCCTGTAGCTCAGGAGCAATTGGACCAAATCATTGAAGCGGTGCAATCAGCCCCTTCTTCTATCAACGGACAGCAAGTGACTGTGATCACAGTCCAGGATAAAGAGCGCAAAAAGAAAATCTCCGAGCTGGCAGGCGGCCAGCCATGGATCGATCAAGCTCCTGTTTTCCTGCTGTTCTGCGCAGATTTCAACCGGGCCAAAATTGCGCTTGAAGATCTGCATGATTTCAAAATGGAAATCACAAATGGATTGGAATCTGTTCTTGTCGGCGCAGTAGACGCTGGTATTGCCCTCGGCACAGCAACAGCAGCGGCTGAGTCACTCGGACTTGGCACAGTTCCGATCGGTGCAGTTCGCGGAAACCCTCAAGAGCTGATCGAACTGCTTGAGCTTCCGAAATACGTGTTCCCTTTATCCGGCCTTGTCATTGGGCATCCTGCCGACCGTTCAGCGAAAAAACCGCGCTTGCCGCAGGAAGCTGTCAATCATCAGGAAACTTATTTGAATCAGGATGAGCTGACGTCTCACATTCAGGCATACGACGAACAGATGTCTGAATACATGAATAAACGGACAAACGGAAAAGAAACAAGAAATTGGTCACAGAGCATCGCTTCCTACTATGAGCGCCTGTACTATCCGCACATCCGTGAAATGCTTGAAAAACAAGGATTTAAAGTTGAAAAATAAGCTCTTATTCGGCCTGTCGGATTTTCCGGCAGGCCTTTCATTTACCCGGTTAAAATCCATTGACTTCTATTTTGTTTATTTGGTAAAATTTTTTCATAGTTACTCATTGGTTTTCTGTGAACCAATGGGTTTTCTAATGTTCAAGAAAGAAGGAAGCCATGAGATGCTTGATAAAAAAACAGATATCTTGTTAGCCGCGCGAAAGCTTTTTTCGGAAAAGGATTTTACGTCGGTTTCCATGCAGGCGATCGCAGAAGAATGTAAGATGTCAAAAGCTTCGATATATAAGCTGTTCCAATCTAAAGAAGATCTGCTTTTGGAGCTGCTGTCATTTAACCAGAAGCAAATGGTGGCCGCGGCCTCAAGACTTCAGGAAAATACCGCACTTACACCGGAGGAGCGTTTGACGCAAAAGGTCAAAATGGAACTGGAGGGCTTCAGGCGGAATCAGCAGTTTTTCAATATGCTGACCTACGGAAACCCCAAGCTGCACAATGACCGGGTCAAACAGCATATCCATCAGACCAGATCGACGATTATCTGCTGGCACCGCGATTCGCTGATCCAGGCGTATGGAGAAACCATTCTCCCGTTTGTGTGGGATTTGGTCATCATTCTTCACGGCATGATGCGTGAGTTTTTAATGCTGATCAAAATCGAGGAAAAACCGCTTGAGCTTGACCCGATCGCAGAGTTTATCATCAGCACCCTCAATCAGATTATCAAAAACAGGGAAACCCGCCAGTCTCTTCTTCCGCCCGAAGCCATCGAGCTTTATATTCAATCAGCATCCTCCTACAAGCCAAAGGATAAATCAGTCCTATTATCGGAAAGCCTGAAGGAATTACATAAAGGCATCTCTTCCCTGTCCGCCGCGGACTATGACGTAGATGAACTGACATCCGCAGCCGCCATGCTGGAGGAAGAAGCGAAGAAGGAAGAACCCCGCGCTTTCTTACTCAAATCACTGATTGGCTATCTGGAACAAACCAGTGTTTTAACACAGCCCGTTTCCATGTTAAAAACACTGTTAATTACTTAGAGAAAAGAAGGGATATGTATTGAACACAAGTATTGAACAAAAACCTTTTAACCGTTCTGTCATTGTCGGCATTTTGTTAGCCGGAGCGTTTGTGGCGATTTTGAACCAGACATTGTTGATTACCGCACTTCCCCATATCATGAGGGATTTCAATGTCGATGCCAACCAAGCACAATGGCTGACCACATCATTTATGTTAACCAACGGGATTTTAATTCCGATTACCGCGTTTTTAATTGAGAAATTCACAAGCCGGGCGCTGCTCATCACAGCAATGAGCATTTTCACTGCCGGAACAGTCGTCGGAGCGTTCGCGCCGAACTTCCCGGTTCTGCTGACAGCGCGTATCATTCAAGCGGCCGGAGCCGGCATTATGATGCCGCTCATGCAGACTGTATTCCTGACAATCTTTCCGATTGAAAAACGCGGCCAGGCTATGGGTATGGTCGGATTGGTCATCTCATTCGCGCCTGCGATCGGACCGACTCTTTCCGGATGGGCTGTCGAAGCTTTCTCTTGGAGATCATTGTTTTATATTATTCTTCCGTTTGCTGTGATTGATTTGATTCTTGCCAGCATCCTGATGAAAAACGTGACGACTTTAAGAAAAACACAGATTGATATTTTATCAGTCATCCTTTCAACATTTGGGTTCGGCGGCCTTCTGTACGGCTTCTCAAGCGTCGGCTCTTATGGCTGGTCCAGTTCAACCGTCTTGATTTCACTGCTGGTGGGTGTCATCGCGCTGCTCTTGTTTATCACAAGACAAATGAAGCTTAAAAAACCGATGCTGGAATTCCGCGTCTTCACGTTTGGCGTTTTCAGCTTAACAACACTGCTGGGAACCCTCGTCTTTGCATTATTGATCGGTACGGAAACCATCCTGCCGCTTTATACACAAAATGTCAGAGACGTCACAGCTTTTGATACAGGGCTTATGCTCCTGCCGGGAGCCGTTGTGATGGGCTTTATGTCGCCGATTATCGGCAGAATTTTTGACCGTGTCGGCGGAAGAGGGCTGGCGATTGCCGGTTTCTGCATCATCTTCCTGACATCTCTGCCGTTTATGCAGCTGACTGACCATACGTCACTCGCTTGGATTGTCGTTTTATACACCGTTCGTCTCTTAGGCACCGCCATGATCATGATGCCGGTGACAACAGCCGGAATCAACGCGCTGCCGCGCCACTTGATTCCGCACGGAACTGCGATGAACAACACGATTCGCCAAGTCGGCGGCTCGATCGGAACCGCACTATTGGTTTCCGTGATGAGCAACCAGGCGGCACATGCAGGCACGACAAATGTGAAGCACGCCGCCCTGCACGGCATGAACGCCGCTTTTATAGTGGCTGCCGTCATTGCACTTGTCGGCTTCCTTCTCTCATTCACATTAAAGAAACCTCAGCGCCCTGCCGAACAGCAGCCGGCACGCTGATTAACAAAAAAAGAGCCCCGCTATTTAGCGGAGGCTCTTTTTGGTTTTACTTTTCTAAACCGTCTTTCACTTCTTTAATCATTTGCGCCATAGACTCAAGTCCGCCTCCTGATAAATACCAAGTAGCAGAATCAAGGTAGATGACATGACCATTTTTCACTGCGTTTACATTTTTCACATAATCATTTTCAACGACTTGTTTAGTAGATGATGTTTCACCGATCGCTGTACCGCGGTCAATGACAAACAGGTAATCCGGGTTTGTTTTTGAAATGTACTCGTAAGAAACGCTTTGTCCGTGAGTAGACGCTTTGATGTTTTTATCAGCCGGTGTCACGCCGAACACGTCATGGATCAGGCCGTATCTTGATTTAGGACCGAATGCGCTGATCTTCCCGTCGTTCGCCATGATGACGAGACCGTTTTTGTTAAGCTTTTCAGCCGTTTTCTTTACATCTGCGATTGAATGATCGATTTTTGCGAGTTCATCCTTCACTTCATCTTCTTTATCGAAGATCTTACCGATTGTTTCTGCGTCAGACTTAAATGATTCCATATACTTCGCTGTGTCTACGCCAAGGTAAATTGTCGGCGCAATTTCAGAGAATTCTTTGTAAGACTCAGATTGTCTTCCTGAGATAATGATCAAGTCAGGGTCTAAATCTGCCACTTTCTCGAAGTCTGGCTCTTTTAAGCTGCCGACATCAGCGTATTTGTCATCCTTGAATTTGGACAGATATTTAGGAAGGACTTGTTTCGGCAGGCCCGCTACTATATCATCAAGTCCTAGTTTATCTAATGTATCTAAGCTTCCAAAGTCAAATACGACAACTTTTTTAGGGTTCTTCGGTACTTTTGTGCCGTTTTTGTCGAGCTGGTGTTTCACTGTGATTTGTTCTTTCTTTGTATCAGAACCTTTGCTGCTTGTGCTTTGGTTTCCGCATGCAGAAATGACAACGGCAGTGACCAAAGCGATGAATAGTAACGCGAACTTTTTCATGCTCCTCACCTCTTCTATATATTAAGAAAAATAAACACCTATTCTTTGATTATCAATCGTCTGAATCGGGATGGTCATATCGTAGATTTCCTCAAGCACTGATGTTTCTATCATTTCTTCAGGCGGTCCTTCTTTAACGATTCGGCCGTTTTTCAAAGCGACGATATAGTCAGAATAGACTGAAGCAAAATTGATATCGTGAATGACGATCACGATCGTTTTTCCCAGCTCATCCACCAGACGTTTCAGCAGTTTCATAATTTCAACTGAATGTTTCATATCCAGGTTGTTTAACGGCTCATCCAGAAAGATATAATCGGTGTCCTGGGCAATCACCATGGCGATAAATGCCCTTTGGCACTGTCCGCCGCTCAGCTGATCCAAGTATTTGTCTTGAATGTCTTCCAGCTTCATATAGCTAAGCGCCTGGTTGATATGAACCCAGTCTTCCTCTGTCAGCCGGCCCTGTGAGTACGGAAACCTGCCAAAACTGACGAGGTCTTTGATCGTGAGCCTGATATTGATTTGGTTCGCCTGCTTCAAAATGCTCATTTTCTTGGCAAGCTCTTTGCTGTCACATGCTCCAATCTCTTGTCCGTCTATGTAAATCTCGCCGGAATCCTTTTTGATCAGGCGGCTCATGATAGACAGCAGCGTACTTTTGCCGGCGCCGTTAGGACCGATAAACGAGGTGATTTTGCCCTTTTGAATCGTGACTGACGTCTCTTCAAGAACAACTTTCCCGCCATATTGTTTGCTTACATTTCTGACCTCTACCATGATTTATTCTCCTTTAACAGCAAGTAGATAAAATAAATCCCGCCGGCAAAATTAATAATGACGCTCAGCGTCGTTGAGAAGGTAAACACTTTCTCAACCACAAACTGCCCTCCGACCAGCGCAATGATGCTGATGAAAACGGAGCCTGCGATTAAGTATGAATGCTTATATGTTTTCAGGAATTCTCTCGCCAGGTTGACGACCAGAAGGCCTAAAAACATAATCGGCCCGACTAGCGCTGTTGAAACAGAAACCAAAATCGCAACCACGATCAGCATCTGCTTCACCACTTTGTCGTAGTCAATACCCAAATTCACGGCGTGCTCGCGTCCGAGCGACAGCACATCGAAAAGTTTTGTAAAACGCCAGACATAAACGCCTGTCAGCAGGAAGATGATGAACGCGAGCCATAACAAATCCGTATTGATATTGTTAAAGCTGGCAAACATCTTGTCCTGCACAACTTGGAACTCGTTCGGATCAATCAGCATCTGCATAAAAGAAGACAGGCTGCTGAACAGCGTGCCAAACACGATTCCGATAAGCAGAAGGAAAAAGATATTTCTCCCCTCACCCTTGAACATGATCTGATACAAAACAAGAGAAAACAGTATCATCAGCAGAACAGAGATGATAAAGTTGATGTTTTTATTCATGATGACCATATTCGCAGAACCGAACAAAAAGATAATGCCAGTCTGAATCAGCATGTAGAGAGAATCAAGGCCCAAAATGCTCGGCGTCAGGATGCGGTTGTTCGTAATCGTTTGAAAGATCATGGTCGAAAACGCAATCGCTCCCCCAGTCAGCACAATGGCAGCGACTTTTTTGATTCGTCTCGGCAGGGTGTAATCCCAATTGCCTAAGTCATAAAACAAAAACAAGCCAATACATACAATGGCTAAACCAACGAGCAAAGCTATTTTCATCTGGTTACGCATAGGCTTTTCTCCTTAACAGCATAAACAGGAAAATGCCGCTGCCGATGATTCCGACCATCAGGCCAATCGAGATTTCATAAGGGAAGATAATGATTCTGCCCAGTATATCGCAAAACAGCACAAAAACTGCTCCCAACAGCGCAGTATGCGGCAGGCTGCTCTTCAGATTGTCTCCTCTGTAAATCGATACAATATTCGGGATGATTAAACCGAGAAACGGCAGCATACCGACAGTCAAAATGACAAGAGACGTGATCAGGGACACGATAATGAGCCCGATGTTCACAACCCGTTTATACTTGAGGCCGAGGTTGACAGAAAAGCTTTCACCCATACCGGCCAATGTGAATTTATCCGCATACACATAGGCAATGATGACGAGCGGAATACTCAGATAAAGAAGCTCGTATCTTCCTTTCACGACTAAAGAGAAGTCTCCCTGCAGCCATGATGACACATTCTGGATCAAGTCATATTTATATGCGATAAATGTCGCGATTGAACTGACGATATTCCCGAGCATTAAACCGACAAGCGGAATAAAGATGGTGTCGTTAAACTTGATTCTTTCAAGGATTTTCATAAACAGAAAATTTCCTGCAAGGGCAAAGACAAACGCGACCAGCATTTTGATTAAAGGACTGGCGGATGTAAACAGCAGCAAGGAAATTAAAATGCCGAGCCTCGCCCAATCCATCGTGCCCGCCGTCGTCGGTGACACGAATTTATTTCTGCTGATCTGCTGCATAATCAAACCGCAGATGCTCATGCTTAATCCCGCAATGACAATGCTGATCAATCGCGGCAAACGGCTTGCAAACAGCGTTGACGCCTCTTGTTTGCTTAAATCGAAGAGATCAAGCGGCGACAGATCTTCTACACCGATAAATACAGATGTGACTGCTAATATGATAAGTAGAATAAATAAGTAACGTAGCTTCATGCTGCCTCCTTACATCCTTACAGCAAAAAGAACGTATCTCCTACTCCGCAAGGACTCAAAACAATATGGCCATATAGTAATTGATTATCATTATCATTTACATATTACCATTTTTCTAGGGTTAGTCAATATTCTTTAAAAATATTAACCTAGTCATTTATCAATTTTACTAATCATTCTAACCATTTTCCATCCCAAAACGTTAGGCTGTTTACCATATTTATCTTTATAACGCAGGTATACGGTCAGCAAACCTGACATTATTCCTCGTGAAAAATACAAATGTTCTCTCCAGAAAGAAATTACCCCTTGATTTACAGTACTGAAAGAGAGATAATAAATACTAAATTTGTGTGAAAATTTTAAACATTAGGAGATGTAAACATGAAGGTCGTTAAATTCGGAGGCAGCTCACTTGCTTCAGGCGCCCAGCTTGACAAGGTGTTTCACATCGTTACCTCAGATCCGGCACGGAAAGCTGTAGTCGTTTCAGCTCCGGGAAAACGCTATGCCGAGGATACAAAAGTGACTGATCTCTTAATCGCATGTGCAGAACAATATTTGGCATCAGGCAGCGCACCTGAACTGGCGGAAGCGGTTGTGGAACGGTACGCTCTCATCGCCACTGAGCTTCAGCTGGGGCAAGGCATTATCGAAAAAATCAGAGATGATCTGTTTACGCTTTTAGAAGGAGATAAAAGCAATCCCGAACAATACCTTGACGCAGTCAAGGCCAGCGGAGAGGATAACAATGCCAAGCTGATCGCCGCTTATTTCCGCTATAAAGGCGTCAAAGCGGAGTATGTAAACCCGAAGGATGTCGGCCTCTTTGTGACAAATGAACCCGGCAACGCGCAAGTTCTTCCTGAATCCTATCAAAACCTCTATCGTCTTCGGGAACGTGACGGACTCATCATTTTTCCCGGTTTTTTCGGATTCAGCAAGGATGGCGATGTGATCACATTCTCACGGAGCGGTTCTGATATTACCGGTTCGATTCTTGCCAACGGACTACAAGCCGATTTGTACGAAAACTTTACAGACGTAGACGCTGTGTATTCTGTCAATCCGTCCTTCGTTGAGAATCCAAAGGAAATCAGCGAGCTGACATATAGAGAGATGCGGGAGCTGTCCTACGCGGGTTTTTCAGTGTTTCATGATGAAGCGCTCATTCCGGCATTCAGAGCGGGGATTCCTGTTCAGATCAAAAATACGAACAACCCCTCAGCCGAAGGCACCCGCGTCGTCAGCAAGCGGGATAACACAAACGGGCCTGTCGTCGGCATTGCCAGCGACACCGGTTTTTGCAGCATTTATATCAGCAAGTATCTCATGAACAGAGAAATCGGTTTTGGCCGCAGAGCCCTTCACATCCTGGAGGAGCATGGTTTGACGTATGAGCATGTTCCATCGGGAATCGATGACATGACAATCATTTTACGGCAGGGGCAAATGGATGCCGCCACTGAACGCAGCGTCATCAAACGGATCGAAGAGGATTTGCATGCCGATGAAGTCATCGTCGAGCATCATCTCGCCCTGATTATGGTTGTAGGGGAAGCGATGCGCCACAATGTCGGTACAACGGCAAGAGCCGCCAAAGCATTATCAGAGGCACAGGTGAATATCGAAATGATCAATCAGGGATCTTCTGAAGTGAGCATGATGTTTGGCGTAAAAGAAGCCGAAGAAAGAAAAGCCGTCCAAGCGTTATACCAGGAATTTTTCGCGGGCGTGCTGATCTCTTAATCGTACATAAATAGCGGGCGGCAGCGCCCGCTATTTTTTATATCACCTTCATATAGCCGAATTCTTCATTTTTTCTCTTGTCCACTATTATCCCTGCCAAATGGATCGGTTCAGCATATCTTATAGTATCCTTCATAGGGAGGTGAAACCTTATGTCAGGATACTCTAACGGCGGCGGTTACGGCGGCATCAGTTCTTTCGCTTTAATCGTTGTATTGTTTATTCTTTTAATTATCGTAGGGGCTGCGTTTGTTGGCGGCTACTAAGCTGCTGACCGTCTCTGCGGGACCCTGTCCGCCACAGTTTTGCAGTATATGCTGAAGCCATCTCGCAAGGAGGTGCACAAAATGTCAGGTTACGGAACTTCTTTCGCTTTGATTGTTGTGTTATTTATCCTCTTGATCATTGTGGGAACTGCATTTGTAGGAGGCTACTAAATAAACGTAATCTCCATGAAGGCGGCACCGCAAGACTATGTCCTGCGGTGTTTTTTTGAAAAGAAAAACCCCTTCTCGCTAATGAGAAGGGGCTTGTTCTTACGTCATTCCTCTTTCTGTCACATGAAAGTCGAGTGCTTCCGCATTAGCAGAAACGCCAGCCGCTGTAAAAATCGCGGCTGCGGCCAAACAAATAACAAACAACTTAGATTTCAATTTCATACAAACCTTCACTCCTTTGTATTTGTTTTCTTGCCTCTTCAACTTGTAGAAAGTAGGAAGCAGACAGTTTAAACCATTTCTGTTCATAGTAATATTTTGCTACTTCTAGGGCTAAATCCTCTATATCAGCGTACATATTTTTATTTTTTAAGTACTGGAAACATCGTTCGATTCCTTCTTCATTGGGCTGATCCTGATATAGGGATTGCAAAAACTCGAATTTTACGGCATAGTCTGCATCGTCTGTTTCTTTAGCATATTCATAGCCCCGCTTGTGATATTCCGAAGCTTTATCATGTTTTCCCTGTTTATAATAAATCAGGGTGATTAAAAAATAGGCTTGCGGGAGAGAATTGACGATCCTGCTGCTTTCAAACGTGGAGACCGCTTTTTCAAAGTAATCAATGGCAGGGTCTAGAAGGTCTTGATTGTAATAGCATAATCCGAGATTGTAGTATGCTCTTCCGACCAGCTGGGCTTTTTGTTCCGCTTGGGCCATATTGAGCGCTAATTTGAAATGGCGTGCGGCTTGTTCGAAATTTCTTTCATCCATCAGGTTGACCCCGAAGACGAAATGGCATTGAATGATTCTCACATTATAGGTTTCCTGCTCCACGTAAATTTCATAGGCGTTTTTTATATTAATCAATGAAAAATACGTTTGCTTCATATAATAATAAGCTTCCGCGATTTTAAAATAAAATTCAGCCCGTTCAATATGGTCTGCGACAAAGGAGAGCTTTTTCTCCGCCTGTTTATAGTATGTAATGGCAGAAATAAATTCCCGCTTATCAAATTCATACATCCCGCGAAAAAAATTCACGTAATAGTCGAGCAGCCCTTTGAGATCTGCCTGGTTGCTGTCAATGTTTCTTGATAATTCAGACAGGCTTGGCTGGTCTTCGATATTTAATTTCTCTAACGGCTCAAGATAATCCAGCATAAGCTGGTGCCGGAATTCCATTAGTGAATAATAAAGCAGCAAGTTGGAATCATGCTGCATGTGTTTCAGTTCCTGCTGGATTTCAGCTTTTAACACTTCGGCATCCGGCACGCTGAATGTCCGGATATATCTGTACCACTCGTTAATTTTTTGACCGACCGCTGAAGAAGGAATTACCCCGCTCTTCATTCCTTCACCCTCTCCCATCAAAAACTGTTTATGTCATATTTTATCATGTTTATAGACCGTCCCAACCCGAAAAACACGCAATCTTTGTTTTCGGGAGCACGCAATAAACCGAAGCGGTGTGCAAAAAAGGCGGATGCATCAGTTGATGCGCCGCCCTGTATGCTATTGCTGTTTTGCCGTTAAAGGAAGGCGGATGATGAACTTTGTGCCTTTCCCTTCTTCACTCTTGATTTCTACTGTGCCCTGGTGCATTTCAACGAGCTGCCTGACGATCGAGAGACCGAGTCCGTATTCACCGTATGCTGTGTTCGTTCTTGAAATATCTGCTTTATAGAATCGCTCCCAAATATGCTCAATATCCTCTTTTGGAATGCCGATACCCGTGTCTTCAATTTCAATAATCGTCTCTTTATAACCTTCCATTCCGCGCAGCCAAATGTCACCGTTTTGCGTAAATTGGATGCTGTTTTTCGTAATGTTGACGAGAATTTGAATGAACCGGTCATAATCGGCATGTACGATGACGTGATCCTCTACTTGGATCATCAGCTTGTTTTGTTTTTCTTCCGCCTGCTGCTGCAAGTGCTCTTTCACGATTTCAAACACCTCGATCAGAGGAACGTCTAGCTTGTTCAAGGTAATTTGCTGGGATCTGATTTTTTCATAATCCAGATTTTCTTTTACGAGCCGCAGCATGCGCTTCGTTTCCTCACTGATCAGCGAGAAGCATTTATCCTTTTTATCCTCAGGAATCGTATGGCTGTTCAACCCTTCAACCAAACCGTTGATCGTCGTCAGCGGTGTTTTTAATTCATGTGACACGTCAGCGATAAACTGCCTTCTCCGCTTCTCAAGGCGCTCGATTTCATCCCTTGACTGCTTTAGTTTTTTCGCCATGATATTAAAGTCAGACGCCAGTACGCCGATTTCGTCCCCGTAGCTGTTTTCCAAATGGATGTCATAATCGCCGGAAGCCACTTTATCTGTCGCTTCTCTCAGCTTTTGAATCCGCTTGACATGGAATTTGGACAGAAGCCAGCTCACAAGAATCGTAATCACAAGCGTGCTGATCACAGCGTAAAACATATAGAGGTTGACCTGATTGACCATCTGTTCAACACCGCTGATCGGAGAAATCAGCAGAACGGCGCCTTTAAATTCGTTCTGAACAAATATAGGCTGCGCCACAAGGGACACTTCATCATCAAAACGGCCATCTGCCCTGATCGTGACAGTCTGCCCTTTTTTCAGCTTATTCCATTCTGATTTCTTCAGCTGTTCCCTTGGTGGGTGATGAAAGCCTTCAGGAAGAAAATAAGGCTGCTGCTCTTCATTAAAGATGATAAATTGCGTCTTTCTTGTGCTTAACATGTCCTGATAAGGATAGAGCCTGCGCATGTCCACCTGGCCGGATTGGAATTCATTTGCAATCTGCACCGCATATGACGTCAATTCCTCTACTTTGTTCTGATAGGCAAATTCCTTCACAAAGTGGGAAAACAGAGAAATGATAATGACAAACGCTAAAATCAAAATGCTGATATGGCTTAGCAGCAGCTGATATAAATATTTAATCTTCATCAAATTTATACCCTACTCCCCACACAGTATACAGGAAAGGCTTGTCCTCGCTGGCAAGCTTTTTCCGCAGCCGTTTGATATGAACGTCAACCGTTCGCTCATCTCCATAAAATTGATAGCCCCATACCTGCTCAAGCAGCTGTTCTCTGGAGAACACCTGCCGCGGATTTTGGACAAGGTAATAAAGCAGATCGAATTCCTTCGGCGTGAGATTTTCTACAGGCTCTCCGTTTAATAATACTTCTCTCGTCTTCTTATTAATGGTAAAGCATTCCGTTTCAATCATATCTTCATCAATAACCGCTTTGCCTGTCGCCTTATATCTTCTGATGACGGCTTTGATGCGGGCAACCAATGTCAGCGGGCTGAACGGCTTTGTGACATAATCGTCCGCCCCCATCTCAAAACCGATGACCTGATCTGATTCAGTGTCTTTGGCAGTCAGCATGATAATCGGCACCGTGCTTGTCTCTCTTATTTTTCTGCAGATGGTCACGCCGTCCATAGATGGAAGCATGATATCCAAAATGATTAGATCCCAATTTTCTTCCGTAAAACGCTGGTACCCTTCTAACCCGTCATGAACGAATTCGGCTTCAAAACCTTCTTTAAAAAAGAACATCTCCGTCATCGTACATACACTAACATTATCTTCTATCATTAATATTTTCATTATATCCTCCGGTTGTTTTGATGCTTTTTTATATAATAGCACCATTTTAAACAGAAGGTTTTGCGTTTCACAATTGTTAGTTTTTATTTCATCAACTAGAAATAGATTGTTCATATTTTTTTCATACCTTTGGACTACTATTAATTTATCAGCAAGGGGACGCGCCCCAGAGGCGGTCTTATCAATAAAAATACCTATACGGAGGAACATAAATGAACTTTATCAAACGGGCCTTTTGGAATATGAAGGCTAAAAAGGGAAAAACGTTATTGCAATTATTTGTGTTTACAGTCATATGTGTCTTTGTTCTATCAGGCCTCACCATCCAGTCGGCAGCACAAAAATCAAGCGAACTGGCCAGACAGGAACTCGGCGGAAGCGTGACACTACAGGTTGACCGCCAAAAGCAAATGGAAAAACAGCAGGACAGCGGTGAAAAACGCAGCTTCGAATCCACACCGATCAAAGTGTCTGATGCGAATAAGCTTGCAGCGCTTGATCATGTGAAGAGCTACAATTACACCACATCAGCTTCAGCCAACGCGGGAAACTTTGATGCGATTGAAAGCTCAAGCTCTAGTTCAAGCGACTCCAGCTCAAGCAGTTCAAACTCAAATGCTAAAAACAGTCAAGGCGGCGGACAAGGCGGACCGCAAATGGTGCAAGCCGATCTTTCGATTGAAGGTGTCATCAGCACAGCATTAGTTGATGACTTCTCTGACGGAGATTCAAAAATCACTGACGGACGCGCGATTACAAAATCAGATGTCGGCAAAAAAGTAACAGTGATCAACGAAACATTAGCGGAAGAAAATGATTTAAGCGTTGGCGATTCGATCACAATTGAATCAGCAACGGATGAGGATACAACAGTAAAGCTGAAGATCGTCGGTATTTATAAAACAACATCTTCAGGTGATGACCAAGCCCAAAATTTCTCTTTCTTAAATCCTTATAACAAGCTTTATACACCTTACACAGCAACAGCGGCGCTGAAAGGCGACGACTATAAAAATACGATTGACTCAGCTGTTTACTATATGGACGACGCGAAAAATATGGATGCTTTCGTAAAAGCAGCGAAGAAAACATCAATTGACTTCGATACGTACACACTGAATACAAACGATCAGCTTTACCAGCAAATGGTCGGCCCGATTGAAAATGTGGCTTCTTTCTCTAAAAACGTCGTGTATCTTGTATCAGTAGCAGGCGCCGTCATCCTTGGCCTGATTGTCATGATGTCAATCAGGGAGCGCAAATACGAAATGGGCGTGTTAATGGCCATCGGTGAAAAACGATGGAAATTGATTGGACAGTTCTTGACTGAGATTCTGATTGTGGCCGTTATCGCTATCGGCCTTGCATCTGTGACGGGGAATCTCGTCGCGAATCAGCTTGGAAATCAGCTTTTATCCCAGCAGATCAGTTCATCAACCGATTCAACGCAAACCGCAAGCGGACAAATGCCCGGCGGCGGTGGCGGCATGGGCGGCGGAATGTTCGGCCACAGTTCATCAAACGTGGACGTTATCGATTCACTGAACGTCGCGGTTTCTATGAACGACATGCTTATTCTGGGCGGGATCGGCATCCTAATCGCAATCATTGCAACATTGCTGCCGTCAATTTCAGTACTGCGGCTTCATCCGAAAACGATATTGACAAAACAGGAATAGAAAGAGGCGGAACCTATGAGCTTATTAGAATTTCAACAAGTCGGCTACTGGTATAAAAACAAAAGCCAGCCATTGTTTCAGGATATTAACATCAGCTTTCAAAAAGGAAAATTCTACACAATCATCGGAACATCAGGGACGGGGAAAACCACTTTCCTGTCTCTGGCAGGCGGACTTGACGCACCAAAAGAAGGAAACATCCTTTACGACGGAAAAGCGGTTTCTAAAATCGGCTTAACCAATTTCAGAAATCAATATGTATCAATCGTCTTTCAGGCGTACAACCTGCTCCCGTATATGACGGCTTTGCAGAACGTCACAACCGCTATGGAAATCACAGGTTCTAAAGAAAAAAACAAAGAATCATATGCGCTTGACATGCTGCAGAAGGTTGGCATCAACGAAAAACAAGCCCGGCAAAAAGTGCTCACACTGAGCGGCGGACAGCAGCAGCGGGTATCAATTACAAGGGCTTTCTGCTGTGACACGAATCTTATCGTAGCCGATGAACCGACCGGAAACCTTGATGAGGACACATCAAAAGAGATCGTACGGCTCTTTCAAGATCTGGCGCACAAGGAAAATAAATGCGTCATTATGGTGACGCACGATGAACAAATTGCAAAAGTGTCAGACATCAATATCAGACTTTCAAGAGGAAGCTTTACTGTGAAGGAAAACGTCGCAGTGGTATAACAAAACGCGCCTCTGCCAGTGCAGACAGGGGCGCACCCTATATCCCCCTTTTATATAGAAGTGAACATAAAAAGAGCGGCGGCCGCATCCCCCCGCTCTTTTTATCATTTTTTTGCTTCCTCCCCTTTTGACTTCTCTCTTCGTTTCTTTTTCCAAACGGCCACAATAAACAGAAAGAGCGGAAACAATAATTGAAAAGGCAAATGAATATACAGCGGCACCACGTTCAAGCCTTCGTTCAAGTGCTCTGAAAAGTTAGTTGCGATCGTTAAAGAAAGGATTAAGATGCCCAATCCCATCGGATAAGCCAATTGAGAGAGATTCTTTTCCTTAAAGAGCGTAGATGTCCCAACCACAGTGGCATATAAGTAGAGGCTGACCTTAAAGAAGCCGCCGATGATCAGCGCCAGCATAAAAAAGACATCGAGCCGGTCTAAAAATTCTTCGACCTTGATTGTCTGAATCGAACTTAAAAGCGGGAACTGGGATCTGAGTGTAAGATCAACATCAAGCACGCTGATATTAATCGCCACGGTGAGCGCCACAACCAATCCGCTAATAGCCATGGCAATCATCCCCATTTTTTTCACATCTTTTCTGTCATTCAGGTTAGGGAAAATCATCACAAATAAAACGACTTCACCAAATGGGACGTACATGGTCTGCGTGAAAACAGAGTGAAGGATAGGAGAAATACCGTTTGCCAAAACCGGCTTTAAATTGTGCGGGTCTATAGTGCCTGAGACAATAATCAGCACGAGCCCGATCGCGCCCAGTAAATACATGACCCCGAAAAGAAGTTCGGCAGCGCGTGCGAGTACTTCAATTCCTTTTCTTACGGCATATATGCTTACTACCATTAATAAAGCATTTACAATAATGATAGGTGTATCATGATAAGCAAACGTCAGCAGCATTTCTCCAAAGTCACGCAGCACCCTTGCGGCAATATAGGCAAAGTACAATATATAGAGAAATGAAAACAGCCAGCTCAGCTTGGTTCCCAGCATATCATCCATATATTCTTTCGGAGAAGAATTCGGATAACATTGATAAATGCCTTGATACAAATAGAAAAGAAACAGTCCGATCGCACAGCCTAATAAAACTGCTATCCAAGCATCCCTGCCCGCCATTGATCCCGGTGTAATCAATAAGGAGCTGCCCAGTTCAAAAATGATAATCATGACAAACAGCTGCCTTATGCTTATTCTGGCTTTTTCCATCTGTCACTTCCCCTTTCTTCAGACCTAATCATCTTTAAACTGGTGTTTGATCGGATCGTTTCGCAATCCCGTCCTTCTGATATACGTCTCGGCCTTCACATCGATGGGCAGTTCGGGCAAATATTCTTTGTCCCATGTGTCCTTCATTTTCTCCCACTGCTCCGGATACTTTCTATATATCGTGTCACCAAAACCGATAAAATCTATTTTATTCTTCTTAATCTTTTTCACAGTATGGCTAATTTCCTTTTCAAGCTCTTTGTTGAGCGCTTTTTCAATAGCGGCCAGCACCTTGGGATCAGACAATTGGAAAGGGTATTTGACAGCATCAATAATACCTTCAACCGACACTTTCACATGGATGTACGGACGTCCGTTCCGCATTTTCGGTACCAGCTTTGTATCTTGATGGGTAACCTGCAAGCTGACCGCATCCTTCGTCTTGCCCCAGTCAGCATTAATCAACGTATGCTGGATCTTATTCATAAGCCAGACTGCCCCCACGCTTTCATCATCTTCCAGCCAATACTTTAAATATCCTGCCTTATCAAAAACCGCCAGACCATCTGCCTGAAGAATGGCTTTCGGGTCAGTCGCCTGCGTGTTTTCCATGCTGACTCCTTTTTTATCGTCACCAATCATCATAAATCCGGGGATGACCGGTGCCATAGTGTTGGCGGCAAGTGTTTTCAAAACGTCCTGAATATTGGTATTGACCACCCGCCCGTATTGCGCCTCCGTGAAATCCAAGGTTTTATTGACTTTATTTGATGGAATTTTATCAATTGGCGTCAAGATTTTCACAATATTTTCTGCTTTTGTTTTATGGGCAACGACGAATGTTGCTGTTGACCTAAATTCTGTGTCCCGGTCAAGATTATCTAATACAAAATCCAAACCTTCTTCTTTTGCCAGCTTTTCATTGATCACGACTAGATTGGTATGGGCAAAATAAAGCCGCCGTGATACCTTTATGGAGGCTTTTCTGAGTGCTTCCGTTAAATTGTTACCTTCAATCGAATAGACAGATACAGGCGGCCTGTCTCCATCACCTCCTCCCTGAAGGCCGCCGGCAACATTCCCTGGATTGATAATTTGAAGATGCAGCACGTAGTTGCTGTCGTTTGTCCGATCGATGCCAATCGCCGAGATAATCGCAAGATCCGTCAGCTCCCTCTTATCCCAGCAGCCGGGCAGCACAATGGCGCTCAAAAGCATGAGAACGACTAATAGACATTTACGTACCATTCTTATCCCCTTCTTCCAAATCTTTGTTCACCATTCCTCGTGAAGCGGCCGGCTCTGGGCGTTGATCTTGCCCCTGCCGCACCTTATCTTCCTTGCTGACCGATTCCGGCCTTTTTTCATCGGCCCACCACGGAACCCGGAAAAGCGTGTCCTTTACGCCTTGTGAAGAAAAGGGTGCAAGCGGCGACATATATGGAACGCCGTATGAACGAAGACTGCATAAGTGGACAAACATCATAATGATCCCTAAAATCAGCCCGTAAAAACCCATAACAGCTGAGGCAATAAGAAAAATAAACCGAATAAGCCGGGCTGAAATCGCCATTGCAAACGCCGGGGTTGCGAAGCTCGCAATCGCGGTGAGTGCCACGATAATCACCATTGCCGGAGAGACGATACCAGCCTGTACGGCAGCCTGGCCGATTACGAGCGCGCCTACGATTGACACTGCCGAGCCAACAACCCGGGGCAGCCTGAATCCCGCTTCCCTCAGAATCTCAAAAGCAACCTCCATCGTCAGCGCCTCCACAACAGCCGGAAACGGGACACTTTCCCGCTGGGCCGCAATGACCACTAACAGCTCAGTCGGTATCATTTCTTGATGAAACGTCGTGGCTGCCACGTATACAGCCGGAGCCACAAGCGAAATGAAAAAGACTAAAACACGAAGAATTCTTATACTTGTCGCAATGTCAAAACGCGAATAATAATCCTCAACAGACTGAAAAAACTGGACAAATAAGGCCGGGGCAATAAGCACAAACGGTGTTCCGTCCACAATAATCGCGAATCTTCCTTCTAACAGATTACCCGCTACTACATCAGGGCGTTCTGTATGATACATAGTCGGAAACGTCGTAAAGGTTTCATCTTCAATCAGCTGCTCAATATATCCAGATTCCAAAATACTGTCAATATCTATTTTTTCCAGGCGCAGCTTCACTTCCTTCAGCACCTTTTCATCGCATATTCCTTGAATGTACATGAGAGCGATATCCGTATTCGTAACAGAACCTTTTTTCATTTTTTCAACCCATAAATTCGGATTTTTAATGTATCGCCGGATCATGGAAATATTGGTTTGCAGAGACTCTGTAAACCCTTGGCGCGGACCGCGGAATGACGCCTGGGTGCTCGGCTCTTGGATGGAGCGCTGCTCTCCCCCTTGAGTGCTGCAAATCAAAGCTTCATCATGGCCATCAGCAAAAATGAGCGCATTGCCGAGCATTAACTCGGAAAAAAGCTTGTCCCAGCTCTTTTCCGCTTTCACCCCGCCCAGCGGGAGCGTTTTTTCAAGAATTTGCTGGATCGCATGAGTATTCTGGATAGACTCATCCTGTACCAATGGGTCAATTAACGACTCATGGATCGTGTTATTATCGACCAGCCCAGCAATATAGATAACAGCTAGGTGGACATGATCCTGCTCCCCGATTTTAATCTCGCGAATGATGACGTCAGAGCTGCTTCCGACTTCCTTTTTCGTTTCCGCTATATTCTTTGCCAAACTTGGAGAAATGAGAACCGGCCTTTCTTTTTCTTGCTGCTGTTCCTGATTCCTTTCGTCTGTATTCTGCTTGTCTTTTGAATCGGTACTGTTCTTTCGCTTAGAAAATAAAGGCATACACAAATACCTTTCCTTGTCGTTTTCTCATATTCTTCCTTTTAAAATTGAGATTATGCATTAGGGTTAGATGCGGTATAACTTCTCCGCCAACGATAGACACTAAAAGCGGAGGATGATGAAGCATGAAGATATTGGGCGTGACCGGAGTCATATTAATTTGTTTATTAGCTATTTCTGTATTGATGGACATGCTTCAAGGGTTCAGTTTAACAAAAGCCGTTTATAACAATATGTCCAGCTTTAAGATGACAACATTTGCGGAATGGGTCGTGATTTTATTTTTTGTGTTAGTACTTGTGAGAGAAATGTACGTGATCTATAAATCGAAAAAAAAGAACCCCTAGAGGGGCGCTTTTTTCAGACGATAATATTGCCGTCTATTGCATCACTGCTGTGTTTGTTGATGGTCCCTTTAAAAATGCGGTTGCCGATGATTTTGGAATTGGTTGAGGTGTTTGTTTGAATAGCTGTCGCAGTGCCCGCGGAGAGGTTATTGATGGTGTTTCCTGAGATGATAGAGCCTGCCGAGCCATTGACATAAATCACAATCGGATTCCCGGCTGTTCTGTTGACTGAAATGGTATTATCAAAAATCTCATGCACACCGGCGCTGATATAGATGGTGACCAAAAGCGGAGATCTCTCTAAGTGGTTGCCGATAATTGAGGTTTTTGCACTTGTGGAGCAATAAATGGGGTAATTTTTGAACTCTTTAAATGTATTGTTTTTGATGATGGCGCCGGCATTGTTTGTGACGGAAACAGAATATGATTCCGGCACTGCTTCAAACGCGTCAGGATTCAGTGTATTCCCTTCAATCACCGCGTTCCCTTGAGCAATCCAAATGCCCCGGCTGAATTTTCTCAGGAGATTATCTTTAATGATCATATTTCCGCCGGAAACGTTCACACCGTCAACGACTTGAATGAGGCAGTTATTCAGAAAAGCGATGTCATCTGACAGCACTGCGCGAAGACCGATGCTGCGCCTTGTTTCAGACAGTCCGTTTTGAATTTGGTTTCCGTCTACCTTTACGTCGGAAGACTGATAAACCAATATCCCTGTGTTTTCAAAGTTGCTGATTTTGTTGTTCGTCACAAGAACGCTCTTTCCCCTGACATCAATTCCAGTTGAAAATCCGGTAATGAGGTTGCCAGCGATCACTGCATCACTGGTCTCTTTTCCTTGTGATACACCGAGTCCGGTTATCCCGACTCTTGGCGCAGCCGCCGCGTCTTCAGGGCGTCTCAGAATATTGCCCTTGATCACTGTTTGCGTCCCATATCCGTAGCTGATTGTATTGTCAGAGTGATTTCCTTCTATTAAAATGCCATACCCGTTAAAATTGGTCACAGAACTTGAAACGTTTCCAACAAAGTGGTTATTGCGAATTGATACATTAATCGGTTCCTCATAATCAACATCACCTTCGCCATATCCTTCAATGTCAATTCCGAATTTCGGCGCTGTTCCATTCCCCGTTCCGGCATCTTCAATCAAGCATTCCTCCACCGTGACCATGTCACATCCGGTAATGGAAATGTTATTTCTCCTCGACCGCCGAACCTCACAGCGGCGGATGATAATTTGCTCTGACGTTCGATAATCTTGATTGGTCTTTAATCCCCTTGGGCTGACTATGATCCCATCGCCGGTAAAATCAGAAATTTTCACATCATCAATGACAACATTCGAGCATCCTTCAATACATATGCCAAAGCCCCATTCATGGGTTGACCTTATCCCTGCCGAGGCATACGTATGCTCATCCCGTTCGCCGATAATTTGTCCCCCGGAAATGGTTATATTCTCTTGCTTGCCCACATAAAATGCGGAATAACCCCACGAACTATTCGGGATCACTTTCATGATACATTCGGGGTCCATCATAATCTCAAGGTTGCCGGGAACAATGATCCCCGCGTTTCGAAACCTCTGATTAAGATCTCCGCCAAGCGTTGCGTCTATTAAATATGTTCCCTTTGGAAACCAGACAGTATGATAGCCTTTCGATACAGCTGTACTGAGGCACTGATTAATCCGTTCTGTCGAATCCGTTTTACCATCTCCAGGAACACCGAAATCCGCTGCATTTAATATGAATTCAGCCAATTGCGAGCCTCCTTCTCTATGATTACTATCATGTTACTCACAAAGGCCCGATCTGCTTGTACATTTCTCTAAAATTTTATTAAAAAAATATAAAGGAATAGTTGTGTAAGAAAATCTCACGATAAAAAGTTTAAAAATTAGGAGGAAATCACTATTTTTAGGTATTTATAATTTTTCCAATATGGAACTATTTGAAATGAGTATAAATTATATTGACACAAGTATTATATAAGAATATGATTTTTATAATACACTTTTTTTAGAAAGGGTTTGGCTGACATGGCTTCGATTGATAACGAAAGTATCATTAAAAGCGTCCCGCAAAAAGGGTTCTTTGGTCACCCGCGAGGACTATTTACACTATTTTTCACCGAATTTTGGGAGCGTTTCTCTTACTATGGAATGAGAGCAATCTTACTTTACTATTTGTATACAGAGACGGTAAACGGAGGGCTCGGCTTTGACAAGGGCACTGCGGTTGCCATTATGTCGATTTACGGATCACTCGTATACATGTCCACCATTATTGGCGGATGGCTCGCTGACCGGGTATTCGGTACCGCAAACACCGTGTTTTACGGCGGCATATTCATTATGTTCGGCCACATTGCACTCGCCTATCCGGGCAGCGCGATCGCATTCTATATCAGCATGGTGCTTATTATTGTGGGAACAGGCTTATTAAAACCAAACGTTTCAAGCGTGGTTGGGGATCTTTACACGAAAGAAGACCCGCGCCGCGACTCAGGTTTCAGTATTTTCTACATGGGGATTAACCTCGGTGGTTTACTTGCGCCGTTAATTGTCGGAACACTCGGACAGAAGTACAACTATCATCTCGGCTTCGGAGCTGCCGCGGTCGGAATGCTTCTCGGACTTATCGTTTTTGCTTTGACAAGAAAGAAAAACCTCGGGCTTGCAGGTTCCAATGTGCCGAATCCGCTGTCTAAAAAATCTGCGATTGGCACCGGCATCGGTGTTATCATCGTGGCGATCGCAGTGATTATCTCTGTACAAACAGGCGTGCTGACGATCAATCGTTTTATCGACCTTGTAAGTATTCTCGGTATTTTGATTCCTGTGATTTATTTCATCATCATGTTTACAAGCAAAAAAGCGGACAGCACAGAAAAATCCCGTCTTGCCGCTTACATTCCTTTGTTTATCGGTGCTGTCATGTTCTGGGCCATTCAGGAACAGGGAGCGACCATTCTTGCGGTATACGCTGATGAACGCATAAGACTTTCATTGGGCGGATTCGAACTTCAGTCATCATGGTTCCAATCATTAAATCCATTGTTTGTCGTCATTTTTGCGCCAATATTCGCATGGCTCTGGATGAAGCTTGGCAAACGCCAGCCGTCTACACCAGTTAAATTCTCAATCGGAATTATTTTAGCCGGATTGTCATTTATCATTATGGTATTCCCTGCTATGCAAGGAAAAGAAGCACTCGTAAGCCCGCTTTGGCTCGTTCTCAGCTTCCTGCTTGTCGTGCTTGGAGAGCTGTGCCTGTCTCCAGTCGGTTTATCCGTGACAACGAAACTGGCCCCAGCTGCCTTCTCTGCACAGACAATGAGTATGTGGTTTCTGACGAACGCAGCAGCCCAAGCGATCAATGCCCAAGTAGCCGGATTGTTTGATAAAATTCCTGAAACAATGTACTTCGGCACCATCGGTTTGATTTCTATCGTTCTTGGCGGCATTCTCCTGCTGCTCTCGCCGGTGATCAAACGCGCGATGAAAGGGGTCTTATAATCAGAAACAGCCCGCGGATGTTGATCTGCGGGCTGTTTTTTATTGATCAAGCCATTTCCTGAAGCTTTGATCAAAGGCTTCCGGTTCTTCCAGCATCGGCTGATGGCCGCTCTTTTCAAAAATAACCTTATCAACATGGGGATATAAACCGTCAACAGCATCCCATAGCGAAACGGGCGCAACCAAATAATCATATCTCCCTAATCCGATATACACCGGCATACGAACATCAGCTAACCGCTGAAGAAGATCAATCCGGGCAAATGTATTGCCCCATAATTCATCAATGATCGGCATATTCGTGAATACACCGTCCCATAAGGCAGCAGCATGCGGCCGCTCTTGATAAAAGCTTTTCGCTTCAGCGCGAATACACATGTGCACAAAGCGCCTTTCAGGATCTTTGTCGATGTCCTGCGGCAAATTCTCGATGTCTTTTTCAAAGCGTTTCTTTCTCTCAAGACTGGCTGTTTCCATGAAAAATGATTCGCTTTTTCGCTGTCTTTCTTCACTGTTATCAGGCGCAGTATTAAAGAGCGCCACCTTCCGAACTTGTTTGGGATATGTCCTGGCATACTCTAAAGCCATAAAAGCGTGCCCGGAATGTCCCAGGATAGTAACATCCTCAAGCTGAAGAAATGTTCTCATCCTTTCGATATCAGCCAAGACGGCATCAAGCCTCGAATCCTCCGCACGAAGCTCCCGCTTAGGCTTAGCAAATCCCCTATGGTCGACAAAGACCCATTGATATTTCTGTTTGATATCTGAGGAAAAAAGGCGCGGATAGTAAACCGCACTCCCGATCACAAGGATGGGTGCGCCCTCGCCCTCAATTCGATAAGCTAAATCAAAGCCGTCCGAGTGACAGATCCCCGCACGTTCCATTTCTCACGCCCCCTTTTGTTTTCATTATATAAAAAAAGCCTGACGCATGGTGTCAGGCTATCGATATTACCGTTTTAAATCTTCCAGGGTCTTTTTCCATCTGCCCAGCACCTCTTCAGGGCTGTGAAGCTGTATACGGACACCTGAAGTCAAATCAGCGTATTTCGCAACGTCCTCTTTCACTGAAACGATGCGGCAGGAAAAACGGTCTCTTTCATATTCGGCATCTTTCAAAGGCGGTAAAGGCGCGCATTCAAGCTTTACATAATAGGCCGCTCCCTTCCACCACGCCGTGAACTGTGCTTTTCCTGTGCGAAGGATGTTGGCCGAAGTCATTGTGTTTTTCCACAGAGCGATTCGGATATCAGTTCGGCTCAGCGCGATGATTTCACCTGCACTGATCATAGCGGCATGCGGCCAGCCATCCTCTGATACTGTTTGCAGAACGAAGGCCTCATGCTGCTTCTCATTCAGGCAGCTCCCGTCAAGCAGCTCAAAGAGACGGTCTGACATACAGTTCACGCGGATCAAGCCTTTCGTTCCGGCACCGCCGGAACTTCAATTGCTGTTTCTGTTTCCTTTGGATCAATTTTAAACGCTGGATTGTATTTTTCGGGATTTGTAATGCTTTCCGGTTCACAGGATCTCCATGTAAAAAAGCATGTTTGGCACTGATAAACTTCCCATGCGCCTTCTACAGGCGATTTGCTCATGACTTCTCCCTTTTTTGAGTCGCATCGAGGACATGTATGCATTTCGAACATCCTTTCCTTATTTATTCATTAAGTCCATTAGTTTTTGTTCCCATTCTTTCGTTGTTAGCGGAGAATCAAGCGGCTGTGAATAATGGCCTCTTGTTTCCGGCGCAACCGGTGTAGTGGCGTCGAGAATCATTTTGTGAGTGATTCCTGATGGATTGGATCCCGGATCAAGCGGCAGGACAGATAAGTCCGGAATGATGACCGCATCATGTTTCGGATGCATTTTGGTCGAAAGCGCCCACATGACCTGCGGAAGGTTGAATGGATCGACATCCTCATCAACGACAATGACCATTTTGCAGTAGCCGAGTCCGTGCGGCGTTGTGAGTGCGCGCATGCCGACCGCTTTCGCAAACCCGCCATAGCGGGTTTTTGTGGAAACAATCGCGATTAAACCGTGTGTGTACATGGCGTTCACTGCCACAATTTCGTTCGGGTACGCTTCTTTTAACTGCTGATAAAGCGGCACGCATGTGTTAATGCCGATCATGTAATCGCATTCTGTCCAAGGCATGCCTAAGTATAAATGTTCAAAGATCGGATTGTTTCTGTGATAGACGCGTTTAATTTTGATAATCGGCATGCTGCGTCCGCCGGAATAATGGCCTGTGAATTCACCGAACGGCCCTTCATATTCGCGCTCTCCGGCAATAATCTCACCTTCAAGCACCACTTCAGCGCCCCACGGAACATCAAGATCAGACAGCTTTGATTTGACGATGCGATATGGTTCGCCTTGAATCGCGCCTGCCATTTCGTATTCTGATTGATCATAGAGAAGCGGAGTCGATGCCGCCGTTGTAATGACCGGCTCACAGCCGAGCGCAATGGTGACCGGAAGATTGATGCCGCGTTCTTCAGCTTGGCGCAGATGGATTGCAATATCGTGCTGCGGGACAGGCTGAATGCCGAGACGGTCTTTTCCTTTGACCTGCATTCTGTAAATGCCGACGTTTTGTTTGCCGAAGTTGTCAGGGTCTTCAAGATCGCGGGAAATGACACATGCTTTGTCTAAATAGTAACCGCCGTCTCCTTGGTTAATTCTGAAAAGAGGCAGTATATCGAACAAATTGATATCTTCTGTGATTTCATTTTCATGAAATGGCGCTGTTTCCTCACGTTTGACCGGCATCGGAAACTGGTCATAACGCTTTGCGAATTCAAAAAACTGTTCTTTTACCGGTGTGTCTTTCGGCATGCCCAGCATCATTGCATGGTTTGGCCAAGAGCCGATGACATTCATCGCAATTTGCGCGTTATGATAGCCGTAAATGTTGTTAAATAAGAGCGCGGGGCTTTTATCGCCAAGATTGCTGGCTGCCCGTGCGGCGGCCCCTAAATCCGGTTCCGGCTTTACCTCTTCATTCACTGTAAGCAGCTGTCCTTCTTTTTCAAGGGCTGCGAGAAATTCTCTGAAATCTTGATAAGCCATGATCAAGCTCCTCCTTTTTGTTTTTCAATCCCATTCCAGCGCTTCGCTTCAGGAAGCCGAATGCCGAATTGGTCCAACGTTCTAAAAACAATATGGTCAACCATTTCCTCTAAGCTGCTCGGCTGATTATAAAATGCCGGCATCGGAGGAAGAATGATGGTGCCCATTTTCGTAAGCGCTAGCATATTTTCGAGATGAATTTGGTTCAAAGGCGTCTCTCTCGTTAAGAGGACGAGTTTTTTTCTCTCCTTGAGCATGACATCCGCCGCACGTGTCAGCAGATTATCCGCCATTCCGGTGCGAATGCTTGCGAGAGACTTCATGCTGCACGGCGCAACAATCATTCCATCGGTATCAAACGACCCGCTTGAAATGGCTGCCGCCTGATCCTTATGTGAGTAAGTGTATGTGGCCAGTTGTTCTACTTCTTGTAAGGTATAGCCTGTTTCGTGTTTGATCGTGACGTTTGCCCAAGGAGACACAACGAGATGGGTTTCCACTCCGGCGGCCTTCAGCCACTGCAGCAGCCTGACCCCGAAAATGGCCCCTGTTGCCCCTGTCATTCCGACAACGAGTTTCACTTTGCCCCCTCCTTTACGCTTGAATTCTGCTTTCATTTCAATCATACTCCTGATATATCCATATGAAAAATATCTATTAAATCTATATTTAATACCTAAAAGGTATGATAAGGAGGCGCTTTCTTTTGGATATTCGCCAGCTTCGATACTTCATTACCATTGCCCAAGAACAGAAAATTACGTCCGCAGCCAAAAAGCTTCACATGGCGCAGCCGCCTTTAAGCAGGCAGCTCAAACAGCTGGAGGACGAACTTGGTGTTGTTCTGTTTGACCGTAACAAGAAAAAACAAATGACTCTTACATATGAAGGAGCTGTTTTTCTAAAAAGAGCAAAAGAGATTCTGCATAGGTTTGAAGATGCAGTCATTGAGGTACAGGAGCTGAAGGAGGAAGTAGCCGGCACACTTGCCGTGGGATCAACGATTTATTGCGCGGCTTTGATGCTTGAAAAAGTAACACAGATCAAAGAGAGATACCCCCATCTCACCTTTAATATTTGGGAAAATGAACCCGCGACACTGTTGGAACTGCTGGAAAGCCGGCAAATCGATGCGGCGGTCACGACAACACTGATCAAAAGTGACACGGTACAATTCAAACAGCTTGATGACATTCCATGTGTGCTCGTGCTTTCAGATGAAGCCGGATATCCGTGCGGAGACACCATTAAGATGGAGGACATTCCTTCATTTCCGCTGATCCTGCTGCGGCCTGTCAACGGAAAAGGCGTCTATAATCAGGTCATGAATGAATTTCATCGTTTGAATCTGGAGCCGCGCATTGTTTGTGAATGCCACGACTCTGCAACTTTGCTCAGCCTCGTGTCATCCGGATTCGGTGCGTCTATTTTGCCCGTCACAATGATTCCCGTTCATATGAGAAATCACGTTCACACCGTCCATATCGAAAATAATCCCTTCATTATGACACCGGCTGTCATGTGGAGAACGGACAGTTATTTGCCTAAACCGGCACAGCAATTTTTGGATTTATTTTAAAAGAATTTGCCTTATGAAAACCAATTACTTGACTCATACTAAAAAAAAGTTATCCTTTAGATTTGTAAGCTATTTTTTTATTTCAATAAAATCAACCAGAAAAGTGGGGAATAAGATGAAAAAAGCATTATTGGCTTTATTCATGGTCGTAAGTATTGCAGCTCTTGCAGCTTGCGGAGCAGGAAATGACAATCAGTCAAAAGATAATGCCAAAGATGGCGATCTTTGGGCTTCAATTAAGAAAAAAGGTGTGCTCACAGTCGGAACGGAAGGAACATATGAGCCGTTCACTTACCACGACAAAGACACTGATAAACTGACTGGCTATGATGTCGAAGTTATCACAGAAGTCGCAAAACGCCTCGGGCTTAAAGTCGACTTTAAGGAAACACAGTGGGACAGTATGTTTGCCGGCCTGAATTCCAAACGGTTTGACGTTGTTGCCAACCAAGTCGGAAAAACAGATCGTGAAGACAAATATGATTTCTCAGATAAATACACAACATCAAGAGCTGTTGTCGTAACGAAAAAAGACAACAACGATATTAAGTCTGAAAAAGACGTAAAAGGAAAAACGTCAGCTCAATCACTGACAAGCAACTACAACAAATTAGCTACAAATGCCGGCGCTAAAGTAGAAGGCGTTGAAGGCATGGCGCAGGCCCTTCAAATGATCCAGCAAGGCCGTGTCGATATGACATACAACGATAAGCTTGCCGTATTGAACTATTTAAAAACATCTGGCAATAAAAACGTGAAAATCGCGTTTGAAACAGGTGATCCTCAGTCAACATATTTCACGTTCCGTAAAGGAAGCGGCGAGGTTGTTGATCAAGTCAACAAAGCATTAAAAGAAATGAAAGAGGACGGGACTCTTTCTAAAATTTCTAAAAAATGGTTCGGCGAAGATGTTTCTAAATAATCTGCCGGCATTGACGCTTGGCACGGCGATCCCGTGGGATCTGGTGCAGCAGTCATTCTGGCCGATACTTTCAGGGGGAATCTACTATACGATTCCCCTTACGATTCTTTCCTTTATATTCGGAATGATCCTGGCGCTGATTACGGCGCTTGCCAGAATGTCGAAAGTGAGACCTTTGAGATGGGTGTTCAGCGTATACGTATCCGCAATACGCGGCACTCCTCTTCTCGTTCAATTGTTCATCATTTTCTATCTGTTCCCGGCCTTTAACGTCACATTAGATCCATTTCCAAGCGCAGTTATCGCCTTTTCTTTAAACGTCGGCGCCTATGCATCTGAAATCATTCGGGCATCTATTTTATCCGTGCCGAAAGGGCAATGGGAAGCCGGCTACACAATTGGCATGACACATCAAAAAACGCTGTTCCGCGTCATTTTGCCGCAGGCGTTTCGTGTGTCGATCCCGCCATTATCCAATACCTTTATCAGCCTGATTAAAGATACATCCCTCGCCTCTCAAATTCTGGTCGCTGAGCTGTTCAGAAAAGCCCAGGAAATCGGCGCGCGGAATCTTGATCAAATTTTAGTGATCTATATTGAAGCAGCCTTTATTTATTGGATTATCTGCTTCCTGCTTTCACTCGTCCAGCATGTCATCGAACGGCGTCTTGACCGCTACGTGGCCAAATAAGGAGGTTCCGAGTATGCTTACCGTTAAAGGATTAAACAAATCATTCGGTGAAAATGAAATTTTAAAAAAGATAGATATGAAGATTGAAAAAGGAAAAGTTATCGCCATACTTGGGCCTTCAGGTTCAGGGAAAACGACGCTGCTCCGTTGCCTGAACGCTCTGGAGATCCCGAATCGCGGAGAGCTTGCATTTGATGATTTCTCCATCGATTTCTCCAAAAAGGTGAAACAGGCGGATATCCTAAAGCTTCGCCGAAAATCCGGAATGGTGTTTCAGGCGTATCACCTGTTCCCGCACCGCACAGCCCTCGAAAACGTGATGGAGGGCCCTATTCAGGTGCAAAAACGGAACAAAGAGGAAGTCAGAAAAGAAGCGATTCAGCTTCTTGATAAAGTCGGATTGAAGGACAAAATGGATTTATATCCGTTCCAGCTTTCCGGCGGCCAGCAGCAGCGCGTCGGCATCGCCCGCGCACTGGCGATTCAGCCTGAGCTCATGCTGTTTGACGAACCGACCTCAGCGCTTGATCCCGAGCTTGTCGGAGAGGTGCTGAAGGTTATCAAGGACTTGGCCAATGAAGGCTGGACCATGGTCGTCGTGACCCACGAAATCAAGTTCGCGCAGGAAGTTGCGGATGAAGTCATCTTCATCGACGGCGGCGTTATCGTGGAGCAAGGACCGCCGGAGCAAATTTTCTCTGCACCAAAAGAAGAACGGACACAGCGGTTCTTGAACCGGATTTTGAACCCGCTGTAATAAGAAAAACAGGGCGCCATCGCCCTGTTTCAGATTATTGACAAAATCCTAAAACGATTTTCGTTTTAGGATTTTGTGATTTTCAGCGTGATTGAAAACCTTTGAAGTCTAGGAAGGGCGAGCATTGGAGCACAGCGAATGTTAAATTCGTGAGCACCGAAGCACAGGCCTGACAACGAATGCAAGGGTTTGCCAACACGCTGAAACAGGGCGCCTGCGGCGACCCTGTTTTTTTGTTGAGCCCCTTTCGCCTATTCCGCCCTTCTGTCAGATGTGCTACAATGACAATCGACTGATTTTTACGAAAGAAGGGACCTCACGTGAAGCAAGAACTTGTTCTGCGCTGGACATTTTATTTTGCCGGTTTGATCATTTTGGCTTTTGGTGTATCCCTGACGATAGAAGGAAAAGCACTCGGCATTAGTCCGTGGGATGCATTTCATTACAGCCTGTTTCAGCACTTCGGGCTTACCGTCGGCCAGTGGTCCATCATTATTGGAGCGCTCATCGTCGGATTCACGTCATTGTTTACGAGGGCTTGGCCGAAAATTGGGGCCCTCCTGAATATGGTGCTCATTGGTGTATTTATAGATTTTTTCAATTTCATTCTGCCTGCCCCCTCGACCTATACAGGCTCGATCATCGTCTTCTCTCTCGGCGTAGTGCTGATCGGTTACGGCGTCGGTGTTTATGTATCAGCAGGCCTTGGCGCGGGGCCGCGTGATTCACTGATGATGCTGATTACAGAAAAAACCGGCTGGAATGTGCAATGGGTGCGGAACGGCATGGAAATAACCATTTTGTTTGCGGCATGGGGCATGGGCGGGCCGATCGGTTTTGGCACCATTTTGACCGCCATCCTCACCGGACTTATTTTGCGCTTTTCATTGCCCCAGTCAATCCAGTTGCTGAATTATGCTGTGGCAAGGCGGACAGCCGCTGTGAAAGCATCTCCGCCTGTACACTAAAACAAAGCCGCCTTGGCTTTGTTTTTTTATTTTCTCCTCTATATGAGTCTTGTGGAAGTATGATAGGATGGTTTTGACAATCTTTTGCAGACGGAGGATCTAGAATGAAGATTTACGGAATTTATATGGACCGCCCGCTTTCACAGGAAGAAAATGAACGGTTCATGTCTTTCATATCACCTGAAAAACGGGAGAAATGCCGGAGATTTTATCATAAAGAAGATGCTCACCGCACCCTGCTGGGAGATGTGCTCGTTCGCTCAGTCATAAGCAGGCAGTATCAGTTGGACAAATCCGATATCCGCTTTAGCACACAGGAATACGGGAAGCCGTGCATCCCTGATCTTCCCGACGCTCATTTCAACATTTCTCACTCCGGCCGCTGGGTCATTGGTGCGTTTGATTCACAGCCGATCGGCATAGATATCGAAAAAACGAAACCGATCAGCCTTGAGATCGCCAAGCGCTTCTTTTCAAAAACAGAGTACAGCGACCTTTTAGCAAAAGACAAGGACGAGCAGACAGACTATTTTTATCATCTATGGTCAATGAAAGAAAGCTTTATCAAACAGGAAGGCAAAGGCTTATCGCTTCCGCTTGATTCCTTTTCAGTGCGCCTGCACCAGGACGGACAAGTATCCATTGAGCTTCCGGACAGCCATTCCCCATGCTATATCAAAACGTATGAGGTCGATCCCGGCTACAAAATGGCTGTATGCGCCGCACACCCTGATTTCCCTGAGGATATCACAATGGTCTCGTACGAAGAGCTTTTATAAATGGCTCATCAACAGCTTGACACCGCGCTCAATATCTTCCGTTTTCACATTGGAATTATTGATTTTTAATAGATTTTCTTTCTGATAATCTGATAAATAATGACGGTCTATCGCCTCAAGGATCACCCCTTGTTTTTTCAGCCTATGAATCACTCTTGAGGCGGGAAGATCCTGAGGAAGCACCAGGTGGGTGTGCATGCAGGGTGCCTGCCCGCTGGAGAACGTAAAGCGGCCGCTTCCCAGCTGCCTGTGTGTTTGAATGGCTTGATGAAGCTTCAGCGACCGCTCTTTATAAGAATCTCTGATTTTCTCCTTATGCCTGCCGTACATACCGCTTTTCAGGTAAATCTCCAATGCCGCTTGAGAAATCATCGAACAGTCGATGTCGTTCAGCTTTTTGTACGCATAGAACGTGTCAGTCAGCGCTTCGGGCAAAACAGCCGCCCCCACGCGAAGGCCGGGGAACATCATTTTCGAGAAGCTTTTCAAATAGATGACATGTGAGGACAGATCATATGCGTACAGCGGATCTGCCTTTTTATTTTCCTCCAGATCACCGAGGTAATCATCCTCAACGAGATAGACATCATACGCTTCTGCCAGTCTCACAAGCTCCTGTTTATCACGCTCTGACAATGAGTAGCCAAGCGGGTTATGGAAGCGCGGCATCGTATAAAAAAATTTAATCGATTCTGTTTGAAATAACCGCTCAACCTCGGCTATATCAAGTCCCTCTTCCGTTCGTTTCACCCCGATGGCGGGAATCCCAAGCGTCTCAAGCTGTTCGACCATCAAATGGTAGCCCGGCTGTTCAATGGCGATCTTCTCTTTCCCATTTGGGAACGGCATGGCACAAAGCAGAGATAACGCCTGCTGGACACCTGATGTAATGAAAATATGCCGTTCATCCGCAAATACCTGTTGATTGGCCAAGAGCTTTCGGAGTACACGGATGAGTGATGGAAGCCCCTTTGGCGTCCCATAAATAAACAAATCGTTTTTGTATGTATCAATCGCTTTGTTGATACAGTGCTGAAAATCAAGATACGGAAACACATCTGGATCCGGCGCAGATGTGGCAAAGTCGATGGGGCCAGGCTGCCCGCTTTTTGATTTCCCTGTCTTTTTCACAATATAATAGCCGCTTTTCGGAACAGAATAGATAAGGTGGCGCTTTTCCAGCTCCTGCAGCGCGCGGATCACTGTGCTTTTGCTGACTTGGTAGCGGGCGGACATCTGACGGATAGATGGAAGCCTGTCTCCTTCTTGATAGGCGGTGCTTTGCATCATCTCCTCTATCCTCGTTACTAGACTCATATATTTCTCCATGCCTTCTCCCCCTGTTTTGTACCGGTACAGTTCATTGTTTTTCTCATTGTACCGTTCTGACCGCGGCCATACAATAAAGGGAGCGACCGGCGCTGCAATTCAGGTAAAGGAGCCATTCCCATTATGGTTAAACATCAGCAAGCCCCCGCTTATATAGCGGCTATTTTATATTCGTTCATTATCGGTTTATCCTTTCTATTCGTAAAAATCGCACTGCAAACAGCAGAGCCGTTTGATATTTTGGCGCATCGGTTCACCATTGCGTTTGCTGCGGCCACTGTACCGATCTTATTCGGCTGGGTAAAGCTATCAATCCGCGTAAAGGACGTCATTGCCATTTTGCCGCTCGCCCTGCTGTATCCCGCGTTATTTTTCAGCTTTCAGGCATTCGGCCTTGTGTACTCGTCCTCCTCTGAAGCGGGAATTATTCAGGCAGCCATTCCGATTTTCACGATGGTCTTTGCCGCTTATGTTTTAAAGGAACGCCCAACGTGGACGCAAAAGGGATTCACAGTTTTATCCGTTGCCGGCGTCATGTTTATTTTTGTGATGAAAGGCGTTGACGTGGAATCAGCCAGCTTAAAAGGGTCTTTGCTGATCCTTTTGTCCGCTTTGTCTTCAGCGATGTACAATACTGCTGCCAGAAAAATGACGCAGCGGTTCAAGCTGACAGAGCTCACCTACATCATGTCAGCCATCGGCTTTGTCGTCTTCAACGCCATCGCCCTTGTGCGTCACGGAGCGGCGGGAACAGTCGGCACTTATTTTCTGCCGTTCCGGGAGCCCGGCTTCGTTCTCGCCATTGTGTATTTGGGCGTGCTGTCTTCACTTGTCACTTCATTTCTGTCTAACTATACGCTGTCGCGAATTGAGGCGTTTAAAATGAGCGCTTTTAATCATGTATCTACCATTGTGACGATGATTGCAGGAGTTGTGATTCTCAACGAAAGCCTGGCCTGGTATCATCTTGCCGGGGCTGTTTGTATTATGATTGGCGTGGTGGGGAGCAATATCAATCTGGAGAAAAAAACAAAGCGCCCTGGTATGCCTGCAAAAAAATGAGAAATTATGCTAGACTGAAAGGAAAAACATGGTTAGAGGTGTAGGTTTACCGTATGATTCAATATACTAGTGAAAGTATCAATCTTCCAGGAGAAATCGCTTTTAAGGATGTAAGAGAAATCTTTTTTTATCAAATCGCAAAAATATCATGCTTTTACTTTCTGTTGTTTTGCGCCATATTTGCTGCAGTTAACTTCATTAACGGATGGCCCCGTATCATTTATGGCAGTGACGCGCTTAACTTGTTTATGAACAGTATGTTGATTATCGTGATGTCCGTTCTGTTTACACTTCTGCTCCTCCTTCTTCTATATGTGAAGTTTTCCAGAGCATACAAGAAGAACGAACGGATGAAATTGAAAAGAACATATACTCTGAACCAAGAAGGAATTCGTATATGTTCTAAAAAATATGACCTCATTTTCAATTGGGATGAAATCACAGCTGTTTTCGAATATAAAAATATCTTCAGGGTCAATACATCAAGTGGCCAATATATTGCGATCCCAAAACGTTTTTTTCATTCCGAAGTGGAGATGAACAGATTCAAGAAGATTATGCTTAAAAATACCGGAACAAAAAAACTCAAATTTAAAAAGGATCAGCATTGACAGTGCTGATCCTTTTATATTGAATGGTGGGTTTCTTTTGCCTTCTGTTTATCTAAAAACGGCACCAGCTCTATTACAGCCGATAAACCCACAAACACGATGCACACAGCGACAATCAGCAAATAACCATGAGTCATGTCAAAAAACAAACCGCCCGCATACACGCTAAGAGCTCCGGCAACCTGATGGATAAAGAAATTGATGCCTAACAGCGATCCGATCAATCCTGTTTGATAGCTTTCCGAAATTGACGCCGCGGTCAGCGGGATCACGCCTGTGTAACTGAACCCGAATAACAGGATAAACCCGAAGTACCAAAGGTCGCTGTGATGAATTCCGAGAATGGGAATGAGCAGGCAAATGAGGCTGAGCAGCCGAATGAAAAATAAGATGGATAGCATGACGCTTCTGCTCCCGAGGAGATCGGACAGCCAGCCCGCCAATAATCCGCCAATGATGATAAACGCCCCAAACGCGGCCATCATTCCGTTGACATGAGAGACATGCGCATCCTTCAGTATCGGGACGAGGTGAGCATCAATAATTCCCATTGTAAATCCGCAAGTAAACACGCCGAAGTACAGGATATGAATGAGGCGGGATTGCTTCATCACATTCCAAAACCCCCGCCAATCATAAGATTTTTTCACAGACTCCGCTTGCGCATGTGGCGGGTGCTTCATCCCAAAGACGAGGAGCGGCAGCAGAACAGCCGCCATGACGATTCCCAAAATGGTATAGGTACTCTGCCAGCCGGCATGATACGGAGCTGCAGCCCAAATGGGTGAGAGAAGCAGCAGGCCCGCAGAGTTGGCATTGGTCAAAATAGCAAGCGCCAGACCTTTATGTGTGTCAAACCAACGGCTGATGAAATATTGGGTCGTCACGCCGACCGCGCAGGAATACCCGATTCCGCCAAGCACACCGTAAATGGCGGAAAACACATGAACATTCGGTGAATAAGGAAGCACCAAAAAGCTTGCGCTGATGCAGACAGCTCCAAGCGCCATAATTTTTCTGACACTGAAACGGTCGATAAAAAAACCGACAAAAAACTGGACGATGCCGGTTGTGATCATAAAAATGCTGACAGAAACCGAAATCAGCGACCTGTCGGCATGGAAGGCGTCTGCCATTGGCAGCATAAAAAATTGAAAGGAATTTCTGAATGAGTTCATTCCGATGGCGAAAACAAACGTAAACAGCAATACAAACCATTTCATCTTGGGAGACGTGCGCATGTTTCAACCTGCCTTTATTTGAGTATTTCGACTATTATACCATGCAAAAATTGGCATTCAACACAAAAAAAGCGGAACAGCCGAAGCTGTCCGCTTTTGATCACGGTTGAATGATCGGATGCTGATTCAAGATCGCAAAAATCCGTTCTGCGACTTCTTCCGTTTGTGACAGCAGGAACATGTGCCCGCCGTCAAATTGATGGAATGTGATGTCTTTTGCCCACTTCTTCCACCCTTCCGCATCTCGTATGCACTTTTTATCATCAAGCCCGTTAAAGACATGAACAGGCGACTGGATCTGGGCCAGATCGTAAAGCTCAAATTGTTCAAGAGCCCGGTAATCTGATCGGAAAGAAGGCAGGAAAAAGGACATGACCTCCTTATTTTCAACAAGCTCTGCGGGCATTCCGCCTAATTGGATAATATGATCGAGAAACTGATCATCAGGCAGGTGGGACACTTTCTTCCGGTGAATATGAGGCGGCTGGATTGCAGAAATAATAACCGCCTGCGGAAAGATGCCTTCACGCTCAAGCTTTTGCGCCAGCCTGAAGGTGATCATTCCGCCCATACTGTGTCCGAACAGCACAAACGGCCGATCAGGGCGAAGGTTCAGTTCTTGCTTGTACAAATCCGTCAGCTCTTCAAGATCCTCAATAGCTGACGTTTGATTCGTGCCGTGTCCCGGCGGCTCGGCAGCGAGCATCTCGCACTCCCCCTGCAAAAAAGCATGGAGAGGGCGAAACGACGCCGAATAGCCGCCGGCAAACGGAAAACAGATGAGCTGTGTTTTTTCCGACGCATCAAATGATTTGAAGAGTTGGCTCATTGGCTGTCTCCTCCTTTCATCACTTCATTTATGAAACCGTTACGGTTTGTGTATTAAGAAATTCGAGCAAAATCCCGGCATTCCTATCTAGCGTTTCGCCCTGCAGCATTTCTGCGTGTGTTCCGAAGCCTCTTTTCATACGGTAAGCACCTGTTGTAGCTTCTTCCCATGATGCAAGCCATTCCGGCATGTCAAAATCAGCGCCGGAAGTCAGCAGATCAATATCTGCTTTCACCTGGCCTGTGCTGATCAGGTTGACGTAGTATGAGTAAAAGGCATGTGTTTTTTGCTTGAGGCCTTGTTTGACGGCTTCGCTGTTGAGCGCTTCATTGTCCCGATTGACATTCATCAACGCTTCGACATCACTTTCAACCGTGCGTCCGTCCAGATCACTGACACCTTGTTTTTTAAAGGAATCCACCATGATGATCCGCTGAACAATACGGCCTTGTTCCTCAAGCTTTTTCGCAGCTTCAAACGCCAGGCTGCATCCCGCTGAATATCCAAACAATGTTAAAGGCCCTTCCGGCTGCAGCTTCTGGATCAAATCCGCATAGCGGTCAAGCCGGTCTTCCTCCTCAATAAAATCAAAGGCGCACAGCTTGTAAGACGGCAAGCGGCTGGATAGATTTTGGTACATAAGGCCATAGCCCAAGACCGGCGGGAATGCGAAAATGATCTGCTCCTGATCCTGATTCATTATCGTTACATTCTGCAAGCCATCAGGGCCCCCGTTTTTCACATACGCTGAAATGCCGGCGATCGTCGGCGCTTCAAACAAAAGCTTTACTGGAAGATCAATCCCGAGCTCTTTCTTGATGCGGGAAGCGGCGGTCATTGCCTTTAAGGAATGCCCTCCGAGCGCAAAGAAATCGTCATGAATGCCAATTTGCTTTCTGCCGAGAACCTCAGACCATATTTGTGCGATTGTTTCTTCCATCTCGTTCCGCGGTCCAATCCATTCTTCCGCCAGCTGATCCTGATCAGGTTTTGGGAGCAGCCGTTTATTGACTTTCCCGTTCGTCGTTAAAGGAATCTCATCCAAGAAGGTAAAGGTTTGCGGCACCATGTAAGCAGGAAGCTGTTTTTTCAGGTGCGCCTTCACGTCTTCAGCTGAAAGCTGCGTTCGGTTCACAAGGTAGGCATTGATTGATGCATCGCCAGACTCAGGGCGGTCCGCCACAACGACCGCATCTTTCACACCTGGGTATTCCTGCAGCTGCTTTTCGATTTCTTCAAGCTCAATCCGGTGTCCGCGTATTTTGACCTGGTCGTCAATACGGCCGGCGTATTCAATCGTTCCATCCGGCAGCCAGCGCGCTAAATCCCCTGTGCGGTAAAGCGTTTCTCCCGGCTTGAACGGGTTCTTAATAAACTTTTCCTTCGTGAGGTCAGCACGATTTACATACCCTTTTGACACGCCCATTCCGCTGATGCACAGTTCACCGATCGCCCCGAATGGCTGGAGCTGGCTTTGCTCGTTCAGAATATAAACACTGGCATTGCTGATCGGCTTTCCAATCGGCAATGAGGAGATGGAATCCGGCAGATCATGCACGACGTGAGCTGTTGCAAACACTGTTCCCTCAGTCGGCCCGTAGCAGTTAATCAGCTTGCCCGGCCCCATGATCCGCAGCGCTTTTCTGACATGAGGCACTGACGCGCGCTCTCCGCCGAATAATATACAGCGAAGCCCCTTCATCCAATCCTCTCCCGCATCTGTGAGAAGATTAAATAGTGCGGTTGTCGCAAACATGACATTGACATTCTCTTGCAGGATCAGATCTGTGAGCCGTTCTGTATCAAGCAGCGTATGTTCATCTGCGATAATGAGCCGTGCCGCATTCAGCATAGAAGCATAGAAATCAAAGGTAAATGCATCAAAGGCGTAATTCGAAACAGACAAGAACGTATCCTGATCAGAAAATGCCATGTAGTCTACATGCTTGACCAATCCTTGAATATTGGCATGAGTGGTCATATTGCCCTTTGGCTTTCCGGTTGTGCCGGACGTGTACATGATATATGCCGGATCATTAGGATCAATCGCGGTTGCAGGATCGCTTGCCTGTTCTTCAAACCGTGTTTGATCATCAATGAAGAGCGTTGTGCCTGTATACGGCAGCTCAGCCGCTTGTTCTTTCATCTCCTGATGCGTCAGAAGACAGGCTGCCGCACTGTCAGCCAGCATATACGAGATTCGGTCCTCTGGCAGCTTCGGATCAACCGGCAGATAGGCTGCTCCCGCCTTTAATACACCGAGAATGCCGATCACCAGTTCAAGTGAGCGCTTCGTGTACAGCGCTACAACAGAGCCTTTGCCCGCACCGTGTTTTTGCAGCCGGCGTGCAATGCGGTTCGCTTCCTCATCTAATTCGCGATAAGACAGGGTCTGGCCGGAATACGTAAGCGCCGGTGCATCCGGATTGGCGTTCACTGCTTCCTTGAACCAATACGTCAGAGGCTTTGTTTCATGAGCTTGAGCCGGCGGGTTTAAGCCGGTTAGCAAAAATTCTCTCTCCCTGTCGTCAACGAGGTTGATCGTGCTGACAGGCTGATCCGGATTCTGGATGAGCTGCTGAATTGCTGTGAGAAGCTGAGATTTCAAGCGCAGGATAAACGCCTCATCAAACACATTCTCATTATAGGCAAGCTTAATCAGCATCTCATCTCCCGGGGAAGCCATCAGGTTGAGATCATAATTCGACTTCTCAAAAACATGAACATCCACCATATCAAAGCCGTTTTCACTGCTTTCTTCATTTTTCGCATCCTGAAGCGGATAGTTCTCAAAAACAATGATGTGGTCAATCAGTTTCGGCTGATCGGCCTGGCTTTGGATGTCATAAAGCGGCACATATTGGTGCGGCTCAGACTGCAGCGATTGCTCCTGCAGCTGCTTGAGCAAGCCGTTAAATGTGATACCCTCAGACAGCTTCACACGTCTCGGGACAACGTTGATAAACAGCCCGACCATATGTTCAACGCCTTTGATTTCCGCGGGACGCCCTGAAACAACTGTACCGAAGGCAAAATCGCCAGACTGCTGATAGCGGCTGATCAATACGCTCCAGACTGCCTGCAGCGCCGTACTTAAAGTGGTATGCTGCGATTTTGCAAGCTCAGTAAAAGCCTTTGTTTCCGCCTCCGGCAGTGAAAAGAGCAGCTCTTTCGGCTCATAGCCGTCCTTCTGTTTCTTCCTTTGCTCCGCAAACGTCGTTTGTCCTTCAAAGTCCTCCAAGTACTCGCGCCAGTAGCGGAGCGATGCTTGTTTATCCTGCTTTTCAAGCCACTTGATGTAGTCTTTATACGGTTTGACGGGCGGCAGGCTGTACGGCTTTTGTTCGCGCAGAGCATTGTATACCTTAAATAGATCCTGTACGACGATGCCGAAGCACCATCCGTCCAAAATAATGTGGTGGTAGCTCCACACCCATTCAAAGCTTTCTTCAGCTTTCTTGAAAATGGCTGCCCGCATCGGAATATCCCGCGTCAAATCAAAACCCCTGATCTTATCCTGTTCTTTGTACTCATTGATTTTGGCTGTTTGCTCGCTGCCCGTTAAGTGTGTCAGATCGATTTCTTCTATTTGGAACTGCCGTTTTTTCAATACGACTTGGACAGGTCTTTTTACTTTTTCGTGAATGAACACGGTACGAAATACATCGTACCGGTCCATGATCACATTCATGCTTTCTTCAAGACATTTGATATTCAAGCTGCCTTTTACTTTCATCGTGATTTGTTCAAGGTAAAAGCTTTGGCCGGGATTCAGGATGGCATGAAAAAGCATCCCTTCCTGCATCGGCGATAGGTAATACATATCTTGAACCTGATCCTTGCTAAATTGACTCATATGTTTCGCTCCCGCCTTCTGTAATTCCCTTGCGTTTTATTTTAAATTCTCCTCAAGCATGTCAAAGATATCTCCCATCTCGTCCATTTCAAGGTCTTCGGCGCTAAAGTCGCTTGGTGTGAATTCCTTGTCTTCTTTTTCCGTGCAATGGCGGATTAGCATCAGGAGGTTTTCTTTAAACCGTTCCATTTGCTCCTCGACTGTAGCTCTTTCAAACTCCTTCTCATTGTAGGAGCAGGAAAGCACAAACCGGCCGTTTCTGATCATGCCGCTGAAGCTTAAAGCGTACAGCGCCTCTGATTCTCCGCTTACTTGGCGCCCCATATCGAAAGCGGACGGTTCAAAGAAATCGGTTTTGACTTCACTGTCGAATTGGCCCAAATAGTTGAAGCTGATCTCCGGTGTGAAGCCCTTTGTTTCCGCTGTTTCTGTGAAATAACGAAGAATGCCGTAGCCAACACCTTTGTCCGGAATGCGGCGCAGGTTTTCTTTGACTGTTTTGATCACAGCCGAGGCATCTGCGTCAGATATGTCGAGCACAACAGGGTATTGTGCCGTAAACCAGCCGACCGTTCTGGAGATATTCACATTCGGGATAATGTCCTCCCGGCCGTGTCCCTCAAGGTTAATGCCAATTTTGGCCCCCTTTGTCCATTCTTTCATTGTCAAACCGAGCGCGCTGAGAAGAATATCGTTGATTTCAGTTCCATATGGCTGATGAACATCTGTTAAAAGATGCTTAGTGTCTTCTTCCGTTAATTCACATAGGACAGATGATGTATCCTTGACGATCCGCTGCTCTGTTTTACAATCCTTCGGTAAAGGAGAAACCTGTTCAGCGGCAATTTGCGACCAGTATTCAGCCTGCTGTAAAAGATGCGCTGATTGGCTGAATGCCGCCAGTTCTTCCGCCCAGTCCTTGAAGGAGTTTGTTTTTTGCGGGAAGACAAGGCTCTCTTCTTTCTCAGCCTGCATGTAGCCTGAAGCAAAATCTTCAAGCAAAATCCGCCATGACACACCGTCGACCACCAGATGGTGTACAGCAATGAGCAGGTGATCCCCGGCTTCTGTGCGATATTGCTCCGCCTTTAGAAGCGGCCCGTTTTGCAGATCGAGACTGCTCTGCAGCTTGTTCGCGAGAATTTTAATCTGGCTTCTCAGCATCTCTTCATCGGAGCCGTACAGATCCACGATTTCGAAGCTGACCTTGCTCTCACTGATCGGTTGATACGCCTGAACGATGTCCCCGTTTTCCTCACGATAGACCATGCGGAGCGCGTCATGATGCTCGATCAGCGCCTGCAATGTTTTCTCCACCCGTTCAGGGTCAAAGCCCTTCGCGGCGTGAAGCATCACCGATTGGTTCCAGTGGTGCTTGTTCGTGAAGTTCTTTTCAAAGAACCAGCGCTGGATCGGCGTCAGGATGACTTCGCCCTCTACCGGGCCTTGGTCTGCCTGTTTGCCTTCGGCACGCTCTACGTACTGGGTGAGCTCTTCGATCGTCGGGTGCTGGAAGAGATCTTTCATTTCCAGCTTCCAGCCGTGCTGGTTCAAGCGGCTCGCCATTTGAATTCCTTTGATGGAATCTCCGCCAAGCGAGAAGAAATTGTCGGTGACACCGACTTCAGACATTCCAAGCACGTCCTGCCAGATGCCGGCAAGCAGCTCTTCCATGTCGGTCGTAGGCGCTTTGTATTCTCCGCTTCCCGCTTCGATGTCCGGCTCAGGCAAGGCTTTACGGTCCACTTTGCCGTTTGCCGTAACCGGAAGCTCGTCCAGCGTCACCCAGAACGCCGGGATCATGTAATCCGGCAGGGTTTCCTTTAGTGCTGATTTCAGTGCTTCTATGTCAGCTGTTTCCGGTGTGACATACGCCGCGATCGCTGTGTTGCCTCCTTTATCTTTGACAGCTGTCACCGCCGCATCCTGCACCTCAGAAAGCTGTGCGAGCTGGACTTCAATTTCTGAGAGCTCGATCCGGTAGCCGCGGACCTTGACCTGCTGGTCGATCCGGCCGATGTATTCGATGCCGCCGCCCGTCCATTTCACCAAATCGCCGGTGCGGTACATGCGCTCACCCGGCACAAACGGATCAGCGACAAACCGCTTCGCGGTTTCGTCTTCTCGATTCAGATAGCCGCGTGCCAGTCCGCGCCCCGCCACGCAAAGCTCTCCGGCTACGCCTTCCGGCTGCACCTGATTGCCCTCGCCGAGAATGTATACTCTCGTATTGGCAATGGCCCTTCCGATGGAAAGCGAGCCTTCCTCCGGATGGATTTCTGCGCTTGTGGCAACGACCGTATTCTCTGTCGGCCCGTAGTTGTTGACGAGTGTGTACGGCTTTTTCACTGCCCGCTTCAGCTTGTCTCCTCCAGTAAGCAATACGCGAAGTGATGTGTTCTCAAGCTCCATGAACTGTTCCGCAAGCTGTGTCGGCAGGAACGTGATCGTTATGCCGTTCGTTTCAAAATAATCGTTCAGGCGGACGATATCGAGGCGGATCGCTTCATCAATGACGTGAAGCTCGGCACCGATCGTCCAGGTCGGGAACATCTCCCAAATGGAAGCGTCGAACCCAAAGCCCGCGTACTTCGCACTGCGGTCCTCCGCTGTCATGCTGAACGCGTCATGGTGCCAGAAGCACAGGTTCACAAGCGCATGGTGCTCGACCATGACACCCTTCGGCTGTCCGGTCGTTCCAGACGTGTAAATCATGTACGCCAAGTTCTCCGCGGTTACAGCGGTTTCTGGATTTCCCTCGTCGTTTTCATCAAGCGGCAGGCTTAGAATCGTGCGGCTTCCGTCGAGAAGAATGACATCTCCCGTAAAGCTGTCCGGCACTGAAATGCCTTCCTGTTTCAAGAGAAGCTTCGCGCCGCTGTCCTGTAAAATATACTCAATCCGCTGATCCGGGTAGTCAGGATCAATCGGCACAAACGCCGCTCCGGCTTTCAAGACGCCGAGCACCGCGGCGGACATTTCAAGCGACGGCTTCGTGAGAATGCCGACGCGGTCATCCGGACTGATGCCGCAGTCCATCAGAATCCGCGCGAGACGATTCGCCTTCGCATTCAGCTCGCCGTACGTCCAAGACTGGCCGTTGTATGTGACAGCCGGGCGGTCTTTGTGGCGCTGGACAGTCTCTTCGAATAGCTGATGAACCGTTTTGTCTGTCGGCACAGGCAGCGCTTTACCCTTCCATGCCTCAAGAAGCGCTTGCTTTTCTGTCTCGGTGACCAGTGACAGGCTGGAAAGCGGCTGGTTCGGGTTATCCGCAACAGCCTTTAGTAGCCGCAGAACGTATTCGCTCCATTTTTCAGCTGTTTCTTTTGCGAACAGATCTGTCGCATATTCGAGCTGCAAGCCAATGCCATTTTCATCAGTAAATCCGCCCAGTGTCAGATCAAACTTAGAGGTTCCCTGATGAGCCTCATAAGGTGAAATGCTCAGATTTTGCAATGTAAGCTGTTCTTTATCAGGGTTTTCTGTCGTCACCATCACATTAAACAATGGGTTTCGGCTCATATCCCGAGGGAGATCAAGCTGATTAACCAGATCTTCAAACGGATACTCCTGATGCTCAAGCGCTGACAGGTTCGTCTGCTTTGCTTGCTCCAAAAGCTCCGCAAATGTTTGCTGTTCTTTCGCTTCCATTCTCAGGGCAAGTGTATTGACGAACATTCCCGGCATGTCCTGAACATCAGCATTCGTCCGGCCGGCAGTAACGGAGCCGATGACGATATCCCGCTGTCCGGAAATTTTGCTTAAAAAGACGTGGAAAACAGCATGGAGCACCATGTGCAAGGTCGTTCCGGTTTCCGCAAGCAGTTTTTCTACCGCCTTTGCCGTCTCACTTCCCGTACGGAAACGGATCGTATCTCCTTTAAAGCTTTGCACAGGCGGACGGGCGTAATCGAGCGGGAGATCAAGCTCTGGCAGCTCGCCTGAAAGAACTGACATCCAGTACGCCTCATGCTCCTTCATCCGTTCTTTTTGCTCAGCTTCATGTTGCCAAACGGCGAAATCTTTATAATGAAGCGCCGGCTCCGGAAGCTGCTCTCCTTTGTAAAGCAGCGCCAATTCTTTTACAAAAATGCCTCTTGAGACGCCGTCTGCGATGATATGATGCATATCTAAAAGCAGCAAATGTTTTTTCGCTTCTATTCGAAGCAAAGCTGCGCGAATGAGCGGTGCGTCGGTTAAGTCGAATGGCCGGATAAATTCCTTAATCTTTTGGTCCGCTTCGTCTTCTTTGGCTTCAAACAGATGAAGATCAACCTCCGCCTCCTCAATGATGCGCTGAACAGGCTCACCATTAGCTTCCATAAATGACGTCCGCAATGATTCGTGACGGTTCACAAGCTGATTGAGTGAGTCGCGCAGGCACGAAATATCAAGCTCTCCTTCCATTAGAAGAACAGATGGCATGTTGTAGCTTATCGTCTGGCGGTCAAGCTGATTGAGCACGTACATCCGTTTCTGTGCGGATGACACTGGATACATATCCTGCTTGTCAGCCGGTTTGAGGACTTGATGGCCGCCTGAAACAGCAGACGCCTCCATATAAGCCGCCAGCTGGCGAACAGTCGGCTGCTCGAACAGTGCTTTAAGCGGTACGCTTTTCTCCAATTCCGCCTGAATGTTGGCAATCAGCATCATCCCTTTTAATGAATGGCCGCCTAAATCGAAAAAATTGTCGTCAATGCCGATGGCTTCTATGCCAAGCGTTTTCTGCCAAATGCGGCATAAGCTTTCTTCAAGCGCTGTCTCCGGTGCGGCCAATGCCTTGCCTCCGGATTGTGCCGCGTTCGGCTTTGGCAAAGCGTTTCTGTCGGTTTTTCCGTTTGCCGTCAGCGGAATCGCGTCAACCTGCACAAAGAAAGCAGGAATCATATGAGACGGCAGTGTTAGGGAAAGCTGCTTCCGGAGCTCTGCTTTTTCAATAGCTTGATCCGACGTATAATACGCGCAAAGCTCTTGAAGACCGCCCTCGGAAACCGCTAGTACAACCGCTTCTTGAATTCCGCTGAGGCTGAGCATGACCGTTTCAATTTCTTTCGGCTCAATGCGGTAGCCTCGGATTTTCACCTGATCATCAGCCCGGCCGATAAATGCAAGCGTACCGTCAGAAAGTCTTCGTACGACATCTCCGGTTTTGTACATGAGGCTTCCCGGCGAATATGGATTTTCTACAAATCTCTCGGCTGTCAGCTGAGGCCTGTTGAGATACCCTCTCGCAAGCCCCTGTCCCGTGATATAGAGCTGTCCGCTCGCTCCCGGCGGCACAAGCTTCAATGCTTCATTTAAGACAAGCGCGCCGGCATTCGTAATCGGCCGTCCGATTGTCGGGCGTTTCGCAAATGCATCCGGCTCAGACAGATCAACCCGCCCGGCGATGGCGCCGATCGTTGCTTCTGTCGGGCCGTAGTGATTGATAAATTCGGTATGTCCATACATCTTACGGAAGGCGAGAACATCAGTCGGGATGATTTTTTCTCCTCCCAAGACGATCAAGCGCAAGGATTCAAAGTTTGCATCTTTTGCAAAACTGGCGGTGTTCACTATTGTATGGAACAGAGACGGTGTCAGTTTGATATAAGTGATCCCATGCTCCTTGATATAGTGCGCTATTTCATCCGGCGCCGTATAGGTTTCCTTCTGGACGATATGGAGCTCGCCCCCGCCCAGAAGTACAGGGAACATGCTCGTATAGCCAAGGTCAAATGCGTAAGATGAAAGCAATACAGTCTTATCATTTTCCGTCAGGCTCGCCTCTTCACTAAACCAAGAGACATAGTTTGTCAGATTGCGATGCTCAATCTGCACGCCCTTTGGCTTTCCGGTCGTACCGGACGTATAAATGACGTATGCAAGATTGCGAGACCCGGAAATGGATGATGGGCGCTCCTTGCTTTCATTTCTCCATTTACCGTCATCAAGGCTGACGATTGTCCCTTCATATTGCCCAATAGCCGTCATGTTTCTTTCATTCACGACCGCAAATTTTGCACCGCTGTCCTCTAATGAATAACGGATTCGTTCTTCGGGTGTATCAGGATCAATCGGAAGGAAAGCTGCCCCCGCCTTCATGACACCGAGAATCGATACCATGACTTCAGCTGACCGGTCCATAACAATCGCGACAATGTCTTCATTTCCTGCCCCTTGGGCACGAAGATGATGCGCCAGCTGGTTCGCCTGTTCATCAAGCTCGCGATAGGTCAGCAGATTTCCGCCAGCCTTCACCGCAGGATGGTCAGGTGTTTGCTGGGCCTGTTTTTCAAAAAGAGCGGCAAAGGTTGCTTCGGTAATTTGAGTCATATGTCTTTCTTCTAGCAAAGCAGCTGTTTCTGCAGATGAAAGCAGATCTACATCAGACAGCCGAACGTTTGGATTAGCCGCGGCCGCTTTGATGATATTGACAAAGTGGCGGCTCCAGCGGCGGATCGTCTCGTCCTTAAACAAGGCAGTCGCATAGTCAAAGCTTAGGCCGATATCCTCTTCACGCTCGACCGCTTCCAAGGAAAGATCAAATTTCGCAACATGATGAAGCATGGAATACGAGGAAATCTTCAAATCTCCTAATCTTAATGAAGGAATCTCCATATTTTGCATGTTGAACATCACGCTGAACAGCGGACTTCTGCTTGTATCCCTTGTAAGCGGAAGCTTTTCAATCAGCTCCTCAAGCGGATAGCTCTGGTGCTCGAACGCTTGAAGGCTGGCTGTTTTGACCTCTTCAAGGAATTGCGCGAAGGTTTTATCTCCCGCTGGTGCCGTTCTGAGTGCCACCGTGTTGACAAACATACCCGGCACACCTTGCAGATCAGGATGTGTTCTGCCAGCTGTCGGCGAGCCGACAATGATATCATCCTGTGACGCGTACTTGGAAAGGAGTACATTGAACGCCGCCAGCAAAAACATGTATATCGTCGTATCTGTTTCTGCCATGAGCGATTTGATTTGAGCCGTGATTTGCTTATCAAGCCCAAACATCACGCGTTCTCCCGCAAAGCTCCGTTCAGCTGGCCGCTCGAAATCCGCGGGAAGATCCAGTATTGGCAGTTCGCCTTTAAAGACATCGAGCCAGTATTCCTCATCTTTTTGATAATTAGTTTGTTCTTTGTGCCAAACTGCGTAATCTTTATAGTGAATTTGTGGCAGTTCCAGATCTGCGCCTTGATATATTTTGGCAAGATCACCGATTAGAATGCCTGTTGAACTTCCGTCAGTAATAATATGATGCATATCAATGAGCAGCAGATGGCGTTTTTCTTCCAGCTGGACAAGCTTCGAACGGACGAGCGGCGCGCGGTTTAATTCAAACGGCTGAACAAATGCTTTGATTATCTCTTCCGCGTCTTCTTCCCGTCCCTTGGCAGCCTCCAGCTGGAACGATATGTTTTTATGAACGGTTTGCACAACCTCTCCGTCGATCATGTCAAACGATGTACGGAGGATTTCGTGCCGGTTGATTAACTGCTGAATCGCGTTTTCAAGCCGGTCTTTATCTACTTCTCCCTCCAGCAGAAGTACAGCGGGGACGTTGTAGCTTGTGTTTGCTTGTCCAAGCTGATTGAGGATATACATTCTCCGCTGGGCCGGGGATACAGGATAATGCTGCTGATAAGATGCTTGCCTGATCGGTTCAAACGTCTGCTCCTCCTTGCTTTCGTTCTCTTCCAAATACAGTGCCAGTTCTTGAATAGTCGGCTTTTCAAAAAGCACTTTTATCGGAACTTCCTTATGAAAATGCTCTTGAATTTTCGCCGTCATCATCATCGCTTTCAAAGAATGACCGCCGATCATAAAGAAGTTATCGGTAACGCCTGCTCTGACGCCGAGTATTCCTTCCCAGATCTCCGCTAATTTCTTTTCACTCTCTGTTTCTGGTGCTGCGTATTCCGGCTGCACGGCTTCTGATTGCGGTGCAGGCAGTTCTTTTTTATTGATTTTCCCGTTTGGCGTGAGCGGCAGGCTGTCCATTTGAATCAGGTGGGCAGGGACCATATAGTCAGGCAAAGACTGAGACAGTGTTTTTCTCAGCTCACTCACAGCCACTTCACGATCCGCCGTGAAGTACGCGCAAATTTCATTTTCATCTGCTTTGTTCTTGCGGATGATCACCGCAGCCTCTGTCACATGCTCAGCCATGTTCAGTTTTGTTTCAATTTCGCCAAGCTCAATTCGGAAGCCGCGCACCTTCACTTGGTTGTCGATTCTGCCTAAAAATTCAATATTGCCGTCCGGCAGCCATCTTGCCAAGTCACCAGTGCGATAAATTCTCTCACCCGGTCTGAACGGATCTTCGAGAAATTGCTTCTCTGTCAGCTCAGGGAGATTGACATACCCACGCGCTACACCGATTCCGCCTACGCAAAGCTCACCAGGCGCGCCGATTGGCTGCAGGCATTGCTGCTCATCCAGGATGTAGGCAGTGGAATTTCCGATAGGCTTCCCGATTGGGATAGAGCCCCCATACTCACGGTCGATCAGAAAACTGGTTGAAAACGTCGTGTTTTCTGTCGGGCCGTATCCGTTCCACAATGAAAGCGACGGCGATGCCTGTTTTACTTTGCTGACAATATGCGGGACAAGGGCATCTCCGCCGATGATTAAATGGCGCAGTGTGCCGAACATACCCGCATCCTTTGCAGCAAGCTGGTTGAATAAAGGTGATGTCAGCCACATCGTCGAGATTCTTTGCTCACGCAGAAATGCAGCAAATTGTTTCGCATCAAGCAGCGTCTCTTTTTTGACCGGATAAAGCGCTGCGCCATTCAGCAGTGCGCCGAATACCTCAAACGTTCCGGCATCAAAGCTGACAGCTCCCGTTTGCGCCATGCGGTCCTCTTCAGTAACAGGAACGTACCCGGCATTTTTGACGAGGCGCAGAATGCTTTTATGTTCGATCATGACGCCTTTCGGTTTGCCCGTTGAACCGGATGTGTACATGATGTACGCCAAATCAGACGGGGCGGATGGCAGGTTGAGATTGTCAGCCGCTTCGCTCTCTTCAAAGCCTATGTCCAGTGTAAGAACCGGCACTTGCAGCTGATGTGCCTGCCCTGTATAAGAATTTCCGATCAAAACCATTCGAACGGAGCTGTCCTCTGCCATGAAACGAAGACGATCCCCAGGAAGCGCTGGATCAAGCGGCACATATGCGGCGCCTGCTTTTAAAACAGCCAGCATGCCGACAACAGTTTCTACTGAGCGGTCGTTCATAATCGCTGCTGTTTCCCCTTTTTGAAGACCTTGTTCGACAAGCTTTCTCGCCAGACGGTTGGCCGCTGCATTCAGCTCGCGGTACGTCAGCTCGGTTCCTTCATATACGACGGCAGTGCTCGCCGGCGTCCGTTTTGCTTGCTCTTCAAACACCTGATGAATAGCCATTCCTTCAGGAAGTTCGGCTTTCGTGCTGTTAAACACCTCGACAATTTGACGCTGCTCTTCGTCTCCCACAAGCCCGTACTCACGCACAAAAGCGGCCGGCTGATCGACAGCTGCTTCCATCATACGGGTAAGGTGCTCCGCTGTCCGTTCGATAAAAGCGGAATCAAAGGCGGCTCCGTTATATTTAATTTTGACGGTCCATGTTTTGCCTGGATACACAATCAGGTTGAAATCGAAGCTCGTTTGTTCAAATGCGCTTTCTACCTTAATTGAAAACCCGAGGCGGTCTTCCATGCTGCCGTTTTCAAGCTCTTGATCAAGCGGATAATTTTCAAACGCGACCAGATGGTTTAAGAGATTGCCATCAAGGGCTGAGCGTTTTTGAATCTCATAGAGCGGCACGTAATCGTAACGCTCTGCCTCTACTGCATGCTGCTGAACAGCTGTGAAAATATCAGCGAATGCAGCATCTCGTTCAACTTTCACCCGCACTGGAATGGTGTTGATAAACAGCCCCGCCATCGTTTCGATTCCGTTGATTTCAGACGGTCGTCCCGAGACGACCGTTCCGAAGATCACATCATCCGTAAAGTTGTATTTGCTGAGAACAATGCCCCAAACGGCCTGAAATAGGTTAGGCCCTGTCACTTGATGAAGGTTTGCGGTTTTCTGAATGCGGGCAACCAGTGTTTCGTCCCATGTAAAGGAATATTCTTTATTGACGTATTCGTCTTTTTTTACAGGCAGGCGGCCCGGGAGCACGCTTGGCTGTTCAAAACCCGCCAAGCGCTCGCTCCAGTAGCTCTCCGCTTCTTCATTGTCCTGTTTTCCAAGCCATTTGATGTAGTCGGAGTAAGGCTTGCCTTGACCGTTTGCAGGTGTCCTTCCTGCTCTGAGCGCTTCATAGTTTTGGAACAGGCTTTTCATGAGGACGCCCATGCTCCAGCCGTCCATCATAATATGATGATTGCTCCAGACAAGATACAGCTGATCTGCATCAAGGCGGAAAACCGCTACCTTGAACAATATGTCTTTTGCCAGGTTAAAGCCTTGGCGCTGAACGTCTTGTTTGTAACGCTCAATGTGCTCTTTCTGGCGGTTCTCGTCTGCATGACTGATATCCTCATAATGCACCTTTGTTTTGCGTTCCGCTAACACGACCTGACGCGGTTTTTGCAGCTGCTGATGCACAAATACCGTACGGAGAATATCGTATGACCGAATCAGTTCATTGACGCTTTTCTCAAAGATTTCAAGATCAAAAGCGCCGTGAATCCCAAGCTCTAATTGTGTGAAGTACGAGGAAGAATGCGGATCAAGCATCGCATGATACAGCATTCCCTCCTGCATTGGTGTCAGTGCGTACACCTTTTGAATCGATTTTTTGCTCATATGCCACCTCTATTAGAAAATTTCCATTAATTTATCCAGCTCATCCAGCGTCAAATCGTCGTCACCAAGATCACTCGGGGTCAGTTCCGTACCGTCTTGAGATAGGCAATGTTCAATGATTCTGAGAAGATGCGCTTTAAAGCTGTCACTGAATGTTTGTACTGTTTTTTCATGAAATTCAAGAGAATGATAGGCCAGTGACATCGTCAGTTTTCCGTTTTCGATATATCCGACAACATCCAGCGCATTCGGTTTTTCTGTTTCAGGGCTTAATGACTGTCCTGATGGCAGCTCTGATCTCGTAAACAAACCTGCATCCGACATTTCGTCAAACTGACCTAAATAGTTGAAGCTGACATCCGGCTGAATCGAGAACGCCACATCTTCTTTATGTTCCGGGGCCGTCAGATAGCGCAGAATGCCGTATCCGACTCCCTTATTCGGCACATGTCTGATATCTTCTTTCATTTGCTTCAGCTGGTAGCCCAGATCATCCGCATGCTTCATATCGAGCACCATTGGGTACATACTTGTAAACCAGCCGACTGTGCGGGAAATGGTCAGGTCTTCTATGATTTCTTCACGTCCGTGCCCCTCTAAATGAACATTTACTCGATCCTGACCCGTCCACTCCTTCATTGCCAATCCGAATGCCGTCAGCAAAATATCATTCATTTCTGTGTGATATGCCTCATGCACCTTTGTGGTGAGCTGTTCTGTCTCTTCAGCAGTCAGCGAGAATTCAATTGTCTTTGTATGTTTCATTCGCTGATCACCAGATTCGCGGTCTTTCGGAAGCTTTGCCGCGACAGCTTGTTCTTCAAGCTGTCTCCAATACTCTTTTTCTTTCAAAAAGGCTTTGGAGTTCGCGAAGTCTTGCAATCTCTCTGCATACTCTGCAAATGAATGTGTTTTCTGCGGGAGAACCGGTTCATTGCCTTGCTCAAGCTGTGTATATACTGCGGCGAAATCCTCCAGTAAAATCCGCCACGACACGCCGTCAACCACTAAGTGGTGAATGGCAAGAAGCAAGTGGTCTCCGTCTTCCGCTTGGAACAATCCTGCTTTTAACAAGCCGCCTTCCTGCAAGTCGATGCTGCTTTGCAAACGCTCCGCTTCTCTCTCTATACGGTCTTCGTAATCTGCAGCTTGGCCCTCAATCTGGATGACCTCCAATTGAGCGGAAGCAGCTTCAAGACCTCTGTTGTATTGAATGACGTCTTCCTGTCCCTCACGATAGACCATACGGAGCGCGTCATGATGCTCGATCAGCGCCTGCAATGTTTTCTCCACTCGTTCAGGATCAAAGCCCTTCTTGGCGTAAAGCATCACCGATTGGTTCCAGTGGTGCTTGTTCGTGAAGTTCTTTTCAAAGAACCAGCGCTGGATCGGCGTCAGGATGACTTCGCCCTCCACCGGGCCTTGGTCTGCCTGTTTGCCTTCGGCACGCTCTACATATTGGGTAAGCTCTTCGATCGTCGGATGCTGGAAGAGATCTTTCATTTCCAGCTTCCAGCCGTGCTGATTCAAGCGGCTCGCCATTTGAATTCCTTTGATGGAATCTCCGCCAAGCGAGAAGAAATTGTCGGTGACACCGACTTCAGACATTCCAAGCACGTCCTGCCAGATGCCGGCAAGCAGCTCTTCCATGTCGGTCGTCGGCGCTTTGTATTCTCCGCTTCCCGCTTCGATGTCCGGCTCAGGCAAGGCTTTGCGGTCGACTTTGCCGTTTGCCGTAACCGGAAGCTCGTTCAGCGTCACCCAGAACACCGGGATCATGTAATCCGGCAGGGTTTCCTTTAGTGTTGATTTTAGTGCTTCTATATCAGCTGTTTCCGGGGTGACATACGCCGCGATCGCTGTATTGCCGCCTTTATCCTTGACAGCTGTCACCGCCGCATCCTGCACCTCAGAAAGCTGGGCGAGCTGGACTTCAATTTCTGAAAGCTCGATCCGGTAGCCGCGGACCTTGACCTGCTGGTCGATCCGGCCGATGTATTCGATGCCGCCGCCCGTCCATTTCACCAAATCGCCGGTGCGGTACATGCGCTCACCCGGCACAAACGGATCAGCGACAAACCGCTTCGCGGTTTCGTCTTCTCGATTCAGATAGCCTCGTGCCAGTCCGCGCCCCGCCACGCAAAGCTCTCCGGCTACGCCTTCCGGCTGCACCTGATTGCCCTCGCCGAGAATGTATACTCTCGTATTGGCAATGGCCCTTCCGATGGAAAGCGAGCCTTCCTCCGGATGGATTTCTGTACTCGTGGCAACGACCGTATTTTCTGTCGGCCCGTAGTTGTTGACGAGTGTGTACGGCTTTTTCACTGCCCGCTTCAGCTTGTCTCCTCCAGTGAGCAATACGCGAAGTGATGTGTTCTCAAGCTCCATGAACTGTTCCGCAAGCTGTGTCGGCAGGAACGTGATCGTTACGCCGTTCGTTTCGAAGTAATCGTTCAGGCGGACGATATCGAGGCGGATCGCTTCATCAATGACGTGAAGTTCAGCACCGATCGTCCAGGTCGGGAACATCTCCCAAATGGAAGCGTCGAACCCAAAGCCCGCGTACTTCGCACTGCGGTCCTCTACTGTCATGCTGAACGCGTCGTGGTGCCAGAAGCACAGGTTCACAAGCGCATGGTGCTCGACCATGACACCCTTCGGCTGTCCGGTCGTTCCAGACGTGTAAATCATGTACGCCAAGTTCTCCGCGGTTACAGCCGTCTCTGGATTTCCCTCGTCGTTTTCATCAAGCGGCAGGCTTAGAATCGTGCGGCTTCCGTCGAGAAGAATGACATCTCCCGTATAGCTGTCCGGCACTGAAATGCCTTCCTGTTTCAAGAGGAGCTTCGCGCCGCTGTCCTGTAAAATATACTCAATCCGCTGATCCGGGTAGTCAGGATCAATCGGCACAAACGCCGCTCCGGCTTTCAAGACGCCGAGCACCGCGGCGGACATTTCAAGCGACGGCTTCGTGAGAATGCCGACGCGGTCATCCGGGCTGATGCCGCAGTCCATCAGAATCCGCGCGAGACGGTTTGCCTTCGCATTCAGCTCGCCGTACGTCCAAGACTGGCCGTTGTATGTGACAGCCGGGCGGTCTTTGTGGCACTGGACAGTCTCTTCGAATAGCTGATGAACCGTTTTGTCTGTCGGCACAGACAGCGCTTTGCCCTTCCATGCCTCAAGAAGCGCTTGCTTTTCTGTCTCAGTGACCAGTGACAGGCTGGAAAGCGGCTGGTTCGGGTTCCCAGTAACTGCATCTAAAAGCTCCATCCAATATTGCTTCCATCGTTCAATCGTTTCCTGCTTAAACAGAGCTGTATTGTATTCGAGTACGAATGTAAGCCCTCCGTCGGTTTCGTCAGCCGTCAGCGTGAGGTCAAACTTGGCTGTTTTCCGTTCAAACGGATGCGGCTCAAGCTGAATCCCTTTCATTGTTAAATCCTTTATATTCGCATTTTGCATTGAAAAAACTGCATCGAATAACGGATTTCTGCTTGTGTCACGCTGAACCTGAACATTTCCGATCAAATCCTCAAGTGGGTAATCCTGCGCATCAAAAGCGCTGAGTGCCGTTTCTTTCACTTCGTTAAGATAGTCAGCAAACGTCTTTTCACCCTTCGGATACGTGCGCAACGCTAATGTATTGACGAACATTCCGATGACGCGGCTGACGTCCGCTTGAGATCGTCCGGCCACAGGTGAACCGACGATGATATCGTCTTGCCCGCTAAGTTTTGATAAAAATGCACTGTATGAAGCCAGAAGCACCATGTAAAGCGTGGAATCCGTTTCTTTTGCAAGCCTGCGCAGAGCATCAGCTTTGCCTGCTTCTAATGAAAATGCAATGCGGTCTCCCTCAAATGTTTGAACGGCAGGCCGACTGTAATCGGTCGGAAGCGTCAGCACCGGCAGCTCTCCGTCCAGCTCCTTCAGCCAATGCTCTTCTTGCTTCTTGTAAAGCTCAGACTGAATGAACTGCTGCTGCCACACGGCATAATCCTTATATTGAATACGGAGCGGCTCAAGGGTTTCTCCGTCGTACAGCTTTGAAAGCTCCTCAATCAGCACACCGACAGATGCACCATCAGAAATAATATGATGCATATCGAACAGCAGCACATGCTCAGTGTCTGAATGCTTGATAAGCCCTATTCTGAACAGTGGAAGTTGGTCGATTTTGAAAGGCTTAATAAACTCAGAAACGATCCGCTCTATCTCTTCTTCCGGGGCTTCGAAATAGGCTATCTCACACTCAGCCTTTTCCCAGATCCGCTGCACCGTTTCTCCATCTTTTATTTCAAACGTGGTTCTCAAGGCTTCATGACGCTGCATTAACTGCTGCATGACGCTGTTAAGCCTTTCAACATCAAGCTCACCTGTCAGGCGCAGAACCGCCGGCATGTTATAGCTCGTTTGCGCATCCTCAAGCTGCTGAAGCACGTACATCCGTTTTTGCGGTGAAGAAACAGGATACGTATCTTGTTTCTCTGCCGGGCTGATACTTGCGGCTGTCCCTTTTTCAGCGGAGGCAATCACCTGTGCCAAGCCCTCAACCGTCGGTGACTGGAAGAGATCCTTGAGTGACAGCTCAACGCCCAGTTCCTGATGAACCAAGGCAAGCATCTTCATGCCTGCTAATGAATGTCCGCCAATGTCAAAGAAGTGGTCATAAGCGCCGACTTGTTCTGCCTGAAGTACCTGTGCCCAAATGTCCGCGACTTTTTGTTCCGTTCCATTGCGTGGCGCAACATATGAAACACCTCTTGAAACGTTGGCATCAGGAATCGGCAGCGCTCTCCGGTCAATTTTTCCGTTCCCTGTCAGCGGCAGCTCGTCCATTTGGATAAACACCGCAGGAACCATATATGCCGGCAAGTCCTTCGCAGCATGCTCTCTCATCTCTTGTGATGAGATGTCTCCCTCTCCGACATAGTAAGCACACAACAGTTTATCTCCCGCTCCTTGATCAACGGCAAGCACAACACTTTCCTGAACACGATCATGGGTTTGCAGCTGATGTTCGATTTCTCCAAGCTCGATGCGCTGTCCGCGAATCTTCACCTGATGGTCGATTCGCCCGATAAATTCGATGTCGCCATTCGGCAGCCATCTCGCAAGGTCTCCCGTTTTATACATGCGTTCGCCGGATGTAAACGGATGGGGAACAAATTTCTCCTCAGTCAGTTCTGGACGGTTGTAATAGCCTTTCACGAGACCTTCGCCGCTGACGCAAAGCTCTCCGGCAATCCCGGCAGGCTGCACGTGTCCCGTACGGTCAAGAATGTATACTTCCGTATTGCTAACCGGTTTTCCAATCGGAACAGACAGAGTGTGCTCCTCCAATTCATCAACCGGATGATACGTCGCGAAAACCGTGCTTTCAGACGGCCCATACATGTGAAGAAGCTTGCCCTTTCCAACCGTTTGCAAAGCTTTTCTGACATGCTCAACCGAAGCCCGTTCCCCGCCAAACATAATCTTGCGAAGCGTTGACAAGCATGCCGGATTCAAGTCCACAAGCAAGTGGAACAAAGCGGTTGTAATCATGAGAATGCTGATGTTCTCCCGTTCAATGACGCGGGACAGGCGAGCCATGTCCAAAACGGTTTCCTTCGGTATCAGCACCAGCTTGGCTCCGTTTAACAAAGAGCCGAACATATCGAACATAAACGCGTCAAACACGTAATTGGAAAGACCGAGAATCGTATCCTGTTCTGTAATGCTGAGATAATTCGTTTCCTTCACCGTGCGGAGAATATTGGCATGAGTCACGATATTCCCCTTAGGTGTTCCAGTCGTTCCAGAAGTATACGTCAGGTTGGCCATTGCTGCAGAATCAAGAGGCAGTGCGAGATTTCGCGCATCGGCATGATAGCTTTCTTCCTCATCGGCTAGCACGATAACGCCCTTAAATTCCGCTTCTTCCGCCAAAGCCTTTAATTTCCTCTGAGTGAGAAGCACCTTTGCTCCGCTGTCACGGAAGAAATGCTGCATCCGCTGAATCGGATGTTCCGGATCGATCGGAACATAAGCCGAACCTGATTTTAATACTGCCAAGATCGACACAATCATATCAATTGACCGCTCGCATAAGACAGCCGCAGTTCTGCCTTCGCCAGCTCCAAGAGAAAGAATGCCGCGGGCTAAACGATTGGCCCGTTCATTCAGTTCACGATAAGTGAGTGATTCGCCTTCATATTGAAGCGCAGTGTGGTCTGGCGTATTCGCCGCTTGCTCCTCAAACAGCTGAACAATTGTTTTATCTTTCGGATAAGGTGTTCTGCCCGGGTTAAACTGCTGAATTTGCGAAGCGGCCTCCTCTTCAGAAAGAAGCTTATACTCAGAAATCGGCTTCTCTGGATCAGCCGCAGCATCTTCAAGCAAACGCGCAAAATGCGTAAGCAGCCTGTTTGCCGTGCTTTGTTTAAACAGCTTTGTGCTGTAATCCAAATCAAGCTCAATGCCTTCATCGGTTTCTCTCGCCTGCACGGTCAAATCAAATTTGGCAATCTTGAAATTGGTCTCATGAACAGACAAGGACAGATCGCCGACAGCCGGAATGCCCTCTGTCGCGTTTTGAAGGCTGAACATCGTGTCAAACAGCGGATGCCTGCTAACATCACGCGGGATGTTCAAATCTTCAACAAGCCACTCAAACGGATAGTCCTGATGAGAAAAGGCATTCAGCACCCGTTTGCGGACACGCGAGATCAATTGGGTAAACGTCTCATCTTGCTTCACCTCACTGCGAATCGCAAGCGTATTGACAAACATCCCGATAATGCCCTCTGTATCGGAGTGATTTCTGCCCGCTGACGGTGTCCCGACAATGATGTCATCCTGCCCCGTATACTTTGACAAAAGCGTATAGTAAGCGGACAGCATCACCATATATAAAGTGGCGCCGTTTTGTTCAGCCAAACGATTGAGGCGATCCTTTACCCCCGCATCCAGCTTGATTGACACCCGATCCCCTTCAAAGCTTTGAACAGGCGGTCTTGGGTAATCGGACAGAAGCTGAAGCACCGGGAGCTCGCCTGCAAAGACTTCCTTCCAATAAGCCTGGTCCTTCTTGTACCCTTCAGCAGCCTGTCTGCTTTGCCATACAGCGTAGTCCTTATACTGGAGACGAAGCTCAGGAAGCTGTTCGCCTTTATAAATGCGTGCTAACTCCTCCAGCATAATGCCAATGGATACACCGTCAGAAATCAAATGGTGCATGTCAAACAGCAGCATATGACGGTTCTCTTCAAGCCCCAGCAAACCGATTCTGAACAGCGGAGCTTTCGCCAAATCAAATGTCCGAACGAATGAAGCCATAATTGCCTCATCTGAGCGGCCGCCTCTTTCAATCATTTCGATGTTGAAATCAACGCTATCGTGAATGTTCTGTCTCGGCGTGCTGTTTTCAAGAACAAATGATGTTCTCAATGACTCGTGGCGTCGGATTAACCCCTGAAATGCGCGCTCCAGTTTTTGAATATCTAAAGGCCCTTCCAGAATTGCTGCTGCCGGCATGTTGTAGCCGACTCCCGCATCCTCGAACTGGCTGACGATATATGTTCGCTGCTGTGCCAGGGAAAGCGGGTAATGCTCCTGTTTTTCAGCAGGTTCAATCACCGCAAAAGCTTTGCTTTCTCTGTGATCAGCTTCCTCTGCAAGAGCCGCAATCGTCGGATGCTCAAACAAAAATTGAAGCGGAATCTCGATGCCTGTTTCCTTATGAATCTTTGTTAAAAGGGTCATGGCCTTCAATGAATGCCCGCCCGTTTCAAAGAAATTGTCAAAAATCCCCGCCTTCTCAACGTTCAGCACGTCCTGCCAAATGGCTGCGATTGCTTTTTCAGTCTCATTTCGCGGCGCTGTATAGGCAGTGCCGCTGACAGCCTTCACCTCTAGTGCAAACAGCTTGCGGCGGTCGACTTTGCCGCTTGGCGTAAGCGGAATTTCTGTCACTTCTGTAAAGTAAGCCGGCACCATATAGTCAGGAAGCTGTCTGGCCGCATGCTCCCTCAAGCCGGCTGGCGCAAATTCGCTTCCAGGCTTCTGCACAACATATGCGCAAACCTCAAGATTTCCCTGTTCGTCAGGGCGTGCCAAAACAACGGCTTTTGCAACGTCTGGCGCCTGCTGAATCACGGCTTCAATTTCCCCAAGCTCAATCCGGTATCCGCGGACTTTGACCTGGTCATCCTCTCTGCCTAAATATTCGATTGTTCCATCTGGAAGCCAGCGCACCACGTCCCCGGTCCGGTACATGCGATCGCCCGGCACGAATGGATCTTGTAAAAACTTCTCTTCCGTTAATTCAGGCAAATGCAAATAGCCTCGGCCCACACCGTCTCCCGCAATATAAAGCTCACCCGCCACGCCTTCAGGCTGCAGCCGGCCTTTTTGATCCAAAATATATAAGCGGTTATTCCCCAGCGCTTTCCCGATCGGCACATACGCTGATTGAACTGCATTCTCAGGGATAACCGGATGAACAGACGCGTCAACGCACGTTTCAGTCGGCCCGTACACATTAGTCAAACGCGGCGCTGTGCCGGCTTCTTTAAACAGCTTCAGCAGCTTGTCCGCAACAACAGATGACAGGCCTTCTCCTCCGATCAGCATGTGCTTCAGTTTTAGGCCTTCAAAATCGCCCGCTGCTGCCAGCATTTGCAAATGAGCCGGTGTTCCATCCGTCGCCTCAATGCTGTTTCTCCGATAATATGCAGTAAGGGCGGTCCCGTTCGTCACTGTTTTCTTCGGTACGATATAAAGGGTTTGTCCCAAAAGAAGCGACGCGAAGATCTGCTTCACTGACGCATCAAAGTGGAACGGCGCAAGCAATGCCATCCGCAGGGTTTGGCTGCCGCTTTGGTAAATCGTCTGCTGCAGAGATTCAACCAAATGATGAACCTGGCGATGCTCGATCATAACGCCTTTCGGACGTCCGGTTGTTCCCGATGTGTAAATAATGTAGGCAAGATTCCGCGCGTTTACATCAGCCTCCGTCATATCGTCTGCACCTTCCGCAATTGCCTGATCTAAGTCAATCAGCTCAGCATCGGCTTCAGGCGCTGCAACCTTCGATTCAGTCAGGATGAAGTCCGCCCCGCAGTCCTCCAAAATATATTGAATCCGCTCTGCAGGAAAACCCGGATCAATCGGCACATAGGCTCCGCCGGCTTTTAAAATTCCCATGATAGCTGTAATCATCCGTTCAGAACGTTCAATCAAAACCGCGACAGGACTGTCCGGGCCAACCCCTTTCTGTTTCAGCACATTGGCGATGCGTGCGGATTGTTCATGTAACGTTCGATAGGACAATGTACGATCTTCGAATACAACCGCTGGATGATCTGAAAGCTGCTCAGCCTTTTCTTGGAACAGTTCCGGGATCGTCATGTCCTTACGGTAGCTCACAGATTTACCGCCGGCCCTCGCAAGCAGCTTCTCTTTCTCCGCATCAGAAATCATCGTTAATTCATCAATGGTATGCTCTGGATGCGTTAACGCGTTCTCCAGCATGGTAATCATGCGCTCACAAATCATGTTGATTTCTTCACGAGAAAATAAATCAGTGCGGTAATCAAAATCTATGGTGAGTTTCCCAGTATCCCATCGATCCTTTACATGAATTGAGACATCATTTAATCCGCTGCCGCTGAAAATCGGCTCAGTCAAAAAGGCAAGATCCTCTTCTTTCTGCCACTGCATCACTTGATATTCAAGAGAAACAGTAAACAGCTTGGTCAGAGAGCTCTTTGTTTCACGCAAATCGTTGATCAGGAGATTATACGGGTACTTTTGGTGGCGGAGTGTCTTCATGAGATCCTTCATCCGGTCTTTGACAAATTCTAAAAACGCCTGCCCGCCGTCAATGTTTGTCCGAAGCGGAACCGTAGAAACAAACATGCCAAGCATCTGCTTCTCTTTCGCATTTGTCCGGTTGCCCATAAAGGTTCCCGTCACAACATCATTCTGGCCGCTGACCCTGTACAAGTAGGCGGCGAGCAACGATTGAAATACCGAAAGAACACTGACTTTATTCGCCTCACAAAACGACAGAATCTGCTGATGTAGCGCTTCAGGCACATCTTTAGAGAACCTCTCAGCATCTAAACTTCCCCCTGCGGATGCATTCCGTTTCAAGGAAACAAGTTCAGGCACCGATTCAAATTGTTTGTTCCAAAACGCCTTGTCCTTTTCAAACCGCTTCGATTGAGCATAGTCCTGTTCAGATAAAACATGATCGATAAATGAATGCGAGATTCCTTCTTTTGCCTCTGAGCCGCTGGCTAATTCTAAATAAATGTGCATGATCGCATTCCCGAGAATATTCATGGAGATACCATCAGAAATCACGTGATGAACATTTGCGTAAAACCATACTTCATTTTCCTTTATGGTGAACAAGGAAAAACGGAATAAATCACAATCGTACAACGGCAAAGGTTTTTTCGTTTCCTCCCGGCTCCATTGTGAAATAAACTCTATCGCATTCGGATCTTCAGTAGTGTCAGTATGTTTTATATCAACAGGCCGATACTCGCTAATATATTGTACAGGCTCCCCGTTTTCATCTAGCCGCAACCGAAGGCGCATGGCGTCATTTCTGCGAATAAACTCTTGAATCGCCTGCTCAACAAGCACATAATCAATCGCATCAGCTGAAACCAGCTTACCAATCCCCGCAAGATTTGAAATGCTCGTGTGAGGATAAAATTTTTCTGTGTACCAAATTCGTTTTTGTGCATCCGTTAAAGGATAAAAAGTTATTTCCATATTGTCATACCTCCCCTAATCTTTATAAGCAGTGAACATGTGCAACGCATTTTCTCTTTCTTATCCATATCAGCTTTTAATTCTTATGAACTAACAGCCGAAATAGCCCAAAGTACTACACTTAAAAAGCAGTGCTTCCAATCAAAAAACAGATGGCCGCTATTAAAGCAGGCTGCCGTCAGTCAGCATTGCGGCGTTTAACATAAGCGGATAAAGACCGCAAGACCCCACCCTAATAAGAAACCAATTTTGGCTATTTATTCATTGTTTTCAATATTTTTTATCTTTCTACCGTTTACTTTAAATGAAAAAAATGTTTTTATCACCGAAAAATGGGTGAAAAGTTTCATGCGGGATGCCGAAAGATTCCAGTTTATTTACAGGGATATTTTTGCGGGATGCCGCAATCATTTCCACTAAACATTATTTACAGAAAAATAAAAATTTTTAAACCAAACTGCTGCGTTCAATCTTTTTTTATTGCTGAATGCAATTTACAATCTTTACATGACTATGTGTACCGCGCAAAAACCGAAAAAAAGGCAAAAAAAAGACACCCTTGCGAAGAGCGTCTTACAACGATTCTTTCATGACATTTTTGTCGATATCAATCAATTCCATATAACCTTTCCCCCACTCATACATGGCTTCAAGAATAGGCATGAGGCTTTCTCCGTGCGGGGTCAGAGAATATTCAACCTTCGGCGGGACAACTGGATACACTTCCCTGTGAACAATCATATCCTGCTCAAGCTCTCTCAGCTGATTCACGAGGATCTTCTGCGTAATATCAGGAATCAATGTTTTTAATTCATTGAACCGTTTTGTGCCTTCTTTTCCTAAATGCCATAAAATGAGCATTTTCCATTTACCGCCAATCACTGCAAGCGTTAATTCCTTCTCACAATTAAACCTTTTGTCGTCCATCCGGCTCAATAGAATCCCCCCCTTAGTAACCTTTTTGTATGTTAGATACGTATCATCACTTACTTTTTTGCAGACTCTTTTTTCATTATACTCACTCATAAAATCAAGCGAAAGAAATCTGATTGTCTCTCCTCACAGTATCCTCCAAGTAACTTGTTGACTTCAAAGTGCCTACTTCTCATCAAAAGAAGGAACCTATAGAATGAAAAATAATTCGAAAAAGGGAGTGGATCAACAATGGAATTACAGCTTGCATTAGACCTCGTCAACATCCCGGAAGCCATTGAGCTCGTCAAAGAGGTAGAACAATACATCGACGTAGTTGAAATCGGAACACCGGTCGTCATCAATGAAGGCCTAAGAGCCGTTAAAGAAATAAAAGAAGCATTTCCTCAATTGAAGGTTCTTGCAGACCTGAAAATCATGGATGCCGGAGGCTACGAAATTATGAAAGCGTCGGAAGCAGGCGCTGACATCATCACCGTTTTAGGGGCTACAGACGATGCAACGATTAAAGGCGCAGTAGAAGAAGCCAAAAAACAAAAGAAGAAAATCTTAGTGGACATGATTAACGTGAAGGATATCGAATCCCGTGCGAAAGAAATTGACGCACTCGGTGTTGACTACATCTGCGTCCACACTGGCTATGATCTTCAAGCAGAGGGCAAAAACTCTTTCGAAGAATTAACGACAATCAAAAATACCGTAAAAAACGCAAAAACCGCAATCGCGGGTGGCATCAAACTTGATACACTGCCAGAAGTGATCAAGCAAAACCCTGACCTTGTCATTGTTGGGGGCGGAATTACAAGCGCAGCTGATAAGGCGGAAACAGCTTCAAAAATGAAGCAGCTGATTGTCCAAGGATAACTTCTATGAAAACGACTGAATACGTAGCGGAAATTCTCAATGAGTTACACAATTCAGCAGCTTATATTTCTAATGAAGAGGCTGACCAGCTTGCCGATCACATTCTGTCATCCCACCAAATTTTCACCGCGGGTGCGGGTCGGTCTGGCCTGATGGCAAAATCCTTCGCGATGAGACTGATGCACATGGGCTTCAACGCCCATATAGTAGGTGAGATTCTCACTCCGCCGCTCGCCGAAGGAGATCTAGTTATTATCGGCTCAGGATCAGGCGAGACAAAGAGCTTGATTCATACCGCAGCAAAAGCAAAAAGCTTACACGGAATTGTTGCCGCTTTAACCATCAATCCGGAATCAAGCGTCGGAAAACAAGCGGACCTCATCATCAGAATGCCTGGTTCTCCTAAAGACCCGTCAAACGGAAGCTATAAAACCATTCAGCCAATGGGATCATTATTTGAACAAACTTTGCTGCTATTCTATGATGCAGTGATTTTAAAACTCATGGAGAAAAAAGGACTCGATTCTGAAACTATGTTCACTCACCACGCAAACCTTGAATAGCATCACACAACCGGCCTGAAGATCAGGCCGGTTTTATTTTTTTAAAAATAAAACTTTAAACCCAAAAACCCGATAAGTAATATGACCTATAAATCATAAAAGGAGGAATTATGTTGATAAAACGATTTAAGATGAAGCTAGGAACTAAAATTCTTTGCCTCGTTTTCGTGGTGATTCTTTTGTTTTCGGCATCAGTTGGCACTGTGATGCTTAAGGAAATTACAGAAAGCATGAAACAAATGGCAACTGAAAAAGCGAAAGGTGATCTCGCTTTAAGCAGCACTTATATTGATGATGTCATGTCAGGCGACTGGCAGGTGAAAAACAATAAGCTCTATAAAGGGCAAACACAAATCAATGGAAATGAAGATATTGTTGATCTGCTTGGCGAAAAAACAGGTGATACCATTACCATTTTCCAAGGCGATACTCGTGTTGCAACCAATGTCATGAAAAATGGCGAAAGAGCTGTCGGCACCCAGGCTTCTTCTGAAGTTATTGCCGCTGTTTTAAAGAAAGGAAAGCGTTTTTACGGACAAGCAGATGTAGCAGGTTCTTCTTATCAGACTGCATACATGCCGTTAAAAGATCAAAATGGGAACATCATCGGCATGCTGTATACCGGAGCTAATCAAAGTATTTTAGCATCACTTACACAATCACTTTTCACTCAATTCGCTATCGTTCTTGTTATCGTCATTATGGTATCAGTCATCCTTGTCTTGGTTTTCACCAGAAAAATCAACAAGCGGCTGAACGCTTTAAAAAGTGCCTTTGAAAGTGCCGGAAACGGAGATATGACAATAGAGGTGTCAGACAAAACCGGTGACGAGCTATCAGAACTAAGCGTCTATTATAATAAGATGAGAATGAAGCTGAACGATACCATACAAACCGTACAACAATCAGCCCTTCAGCTTGCGTCAGCCTCTCAGCAGCTCTCAGCCGGAGCAGAGGAAACAAATCAAGCTTCAGAAAAAATCACAGAAGCTGTACAGCAGATTGCAAATGGAGCCCAAGATCAGATCACCCGAATTGAAAATAGTGAAAGCTCATTAAAACAAGCTTCAGCAGACATCCGGGATATTTCTGCAAATACTGCCGCTATCGCTGACAAAGGGCAGCTCGCTCAATCAAAAGCAGACATTGGACAAAAGGAAATTGCAAATGTACAGGCGCAAATGGATGCGATTCACCAGTCAATTCAGAAAAGCGGAGAAATCATACACCAGTTAGACGGCCGCTCTAAACAAATTGAGCAAATTTTATCGGTCATCACCCAAATTGCCGATCAGACAAACCTGCTTGCGCTGAATGCAGCGATTGAAGCTGCCAGAGCCGGTGAACAAGGAAAAGGCTTTGCTGTTGTTGCTGATGAAGTACGGAAATTAGCGGAAGAGTCTCAACAGTCTGCGGGGCAGATTTCAAAACTGATCATAGAAATACAAAAGGATATGAACCGGTCTGCAAGATCTGTTGAGTATGTGAAAACAGAAGCTGCAGAAGGAGTCACCATGATCCAGCGCACCAGAGATGCATTTAAGGAAATTGCAGCTGCAACAAGTGAAATCAGCGCCGAGATTAGTGATTTATCAGCATCTGTAACAAACATTTCAGCCAGTGCACATCATATAAATGATTCCTTTGCAGCCAATACGGCCGACATTAAAGAATCTACTAAAAATACCCGGCAAGCGGCTGCATTAACAGAGGAGCAATTTGCTGCAATGGAGGAGATTACCGCAGACACTTTCTCAATTAGCTGAGGAGCTTACCGGTATCATAAGCCAATTTAAAATGATTAATCAAGCCGAAAACGGCTGATGACTTACTATCATTATTGTAAATTGGCAATCGTATTTTGCTGAAAACAAATATTTCGATCTGCTAAAATTACGATTTCTGCAATAAACTGAGCGTAAAACATAAAATTTAAACCTTTACACCAAATGCTTTCTGGATTACTCTTGTGTCAGTTTTAAAAGCGGGAGGTGAACATCACGACGGACATCATAAAAACGATACTTCTCGTCATCGTCATCATAGCAGCTGCAGCTGTCGGTCTGATAAAAGGAGACTTTTTTTCAACTGATCAAAAAACGTCTCAAACGAAAGAATATGATGAAACAATCGCCTTCCCATCTGACCGGTATCCCGAAACTGCCAAGCATATTAAGGATGCGATAAATGAGGGACACTCAGAGGTGTGCACTATTGACAGAGACGGAGCTGAGGAACGCCGCGAGCAATCATTAAAGGACGTACCTTCCAAAAAGGGGTATGACAGAGATGAATGGCCAATGGCCATGTGCAAAGAAGGCGGTGAGGGAGCTTCTGTAGAATACATTTCTCCCGCTGACAACCGCGGAGCAGGCTCTTGGGTCGGGCATCAGCTTACCGATTACCCAGACGGCACAAAGGTTTTATTCACAATTCAGTAAACAGTACATAGAGGAGGAACAGCACATTGATCAAATCATGGAAGCCGCAAGAACTTTCGATTTCATATCATCAATTTACTGTATTTCAAAAGGATTCTACACCTCCTGTAATGGATTGGACTGACGAAGCGATTGAAAAAGGATATGCTGCGGCAGACGGAGCCATTTCCTTTGAGGCACAGCGAAATACAAAGGCCTTTATTCTTTTGCGCCTGAACAGTTCAGAAACAGTAAGCTCCTACGAAAAAAAAGTGACTGTTCCTTTTCATGTCACAGAAAACGGAATTCATATTGAAAGCATCATGTCTAAAAGACTGTCCTTTGATCTGCCTAAAGGAGACTATCAATTGACATGCTGGACTGTGCCGGCTGAAATGTCAGATTTGCACGCCGACACTTATATTATTGATGCTGTTTCTGTGTAATGAAAAACCCCTGAGAGAATAACTCTCAGGGACTCTTTATAAACTTTCTCCGTTTGTCTTGATGACATCTTGATACCAATAAAAGCTTTTTTTCTTCAAGCGTTTTAAATCGGATGTGCTTTCTTCATCACGATTGACATATACAAATCCGTATCTTTTTTGGTAGCCGTTCAGCCAGCTTAACAGATCAGTAAACGACCAGCTGCAATAGCCGATTAAATCGACACCGTCACTGATGGCTTGTCTGCATTGCTCAAGATGCGAACGCAAATAATCAATTCGATAATCATCCTGTACAGTGCCGTCCTCAACTTTATCAAATTCACCCAAACCGTTCTCTGTTATAAACACTGGAAGCTGATAGCGGCTTGTAATTCGGCGAAGACCGATACGCAGCCCAATTGGGTCAATTGTCCAATCCCAGTTGCTCGTTGTCAGATGCGGATTTTTTTTCGTTTTGAACACTCCGGGTATCCCCGTCTCCTGATTGGTTCCCTTTTGGCCTGTCGTATTCATTTTCCCTTCTGACACACCATCAAGCGGATTTCGTTCATAGGTGATCGTCTGATAATAATTGACACCTACAAAATCAGGCTTCCCTTTGGCGAGCAGGTCCATATCTCCTGCTTCAATTGTCGGCGCCCATCCCTGTTTTTCCAAGTAGCGGAATGGAATTTGCGGGTAGGTTCCCCAGCAATACATGTCAAGCCACCAATTGTTCGTAAATTCTTCGGCGTTTTCAAATGCCAGTATATCCTCTGGATGGCTTGATAAAGGGTAAGCCGGAGAATAAGCAAAGCTAGGACCTATTTTGCCTTCAGGCACATATTCTCTAAATGATTCGATGGCTTTTGCATTAGCCAGAAACGCAATATGGTTTGCTTCGTAAAATCGTTTTCTGTCTTTCACTCCAGGCGGATGCATGGCTGTAATAAATCCGTGATTAAAATTGTAGTTCTGTTCGTTTAACGTAACCCAATATTTCACCCTGTCTCCAAAACGTTTATAAAGAGTAATACAGTAGTGATTAAAATCCTCTATGATGTTTCTGGATTCAAACCCGCCGTAATCGTCCATAAGCGCTTGAGGCAAATCCCAGTGATATAAAGTCAGAACCGGCTCGATGTTATGACAAAGCAATTCATCAATCAGACTATCGTAAAACGCTAGACCTGCTTCATTGATCTCTCCTTTTCCTTTTGGAAAAATCCGTGGCCAGCTGACGGAAAATCGATACGCTTTTAACCCCATCTCAGCCATCAGAGCGACATCTTCTTTAAATCGGTGATAATGGTCAACCGCAATGTCGCCATTGGTTCCTTTAAACGTTTTGCCCGGTATTTTCGTAAACACATCCCAAACAGAAGGGCCTTTGCCATCTTCATTCCAAGCGCCTTCAATCTGGTACGCTGCAGAAGCAGAGCCCCACAAAAAATGTTTCGGAAAAGATTCTGGATGCCGGTGGATCATAGTGTTTATCACTCCTGAATTATTTGATAAACCTATCATAGGCTATGAAACGCGTTTCATATCAACTCGATGTTAGTCGCGGAACAGCTCAGCTAATATTGCCTACCTGTAAATAACGCAAAAGCACCCAATTCCCATTGGATGCTTAAAATCTTAATGTCTTTTTTCAAATTTATGCGGATGAGGATGGTGCTTTGGAACAAAGCCGTTTTGTTTCATCATTTCAAAGTGTTTGTCCAAGTGATTTTTGATGTGTTCTCCTCTTTCTTTAGGCAGGATACCGTATTGTACATACTTTGAGATCACGTCTTTGCGCTTTTTAAGAATCTCTGCTTCCAGTTGTTCAATCTCTTTCTTTTGCTGATCTGTCAGTGTAACATTTGCGGGAGGCTGCTGCTGTTTTTCAGCGGCCTCAGCTGTACCGGTCAGAGAAATGACAGCCGCTGCAATGAACATTGTGATGATGTTGATGGTTATTCGTTTCATCCAGTTTATTCCTCCAATCCTATTTTTCATATGTTTTTCTGCCTTGTATTTTTTATGCATAAAAATAAAAAGAGCGAACCATTATTCGCTCTTTCTAATCTCTTCGTCATTATTAAGTTCTTCTTCACCTGGTGTCGCATAAGTGACATATGTTCCCGCGATTAAATCATGCAGGGTCCGTTTGTCTTCTCGTACGGCAATCAGAATCAGGCTGGCGATCAAGCCGAGTCCGAAGGTTATACAGTAAACCAGGCCGGCTACAATAACCCGTAAAAACATTGTTAACAGGCTGACCTGTGATCCGTCTTTTTTTACGATTCTGATTCCGCAGATCCTTTTTCCGATAAGATAACCGCGCCAAAACACTGGCAGCAAAATAGAATACAGCAGAACAACCAAACTGATGAACATGCTGTCGTTTGGGTCTTTTCCTGTAATCAGCCAATAGATCAGCAAAAGCGGCACGGAGACTATAATGTAGTCTAACAATGCAGCTCCAAGTCTGATCCAAAATCCGGCTGGTTTGTAAATATTCATTTGACTCCCCCATTATGGTTTAAATGTTTCCGTTTTCTTTCTCATCGAATATATCATATGCCTTAGGGGCATCAGCAAGACTTAAATTTATTCTGAAGATCGGATTCATGCCTCTTGACCATTTCTTCCGGTATTGGCATAGATGAGTGACGGGTCTGCTGCATCCTTCACTTTCACATGCGTTTCCTTGGTACGTCGGGCATTCATCCTTGGACAACTCCTTTGTTCATCACCAATTCCCTTCATAGCCGCTATTAAACACCCACTATGCCTTTTGTATACACAATTCGAACTTTTTGAAAACGTGATCAACATATTGCAACCCCTTATGTTCAATGCTATCTTTTTAGTTGATTAACAGATTGGGGGAACTATAGGTGAAATCATTCAAGCAATCCAAAGCCGTTATATTCAGTTTCACAATGGCTTTCTTTCTTATATTGGCAGCCTGTTCCGGCAAAAATGAAGCCGATTCCAAGGATACAGGCTGGGAGCAAATCAAGGACAAAGGGAAAATCGTAGTCGCTACATCAGGTACGCTTTATCCCACTTCTTATCATGATACCGACTCTGGCTCCGATAAGCTGACGGGCTACGAGGTTGAAGTTGTTCGTGAAGCGGCAAAACGCCTGGGATTGAAGGTTGAGTTCAAGGAGATGGGCATTGACGGGATGCTGACAGCGGTGAACAGCGGACAGGTTGACGCAGCCGCAAATGACATCGATGTGACGAAGGACCGCGAGAAGAAGTTCGCATTTTCTACTCCATATAAATATTCATACGGTACGGCAATTGTCCGAAAAGACGATTTATCAGGGATTAAAACGCTTAAGGATTTAAAAGGGAAGAAAGCGGCTGGCGCGGCTACGACCGTCTACATGGATGTCGCGAGAAAATACGGCGCCAAAGAAGTGATTTATGATAATGCGACGAATGAGCAATATTTAAAAGATGTTGCCAACGGACGCACTGACGTCATTTTAAACGACTATTACCTGCAGACACTTGCGCTCGCGGCATTCCCGGATCTCAACATTACAATTCATCCTGACATCAAGTACATGCCGAACAAACAGGCCCTTGTCATGAAAAAAAGCAATGCGGCACTTCAGAAAAAGATGAACGAAGCATTGAAAGAGATGAGCAAGGATGGCTCTTTGACTAAACTGTCGAAACAATTCTTCAATAAAGCAGATGTATCAAAAAAAATTGATGCCGACGTTCAGGACGTTGATTTGTAATCGGACGCCATGATCAATAGCATTCAATGGGAATATATTTTCAACACGAAGCTGGCTATTGAATCGTTCCCTTATGTCATAAAAGGCATTGGGTATACACTGCTCATCTCTTTTGTAAGCATGTTTGCGGGAACTGTGATCGGCCTGTTCATATCACTCGCCAGAATGTCTAAGCTTGCTTTGTTAAGATGGCCAGCGAAGCTCTATATCTCATTTATGCGGGGCGTTCCGATTTTAGTGATTTTGTTTATCCTTTATTTCGGGTTTCCTTATATCGGCATTCAATTTTCCGCGGTCACGGCTGCTTTAATCGGCTTTAGCCTTAACAGCGCCGCCTACATTGCGGAAATTAACCGATCAGCCATTTCATCCGTCGAAAAAGGACAGTGGGAAGCCGCATCCTCGCTGGGTCTTTCCTATTGGCAGACGATGAGGGGCATCATTTTGCCGCAATCGATACGTATTGCGCTGCCTCCGCTTGCCAATGTGTTGCTCGACTTAATCAAGGCGTCATCTCTCGCTGCGATGATTACAGTGCCGGAATTGCTCCAGCATGCGAAAATCATCGGGGGCAGAGAGTTTGATTATATGACCATGTATATTCTGACCGCTCTCATTTATTGGGCCATCTGCTCCATTGCCGCGGTCTTTCAGAATATCCTTGAGAAAAAATACGCTCATTATGTTTAAACAAACGTTTCATTAAAAAAAGCCGCTCCCCAGGGGACGGCTTTTTTTCTATTGATTCAGCTTCCATTTAAACGGGTCCTCAAACAGCGACCAGTCGGAATCAAATTCATACTCAGTCAACAGGCATTGATCAAGCTCTTTCGTGATCGTTTCTTCATCCAGGTCAGTTCCGATAAAAACTAGCTGCGTTAGGCGGTCGCCGAACTCCGGGTCCCACTCCTCCAGGATTTCCGGCTCCTGCTGTTTGACTTGCTCCTGCTCAAGCTTCGGCAGCGCCGCCACCCAATAAGATACAGGCTCAATCGTAACCGACGGACCTGCTTGCGACATCAGCAAAGCAAGGTTGTTATGAGATGCGCACCAGACGATTCCTTTGGCACGTACCACGTTCTTTGGCATTTGATCCAACCAACGGTAAAATCGTGTAGAATGAAACGGCAAACGTCTCTTATATACAAATGAAGAGATACCGTATTCTTCTGTTTCCGGGGTGTGTTCCGCATGGCCTGCCGTCAGTTCTTGAATCCAGCCGGCCGATCCGCTCGCTTCCTCGAAGTTAAATAACCCTGTATGCAAAATCTCCTGCGGTTTTACATTTCCTTTGACGGAACGAATGAACCTGGCTCTTGGCTGCAGTTTACGAAGAACTTTTTCAAGCTGTTCGAGCTCTTGCTCGCTGACCAAATCACATTTATTTAAGATCAGTACATCGCAAAACTCAATTTGATCGATCAAGAGGTCGGCGATTTCTCTTTCATCCTCTTCCCCCAATGCTTCTTTGCGGTCCAGAAGGCTTTCACCTGACTGATAATCATGCCAAAAACGGTTGGCATCAACCACTGTCACCATCGTATCCAGCTGACAAAATTTTGTAAGATCGATTCCCATCTCTTCATCGATATAAGAGAAAGTCTGGGCCACCGGGATCGGTTCGCTGATTCCTGTTGATTCGATGACGATATAATCAAACCGTCCGTCTTTTGCCAGCTTCTCAACTTCAATTAATAAGTCTTCGCGAAGCGTGCAGCAAATGCAGCCGTTTGACATTTCCACAAGCTTTTCATCTGTTCTGGAAAGGCCCCCTTCCTGCTTGACCAAGCCCGCGTCAATGTTCACCTCGCTCATATCGTTTACGATAACCGCTATTTTCAAGCCTTCGCGATTTTGCAGAATGCTGTTCAGCAATGTTGTTTTTCCCGCACCTAGATAACCGCTCAGTACGGTAACCGGAATTTTTTTCATAATAGTGCCTCCATTAAAATAGAATGATTACGATTTAAATTGAATACTTCGCCGTATGTACAATGGTGTAGAGCAGCTATTCGCGCTTATTTCTCGCTGCCACCCGATTTCTAAATCAGTAAAGGCTCCAACCGCGTTTAATTCCTTTTCCCCATCGCAAATCCTTGCCTTTGCCGACAGCAAGATCCTTAATCGATGCCTTTCCGCTTTTCACAGATGCACAGACAATGATAAGCCATTTATCATAAAACGTAATTGTTACGATTTAAATTGTATGGTCTTTTTTCCTTTTTGTCAACGGTTTTCAATTCAGCTGATCACCACTTTTGTATGTTCAGGGATATTTTCATATACCCATTTCGCATCTGGAATGGTCAGCCTGATACATCCGTGAGATGCTTTCGTTCCTAGTTTTTCTGCTTCCGTTTTGATGACTTTTTGATCCTTAGTCATTGGCACACTATGAAATAAAAATTCACCGTGATTTTTCCATGATACCCAGTATTCTGCGCCTTCCTGGTATCCTTCGGAGAAAAACCATTCTCCCCGTTCAGGCTCTACATAAAAGGTGCCCTTTGGCGTAGCATCATCTTTTGTTTGATCAAGACCAGAAGAAATCATCATTGTATAGATGGTGTTGCTTCCTTCCTTGATGTAAGCCTTCTGCTCCTTCACATTCACATCAATCCAGACATGCTTCTGTTTAATATCCGGGTATTCTCCGCCCGAAGGCTTTGTCCAATCAATGCTTGTTTTTGCTGTTTTTCGAACGTCCGTTATGTTTTCGACCGTTTTCTTTGTATTGATACTTGCGTGTTCTTCTGCATGATCGGAGCAGGCTGACAGCAGGATGACTGGCATAAGAACTGCAATAATGAATAATGAGAGTTTCATATTTTATCCACTTCCTTCGAAAAACACAGCTTCGCATAGGCATCGTGAAGATGGATCGATTCTTCATTTCGGCATTCAATCTCAAAGGCTGACACCCATTCAAGCTCAAACAAATCTGCAGCAATCAGCCGGGCGAGATCCTCAACAAATCTCGGGTTTTCATAGGCCGTTTCTGTCACGGCTTTTTCATCAGGCCGCTTCAATACCGGATGCAGTCTCGCAGAAGCATTTGATTCTGCGGCGTGAAGCAAATCAGCTTTAACATCACTTGGCAGCGATGCGGCCGGGTGAATATCCGCCCAAATGCTGACCGTTCCCCTCTGATTATGGGCACTGTATTCGCTGATTTCCTTGGAGCAAGGGCACAGAGTCGTTACTTTTGCTGAGATGCCGGCACGCTGTTTAAACGGCTGATCTTTGCGATAGGTGACAGACATGAATATATCAGCATGCATCAAACCCGCTTTCTCAAGCTTCGGGCTTTTCCGTTCGAAAAACCACGGAAACCTCACTTCAACTGTGGCAGATGATGTGTCCATGTTTTCTGCAAGCTCTTTCGTAAATTGCTGAAGAGAGGAAAATGAGAGAATCCAGCCATTTTGATGATAGACTTGCAGCAGCTCTGTTAACCGGCTCATGTTAATCCCCTTCTGATTTCTCGGCAAATTACAAGTCATTGTAAAGTTCGCAGCCGTTGTTTGCTCGGCAGGCATCATGGCAGAAGTGATTGTGACTGGATGGGACACATTAGCTACACCTACATGCTGAATGTCAAAAAAATAATCCTTCCTGATATTTTGCAGGTCCTTCATTTTCTCTTTTTCCACTGGTTTCTCGCCTTTGATCGGACTGACCGATCCAAAGTATTGAAGACGCTCCGTTTTTTTCGGGAGCAGCGTATGTTGATTCATTCAGAAAACTCCTCTCACTAACAAATCGTAATAATTACTATTTATTTTGATCGGTTCACTGTTGAAAATCAAGAGAAAATAAAAAAGACACGCACAAACGCGTGTCCGTCAAAATCCTAAACATCCGCCGGGCTGCTTTCCGCGCTCCAGCTTTTCCGCCAGTAATAGCCTGCGGCAAGCACAAGTGCAAACGCCAGCAGCGCGATACAGGAAAACGTGATAAAACCGATAGCATATGTGCCTGTCATCTGTTTGAGAGATCCTAAGATGTTCGGCAAGAAAAACCCTCCGATTCCTCCGGCCGCACCGACGATTCCCGTCACCATGCCGATTTCTTTGCGGAAGCGCTGCGGCACGAGCTGGAATACTGCGCCGTTTCCCATTCCGAGCCCCATCATTCCGACAAACAATAGAACAATAACCATTGAGAGAGATGGCAGGCTACTGACTCCGGCCATACACAGTGCCACGATGACAAACAATACAGAAAGAACTTTCGTGCCGCCGACACGATCTGAAATCAAGCCCCCGACAGGCCGGAAAAAGCTCCCCGCCGCCACACATAATGTAACGAAGTCCCCTGCGTGAATTTTTGACAGCTGGTATTGATCAACAAAGAAAATAGATAAAAAGCTTGAGAGCCCGACAAATCCGCCAAATGTGACGCTGTACAGCAGGCAGAAAAACCATGTTTCCTTTTGCCCAAACACATGCAGATAGCTTTTGAGCGGCTGGGGAGACGGCTGTGCAGGGGAATCCTTTGCCATGGATACAAAAAGAATAAAGACGATCAATAATGGAATTAGCGCAATTCCCATGACAATGTGCCAGCCGAACTGCTCTGCCAGACGAGGGCCAAACAGGGTTGCAAACAACGTGCCGCTGTTCCCCGCTCCGGCAATCCCCATCGCAAGTCCCTGCAAATGAGGCGGATACCAGCGGCTGGCCATAGGCAGCGCTACAGCAAAGCTTGCCCCCGCCACGCCAAGCAGAATCCCGATGGCATACAGCTCAGTCAGGGAACGGCCGCCGAATGTCCCCCAAAGCAGCGGAATCATCGTCACCAGCATCCCGATCACTGCCGTTTTTTTCGGTCCGATTCTGTCCGTTAAAATACCAAGAATGATACGAAACACAGATCCAGATAAAATCGGCACAGCTACGACAAGCCCTTTCTCAAAAGGAGACAGGCCAAAATCCTGAGAAATATAAACACCCAGCGCCCCAAGCATAACCCATATCATAAAACTGACATCAAAGTATAAAAAGGAACAGAGCAAAGTGAGTGGATGACCGCTAGTTTTCAGTTCCGACAGCTTCATAAGATTCCCCTTTCTAGACCCTCATTATTTTACATTTTCTGAATCAAGGATATAGGACCATTATTTTCTGGAAAAGACATGTGTAAGTTTTTGTGACACGTTTAATGCGTTAACAATGCATTGTGACATAATTTTTAATAGGAGAAAACTTACGAGCTTCGCCAAAGGAGGTCTGATACATGAAGAAACAAAGATTAGTGTTAGCGGGAAACGGCATGGCCGGAATCCGCTGTATTGAAGAAGTATTAAAGCTGAATCACCACATGTTTGAGATTGTCATTTTCGGAAGCGAGCCGCATCCCAATTACAATCGCATTCTCTTATCCTCTGTATTGCAGGGTGAAGCGTCACTCGATGATATTACACTGAACAGCAAGGATTGGTACGACAAGCACGGGATCACGCTTTACACAGGCGAAACGGTTATTCAGATTGATACAGATCAGCAGCAGGTCATCACAGATCGGAAACGCACTCTGTCGTATGACAAATTAATAGTGGCAACAGGCTCCTCCCCTCATATTCTCCCTATCCCCGGGGCAGACAAAAAAGGTGTCTATGGATTTCGGACAATAGAAGACTGCCAAGCGCTGATGAACATGGCCCAGCACTTTCAAAAGGCTGCGGTAATCGGAGCCGGCTTATTAGGACTGGAAGCTGCAGTCGGTTTACAGCATCTCGGTATGGATGTCAGCGTCATTCACCACTCCGCCGGCATTATGCAAAAACAGCTCGATCAAACAGCGGCGCGGCTGCTGCAAACAGAGCTGGAACAAAAAGGCCTAACCTTTCTTTTGGAGAAAGACACCGTCTCCATTTCCGGCGCCACGAAGGCAGACCGAATCCATTTTAAAGATGGCTCTTCATTAAAAGCAGACTTGATTGTGATGGCGGCCGGCGTCAAACCGAATATTGAATTGGCTGTATCCGCTGGAATCAAAGTGAACCGCGGGATCATCGTGAATGACTTCATGCAGACAAGCGAACCGAATATCTACGCCGTTGGTGAATGCGCTGAGCATAACGGAACGGTGTACGGATTGGTGGCTCCGCTTTATGAGCAGGGAAAAGCGCTCGCCAGTCATATTTGCGGCGTTCCATGTGAGGAATATCAAGGCTCAGCACCATCAGCGGCGTTAAAAATAGCTGGAATCGATGTGTGGTCAGCAGGAAAGATCCAAGAGGATGAACGCACGACGAGCATCAAAATCTACGACGAACAAGCAGGCGTTTATAAAAAAGCGCTTTTTGTAGATGAAAAACTGGCCGGCGTTATTTTATTCGGAGACACCCGTGACAAGCAGCGGCTTCTCGACAGCCTCCTTAAACAACGAGACATCTCCATTGTCAAAAAGCAGATCATCGAACCGGAGACAAGCGGCCCTTTATTTGAATCCATGCCTTCCAGTGAAACGATTTGCCAATGCAACACAGTGACGAAAGGCGCGATTGAAGAAGCGGTGCACACGAATAGCTTAACAACTGTTGAGGAAGTCAAGCACTGCACCAAAGCCACTGGGTCCTGCGGAGGATGCAAACCGCTCGTTGAAGACCTTTTGAGGCACATGACCAACAGCGAATATACGAAGCCCGCCGGCACACCTTCGTTTTGCAGCTGTACTGATTTTACAGAAGACGACATCATCGCTGAGCTTCAGCGCAGGCCATTCACTAATCCGGCAGAAGTGATGAACCAGCTTGACTGGAAAACAAAAAACGGATGCAGTACTTGTGTTCCTGCGATTCAATACTATCTGGAAATGCTGTACCCTGGGTTTGTCCAGCCTGAGCCAGCCACTGAAGAGACATGCATCCTGATCCCGCAAATGTACGGCGGGCGGACAAACGCGGAGCAGCTAAGAACCATCGCCAACATCATTGAGGCATACAGCATTCCCGACGTATCCATCACTCACGGCCAAAGGCTGAAGCTTTCCGGGATCAAGCCTGCGGATCTCCCGAACATGAAAAAAGACCTGAAAATGCCCGTTTACACTAATGAACACCGACACACGCTGCAAACCATCAAAGCATGTACATGCGGGCAAAATCGATCAATTCAGCAGCTGGCAGCCCAAATCGAAAGACAACTTGAGATGCTTCCCTTACCCGCTCCCATTTCTATCAGCTTATCATGTGAAACAGACTGCACCGATGCCGCCTTGCAAGATGTCGGCGCAATTCGGAGACAAGCTGGCTGGGACATTCACATCGGCGGCGTCCGGGGAACTCATGCCCGTTCAGGAGCTTTGTTTTGCGTGACTGAGAACGAAGACAGCACTGCCGGCATGATCAAAGGACTGATCCAGTATTATCGGGAAACGGCTCATTACTTAGAAGGTGTTCATCAGTGGATAGACCGTCTCGGGATCGTTCATATCAGAGAAGTGCTATTCGAAGAAGACCTAAGGGCACAGCTGCTGGAAAGCCTCCAAACAGATCTGTCACTGATTCAAAACCCGACTGTAGAGACGGGTGCATATAAGAAAGGATGAGGCATTTTGACTGAACGACTGCTTAGATATTTCCGTGATAAACAGCAAGACGTCCAATCAGAAAAAACATATGACACTCAATGCCCGTTTTGCAGCATGCAGTGCAAAATGCAGCTCGTGGAACAAACCATCGTCACGCGCAAAAAGTACACTGCGATCGGGATTGATAATCCTACAACACAGGGTCGGCTATGCATGAAGGGCATGAACGCCCACCAGCATGCCCTGAACTCCTCCCGCATCACCCGGCCGCTGCTGAAGAAAAACGGCGAGTTTATGCCTGTTTCCTGGGAAGAAGCACTGAATTACATTAAAGACCAAGTGACAATGATACAAGTAGAACACGGCCATGACGCTATGGCGGTATACGGAAGCGCCTCGATTACAAATGAAGAGGCGTATTTGTTAGGGAAATTCGCACGGGTGGGCTTACAGACAAAATACATTGACTACAACGGGAGGCTTTGTATGTCCGCCGCAGCAACCGCAGCCAACCAAACATTCGGCGCGGACAGAGGCTTAACGAATCCCTTATCAGACATTCCCCACACCCGTGTGATCATTCTGGCCGGCACCAATATTGCGGAATGCCAGCCTACGATTATGCCGTATTTTGAAAAAGCGAAAGAAAACGGAGCTTACTTCATTGCCATTGATCCTCGTGAAACAGCGACAACGAAAATCGCCGATCTTCATCTGAAAATCAAACCCGGCACAGACGCCGCCCTTGCCAACGGTCTCGTCAAAATCATCATTGACGAACAGCTTATAAACGAAGATTTCATTCAATCACGAACAAATGGATTCGAAGAGCTGAAGCAGCATACTGACTCGTTGGACCTGAATGACATCGCCGAACAGACGAGTGTCCCCCTGGTGGATATAAGAAAAGCGGCTGTAAAGTTTGCCAAGGAAACGTCCGGCATGCTGTTTACAGCCCGCGGGATTGAACAGCAAACCGATGGAACAGCGGCTGTGAAAGGCTTCTTAAACATGGTGCTGATCACAGGAAAAATCGGCAAACCTTACTCAGGTTACGGGGCGATCACCGGACAAGGCAACGGGCAAGGTGCAAGAGAGCATGGCCAAAAAGCCGATCAGCTTCCGGGCTATCGATCTATTGAAAACGAACAACACCGGGCACATGTTGCGAAAGTGTGGGGAATCCATCAGGATGATCTGCCGCGAAAAGGTGTCTCAGCCTATGAAATGATGGAAAAAATCAATGACGGCGACATCAAAGGATTGTTCCTCATGTGCTCCAATCCCGCTGTCTCCAGCCCAAATGCGAATCTTGTGAAAAAGGCTTTACGTAAACTGACATTCTTTGTTGCAATCGATTTGTTTATTTCTGAGACTGCGAAATACGCAGATGTGATTTTACCCGCCTCCTCTTACTTAGAAGATGAAGGCACCATGACAAATGTAGAAGGACGCGTGACATTAAGAGAAACAAGCCGGCCATGTCCCGGCGAAGCAAAGCATGATTGGCAGATCATTTGTGATCTCGCATCCGCTCTCGGCAAGGGCCGCTACTTTTCTTATACGTCAGCGGAGGATATTTTCAATGAATTGAGAGAAGCGAGCCGAGGCGGGATTGCCGATTATTCAGGCATCTCATACGGCAGGCTCAGACGTGAAGGCGGCATTCATTGGCCGTGTCCGGAACCTGATCATCCCGGAATTGGACGCTTGTTTACAGAATCATTTGCTCATCCGGATCAAAAAGCGGCATTAAGTGTGATTCCAAACGAGCCACCTGTTCCAAAAGAGAAGCCGACAGCCGATTATCCGCTTTATTTAACAACAGGCAGAGTCATGTCTCACTACTTAACAGGCGTCCAAACAAGAAAAAGCGCCGCCCTTACCGCGAGACATTTTGAATCGTTTATCGAAATCCATCCGCAAACAGCAGCAACCTACAATATCGAGGACCGTGTGCTGGTAAAAATAGAATCGCCGCGGGGAAGCATCACCGTCCGCAGCAAATTATCAGAACAAATCAGAAAAGATACTGTTTTTGTTCCCATCCATTGGGCAGACGCTCAAAATGTGAATGATTTAATCGGGGAAGCCTTAGATCCAGCCTGTAAAATGCCCGGTTTTAAGGTATGTACCGTCCGAATCAGACCCATTTAAATTTTTCATAAAATTTTTAGAACTTTTCGTATATTTTGTTACATTTTATAACATGTATCTTAAATATTCCTTTTCGCTGTGCTACGCTGGAAAAAACATTGATAAGGAGCGGATCATCTGATGGGAAAAAAACAGCTAGTTCTTGTTGGTAATGGAATGGCCGGGGTAAGGGCCATTGAAGAGATACTGAGTGTTGCTAAAGACGAGTTTCAGATCACAATTTTCGGTGCCGAACCGCATCCCAATTACAACCGAATCCTTTTGTCAAAAGTGCTTCAAGGCGATACAGATATTAAAGATATTACGTTAAACGATTGGGACTGGTACGAAGAAAACAACATTCAATTGTATACAAATGAAACAGTCATCAAAGTGGACACGGAAAACAAAACAGTCATCACAGATGCAGACAGAATCCAGCCTTACGATGAATTGATCCTGGCGACAGGCTCGGTCCCTTTTATCCTTCCGATTCCGGGCGCAGACAAAAAAGGCGTCACAGCTTTCCGGGACATAAAAGATACAGACACAATGCTCGCCGCGTCAAAACAATATAAAAAAGCTGCCGTCATCGGCGGAGGACTACTTGGTTTGGAAGCAGCTCGCGGACTGCTGAATCTCGGCATGGACGTGTCCGTCATCCACCTTGCCCCATTCCTGATGGAGCGCCAGCTTGATGCAACGGCAGGACGCCTGCTGCAAAACGAGTTAGAAAAACAAGGTATGACCTTTTTACTTGAAAAGCAAACAGAAGAAATTGTCGGTGATGACCGTGTCGAAGGCCTTCGCTTCAAAGATGGCACAAGCATTGAAGCCGATTTAGTCGTCATGGCTGTCGGCATCCGTCCGAATACAACACTCGGCGCCGAGAGCGGCATTCCGGTTAACCGCGGCATCATCGTCAATGATTATATGCAGACTGAAATCCCGCACATTTACGCGGTCGGCGAATGTGCCGAGCACCGCGGAATCGCCTACGGGCTTGTGGCACCGCTCTATGAACAGGCAAAAGTGCTGGCGAAGCATATTTGCGGCATCGAAACAAAACCGTATGAGGGCTCCGTTCTCTCCACACAGTTAAAGGTATCAGGCGTCGAGGTCTTCTCTGCCGGTGACTTTAACGAATCAGAGGAGAAAAAAGCGATTAAAGTCTTCGATGAGCAGGACGGCATCTATAAAAAAATAGTCCTGAGAGGCAATCAAATTGTCGGTGCTGTTTTATTCGGTGACAGCAACGAAGGCAACCGCCTGTTTTCTATGATTCAAAAAGAAGCCGATATCTCTGAAACCTCTAAAATATCAATCTTACAGCCTCTCAGCCAAGAAGCAGGCACAAGCATAACCGCAGCGATGAGCGACGATGAAATCATCTGCGGCTGTAACGGCGTGTCAAAAGGTGCGATTATTCAAGCCATACAGGAAAAGGGCTGCTCGTCAACGGACGAAATCAAAGCATGCACCGGCGCATCCCGCTCATGCGGAGGCTGTAAGCCACTCGTAGAAGAAATCCTCCAGCATACGCTCGGATCAGACTTTGATGCGTCAGCGCAAAAAGAAGCCATTTGCGGCTGCACCACATTGTCAAGAGATGAAGTCGTAGAAGAAATCAAAGCCAAAGGGCTGTCACATACAAGAGAAGTCATGAATGTGCTCGGCTGGAAAACGCCAGAAGGCTGTTCCAAATGCCGGCCGGCTCTGAACTACTACTTAGGCATGATCAATCCAACCAAATACGAGGATGACCGGACATCCCGCTTTGTTAATGAACGAATGCACGCCAATATTCAAAAAGACGGAACATACTCAGTCGTTCCTCGGATGTACGGCGGCGTGACCAACTCCACAGATTTGCGCAAGATCGCCGATGTCGTTGACAAATATGAGATCCCGCTCGTGAAAATGACAGGCGGCCAGCGAATTGATCTTATCGGCGTGAAAAAAGAAGACCTTCCGAAGGTATGGGAAGATCTTGATATGCCGTCGGGCTACGCATACGGAAAAACGCTCCGCACAGTGAAAACATGTGTAGGCGAGCAATTCTGCCGCTTCGGCACACAAGACTCCATGGCACTGGGCATTGCGCTTGAGAAAAAATTCGAAGGGCTGAACACGCCTCACAAAGTCAAAATGGCCGTGTCTGCCTGCCCGCGAAACTGTGCGGAATCCGGCATTAAGGACCTTGGCGTTGTTGGCATCGACGGAGGCTGGGAGCTTTATGTCGGCGGAAACGGCGGAACCCATTTGCGTGCCGGCGATTTGCTGATGAAGGTGAAAACAAATGAAGAAGTCTTAGAATACGCGGGCGCTTACCTGCAATATTACAGGGAAACCGCAAACTATCTGGAGCGTACGTCCGCATGGCTTGAGCGCGTCGGTTTATCCCATGTCCAATCCGTGTTAAACGATCCGGAAAAGCGGCAGGAGCTGAACGACCGAATGAATGAAACACTCTCTGTCCACAAGGATCCGTGGAAAGACTTTTTAGAGGATAAACAAACCTCGAAAGAATTATTTGAAAATGTCGTGACCACATCATAATGACAAAAACAATCATTGAGGAGGAATGGGCATGGTAAACAAAGACGTAACAAAAGTATGTATCGGAAAAATTGAAGAATTGCCTGAACAATTAGGCAAAACAGTGTATATTGAAGATAAGGAGCTCGCGGTTTTCAAGCTTTCAGACGGAAGCATCCGCGCCATCGAAAACCGCTGTCCGCATAAAGGCGGCGTCCTGGCAGAAGGCATCGTCAGCGGTCAATATGTTTTCTGCCCGATGCACGACTGGAAAATTTCCTTAGAAGACGGAATCGTCCAAGAACCTGACCACGGATGCGTCAAAACATATGAAACGCTGATCGAAGGAGAACATGTTTATCTCGTATATTGATCAAAAGACCGGATCACTTTTCTAGTGGTCCTTCATTTTTTACAGTGACGGAAGGATGACATGATCATGAAGAACGGAATCGTATATTTCGTGGGAGCCGGACCCGGCGACCCAGGCCTGCTCACCATCAAAGGAAAACAGGCGCTCGAGGAAGCAGATGTGATTTTATATGACCGGCTCGCCAACCCGAAGCTGCTCGAATTTGCATCACCGGACTGCCAGTTTATTTATTGCGGAAAACTGCCAAACCGCCATTTTATGAAACAAAAAGAAATTAACGCCCTGCTGGTTGAAAAAGCATTAAATGGGTTAACCGTCGTTCGCTTGAAGGGCGGAGATCCGAGCGTATTCGGCAGAGTCGGCGAGGAAGCAGATGCTCTTCATGAGCACGGCATTCGCTATGAAATGGTGCCGGGAATCACCTCTGGAATTGCAGCGCCGCTATATGCGGGCATCCCCGTCACGCATCGGGATTTCGCATCGTCTTTTGCCATGATTACAGCGCATGATAAATCATTAAAAGGCACGCCGAACCTTGACTGGGAAGGGCTTGCACGAAGCGTACAAACCCTTGTTTTTTACATGGGTGTCAAGAACTTGTCTTATATTTGCCAGCAGCTTATTTCATACGGGAAATCGCCTTCTGTCCCTGTCATTGTCATCCAATGGGGAACGTGGGGCCGCCAGCGGAGTGTGAAAGGAACACTTGAGAACATTCAGCAAAAAGTGCAGGAACACCAGATTACAAACCCTGCGATTATCGTCATCGGAGACATCGTCAACTTTCAAACACACGGCTGGTTTGAAAGCAAACCGCTCATCGGACGGCATTTGATGGTTGTGACTCATGGCGAAGATGAAGACCCGCTTGCAGACAAGCTGCGCGATTCCGGCGCCGATGTCATCGAGTGGCCGAAATGGCGGACCGAAAACATGCCAGTCAATGAAGACATTCTTCGAAAGATTGGCACCTTTGAAGACGTTTTTTTCACATCGCGCCGAGCGGTTTGTGAATTTTTCAGAGCACTGGCTTCTCAGAAAATCGACATCCGCCAGCTGACAGCCAAACTGAGTGCAGCATCTGAGCAAGCAAAGACAGAGCTTGAGAAACGGGGCTTTCTTGTCACCGCCATTCAACCTGATTCAGAGAAACGTCTTGTTGTCGGGAGCCGCCATGCAGTGGAATTCATGCAAAAGCATGAATCCTGTTCGTTTTATATCACTCATGAAAACGTCATAGATGACCGGTTCACCCACATGATTCAGCGTACCATCAGTGAATCCCCGCTGCACATGGTCATTTGCCCGAACAAGCTGTCCGTTCAGCAATTGATCAATGGTGGCGAACAAATTGGCATTTCGCCGGAATTGTCAGCAAGCCGGCCCCCTATCGTCTGTATAGGCGATGACTCAGCTGCCGAAGCTTATGGATTCACAGCTGTACAAGAACAGGATGAATTGCTAGCTTTCATTCAGAATCAACAGACGCAGAAAAAGCTCCTTCACAGCTGATGGCTGGCAGCCCTTTCCCCCAAGGGCTGTTTTATTTATGTACCAATTTTTTATGATGGGTGGAATACATCGCCATATTCTCGGCCTTAGGGTCCAGATAAGCCTTGGCACTGTTGACCGCTGTCGGGCCTTCGGTAAAGCCGCCGGCAATCAATCTCAGCTTGCTTTCATAAAAAGCCGCGTCACCCGCTACAAACACGCCCGGAAGATTCGTCCGCATATGTCTGTCAGCTTTCACCCTGCCTTCTTCAATCTCCAGCCCCCACTCCATCATCGGCCCTAGATCAATTTTGAAGCCATGATTAATGATCAGCTCATCAATTTCTATGTCTTTCCTCTGGCCAGACTCAGTATGACAAACGGTCACGCTTTTGATGCCCTCTTCATCTCCGTTCAAATGCTCCAGCCGATAAGGCGTAAGCACCCGCACCGATGATTGCTTCATTTTCGTCACGCTGCTTTCCATTCCGCCGAATTCCTCACGCCGATGAACGACAGTCACAGACGCCGCAATCGGTTCAAGCTCATTAGCCCAATCGACCGCAGTATCTCCGCCGCCTGATATCACCACGCGTTTCCCTTTAAACGCATCGAGCTTCTCCACTCCATAATGAAGATTTTTGCCCGCATATCGGGCCGCATCCTCGCTGTCAAACTCATTGACCTCAAGTGTACCCATGCCGCAAGCCAAAATCACAGTTCTTGTATAGTGCTTTTCCCCTTCAGAACCCGTCAGTACAATGGTGCCGTCATTCAGGCGTTCAAACCCGGTCACACGCTGATTCAATACGATATCAGGATCAAATGTTGCCGCCTGCTCCTTCAGCTGCTCGATCAGCTGCTTTCCCGCAATCCCCGGTATGCCGCCGATATCGCGAATGATTTTCTCAGGAAAGAATAAAGACACCTTCCCTCCGAGCTTCGGCAAAAATTCGATTACCTTTGTTTTCAGCTCCCGCATCCCGCAGTAAAAAGCAGTAAACAGCCCAATCGGCCCGCCCCCTATTATCGTAACGTCATATACCTCTTGATTCTCAGCCATCCGTCCTGCCTCCCGTTCACATCTATATCAAAGTTTTAATTGAGAATGAATATCAATACAAAGTATATCATATTTCAAGGGCCTGTGTTTATTCATTTCTTCACCTTGTGATCAATTGCTGAAAACTCTATAATAGGACAAATGGGAGTAACAGATGAAAAGACAAGTCGAAACGATCACCTTTGATGGCAGTACACTAGAATATTCTGTGACAGGCAAGGGAACTCCGATCCTTGTCATGCATGGCGGGCATTCAAATTGTTACGAGGAATTCGGATACACAGCGTTGATTGAGCAAGGGTATTCCATCATTACGCCTTCAAGGCCCGGCTATGGACGAACGTCAAAAGAAATTGGAAAAAGTCTTGCCAACGCCTGCCGTTTCTATGTGAAATTATTAGATCATTTACAAATCAACAGTGTCCATGTGATCGCCATCTCAGCAGGAGGGCCGAGCGGCATATGCTTTGCCTCACATTATCCGGAAAGAGTAAATACATTGACCCTGCAATCCGCAGTCACCAAAGAGTGGCTCACCCCAAAAGACACTGAATATAAATTGGGGAGAATTCTCTTCCGCCCGCCGGTGGAAAAGTGGATATGGAAGCTGATTTCTTCTTTGAATAACGCTTTCCCGCGTTTGATGTTTCGAGCTATGAGCCCCCAATTCAGCACGCTTCCGTTTCAGCGAATCAAGTCCTTGATGGATGAAAAAGACATGGAAGCATTTCGGAAAATGAACAGCCGGCAACGCTCGGGTGAAGGATTTCTGATTGACTTGTCACAAACCGCCGCTGTCTCTTTAAAAGACCTGCAAGCCATCATATGTCCCGTGCTGATTATGCAAAGTGTTTATGATGGATTGGTTGACTTGTCACATGCACATCATGCAAAAGAGCACATTCGTGGCGCTGCTCTCTGTTTGCTTCACTCATGGGGACACCTGATTTGGCTCGGAAAAGAAGCTGCAGAAACAGACAGTATCCTACTCAGCTTTTTGGAATCCTAACCAAAGTGAAACGATCCTTTCCCCTCCTCCGTCAAACAAGCAGTGCCTTTTTTTCTGGTATCATAAGAAAGGCAGCTTAACATGAGCGGAGGTTTTATTGTGACAGCACAATCATCTTTTCTTCAGCTGAATTCTATTTTTATCAGCATTTTAATAGAAGCCATTCCGTTTATTCTGATTGGCGTCATACTTTCCGGAATCATTCAAATGTTTGTTTCTGAAGAAATGATTGCAAGAATCATGCCGAAAAACCGTTTTCTCGCCGTTTTATTCGGTGCGCTGGCCGGCGTTTTATTTCCCGCCTGCGAATGCGGCATCATCCCGATTACGAGGCGGCTTCTGTTAAAGGGAGTTCCTCTGCATGCGGGGGTTGCTTTCATGCTGACCGCGCCTATCATTAATCCTATCGTTTTATTTTCTACTTATATTGCGTTCGGGAATAGATGGAGCGTTGTCTTTTACAGAGGCGGACTGGCTCTCGCCGTTTCGCTGATCATCGGGGTCATCTTATCCTATCAATTTAAGGATAACCAGCTTTTAAAGCCTGATGAACCCGGGCACCACCATCATCATCACGGCACCGTGCTCCAAAAACTGGGCGGGACCTTGCGGCATGCCATTGATGAATTTTTCTCCGTGGGGAAATATTTAATCATCGGCGCCTTTATCGCAGCCGCTATGCAGACGTATGTCAAAACATCCACTCTGCTTGCGATCGGGCAGAATGATGTATCCTCTTCCCTCGTGATGATGGGACTGGCGTTTGTCCTGTCGCTTTGTTCAGAAGTTGATGCGTTCATCGCGTCTTCCTTCAGCAGCACATTTTCATTAGGATCGTTAATCGCCTTTCTCGTCTTTGGCGCAATGGTGGATATTAAGAATCTATTGATGATGCTTGCGGCCTTCAAAAAACGATTTGTTTTCCTGCTGATTACATACATTGTCGTGATTGTTTTAGCGGGATCACTACTGGTAAAGGGGTGATTGGGTGTTTCGTCTATTGGTGCTGATGGGATTTACGTTTTTCTTTTATCATCTGCATGCCTCAGGAAATCTAACAAAATATATCAATATGAAATATTCCTATCTGTCCTTTATTGCGATCTTCCTGCTGGCTATTCTGACCGCCGTCCAAGCGTGCCTATTTATCAAGTCGCCTGAAAAAAGCGGGCATCACCATGACCATGATTGCGGGTGCGGCCATGATCACGAGCATGACCATGAACAAAACAAGCCATTTTATCAGCGTTATTTGATTTATGTTGTTTTTCTTTTTCCTTTGGTGTCAGGCATCTTCTTCCCGATTGCAACGCTTGACTCATCCATAGTCAAAACAAAAGGGTTCTCATTTAAGGCGATGGAGAGCGGAGATCACTACTCCCAAACACAGTATTTGCGGCCTGATGCCAGCCTTTATTACGCGCAAGACAGCTATGACAAACAAATGAAACAGCTGTTTAATAAGTATTCCAGCAAAAAAGAGATTTCTCTGACCGATGACGATTTCCTAAAAGGAATGGAAACCATCTATAATTATCCGGGTGAATTTCTCGAACGGACGATAGAATTCCATGGATTTGCTTACAAAGGAAACGCAATTAACAAAAATCAGTTGTTCGTATTAAGGTTTGGCATCATTCACTGTATCGCTGATTCCGGCGTGTACGGGATGCTTGTGGAATTTCCGAAGGACATGGACATCAAGGATGATGAATGGATTCACATTAAGGGCACTCTGGCCTCAGAATATTACCAGCCATTCAAGTCAACTCTCCCTGTCGTCAAAGTAACTGACTGGAATACCATTAAAAAACCTGATGATCCGTATGTTTACAGAGGATTTTAAGTGAAGACGAAACCAGTACAAGTACTGGTTTCTTTTTTATTTCTTTTTCATCAGCATCAAATCGAGATAGAGCTGGCACCGCGTTCTGAAATCGCTTAAATCGATCGACGTCATCTCAGTAATCTGTTTGATGCGGTAATTCAATGTATTTTGGTGAATAAACAGCTGTTCTGCCGCTGGTTTTGTTTTGCAGTTGTTGAGGAGATAGATTTCCAAGGTTTTGAGCAGCTCAGTGCTGCTTTCTTCGTCTTTTGCTTTTAATAAAGCTAAATCTTTATTCTCGTATTCTAAAAATTCATTTTTCTGTTCGATGCTTTCTAAATAGCGGTAAATGCCGAGTTTGGCATATTCATATGGAATGTTTTCCTGATTGCCGGTGATTTCTGCGGCTTTGATGACTTCAAGTGCTTCTGTGTAGCTCTTGCCAAGTTTTAATAGGTGATTATATTCGTTTCCGATACCGATATAAATAGGGGTAGGTATTTTTTGAAAGTGAAAATGTGTTAACAGCTTGTTAATAAACTCAGAAGCTGCTGAGGAGACGGAGCTTTTTTGGGAAAAACTCGCTACGACGATGACAATGTTTGATTCGATCGTTAAGACATGACTGACCTTATCCCGTAAATTCAGGTACGACCTGATATTTTCCTTTAAATCCTCAACCGCTTCCCCATCCCCATTTGCGGCGTGCAGGATAACAACTGAAAACATGGAAGGCAGCACGGTGTTGATCCTTTCAGCTTCCCGTCTGAGTTCCTTCTCAGAGGTAAATTGCTGATAGATCGCCCGTTTGATGAGATCCTCTGCTTTTTCTTCCTTTTCCTGTTTCAATTTATTCGTTTTATAAATGATTTTCCCGACATGGAAGGAGGTCTCGTACAAAAAGTCGAGCTCTTCATCCGTCAGATTTTGGTCCAGCTCCTGAATCCAGATGTAGCCCATGACTTCCCCTTTGTGCTTTGCACTCACGACCACCCTCTGGTTTAACCCAATGCTTTCAATTTTATTGACGCGAAAAGGCTCAGGCTCTGTTTTCAATTTCTCAATAATTCCGTCCTTCAGAAACCTCTCAAAAATCTGGACCGGACACTTTTTCGAAAAAATAGTCTGCTGGTTGGCAGAATCAAAATGGTTAATATAGTAAGAATTATAGGCTAACAAAAAGAAATCCGCGCTTTCCAGTATCACTGGCTTTTGCAGTTCATAGCTAATAAAATCAATCAGCTTATCAACATCTGAAAATGAAAAAACTCTCTCTAAAAGCTCTTCCATACCTTTTTCTCCTATACTTTTTTTACTTTAATCATATCCATACGGGGTCTTTTTGTATAGAAAAAAATACGTTTGTTTCCAAAAGAAAAAAATGGCCGCTTAAAAGGAGAAAAGAGGAAAAAGGGACAGCCCCTTCCTCCTCCTTTCGATCTTTATTGTGACATTGTATCTTGGTAGTCGTTGAACTGGTCTGTGACAGCTTGTGACGGAGCCTGCGTCAATATGCTGACAAAAAAGACAGATAATAGACTCGCAGCAAAACCAGGTATCATTTCATACAGAAAGTCCGAAAGACCGGCATTCGCCCAAATGATTACAGTCGCTGCTCCCACAATCATGCCGGCGAGTGCCCCCCATTTAGTCATTCGTTTCCAAAACAGACTGAGCAGTACAACCGGCCCGAATGATGCACCGAAGCCCGCCCACGCGTAGCTGACCAATCCAAGGATGGTGTTATTTTTCTCCCAAGCCAGAACCAACGCGACAATTGAAACAGCCAGAACAGCCAGTCGGCCTAAAAACACCAGTTCTTTATCTGAAGCTGAGCGTCTGAACATCGACTTATACAAATCTTCTACCAGAGAGCTTGATGTCACAAGCAGCTGGGAAGAAATTGTACTCATAATCGCGGCCAAAATCGCTGAAATCAGAAAACCCGTGATAATCGGATGGAACAAGATATTCCCTAATTGAATAAAAATCGTCTCTGGGTCCTTCAGTGTCATGCCGCGCTGATGGTAATAAGCGATTCCGCCCAAACCGGTCAGCACTGCGCCTACTGCAGACAAAATCATCCAGCCCATCCCAATTCTGCGCGCTCTTTTGATCTCTTTTACGGACGTTATCGCCATAAAACGCACAATAATATGCGGCTGGCCAAAGTATCCCAGCCCCCAGGCAAACAAAGAAATAATGCCAAGGACGCTCGTTCCTTTGAAAATATTAAACATATCAGGATCTACAGAGCGGATGTCAGCAACTGTATCACCTGCTCCTCCCGTGTGGAAAAACGTAACGATCGGCACAAGAATGAGTGCGGCAAACATAATGATCCCCTGAACAAAATCTGTCCAGCTGACTGCCAAAAAGCCGCCAAACAGGGTATATGCCACAACAACACCCGTCACAATCCACAGGCCGGTGTGATAATCCATCCCCAAGATGCTGTTGAATAAGACGCCGCCGGACACCATTCCGGACGATACATAAAACGTGAAAAAGACTAAAATGACAATTCCTGAAAACAGTCTGAGAAGCTTTGTTTGATCTCCGAAGCGATTTTCCAGGAATCCGGGAATTGTAATCGAATTCCCCGCTTTTTCAGTATAGGTTCTCAGCCGCGGTGCGACGTAAAGCCAGTTCGCCCACGCTCCAAGGCAAAGTCCGATGACGATCCAAGCGCCGCTCAGACCAGTAGAAAACATGGCGCCCGGAAGCCCCATTAGCAGCCAGCCGCTCATATCGGCAGCGCCGGCACTGAGAGCAGTTACTGCCGGACCCAAAGAGCGTCCTCCCAGCATGTAATCCGTCAGATTCGACGTACGCTTGTAAGCAAAGTAGCCGATTAGCAGCATTCCCGCCATATAAATACAAATCGAAATAATCAGCTGTGTGTTTTCTATGGCACTTCCTCCTCTTTTTTATAGTATATGGATGAAATGGACACCCCCGCAGGGAGGATGCCCATTTAGTCCCGCTTAGAACATTTCACTGATTGTTTTTGCTTGCATATGCAGAGCCAAGTAATCCGGCCCGCCTGCTTTTGAATCCGTTCCCGACATTTTGAAGCCGCCAAACGGATGGTAGCCGACGATAGCACCTGTACAGTTGCGGTTGAAGTATAGGTTTCCGACATGGAATTCCTGTTTCGCACGCTCGATGTGCTTGCGGTTGTTTGTGATAACCGCGCCTGTCAAACCATATTCAGTATTGTTTGCCACTTCTAAAGCTTCATCAAAGTCTGACACTTTACAAAATGCAACGACAGGTCCGAAAATTTCTTCCTGCATGAGTCTTGCTTTCGGATCAAGGTCAGCGAAGATCGTCGGTTTGATGAAGTATCCTTTCGAATCATCACCAGTACCGCCGCTTACTAAACGCCCTTCCTGTTTTCCGATCTCAATATAGCTCATAATTTTATCATAAGAACCTTGGTCAATGACAGGTCCCATATAAACATCTGCACTGTCAGGTTTAGCTGTTACTTTTGATTCCGTAATTTCAATGACACGCTCTAATACTTGATCATACACTTTTTCATGAACTACTGCACGTGAACCTGCAGAGCATTTTTGTCCCGCAAAGCCGAATGCTGAAGTAAAGATCGATTGAGCCGCTAATTCAATGTCCGCATCCTCATCAACAACAACCGTATCTTTACCGCCCATTTCAGCGATGACACGCTTTAAATGCTGCTGGCCCGGCTGAACCTTCGCCGCGCGTTCGAAAATTCTCGTACCAACTTCTCTTGATCCCGTAAATGTGATAAGGCTTGTTTTCGGATGGTCAACAAGATAGTCGCCTACTTCCGCTCCGCTTCCCGGAACAAAGTTGACTACGCCTTTTGGCAATCCGGACTCTTCAAGCACCTCAACAAATTTTGCTGCAATAACAGGTGTAGCACTCGCAGGTTTCAGAACCACTGTGTTTCCAGTAACGATCGGCGCCACTGTTGTGCCTGCCATGATCGCAAACAAGAAGTTCCAAGGCGGGATAACGACTGTCACTCCAGTCGGCGTGTATACATATTGGTTTTTCTCGCCTTCACGGCTGTTGACCGGTTTGCCTTTTGCCAGTTCGATCATTTGTCGTGCATAATACTCCATGAAGTCAATCGCTTCAGCCGTATCGGCATCCGCCTCGTTCCAAGGCTTTCCTGCTTCTTTCACAAGCAAAGCTGAGAATTCATGTTTTCTTCTGCGGACTTTGGCAGCAGCGCGGAACAGGACAGCCGCTCTCTCTTCAGGAGACGTGTATCTCCACTCTTCAAATGCTTTTGCAGCCGCTTGAATCGCTTGCTCAGCGTGCTCTTGAGAAGCTTTTGACACTCGGCCGACGACTTCTTCTTTATCAGCCGGGTTGATTGAAACGATTTTCGCTTCCGTTTCCACTCTCTCGCCGTTAATGACAAGCGGATAGTCTTTTCCTAAATATTCGCTTACTGTCGCAAGCGCTTTTTTAAACGCTTCCACGTTGTTTTGATCTTGGAAATTTGTGAATGGCTCGTGTTTGTAAGGTGTTGTCATGATAATCTCTCCTTTTTTACTTCTTTGTCATTCCTTTGAAAGCAAATGCAATGTTTGACGGACGTTCTGCAAGGCGTCTCATAAAGTAGCCGTACCAATCCTCGCCGTATGGCAGGTAGACTCTCATGTTATAACCTTCTTTTACGAGGCTGAGCTGGGTTTGCGACCGCATGCCGTACAGCATCTGAAATTCAAACTTGTCATTGGCAATGCCATGTTCCTTGGCAAGCTGCTTTGTAAAGTCGATCATTTTGTCGTCATGTGTGGCAATCGCTGTATAGTGACCGTTTAAGAGCTGCTTTCGGATGATTTTTTTGTAATTTTCATCGACATCGCTTTTCTCTGGGAAAGCTACTTTTTCTGATTCTTTATAAGCTCCTTTTACAAGGCGAAGGAACGGGTTTAAAGAATTCAAATCGTCAATGTCTTTTTCCGTCCGGTACAGATAGGCTTGCAGCACTGTGCTCACATGCTCGTATTTCTTTCTGAAATCTTTGAAAATATCAAGCGTTTTCTGGCATCTGACTTCGTCCTCCATGTCAATGGTGACCATGATTTTATGTTTCTCGGCCGTCTGAAGGATTTTTGTCATATTTTCATACACCAAATCCATATCTATATCCAAACCTAAAGACGTCATTTTTAAAGAAACGTGTGAGTTCAGCTCCTGATCCGCGATGGTCGCAATGGTTTGAATGCACTCTTCCGTACGCTCCCGTGCGACCTCGGCGCTGTTCACAAACTCGCCTAAATGATCGACAGTAACTGACAAGCCTTGGCTGTTAAGCTGTCGAATGGTCGGGATTGAACTGTTAAAGTCATTCCCGCCGATAATTTTACCCGCTGCTACCCGGCTTCCCCAGTTCCTCGCCATTTTATTGAGAAAGCCGCTTTTGGATAAAAATAAGAAAAAATCTCTTGTGATCACTTCCAACCTCAACACCCCGCAATCTAAGAAGTATTTGTATGAGTTTATTGTAAATGGACAAAACCAGCGTTCACAATATTCTCAAAATACAAAGATTCTGATTATTTTTGTGGGTTTGCCACAATCAGATAGTTAGAAAGTCGGGGGGGATTCTGTCGAATAAAGGAGAAAAGGAAGCGACAAAAAACATCAGCTTCCTCCATCCTTCCACACTTCTTCAACCGTATTCAAAAGCAAACGGTTCAATTCAGATGTCATATCTTTTTTCTCTGCCTTCAGTTCTTTTGCCGCTTCCATGATTCTTTCGATTTCCGTTTCAACGAATTGGTGAATAACATCGATTCTTGCTTCGAGGTCAAGCTCTTCCCCTCTTCTTTTCCGTTCAAGCAAGGTTTCCATTTCAGCCTTCAGCTCGGATTCAGCAACAAGTTCATTCATCAAAACAGTAAAGTCCATTGGCGGAATGGTTCCGTGCTTTTCAATCCATTGGCAAGCCAAAATAGGCCGAAGAACGTAGAAGTACTTTTTAATTTTGACCTCTTGTCCTTGTAGATAATCCTTGACGTTCCTTCTCGCCATATTGATATAGTGATACACGCTTGCTTCAGGCTTAAATGCCTCCGTGCGCAGTTTTCTTAACTGCTCTGCGGTCGTAAATGCTTCATAATACACAATGTCTGAGGACAGCCATTCGAGGAGCGGAGGGTTTGATTTTTTGAAAAGCCGAAGCGTTTTTCTCAGCTCCCAGCCGCTGATATCCAGCAAATCGTGAATCGGTTCCTCAATGACATCACGCTCCTGCTCAATTGAAAAATACCACTCCTTTTTCGGCACATAAATAAAGCGGACGTCGTAATCACTATCCTGCGAGGGAAATCCCCATGCGCGGCTTCCTGACTCGACGGCATACACGATTTTGACTCCGTATGACTGCTCGATCCGTTTTAATTCATCAATGATTCTTTGTTTCATATCTATTCGTCTCCAGTCTGTTCTCATTCCGGCAGTTTGCAGAAAAAAACCGCCTGATGATATGCGGCGGCTTTTCACATTTATCAGCCTTTAAGATGCTGCTTAAAAAAAGCAAGTTTTTCCGTTTGAAAAGCAGGGATATACTCATGTCCGAAGTAGCGGTACACCTTCAGCTCTTTCTCTGTTTCCAAATGATTGTAGGCGGCAAACACGGTGGACGGCGGCGTGACCTTGTCAATCAGGCCGATTGACATCAGGACAGGCACCTTCACTCGGTCAGCGAGATTCATAATATCGAAATATGCAAGTGTCTTCATCGCCTGCACTTCTGTTTCCGGGCTGCCATTTCTTCTGAAGAAGGAATTGATTTCAAGGTACGGCTGTTCAAGCGCCACATCAATGGCCCGTTCGAAGTTGCTTAAATAAGGATAATCAGCAACCGCGGCTTTTGGAATGTCTGACAGCGCCGCTGCGGCAATGGTTAAACCTCCGCCTTGGCTTCCTCCTGTCACACCGATCCTTGTTTCATCAACCTCGTCAAAGCTGCTGATGACCTCAAGCGCGCGGACGGCGTCCAAATAAACACCGCGGTAATAGTATGTATCTTTATCAAGAATTCCTTTCGTCATCCAGCCCAAAGCGTGACCGTGCGGTGAAATACTCGTATCCTCGCTGCTCTGCTGGCCGCGGACAAGCATGCCGAATGCGGCGTAGCCATGGAGTGCCCAGTTTACCATTTCATGAATCTCACCATCATAGCTTGCATTGTAGCCATGATATTTCACGATCGCCGGATGCGGGCCTTCCTTGTCAGGCACCGCGTACCATCCGGTAATGCGGGCGTTTCCGAAGCTTTTATATGTGAGACGGTACACTTTTACTCCGTCAGCAGGATAGTCAACCGGCTGTAAATCAGGTTCTGCTTGGACTTTTGCAAGTTCCTCCAAAGACAATTTCCAAAACTCAGAAAAATCTTTCGGTGCTGTTTTTTCAGGCTTATATGTTTGCAATTGGTCGAGCGGCAGATCGAATAGTTGCATTTCCGATTATTCCCCTTTGTTTTATAAGATATAGTTTGTATTCCTATACTACCACGTTTCGGCTTTGTTTTCTAAATATTTTCATCATTGTTTCCCAGACAGCCTTCATCAAACGTTTGTTTAAGACTTTCCCGGCTTAGTTCCATAAAGGCCCGGGCGGTCAGACTGACATAGCGGTTCTTTAAAAAGACGAAGACGAGGGTTCGTGATGGCGCGGATTGAATCGATAAATAGATCACACCCGGATCTTTATCCCTTCTGACCATATTCGGCGCCATTGTCACACCTAATCCGTTAGCCACAAGAGATTGGGCGGTTTCAATATGGCTTGTCTTAAAGGCGGCATTCGGCTTAAAGCCGCTTTCCGCACAGAGATCGAGAACTGTCCTGCGAAAGCCGAAGCCTTCTTTTAACAGAATAAATGGCACGTTCCTTACCATGTCAATCGGCACACACGGCTGGCGTCCCTCATCTTCTTCCAGCGCTTTCTCAATCAGCGCGACCAATTCCGGCGGCATCCACCTTTGTTTTTCCTTCGGCACCGCGAGAACAACCGGTTCCGTGAGCAAGGGTGTAATGGAGAGCCGTTCATCCTCGATCGGCAAGGATAAAACAGAAAGGTCAACTTCTCCCTTTGCCGTCATCTCCTCTAATGAAACCGGATCTTTTTCAACAAGCTGAACTTCCACATGAGGATAGCGCGCCAAAAACTGCTTCAGCAGCGGGGGAAAGAGATATCTCCCTGTTACAGCAGGAATCCCGATGGATAATTTATGACCGATTCCCTGTGATCGCTCCTGCATTTCCCGAAGCAAATCATCTCTGGAACGAATGATGTCCTCGGCTTTTTCAATGAAACGCCTGCCGTGAGGTGTCAGTGTAACAGAGCCATGGGATCTGTGAAAAAGGGTAAGCCCCAGCTCAGCCTCAAGCTTTTTGATTTGCTGGCTGAGAGACGGCTGTGCGATATGAAGATGTTCCGCCGCCTTTGTAAAGCTTTGGCGCCGGGCAATTTCCGCTGCATATTCCATCACTTTAATATCCATTTCAGCCTCCATAGGTTGAACCTATCATTTTCATCATTTTTATATCTTGGACGAATCATAACAGAAATTGCTAACATAATCCATATCATCATTTACGAAAAGAAGGAGCTGGTTCAAATGACAAATGAAACACCGTTTTCTAAAAACGCCGAGATGTATCGGGATGAAAAGGTATTTGCCGAGGGGGAAGATTTGGGGTTGATGATCAAAACAGCGGAATGCCGGGCAGAGCATCGAGTGCTGGATATAGGAGCGGGCGCCGGCCATACGGCGCTGGCATTTTCTCCTTATGTACAGGAGTGCATCGGTGTTGATGCAACGAAAGAGATGGTTGAGGTTGCGTCCTCCTTCGCGCAAGAAAAAGGAGTTGAAAACGTACGCTTTCAGCAAGGAACGGCAGAGTCACTCCCCTTCCCCGACGATTCATTTGACATCATCACCTGCCGATACGCAGCCCACCATTTTTCAGATGTCCGCAAAGCTGTCAGAGAGGTTGCACGCGTACTAAAACAGGACGGACGTTTTCTCTTAGTTGATCATTACGCGCCTGAAGATCCCGTTCTTGATGAGTTTGTCAATCATTTGAACCGGCTTCGAGACCCTTCCCATGTTCGTGAAAGCTCATTATCAGAATGGCAGGCGATGTTCAGCGCCAATCAACTGGCCTATCAAGACATCCAAAAGTGGAACTTGCCGATTCAATACGATAGCTGGATCAAACGAGGCGGAACCCCCGCTGACCGAGAAAAACAAATCATTACCCACTTGAATCACGCATCAGACGAAGCACGCGACACGTTCTGTATTACATTGAACCAAAACGGACAGCCCATCTCCTTTTGTTTAAAAGCGATTTTGATACAAGGGATAAAACGATAAAAAAAGCCGTGCGCTGCGCACGGCTTTTTACATCGGCTGATAAAGATCCCAGCCAATTTTTAATGTCTCAACAATGTAATCGGCAACCTCTTCCGGGGAAAGGTTGTCTGTTGCCACTTTTGAATTGTGCTTGTCATAAATGACTTTTCTTTCGTTAAACAGCTGTTCCATTTCATCCATTGAACGGTTATGCAGTACAGGGCGGCTTTCGATCAATAAATCCGCGCGCTGCTTCCAGTTCTCCCATGACAGGTCCAGATGAAGCACGAGACAGTTTTCCAGACAGCAATTTCTGATTTCTTCTTGTTTAAAAGATCCCCCGCCCAGAGATACGATTTTGAATCGTTTATGATGGCAGATGTCTAAAATATATTCCTTCTCCGTTTTCCGGAAAAAGTCTTCTCCCTTTTTCTCAAATATCTCAGGAATTGACATATTGAAATCCTTTTCGATCTGCTGGTCAATATCAATAAAATCTCTATATAATTTTTTAGCGACCAATTGGCCGATTGTTGTTTTTCCTACACCCATGAATCCGATCAGGACGATATTTCTTTCTCTTACTGGGATGGCTCGTTTAGCGTTCATCTTCGGCGAAATCCTCCTAAGGAATGAAATTATATATTCATTATATGCTTATTTAGCGAATATTTATATAGATACCGGCTTTACCGGTCAAGCTTATAGTGCGCTTTGTTGTAGCCATTTTTGCCTGAATGACATTCATTGTACAACATTTCTGCAGGTATTTTAATACTTCGACGCAAAAAAGCGTTAAAACCTTCCGCCTTTATTGTTTTTCCAGCTGACTCTTCGATGGAAGGGTCTTTTTCTGTATGATAAATAGGAAGGGAGAAATGGCGATGATCATTTGGATAAACGGGGCATTCGGTTCGGGAAAAACACAAACAGCCTTCGAACTGCACAGAAGGCTGAACCCATCTTACGTGTATGATCCCGAGAAAATGGGTTTTGCGCTGCGCTCCATGGTGCCGCAGGAGATCGCAAAGGACGATTTTCAAAGCTATCCTTTATGGCGGGCGTTCAATTACAGTTTGCTAGCTTCTCTGACAGATACATACCGCGGCATCCTTATTGTGCCTATGACGATTGTACACCCTGAATACTTCAATGAGATCATCGGCAGGCTCAGACAGGAAGGCAGGATCGTTCACCACTTTACACTAATGGCTTCAAAGGAAACCTTGTTAAAAAGGCTGCGCACCAGAGCAGAAGGAAAAAACTCATGGGCCGCCAAACAAATTGACCGCTGTGTTGAAGGATTATCATCACCCATTTTTGAGGACCACATTCAAACAGACAACCTGTCGATTCAGGATGTGGCAGAGAACATTGCCGCGAGAGCCGAACTCCCATTAGATCCTGATACAAGAGGCAGCCTCCGAAGGTTCGCCGACAGATTAATGGTAAAGCTGAATCATATCCGCATCAAATAAAGCTTCTGTACACGACAAAAGCCCGCTCCGAGAGCGGGCTTTCTTCAACTTATTTCCACCAGTCATCAAACATAGACGCCGGAACCTGGCGTTTATGTTCAGTCATGCTGTAGCGTTTTTCCAGCGCTTCTGATACTTTCGCTGATACTTCTTTTCCTTCGAGATAATCGTCAATCTCGTCGTAGGAAATGCCAAGCTCTGTTTCATCCGACTGCTGCGGTTTTTCGTCGAGCAGATCGGCAGTCGGTTCTTTTAAGTATAAGCGTTCCGGTGCACCCAGCTCTTTCAGCAAGGTTCTTCCCTGGCGCTTCGTCAAGCCTGTCAGCGGCAGGAGGTCTGCTCCGCCGTCACCGTACTTCGTAAAGAAACCAGTCACTGCTTCAGCAGCATGGTCTGTTCCTAACACAAGAAGACCTTCCTGGCCGCCGATCGCGTATTGCGCGATCATTCTTGTTCTTGCTTTTACGTTTCCTTTATTAAAGTCCGTCAGCTGATCGCCTGTTTCCTGCTGATACTGATCAGAAAAAGCGCTGACTGTCGATTTAATATCAAACTTCCATGATTTATCCGGCTTAATAAACTTCAAAGCAAGCTGGGCATCGTCTTCATCCTGCTGTGTGCCATGCGGAAGACGGACCGCGATAAATTGAGCGTCTCCGCCCTCCTCGCGAATGCTCTCCACCGCAAGCTGAGCGAGTCTTCCCGCAAGTGTTGAATCCTGGCCCCCGCTGATTCCCAATACAAAGCCTTTAGCACCGGTTTTCTTTACATATTGTTTTAAAAAATTGACTCGGTCCTCAATTTCTTGCTTTGGATCAATTGAGGGCTTCACATGTAACTCACGCATAATCTTTTCCTGCATGCTCATCCCAATCATTCCTCCTGTACATTTTCCCTTATTACTGATCATTTCCCTAAATCAATGAAAATGAATCATGACTGTTATGTATCCCTATTAAATATAGCACAGGTCTTCATTCACAGTGAACAAGAGAGATCAGCTGACTTCAACCCGTATGGATGTCACACTGTCGCCATTGCATTTCCCTTTTTCAATCGGGCAGGAAGAAAACGCGACAATTAAATCCATCTCCGCCCTGAGCCTTACATAATCTCCGGCATTCGAAAGCGGCGTTTCCACAGACAGATTCCCTTTCTCATCAAGGACAGTATTCATAAAAATCGCAAATGGGTAATGCATGTGAGGCTTCGGTACGCCAAACTGCTCAAGCGCACGGTTCATATTGTCATAGCACGTATCCTGAAACTCATCCTTTTGCTTCCCATATAAGAGCCTGTTCATATCAGGACGGCAGGCGGGCAACAGCAGATCATGCTTGCCGACCGTATCTTCAATCAGGGTTAACATCGGCTTATACAGGTTGGAGTAGAGATGGTCGTTGACCTTCACATGAATGGAGTGATTGGCGTCTATCGTCGCTCCCTGATCAAGGTGTTCATAAAAATCCTTGGCATGGTATGCGACAAAATCAGCCACCTGCTGCCCTTCTACATCAACCACCTTTAAAATCTGACCCTTTTTCAGCTTCAGCCCAAGCCCTTTTTTCGGCTCCACAATATATTGCTGTGTCATTGGTTTGCTCCTTTTTTCATTAGTATGAGCGTCCGCTTCCTTCTCCATGTAAAAAGAGGCAAAAATCCGATGTATATAAGCTTTGGACAGATCACAATCTAACCTTAGATAAAAGGGGTTGAATAAATAATGAGCCAAACAAAAAAAGACCAGCCAAAAGGGAATCTGGCTTGGTGGCAGCTGTCACTGATCGGAGTCGGCTGCACGATTGGAACAGGCTTCTTTCTCGGTTCCAGCATCGCAATTGTAAAAAGCGGTTTTTCCGTTCTCCTTTCATTTCTGATCGCAGGGATCGGTACGTATTTTGTCTTTGAACAGCTCGCCAAGCTATCGGCGAAGCAGCCGGAAAAAGGCTCGTTTTGTGCGTATGCCCGAAAAGCATTCGGCAAATGGGCAGGCTTCAGCAACGGCTGGGTGTACTGGACATCAGAAATGCTGATTACCGGAAGCCAGCTGACAGCCATTTCGCTATTTACGAAGCATTGGTTTCCTCAAGTGCCGCTATGGGTGTTTGCCTCAATCTATGCAGTACTGGGGCTCCTTATTATTTTCACCGGCCTGTCCGTCTTTGAAAAAACAGAAAACGTGCTGGCAGTCATTAAAACAGCTGCTATTTTTATGTTTATTGTCATTGCCATCCTGGCTTTATGCGGTATCCTGTCCGGCGGAAATCATGGCATACATGTTCCAAATAAGACGAGTGAGTTTTTCCCATACGGCGCCATGGGGCTGTGGACAGGTTTAATCTACGCGTTTTACGCTTTTGGCGGGATTGAGGTCATGGGGCTGATGGCGGTTCACTTAAAAAAACCTGAGGAAGCGTCTAAATCAGGGAAACTGATGCTGGCAACGCTGGCGATTATTTATATCATTTCAATCGGGCTGGCTCTGCTTTTGGTTCCGTTACACAAGTTTACAGAACAGGACAGCCCGTTCATTACGTCGTTAAAAGGATACAACCTTGAGATCATCCTTGATATATTTAACGGGATTTTCATTATCGCCGGGTTCTCGACCCTTGTCGCTTCGCTATTTGCGGTTACGACATTGCTTTGTACGATGGCTGATGACGGCGACGCGCCGAAATGCTTTACTCTAAAGGAAGGCAAAAAAATATGCTGGCCGGCACTTGGGCTGACGTTTGCGGGGCTTGTTCTCTCCATTATTCTGTCGTTAGTGCTGCCTAAAAACATTTATGAGCATATGACAACAGCTGCGGGGCTTATGCTTTTATACACTTGGCTGTTTATCCTGTTCTCCAGCAAAAAGCTGACTGATCCCGAGGGCATGGGAAAAACGCAAATTTATTTAGCGATGGTTCTGATTGCTGCGGCTGTGTCCGGTACATTGTTTGAAAAATCAAGCCGGCCCGGTTTTTTCGTCAGCATAGGTTTTCTCGTGATCATCGCCATCGTGACCATGATCTATCAAAAAAAGCAGGGTCATAAAGATCGCCCTGCCAGTCCTTGATTTATTTCATTTTGTTGAACATGTTCTTTAAATAAGAAAACGGGCACTTCGATACCTGTTTTTCGTCATCACGGAGGAAATACTGCTTCCATTCACGATTATCCTTTCCTCCGTACCAGCCTAATTGCGGGTGAATCGGAGCCTGATCATAGGCCTCTAAACGAGATCGGATCAGCCTGCTCATGTTACGGCCAAATGCAGTTGATCCATTTAGGTCATCAAACACCCACCTTGGCTGAAACGTGACCATAAAAAAAGGAAAGCTCCGGCTTCTTCTTGCCTCGTGCCCCGGTGTAGCGCACAGAATGAAATACGGCTCGCCGTCAAAACAAAACTCCCATTTATAATGCTCGGGATCGGCCGGAATGTCTTCCGGCCATTCTTTTTCGTCTTGATGACTCAGTCTATTTAAAAAGCGCCAAAACAGCTCTTCATACGCTTCAATCGAATAATGCTCCGCCAAATCTTCCGGTGTATCAAACAACACAACGAGGGATGCGTATTTTCCCGTGTCCCGCGATATCTTGCCGTACTCCGCAAGCAACGGAGCCAGTTCCTCCGCTGTACAGTTTTCCCGCGGATCTCCGGCAAAAGCAATCCGAAGCTGATCAGTCAGAAACGCCTGGCGTCCGGGAATGCACGGAAACGTATCCGCGTCGTCCCCCAGAGTTTCTGCCAGCAGCTCAAAAGCGATTCTTTGCCATTCAGGAAGCTCTTCCTGAATACGTTCCAGAAAACTTTTGGTGTAAATCCCATTCACCATTGATCCACCTCCAGTATCATCTGGATACTATATTAAAACTGGAAGCGGCAGGTGACTGTCCTTCATGAATCAGCCCAATAACTGTTGGATGCCCTGATAACCAAAGTAAAAGCCAAACACAAGGAGGGATACACCGGCGATTCCGGTCAATCCTCTCAATAGCTTTTCATGAAGCAGGTTTCTGAACGTACTGGCTGTGATAGCCATGCAGAAATCCCAGATTAAAATGCCGATCATGATGCCGGAGCTATAGATCAGAAGCTGATTCATATTGTAGGCCTCTGCTGTTTTCGCAAGAATGCTTCCGTAAATTCCAAGCCAAAAAAGGATGCTCAATGGGTTTGACAATGAAATGAGAAAACCAGATGCGAATGTTTTCCTGTATGACGGTTTCCCTCGCGAGCTTCGCACATCCATCGGTTCTCTGACGTTTTTCAGCGTTTCAATTCCGGTATAGGTCAGGACAAAAAAGCCGAAGAGCCACAAAAACGTTTTCACAAATGGAGCGGTCAAAAACTGTGACAGCCCGAAATAGATAAAAAGCATGTACAGCCCATCAGCTGTCATGGCGCCTAAACCGAAAATCCATGCATGCCAAAAACCGTTTTTAATTCCTTTGTCTATTTGCGCCGCATTCACTGGCCCCACAGGCGCAGACAAGGACAGTCCCAGCACAATATAGCTCAAAAAAATGTTCACCGGCCCGTACTCCCTTCTCTTATGTAACTTGTACAATTTATTCGGGAACGGGCCAAGCTATGCACAAATTCACTTACTGTTTCAGACGTTCAAGCTCTTCCTCCATAATAGCGGCGGCTTTGCCTACAAAACTGAAAATGAGTTCCAGCTCCTCTTCCGTATATTCGCGGCACAAATCCATCGTCGACTCAGACAGAGGACGGAACAAATCCTTTATATGTTTTTTCGAAGCAGTCAAAGGGACGATTACGACTCTCCTGCGATCGTTCGGGTCCTTTTCACGAGCCACATACCCCGCTTTTTCCAGCCGGTCAACAAGCGCCGTGACTGACCCCGTGCTGAGGCCGGTTTTTTTCCCCAGTTCTCCGGCCGTCATCGGACCTGCTTCATTTAAAATGTCAGCTGATTTCAAATCGGTGGGAAACAGACCGAGAGCTTGAGCGGCTGCCTGATGAAACAGAACCGTTCTTGTGCCCAGTTTTCGAAAAAGCTGAACAGCAGTCTTTTCCAACTCACTTCTGGAATTTCTTGTTGACAACTGACAGTCCTCCCTATAAAATCGAGTTTATCTTGATAATCGAGATATTCAACAATCAAACTATTATCATGATATCAGAACTTACATAGAAAAGTAAGAGGAGGTAGAACAAATGGACACAACAACAGCAAAACAGGCTTCCACCAAATTTGTGGTCCTCGGTCTCCTGCTGGGCATCTTGATGTCTGCAATGGACAATACGATTGTTGCCACCGCGATGGGCAATATCGTAGCCGATCTTGGAAGCTTCGATAAATTTGCCTGGGTGACAGCATCCTATATGGTGGCGGTTATGGCTGGCATGCCGATTTACGGCAAGCTTTCCGATATGTACGGCCGAAAACGTTTTTTCCTGTTTGGACTTATTTTTTTCTTAATCGGTTCTGCTTTATGCGGGATTGCCCAGACGATGAATCAGCTGATCATCTTCCGGGCCATTCAAGGGATCGGAGGCGGCGCGCTCCTGCCGATTGCCTTTACCATTATCTTTGATTTGTTTCCGCCGGAAAAACGCGGAAAAATGTCCGGCATGTTCGGTGCTGTATTTGGATTATCCAGTGTTCTTGGTCCGCTCTTAGGCGCGATCATTACAGATTCGATCAGCTGGCACTGGGTGTTTTACATCAATGTGCCGATCGGCGCATTGTCATTGTTTTTCATTATTCGCTACTACAAAGAATCTCTGGAGCACAGAAAGCAGAAAATAGACTGGGGCGGCGCGATTACCTTAGTCGTATCCATTGTATGCCTGATGTTCGCCCTTGAGCTTGGCGGCAAAACATACGATTGGAACTCCATTCAGATCATTGGGCTGTTTATTGTATTCGCCGTTTTCTTCATTGCCTTTTTTATTGTGGAGAGAAAAGCAGAAGAGCCGATTATTTCTTTCTGGATGTTTAAGAACCGCTTGTTTGCCACAGCACAGATTCTCGCTTTCCTGTATGGCGGAACATTTATTATTTTAGCGGTATTTATTCCGATTTTCGTTCAGGCGGTCTACGGCAGCTCGGCGACAAGCGCGGGCTTCATTCTGACGCCGATGATGATTGGATCAGTCATCGGAAGCATGATCGGCGGGATCTTCCAAACGAAGGCAAGCTTCCGCAATTTGATGCTGATATCTGTTATAGCTTTCTTTATCGGCATGCTGCTTCTTTCCAATATGACGCCTGACACAGCACGGGTATGGCTGACAGTCTTCATGATGATTTCAGGCTTTGGTGTAGGCTTTAACTTCTCCCTGCTGCCGGCGGCATCGATGAATGATCTTGAACCTCGCTTTCGGGGAACGGCAAACTCTACAAATTCATTTTTGCGATCATTTGGCATGACCTTAGGCGTCACCATTTTCGGAACGGTGCAAACAAACGTATTCACGAACAAGCTGACCGACGCCTTCAGCGGGATGAAAGGCTCAGCGGGATCAGGTGCTGCGCAAAATATTGGCGACCCGCAGGAGATATTCCAAGCGGGAACACGTTCCCAGATTCCTGATGCGATCCTGAATCGCATTATTGACGCGATGTCATCAAGTATTACGTATGTGTTTTTGCTCGCTTTGATTCCAATTGTCCTCGCGGCGGTTACCATTTTATTTATGGGGAAAGCCAGAGTGAAAACAACAGCCGAAATGAAAAAGAAAGCAAATTAACATAAAAAAGCAGTACATGCTGGGCATGTACTGCTTTTTTCTATTACACTCCTAATCTTGCAAGAATAAACGTCCATATACAAATGATCAATAACAGAATCAGGCTGTACGCCACTGTCCTTTTAAACAGTTTAGATTCCTTGCCTGTTTGGCCGACCGCTGCGGCAGCGATGGCGATAGATTGAGGAGAAACAAGTTTTGCCATGACACCGCCCGCCGTATTTGCGGCTAACAGCAAGTCTGAACCCGCACCGATCTGCGCTCCCGTGACAACCTGCAAATGGCCGAACAAAGCATTATTGCTGACAACAGAACCGGTGATGAACACGCCAATCCAGCCGAGAACAGGACTGACAAACGGGAACAGGTCTCCTGTTTTCGCCAATGCTAGCCCAATTGAAGAGCTGAGCCCTGCGAAGTTGGCCAGATTGGCAAACCCCATCACGAAGCAGATCGTCATAATCGGCACCCACAGCTCTTTTCCTGTCTCCTTCAGGGAAGCAAAGGCATCCCGAGAGGAGAACTTATTGCTGAACAGCCCTGTCACAATGACCGCCGCTAAAATCGCTGTACCAGTCGCTGACAGCAGATCAACTTTAAAGACTGCATCTAACGGCATGGCAGATGGCGCAATCGGCGGCATTTTCATAATTTGCTGATGCAGAAAAGGCATTTTGAACAGGAGCGTTGATTGATATAACAGCCCGCCTTCTTGGAAAAGCGCTTTGAAGGCAGGAAGGCTCCAGATGGTGATCGCCGCAGTTAAAATGTAGAAAGGAGACCACGCTTTCACAATATCAGCGGCACGGTATGCCTTTTTCTCACCAGCATCGCCGGCCCCTTCCTCGCGGTAAATCTCTTTCGGCTGCCATTTGCGGAGGAAGAGGGCAAGCCCGCCCATGCTGAATAAGGCCGCCAAAATGTTTGCTAATTCCGGCCCGAGCACCGCCATTGTCAGTGTCTGAACCGCTGTATACCCACCGCTCACAACCAGAAGAGCGGGCCATGTCTGTTTGATTCCTTTCATTCGGTCTAATAAGAATACAAGCAGGAATGGTATTAAAAATGAGATCATCGGCAGTGTCCACATTAATGTCCGTGACAGCTCAAGAGCAGACAAATCACCAATCTGCGCCCCTGTGATGACAGGAATTCCGATCGCCCCAAAGGCTCCGGAGGCTGCGTTTGCAATCAAGCAGAGCGCTGCCGCTTTTAACGGTTTAAAACCAAGTTCGACGAGCAGCGCCGCACTAATCGCAATCGGAACACCAAAACCGGCCGCGCCTTCTAAAAACGCGTTAAAACAAAAACCAATTAATAATAGCTGTAATCGTTGGTCAGGCGAAATGCCGGCAATGCTGGACCGAATAATGGTAAATTTCCCGGTTTTCACTGCGATTTTATACAGCCACACCGCCATCAGGACGATGTAGCCAATAGGCCACAGCCCGCTCCCGATTCCTAACAAAACAGAAGAAATCGCTTTTTCAACCGGCATATGAAATGCCAAAACGGAGACGAAGAAACTGACGGCTAGGGTAAGAAATGCCGCAAGAATGCCTTTCATTTTCAAAACAGTTAAAGCCAAAAGAAAAAAGAGAATCGGAGTGAGCGCCACAAGTGCGCTCACATACTCGTTTCCAAACGGATCATACAACTGCTCCCACATTGACAATCAGCCCTTTACTCTAAAGTTGCGGTTAGTTGACTTTTTGTTCTGCAAAATGAGGTTTTAAAATGTTTTTAAGGACGCCGGCGCTGTGAAGGAACTGTTCTTTTTCTTTCTCATTTAAGTTCAGCTCAGTGATACCTGCGATCCCTCCGCGGTTCACGACAGCCGGCACACCGATGTACACGTCATCTGCACCGTATTGCCCGTCCAAATATGTGCTGACAGTTAATATGCTGTTTTCATTATGAAGAATGGCTTTTGTAATGCGAGCAAGACTCATCGCAACCCCATAATAAGTCGCGCCTTTTTTCTCAATGATATGGTAAGCTGCGTTTTTCACATCATCTACAATTTGGTCCAGCTCCTCTTGTTTGTACGCATCGTTTTTCTCAACGAGTTCACTGACCGGCACACCGCCGACATTCGCGTGGCTCCAAACAGGAAGCTCTGTGTCGCCGTGCTCTCCGATAATATGCGCGTGCACGTTTTGAGGCGCTGCGCCAAAGTATTCGCTCAGCATGAAACGGAATCTCGCAGAATCTAGTGTTGTGCCGCTTCCGATCACCCGCTCTTTTGGCAGACCGCTGAATTTCCATGTTGCGTAAGTCAGGATATCAACCGGATTTGTCGCAATTAAGAAAATGCCGTCAAATCCGCTCGCCATGACCTCACTGACGATGCCTTTGAAAATCTTCAAGTTCTTTTCTACTAATTCAAGGCGTGTCTCACCAGGTTTTTGGTTTGCTCCGGCGCAAATGCAGACAATATCAGCATCCTTGCAGTCTTCATATGTTCCGTAAGATGTTTTGACCGGTTGTGGCGCAAATGCCTTTCCGTGGTTTAAATCCATCACATCGCCCATTGCTTTTTCTTTATTTACATCAATGACCACAAGCTCATCTGTGATCCCTTGGTTAATTAACGCAAATGCATAACTGCTTCCAACAAAACCCGCTCCGATTAAAGCTACTTTATTTACATGTTTGTTCATCATTAATCATCCTTCCAGGGTATGTTTCTCTTTGATGTCTTTTTGTTTGTGAAGTATTTCACATTTATATTGTGCAACACTTCACAAACTTTTGCAAGAGAAAAGTTTTGTCTGATTTATGAACAAAAAAGAAACCATCATTGATGGTTTCTTTCGGTAAGTCCCGTCTAGCCTTGCCCTCAATGGGGAAGAGAACCGCTTAAGCCCGAGTCATTATATAAACCATTTAGCACGTAATCAAAGCCAGGCTGATTCTGACCGGGCACTTGGGCGCTGCCATTATTAAAAATCACTTTTGCGTTGGTTGTATCCGTGTCCGCAGGCAGCGTCAGCGTGTAAATTCCGTCTGCATTTTTAGTCATTGGTTTTCCAGGCCAAGATCCGGTCAATTCAATTACTCGGCTCCCATCATGTTTATAGATATAAGCATTTACCTGGCTCCAATGATTCGGATTTTGATAGCCGATGGTTTTGGCCGACGCTGGATCTCTTTTAACAAAACTGTATTTCTCGGTCCTCGTTACACCATCACTGTTCGTTCCTTTTAACATGATGGTGTATGTTTTGCCAAATGGATCTCCTTTTCCGATTGTGAATTGATCTCCATCCTTAAACGCCGTCTCTGGTCCATTATTGATTTGATAAACGGCTTTTGTTGTATTCGCATCTGCACGCAAGGTAATCGTCAGTTGATCATTGAAAGAATGTGTTACACCTGTTTTGTAATTCTCAAGGAAAACATGAGGCGCTTTTGCAATATCATCAGGATAAAGCACAGCTACAGACCTGGCATTGATCGTGCCTGTCAGTTTACCATCGTTCACTTGAAATGAACCCGCTCCAGCTTTATTGTCATACCTGCCATCAGGCAATTTTGTTGCCGTATTGATAGAGACAGAGGATGAACCTGCATTTGCCAGCACAACGCCATGTGAGCCGCGCTGATTCATAAATATCTGGTTGTTTCCATTCGGGTTCGAGAGTTCCTCAGGCTGTCCAGCCATCACATTGTGAAATCTATTGACCGCAGTGATAGCCTGATCTTCAAATAAAGCACTCCCGCGATCGCCTATTTGGCTTTTCCCCGGGAACCTCACACCATTTCCGCCTCCCTCAGGTCTGGAAAAGAAAAGAGGCGTACTGCCTGAACGAGAAGCTATCACCGCCCAGCCTAAACGGATATCATCATCGCTCATCCATGTCGACTCTTCATCATCATTGGCATACGTATCATGCGACTCCACCCATGTCACTAGCTTGTCCGCAGACACATCAGATGCATAGTGGGAGATATTCGACACGCCCAGATTGCGATTCTTTAAAGCGGACCTTATGGAATGCCCATAGTTAGACGCTGTCACATTCATATAATTCGCATATGAAGCATCTCTGGAAGCACTATCCTGCAGGATTTCTCCGTATTGAAACTCTGCAGATGTGTTTGTGATATTCGGCCAAAATTGGCTGCCGTAACTCCCATCATCCGGAAGCTCTATATGTTTGGCGGCATCAAAGCGAAAACCGTCTGCCCCGTCATTCAACGCTCTTTCTAAGAACCGTTTCAAATAGGACTGTACTTGTGTATTTTGTGTATTCCAGTCATACAGCCCGAGCAATGAATTCTGCGTGACATCCCATCGATCAGACCAGTTTTTAATTTGTGTGTTTCCATGTGTCCAGTTTGGAATACTCTTAATTTCATTGGAAATCGCGGCATAGTCACTGGTGGTATGATTGATGACCGCGTCAACAATGACCTTTATGCCATATTCTTCAGCGGCTGCACACATTTCTTTAAATTCTTGTTCAGTACCTAAGTAACGGTTGCCAATTTGGTACGATGTCGGCTGATAGAGCCAGTACCAGTTCGACATGCTTTTATTTCCTTGGTTCCCTTCCTTTACTTGGTTAATCGGAGATGTCTGAATGGCTGTATATCCTGCATCATGAATATCCTTCATATTGTGTTTTAACGTATTGAACGACCAATTCCATGCATGAAGAATGGTTCCGCTTTTGATCGACGGTGCTGTAAGCTCATTCGATTTGTTCGCCGTTTCAGCACTCGCAGCCGCCGGTCCTGCCAGAACCAAATGAAACAGCAATAAAAATCCAGCGAATAACGGCAGTAAAGAGGTTTTGAATCGTTTTGCAAACATTCTTGACACTCCTTATTTGATTTTTTGAAGACTTACTTCGGAGTCAAAAATCCCTCTTACTTCATTCTTCCGCTTCCTCCTTTCAAACCGATGTGAAGACTGGAGAATTTTGTTAACGCTTACATTTAAAATTATCACAATCACTCTATCAAAACAACTTGGCAGAGTGAATACAAATCAATGTTCCTATAAAAAAAGCTGCCCGAAACTGTGAACGCTTCCCTCGCTTTCCAAACAAAAAAAGAAACCATCTATTTTTCAAGATGATTTCTTTTTTATTTCTTCTTTTACCGCTCTTCTGTAAGCCAGCTTCACAATCACATACCGAAGCAGAAACAGAACGCCGCCGCAGACGATAAAAAGAAGAATCATTTTCAGCCAAGCGAAGAATGTATGGGGAATCCCCCTGTCGTACATCGTAAGCACCACTACCGCAAAGGCGACCGCAATTGATTCTATTCGCTGCTGCTTCACCCGTTTTTGCAGTTCTTCTTTGGTGTCTATTCTCGGCATGAGCATTCCGGATGCCGCAGCCCTGATGCAGTAATATAAGATAATGATGAACAAAAACACAAGGCTTGCAGCCCATTCTTTAAACGGAAATTCAAACATAATGCCGCGGATGATCACATCAAGCAGCGCAAATGCTCCCGCTATCATCCCAATCTCCGACCAGATTTTTTGTTCTTTTTCTTTTACTCTCTTATTTTTCCCATTCACGCCTGAAAGTCTATTACGCAGATTATTCATGACCTTCCTCCCGCACTTTTACGAATGGCTTATGGCTTACATGTTACAATAACAGCCTGCGCTTCTGCAATGAATAACTCAAAAGCCCGCCGTACAAGCCGGCGGGCAGCAATCGTTAAAACGGTCCCCAATTGATCATGACGCCGATCACGATAAAGACAAGCCCGATCAAGAACCAAATCAGAGCAAGCGGCACCATAAACCGCAGCCACTTGACATACGGAATACCGCTGGCGGCAAGCACCGCCATGAGAACGCCGGATGTCGGGTTCACACAGTTGACGACCCCTTCTCCAAGCATAACTGCCTCCACCGCAACCTGTCTCGTGATTCCCATCAAATCAGCGAGCGGCGCCAGGATTGGAATAAATACAACGGCTTCGCCAGAACCTGAAGAAATGAGAAAATGAAGCAGCGCACTGGCGATATACATGCCGATTGCCCCGGCAATCGGGCTGAATCCATCCAAAAGTGAAGCCAAAGCATTGACGACAGTATCGAGAAGCTTTCCATTTTCAAGGATAACGGAAATGCTTCGTGCCATCCCGACAATCAGCGCCCCGTATACAAGACTTTGGCAGCCCGTAATGAAGGTTTTGGCAATATCGTTCGCCGCAAGCCCGCCTATTAAACCGGCAAGGACAGAAATAAAAATAAATGTCGCAGCCATTTGGGAATCTGACCAGCCAAGCTTCAAAGCGCCGTATAAAAATCCGACAAGTGAGAGTCCCGCCACAGCCAAAATCAGCTTATGGCGAACGGTAAACGGCACTGACTGATCTTCTTCTTTACCGGCTTCGCCCATTCCTGCCGCAGGGAACCAATCTGTTCCTAACACACTGGCATCTTTTGATTTTTTTAATTTTCTCGTATACAAATAGATATAAATAATAGAAGACAGCAAAAAGCATATGTATATCACAACTCGCAGGCCGATTCCAGAAAAAAGAGGGAGCTCCGCGATTGATTGTGATAAACCGAGCGGTGACGGTGATAATATGGTGGAGTTAAATCCAGCGTAGCAGCCGATGTATATAACAGCGGCTCCCGCGACTGCGTCCCATTTTAAGGATCGTGCCACAATGAGGCCGATGGGGATAAAACCGATAACTGAATTCACGACAATCCCGGTTGTTCCGAGAATGGAGAACAATGCGCCGACAATACAAATAAATAATAATTGCTTTGTGCGGAATTTGCTGATGACATTGTAAATCAGGCCATTGATGGCACCCGTTTTTTCTAGAATAGCAATGGTGCCGCCTGTGAATAGATTCAGAAAGATGATGGGTGCTGATCCAACCATTCCATCCTGTAGAGAAGTAAAAAAGCTGATCAAGCTGACCGGAGACTGTTCAATTGAATGATAGCTTCCCGGAACAGCGGTCGTGACATCCCCCTTTGTCACGCGGTCAAATTCACCTGCCGGCACAATATATGAAGCGATTGCGCAAATGAAAGCAATCATAAATAAGAGGACATAGGCGTCAGGCATTTTAAATGTCATTCGTTTTTTCTTAGGCTGTGTTTCGGCTGCTGGCATACTCATATTTCGATCCATCCCCTCTGTTTGAAAATATTAATTATTCTGAAAAGTAGCAATATGTGCTATATTATATACAGCCTATCTTCCTGTTTCAATATAAATAAAGTAAAGAAGGTAAAAATTCATTCTGATAGAAGGAGGTATTTCTTACCATGCAAAAGCTTTCAGAAGACATGAAACAAACCATTATGGACATCTTCGAGCATCTGCACGCGAACCCTGAAGTCAGCTGGAAGGAATATGAGACAACTTCATTTTTGAAACAAAAGCTTGAGGATTTAGGGTGCCGGACGCGCACGTTTTCAGACTGCACCGGGGTTGTCGGCGAAATCGGCTCAGGCTCACCTGTTGTAGCGGTACGCGCTGATATTGACGCGCTGTGGCAGGAGGTTAACGGCACATTTCGCGCCAACCATTCCTGCGGACACGATTCACATATGACAATGGCATTGGGCACGTTAATGCTGCTAAAAAAACAACCTGAGCTTCCGAAGGGCACAATCCGTTTTATCTTTCAGCCGGCAGAAGAAAAAGGCGGCGGCGCCTTGAAAATGATAGAAGAAGGCGTGCTTGATGATATCGACTATTTGTATGGCGTTCACGTCCGTCCGATCCAGGAAACACAAAACGGCCGCTGCGCTCCGTCTATTCTGCACGGATCAAGCCAGCACATTGAGGGAACGATCATCGGGGAAGAGGCTCATGGCGCCCGTCCGCACCTCGGGAAAAACAGCATTGAAATTGCGGCATTTCTTGTACATAAGCTCGGACTCATTCATATTGACCCGCAAATCCCGCATACCGTCAAAATGACAAAACTTCAAGCCGGCGGTGAAAGCTCTAACATCATTCCAGGAAAAGCATCGTTCAGCCTTGATTTGCGCGCACAGACCAATGAAGCCATGGAGGCGTTAATCGCCGAGACAGAAAGAGCCTGTGAAGCGGCCGCCGCTGCATTCGGCGCAAAAATCGATCTGCAAAAAGAACACAGCCTTCCTGCGGCAACACAAAACAAAGAAGCTGAAGCGATCATGGCAGAAGCCATTACAGATATCATCGGGGCTGAGCGGCTTGATGACCCGCTTGTCACTACCGGCGGAGAGGATTTCCATTTTTACGCCGTGAAGGTGCCGAATCTGAAAACAACGATGCTCGGACTAGGCTGCGGGCTCCAGCCGGGGCTCCATCATCCGCACATGACCTTTGACCGAAATGCGATATTTACCGGCATTCATATTTTGGCGAACGCCGTGCTCAAAACATTTCAGAAGGCGGAATCACTTGCTGCCGCTAACGCTTCTTAACGCAAAAAAAGCAGCCTGACACAGGCTGCTTTTTTGATTACTTCTTCAAATCTTCAATTGAGTTGACATTTTTCATATATTGAGGAACAACAAGCCCCATCTTCACACCAGTCATACTGGTGCCAATATCGTCATATTTGCCTTTATATTTAGCGGCGTATGCTTTATGGGTATTCGGCAGCCATGCGGAAAGGGATGCATCCGCACTTCCCGTCGCAATTGCAGTCCACATCGGCCCAGCCTCTACCTGAGTAAGTGTTACCTCATAGCCCAAGTCTTCTAAGACTTTGCCTATGACGTTTGTACTTGCAATCTCACTGTCCCACGCCACATAGGCAAGGTTGATTTTGTCTCCCTTCACCTTTTGAACGCCTTTTGTCCATTCGGCAATCTGATCCTTGTGTTTATTGACGTACTCAGCAGCAACTTTGGCTGGTTTCTCGCCTTCTTCCACCTTGATCATGATTTCGCCCATTTCGTCTTGCGTCCATTTAAACTGGCTCAGAAGCTTTGCGGCATTCGGCTGCTCTTTGCTGAAGCCTTTGCGTGTGATCGTATGGATTTCCTCTGCGCTGCCATAAGATTGTTTCGGATCATCGAGATATTTCAGCTTATATCTGGAGAACATCCAGTGCGGTGTCCATCCTGTAATGATAATCGGTTTCTTACGGTCGTATGACTTTTTAAGCGTAGCGGTCATCGCAGCACTTGACGCTGAAATCAATGTCCAGTCATTCAGGTCATAATCCTTCATCGCTTTGTCAGTCAGGGACATAATCCCTGAACCGGGGTCAATCCCGATGATGGTCTTATTCACTTGTTCTGCTGCGGATGCATTTTCATCGTTTTCTGAACCGCAAGCCGCAAGTGAGAGCGCCAGCATGGCGGAAACGCCGATGCCGATGATTTTTTTAAGCATCAGGCATTCCCCCTGCTTTTCTTCTTCACTTTAATATTTTGAGTAATACGGTCCAGGGTAATGGCAACGATAACGATGGCGATACCGGCCTCTACTCCGACCCCGGTTTTCAGCTGTGTAACGGCACTGTATACTTCAGAACCAAGTCCCGGTGCACCGACCATTGCGGCAATAACAACCATTGATAACGCAAGCATGATGCTTTGGTTGATCCCGGCCAAAATGGTTTTTGTCGCAAGCGGGAGCTGAACTTTAAACAAACGCTGAGCTGTTGTAGAACCGAATGCCTCAGTCGCTTCAATCAGATCCGCCGGCACTTGTTTAATACCGAGAACAGTCATGCGGATTGTCGGCGGCATCGCGAAGATAACAGATGCAACAACACCCGGCACAACACCGATGTTAAAGAAGAAAATCGCCGGCAATAGATATACGAAAGCAGGCATTGTCTGCATTAAATCAAGAATTGGCGTTACAATACGGCGAACCGTTTCCTTCTGAGACGCCCAAATTCCGATCGGTACCCCGACCACAATCGAAATAATCACAGATGTCAACACAAGCGCCAATGTTTGCAGCATTGGGTCCCAATATCCTAAATAATCGATCAGAAGGAATCCAATCAATGTAAATAACGCAATTCCCCTTGTACTGATCCACCACGCAAGTGCAGCGAAAATAATTGTTAACAAAATAGATGGAATAAATCCGAGTCCGCTGACAATTCCATTTACAAAAGCAGCCAAACCGTTAGCGATTCCGTCGAAGAATCCGCCAAACGTCATCGTAATCCAGTCAACAAAACGGTCAATGATATCTGCTAAAGGTATTCTAGGCAGTCTATCCATCTTACTTCACCTCCTGTACAGAAGGATCTTGTGTTTGTTCACCAGTGCCTTCAGCATTGATATACTCGTTATTGCCGGCAAGTGCGCCAATCAGCGCGCCTCTTACGACAATTCCTTTCATTCTTTGCTTCTCATCCACAACCGCAATTGGAATATTCGCATCGGACACAACGTCAAAAATCTCAGTCAGATACGTATTCTCTGGTACAGTCGTAAATTCTGTATTCAAGATGTCTTGAAGTGACAAATCAGACTCAGCCGCTTTTTTCGCATCAGACGCATAGATAACACCTAATAATTTCTTTTGTTTATCCACTGCATAAATTGAAGAAATTCCAAGGTTTTTCATCAGTGTCAATGCTACGCGAGGCCCTTTATCAATCCGCACTGTTTCAGCGCGTTTCATAATGTGGCCTGCTGTGAGGACTTTAGACAAATCAACATCTTCGACGAATTTCTCAACATATTCGTTAGATGGATTCATCAGGATTTCTTCAGGCGTGCCGATTTGAACGATGTTGCCGTCCTTCATTAGGACAATTCTGTCGCCGATCCGCAACGCTTCGTCCAAGTCATGCGTAATAAAGATAATCGTTTTTCCGACATTATCGTGAAGATCAAGAAGTTCATCCTGCATATCTTTACGAATCAATGGATCGAGCGCACTGAACGCTTCGTCCATCAGAAGGATGTCCGGATCATTTGTCAACGCGCGGGCCAGGCCGACACGCTGCTGCATCCCGCCGGAAAGCTGGTCAGGATATTGATGTTCAAACCCTTCGAGCCCGACGAGCTTAAGAGACTCAAGCGCTTTTTGCTGCCGCTCTTGTTTGTCTACACCTTGAAGCTCCAGTCCGTATTCTGTGTTTTCAAGTATCGTTCTGTGCGGGAACAGAGCGAACTTTTGGAAGACCATGCTGATTTTCTTCCGGCGGACTTCCCGGAGCTGGTCTTTAGACATATTTGTTATCATGTCACCATCAATGTAAATATTTCCGGCAGTCGGTTCAATAAGCCGGTTTAACATCCGTACTAAAGTTGATTTACCGCTCCCTGATAGACCCATGATGACAAATATCTCACCATCATATACTTCAAAATCTGCCTGATTAACCCCAACGGTTGATCCGGTTGCTTTCAGGATCTCTTTTTTTGTCTTTCCGTTGGCAAGCATTTGAACTGCCTTCTTTGTTTGTTTCCCAAAAATCTTAGAGACTTTCTCGACTTTTATCTTAATTGGTTTCTCATCTACACTCATATTTTCCCTCCATATTAAGCAATCTTTATTACCGTAACATTTATGTAACTTCCCACACAAACAGCATATTCTCTTTTATTCTGTACCATTTCTTTATAAACATCCATGTGACCACATGATCTTATTTATGCTTCTAAATGCTCTGTAATCCTCCTATATGATTGTATTTTACGGGTGATTTTTCGCCTATCTTTAGTTGAAAACGCTTTTATTGGAATTGAATTCCTTCTTCCTCTTATGACTTCCCTCTCCTTTACTGGAAAAATAAGTTGCTTTTTCAACATCAATTATGTATTATAGTTTCATGACTATGAAACAATCAGATGATCAAATCAGAGCGCAAATTTTTAAAGCACTGTCTGATGAATCAAGGCTTGCCATTATTCGTACGCTTTATGTCAGCGGAAAAGAACTCAGCTGCGGTGAAGTAGGTGAAAAGTGCAATATTGTCAAAACCACGGCATCTTATCATTTTAAAACGCTGCGTGAAGCGGGATTGACGGCAACCCGGAAAGATTCGCGGACAAAATACGTCAGTCTGCGTGAAGACACATTTCAAACATACCTGCCTGGCTTTTTGGAAACCCTCTAACAAAGGGTTTTCTCTATACATATCTGTTTCATAGTTTTAAAGTTATAAAACAATAGGAGTGATAAAATTTGAATCGCATTTGGCTTTTCTTCAGTGTCATGTTTGTCATTGGCACGGATACCTTTTTGCTTTCGCCGCTTCTCCCCCTTTTACAGGATCAGTTTCATGTCTCTACTGATTTGTCAGGCTGGATGGTCAGTGCTTATGCACTCGGTTATGCACTCTTCGCTTTCATTGCAGGCCCAATCTCAGACCGGCTGAACAGGAAAACAGTCATGCTGTGGGGACTTGCAGGCTTTATCGTATCCACATTTTTATGCGGCATCGCTCCCTCTTTTGCCGCCATGTGCCTGTTCCGTTTTGCCGCAGGCGTTAGCGCTGCGTTTGTGACGCCTCAAATTTGGGCGTCCATCCCAGTCATTGTCCAGCCTTCTCAGATCATAAAAGGCATGGGGATTGCGACAGCAGGTTTGGCCGCTTCACAAATGCTCGGACTTCCTATTGGAGGGTTTCTCGCTTCCTTTACATGGCATACGCCATTTTTCGTTTTGTCAGCGTGCTCGCTTATTCTTCTATTGATCCTGGCGGCGGTCATGCCTGGCATCCGGCCTTCTGAACCATTGGCGCGCCCATCAATTGTCAACCCCTATCGGGAGCTTTTTTCATTGCCGAAAACATCGGTCATTCTGCTTGCCTATTTTCTGTTTCAAACCGGAAACTTCGCATCGTTCAGCTTTCTGGGTACTTGGCTTTCCGCGGATTATCATTTAACCGTGTCACAAATTGGCGCAGCTATGCTTGTACTCGGACTGGGAAATATGCTCGGGAGCCTTATCGGCAGCCGGGTTTCAGAAAAGCTGGGCATGTTTAAAACACTGATCAGCGGGATGCTGCTAATGGGCGCTCTCTATTTCGCTCTTCCGTTCTTTCCAAACTTGTTTTTAGTAGAAGCCGGCTTTTTTCTCACGTTCTTTACAGCTGGCATCATCTTTCCGTTAATGATGGGTGTCTTTCAATCCATTGCACCAAATGCGCGAGGAACCATCGCTTCCCTTTCCAATGCCGCTATGTATGCCGGGACCACTGTCGGTACAAGTATTGCAGGTTTTTTATATCAAAGCACACAGCATTTCGGAGCTGTCACAGGATTTACTGCCATTTTGTTCATACTTTCTATGACGCTCTACCAGGCAATCAGTAAAACCGGGAAACGCCAATCCGCAGCCCGGGCGCAGATGTAAAAAAAAAAAAGCACCTCATTCAAGAGGTGCCTCAGATTGTTGACAAAATCCTAAAATGGTTTTCATTTTAGGATTTTGTCATCTTTTCAGCGTGATTGAAAACCCTTGAAGTCTAGGAAGGACGAGCATAGGAGCGGACATTCACAGGATGTGATGACGACGGCGTTTAGGCAGGACGCCTGAGAATTTAGCCGTTGATCCACTTCGCATTGAGCACCGAAGCGCAGTCCTGACAACGAATGCGAGGGTTTGTCGACACGCTGAAAGCACCTCTTTCAAGAGGTGCTTTTCCTATTCTAGCTCAGTTTGTTTCGTTTCTTTCCCCATAATCAAAATACAAGCAACCGCGAGTAAGATTGCAATGCAAAAGATTGAAAAGATGACCGAAAACGAAATATGACGGGCTGCCAGGGTTCCGACGAGCAAAGGCCCGAAGATGCCGCCGATTCTTCCAAACGCTGCTGTCGTTCCTGAACCTGTTGCTCGAATCGCAGTCGGGTATTGCTCCGGGGTATAAGCATACAGCACGCCCCATGCACCGAGATTGAAAAACGATAACAGCATTCCAGCCGTAAGCAGAAGACTTAAGGAATCCGCCGTTCCGAAGAAATAGGCGCTTCCTGCTGTGCCAATCAAGTAAATGACGAGTATCCACTTCCGGCCCGCTTTTTCAATCAGCCATGCGGCAGAGAAATAGCCCGGTAGCTGAGCAAGCGTCATCAGCAGGACATATTCAAAGCTTTGAATCATGCTGAAGCCTTTCAGCAGCATGACACTCGGGAGCCATAGGAACATGCCGTAATAAGAAAACACCACACAGAACCAAACGATCGACAGCATCACCGTCGGCCGTATATACTGTCTTGCCCAGACGCTTTTTACATTCTCCCACACCGACCTCTTTTTGGCAGAAAGCGATTCATATTTCGGCGAATCAGGCAGACTCGTCCGCAGGTACAGCGCATAAAAAGCAGTCAGCGCAGTTAACAGAAGGGCAGCCTGCCAGCCGAAGCTTGGTATCACAAAGTAAGAAATCAAGGCCGCTGCGAGCCAGCCCACGGCCCAAAAGCTTTCCAAAAGCACAATCACTCTGCCCCGCTTTTCAGGCACAACCGCTTCCGAAACGAGTGTTGAAGCGACTGGAAGCTCGCCGCCAAGTCCCATACCAATCACGAAACGAAGGATTAGAAATGCCGATAAGCTCGTCACAAAAGCGGAAATGCCGCTTCCGATGGAAAAGCATAAAAGGGTGATGATGAACACTTTTTTGCGGCCGATTCGATCAGCAAGCAAACCAAACAAAAACGCACCCGCAGCCATGCCGATGGAATTGACGCTTCCGATCCATTTCATTTCCTCGGGCGACAGATTCCACTCTACATGGAGCGCGGCGATAATAAACGATAATATTCCGACATCCATTGCATCAAACAGCCACCCCAAACCGGCGACGCCCAGCAGTTTACGCTGGGATATAGGCTGTTGTTTTCCCATTGCCAACACCTCTGATATGCAAAATGATTACCGTTTAAGTTTACACCTGTCTTTACACATTGTCATTAACTAAATGATGTAATTGAAAAACCCCGCTTATGTTCCACAAGCGGGGTTTTTATTATTGCTGCAATGCTGCTTTTTTAATATTATCCTGAAGCTGTGCAATTCGTCTCGCGCCGTCTTCGCGGAGGCGCTTGTTTTCTTCTTCGATTTGTTTTGTTTCCTGCATGCCGCTGACAATCGTGTTCCAAGACGATTCAATCGTTTCAATATCTATGCTCGGTCTGCCGGCCATTCTCGCAATTTCAACACTTTGGCTCGAGATGTTTTCAGCATTTCGTTTCAGCATCTCGTTTGTCCGGCGGTCAAGCTCGCTCATGGAATCAGCCACAAGCTTTTGCCGCTTTACCGTAACAGCCTGAATAATGCCGTTTTTGAAAATCGGAATGGTAATGATAAACGCGGAGTTGATTTTCCCGATCAGCTTTGCATTTCCTCGCTGCAGGAGACGGATTTGAGGTGCAGTTTGAAGCGCCACCATCCGTGCCATGTCCAGATCATACACCCGTTCCTCAAGCGCCTGAATGCCGTTGCGCAACGTATCGAGCTGCATTTGCGCCAGCTGGTTCCCGCTTGCCGCTTTTTCCTCATATGAAGGAAGGATCGACTGCATCTCTTCCAGTTTCATCTGCCCGGCAACGACGTATTTTTCAAGCTCCATATAGTATTTGATATTGTTTTCATACATTTCATCGAGCGTGTAGTTCGTCTTCGTCATCTCATCTTTGTATTTTGAAATCTCAACGTGGATTTTTTCAATCTCTCCGCCAAGTGTCTGATACTTTTTAAAGATTTTTTCAATCATGCTGCCGCCGCGTTTGAAAATCTTCGCCATTAATCCCTTTGGCTCATCAAAATCATTTTTGTCGAAGCGGTCCATGATTTTCCCAAGCTGAGTCAGCATTGTGCCGGAGTCTGTCACGCTTGTTGTTTTCATCATCCCTAAGATGCGGTCAGAGAACTTGGATATTTCAATGGCTGGCTCCTTGCCGTACTCAAGCAGCTCCATTTGGTTTTTGACATCAATTTGTTGAGCAAGCCGCTTCACTTCTGGTTCCTGACGGAGCTGAAGACGGATATCGTCAGCTTTTTGCTGGGAAATCTCTTCATTTTTATCGAGAACAAGCGGATTTTGATTTTCTGTTGTCATGCTTTTCTTCTCTCCTTATTTTTGGGTAATGGTTCTGAAGAGCCTTTTCACAAGCGAAGGCTCTTTGTAGTCCTGCTGAAACACCATGTCATCCAGCCAGTGGATATCATACTGGTCATCTTCAATAAACTGCTCAATATCTTGGTGTCCGGGCGGATTATAAATGATGATATCGATTCCGATTTCATTCAAGAACAGCAGGGCGGCAGCATCCGAACGCGTGAGTCCGCCGCTCATTTCCGTATGATATAAAACAAGTTTCGGAACGGTTTGCGCATAGTCGAACATTTGAATCAATTTCAGCAAATTAGCAGGCAGGTTTGTTGTTTGTTTAAACAAATAGATTTGAACATCCTTGACTTGTTCCTGATGCAAAGCCTTAAGCCGCGGGTGCCTGCACATTCTCGAAATCGTTTTGGCAATGGCAGTCTGAACGCCCGCCGGCAGCTGTTTGTACTGCCACACATTGCTTGCCATCAGCTTGTCCGGATCAATGTTCCCTTCTTGATCAAGTGCGTGGCTGTAGTGAAATTGATAGTTCGACTTTATTTCTTCTGTAAATGGAAAGCTTCTGACCATTTCTGTTTCCTGATAATCCGCTAGAGTATGAAGCCTGTTCCAATATTCCTTATTGTCTTTCGACACGCCCATAATTTTGGCGAATACATTCGGAATCTCAATGGAATGTTTATCAGCTTTGAAATTCGGCCGAATAAAGGCGCGTTCTTTCGTGATTAAAAACAATTCATCATAGGTCGTTTTCAGCGTAACGGACACCGGTGTGTGATCTCTGAACTGCCACGGCTTATACAGCATGGATTCCTCGTGATTCAGCACATGTTCAATTTCCTTTGTTGAGCGGTAAGCCACTGTTGATTTCCGGTCTGGTTTTTCTTTCGGAAACGGCTGAAGCTCCGAAACATCCGGGAGCTTTTCCGTAAAACCGAGCTCCTGCTTCGGGTCGACAAGCGCCAGCTGATCCGTTCCCGCCGGATGGAACAGCAGTACATCACAGCCGACCAGCATCAGATAATATAAGAAATAGAGCTGGCTTTTCGTCGCATCTCCATACCAAACAACCTTCGGCATCTCCCGCTCTATATCGGTTTTTTCCAGCCAAGGGTTCAGATGGTTTAAGGAAAACTTCGAGACATCAAGCAGCACTCTGCGAAAATCAGGATGATTCAGCCCCTTTTCATGACTGTCCGCAAAGGTATGTAAAAGCGTCATCAGCGCTTTTCTTAAATGGCGGTGCATCAGGGGATTTGAGTGCTTCGCAATCAGCTTTTCCCCGTCCAGAAAGGCAACAAAGCGGCTGACTGACAGCCCTTTTTCTTTCTGATTGATGGAATGAATATGCTGAAGCTTTTGAAATGTTTCCGGTTCGATTGTTTTATCAAGCGTTTCACTCAAAATCGTTATGCGGTCGTTTACAGACAGCTCATACAGCTCGTTATAGTAATCCGTCTCATCAATAGGCGTGCCCAATATCTGACCGGCAAGACGAGAAAAAGAAAGGCCTTGTGCAGTTTCATAGTGATCCCGCTCCGGCAATGGCTGAAACAGCAGGCTTTTCCAATCGCCATCAGCCGGAAGTGCTTTATGAATGGTTAGTTCTTCTTGTCTCATCATATCCTCCTTTCCGGTTTGTCATTGAACGATATTTCGGTAACAAAAAAGGAAGGACATTGAACCTCCCTCCTTGTTTTGTTTTATTCTTCTTTTGAAGCGGCTGTTTGTTCGCGCACCTGCTTTTGTTTATTGATGTAGTGAATGATCAATGTTACCGCAAATGCAGCGATAATGATAATGAAGAATACAGAGTGCGGCATTTCGTAATGGAAAGCGCTCCCCGCCATTTTCAGCGCGATAATGCCGATTAAGACGAATGCTGTGTTTTCCAGCTCAGGAATTTTATCAATCAGCACAAGGAATACTTTTGCCACTGTACGCATCATTAAAATACCAAGCATACCGCCAATCAGAAGCACCCATACTTTTTCAGATACTGCAAACGCGGCCAGGATGCTGTCCACAGAGAAGGCAAGATCCATTAATTCTACTGAAATGACAGTCGCCCAGAAGATCCCGAACGTGCGGACCATCCAAGAGTTTTTCTTGATGCCGTCCGCTTCCTCTTCTTTTTCGCCAATCCAGAAGTGCTTAATGACGAGCCAAGCCAGGTAAAGCGCGCCAAGCACCTTGATCCACCAGAATTTAATGAGAAGCATACCGAGCCCGATGAAAATAAACCTGAAAATATAAGCTCCAAACAAACCATACGTTAACGCTTTTTTCCGCTGTTTTTCCGGCAGGTGTTTAACCATGACCGCAAGAACAAGCGCGTTATCGGCCGATAAAAGGCCTTCCAGAACAACAAGGGAACCGATCAAACCCCAGGAAACAGGATCAGTCAGAACTTCCCCCCACATTTTCCAATCGAAAAATGAAGCATACGTAGACAAAATATGATGTAAAAAGTCCAAGTTTTTTCCTCCTATTAATTTGAAACGGTGACTTCTCTATTTGTCACTCGCTTACACTTGCAAACCGTAATTCCGGCACAATGCAGCCAGCCCGCCGGAAAATCCGCTGCCGATTGCATTGAATTTCCACTCGCCGCCGTGTCTGTAAAGCTCACAAACGACAACAGCTGTTTCAATGGAGAAGTCTTCTCCCAAATCGAAGCGAAGAAGCTCATTCTGCGTCTCTTCATCCACAACGCGGACAAATGCATTGGAAACTTGTCCAAAGTTTTGGCTGCGTGCTTCAGCGTCGTGAATGGTCACTGTGATGCCGATTTTCTCAATGTGAGCAGGGATTTTTGAGAAATCAACGATAATCTGCTCATCATCTCCGTCGCCCTCACCCGTGCGGTTGTCACCCGTATGGATGACACCGCCGCTCGGATGTTCAAGGTTATTATAGAAGACGAAATCGAGATCATTTACGCAGTTATCATGCGCATCAACTAAAAAGGCCGAAGCATCCAGGTCAAAATCGTGTCCGCCGGAGTACTTGTTTGTATCCCAGCCTAAGCCGATCACCGCTTTAGTCAGTCCCGGATTTGTTTTTGTTAAATCAATGCGCTGTCCTTTTGATAATTGAATGGCCATACTGCCTCTCTCCTTTCTGCTCTTCGTATTTGTCTTAACCGACTTGCAAACCGTAGTCTGTTGCAATGCGGGCAAGGCCGCCTTGGTAGCCTGAGCCGATTGCTGAGAATTTCCACTCGCCGTTATGTCTGTAAAGCTCCCCTGCAATGATTGCCGTTTCAATAGAGAAATCTTCTGCAAGATCGTAACGGATGAGCTCTTCATTTGTTTCTTCATTTACGATGCGGACAAACGCGTTTGATACTTGTCCAAAGTTTTGGCTGCGCGCTTCTGCATCGTGAATGGTAATAACAAATGAGATTTTATCAATGTTTGCCGGTACAGCGCTGAGATTTACTTTTACATTCTCATCGTCGCCTTCGCCAGCACCAGTCAGGTTGTCGCCTGAATGAACGACTGAACCGTTGCCGCCTTCAAGCTGGTTGTAGAAAATAAAGTCGTTTGGTGACGCGCATTTGCCTGCGGCGTCTAACAGAAACACACTTGAGTCAAGATCAAAGTCGTGTCCGCCGTCATACTTGTTCGTATCCCAGCCTAAACCGACAACAACCTTTGAAAGACCCGGATTTGTTTTTGTTAAATCTACTTTTTGTCCTTTTGCCAATGAAATTGTCATGTTTCATCCACTCCTTTTCTTTTATACGTATCGGCTGATAATATCTTCTAATCTCGTATCGTTTGTGCCTTCACCGATCGCCGCAAACTTCCACTCACTGCCGCTGCGGTAGATTTCTGCTGTAATCAGGCTTGTTCTGCCGGCGTAATTGTCTCTCAAATTGTACTTGAGCATTTCCTCGTGATTAGATTGATCAACTACGCGGATAAACGCATTTTGAATCATGCCAAAATCTTGTTTTCTTCTGACACAATCGTAAATGTTCACTACAAATACAAGCTTATCAATGTTTGCAGGCACTTTATCTAAATCTATCATAATTTGCTCGTCATCGCCTGCACCGTCACCCGTCAGGTTGTCGCCTGTATGCTGTACACCGCCGCAGCGGCTTTTCAGGTTGCCGAAATAAATCAGGTTTTTCTTATCGGTGAATTTTCCGTTTTCCAGCATCAGCACTGAAGCGTCACAGTCGATATTCGGACCGCCTCCGCCAAGCAGTTTGCTGAAGAATCCTCCGCCTGAGGACACTGGGTCCCAGCCGAGACCGACCATCAATTTTGACAGACCGGCTTTTCCTTTTGTTAAATCAATTCGTTGACCTTTTTCTAAAGAAATTGCCACACGATTCACTCCTACTCATCGAAATGTGAAGATAGTCACATTTATTTTTACGCTCACAAGGAAAATAAGCCGTAAATTACTAATATATACGTTTGTTATTATATCAAAGTTTCGTAAAAGTTAAGAATAATTGACGAAAAACCTCGAAAAAAAACTTCCATATTTGATATATGATTTGCAAATGCTATAAAGTGCGCTTCTTAAACAAACCATTTGACGCGGGCAAGTCATTTTGCCTATTCTGGTGTCACCACCTAAAAACAGACAGAAAGGAAGCGGCCTTTTGATTCATTTAAGCATACTTGATCAGGCACCTGTTTCTAAAGGAGAAAGCCCTGTGACAACTCTCCAGCATTCGGTTGAGCTTGCCCAATTAAGCGAAGAGTGGGGCTATAAGCGTTATTGGTTTGCCGAGCATCACAGCACGAAAGGACTGGCAAGCACAGCGCCTGAAATCATGATCGCCCGCATCGCAGCACAGACAAACACCATTCGTGTCGGATCAGGCGGCGTGCTTCTGCCCCAATACAGCCCATTTAAAGTGGCTGAAACCTTTCGCCAGCTTGAGGCCCTGTATCCAAACCGGATTGACCTCGGCGTCGGTCGCTCCCCCGGCGGCACGACAAAAACCAGACTTGCATTAACGGACGGGGTGAAAAAAAGCTTAACCGAATTTAACAGACAGCTGCAGGATGTCTCTTATTTTCTAACAGATTCCCTTCCTCCCGACCATCCGTATGCCGGAATCAAAGCGGCGCCCCTTATTGGTACGGCACCCGAGCTATGGGTGCTCGGTCTTGGTGAAAACAGCGCAAGACGCGCGGCGCACCAGGGGATTGGATATGTATTTGGGCATTTCATTAATCCCGAGCGAGGAGAAAATGCATTCCGCATCTACCGGGAAAGCTTTCGGCCCTCAGCCCATTTTTCGAATCCATCCGCACTGTTTACGATTTTTGTCATTTGCGCAAAAACAGATGAAGAGGCAGAAGAACTCGCATTAAGCCAGGATCTGTGGCTTCTTCGCGTCGGAAAAGGCTTGGACAGCCGCGTGCCAAGCATCGAGGAAGCGAAAGCTCATCCCTATACAGCGTCCGATAAAAAACTCATAGAAGAAAACAGAAAGCGGATGGTGATCGGTTCTCCCACCACTGTCAAACAACAGCTGTTAGACCTCACAGGCTGCTACGAAACAAATGAAATCATGGTTCTGTGCAATGTGTTTGATTTTGAGGCGAAAAAAGAATCTTATGAGCGCCTTGCCGAATTGTTTCTATAAAAAAAGCAGTTTTCCCTAGGGAAAACTGCTTTTCATGTTATCGGCTTCTTTTTTTGCGCTGAGCTTCTTTTTTGATAAACGTCCAAACTCCCTGAACTGCAAATCCGATTAATAGCAAAACGATCAATAGCAGGGTAATAGACGGACCTGGCGGCGTCCCGAGCTGATAGGATGATGTCAGTCCCGTAAATACGCTGAATAATGAAATGAGTATGGCTGTAATGAAAACCATGTTAAAGCCTTTTGCAATTCTGATGGCGAAGGCTGCCGGCAATACGAGCAGGGCCGATACAAGAAGGACCCCGATGATCGGAATAATGACTGAAATCGCAAGGCCTGTGACAATACTGAATGACAACGAGAGAACGTTTGTATTGATTCCCGATGTTTTGGCTGTAGCTTCATCAAACGTCAGCAGGTAGAGCGGCCTTCTCAGTACAATAAAATAAAGCAGGATCAGCAGTGTGATAATACTGATAATATAGACCTGCTGCTGGTTTACTGTCACAAGCGATCCAAATAGGTATTGATCGATGCTCATATTGGCTGTGCCTTTGGAAAGGCTGATTAAAAACATCGCGAAGGACAAACCAGCTGCCATTAAGATGGCAATGGACACTTCTGAATAAGTCCGATACGCCCGCCGCATGTATTCAATTCCGATCGCGCCGATGGTCACGACGACTATGCTTGCTGCGGTTATATTGGTGCTGAGAAAAAAGCCGATGGCAACACCTGACAATGAGATATGTGAAAGTGTGTCAGCCATTAAGGCCTGTCTTCTGAGAACGAGATACACTCCTAGTATCGGAGCCATGACGGCGATCATGCCGCCTGCTAGAAAAGCTCGTCGCATGAATTCCAAGTCAAACATTTCCATCCGCCTTTTTCTCCTCTCTCTAATCGAATCACTTTATCTAAAAATTGCTGTACTTCGTTTTGTTCGTGAGTAACCATCACAACTGTGCGGTTGTGATTTTTCACAAGGTGATGCATAAATTCGTAAAATCCTTTTCTGCTGTCGTAATCAACAGCTGTCGTCGGTTCGTCCAGCATCAGCAGATCCGGGTTGCTGGCGAGCATTCTGGCGATACAGATTTTCTGTTTCTGTCCGCCTGATAAATCACCGATTTTACGATGACGGAGCTCCCACATTTCCACCATTTTCAGTGCTTTTTCTACTTCAAGATGATCTTCTTCATTTAAACGTTTAAACCATTTCCCTTTTGTATAGCGGCCTGACTGAACAAGCTCCAGCACCGTGCTCGGAAAGCCGGCATTAAATGAAGAAATTTGCTGCGGGACGTACCCTATGGTCAGGCGTTTCCCTTCTGTATTCCTTTTACTGATCGTCACTGTGCCTTCCCACGGTTTCAGCATGCCGAGCATTACCTTTATGAGCGTCGATTTAGAGGCGCCGTTTGGTCCAGTGATGCCGACGAACTCACCGCTTTCAATATCAAGTGATACTTTATCTAAAACAGGCGTATGGGAATAGCCGAAAACGATATCTTTCAATGAGACGAGATTCATGTTAATCTTCCTTTCTCACAAAGAAATAGTGTGCACCCTCCGGCGCACACTATCTTATGATTTAACCAATAGTGAATCTTTCAGGGCATCGAGGTTTTGTTTCATAATGTCGATATACCCTAAACCTTTATCCTGTTCTTCTTTGCTCAAGCCTTCCAATGTATTCAGCACTTCTGTCTTCGCGCCGATTTCACTGGCGAGCGTATCTGCGACCTTTGAGGATGCAATTTCTTCAAAGTAAATGACTTTTACATTATGTTCTTTGGCATATGTTTTCAGCTTTGCCAAGCTGGCTGCGCTCGGTTCTTGGTCAGGTGAAAGCCCTGCAATCGGAACCTGCTTCAAGCCGTATTCTTTTGCCAGATAGCCAAAAGCTGTATGCTGCGTGATAAATTCTTTTTTCTCCGCTTTTTTTGCGGTTGTACGATATAGTTTATCAAGATCCTGCAGTTTTGCAATATATTCTTTACTATTTTTCTCATAGTATTCTTTGTTATCCGGGTCCTGCTTCACGATTTGCGCCGTAATATTTTTAACTTCCTTCTGTGCCAGAACAGGGCTGAGCCATACGTGAGGGTCCATTGCATGACTGTGCTCATGCTCCCCATGATCATGCTCTTCGTGTTCTTCTTCAGAGCCTTCCATTAAATCAATACCTTTGCTTGCATTAACGAAAACGGCATGGCCTTGGCCCATGCTTTTTTCAGCTGACGGAACCCATGTCTCCATGTATTCACTATTATAAACGAACAAATCAGCATCCTGAATGTTAGCAATGTCTTTCGGCGTCGGTTCCCAATCATGCGGTTCAACGGAAGATGGGATTAACAGATCCACATCGCCTTTGTCTTTTACAATTTGTTTTGTGAATTCATACATCGGGTAGAACGTTGTGACAACGTGCAGTTTATCACCCTTTGAATCCGCCGACCCTTTTGTTGATGAGTTGCCGCATGCTGCAACCAATAAAAAGCACGCTGCAATCACAAACAAACCGCTCCATTTTTTAAACATATCGTATATCCCCTCTTTTTCAGTAACTTTAAATCAAAATGATAACGATTTTGTAATCCTATATCATAATAAACCGAAGTCATTACGTTTTGCAAGAATAAATTTCATTTTCATTTATTCTTCCCGCCTTCAGAGCGAATATATGTACTAAAAAAACCCGGCTAAAAATGCCGGGCTACTTCAATCATTAGTTTGTTTTGTCCAGAAGATAGACCCTGCTCTCATAAGGCCGGAACACCATTTCGTCATCAAGATCATCGTTGTTATAATTGCTGAGAAGCAGTGAGGCCTGAGCTTTGCCGCAGTTCTTAGGCCACTGAAAAACAGCCTGCTCTTTTGAAAAATTATTGACCGACAAAAGCTGCTGTTTACTGTCTTCTCTCATGTATACAAACAACTGCGGATCGTCCGGAAGCAAAAGATCAAAGCTCCCTTTCATGAGGTCAGTGTACTGCTTTCTCAGGCTGATCAGCTTTTTGTAATAGTTTAAGACAGAATCAGGATCTCCCTGCGCTTCCTCCACATTGATTGCGGTGAAGTTCGGATTGACCTTCAGCCAAGGCGTGCCGTCAGTAAATCCGGCATTTTTGCCGCTGTTCCACTGCATCGGGGTCCGGGCGTGATCCCGGCTTTTGGCTAAGATCGATCTCATCACATCATTTGGATCATAGCCTTTTTCAAACACCCGTTTATGATACATATTGATCGTTTGGATATCTTTGTAGTCTTCAATCCGGGTTAACGGCGCGTTTGTCATCCCGATTTCTTCTCCCTGATAAATATACGGCGTGCCCTTCATAAAATAAAGTACGGCTGCCAGCATTTTCGCTGATGCTTTGCGGTATTCCCCATCGTCTCCGAATCTGGACACAATCCGGGGCTGGTCGTGGTTGCACCAAAACAATGTATTCCAGCCTTGATGTTCAAGCTTCTTTTGCCATTTTGTCAAAACCGATTTTAAATCAGAAAGCTCAAGGGGCTTCAAATCCCAATGTTCTTTTCCGGGCTGCTGATCAAGCTCCATATGCTGAAAGTGAAAAATCATATTCAGCTCATGCTTATCTGTTCCCGTATATTTCAAGCCTTCTTCCGGTGTGACACTGCCGACCTCTCCGACAGACATGACATCATATTGGGAAAACACTTCATCTGTCATTTCTTTTAAATAGTCATGGATTCGTTCGCCATTTGGCTGAAAGGGCTTCGGCTCTGCCTGCTGATTGATATAGTCCTCATACGAAGGAAGATATTCTTTCTTAGAAATGAGATGGAGCTGATCAATTCGCAAACCGTCGACCCCTTTATCGAGCCAAAATTTCATCATGTCATACACCGCCCGGCGAACTTCGGGATTTTCCCAGTTTAAATCAGCTTGTTTGACGGCATTCATATGGAGATAGTATTCTCCGGTGTGCTCTTCGTATTGCCAGACCGGGCATCCATAGTTTGAGAGCCAGTCCGTCGGCGGGCCGTTCTTTGTGCCGGGACGCCAATAATAATAGCTGCGGTATTTGCTGCTTTTGTCCAGCTCCGCTTCTTTAAACCACGGATGCTCGACCGAGGTGTGATTTAACACAAAGTCCATCACCAGCTTTAATCCCCGCTGATGCACCTGGTCCAGCAGCTCGTGAAAATCGTCCATTGTTCCGTAAGAATCCATAATCGCCTTATGGTTTGTCACATCATACCCGTAATCAACATTCGGAGAAGGATAGATCGGGCAAATCCAAATCACATCTGCCCCGAGCTCCTTTATGTAGTCAAGACGGGAAATAATCCCCCGCAAGTCCCCAATTCCGTCTCCATTGCTGTCCTGAAAGCTTCTCGGGTAAATTTGGTACACCACTGCATCCTTCCACCAGTCCGTTTTCATCCCGCAATCCCCCTGTTTTGTCTTCTATTCAAGCTGAGATGGATAAAGTTTCATTCCGCCGTCGACGAAAAGTGTTGCGCCGGTCACATAGCTTGCTTCCTCAGATACGAGCCAAGCTGCTGCTGCCGCCACTTCTTCAGGCTTTCCGAAGGCTTTCATCGGGATTTTTTTCAATTGTTTTTGCCTGCTCTCTTCCTTTTTCGTATCAACATTTGATTCTGTGGCAATGGTGCCGGGCGCTATCGCATTGACGCGGATTCCCTTATCCGCATAATTGAGCGCCAGCGTTTCCGTCATCATCTTGATGCCGCCTTTGGATGTGGAATACTGAACGTTGACAGGGCGCGGAATCTGCTGATGAACACTTGAGATATTCAGCACATTGCCCTTGATATTGTTTTTCATCATGTGGTTAAGTGCTGCTTTCGCTCCCAGAAAGGTTCCGGTAACATTGACATCAATCACTCTCTGCCAATCTTCAAGACTCATCTCATGCGGCATCGCCTCAACGCCGTTAAAACCAGAGTTGTTTACCATCACATCGAGCGTGCCGAAATGCTCTAAAGCTGTGTCCAAGAGCGCCTGAATCCCCTCTTCTTTTGACACGTCCGCCTCAACTGCGACGGCTTTCCCTCCGTTCTGCTTAATGATTTCCAGGGTTTCATCGGCTCCAGACGGGTCGCTGTGGTAGTTTACAACAACATTCATTTTCTCCTGTCCGAACCGTTCCGCAATGGCTTTCCCGATTCCTTTTGAAGACCCTGTCACAATCGCTGTTTTTCCGGTTAAATCTTTGTACATACTTGATATCCTCCTCTGATTTCTCACTATGCAGTGGAAAATACCCTGTTTTTCCGAGTTGAAAACAGCACAAAAAAAAGCAGAGAACCTGTAGTTCTCTGCCATTTCCTATTGAAAACGCTGCTCGGCAAGCTTCTTTTTAATATTCATCAGCCTGCGGTAAAAGAAAGCGGCGGACTCGTAATGTTCCAGCTGATTGAAACGTTCCGCTGTATCATGCAGCAGATCTTCGACGTCTGCAAGAAGCTGCCTGGATTCCAGCAGGTCAAAGCATTCTGTAAGCACGTTCAGGTCACCGTTTCCAAGATACAGCTCATGAATGAGGCGGAATTTCGTCAAGTACATGTCATCCTCCCATTCAGCCGCGCTCTTTATCCCGCGGTCATACGCCTCTACTGCTTTGTCGTATTTTCCCTCTTTACAGTAGATATGGGTCAGTGAAAATACAGCTTGAACAGCTTGCTGAAAGTTGTGCTCCTCAAAAATGGCGGCGGCTGTTTTGAAATAGCCCTCCGCTTCTTTGTAATCACCCAGACTGTACTTACAGTGTCCGACATTATAATAGGCAGCGGCGATCATGTATGCTTCTTCAAGCTGCCTGGCATGATCTAAAGCGCTGCACAAGTGGGTCAGTGCTTTTTCATGATGATACACATCAGTCAAATTTCCGGCGATGATAAATTCACACTGAACCCGGCGGCGACCGTACAGTTCATATTTCGTATAGATATCAAGCGCCTGGCTCGCATAATTCATGGAAAAATACGTTTGTTTGATGTGATAATACACTTCTGCGACTTTAAAAAGAAACTCAGCTTTTTCGATCTCATCCTCGACATACTCGAGCTTCTCCTCGGCATGTTTATAATGGTCAATCGCTAATATGAAATTTTTCTGCTTGAATTCGTACATTCCTCTGAAATAATAAAAGTAATATTCCAATAAGCCCGTGAGTTTTTGCTGATTGCTTTCAATTTCGTTCAGCATATCAGAGAACGGAGGCTTGGTGTCGCTGTCTTTCACCGGCATCAGCTTATCAAGCATGATTCGATGCCGGAATTCCATCAAAGAAAAATATAAAAGCAAGTCCTGGTTCTCTTCCATATCTTCTAAATCGTATTCAATCTCCTGCTTTAACGCTTCTGCTTGATCTGCTTCAAATGCGCGAATGAGCTTGTACCATTCATTCAGCTTTACTGCTACTTCTTCTGATGGAATCTTTGCTCTCATCGGTCTGCCTCCTTCCTCCTGCTACTATTTATGTTATATTTTATCATAGCTGTTCGCTTTTAGAGAGAGTCAATCACTTAAAAGCGTTAACATTCAGCACATCTTGAGAAAGTGAGACCGATATGAAGTTACCCGCAAAAATCTTTGTTATCTTATGTATTCTATTTCTTCTAGATCTTTGTTTTAGTTATATTCGGCATGAATGGCATTCTCAAAACGCCTTGCAGGACATGCCTGTCCCCTCGGATCTTCATCCGATTGTGAAGCAGAATGCCGATGCACTCAAAGCCGCTGCAGCGAATAAAGGCATTACCGTCGTCATTACTGAAGGATTCAGGTCCTTTAAGGAACAAGATGAATTATATAAACAGGGACGTACAAAAAAAGGGAATATTGTCACCTATGCAAGAGGAGGGGAATCGTATCATAACTATGGTTTAGCGATTGATTTCGCCCTTCAAAAAAAGGATGGAAGCATCATATGGGATATGGAATATGACGGCAATCAAAACGAAAAGTCAGATTGGCTGGAGGTTGTCGAGATCGCTAAGACACTCGGTTTTGAATGGGGCGGGGATTGGAAACGATTCAAGGACTTTCCCCACTTGGAGATGATTCCTAACTAGACACCCCTCACAGCCTTTTCTTTTTCCTTATGTGCGCATCAATATAGGAAGGGTAAACCGGCTTATAGACAAGTTTGCAGTGCTGGTCACTGCCTGCAGTAAAGTCAGGCTGCCACTCCAGCTTCACATCAAAAGCGGCTAAAAACGCTTCTCTCGCTTCTTCAGCGGAAACATCCGGCCTGTGATTTATCGCTTCCAATTGTTCAGGTTCAATATCAGGCGCCATAAAAGCGTCAATCAACCCAGTTTCCGGATTGACAATGATGCGGGCAGCGCCGAACCGCAGCGGCACTCCTTTATACCAGACAGAAAAATGGTTGCGGACTCTCCCTCTTTCATCAATTCGGACGGGATTCACCCTGAAAAACTCAGCCGCTCTCGGATAGAGGGCATACAAAAATTGAAGCGCTATCTCTTGGCATTCTTCCGTGGAGCATTGGCGGTTGTTCGGCCGCTCCATAAAAGAAAGCGCTGCTTTTAATTTTCCGGTTCTTTTATCCGTCTTCATTTTGATTGTGTTTTTATTTCTCGTTTCAAAATAGCTTCCTATGCTTAAATCCTTACGCTCCGGCGCAGCGCCCCTGCGCCATGTGCTTCCAATTTGTTCTCCAAAGTCTCTTTCACTGACTTTCTGCATATCAGAGGTAAAACCCAGCAAGGCAAATATATCAACTTCTTCCTTGTTCTGAAGCGGCGGCAGTGGCGCCGTGTTTTCTATTCTTTCATCTGCGATATGCTGGTCGGGCACAATTTCGTCTACATCTGCGGGATAGCTGTATCCCGGGAGAATCGGTTCATAAACAAGACTTGGTTCCTGTTCGCCATCAATGACATCGTACATCAGCTCAAAAGACATTGTGTTTAAGTAATGGGACACAACCTTCTCTTTTGCTACAAATTCCGTCGGAACTTCGGCTTTATGCCCTTCCCCGTAATATAGAAAGTGGACAATCTGACCGCTGCGTGTCATATCAATTAAAAAGCCTGAATTGGGAATCGGAAGCCCCAGCTCCATTTTGGTATAGACAAACCGGATGTGCTGCCCCCGTTCTTCCTTGCCTTGAGAATGAAAATTCATAAATGTGCCGGGATGATTCGCAGCGGCAAACTGAAGAGCCGTCAGCTTCAGCTCGGCATCTGGAAGTTGTTTGTCTGTCTCGGAGCGGACAGTTGTTGAAAAGGTGAGCAAAGCGCCGTCATTTCTAAGTTCAACTGTAATGTGCTTTTCCGGATCTTTAGGGTTCTTCCAGATAAAATATGCCTGCCCGTTCTTCTTTTGCTTTTGGCCATAATCTTCTATCTCAAGCTCATAATGCGTCGGTACATTTCCGATCTCCTGCGCCTTCTTTTTCAGCTGTGTATTAACCAATGAAGTCATCCCTTTCAAAGAGTCTACGACAAAGAGAATCCTGTTTATTATATAAAAAGACCTTTCTTCTTTTAAAGTGAAGAAAGGTCCTTTTCTATTATTGTCATTGTTTTTCGAGATTCTTTCTGTTACTTTCATCACGTACTCTCTTCTATACCTGAGGCAATTGCGTGACTTTTGGCTGTTTTACCATGAGCTGAAGACAGGCTCTCCTGTATGTGCATCGATAAAACGCGGATACACCGGCTTATAGACGAGCCGGTAGCTGTGTTCTTCATCATCTCCGTACTCTCTTTCCCAGCCAAGCTCAACTTTAAAATGCTGCCAAAAGATAGCCTTGGCTTGTTCAACTGAAATGGCCGGCACAGGATCAATGGTTGCCAGCTCATTTGGGTCAATATCTGGTCCCATATAAACGGTGATATACCTTGTCTGGCGGCTGACACAAATTTTGATCTGCCCAAAACGGAGCGGAACTCCGTGACAATGCGTTTCAAATGTAAAAACAGCGACTGCGTTTTCTTCTTCATCCTTTTCATCGTATCTGATCCTAAAATATTGATCGGCATTCGGAAATAAAGCAAACAGAAAGCGAAGCGCGATTTTTTCGCACTCTGCCAAGGTTACTGTCAGCGGCCCTTTTTCCTCCATAAATGACATGACGCCTTCGAGTTTTCCGGTTTCTTTGTTATAGATGGTTTTCAGCACTTGATGAGTCCGTCCCTTAAACCAGCTGTCCATGCTTTTATCCGCCGGCTGATACACAGGGTCATCCGGATTCCGCCAAACGATTCCGATTCTCCCATCTCCCAAATCCGCTTCCCGCTCTTTGACAAACCCATTTTCAATACCAATCATGCTGTCAGGATCGGCCTTTTCGCGGATGCCCTCGAATAAAGGGAGAGGAAAGCTCTCAGGCTCCCTGTAATTATCGTCATCATCAACTCCTCCTTGTTCTTCTTGAACCAAATCCGCAGGTACGGTAATCGCCCTACATTCAGGCTCATACACCAAATGCGGCTGATCATCTCCGTTTTTGTAAACAGAACGATGGAGAACCTCAAACAAAAGGTCGAACTCCACGTCCTTCTTGATAAAGGCAAGTGCCTCTTCAACATCCGCGACCCTCTTTGGCTTGATGATGCTGCCCGCTTCGCCGTAATAGCGGAAGTAAACGATCTCACCTGATAAGGAAACATCAGCCATAAATCCGCTCATGGGGAGAGGAAGCCCAGCCTCCATTTGAACATATGAAAATCTCACTTTATCGCCGTATGCACGGTCATTTTCTTCACGAACAAAGGCAGAGAGTGCCCCCGGATGATGAGTCTCGACAAATTGGCGCATGATATCCTCTAGTTTCTCCTCAGACAGCCTTTCTCCGATTTCAGGCTCAATATCACAGGAAAGGGATTCCAGCTCCCCGTCCGGTCCAAGTTCCACGATAATGCCGATATTCTCATCCTGAGGATCTCTCCAACAAAAATAGGCTCTTTTGTCATCACCGCCATAATCTTCAATTTCCAGTTTTAAGTGTGTCGGCACCCGGCCGATTTCCAGTGCTTTTTGTTTCAGTCCCTCTTTCTTCACAAAGGCAGCCCCTTTCATCCTTCTTAAGTTCCCTCCAACTAATCAAAAAGTAATAGTCTAAAATACACAGTTTTCTGAGTTTACCAGTTTTACCAGAACATTTTTCACCAAAAATAGGATGATGAACCTATTCAATATAAAAGCTAATAATCTTAAAATTAATTCCGTTGTAACTTTTTATAGGTCCATTCATGACAAAGGAGGGCGGAGTTTCCAGAAAATCCGGTGAAAACCGTGAGAAAAGAACCGATTTTTTTGGTTATATGATGCTAATCCATTCAAAAAGATCCATTTCTCAAAGACAAAAGACTCCCCTTTCCTAAACCATTTGAGGAGGAAAAATGAATGTTTCAGAAAAAAACGTACGCTGTTTTCCTAATTCTTCTGCTGATGATGTTTACAGCTGCTTGTTCCGGCAGCAAAACAAGCGCGGAGAAGAAAGAATCAGAAACAGAAAAAAGCTCAGATATAGCTCAAGTCAAAATCAAGGATGTCTCTTACACACTTCCGTCTAAATATGATAAGTCCACTTCAGATGACCAGCTTGTGTTAAAAGTCAATGTCGCGGTGAAAAACACAGGAAAAGACCCGCTGAATGTAGACAGTATGGATTTCACATTGTATCAAGGTGATACCAAAATGTCTGACACAGACCCTGAAGACTATAGCGAAAAGCTTCAAGGCAGCACGATTAACGCTGACAAATCCGTTGAAGGAAATCTTTTCTTCGTTGTAGATAAAGGCAAGCAATACGAGCTCAACTATACGCCGGAATCTTACGGTGATAAAAAGCCAAAATCAGTTACTTTTAAAATTGACGGAAAAGACAAAAAAATCCTGGCGACGGCAGATAAGCTCCAAGATTCTGCAAAAGCGTTATCAGCTTATGTTGATGTCCTTCTTTTCGGCAAAGATAACGCCGATTTCGAAAAAATCACCGGCGCTAACAAAAATGAAATTGTAAATGATTTCAATGAATCAGCCAAAGACGGTTATCTCTCAGCTTCCGGCCTTTCCAGCACATATGCGGACAGCAAAGCGCTTGATAATATCGTGAACGGCATTAAAGAGGGATTAAGCAAAAACTCTTCCATTCAGGCAAAAACGACTTCAATCTCTAAAGACGAAGCAATTGTTGAAGCCACAGTTAAACCTGTAGATGCATCTTCTCTTTCAGACCGTATCGAAGACAAAGTGAAAGACTACTACAGTAAAAACTCTAGTGCCAGCTATGAAGAGGCAGTGAAATACGCGCTTCAAGTCTACCCTGAGGAATTTAAAAAGCTTGGACCTGCTTCATCTGAAAAAACAGTTGAAGTAAAAATGAAGAAAAATGACATCGACCAATGGCAGCTTGATATGGATGATTACAGAGCAGCAGAATTAGTCGAAGCATTCATCAAAGAATAAAACACCAAAAGGAAATAGCCTCGGAGGCTATTTCCTTTTTTATTTGAAAATGTCGCTGATGAAATTCACTTCATCTTCGGTCAGTTCAATGTTCAAGGTTTTCAGGTTATCCTGTAATTGCTCCGGTCGTTTAGCTCCTGGAATAATGGCATCAATCGCCGGTCTCGTTAACAGCCACGCCAAGGCGACATGTGCCGTATCCGCTTGTTTTTCCTCCGCTACTGCTTTCAGCTTATCTACTTTTTTAAGATTGTGGATAAACGTTTCACCCTGAAATTGAGGTTTATCCTTTCTGAAATCATCAAAGACTGTGTCTCGCGTGAATTTTCCTGTCAGCAGTCCGGACGCAAGCGGAAAGTAAGGAATAAAGGAGATGCCTTGTTTTTCACAGTATGGAAGAAGCTCTTTCTCGGCATCACGCTGTATGAGAGAATATTCGGCCTGGAAGACCTCCAAATAGCCATCAGCATTAAAATCCTGCAATTGCTGATAATCGAGGTTCGAAGCGCCGATTGCTTTGATTTTCCCCTCATCCTTCAGCTCTTTCAAAGTGCCCGCCACTTCAGCGAGAGGTGTTTTTCCATCCGGAAAGTGAACATAATACAAATCAATGTAATCTGTTTTCAGCAGCTTCAGGCTCTTCTCGACCTCGCTGCGAAGAAACTCCCGGCTATTGTCTAATTCAATGCTGCCGTCCACTTCTTTATGAGCTCCCTTGGTGGAGATGATGAGCTCATTCCGCACGCCGCGTTCCTGTACGACTTCGCCGATTAATTCTTCAGACCGCCCCAATCCATATATAAAGGCGGTATCGATAAAATTGACGCCGCCATCCAATGCCGTGCGCACTAAATCCTTCCCTGTTTCATCATTTAGATTTGGAAATAGATTATGCCCGCCGACCGCATTCGCGCCGAATCCGATCCGCTTCACCTTCAGCTTCGTTTTGCCGAGTGTACGTGTTTGATCCATTGTTCCTTCTCCTTTGAAACCAATTTTGATGAAAAATAGTGCAGGGTCACTTTTTGTATTAGATATCCTTTTTCTATTTTCCTTCTTTTTTCAGGATATACAAAAAGGAGAAAGTGTATTTCTCGTTTCGCAAGTTTATTTTGGAAGAACCCATTTGTCTTTCAGGAAGCAGGCTCTGGCTAGTAAAAAGAAGATGGCGATGAGCACGGCGATGGTTCCTGACGTAGATAAAATGGCAGCCGGGTCAACCATCCCGAATAAAAGCTGTTTAAATAACGCATGCAGGTTCAGAAACGGGATGAGAAAGTATGATAAGTCAAATTGGTTCGGTGCCTTGCTGAAGATGAAAAACATCGGGAACACAGGCAGAAAGACGACGAGAGACATATAACTTTGCGCTTCTTTTACCGAGCTGGACATGATGCTGATGAAAAGCTCCATCGCAGAGATCAGCAATGCAGAGAGCACAATGATTAGCGCTGAAGCGCCGATTACACTCCACATATGATCTCCCAGCTGGAAGGCCGTTTTTAAATTTTCGGTAAATAACACGGTGGACAAAATCAAAAACACCAAAGCCAATACACCTGAAGCCACGCCAAAAGTGGAAACCGCAAGCCACTTGCCGACCAGCACTTTGTTTCTGCTGACTGGCGTTAATAGCAGCGCCTCGATTGACTTTCGGTCCTTTTCACCGGCCATGATATCAAGAGCGATCGGCATTGCGCCGGAAACAATGGAAGTCAGAATCAGCATGGGCAGAATGGCGGAAAGCATAATAGCGGAAGTCCCTTTCTCCTCATCCGCTTCCTTTTGCTGAATCGTAAATGGCTGGATGACCGATTGATCAATGCGCTTATTTGTTAAACGTTGCTGCACAATTTCATTTTTGTACTGATCTAAGGCAGACTGCACAAGCTGCATGGCATTTGAAGACCCTTGATCGATTGAATTGCCGTAAACATCAACCTTAAAAGGTGTCATGCTGTTGACATATGAGTCGAACTCTTTCGGGACGTTCAGATAGGCATCTGCTTTTCCTTCATCAACTGCCTCTTCAGGCTTTGCAAATGTTTTTAAGCTGATTTCGTCAATCTCATTAAGCTTGCTTTCCAGTGCGGGCGGAAGCGAATGGCCGACAGCCAGCGTGTACTGCTCCCCTTTGTCGGACAGCATGCTTTCATAAAAAAAGACAAGTCCAAGCATCATAATCATCGGCACTAAGATTGTAAGTAAAATCGTTTTTCTGTCGCGCAAAGCGTCGATCATTTCTTTTTTATAAATATGGCTCAGCATTTAAGAAATCCCCCTGACAAGCTTAGACATAAAGATGTAATTCAAATCCTCACTGCGCTCGCTCTCGTATAGTGATTCAAGCGCCCCTCGGTAAATCACCTCTCCGCTGTGAATCATGATGACACTGTCACAGAGCGCCTGCACTTCCTCCATAATGTGGCTGGAGAAAAGAATCGTTTTTTGTTCTCTTTTCAGCTGCTGTATAAATTCGCGGAAGATGTTGCTTGACGTAATATCAAGCCCAGTTGTCGGCTCATCAAATAAAATGATGTCCGGATCGTGAATCAGCGCTCTGGCAATGGCGACTTTCTGCCTCATGCCTTTCGAAAACCCTCCCACTCTCCGGTTCATATAATCGCGCATGCCGAACCTTTTCGATAAATCTTCTATTCTTGCTTTGATCTCGTGGCGGTTCAGCCCATACAGCCTGCCGAAGTATTGGAGATTTTCTTTAGCGGTCATCCTGTCGTAAAGCCCGGTTTCTCCTCCGAATAAGACACCGATTCTTTTTTTGACTTCAGCCGGCTGCTTGACCGTGTCAAAGCCGTCTACTGTGATTACACCCTGTGATGGTTCAAGCAAGGAAGCAATCATTCTCAGCATCGTCGTTTTGCCAGCACCGTTTTCTCCGAGAATGCCGACGACTTCTCCTTTTTCAATTGTTAAGCTTACATCTCGCACCGCTTTGACTACTTTTTTCTTATCCTGAAACCTGCGGCTGCAATCGGTCAGTGTAATCATGTCACAATCTCCCTTATCTTTATTTCTAGTAATGACTATATACGAAAAGCTGGATTAGTTGGATAAAGTTGTCGCGAAGAGTTCTTTTTATGTCGCGAAATGGGATAGAATAAAGATGATTCTATGTAACTAGGGGAATGATAATGGTAAAAGTCGGACTTGTAGATGATTATCGAGTAGATTTAGAGAAGCTGGAAGCGATCGTGTCCAGAATGCAGGACGTCGAAATTGTCTTTTCCACCGATTCAGCGAAGGAAGCCTACAGGCGGGTAAAGAACGGAGACATTGATCTGCTGCTTGCCGATATCGAGATGCCCCATATGTCTGGCTACGAGCTTGCTGATTTGATCAAATCCCATTCACTTGATGTGGATGTGATTTTTGTTACCGGCCACGGCGGTTATGCGGTTCACGCCTTTGACCTAAATGTCCATGATTATATTATGAAGCCGTACTATGCCGACCGTCTGGCCGCTTCCTTCGACCGTTACTTGAAAAAGAAAACGGAAACGAGTTTGAATGGGCGTATATTGATAAAGCAAAAGTCTGAAATGCACGTCCTGCAAAAGAAGGATATTATTTTCGCAGAACGGACGGGACGTTCGACGACGATTGTGACAACCGCCGAAGAGGTGCAAACGTATCAAACATTAAATGATATTAAAGGCGACCTGCCCGAAAAGGATTTTCTCCGTTCGCATCGTTCCTTTATTATCAACATTCATTACATAAAGCATTTTTCCGCTTATACCAAGCATTCATTCACAGTTTCCTTTGAGGGAACGTCTAAAAAAGCGATGATCACCAAGCAGCAGCTTGATTATTTTCAAAACTACTACTTTTGAGGAGTTCAGAACGTGATTACCCTTTTTCAATGTCTTTATCTGGTTTTATTTAGTTTCATATGTTATCAGGGAGCTGCTGCTTTTTCACACAGCACAGCCGTCTCTTGGCTCACCGCTGTTTTAGGCGCAGCTGCTGCAGGATTGTACATTTGGAATACGAAGCGGGTGTGGAAACACTGTTCCTCAGGGCTTTGTGCATGGATTGCCGTGATTCAAGTGATGTCGGCGGGAGTGGTGCTGATCGGCACAGACATCATGCAGGCATTATGTGTAATCGCGATATTTGCAGGGTGTGAAGGGCTCCGTATCGGACAGTCTGCTTTACAGGCAAGGCTTTCTGATCAAATTGATAAGCTGACTCAAGCTGAACAGCACGCCAATCAAATGCTGATTGATGTCAGAAGCCGGAATCATGACACAATGAAACATATCACTGCAATCAAATCAGCTCAGCCCAAGGCAGATACACAAGCATATATTCAAAAATGGGCGGATCAATACAGTCAATATGACCGTTTTTTGAAAGGAGAGAACGCGTACGTTGCAGGGGTGCTTTATGATTTTTTAGAAAAAGCCCGCGCCTCGAATGTGAGTGTTTCGCTTCATATGCATACACCGCTTTCTTCCCTTCCGTTTTCGCCTGCTGATCAGGTCAGCTTGGTCGGCAACATATTAGAAAACGCGCTCGACAGCGCGGCGGAGACCCGAGAAAAAGCAGAGATTAAACTGGAGACTTCACTGCGCAGCGGACTTTATGTACTGACCTGTGAAAACAGCACTCCCGGGATGGACCCAAAAGTGCTCGATACAATTTATCAATCGTTTGGCCGCTCAACGAAAAACGGCGCTCATGAAGGCATGGGCACATATATCATTCAAAAACTGGTGAAGGGCGCTTTTGGCAGGCTGGATTTTACCTACCGCCACCCCATCTTCCGGTTAGAAATCAAAATTCCGTTTCAGAAATAAAAAAACCTTGAAAAGCCTGGCTTTTCAAGGTTTTTTCCATTATGAGGATAACGCTTGGGCAAAACGATCTGCTTCATCTTGCAGCGTGCTTTCAATTTCTTTGTAACGGCTGGAAATCGTTGATGCACTGACGCCGTATTTTTTCGCCAGTTTAGCCTGGGAAACAGACGCGCCGTTAAGAGAAATCGCGTTTACATAATATTCAACTGCCGCAGCAAAAGCTTCCGGCTTTCTGATGACAGGTGATTTTTTCTCGCAGAATGTTTTCCAGATATCAATAACAGCTGGGATCAATTCAGTCGGATACTCTTCCCCGCTCATGCCTTCTTCAATAGCCGCAGCGGTTTCTTTCTCCAAGTCGTTTGCCCACTCAACAGTGCTTACTTCCGCTTTCTCTGCTTGCTGCTCTTCATCTTTCTCAGCTAACAACGCGAACAGAACGTTGTTGAATTCCTGCTTCATGAAGTCCTCCGGCGTTTTGCCTTCCTTCACAGCGGCATCCGCATATTTCTTCACCTTGCTGATCAGCGCTTCTGTTCTCTTCACCGGGAAGATCGTGAACTGCATGAAGAATTCTGCTTTTTCCGCTTCGTGGATTGGGTATCCAAGAATCAGGCTTCCCACTGGAGGAAGGTCTTGATTGCTGGCGTCCATTTCCACTTCGAATTGTTTTGCCGTAATCACATCTTCAAAGTGAATGATGCCTTCCTTCAGGTCCTTCAGCAGCAATAAAGCAGGCGTCATGCTCTGCCATGATTCTACGATCTCACGCGTTTTCGGACGAGTGATCGAATCACCTTTTTTCTGAAGGTACTCTTCGAAGATTGTCTTCTCACCAGCAAGCGGGTGGAAGAAGATTCCCCAGATTCCTAAGTTAAATACGCTGATGTCTTTCGTCTGTCTGTCCATAGCAGAAAGAAAATCATGCTGGTTGATAAAGCCTGAAATGCTTTCTCTATGTACTGTGAAGGCATACTCCACTAAGTCTTCCTGAATTTGTTTTGCTTCTTTTGCCGCTAGTTCCGCCGGGAAGTCGACAACTTTACTTCCGCAGCATTTTTTATATTTCTTGCCGCTGCCACACGGGCAAGGGGCATTTCGTTTCACTTTTCCCACAATAAACCCTCCGAATTCTGTTGTAACTTTTCTATTTTAACAAAAATAACTTCTGAGGGCTTGGTTTCGGGCTAAAAAAGAATTTGGTAATGTGATAAGCTGGCTGATTATGCCAATTTACCTATGACATTTTCACCAACTTTTGTGATTTAAGGCTTATCACCTATTCCCACTTTAGGCCCTTCTTTTTTACAATCATTAGGTATTTATTTAACATTTTAAGGAGTGTTTCTATTGGAACTAGCTGGTTTCATGCTGCGCGCCTGCGCTCTTGTACTTGATGTAATCATTGCCGCAGCAGTGATTTTGGCAGCCGGATTTACGTTTGGCGATGGGTCCTCCGGTGTCATTATTGTCGCCATATTGATGCTTATTGTGTACCCTTTGCTGATGCCGCTGACAAATTGGAAGGGCACACTGGGCAAAAAAATCATCGGGCTACAAATCGTGAGGGACGAAACACACGAGAAAATTTCTTTCCTACAGGCGATTGTCCGTTACATCATAGCGTGGGTGCATGTATTCTCCCGCCTGATCTATTTGACAGCCGCATTTACGAAGAAAAAACAAACCGTTCATGATATGGCGGCGAAAACCATTGTGCTGAAAGCAGAATAACCTTGAAGAATAGGACTCTTCAAGGTTATTTATCTCATTAGTTTGTATTCTGGCCCCCGCCGTTCAGCCCTTCTTTAATCAGGCTGTTGACTTGGCTGCTGTACAGAAGGCCGATGTGTCCAACGCCATGGATTTGAACGTTTCTAGCACCGTCTAATCTTGATAAATAATTCATGACAATCATATCGGCACTGCTGTAAATGGATGTGTATAAAATCTTTTGATTTGGATCTGTTCCCGGAAGCGCCTTGCCTGTCGTCAAACGGTTCGCGCCGCCAAGCGTCACGACGTTTGCAACTTTATTTCCGCCGTCCAGATTTTTTATGTAGTAAAGTGTGTTCGCGCCCCCCATACTGTGAGCGACAATATCCACTTTTTTCGCACCCGTTTCATCTAAAACCTTTTGCACAAATCGTGATAATACCGGTCCATTGTTATAATTTGTGCCTGTCTTGTCCCAAAAATCAACTGCATACAGCTTGTCCCGCGACCAGCCCTGAGATACAAGATAGCTCTTAATTCCCGCAAAATTGAATGATGCCCCTCCAATACCGTGAACCATAACGACTGGATTGTGTTCAGCGGCTTTTGCTGACGGCTGCAACGCAAACAGCGATGTAACAGACAGCATCAAAATTGTTACAAGTGCAATGATCCTTCTTTTTACAAATTTCATAATATCCTCCTTTTTTTGTAACAAATTCTCCAAATATATTACGTTACCAAATTAATTAAGTAAAGGGTAATTTTGGCTTATTTTTAAAGAAATTTTAAGATTCATAGGTCATTATTGGTCCTAAAAAGCCAAAAAAAGAAGGCTTATTCGCCTTCTTTTCTTCAATACTCATTGAAATAAGCTTGGATTTTTTGAGGATCATTTGTTTTGGTAAGCGCAAGCATCAGCAACATCCGTGCTTTTTGGGGGTTTAAAGAGTTCGATGCCAGCAAGTCCTTTTCCGCATAGTCTTGGTTTGGTGTGACGACACCATTTCCCGTGCGGGTAGAGCGCACCACTGTGACGCCTTTTTTGACTGCGCTGTCCGCCCCTTTTTCGGCTGCGTCAGATAAAGACCCGTTCCCAGAACCGGCAAATACAATCCCCTTTGCTCCGGCTTTTACAGCAGCGTCAAACAGGTAGCTTCCGTCATTTTGGTATCCATAGATAATGTCAACCTGAGGCAGCTCATCAAGATTAGAAACCGAGAAATCCGTGTCCTTCGTATGCTTACGGGTAATCTCATTATTAAAATAGATATCATCGGCAATTGTTCCGACAAAGCCCATTTCATCTGATTTAAATGTATCTGTTGTGGTTGTGTTTGTTTTGGTGACATATCGGGCTGAGGCAATCCGGTCGTTAAGAACAACAAGCGTCCCTTTCCCTTTTGCCTCAGGGGCACCTGCCACTTTCACTGCATTGTACAGGTTAGAAGGCCCATCAGCGCTGATGGCTGTGGAAGGTCTCATCGAACCGACAATAACAACCGGTTTATCACTTTTCACGGTGAGATTCAAAAAATAAGCGGTTTCCTCCAATGTATCTGTTCCATGAGTCACGACGATTCCGTCTACATCATCTGAAGCGAGCAAGTGGTTGATGCGTTTCGCCAGCTTCAGCAATATTTTATTATCAATATTTGTGCTGCCGACGTTAACAATCTGCTCGCCGCTGACGTTTGCAATGTCCTTCATTTCTGGAACTGCCTCGATCAGTGATTCAACGCCGACAACACCTGCTTTATATTCAGTTGTTGAGGTTTTCGATTGATCGGCACCAGCTATCGTGCCTCCTGTCGCTAAAATTCTAATGTTTGGCAGATCCTTTTTTTCAGAGGCAGAAGCCGAAGAGACTTTTTGTGTCTGCGTTTTTTCTTTCGGGGATTCTTTTGTTTCAGGAGAATGTGAACATCCGGTAAAAACAAACAATAGTGCGGTAAAAAGTACGAGCATTCGTTGTTTTTTCATCTATTTCTCTCCTTACATCCATATGATGATTAATCATTGTACATTTTATCTATTCAGTCAAAAGATCAGTCAGCTTTTCTCTCAGTATTTTTTGTTGTCATATCCTTCTTTTTTTGTCTTTTCATACAATGAATTTTTCTTGACAATTGATGATTGAATCAAGATAATAGACCAGTCACTATATTTTTGATTGCAATTCAGTAAGGTGGGAATGTTATGAGTTATGGAGATTCCCGTGAGAAAATCCTTTCGGCAGCTACCCGGCTTTTTCAGCTGCAAGGGTATTACGGCACGGGGCTGAACCAGATTATAAAGGAAAGCGGCGCGCCTAAAGGCTCTCTTTACTACCACTTTCCCGGGGGTAAAGAACAGCTTGCGATCGAAGCCGTGAATGAGATGAAGGAGTATATCCGTCAGAAAATCGCGGACTGCATGGAAGCCTGCACCGATCCAGCGGAAGGCATTCAAGCCTTTTTGAAGGAGCTCTCCTGCCAGTTTTCATGTACAGAAGACATTGAAGGCTTGCCTGTGGGCTTGCTAGCGGCTGAGACGTCATTGAAAAGCGAACCGTTGCGCGAAGCCTGTCATGAAGCCTACAAAGAATGGGCCTCTGTGTATGAGGAAAAACTGCGGCAGACTGGCTGCAGCGAGAGCCGTGCAAAAGAAGCCAGCACTGTGGTTAACGCGATGATTGAAGGCGGCATCCTTTTATCTTTGACGGCAAAAAACAGTACGCCGCTCCTTCATATCTCCAGCTGCATTCCTGACCTGCTGAAGAGATAAAAAAACGACATACTACATGCAGTTGATAGAGAGGGGAAATGATTTTGGAAACAACAGCTAAAGCATCTCAGCAATACAAAGTGATGCCGATTATGATTTCCTTGCTGTTGGCCGGTTTTATCGGCATGTTCAGTGAAACAGCGCTGAATATTGCGTTAACCGACCTTATGAAGGAATTGAACATTACAGCGGCAACCGTCCAATGGTTAACGACGGGCTACCTGCTTGTACTCGGTATCCTTGTTCCTGTTTCAGGACTGCTGTTGCAGTGGTTCACAACAAGACAGCTTTTTACCGTGTCACTTATCTTTTCAATTTTAGGTACATTCATTGCGGCGCTTGCGCCGAGCTTCTCGTTTTTATTAGCGGCAAGGATCGTTCAGGCACTTGGAACCGGTCTTTTACTGCCCCTAATGTTTAACACAATCTTGGTGATTTTCCCGCCTCATAAACGGGGTGCCGCAATGGGAACGATCGGGCTTGTCATTATGTTCGCGCCCGCCATCGGCCCAACTTTCTCAGGATTGGTTCTGGAGCATCTCAACTGGCACTGGATTTTCTGGATCTCTCTTCCGTTCCTTGTGCTGGCGCTTGTTTTCGGTATCGCATATATGCAGAATGTATCTGAAACGACAAAGCCGAAAATCGATGTATTGTCTATCATCCTGTCGACGATTGGCTTCGGCGGCATTGTGTTCGGATTCAGCAACGCGGGTGAAGGCTCCGGGGGATGGTCCAGCCCGACTGTTATCGTGTCGCTGATTGTCGGCGTTGTCGGCCTTATCCTATTTTCAATCCGCCAGCTGACAATGAAGCAGCCGATGATGAACCTCCGTGCGTTCAAATACCCAATGTTTATTTTGGGTGTGATCATGGTGTTCATTTGTATGATGGTCATTCTGTCATCTATGCTGCTTCTGCCGATGTATCTGCAAGGCGGCTTAGTCCTGACTGCATTTGCATCTGGTCTTGTTCTCTTGCCGGGCGGTATTTTAAATGGATTTATGTCCCCTGTTACAGGCCGCTTGTTCGATAAATACGGGCCGAAATGGCTTGTCATTCCGGGATTTGTGATTGTCACCGTTGTACTATGGTTCTTCTCAAATGTCACGACCACTTCAACAGCTGTGCTGATTATCATCCTGCACACCTGCTTGATGATCGGGATTTCTATGATCATGATGCCTGCACAGACAAACGGTTTAAACCAACTGCCGCGCGAATTTTATCCAGACGGCACCGCCATTATGAACACGCTGCAGCAAATGGCTGGCGCTATCGGAACAGCGGTTGCGGTCAGCATTATGGCTGCAGGCCAGCATGATTATATGAGTACAGTTAAAAACCCTGCCGATCCGGCAGTCATCCCGCAAGCTTTGACAGCGGGTGTACAGCACGCATTTGTGTTTGCAATGATTGTTGCCATTATCGGTTTAATTGGCGCTTTCTTTATGAAGCGCGTGAAGGTAGATCATTAATATGAAAAGCCCCTGACTAATGTTCAGGGGCTTTTTTTATGTTTACTTGTGGATCATTTTCGCCGCGATTTCATCAATCGCGCGCCGCATTTCCTCCTTCGTATTATAAAAATGGGGAGCGAGACGGATCACATTTTCCCGCGGCGCGCAAATCACTTTTTTCTTCTTCAGCAACGCCACCGTTTCCGATGCCCGCTCATCCCGGATCGCAACCATGCCCGGCTGACCCCCACCTTGTGCCGCCAGCTGCAGGCCTTTTTCAGCGGCATATTGAACTGCATCGGCACAGATCGTTTTCACATGATCCCTGATATGAGAAACCCCAATATGATTCAGCAGCGATAAAGCTGCTGCAGCTGCGTATACGCTGATAAAAGCTGGGGTGCCCGTTTGAAAACGACGCGCGCCTTTCGCATAAGCCCCATCAAATCCGTTCTCTCTGCCGAACCAAGCTGATGCTTTCGGTTTCAGTGCGTCAGCCAGCTCCTTTCTCACATAAAGAAACGCCACACCCGGTATGCCGAGCAAATACTTCCGGGTGCCTGCTGCCAGCATATCTACGCCCCATTCCTTCACATCAATGGGAATATGCCCGGCTGATTGATAAGCATCTACAAACAATAAAGAGCCCTTTCTCTGAGAAATCTCGGCAATCGCTTTTATATCCTGAACATAGCCGTCACGATAATGAACGTGAGGAACACACGTCAGTACTGTTTCATCCGAAATATGCGTTTCATATTGTTCAAGCGGCAGCACGCCGTCTATTGATGGAATGACGGATACGGTATAATCGGAGTGTGCCTGCCAAACATGAGGCACCGCCGGAAAATCCATATCTGTATATACAACGTGCTTCTTTCCAAATGCAGTTAAGGACGATGCTACAGAAACCAGTGCATCAGAAACTGACGGCACAATCGCCACTTCATCCGGTTCAGCCCCGATCAGCTTTGCAAACTCGTTTCTCGCAAACTCTGTTTTTTCAATCGCTTCTTTCCAGTTCGTCCCTTTATACAGCAGGCTATCATGATAATCCTGGATCGCCCTTGATACAGGCTCTGCCAATGCGCTCTGAGAACAGCTGGCAAGCATCGTATGCGTCTGCAAGGTTGGGAATAAATGACGATACTGCTGCGGTAAATGCTCCATTATGATTCACTCCTTTACATTATTTTGATGAAAAACCCATAAATAAACAATAGAATAAAAGAAAAAGGAGATGAGAAGATGAGAAAAAAAGTGCTGATCACTGGCTTTGACCCTTTTGACAAAGAAACCGTCAATCCATCATGGGAAGCGGCGAAACGGCTTAATGGCTTCGAGACGGAAGAAGCCATTATTACAGCGGAACAAATTCCAACCGTCTTTAGATCCGCTCTGGGCACTCTGCGCCAAGCCATTCAAACACATCAGCCAGATATCGTGATTTGTGTCGGCCAAGCAGGAGGACGGATGCAGATTACACCGGAACGGGTGGCGATCAACCTTGCAGATGCGCGAATCCCCGATAACGAAGGACATCAGCCGATTGATGAAGAGATTTCTCCAGATGGGCCCGCCGCTTACTGGACAAGGCTTCCCGTGAAACGAATGACTGCTAAGATGAAGGAACACGGCATTCCAGCTGCGGTTTCCTACACAGCGGGGACCTTTGTATGCAACTATTTGTTCTACGGGTTAATGGATCACATTAGCCGGACATCCCCGCACATTCGCGGCGGTTTTATTCATATTCCTTACATTCCGCAGCAAACAATCGACAAAACAGCGCCGAGCCTCAGCCTGGACACGATTGTCCGGGCATTGAGAATCGCCGCTGTTACGGCCGCACAATATGATGAGGATGTGAAGTCACCGGGCGGTACGCTGCACTAAGCGGCCGCCGCTGTTTCTTCCCTCAGCCTCTTTTTGTAGACAAACGCCGATAGGGTGACACTCACTTCAAACAGGACAAGAAGCGGGATCATCACGAGAAAATCAGAAATAAAATCAGGCGGTGTAATCAATATAGATACGACAATCAGCAGAAAATAGGACAGCTTTCTCGCTTTGGCCAGTCTGTAAGGATTTAAGATGCCCAGCCTTGTTAAAAACATCACCACCAAGGGCATCTCAAACAAGAAGCCGAACGGCAGGCTCAAATTCACCATAAACCGAAAGTAGCGGTCAGCCGTAAACATCGTTTCAAAGTGGCCGGAGGATAAATGAGTCAAAAAGCTGAGCACGATCGGAAACAAGACAAAGTATCCGAAGGAGATGCCCGCCAAAAACAACGCAAATAAACCTGGTATGTACATGAGCGTCACCTTGCGCTCCGTTTTCGTCAGCGCCGGTGCAACGAAACGCCACAGCTGGTACGCGGCAACAGGGATAGAAGCCGCAATGGCACAAATGCCGGAAAGCATCATATACACCCAGAGGATTTCACTCGGCCCAAGCACAGCCAGCTTTCCATCCAAATCCCTGATCAGCCAGTCATAAATGTCCTGTACGAACAAAAAAGCCGTGATGAGAAATAGAAAAAATGCCGCAAGGGTGACGATAATCCGGCGGCGAAGCTCTTCTAAATGCCCGATCAGATGGGTTTCTTTTTTATCCATTCAAAAAAGCCCTCCCTTTCATAAAAAAAGAGGCAGACCCGGTGTCTGCCTCATCAGCATTCAGCCCGCGTTTTTGTCCTGCTTTACCGCTGTCAGCTCAGCTGATTTCTCTTCTTTTTCATCACCAGACACAAGTGATTTTGTGGCGCTTTTAAATTCCAGCAGTGTCCGTCCGGCGGCACGCCCGATTTCCGGCAGCTTGGAAGGGCCAAAAATAATGAGGGCGATGACGAAGATCAGAATCAAGCCCGGTATTCCAATGTTTGAAAACATAATTTCCACTCCTTAATTCGTGATTTTTGCCCGCTTCTTAATCATTTGTTTTTCGTGGGCTTTGTTGTGCGCAAAGAAACGATCCTCTTCGACCTCATCGGATTGCTTCACCCCGCCTTGGATTGTGGTGGATGATACCTTTCTCAACCCAGTTTGGTCTTTCTGGTAAACGAATGAAGCCCTCGTGGAAATGGCTGCGCCCGGCTCGGTCACAAACGGCATCACCCGATAATCGGCTTTCCACTGGTGAGGCGTCACTGTACAGCGGACATATCCGCGATAGTCGTTAAAGAACTTGATGTGCGGGTTTTCTTTTAAAATTTGGTCCGTATCCGCCCGCTTATCCGCTCCGTTCCCTCCGGAAGTGATCGAGGTTCCGACAAATTCGGCTCCGAATATTTTTGAACTTGTCTTCTCGAAATCGACATGCAAATTCGATGCCCAGCTTGCATGTACATCACCTGTCAGTACGACAACATTATTCAGATTTTTGCTTTTAATGAAATTGATAACCCGTTCGCGCTGAGCCGGATAGCCGTCCCACGAATCCATGCTGTAGATCGGGCTTGCGCTTGTCCCGAAATTCCACTTGGCAAAGAAAATCTGCTGCGCCAGCACATTCCAGTGGGCAGTCGAGCTGCCCAAATTGTTGAAGAGCCACTGCTCCTGTTCTTTTCCAAGCAGGGTCCGATTCGGATTGCGCGATTCATCAGAAGGCGGCTTATTGCCGTCGTTATTGGCTTGGTCGTCCCTGTACTGGCGGGTATCAAGCACATTGAAGGACGCCAGGTTTCCGTACGTAAAGTGCCGGTACAGCTGCATATCTGGGCCATTCGGCAAAGAGGAAATGCGGAGCGGCATATGTTCATAGTATGCCTGGTATGCTGCCGCGCGGCGGAGCACGAATGCTTCAACCGACTGTCCTTTTTCAGGTATTTTATTGGCATAGTTGTTTTCAACTTCATGGTCATCCCAAGTTACAACCCAAGGGAATGCCGCATGTGCAGCTTTAAGATTGGCGTCAGAACGGTATTGAGCGTGACGGTTCCGATAGTCTTGCAGCGTAATGATTTCCGCGCTGTTGTGCGTGCGGACATTGCCTGTTTTTGATACATATTCATTTGGGCCGTATTCATATATGTAATCACCGAGATGGAAGACAAGATCAAGCTTTTCCTTTGCCATATGCTTGTAGGCCGTATAATATCCGTGCTCATATTGCTGGCAGGAAGCAAATGCAAAGGTCATTTGCGGCACATTGGCGCCAGGGGCAGGCAGTGTTTTTGTTTTTCCGACAGGGCTTAGTTCATGGCCGGTTTTGAAACGATAATAGTACACTTTGTTTGGCTCAAGCCCGTCCGCTTCCACATGAACGGAATGGGCAAGACTCGGTTTAGCCATTTCAGTGCCTTTTCTTACGATTTTGCGGAAATGCTCATCCTTTGCGACCTCCCATTTGACAGGCACCGCTTGCTTCGGCATTCCTCCGCCGTTCAGCGGATCTGGTGCCAGGCGCGTCCAGAGCACGACACTGTCAGAAAGCGGATCACCTGACGCTACCCCTAATGTAAACGGATAGCTTGAGAATTTAGGCGCAGCATTTACTTCAAAAGCCCCAACCGACTGGGCAATCGTTAATCCAAGAGAAAGTCCTGCAATCTTCCCCGCTCCTTGAATAAATTTACGGCGGTCAAACGTATTGTTTTGAAAGCTTTCCTCTTTCAGTTTCTGTACCCATTCATCAAAACGACTGTCGTATGCCATTCAAGATCCCCTCTCTCCTCATTGATCGTCTCCATTATAGGAAATCATTGTTAAACGACTGTGAAGAAGTGTGAACTGATTGTAAGCGCTGAACATCAAAAACAGGTCTTCCCTCACAAGCCTGCCGCTAAAACATGCCGAAAGCTGGCTGAATGACGCGTTTTCTGCATATCCTGTCGTTTGCAAGCCGCCCATTCGGCCTATTTTTCTTCACATGATCTTAAAAAAACAAAAACACCGAGCCATTTCGCAGAATGACTCAGCGCTCTTTATCAGTTATTTCGAAAACAATCTGCTGAAAAAGCCCTTCTTTTTCGGCTTTTCAGCAGGAGGCTCTTGTTCTCTTACAATCCCTTTTTCCTTCGCTTCTTTCAGCCAAAATGGAAATTCAGCAAGCAGAGCATCATAAAGCTCATCATCAGAAATGCGGTCAATCTCTTCGATATGCAGGAAGTTCGTGTTATCAATGACACGAACTTCTAACGTATCCAGTTTATTGAGAAAATCAAAGTTTCCGTTTCCGATGCCGACAAACTGCCAGAACACCGGTTTATCAGAAGAAGCTTCAATTATCGGTTTGATTGACTTTTTACAGCCCCCGTCATTGATAAAAACAATGAAAGCAGGATACGAGCTCGGTTCCTCCGTAACATATTTGCGCAGCACGTCCTTCATGACTGGCGGCTCATCATTTCTGCCGAATTTATGCAAGCGGTCATTATTTAAAATTTCACGATCGACATAGCCCGAAAAATCCTTTTCTGAAACTGGCTTTAATCGGGAAAATTCATTATCATACACCCATACATCCAGCAAACCGTTATCATCAAACTGATCAGCCACTGCCAAAATCCGCTCCACCACATTTTGAACCGTCCCGTTTTTGTAGAGCGGTCTCATCGATCCCGTAATATCAAGAACCAGTCCAACACGAGCCGTCACCTTCGTTAACTGCTTTTTCTCCAGTACGATCTTTACACTTTTCTTTTGCAGGTCAATTGTTGCCATTCTGTCATCTCCGTCAGCTCTTTTTTCTTTGATTATCTCACAGGAATATTTTGCATTGCATCTTTTCAAAGAAAAACACCGTTCAATTTGAACGGTGTCCTGTCTCTAAAATGTGTTATATACATTTTCACACGTCTCCGCCGTCGGCTGATAAAAGCAGTGTGACTTAAATCTGGCCACAAACGGCTGGTTATACCACTGGGCTGGACAGTCCCCCTGCGGCCTGAAGTACCATAAACTAAATTTTGCAGGCCAGCGCCTTTCACCATTAATCGACCGGCGTGCAAGGGCACGCTCGCTATCTCGCGCCCTTTGATAAAAATATCCATGAGTCACAGCCTCAAACGCGTGTGGCTGATAAATCATCTGCCTGATGGTGCGGAGGCCTTTAAAATCTGAGCAATTCGCCCGCAGCCGATTAATTCCAACGTTGCCGACAAGCAGCATCCCCTGCTTGCCTTCGCCTTCCGCTTCCGCTCTGAGCAGCCTTGCCATCAAATCGACATCCGCACTCGTTGCTCTCACGACCGCCATCACGTCACCTCCCCTTGATCTCTTTTCATCATATTTCATTACTTCAGAAGTGATGACGGAGGGACAGGAGAAGTTTTTAAATTTATTCATCTAAAAACAGCAAACATAATGGGCTGTTGGGCATCAAAGCAGCGTCCGGTGCAGTACAAGCTTCACGTTTCCGCTGTCGAAGCGCCGCAGCCTCAATTCCTGGATTCACATCATTGACCCCTCCCCAGCAGATTTGCACCCGCCTCCGAAAAGAAATAAGGTTTAACTTTTTACATTTGAGGAATTATACATAACAAATCAAATGACAAAAGGAGGAATTGTAATGACACATGTGAAAGCGCTCGCTATTAAAGGTATTATGACGATTATTGTGTTGTATCTGGTGCTTGGTCTGGGCTTTGGTTTCACGTTTGGTGATACGCTGCTAATGACGATTGTGTTAGGGGTTATTTCTTATTTGCTGGGCGATCTTTATGTATTGCCGAGATGGAATAATATGATTGCAACTTTGGCTGATTTTGGCTTGGCCTTTCTTGTGATCTGGCTGATGGGCATGCCGCTTTCCCTGGGGATGACTGGCGGTGAAGTTGCATTGGCGGCTTTATTCGGCGCGATCGTCATGGCAATCGGTGAATATTGCTTCCATTTCTATATGATGAGCAAAGAGATTGGCAAGAAGCATTATCTTGAAACAAGAACAGACTCATAATGGAAAGGCCGGTGCTGACAGCATCGGCCTTTTATACATATTGGGCGCCTTTGTTTACGCATCCTGCTTGTCCGCATTCCTGATCGCCATGTAGGAAAAGAACAAACCGAATGCCGCTAACGATAACGGGATATACACAACAGATGAAATCGAGAAGCCCGGACTTGTTGAGCTGATGAGCATCACAATTACTACAGATGAAATGATGGTCGCCGGAACCGAGTGTCTACGCATCCCAAAAAAGATGGGAACTAAACTGGTTCCAGCGGCGCCAAAAGCGAAAACCGCCATTTTGACCGCCTGTTGAGAAATGATCTCGGAAGTAAGCTCTCCCGGTATGAAAAGGCAGATCGAGTTCAGCCAAAAGAAACCGGCGGCTATGAGTATATTTGAAAGTAAAATCGTGATAAACGTCAGTCCGCCCGCGATCATGAGCTTAGCGGTGAGCAGCTTTTTACGGCTGATCGGGTACGTGAACATCACAAGAATGGTTTTGTTTTTATATTCCGAAATCACCAATTTTACGATCAGCACAGCGCCAAATACGATAAATACCGCTCTGACGAAGGTGCCGATGATGAGGAATGCTTCATCCGTACTTTGGAACGAAACCCCGCCATCGGCTTTTTCGGAATAACTGATCAGCCACATAAAACCCATAATGATCACGTTGGCAATGAGGGCACCTCTCATATACCAGCCCATTTTCATTTTTCTTAATTCGATTCTGATCAAATTCATCAACGTGTCTCTCCTCCTTTACGCACTAATGCTATTGCCGTTGATCAATTTGATAAAATAATCCTCTAGCGACGTATACTTTTTGTTCAATGATTCAATGTCTACATCATTTAAAATCAGCGCTTTGGATATAGCAGCCTGTGAGGCTTCGGCTTCGTAAATTCGGATTGTTTTCTCATTTAAAATTTTAAAGTTGGTTAATTTCAGCTCTTTCTCAAGCACAAAGCAGGCCCTTGTCTGATTCGGCGTGACAAGCTCGATGTATTCAGTGTTCTGGCCTCTGACATCTTCCATCGACACCTCTTCTAGCAGCCTGCCGTCCCGAATGACGCCGATCGTGTCCGCAATTTGTTCGATTTCACTCAGCAAGTGGCTTGAGATCAGCAGCGTCATCCCGTACTCTTTGCTCAGCACTTGAAACAATTGCCTGATCTTTTTAATGCCGAGAGGGTCAAGACCATTCACCGGCTCATCCAAAATGAGCAGGTCCGGCTTCGTGAGGATGGCACGCGCAATCCCAAGACGCTGCTTCATCCCGAGCGAAAATGTTTTGACGGGCTTCTTGTCGATTTGTTTTAAATTCACCATATCCAGCACTTCTTGAATGGCTTTTTTATTATGGTACCCCATGTATTCACAATGCAGATCTAAATTTTCTTCAGCTGTCAGGTTTTCATAAAAAATCGGATATTCAATCATGCTGCCGATGTTCCCCAGCACCTCATATGACGTGTGGGTGAACTTGTTCCCAAGGATGATGATTTCACCGCTTGTCGGTTTGACAAGGCTCGTCAGCATTTTCATGATGGTTGTTTTCCCCGCGCCGTTCGGGCCGAGAAAGCCGTAGATTTCACCTTTTTTAATATGCATGCTGACATTGGATACGACCTCTATGCCCTGATACGTTTTGGTCAGCCCGTTTGTTTGTACGATATAAGTCAACTTTGTTTCTCCTTCCCTCTCTTTTCCTGTTTTCTATTGTAGCGGCGAGCCCTGTCATTTTTATTTCTCAAACCTTAAGAAATTCTTACGATTAATATGTCATGCGTTTCAATGTAATCGTAAATGCAGTCCTTTCGTACGGCTTGCTTTGAACGGATATGGTGCCTCCCATTTTTTCTGTAAGCCGTTTCGTGATGGTTAAACCGAGACCGCTTCCTTGAAATGCTTTATTTCTGGATTCTTCAAGTGTGTACAGCCTCTCAAACACCCGCTGCTGATCGGTTTCACTAATCCCTTTTCCGCGATCCCATACGGTGATGGCGATGTTCCTCTCATCATAAGACAGCGTCAGTCCGATTAACTTGCCGGCCGCGCCATATTGAATCGCATTGGACAATAGGTTTTGCAGGATTCTGTCCAGAGCCTCTTCATTCGCCTGCGCATACACCGGCGTATCCGGTATATCGATGGCTGCTTGAAAGCCTTTTGACTGAACAACGTCATAATAGTGCAGGATATTTCGTTTGCATATGTCGTTCATATGTACTTTGGTGATCGGGATCTCTTTATCTTCAGATTCTAATTTCGCTAAATCAAAAAAGGAATTGATCATCTGAATAAGTTCATTTGTTTTCTGGCGGAGCTTCCCCAACAATCTTTCCCGCTCTTCTTCCGGCATGTTCGGGTCACTTTGAATGGCTTCGATATAACCGAGAATGACCGTTAACGGCGTTTTCAGGTCGTGCGACATATTGGTCAGCATCCGCTTCATGGATTGCTCTGTTTTGGCAAATTGGGCGCTGATCTGCTGACGATTCTCAACGAAAAGATTAATGTTAACAAGCAAGTCTTTGAGCGCATGATCGTCTGTAGGAAGCAAAATTTGTCCTGCCGAATCCCGGCTGAGCATGTAGCTAAGCTGGTCAGCCGTGTAAGCCAGATTCCCGTCCCGCTTCTTTTTCATTATGAATTGAATCACATTCAGACACGCCAGAGCGATGACAGCGGCCACCCATAGCACTGTCATTCTAAAACTCTCCTAATTTATAACCGATGCCCCATAGCGTTTTAATATATTGAGGGGAGGAGGGGTCATCCTCAATCTTTTCTCTGAGCCGCCGCATATGTACGTTAATGATGTTCTGATCATCAAAGTACTCTTCATTCCAAACGGAACGGTAGATTTGTTCTTTCGTAAACACTTTTTTAGGATTTGATGCAAATAAGCACAGCAGCTGCCATTCTGTTGACGTCAGCTGGAGCGGCTCTCCGTTTTTCAAAACGGAAACATTGTCTATATCTATCGCAAGCTGGTGAATCCGGATCACCTTATTCACAGCCGGCTCCTCTGCCGAATATTGCGTCGCCCGCCGTATCGCGGCTTTTACTCTGGCTGTCAGCTCAATCATCGAAAACGGTTTGGCGATATAATCATCCGCCCCAAAACCCAGTCCCAATGCCTTATCCACATCTCCGTCTTTTGCCGAAATCATTAAGACCGGTATATTGCTTTTTTCCCGGATGATTTTCAGAAAATCCATGCCGTTCAGCTTCGGGAGCATGATATCAAGGAGGACCAAATCGTATGAATCCTGCTGAAACAGCCGGATGCCCTCTTCTCCGTCCAAAGCATGCACAATTCCAAAGCCTTCTTTTGTTAAATAATGATCCACCATTTCACTGATTGAGTGGTCGTCTTCTACAAGCAATATGCGCTGCATCTTCTCACCTAACCTTTACAAAATCAAAAAACACACACGTAATTACACTTATTGTAATTGAAAAACGTGTGTGTTTTATAAAAATTATTCTTTTTTTCCTATTTTCAGCTTCCTGTATTCCATGCCCGTAATGACAAAAAATACGGCACCGCATCCAATGACTTGAATGAGCCCGAGCCGTTCACCGAGAAATAAAGCTCCATAGAAAATCGTCAGGATAGGCCCTGCCATTGAAATGGCGGCGGCTCGCTGTGCCCCGATTCGTTTTATGCCCTCAAGCATTAGCACAAATGGAATCACTGTGGTAACGACTGCAATTACCGCGAACAAACCATACATAGAAAGCGGATATGCTGCCATTGGCGTATTCATGCCAGCCGCCGATTTGATCCCTGTGTAAAGCATCATGGCAGCTCCAGCAGCTGTCATCCCGTATGCATTGAGACGGATCCCCCCCGATTTGATGGACGAGATGCCCGGAAAGGACAAGATAACCAGCATAGACGGCCGAAGATAACAAAATGAATACAGCTCCAATCATATTCGCCTGGAAAAGCTCAGCATTCCAGCCGCCCAGCGCCAAGAAAAGCCCAAACATGACCGCCAGAACTGCGAAAAGGTCCTGAATTGAAGACATTTTCCGGTCACGACACGCGGTGAATCCAAACACAAACAACGGATAGCTCATCAGCAATATACGTTCAACCATTGCGGATACATGGTTCAGCCCGATAAAATCAAGCAAGGGAGACAGAAAAAAACAAAACACTCCCGCGCCACAAGCCTTCCATAGGTCTCCTTTTTTCTTACCGTCTGGCATTGGAGGACGGTATATTAAAAAAATCAGCCAAAACAGCGGAACAGCCAGCAGCTGCCTGTATAGCAGCACGGCATCTGGCTCAGCACCCATTTGGTATGCCCATTTTATCCAAATCGATTTAGACGCAAAACAAACTGTTCCGATCAGCAAAAAAATCGTACCTGCTGCGGCCTCACGAATCTTACTCTGCTCTTCTGCTCTCATCTCAGCTCAGCTTTTCTCCTTTACTTATTCAAATGCTTTTGGATAAAATCCAGAAGCGTATATCCTTGAGCAGTCAGAATAACACCTTTTCCGCTGCAGGCCGGGCAAGGTGTTCCTTCGATTTCTCCCGCTCTTTCACATTTAGGACATGCGACCTCAAGATCATCAGTTGCAATGACCATTTGATATCCTCCTTTCTAACTCATCTGCTATGCCACCACCAGCCATCGTCCATTGGCCGTCACCTCCTTTAAGAAACACAAAAAACCCCCGTCCTATGCAAAGGACGAGGGTCTCGCGGTACCACCTTTATTAACAGCTATACAGCCGTTCACTCTAAGTACAGAAAACCTATGTTTCGATACTCCTCTCTTGGTAACGGGGAGAGAAACCCGGCATCGCCTACTATCCGTTCAGCAAAGCAATTTAGAAGCCCATTCGGCATCAGGGGAGGATCGGTTCACACCTGCCACCGACTCTCTGAACCTCCATTCTGATACGTACTTACTCTTCCTCACGATTGTTGCTCCGTTCTATTATTTGTAAAGTTTATAATACTTGGTTCTTGAAATGAAGTCAATTGGTTAACCCGGTTTTACACCAAGTGCTTCCAGCGCCATATTGATGTGTTCCTCCTGCTGTGTTTGCAGAGCGAGCTTGGCGATTTCCACCGGATACGCCGCCTGCATCTCTGAAATGTGTTCCTGCATTTTTGCCCATATCCGGCCGCCTGCTTGATTATAGTATTCAAGTAAACGGGCAGTTTCTTTTTCCCCGAAAATGGTTTGATAAAGAACAAAATCCTTGGCTGGATCGGCAACCTTCGCTTCTGTCCAATCCAGAAGTCCTGTGACACGTTCATTTTGGTCGATAAGAATATGCGGCGGGTGGAGATCGCCGTGTATCAAAGAAGAGAAACCAGGCCAGTATGCATCATCATTTATCCACTTTTGCCATCTTTCCCAAAGCTGACTAGATACACCAAGCTTATTCTTCACATCAACCATAGAGTCTGCTGTCATTTGCCTGAAATCTTCTGGCCTTATCACTTCTATTCCGGATTGCCCAGCAGATATTTGATCCGTGCCATGTAATTCAGCCAGTATGTCGGCAAGTGTGCGGACAAAGTCGTCTGACGGCGGCTGATGATCCATATTCCATACATATTGCTTTTGTTCCAAGTCAATTCCAGCAGCCGGCGTTCCTTTTAACATGGGGTAAGCGATCAATTCCGGTGTATGAATTCTCCAATCCGGCACATCAGCAGTCAGATTCGCGCGGAGAAAGGCAAGCGTTATGCCTTCTGCAGATGCTCTTTCCACAACATCACTTCGCCGCGGTTTTCGCAGCACCCATGGCATACCTGTGTCGTCCTTGGCAAATACAACTTGAAAGTCCATTCCTGTTTCATTCAATTGCGCGTTCTCAGAATGAACCGTCAAACCTTGGCTGCGTGCAAGCCCGACAATCTCAGTGATAAGCTGTTTTTCGTTAAGGTTTGTCATCCCATTTCCCCTTTCTCATGCTCCGGCCTGCAGTAGAGAGAAGGGATGCTTGAAGGCACAAAAAAGGGCAGGCACGCCACCCTCTTTTTTGATAATCATGTAAGGGCTCATACATAGGCGGATTCATCCCGATTCTCTCGCATTCAGGCGAGAGTTGTTCACTATTGAATTCGTGTCACTCGGAATCTAATGAATGCCATGCTGTAACCCCTCCGTTTCCTATACGCTGTTTTTCATTTTACAGCATATTCCATCTTTCCGCTATAAAAACATGAATCAAGTCACTGGAGCAGGATTAAACAAGCACAAATCATTATGAAGACCCCAACGGTCTGCCCACGTTTGTTTGCGGCCGCTTGCCACATCCAAAATCGTCCTGAAGATTTCCCAGCCTACGTCTTCGATACTGGCCTCTCCTGTCGCGATTCGGCCGGCATTGATATCGATTAAATCAGCCCAATGCTCTGATAAGGAATGCCGAGTTGATACTTTCAGCACCGGTGCAGCAGCCAGGCCATATGGTGTTCCCCTCCCTGTCGTAAACACCTGCAGATTCATGCCCGCAGCCAGCTGCAGGGTGCCGCACACAAAATCGCTTGCCGGTGTCGCCGCGAACAGCAGGCCTTTTTGCTCTGCTCTTTCACCAGGGCCGAGCACGCCGGAGATGGGGCTTGTGCCTGATTTCGCCACCGAACCTAACGCTTTTTCCACCACATTGGATAATCCGCCTTTTTTATTGCCTGGTGACGGGTTTGCGCTTCGGTCTGCGTCTCCCCGCCGGAGATAGCTGTCATACCACTTCATCTCTTTGATCAGTGATTGTCCGACCTCTTCACTGACAGCCCGCGGCGTTAATAAATGAATGGCATCCCGCACCTCTGTCACTTCAGAAAACAAAACCGTTGCACCTGCGCGAACCAATAAATCAGCCGCATACCCCACGGCAGGGTTCGCCGTCACGCCGGAAAACGCATCACTGCCGCCGCATTGCAGGCCGATAACCAGATCCGAAACAGGACATGACACCCGGGTTCTGCTGTTCAGCCTGATTAACCGTTCCTCCGCCATTTCCAAAATGGATTGGATCATCGCCGCAAAACCTCGGTGATCCTGAAGCGATAGAATGTCATCATCATTTTCGGAGGAAATTCTTTCCGGGAGGAGCTTTTCACATCCCAATCCGATGACCATTACTTCTCCGCCGAAGTTCGGATGCTTCGCGAGATTTTGAATCGTGCGGATCGGAATGACAGCGTCGGGCGCATTGATCGCCACGCCGCATCCGTATTGATGATGCAGCGGCACAACGTCATCGACATTTGGGTATTTCGGCAGCAGCTCTTCTTTTATTCGTTTGACTGCATAATCCAAAACGCCAACAACACATTGAACACTTGTCGTGATGCCGAGGATATTTTTTGTCCCCGCACTGCCATCCGCATTTCGGTACCCTTCAAACGTGTAGCCTTCAAGAGGGGGCCGCGGCTGCGGCACTCTGTTTGCGAGAGGAAGATCGTCTAACGCCGGAGGAGCGGGCATTCTCACGAGGGCTTCCTGTATCCAGCTCCCGCGTTTGATCGTCTCATCAGCAAATCCGATCACCTCTCCGTAACGCACGATCTCGTCCCCTTGATTGAGATCGGTGAGGGCCACCTTATGGCCTTGAGGAACATCCTCTTCAAGTACGAGCCCGCATGAGAAAACAGTGCCCTTTGGCAGTCCTCCATCATTTACAATAATCGCAGTGTTATCTATTTCATGCACTTTGATGTAAAGGGGGGCTTGGTTCTTCCTGAGGTTCATCGCCATATGAAAATCACTCCTCATATCTTAGTAAGCGTTTTCTAAATTGGTTTTAAAAAAACCGCAGCTCTTACGTTTCAACTGCGGTTGCTCACCATTATTTTTCATCCATTCCTTTTAGAATTTTGTCACGGACAAATTTCAGATGTTCATACATGTGGTAATGTGCTTTGTACGGATCTCTTTTGGCAAGGGCGTCGTAGATTTTTTTGTGATATTCGACCGTTACATCTCTCTCCCTGTACGGAATTTGGCTGTCAATTTTCGCATGGGTGATCAGCAGGGACTGAATCATCCCTTCAACGACGGGGTTATTGGCGCTTAACGCAATAATTCGATGGAACTCTTTATCCGCTTCACCATAAAGATTGTCAGTGCTGTTGGCAATATCGTCGATCGTCTTCTGCAAACGCTGAAGCTCTTCCTCATTGATTTTTTCCGCGGCAATTGTCACGAGTCCGAGTTCTAGCGCCATCCGCGCTTCAATGATAGCCGGAAGATTATCAGTGGCCAAGGCAAGCATGACGGAAAACGGCTGCATGCCGATTTTATCGTTGAAATATGTGCCCCCTCGTGTTTTTCTCGTAATGACGCCCAGCGTTTCAAGTGAACTGAGTGCCTCCCGAAGCACCGGCCTGCTGACATGCAAAATGTCCATCAGTTCCATTTCTGTCGGCAATTTGTCTCCGGCCCTCAACTGTCCGCTCGATAATAAATGGACAATCCGTTCGATGACCTGCTTGGCTAATGTTTTCCGATTGACTGTATCGACTTTCAAATCCTCTAAACCTTCGTACACGAACAACTCTCCCTTCAGTTGTTCAATTGTAAGACAAAATAGCGGATATGACAATATTTACAATCAAACTTATCGCACAAGACACGGGCGCTTCCGGTCAAATTCCCAGTTGCTGATCAGGAACTGCATTGGGATCGCGTCATTCCGTGCGCCTAAATTCATTTTCCGATAGATCTCATGCGCTTTTTCCACTTGTTCCATATCAATATCGACGCCTAGTCCAGGCTTATCCGGCACCTTGACACAGCCAGAAGAAATCTCAAAAGGCTGTTTCGTTAATCGCTGCCCGTCCTGCCAGATCCAATGGGTATCAATCGCCGTGATGCGCCCCGGAGCCGCTGCTGCTACATGGGTAAACATCGCTAGGGAAATATCAAAGTGGTTGTTGGAGTGCGAGCCCCATGTCAAACCCCAATCATGGCACATTTGCGCAACCCGCACCGACCCTTGCATCGTCCAAAAATGCGGATCAGCCAGCGGTATATCGACCGCGTGGAGCTGAATCGCGTGACCCATTTCCCGCCAGTCAGTCGCAATCATATTTGTCGCAGTCGGAAGCCCTGTCGCGCGGCGGAATTCAGCCATTACTTCACGAGCGGAGTAGCCATTCTCATCCCCGCATGGATCTTCCGCATACGCGAGCACATCTTGCTTTCCTTTGCATAATGCAATAGCTTCCTCTAATGACCATGCCCCGTTCGGATCAAGAGTGATCCTTGCCTCTGGAAAACGTTTCGATAATGCGGTAACAGCTTCGATTTCCTCTTCTCCCCGCAGCACCCCGCCTTTCAACTTGAAATCCTGAAAGCCATAGCGCTCCTGTGCGGATTCGGCAAGACGCACAATGGCCTCCGGCGTCAGCGCTTCCTCATGGCGCAGACGGAACCAGGCACAATCTGACTGCTCATCGCTTTGATACGGCAAGGTCGTCCGATTTCGGTCGCCGATGTAAAAGAGGTAACCGAGCATTTTTACTTCATCACGCTGCTTCCCTCCGCCCAGCAAAGCCGCGACCGGTTCCTGAAGAAACTTTCCAAGCAAATCTAACAATGCCGCTTCCAGTGCGGTGACGGCGTGCACAGTGGTGCGCAAATCAAACGTCTGGTTTCCTCGCCCTCCCCTGTCCTGATCGCCAAACTGCTTTCTGACCGTTTGCAATATCGCTTGGTACGCACCGATAGATTTTCCGACAACAAGCGGCTCTGAAAGCTCCAGTGTGCGGCGAATATGCTCTCCGCCAGGCACCTCGCCGACTCCCTGATTTCCGCTGCTGTCCGTTAAGATTACGATATTCCGGGTAAAAAACGGGCTGTGTGCTCCGCTTAGATTCAGCAGCATGCTGTCATGTCCCGCAACAGGAATCACCTTCATTTCAGAAATTGAGGGAATATTCGATCTTTTTTCTTTTTGAACCTGCTCTTGTATCGGTGAACTCATGCATTTTCCTCCCTTTATAAAGCGCTTTCATAAATATTAGACAGGCAACGATTGATCGGGGTCTTGTTCTTGTTTCTTTAACACGACCCGTTTGATCGGCCCGACCAGCAGCAAATAGCTGAGGATCGCCGCAATCGCGTTAGCGCCGACAAACACAAGCGCGCCATTGAAAGATCCAGTGGCATTGACAATGTATCCGATAATAATCGGTGTTGTAATTGAGGCAATATTCCCGAAAGTGTTGAACAAACCGCCGCTTAATCCTGCACATTCTTTCGGAGACGTGTCCGACACGACAGCCCAGCCCAATGCGCCGAAGCCTTTTCCGAAAAACGCGAGCGACATAATGACAACGACGAGCCACGCTGAATCTGTGTAGTTGCAGACAATCATACTGCAAGACAGCAGCATGCCGGCAATGATTGGCACTTTTCTTGCAAAGGTCAGTGAACGGCCTTTTTTGAGTAAGATGTCTGACACAATACCTCCAAGCACGCCGCCGGCAAATCCGCACAGCGCCGGCAGGGAAGCGACAAACCCAGCTTCAAGAATAGACATGCCGCGGGCCTGAACCAAATATACCGGAAACCATGTGAGAAAGAAATAGGTGAGAGTCGTAATACAGTATTGCGCGATGTACACGCCAATCAGCATGCGGTTCGTTAACAGCTGTTTGATATACGGCCATTTCGATTCTGTTTCTTGTTTGCTTTTACTGTCATCCATGGAAATCAGCCCGCCGCCCTGTTCGATGTACGCAAGCTCAGCTTCATTAACCTTTGGGTGTTTTTTCGGTTCATACACCGTTTTTAGCCAGATGACAGCCAGAAGAATGCCTGCAATACCCATGACAACGAAGACGGAATGCCAGCCGAAAGAGTGGGTAAGCCAGCCCATTAAAGGAGAAAAAATGACGATTGCGAAGTATTGTGCTGAATTAAAAAAGGCTGAAGCTGTCCCGCGCTCGGAGCTTGGAAACCATGAGGCAACAACTCTGCCGTTTCCGGGAAATGAAGGCGCTTCTGATAAACCAACCAGAAAACGCAGTGCAAACAGCAGGATAATCGCTGTGCCGGCGGAGAAAAAGCCAATCGCCCCTTGCAGCAGCGTAAAAAACGACCAGAAAAAGATGCTTAACGCAATGATAGTCTTTGAACCAAAACGGTCCAGCAGCCAGCCGCCCGGAAGCTGTCCGATGACATAGGCCCAGCCAAAGGCAGAAAAGACATATCCCATGGCGACCGAGTCCAATCCCAAATCGTGCTGGACGGAATCTCCGGTGATGGAAAGCGTCGCTCGATCCGCGTAGTTAATAGAGGTCACAAGAAACAGCATAAACACGATGAACCAGCGCACGGACGTTTTTTTGCCCGCCGGTGTAACATTCGCAAAGTCTTTTTTCATAGTATCTTCTCCTTTTCAAAGTAGAGAATCATATGCTGGCTGTGATAAAGCCGGGAAAGAGACGCATGCCTCTTTCCAGCACCATTACGGCTTCACAAAAACGGTTTTGATCGCTGTGAAAAAGTCCTTCGCTGCCTCACCCTGTTCTCGGGAGTGGGAGCTCGACTGCTTCATGCCGCCAAAAGGCGCCTGCAGCTCAACACCTGCGCTTTCTGCATTGATCCGAACCAGCCCGGCATCGATTTCATCAATGAAAGAAAGCATTCGGCCGATGTTTTCCGTGAAGATGGATGCACTTAATCCGAACTTCACATCATTGGCGATGTTCAGCGCCTCTTCCATCGAGTCCACCTTGATCAAGGCGATCACCGGACCGAAAATTTCCTCCTGGGCAATTGTCATCTCAGATGTCACATTGTCAAAGATGGCAGGCTGAACATAATAGCCGTTTTGATACTTTCCGTTCTCCAGCTTTTCTCCTCCTATTAAAAGGGAAGCCCCCTCCTGTTTGCCTTTCTCAATGTATGACAGGCAGTTATCAAGCTGATTCTTGCTGGCAATCGGTCCCATCCAGACATCCTCTTTTAAGCTGTCTCCGATTGTAATATCTTTTGTGCGCTGGAGCAGTTTTTCTTTAAAGCGCTCATAAATTTCGCTTTGTACAATGACACGGCTTGTCGCGGTGCATTTCTGGCCGGTTGAACGGAAGGCCCCCGTTATGACAGCTTCGGCCGCAGCTTCAAGGTCAGCGTCATCAGCTACGATGACAGGGTTTTTGCCGCCCATCTCAAGCTGGTACTTGGCTCCCCTCGCTAAAGCGGCTTGCCCGATGATTTTTCCGACTTGATTTGAACCGGTAAACGTAACGGCGTTTACACCGTCATGCTCAGCAAGCCCCTGACCGACAACAGAACCCGGGCCTGTCACCAAATTGATGACCCCTGCCGGGAGCCCCGCTTCCTCAAAGCAGGCAATGATCTTCGCGCATGTCACAGCTGTTTCTGTCGCCGGTTTGATGACAACGGTATTGCCGTATACCAATGCCGGCGCCATTTTCCAAATCGGAATCGCCACTGGGAAGTTCCACGGAGAAATCACGCCGACCACACCGAGCGGAACACGGGTGGTAAACATGAGCGCGGCTTTGTCAGTAGACGGAATGACGTCACCCGTTTTTCGCATGCCCTCTCCGGCGTAATAGCGCAGAATGGCAATCCCACGGGCTGTTTCTCCCTTCGCTTCCGGCAATGTTTTACCCATTTCACGCGTTGCACAGGCGGCGATTTCCTCCAAGCGCTGCTCCATGATATCCGCTGTTTTGTATAAGTATTGGCCGCGCTCGGCACCCGTCAGCTTTCTCCAAGCCGTTTTGGCTTCATTGGCGGCGGCGACGGCACGTTCCACATCTTCAGCCATTGAATTCTGTACATATCCGACAATGTCATTCACATCGGCAGGGTTTTCGACCTTGACCAAATCGCCTGATTGAGACTTAACCCACTCTCCGTTAATAAAGTTGAGGTACGTGTTTTGTTCCGTGATCACAGACATGCCCATTGCCCCTTTCGTGTTTTTTCTGGTCAAACCGTCGCGGCTTTTTTCGGAAAACGGTCAGCCGCCTGCTTCAAAATTGCTTCCAATTGCTGATAATGATCTTTTTCAACCGGGCCGACAGGCGGTCTGGCTGTATTCCTTACATTCAAACCCATGATTTCCATACCGGCTTTAATCAAGGATACGGCGTAGCCTTTTCGTTGTTTGCGAATGTCGTTGATCGGCAGAATCACATGCCGATAGAGTTCCTTCACAAGCTCGTCATTTCCGTTTTTCAATGCATCATAGAACATTCGCGAAATATGCGGGATATAATTTGAAATCGCTGAAGAGTAAGAGTGGAACCCGATCGGCAGATAAGCCGGCATCGTCACTTCAGCCATCGGCATTCCGTTGAGCCATCCTAAGCGGTCGCCGATCGTATAGACGAGGTTGATATTCAAATCCATATTTCCTACCCCGTCTTTGACACCGACAAGCTGTTCACATTCGGTCAGACGTTTGATCTGTTCAACAGAGAGAACTGCGTTATCGCGCTGATAAAGAATCGCGTTCAAGTCAGTGCTTTCAATAATCGTTTTCGCATACTGGTACAGCCCCTCCTGTTCGCCATGCACCAAATACGGAGGCAGGATCAAGTAGCCGTCGGCGCCTTTTTTCTCCGACAGCTGCGCCCAATCAAGCGCTGTGCTGAGGTTGCCGCCCACCCCCGTGTAGACCGGCACCTTTCCTCCGGCTGCCGAGACTGCGACTTCCACCATTTGCTCATATTCCTTCTGGCTGAGAGATTGGAATTCACCAGACCCGCAAGCGATAAATATCGCTTCCAAGCCCTCATTCAGCAAAAACTCAATGTTTTGAAAAAGAGCTTCTTCCTCCAGTTTTCCTTGTGTGTTAAAAGGAGCAACCGGAAAACCTAAAATTCCAGCGGGTGCTTTTCTGATACGGCTCATCAACATAACCTCCTGTTATTTGTGTATACAGCCTCATCTGTAAGCGCTTTTATTAATTTTTCTTTCACATCCGCTCCTTCCCCATATATCCTTTTGTTTAATTGTAAGACAAATAAACAATAAGTCAATATCTTTATTTTCTGATATTTTATAAAAAAGCGGTAAATCACTGTCCGGCCGGGATTCTGCGCAGCAAAAAAACAGCCTGGTCAGCCGGCTGTTTGGTTTATATCCTTCTTTGTTTCATCGTCTCATGCAAAAGCTTTGCTTCCAAAAAAAACACGTGGATGAATTTTTTCATATTTATTCTAGCAGGTGCAAGGGGTTTTGCATCCTTGGATTGGAGTTCTTTCATTTTCTGGCTGACAACCGGAAAATCAAAGAATTTCGATGCATAGGTTTCAAATTTTGGATTCGAAAAATCAGTTGTGCCCAATGAAGCAAAATGGTGCAGCGAATGGATAATCGCTCTGCGGATACGCTGCTCCGAGGCTTTTATTTCGCGATTGACTTCCGTCTGTGAGGCCCCTGTCCCCAGCTTCCGTACCGCTACTTGGGTGAATATTTGTTTTAGCGAAGGGCTTTGTTTTTCGTGCGGCTCGGATTGCTCGTGTTCTGCTAAATACTGCAGGACCGCCATGAGATCATGTGCGCCGCCTTCTCCCATCATGCCCAGCTCGGACAACAGGAATGTTCCTGCCTCTTTTAAACCGCTGTCACTCTTCTGCTGGGGACGCGCTTTCCGTTCAGTCCGATTGACAAGCCGGCTTAGAGAATGCTGAATGGCTCCAATCGAGTGTTCAAGCTCGATCCGCTCCTTCACCTTTTGGAGAACCGTGACAATTTCAATGCGGTTAATCGGCTTATGGATAAAATATTCGATGCCGAGCGAGTACGCTTCCCCGACCATTTCCTTCGCCTCCACTTGAGAGATCATTACGATTTTGCCGGAGTACGTATTCTGGATCTGACGAATCGTCTCAATGCCGTCTCTTCCGGGCATTAACAGATCGATTAATAAAATATCAATCTGCTTAAATTGCAGCATATGCCCTTCCACTTGGCTTCCGTCGTCTGCTTCACCAGCAGCTTCCCCGAGATCTTCGTCCTCAATGATCTGCCTTAAAATTGACCGCACCGCACGGTCATCATCTGCAATAAAAAAACGCATAGCTTTCGGTTCACCCTTTCTGAATCAAATGCCGGACAGGCAGCCTGATGGCAAACACCACTCCCCGCTGCTGATTATCAAACGTGATATCCCCTTCTAGCTCAGTCACGATTTCCTTTACGTAGGAAAGTCCGATACCCGTAGAAGGCGTGCCAAATTCGTCATATTTTGAAGTAAAGCCCGGGTCAAACACAATGTCTCCGATTTTCTCGGAAATCCCGGGGCCATTGTCTTCCACCTGGAATTCTACCATACTCTCATTTGGCTTACGGAGCCTCAGGCTGACCATTCCCTCTTCATCCATAGCCTCTACCGCATTTGCTGTTAGATTATTAATGATCGAAAGCACGATAAATACGTGATATTCGTCATGCTCTCCCTCGATCGAGCAGTAAAAATCAATCTGCTTCCCTAGTGCTTCAGCGTACTTTTCATTCATTCGAATCACGAGCTGCAGCAAATCAGAAGCCCTCATATAATCTCTCAAACTCTCATTCGAAATCAGTTTTGAAAGCCCTGCGAATATCCGCTGGTTGTCCTTTTTCACTTCATGAATTTCTCCGGCCAGTCTCAGGATTCTGCCGCTCAGCTGAACATCCTTGCCCTTCATTTCCCGATAGAGCTGATACGAATCGTTTGTCACTTTCTCTGTCGTTTTCAATGTCTTTTTTAGGTGCACCGTTTCTTCATATAAATTGGAAACGATCATCAGCATGTGCTCGTGCTGCTGCCTTGTCTGTTTTTCTCTCGATTGTGTTTCATACAGCTTCAGCACACTATAAAAGCTCATCACAATAAATGTGTGAGAAATCGCAATCACCGCAATGTCAGTGATTTTCTCAGGCGTAACAACCGTATGAAAAATGAGAAATTGCACAGCCAGCTCGACACAATCTGACACAACTTCAATCATAAACCCAATGAAACCGAGCATAATCGGCCGTTCACGGAAACGATTGGCCTTTAATATGGAAAACAGACAGGCGTAAGTCATATAAAAGAAAAAGCCAGACGCTTGATCATACAGAATCGGAGTCAGTCCATTGTGTCCTCCGCCCCATAATTCCAGAAAGACGCGGAAAATGAAAACAGCCGCTCCAGTCAGAAAAACCGGCAGCACAGCGGGCACATGCCGCAACAATGATAAAAAGAAGAAAAAAACCGGTGCCCCAAAGCTGACCCGGAATTCTTCATTGAGGGGATAAAATTTCAGTTCACCGGCCAGCGGCACCGTAATCAGCATGAGAGCCAGTATATATCCGTCTTTTTCAATAAACCGTTCAAGTTTTATGTTGATCACATCCTCGCTTTTTATTTTGGGGAATCGGGAGAAAACCTGCAAATTGCTTTTGACCCAGAACATGAGGTTTTTATAAATCTTACTGCTTATTTTCAAAATGTTTTTGTCGTATTTTGTATGATTCTGTAGTCTCCATTATACAGTAATTATACCTTCCGCTATTATGAAAGCGTTTAACGCCCCTTTAGCCTTCGTTTTGATACACCTCAGTCCTTTAAGAAAAAAATCAGTGAGGAGGAATTCGATGAAAGAATTGATAAAAGAGCACCAGAAAGACATAAACCCGGCGTTACAGCTTCATGATTGGGTTGAATACTATCGCCCTTTTGCCGCCAATGGACAAAGCGCAAACTATATCCCCGCATTAGGAAAAGTCAATGATTCACAGCTCGGCATCTGTGTATTGGAGCCTGATGGAACGATGATACACGCCGGCGACTGGAACGTCTCTTTTACCCTGCAAAGCATTTCAAAAGTGATTAGCTTTATTGCCGCCTGCATGAGCCGCGGCATTCCCTATGTGCTTGACCGCGTAGATGTCGAGCCGACAGGTGACGCCTTTAATTCAATCATTCGGCTCGAAATCAACAAGCCGGGAAAGCCCTTCAATCCCATGATCAACGCGGGTGCCCTCACCATCGCTTCGATCCTTCCCGGAGAATCGGCATACGAAAAGCTCGAGTTTCTTTACTCGGTGATGGAAACTTTGATAGGAAAACGGCCGAGAATTCATGAGGAAGTATTCCGTTCTGAATGGGAAACCGCCCACCGCAACAGAGCGCTGGCCTACTATTTAAAAGAAACAAACTTTTTAGAAGCTGAAGTAGAAGAAACACTTGAGGTGTACTTGAAGCAATGCGCTATGGAGAGCACCACAGAAGATATTGCGTTGATCGGCCTGATCCTTGCTCATGACGGGTATCATCCGATTCGACGCGAGCAGGTGATTCCAAAAGATGTGGCAAAATTGGCCAAGGCATTAATGCTGACGTGCGGCATGTACAACGCTTCAGGCAAATATGCGGCGTTTGTCGGCGTGCCGGCCAAAAGCGGCGTCTCCGGCGGCATCATGGCGCTGGTGCCTCCAAGCGCCAGAAGAGAACAGCCTTTTCAATCCGGATGCGGCATCGGCATTTACGGGCCTGCCATTGATGAATACGGTAACAGCCTCACTGGCGGTATGCTGCTGAAGCATATGGCGCAGGAGTGGGAGCTCAGCATTTTTTAAACATGAAAAAAGAGGTGATTGTATGCAGCAAATCCTGGAACATATCGTCGGTATTGCAAATGATCTTTTGTGGTCAAAGCTATTAATTGTTTTGCTCCTTTCTCTGGGAATCTATTTTACGTTCAGGCTTAAGTTTTTACAGGTTCGCATGCTGAAAGAAATGGTCAGGGTATTAAGAGAAGGTGCTGCTTCCCGGTCAAAAAACAGCATTTCTCCGTTTCAAGCCTTTTGCATCAGCATGGCGGCCCGTGTCGGAACGGGAAATATTACGGGCATTGCCATCGCCATTGCACTCGGCGGGCCCGGTGCAATCTTCTGGATGTGGATTATCGCCATTATCGGATCAGCATCCAGCTTTGTGGAAAGCACACTGGCTCAGATTTATAAAGTAAAAGATGTAAACGGCTTCCGCGGCGGGCCGGCGTATTACATGGAAAAAGGGCTGAACAAAAGGTGGATGGGCGCGCTGTTCGCTGTGTTAATCACCTTATCGTTCGGTATCGTCTTCAACTCGGTTCAATCCAATACAGTCAGCCTTGCCTTTGAAAACGCGTTTGGCACAAACCGCCTGACATTGGGACTCATTTTAATTGCTGTATTCGGCACGATTATTTTTGGCGGAGTCAAGCGCATTGCAAAGCTGGCTGAATCCATTGTCGTCGTATTGGCTGTCCTGTATATCGGAGTTGCGTTTTTCGTCATTTTCACCAACATTACGCAGCTGCCAAGTGTGCTTGCGCTAATCGTGAAAAATGCGTTTGGTTTTGACCAGGCCGCCGGCGGGGCTTTGGGCGCGGCACTCATGCAAGGCGTCAGACGGGGAATCTTTTCAAACGAAGCGGGAATGGGAAGCGCACCGAATGCCGCTGCCACCGCCACAACAAGCCATCCCGTCAAACAGGGGCTGATCCAAGCTTTTGGTGTACTGACAGATACACTGGTCATTTGTACAAGCACCGCCTTTATCATCCTGTTTTCGGATGCCTATCATACTCCGGGTCTGAGCGGAATCGCCTTGACACAAGCCTCTCTCAGCTCCCATGTCGGATCATGGGCATCAGGCTTTCTCGCCATTCTGATTTTGTTATTCGGATTCTGTGCTTTAATCGGAAACTATTATTATGGCGAAACCAATATCGGCTTTTTGAACAAAAGCAAAAAACTGATTTTTGTCTACCGTATCGGCGTGCTGGCAATGATCGTGTTTGGCTGTGTTGCCAAAGTCCAGCTCGTCTGGGATCTTGCTGATTTGTTCATGGGTTTGATGGTCGTCGTGAATTTAATCGCGATTTTCTTACTATCAAAAGTTGTTTTTACGGCGCTGAAAGACTATACACGCCAGAAAAAAGCAGGCAAAGATCCGGTCTTTTATAAAAATGTGCTCAAAAACCACAATGGCATTGAGTGCTGGCCGGTTTCAGACACAAAGACTGACACGCACAACAAACAAATATCATAAGAAAAGGGTGTTCAGACATATGGGCTGAACACCTTTCCCTTTTTGCGTTTATTGACAAACACGTAAGCCTCCATTACGATTTTCATATCTTTTTCAAAAAAATCTGAAAGAAGGCATCGGTACATTCTATGAATCCTATCCAACACATACTAGATACATACCCGCTTATTGTGCTAGACGGCGCCATGGCGACCGAGCTTGAACGCAAGGGCTGTGATTTGAACGACAGTCTGTGGTCAGCAAAAATCCTGATGGAAGAGCCGGAGCTGATTAAACAAGTTCATACTGATTATTTTGCGGCAGGTGCCGATTGTGCAATCACCGCCAGCTATCAGTCTACATTTGAAGGCTTTGCCGCACGCGGGCTGAGCGAAGCGGAAGCACGCCGGCTCATCGAGTTGTCCGTCAGCATCGCAGCTGAAGCACGTGATGAATTTTGGTCGCTTAAAGAGAACCGTTTGAATCGGCCAAAACCCATCATTGCGGCTTCTATAGGCCCTTATGGCGCTTATCTTGCAGACGGGTCTGAGTATCGCGGCAACTACGCAATATCAGAAGATGAACTGATTGAATTTCATCGCCCCCGGATGAAGGCGCTGATTGAAGCCGGAGCTGATGTATTGGCATGCGAAACGATTCCGTGTCTGACTGAAGCCAAAGCGATTGTTCGGCTGTTGAAGGAATTTCCTGAAACGTATGCATGGATCAGCTTCAGTGCTAAAGACGGCCTGCATATCAGTGACGGAACACCTGCATCTGATTGCGCATCATGGCTTGATGAACACCGCCAAATTGCAGCACTCGGCATCAACTGCACGCCGCTTCAGCATATCCCTTCCTTGATAGAGGAGTTAAAAAAGAACACGTCAAAACCGATCATTGTCTACCCGAATTCAGGTGAGCAATATGATCCGGAAACAAAAACGTGGAACGGCGCAGCATGCGCAGAATCTTACGGGGCGAGCGCCCGCACCTGGCATGAAAAAGGAGCGAGGCTGATTGGCGGCTGCTGCCGGACAAAACCCGAAAATATTCAAGAAATTGCGGCTTGGGCCCGCTCTTTAAAAACAACTTGACTTATCGGAATAGTTTGTATATTCTAACTTAAAGCCGGTTCGCCGGAGTCTCGTGTCACTTTCTGACATGAGATTTTTTATTAGGAGGAAATAAATCGCTGATAGAAAGTTGGAAAAAGATGAACTCTGCCCACAACAAGAATGAGACAACCTTTCAGAGAAGTATGAAAAGCCGGCACCTCTTTATGCTTTCCTTGGGAGGTGTCATCGGAACCGGGCTGTTTTTAAGCTCAGGTTATACCATTCAGCAAGCAGGCCCGGCCGGAACGATACTCGCCTACTTAGTCGGGGCCGGCATCGTCTATCTGGTCATGCTATGCCTCGGTGAGCTGTCAGTCGCCATGCCTGTGACCGGCGCCTTTCACACCTATGCAGCCAAATACATAGGGCCGGGCACCGGATTTACGGTTGCTTGGCTGTACTGGCTGACATGGACCGTGGCATTGGGATCAGAATTCACAGCAGCCGGCCTGTTAATGCAGCGCTGGTTCCCCCATACATCGGTTTGGATGTGGAGTGCCGTCTTTGCGCTGTTCATTTTCTTGCTTAACGCATTTTCGGTCAAGTTTTTCGCTGAATCAGAATTTTGGTTTTCCAGCATCAAAGTATTAGCCATTGTATTATTTATTCTTTTAGGCGGCTCTGCCATGTTCGGCATCATCCCGATCAAAGGCGGAGAAGCCGCACCGATGCTGTCCAACTTCATGGCGGAAGGCGGGCTTTTTCCAAATGGATTTGTCCCGATTTTGATGACGATGCTGTCCGTTAATTTTGCCTTTTCGGGAACGGAACTAATCGGAATCGCAGCCGGTGAAAGCGTTGATCCTGACAAGACAATACCAAAAGCGATTAAAACAACGGTCTGGCGTCTCTCACTCTTCTTTGTCGGAACAATTTTTGTGCTGTCAGGGCTGATTCCGATTCAAGATGCAGGTGTCATCAAAAGCCCGTTTGTCGCTGTCTTTGACAGAGTCGGTGTACCATACGCAGCCGATATCATGAACTTTGTTATCCTAACAGCGATCCTGTCAGCGGCTAATTCCGGACTCTACGCTTCTTCCCGGATGCTGTGGTCTTTATCAAAAGAAAAAACGCTTCATCCCACATTTGCAAAGCTGACGTCAAAAGGAACCCCTTTTAACGCGCTAGTGTTCAGCATGATCGGCGGCATTCTGTCATTGCTGTCCAGCGTATTTGCGCCAGACACTGTATACGTTGTGCTCGTGTCGATTTCCGGTTTTGCCGTCGTTGTCGTGTGGATGGGTATCGCTGCTTCTCAATTCATGTTTAGAAAACGTTATATCGAAGCGGGAAACAAGGTTACTGATTTGAAATACAGAACCCCTTTGTATCCGTTCGTGCCGATTGCAGCGTTTCTGTTATGCCTGGCTTCCGTCATTGGCATTGCCTTTGATCCGAATCAAAGAATCGCACTGTATTGCGGCGTTCCGTTTATGGCCATTTGCTATGCAATATATTATGTGAAAAACCGCAAAAGCCAGCCGACTGCTGATATGACTCATTCAAAATAAAAAGAACCTGCCTCCGGGCAGGTTCTTTTTCGATTTTCACACTTCCACTGTCCAGTTAAACGGGCCTTTCACCTTGCCAAGCTGAATATCTGTTATCGTTTCATACAGCTTTTTCGAGAGGTCCCCGATTTGCCCGTCTCCTACAATCACCGTTTTTCCATGAATGTTGAGTTCACCGACAGGCGTAACGACGGCTGCCGTGCCTGTGCCGAAGACCTCTGTCAATTCTCCGCGTGCAGAGGCCGCATACACCTCATCAATCGATATTCTCTCTTCACGAACCGGAATGCCCCAGCTTCGAATCAATTCAATCGCAGACGCACGTGTAACCCCGCTTAAAATGCTTCCGCTTAAAGCAGGTGTGACAGCTTCCCCGTTTATGACGAAAAAGATGTTCATGCTCCCTACTTCTTCCACATATTTCTTTTCGATGGCGTCCAGCCACAGTACCTGGTCATAGCCCAGTTCATTCGCTTTCCGCTGTGCCTGAAGACTGGCGGCATAGTTTCCAGCCGTTTTTGCAAACCCGACTCCTTTGTTGACCGCCCGCACATACTCATCTTCGACATAGATTCTAACCGGCTTCAGCTGATCGTCGCCATAATAGGAGCCGACAGGCGAAAGCACGATCATAAATGTATAGCTCCTGGATGCCTTCACACCGAGACTCGGTTCTGTGGCAATGACAAAAGGACGAATATACAGTGACGTTCCTTTTTTCTTTGGAACCCAATCTTTCTCCAGCTCAACTAATTGTGTCAATGCCTCAAGGACCAGCTCTTCGTCTAAAGGGGGCATGCTCATGCGCTCACACGATCTGTTCAGCCGTTTGATATTTTGACCCGGACGGAACAGGAGCACCCTGCCATCCTCTGTTCTGTATGCTTTTAATCCTTCAAAAACAGCCTGGCCGTAATGAAAAACAGATGAAGACGGATCGAGCGTAAGCGGTGCGTACGGTGCAATTCTTGGATGATGCCATCCAATTCCCTCTTCGTAGTCCATCACAAACATATAATCTGTAAAATATTGTCCAAACCCCAAGGAAGACGGGTCGGGCTTTTCCTTATAATATACAGTTTTTTCTCGTTCAATAAGCTTATTCAATCTAATCAGCACACCTTTCGCATAATTGTTTAAATATTCAGTCTTTTTAAAGCTACAAAAAGTATACAGCCTTTCCTTTCATGATACGCCGCTTCACACCGATAAATTTCAGAATATTCTTTAGGATCATCAGCTATTATACACCACATTCATTGTCAGATGAAGCTGAAATTAAGAAAAACAGCCAGTTTTATTCTGGCTGTTTGATTTAGACCGCTAAACAAAGGACGACAATGTGGCAAATCAGCAAAATATACACTGCGAATACAAATTGCCAATTGATCTTCCGCGCCCATGCAAACACCACCATCAAAACAGGCAGCATCACAGTCCCCGCCAGCTTGTTAACCGTCAGATCCGGACTGTTCGCAACATCATAATGAATCGGCATCTGCGTCGGCAGAAAAGGGTAAAATACAATTGAAAGGATGAATGCAGCAATCACTGCTCCCCACAGCACTTTTCCATTCGTCAATAAAAACATAAAACCACCATTCCCTTCTTAAAACACATTGCTTTATGAATGATATGACTGTTCTACGGTGAATTTCGTTCGGTCTCCCCGGGTAATAATTTGCGCATATTCCACCACTTCTTCATTTTTATCATAGGTAAGGGATTCTGATAAAAACGCAGGCGCTCCGACATTGGTTAATAAGTGGCCGCTGATCGTTTCATCCGTTAAAATCGGTTCGATCGATTCCGTGCCCCTGCTGATTTCAATATTGTATTTTGTCCTTAACAATTCAAACAGCGAGCCGGTGCATTCCTCCTGCGCCAGCCCCGGTGCCGCCTTCCAGGGAATATATGAGGTATGATACTGCAAAGGTTCCCCCTCGGCGTATCTGACTCTGACAAGCTTGTTGACAGGTTCATTCTCTTTCATTTTCAAAAGCTCGGCAATGGAGTGATCGGCAGGAATCACCACAAGCTCAAGCACTTTTGATTCGGAACGAAGTCCTCTCATTTGTTCTGCAAAGCTCGTAATCTTATGCGGAATCGGCGTTTGTATTTTTGCCGCCGATACAAATGTCCCTTTTCCTTGAATTCTTTTAATATATCCCTCAAGCTCTAGCTGCTGCAGAGCCAGTCTCACAGTTGTTCTGCTGACATCATATTGTTCGCAAAACTCACTCTCCGTCGGCAGCTGATCATTCGCCTGATATTTGCCCGATTTAATTAACTCAATGATCTTAAACTTGATAACAGAATATAAAGCTGTCATTTCATTCTCCCCATTCTGTATGCAATCCGTTCTTTTTCATTGAGACCATAATACCATTTGCCATCCCAATATGAAAGATTTGTATCCTTCTTTTATAACAAATTTTCAGAAATTAATATTGACAGTTTAATAATGGTGGTGCTAAATTCGTAATGACAAGTATCATAAATTGGTCATAACAAATATGGTGCTTGTCTATCTCTTTGAGGGGGTGTCACATGAAGATTCTGATCGCCGAGCACTACGAAGAACTCTGTAAGTTAAGCGCTGCCATTATTAAAGAACAAATACAAGCTAAGAGAGATGCCGTTCTCGGCCTGGCAACAGGAAGCACACCGGTCGGCTTGTATAAGCAGTTGATTTCAGACTATCAGGCAGGCAAAATTGATTTTTCAAAGGTTACTACATTTAATTTGGATGAATACGCTGGTCTCTCTCCATCTCATCCGCAAAGTTATAACCATTTTATGCATGAGCATCTTTTTCAGCATATCAATATGCAGCCTGATCATATTCATATCCCGCAAGGAGACAATCCGCAGCTTGAGGCGGCATGCAAAGTATACGAGGATCTCATCCGCCAGGCGGGAGGCATTGATGTCCAAATTCTCGGCATCGGCGCCAATGGCCATATCGGTTTCAATGAACCGGGATCTGATTTTGAGGACCGGACACGTGTTGTGAAGCTCTCGGAAAGCACGATACAGGCAAATGCCAGATTCTTCGGCGGTGATCCGGTGCTGGTGCCGAGACTCGCGATTTCAATGGGCATTAAAACCATCATGGAATTCAGCAAACATATTGTGCTTTTAGCAAGCGGCGAGGAAAAAGCAGACGCCATTCAAAAGATGGCTGAAGGTCCTGTCACGACAGAAGTACCAGCCTCCATTCTTCAAAATCACAATCATGTAACCGTTATCGCCGATTATAAAGCAGCTCAAAAATTAAAGAGTGCATCATTCTCATAACACAATAAAAGGAGACTGTCATGTTTAAAAAGGCATTTCAAATTCTGCAGCAGCTTGGCCGCGCGTTGATGACTCCGGTTGCCGTCCTGCCGGCAGCAGGTCTTTTGCTCCGTTTCGGAGACAAGGATTTACTGAACATCCCTATTATAAAGGATGCAGGCGGCGTTGTATTCGATAATCTCCCGCTGATTTTCGCCGTAGGGGTCGCGATCGGATTAGCCGGCGGAGAAGGTGTAGCCGGACTTGCCGCTGTCATCGGATACTTAATTTTAACCGTCACCCTCGACAATATGGGAAAATTACTCGGCCTTCAGCCTCCGTATGAAGGAGCCGAGCACCTGATTGATATGGGGGTTTTCGGAGGAATCATCATCGGGCTTCTCGCCGCCTATTTATATAAGCGATTTTCATCAATCGAGCTGCATCCGGTCCTTGGATTTTTCTCTGGAAAACGATTTGTCCCGATTATTACTTCCGTCAGTTCATTGGTGATCGGCGTCATTTTCTCATTCGTTTGGCCGCTGATCCAAAACGGAATTAACGCAGCCAGCAGTTTAATTGCCGATTCAACAGTCGGCCTGTTCTTTTATGCAACGATCTATCGTTTGCTGATTCCTTTTGGCCTGCATCATATTTTTTATACGCCTTTCTATTTTATGATGGGAGAATACACAGACCCATCAACAGGCAACACCGTAACCGGCGACCTGACAAGGTTTTTCGCGGGAGACCCGACAGCCGGGCGCTTTATGATGGGGGATTTCCCTTACATGATTTTCTGTCTGCCGGCAGTTGCACTTGCCATTATCCATACCGCGCGTCCGGAAAAGAAAAAAATGATCTCCGGCGTGATGATTTCTGCGGCGCTCACATCTATGCTGACCGGAATTACAGAACCGGTTGAGTTTTCTTTCTTGTTCGTTGCGCCCGTGCTCTATTTGATTAACTCTATTCTTGCCGGCGTCATCTTTGTCGTTTGTGATTTATTCCATGTCCGCCACGGCTATACGTTCTCAGGCGGCGGAATTGACTACGTCTTGAACTACGGACTGTCTACAAACGGCTGGGTTGTCATTCCTGTCGGGATCGTGTTTGCTTTCATTTATTATTATTTGTTCCGATTTGCGATTCTGAAATGGAATTTGAAAACGCCCGGCCGTGAGACAGATGAAGACGGTCAGAATGAGGAGAAAGCTCCAGTTGCAAAAGACCAGCTTGCCTTTCACGTGCTGCAGGCCTTGGGCGGACAGCAAAATATCGCTAACCTGGATGCATGTATCACAAGGCTTCGTGTGACCGTCCATCAGCCAAGCCAAGTCAGCAAGGATGAATTAAAACGGCTTGGTGCAGTAGGTGTGCTGGAGGTCAACAACAACTTCCAGGCAATATTCGGAACTAAGTCCGATGCCTTAAAAGACGACATCAAAACAATCATGGCCGGAGGCGTCCCTGCCACCGCCGCCGCGCTGGACACGGTAACTGACAAACAGCAGAAGCCCGATTCCGGTGAGACCTTTATCTATCCGATTAAAGGAGAAACAGTCTCTTTAGGGGATGTGCCTGATCAAGTCTTTTCAGAAAAAATGATGGGCGAGGGATTTGCGATTATACCATCAGAAGGAAAAGTCGTTGCACCTGCGGACGGCGAGATCGTCTCGATTTTTCCGACAAAACACGCCATCGGCTTTATGAGCGCCGGCGGCACTGAAATCCTGATTCATGTCGGCATCGATACCGTCAAACTGAATGGGGAAGGCTTTGAAGCACATGTCACAAGCGGACAAGCCGTCAAACAAGGCGAACTGCTTCTCACCTTTGATCTCAATTACATCAAGCAGCATGCCGCTTCAGCCATAACACCGGTTATTTTCACAAATACCACTGAAGAAGATCTAAAGCACATTCAAATAATGAAGTAAAAAAGTCCCCCCTGCTGCGGGGACTTTTTCGCCAACATATCGAAAGCGCTATCAAAATAAAATAACTTGAAAAAAGGTGTTTGCATTTGAATCACGAATGATATGAATATGCCTACATTCTATCGTTCTAAAGGGGGATTCATTTGAAAAAATTAATCGCGTTTCAAATTTTAATCGCTTTGGCTGTCGGCGCGGTGATCGGCCACTTTTTTCCTGATTTCGGGATGGCACTGAGGCCTGTCGGAGATGGATTTATCCGCCTGATTAAAATGATTGTTGTGCCGATTGTATTTTCTACCATTGTCATTGGAGCCGCAGGAAGCGGAAGCATGAAAAAAATGAGCAGCCTCGGCATCAAGACGATCATTTGGTTCGAAGTGATTACAACGTTGGTATTAGGGCTTGGACTTTTATTAGCGAATGTCTTAAAACCAGGTGTCGGGCTTGACCTCTCCCATTTGGCAAAAAAAGATATCCATGAACTTTCCGGCTACACAGACAAAGTTGTTGATTTCAAGCAAATGATCCTGGATATTATCCCTACAAACATTATTGATGTCATGGCCAGAAATGATTTGCTTGCCGTTATTTTCTTCGCCATTTTATTTGGTGTCGCCGCAGCTGGTATCGGCAAAGCTTCTGAACCAGTAATGAAGTTTTTTGAATCTACCGCTCAGATTATGTTCAAGCTCACGCAAATCGTCATGGTCACTGCTCCTATCGGCGTGTTAGCCCTGATGGCAGCTTCTGTGGGCCAATATGGCATTGAACTCCTCCTCCCTATGTTTAAGCTGGTTGGCACCGTATTCCTTGGCCTGTTCCTGATCCTCTTTGTCCTCTTTCCGCTTGTCGGTCTCATCTTTCAGATTAAGTATTTCGAAGTATTGAAAATGATATGGGATCTGTTTTTAATTGCATTTTCCACCACCAGCACTGAAACCATTCTCCCTCAGCTGATGGATAGAATGGAGAAATACGGCTGTCCCAAACGAGTGGTATCATTTGTCGTTCCCTCCGGCTTGTCATTGAACTGTGACGGCTCCAGCTTATATTTATCGGTTTCTTGTATCTTTCTCGCACAGGCCTTTCAAGTAGACATGACATTGTCCCAGCAGCTGCTCATGATGCTTGTGCTTGTGATGACGAGTAAAGGCATTGCAGCTGTACCCTCAGGATCGCTTGTAGTTCTTCTGGCGACTGCCAATGCTGTAGGACTGCCGGCTGAAGGCGTTGCCATTATCGCGGGTGTTGACCGCGTCATGGACATGGCGAGAACAGGCGTGAACGTACCGGGACATGCGATCGCCTGTATCGTGATATCAAAATGGGAAAAGGCCTTCCGCCAAAAAGAATGGGTTTCCGCAAACAGCCAAACTGAAAGCATATAGAAAAAAAGAACACCTCAATACGAGGTGTTCTTTTTTTATTCAGCAGCAGCGTGATCTTCTGTTTCAATCGCTGCCAGTCTTGCGTTTACTTCTTCTTCTGTCATATTATGCTCTTTCACATACAGGTTTCTTGGGTTCGTGCGGCATTCGTGGCTGCAGCTGCGCATATATTTATACTCATTTTCCGGTGTGCATATCATTTTTTTATTGCAAGATGGATTTGCGCAGTTCACATAACGCTCACACGGTTCTCCTGTAAAGTAGTCCTTGCCGACAATCACATGCTCGACACGGTTGACAGGCACGCTGATTCTTTCATCAAATACGTAGCACTGGCCGTCCCAAAGCTTGCCTTGCACCTCTGGATCTTTTCCGTATGTCACGATTCCGCCGTCAAGCTGTGCTACATCTTCAAAGCCTTGCTTCACCAGCCATCCTGAGAACTTTTCACAGCGTACGCCGCCTGTACAGTACGTTAAAATCTTTTTGCCTTCAAGCATATCTTTGTGCTCTTCGATCCATTCAGGTAATTCGCGGAAGGCTTCGATGTCAGGACGGACCGCACCTCTGAAATGGCCAAGGTCATACTCGTAATCGTTACGCGCGTCGATGACAATTGTGTTTGGATCCTGCATCTTCTCATAAAATTCTGCAGGCTTCAAATGCTGGCCTGTTGTTTCGTTCGGATCGACATCATCTTCAAGACGAAGCGTTACAAGCTCTTTTTTATGGCGGACGAAGATTTTTTTGAAGGCATGGCCTTCTGCTTCATCAATTTTAAATACCATGTCCGCAAAACGAGGATCAGCTTTCATTGTTTCCATATATTTTTCAGTCTGTTCAACCGTACCTGATACCGTACCGTTAATTCCTTCAGAAGAAACAAGGATACGGCCTAACAAACCAAGCTCCTTACAAAAAGCCAGATGCTGCTCTCTAAACGCCTCTGGATCTTCAATCGGAACATATTTATAGTAAAGTAATACTCTGTATTGTTTTTCCATGTTTTAAACACCCTGTTCAATTATAGTTAGTTGCTATGCACACTCTTACTATATCATACAGGAAAATGCCGCAAAGATGAACAGATCCGCCCAGACTGATAAAAATATCCAAGCTCTTACAAACCTAAGCAGCACAAGGGTTTCTCATGGCAAACAAGTATTTTCCATTCATTTACTAATCAATATAGTTATCTGAAAACTATCAAACAAAAGGTGAACTCTACCTGTTATAGCACAGGAAGACACCGCTCACTTGATAATGACAGATGGCGTGATATGCTCCAGCCAAATGACACCGTCATATTGTTCCTTAAGGATCATCCGCTCTTCCATGTACCCCCAATAGAGCGCAGTCCGCGGGGTATACATCCACGAAGTGCCTTTCTTGTTTTTTGTATGGAGAAAATCAACAAAAACAACTGGATGATCCGCAGCTTTCAGCAAAGCTTCAAGGCTCCCAGACGGCGGCGGGCTTGTAACCGGCTTAACAGTCTTATTATCGGAGCTATCAAGACTCGCACCTGAGTAAGCATAAATGCCAATCGTATATGTTTGTTTTTTCAGCCGCTCCGGCAAATAATCACCCATGTTTGGGCCGTTTAGCTGTACCCAGTCCTTTATCATCTTCGTATTCTGTTTGCGTAGATGGTAATTGTGGCCCCAGACAATGATTTTCTTTTTCGGATAAAGGGTGTCAGCTACCCACTGAAATTGTTCAGCCATCATGCGGTCTCTCATAAAGAATGAAAAATTCTCAATATTCTCCGGATACTCCTCTAGTTTTTCTTTCATTTCTTCCAGCATATACGTTTCCATTACGTCAATTCTCAGCTGAAGAGAATGCATAAACATCTCATAAGCTTTCGGCTCTTTTGGAAGGTTTTCTTTTAGCTCTGAAGCATGTGTTTTAGTGAACTTGATCAGCTTCTGATAGTTTTTCACAAGCTTTTCCTTCTTTTGCGAAAATTCATCAAACGTATTGCTGTCTGTCACTAATGTTGAAAAATCATTTTCTGATTGGGAGAGCAACTCTGCTTTCTCAGGGTCCACCGCTTTTACCCAATGAGTCGCAGCATCATTGAATGAATTCTTCATGCTTTGAATATCAAAACCGGTAAGGATCAGCGGATCGCCTTTCTCTTTTTGCTCTTTCATGTAATCAAACAATTCAACGACATCTTCTGTGTGCCATACAGCGTAAATGGAGTTTTTCATCGTGCTTTTAGGGGTTAATTGGTCCATATTAAGGTAGGATGCATTTGTATCAGGAAAGCCAGACTCAAATGCCAATACATCGTATCCCAGCTCTTCGTGGAGATATTTGATCATTCTGACCTTTGTGGCGTTGATTTCACCAGCGCCGTGTGTCGTTTCCCCTAACTGAACGATTCGTTTCCCTTTCAGCACCTTCTTTAGAAATCGAAGGTCTTTGTTTGAAGCATTGGAAGCATCCAGTGGCTGTGCATGTCGTTCAATCCATGAACCCCAATATTTTTCTTCAGAAGCAGCACGGGCAGAGGCTGAAAAAGAAGAAAACGCCAGACAAACGATCAGCAGCGGCAGGGTCATTCTCACTATCATTCGTTTCAATTCTATCTCTCCTTTTCTGCTAGGTTCTCTAGTCATTACGAGATAGATACAGAAAAAGTTTCCTTTTCCTGCCAACAAAAAAAGCTTCTCTGTTGAAAGAAGCTTTAGCTGGATTCTCTCATCACCTGATGAAAGTAAAACCGATACGTATTTCGTAAAAATGTCTCAACCGGAAGCTGCACATCCGCTTGGTATTTGCTGATGATGAATGGAAACCGCTCGATTCCTTTTTCGCGCAAATTGTTCGCTTGTTCATCATCTATTGCCTTCTCTTGCAAAACCGCTTCAACGATCGGCCAGCACACTTCTCGCACTTGCCGCAGGACGGCTTCATCTCCGGTGTTCTGATAATCTGTAATCCAGCTGATGATTTGTTTCTCCATGAATCTCACCTTTCTTCAAAAAAAGAGGCGCTGCGTTTATGCAAGCTCCTCTTTTTATTCTTCGTAACCTATCAGTTCTCCGACTTGGACTTCTTGGCCTTCTGCTAAATGGGCGGACGGCTGGAACGCGTCTTTTTCAAAAATCAAAATGACGGTTGAGCCAAATGAAAAGTATCCCAGCTCTTCGCCGATCTCCAATTCAGCACGCGTGCTCGTCTGCACGATAGAATTAATATTCATCGCGCCGACAGGAATCATCAGGACATTTCGGCTGCCACTATTCAGCTCGTACACAAATCGGTAATTTTTCGACAGCACATCTTTCCCGTATTTTAAGCCTAATTGATTTACCGGGTATGAGCGATTTCCGAGCTCGGCCAGCTTTTGATACCTGCAGCTGATCGGAGAATGGAAACGGTGATAATGCCTCGGGCTTAAATACAGCACGACGAAGTATCCGCCGTTGTATTGATGGTCTGCGCTTTTACAGCCGGTCAGTTCAGCGAATGAGTAATCTTTTCCCTTCACCGTAAAGGTTTGATTCGGGTTGATGATTCCTACCGTCTGAACCACACCGTCAACAGGGCTGACCACCGCATGCGCCTCTTTTGACACAGGGCGCCGCTCCAGATTTATTTGTCGAATAAACAATTCAGACAGCGATCCGTAATCAGCAGCCGTACCGTCCACATCATCCCAATTCAGCCGAAAATGTTTTGAGAAAAGCGGAATGACCGGTTTGCTGATTTTTGACTCGCAAAATCCTTTAATCAGATAGGATGACAGACGATGATTCGTCAGCTCTATCAATGATCGATACAGAATCTTTACAGCCGTATTAAACATGAATAATCCCTATAACCCTTCCGATTGTAATAAAAACAAAGCACCATAAAAAGGCGCCGATTGCCGCAAACGCAACATACGTTTTCAGATCCATTTTGCCGATCCCCGAAAAGTAGCACGTCACATGTCTGACGCCGGGAATAAAATAACCTAAAATAAGAGAATATGGACCGTATTTCTTCATCCATTTTTCCACTTTCATCATTCTCTTTTCTTTTAAGCCGACCCACTTGCCGTACTTGTCGATAAACGGGCGTCCGGCTTTTCTGCCAATCATGTAGCTGATCAGCATACCTAACAAAGCCCCGACAAAACTGATCAATATCGAAAGCTCATAATTCAACACATCGGTATGCGTGAAATAGCCAACAACGGTCATCATTACTTCATCTGGAATCGGCAATCCTACAATCCCTAATACCAACATCAAAAAAATAGCGAGATAACCGTAATCCGCTATGAGCTGCTGAACTAATTCCATCTCCCGGACTCCAGGTTTTCTGCCGCATGTTTTTTAAAATGAGGGAATTTTATTTTACTCACCATTAAATATGAAAGTCCGCAAGTGCCGATTGCCAGAAGGATCGGGTTATAGGTGAAGCTTAGAATAACGAGACACATGCCCGCAAACGGAATCGGCATACCGATAAATGTCGGGAGCTTGCTTTGTTCAATGTTAAATTTAGAGAGGCGAAGCATTCCGCAAATGCTGTACGTCAATGCGCATAAGATCCCGATAAATGGCAGGGTATACAACGCGACACTGTAAGCAAGCATAGAAGGAGCCACCCCAAACGTAACCAGATCGGCAAACGAATCCAGTTCTTTCCCCATATCAGAAACGGCATTCAGCTTACGAGCAGCCATCCCGTCAAAGAAATCAAGGAACATGCCTGTAAAAATAAAAAGCACTGCTGAATGAATGTTGTGATATAGCAAGGAATGAATCGCCAGCAATCCGCAAATGAAGTTTCCTATCGTAATCATACAGGGGATGTAATTCACAGTGTAACCAAACCTCCAATTGTAAAACCATCTATATTATTTGACGATAGTGATCGAATAGCGTTACAGGAAAAATTTTTCTCCAATAAGCATGATAACATAGAATGCTCCCAAAAAAAGCAGCATTCAAATTCTATTATTATACAACATTTGTTACCTTTTGAAAAATGAATGCCAATCTTTTCATGTTCCTTACTATTTTATCCCCCCGCATAAAAAGGACAAGACGCGTTGATTGACGTACTCTGGCTGCTCCAGAGATAACAGATGTCCGGCGTTCTTTACGATTTCAGCCTGAATTCCCGGCACCAATACCGAAGCCCGCTCAAAGGCCATTTGCTGATGGTACATGACCTCGTGCTCACCGAACATCAGCAGTACCGGGACTTGTATCGATTTCAATTCCTGGTCTGTGAACACGTACGGAAAGCCGTTTTCTGTCGGCTTCAGGCTCCTTTGCTCATCCTGCCATTCCACGCCCGCCACAATTTGTCTTTGCAGTAAAGGATGCAGATCATAACTGTCGCCTGTGATCCACTTGATATATGATTCAGCTCCTTTTTCCCCTGTAAGCTCTGCAGCGTATTTATAGACATCCGGATGAAATGAAATAAACGCTTCAGCGGGACTCATAACAACCGCCCGCTCTACTCTTTCAGGCGCGCGGAGTAAGAAATTCACGATATGGGACCCGCCAAGCGAAAGGCCGGCCAGGTGTGCCGTCTCAAGTCCAAGAGAATCAAAGACATCTTTCATCCATTCTGCAAAATCAGCTCTCGTTTCCATGGCTGCTGATGGTATACTTTTATTTTTGTCTCCTATTATATCGACCGCATATGTACGAAATTGACTGCTCCACGCTGCGATATTCGGATACCACATCGCAGAGCTGAAAAGGCCTCCGTGAAGCAAAATGAGCGAAGGTGCGTCCTTTGGCCCACTTGCAATGATATGTGTTTTTCCAAAACGAGTAGAAACATAGAATGCTTCCGACTCAATCGGCCACAAAGAAAGGCTTTGATCATATGCCTGGTAAAAGCGCAGACCACTTTCAACCGCGGCAAACTGCATTGAATCTTGTATCATCTTCTTCTTTTTCCTCCGGGTTTGATTGATATAAAGGATAACGCCCCTTTTGTCTCGTAAGAAAAAATACCTATTTCTTATTATCTCACATAATAAATTTCCAGTATATAGTTTGGTTTCCTGCAATAAATAAAAAAGGCAGTTCCCTTAAAATCAAGGAAACTGCTATTCTTTGAAGACTAATGGAATGGCATGATCTTTTTTATCCTCTGTTAACGAGATCTGATGGGTTACTGATGTTTCACCCTTCGTCAACGCGACTGAGTAATCGCCTTTTCTGCCGGTATCCCATTTGATATCTCCGTTTTTGTCTGTTTTACCAAGTATCTCGCCAATCTCTGTACTCGGCTCCTCATCTGAAGAGGGCGCTTTGACAATCGTCACTTGAACCCCTGCGACCGGCAGCCCCTTAGCATCCTCCACATGAAGAGTGACAGGAATAGTCATTTCTTTTTGAGAAGAATGCGTCTGCGAACTGCATCCGCATAAAAACAAAATAGACATGAATATGGCTAGTTTGCTGTATTTATTGATTTGCCCAATATTGAATATTGTTGAATACATCGTTCGTCACCCTTGTTCCCAAGTTATATGACGATCCTCCGTTCGTGTGAATGGCAATCGCTGTCTGCCCTGTATCACTGTAGTTTCGATAAACAGGCGAGCCGCTTTGGCAGCCGTACGTATCGGTTGTATAGGTCAGCTTATACGTTTCAGCGGAGCGAATCGGCTTTGTATCAGACCACATCGTGCCAAAGGTTTTGTCACACGGGAATCCTGTCACTGACGAGGAAAGGCCCACGGGACTGCTGCTGTTTGTGGTCCGGTAGCCGTACCAGCCAACCGTGTTTCCAGGAGAACCGTTTAATTTAATAGCTCCGTAATCATAGTTGGTGTCTTTGCTTTCCGTCCATCCTTTGACGGAGTAAAACATCGTGCCTGAATAAGTACCGTACGGATATGACGAACCATTGCGGCCCGGCGCGGCGGTTATCGTCGAAGCCCATCCATGATCCTGGCTGTACACACAATGTCCAGCCGTGACGACTGTATTTGGATTGACTAAAAATCCGGTACATCCATAAGTGCTTGAAGTGTTGGGATACTTGATTGACAGTTGAACGGTTGCTCTATATGGAAAAGATGTCGTGCTGGAGATTCTGGTGCGTTCATCAGTTCCGATAATGCTCGAAGGCTGTAAGGTTTGAATGTTTTTTTCCAGTTCCGTTTGGCCGCCGTATAACGATTTACTTGTTTTTCCGGTTCCCTCATAAGGGGCGGAAACCTGATCTGCTTTTGACGTTTGGTTTTTCGTAGCATCAGCTTCTTTACCGGTATTCGATACAGAAGTTTGCGGGTTCTCTGCCGCTTTTGCCGGTACGCCAAAAGAAACCGCTGCTGCCAAAGCCAAACACAAAACCGTTAAGTAAGCGAACCATTGTTTTCTGAATCTTGGAACTAATTTCATTTTGTCATCTCCCTCCTTTAGTGTCAACCACCCGTATCGATGGAAGACTTTTACATTATAATCAGGTTTCTGATTCTTATGATAAAACTTTTACGGAGAAAGAAAAAAACAGGCCTTGTCCCATGACAAGACCTGTTCAAACTCTATTTTAAAATTAGCTGGTCCAACGCTTTCTTTGCATTCTCTCTTGCCGTTTCAACTGAATCAGCAGCAGAAAGCGCAACTGCCATACGACGTCCGGCTTTTGTTATCGGCTTTCCAAAGACGCGCACTTGAGTCTTTGGGACTGCCAGTGCGTTTTCCAATCCTTCAACAGTGTAATCCGCTAATTCTTCCGGCGCTTTGAGGGGCCTGCTGGCGCCAGGAGAAAGCTGTGTGATTTCTGTAATCGGAAAGCCGAGAATCGCCCGGACATGCAGCGCAAATTCTGACAAATTTTGCGTCACCAGCGTGACAAGACCCGTATCATGCGGACGAGGAGATACCTCACTGAAATATACCCTATCTTTCGCAAGGAACAGCTCAACACCAAACAGGCCGTATCCGCCAAGCTCATCCGTGATCGTTTTCGCAATATGCTTCGCTTCTTCTATTTGCTGCTCTGTCATATCATGCGGCTGCCACGATTCGATATAATCCCCGTCCTTTTGCACATGACCGATCGGCTCACAAAATGCCGTACCGTTAACCGCACGTACGGTTAAGAGTGTGATTTCTGATTCGAAAGGGATAAACTCCTCAACGATCACGCGGCCGTTTTTCACCCGTCCGCCTTCCATCGCCGTCTCCCAGCAGCTCTCTAAATCCGCTTCAGAGCGGCACACACTTTGGCCTTTTCCAGAAGAACTCATCAATGGTTTAACGACACAAGGAAAACCGATCTGAGCTGCCGCTTGTATAAATTCATCATATGTATTCGCAAATTCATAGCCAGCTGTCGCAAGTCCAAGCGTTTCCGCCGCAAGTCGTCTGATGCCTTCCCGATCCATCGTCAGCTTGGCCGCACGGGCATTCGGGATAACGTGAAATCCTTCCTCTTCAAGCTTCAGCAATTCATCCGTCGCAATCGCCTCAACCTCAGGCACAATCAAATCCGGATTTTCTTTCTCAATGATGGTTCTGATCTGCTCTGGGTCCAGCATATCAACGACATAACTGTTATGCGCGACCTGCATCGCCGGAGCATGCTCGTAACTGTCAACTGCCACCGTCTGTACCCCAAGACGCTGGGCTTCAATCACTACCTCTTTACCTAATTCACCTGAACCTAACAATAAAACCTTCTTTGATTGATACATCTTTGCCCCTCCTATCTGTTCCAAACCATTATAACTGAAATATTTGAAAAATAAATTTTTATTAAAAAAGATAAAATTATTATTGAGGGTTAAAATCTTTTAAATTCTTAAACGAAAGCAGACAAATAACGGTCTGCTTTCTCTATTCCTAAACAGCAACATCATACAAGAAATCCCCCAAAATCATGCTACACTTAATCCAAGACCACCACACCGACAGGAGGCATCCCATGCAAAACGAAACCCGCACACTGCAGCTTGACCCACACCTTCATATAGAAGCCTACCGCTTCAAGGGAATTATGCAGAAGTTCCCGAACCACTTTCACGATTATTATGTGATTGGATTTATTGAAAAAGGGCAACGGTATCTGGCCTGTCAGGATCAAGAATATATCATCAATCCAGGTGATCTTCTCCTCTTTAACCCCCGTGACACGCATAGCTGTGAACAGATTGACGGCCGGACGCTTGATTATTGGTGTATCAATGTCATGCCGGATATCATGGAGAAGGCGGTGAAAGAGATTACTGGCTCCGGGCATCTCCCTTATTTCTCCCAGCATGTGTTATTCCGCCATGAGCTGACAGCCAGCCTGCAGGAATTGCATATTTTGATATCCGAGGAAAAACAAGCTTTGCGTAAGGAGGAGCTGTTTCTTCATCTATTAGAGGAGCTGATCCGCCATTATTCAGATGTCACGTTCCTTAGCAGCGTTCCAGAACCATCAGACGAAGTCAAAATGGTTTGTGAATTTTTAGAAGAGCATTATGCCGAAAATGTTACACTCAATGATTTGAGTGAATTAACAGGCTGGAGCAAGTATCATTTATTGCGTTCATTTACAAAACAAAAAGGCATTACCCCTAATAGCTACATGGAAACAATCCGGATTAATCAAGCCAAAAAACTCCTTGAACAAGGGGTAAGGCCGATTGATGCGGCATTTCAGACAGGATTCAGCGATCAGAGTCATATGACGAAGTTTTTTAAACGGCAGGTGGGGCTGACGCCGAAGCAATACATGAAGATTTTTGAAAAGGAGCTTCACAGATGAACATACAAAGAGAAACTTCGGGGCATATCGCAGCCATTGTGACCATTCTGATTTGGGGGACGACCTTTATTTCGACAAAAGTTCTGCTGGCTGACTTCTCTCCAATGGAAATATTATTTTATCGGTTTTTGATGGGCTTTATCGCTCTTATCCTCGTCCGTCCCAACATGATTCCGTTCAGAAATTGGCGGCAGGAGCTGTTGTTTGCCGGAGCTGGTTTATTTGGCGTAACCTTATACTTTCTATTAGAAAATATAGCTCTCACCTATACATACGCCTCCAATGTCGGCATGATCGTGTCCATTATACCGATGATCACTGCGGTTTTGGCCCATTTTCTGCTCGAAGGCGAAAAATTGCGTCTGACTTTTTTGATTGGATTTATCTCGGCACTGATCGGGCTTTTATTGATTACGTTTAACGGCAATGTGGTACTGCGTCTAAATCCGCTCGGAGACATCATGGCAGCCGGGGCTGCTCTCGTGTTTGGCGGATACTCGATATTCATGAAAAAATTAAGCGCCTACGAATACCACATCATCGAGCTGACACAGAGAGTATTTTTGTATGGTTTATTGTTTATGGTTCCCGCTTTATTTTTGTTCGACTTCCATTTTGACCTAAGCCGATTTTCATCTGCTTCAAATATACTCAACATGCTTTTCTTAGGGATTGGCGCTTCTGCCCTGTGCTTCGCCACTTGGAATTATTCAGTTGGAGTGCTCGGAGCCGTCAAATCCAGTGCGTATATTTACATGGTCCCGGTTATCACGATCGCCGCTTCTGTCCTGATTCTGCACGAAAACATGACATGGATCGCTCTTCTAGGAGGCGCGCTTACACTTTTAGGCCTCTACATTTCAGAGCTGAAACCGAAAGCGAAGCTGTTGGAGAACGGATGTAAAATGGATGCTTAACGGCATCCATTTTTTTATTTTGTCCTACGTTTGCCACCTATAAATGAACGCAATCTAACAAAGGAGGAATCGAAATGGTTGATGAAATGGTCTTAATCACACAGCAATGGCTGAACGATACGTACAGCGGCAAACATGGGTATAACCCAGTTGAAGAAAGCGGGAAAACTGGGTGGGATACGATCTACGGTCTGACTCGGGCGCTTCAAATTGAATTGGGTATCTCAGAGCCAGCCGATAACTTCGGGCCGACAACACAGCGCTTATTTAAGCCTCTTAAACGCCAAGCTCCAGATTCAAAACCAAGCAACATGAATTTTATTTTACAAGGGGCTTTATGGTGTAAAGGCTTTAATCCCGGCGGTTTTACAGGCGTCTTTTACGAAAAAACAGAAAATGCGGTAAAAGAATTTCAAAAAGCTGCCGGACTGACAACACAGGATGGGATTGTCACCACGTTAATTATGAAAGCCTTATTAGACATGAGCGCTTTTAAGCTGGTGTCTGGGGGTGATTCAAGAATTCGCCAGATTCAACAAAACTTAAATCGAGACTACAATGACTATATCGGGTTAATGCCTTGTGACGGACTGTATGGCCGCGATACAAATAAAGCTCTTATTTATGCCCTGCAAAAAGAAGAAGGCATGAGCACAAGTGTTGCCAATGGATTTTTCGGAAACGGCACCACAAGTTTGTGCCCTACTTTAACTCCCGGCGATTCAAGAACAGGATTTGTCTTAATTGTTCAGTACGCCCTCTATTGTAACGGAAAATCGTTCGATCCTGGTGAGTTTGACGGCAAATATGGTGTGGGTGTTGTTTCAGCTGTTAAAGCATTTCAAGAGTTCATGTGCCTGCCGCAAACAGGTTATGCAGATATGCCAACCATTAAAGCTTTATTATCAAGCTCAGGAGACACAACTCGCGCCGCTTCTGCTTGTGACACTGCTACAATTATAACCGCAGAAAAAGCTCAAACACTGCGGAATAACGGTTATAAAACGGTTGGCAGATATTTGACCGGAAATGTGCGGACAAGCAGCGGCCTCACATCTAAAGCCCTGACATCTAAAGAGCTTGCAGTTATTCTTGATGCCGGATTGAAGGTTTTCCCAATTTATCAAGACGGCGGCTATGAATCTTCTTATTTTGTCAAAGACCAAGGCACAAGAGATGCATATAGTGCCGCTTCTGCTGCTAGAAGATTAGGTTTTCCGTCAGGCACGACCATTTATTTCGCTGTCGATTTTGATGCATACGATTATGAAGTGACCGATAAAATCATTCCTTATTTCCAAGAGATTAAGTCAGCATTTACAAAAATGCAGACATTTTCAACCGCACCTAAGTATGAAATAGGGGTTTACGGACCAAGAAACATTTGTATCCGTACATCTGAAGCAGGACTGACAAAGTATAGTTTTGTGGCAAATATGTCAACAGGATTTAGCGGCAATCTCGGCTATCCGATGCCAAACAACTGGGCCTTTGATCAATTTTATGAAGGAACCATCGGAAGCGGTTCTGGAAGCATCGGGATTGATAAAGACGGATTTTCAGGAAGAGACTCAGGTGCAAGCAATGTAAATCCGCCGTCTGATCCGGTATATGATGCAAGGCTGCGTACACTGACAGACATTTTATCTACCATTCCGGCTTTAGAAAATCTAACAAGTTTGGCAAACGCGATGTTTGAATTTGATACGACAGAAACCATTTTCACATCACCTGAGTTGGATATTATTCTATCAACTTCACTTCTGGCAACCATACCAAGTGAAGGTTCACCAAACACAATTACCATTACAAATGGTAAACCAGGTGCCTATATCACGGGTTTATTGGGCGACACTCAAACGTCTCTCACTGCGTCACAAATCGACTCTTATCAAAACCTTTTAAATAGTCTGAGCTTATCAGTACGCAACGGTTATTTGGAGGTTTATGTAAATCCAACAGCTGAATCTTTAAATATTCAAATTAAAATCTATACACCTGATATTCCAGTCGGTGACAATATCACAACTGGACTAACGACTACGATTACGTTTAAAATAAAACAGAAGCACTTTACTTTACCAGATACTGAGGAAGTATACTCACCAGATTGGGATACTATTGTCAACAACATGCTTGTGGTAGGTACAGGTATCTTAATTGTTGCTGGTATTGGTGCATTAGTATTAACGGTAGGTCCTGAAATGGGAGCTGCTGCAGTACTCTTCCGTACATTTTTAGCACTTTTTAAATAATATTGTTTCTCCATGAGTCCTGTAGGGATTCATGGAGTTCTTCTTAAAAAAGGGGGGATACTGTATGAAAAGTAATATACATAAATATCAGGAGATCACAAAAAAAATAGAAACTGACTTGTACCCTATCAGTCAAAACGATAATGATTTACTTTCGTACCTAATGAAACAAGACTCTTTCACACTTAACCAAATGAAATTGTGTTTAATTGAACCACAGCTCACATTCAAACACACTGTCAAAATCGTATTTACAGTAACATTAATAACGTTATATATTTATTTTTTCAGTTCTCATTATAATGATTTAATAGAAATGGGTGTACAAATGTTTTTTGTGTTAATTGGCCTAATATGGGTATTTGGTGTTTACCCATTTTCAAGAAAAGTTCAAATTTCAGAACGCTTCAAACAAAAATCCGAAAACGCCCGCATAGTCGGTATGATCGACTTCGTATTAGAACAAAAATACAAAAAAAGCATCTTTGAATAATCTCGAAATCAGAGATGCTTTCCCTTTGTCCTCATCACTTGTCTACCACAGACGCACTGTCACGCGTGACCGCCGCAGGCTCCCTCAGCATCACATTCATTACGCTCGCAAGCACGAGCATTCCAATCGACAAATAAAAAGCCAGTGTATACTCACCCGTTACCGTATAGATGACGCCGGGCACATACGCACCTAGTGCCGATCCGATCTGATGGGCGAGTGACAGCCAGCCAATCATGAGGCCGATCGAGTAGTTTTGAAAGTACTGGGTGGCGAGCATTTGAGTCGGTGCTACCGTTGCAAAATCCACTAATCCAAACAGAATCGCAAAGGTTAAAAGCAAGTAGGGCTCGTGGCTGTAAATAAGAATCACGATCGACAGCGCCCGCACCGCATATAAAAAGCACAGGATTTTCCGGCTGCTCCACCGATCCGCTACAATTCCGGACAGCAAGATGCCAGCAATATTAAAGCCTGCCAGCAGACTGACAGCAGCACTCGTGACTGTCGTTGAAAAGCCATGATCATGAGAAAACGGAATCAAATGGGTATCCATCAGCCCCACGGTCGTAAAACCACAGATCAAAAACGGAAAAATCAAGAACCAGAATTGCCTCATACGAAACATCCCGGCCACTGAAAGAGCTGTTGTTTTGGGTGCTGTTTCTTTTTCTGATGCAGCCAGTCCGCCTATCGGCTCTGTATTCTTTTCTGAAGGATTGTTCCGAAGCATCAGCAGCGCAGCCGGAAAGACAATCACGATTAACAGCAGTCCCAACACCACAACCGTCAGCTTCCAGCTAAACCAATGGATTAACATGAGTGAGCCGGGAACGAGAAGCATTTGCCCCGCGCCAAAGCCTGCTTCCATGATCCCAAAGGCTAGTCCCCGCTTTTTGCTGAACCAATTGACGACCAATACACTTGCCGCCACATTCGACGCTCCTCCCACTCCAAGCGAGACACCCAGCCCATAAAGCAAAAACAGCTGCCAAGGCGAAGTCACAAGGTATGTTAAGAAAATGCTGACTCCTGTCAGTAACGCACTCCATGCCAAAACAGCCCGGGCACCCCATTTGTCCACAAGCCGACCGATCACAGGCTGTGATATGCCATAAACAATAAAACTCACCGTCGAAATCAGCGAGATGGTGCTTCTATCGATTGAAAACTGCCGTTCCCACGGCTCCACAAACGCACCAAACGACAGCCGCACCCCCTGAACCGCCAATAAGATCAAAAAGGTGACGGAGACGATGATCCACGCATAATGCAGTCTTTTCATGACAGCTCCAAATCCCACCGTTCTTCTGTCAGCTGCTGTCCCCATAATGGCGCTTCTTGTTTTACTTCACTTATCCTGAATCCAAATTTTTTATAGAGCGGACGAGCCTCAGCCATCGTGCTCACCGTCCAAAGGAAAATGCGGTCAAACTTCATGTCTTGGCAGTATGCAACCAGATGCTCCAGCAATTGCGTGCCAAGCCCCCTGCCCCGAAAATCCGCATCAACCAGAAACCATCTGAGCTGGACTGTCTTTTCATCGTGCTTGACCAACCCGACAGAGCCGGCAAATTTCCCGCCGCTTTCCGCAATCCATATTTTTTCGATGTCAGCGTCAAATGTCTCCTGAAGATAAGCTAAAAACGTGTCATCCCAACCGTGAGCCTCCGCGTAAAATTGTCTTTGTTTCTCAATAAGGAGTTGAAGATCCTCCGAAAGAAAATAATCTCTAATCGATATCTCTGATGCTCTGGCAGAAAGCGACTGTGAAAGGATCGCTTCAATCTCTGCCATCGCCTCGGCAAGCTTGTGCTGCTCCTTTTGGTTGATTTCCTTCAGCATCAGTTCTACTTGTTCGTTGGCTTTCTCCTCCAGCTTTTTATAAATCGTTTTTCCTGTTTCTGTGACAAAAATGTAATGGTGGCGGGCGTCATCTTTGCTCCTCTGTTTATAAATCAAATCTTCTTTTTCAAACTGCTTCACAATCCTGCTGACATATCCCCGGTCAAGCCCCAGCTTATCCTGAAGGGCTTTTGCCGTACAATTAGGCGTATTATAAATCTCAAATAAAATCCGTGTTTCTGTTAAGGAAAACGGGCTGTCGTAAATGTGCTCATTAAGGAAACCAAGGACGTTTGTATAAAATCGATTGAACTTTCTGAATTTTAACCCGACAGATGATTCTCTTGTTTTCAAATCAATCCCCACTTTCTAATATCGTTGACTAAAGCAATTATAATCACATATAGTTGCTTTAGTCAACGATATGTTAGAAAGTGAGGTCTTTTTAATTTCCTGATTCCTTCCTTTTCCTTACCACAATCAATGTGATATAGGATAAAGCCAGAGAAACCAAGCTATAGACAACAGCCCATCCCAAAAATGATTGATTAAAAATGGTAAAGGTGAGCACAAGAGAAATCACCAAACTAAGCATTGGCATCAGATACGGGTTTTTACAAATACAGGTCCCGACAATCGATAGCAGCATAATTCCTAACGGTAAAATAAAGAATGCGATATCTAATTCATCCATCTTTAAACAGCCTCCCTCCAGATTTTTATGTTACTAGTAAAAAAATATAATTGCATTTAGTAAAAGGATAATATTCACTTCCCTAAGGCCCAATTTGAAAATTACCCGTTTACATTCGCTCCGGACTATGATAATTTAAGAAAGCGCTATCATGATAAGTTAATAGCTTGGATGGAGATGAGGAGAGCCAGGAATCCAACCCCTTTTGACAAGGGGTGTTTTCTGGCTCTTTTTGTTTTTCGTGAAAGGAGGCACGCCACACATCCAGCACAAACAGCAAAGGGGGATAATTATTAATGCTTAATATATTTAAACCGGCTCCTCATATTGAGAGACTGGATGATTCAAAGATGGATGCGGCATACAAACGGCTCAGACTGCAAGTATTCATTGGTATTTTCATTGGCTACGCAGGCTACTACCTGCTGCGGAAAAACTTTGCCTTTGCCATTCCTTATCTGCAGGAACAGGGATTTTCGAAAACAGAACTGGGTTTGGTGCTGGCCGCTGTGTCCATTGCGTACGGCTTCAGCAAATTCATCATGGGAATGGTGTCTGACCGCTGTAATCCGAGATATTTTCTGGCGACAGGCCTATTTTTATCAGCAATCGTTAATATTCTATTCGTTTCAATGCCTTGGGTGACTTCGAGCGTCACCATCATGTTTATTTTTATGTTTATCAACGGATGGTTTCAAGGAATGGGCTGGCCGCCATGCGGCAGGACGATGGCCCATTGGTTCTCCATAAGTGAACGCGGCACAAAAATGTCGATCTGGAATGTCGCCCATAACATAGGCGGCGGTATTCTTGCTCCGCTTGTCACTCTTGGGATCGCGATGTTCGTCACTTGGAAAAGCGTGTTTTTCTTCCCTGCCATCATCGCCATTATCATTTCATTTTTAATTGTTTTATTGGTTCGTGATACGCCTCAATCCTGCGGACTCCCGCCAATTGAAGAGTATCGGAATGACTATCCAAAACACGCTTTTAAAAATCAGGAAAAAGAATTAACAACAAAAGAAATTCTTTTTCAATATGTGCTGAACAACAAATTTCTTTGGTACATCGCTTTTGCCAATGTATTTGTTTATTTCGTGCGATACGGCGTGGTTGACTGGGCGCCTACTTACTTAACAGAAGCCAAAGGCTTTTCTCCTGAAGACTCACGCTGGTCGTATTTTCTTTACGAATACGCAGGCATACCGGGAACGATCTTGTGCGGCTGGATCAGTGACCGATTCTTCAAAAGCCGCCGGGCACCGGCAGGCGTTTTGTTTATGGCGGGTGTTTTCATTGCCGTATTGGTGTACTGGCTGAATCCGGCCGGCAATCCGCTCGTGGACAATATCGCCCTGATCAGCATTGGCTTCTTAATCTACGGACCTGTTATGCTGATCGGCCTTCAAGCAATTGATCTTGCACCGAAAAAAGCAGCCGGAACTGCAGCCGGTTTGACCGGATTTTTCGGATACATCGGCGGATCCGCTTTCGCAAATGCCATTATGGGCTTTGTCGTTGACCGCTTTAATTGGAACGGCGGCTTTATCATGCTGATCTCTTCCTGCATTCTTGCCATCGTCTTCTTGGCTTTGACGTGGAATACAGGAAAACGGGCAGAGCATGTTTAAGAAAGACACATAAAAGATTAATAGTTTTCCAACACGCCGTTTACATCCGTTTTTTAATATGAAAGACAGGTAGTGCTTATCTATAAGGAGGAAAAATCATGAGAAAAAATAGAATACTGGCCTTGTTTGTTCTGTCGCTGGGCTTACTCTCATTTATGGTAACGCCAGTGTCGGCAGCGTCAAAAGGAAACCTGCTGTCACCTGACCGTATCCTGACCGTCGCGCACAGAGGGGCTTCTGGATATGTGCCTGAGCACACGATTCTGTCTTACGAAACCGCTCAGAAAATGAAAGCAGATTATATTGAATTAGATCTGCAAATGACAAAAGACGGGAAATTGATTGTCATGCACGATGAAAAACTGGACCGTACCACAAACGGAACGGGCTGGGTGAAAGACCATACGCTCGCAGACATTAAGAAGCTTGACGCCGGTTCTTGGTTTAATGAAGCCTATCCGGAAAAAGCAAAGCCGCAGTACGTCGGCCTTAAAGTTCCTACATTAGAAGAGGTATTAGACCGTTTCGGAAAGCACGCGAACTACTACATTGAAACAAAATCGCCTGACACCTACCCAGGTATGGAAGAAAAACTGATCGCTTCTTTGCAGAAACATAAATTACTGGGGAAACATTCTAAGCCAGGCCAGGTGATCATTCAATCGTTCAGCAAAGAAAGCCTGATAAAAGTCCATCAATTACAGCCAAACCTGTCGACCGTTCAATTGCTGGAAGCCAAACAAATGGCGTCAATGACAGATGCTGCCCTGGAAGAAATCAAAACATACGCTGTCGGTGCGGGCCCGGATTATAAAGCTTTAAATCAAGAAAACGTCCGTATGATCCGCAGCCACGGTCTCCTGCTTCACCCTTACACTGTCAATAATGAAGCAGATATGCATCGCCTGCTTGATTGGGGCGTAACAGGAGTGTTTACCAACTATCCTGATCTTTTCCACAAAGTAAAACAGGGTTATTAAACGAAAAAAAACCTTGCGACAACTGTTCGCAAGGTTTTCTTCTACATTTTATTCTTTTCCGGCAGCAGCTTCTGACTGTCCATTAAGCAGCTGAGAATTTATCTCTTTCGCATCCTTTAAGTATTCTGTCTGGTAGCCGCTCTTCAGCGCCCACACATAGAATACAAGTGATACCATCGCAATCAGAACCATATCCCAGCCATAATGAATGACATTCAGGCCGCCGAATTTATCACTGCCCAAATAAGAAATGACCATCATGGCCAGCAGATAAAACACCATCCAGACGCCGGCTTTAAAGTTCCGGCCAAACCCTTTCCATTTCGCCTTCGCCTGATAATAGAAATAAATCGGAAGACCGATCAGGATAATAAACAGAACCTGCCCTGTTAACGGCCAGCGCGCCCAATACAGCACCAGTGACGCGAAGATAAATCCAAGCGGCGCAATCACGTTTAAGCCTTTTAAACGAAGAGGCCTGTACAGGTCTTTCCCCGTCCGTCTCAATGTCATGACTGTGATCGGGCCGGTGATATAAGAAATTAACGTAGCAACGGAAATAATTTCCGCTAATACGCCCCACCCTCTGAACAGGAACAAAAAGATGAACGACACAATCAAGTTAAAGAACATTGCTTGTCGCGGAACGCCGTAAATCGGATGAAGCTTCCCGAATATACTCGGCATGTATTTGTTTTTTTCCATTCCGTAAATCATTCGGGACGTTGTCGCCGTATACGTAATCCCCGTTCCAGACGGTGATACAAATGCATCTGCATATAACACAATAACAAGCCAGTTAATATTCAGCGCAATCGCCAGATCAGCAAAAGGAGAATTAAAATTCAGATGGCTCCAGCCGTGAGCAATATCAGAAGGATTCACAGCTCCAATGAAGGCGATCTGCAGCAGGACATAAATCACTGTCGCAACGAAAAGGGAGCCGACAACCGCAATCGGAATTGATTTCCCCGGATTTTTTGCTTCACCCGCCATATTAATCGGGCTTTGGAAACCATTAAACGCAAAAACGATACCTGAAGTGGCAACCGCCGTCAGCACACTTGCCCAGCCATTCGGCGCAATGCTTTGACCGCCAGTAAAGTTTTCTCCGTGGAATCCGACAAACAGCAAAGCTCCAATCGTAAGACCCGGAATAATAATTTTAAAAATCGTAATTAATGAATTCGCTTTCGAAAATAGATTGACTGTCCAGTAGTTCAGCAGAAAATAAATGAGAAGCAATACAGAGGCAAATGCTAGTCCTTCCCCAGTCAGCGTTCCATTCTTCACCAAACCGCTTGTCCATTTCGCCCATTCCCATGGCCAAGAACTCATATATTGAACGGAGGCCACCGCTTCAACCGGAATGACGGACACAATCGCAATCCAGTTGGCCCAGCCCGCAATAAAACCGATAAACGAACCGTGTGAATATTGCGTATATTTTACCATTCCCCCCGCTTCAGGGAACATAGAACCTAGTTCACTATAAGAAAGAGCAATAAATAAAATGACGACCATTCCAATAACCCATGAAATAATAGCAGCTGGTCCTGCTATTTGAGCAGCACGCCAAGCCCCGAACAGCCAGCCTGAACCGATCATCGACCCGAGCCCGACCATCATGAGGGAAAACGTTCCCATTCTTCGATGCAATTGATTCATATCGTAAACACCTTTCATGTATGATGACATTCTCTTGCTAATTATATTATTATTCTGATTACTTTACTTTGTCAATATTTATCGAATTTTGACTGAAACGATAATAAGTCAATGTATATTACCTTCCAATACAGGAATGAAGTCACTAATTTCTTCTTAAATGGAATTTACTGTTAATCCCAGTGATAAAAACACAATAGGTTTAGCTATTTCCAAAACGGGAATGATACAGGAAACACTATTCTTAAAATAGAAAGGAGTATCACCATGAAACAAAAGCTGTTACTTTCAGGTCTCGCTGTTTCAACTGTCGGCATCACTTCTTATCTATTAAAAGACCCGTCAAATCGCCAAAAGGCAAGAGAATTCATTCACAGCATGAAGATGAAAATAACAAAACAGCCAGACATGGAAACGTTCCCAGTTGATAAAGCCGGCCACCCTGACCCGCAAGATATCGAGGACAACAAAATGGTATCAGAAGGCTCCATGTATCCCGTCCAATACTACGATGAAAAAAAGAAGTAATCAAAAAGCTCTCTTCGATAAAGGAAGAGAGCTTTTTAATTTACCTTTTTCGTCTGATTCCGCTCATTACGAAGCCGCTTTCAGGCAATGACGGCATTCTGGCGAGACTGTAATGCAGTGATTGTTCCGGAACATCGTATTCAATCTGATGGACTAGTAAATCCAGGCTCGCTTTCATGACTTCAATTGTAATGCCTTCCCCTGGACAGCGGTGGCCTTTCTCGGCGTGCCCCCCGCCTTGAGGAATCATATCAAACAGATTTTCTTCCCGCTCCGCAAATCGTTCCGGCCGGAATTCATTGGGATGATCCCATAGACGAGGGTCGTGGTTCGTTCCATATAAATCAAGCAGCACCGATGTGCCCTTTTTAAACTCACAGTTATTCCATACAAAATCTTTTTTGACAAGCGCCCCTAAAAACGGGCCGAACGGATAATATCTGCGGACCTCCTGCACAAACATTTCTCTTTCCCGGCTGTTTCCAGACCGCAGCCATTCCTTATACTTCGGATGCTCATGAAGCGCCAAAGCTGAAAACACCAGAAAGTAAGAAATGGCGACAATAGGCCGCAGTACATTAATCAGCTCAATGGCTGCCATGCGGGAATCCAGCTGGCTTCCATCTTCTTGTGTGTGAAAAGCCATTTCATGCAGCGCTGTTCCGGGAGTCGTTTTCAGCAAGCCGGCACGAGCATCTTCAATCATGACTTCAATCCACTCTTCCGCACGCGGCCTTGCTCTTCTTCCCTTCCAATGCCGCGGTCCCACAGCACCGAACGCGTCGACCATGTCAATGAAGTCATCCGCTCTCTCTTTGACTTCCGTTTCCTTCAACGGAACACCTGCCCAATAGCACGCTACCCGGCACAGGATTTCTTTTGCTTCTTCAAATAACACAACCTCATCTGCCTTCTCCCATCTTGTGACTGCTGCTTTCCACTCCTCTGTCATCAACTCAGCCAAACGTTTTTGATGCGGCGGTGTCATCAATGACAGAAAAAGCATCTTCCGATGGATATGCGCGCTGCCATCCATTCCCTGAATCGCATTAACACCAAACAGCGATTTCTGCACCCGCTTAGGCAAAGCGTTCTGCCGCTGGAATCGATCCGTATCATAAAACACCTTCGCCGCCTCAGCGCCAGTCATGCAAATAAAGTTTTTTCCCAACAAACGGGCCTGAAACAGATCTGAATTGTAGCGCTCTGTTCTGTTTTTAATAAATAAATACCCTTCCTTCAGCAGTGTCAGGCTGTTATCGAGACTTTTGTCATGTGGAATCTGCTCATTCATCCGCTTACCCTGCCTTCCTTTTTACCCTCTATTTTCACGTTATCTTCCGACTATAAACCCAGTATCAGTATTTGTTTACAAAACTAAATTTAAGCGCTTTTTGATTATTTTTTAAAGGAAGAACAAACGAAAGAGAGAAAAGGTAGTTAAAGGGGAGAACAAAATGAAAAAATGGATATATGTTGTGCTTGTGCTGAGTATTGCAGGGATCGGCGGCTTCTCCGTCCACGCAGCATCATCTGCTCATGAAAAACACTTGAATGTCAGCAAAATGAATGTCGATGATGAATTCAAGGATACGGATGGAACCTTCATTCTTCACGATTTACAAAAGGATCAGACATTTGTCTATAACAGAAAACGGGCAAATCAAAGACAAACTCCGCAATCCACCTTTAAAGTCGTGAACGCTTTAATCGGTTTGCAGGTCAAAGCTGTAAGAGATGAATACGATGTTAAACGATGGGACGGGGTCAAGCGTGAATTCGAATCATGGAACCGCGACCATACGCTTGGCTCGGCCATGCGCGAATCCGCAATCTGGTATTATCAGGCATTAGCGAGAGATATCGGCGAGGAAAGAATGAAAACATGGCTTCATACACTATCTTACGGCAACGAGGATATCAGCGGGGGAATCGACCAGTTTTGGCTGCAAAGCTCGCTTACAATATCTCCGCTGGAACAAGCAACCTTTTTGGAGAAACTGGCTAAAGAGGAGCTTCCATTTGACAAGCCGGTAATGAAAACCGTCAAGCGCATGATGATTCAAGAGGAAGGCAATCATTACACGCTCTACGGGAAAACCGGAACCCGCCTGACTGATATGGGATTAGGATGGTTTGTCGGATTCATCAAAACAGAGCATGGCTCTTATGTCTTTGTCACCAATGTCGATGATTCCGGCACAAAAGCCAAAAACATCACCGTGGATATCCTGAAAAAGTATGGCCTGATCACATCCTAAATAAAAGAGCCCTGCACGGCAGGGCTCTAAATCTCATGCTCAAAACAATAATGATTCACAAGCTCTTCAATCAAATCATGATCGGGATATTCCCCGTTAAATTCAAATTCGATTTCTTCCACAAATTCTCCTTGATGGTACACATGGATGGCTCCGTTTTGACGGACAACGCTAAACTCCGGCTGAAATGTATATCCGCTTCGTTCAATTGCTCCCATTTCTTACCCGCCTTTCTCAAAGCAGTAATTCATACACCTCGTTTAATTCCTTGGCCCGTTTTTGATCCTGTTCATTCTGGGCATACTTAATTTCTTTTTCTAATACATGGTTCAAAAAAGACATTTCATTATCATCTAAGTCTTTTACAAATTCCTCTTCATTTGCATAACGCTTCGCCAGCATCTTCTTGCAAATACGCTGGCAGACTTCATTTTCTAGATGATTCGAAAGTGATTCGCGCAAATAACCGAGTGTAACATCCATTTTATGAACACCTTTCCTTCTGCTATCTTTACCCTATAGCTTGCTAAAATAGGGAAAATCCATACGCAAAAAATAAAAAAAGAGACATCCGCGAATGTCTCTTTTTTATCGTTATTCAGCTGCTTGTTCGCTTTTTGTCAAATTGGCCTGCGTGCGTTTGCCAATCCCAAACACATAATAACTAATGACCACAAGCGCTAAGAAAATCACGCCTACAATCAGGGAGATACGAGTATCATCGTTAAACCACATGCCAACCAGAACCATCAGCAAGAAAGCAATCGTCAAATAGTTAGTAAAAGGAGCAAACGGCATTTTGAATGGATGTTTATCTAATGCAGCACCCTTCGCTTTTCTGAATCCGATATGGCTGATCAAAATGATAAACCAAGGAATCATCCCTGGGAGCACGCTTGCGCTGTATACATAGACAAAGATCTTCGGCGGCGCGATATAGTTCAGTACAACACCGACAGCCAAACCGATCAGCACCGCAATTGTGCCATACAGCGGCACACCATTGCGTGAAATCTTCTTAAAGAATTTCGGTGCTTGTCCATTGACACCCAGTGTATACAGCATGCGGCCCGCGCTGAAAATACCGCTGTTACAGCCGGACATTGCCGCAGTAATCACGACAAAGTTAATAATGCCGGCCGCTGCCGTAATCCCGATTTTCGAGAACGTAGACACAAACGGACTTCCGAGTGAGTTGAGCTCATCCCAAGGATACACCGTCACGATCACAAAAATAGCGCCAATGTAGAAAATCAAAATACGCCAGATAATACTTTGAATCGCATTTCTTAGCGTGTTTTGCGGGTCCTTCGCTTCACCCGCTGTAATCCCGATCAGCTCAACTCCTTGATAGGCTGCAATGACAAGAGACAGTGCAAAGAAGAAACCTGAGAAACCTCCTGCAAAGAAGCCCCCGTGAGACCACAGGTTCGTCAAACCGATCGCATCTCCGCCATTGCCAAAACCGAAGAAAATAATTCCGATTCCCGCAATAATCATCAAGATAATCGTCACGATTTTAATCATCGCAAACCAAAACTCAAATTCGCCAAACGACTTAACAGAAATTAAATTCGCCGCACCAAGAATCACCATTGCCACGATACCAGGTATCCAAGCAGGCAAATCCGGGAACCAATACTTCATATAAGAACCGACAGCGATAATTTCTGACATGCCGACGATAATCCACTGGAACCAGTTGCTCCATGCTGTTATATAACCTGCCATCGGATGAATATATTGATGGCCGAACGTCGCAAAAGAACCTGTGCTCGGCTCGACATACAGCATTTCACCCATCGCACGCATAATAAAAAAGATAAAAATTCCGCATATTGCATAAGCCAGAAGGACAGATGGGCCAGTCCATGAAATCGTGCTGGCAGAACCCATAAACAAGCCAACACCGATTGTACCGCCCAAGGCGATCATCTGAATATGGCGCGCGCCCAGGCCCCTCTTTAATTCTTTATTTGCCACTCCTCTTCCTCCTCCTAACAAAATACTCATAAATGAGAAAACAGCAGACCTGCTTGCCTTCACATGAATCAGTGATAACAATCAGAAAATTCAAACTTAAAATTGTTATATAATCTCCTAAATTACTTATTTCATCATAATAAATTTCTCTGGAAAATACAATTGTTTTTTTCAGGCAAACACCTTTGTTCAGAGTTTTGAATCGTTCACTTCTTTTAAAATCTTTTATATAAAAATAATAAAATTATTTGAATATTGGGATTAATTCACCCCTTAGATTCTCATAAAAAATAAGCTGTCCTACATGAACAGCTTACCTAATAATTCACACCCGTTTGACGCTTTAATGCTTCAAGCCACCCGGTATCTCCGGTCCCATAGCTCTTGCTTTGTCCCACATCTCTCAGAGATCCATTGCTGTAATCAATTGAAAGGATGAAATCCGGAATGGCATTATACCCGGCTTCCGCGATTTTACTGAGCTCTGAACGATAGTAAGATATAGCATAAGAAGCCGTTTGTTTCTGCACTGGATCTTTTTCAAGCTCTTCCTTATATACATCCATTAAGTCACGTCCCTCAGGCGTGACGTACCGCCCATCAATCACTTCTAAATCCTTCAAATGGTAGCCTGTAACTTCATACATCTCACGAGCAGCCTGATACTTTTGATAGGCCTCTTCGGAAAATTGTGCTGAATCACTGCTTTGGCTTTTCATGATGTGCAAAAATAGTTCTTTGCTGTTGTCTCCAGATTGCAGCACTTGCTCAATTTGCTTGATCAGATCCTGATCGTCTGACCCGCTTACCCGCACCTGATAGTCAATCGGTGTGATTGTAAACGTCAGCTCTGTCCCCTCTGGAATATGAATATGGTTTCGATTCAACAGTACTTGCAGCTGCTGGTTAACCTGTCCCCGCTGATACACCTTTTCATTCTCAGCTTCCACTTCCCCATGAAATGTGACATTCCGAAACACAGCATCCTGAAGGTTATAGTTTTGCGCCTTCCCTTTGAATAACCATTCTGTTTCATTATCGTAAGCGGCCTGTCTTTCTGCAGCTGACAGATCACTTCTGAAATAAGGAGACTTTGAATTTTGGTACTTATCCTTAATATAGCCTAATGGATCAGACTTTGTTTTATTAATCGCATTCATCCTGCTGTATTTTTCATCTAGTATTTTGATTCTGATATCACTCTCAGATTCATAGTGGTTTTGGGATTGAATCACTGTTTCTTCCCCTGTGTCTGTCACTGTTCGATCATTCGCTGATTGATACACTTTGCTGAACGCCCCGCTGTTTCCCGACACGCTGGTTTTAGAATAATTGAACTGATTGATTCCCCCAGTTGAAGATTGTGACTTAAGCCTGCTGTATGCCTTTTCCAGAACTGCCGCTGGATTTTCAGTCGCATTCTCCCGTTTGGCAGGCGCATTCTTGCTCAATATGTTCTGTGCCATCAGCTGAGTGCGGATAAATTGCCGATTCAGACGCATTGAATTCCCTCCCGAGTATTCTCTCTTATTCTTTTTTATCGGCAAAGATAATGTATATATTAACCTCAAAAAACATTTATTTACACCTAAATCGTTATTATGTATGATGGAAATAAAAGGAGGTTGTTTGCATGGTGAAAAAATGGCTTATTCCATTCGCTGTTATGCTGTCTGTCTTATTCACCTTTACGTATTCGGCATCAGCTGCCGGAGTCACTGCTATCACAGGAAACAATTCATTTGATACCGCAATGCCGATCGGTTATTGGAAATATAAAAATATCGATACAACAATACTGGAAGCTGGTCAAGATGAAGCCTATTTCACTTTTACAGCTAATAAGGGAGAAAAAGTATACGTGAGGAGTACATACCAGAGCGCGTATACAGGGATGAAAATTGAAATTTATGATAAGAATAGAATACCTGTTTCTCAAGGGACAGAAGTCATTAACCCTAATACGTTTTCTTCTTTTATTTATGCAAATGCAGACGCCCAAAACACGACGGATACCTTTTATGTGAAAGTGTCACGAGGCACCTATACCGGAAACATGTATTTTACACTTTCAATTGAAGACCGAATCAAATCAGGCAGCGGAACATTCCAATTCAGCGGCGCTGCTGAAAATAAAGGAAATACAAGCCTTAGCCCCTCAGGTTCTGATTCCAGCGTGATCAAGGTTGATTTAACAAACCAATCCGGGATACCGCGTGATGCCATTGTAACCAGAGTTCAGACAACCGCCACTCAAACACCAAGCCAGGGAAATACACGCCACCTGATCATGACGAGCGAAAACAACGAATGGCGCCGTGCTCTTGTAAACAGCTCGACTTCAGGGTCTTATGATATCTCTTTGTCAGATCAACTCAGTGTGGCAAAGGTATGGAGTTTTAAATATAATACATTAGCGACAGCCAGATCGACGATGAGCAACGTAAAAGCAAAAATAGATTATGAATACGACGTGACAAAGCAGTTTTAACTTATACCGAGCCGGTGATCCGGCTCTTTTTTATTCTCTGTCTAGAAGGTAAACTATAGTCAGTACAACCAAGGGAAGTGCAGACATGGCATTAAAACTTCTAAAAAAACTGCTATTTGACCGCCCTCTAAAGAACGGCGTTATCTTAAATCATCAATACAAAATCGAAGAGTGCCTCGGTATGGGAGGCTACGGTTTGGTTTATTTGTGCACCGATATCCTAACTCAAACACCTTATGTCTTAAAACAGCTTCGGCCGACAAAAGCGAAAAAGGAAAAAGAGAAAGTCCGATTCCAACAGGAAATAAAACTGCTCAATAGCATTCACCACCCGCAAATTCCGGGCTTCATAGATGAGTTCATCATAGACGGACAGGCTTATTATGTCATGCAGTTCATTGAGGGAGAGAATATAGAAGAATTATTATTTTTTCGAAAACAGCCGTTCACAGAGCTTATGGCATTACAACTGATTTCGCAGCTGCTTGAGATTATAGAATACCTGCATGATCGCCTTATCTTCCACAGCGACATCAGAACGCCTAATATCATCATCAATGACGGCAGGCTCTGCCTCATCGATTTCGGCCTTGCCAAACAATTGACTCCTGAAGAAATGGAGGAAATAAAGGTACGAAAACAGGATGACTTCTTCGATCTCGGAGAAACGCTGTTATTCCTGCTGTACTCTCAATATAAAGGAAAAAAGAAGAAAAACGGCACTTGGCTGGAGGAATTAACACTGACAAAGGAAGTAACCTTGCTGCTGAAAAGATTATTGGGCATTGAGGAAGAGTATCAGCACACCGCTTCCATTCGCGAGGATCTAAACCGGGCCATTCAATCGGTCACATAAAAAAACCCTTGTCCCAAAAGCGGAACAAGAACTTTTTTGGATTAACTGCTGCTGTAGCTCCGGCGTTTGTAACGATGACTGCCGCCATAACGGTCGTAGTGTCTTCTTTTGCCCGAGCTGCTGTAGCTGCGATAATGTCTGCGCCGGCTGCTGCTGTAATGCCGGTGTCTGCGATATCGGTCACTAGAACTGCTTGAGAGGTACTTAATCGTTTTGATGATTTTTTTAAACATATGCTGTTCACCCCATTTCTTTCTCCCTATTATATAAATTTTATAGGAGAAAGAAAAACATCAGCGGGGTCACTCTTTTGAAAACAAGAACCCCGTTCCGCTATCATTTGTATGCAGCTCATAAGTAATCGCAAGCAGCCTGCATGTATCCTCAATAATCTTTAACCCAAGTCCCTCACTGCTCTCATTCCGATCAAATCCAATACCGTCATCACGAATAAAAACATTGTCATGTTCAATCGTGACTTCCATCTTTTCAGCTTTTGAATGCTTTAACGTATTTTGAAAAATATTATCAAACAGCCTTTGCATCCATAACGCGTTGCTCATCCATATCACATCTTGATCTGCCGCCTTATAGTGCAGCTCAATCCCACTCATACTGTATAAATAATCCCACTTTTTCACCGCTGTTTCTAATAGCTCGTTTAGACGCACTTCTTCATTTACAATATAAGAGCTTTCCAGCGTCTCAGCGGAATATAGATTGAATTCATTGGTTAATTCCGAGATATATTCGATTTGCTGATACAATGATTCGAATACAGCCTGACCATGACATTGGTCTTCCAAATAAAATAACTGCAGCCTGAGAGCCGTTAAAGGTGTATTAATGTCATGCCGCAGTTTTTGCAAAAGCTCCTTTTTGATTTCCTCTTGCTGTCTCAGCTCCAGTTCACGATATGTCGTCCGTTCAATTAACAAATTGACCGACTTGATCAGTTCCCCGATTTCATCAGCACGCTTCACTTCAATTTTATCGGGCACCCTTTGATCACTCGCCAAATGCCGAATGGTTTGATTTAATAGATTGATTTTATGCAACAGAGAATGAATCGACTTTGAAAATAAAAAAGCTAACAATAAGAGTGATATCAAAAATACAACGATCATTGCCGGGTACGCAAACGACCTGTGAAAGGGCATACCATGATTCATCGGTTTAAACATGCTGTCATAAATCACCGACATCAAAACACTTACCGCCAGCAATAGCATTGGAACACTAATGACGGCCGTAAACAATAACAACTGATATTTTGTCTTAAGCTTCATTTCTTCACAACGGTATTCAGCCGATACCCTTCTCCATATATATTTTCAATCATCTCACCCGCTTGATCATTGATTTTAGCTCTAATTTTTTTAATATGCACATTGACAATATTCGGGTTTCTATCTTCGAGTTGCCATAGATATTCAAAGAAATGTTCCTTTGTCAGGATACTGTCTCTATTTTCATATAAATAAAAGAAAATTTTCCGCTCAATCGCAGTAAATAATACCTCATCATGCAGGCTTTCATTGAACACTTTTTTCGTTACCGCATCAATATACAAATGTTTGATTTGCGTAAAGGTCCCATAATGATGCTCAAGCATATTCCGCATTCTTAATAGCAGCTCTCTCGGATCAAAGGGCTTTACCATATAATCCTCGCCGATCTGTAAACCTTGAAGCTTGCTGTCCATATCATTACGGGCCGAAAGAAAAATTACCGGAATGCCCAGCCCCAGCTCTTTGATTTTTGCAGACATTTGATACCCGTCTTCACCCGGCAGCATCACATCCATAATGACCAAATCCACCTTCTGAATCACCGAAAGCACATCCGCTCCATCTGTTTTCCATATCACACGATATCCCTCACGCTGCAAAATCTTTTGCAGCAATTCACCAATCATCACATCGTCTTCCACGATTAAAATATGATATCCCTTCATCCTAGCGAACCTTTCTCATAAACTCCATGGACAGTTTATATATTTGATCAGGCTGATATAAATAAATACTGTGTGTTCCCCTCAGTTCCTTTATATCGGCAGTATTGAATTGAGCCGCAAACGCTTCATAGTCTTTTCGGTTTTGTATAGCATACTTTGAATGTCTATTTTGGTCAGAGACCGCATCTAAAATCAAGACGGGAGTTTCCTTTGGTGCCGGCAGATTCACAGATTTGCTGCCGTTTTGGTAAGACTGTAAAAGCTCATGCTCCATATCTGCATTAAAAAATTGCTTAAAGTTAATGGCTTTATAGATTTCTTTTTCTTCATCAGTTAAAAACGACTGCCGAATCACCTCAGGATTATATACAGCGGAAGGCATAAACCGATGAAAACCAATCGAGGTTAACAGGTGGAACCCTCTCACTTTCAATCTGTCAACTCCGCTCAATTTATACGTGACGTACTGCTGGGGCAATCCAATATCCATCGCAATAATGGCCTTGATTTCCTTAGGATATTTCTGTGCCCAATACATCGCTTCAATCCCGGATATCGAATGAGGCATTAAAATATAAGGAGGCTTATTTCCGCTTTTCATAAGCGCTTTCCTCGTCTGTTCCAATACCGTATCAATATCTCTGTCATCGTGAGACACTTCACTGTATCCATAACCTGCCCGATCTACAACAGCAATCTTATTTTCTTTTGAAAACTTGCTGTACAGCCCCTTCATTTCATAAGCAGGCGCAGCAATCCCCGAACCGGACATAAACACAAACGTATCCTTCCCGCTTCCCTCTTGATACACATTCATCTTTTTACCGTCAACATCGACTACTGTGCCTTTACCTTTCAGCAGTGCCGCCTCCTTATTTAGCTGGAAATGGTGATAAATAAATACCGAGACGGATACAAGCAAAACCAAAGCAGCCAAGCTGACAAAAACAATTTTTAGGACTTTCCATAATGTTTTCATATGATGCTCCTTTCACGTGATACTGAAAGGATACAATATGAAAATAAATTTCTGATTAACTTTGGAACAGTTTTATTTTCACATTTAACTTTGCCCTTACGGAAAGGTGTACATTTGGAGCATAGCAGAACATTTGATGAATTTACCTACTAATAAAAAAATATTTCATTAAAAAACCTTCCTGCTTATAGGAAGGACCGTTTCATCATAATATTCAACCGTTTGTCGCACATACAAGACGGAAAATTTCACAAGCCTGCAATCTTTTTTAACATCTTATCCCAACCAACATCTCCCATCGTTTTAGTAATGATCTGACCGTATTGACTTAATAGACAAAAGCTGGGGATGCCTTGTACGTGACAAGTTGTGACGATCTCATAGTTTTGGTCTAATACAATCTGAATAGCTAGTCCCCTATCAAGAGCATACGTCAAGACAACCTCCATAGATTTCTCTTCTTCTATATAGGGGACATGTACTCCGATTACTTTCACATTCATATCCTTTATATCTTGAAGGACTTTGTCTGTTAATTGGTGACAGTTTGGACAGCTCATTGACCAAAAATAAAGAAGAAGATATGTGTCACTTGGAAATGTAAAATCATTCTGTGATTGATTCAACCATGGTAAATGACTTGGCCATTCAGTCAACATTTGTTCATCTTTCATCCTTTCAGTCCTCCTTATCTTTCAGCTGAAAAGCAATCAGCTTTCCTAACGCCTCTTCAGCCGCAAACGGAGCAACTATTCCTGAAGGATGTTCATGCTCGTATTTTAGACATTTATACATCTTAGGTTCAATGCAAGACGGATCAATCCATGCAATACACCAAGATGCCCAAAAGCACGATTGCCCTTCACTTTCTTGAGCGATTTTGATGACAAAGGGCAGACTGGGCTTCCCGATTCTCATTAATGAAATCGCCGCTGCCATTCTTGTATCTTCGGCATGACTTTTTAATAAACATGATAGCTCCTCCGCTGCTTCACTCGCGTCTTCCCCAAACTCACCTAAAACAGCTGCAGCAATATTACACAAAGAGCCTTCCTCTTTTAAGGCCTCAACCAAAACTGGTATTGCATCTTTTCCCGATTTCTTTAGCTCACCTATCGCTTGAACAATTGTGATCTCATTTGTATTCGCTAAATTCTGAACAGATAACGACAATTTATCACCATTTGAATTCATAAAAGAGCCCCTCTCCTCGTTTTAAAACAATAACTCTACATAACCACTATCTGAAACGATAAAACAGGCACCAACTTAGGCTCCCTATGCAGACGACCACCACTAATGTATACCAGTCAGCAGTCAATAAATGAATGACATACAAACAAATGCCGCTCAGGCCTAATGCCATAAAAAATGACTTGTAGTATTGAGGCAATGAAAGCTTAATATCGTTTCGGTTTGTATGGGTAAAAGCAAAAAGCCTTATTGTCATGAACCATATATATATCCCTAAGCCATATATATACCAATAAACTAAATTCCCAACTGCCATAAAAGTAATAGAAACACAGTAAAGAATATACAACCAGACTGTATTCGTCAGCTCTAGAATAATGATTTTTTTCCAAAGGGCACCGGGGAATAAATGAAGGGTGCCTGATTGAGAATGTCTGACAATTCCTGAATAATAGGAACTTAACATGACTGCCGAGACGATAAGAAAGAAAAGAAGATAAAACCATTCTGGATACATGAAAATGACGACATAAAAGACGCCACTGAGCATGACCGTATGAATGCTATGAAAAAATAAATATTTTTTAAAAAGCAACAGTTCCAACCACAGAAAAGACCAAATGCCATTTAGACCTTGCAAGCCCCACCAAGTCGTTTTTGGTTTCTGTATAATTTGACCTGAACCAAATTGACGTTCTTGAAATTCCTCCCAGAATTCAGCTTCTTTCACCAACGATTCCTTCATTTCTACCTGACGGCTCGTAAAAGCAATTGTCATAAAAGAGACTGTGATAATCCCAATAAATACAACCACATACAACGGTGACAATGTATCAAACACTAATCCAACGCCACTAATAAAACGGGCAATGCTCTCCCATATCCCAGATGAATGTTGGAGAAAGAAGAAGCGATAAAGACATATGGAGTAAATGCCTAACATTAGAAGAAAGACTAAAACGTATACCCTTTTCATTTTCTTCACTGTTCTGGCACAAGAGACCGACATCAACCACACTTCAGCGATAAAAAAGAGCCCTACAAAAATTATGGATCGGCCTAATAAATTGATATGATCACCAGACAGAAGCACAATTAATACATCACCGAATATGGCTGAGATGATCCAAAGCAACGCCTTCCAAGTGACGCTGAAAAATAAAACACTATACACAACTTTTGAAAAAGATGTGGCAGTGCCATAAAGCCATATAATATCTGCCATTTGACTTGGTAATCGATTTGAAAAAAGTCCAAATGCCGTATAAAGGATAAAAACACCTGTAAGTACCCAACCAGCAATACTCATATCCCATGTCGTAGATCTAGAAACAAAACTTACTTGAAATCCGATGGCCCCAACAAAAAGGAGCATGATCAAAAAAGGCATTTTTTTTTCCTGACCTTGACTTACAAAACGCCTTTTTGACTGAAGCCATAAAAAAGAAATGATATTATTCATCTGACCATTCCCCTAGAAGACGAATCACTTCTTTTCTCCATTCCGCTTGTTCTTCGAATTGAGGAACATACAAATCCTGCATGAGTTTGCCGTCTCTAATTAATATCACCCTGTCTGCTGTCTCTATAACAAACTCTAGACTATGAGTTGATACAAATGCTGAACACCCTTGATCGGTTTTAGTTTTTAACCAGTTAGAGAGCCACTGTTTTGATGGGATATCAAGGCCCACAGTCGGTTCGTCTAATATATACAGCAAAGCGTCTTGAACAATCGCCCCCGCCAGGACAACCCGCTGCTTTTGGCCTCTTGACAGCTGACCACACAATTGGTTTGCTTTCTCCTCCAAGTGCACTTCCTTCAATGCATGATAAACCCTTTCTTTTACATCTTTTTTACCTGGATGATATCCTCTTGCCCTAAACTGAATATGTTCAGCAGCAGTTAAAGCGGGATACAAATATGGCTGATCAGGAATAAGCGCGACTTTTTTTTGAACATTTATATCTCCTGGAGGAGAACCCTCAATGAGGATATCTCCTTTATCCGGCTTATAGAGACCTGTCAAACATCGAATTGTCGTTGTTTTTCCAGCTCCATTTGGCCCCAATAGCGCCACGATTTCTCCTCGTTGAATTGAGAAAGACAAATGTTCAACCCCATCACCATTTCGATAGCATTTGCTTAAATTTTGTACTTGCATCAATTGCATCAAATCTTCTCCTAATCATTAGAGTGAAGTATGCTTTGGCTGATCATGATGCATATGTTTCTGAAGCTTGAACTGCCACAGCGGCATACAGACGAGTACTAAATTATGAATGAAATGAGCTACTAATACACAAATAAAACCAAATTTGATGAAGAGAACTCCCAGAAAGCAACCGAATATAAATAGATGCAGCCAACGTATCCACCTTGGGTCATATCCAGTTACTTGGTGCATCACCGCCCATAAAAAGGAAGATACAATAATGGAGATGAGGATATTTCCACTCATCCACCAAATGACTGGAATCATTAATAGCCGATAGATGACCTCTTCTCCAATTGAACTTTGTATGCTCATATTCAATCCTTGCCTAAAGGTAAAACCTGATAGAAAGACAGTTCGGTTAGAAAGCTCAGGTGAAATTCGTAAATATTGCTTTTTCTCCAATAAGTTAAACAGCAGAGAAGTCACTCCTAAACTAATGAGCCCTGCTCCTATTCCATAGAAAATCTGAACTATTGGTTGTTCAAACGTTTTCCATCCAAAATCACCAGCAAGCGCATTTCCTGCCAATGAACATATAAATACTACAAATCCTGTTAATAATCCTGTAAGAAGTGTAGACAAAATACCTAATAAACTGACCGTTTTGACACTCATTCTTGCATCATAAGCATTTACAATTGTTAATTGAATATCTTCTTTCAGCGTCAATGACTGGCATATTATAATCAACAAACCCAGAACAAGACTGAAGATTATGCTTGTTTGCACATCCATAAATACAAGGATGAGAATCGCAAGGATCATCGCTAAAGCTGAACCCAGCATACCAGATACTCCGAATGTCGATTCCACTTGTTCATCTCGAATGACTTTACTCATTTGATCTGTTAGTATTTCTTGTTCAGTACCAATATAAGAAATTCGGCCGCCCTGTAATTCAACAGTCACTTTGAGCCGAATATCTCCCGCTTCCGCTATGTACCAATAAGTACTGACCTCGCGAAAATCCTCCTCTTTTTTACCAGTACCAGTCATATTTGCTCTAGACCAAAGTCCATCAGGTGAAGCCATTAACCTCTGCTTGAGTGTCTCTGGAGAAACTTGTTCAAACTTCCCCGAAAGGGTTTTTTTCGGAACATCCGCATAAAAAAAAGTGATTTCTCGATTGGCATTGACACCAACTACAAATGATTGATTCTGGTGAACGAAACGGACTCTCCATGATTCGACCAACCCAACATCATATAAAACCTTTCTATTTTTCTTAAGTATGCCTAAGTGATGAAGTTTATTTACTGTATCGTGGTCATACCAATATACTGAATAAAAATCCCAGTTCTCTACATCTATCCCAACAAACTCTTTTATAAATTGAATGCTTATTTCTTTTGCCTCATCTTTGCTTAAGAGTAGTGAAGCAATTGTTGGGGGTTTGAATTTAATAAATAACAGTAATCCAACAACTGCTAAAATACTCCAGAACACCAATGATAGACTATTCATTCCTGAATCCCTGCCTTGACTTCTTTTTGAAAAGGTAAGTCCGGTTCAGATAGCTCAATTTTCCCTATACATTTGCAATTTTTTGCTTCACATTTTAACTGAAGCAAACGAGCAGGTGAACCAATGTCAGCCATGCTATCTTCTAAAATATGCCCTAGCGGCAAATCTTCTAATTGGCAAGGAGTTACGTATCCATCTGCTCTTATATACCAAGCAAGATATCCTGGTGTACAAAAATCTGTTGTGAACGAACTCTCTTCGTGCTCCCAATCAATTATGTTCAGGCGATCTCCCCATTTATGACGTGCTTCCCTAAGCTGTATTTGAACCATTTCTTCAAAATCAATATCCAAAGCCTTAAAGCCTTCTGTCGCACGTCCAACAGATAACGTTTTTCCTGCACGAAAGATAAAAGCACCCGCATTGGCACATTGCTCCACCACATCTGATACTTCATCAGCATTGGACTCATTAATGGTCATAGCGACAATCACTGGAATGTTTGCTTCTGATAATTTTTTAATGGTATTCATACTTTCTTTAAAGCCGCCTTTTCTGCCTCTTAATTGGTCATGTGTATTATCCATACCATCAATACTAATCTGTACAGAAACATTGCCTAAGTGACTAAGTAATTCAACTTCTTCATCTCGCCAGTTCAATCCATTACTAAATACATTCACATTGGTAAACAACGAACTTGCAACAACGACTAATTCTTTAAACCCTTTGATCAGCTTTGCTTCACCCCCGGTCAGCGTAATATCAGCAACTCCATGGGCTGCTAGCTTTTGCATAACCAATATCCATTGTTCACTAGATAATTCCTCAGGATATGGTTTACCTGAGCTGGCATAGCAAAACGAACAGCTTAAATTACAAGCATTTGTCAACTGTAAGGTACAACTAATAGGTAAATATGAATCTAGCGAACCCGAAACGTGTAAAGGCTGATCTAACAGCCCTTCCGTCCAAGCCTCCGTAAATGGATGGGCACTAAGCTCTTCTTTTAATTGGTCAGCACTCATCTCTTCTTTTTTCATAATCTCCCAAATACGTGCCGTTTTATGAAGATTTTTGTTTTTTGATAACAGAAACGCCAACTGTGCTCCACGTCCACTGAGTCTGAAATAAAACATACTTTTTCTATCAATCATTACAGCACCATGAGGCTGTAAATGAACCGCTAACTCTGGCAAATCAAAATCTTTAACACGATCATATGACATATAAAATCCCCCTTAAGAGAAAATAAGGAGTATAAGCAAATACGCTCAACTCCCTATTCTCAAATGTTAAATAGCTCTCATAGCAGGATGCGGAAGTGCACAAACACGTGTCATAGCAATACTCTTCGAGGCCCAACAGCCCATGCAGCCAGCAGCTTTCACAATCGAAGTACCTCCCGGCTTCATAAGTCCTTTTTTACTCACAGATTCCCATTCTTTTTGGTTTCTTTTCATAAGTAAACCTCCTCTCAATTTTTGCATAGAGTCTATTGACATAGCTCCCATGCGATACGATAATACCAGATTGCAATTGTCGAAGTAAGGGGGATTTTGTATATTATCCTAAAAATTACATTAATTAGTATAAATAGAATATTTTAACCCTTTAAAAATAGAAAAGCTGACAAGCTATCCTCTCGAGAAAAACAGGAGCTCACCCCTAATTTTTCACTTATGTTTTGAATATTTTCTTGTTCTATAAACAAAACGTCAAAAAGACGATCCATTCTGTTATAAAAATTCTGATGCCTAATAGATTGACAAACAATCTCTTCGAGGAAAATAAATCAAGAGATTATTTTCAAATAAACTTTAGTGATTAAGAAAGCAATGACTTTAGTTAAATGAATGAAGTCTCCTGTAATTTAAATCAAATATCTATACTAAAAACCCCTTCGGCTAAAATATCCAAAGGGGTTAAACATCTTACTCCACAGTAACACTCTTCACAAGGTTACGCTGCTTATCGACATCACAACCGAGATGCAGGGCATCATTAGTAAGCAATCAGCTGCAACCGACAACAGAAACCAACGGAAACAGAGCAAGCGCTGTGTTTACTTCCGGCAATACGAATATGTCATCCGCATTGTCTAGGCCTTTCAGCGAGATGATGCAAGTGTTTACTCCCCAAGTGGCAACTTCCTTGACGTTTACGCGAATGTTCAGGTTTACGTTCTCTTGTGTTTCCAGTGTTCGATCAAGGCAATCGTACCGTACTTCAGCGGAAAAGCCTTAAGAAATCCCTTTCAGCTTCAGTGCGCCTTCGACACATACAGAACGATGTCGGCCCTTGGAAGGCTCATGCATGGACTGACTTTGAATGCTTATAAAAAACACCCGCTTGTATAACGAGCGGATGTTAGATTTTTCGAAATTATTGATTGATATCTTTTAGCGCTTGTTTCGGTTGCGAATTGAAAATCATCAATGATGTAATAATTGCAATCATAACCCCTAACGCACCAACCCAGGTAATCGAGGTCAATGATACGTTTTCCACAAAAACTCCTCCTATACCTGCGCCGACCGCCATGGCGAATTGCATCATTGACTGATTCATGCTAAGCAAAACACCTGACATTTCCGGTTCTATTGTAGCCAGGTGAAATTGCTGTGTCGGACCGGTGGACCATGCGGCAAACGACCATAATATGAGAATCACCAACACTCCGATATAGGAATGAGTAACAAGTGACAGCAGAATCAGTGTGACGATATGCAACGTCATCCCGCCAACGAGTGTAAAGGGCACTCCCCATTTATCGGTGCTATATCCCCCAAACTTCGATCCAACCAAACTGGCAATTCCAAATATAAGCAAAACACCGCTGAGCAGCTTGCCATTTATACCTGAGATGTTCAAGAGATACGGTGACAAATAAGTGTAAGCAACAGAATATCCCCCGAGCCAGAAGAAAGTGATTGATAATCCCATAGCCACTTTCCGTTTTTTGAAAAGAGCAAGCTGTTGAAGCAAAGGCACAGGCTTATCCCCTTCAGTATGCGGAAGAGTAAAGAAAATAACGACCATTGCGATCAATCCCAACAAAGCAATGGCTCCAAATACAGACTTCCAGCCTAATGCTACTGCTATCATTCTTCCAAGCGGAACACCAATGATTAAAGAAGCGGTAAATCCCATCACGACCGTAGCGATGGCACTGCCCTGCTTCCCTTCCGATGCAATCTTAGCGGCAATCGTTAATGCGGTGACAACAACCACACCTGCTCCCATCGCCATAATGATCCGCGCTGCAATAAACCATCCATAACCAGGCAGTACAAAAGCCAGGACATTACCGAACACAAACAAACCTAGGGCATACATCATCAATTTGCGTCTATCCATACTTGCTGTCAACGCCATAAGTACGGGTGTAGAAAGAGCATATACAAGTGAGAAAATGGTAATAAGCTGGCCCGCGGCAGCTAAAGTGATCCCGAGAGTATGAGCAATTTGATCCAAAATTCCGGAAATGATGTACTCTGAGGTTCCAACTAAAAAGCTGACAATGGCTAAAATATAAATTTTCCAAGTGTTAGACATAAAACATTCACTCCTTAATTATTAATAAACATATCACGAATTATCGATATGTTATTATAAAAAATAAACACATCGTAATATGTCGATATGTATGATATAAAAATAAACATCTTTTGATGTTTATTTTTATATCTCTGTTTTAAGAAAGTCAGCAAGTTTCCCAATGGCTTCTTCATCTCTTTTGTAATACGTGTACTTTCCGATTCGCTCCGCCTTAATTAGGCCGGCTCTTAAAAGGATGGTAAGATATTGAGAAGCTGTCGATTGCGTCATTTTCAATTTGTCTGTTATTTGACTGACACATACCCCGATTGTGTTCATATCAATCCCTTCATGGGGTGCAAAATGACGATCGGGCTCCTTCAGCCATTGTAAAATTTGCAGCCTTGATTCATTTGATAAGGCTTTGAATACTTCAATTGGTTCCATATCGATTATTATATCGTTATATTTCGATATGTCAATCCGTTTTTTGGATATATTTAATTAAAGGTTTATCTCTGACTAATTCCGTGAAATGAAACTGAAGACAGCATATCAATTTTGTTCACCGCTTAAATTTATCATCAAGCTTTACGAAATTGGTCTCATAATCATTTCACAAAACACTTGGGTGAACCTGGCAGGTGACAAGGATGTTTTCAATTAAAATGAATTTAATATTGTTCAAGTGACTAATCACCAGCATCAAATTCATGTATTTAAAATAGATGTAAAAAAACATCCGCTCATAACAACAGCGGATGTTAGATCTTTCGACAGGAATAACAAGTCAGTGTACTATGAATTGACATCTCTTTATGTCCGCTTAGGATATGAATAAAAGTTATCAATGATGCCATAATTGTAAAACAAAAGAATCGGCATTTCTTTATGTTCAATTCACAACAAATTCCATACCGTCAAAACATTTATTTTCTTTAGATTATAAGATCTTTTCCAAATTTTTCTCTAGATCATTACATAATTTAAATACCATCACTCGTTCACCTGTCCGGGAGCTTAAATCAGTATGAAAACTTTTCACTTTTTCTCCGGTTATTTTTAAGATAATATCCTTAAGGCCTTCTATACCTGATTCGACTAACTCCGAACGAGTTTGTTTGATAGATAACATACCCTCTTTTGATCCACAAACTACATATTCGGCTGGTGTTAAAATCCCTTTTAAATTGACGATGATCATGTCCCGCAGTATATCAGTCTTAACAGATACAGACCCCCGTCCAAGATAATCCTTCTCCCATTGAGTGATGGACTTACTGATCTCTGATTCAATAGAACCCTTAGACTTTTTCATATCTAATACATCTCCTGAGCAAAAAAATTGGCAAATTCTATTTGTGATTTCGTCTCATTAATATTCTCTTACAACATATCCTTCATATACACCTTCAATATCCAAATCAGTTTTACCGTTTCTTGTGACCACTATCATTTTGGATAACATATTTTCTTCCATCATAGAGTGGACATGCAAAAATCGAACATTTCCTGAATGGGTTTCCTCAACTTCTTCATAAGACTTTAGATGATAAAAATCAATTGCTTTTCTAATTAGTTTTTTCATACATTCCATATTTTCACGATCAAACGAGTTCATGTCCTCTATTGTTTTCGTGACAAAATCAGTTAAATTAGCGCTCATACAATCTCCTTAGAACTGCTTTCTCCATATATAGGTGCGTTTAGAAGTTGAACCTGTATTTCATCGTGACAAGCAATGATCAGGTATGGCTTGACCTGTTTTAGCATCAGGACCCTCCATAATTGAGGGTTTTCCATCCTTATGATTAACGAGTAAACCTCGAACTTTAACATGTGACGGCACTAGTGGATGATGTCGAATCATATCAACACTTTTTTCAATGGTGTCACTGCTATTTTCATTTAGCCATTCATCGACCGTACCACCTAAAAATTCAGGCTTGCAATTTTGAAACAGATAATCCAATGTTTGTATTTTATCTTTCATTGTTTCAAGTTGAGTTAGTCCATTACCTGCGGAAGTCTTCTTATCTTTTGTTCCTACTACAAAAATCTCCTCAACATCTTCCTGGTAAATCGCAAAAATAACAGACCTCATGATTTCTCCATAAGGATGTGAAATACTGGCACCATAGCTTTGTATAGTCAACATATCCTCTGCAGAAGTGTTAGTCGCTTCTTGTAAAATAGGCTCCAAACCGTTTTCAATATCCGTCAAAAATAATACTTTTTTATTTTGGTTTACATTCATACAGCACACCTCTTCCTTATGTTTATCATTTTTGTATTGAGTAACAAATCCATTTGATAAATGCTTAGATTCATCATTACCAGCTTTCCCAACATCCTTCTGGATCAATACTAGCCAGTCGGACCCATCCATTTTGAACTTTTTGCAGAAATGCTGAATCATTATTTAATAACCGTTCTACATATTCTCTAGGTGCTTGGATGAGTATCAATAAACGAAGAGGAGAATGATAGGCCTCGTGATCTGATTCCATGACGGATTGCCAAGGCAGTCCGGCTAACAAATCGCTTGCATTCCCCTGCATAACGCCGAGACCTGCAGTAACGGTTTGAGTTGCTTTATTTCCGCTGCCATAATAATGAGGTGCTACCGTTGATGCGTAATATTGTAAATTAATCCATTGGGCTACAGTTCCAGGTCCTGCAATAATATTTGCTAGGAGTTCACCGCTTTCATCCTGCTTCCAATCATAATTATGGAGAAAGGCTCTGCCTTCCAAATCACAATCCTGAGTTAGTTCACGTTTACCGATAATAAAAGCGGCATTACGAGCCAGTCCCCATTCCGGACGTATCTCACTCCAATCTTCCGCAAATCGGTTTGCCTCAGCCTTCGGATTTTTTAGCTTCGATTGGAAATTCGGTAATTGGGCTAGACGTTCTGCGTTTACATGATGTCTCACTTTCGGCATAACGGCTTCAATTTGTTCAAATGCTTCTTGTGCAGCTTCGGAAAGCTCTGGTACATAAAGCCAATGTAATTCATCTACTGTTGTATTATGTTCAGCTGCTGCAAAAACCGTATCCTCAGGAATTTTAATTCCTTCAGCTAAAAGAGCTTCTCGTACCTCTGATAGATTACATAAAGCAGCTAAAACTCTTGCATTGAATCCACCGGCCGCTCCACCGCAGGCACCACAATCAAGGGCTGCAGAATAAGGATTATTAGTGCTTTGACTGCCATGCCCGCAAATTACGACCAATGGTGCGATGTTCTCTGTTAACCCCATCATTTTTAATGCTTGGCGAGCATAGTTCACTTTTTCTTCATCAGTAAAACCCACAGGTATTTCTGCCTCTGTAGCATCATGATGAAGCGAGAGTTTTGTATCAGGTTTGCGTAACCAAGCCTCACGGAGATTACGAATGAAACGACCCGCCTTTCTTGGCACAAAGCTACGGGCTGCCATTTGCAGAGTAAGCCAAGGTCCGCTTAGCTCAGGCAGTAGTAAGCTCGAAAGCGCATTCTGCTTCATCGTTTTAAAGGTATGGCTTAAAGAATGAATTGCTTGCTTCCGTTGATTGTATTTTTTGAATACATCCTCATCTGCGAACTCTTTTATTTTATATTGCGGTTTTTGTATGATCGGCAAGGAAGCATGACTGTGTTTACTGCCAAGTTCACAAGTTGCAATTGGCACCCCGAAGAAACCAGCAATACCAATCGTTTCAAACGGACCTTCTTTTTCTAGTTGACGACGAAAAGGTTCTGATCGTACATCGATGCAGAATGCTAATTGAGCTAATGCAGATTTTTCACCGCCGGTTTCACGTTGTTTCGAGATGATCTTCTGGCTTAATCGATCAGTGTACGTTTGTTCCCAAGCTTCTAACCAAAGTTTCTTGCGAAGTTTCTCATCAAAGCTGTAGGCAAATGATAAATATTCGTTTTGTTCAATGGCCGTCATCTGTGACCATTCTTCTAATGTATGCCCACCCCAATGAATCCAAGCTGCTATAAGGGGAGCAATTGAAATTGTTTTCTTAGATCGTTCATTCAAAGGTAAGTATGGCTTTATAAGAGCCCACTCCATGGATATTCGAACCGCTAAGTATTCTGTTAGGAGTGCATGTTCGTGGCTCGATTGCTGGGAGCGCCAAAGCATCATCCCTGCCCATCCAGGTAATGAAAGTAAATGACCTTCAAGATAAGTCTGGATTTCTGACTCTGGGATTTCTAGTGCGAATAAGGCTTCCTGTAAAGCCAAATGTGCCTCTTTCGGCCAATCCTTTACCCTTTCTCGCTGCTTTTTGCTAAGTGCTGGATCATATTGAATGAGATGCTGCCAAGCACGATAGAAACCTTCCTCACGATTAGGCATTGTCCAGCCTGCTTGAGAGTCATCAAGATATAATTTACTCCACTTAATGACATGATGATCTAGTATATTGACTAGCCTTTCACCATCTTGATTCTCTATATACGAACTTAGTGGCTGCATAAACACATTCTCGATATGATCCAATCCACTACATTCACTTACTAATTTCTCCAGCTCATGTGATGATAAAAGGTCGGAAGGCAGGGGATCTAACTTTAATGCAGCATGACAAAATCGCTCTGCCACGTCCCGTGGGATGTGATAGGAATGTGAATCAAGCCAACGCTGCAGCCCCATTTCCACAAAATCTTCATCAATCTCACCTTTATTCTTTGCTGAACGGATCATAGACGCACTAGGGTATATATCAACATCACGAGTGTTTTTCAACCAACTTGCAACCTGATCAAAAGGTTGGTTTTCAAGTCCCATCCACGGATTACGTGCAGCAAATGTAGAAATAGGCCAAAGTGGCGCAATCACTCGGCTGGCAGATGTAATGAAAACGTTAAGATCCCTTTCTTGAACATCAATATCTGTATCTATCTTGTTTACATTATCTTTCGTTAATACGGATGTAATGCCCATCTCAGATTAGCTCCTTATGAAATATATTGTTTAAGGTAGTCTGGGTGACTCTCTACTGACTTTGGTTTTGCTTCACCTAATCGAACTAACCAAAGATAGAGTACCGCGAAAAAAACGGAAGAACGATGACGAGCAACCCACGTACCTAAAGCACTGCCAAATAGTAAGAGACATACGACAATCATGACAGCTGACATTGGAGGTTGAACACTTTGAAAAATGGTTGTATGCAGCCACTTATAGAAAAGGTGATGAATGATAAAATATACGAGGGCTGCTCCTCCTAAAACAGTTAAGCCGGCAATTCGGCCAATTCGGCCCTCTCCAAAAGCGACAAGCTGAGTCCAAGAAACGGACAATGACCACCCTAAGATCAGCGCACTGATTAAGTGATACCCGTCTCCAGGAGCAGTGAGCCAAAAAGCAACACCTATAACTAAGGATAAAATCCGACCAGCCATGACCCATAAATAGGATGTTCTTTCATTAGTGCGAGCCGATACTTCATGACGCCCTACTGCTGAACCAGCTTGTAGAAACAACGTAGCTTTGAATAAACCATGTAAAATAAGATGAATAATGGCTGCTATATAGGCGCCTAATGCACACTGAATGAGCATAAACCCCATTTGTCCAATCGTGGAGCCTACTAACTGGCGTTTATAATCAACCTGGACTAAACTAATTCCAGTTCCAATCAATACAGAAATGCCAGCAAGCAGAAGTAAGATAATCGAAGCGATACCACCATGAAATAGAGGTGAAAATCGAGTTAGTATTATTCCTCCAGCATTTACTAAACCTGCATGCATAATTGCAGAAACTGGGGTTGGAGCAACAATAGACTCAACCAACCATCTTTGGAACGGCCATTGACCTGCAGGAATGATCACCGCCAGTACAATCAATAGCTGAATCCCTGTTCTCTCCCATTCTCCCAGCCCAGCTATACTTTCATTTGTTACAACCAATGATAACTGCCATTGACCTGTGGCATGAAAAAGCCACATCATCGCAAAAAACAAAGAAAACCAACTTAACAAAAATAACCGGCCAGAAATTTTGGCTGCTTCACTAGCCACTTGCCAAGCACTGTTTAACCTAATAAGTAAGGTTAATCCAACAAGAGTCGCTCCCCAAAATAGAACCATCAAGCGGAGATCACCACTTAACCATGTCATAGAAGCAGCACCTGTTGTGAAAGTAAAAAGCGCAAAATATTTTCGATAAGATCGATCCCCCATTAAGTAACGTACAGAAAAACGCTGAATGATGAATCCAATTGCAAGAACAAAGAAAGTCATTAAACAAGCTAAGGAATCTAAGTGCCAAGGGCCAACATTTCCACTCACACCACTATTGGCAAGAATCAGTAAGGAAACCAAAAGTGGTAAAGCCAAGATCCCAATATGAATGCGAACAAAACTCAAGGGTACTCGCGGATGTAAAAACAATAGTCCACTAATCCCAGAAGCCATAAGCATAATAAAAAATAATGTTAATAATGATGACAAACTCAGCGAAACTAACATTCTAAATTCTCCCTTTTTTAAAACTCATTATTGGTCAAAAGACCTTTCAATCAGATCATATTTGTCTATTATTTATTTCAATTTTTATTTATCTCTATTTTTTTCCAACAAAAAAGCCGACAACTTCAAAATTTCAATGATTATGTTAGATCATTGAATCCTGAAAATTGTCGGCTTCACTTCAACTAACTTCAGCGAAGTTTTTTGAAGTGCTACCTTATTATTGGTCTTTACTTTATGCTATGTTTTCATTTCCTTTAATATAGTCCTGATTATCAAATAAATCGACTCATGTTCTCTTCCTTTTTTATTAGGATACTTTTTCATCCTATCAATATTTAAAATTAAATATGAAAAGAATGCTAAAGGCCTACATATTTTAAAAGGAAAAATAAACATCTGCATCGATTATTAAGTTACGTATAAGATATGCTAAATTTTAAAAGTTGTCAAGTTTATCAGTAAACTGGTCTTTACTTTCCTCTAAAAGAATCCAACCCATTATAGATGATTCACTTTCAATGAGGAACATCCATTTCAGATGAAGCTCGCTTTTCCAGATCGAGGAGCAGTGTCTTCATTTCAAATCCGCCCCGATAGCCAGTTAATGAGCCATTCTTTCCTATTACACGATGGCACGGTACAGTAATTAATACCGGATTAGCCCCAATAGCCGCACCTACAGCACGAACAGCTGCTGGTTTATTTATATCATTTGCAATGTCGGAATAGGATTTCGTCTGTCCATAAGGAATTTCACAAAGTGCATTCCAGACGGCTAGCTGAAATTGCGTACCGGCGTACTCAACTGGAACAGTAAAGTTTTTCCGCTTTCCTTCTAGATATTGAGTGATTTCAACGGCATAGGGTTCAAGCTTATCATCATCTTCAACAAGAAGACTTCCCGGAAAGCGTTTCCTAGCCCATTCGAACAATTCCTCGATTGGTTTGTTCTGTGAACCTACAAACACAAGCCCCTTTAAAGTTGAAGCAATATAAAAATTCCAATTCTTGAACATTAGTAAAGACCAATAAAGGGTTGGTTTATTTGTTTCCATTGTACGTTTCCTCCATTTTACTCATTTGACGAAATTGTGCTGGTGTCTGTCCAGTTTTCTTTTTAAATAAAGTAATAAAATAAGGCGCGTTAGCTATACCCACACATATAGCGATATCTCCAATCGATTTATTTGTCTGAATCAAATACTTTTTAGCCGCGTGTACTCTAACTTGTTGTATATACTCAACCAGCGTAATGCCTTTAATCTTTTTAAATGTTCGATGCATATGATACGGACTCCCATGACAAATATCTGCTAACGATTCTAGCGTTAATTTTTCTGTGAAATTTTTATCAATGTATTCAGTAATTAAATCAACCCACTCGCTATCAGGCATTTTTTCATTAGTGGGCTTGCAACGTTTACAAGGGCGAAAATTTGCGCGGAGAGCTTGTTCTGCGTTTGGAAAAATGCATACATTTTCTTTTTTCGGAACGCGAGATTTACAGGATGGTTTACAGAATATCCCTGTCGATTTTACAGCGTAGAAAAATTGATTATTGTACGCTGCATCATTATTTATAATGGCTTGCCACTTTTCATCTGTTATCATTTCTGCATCATTCGAAATTCTATGCTCATGGCTCTCTTTATGTCCGTTATTGATACTATCCGGCATTTATCTCACCTCTCCTTACAATGCTCATCTAATTCAGTTTGAATTGAATCCCAATTTAAATTTTCGACACGCGTTTTTTATATCTTGGGCCATTTTTATCTACTCCCGTTTAGCATTCTTGATAACTACACTATAACCTCATAAATAGAAAAAAATAAGGTGGTTAGAATGTAATAGCAAGATAACAAAATGAGTAAAGATGATTATGTGATAAACTAATTTCAACCAGCGTGAGTTTTCTTATAATTATTTAAGATAAGGAGAATGAAAAAGTGACATGGCATGAAGTCAATGATGTTATCGTCATTACATTACCTGAAACATTCGACATGAATGCGAACCTAGGCTACCTAACCAGGGAAAAAAATGAATGCATGTATGAAATAGAAAACAATATCATTACAAAAGTTATAGCCATTGGGGAAATTCGGTCCTTAGTGCAGGTAAGCGTAATCAATAATAAACAAATGATTGTTCAATTCCTAAACGATTCTAGACCTGTTGAGCAGTGGAAACGGGAAGAGATTGTAAAATATATTCATGAATGGTTTGATCTTGATAACGATTTAACTCCATTTTATGAAATGGCAAAAGCAGATCCATTACTTAAAATGCCTGCCCGAAAATTTTATGGGTTGCGAGTGATCGGCATTCCCGATTTATTTGAAGCTTTATGTTGGGGAGTTTTAGGGCAACAAATTAACTTAGCCTTCGCGTACTCCTTAAAGAAGCAATTTGTAGAAGCATTTGGCGATTCTATTGAATGGAATGGTAAAAAGTATTGGGTGTTCCCACCGTACGAACGAATTGCACGGTTAACCCCTACCGACCTGGCAGATATTAAAATGACGGTAAAAAAAAGTGAATATATCATTGGAATAGCCAGATTAATGGCAAGTGGAGAATTATCGAGGGAAAAATTAATGAAAATGAACTTTAAAGATGCTGAAAAAAACTTAATTAAAATACGAGGAATCGGTCCTTGGACAGCCAATTATGTTCTAATGCGCTGCCTTAGGTTCCCGACAGCTTTTCCAATCGATGATGTGTGTCTAATTCGTTCGATAAAAATATTACGTAATATGAATCGAAAGCCTACGAAAGATGAAATCTTAGAAATATCGTTTTCATGGAAAAAATGGGAGTCATACGCTACCTTTTATTTATGGCGTGTCCTTTACTGAATCATTTCAACTTAAACCGGAATGTACTCAATAAAAAAAGGATGAACTTTAAAACCTAATCTCACAAGTACATTGTAAGTGCGACTTCTAGAATTCTTTTGCCTTTATTAATTGACAATAAAAAAACACGTTATCATTCCAATAGGCTCTTCGATTTTCGGATTTCTAGCATGCTAAATTCCAACTGCTATCAAAAGCGTATCTTAATGAGGAACTGCTCTCTTATATCTGTATTAACATCAGAAAACTCAGTTAGGCAAAAGCAGTTTCTCTCCAAGTCTTAATGACTTTTAACCTCGTTAACCGACCTAATGTGGAAACATCTTAAATCTATAGCCATGGCCGATAGATAGTCGAGTCCTGTAGCATCACCTTCTTTAATCCATTTTTCCACTGTAGACGTTCTTTCTCTTTTGGACATAAAAACACCCCTTTAGACAATCTTATCCAAAGGGGTTAAACATTTATTACTCCACAGTAACACTCTTCGCAAGGTTACGCGGTTTATCAACATCACAGCCGCGATGCAGTGCAGCATAGTAAGCGATCAGCTGCAATGGAACAACAGATACCAACGGAGCAAGTGCTGGGTTTACTTCCGGCAGTACGAATCTGTCATCCGCATCGTCTAGGCCTTTCAGTGAGATGATGCATGTGTTTGCTCCGCGAGCGGCAACTTCTTTGACGTTTCCGCGGATGCTTAGGTTTACGTGCTCTTGAGTTGCCAGTGCGAATACTGGTGTTCCTTGTTCGATCAAGGCAATCGTTCCGTGCTTTAGCTCACCGCCGGCAAAACCTTCTGCCTGGATGTAAGAAATCTCTTTCAGCTTCAGTGCGCCTTCGACACATACGAAGTAGTCAAGGCCGCGTCCGATGAAGAAAGCGTTTCTGGATACAGTCAGGTATTCACGGGCGATCATTTCCATTTCGTCTTTCTGGTCGCATAGAGCTTCCATTGCGTTTGCAGCGATACCGAGTTCTTTGACGAGGTCAAATCCGATATCGATGCCGTTTTTGTCAGCAGCCACAGAAGCAAGAACCGCAAGAACTGCAATTTGTGCAGTGTATGCTTTCGTTGACGCAACAGCGATCTCAGGGCCTGCATGAAGCAGCAATGTATAGTCAGCTTCACGAGAAAGCGTTGATCCAGGTACGTTTGTGATTGTCAGGGCTTTGTGTCCGAGTGCTTTGACTTGAACGAGAACCGCGCGGCTGTCTGCTGTTTCTCCGCTTTGAGAAAGGAAAATGAAGAGCGGTTTCTTAGACAGAAGCGGCATGTTGTAGGAGAATTCACTCGCTACATGCACTTCAACCGGCACGTTTGCCCACATTTCAATATATTGTTTACCGACAAGTCCTGCATGGTAGCTTGTTCCGCAGCCAATGATATAGATGCGGTCCGCTTCCGCTACAGCGGCAGCGATATCACCAGGCACAGACAGCTTGCCGTTTTCATCTTGATACGTTTGGATGATTTTGCGCATAACAACAGGCTGCTCATCCGTTTCTTTCAACATGTAGTGAGGGTACGTGCCTTTTTCGATATCACTGGCATCAAGCTCAGCAATATAAGACGCACGTGTAATCACGTCACCATCAAGGTTTTTGATGACAACTTGGTCATCAGTGACGATAACCATTTCTTTATCCATCAGCTCAACATATTCGTTGGTTACTTGAAGCATCGCCATTGCATCAGATGCTACGACGTTGAATGTATCTCCAAGACCTACTAATAGAGGGCTTTTGTTTTTCGCTACAAAAATCGTTTCTCTGTTGTCGTTATCGAATAAAGCAATTGCATAAGAGCCTTTTAACAGTGTAAGTGTTTTACGGAACGCTTCTTCTGTCTCAAGTCCTCCATTGACGAATTGCTCGATTACTTGAACGACTACTTCTGTATCGGTGTCACTTTTGAGCTCTACATCTTGCAAATACTCTTGCTTCAGCTGAACATAGTTCTCGATCACGCCGTTATGAACAAGTGTAAAGCGGCCCAGTGCGCTTTGATGCGGGTGAGCGTTCAGATAGCTTGGTTCGCCGTGTGTAGCCCAGCGAGTATGCCCAATTCCGGCTTTCGCCTCTACATTGGCATCCACAACTTCACGAAGATCTGCAATGCGTCCTTTTTCTTTGAACACATGGATTCCCTGTTCGTTGGCAACAGCAATACCAGCAGAGTCATAACCGCGATACTCAAGCTTCTCTAACCCTTTTAATAAAATTTCCTTCGCATCAAGCTGACCGATATAACCTACGATTCCACACATATTTTTCTTCCTCCTAAGATTGTAAAAGGAGACGAAGAAAGTCAAATTTCAAGGGGACTTTCAATCGTCCCCTCCTACATGTTTTTTGGAAGATCATGTGATTTCTCTTTGTTCAAGGAGTCACCCCCTTGGTTTGAAGAAATCCTTACGGCTGTGATCTGCACACTCAGCCGGGAGGCATCCGCCGAAAATTCGATAACCTCCATCCTCGTCAACTAAGCCTTTTTCCGGGCGCTTAGTTCGGGCGCTATAATTATAGGTAAAGCAATAATCCCGTCTTCTTTTCCTATTGAGAAAATAAGAACAAGACAAGCTTGATTTTACAACATGTGGCATAAACGGTCAATTGTTTTTTAAACAACTTTGCCGTATGTCTCACAATTATCTTATGTAATCCTCGCTTGTCTTGTTCACTCTCTGATAATAGACTTCGTTACTCTAATCCCATTTCTGACCGGACGACTTCAACAATGCGATTGACATACTCATCGCACAGCTCTTTCGTCTTCGCTTCAGCCATGACACGGACGAGCGGTTCAGTTCCTGAAGGGCGCACCAAAATCCGGCCGTCGCCGTTCATTTCTTTTTCAACTTCAGAAATAACTGCTTTTACTTTTTCATTTTCTTCAACTTTATATTTATCAGTCACTCTCACATTGACTAACAGCTGCGGGAACTTCTGCATTTCAGCTGCAAGCTCTGACAGCGGCTTGCCTGTTGCTTTCAAAGTGTTCATCAGCATAATAGCAGACAATAAACCGTCCCCTGTCGTGTTGTAATCAAGGAAAATAAGATGTCCTGACTGCTCTCCGCCGACGTTGTAGCCGTCTTTTTTCATTGCTTCTACTACGTAGCGGTCGCCGACAGCTGTCTGCACGCTTTTGATGCCTTCTTTTTCGAGCGCCTTATAGAAGCCGAGGTTGCTCATCACGGTTGAAACCACTGTATCATCCTTTAAACGGCCCTCTGATTTCAGATGTTTTGAGCATATGTACATGATTTGGTCGCCGTCTACAATATTTCCTTTTTCATCGACAGCAATCAGGCGGTCGCCGTCACCGTCGAACGCAAGACCGAGATCCGCGTTTTTCTCTTTGACAAACGCGCTGAGCGCTTCGGGATGAGTCGAACCGACGCCGTCATTAATGTTTAATCCGTTCGGGGAAGTCCCCATTGTAGAAACATCTGCATCTAAATCAGCAAACAGGTGTGTCGCCAAGGATGACGTTGCGCCATTGGCACAGTCCAATGCCACATGAATGCCTGTGAAATCTTCATCAGCTGTCTGTTTTAAGAATTGCAGATATTTTTGTCCGCCTTCAAAATAATCGTTTACAAGTCCAAGGTCTGCTCCGACAGGTCTTGGCAGCTTATCCTCAGGTTCGTCCATCAGGCGCTCAATTTCAGCCTCTTGTTCATCAGAAAGCTTAAATCCATCTCCCCCAAAGAATTTGATGCCGTTATCCTGCACTGGGTTATGAGAAGCGGAAATCATGACGCCCGCCTCTGCATCCATCGCTTTTGTCAAATAAGATACACCTGGTGTAGAAATGACGCCCAGACGCATGACTTCTGCGCCAATGGATAAAAGTCCGGCGACAAGGGCTCCCTCCAGCATATGGCCGGAGATGCGTGTATCGCGGCCTATCAGCACTTTTGGACGTTGTTTGTCTTTTGTCAGCACATAACCGCCGAAACGTCCGACTTTAAAGGCCAGCTCAGGTGTAAGCTCACTATTGGCGACACCTCTTACACCGTCTGTTCCAAAATACTTGCCCATTTTATAATCGCTCCTTTTTTATTCCGATGAGGATTGTGAATTCGCAGTGGATTCATCCTCATCCTGATCTTGGTTTTGATCTTTATTTTCGTCTTGGTTTTGATCGTTGTTGTTTTTATCAGTGTTCTTTGTATCTTCTTGCTGATTGTTCTTTTGATCATTTGTTTGTTTATCTGTGTCATCCTGGTTCCCTGATGTATTGCTGCTGTTATCATTCGTTGATGTATTGCTTTTCTTAGACGTCAGCTTGATTTTGGCGTTTTTCCGCCCCAAGGACCAAGTTACATTCTGTGGCCCGTTCACTTCAAGCTTCACGCTATGCTCCCCGTCCTCTAAATCTGAAACATTCACATACAATTCAATATCTGATTTTTTCAGCTTTTTTATATTCGCGGGAGAGCCTTTAGCCGTTACATCTATCGCTTGTGATTCAGGATCAAGAAATTCAATGTTTTGTGAGCTGCTCAGCCCTACAGTCTTGATAGGGACATTCTCGAACTTCTGATCCGCTTCACTGTCGACTTCTATATGCAAAGTCACCTTTGACGGTGAGATTTTTTTGACACCGTCAGGAAGCGGAATATCTGCCTCGATATCGGAATCCTTGTTAATTTTACTTAAATCTAAGCTGACGCCGTCAATAAATTCAAGAGAATCCAACACATCCTGTGAGCCGTAAACCGTTACCTCACTGGGGCTGGATTCAATATTCGCTATGCTGACACCGTCAGGAAGGCTTCCTGTCCGTTCAATTTTAAAGGGCACTTTTTTACTCGGGCTTGTCACCGGAACGGTAATCTTGATGACCGAGGGCTCCACGTCGACAGGAAGCGCGTTTCCGTCTTTATCATAGACAGTCACTTTCGCTTCCTTTTCAATCGTTTCATCTGCGTTTTCCAAATTCACTGAAGCTTTTACAAGAGAAATATTATCGATGACATTTTTCGATCCGGTAATCTGCACATTTTTCGGACTGACAATCGGCTGCTCCGGAGAATAGCCTTTTTTCATCTTGCTTTTGTTGTAGTACTCCACTTCTACGGGAAAACTTTTGGTCGTCCGTTCCTGAATGGTCACTGTCGTAACAGACGGATTAATTGAGATTGTCAGCCCATCCGACACGTTTTTGGCCTTAAGCTCAACCTTATGTGTGCCGGTTTTCAAATGTTCCATATCAGCATATATTTCAAAGTTCTTGGTCTGCCGAGCCTTTTTCACGGCGCTTGTCGAGCCTTTTATCGTGACATTAACCGTTTGCGGAACACCCGTCACGACGTAATTTTCATCATCATAATACGCTTTAACCGGAATATCAGTCAGAGTTGCTTCATCAGTTGTTGATGTCGGAAAGAAAGATTCACCCGGTTTTTTCGGAGTCGGTGCTTGGTTGCTGTTAACCGCCACATAAAGCAAGAGCGCGAAAAGCAGAGCAATGATTTTCACAGCCCAGCGGTTGTTTAAGAATTTATCCATTTTTCTTGCCCCTCCAATACCAGCGGTTAGAAGAAGTGTCTCTGGTGTTTTTCTTAAACTCGGCTTCAAGCATTTCTTTCAGCGCTTCTTCTGTCAGCTCTCTGTGAAGGTCGCCGTTCTTTGCCACACTGACGCCGCCGGTCTCTTCAGACACAATAATCGTCAAACTGTCTGTTACTTCACTGATACCGACAGCTGCTCTGTGCCGCGTGCCCAGTTCCTTTGAAATAAACGGGCTCTCAGAAAGCGGCAGATAACAGGCGGCCGCGGCAATTTCATTATTTTTCATAATCACCGCACCGTCATGAAGCGGGGTGTTTGGAATAAAAATATTTATCAGCAGCTCAGAGCTGACTTTGGCATTTAGTGGTATGCCGGTCTCAATATAATCCCCCATTCCAGTATCCCGCTCAATGGTCAGCAGGGCGCCTATACGGCGTTTCGCCATATAATTGATCGCTTTTGTAATGGCCTCAATCGTTTTCTGCTGCGCTTCTTCAACAGGCGTGCCGCTCCTCGAAAAAAAGCGGCCGCGGCCTAGCTGTTCAAGCGCTCTTCTCAGCTCAGGCTGAAAAATAATAATAATTGCTAAAAATCCCCATGTTATCGCTTGGTCCATCAGCCATTGAAGTGTGCTGAGGCCCAAATATTGGCTGGCCATACGAACAAGCACGATGACTACAATTCCTTTTAACAGCTGAACCGCTTTCGTGCCGCGTATCACCATAATCAATTTATATATCACATACCAAACAAGGAGAATATCAACGGCATTGCCGAGGTACTGCAAAAAAGGGATATCCTCAAAAGCCATTTCCTCGTCCTCCAAGATTTCAGTCATTTCGTATTTTGTGTTTTACGTGTTACGCATATGTACTTTACATAGCGAGCCCATTATACCACATTTCGATTTAGCAAGTGAAATGTGCCAGCCCTCTCAGCCCGCAAAAAAAGAGCAAAGCGGCTAACGCGCTTTACTCTTCTCCGTTCGGACTGAATGCATCGAGTACACTTTTCCCCGCAGACTTCATCTTGTACCATGTCCAGTCGAATAATTGATTGATTTCTTCAATCTGACCGGTGACTTGTCCAGCAGAGGCCATATACTTTTCGCCGTTTACGACGGTTACATCCCCGTCTATTTTGCCTTTAATAATCAGCTTGCCGTTTTTAACAGTGACATCACCTTTGACCGTCTCACCTTCTGGCACGGTCACAGTATGGTTATGAACCACAAGATTCGGCTGCTTGGACACGCTGAAATTGTGGTCATTATGCCAGCTGTTAAAAAAACCCCCGCCCATCAAAATGATGAATACCGCAGCAGCTGCGATAACGGGATGGGTTCTGAACCATCTTTTTACAGAAGCTCTTTTCTTCTCCTTAGGCAATTTTGCCATGACATTAGCGGTAAAATCCGCGGGGGCTTCGACATGCGATGTGCTCCGTACGAGCGCTATGGATTTCTCCATCTCGTAAAAATGCTTTCTGCATTTCTCGCATGTCTCCAGATGTTCATTTAATACGTGTTCATCTTTTGGAAGGATATCTCCATCAAGATGCATATGCATAAGCTGCACAATTTGTTCAGGACAGCTCATTTCATCACCCCACTTAAAGATCCCTTAATTGTTTTCTAAGAGCCTCTCTGCCTCTGTGAATCCGCGTTTTCACAGTCCCCACAGGGATGTTTAGAATCTCCCCGATTTCAATTAATGAGAGTTCGTCAATATACTTTAATACGATGACTGTTCTGTATTTGTCAGGAAGCTTTAAAATTTTCTGCTGTATCGTGTTTGAGAGCTCCAGCGATACAACTGCATCTTCAGGCAAAACACCATCTGCGGCGATTTGAGAATACATGGTCAAGCCTTCCGTACCAGCCACCTCTGCATCGAGGTAATAATCCGGCTTCTTTTTGCGAATGCGGTCAATGGTCAAATTGGTCGCGATTCGATAAAGCCAAGTTGAAAATTTCCGGTTAATATCAAAACTGTCGATATTAACGTACGCTCTGATGAAAGCTTCCTGTGCAATATCCTCCGCCTCATGCACATTGCCAAGCATACGGTAGCAAAGCTGATAAATTTTATCTTTGTAAATATCTACGATGTCCGCAAATGCATCCTGGTCGCCTTTTTTGACTTGTTTAATTCTTTTTTTAATCATCATTTCCATATTTATCTAACCTCTGCCTTCACCGGTCTGTATGTATACGAGCTTCGATTCAAAAGGTTTCAATTTTTTTATAAAATAAGTTTAACAAATTTTTGGCAGGGTGTAGATGGTAATTCGTGAATAAACTACCTTAACATATTTTTAAAATTATTATACAGACTGAACAGTTAGAAGTTGGAATGATTTTTCCGAAAAGAAAAAAGACACCTTTTGATCAAAGGTGTCTGTGACTGGGCTAGCTGGATTCGAACCAACGCATGACGGAGTCAAAGTCCGTTGCCTTACCGCTTGGCTATAGCCCAATAATGGTGGAGGGGGGCAGATTCGAACTGCCGAACCCTGAGGGAGCGGATTTACAGTCCGCCGCGTTTAGCCACTTCGCTACCCCTCCACATAAAATTTTGAAAAAACAGTGCCGGCAAGAGGACTTGAACCCCCAACCTACTGATTACAAGTCAGTTGCTCTACCAATTGAGCTACACCGGCAAGATGGTGGAGGATGACGGGCTCGAACCGCCGACCCTCTGCTTGTAAGGCAGATGCTCTCCCAGCTGAGCTAATCCTCCAAATGGTGACCCGTACGGGATTCGAACCCGTGTTACCGCCGTGAAAGGGCGGTGTCTTAACCGCTTGACCAACGGGCCGTTGTGTTCTCGTCGAGCTGACAAAAGTTATTATATACAGGTCACCCCCTGTTTGTAAAGAGAAAAATTAAATTTTTTATTTTCAAACTTTTTAACTCCTTTTTTAACTGAAAAAGCCTCCCAACTAAAGCCATTTATTTTATGATAGAGACAAGCAAAGCAAGAGAGGAGAAACCAATATGATACTAGTCAGTTCTTGCCTTGGAGGCATTGAATGCAGATATAACGGCTCTCACGCAGCGTCGGAGAAAATCAGAAAACTAGTCGATGAAAAGAAAGCAGTCATGGCTTGCCCTGAACTTCTCGGCGGCTTTTCTACCCCACGCGAACCCGCAGAAATCATAGGAGGCACCGGCGAGGATGTCCTCAATGGAACAGCGAAAATCGTGACAGCTTCAGGAGAAGACGTCACAGAACTATATATGGAAGGCGCCGCGAAAACATTGGCTTACGCAAAAGAAATCAACGCTTCTGCCGTCATATTAAAAGAAAACAGTCCATCTTGCGGAAGCGGTTTTATCTATAACGGCACATTCTCTGGCAAAAAAATCACCGGCAGCGGAGTAACCGCCGCACTGTTAAAACAAGCGGGCTACCGCGTCATTTCGGAAAACGAGCTTGACGACATATTGTAAGGAGGCCACCCCATGACTCAAGACATTTCTTTATCCTTCTATAAGCCTGAACACTTGCCCGAGCTTCAATCATTCACGCTCACCAACGATGACAAACGCTTTACCTCCCTCCCGAAAGAGATGCTGTCTCAGGCTCTGGGCATACAGGACCGATATCCGGTTGTCATCTTAAAAGACGACCTTCCAGTCGGTTTTTTCATTTTACATGCATCAAAAGAAACGCTTGCTTCTTATTCTAACAATCCATTTGCTTTACTGCTCAGCTCCCTGTCTTTAAACGCTGTGCACCACGGAAAAGGCTATGCGAAAAAAGCCATGCTTTTGCTTCCCGCTTTTGTGAGCGGATATTTTCCATGGTGCGACGAAATCATCTTGGCCGTCAATCATCTGAACATACGCGCAAAACACCTTTATATGAAAAGCGGGTTCCTTGATAAAGGACGGCGAAGAATCGGCCCGCTTGGAGAACAGTTGATCCTTCATCATTTCTTATAGTCTTGAGTGAAATAAAATTTCAAAAATTTAAAAACATAGTTGAAATATCATAACAGAAATGAATATACTGAATATTGAGATATATCATTTTAAAACAGGGGGCATCCTCATGTCAGAACCATTAAACCTTCACCGTCTTACAACGGAATCACGCAATAGCCAAACAGTTGAAATCCACAAAGCAAACACTCTTGGCATCCTCAAAATGATCAACAACGAAGATATGAAAGTTGCTGCAGCCGTTCAGGAGGTTCTCCCCGACATCAAAACAACTGTAGACTGCGCATATGAATCGTTCCAAAATGGAGGCCGGCTCATATATACAGGCGCCGGCACAAGCGGCAGACTCGGCGTCATGGATGCTGTTGAATGTCCTCCCACCTACAGCGTAAGCCCAGATCAGGTCATCGGAATCATGGCTGGAGGCCCCAAAGCCTTTTTACAGGCAGCAGAGGGCATTGAAGACAGTGAAGAAGCAGGAGCTGAAGATTTAAGAAACATACAGCTCACTTCAAATGACACCGTCATTGCCATCGCAGCAAGCGGCCGCACACCGTACGCCGCAGGCGCCCTAAGATACGCCCGCAAAGTCGGAGCACACACCATCGCCCTTACTTGCAATGAAAATTCCGCCATCAGCAAGGATGCGGATCACAGCATTGAGGTTGTCGTCGGACCTGAGGCCATTACAGGATCAACACGTATGAAAGCCGCAACCGCACATAAAATGATTCTAAACATGATATCTACCGCTGTAATGGTCAAAATCGGCAAGGTTTACGAAAACTTGATGGTAGACGTCAACGTTAGCAACAAAAAACTAAAAGAACGCGCCATCAGCATTATCCAAAGCCTTACAAACGCTTCATACGACACAGCCAGATACACTCTGGAACAAGCCGATCATCACGTCAAAACAGCAATCGTCATGCTCAAAACAAGCACAGATCAGAAACAAGCAAAGACATTACTCGATGAAGCAAACGGTTTCATTGACAAAGCAATCGAACATTACCATCCATGATAAGGAGAGAACTAGAATGGCCACAGGCGGTTTAGCGATCATCCAATCAATGAAGCATAAGCTCCCTCCATCCGAGCGCAAACTTGCAGATTATATCCTAGCCCATCCCCACAAAGCAATCGAAAGCACGGTCAACGAAATCAGCGCCTTAGCCAATTCAAGTGACGCTGCCGTCATCAGGCTCTGCAAATCACTCGGTTTAAAAGGATTTCAAGATTTAAAAATGAGAGTAGCGGGCGATCTGGCAAAGCCTACGTTTCAGGGCTACCGGGATATTGTTCCCCACGAGCCGCTGCCCTCCATTTCCGAAAAAACGGCCGGCAATGCCATTCAAGCCATTCAGGATACTTCAGACCTGATGGACTACAAAGAGCTTGAACGAGCAGTTTCTCTGCTTCTCAAAGCTCATACCGTGCATTTTATCGGCCTCGGGGCTTCCGGCATTGTCGCCAAGGACGCCCAGCAAAAGTGGCTTCGCATTCATAAACAAGCAACCGCGTTTACAGACACTCATCTTGTGGCATCTTTAATCGCAAATGCAGATAAAGACGACATCGTATTCGCCATTTCGTTTTCAGGAGAGACACAGGAAATCATTGAACTGTTTGCCATGGCCAAGGAAAAAGGCATCACAACGATCAGCCTCACACAATTCAGTCAGACATCCGTCTCCGCACTGGCTGATGTCCCTTTGTATACAGCCCATTCCAATGAAGCCTTGATTCGAAGTGCAGCCACTTCCTCCCGCCTCGCCCAGCTTTTTATAATTGATGTTTTGTTTTTAGGCATGGCGGCTGAGCAGTATGAAACGACAACCGGTTATATAGATAAAACGAGAGCAGCCATACAATCTATGAGAATAAAATAAGGCATCTTGAAGGGGAGGGGTTTTAATGAGCAAAGAAAATAACTACCATCATCTCGCACAGAAAATCCTTGAGCTATGCGGAGGAAAATCCAATATTTCTTCATATACGCATTGCATGACACGCCTGCGCATTACGCCTTACGATGAAAGCAAAGCAGATGCTCAGGGTTTAAGAAAGCTTGACGGCGTATTGGGGGTCGTTGAAGCTGAAACCTTACAAATTATCCTCGGCACAGGAGTCGTCAATCATGTTACAGCTGCTTTCTCAAAGCTCGTGTCAGCAGAAGAAGGTGCCGATGTCAAAGAAGCTGCGGCCAAAAAGAAAGCCGATATCAATCGAAAAAACGCCACTCCTTTTAAACTTTTCTTACGTAAAATTGCCAGCATTTTTATCCCTCTTATTCCCGCTCTAGTCGCTTCCGGTTTAATTACTGGGATTACCAAAGCAATTATTCAAGCAGGCTGGCTCTCTGCAGACTCACAAATTGCGATTATCCTGACAGTCATCGGATCAGGGCTGTTCACTTATCTCGGCATTCTCGTCGGTATTAACGCTTCGAAAGAATTTGGCGGGACACCCGCACTTGGGGCTTTGGCCGGGATCTTGATTATCAATCCGGAGATCGCAAAAATCAGTTTATTTGGAGAAGAGCTTCTCCCGGGCAGGGGAGGTCTGATCGGCGTCCTTTTCGCAGCCATATTCATTGCTTACACCGAACAATTTATTCGCCGTTTTATTCCTCAATCACTCGATATCATTGTCACACCCACCGTTTCACTGTTAATCACCGGAATCGTAACGTATGTCGTATTTATGCCTTTAGGCGGATTCATTTCTGATGCTATTACATCCGGCCTTCTGTCCATCCTGGACATCGGCGGCATCGCTGCAGGCTTTATTCTGGGCGCAACCTTCCTTCCTCTCGTCGTAACCGGACTGCATCAAGGCTTGACGCCTGTGCACATGGAACTGATCAATTCAATTGGCAATGATCCTCTGCTCCCTATTTTGGCTATGGGAGGTGCAGGACAGGTAGGCGCGGCCTTTGCCGTTTTCATGAAGACGAAAAAAACAACACTGAGGAAAGCAATCGCCGGCGGGCTTCCATCGGGACTGCTCGGCATTGGTGAACCGCTTATTTTCGGAGTCACGCTGCCGCTTGGCCGTCCGTTTTTAACAGCATGTTTAGGAGCTGGAATCGGTGGTGCCTTTCAAGCGTATTTTCAAGTAGCCACCATTGCGATTGGTGTCTCCGGACTGCCGCTTTCCTTTCTAGTCCTGCCTTCGCAAATCATCCTGTATATCGTTGGGCTCTTTATTTCCTACGCGGCCGGCTTTTTATTGACCTATGCATTCGGATATAAAGATGAAATGGCTTCTCAGTTCGATTAAATTGTTTCTGTTTTAGGGATAGTAAACGGGATAGAAGCACAGAAAGGGGCTAGCCTGTGAAAACAAAGACACTGTTCATATTCAGTGCCATTTTAACCCTATCGATATTTGCGCCAAATGAAACCTTCGCACAAACAGCAGGCAACTTGATTGAGCCGAAAATCATAAATGCAGAAACTGCACAATTCTCGACGAAGAAGCTAAGGAAGGTAGATCAGATGATAGAACGGGATATTGCAGCAGGATTTCCAGGCGCCGTTCTTGTGGTGGTGAAGGATGGACGCATCATAAAAAAAGCAGCATACGGCTACAGTAAAAAGTACGAAGGATCAGAACTGCTGCGCCGTCCGGCCAAAATGAAAACCCGCACGATGTTTGACTTAGCCTCAAATACAAAAATGTACGCAACAAATTTTGCATTGCAGCGCTTAGTCAGCCAAGGAAAACTTGACGTCTATGAAAAAGTTTCTGCATATTTGCCGGGTTTCAAGGATCAGCCGGGTGACCTCATAAAAGGAAAAGACAAGATACGTGTCATCGATGTCCTCCAGCACCAATCAGGGCTCCCATCAAGCTTTTACTTTTACACGCCGGAAAAAGCCGGCAAGTACTATTCCCAAGAACGGGACAAAACGATTGAATATTTGACGAAAATTCCGCTCGATTATCAAACCGGGACAAAGCACGTATACAGTGACATTGGATATATGCTACTCGGATGTATTGTCGAAAAACTCACCGGTCAACCGCTTGATGTCTACACGGAGCAAGAGCTCTACAAACCGCTCAGGCTGAAGCATACCTTGTACAATCCGCTGGAAAAGGGCTTTAAACCGAAACATTTCGCAGCTACTGAACGCATGGGCAATACACGTGACGGCGTTATTCAATTCCCTAACATCCGCACAAACACGCTGCAAGGAGAGGTGCATGACGAAAAAGCGTTTTACTCAATGGGTGGCGTGTCTGGGCATGCCGGATTGTTCTCAAATGCAGATGATATGGCCATACTGCTGCAAGTCATGTTAAACAAAGGTTCATACCGAAACATTTCTTTATTTGATCAGAAAACAGCCGACCTGTTTACAGCACCTTCAGCAACAGACCCGACATTCGCTCTTGGCTGGAGGCGGAACGGAAGTAAAAGCATGGAATGGATGTTTGGCCCTCATGCCAGTGAAAATGCTTACGGGCATACCGGCTGGACAGGGACAGTTACAATTATTGATCCAGCATACAATTTAGGCATCGCATTGTTAACAAATAAAAAGCATACACCAGTTATTGATCCGGAAGAAAATCCAAACGTCTTTGAGGGTGATCAATTTGCAACAGGCAGTTATGGAAGTGTCATAACCGCGATTTATGAAGCGATGGAGTGAATGATTAGACGATAGGAGGAAGTTTCTATGAGACCTGTCTTTCCGCTTATCCTTTCAGCCGTTCTCTTTCTTTCATGCTTTTTCGGGGCCAGACAGACAGAAGCCTCTGCATCCAAACGTTCAATCGATGCCAATCAGATTGTCAATCGTATGTCGTTAGATGAAAAACTCGGCCAGATGCTGATGCCTGATTTTAGAAATTGGCAAAAGGAAGGCGAGTCCTCTCCGCAAGCCCTTACAGAAATGAATGATGAAGTCGCCAGCCTCGTCAAGAAATATCAATTCGGAGGCATCATCCTTTTTGCAGAAAATGTAAAAACAACAAAACAAACTGTCCAACTGACAGACGATTACCAAAAGGCAAGTCCAAAAATCCCGCTCATGCTGAGTATTGATCAGGAAGGCGGCATTGTAACGCGGTTAGGGGAGGGCACTAATTTCCCAGGGAATATGGCACTGGGCGCAGCCAGAAGCAGAATCAATGCGTATCAGACCGGCAGCATCATCGGGAAAGAGCTCTCTGCCTTAGGCATCAATACAGATTTCAGCCCTGTCGTGGACATTAACAATAATCCTGATAATCCTGTAATCGGCGTACGGTCATTCAGCTCCAATCGAGAACTGACATCACGCCTCGGTCTATATACGATGAAAGGGTTGCAGCGGCAGGATATCGCGTCTGCCCTCAAACATTTCCCGGGACATGGAGACACGGACGTTGACAGCCATTATGGACTGCCGCTCGTTTCCCATGGCCAAGAACGGCTTCGTGAGGTCGAGCTTTATCCTTTTCAAAAAGCAATTGATGCTGGTGCTGATATGGTGATGACAGCCCATGTTCAATTCCCTGCCTTCGACGACACCACATACAAAAGCAAACTCGATGGATCGGACATTCTGGTTCCTGCTACACTTTCGCAAAAAGTGATGACAGGTCTTCTTCGTCAGGAAATGGGCTTTAATGGGGTCATCGTTACCGATGCGCTCAATATGAAGGCAATTGCAGATCATTTCGGACAGGAGGAGGCTGTGGTCATGGCCGTAAAAGCTGGTGTCGATATTGCATTAATGCCAGCCTCAGTCACTTCAATGAAAGAAGAACAGAAATTCGCACGTGTCATTCAAGCTTTGAAAGAAGCCGTGAAAAACGGGGATATTCCTGAACAACAAATCAACAAATCAGTTGAAAGAATCATTTCCCTGAAAATAAAACGCGGCATGTATCCAGCACGAAACAGCGACAGTACAAAAGAAAAAATAGCCAAAGCCAAAAAAATCGTAGGAAGCCAGCAGCACCTGAAAGCAGAGAAAAAAATAGCTGAAAAAGCAGTAACTGTATTAAAAAATGAACAGCACACTTTGCCGTTCAAGCCTAAAAAAGGCAGCCGAATCTTAATTGTGGCACCTTACGAAGAACAAACTGCTTCAATCGAACAAACCATTCACGATCTCATCAAGCGAAAGAAAATCAAACCCGTATCCCTCAGCAAAATGAACTTTGCCAACCAAGTATTTAAGGCCGAGCATGCAAAACAAGTAAAAAAGGCTGATTATATCATAACCGGCTCCTATGTCGTCAAAAATGACCCTGTCGTCAACGACGGTGTCATCGACGACACAATATCAGATTCAAGCAAATGGGCCACCGTGTTTCCGAGAGCTGTCATGAAAGCCGCACTGCAGCACAACAAACCATTTGTCTTAATGAGCCTGCGCAACCCATATGATGCCGCCAATTTCGAAGAAGCAAAGGCACTGATTGCAGTCTATGGCTTTAAAGGATACGCAAATGGCCGTTATCTTCAACCTAATATTCCGGCCGGAGTGATGGCGATTTTCGGCCAGGCAAAACCTAAAGGCACACTTCCAGTTAACATCCCATCAGTCACGAAACCAGGGAACACCCTTTACCCATTTGGCTACGGATTAAATATCAAAACGGGAAGACCGCTTTAATAAGGAGGGACACATGAGAAAAACAATATTCGCTTTTCTGACAGGGCTCATGATGTTCGGAACGATAACCGCTGCCTCTGCTTCACCCGATTCAAAGAATCAAACGGCTAAAAAACCTAAAGTCCAGACTGGGATAGACACGCTCTTGCCAGACTATAAAAAACAGCTCAAGGGAAAACGTATCGGACTGATCACCAATCCAACCGGAGTAAACGCATCTCTGAAAAGCAGTGTCGATATCCTTTACGAGAACCCGGATATCAAACTGACAGCTTTATTCGGCCCTGAACACGGCGTCCGAGGTGACGCCCAGGCTGGAGACGAAGTAGGCTCTTACATTGACGAAAAAACCGGGGTTCCCGTATACAGCCTCTACGGAAAAACGAAAAAACCGACTCCAGAAATGCTGAAAAATGTCGATATTCTAATGTTTGACATTCAGGATGTCGGGACCCGTTTCTACACGTACATTTATACAATGGCATACGCAATGGAAGCCGCTAAAGAAAACGGCATTCCATTTATGGTGCTAGACCGTCCGAATCCCCAAGGCGGGAATCATATTGAAGGGCCAATCTTAGAACCTGAATACGCCTCATTTGTCGGATTGTATCCCATTCCATTGAAGCATGGGATGACGATAGGCGAATTGGCTTTACTGTTCAACAAAGAATTTGATATTGATGCCGATCTTACAGTGGTAAAAATGAAACACTGGAAACGAAAAATGGATTTTGACGATACCCGATTGCCTTTCGTCCTCCCTTCGCCTAACATGCCGACGGTGGAAAGCACATTTGTTTATCCTGCAACCGGGCTGATTGAAGGAACAAATATATCCGAAGGGCGAGGGACAACAAAGCCATTCGAATTGATCGGAGCTCCCTTTATCAAAAGCACAGAACTTGAAGAAACATTAAACAGCCTCCATTTGCCGGGCGTAACATTTAGGGCAGCATCCTTCACACCGACGTTTTCTAAACATCAAGGAACGCTTTGCCACGGTGTGCAGCTCTATGTGACAGACAGAGATAAGTTTGAAGCCGTTAAAACGGGTCTTTCAGTCATTAAAACCATACACGATCTCTATCCTGAGGATTTTGAGTTCCTGTCAACAGGTTCATTCGATAAACTGGCAGGCAACGGCTGGATCAGGACAAAAATTGAAAATGGAACTTCGGTTGAGGGCATCATAAACAGCTATGAAAAAACACTCCAACAATTCAGCAAAACAAGAAAAAAATATCTCATTTATTAGAACGTAAGCATCGTATGTTACACGTGTAACATATTCTTACTGAACGAAAGACCCTTACTTTTACACATAAGTAAGGGTTTTTTTCATGCTAAAAACCCACCCGCTTTATATAGGAAAACTTTCATTTATTTGGTACAATTTTTATTGAAAATGATTATCAATTGAAAGCTTCTGAAAAGGTGGTCTACTCGTGCAAAATGCAGTGATTTATCAACCGATACAAATTGAATATCTAAAAAAGACAAGTGATCTCTTCTCAGAACAGCAATTAGCCGATTCATTCGTGCTGATTTTTCATTTAAAAGGAAACGGCTATATTTCGATCGGAACAAACACCAATCCTCTGCAAAAAAAGACACTTTATGTTTGTCCGCCTAACGAGACCTTTGGCTTTATGCCAGCAGCCGATGGACATATAGATGCCTGTCTGATCAGGCTTCAAAGCTATATCAAGGAAGCCGGCCAAGATATTTACACACCGTGCACAGAATCGGAATTAGCCAAACTGAAGCTTATGAATGTTTCACATATCGAAAATCTTGCAGTCCGGCTTCAAGAGCTTGCCGCACTATGGAATGAATCGTCTCAGCTTTCTCAGCTAAAATGTGTGATTGAAGTACAAAGCCTGATTTATGATCTTTTTACTGCCAGTTTATCTGATCAAACGGATACACATTCAGCAATCGAAAAAACAAAACACTATATCGAAACACATGCCGATACAAAAATCACGCTTGCCCAGCTGTCGCAAATGGCAGGAATCAGTGCCAAACACTACAGTGAAAGCTTTAAAAAATGGACAGGACAGAGCGTAACAGAATTTATTACGAAAACACGAATCACAAAGGCAAAACGGCTCATGGCAAAATCAAACTGCAAATTGAAAGAAATCGCACACCAAACCGGTTATCAAGATGAATTTTATTTCAGCAGAATCTTTAAAAAATATACAGGCTGTTCACCTACAAGCTATATGAAAAAACGCCGAAAGAAAATCGCCGCATACGGAAGGGGCACAATGGGCCATCTCATCCCTCTTCACCACATACCTTTTGCGGCCGCTCTGCATCCGAAATGGACGTCTTACTACTATCAGCATTATTCGACAGATATACCCGTCCAGCTCAGTGCATACCGGTTTAATGAAAAGTGGGAAGAAAACCTGTACACGTTATCGCAGGCAGAACCAGATGTGATTGTCAGCATGGATTCTATTTCTCCAGAAGAACAAGATCGCCTGAATCGCATCGCAGAAGTCATGTACCTTCCTTCAGAAGAAAGCTGGAGAACCCACTTTCTGCAAACTGCCTCATTTTTAAAGGAGGAGTCCGAAGCAGAAAAGTGGCTAGCGGATTATGACCAGCAGACAACAGCCGCCAAAAAAACACTTCAGCACGTTCAAGGGCTGCGTTTTCTCTTTTTGAGGCTGCATAAGCAAAACTTCTATCTGGCACATAACCGAAGTGTCCGCGAAGTTTTCTTTGGGGATTTAGGATTCAGCTCGGCAACAACGGCTGACACACCTTCAGAACAAGCGATTTCGTTAGAAAATATCGCAAATTACCAAGCTGACTGTATGATGCTTTTTCTTTTTAAAGAGCCGGAGACCATAGCTTACTACCAGCAATTACAGCAGACAGAAGCATGGCAAAACCTAAGCGCGGTACGAGATAACCGTGTTTATCTTCTATCCCTTGACCCGTGGAATGAATACTCAGCTTGCGGGCACGAACGCATCGTTCAGCAAACTGTTTCTTTACTATCCGGAGATTGTCCATGATAAATCAGGAATTTGTCCATGGTGTTATATCTGTTCATTCTCTATAATTCCAATTGATAATAGTTATCAATTGAACAGGAGGCTCTATAGATGAAAAAGATATCTCTTACCTTATTAATCTTGCTTCTCGCGCTGACGGCGGCAGCTTGCGGCAGCAAAAATGAATCAACTGCCAGCAAGGCAAGCGGCACAGCATCTGAGAAGAAGAAAATTGAATATCTTGATAAAACATATGAAGTAACTGTACCGACAGACAAAATCGCCATTACGGGAAGCGTTGAATCAATGGAAGACGCGAAATTGCTTGACGTTCATCCGCAAGGCGCAATTTCATTCTCCGGCAAATTCCCTGATATGTTCAAAGACATCACTGATAAAGCCGAACCAACCGGAGAAAAAATGGAGCCAAATATTGAAAAGATTCTTGAAATGAAGCCTGATGTTATCCTTGCTTCAACAAAGTTTCCGGAAAAAACGCTGCAAAAAATCAGCACAGCAGGCACGACGATCCCAGTTTCTCATATCTCTTCAAACTGGAAGGAAAACATGATGCTGCTTGCCCAGCTGACCGGAAAAGAGAAAAAAGCAAAGAAAATTATTGCAGACTATGAACAAGATCTAAAAGAAACAAAAACAAAAATCAACGATAAAGCGAAAGATTCAAAAGCGCTTGTCATTAGAATTAGACAAGGCAACATTTACATTTACCCTGAACAGGTGTATTTCAACTCCACACTATACGGTGATTTAGGCCTTAAGGCGCCTAACGAAGTAAAAGCTGCAAAAGCGCAAGAGCTGATTTCATTAGAAAAATTAAGTGAAATGAACCCGGACCATATTTTCGTCCAATTTTCTGATGATGAAAATGCAGATAAACCTGATGCCTTAAAAGATTTAGAGAAAAATCCAATCTGGAAAAGCCTTAAAGCAGTCAAAGAAGATCATGTGTATGTCAACTCAGTGGACCCTCTCGCACAAGGCGGCACAGCTTGGAGCAAAGTCCGTTTCCTGAAAGCGGCTACTGAAAAATTGACACAAAACTAATTCAGAGTAGGTTTTTGTATGTATTCAAAACAGTGGACACGTATCATATTGATTACTTCTCCATTTGCTATAGCGCTGTCACTTTTGCTTTCAATCCTTTATGGGGCAAAGCATCTTAGCACAGATATTGTTTTTACATCTCTTATTCATTTCGATCCGGGAAACACAGACCATCAAATTATATGGCATTCCCGGATTCCAAGGGCTGCCGGCGCTCTGCTCATAGGGGCAGCCCTTGCTGTTTCTGGAGCGCTTATGCAGGGCATTACGCGCAATTATTTAGCTTCGCCATCCATTATGGGTGTTTCAGATGGTTCAGCGTTTATCATTACGCTTTGCATGGTTCTGCTCCCGCAATCATCTTCGATTGAAATGATGATATACTCTTTTATCGGCTCAGCGTTAGGAGCTGTGTTAGTATTCGGCCTTGCCGCCATGATGCCAAACGGATTTACCCCCGTGCAGCTCGCCATCATCGGCACAGTCACAAGCATGCTGCTCAGCAGCTTATCAGCGGCCATGTCGATTTATTTTCAAATTTCTCAGGATCTCAGTTTCTGGTACAGTGCCAGACTTCATCAAATGAGTCCGGATTTCCTGAAGCTTGCCGCTCCGTTTTTCCTGATTGGCATTATAATGGCCATTTCTCTCAGCAAAAAGGTGACCGCTGTATCATTAGGGGACGACATTTCTAAAAGCTTAGGGCAAAAGAAAAAAACCATTAAAATCATGGCGATGCTTTCCGTCATCATTTTAACCGGCAGTGCCGTAGCGCTGGCCGGAAAAATTGCGTTTGTCGGGTTGGTTGTTCCGCATATCACGAGATTTCTCGTCGGCTCTGATTACAGCAGGCTGATTCCGTGCTCCTGTCTTTTGGGCGGAATCTTTTTAACCCTGTGTGATCTCGCAAGCAGATTTATCAACTATCCGTTTGAAACACCGATTGAGGTCGTAACATCCATTATCGGCGTACCTTTCTTCCTTTATTTAATTAAACGAAAAGGAGGGGAGCAAAATGGCTAAAAAATATGCATTGTTCATCGCTTTGATTCTTGTTGTCAGCTATTTCAGCTTAACGAGCGGATCATTTTCTGTTCGTCCTGCTGAGCTGCTCTCCACTCTTTTTCAAATCGACCCGAATCCGCAGTATGAAATTTTGCTGTTCGATTTAAGGCTGCCGCGGGTTGTCATGGCTGCTATTATTGGACTCGGTCTTGGCATTGCAGGCGCTGTTATCCAGGCCATCACGAGAAACGGGCTTGCTGATCCTGGAATTCTCGGAATCAACGCAGGGGCAGGAGCCGGCATTGTAGCGTTTATGCTCTTATTCCAAGGTCAGAAGGAAGTGACATCCATAGCTGCAGCGATGGGAATGCCGCTCTTTGGATTGATAGGCGGGCTCATCGCGGCGATCCTGATTTACATATTTGCATGGCACAGAGGCAATTTAGATTCAGGAAGAATTATTCTGGTAGGGATTGCGATCAATTCAGGATTCAGCGCCCTGTCTTTGTTTTTATCTTTAAAAATGGACCCGCAAGACTATCAAATGGCCATGGTGTGGAAAAACGGAAGCATCTGGTCTGCCAACTGGACGTATATCTCAGCCGTACTCCCATGGATGCTGCTGTTTATACCGATTCTTATCGGCAAATCCCGCCTGCTCGACACCATTCGTTTTGATGAAGACACAGTCAGAAGCCTCGGCATTTCATCAAATAAAGAAAAAACCATCCTGCTCGTTGCCTGTGTAGCAATCATCAGCGCCTGTGTCTCCGTAGCGGGAAGCATGGCGTTTGTCGGCTTAATTGCTCCCCATATCTCACGGAGACTGGCTGGCGTCGAACATCGCTATATCCTGCCACTGAGCGGTTTAATCGGGATGCTTCTTGTGATAAGCGCAGACTTTGCTGGAAAACTGTTTTTTCAGCCGGCAGAAGTGCCCGCAGGCATCATTTTGGCGATCCTCGGAGTTCCTTATTTCTTATATCTGCTTTTCAAGCAAAAAAAGGGGGAGAATGCTTGAAAGGATCTCTTTCAGAACACAAAGCCGGCAACAGGAGGTTCACGCTGTACCTCCCTCCTTCCTACAGCACAGACAGCGGGGGATTTCCTGCTGTTTACGTGCAGGATGGCAGTTCTTTGTTCCAAAACCAAATCGAATTACTAGAAAGCGCCTTTCAACAGCAAAGGCTCCCTGAACTCGTGCTGATCGGTATCGAACCCGAAAACCGGCTTGATGAATACACCCCATGGCCGGCTGCATCACTCAGTGATCGGTTCACGGACTTCGGCGGAATGGGATATCACTATCTGTCTGATATAACGAACCAGTTCATTCCGCTAATCGAAGAAAACTGGAACGTCACCAGGGAACCGCAGTCAAGAGGAATGATCGGTGCCTCATTAGGCGGCCTCATCTCAATGTTCGCCATATTAAAATATCCGTCAATGTTCGGGAAAATAGGCTCTATATCAGGTTCATACTGGTACGAGAACGCAGCGGAAACCATTCATATATCTTCTTTAAAGCCTGGCACTGCACGTGTTTTCATGTCTATCGGGAGTGAAGAAGGCTGTGAAAAACAATCCATTCAGCGACATATGCTGAAAAAAACAAAGCAAGTTCATCAAAGTCTAAAAGAAAAAGGCTTCACTGAAGACCAGTTGTATCTTTCAATTGAAAAAGGAGCGGTGCACCACCGCAAGTATTTCTGCAAACAGTTCATCAACGCGCTCGAATGGCTATACGGAAAAAACCGCTCAACCCTATGAGCGGTTTTTTTATGCTTTCTGCAACATTGGTTTTAATTCAAAACGATTCAGCATATAGCCAAACAAAGCAGCCAATATCTGCTGAAACAGCATGCCGATCACAACAGGAACGGCAACCTGAGACGGGAAGAACGTAACGGCAAGAACTGCGCCGGCACTAATATTCCTCATGCCTCCCGTAAATATAAGAGAGACTATTTCCTCTTGCCGCCTTTTCATCATTTTTCCGATCAGCCAAGCAGCGGCATAGCCTGTTAACGCGATAAAGAATACCGTTACAGCTATTCCTGCAAATCTCAAATCAATGGATTTGAAATAAGGAGCAATCGCTGAACTGTTAATCGCAATCACTGCCATCAAGCAAAGCTTTGAAAAAGGCGACAGCGCACTGCTCACAGACGCAGTTCTTTCTGGAGATGACATCTGATTAAACAGCATGCCCAAAAAAGAAGGAATCACGACCATTACAATCAGACCTTTCATCATTCCCCACACATCCATGTGAACCTGAGCGCCGGCCAGCAATGAAAGACTCAGCGGTACGATTAGCGGTGACAGCACAGTATCAATTAAAATAATCGAAAGTGTCAAACCGACATTCCCTTTGTACATCGCTGCCCAAATCAAGCTTGTAATCCCCGTAGGAATCACAACAGCCAATGTTAAACCGGTAATCGTCAAAGGATCACCTTTAAATATAAGATGGCCGCTGCCCCAAGCAAAAAGCGGCATGAAAATATGAAGAACGAATAGTGCAAGAATCATAGGGAGAGGATGAGACAATGCATGTCTCAAAGATTGAAAGTTCGCGCTCAAACTGCCTGCAAACGTAATAAAAGCAAAGATCCAAGGCACAGCCCATTCATACCCATTTAAAAACTGAGACAGCAGCACGCCCAGCACCACACTAGTCGGCGTCAACAGCGGCATCACTCTCCCCAATACACGGTTCAGCTTCTGAAGCATCATATGCAAGTCCCCTATTTAAAATTTCTCTTCTCTCTATTATATCAATGCTGCTTAAGTGTATGTTATATAAAAAAGCCCAGATCTCATTCATCTGGGCTTCTCTATTTTATGCCATCTGTTTCATTAGAGATTTACTCGCTTTATTCAAACCTTTTAACTCAGCTTCAATGCCTTGTTCCTTGAACTTCGCAACAATCTTATCAAGTGCGGCCGCACCAGAATCGTCCCATACGTGAGCTTCAGTTAAGTCAATCACAACCCGCTCAATATCCTCTTGATATATAAACGCATTCGTAAGATCAGTCACTGACGCAAAAAAGATTTGCCCCTTCACTTGATACGTTCTAAGCTTTTGATCCTCTGCATGAGAAACGATTTTCAGCTTCGAGATTTTTGCCACAAAGAACACGGCACTTAAAAGAACACCGACAAATACACCCTTAGATAAGTCATCCGTCACAACAACCGTAACCACAGTCACAACCATGACAATCGAGTCCGTGAGCGGCGCTTTTTTGAGACCTTTTAAGGAAGACCAATCAAAAGTGCCGACAGACACCATAACCATTACAGCTACTAACGCCGCCATTGGGATTTTCACCACGACATGACTTAACACCGCAATTAAAAACATCAGAAAAGCACCGGCAACAAATGCTGACAAACGTCCGCGACCGCCCGCTTTTGTATTAATGACAGATTGTCCGATCATAGCGCAGCCTGCCATTCCGCCAAAGAATCCAGTCACGATATTCGCAATTCCCTGTCCGCGGCTCTCTTTATTTTTATCACTGTCCGTATCCGTCATCTCATCAATAATCTGTGCTGTCAGCAAAGATTCAAGCAACCCGACAAACGCTAAAGCAATTGAATAAGGAAAAATAATTTGCAGTGTTTCAAAGGTAAACGGAACATCAGGGATTAAGAAATGAGGCAATGAACTAGAAATATTGCCCATATCACCAACCGTCCGCACATCCACATGGAAAGTGACCGCAATTATTGTCATCACAATAATCGCCACAAGCGGAGACGGAACAGCAGTCGTAAATCTCGGCAGCACATAAATAATAACCAACGACCCGGCAAGCATCGCATACATGCTCCAAGAAGCACCTTCAAACTGGGGAAGCTGCGCTGAGAAGATAAGGATCGCCAGCGCATTCACAAACCCGATCATCACAGAACGCGGGATGAATTTCATTAATCTTGCAATTTTACTGATACCTAAAATCACCTGAATAATACCTGTCAAAATCGTAGCCGCAAATAAATACTGAAGCCCATGATCAGCAACCAGCGACACCATAACGACTGCCATTGAGCCTGTCGCAGCTGAAATCATGCCAGGTCTGCCGCCAAAAATAGAAATAATAATGGCTATACAAAATGACGCATAAAGACCGACCATCGGATCCACACCGGCTATAATAGAAAAGCCAATCGCTTCAGGAATTAATGCTAACGCAACTAAAATGCCAGCAAGAATGTCTTTTCGGATATTGCCGAACCATTGCTGTTTTAATGTAAAACTATCATTCAAATATAACGACTCCTTTTTAGTAAAAATTTATCCGCACCATATCTATTGTATTGGGAGCTTTTTTTATTTTACGGGAGAAAATGAAAAGAAAAACGACCGGAGAAAACGGGGAAACGTTGAGTATATTGTATTGAGGCAAGGAGTTGTCATACAAAGAGTATCATAATAAATTTTTATCAATTACGCAAGATGAATGCTGAAGAAAAAAATGGCTCAAATATAGTCTGAGACATTTTATCATATCCGGATGAAACCAAGAATCGTTTTAATGACAGTAATATCTTTTCTCTCATTTGGCAATCCGAGCCGGTTTCCGAAAAAATAACCTATCATCATTATCTCAGGCTGATAAATATGAGCGGCCTCATTTAACTCTGTATTTTGGCAATCAATAAAACAGCTTTTGCAGGGATTATTCTTAGTTTTTTCTTAGGACTTATTTATGGCCGGCATGTTCGCCATTATTTTATTGTCACCAATCAATTTTATCATGGAAAAACAGAACAAACGACAAGCATGCTGTTCGCTGCCAATGGATTGGCGGCTCTATCCTGCCAATCGCAGTCGGATGGAGTCTGGATGAGTCTCCCGTACAAACTGCATTTTGATTATTTATGACTCTCATGTTGATCATGCTAGGGATTGTATTGGAATTCAAAAGTATTAGAAAACTTTAAAAAGCAGAAGCTTGATAAAATGGATACTGACGAAAGCAAATCGGCACAGATATAAAATAAAAAACCCAGCTCAATGAACTGGGTTTAAGCTTGCTTGGCGGCGTCCTACTCTCACAGGGGGAACCCCCCGACTACCATCGGCGCTGAAGAGCTTAACTTCCGTGTTCGGTATGGGAACGGGTGTGACCTCTTCGCTATCGCCACCAAACAAATTGAGAGTGTTCTCTCAAAACTAGATAACAGGTGTGACATCATTCAAAATGTGGTTAAGTCCTCGATCGATTAGTATCTGTCAGCTCCATGTGTCGCCACACTTCCACCTCAGACCTATCAACCTGATCATCTTTCAGGGATCTTACTTCCTTGCGGAATGGGAAATCTCATCTTGAGGGGGGCTTCATGCTTAGATGCTTTCAGCACTTATCCCGTCCGCACATAGCTACCCAGCGATGCCCTTGGCAGAACAACTGGTACACCAGCGGTGCGTCCATCCCGGTCCTCTCGTACTAAGGACAGCTCCTCTCAAATTTCCTGCGCCCGCGACGGATAGGGACCGAACTGTCTCACGACGTTCTGAACCCAGCTCGCGTACCGCTTTAATGGGCGAACAGCCCAACCCTTGGGACCGACTACAGCCCCAGGATGCGATGAGCCGACATCGAGGTGCCAAACCTCCCCGTCGATGTGGACTCTTGGGGGAGATAAGCCTGTTATCCCCGGGGTAGCTTTTATCCGTTGAGCGATGGCCCTTCCATGCGGAACCACCGGATCACTAAGCCCGACTTTCGTCCCTGCTCGACTTGTAGGTCTCGCAGTCAAGCTCCCTTGTGCCTTTACACTCTGCGAATGATTTCCAACCATTCTGAGGGAACCTTTGGGCGCCTCCGTTACCTTTTAGGAGGCGACCGCCCCAGTCAAACTGCCCACCTGACACTGTCTCCCCGCCCGATAAGGGCGGCGGGTTAGAAGGTCAATACAGCCAGGGTAGTATCCCACCGATGCCTCCACCGAAGCTGGCGCTCCGGTTTCCAAGGCTCCTACCTATCCTGTACAAGCTGTACCAACATTCAATATCAGGCTGCAGTAAAGCTCCACGGGGTCTTTCCGTCCTGTCGCGGGTAACCTGCATCTTCACAGGTACTATAATTTCACCGAGTCTCTCGTTGAGACAGTGCCCAGATCGTTGCGCCTTTCGTGCGGGTCGGAACTTACCCGACAAGGAATTTCGCTACCTTAGGACCGTTATAGTTACGGCCGCCGTTTACTGGGGCTTCAATTCGCACCTTCGCTTACGCTAAGCGCTCCTCTTAACCTTCCAGCACCGGGCAGGCGTCAGCCCCTATACTTCGCCTTACGGCTTCGCAGAGACCTGTGTTTTTGCTAAACAGTCGCCTGGGCCTATTCACTGCGGCTCTCTCGGGCTTGCACCCTAACAGAGCACCCCTTCTCCCGAAGTTACGGGGTCATTTTGCCGAGTTCCTTAACGAGAGTTCTCTCGATCACCTTAGGATTCTCTCCTCGCCTACCTGTGTCGGTTTGCGGTACGGGCACCTCTCACCTCGCTAGAGGCTTTTCTTGGCAGTGTGGAATCAGGAACTTCGCTACTATATTTCGCTCGCCATCACAGCTCAGCCTTATGGGAAACGGATTTGCCTATTTCCCAGCCTAACTGCTTGGACGCGGATATCCAATACCGCGCTTACCCTATCCTCCTGCGTCCCCCCATTGCTCAAATGGTGAGGAGGTGGTACAGGAATATCAACCTGTTGTCCATCGCCTACGCCTTTCGGCCTCGGCTTAGGTCCCGACTAACCCTGAGCGGACGAGCCTTCCTCAGGAAACCTTAGGCATTCGGTGGAGGGGATTCTCACCCCTCTTTCGCTACTCATACCGGCATTCTCACTTCTAAGCGCTCCACCAGTCCTTCCGGTCTGGCTTCACAGCCCTTAGAACGCTCTCCTACCACTGTTCGAAGAACAGTCCGCAGCTTCGGTGATACGTTTAGCCCCGGTACATTTTCGGCGCAGAGTCACTCGACCAGTGAGCTATTACGCACTCTTTAAATGGTGGCTGCTTCTAAGCCAACATCCTGGTTGTCTAAGCAACTCCACATCCTTTTCCACTTAACGTATACTTTGGGACCTTAGCTGGCGGTCTGGGCTGTTTCCCTTTCGACTACGGATCTTATCACTCGCAGTCTGACTCCCAAGGATAAGTCATTGGCATTCGGAGTTTGACTGAATTCGGTAACCCGGTAGGGGCCCCTAGTCCAATCAGTGCTCTACCTCCAAGACTCTTACCTTGAGGCTAGCCCTAAAGCTATTTCGGAGAGAACCAGCTATCTCCAGGTTCGATTGGCATTTCACCCCTACCCACACCTCATCCCCGCACTTTTCAACGTGCGTGGGTTCGGGCCTCCATTCAGTGTTACCTGAACTTCACCCTGGACATGGGTAGATCACCTGGTTTCGGGTCTACGACCACGTACTCATGCGCCCTATTCAGACTCGCTTTCGCTGCGGCTCCGCATCTTCTGCTTAACCTTGCACGGGATCGTAACTCGCCGGTTCATTCTACAAAAGGCACGCCATCACCCGTTAACGGGCTCTGACTACTTGTAGGCACACGGTTTCAGGATCTCTTTCACTCCCCTTCCGGGGTGCTTTTCACCTTTCCCTCACGGTACTGGTTCACTATCGGTCACTAGGGAGTATTTAGCCTTGGGAGATGGTCCTCCCGGATTCCGACGGAATTTCACGTGTTCCGCCGTACTCAGGATCCACTCAGGAGAGAACGAAGTTTTGACTACAGGGCTGTTACCTCCTATGGCGGGCCTTTCCAGACCTCTTCATCTACCTCGTTCTTTTGTAACTCCGTACAGAGTGTCCTACAACCCCAAGAGGCAAGCCTCTTGGTTTGGGCTGATCCCGTTTCGCTCGCCGCTACTCAGGGAATCGCATTTGCTTTCTCTTCCTCCGGGTACTTAGATGTTTCAGTTCCCCGGGTCTGCCTTCTCATATCCTATGAATTCAGATATGGATACCACTCCATTACGAGTGGTGGGTTTCCCCATTCGGAAATCTCCGGATCAAAGCTTGCTTACAGCTCCCCGAAGCATATCGGTGTTCGTCCCGTCCTTCATCGGCTCCTAGTGCCAAGGCATCCACCGTGCGCCCTTTCTAACTTAACCGTTAAAAAGAATCACTATGTGATATCTTGTGTTACTAATTGAATGTGATGTCTACTGTTATCTAGTTTTCAAAGAACACGTTTCGAAGGAATGATCCTTCAAAACTAAACAAGACAGGGAACGTTCTGTTTATAAGACCCAAGGTCTTATATTCCGTATAATATCCTTAGAAAGGAGGTGATCCAGCCGCACCTTCCGATACGGCTACCTTGTTACGACTTCACCCCAATCATCTGTCCCACCTTCGGCGGCTGGCTCCTAAAAGGTTACCTCACCGACTTCGGGTGTTACAAACTCTCGTGGTGTGACGGGCGGTGTGTACAAGGCCCGGGAACGTATTCACCGCGGCATGCTGATCCGCGATTACTAGCGATTCCAGCTTCACGCAGTCGAGTTGCAGACTGCGATCCGAACTGAGAACAGATTTGTGGGATTGGCTTAACCTCGCGGTTTCGCTGCCCTTTGTTCTGTCCATTGTAGCACGTGTGTAGCCCAGGTCATAAGGGGCATGATGATTTGACGTCATCCCCACCTTCCTCCGGTTTGTCACCGGCAGTCACCTTAGAGTGCCCAACTGAATGCTGGCAACTAAGATCAAGGGTTGCGCTCGTTGCGGGACTTAACCCAACATCTCACGACACGAGCTGACGACAACCATGCACCACCTGTCACTCTGCCCCCGAAGGGGACGTCCTATCTCTAGGATTGTCAGAGGATGTCAAGACCTGGTAAGGTTCTTCGCGTTGCTTCGAATTAAACCACATGCTCCACCGCTTGTGCGGGCCCCCGTCAATTCCTTTGAGTTTCAGTCTTGCGACCGTACTCCCCAGGCGGAGTGCTTAATGCGTTAGCTGCAGCACTAAGGGGCGGAAACCCCCTAACACTTAGCACTCATCGTTTACGGCGTGGACTACCAGGGTATCTAATCCTGTTCGCTCCCCACGCTTTCGCTCCTCAGCGTCAGTTACAGACCAGAGAGTCGCCTTCGCCACTGGTGTTCCTCCACATCTCTACGCATTTCACCGCTACACGTGGAATTCCACTCTCCTCTTCTGCACTCAAGTTCCCCAGTTTCCAATGACCCTCCCCGGTTGAGCCGGGGGCTTTCACATCAGACTTAAGAAACCGCCTGCGAGCCCTTTACGCCCAATAATTCCGGACAACGCTTGCCACCTACGTATTACCGCGGCTGCTGGCACGTAGTTAGCCGTGGCTTTCTGGTTAGGTACCGTCAAGGTACCGCCCTATTCGAACGGTACTTGTTCTTCCCTAACAACAGAGCTTTACGATCCGAAAACCTTCATCACTCACGCGGCGTTGCTCCGTCAGACTTTCGTCCATTGCGGAAGATTCCCTACTGCTGCCTCCCGTAGGAGTCTGGGCCGTGTCTCAGTCCCAGTGTGGCCGATCACCCTCTCAGGTCGGCTACGCATCGTCGCCTTGGTGAGCCGTTACCTCACCAACTAGCTAATGCGCCGCGGGTCCATCTGTAAGTGGTAGCCGAAGCCACCTTTTATGTTTGAACCATGCGGTTCAAACAACCATCCGGTATTAGCCCCGGTTTCCCGGAGTTATCCCAGTCTTACAGGCAGGTTACCCACGTGTTACTCACCCGTCCGCCGCTAACATCAGGGAGCAAGCTCCCATCTGTCCGCTCGACTTGCATGTATTAGGCACGCCGCCAGCGTTCGTCCTGAGCCAGGATCAAACTCTCCGATAAAGTAGTTTGACTGACTACGCACATCGCTGTGCGATTTTTTAAAAACTGAATTAACAGGTACGTTTTGTCTTGTTTAGTTTTCAAAGATCATTTTGTTTGTTTGCTTTGTTAAAGCAACTTTATTAGTATACAACGTCAATTCTTCAAAGTCAACAACTTTTTTAAAAAATTACACTAACGTGCAATTGCTTGGCGGCGTCCTACTCTCACAGGGGGAACCCCCGACTACCATCGGCGCTGAAGAGCTTAACTTCCGTGTTCGGTATGGGAACGGGTGTGACCTCTTCGCTATCGCCACCAAACAAATTGAGAGTGTTCTCTCAAAACTAGATAACAGGTGTGACATCATTCAAAATGTGGTTAAGTCCTCGATCGATTAGTATCTGTCAGCTCCATGTGTCGCCACACTTCCACCTCAGACCTATCAACCTGATCATCTTTCAGGGATCTTACTTCCTTGCGGAATGGGAAATCTCATCTTGAGGGGGGCTTCATGCTTAGATGCTTTCAGCACTTATCCCGTCCGCACATAGCTACCCAGCGATGCCCTTGGCAGAACAACTGGTACACCAGCGGTGCGTCCATCCCGGTCCTCTCGTACTAAGGACAGCTCCTCTCAAATTTCCTGCGCCCGCGACGGATAGGGACCGAACTGTCTCACGACGTTCTGAACCCAGCTCGCGTACCGCTTTAATGGGCGAACAGCCCAACCCTTGGGACCGACTACAGCCCCAGGATGCGATGAGCCGACATCGAGGTGCCAAACCTCCCCGTCGATGTGGACTCTTGGGGGAGATAAGCCTGTTATCCCCGGGGTAGCTTTTATCCGTTGAGCGATGGCCCTTCCATGCGGAACCACCGGATCACTAAGCCCGACTTTCGTCCCTGCTCGACTTGTAGGTCTCGCAGTCAAGCTCCCTTGTGCCTTTACACTCTGCGAATGATTTCCAACCATTCTGAGGGAACCTTTGGGCGCCTCCGTTACCTTTTAGGAGGCGACCGCCCCAGTCAAACTGCCCACCTGACACTGTCTCCCCGCCCGATAAGGGCGGCGGGTTAGAAGGTCAATACAGCCAGGGTAGTATCCCACCGATGCCTCCACCGAAGCTGGCGCTCCGGTTTCCAAGGCTCCTACCTATCCTGTACAAGCTGTACCAACATTCAATATCAGGCTGCAGTAAAGCTCCACGGGGTCTTTCCGTCCTGTCGCGGGTAACCTGCATCTTCACAGGTACTATAATTTCACCGAGTCTCTCGTTGAGACAGTGCCCAGATCGTTGCGCCTTTCGTGCGGGTCGGAACTTACCCGACAAGGAATTTCGCTACCTTAGGACCGTTATAGTTACGGCCGCCGTTTACTGGGGCTTCAATTCGCACCTTCGCTTACGCTAAGCGCTCCTCTTAACCTTCCAGCACCGGGCAGGCGTCAGCCCCTATACTTCGCCTTACGGCTTCGCAGAGACCTGTGTTTTTGCTAAACAGTCGCCTGGGCCTATTCACTGCGGCTCTCTCGGGCTTGCACCCTAACAGAGCACCCCTTCTCCCGAAGTTACGGGGTCATTTTGCCGAGTTCCTTAACGAGAGTTCTCTCGATCACCTTAGGATTCTCTCCTCGCCTACCTGTGTCGGTTTGCGGTACGGGCACCTCTCACCTCGCTAGAGGCTTTTCTTGGCAGTGTGGAATCAGGAACTTCGCTACTATATTTCGCTCGCCATCACAGCTCAGCCTTATGGGAAACGGATTTGCCTATTTCCCAGCCTAACTGCTTGGACGCGGATATCCAATACCGCGCTTACCCTATCCTCCTGCGTCCCCCCATTGCTCAAATGGTGAGGAGGTGGTACAGGAATATCAACCTGTTGTCCATCGCCTACGCCTTTCGGCCTCGGCTTAGGTCCCGACTAACCCTGAGCGGACGAGCCTTCCTCAGGAAACCTTAGGCATTCGGTGGAGGGGATTCTCACCCCTCTTTCGCTACTCATACCGGCATTCTCACTTCTAAGCGCTCCACCAGTCCTTCCGGTCTGGCTTCACAGCCCTTAGAACGCTCTCCTACCACTGTTCGAAGAACAGTCCGCAGCTTCGGTGATACGTTTAGCCCCGGTACATTTTCGGCGCAGAGTCACTCGACCAGTGAGCTATTACGCACTCTTTAAATGGTGGCTGCTTCTAAGCCAACATCCTGGTTGTCTAAGCAACTCCACATCCTTTTCCACTTAACGTATACTTTGGGACCTTAGCTGGCGGTCTGGGCTGTTTCCCTTTCGACTACGGATCTTATCACTCGCAGTCTGACTCCCAAGGATAAGTCATTGGCATTCGGAGTTTGACTGAATTCGGTAACCCGGTAGGGGCCCCTAGTCCAATCAGTGCTCTACCTCCAAGACTCTTACCTTGAGGCTAGCCCTAAAGCTATTTCGGAGAGAACCAGCTATCTCCAGGTTCGATTGGCATTTCACCCCTACCCACACCTCATCCCCGCACTTTTCAACGTGCGTGGGTTCGGGCCTCCATTCAGTGTTACCTGAACTTCACCCTGGACATGGGTAGATCACCTGGTTTCGGGTCTACGACCACGTACTCATGCGCCCTATTCAGACTCGCTTTCGCTGCGGCTCCGCATCTTCTGCTTAACCTTGCACGGGATCGTAACTCGCCGGTTCATTCTACAAAAGGCACGCCATCACCCGTTAACGGGCTCTGACTACTTGTAGGCACACGGTTTCAGGATCTCTTTCACTCCCCTTCCGGGGTGCTTTTCACCTTTCCCTCACGGTACTGGTTCACTATCGGTCACTAGGGAGTATTTAGCCTTGGGAGATGGTCCTCCCGGATTCCGACGGAATTTCACGTGTTCCGCCGTACTCAGGATCCACTCAGGAGAGAACGAAGTTTTGACTACAGGGCTGTTACCTCCTATGGCGGGCCTTTCCAGACCTCTTCATCTACCTCGTTCTTTTGTAACTCCGTACAGAGTGTCCTACAACCCCAAGAGGCAAGCCTCTTGGTTTGGGCTGATCCCGTTTCGCTCGCCGCTACTCAGGGAATCGCATTTGCTTTCTCTTCCTCCGGGTACTTAGATGTTTCAGTTCCCCGGGTCTGCCTTCTCATATCCTATGAATTCAGATATGGATACCACTCCATTACGAGTGGTGGGTTTCCCCATTCGGAAATCTCCGGATCAAAGCTTGCTTACAGCTCCCCGAAGCATATCGGTGTTCGTCCCGTCCTTCATCGGCTCCTAGTGCCAAGGCATCCACCGTGCGCCCTTTCTAACTTAACCGTTAAAAAGAATCACTATGTGATATCTTGTGTTACTAATTGAATGTGATGTCTACTGTTATCTAGTTTTCAAAGAACACGTTTCGAAGGAATGATCCTTCAAAACTAAACAAGACAGGGAACGTTCTGTTTATAAGACCCAAGGTCTTATATTCCGTATAATATCCTTAGAAAGGAGGTGATCCAGCCGCACCTTCCGATACGGCTACCTTGTTACGACTTCACCCCAATCATCTGTCCCACCTTCGGCGGCTGGCTCCTAAAAGGTTACCTCACCGACTTCGGGTGTTACAAACTCTCGTGGTGTGACGGGCGGTGTGTACAAGGCCCGGGAACGTATTCACCGCGGCATGCTGATCCGCGATTACTAGCGATTCCAGCTTCACGCAGTCGAGTTGCAGACTGCGATCCGAACTGAGAACAGATTTGTGGGATTGGCTTAACCTCGCGGTTTCGCTGCCCTTTGTTCTGTCCATTGTAGCACGTGTGTAGCCCAGGTCATAAGGGGCATGATGATTTGACGTCATCCCCACCTTCCTCCGGTTTGTCACCGGCAGTCACCTTAGAGTGCCCAACTGAATGCTGGCAACTAAGATCAAGGGTTGCGCTCGTTGCGGGACTTAACCCAACATCTCACGACACGAGCTGACGACAACCATGCACCACCTGTCACTCTGCCCCCGAAGGGGACGTCCTATCTCTAGGATTGTCAGAGGATGTCAAGACCTGGTAAGGTTCTTCGCGTTGCTTCGAATTAAACCACATGCTCCACCGCTTGTGCGGGCCCCCGTCAATTCCTTTGAGTTTCAGTCTTGCGACCGTACTCCCCAGGCGGAGTGCTTAATGCGTTAGCTGCAGCACTAAGGGGCGGAAACCCCCTAACACTTAGCACTCATCGTTTACGGCGTGGACTACCAGGGTATCTAATCCTGTTCGCTCCCCACGCTTTCGCTCCTCAGCGTCAGTTACAGACCAGAGAGTCGCCTTCGCCACTGGTGTTCCTCCACATCTCTACGCATTTCACCGCTACACGTGGAATTCCACTCTCCTCTTCTGCACTCAAGTTCCCCAGTTTCCAATGACCCTCCCCGGTTGAGCCGGGGGCTTTCACATCAGACTTAAGAAACCGCCTGCGAGCCCTTTACGCCCAATAATTCCGGACAACGCTTGCCACCTACGTATTACCGCGGCTGCTGGCACGTAGTTAGCCGTGGCTTTCTGGTTAGGTACCGTCAAGGTACCGCCCTATTCGAACGGTACTTGTTCTTCCCTAACAACAGAGCTTTACGATCCGAAAACCTTCATCACTCACGCGGCGTTGCTCCGTCAGACTTTCGTCCATTGCGGAAGATTCCCTACTGCTGCCTCCCGTAGGAGTCTGGGCCGTGTCTCAGTCCCAGTGTGGCCGATCACCCTCTCAGGTCGGCTACGCATCGTCGCCTTGGTGAGCCGTTACCTCACCAACTAGCTAATGCGCCGCGGGTCCATCTGTAAGTGGTAGCCGAAGCCACCTTTTATGTTTGAACCATGCGGTTCAAACAACCATCCGGTATTAGCCCCGGTTTCCCGGAGTTATCCCAGTCTTACAGGCAGGTTACCCACGTGTTACTCACCCGTCCGCCGCTAACATCAGGGAGCAAGCTCCCATCTGTCCGCTCGACTTGCATGTATTAGGCACGCCGCCAGCGTTCGTCCTGAGCCAGGATCAAACTCTCCGATAAAGTAGTTTGACTGACTACGCACATCGCTGTGCGATTTTTTAAAAACTGAATTAACAGGTACGTTTTGTCTTGTTTAGTTTTCAAAGATCATTTTGTTTGTTTGCTTTGTTAAAGCAACTTTATTAGTATACAACGTCAATTCTTCAAAGTCAACAACTTTTTAAAAACTTTTGGTGGAGCCTAGCGGGCTCGAACCGCTGACCTCCTGCGTGCAAAGCAGGCGCTCTCCCAGCTGAGCTAAGGCCCCATAAAAAATGGTCGGGAAGACAGGATTCGAACCTGCGACCCCATGGTCCCAAACCATGTGCTCTACCAAGCTGAGCTACTTCCCGATTCCCTATCTATTCTATTAAAAGATATGGCGCGCCCGAGAGGAGTCGAACCCCTAACCTTTTGATCCGTAGTCAAACGCTCTATCCAATTGAGCTACGGGCGCAATTCAATTTACAATATCCCGTTGGGATAAATGGAGCGGAAGACGGGATTCGAACCCGCGACCCCCACCTTGGCAAGGTGGTGTTCTACCACTGAACTACTTCCGCATATCGCAATAAAAAAAGCTTTCTCCTTATGAGAAACCTTGGTAATAATACATTTAATAAAGCTTCCAAGCGGGCTCGAACCGCTGACCTCTTCCTTACCATGGAAGTGCTCTACCTGCTGAGCTATGGAAGCAATGGCTCCGCAGGTAGGATTCGAACCTACGACCGATCGGTTAACAGCCGATAGCTCTACCACTGAGCTACTGCGGAATAATATAAAGCTTCATAAACAAACATGGTAGAATTAATAAATCTGCTTGGCGGCGTCCTACTCTCACAGGGGGAACCCCCCGACTACCATCGGCGCTGAAGAGCTTAACTTCCGTGTTCGGTATGGGAACGGGTGTGACCTCTTCGCTATCGCCACCAAACAAATTGAGAGTGTTCTCTCAAAACTAGATAACAGGTGTGACATCATTCA
>NZ_CP150253.1:35000-162500 GCF_037975435.1 Bacillus sp. FSL P4-0290 | reverse complement strand
GTGTTCCGCCGTACTCAGGATCCACTCAGGAGAGAACGAAGTTTTGACTACAGGGCTGTTACCTCCTATGGCGGGCCTTTCCAGACCTCTTCATCTACCTCGTTCTTTTGTAACTCCGTACAGAGTGTCCTACAACCCCAAGAGGCAAGCCTCTTGGTTTGGGCTGATCCCGTTTCGCTCGCCGCTACTCAGGGAATCGCATTTGCTTTCTCTTCCTCCGGGTACTTAGATGTTTCAGTTCCCCGGGTCTGCCTTCTCATATCCTATGAATTCAGATATGGATACCACTCCATTACGAGTGGTGGGTTTCCCCATTCGGAAATCTCCGGATCAAAGCTTGCTTACAGCTCCCCGAAGCATATCGGTGTTCGTCCCGTCCTTCATCGGCTCCTAGTGCCAAGGCATCCACCGTGCGCCCTTTCTAACTTAACCGTTAAAAAGAATCACTATGTGATATCTTGTGTTACTAATTGAATGTGATGTCTACTGTTATCTAGTTTTCAAAGAACACGTTTCGAAGGAATGATCCTTCAAAACTAAACAAGACAGGGAACGTTCTGTTTATAAGACCCAAGGTCTTATATTCCGTATAATATCCTTAGAAAGGAGGTGATCCAGCCGCACCTTCCGATACGGCTACCTTGTTACGACTTCACCCCAATCATCTGTCCCACCTTCGGCGGCTGGCTCCTAAAAGGTTACCTCACCGACTTCGGGTGTTACAAACTCTCGTGGTGTGACGGGCGGTGTGTACAAGGCCCGGGAACGTATTCACCGCGGCATGCTGATCCGCGATTACTAGCGATTCCAGCTTCACGCAGTCGAGTTGCAGACTGCGATCCGAACTGAGAACAGATTTGTGGGATTGGCTTAACCTCGCGGTTTCGCTGCCCTTTGTTCTGTCCATTGTAGCACGTGTGTAGCCCAGGTCATAAGGGGCATGATGATTTGACGTCATCCCCACCTTCCTCCGGTTTGTCACCGGCAGTCACCTTAGAGTGCCCAACTGAATGCTGGCAACTAAGATCAAGGGTTGCGCTCGTTGCGGGACTTAACCCAACATCTCACGACACGAGCTGACGACAACCATGCACCACCTGTCACTCTGCCCCCGAAGGGGACGTCCTATCTCTAGGATTGTCAGAGGATGTCAAGACCTGGTAAGGTTCTTCGCGTTGCTTCGAATTAAACCACATGCTCCACCGCTTGTGCGGGCCCCCGTCAATTCCTTTGAGTTTCAGTCTTGCGACCGTACTCCCCAGGCGGAGTGCTTAATGCGTTAGCTGCAGCACTAAGGGGCGGAAACCCCCTAACACTTAGCACTCATCGTTTACGGCGTGGACTACCAGGGTATCTAATCCTGTTCGCTCCCCACGCTTTCGCTCCTCAGCGTCAGTTACAGACCAGAGAGTCGCCTTCGCCACTGGTGTTCCTCCACATCTCTACGCATTTCACCGCTACACGTGGAATTCCACTCTCCTCTTCTGCACTCAAGTTCCCCAGTTTCCAATGACCCTCCCCGGTTGAGCCGGGGGCTTTCACATCAGACTTAAGAAACCGCCTGCGAGCCCTTTACGCCCAATAATTCCGGACAACGCTTGCCACCTACGTATTACCGCGGCTGCTGGCACGTAGTTAGCCGTGGCTTTCTGGTTAGGTACCGTCAAGGTACCGCCCTATTCGAACGGTACTTGTTCTTCCCTAACAACAGAGCTTTACGATCCGAAAACCTTCATCACTCACGCGGCGTTGCTCCGTCAGACTTTCGTCCATTGCGGAAGATTCCCTACTGCTGCCTCCCGTAGGAGTCTGGGCCGTGTCTCAGTCCCAGTGTGGCCGATCACCCTCTCAGGTCGGCTACGCATCGTCGCCTTGGTGAGCCGTTACCTCACCAACTAGCTAATGCGCCGCGGGTCCATCTGTAAGTGGTAGCCGAAGCCACCTTTTATGTTTGAACCATGCGGTTCAAACAACCATCCGGTATTAGCCCCGGTTTCCCGGAGTTATCCCAGTCTTACAGGCAGGTTACCCACGTGTTACTCACCCGTCCGCCGCTAACATCAGGGAGCAAGCTCCCATCTGTCCGCTCGACTTGCATGTATTAGGCACGCCGCCAGCGTTCGTCCTGAGCCAGGATCAAACTCTCCGATAAAGTAGTTTGACTGACTACGCACATCGCTGTGCGATTTATAAAAATGAATTAACAGGTACGTTTTGTCTTGTTTAGTTTTCAAAGATCATTACTGCCGCTTAACGAAGCAGCTTTATTACTATAACATTTAGCTTCTTTTAAGTCAACAACTTTTTTCAAAGTATTTAATGAAGCTTTTAGTTGATGTCAGCTGTTTATCAGCGACGAATAATAATATATCACGGATATTATCAAAAGGTCAATACCCAATTTAGGCTGTATGTGAAGAGACATTTTATCGGTTATATTCAATTGTCCATGCTCATAAGATGTAAAACAAGAATGATGGACAAGATAAGGAGGCATCATCAGTGAATCACTTCTATGTGTGGCACATTAAACGGGTAAAACAATTAATTATTATACTTATCGCCGCATTTGCAGCTGCCAGCTTTTTTTATATCCAAAGAGCTGTCCCGCTTCCCGTGTTTTCAACTGACACCGGACCTAAAGCCATTTATAAAGGAGAAACAGACTCTAAAGATATTTCACTTACTTTCGATATCAGCTGGGGTGATGAGAGAGCAGAACCGATACTTAATACTCTGAAAGCAAACGGGATTAAAAACGCAACGTTTTTCCTATCCGCTTCTTGGGCAGAACGCCATCCCGACACAGTGGCACGTATCGTAAAGGATGGACATCAAATTGGGAGCATGGGCTACGCTTATAAAAACTATGCCAATTTAGAGAGCAGCGAAATAAAAAAGGACATAAACCGTGCGCAAACAGCCTTTGAAAAGTTAGGGGTCAAAGACATACAGCTATTAAGACCCCCTACCGGCCAATTCAATAAGAATGTTCTAAAGGTCGCAAAGCAATACAATTATACAGTCGTTCATTACAGTGTGAACTCTCAAGACTGGACAAATCCCGGAGTTGAAAAAATCATCGACAATGTGACCAAGCAAGTTTCCGGTGGAGACATTATTCTTTTACATGCCTCAGATTCGGCAAAACAAACAGAAGAAGCATTGCCTGATATCATCCATCAGCTGAAAGAAAAAGGATTAAAAAATGTAACCGTGGGTGATCTCATCGCAAATTCTGATGCCAAATCCGCAGAGGTAAAGTAATTACTTTGCTGCAAACTTCGGCAGCATCAGCAATTGGAAGGCATTACATGCCATTAACGGAAAAAGCATTAAATAAAGCCAGTCCTCATCATTTACTCTTAATGCAGGGAACCATTCTAATGCGGTAATCACAACCATCAAAAATAACGATGACACAAATGTTTTCTTAGAGGACTGCTTTTGCTTTATATAAGCTGTAATCACTCCAAAGATCAATAAAAACACCGGTAACCACGCATAGCCAGCCAGCGATTCTCCGCTCTCTCCAAAAAATAAAAAACGCACGTACATTAAATCAAAAGCAACAAACAGGATGAAAAACAACTGCAGCAAATTCCACAAAGAGGAGGACCTTAATATCTCAAGCGCAAACCGATGAACTGTTAAAAACACGAAAAAACCCATTTGGCTGATCACACTGAAAATCATGCCTACACCGATAAACCAAAATAAAACAGAGAAAATCTGTCCCGCTTCAAATGTTAGAAACAGCCCTCTATATTCTCCCCACTTTAAAGCAAAACCCACAATACTCGTGATAAGCGCCCCGACAGCTAAAATAGAAAAGAAAAAACGAACTAAACCACGGCTTTTCATTTCTTTATTCATCCCCTCAAAAATCGCGAACAGCGATATTTTGTTATGTATAATTCCAAACAGATGAATCATATTAAAGGTAAGACAAGTATGTGAAAGGAGCTTAAGCATGTCAAAAGCCAAAACGCTATTGATGAGCTGTTTTTTGTTATTATCTGTAACAGCTTGCGCTCCAAAAGACCAAGCAGCGGATATGGACTATGATCAGACCAAAAAAATGGTTGTTGATATATTAAAAACTGATGATGGAAAGAAAGCTATTAAGGAATTATTAAATGATGATGCCATGAATGAAGCGCTGGTGATTGACCAAGATGCAATTAAAGGAACAATAGAAAAAACACTCACATCTAAAAAAGGTGAAGAATTTTGGAAAAACATCTTTGAAGACACTGATTTTGCTGAGGGCTTTGCCAAAACTCTTCAGACAGAGCATGAAAAAGTGATTAAAAAGCTGATGAAGGATCCAGATTACCAGAAGATGCTGATGAGCGTTATGCAGGATCCCGGCATGGATAAAAAGTACAGCCAGCTGGCAAAAAGCCAAGAATTCCGCAGTTATTTAGAAGAGGTTATTAACGAAACACTTTCTAGTCCGCTTTACAAAAAGCAGTTCGAAGATGAGCTGAAAAAAGCAGCAAAAGACACAGCAAAAGAAAGTGAATAAAGGGAAAGCCGGGATCTGGAATCCCGGTTCACCTTTTATACCTGCACTGACATTTTTGCATCTATTTTTTTTGCGATGTCCTGATATATTTCTCCGATTGGATGATTTTCGTCATAAACAGACGGAGCAAATTGGTCCTTATCCCAATCGGGCTGTTTCAATGGGATTCTGCCGAGCAAAGGCACGTTTAGTTCCTCAGCCAGTTTATCTCCTCCGCCTTTTCCAAACACATATTCTCTTTCCCCTGTCTTTGCACTTTCATAATAAGCCATGTTCTCTATGACACCCACGACCTCATGATCGGTTTTAATCGCCATAGAGCCCGCTCTGGCCGCGACAAAAGCAGCTGTCGGATGTGGCGTAGATACGATAATTTCTTTGCAGCTCGGAAGCATTGTATGTACATCGAGAGCAACGTCCCCTGTACCAGGCGGAAGATCAAGAACGATATAGTCTACTTCTCCCCACTCTACTTCATGGAAAAAGTTATTCAGCATTTTGCCGAGCATCGGCCCTCTCCATACGACCGGGGCATTTTCTTCTACGAAAAAGCCCATTGACATGACCTTTACTCCAAAGCGTTCAACAGGAAGAAGTTTCTCTCCTTCAATTGTTGGACGCACAGTGATACCCATCATGTCCGGCACACTGAACCCATAAATATCCGCATCAATTAAACCAACCTTTTTCCCTAGACGAGCCAGAGAAATAGCTAGGTTTACTGACACAGTTGACTTGCCTACGCCGCCTTTTCCACTTGCTACAGCAAGAAAGACTGGCGGGTTATCCATATTTAATAATGTTTTTTTCTCAGCTGACGGCGCCCGGAATTTAGCAACCGTTTCTTCAGGCAGCTCTTCAAATCGAAGGCCGACCGTCTCAGCTCCTGCCCCTTTTAATACGTTTACGATCTCTTGCTGAATCTGCATTTGTTCTGCTGTTCCTGTTTTTGCAAGAGCGACTTTTACACTGATATGCCGTTTTTCAGGCTTTATTTTAATTTCCTTAACGGCATCCAATTCTCCCAGAGGTCTTTGAAGAAAAGGTTCGCGCATTTCTCCGACTAGTTTTCTTACTTCATCTTCTCTTATCATCGAACCTCACCCTTTTGTGTATTCGTTTACAATTATTATTATATCATACATAAATGGCGGGTGTCTTATGCTTAGAACCACAAGAAAACCCTCCATTACTCCGGAGGGTCTCCTTTTTCTGTGAAATATCGCAAAATGCCTTTATATATGGAAGATGCCACCTTGTCTTGATATTTCGGTTTACCGAGCAACGTTGCTTCGTTTGGATTGGATAAAAATCCGACTTCTATAAGCGCCCCCGGTTTGGTGACGTTTTGCATTAAGTAGATACCATGAATCCGCTTTGCTTTCCGGGTTGTGTTTTCCAGATTTCTTCTCAGCTCATCCTGGATGTATTTTGCGACTTTCTCATTTTCCGCATATTTCCCGTAATAAAAGCTTTGGGCTCCGCTCCATTTTTGTGACGGAATCGCATTAAGATGAATGCTGATATAGAGCTCCGCCTCTGAATGGTTTATTAATTTGACTCGTTGTCTTAGATCCTCAGCTTTTCGTCGACTATAGCCTTTTGTTCCTTCTGGAGCGAGATCAGTATCACTTTCTCTGGTCATGATAACAAGCGCTCCTTGTTCTTGAAGATAATCCCTGACTCTAAAGGCCACTTCCAGCGTAACATCCTTCTCTAACAGCTTTCCGCCGACTGCTCCGCCGTCAGGCCCGCCATGACCTGGATCTAGATAAATGATTTTACCGCTCAAGGGCAGGCTCCACGGCTTCCAAGAGTCGTTATTGCTGAACTGATATTTGAACAGAAATAGTAATACGATGAAGCCTAGCAAAAAACTGAGCCATTTAAGCTTTTTCCTCATCCCTTCCCCTCCCGCTTGTCCGTTATTACATAACTATGGGACAGGGCCGGGAAATATGATTACCGCATGCGAAGCTTACACTGTTTTTCTCTTTGAACAAACCCCGCTGTCCACCAATCTTTAATGAACTTGCGTGCCGCTTCATAAACCGTGTTTTTATCAAATGTTGCGTATTGCTCGTGTATCCAATTATAGAGATAATCAAAAAACTCCATACGAAGCTCTTCTTCTTCTCTTGCAGAGCGTGCACTGATACTCTGCATGGATTCTCCGTAATAGCCGAATATCCCAAAACGCCCGCCTAACAAATAGGCTTCTATAGCAAAATCAATACAGCCTTCGGTAATAATATCTCGCTCATCATGTAAAAATGGAAACAATGGTTCCAAACAATCCTTAACAGACTGGATAATTTGTCTCAGAGAGAGTTCTTTGAGCAAGTTCTTTTCTAATTCAAAATCCTTTTGGCGTTTCACATCCATAAAAGACAGTACTTCTGCCATATAAATTCACTCTCCTTTTACCGATTATTTTGAGGTTTGGATGATGAAACAATGCCCGAATTCGGTTGGAAATTCGCCCAAATGAAGGTGTAAAATCGATAAAAAATCAGCTTTCCGCAGGGTGCGGAACAAACGTTCTGTAATTGGTTATGAAAAAAGCAGCCCCTCTAACAGGTCGCTGCTTTTCATACTTTCACGCTTCTTGTTGCAGAATATGTATGGATATATTGGTCTAATACAAACCCGCCTTTATCTTCATAAAAACCAGTAACGATAAAACCAGCATCAATCTGGCCTTTGATTTGGTCTTCTAAGGAATGGCCGAATTCCAGAGCCTCATTATTTTCGATCAGTTTTTTCACTTTATGTTTCGGAAGATCTTCTGGGTCAGCGTATGGAATGGAGTGTTTTACTTTTAAAACACCTTGCTGTTCTAATTCTGTATCAAACAGAAATACAACAGGATTGACAAAACCCGAGATTAGAATGCCGTTCCTTTTCAACACACGGTGCGCTTCCTTCCATACCGGGAGGACATTCTCAACAAAAACATTGGCAACAGGATGTACAATGACATCAAATGATCCATCATTAAATACACTTAAATCGTCCATGCTTCCTTTGACAGTGTGTATCGTGAGACCATCTCGCTCAGCAATCATTTTATCCTGATTCAGCTGTTTTTCTGAGTTATCTAATACGGTGACATCCGCGCCTGCGGCTGCCAAAACTGGACCCTGCTGGCCGCCGCCTGATGCTAAACAGAGTACTTTCAGACCTTTGATAGGCGGAAACCAATCCTTCGGTACATCTTTCATTGGTGTTACCCTTATATCCCAATTGCCTTTTTTTGCTTGTTCGATAACCTGCTGTTCAACAGCAACAGTCCATTCATTGCCTGTTTCTACTTTTTTATCCCAGGCTTTGCTATTATGAGCTACTAACGCATTCATGAATCTTCTCCTTACTTTAATGTATAGAGTATAACAAATATTTCTAGATTGATATCGCTTTCCCTTTGCATATTTAGAAAAAAGTTCATAAAAACGCAAAAAAATCACAAAGGAGATATGTGATTTATATCATCAGATTTACTTTTACTTCGTTACATAAAGCCATTAGCAATGAGAGCTATTGTTTCTCCGGGTTAAGAATCAGCAGTGAACTTTAACGGATGAGATACAGTGGGTAGATGAAGCTGGGCTGATCACATAACGATAATAAACATTGACCGAAGTTCCAATTGAATAAGAATGAAAGCTATCATGATTATTACAAAGAGACCGTTTATAAACAAACAATTTGCTTAACCCCGCCAAGCGTCCATTCAGTTGTTATTTTTATGCGAGGCTGCCACGTTTTATTGAAAGAAAAAAGCTCCCAACCCAAGGTCGAGAGCTTTTTGAAAACGTAAAATTAACGTTTTGAGAACTGAGGTGCACGACGAGCGCCTTTAAGACCGTATTTTTTACGTTCTTTCATACGAGCGTCACGAGTCAGAAGACCTGCACGTTTAAGAGTTGTACGGTATTCTGGATCTGCTTCAAGCAAAGCACGAGCGATACCGTGACGGATTGCTCCAGCTTGACCAGATAAGCCGCCTCCATGTACGTTTACTAAAACATCATAAGTGCCAGCTGTTTCAGTCAAAGTTAATGGTTGTTTGATATCTTCGATTAAAGCTGCAGATGGGATATGTTCGCTGATTTCACGATTATTAACGACGATACGGCCTTCTCCTGGAACTAAACGCACACGCGCTACAGAGCTTTTACGACGGCCAGTACCGTAATATTGAACCTGTGCCAAATTGGTAACCTCCTTTTTAATTAACCGCGAAGTTCGTAAACTTCAGGTTTTTGTGCTTCGTGTGGATGCTCAGAACCACGGTATACGTTCAATTTTTTGAACATTTGACGACCTAGAGAACCTTTTGGAAGCATGCCTTTGATAGCAAGCTCAAGCATTTTCTCAGGGTAGTTTGTACGCATTTCAAGAGCAGTTCTTGATTTTAATCCGCCTGGATGTTGAGTGTGACGGTAGTAGATTTTGTCAGTTAACTTTTTACCAGTTAACTCGATTTTTTCAGCGTTGATGATGATCACATGATCTCCAGTATCAACGTGTGGTGTGTAAGTTGGTTTGTGTTTTCCGCGAAGGATAGCTGCAACTTCTGAAGAAAGACGACCTAAAGTCTTGCCAGCAGCATCAACAACTAACCACTTGCGTTCAATAGTACTTGCGTTAGCCATAGGTGTTGTACGCATTGAATTTCCCTCCTAAATGATCTGTCATTTTCAATAAACTTCGATTACGTTCTATTTCACAACACAATAAGTTCCGGGGCTTATCGTGGGGTTGAAATACATACCATATGATATCTTATAACTTTATGCAGACTCTGTCAAGAAAATATTATACACCTGGTTTAGTTGTCATAGTAAACGTTCCATAAATATAGCCCGTGCCCCGGCGCTGTGCGCCCTGCCGCTTCGCGATCCTTCGCTTCCAGCATGGATTTCACCTCATCGGGAGAAATTTTTCCAATACCTGCATCAAGCAAAGTACCCGCAATAATTCTGACCATATTATATAAGAAACCGCTGCCTGTGATCCGCATTTGCAGGCCGTCAGCCGTCTCAGTCCAATCAAGTTCGTATATCGTTCTTACCTTGTCCTGCACTTCTGTTTTAGCCGCGCAAAAGCTCGTAAAATCATGTGTCCCTATAAGATGCTTTGCCGCTTCTCTCATGTCCTGCACATTAAGGCGATATGAAAAATGGTAAGCGTAATGCCGTTTAAATACGTCCGGGTGTTTCTCCGTGTATACAAAGTAGCGATATTCTTTTTTGACTGCGCTAAATCGTGCATGGAACCCATCATCCGCAATTTCTGCCTGTTTGACTGCGATATCGTCCGGAAGCAGTGCATTTAAGGCATATGGCCATCTCTCAGCCGGGATAGACAGCGGAGTGTCAAAATGAATCACCTGTCCGGCTGCGTGAACCCCGCTGTCTGTTCTTCCAGACGAAACGACCGGAATTCTGTCTTTTGACTTATGCAGGACAGCCAAAGCCTTCTCCAGTTCATCCTGAACCGTTCTTTTGCCCGGCTGAACCTGATAACCGTTAAACAAATGTCCGTCATAAGAAATCGTGCATTTCAGTCTCATACAACACCTCTAAGCCCTTAAGAAAAATAACAAAGCAGCTAATACAATTAAGCTGACAATGACAGAAGTGTCTTTTCCTGTCCATACAAGCTTTCTATATTTCGTACGTCCTTCTCCGCCTTGATAGCCTCTTGCTTCCATTGCCACCGCAAGCTCTTCGGCGCGTTTAAATGCGCTGACGAAGAGCGGGACAAGAAGCGGGACAATAGCCTTCACTCTATCTTTGACAGGCCCGCTTGTAAAATCAACGCCTCGCGCCATCTGAGCCTTCATGATCTTATCTGTCTCCTCCATCAGTGTGGGAATAAACCGTAAAGAAATTGACATCATAAGAGCCAGCTCATGAACAGGAAGCTTTAATTTTTTCAATGGGTTCAGCAGCTGTTCCATTCCATCGGTAATCTCAATCGGTGTGGTCGTAAGCGTTAATAAGGTTGTGATTAAAATCAAATAGACGAATCTAAGAGAAATGAATATCCCCTGAACCAGACCGCCCTCATAGACTTTGAAAAAACCTATTTGAAAGATAATCGGTCCTTCATGTGTCATAAGGATGTGAAGAAGGAACGTAAAAAGGACAATCCAGATGATTGGCTTCAGCCCTTTCATTAAAAAAGAGAAAGGAACTCTTGTTAAAGAAACGACGCCAATTGTAAATAAACCAAGCAACGCATATGTCTGAACATTATTGGCTAAGAATACAATGCAGACAAATAAAAAGATCGTGATCAGTTTTGTTCTGGGGTCAAGCCGGTGCACAAGTGAAGTCCCCGGTACATACTTGCCGATAATCATGCTGTCCATCATAAAGTCTTCTCCCCCTGAAAAAGAGCACGGATTTCAGCAGCGGCATCTTCGATTGTGAGCATAGGCTCATTAAATCTCACACCCAGTACAGCTTCAAGGTGTCTTTGGAATTTTATTGTTTCAGGAAGATCCAGCCCCCAGCCGGCCATCTCTTCACCCTTTAAAAACAGATCACGCGGACTGCCTGATGCTTGTATCGTTCCTTTATGCATAACAATCATTTCATCAGCGTATGCAGCTGCATCCTCCATGCTGTGTGTCACAAGGATCGTCGTCAGGTTCCCACGTTGATGAAGCTCATAAAACATGTCCATAATCTCTTTTCGCCCTCTTGGGTCCAATCCTGCAGTCGGTTCATCCAGAACAAGCACTTCAGGGTCCATTGCAAGTACGCCGGCAATTGCAACTCTGCGCATTTGTCCCCCGCTTAATTCAAAGGGTGACCTGTCCAAAAGCTCTTCTGATAAACCTACAAGCTGCAGCATCTCTCTCGCTTTTTGTTCAGCATCTTCTTTTTTAACACCAAAGTTCATCGGTCCGAATGAAATATCTTTAAGAACTGTTTCTTCGAATAATTGATGCTCAGGAAATTGGAAAACGATTCCGACTTTTTTACGAAGTTTTTTCAGATCTTTATTCTTTTTCCCTGCCTGAATGACAGTGCTGCCTAGTGATATCTGTCCCTTCGTCGGCTTCAGGAGACCATTTAGGTGCTGAAGAAGAGTGGACTTGCCAGAGCCTGTATGCCCGATAACGGCTACGTAGCTTCCTTCTTTAATCGATGCATTGATATCATACAGTGCTAGGCGCTCAAACGGCGTCTTCATCTGATAGCGATGCTCTACATCTTTGATTGTAATGTCCACAGCTCTTTCACCAGCCCTTCCTGAGTCAAATGGTTTTCTTCCAAAGCCAGTCCATTTTCTCTTAAAAGCTGGCTAAGCTGGAATGAGAAGGGTAAATCAAGCCCAATTCGAACAAGTTCTTTATTCAATTTAAAAATCTCTTCAGGCGGCCCTTCAGCATATTTTTTACCGCCATTCATGACAATGATCCTGTCTGCTTTTGCTGCCTCATTCAGATCATGTGTAATGGATATGACAGTCGCCATGCCCTGCTCTTTTAGATGTCTTACCGTTTCAAGCACTTCTTCTCGCCCGATCGGATCAAGCATGGATGTTGCTTCATCTAAGATAATAATATCAGGACGTGCGGCAATAACCCCCGCAATCGCAACTCTCTGCTTTTGGCCTCCGGAGAGATGGTGCGGCTCTTGATCGAGAAAATCTTGCATATTCACCTGTTTTACTGCCCAGTCTACTCTCTCAATCATTTCTTCCCGCGGTACACCATTGTTTTCTAAACCAAAAGCCACATCATCGCGAACAGTCGTTCCGACAAATTGGTTATCCGGATTTTGAAAGACCATACCTATCTTCTTACGCACTTCCCAAACAGATTCCTCTGTCAATTGAATCCCGGCAACCTCAATGTCGCCTGATTCAGGAAGAATTAAACCATTCAATGCCCGGGCCAGTGTTGATTTCCCTGAACCGTTATGACCTACGATTGCAAGCCATTCACCCTCATACACCTGCAGGGAGACGCCGTCTAGTGCTCGTCTTTCTGCGTCCTTCCGATATCGAAATACGATATCCTCTACCGATATCAACTGATTTTGATTCATGGAAAACCGGCCTCCTCTCAGCTAATGCTCTGCTTTTCTCTCTATTAAAAGTTGCAGTATCTAAAAAAAGGGCATAGATCCAGTTAGAAACTGTCCCGCCCTTCTTTAGATACACAAAAATATGTGATTAAACCAATTCGATAATTGCCATTGGTGCTCCGTCACCACGGCGAGGACCAAGCTTCATAATACGTGTGTATCCACCTTGGCGCTCCTCGTAACGAGTTGCAATGTCAGAGAATAATTTTTGAAGTGCATCTTGGTTATTTTCTTCGTTTGCAACCTCGTTGCGGATGTATGCAGCAGCTTGACGGCGAGCGTGAAGATCACCGCGTTTGCCAAGCGTGATCATTTTTTCAACTACAGAGCGAAGTTCTTTCGCACGTGTTTCAGTTGTTTCGATTCTTTCGTTGATGATCAAATCAGTTGTAAGATCACGAAGCATAGCTTTACGCTGTGCACTCGTACGTCCTAGTTTTCTGTATGACATGTGATGTCCCCTCCTTTATTGGAATGCTGTTTCTGAATAATAAACACACGAAAATCCTAGTTCACAAGGGAAACTAGTCAATCGTCTTTGCGAAGTCCGAGTCCAAGTTCTTCTAGTTTCGCTTTCACTTCTTCAAGTGATTTGCGTCCTAGATTTCGAACTTTCATCATATCTTCTTCCGTCTTGTTCGCAAGCTCTTGAACCGTGTTAATACCCGCACGCTTTAAGCAGTTGTAAGAACGAACAGAAAGATCCAATTCTTCAATTGTCATTTCAAGAACTTTCTCTTTTTGATCTTCTTCTTTTTCAACCATGATTTCAGCATGTTGAGCTTCGTCAGTTAAACCAACGAATATATTAAGGTGTTCAGTTAAAATCTTTGAACCAAGCGCAATTGCTTCTTTCGGTCCAGTGCTTCCATCAGTCCAAACATCAAGTGTAAGTTTATCATAGTTTGCAACTTGGCCTACACGAGTGTTCTCTACCTGATAAGATACACGAGAAACTGGCGTATAGATAGAATCGATCGGAATCACGCCGATTGGCTGATCGTCTCTCTTGTTTGCGTCAGCAGGCGTATACCCACGTCCTCTTTGAGCAGTAAGGCGAACTCGGAAACTCGCATTCTCACCAAGAGTCGCGATATGAAGATCAGGATTTAAGATCTCTACATCACTATCGTGTGTAATATCAGCTGCCGTTACAGTTCCTTCACCCTGTACATCAATTTCTAGCGTCTTCTCTTCATCAGAGTAGATTTTCAATGCAAGCTTTTTAATGTGTAAGATAATCGTTGTAACATCTTCCACAACGCCTTCAATTGTCGAGAATTCGTGCAGTACACCATCTATCTGGATTGATGTTACAGCGGCACCAGGGAGTGAGGATAAGAGGATACGACGTAAGGAGTTACCCAGAGTTGTACCATATCCACGCTCAAGTGGCTCTACGACAAACTTACCAAATTTGGCATCGTCGCTGATTTCAACCGTTTCGATTTTTGGTTTTTCAATCTCGATCATTACTTAAAACCCTCCTTCAAAACGTCGAAACCTCGAATAGAATCATATGAGATTCCATCCGAAATTCCCCATTGTTTAGTCCCGTATGTGCTCAGGCAACGAGTCGGTGCATTCGTTTCATAAATAACTGTATCATAACCCATTATTGACAGGGACACAAAATCTATACAAACAAATTACACGCGGCGACGTTTTGGTGGACGGCATCCGTTATGAGGAACAGGAGTTACGTCTCTGATAGCAGTGACTTCTAGTCCAGCAGCTTGAAGTGCACGGATTGCAGCTTCACGGCCTGAACCAGGTCCTTTAACAGTAACCTCTAGAGTTTTAAGACCATGTTCGATTGAACCTTTAGCAGCTGTTTCTGCAGCCATTTGCGCAGCAAAAGGAGTAGATTTACGAGAACCTCTGAATCCTAAAGCTCCGGCACTAGACCAAGAAATAGCATTACCATGAGTGTCAGTGATCGTAACGATCGTGTTATTGAAAGTTGAACGAATATGAGCAATTCCAGACTCAATATTCTTTTTCACGCGACGTTTACGCGTGTTAGATTTACGAGCAGCAGCCATTGTTTAAGAACCTCCCTTACTTATTTTTTCTTGTTAGCTACAGTACGACGCGGACCTTTACGAGTACGCGCGTTGTTTTTAGAGTTTTGTCCGCGAACAGGTAATCCTCTGCGATGACGGATTCCGCGGTAGCTTCCGATTTCGATCAGACGTTTGATATTAAGAGAAACTTCACGGCGAAGGTCACCTTCTACTTTCAGTTTGTCAATAATATCACGGATTTTACCAAGTTCTTCTTCAGTAAGATCGCGCACACGAGTATCTTCTGAAACTCCAGCTTCTTTTAAAACTTGCTGAGCCGTTGTGCGGCCAATTCCGAAGATGTATGTTAAAGAAATAACAACACGTTTGTCACGTGGGATATCTACACCAGCAATACGAGCCATTCTCTGGGCACCTCCTTATAAATTATCCTTGTTTTTGTTTATGCTTTGGATTTTCACAGATCACCATTACTTTTCCTTTTCTGCGAATAACTTTACATTTTTCGCAGATTGGTTTAACTGATGGTCTCACTTTCATGTGTTTCCAACCTCCTTCAGTTTCCGGAGTGCTTTATTTGTAACGGTACGTAATCCTGCCACGAGTTAAGTCATATGGAGATAATTCTACCGTAACTTTGTCTCCAGGTAAAATGCGAATGAAGTGCATGCGGATTTTACCAGATACATGAGCCAAAACAGTGTGGCCATTTTCAAGTTCAACTTTGAACATCGCGTTTGGCAGTGTTTCGACTATAGTACCTTCCACTTCAATTACATCGTCTTTCGCCATTCAAGTGTTCTCCCTTCTTCAAATCAGTAACTTGCTTTCTGACAAATTTCAAAAGAAGTTTGTCACACGCCCTGTTTCGTTTATACTGTTCTGAACTTCCGGAGATACGCAATCATAAAGGGTTAAATGATTGATATTCTTTTTCTTAGGAGAATGAAATGTACGCTTTTCTCCGTCTGCTGTTAGTACATTGATGATGGTTAAAATTCCAACGACAAGCAGCAAGATGAATTCGGTCTTGCCAATGTTCACCCAAGCTTTCTGCCCTATCAAGCTTGAAAAACATCTGTCTTCGGAATTATTTTCATCATCTAGACTCTCGTCAGTATATCAAAACCCGTTTCCGTAATCGCAATCGTATGTTCAAAATGAGCACACTTTTTCCCATCTACCGTTACAACCGTCCAGTTATCAGCCAATGTTTTCACGTAGCGGCTGCCAGCGTTCACCATAGGTTCAATAGCGAGAACCATGCCAGGTTTAAGCCGTGGTCCTTTGTTGGGCGGACCGTAATGAGGAATTTGCGGGTCCTCATGCAAGTCTTGACCAACACCATGTCCGACATACTCCCTAACAACTGAAAACTGCTCATTTTCGACATACGTTTGTATTGCGTGGGAAATATTCGACAAACGTTCACCTGGTTTTGCTTCCTGCAAGCCTTTATATAAAGACTCCTCTGTCACTTCCAGAAGTTTTTTGTCATCATCGCTGATGTTTCCTACCGGATATGTCCATGCAGAGTCACCATGATAACCATTTAATTTAGCACCGATATCAATACTGATGATGTCACCGTCCTTCAGCAACCTGCTGCCAGGTATGCCGTGAACGAGTTCTTCATTAACTGATACGCAAATGCTCCCGCGAAACCCATTATACCCCTTAAAAGATGGGATTGCACCCTGCTTCTTAATAAAACGTTCGGCAATTTGATCCAATTCTTTTGTCGAGATTCCTGGTTTAATGTGCTTTTTTAACTCTTCATGAGTTAAAGCCACGATTCGCCCTGCTTCCCGCATGATACCAAGTTCACGTGGGGTTTTACAGATAATCATTTTTTTAATCCTCCAAGAAGATCCTTCACATCTGCATAAACGTCTTGAATGTCCTGCTGGCCATTCACGTTTGCAAGATAACCTTTCTCTGAATAGAAATCGAGTAAAGGCTGAGTTTGCTTCATGTTTACCTCAAGCCGTTTAGAGACTGTTTCCTCATTATCATCTGCCCGTTGATAGAGTTCGCCTCCGTCTTTATCACAAATACCCGGCGTTTTCGGCGGATTAAAGACTAAATGATAGGTTGTGCCGCAAACACTGCAAATTCTGCGTCCAGTCAGACGTTCCATCAGAACATCTTTGTCGACTTCAATGTTAATGACATAATCAATCGGCTTGCCGTATTCCTCAAGAATTTCTTCAAGAGCTTCGGCTTGAGCGACTGTTCGCGGAAATCCGTCCAGAAGAAAACCTCTTTCACAATCATCTTTGCCAAGTCTCTCTTTTACAATTCCGATTGTGACTTCGTCAGGTACGAGCTCTCCCTTATCAATATAAGATTTTGCTTCGAGTCCGAGTGGTGTTTCTTCTTTCATAGCAGCACGGAACATATCTCCTGTTGAGATATGAGGAATCCCATAATCCTCAACAATTCGTTCGCCCTGTGTGCCTTTACCGGCACCAGGAAGCCCCATTAAGACTAAGTTCATTCGGATTTCCCCCGTCCTCTCTTTATTAAGAGGGAATGGATAAATCCATTTCCTCTAGTTTTTCATAAATCCACGGTAGTTTCGTTTCACCAACTGGCTTTCTAGTTGTTTCATTGTCTCCAAGGCTACCCCGACAACAATTAACAAAGATGTTCCGCCAATTTGTGCACTTTGAGGCAATCCAGCGAATTGAATGAAAAAGATAGGAAGAATGGAAATCACGGCTAAGAATATAGAACCCACAAACGTAAGTCGATACAAAATGCTCGTAATTCTATCTTGAGTCATTTTCCCTGGACGAACCCCCGGGATATAGCCACCCTGTTTTTTAAGGTTATCAGCCATTTGTTCAGGGTTTACCTGTACAAAAGCATAAAAGTACGTAAAGGCAATAATCAACGCAACATATATCGCCATACCCACCGGATGCGTATTATCAAAGTTGTTTTGAATCCACTTTGTCACATCGTTTGTTCCAAAGAATGACGCGATCGTCCGCGGCGTTATCAAAAACGCAACCGCAAAGATTACCGGAATAACCCCTGCAGGATTCACTTTCAATGGAAGGTGTGTAGACTGACCTCCGCCAGCAGGTGAACGACCTGTGCCTTTAGCATATTGAATCGCAATTTTCCGTACGGCTTGCTGAATGAAAATAACTCCAACAATAACTGCTAAAATCGCAATCACAAGAAGTGCGACTTTCACAATATGAATAAACAACTGATCGTTGCTGCCGACAAATTGAGTCTCATATATTTGCCCAATTGTTTTTGGAATACTAGACACAATCCCCGCGAAGATAATGATCGATATTCCGTTGCCTACTCCATGAGAAGTAATTTGTTCCCCAAGCCACATTAAAAAGGCAGTTCCGCCAGTGAGCACTAAAGCAATGATAAGATATGTCGATACACCGGATTTTTCGATCAGCATACCGTTTGCCAGATTGTTAAATCCATATGACATACCTAATGCTTGGATGAAACCAAGCACAATCGTAAAGTACCTTGTGAACTGAGCTAATTTACGGCGGCCAACTTCACCTTGCTTAGACCACTCGGTAAACTTCGGTACAACATCCATCTGAAGCAGCTGAATGATGATCGAAGCCGTGATATAAGGAGTAATTCCCATTGCGAAAATGGAAAATTGGTAAAGCGCACCGCCGCCAAATGTATTAAGGAGATCAAAAACACCCATTTGAGACTGCGCCTGTAACGCTTCAGCGTTAACGTAAGGCACAGGAATAAACGCACCTATGCGAAAGACGATAAGCATGAGTAAAGTGAATATGATTTTATTCCTGATATCACTCACACGCATAAAGTTGGAGATTGTTTTAAACAAGTTAGATCACCTCAGCTGTACCGCCAGCAGCTTCAACAGCTTCTTTCGCAGAAGCAGAGAATTTATTGGCTTTTACAGTTAATTTTTTCTCTAATTTACCGTTGCCAAGAATCTTTACTCCTGCATTAAGTTTGCTAATAACACCAGTCTCTAGAAGAAGTTCAGGAGTGACTTCCGTTCCTTCTGCAAAACCGTTCAATTTGTCTAGGTTGACTACAGCGTATTCCTTGCGGTTGATGTTAGTGAAACCGCGTTTAGGAAGACGTTGGAATAAAGGCATTTGTCCCCCCTCGAATCCAGGGCGTACACCGCCGCCAGAACGAGCGTTTTGACCTTTGTGACCTTTACCAGCTGTTTTACCGTTGCCAGAACCAATACCACGACCTACGCGATTACGCGTTTTGCGTGAACCTTCTGAAGGTTTTAATTCATGAAGTTTCATTAGGACACCTCCTTATCCGATCAAATATTTTTATTGTTCTTTAACAGAAACTAAATGAGATACTTTATTAATCATACCACGGATCGCAGCGTTGTCTTCATGAACAACAGTTTGGTTTGTTTTCTTTAAACCAAGTGTTCTTACAGTAACGCGTTGGTCTTCCGGGCGACCGATTACACTTCGTTTGAGGGTAATTTCTAATTTAGCCATTAATGTTCCCTCCTTATCCTAACAGTTCTTCTACAGATTTTCCACGAAGCTTCGCAACGTCTTCAGCACGTTTAAGTTCACTTAAACCTTGAAGTGTTGCACGAATCATGTTGATCGGTGTGTTAGAACCTAAAGACTTAGAAAGGATATCAGCTACACCAGCTAGCTCAAGTACCGCACGTACAGGGCCTCCAGCGATAACTCCAGTACCTTCAGAAGCAGGTTTTAACAAGATGTTACCTGCACCGAAACGTCCGATGATTTCGTGTGGAATTGTAGTTCCAACCATTGGTACTTCAATCAAATTCTTTTTCGCATCTTCAACAGCTTTGCGGATCGCTTCTGGTACTTCTTGTGCTTTACCAGTACCGAATCCTACGTGTCCGTTTTTGTCACCGACAACGACTAGAGCTGCGAAGCGGAAACGACGACCACCTTTAACAACTTTCGCTACGCGGTTAACCGTAACTAAGCGTTCTTCTAACTCTAATTTGCTTGGGTCAATACGACGCATAATCATGTGTCCCTCCTTCTTTTATTAAAATTTAAGTCCAGCTTCACGAGCGGCATCAGCCAAAGCTTTTACACGTCCATGGTATAAGTATCCGCCACGGTCAAATACTACGTCAGAAATGCCTTTTTCAGCAGCGCGTTTTGCAACTAATTCTCCAACTTTAGTAGCAGCAGAAGTATCTCCAGTGCTTTCAACGTTCAAGTCTTTATCGAGAGTAGATGCACTAGCAAGTGTTACACCATTTACATCATCGATGATTTGAGCGTAAATGTGCTTGTTAGAACGGAAAACGTTCAGGCGCGGTCTTTCAGCAGTACCGGAAAGTTTAGCGCGAACACGAGCGTGTCTTTTAAGACGAGCAGCATTTTTGCTAGTTTTCGTAATCATCTAGGTCACTCCTTTCTTCACTTTAAGCGATCTTACTTAGCAGATTTACCTTCTTTACGGCGAACAACTTCACCTTCGTAGCGGATTCCTTTACCTTTGTAAGGCTCTGGAGAACGTACAGCGCGGATGTTAGCAGCAATAGCTCCTACACGTTCTTTGTCTGTACCTTTTACAACTACTTTTGTTTGAGAAGGAACTTCGATTTCGATGCCTTCTTCAGGAACGATCTCAACAGGATGAGAGTATCCAACGTTTAAAACAAGTTTATTTCCGGATTTAGAAGCACGGTAACCGACACCGACTAATTCCAAACCTCTTTCAAATCCTTTAGATACACCTTCAACCATGTTGCCAAGCAGACTGCGAGTCGTACCATGCAGGGCACGGTGCTCTTTTTGATCAGAAGGACGAGCGACTGTAAGCACATTGTCCTCTACTTTAATCTCCATATCAGGGTGAAACGTACGAGTTAATTCTCCTTTTGGTCCTTTCACAGCTACAGTGTTGTTATCATTTAACGTTACTGTAACATCAGAAGGAATCTCAAGTAGCTTCTTACCTACACGAGACATACCAAACACCTCCATTCATGTTAAACTTCTTACCAAACGTATGCTAGAACTTCTCCACCAGCTTGTTTTGCACGGGCTTCTTTGTCCGTTAAAACACCTTGTGATGTAGAAATAATCGCGATTCCAAGACCGTTAAGTACGCGAGGTACTTCATTAGATTTAGCATAAACACGCAAACCAGGCTTGCTGATTCTTTTAAGACCAGTGATAACGCGCTCGTTGTTTTGTCCGTATTTCAAGAAAACGCGGATGATACCTTGTTTGCTGTCTTCTACGAACTCAACGTCACGAATGAAACCTTCACGCTTTAAAATTTCAGCAATTTCTCTTTTCAATTTAGAAGCAGGAATTTCAAGCTTCTCATGACGTACCATGTTTGCATTGCGAATACGAGTTAGCATATCTGCAATTGGATCTGTCATAACCATTATATAATTACCTCCTTCCCTTTCTTGGGGATTACCAGCTGGCTTTTTTCACGCCAGGAATTTGTCCTTTATATGCAAGCTCACGGAAACAAATACGGCAAAGTTTAAATTTACGAATGACTGAATGCGGACGTCCGCAGCGTTCACAGCGTGTGTACTCTTGTACTTTAAACTTTGGTGTACGTTGTTGTTTCGCAATCATAGACTTTTTAGCCACGATTTCGCCTCCCTTTCATTGATTATTTCTGGAACGGCATACCTACTTGAGTTAATAGCTCACGAGCTTCTTCGTCAGTATTAGCAGTTGTTACGATAACGATGTCCATTCCGCGAACCTTTGTTACTTTATCGTAGTCAATTTCAGGGAAGATTAACTGTTCTTTGATACCAAGTGTGTAGTTACCGCGACCGTCGAAAGATTTTTTAGAAACCCCGCGGAAGTCACGTACACGCGGTAAAGATACAGAAATAAGTTTATCAAGGAAATCATACATGCGCTCTCCGCGAAGAGTTACTTTCGCACCGATAGGCATTCCCTCACGAAGACGGAATCCAGCAATTGATTTCTTCGCACGAGTAACGACAGGTTTTTGACCTGCGATAAACGTTAATTCTTCAACAGCACTGTCGATTGCTTTGGCGTTTTGAACAGCGTCACCAACACCCATGTTGATTACGATTTTTTCAATTTTAGGCACTTGCATGACTGAATCATAGTTGAACTTAGTCATTAAAGCAGGTGCAATTTCTTTATTGTACTTTTCTTTAAGGCGGTTCATGAGATAGACCTCCCTTCCTTTTAATACTATTTATCTAGAACTTGCCCAGATTTTTTTGCTACACGAACTTTTTTGCCATCTTCCACTTTGTATCCTACGCGAGTCACTTCACCTGTTTTAGGATCGAGCGGCATAACGTTTGATACATGAATTGGCGCCTCTTGATTAGAAATACCGCCTTGAGGGTTAGCTTGAGTTGGTTTAGAGTGTTTCTTTACCATGTTAACACCTTCAACTAAAACGCGGTCCTTTTTAGGGAAAGCAGCAAGGATTGTTCCTTGTTTGCCTTTATCTTTACCAGAGATAACCATAACTTTATCGCCTTTTTTTACATGCATCCTGATCGCACCTCCTTGAGTAAGGCATTTATTTCATTAGATAACTTCTGGAGCTAGAGAAACAATTTTCATAAAGTTGTTTTCACGCAATTCACGAGCAACTGGTCCGAAGATACGAGTTCCGCGTGGGCTCTTGTCGTCACGGATGATAACACATGCATTCTCATCGAAGCTGATGTATGAACCGTCACTTCTGCGCGCTCCGCTTTTAGTGCGAACGATAACAGCTTTTACGACTTCACCTTTTTTGACAACGCCTCCTGGTGTTGCTTGTTTAACCGTGCAAACAATTACATCACCAATGTTAGCTGTTTTACGTCCAGAACCACCAAGAACTTTAATAGTAAGTACTTCACGTGCGCCAGAGTTGTCAGCTACTTTTAAACGAGTCTCTTGTTGAATCATTATTTGTTACCTCCCTTCGGAAAAAGAATTCCGAACTTTATTAGATAATAACAGCTTCTTCGACAACTTCAACTAGACGGAAACGCTTAGTTGCAGACAATGGACGAGTTTCCATGATCTTAACGATGTCACCGATTTTAGCTTGATTATTTTCATCATGTGCTTTGAATTTTTTTGAGTATTTTACGCGTTTACCGTAAAGTGTATGTTTTTTGTATGTCTCAACAACAACAGTAATGGTTTTATCCATTTTGTCAGAAACAACACGGCCTTGGTAAACTTTGCGTTGGTTACGTTCGCTCATGCTCACGACCTCCCCTCAGTGATTATTTATTAGCAGCAATTTCTCTTTCACGAATCACAGTTTTCATGCGCGCGATAGCTTTGCGCACTTCACGAATGCGAGCAGTATTTTCAAGTTGTCCTGTCGCTAATTGAAAGCGAAGATTGAAAAGTTCTTCTTTAAGAGACTTTACTTTTTGTTCAATTTCAGCAGTGGTAAGGTCACGAATTTCATTAGCTTTCATTTGATTCACCACCAATTTCTTCACGTTTTACGAACTTCGTTTTAATTGGCAATTTGTGAGATGCAAGGCGAAGCGCTTCACGAGCAACCTCTTCAGACACACCAGAAATTTCAAATAAAACTTTGCCCGGTTTTACAACAGCTACCCAACCTTCTGGAGCCCCTTTACCGGATCCCATACGTACCTCAAGTGGTTTAGCAGTGTAAGGTTTAGAAGGGAAAATTTTGATCCAAACTTTACCGCCACGTTTCATGTAACGAGTCATCGCAATACGTGCAGCTTCGATTTGACGGTTAGTAATCCAAGAAGCTTCTAGAGCTTGGATACCGAATTCTCCGAAATGTACTTCAGTACCGCCTTTCGCACGGCCACGCATTTTTCCGCGATGCTCTCTGCGATATTTAACGCGTTTTGGTAATAACATATTATTTTCCTCCTTCCTCAGTTTTCTTCTTAGTAGGAAGAACCTCTCCACGATAGATCCAGACTTTTACACCAAGCTTACCGTAAGTAGTATCAGCTTCAGATGTTGCATAGTCAATGTCCGCACGTAATGTGTGCAATGGAACAGTTCCTTCACTGTAGTATTCAGAACGAGCGATATCTGCACCGCCAAGACGACCAGAAACCATTGTTTTCACACCTTGTGCTCCAGCACGCATAGTACGTTGGATTTGTTGTTTCTGCGCACGGCGGAAAGAAACACGGTTTTCTAATTGACGAGCGATGTTGTCAGCAACTAGCTGTGCATCAAGATCTGCTCTTTTGATTTCAAGAATGTTAATGTGTACACGCTTGCCAGTAAGGCTGTTAAGGGCTTTGCGAAGTGCTTCGACTTCAGAACCGCCTTTACCGATAACCATACCAGGCTTAGCTGTGTGGATCGTAATGTTAACGCGGTTTGCTGCACGCTCGATTTCTACTTTAGAAACAGAAGCGTCAGAAAGGCGTTTGCTAATGTATTCACGAATTTTTAAATCTTCGTGCAGGAAGTCAGCGTAATCTTTACCAGCGTACCACTTAGATTCCCAATCACGAATGACTCCGATACGAAGACCGACTGGATTTACCTTTTGACCCACTACTTATCCCTCCTTCTTTTCTGATACAACGATTGTAATGTGGCTCGTACGTTTGTTGATTTGGCTCGCACGTCCCATAGCACGTGGGCGGAATCTTTTTAACGTAGGGCCTTCGTCAACGAATGCTTGAGAAATAACCAGGTTGTTAGCGTCCATTTCATAGTTATGCTCAGCATTTGCAATAGCGGATTTTAATACTTTCTCGATAATTGGAGAAGCAGCTCTTGGTGTAAGGTTCAAGATTGATACTGCCTCACCTACTTGCTTGCCTCGAATCAGGTCCATTACTAGACGTGCTTTACGAGGAGCAATACGGACTGTTCTTGCAACAGCTTTAGCTTGCATTTAAAAGCCTCCTCTCTTAGCGTCTTGTTTTTTTGTCATCACTAGCATGACCTTTGTACGTACGAGTTGGAGCGAATTCACCCAACTTGTGCCCTACCATATCTTCAGAGATGAATACAGGCACGTGTTTACGTCCGTCATAGACTGCGATTGTGTGACCAATAAACTGTGGGAAAATAGTAGAACGACGAGACCAAGTTTTTACGACTTGTTTCTTGTCTGTTTCATTTAATTTCTCGATTTTAGTCATCAAGTGTCCATCGACAAATGGTCCTTTTTTTAAGCTGCGAGCCATTTTGGAACCTCCCTTCGTGATTGCACTACGGTCCGAAAAGAACCGTAGACAACCCCGTTATTTATTTTTACGACGACGTACGATAAATTTATCGGATTTGTTCTTTTTCTTACGAGTCTTGAATCCAAGAGTTGGTTTGCCCCATGGAGACATTGGTGATTTACGTCCGATTGGCGCACGTCCTTCACCACCACCGTGTGGGTGATCGTTAGGGTTCATTACAGAACCACGAACTGTAGGACGGATGCCTTTCCAGCGAGAACGTCCAGCTTTACCAATGTTGATAAGTTCGTGCTGTTCGTTACCTACTTGACCGATAGAAGCACGGCAAGCAGAAAGGATCATGCGAACTTCACCAGAGTTAAGACGTACAAGAACGTATTTACCTTCTTTACCAAGAACCTGAGCAGATGTACCAGCTGAACGTACAAGCTGTCCGCCTTTACCAGGTTTTAATTCAATGTTATGCACAACTGTACCAACAGGGATGTTGATAAGTGGAAGTGCATTACCTACTTTAATGTCAGCTTCAGGACCTGACATGATTTCAGTACCTACTTGAATTCCTTTAGGAGCAAGAATGTAACGTTTTTCTCCGTCTGCATAGTTGATTAGAGCGATGTTAGCTGAACGGTTTGGATCGTATTCAACTGTAGCAACGCGTCCAGGTATACCATCTTTATCGCGTTTGAAGTCGATAACACGGTATTGGCGTTTATGTCCGCCACCTTGGTGACGTACAGTCAATTTACCTTGGTTGTTACGTCCGCCTTTTTTGTGAAGGGGAGCAAGCAAGGATTTTTCCGGCTTGTCAGTCGTGATTTCAGCAAAATCTGAAGTTGTCATACCACGACGTCCATTAGAGGTCGGTTTATACTTTTTAATCGCCATTTTGAATTTCCCTCCTTCTTTTTACAGATAATTAAGCTTCAAAAATTTCGATTTCTTTGCTGTCTGCAGTAAGTTTTACGATCGCTTTTCTGCGACGGCTAGTCATACCAGTGTAGCGTCCAACACGTTTTGATTTGCCTTTGTAGTTCATGATGTTGACTTTGTCAACTTTCACTCCAAAGATGCTTTCAACCGCGTCTTTCACTTCTGTTTTGTTAGCTCTTACATCAACTTCAAAAGTATATTTTTTTTCAGTCATTAAATCGGCAGAACGTTCAGTAATGACGGGGCGCTTTAGAACATCACGAGGATCTTTCATTATGCAAGCACCTCCTCTACTTTTTCAACCGCTGCTTTTGTAATCAGAAGCTTCTCGTGGTTGACAACGTCTAAAACGTTGATTCCGTTAGCTTCAACAACAGTAACTCCAGGAATGTTACGAGCAGATAAAGCTACTGCTTCGTTTGCATCCGCAGTTACGATTAAAGCTTTTTTCTCAACAGATAATCCTTTAAGGATAGCTGCCATTTCTTTTGTTTTAGCCGTATCAAGAGTAAGATCTTCAAGAACGATGATGTTGTTGTCGTTCACTTTAGAAGACAATACTGATTTGATTGCCAAGCGGCGAACTTTTTTAGGTAATTTATAAGAATAGCTGCGTGGTGTTGGGCCGAATACGACACCACCTCCGCGCCATTGCGGTGAACGGATTGAACCTTGACGGGCACGTCCAGTACCTTTTTGACGCCATGGTTTACGACCTCCGCCGCGTACTTCAGAACGATTTTTTACTTTGTGAGTTCCTTGACGTAAGGAAGCTCTTTGCATAAGAATAGCGTCGAATACAACACTCTCATTTGGTTCGATACCAAATACAGAAGCGTTTAATTCGATGTCACCAGCAGTAGAACCGTTTTGGTTGTATAATGCTACTTTTGGCATAATCAATTTCCTCCTTTCCTAAGAGAATTATTTAGATTTAACAGCACTTTTAACAGTGATTAAAGATTTCTTCGCACCAGGTACGTTACCTTTGATCAAAAGAAGATTGCGTTCTGCATCAACTTTTACGATTTCAAGGTTTTGAACAGTGATTTGCTCTCCGCCCATACGTCCAGGTAATAATTTACCTTTGAATACACGGTTAGGATCTACAGGTCCCATTGAACCAGGACGACGGTGGTAGCGTGAACCGTGAGACATAGGTCCGCGAGATTGTCCGTGGCGCTTGATTGCACCTTGGAAACCTTTACCTTTAGATACTCCTGTTACATCTACGATTTCTCCAGCAGAGAAAATTTCAACCTTGACTTCCTGACCAACTTCATACGCATCCATTTCCACTCCGCGTAATTCTTTAACGAAGCGCTTAGGAGCAGTTTCCGCTTTTGCAACGTGCCCTTTTTCAGGTTTGTTAGAAAGCTTTTCACGCTTGTCGTCAAAACCAAGCTGGATTGCTTCGTAACCGTCGTTTTCAGCTGTTTTCTTTTGAAGAACAACGTTTGGAGCAGCCTCGATAACAGTTACCGGAATAAGATCACCATTCTCAGCGAATACTTGCGTCATACCAATTTTTCTTCCTAAGATTCCTTTGGTCATTCGTCACACCTCCTATTAAGATCATTCTATATTTTAGAATTAAAGTTTAATTTCGATATCGACACCAGATGGTAAGTCTAATCGCATAAGAGCATCAACAGTTTGTGGTGTTGGGTTCACAATGTCGATTAAACGTTTATGTGTACGCATTTCAAATTGCTCACGAGAATCTTTGTATTTGTGCACCGCACGAAGGATTGTGTAAACTGATTTTTCAGTTGGCAACGGAATCGGACCAGATACGCTGGCACCAGAACGTTTTGCCGTTTCAACAATCTTCTCTGCAGATTGATCAAGGATTCTATGATCATATGCTTTCAAACGAATACGAATTTTTTGTTTTGCCATTATTTTCCCTCCTTTTCGCCTACATCACGTTAGACAGTTCTCCGTGAGAAAAACCTGAACACCTTGCCATGGCAAAGCGGCCGGGTGTGTCAGCAACCTCTCACTTCATCGCAGTCAAAGACCAACATACACCATTATACAGAAAATAGGCGCATGTTGCAAGACTTATTTAAAATATGCATGATTTGCACACTTTTTTTATTATACAGGGGTTTTTCTTATTTATCAAGGATCTATCATAAATGGTGTCGTACATGTCGACTTAATGTGTTCGCGAATAATGCCGGCTCCTCAATATGCGGGGTGTGAGCTGAGTTCTCAAATTGAAACCAGCGCTTTTCGGGTGCCTCAAGCACTTGATAATACTGTTTCGATATTTCAGCAGGAACAATTAAGTCATGTTTCCCTGAAATGAAAACACACGGTACTTTAATAGAAGGAACTGATGTAAAAGCATTAAACCGGTACAACTCATCAGTTAAATGTTTTTTACTGAAGCGCAATCCATTTAGGAAACTGTGCATGTTCCGCACTCCATACTCATTGCCAGTAAGCATTTGAAATATTACAGCTAGAGATTGACGATGACGACGAGTGAATCCTCCCCTGCTAAGCTCGACACAAAACCGATAGATAAGGTGCTGGATATCCTGCTTCCAAGGCGGATCACCAATGAAACGTGTGAGGAAAGATAATAAGCTGGCTTTTTTTGATTCAGAAATTTCACGAATATGTTGATAAGCAGTTGATTCTTCATCGTGAGGGTTAACAACCTGGCTGATTCCATAATACGCGTAAAATAAATCAGGACACTGCTGCAAAACATGAAGCGCTAGTATTGACCCCCAAGAATGACCGGCTAGGTAAAGTTTTGATTTTGAAAAATGAGCTAAAAGCCATTGAGTGACTTGGATTGTATCTTTAATGAAGTGATTTATTGTCATAGAGTGATGCGAAATTCGCTTAGAATAAGAAAGCCCCGATCCTCTCTGATCCCAATGAACTACTGTAAAATACTGTTCCAGCTCTTTTTGATAATGTCTAACATATCCGATTTGCGGCGTTCCCGGCCCGCCATGTAAAAAAAGCAGCAATGGATTTTTCACGTCAACTCCATTAATCATCAGCATTTGCTTTGTATTTCCAATGCTTAGTTCTTTCATGATTGCGATTGATTTCTTTTCAGGAATCATAAATATTAACCCCTCGAATATGATAGATCCTATTATACAAGAAAAAGATAAGCAAACAAAAAACGAGACCCACAGGGGTCTCGTTTAAAACCATACTATTACTCAGTGATTGTAGAAACAACGCCTGAACCAACAGTACGTCCGCCTTCACGAATAGAGAAACGAGTTCCTTCTTCGATAGCGATTGTAGAAATAAGTTCAACGTTCATTTCAGTGTTATCTCCAGGCATAACCATTTCTACGCCTTCTGGAAGATGGATGATACCAGTTACGTCAGTTGTACGGAAGTAGAACTGAGGACGGTAGTTAGAGAAGAATGGAGTATGACGTCCACCCTCTTCTTTAGAAAGAACGTAAACTTCAGCTTTGAATTTGCTGTGTGGAGTGATTGTACCTGGTTTAGCAAGTACTTGACCACGTTGGATTTCTTCACGAGATACACCGCGAAGAAGGGCACCAATGTTGTCACCAGCTTCAGCGTAATCAAGAAGCTTACGGAACATTTCAACACCTGTAACAGTTGTTTTCTTGTTCTCTTCTTGAAGACCGATGATTTCAACTTCGTCACCGACTTTAACTTGTCCGCGTTCTACACGGCCAGTAGCAACTGTACCACGACCAGTGATTGAGAATACGTCCTCAACTGGCATCATGAATGGTTTTTCAGTGTCGCGTTCTGGAGTTGGGATGTACTCATCAACCGCATCCATAAGTTCGAAGATTTTAGCTTCCCACTCAGCGTCTCCTTCAAGAGCTTTAAGAGCAGAACCTTTAACAACTGGTACATCATCACCAGGGAAGTCGTATTCGCTAAGAAGATCGCGAACTTCCATTTCAACTAGTTCAAGAAGCTCTTCGTCGTCTACCATGTCGCATTTGTTTAAGAATACAACGATGTATGGTACACCAACGTTTTTAGAAAGAAGGATGTGCTCACGAGTTTGTGGCATTGGGCCATCAGCAGCAGATACTACAAGGATAGCTCCGTCCATTTGCGCAGCACCAGTGATCATGTTTTTAACATAGTCAGCGTGTCCTGGGCAGTCAACGTGTGCATAGTGACGAGTTTCAGTTTCGTACTCAACGTGTGCAGTAGAGATTGTGATACCGCGCTCGCGTTCTTCTGGAGCACCATCAATTTGATCGTACGCCATAGCTGTACCTTTACCAGATTTCTTATGAAGTACTGTTGTGATAGCAGCAGTTAAAGTTGTTTTACCATGGTCAACGTGTCCAATTGTACCAATATTGGCATGTGATTTGGAACGGTCGAATTTTTCTTTAGCCATTCTAAAATCCTCCTTAAGAGCTTTTAATTAGTAATGTATAGAGTGATAGGAAGTGAAAGAAAGCTTTCACTTCCTCATCTTACAATAGTAGTTATACTTGAGTTAAGCGGCAAAATCAATTATTCGCCTTTATTTTTTTTGATAATTTCTTCTGCGACGCTCTTCGGCACTTCTTCGTAGTGATCCATGTGCATAGTGAACGTACCGCGACCTTGCGTATTAGAACGAAGTGCAGTAGCGTAACCGAACATTTCAGCAAGAGGAACCATAGCACGAACAACTTGAGCGTTACCGCGTGCTTCCATACCTTCTACGCGTCCGCGACGTGAAGTGATATCACCCATGATATCTCCCATATATTCTTCTGGAATAACCACTTCTACTTTCATGATTGGTTCAAGAAGAACTGGGTTACATTTGCTAACTGCATTTTTCAATGCCATAGAAGCAGCAACTTTAAATGCCATTTCGTTTGAGTCAACATCATGGTAAGAACCGTCGAAAAGTTTAGCTTTAATGTCGATAAGCGGGAAGCCTGCTAGTACACCATTTTCAAGTGCATCTTCCAGACCTGCTTGAACAGCTGGGATGTATTCACGAGGAACGACCCCACCGACAATCGCATTTTCAAATTCAAAGCCAGCGCCTTCTTCGTTTGGTTCGAATTCGATCCAAACGTGTCCGAACTGACCGCGTCCACCAGACTGACGTACGAATTTACCTTCAACTTTTGCACCGGTACGGAATGTTTCACGGTACGCAACTTGAGGAGCACCAACATTGGCTTCTACTTTAAATTCGCGTTTCATACGGTCAACAATGATATCAAGGTGAAGTTCACCCATACCAGAGATGATCGTTTGGCCAGTTTCTGGGTTTGTTTGAGTACGGAATGTAGGATCTTCTTCAGCAAGTTTCGCTAAAGCGATACCCATTTTATCTTGGTCGGCTTTTGATTTAGGCTCAATAGCAACGTCGATAACTGGTTCTGGGAATTCCATTGACTCAAGGATAACAAGATCCTTCTCATCACATAGAGTATCTCCAGTAGTTGTATCTTTTAGACCTACAGCAGCTGCGATATCCCCTGCGTATACAGTAGAGATTTCTTCACGGCTGTTAGCGTGCATTTGAAGAATACGTCCAACACGCTCACGTTTGCCTTTAGTAGAGTTTTTCACGTATGAACCAGAATCAAGTGTTCCAGAGTACACACGGAAGAACGTCAACTTACCAACGTAAGGGTCAGTCATAACTTTAAATGCTAATGCAGAGAATGGCTCTTCGTCAGAAGAATGACGCTCAATCTCTTCATTTGTATCAGGACGTGTACCTTTGATTGCAGCAACGTCAGTTGGTGCAGGAAGGTAGTCAAGAACAGCATCAAGTACTAGTTGAACACCTTTGTTTTTGAAGGCAGAACCAACAAGAACAGGGTAGAATTCAACATTTAATGTACCTTTACGAATTCCTGCTTTTAACTCGTCAATTGTGATTTCTTCACCCTCAAGGTACTTATCCATAAGCTCTTCATCAAGCTCACATACAGCTTCAATAAGGCTGTTGCGAAGTTCTTCAGCTTGCTCTTTGTACTCTTCAGGGATTTCTTTTGCATCAGAACGAGTTCCGAGGTCATCTTCGTAGAAATACGCAACGTTTTCTACAAGGTCAATGATACCTTCGAAGTTATCTTCAGCACCGATCGGCAATTGAATTGCATGAGCGTTTGCTTGAAGACGGTCTCTTAAAGTTCCTACAGAGTAAAGGAAGTCTGCACCGATTTTGTCCATTTTGTTAACAAAAACGATACGCGGTACTCCATAAGTTGTTGCCTGACGCCAAACAGTTTCTGTTTGAGGCTCAACGCCTGATTGCGCGTCAAGTACAGCAACAGCACCATCAAGTACACGAAGAGAACGTTCAACTTCAACTGTGAAGTCTACGTGTCCTGGAGTATCGATGATGTTTACGCGGTATCCTTTCCACTGTGCAGTTGTCGCAGCGGAAGTGATTGTGATACCACGTTCTTGTTCCTGCTCCATCCAGTCCATTTGTGAAGCTCCTTCATGAGTTTCACCAATTTTGTGGATACGACCAGTATAGAACAAGATACGTTCTGTAGTTGTCGTTTTACCGGCATCGATGTGAGCCATGATACCGATATTACGAGTTTTTTCTAAGGAGAACTCTCTTGCCATTGGGTAATTTCTCCTTCCTTATTAGGAAATTGTGTTTTGTTAATCTATAAATCCTACCAGCGATAGTGTGCAAATGCTTTGTTTGCTTCAGCCATCTTATGAGTGTCTTCACGTTTCTTAACAGCAGCACCAGTGTTGTTAGCTGCGTCAAGGATTTCGTTAGCTAAACGCTCTTCCATCGTTTTTTCTCCGCGAAGACGAGCGTAGTTAACTAACCAGCGAAGTCCAAGAGTCGTACGACGTTCAGGACGAACTTCTACAGGAACTTGGTAGTTCGCACCACCTACACGGCGTGCTTTTACTTCAAGTACAGGCATGATGTTTTTCAATGCTTGTTCGAAAACCTCCATTGCATCATTGCCAGTACGTTCTTTAATGATATCGAATGACTTGTATAGGATTGTTTGAGACTTACCTTTTTTACCATCGATCATCATTTTGTTGATTAGACGAGATACAAGCTTAGAGTTGTAAATCGGATCAGGTAAAACATCTCTTTTTGCTACAGGACCTTTACGTGGCATCTGAATATCCTCCCTTCATCAATTATGCGTATTTTCGTATATTATTTTGCTTTAGGTTTTTTCGTACCGTATTTAGAACGGCCTTGTGCACGGTTTTCAACTCCAGCAGTATCAAGCGCACCACGAACGATGTGGTAACGTACCCCTGGTAAGTCTTTTACACGTCCGCCGCGGATAAGTACAACACTGTGCTCTTGCAGGTTGTGACCGATACCAGGAATGTAAGCAGTAACCTCGATTCCGTTAGTCAAACGAACACGAGCATATTTACGAAGTGCTGAGTTCGGTTTTTTCGGTGTCATTGTACCAACACGAGTACATACCCCGCGTTTTTGTGGAGAAGATACGTTAGTGTGCTCTTTTTTAAAGCTGTTGTATCCTTTGTTAAGTGCAGGAGACTTTGAGTTTTCTACTTTACTCACGCGTCCTTTGCGAATTAGCTGATTAATTGTAGGCATGAATTTTTCCTCCCTTCATTACGTTTTATAACCCACATACCCAGGTGGTTCATCAAAAGGCAAAAAACAATGTCTTTACACAAGATGGAATCTTACGCAAAAACAAAAGTACGTTATAAAATAATGGCAACAGCGGCTGCTCCTACCTCAATTCCGCAGGCTTTGCCGAGCTTTTTCATGGATTCAACCATTGAGACAGAGATACCTTGATCTTCAGCAAGTGAAACAACACTTGACGTGAGTATCGGATCTGCGTCTTTTGCAACGACTACTTCCTTTACTGAACCTCGCTTTAGAGCTTTCACTGTTTGCTTCGTACCAATAATAATTGATTTGGCCTGTGATACTTTATCATAAGACATAAACATATCCTCCAAAGTAACAGGTTTATTTCGAGCACCTTGGTTATATTATCATTCTAGGAGACGAATGTCAACAAGGTATGACATTTTTTAGATTCGTTCTTCTCATAGAGTGACTTTTTCATAAATATATCTGCTGAAAGACTGTTTTTGCAGTCTTTCAGCAGAGTTAAATCAGTTATTCAACCGGGACCATATCGTCAGTCGGCTGAACATTTGATACTGGTTTTACTTTACGGTATTTCATCATTCCTGTACCTGCTGGAACAAGCTTACCGATGATAACATTCTCTTTCAAGCCGAGAAGCTCGTCACGCTTACCTTTGATCGCTGCATCTGTAAGGACACGTGTTGTTTCCTGGAAGGAAGCAGCAGATAAGAATGAATCAGTTTCAAGAGATGCTTTTGTAATACCGAGTAAGACAGGACGGCCTGTAGCTGGTCGGTTGCCTTCAAGCAATACCTTTTTGTTCGCTTCAGTAAATTGGTGAATATCAAGCAATGTACCTGGAAGCACATCAGTGTCACCGGCATCAATCACGCGTACTTTGCGAAGCATCTGGCGAACCATTACTTCTACGTGTTTATCACCGATTTCAACACCCTGCATACGGTAAACCTTTTGAACCTCATGGAGAAGATACTCTTGAACAGTCGTCAGGTCAGTCACTTTAAGAAGTTCTTTCGGATCGATTGAACCTTCTGTCAGTACTTGGCCTCGAGTAATTTTATCTCCTTCCGCTACTTTCAAGCGGGAGTTGTAAGGTGCCGTATAAGAACGTGTTTCCACTGCGCCTTGAACCACAATTTCCTGTTGCTTGTCACGAACTTCATTGATCTCAACGACTGTACCGTCGATTTCTGTAATTGTTGCCTGACCTTTCGGATTACGCGCTTCGAAAAGCTCTTGGATACGCGGAAGACCCTGTGTGATATCGTCTCCGGCAACCCCGCCTGTATGGAATGTACGCATTGTTAACTGTGTACCAGGCTCACCGATTGATTGGGCAGCAATGATTCCGACAGCTTCACCGACTTCAACATCGGAGCCAGTTGCAAGATTTCGGCCATAGCATCGTTTACATACACCATGAGGCGTATTACATGTGAAGGCAGAACGGATCCACACTTCTTCAATGCCGGCTTCGACAATCTCCAGTGCTTTATCTTCATCGATCAGTTCGTTTTCATTCACAAGCACTTCACCTGTTTCAGGGTGCTTCACTTGTTTTCTTGCAAAACGTCCGATTAAGCGTTCTTCTAAGCGCTCAATTGTTTCAGTTCCTTCTTTAAGTGGCTTAGCAAGAATGCCTCGGTCAGTTCCGCAATCAGTTTCACGAATGATAACATCCTGCGCAACGTCAACGAGACGGCGTGTAAGGTAACCTGAGTCAGCAGTTTTAAGAGCGGTATCGGCAAGACCTTTACGCGCACCGTGTGTGGAGATAAAGTACTCCAATACTGTCAGACCTTCACGGAAACTTGATTTGATCGGCAACTCAATGATACGTCCAGCCGGGTTGGCCATCAGGCCGCGCATTCCGGCAAGCTGCGTAAAGTTAGACGCGTTACCACGGGCACCAGAGTCACTCATCATGTAGATCGGGTTGAGTTCATCAAGTGATTTCATCAGTTTGCCTTGGATAACGTCTTTTGCAGCACTCCAGATAGAGATGACTCTCTCATAGCGTTCTTCTTCAGTGATAAGACCGCGGCGGAACTGCTTCATAACGTTGTCAACTTTGCTTTGCGCTTCTTCAAGAATTTCTTGTTTATCATCGAGTACGACGATGTCAGAAACCCCAACTGTAATACCAGCTTTTGTTGAATATTTGAAACCTAGGTTTTTCATGCGGTCAAGCATTTTAGACGTTTCCGTAATATGGAATCGTTTAAAGATTTCCGCGATGATTTTACCCAGAATGCCTTTTTTAAACGGCGCATTGATTGGCTGCTGTGCGATAACAGCTTTAACGTCAGCACCTTTTTCTAAGAAGAAACGGTCAGGTGTTTTCTCTTCAATGTTGCTCTTCGTTGGTTCATTCATGTAAGGGAATGATTCCGGAAGAATTTCATTGAAGACAAGCTTACCGACAGTTGTAATTAACAATTTTGAGCGCTGTTCTTCGGTAAATGTCACATTCTTAAGTGAGTTAGCTGCAACAGCTACTCTCGTATGAAGGTGAACATATCCGTTTTGATAAGCAAGAAGCGCTTCGTCTGTATTCTTGAAGACCATACCTTCACCGACAGCACCGGCACGCTCAAGTGTCAGGTAATAGTTACCCAGTACCATATCCTGAGACGGTGTTACAACCGGTTTACCATCTTTAGGGTTCAAGATGTTTTGAGCAGCAAGCATCAAGATGCGTGCTTCAGCTTGTGCTTCAGCAGATAATGGTACGTGAACCGCCATTTGGTCACCGTCAAAGTCAGCGTTGTAAGCTGTACATACGAGCGGGTGAAGACGGATTGCGCGTCCTTCAACAAGCGTTGGTTCAAACGCCTGGATACCTAATCTGTGAAGTGTAGGGGCACGGTTCAGCAGTACCGGGTGCTCCTTAATAACTGATTCTAGTACATCCCAAACTTCAGGCTGTACGCGCTCAATTTTGCGTTTCGCACTCTTAATGTTGTGAGCAAGACCTTTTTCAACAAGTTCTTTCATAACGAAAGGTTTGAAAAGTTCAAGCGCCATTTCCTTCGGTAATCCGCATTGGTACATTTTCAAATGAGGACCAACAACGATTACAGAACGTCCGGAGTAATCGACACGTTTACCAAGAAGGTTTTGACGGAAACGGCCTTGCTTCCCTTTCAGCATGTGAGAAAGAGATTTTAACGGTCTGTTACCAGGACCTGTTACAGGGCGTCCGCGGCGGCCGTTGTCAATTAGGGCATCGACAGCCTCTTGAAGCATACGCTTTTCGTTTTGAACGATGATGCTAGGCGCACCAAGGTCCAAAAGGCGTTTCAAACGATTGTTACGGTTGATGACACGACGATAAAGGTCATTCAAATCAGAAGTCGCAAAACGTCCGCCATCTAGCTGAACCATCGGTCTAAGCTCCGGAGGAATAACAGGAAGCACATCAAGGATCATCCAAGAAGGCTTGTTTCCTGAGTTACGGAAGGCTTCTAAAACTTCAAGACGTTTGATCGCACGAGTACGGCGTTGTCCTTGTGAAGTTTTCAGCTCTTCTTTTAACATATCAACTTCTTTGACAAGATCGATATCTTGAAGAAGTTTATGAATTGCTTCAGCACCCATAGATGCTTGGAATTTATTACCGTATTTATCAAGATAAGCACGGTATTCTTTCTCAGACAGAAGCTGTTTCTTTTCAAGCGGTGTATTCGCCGGATCAGTTACAACGTAAGAAGCAAAGTAAATGACTTCTTCTAAAGCACGAGGTGACATATCCAGCACAAGACCCATACGGCTTGGAATACCTTTGAAATACCAAATGTGGGAAACTGGGGCAGCCAGTTCAATGTGCCCCATTCTCTCACGACGGACTTTAGCCCGTGTTACTTCGACTCCGCAGCGGTCACAAACTACGCCTTTATAACGAACTCGCTTGTACTTCCCGCAATGACATTCCCAGTCCTTAGTCGGTCCGAAAATGCGTTCGCAGAATAGACCGTCCTTTTCAGGTTTTAACGTACGATAGTTTATCGTTTCAGGCTTTTTCACTTCACCAAAAGACCATGAACGGATTTTATCTGGTGAAGCAAGACCGATGTTCATATACTCAAAATTGTTCACATCTAGCAAGGGGCCTACCTCCCTTTTTATCTTCGGATTAACCGATGTCACTTGCCTTTATAACTAGAGATTATTCTTTTGTTACTACATCGCGTTCAACGTCTGCAGATGCTGTTTCTTCCGGCTCTTCATCACCTGATAATGCCAGGCCGTCAGCTTGTTTCGCATCTTCTTCGTCTTCTAAATCTCTCATTTCTATTTCTTCTTCATCACCAGAAAGGATTTTGACATCCATACCTAAGCTTTGAAGTTCTTTGATTAATACTTTGAATGATTCCGGAACACCTGGTTCAGGAACATTGTCGCCTTTAACGATGGCTTCGTATGTTTTCACACGTCCAACCACGTCATCAGACTTAACAGTCAGAATTTCTTGAAGAGTGTAAGCCGCACCGTAAGCTTCAAGTGCCCAAACCTCCATCTCACCAAAACGCTGTCCGCCAAATTGCGCTTTACCGCCAAGAGGCTGCTGCGTAACAAGTGAGTAAGGGCCTGTAGAGCGTGCGTGAAGTTTATCGTCAACCATGTGAGCCAGTTTGATCATGTACATGATACCGACAGATACACGGTTATCAAACGGCTCTCCAGTACGTCCGTCGTAAAGCACTGTTTTGGCGTCACGAGACATGCCGGCTTCTTCAAGTGTTTCCCAGACATCCTCTTCTCGCGCTCCGTCAAATACAGGAGATGCAATGTGAATGCCAAGGTAACGAGCGGCCATACCCATGTGAAGTTCCAATACCTGCCCGATGTTCATACGTGATGGTACGCCCAGCGGGTTAAGCATGATATCAATTGGTGTGCCGTCAGGAAGGTAAGGCATATCCTCTTCAGGAAGAATCTTAGAGATAACACCTTTGTTACCGTGACGACCGGCCATTTTATCCCCTTCAGAAATCTTACGTTTCTGAACGATATATACGCGTACTAACTGGTTAACACCCGGAGGAAGTTCGTCTCCGTCTTCACGGTTGAAGACTTTAACGTCATGGATAATTCCGCCGCCGCCATGAGGCACACGAAGAGAAGTATCACGAACCTCGCGGGCTTTCTCGCCAAAGATGGCGTGAAGAAGGCGTTCTTCTGCAGTCAGTTCAGTTACGCCTTTAGGCGTTACTTTACCAACAAGAAGATCTCCGTCTTTTACTTCTGCCCCAATACGGATGATTCCGCGGTCATCAAGATTGCGAAGCGCATCTTCACCGACGTTTGGAATATCGCGAGTGATTTCTTCAGGTCCAAGTTTCGTATCACGTGCTTCTGATTCGTATTCTTCAATGTGGATAGATGTATAAACATCATCCTTCACTAGGCGTTCACTCATGATGATGGCATCCTCATAGTTGTAGCCATCCCATGTCATGAAGCCGACCATTACGTTACGGCCAAGTGCAAGTTCACCAAGCTCCATAGAAGGACCGTCAGCAAGGATTTCTCCTTTTACCACTTCATCGCCGACACTTACGATCGGACGCTGGTTGTAGCACGTACCTTGGTTAGAGCGGACAAATTTCAGCAGGCTGTATTTATCCAGGTTTCCTTTTACTTTTTGACCGTCTACTTCTTCATAACGGCGAACCCAAACGTTTTTCGCTTCTACGCGTTCAACGATACCAGGGTGTTTACAAATAACAGCGGCACCAGAGTCTTTTCCTGATACGTATTCCATACCAGTTCCAACAAATGGCGCTTCCGGCTGCATCAAAGGCACAGCCTGACGCTGCATGTTCGCTCCCATGAGGGCACGGTTGGAGTCATCGTTTTCTAAGAACGGGATACATGCTGTCGCAGCAGATACAACCTGCTTAGGCGATACATCCATGTAGTCTACACGATTTCTGGAAACAACGGTGTTCTCCCCGCGGAAACGAGCTACGATGCTGTCATCAATAAAGGCGCCTTCGTCATCAAGACGAGCATTCGCTTGAGCGACAACATAGTTATCCTCTTCATCAGCAGTTAAGTAATCGATTCTGCCCGTTACCTTCCCTGTTTCAGGGTCAACGCGGCGATATGGCGTTTCAATAAAGCCAAAACGGTTTACTTTTGCATAAGATGATAGTGAGTTGATCAAACCGATGTTCGGGCCCTCAGGCGTTTCAATCGGACACATACGGCCATAGTGGGAGTAGTGAACGTCACGCACTTCCATTCCGGCACGCTCACGTGTCAATCCGCCCGGTCCTAATGCTGACAGACGACGCTTGTGCGTTAATTCAGCAAGCGGGTTCGTCTGATCCATGAATTGAGAAAGCTGTGAGCTTCCAAAGAACTCTTTAATGGACGCAATAACAGGACGAATATTGATCAGCTGCTGAGGCGTAATTGTATTCGTATCTTGAATTGACATTCTCTCACGAACCACACGCTCCATACGGCTTAAACCGATACGGAATTGGTTCTGAAGAAGCTCGCCTACAGAACGTAAACGGCGGTTTCCAAGATGATCGATATCATCTGTGTCGCCTACTCCGTGCAGCAAGTTGAAGAAGTAGCTGATTGAAGAAATAATATCAGCAGGCGTGATGTTTTTAATCTCTTCTTCGATGTAAGCATTGCCGATTACATTGATAACCTGTTCTCCTTCTTGATCAGTCGGAGCAAAGATTTTAATTGATTGAAGAGTCACTTCATCTTCAACAACGCCGCCATTCGGATACAGCTTTCGGAAACCGATTCCGTTTTCTAAGTATGGCAGTACTTTATCAAGCGTTCTTCTATCAAGAATCTGGCCTTTTTCAGCAAGGATTTCTCCTGTTTCAGGATCAACAAGCGTTTCAGCAAGTCTCTGATTGAAGAGGCGATTCTTAATATGAAGTTTTTTATTAATTTTATAGCGTCCTACATTGGCAAGATCGTATCGTTTCGGATCAAAGAAACGAGAATCAAGCAAGCTTTTCGCATTTTCTACTGTAGGCGGCTCTCCAGGACGGAGACGCTCGTAAATTTCCAGCAACGCTTTGTCGCTGTTTTCTGTGTTATCTTTATCAAGCGTATTTCGCAGATATTCGTTTTCTCCTATGAGATCAAGAATCTCTTGATCGGAGCCGAAGCCGAGAGCACGCAAAAGAACCGTAACCGGCAACTTACGTGTGCGATCAATGCGGACATAAACAACATCTTTCGCATCAGTTTCGTATTCTAACCATGCGCCACGGTTTGGAATGACAGTTGCGGTAAAACCTTTTTTACCGTTTTTGTCTACTTTACCACTGAAATATACACTTGGAGACCGAACAAGCTGGGAAACGATAACGCGTTCCGCACCGTTAATGATAAAAGTACCTGTATCTGTCATAATAGGGAAATCACCCATGAAGACATCTTGGTCTTTTACCTCTCCAGTTTCTTTGTTAATTAAACGAACCTTCACTCTTAGCGGAGCTGAGTAAGTCACATCACGTTCTTTTGATTCCTCTACAGGATATTTAGGCTCACCTAAACTATAATCAATGAACTCAAGAGAGAGGTTACCAGTGAAATCCTCAATTGGTGATATGTCTTGAAACATCTCTCTAAGACCCTCATCAAGAAACCACTGATAAGAAGAGGTTTGAATTTCAATGAGATTTGGTAATTCTAACACTTCGCTAATGCGAGCATAGCTTCTGCGCTGGCGGTGTCGTCCATACTGAACTAGTTGACCTGTCAACTGATTCACCCCTCAAATCATGCGTATTATATGTGTAATAAGCATTTCTTCCAAAGAAAGAAAATACTTTTACAAGACAAAAGAAAAAAGGGTTTCTAATTAAGAAAACCACATCCAAAAACAAATACCGATTTTATTAGCATTTCCATACTTGTATAATTTATACATAGATATTGACAATTCATCATATCAAGCAAAATATATACATTGGCATTTTACAATATTAACATAGTTAAAATACCGAGTCAAACTTTTTTTGCTTTTATGATATAATAGCCTTTCTTTTTTTGAACGACGGAAACTTCATCGAACAGTTCCTCGAGCTTTTCAATGGCAGAAGGCGCGCCTTGCTTTTTCTGTATGACGATCCACAATTCACCTGAAGCTTTTAAGTGTTCAGCGCTTTTCTCAAAGATAGCATGGACAACTTTTTTTCCGGCTCGGATTGGGGGATTTGTAAGAATAGAAGCAAATGTTTGAGCAGAATCAACGTTTGAAAACAAATCGCTTTGATAAATCTTAACGTTTGTTATTCCGTTATGTTCCGCATTTTCATTTGATAGTTCTACGGCTCTCTCATTAACGTCAATCATGTGGATAGTCCGGTCTTTAAAGTCGCTGGCGAGCGATAAACCAATCGGGCCGTATCCGCAGCCTACATCCAAAATGCCGCCCTCAACCTCAGGCTCTTCAAAAGAATCAATCAGCAGGCGGGAGCCGAAATCAACTTCTTTTTTAGAAAAAACCCCGCTGTCGCTGGTAAACGTGAAATCTTTATTCCGAAGCCTAAAAGACCAGGTTTGCTTGTTGCTTTTTACTGAAGGTTTTTCTGAATAATAGTGCTCACTCATTATTAGAACCTCCTTTTTTCATGGCTTAAAGAATGGCAAAGAAAAAGCTCGCCTCATAAAAGCGAGCTTCCCCTACAGGTAAGTGAAGATTACTTAACTTCTACAGAAGCGCCAACTTCTTCAAGTTTAGCTTTAAGCTCTTCAGCTTCTTCTTTAGCAATACCTTCTTTAAGTGGTTTTGGAGTGTTGTCAACAAGTTCTTTAGCTTCTTTCAAGCCAAGACCAGTGATTTCACGTACAACTTTGATAACTTTGATTTTTTGAGATCCTGCACCAGCAAGGATAAGATCGAATTCGCTTTGCTCTTCAGCAGCTCCGCCAGCAGCAGCTCCGCCAGCTACAGCTACAGGAGCAGCAGCAGTTACGCCAAATTCTTCTTCGATTGCTTTTACTAGGTCGTTCAATTCAAGTACAGTTGCTTCTTTAACGGAAGCAATGATTTCTTCGATATTTAAAGCCATTTGTAATTCCTCCATTTTGTTTTAATTTATGAAAAACTGATTAGATTAAGCGCCTTGTTCTTCCTTTTGTTCTGCCACAGCTTTTGCAGCAAGAGCAAGGTTGCGAACTGGAGCTTGAAGTACGCTAAGCAACATAGAAAGCAAGCCTTCGCGTGATGGAAGTTCAGCAAGAGCTTTCACTTCTTCAACAGTAGAAACTTTACCTTCGATAACGCCAGCTTTGATTTCAAGAGCTTCGTGATTTTTAGCGAAGTCATTAAGAACTTTAGCCGGAGCGACAACATCTTCAGTGCTGAATGCGATCGCGTTCGGTCCAGTTAAGAAATCATTCAAACCATTAAGCTCAGCTTGTTCAACCGCACGGCGAGTCATCGTATTTTTGTAAACTTTGAACTCAACGTTAGCTTCGCGAAGCTGTTTACGAAGTTCAGTTACTTCAGAAACGTTAAGTCCGCGATAGTCAACGATGATCGTTGATTTACTTTCTTTCAGTTTAGAAGCAATTTCTTCAACAACAACTTTTTTTGTTTCAATTGCGCTGCTCATGGTTACACCTCCTGTAGATTCTTGTGTAACACTTATACCGTTAGGTGATCACGACTGAGACGACGGATTCCATATAAAAAGCCTCCATGAGACATGGAGGCTGTATATACAAGCATACGTAACGTAATAGCTGTGATAATATACACCTCGGTAGGATAATTAAGCGGTTAGGCCCCTACTGTCTACGGTATAAATGATATTCTATTTTACAACATTTTGAATAATATCAGAATGTTGATGTCATGTCAATATTATTTTACGTTAAAAGTTGAAGAGTCTACTTTGACACCAGGTCCCATAGTAGAAGTTACAGCAACGTTTTTCACGTAAACGCCTTTAGCTGCAGCAGGTTTAGCTTTAAGGATTGTATCGTACATTGTTGTGAAGTTCTCAACAAGTTTTTCATCCTCGAAAGAAACTTTACCGATAGGAACATGAATGTTTCCAGCTTTATCAACGCGGTATTCAACTTTACCAGCTTTGATTTCGCCGATCGCTTTTTCAACTTCGAAAGTAACTGTACCAGTTTTAGGGTTTGGCATTAAACCTTTTGGTCCAAGTACACGACCGATTTTACCAACTTCACCCATCATGTCAGGTGTAGCTACGATAACGTCGAAATCGAACCAGCCTTGTTGAATTTTGTTGATGTAGTCAGTATCGCCTACGAAATCTGCACCAGCAGCTTCAGCTTCTTTCGCTTTTTCGCCTTTTGCGAAAACGAGAACGCGCTGAGTTTTACCAGTTCCGTTTGGAAGCACAACTGCTCCACGGATTTGCTGGTCGTTTTTACGAGGGTCAACCCCTAAACGAAAAGCCACTTCAACTGTAGCGTCGAATTTAGCTGTGTTTGTTTTTTTAACGAGAGCTACTGCTTCAGAGACGTCGTAAGCTTTAGAACGGTCTACAAGCTTAGCAGCTTCAACGTACTTTTTACCTTTTTTAGCCATTTTAAAATTTCCTCCTTATGTGGTTATAGCGGAATAACCTCCCACGAATAAGGGTTGCGAACTTGTTAAAACTCGCAACCCGACAAGAAACAAATTAATCCTCGATTACAATACCCATACTGCGGGCAGTACCTTCAACCATGCGCATTGCCGCTTCAACGTCTGCTGCGTTTAAGTCAGGCATTTTCGTTTCAGCGATTTCGCGTACTTTATCGCGCTTAACGGTTGCCACTTTATTACGGTTTGGTTCACCAGAACCAGACTCAATTCCAGCTGCTTTTTTAAGCAATACTGCAGCAGGTGGAGTTTTTGTAATAAATGTAAATGAACGGTCTTCGTAAACCGAAATTTCAACAGGAATGATTAAACCAGCTTGGTCAGCTGTACGAGCGTTAAACTCCTTACAGAATCCCATGATGTTAACACCGGCTTGACCAAGTGCAGGTCCAACTGGTGGTGCTGGGTTAGCTTTTCCAGCAGGAATTTGCAATTTTACAACTTTAACTACTTTTTTAGCCACGAGACACACCTCCTTAAGTCCGTGATGTGGTAATAGGGTAAACCCTCCCACTCAAGGTTTCATTCTTTATATGAATGACGAAATATCATGCTAGTTGCCTTGGATAAGTCCAAGACGTACCTTTGCTATATTATCATTTATATATAGCAATTTCAAGTTTTTTCACATTACAATTTATCGATTTGGGTAAATTCCAGCTCAACCGGCGTTTCACGGCCAAACATATTAACGAAAACTTTGACCTTGCTTTTATCATAATCAATCTCTTCAATTGATCCTGTAAAGTTAGCAAAAGGTCCGTCTATTACTTTCACTGTCTCTTTCAGTTCAAAGTCAATATCAGTTTTTCGTTCATCCATGCCCATTCTCTTCAGAATGGTTTCTGCTTCGCCCGGAAGAAGCGGCGTCGGTTTTGAACCTGACCCGGCAGATCCTACGAATCCAGTAACGCCCGGCGTGTTTCGGACAACATACCAAGAGTCGTCTGTCATTACAATTTCAACAAGCACATAACCAGGGAACACTTTCTTTTTCACGACTTTTTTCTTGCCGTTTTTGATATCTGTTTCTTCTTCTTCGGGTACGACTACACGGAAAATTTTATCCTGCATCCCCATTGATTCAACACGTTTTTCCAAGTTGGCTTTTACTTTATTCTCATAACCAGAGTACGTGTGAACAACATACCAATTCTTTTCCATTCTATTCAGGACTGTCCAGTCCTTCCCTCCCCGCATTTGGTTTTAGTGAATTACCATAACGCTTCAAAAAATAGGCGGCAAGCCTATGATAACTATCATTTTAAGCCACAATAAAAAACCCGCTGAACGGGTTTTGGCAAGTAATATTATGATCTATTATAGCACGTATTGCTGATCATTATTCAACTATTAAACGAATTAATTGAGAAATTCCTGTGTCAAGGAGGGCAAAAAAGATAACAAAAAAGATAACTGTTGAAATTACCGTAATGGTATAACGCGTTAACTCTTTTCCTTTAGGCCAGCTTACCTTTTTCATTTCTTTCCCAACATCTTTAAAGAATTTCATAATACGCATGTAAAAGACCTCCACAATTTAAAAGCGCAAAAACTATTTTGTTTCAAGATGAGCTGTATGTGAATTGCAAGTACTGCAGTATTTCTTTACTTCTAATCGCTCAGCCGCTGATGCAGAGCTCTTCATTGTCGTATAATTACGGTTTCCGCATGTCTTGCATGCTAACGTAATCTTTTTTCTCATGTCATTACACCTTTTTCTAAATAGACATTAGTTCTTATCTTTAGTAACATATCATAGTCAGAAAAATACTGTCAATATAGCATAAATTCCTATTACAAACTGATTTCGCGAATTTCCAAGTACTTCTCCAGCTTGCGTTTCACACGCTGAAGGGCATTGTCGATCGATTTCACATGTCGGTTCAGTTCATCAGAAATCTCTTGGTAACTTCTCCCGTCGAGATATAAGACGAGTACTTTTCTCTCTAAATCACTTAATAGTTCTCCCATTTTCATTTCAATATCATCAAATTCTTCCTGATTAATGATCATTTCCTCAGGATTTAAGGTTTTCGCTCCTGAAATGACATCCAGCAGCGTTCGGTCTGATTCTTCATCAAAAATCGGTTTATCTAATGAGACGTAGGAATTCAAAGGAATGTGTTTCTGGCGAGTAGCTGTCTTTATTGCGGTAATAATTTGGCGGGTAATACATAATTCTGCGAAAGCTTTGAATGAGGTAAGCTTGTCCTCTTTGAAGTCACGAATAGACTTATAGAGGCCTATCATGCCTTCCTGAACAATATCCTCTCTGTCCGCCCCTATTAAGAAATAGGATCTTGCTTTTGCCCGAACAAAGTTTCGGTACTTCGTAATCAAGTAATCTAACGCATCACTGTCCCCAACATGAACCTTTTCAATGACCTGCTCGTCCTCCAACTGGCAAAACTGCTCTTTGTTGAATTTTCCCTTGTTGTTCTGTAGATTCACTCCGATCCCCCCGGCGCACGTAGATAGAAATATTATACAGTATTGGGCAAAAAAGCGTCAACTTAATCTAAGTCTCCCCGCCTCCACTTTTCAAACGTTTTCAAAACCTCTTCCGATAAAGCAATTTTACCCGCCGGCTTTTCGGAAGTGATTTTTCTTACCCGTCTCTCTATTCGCCTTTCAATCGTTTCTACCTCTCTCAAAAGCTCCCGGGCCGATTTCCGCAATGCCCCCTGTCCGAAAATCGCCCACTGCTCAGTATAGTCAGAGGTCGCAACGTGAATTTGAGTCGCAATATTATTCAAAGCCTGAGCGAGCTTTTCTATCCGCTCATCAGCCGTCTCATTTTCTTTTGTAAAAATTACTTCAACTCTATGGTTGGTCTGTTTTTTCTCAAGCCCTTTTACGAGATGCGCGTCAAAAACAACAATAACCCTGTTTCCTGTATACGATTGATATTCCGCCATTTTCTGAATCAGTACGTCTCTCGCCTCTTCAAAACTGTTCGCTTTTAAATCCTTCAGCTGCGGCCAGGCTCCAATCATGTTGTACCCGTCTACTAACAGGATATCCATGGGTCTTTATTCTCCCACAGGGTTTCGTTTCCGGTAGACTTCATACATCAAAAGACCAGCCGCGACAGATGCATTTAGTGAAGTTACCTTTCCGGCCATCGGGAGTTTAATGAGAAAATCGCACTTTTCCTTCACAAGGCGGCCCATCCCTTTTCCTTCACTTCCGATGACTAGAGCCAAAGGCATATTGCCGTCCATATTACGGTAATCCTCACGCGCTGACGCATCCGTTCCGACAACCCAGATTCCCCGCTCTTTCATCTCTTCTAACGTCCGTGCCAAATTGGTGACTCTTGCTACAGGAATGTGCTCAATTGCTCCTGTTGAAGCTTTTGCCACTGTTGTTGTCAGCCCGACAGCTCTCCGTTTTGGAATGACGATGCCATGAGCGCCGACCGCATCTGCTGTCCTCATAATGGAACCAAGATTATGAGGGTCTTCAAGCTCGTCCAGAATGAGGAAGAAAGGCTGTTCATTTTTTTCTTCGGCTGCTTTATATAAATCGTCCAGTTCTGCATATTCATACGCTGCAACCTGTGCCACTACGCCCTGATGCTGTCCTGTCACCATTTGATCGAGTTTTTTTCTCGGGACGTATTGAATCGTGATTCCCTGCTTTTTGGCAAGCTCAATCACTTGCTGTGCTTGTCCCTTTACGGTGTTTTCCGCCATCCACAGCTTATACAGCTTCCGATCAGATTTTAACGTCTCGATCACTGCATTTTTCCCTATGACGTAATCATGTTGCTGACTCATTTGTTTTCCTCCCTGACGTCCCGAATTGTATAGCTTCGGCTACGAGCTGACTAAGTCGTTCCTCTTTTTTCTCTAGAAAAAGGTAGCCCAGAAGCGCTTCAAATGCTGTACTGTAGCGGTACGTCTGAACATCTGTATTTTTAGGTGTTGTCCCTGACTTGGCATTTCTGCCTCTTTTCAGCACCGCTTCCTCTTCTTCCGTAAAAAATGATTGATTCTGCAGAAAAAATAGGATCTCAGCCTGTGACTTTGCTGAAACAATCCGGCTTGATTTCTTATGAAGATCATTTGGTTTGGTAAAGCCCTGCTTAAGCAGGTGATGCCTGACATACACTTCAAAAATGGCATCACCTATATAAGCAAGCGCAAGACCGTTAAGCTGCTTAGAATCTTTTATCGTATCAAATTCAAGCATCTGTTATTCTCCCCGTTTCCAGCGAGTGCCTTGAGCCGTATCTTCAAGAATGATATTCATGCTTTTCAGCTGGTCGCGGATCTGGTCTGACAATGCAAAATCGCGATTCCGGCGCGCTTCATTTCGCTTTTCGATTAAGTCTTCAATCTCTTGATCGAGAAGTTCCTGCTCACCCAACGAAAAACCGAGGACAGAAACAATGCGGTCAAACATCTCAATAAACGCCGTAATCACATGATCAGCCGTATGATCTTTCTGAAGATAATAATTGGCGTGTTTCGCTAAGTCAAACAAGACTGAAATGGCATTCGCCGTATTAAAATCATCGTCCATCGCTTCTTCGAATGCTTTGCGGTGTTCTTCAACTTTTTCAAGCCATTGATCGTCATCTTCGGTTAAATTCGTACTGCTGTTCAGACGGTGCTGAAGATTGCTGTACGCTGTTTTTAAACGGTTGAACGCGCTTTTCGTATTCTCCAGAAGCTCTTCTGAATAGTTAATCGGATGGCGATAATGAACAGATAGCATAAAGAATCTCAAAAGCTGCGGATCATGCTGTTTAATGATGTCATGCACAAGCACAAAGTTGCCTAGTGATTTTGACATTTTTTCATTATCAATATTGATATAACCATTATGAAGCCAATACTTCGCAAACGTTTTGCCTGTTAGCGCCTCAGATTGCGCAATTTCGTTTTCATGGTGAGGGAATGTTAAATCCTGTCCGCCCGCATGGATATCAATCTGGTCACCGAGATACTTTTTCACCATTGCTGAGCATTCAATGTGCCAGCCCGGACGTCCTTTCCCCCAAGGGCTATCCCAAGAGATTTCTCCTTCTTTTGCCGCTTTCCACAGTGCGAAATCAAGAGCATCTTCTTTTTTCTCGCCGACTCGGATGCGTGCACCTGATCTAAGTTCATCGATTGATTGCTGAGAAAGCTTTCCGTACCCTTCAAACGCTCTGGTTTTGAAATATACGTCACCTTCTGATTCATATGCGTAGCCCTTTTTCACGAGCTGATCTACGAATTCGATAATGGCATCCATGTTCTCCATTACTCGCGGATGAAGGTCGGCTTTTCGGCAGCCGAGCGCACCTACGTCTTCAAAGTATGCTTTAATAAAACGCTCTGAAATGGTGGGTACATCCTCACCGAGTTCATTTGCCGCTTTAATTAATTTATCGTCTACGTCTGTGAAGTTAGAGACATACTGCACATCATAGCCTTTATACTCTAAATAGTTTCGAACCGTATCGTAAACGATTGCCGGACGCGCGTTCCCGATATGAATGTAATTGTAAACCGTGGGTCCGCATACATACATTTTCACTTTTCCCTCTTCAAGAGGAACGAATGTTTCCTTCTGTCTAGTCAATGTATTATAAAGTGTGATTGTCATTTTTGATTGATCCTTTCTTTTCTGTCTTCAAGTTCTGCCTTCAGCTCTAAAATCTGCTGTTCCAAAGACTTAAAGCGGTCAGCAACTGGATCGGGCAAATCCTGATGGTTTAAATCGCGTCTTACTTTCTTGCCATTTTGTACAACGACCCGTCCAGGGATACCGACAACTGTTGAAAAATCAGGAACATCATGCAGCACTACTGAACCAGCGCCAATCTTTGAGCCTTCACCGACCGTAATAGAACCGAGCACTTTAGCACCTGTGGCTATCAATGCGTCATCTTTAATCGTTGGGTGCCTTTTTCCCTTTTCTTTTCCCGTTCCCCCGAGGGTAACCCCCTGAAAAACGGTTACGTTATTGCCGATTTCACATGTCTCCCCAATGACAACCCCCATGCCGTGGTCTATGAAAAATCTTCTCCCGATTGTAGCGCCGGGGTGGATTTCTATCCCGGTAAAAAATCGGCTTACTTGAGATATAAGGCGTGCAAGGAAATAAAATTTTCGTTTATATAAAGCATGTGCAATCCGATGCGCCCATATAGCATGTAAACCGGAATAAGTTAAAATCACTTCAAAATAGCTTCTTGCTGCGGGATCTTGATCGAACACAGTATCAATGTCTTCTTTGAGCATTCTAAAAAACACATGCTTCCCCCCGTTTCTCTATCTGATTTCCTCTACCCAATAAAAAAAGCGTCTCTGCATGTAAACATGACAGAGACGCTTTAACCGCGCGGTTCCACTCTGTTTGAAAAGCAGACTTCTGCTCTCCCAACTTCAGCCTGTAACGGCGGCGGCCGCCTTTGAATACTGGTTTCAAAAAACGTTCTTCAAAGGTCTTAAGGGCGCACTTCTAAAACCCGGCTCATGGATCTCTCTCAGCCAATGAAGATCCTTTCTGTAATGGCCTAAAGCTTTATACTCTTCCCTGTCAACAATCATTTATTTAGATATTCTTTAAACGCTGAATTGCAGTCTCTTTACCGATCAATTCAATTGATTGCGGCAGTTCCGGACCGTGAGTTTGCCCTGTTACAGCAACACGAATCGGCATAAACAGTTTTTTCCCTTTATGGCCAGTTTCTTTCTGCACTGCTTTGATTGATGCTTTGATATTATCCGGAGTGAACTCCTCAAGCTCTTCAAGCTTCGCTGCGAATGTGCTGAGCACTTCAGGAACCTGTTCTTCTTCCAGAACAGCTTTCGCTTCTTGATTATACTCGATCTCATCCGTAAAGAACAAATCAGTCAGCTCAACAATTTCCGCACCGTAGCTTAATTGCTCATGATACAGGGAAATCAGTTTACGAACCCACTCTTGTTCTTCAGCAGAAAGCTCAGTGCCAACTTTGCCCGCTTTTTGCAAATGCGGAAGCGTCAGTTCAACAACCTGATCAAGATCCAGCTTCTTCACATATTGGTTGTTAACCCATTTTAGCTTATGCATATCAAACAAAGCTGGTGATTTAGATAAACGATTTACATCAAAAATTTCAATAAACTGCTCTTTTGTGAAAAGCTCTTCTTCTCCAACCGGTGACCAGCCTAGCAGTCCGATAAAGTTGAACAGCGCTTCTGGCAGGTAGCCAAGCTCTTTGTACTGCTCGATGAATTGAATAATGGATTCATCACGTTTGCTGAGCTTTTTACGGCTTTCGTTTACAATCAGCGTCATGTGTCCGAACTGAGGAATATCCCACCCGAATGCTTGATAGATCATAATCTGTTTCGGTGTGTTAGAAATATGATCCTCACCGCGCAGCACGTGTGTCATTTTCATTAAGTAGTCATCAATAGCTACCGCGAAGTTATAAGTAGGCGTTCCGTCCTTTTTCACAATAACGAAGTCGCCGATGCCATCTGATTCAAAAGAAATTTCGCCTTTTACGATGTCGTTGAAGGCGATGACTTTTCCTTCCGGCACACGGAAACGAATACTTGGTTTTCTGCCTTCGGCGATAAATTTCTCCTGTTCTTCCTGAGTCAGGTCTCTGTGTTTTCCGGAATAACGAGGCATTTCTCCGCGGGCAATCTGTTCTTCACGCTCTTTTTCAAGCTCTTCTTCCGTACAGTAACATTTATAAGCAAGCCCTTTTTCAAGAAGCTCTTCATAGTACACTTTATAGATATCGTTACGCTCTGACTGACGGTATGGACCGTACTCTCCTCCGACATCCACACTCTCATCCCAGTCAATACCTAGCCACTTCAGATAATTCAGCTGGCTTTGTTCTCCGCCCTCAATATTGCGCTTTTTATCTGTATCCTCAACTCGAATGATAAACTTACCGCCTTGATTGCGGGCAAATAAATAATTAAAAAGCGCCGTTCTGGCATTTCCAATATGCAAATGTCCGGTTGGACTCGGTGCATAACGGACGCGTACTTCGTTTCCCATTTTCAAATACTTCCTTTCATGTCATGTATGGCCTCAGGCAAAAATGTATGAATCTATTCTACCACCAAATAGACCCGGCATCAAAACAAGTTAGCCTTTTTGTATCAGCACTGTCGCCTGAGCCGCTATTCCTTCCGCCCGGCCTGTAAATCCAAGCTTTTCTGTCGTTGTTGCTTTTACATTTACTTGAGAAACATCTGCCTCAAGGCCTTCAGCAATTCTTTTTCTCATATCTTCTATGTACGGCAGCATCTTCGGCTTTTGCGCTATGATGGTGCAATCAATGTTCCCAAGGACATACCCCTTCTGTTTCACGATTCCCCAGACATGCTGAAGTAATTTGAAAGAATCTGCGTCCTTGAACTCGGGATCTGTGTCAGGAAAATGCTTGCCGATGTCTCCTTCACCCACAGCTCCCAGGCAGGCGTCAGCGACGGTATGCAGCAAAACGTCTGCATCAGAGTGGCCAAGCAGCCCTTTTTCGTACGGGATTTCAATTCCGCCAATAATGAGAGGACGGCCCTCAACTAATTGATGCACATCAAATCCTTGTCCAATTCTAAACATGTTTATTCCCACTTTCTGATTCCATGATAGCTTCAGCTGACGTCAAATCGTCTGGCGTCGTCAGCTTAATATTTGTATAGCTGCCTTCTACAACACGGACCGAACCGCCTTCCATCTGTTCAACGAGACTGGCGTCATCCGTCCCTAAAAATCCCTTGCGCTCGGCCTCAGCGTGAGCCTTCATCAATAAAGAAAGACGAAAAGCTTGTGGCGTTTGGACAGCCCACAAGCTTGAACGTTCAATCGTCTCACTGACTTGTAAATCTTGAACGCGTTTAATCGTATCTTTTACCGGAACAGCAAGGATGGCCGCTCCTGTCTGTTCCGCCTCTGCGATCAGTTCGTCAATTTGTTCATGTTTTATAAATGGGCGGGCACCGTCATGTACAAGGACAATCTTTTCCTGCTTTACGGCTTTCAGCCCCTTATACACACTGTGCTGCCGCTCTTCTCCGCCTGCAACAAGCTCAATTGAAGTTTGAAACGGGTAATCGGACAGCAATTGCTGAAAGTGCTCCCGCTCCTGCTCGTTAATCACCAAAATGATTTTATCGCACTGCCGGTGGCTGTCAAACACTCTTAACGTGTGTATGATCACCGGGTCTCCCTTCAGCTCAATGAACAGTTTATTTCTCCCTGCCTTCATCCGCTTTCCCTGTCCGGCTGCAGGAATCACCACATCATAACTCATTGTTTCTTCTCCCTTTACAGCGCCTTCTCCAACAGCTTAGGCTTCGCAAAAATCATTCGTCCCGCTGCTGTCTGCAGCACACTTGTGACGAGTACATCAATATGCTTGCCGATATAATTCCGTCCTTCTTCAACGACAATCATCGTACCGTCATCCAAGTAGGCAACTCCCTGATTATGCTCTTTCCCGTCCTTAATGACCTGAACATTCATTTCCTCGCCAGGAAGCACAACAGGCTTAACCGCATTGGCAAGGTCATTAATGTTTAATACTGCTACCTTCTGAAGCTCGCACACTTTATTTAAATTAAAATCATTCGTCACAACGACCCCGGATGTCAGCTTAGCAAGTTTGACGAGCTTGCTGTCAACCTCCTGAATATCTTCAAAGTCGCCTTCGTAAATTTCAACTTCAATGTCTAATTCTTTCTGAATGCGGTTCAGGATATCAAGACCGCGGCGTCCTCTGTTTCGTTTTAAAACATCTGAAGAGTCTGCAATATGCTGCAATTCCTCAAGGACAAACTGCGGAATCACGATAACTCCCTCTAAAAAACCAGTCTGACAAATATCTGCTATTCTCCCATCAATAATAACACTAGTGTCCAAAATTTTCAGCTTCTTGTCTTGAACCTCATGTTCTTCATCAGCTGTTCCTTTTTTCTTTTGCATTCTGGCGGAAATGGAAAACAGGCTGATCAATTCATCCTTTTTCTTAAAGCCCACCTGGAAGCCGAGATAACCGAGGAAGAAAGCCAAAAATACAGGAATTATTGTGCTGAATATGCGGTAAGGTATATTGTCTAAAGGAATAACATTTACGATAAGATAAGCAATTATAAGTCCAAAAACTAAGCCAAGACTTCCAAATAACAAATCTGGAACCGGCGCTTTTAACAATGAATCCTCTATCCACTTCACCCAGTTCACAACGTATTCTGTACCCCATATACTGATGAGAAAAAAGATAATTGCTCCTATTGCCGCAGACGTATATGCGTTTGTTATTAAAGGTATGTCCTGTATATTTAACAGTACAAACAATTCAGGTATCAAAAATATACCAACAACGCCGCCAAAAATAATGAAGAACGCCTGAACTATTCGTTTTAACATACCCCCACCTCCTTTTTTAACATTTTAATTTCACAAAGTCTTATGCATCCTACGAATATCAGAATAAACAAAAACCAACATTAATATACCCGTATTCATAAGGTTTTAACCGAAATCACAGTTGTCTGTCTAAATAATGCTTCTCTTGCAGGCGTTTTAATCCTTTTTTGATTTTTTGGGCTCGTACTTCACCGATTCCCTCTACTTCATCTAATTCTTCTGCACTCGCCTCAATAATCCTTGGCAGGACTCCAAATGCTTCTACAACATTTTCAACAATCGGCATCGGAAGACGCGGTATCTTATTTAACAGCCTGTATCCTCTCGGCAATACATAATCATCAAGATTAGTAGAAGCAGGGTAACCGAGAAGCTTATACACAATGGAATCATCCAGCAGATCATAACTGGACATATCCTGCAGCTCCTTCAAGAGAACAAACGGATCTTTAATCTTTTCTTTTACATAGTCCTTAATAAATAAAGCGGCCTCTTCTTCCATATCCGTAATCAATTCAATGACTTGCAGTTTGATCAGATGCCCTTCTGTCCCCAGCTCTTTGATATACATATTAATTTCGTTTTTGATTCTCAGTACCATTTCATAACGATGCATGACAGACAAGACATCACTGAAGGTAACAAGTTCCTCAAACTCTAACGCGTTCAGTGCATTAATCGTTTTATCGAGGATTGTCTTATATTTTTCAAGTGTTTGAATGGCTTGGTTCGCCTTGGTTAAAATAAATCCTATGTCTTTTAGTGTATACTTCATGTTTTCCTGATATAACGTTATGACATTTCTTCTTTCAGAAATGGCGATTACAAGACAGCCAGTTTGCTTAGCTACTCTTTCGGCAGTTCTGTGCCGCATTCCTGTTTCTGATGAAGAAATTGTGGCATCCGGCATCAGCTGAGTATTCGCGTAGAGGATCTTTTGACCCGAATCACTTAAAATGATCGCTCCATCCATTTTAGCCAACTCATATAAATGCGCCGGAGAAAAAGCCGTGTTTATGTGAAAGCCGCCGTCCACCACTTCTTTTACTTTATCATTATATCCAACAACAATCAGACCGCCTGTATTTGCTCTCAAGACGTTTTCCATCCCCGCTCTGAGCGGTGTACCCGGAGCAACAAACTGCAATATAGATGACAGGTCTAACTCGTGTTTCGCCCCTTTTTTCTCTTTTTCCATCTATTATCCTCCTAATGAAGTACGAAGCGCTTCTGCAACATTTGCTACTCCGATAACCTCAATCCCTTTTGGTTTTGTCCATCCATCCAGATTTGCCGCGGGTATGATCATGCGTTTAAAACCAAGCTTTGCCGCTTCTTTCACACGCTGTTCAATTCTTGAAACCCGCCGGACTTCTCCGGTTAATCCCACTTCTCCAATAAAACAATCTGCAGGATTTGGAGGTGTGTCTCTAAAGCTTGATGCGATACTAATCGCAATGGCAAGATCAATTGCCGGTTCATCAAGCTTAACGCCGCCAGCCACTTTCAAATAAGCATCCTGATTTTGCAGCAGCAGTCCAACTCTTTTTTCTAACACAGCCATTAACAGAGAAACCCTGTTATGGTCTATTCCCGTTGCCATACGCCTTGGGTTGCCAAAGCTTGTTGGCGAGATGAGCGCCTGAATTTCAACGAGAATCGGTCTAGTGCCCTCCATAGAGGCAGTGATACTCGAGCCTGCGGAACCAGCAGAGCGTTCTTCTAAGAAAATTTCCGAAGGATTCAAAACCTCAGTGAGCCCCTCTTCCCGCATTTCGAAAATGCCCATTTCGTTTGTAGATCCGAAACGGTTTTTTACAGCCCGCAAAATACGGAAAGTATGGTGGCGTTCTCCTTCAAAATATAAAACAGTGTCAACCATATGCTCCAACAGTCTTGGACCTGCAATAGACCCTTCTTTCGTTACGTGCCCTACGATAAAAATCGGAATACCTTTTGTTTTTGCAATTTTCATCAGCTCAGCGGTACATTCTCTGACCTGTGACACACTGCCTGGAGCCGATGTAATATCGCTTTGGTAAACCGTTTGAATAGAGTCAACAACGACAAACGCTGGATTCATCTCTTGTATAGCAGACGAAATATACTCCATATCGGTTTCAGATAAAACATGCAGTGACGGATTATTAATGCCGAGACGGTCTGCTCGCAGCTTCGTTTGCTTTACAGATTCTTCTCCCGAAATATACAGGACACTGTTTGATGAGCCTGATAATTGAGCGGAAACCTGCAGTAATAGCGTTGACTTTCCGATACCAGGATCACCGCCAATTAAAACGAGGGAGCCTTTAACGACACCTCCGCCGAGTACTCTGTTAAACTCGCCAAGCTGGGTTTTGACGCGGGGTTCTTCTGATGTTTCGATTGATGTAATAGGTGAAGGTTTCTGTACAGTTTGAACAGAATGAGAAAAAGCCGCTCTCCGATTGGCCGGTGCTTTTTTAATCATTTCTTCCACCATTGTATTCCAAGCACCGCAGCCCGGACATTTCCCCATCCATTTTGGAGACTCGTAGCCGCAGGATTGGCAGATGAATTTCGATTTTGTTTTAGCCATATATAGTGTAAGACCTCTCCCTTGTTCTATTTCTTGATATGAAAGTGAGGCATACACTTACATGCTGTATGCCTCATTTCCGTCTTCTATATTAATTCGTTTTAGCAGTCGTTTTTACGACAAATTCGCCATCTTCTACATCAAGAACAATATGCTGTCCTTTATGAATATTTCCTCTGAGGAGTTCTTCAGATAAACGATCCTCGACATGTTTTTGGATCGCTCTTCTTAACGGACGGGCACCGTATTCCAGGTCAACGCCCTCTTCCGCGACTTTCGCTTTTGCAGCATCTGTCAATTCGATAGAAAGATCTTGTTCTTTCAGGCGTTTCGTTAATTGATCAGACATTAATGACACAATTTCAGTAAGATGTTTTTTCTCAAGTGAATGGAAGACAATGATTTCATCAATACGGTTGATGAACTCAGGTCTGAACGCTCGTTTCAATTCACCCATCACTTTATCTTTCATGTCTTTATGATTTTGAGTTTCATCCTGAACGTTAAAGCCGACATATTTATTGCGTTTCAGCTCACTTGCTCCGACGTTTGATGTCATGATCAGAATGGTATTGCGGAAATCGACTGTGCGTCCTTTAGAATCAGTCAATCGCCCGTCTTCAAGAACTTGCAGAAGGATATTGAAGACATCAGGGTGCGCTTTCTCGATCTCATCAAGAAGCACGACAGAGTAAGGTTTTCTTCTGACTTTCTCTGTCAATTGACCGCCTTCATCATATCCCACATATCCCGGAGGTGAACCAACAAGTCTTGAGGTTGAGTGTTTTTCCATGTATTCAGACATATCAATTCTGATCATGGATTCTTCATCGCCAAAAATGGATTCAGCGAGTGCTCGTGCAAGCTCTGTTTTACCTACACCTGTAGGGCCTAAGAAAATGAATGAGCCGATTGGGCGTTTAGGATCTTTCAATCCTGCTCTCGCACGTCTGACGGCTTTTGCAACAGCTACAACTGCTTCATCCTGGCCGATGACGCGGGAATGAAGAATGTTTTCCATATTGAGAAGCTTATCAGTTTCAGTTTGGGCGATTTTAGATACAGGCACACCGGTCCAGCTGGATACAACCATCGCAATATCATCCACAGTAACCTCTGAGTTTTCCTGCCCTTGCTTCTCTTTCCATGATTTCTTCGTATCCTCTACTTGCTCGCGCAGGCGTTGTTCAGTATCACGCAAGGAAGCAGCTTTTTCAAACTCTTGGCTTTGCACTGCCGCATCCTTCTCTTTACGAACCTCATCAAGCTTCTGCTCAAGCTCTTTTAAGTTAGGAGGCGTTGTAAATGAGCGCAGTCTCACCTTTGAACCTGCTTCATCGATCAAGTCAATTGCTTTATCCGGAAGGAAGCGGTCAGAAATATATCTGTCAGAAAGCTTAACCGCAGCTTCAATGGCATCATCAGTGATAGAAACGCGGTGGTGGGCTTCGTATCTGTCACGCAGACCTTGTAAAATTTGAATACTTTCATCTACAGATGGCTGATCAACCTGAATCGGCTGAAAACGGCGTTCCAGTGCTGCATCTTTTTCAATATATTTACGGTACTCATCAAGAGTCGTTGCACCAATACATTGGAGTTCGCCGCGAGCAAGTGAAGGTTTTAAAATATTAGATGCATCAATAGCACCTTCTGCTCCGCCTGCCCCGATTAATGTATGGAGCTCATCGATGAATAGAATGATATTTCCTGCCTGGCGAATTTCATCCATGACCTTCTTCAGGCGATCCTCAAATTCTCCGCGGTATTTTGTGCCGGCAACAACTGTTCCCATGTCTAATGTCATCACACGTTTATCACGCAAAATTTCGGGTACTTCATTATTGATAATTTGCTGTGCCAAACCTTCTGCGATAGCCGTTTTACCTACACCTGGTTCCCCAATGAGAACAGGGTTGTTTTTCGTTCTGCGGCTTAACACTTCAATGACACGCTGGATCTCCTTGCTTCTGCCGATTACAGGGTCAAGGCTGTCTTCCTTCGCAATAGCAGTTAAGTCTCTTGCCAAGCTGTCAAGCGTAGGCGTATTCGCATTGCTGTTTGTTCCTGCCGCTGATGATCCTGTTTCATTACTTCCTAGAAGCTGGAGCACCTGCTGTCTTGCTTTATTTAAGCTGACACCGAGATTATTCAAAACTCTCGCAGCAACACCTTCTCCTTCACGAATCAGTCCAAGAAGAATATGTTCTGTTCCAACATAAGAATGACCGAGTTTTCTTGCCTCATCCATTGAAAGCTCAATGACTTTTTTAGCTCTAGGAGTATAATGAATCGTTTGAGACATTTCCTGCCCGCGCCCGATCAAACTTTCTACTTCTTTCTGAATTTTATCTGAACCGAGTCCAAGCGCTTGAAGAGCTTTAGCAGCAATGCCCTCTCCTTCTCTTACCAGTCCTAATAAAATATGCTCAGTGCCAATGTTATTATGACCTAACCGAAGTGCTTCTTCCTGTGCTAGCGCCAGTACTTTTTGAGCTCGTTCTGTAAATCTTCCAAACATCATATCGATTCATCCTCCTGTCTTTTCCCATTCATTTCTAAGTGAAGCCGTTCTCTGATGAGAGCCGCTCTTCGAATGTCCCTTTCGTTCGGACGCAAAGCGCCTCCCGAGTATTGCTGTAAAAAACCTGGCTGCGTCAAAATCATAAGTTCGTTAAGTATGTTGCTTGAAAGTCCTTTTATAATGCCTAAGTCTATGCCTAACCGAACATCTGAAAGGCACTTTGCAGTTTCTTTCGATTCTATCATCCGGCAATTAGACAAGACCCCATAAGACCGATATACCCGATCCTCAAGTTCGATTTTAGAAGTTTGATAAATCGCTTCTCGGGCGGATCGTTCTTGTTCAATCAACTGAGCAGCAACACTGTTAAGATCCTCTACAATATCCTGCTCTGACTTACCAAGCGTGATCTGATTTGAAATTTGAAAGATATTCCCTACTGCTTCGCTGCCTTCCCCATAAATTCCTCTAACAACTAAGCCTAATTGATTAATTGCCGGTATAATTCGATTTATTTGCCTAGTTAAAACCAGCGCCGGCAGATGCATCATGACCGAAGCCCTTAAACCTGTACCTACGTTTGTAGGACAGCTGGTTAAGTATCCTCTTTGCTCATTGAATGCATAATCAACTTTTTCTTCAATCCAGTCGTCGACCTGGTTTGCGGCTTTCATTGCTTCTAAAAGCTGAAATCCAGGGAAAAGACACTGAATTCTAATATGGTCCTCTTCATTTAGCATGACGCTTACTTCCTCATTTTCAGAAAGCAAACAGCCGCCAAAAGGAGACTCTGTCAGATTCGGACTGATTAGATGTTTTTCAACAAGTACACGCTTCTCTAAAGGCTGTGCATCATTCATTCTAATCAAAACAAATTTGCCGATTCCGGGAATTTCTTGCTCTGAAAACTGATCTTCAAATTGCTGTATGATGGATGAGGCTTCTTCATTGGAATACCGCGTAGGGAACCGAATATGCTCAAAGTTCCTTGCTAAACGTATGCGGCTGCTGAGTACAATGTCACTTTCAGGTCCTTTCTGCTTCATCCAACTGCTTAGTGCGTCCTGAATAAAATGCTTTAGCGACATTACTCCTGTTCCTCCTCACTATCTGTACTTTTGAGTGATTGTTCTAATGAACGAATTTGATCTCTTACATGAGCTGCATTTTCAAATTCTTCTTGATGGATTAAGGATTCTAATTCCTTTTTTAGCATATCAATCTGCCGTCTGACATGAAGATTGCCGCCTATTCGTTTCGGTATCTTACCTGCATGCACAGTGTTTCCGCTGTGCACTTTACGTAGGATTGGTGTAATGTTGCTATGAAATGTTTTGTAACATTCAGAACATCCAAAACGACCAATTTTTCTGAATTGCTGAAAAGTCATTCCGCATTTCGGACAAGCAGATATTTGCTCCGAGTGACTGAACATTTGAGTTCCTGCATTTTGAAATGAAGAATCCATGTTCAGTAAACCCGAAAGTAAATTATGAATAGAGAAACCCTGATTTGCACTTATACCATATGAATCACTATTTTCTTTGGCACATTGTTCACAAATATGAACTTCTATTTTTTCTCCGTTAACAACCTTTGTAAAGTGAAAAGTGGCTGGTCTCTCGTGGCACTCTTGACAAATCAATCTTTTCACCCGCTTATTTTAATTTTAAAGAAGTCAACATTGCCTTCATCATTCTCGCTCTTAATTCATCACGTTCAGGTAAGTCAATGTGTAAAACTGAGCGGTCCATTACGCTGACCATCATTTTTGCTTCTCTTTCTGAAATTACCTTGTCTTCTAATAGCCTTAAAATAATGTCATCAGAGGCTGCTTGAGACAAATGGGTATTAATTTGAGAAATTATATTATTGATCAGGACAACTTCATTGTTCATTTTAATTTTAATGATTCTGATGTAACCGCCGCCCCCGCGTTTGCTCTCAACAATATATCCTCTTTCGCTTGTAAATCTGGTGTTGATGACATAATTTATTTGGGAAGGAACGCATTGAAATTTATCTGCAATTTCACTTCGTTTAATCTCTAAAATTTCCTTGCCATTTTGATCTAACACTCGTTTTAAATATTGTTCAATGATGTCAGAAATATTATGTCCCACTCAACCCCCTCCTTTACTGACTTTGACTATATTTGACTATAATCTTACTATAAGCCGTTTCTCGAGAATTTTCAACTTTCTCGCTCTATCCTTTATTATTTCCATTTTCTCGGTCCACAAAACCTGATTGCTGATTTAAAATTCGGTATAAAGTTATTATATTATACAGTTAAGTGGAATTTTATGATACCAATAAACCAAAATACAAAAAACCCAGCTCAATGAGCTGGGTTTAAACTTGCTTGGCGGCGTCCTACTCTCACAGGGGGAAACCCCCGACTACCATCGGCGCTGAAGAGCTTAACTTCCGTGTTCGGTATGGGAACGGGTGTGACCTCTTCGCTATCGCCACCAAACAAATTGAGAGTGTTCTCTCAAAACTAGATAACAGGTGTGACATCATTCAAAAATATGGTTAAGTCCTCGATCGATTAGTATCTGTCAGCTCCATGTGTCGCCACACTTCCACCTCAGACCTATCAACCTGATCATCTTTCAGGGATCTTACTTCCTTGCGGAATGGGAAATCTCATCTTGAGGGGGGCTTCATGCTTAGATGCTTTCAGCACTTATCCCGTCCGCACATAGCTACCCAGCGATGCCCTTGGCAGAACAACTGGTACACCAGCGGTGCGTCCATCCCGGTCCTCTCGTACTAAGGACAGCTCCTCTCAAATTTCCTGCGCCCGCGACGGATAGGGACCGAACTGTCTCACGACGTTCTGAACCCAGCTCGCGTACCGCTTTAATGGGCGAACAGCCCAACCCTTGGGACCGACTACAGCCCCAGGATGCGATGAGCCGACATCGAGGTGCCAAACCTCCCCGTCGATGTGGACTCTTGGGGGAGATAAGCCTGTTATCCCCGGGGTAGCTTTTATCCGTTGAGCGATGGCCCTTCCATGCGGAACCACCGGATCACTAAGCCCGACTTTCGTCCCTGCTCGACTTGTAGGTCTCGCAGTCAAGCTCCCTTGTGCCTTTACACTCTGCGAATGATTTCCAACCATTCTGAGGGAACCTTTGGGCGCCTCCGTTACCTTTTAGGAGGCGACCGCCCCAGTCAAACTGCCCACCTGACACTGTCTCCCCGCCCGATAAGGGCGGCGGGTTAGAAGGTCAATACAGCCAGGGTAGTATCCCACCGATGCCTCCACCGAAGCTGGCGCTCCGGTTTCCAAGGCTCCTACCTATCCTGTACAAGCTGTACCAACATTCAATATCAGGCTGCAGTAAAGCTCCACGGGGTCTTTCCGTCCTGTCGCGGGTAACCTGCATCTTCACAGGTACTATAATTTCACCGAGTCTCTCGTTGAGACAGTGCCCAGATCGTTGCGCCTTTCGTGCGGGTCGGAACTTACCCGACAAGGAATTTCGCTACCTTAGGACCGTTATAGTTACGGCCGCCGTTTACTGGGGCTTCAATTCGCACCTTCGCTTACGCTAAGCGCTCCTCTTAACCTTCCAGCACCGGGCAGGCGTCAGCCCCTATACTTCGCCTTACGGCTTCGCAGAGACCTGTGTTTTTGCTAAACAGTCGCCTGGGCCTATTCACTGCGGCTCTCTCGGGCTTGCACCCTAACAGAGCACCCCTTCTCCCGAAGTTACGGGGTCATTTTGCCGAGTTCCTTAACGAGAGTTCTCTCGATCACCTTAGGATTCTCTCCTCGCCTACCTGTGTCGGTTTGCGGTACGGGCACCTCTCACCTCGCTAGAGGCTTTTCTTGGCAGTGTGGAATCAGGAACTTCGCTACTATATTTCGCTCGCCATCACAGCTCAGCCTTATGGGAAACGGATTTGCCTATTTCCCAGCCTAACTGCTTGGACGCGGATATCCAATACCGCGCTTACCCTATCCTCCTGCGTCCCCCCATTGCTCAAATGGTGAGGAGGTGGTACAGGAATATCAACCTGTTGTCCATCGCCTACGCCTTTCGGCCTCGGCTTAGGTCCCGACTAACCCTGAGCGGACGAGCCTTCCTCAGGAAACCTTAGGCATTCGGTGGAGGGGATTCTCACCCCTCTTTCGCTACTCATACCGGCATTCTCACTTCTAAGCGCTCCACCAGTCCTTCCGGTCTGGCTTCACAGCCCTTAGAACGCTCTCCTACCACTGTTCGAAGAACAGTCCGCAGCTTCGGTGATACGTTTAGCCCCGGTACATTTTCGGCGCAGAGTCACTCGACCAGTGAGCTATTACGCACTCTTTAAATGGTGGCTGCTTCTAAGCCAACATCCTGGTTGTCTAAGCAACTCCACATCCTTTTCCACTTAACGTATACTTTGGGACCTTAGCTGGCGGTCTGGGCTGTTTCCCTTTCGACTACGGATCTTATCACTCGCAGTCTGACTCCCAAGGATAAGTCATTGGCATTCGGAGTTTGACTGAATTCGGTAACCCGGTAGGGGCCCCTAGTCCAATCAGTGCTCTACCTCCAAGACTCTTACCTTGAGGCTAGCCCTAAAGCTATTTCGGAGAGAACCAGCTATCTCCAGGTTCGATTGGCATTTCACCCCTACCCACACCTCATCCCCGCACTTTTCAACGTGCGTGGGTTCGGGCCTCCATTCAGTGTTACCTGAACTTCACCCTGGACATGGGTAGATCACCTGGTTTCGGGTCTACGACCACGTACTCATGCGCCCTATTCAGACTCGCTTTCGCTGCGGCTCCGCATCTTCTGCTTAACCTTGCACGGGATCGTAACTCGCCGGTTCATTCTACAAAAGGCACGCCATCACCCGTTAACGGGCTCTGACTACTTGTAGGCACACGGTTTCAGGATCTCTTTCACTCCCCTTCCGGGGTGCTTTTCACCTTTCCCTCACGGTACTGGTTCACTATCGGTCACTAGGGAGTATTTAGCCTTGGGAGATGGTCCTCCCGGATTCCGACGGAATTTCACGTGTTCCGCCGTACTCAGGATCCACTCAGGAGAGAACGAAGTTTTGACTACAGGGCTGTTACCTCCTATGGCGGGCCTTTCCAGACCTCTTCATCTACCTCGTTCCTTTGTAACTCCGTACAGAGTGTCCTACAACCCCAAGAGGCAAGCCTCTTGGTTTGGGCTAATCCCGTTTCGCTCGCCGCTACTCAGGGAATCGCATTTGCTTTCTCTTCCTCCGGGTACTTAGATGTTTCAGTTCCCCGGGTCTGCCTTCTCATATCCTATGAATTCAGATATGGATACCACTCCATTACGAGTGGTGGGTTTCCCCATTCGGAAATCTCCGGATCAAAGCTTGCTTACAGCTCCCCGAAGCATATCGGTGTTCGTCCCGTCCTTCATCGGCTCCTAGTGCCAAGGCATCCACCGTGCGCCCTTTCTAACTTAACCGTTAAAAAGAATCACTATGTGATATCTTGTGTTACTAATTGAATGTGATGTCTACTGTTATCTAGTTTTCAAAGAACACGTTTCGAAGGAATGATCCTTCAAAACTAAACAAGACAGGGAACGTTCTGTTTATAAGACCCAAGGTCTTATATTCCGTAAAATATCCTTAGAAAGGAGGTGATCCAGCCGCACCTTCCGATACGGCTACCTTGTTACGACTTCACCCCAATCATCTGTCCCACCTTCGGCGGCTGGCTCCTAAAAGGTTACCTCACCGACTTCGGGTGTTACAAACTCTCGTGGTGTGACGGGCGGTGTGTACAAGGCCCGGGAACGTATTCACCGCGGCATGCTGATCCGCGATTACTAGCGATTCCAGCTTCACGCAGTCGAGTTGCAGACTGCGATCCGAACTGAGAACAGATTTGTGGGATTGGCTTAACCTCGCGGTTTCGCTGCCCTTTGTTCTGTCCATTGTAGCACGTGTGTAGCCCAGGTCATAAGGGGCATGATGATTTGACGTCATCCCCACCTTCCTCCGGTTTGTCACCGGCAGTCACCTTAGAGTGCCCAACTGAATGCTGGCAACTAAGATCAAGGGTTGCGCTCGTTGCGGGACTTAACCCAACATCTCACGACACGAGCTGACGACAACCATGCACCACCTGTCACTCTGCCCCCGAAGGGGACGTCCTATCTCTAGGATTGTCAGAGGATGTCAAGACCTGGTAAGGTTCTTCGCGTTGCTTCGAATTAAACCACATGCTCCACCGCTTGTGCGGGCCCCCGTCAATTCCTTTGAGTTTCAGTCTTGCGACCGTACTCCCCAGGCGGAGTGCTTAATGCGTTAGCTGCAGCACTAAGGGGCGGAAACCCCCTAACACTTAGCACTCATCGTTTACGGCGTGGACTACCAGGGTATCTAATCCTGTTCGCTCCCCACGCTTTCGCTCCTCAGCGTCAGTTACAGACCAGAGAGTCGCCTTCGCCACTGGTGTTCCTCCACATCTCTACGCATTTCACCGCTACACGTGGAATTCCACTCTCCTCTTCTGCACTCAAGTTCCCCAGTTTCCAATGACCCTCCCCGGTTGAGCCGGGGGCTTTCACATCAGACTTAAGAAACCGCCTGCGAGCCCTTTACGCCCAATAATTCCGGACAACGCTTGCCACCTACGTATTACCGCGGCTGCTGGCACGTAGTTAGCCGTGGCTTTCTGGTTAGGTACCGTCAAGGTACCGCCCTATTCGAACGGTACTTGTTCTTCCCTAACAACAGAGCTTTACGATCCGAAAACCTTCATCACTCACGCGGCGTTGCTCCGTCAGACTTTCGTCCATTGCGGAAGATTCCCTACTGCTGCCTCCCGTAGGAGTCTGGGCCGTGTCTCAGTCCCAGTGTGGCCGATCACCCTCTCAGGTCGGCTACGCATCGTCGCCTTGGTGAGCCGTTACCTCACCAACTAGCTAATGCGCCGCGGGTCCATCTGTAAGTGGTAGCCGAAGCCACCTTTTATGTTTGAACCATGCGGTTCAAACAACCATCCGGTATTAGCCCCGGTTTCCCGGAGTTATCCCAGTCTTACAGGCAGGTTACCCACGTGTTACTCACCCGTCCGCCGCTAACATCAGGGAGCAAGCTCCCATCTGTCCGCTCGACTTGCATGTATTAGGCACGCCGCCAGCGTTCGTCCTGAGCCAGGATCAAACTCTCCGATAAAGTAGTTTGACTGACTACGCACATCGCTGTGCGATTTTTAAAAACTGAATTAACAGGTACGTTTTGTCTTGTTTAGTTTTCAAAGATCATTTTGTTTGTCTGCTTTGTTAAAGCAACTTTATCATTATACAACGTCACTTCTTCAAAGTCAACAACTTTTTTAAAAACTTTTGGTGGAGCCTAGCGGGATCGAACCGCTGACCTCCTGCGTGCAAAGCAGGCGCTCTCCCAGCTGAGCTAAGGCCCCATAAAAATGGTCGGGAAGACAGGATTCGAACCTGCGACCCCATGGTCCCAAACCATGTGCTCTACCAAGCTGAGCTACTTCCCGATTTCCTATCTATTCTATTAAAAGATATGGCGCGCCCGAGAGGAGTCGAACCCCTAACCTTTTGATCCGTAGTCAAACGCTCTATCCAATTGAGCTACGGGCGCAAAACATAATGCCGAGGGCCGGACTTGAACCGGCACGGTAGTCACCTACCGCAGGATTTTAAGTCCTGTGTGTCTGCCAATTCCACCACCCCGGCGTGGATGGTATAGTTGGAGCGGAAGACGGGATTCGAACCCGCGACCCCCACCTTGGCAAGGTGGTGTTCTACCACTGAACTACTTCCGCAGACAGGATGTCCAGTTTTTCTAACTGTTATCCTATATAATGCGGGTGAAGGGACTTGAACCCCCACGTCATAAAGACACTAGATCCTAAGTCTAGCGCGTCTGCCAATTCCGCCACACCCGCGTAAAATGGTGAGCCATGAAGGACTCGAACCTTCGACCCTCTGATTAAAAGTCAGATGCTCTACCAACTGAGCTAATGGCTCTTCTACAAGAGACTTGAATATTATATCATATAAAAGTGGTGCCGGCAAGAGGACTTGAACCCCCAACCTACTGATTACAAGTCAGTTGCTCTACCAATTGAGCTACACCGGCATAATGGTGGAGGATGACGGGCTCGAACCGCCGACCCTCTGCTTGTAAGGCAGATGCTCTCCCAGCTGAGCTAATCCTCCATAATTACACTAACGTGCAATTGCTTGGCGGCGTCCTACTCTCACAGGGGGAAACCCCCGACTACCATCGGCGCTGAAGAGCTTAACTTCCGTGTTCGGTATGGGAACGGGTGTGACCTCTTCGCTATCGCCACCAAACAAATTGAGAGTGTTCTCTCAAAACTAGATAACAGGTGTGACATCATTCAAAAATATGGTTAAGTCCTCGATCGATTAGTATCTGTCAGCTCCATGTGTCGCCACACTTCCACCTCAGACCTATCAACCTGATCATCTTTCAGGGATCTTACTTCCTTGCGGAATGGGAAATCTCATCTTGAGGGGGGCTTCATGCTTAGATGCTTTCAGCACTTATCCCGTCCGCACATAGCTACCCAGCGATGCCCTTGGCAGAACAACTGGTACACCAGCGGTGCGTCCATCCCGGTCCTCTCGTACTAAGGACAGCTCCTCTCAAATTTCCTGCGCCCGCGACGGATAGGGACCGAACTGTCTCACGACGTTCTGAACCCAGCTCGCGTACCGCTTTAATGGGCGAACAGCCCAACCCTTGGGACCGACTACAGCCCCAGGATGCGATGAGCCGACATCGAGGTGCCAAACCTCCCCGTCGATGTGGACTCTTGGGGGAGATAAGCCTGTTATCCCCGGGGTAGCTTTTATCCGTTGAGCGATGGCCCTTCCATGCGGAACCACCGGATCACTAAGCCCGACTTTCGTCCCTGCTCGACTTGTAGGTCTCGCAGTCAAGCTCCCTTGTGCCTTTACACTCTGCGAATGATTTCCAACCATTCTGAGGGAACCTTTGGGCGCCTCCGTTACCTTTTAGGAGGCGACCGCCCCAGTCAAACTGCCCACCTGACACTGTCTCCCCGCCCGATAAGGGCGGCGGGTTAGAAGGTCAATACAGCCAGGGTAGTATCCCACCGATGCCTCCACCGAAGCTGGCGCTCCGGTTTCCAAGGCTCCTACCTATCCTGTACAAGCTGTACCAACATTCAATATCAGGCTGCAGTAAAGCTCCACGGGGTCTTTCCGTCCTGTCGCGGGTAACCTGCATCTTCACAGGTACTATAATTTCACCGAGTCTCTCGTTGAGACAGTGCCCAGATCGTTGCGCCTTTCGTGCGGGTCGGAACTTACCCGACAAGGAATTTCGCTACCTTAGGACCGTTATAGTTACGGCCGCCGTTTACTGGGGCTTCAATTCGCACCTTCGCTTACGCTAAGCGCTCCTCTTAACCTTCCAGCACCGGGCAGGCGTCAGCCCCTATACTTCGCCTTACGGCTTCGCAGAGACCTGTGTTTTTGCTAAACAGTCGCCTGGGCCTATTCACTGCGGCTCTCTCGGGCTTGCACCCTAACAGAGCACCCCTTCTCCCGAAGTTACGGGGTCATTTTGCCGAGTTCCTTAACGAGAGTTCTCTCGATCACCTTAGGATTCTCTCCTCGCCTACCTGTGTCGGTTTGCGGTACGGGCACCTCTCACCTCGCTAGAGGCTTTTCTTGGCAGTGTGGAATCAGGAACTTCGCTACTATATTTCGCTCGCCATCACAGCTCAGCCTTATGGGAAACGGATTTGCCTATTTCCCAGCCTAACTGCTTGGACGCGGATATCCAATACCGCGCTTACCCTATCCTCCTGCGTCCCCCCATTGCTCAAATGGTGAGGAGGTGGTACAGGAATATCAACCTGTTGTCCATCGCCTACGCCTTTCGGCCTCGGCTTAGGTCCCGACTAACCCTGAGCGGACGAGCCTTCCTCAGGAAACCTTAGGCATTCGGTGGAGGGGATTCTCACCCCTCTTTCGCTACTCATACCGGCATTCTCACTTCTAAGCGCTCCACCAGTCCTTCCGGTCTGGCTTCACAGCCCTTAGAACGCTCTCCTACCACTGTTCGAAGAACAGTCCGCAGCTTCGGTGATACGTTTAGCCCCGGTACATTTTCGGCGCAGAGTCACTCGACCAGTGAGCTATTACGCACTCTTTAAATGGTGGCTGCTTCTAAGCCAACATCCTGGTTGTCTAAGCAACTCCACATCCTTTTCCACTTAACGTATACTTTGGGACCTTAGCTGGCGGTCTGGGCTGTTTCCCTTTCGACTACGGATCTTATCACTCGCAGTCTGACTCCCAAGGATAAGTCATTGGCATTCGGAGTTTGACTGAATTCGGTAACCCGGTAGGGGCCCCTAGTCCAATCAGTGCTCTACCTCCAAGACTCTTACCTTGAGGCTAGCCCTAAAGCTATTTCGGAGAGAACCAGCTATCTCCAGGTTCGATTGGCATTTCACCCCTACCCACACCTCATCCCCGCACTTTTCAACGTGCGTGGGTTCGGGCCTCCATTCAGTGTTACCTGAACTTCACCCTGGACATGGGTAGATCACCTGGTTTCGGGTCTACGACCACGTACTCATGCGCCCTATTCAGACTCGCTTTCGCTGCGGCTCCGCATCTTCTGCTTAACCTTGCACGGGATCGTAACTCGCCGGTTCATTCTACAAAAGGCACGCCATCACCCGTTAACGGGCTCTGACTACTTGTAGGCACACGGTTTCAGGATCTCTTTCACTCCCCTTCCGGGGTGCTTTTCACCTTTCCCTCACGGTACTGGTTCACTATCGGTCACTAGGGAGTATTTAGCCTTGGGAGATGGTCCTCCCGGATTCCGACGGAATTTCACGTGTTCCGCCGTACTCAGGATCCACTCAGGAGAGAACGAAGTTTTGACTACAGGGCTGTTACCTCCTATGGCGGGCCTTTCCAGACCTCTTCATCTACCTCGTTCCTTTGTAACTCCGTACAGAGTGTCCTACAACCCCAAGAGGCAAGCCTCTTGGTTTGGGCTAATCCCGTTTCGCTCGCCGCTACTCAGGGAATCGCATTTGCTTTCTCTTCCTCCGGGTACTTAGATGTTTCAGTTCCCCGGGTCTGCCTTCTCATATCCTATGAATTCAGATATGGATACCACTCCATTACGAGTGGTGGGTTTCCCCATTCGGAAATCTCCGGATCAAAGCTTGCTTACAGCTCCCCGAAGCATATCGGTGTTCGTCCCGTCCTTCATCGGCTCCTAGTGCCAAGGCATCCACCGTGCGCCCTTTCTAACTTAACCGTTAAAAAGAATCACTATGTGATATCTTGTGTTACTAATTGAATGTGATGTCTACTGTTATCTAGTTTTCAAAGAACACGTTTCGAAGGAATGATCCTTCAAAACTAAACAAGACAGGGAACGTTCTGTTTATAAGACCCAAGGTCTTATATTCCGTAAAATATCCTTAGAAAGGAGGTGATCCAGCCGCACCTTCCGATACGGCTACCTTGTTACGACTTCACCCCAATCATCTGTCCCACCTTCGGCGGCTGGCTCCTAAAAGGTTACCTCACCGACTTCGGGTGTTACAAACTCTCGTGGTGTGACGGGCGGTGTGTACAAGGCCCGGGAACGTATTCACCGCGGCATGCTGATCCGCGATTACTAGCGATTCCAGCTTCACGCAGTCGAGTTGCAGACTGCGATCCGAACTGAGAACAGATTTGTGGGATTGGCTTAACCTCGCGGTTTCGCTGCCCTTTGTTCTGTCCATTGTAGCACGTGTGTAGCCCAGGTCATAAGGGGCATGATGATTTGACGTCATCCCCACCTTCCTCCGGTTTGTCACCGGCAGTCACCTTAGAGTGCCCAACTGAATGCTGGCAACTAAGATCAAGGGTTGCGCTCGTTGCGGGACTTAACCCAACATCTCACGACACGAGCTGACGACAACCATGCACCACCTGTCACTCTGCCCCCGAAGGGGACGTCCTATCTCTAGGATTGTCAGAGGATGTCAAGACCTGGTAAGGTTCTTCGCGTTGCTTCGAATTAAACCACATGCTCCACCGCTTGTGCGGGCCCCCGTCAATTCCTTTGAGTTTCAGTCTTGCGACCGTACTCCCCAGGCGGAGTGCTTAATGCGTTAGCTGCAGCACTAAGGGGCGGAAACCCCCTAACACTTAGCACTCATCGTTTACGGCGTGGACTACCAGGGTATCTAATCCTGTTCGCTCCCCACGCTTTCGCTCCTCAGCGTCAGTTACAGACCAGAGAGTCGCCTTCGCCACTGGTGTTCCTCCACATCTCTACGCATTTCACCGCTACACGTGGAATTCCACTCTCCTCTTCTGCACTCAAGTTCCCCAGTTTCCAATGACCCTCCCCGGTTGAGCCGGGGGCTTTCACATCAGACTTAAGAAACCGCCTGCGAGCCCTTTACGCCCAATAATTCCGGACAACGCTTGCCACCTACGTATTACCGCGGCTGCTGGCACGTAGTTAGCCGTGGCTTTCTGGTTAGGTACCGTCAAGGTACCGCCCTATTCGAACGGTACTTGTTCTTCCCTAACAACAGAGCTTTACGATCCGAAAACCTTCATCACTCACGCGGCGTTGCTCCGTCAGACTTTCGTCCATTGCGGAAGATTCCCTACTGCTGCCTCCCGTAGGAGTCTGGGCCGTGTCTCAGTCCCAGTGTGGCCGATCACCCTCTCAGGTCGGCTACGCATCGTCGCCTTGGTGAGCCGTTACCTCACCAACTAGCTAATGCGCCGCGGGTCCATCTGTAAGTGGTAGCCGAAGCCACCTTTTATGTTTGAACCATGCGGTTCAAACAACCATCCGGTATTAGCCCCGGTTTCCCGGAGTTATCCCAGTCTTACAGGCAGGTTACCCACGTGTTACTCACCCGTCCGCCGCTAACATCAGGGAGCAAGCTCCCATCTGTCCGCTCGACTTGCATGTATTAGGCACGCCGCCAGCGTTCGTCCTGAGCCAGGATCAAACTCTCCGATAAAGTAGTTTGACTGACTACGCACATCGCTGTGCGATTTTTAAAAACTGAATTAACAGGTACGTTTTGTCTTGTTTAGTTTTCAAAGATCATTTTGTTCACTTCGTTCAAGCGACTTTATTATTATAACTCGTTGACTCAGTGAAGTCAATAACTTTTTTTGAAGTTCTTTTTTTCGTTATCGCCTTGTTTAGCGGCAACGAATAATAATATACCACCTAGTAAATAATAGTGCAATAGTTTTTTTGAAGAAATACTAAGGAATTTAAAAAGAGCGGCATCCTTTCCCTATGGAGGATACCGCTCTTCTTTATTAGCGTTGTCTCATTTGCGGGAATAACAGCACATCGCGAATAGAAGGGGCATTCGTCAGCAGCATAACCAGACGGTCGATACCGATGCCTAAACCTCCTGTTGGCGGCATACCGTATTCCAGAGCTTCAACAAAGTCTTCATCCATTAGATGAGCTTCATCATTACCGGCTTCACGCTCTTTTAATTGCGCTTCAAAGCGTTCTCTTTGATCAATAGGATCATTCAGCTCTGTAAACGCGTTGGCATGTTCACGGCCAACGATAAACAGCTCAAAACGGTCTGTAAAACGCGGGTCCTCAGGGTTTTTCTTAGCAAGAGGAGAAATTTCTACAGGATGCCCGTAAATAAACGTTGGCTGAATAAGCGTTTCTTCAATTTTTTGTTCGAAGAATTCGTTGATGATATGCCCTACTGTCATAGAATCTTTAATTTCCACACCATGTTCTTTTGCATATTCACGCGCCTGCTCAACAGTAACCTCTTCCCAGAAATCAACGCCAGTCGCTTCTTTGACTGCGTCAACCATATGGATTCTTTTCCACTCCGGTTTAAGGTCGATTTGCTCTTCCCCGTATTGAATCGTAGTTGTGCCAAGCACTTCTTGGGCGATATGAGCGACAAGGTTTTCAGTTAAGCTCATGATATCTTTATAGTCCGCATATGCTTCATATAACTCAATCATTGTAAATTCAGGGTTATGGCGTGTAGAGACACCTTCGTTACGGAAAACACGGCCGATTTCATATACTTTTTCTAAACCGCCGACAATTAGACGTTTTAGGTGCAGTTCGATAGCAATACGCATATAGAGTGGAATGTCTAACGCGTTGTGGTGAGTGATAAACGGACGTGCAGAAGCTCCCCCAGGAATGCTGTGCATTGTAGGTGTTTCTACTTCTAAGTATCCATGATCATCAAGGTATCTTCTCATAGCTTGAATGATCTTGCTTCGTGTAATAAACGTATGTTTGCTGTCTGGGTTTACGATAAGATCCAGGTAGCGCTGACGGTAGCGCTGCTCAACGTCTTTTAAACCATGGTATTTGTCAGGAAGCGGACGAAGCGCTTTTGTCAGCAATTCAAAGGAAGTTGCTTTAACAGACAATTCGCCTACATTTGTTTTGAAGACTTTTCCGGTTACGCCGATAAGATCACCGAGGTCAGAAGACTTGAAGATTTCATATTGGTCGTCACCGACACTGTCTTTTCTTACGTAGATTTGGATTTGGCCTTCTAAATCCTGAAGATGGGCAAAGCCGGCTTTTCCTTTGCCGCGTTTTGTCATCATGCGGCCTGCGATTGTAACTTCAATCGCTTTTTCTTCCAACTCTTCTTTGGTTAGATCTTGATATGCCGAAATAACTTCTTGAGACTGATGAGTTCTTTCAAAACGTGCGCCGAATGGATCGATGCCGTTATCTCTCAGCTGATTCATTTTATCGCGTCTGACTTGCAGCTGATCATTCAATTCTTCATGATTATGCTCTTCTTGACTCATTGTTATCACTCCATTACAGATATTGTTTCATGAAAAAAGCAGAAAAACTGCCAGCGTAAAACTAGCAGTGAGCAGCAAATAGAGGTGAGTATTATCCTACTTTTGCATTTTGAAGCTCTTTTGCCTCAACTTCAACCGTAAATGCATCTAAAAGCTGTACAAACTCTTCTCTCGTCTCGCAATGATTGATTTCATTACGAACGTTCGCATTGCCTTTCACGCCTTTCAGATACCATGCAGCGTGCTTTCTCATTTCTCTTACCGCTACGTTTTCACCTTTTAAGTCAATCAGGCGGTCAAGATGCAGTTTGCATACGGCCATTTTTTCGCGTACTTGCGGCTCTTCTTTTAATTCACCTGTTTCAAGATACTGAACCGTACGGTAAATCATCCACGGGTTGCCCAATGCAGCGCGTCCGATCATGACCCCGTCTACTCCTGTCTCATCGAGCATACGCTTAGCATCCTGCGGTGTCTTAACATCGCCGTTTCCGATAACCGGAATCGATACTGATTGTTTTACTTCTTTGATGATATCCCAGTTTGCCGTTCCTTCGTACATCTGCACTCTCGTACGGCCGTGAAGCGCAACTGCTTTACCACCCGCACGTTCTACAGCCTGTGCATTTTTCACTGCGAAAATGTGGTCTTCATCCCAGCCCATTCTCATTTTCACTGTAACTGGTTTATTAACAGCATCCACTACTGCAGAAACCATTTCGTAAATCTTATCAGGATCGAGAAGCCATTTGGCTCCCGCATCGCATTTTGTAATCTTCGGCACGGGACATCCCATGTTAATGTCAATGATATCAGCAGTTGTGTTTTGGTCTACAAACTTCGCCGCTTCCACAAGGGTTTCCTTTTTTCCTCCGAAAATTTGAAGGCTGAGTGGTTTCTCACGTTCATCGATATAAAGCATACCCATTGTTCTTGCATTGTTGTAAAGGATCGCTTTGTCACTGACCATTTCAGCGCATACCAATCCGGCTCCGAATTCCTTTACAGTCAATCTGAACGCAGAGTTGCAGACACCAGCCATAGGTGCGAGCACAACCCGGTTTTTCAATTGAATATCTCCGATTTTGAACAATTTTTCTCCTCCTTTCATTTGTTCTATTTTTCTGGCGGCGCCAATTCGTCCGCACTTATATTTAAAACATCTGCTGCATCTTGAATGATGGCAGCTGACGGCAATCGGTTTCCGCGTTCAATTTCGCCGAGAATAGAAACTGATATACCTAATGCTTTTGCAAATCCTTCTTGAGTATAACCTTTCAGCTTTCTGAATGCACGAATTCGTCTACCCCAGATTTCTGCTTCCATACTCTTACACCTTCTTGGTCTGTTTCGGCGCTTGTAGCCTCTTTTTCAACCTGCTGGCAAATTTCCGCAAGCGGCGCAAGGACAAACAAACGCTCATACATTCTCGGATGCGGAACAATTAGTTGCTCTGTTTCAATATTTTCACGATTAAATAACAAAATGTCAAGGTCTGCCGTCCGCGGCCCCCATCTTACTTCCCTTGTTCTGCCTAATTCATTTTCTATCTGCTGCGTCAGTTCAAGGAGTTCAAAAGGGTTCAATGATGTCTTGATTTCAACAGCCATATTCAAAAATTGAGCTTGATCTTCGTATCCGACCGGGTCAGTTTCGTAAATAGACGACACTTTAGTGACTGTCACCGCAGCATGCTGATGCAGTGAAGCCACTGCTTGCCTTAAATACGTTTCTCTATCTCCAATATTAGATCCAAGTGCAATATAAGCTATGTTGTTCATGACTTTTTTCTCGTAATTTCAATTGCTACTGATTTATAGTGTCCGGGAATTGGCGGGTCTGGCTTAATCACTTTCACCGTACATTGCTGAACAGGCTGAAATTTTTCGAGAACAGTGCCAGCAATACGTTCCGCCAGCGTTTCTACCAATTTTACAGGCTCCCCTTCCACGATATCTTTACATACGTGATAGAGCTCAGCATAGTTGATCGTTTGCTCAAGGTCGTCTGTTTGTCCGGCTTTGCTTAAATCCAGCTCAGCGGTTAAATCGACTTTAAACCGCTGGCCAAGTTTGTTTTCTTCTTTGAACACACCGTGATATCCGTAAAACTCCATACCTTCTACATAAACTTTATCCATGGTGCACCCCTCCCTTATTCAGCATCGCGTCCATCATTTTCGCCATTCTGGCAATTTGCTTTACATCATGGACCCTGACAATGTCACAGCCTTTTTGAATGCCGAGACACACAGTCGCGCCTGTGCCCTCAGCCCGCTCCTCAGGCGGAAGATCCAGAACACGTCCGATGAATCTTTTTCGGGAGGTTGCCAGAAGAACCGGATACCCCAGCCCGCTGAAAATCTCTAGTTTGTTCATTACTGCCAAGTTATCGTGATAGGTTTTCGCGAAACCGATACCGGGATCAAGAATAATGTTCTTCTCGTCTACTCCGGCCTCAACAGCAATTTTTACACTCTCCATTAAGTCCGACAGCATATCCGGCAATAAGTCATTGTAGTTTCTTTCAGGGCGGTTATGCATGAGTACAATTGGAACATTATGTTCAGCTGCAACGGAAGCCATCTTCGGATCATGTTTGGCTCCCCAAATATCATTGATAATGGATGCACCGGCTTTCACTGCTTCATCTGCGACAGAAGCCTTGTACGTGTCTACAGAAATAGGAACACCAAGCTCTTTCGTAATCCGCTCAATCACCGGAATGACTCTGGACATCTCCTCATCCTCAGATACGCACTCAGCGCCAGGCCTTGTCGATTCCCCTCCAATATCAATGATATGGGCACCATCATCGATCATCTCTTTCGCGTGCAGCAGCGCCTTGTCCAAGCTGTCATATTTTCCGCCGTCCGAGAAAGAGTCAGGCGTTACGTTTAAAATTCCCATCACCAGCGTCTTCTCTTTATATGATAAAGCGCTGGGCTTAGTGTGGATTACTTGTGTTTGATCTATTGTGTGCTGCGCCATGCTCTTCCTCCCTTTTCATGAATCATGTTCTTTATTTCTTTTTTGTATAACAATTGAAGAGCGGAGGTTGCTTCTCCGCTTTGGCTTCCATAGTTTACTTCTTCTATTTTAGTAAACGGGATGATTTCAAGAACCGAGTTCGTCATCCACGCTTCGTCAGCTGTCAAGAGAGCTTCTAGCTCATATCGGCCCGTTTTGAGCTCCAGGCCGATATCCTTTGCATTTTCTATGATAAAACGTCTCGTGACGCCGTCCAGAATACCAGTATCAAGCGATGGCGTATAGATACAACGACCTTTTCTCCAAAAGACATTAGATATGATACCCTCTGCAACAGCTCCATCCTCCGTTAAGAAAATTCCCTCGACACGCGGATCATTTCCAATTTCCCGTTTCGCATACATATTATTTAGATAATGATGAGATTTTAACCGGAACGATCCCTCAGGAGTGTTTCTCCGTATCGATAAAACCTTCCCTTCTTTTTGCAAAGGAAGGCTTTCTGGTTTCAGCTGATTCACAAAGCATAAAACGGTCGGCTTATCGTACGTCTGGGCGACAAAGCCTTTATCGCTGATCCCCGCTGATATGTTCAGTCTGACGCGGGCATTGCCATCCTTGATGTCATTTAGCTTAAGCAGCTTGTCCAGCATCTCAAGGATCTCATGCTTTGAAACAGTATATTCGATTTGCAGATCCTTAAGCGCGCGTTCAAGCCTTTCTATATGCCAATCAAGCAAAAACGGGCAGCCTTCGTAGAGCCTGAAGGTTTCGAAAACACCGATCCCATATAAAAACCCATGGTCAAAAGGAGAAAGAACTGCATCTTTCTCCTCCATATACCGGCCGTTCACATATATCATCACGCAATAACTTCCTTGCGATATGTTTCAATAAAATTTCTGAGCATTTCTTTCCCAAAGGAGGTCATAATAGACTCTGGGTGAAATTGCACGCCCTCTATCGGGAGGTCATTGTGGCGAATAGCCATGATTTCTCCTTCTTTCGTTTGTGCTGTTACTGTAAAACAGCTTGGCAGCGTCTCAGGTTTTACGATCAGCGAGTGGTATCGCGTCGCAACAAGGGGGTTTTTCAACCCTTCAAAAATGGTTTTGCCGTCATGCTCGATATCCGAGGTTTTCCCGTGCATAAGCCGTTCTGCCCTAACAACATCACCACCGAACACTTGCGCGATGGACTGATGTCCGAGACATACACCGAAAATAGGAATTTTCCCTGCGAAATGTTTAATTGCTTCGAGGCTGATTCCCGCCTCATCAGGGCTACACGGTCCGGGAGATATCATCAGAAAGTCCGGAGACAGTTCTTCAATTTCTTCGATTGTGATGCTGTCATTGCGTTTCACAACCAGCTCTTCCCCAAGCTCGCCCAAATACTGTACCAAGTTGTACGTGAATGAATCGTAGTTATCAATCATTAAAATCATTTCTCCGCTCACCTCATCTAATTTTTGTCTCTTCTTTGCTCAGCTCTAATGCTCTTTGCATCGCAAAAGCTTTTTTGAATGATTCCTTGTATTCGTGCTTCGGAACAGAATCAATCACAACTCCTGCGCCGGACTGCATAAATGCCTGCCCTCCGGTTGCATAAATGGTTCGAATGACGATATTAAACTGCAGATCGTGATTATATCCAAACCATCCTATAGATCCAGTATAAAGCCCTCGGCGTGTCGGCTCAAGTTCTTCTATAATTTCCATCGTTCTTACTTTCGGTGCACCAGTAATGGTTCCTCCGGGAAACACAGCATGAATAATATCTACAGCATCATACCCATCCTGCAGTTCACCTTGGACATTAGACACAATGTGCATCACATGCGAGTATTTTTCAATTGCCATGAATTCATTTACGCGCACAGACCCGTAACGTGATACTCTTCCCAGATCATTTCGCTCAAGATCAACCAGCATGACATGTTCCGCGCGTTCTTTTTCATTGTGTATCAATTCGTTTGCAAGCGCCTCGTCTTCTTCATTTGTTTTCCCTCTGGAACGGGTGCCCGCAATCGGTCTCGTCTCTAATAGCTTGCCCTTTTTGCTGACAAGCAGTTCAGGCGATCCGCAAATGATTTGGAAATCAGGTGTTTCTAAATACGCCATATAAGGAGAAGGATTTACTTCTCTCAAGGTTTTGTAAATTTGATATGGGTGGGCAGACAGTGACTGTGACTGCCTTATTGATAGATTGACTTGAAACACATCTCCGCTGGCAATGTATTGTTTGATTTTCTCTACAGCTTGTGAGAACCCATCCTCGGTAAATGGCGCCGCGAAAGAACCATCTGTTTCAGGGTTCATCTCTCGCGAAGAGACAGCGGGAAGCTCAGTCAGCCACATCTGCTCTAACTCAGATAGCTTCACATCCGCTGTTTCCTGATCAGAACCATTAACATGAGTAATCAGCCATAGAGACTCTTCTTGATGGTCATAAACTGCTATATCATCAAAAACAAGAAAATAAATATCTGGTGTTTCTAGATCATCTAATGAGAGCATTTTAAAATTTTCAATGTACCGTGCGTAATCATAGCTGAGAAACCCGATTGCCCCGCCTTGAAAGTCAGGGAACTCATGATTCGTTTCTGTTTCCAGCGTTTTAAACCAGCTGTGGAAGGCCCGTAATGGATCACCTTCTTTAAACAGCATCTCATCACCATGCTTAATTGTAGTTATTCCGTCTTTTCCTTTCACAGTCGCAATTGGATCAAGACCGGCTATACTATATCTGCCGCCTCTTGCACTTTCGAGAAGTACATGATGTTTCCGGGATTGCGCAAGTTTCTCAAATTGTTGTAAGAATGAGTCTTTTTGAAAAGGTATTTTTTTGCCTGCCGGTCTGCGTTGTGCCATTTGTATCATTCCTCTATTTTCTTTTTTACTTGTTTTTAATTGTAAAGCAATGTTGTTAGTGAAAAAAGTGAATTTCTCTTCCAAGAATAACATTCGTCGCAGACATGGCATATTTGATGCACGAAATATAAAAAAACTCCCGGCGGACCGGGAGTTTTGGCTTTTTTAATCGAATTGATACAGCGGCGTGCTTAGATAACGTTCGCCGTTACTTGGAATGATGGCCAATACTTTTTTGCCTTTTCCGAGTTTTTTTGCTACTTGAAGAGCAGCATAAATTGCTGCACCTGATGAGATGCCTCCGAGAATTCCTTCTTCACGTGCAGCTCTGCGGGCATATTCGAATGCTTCTTCATTCTTCACAGGGAAGATTTCATCATATACTTCAGTGTTTAAGATGTCCGGCACAAACCCAGCTCCGATTCCCTGAATTTTGTGGGGGCCTGGTTTTCCTCCTGAAAGCACTGGGGAATCTGACGGTTCAACAGCATAAATCTTAATGGAAGGGTACGCTTCCTTCAGCACTTCGCCCGCTCCCGTAATCGTTCCGCCCGTTCCGATTCCGGCTACAAATGCATCAAGCTGGTCATCACCGAATTGCTCAACGATTTCTTTACCCGTTGTTTGGCGGTGAATTTCTGGGTTAGAAGGGTTGTTAAACTGCTGCGGCACAAAGTATCCGTGCTTTTCAGCAAGCTCTTCAGCTTTCTTAATGGCACCTTTCATGCCTTCCGCACCAGGAGTCAGCACAAGTTCAGCACCGTATGCGCGAAGAAGGTTGCGGCGCTCCATGCTCATTGTATCAGGCATAACCAAAATGGCTTTTAATCCTTTAGCAGCAGCAACCATTGCAAGCCCGATTCCAGTATTTCCGCTTGTCGGTTCAATGATTGTATCACCGGCTTTTAATTTTCCTTCTTTTTCAGCCGCTTCAATCATGGCTAAACCGATACGGTCTTTTACACTGCTTCCAGGGTTCATGTATTCAAGTTTTAGATATACATCCGCACTGTTTTCATCTGCAAGGCGATTTAATTTAACGATTGGTGTATTCCCAATTAATTCAGTAATGGAGTTTGCTACACGTACCATTCTCGACACCTCAATTTCCGACTATTTGTATTGGTATTATGTATATAATCTATCAATTTCAAAATTTTTTGTCAATCACTTAGTACTTTTTTCCCCATAAAACCAAGATACATCGGCTTCTTTCCAAAGTGTCTTAACTGTCGCTTTATCGCCTAGCTGATCCATTGCGATTTGCCGTCTGATCTGGTCCTTTACTTCATCAAATGAGAACGTTCTTGCCTTTAGTTTTTCTTTCAGCTGGATAATGGCATATCCGTTGCTGACCTTTATTGGTTCCTGAGACCATTCATCCTCTTTGAGTGTTTTCGCCTCTTCAATGTATGCTGATGGAATGTTGTCTGATGCCTCCGTGACAAAACCTAAATCTCCGCCGTATGGTGATGTATATCTGTCAGTGGATCTTTCGGCAGCGACAGCTTCAAAGCTTGATCCGCCCTTCAGTTCTTTCAGGACTTCTCTCGCTTCTTCTTCATCTTTTACAACAATATGCCGAATTCGATACGAATCATCAAACTGATATAGTTCCTTATTTTTATGATAGAATGATTCCAATTCTTTGTTTGAGATATCGATATCCCTTGTTAACAATTCCTCAAGGAGGATATTATAACGAATTTGGTCTTTCCACTCTTTCTCCGTCGTATGTTCATCTTCGTAAAAGGAATTATTGACCGCTTTAATCAGCAAAAACTCACGATCAACTTCGCTTTTGGATATTTTAAGGTTGTTCTTTTTAGCCAGCTGCTCAACAACTCGGACATTGATCATATCTTCAAGCGTTGACTTACCATACTGATCTTCCATTTCTTTCAGCCATTCTTCTCTTGTCACACTCTTGCCCCCGATAGTCGCAATAGACTCACCGGATGACGATGCGCCGGCTTGGGATTTCGTCAGCGTATATGCAACAGCAATACAGCAAACCAACAGCGCCCCTAAAATAATGGTCCAGATTGTTCTTGATTTCAAACCTGCTTTCAGCCCCTTTTCTCAAATTAAAAACCCGCTAAAGAGCTTAGCGGGTAGTTTGGTCACGAAGCCCTTCCAGCTCTTCTTTTGTAAATAAGTACTTTTCATTACAAAAATGGCATACTGCTTCGGCTTGTCCATCTTCTTCTATCATATCTTGAATTTCTTTTTTGCCTAGTCCTAAAATGGCTGTTTCGAACCGTTCTTTTGAACAAGGGCAATGGAATCTGACAGGCATCGTTTCCAAAATCTCAGGTTTCTCGCCTAGGACTTCTTCTAAAATTTCTTCTGGTGTCAGCCCTTTTTGGATGAGCTTAGAAATCGGCTCTACTTGAGATAGACGCTGTTCAATTTTTGTGATTGTTTCATCATCTGTTCCCGGCATCAGCTGAATAATAAAGCCCCCTGCCGCAAGAATGGTATTGTCAGGATTTACGAGCACACCTACGCCCACTGATGAAGGAACCTGCTCAGATGACACAAGATAGTAAGTAAAATCATCTCCTAATTCTCCTGAAACGATTTCTACTTGTCCTGTGAAGAACTCGCGCAAACCTAAATCTTTTACGACACTTAACGTTCCGTTTGTTCCAACCGCACGTCTGACATCAAGCTTGCCTTGTTCATTTAAATCAAAATGAACTTGCGGGTTAGAGACATAGGCTCTGACTTCTCCTTTGGCATTGGCATCAGCTACAATAGCTCCGATCGGACCTCCGCCCTCGATTTTCACGGTCAGCTTATCATCGCCCTTCAGCATAGCGCCGAGCATAAGTGAAGCTGTCATTGTGCGGCCCAATGCAGCGGATGCTGTCGGCCACGTACCATGGCGTCTCTGCCCCTCATTTACCATATCAGTCGTTCTCGCTGCATAAGCCCGAACTTTTCCGTCATACGCAAGTGCTTTTACTAAATAATCCATTACTAAACCTCCTATACACTTCCTACGCGGTTTCTTTCATAAATCAATTCCAGCCCTTTAAGGGTTAAGAATGGATCAACGATGTCTATACAATCTGATTCGTTTGCAATGAGCGGCGCCAGGCCTCCTGTCGCAATGACCTTTGGTTCCTGTTTTGCCTGCCATTTCATTCGCTTAACGATTCCTTCCACTTGGCCGACATAGCCAAATAAAATCCCAGATTGCATCGCGCTAACAGTGTTTTTTCCGATAATATTGTCGGGCCGGGTGATTTCGATACGCGGAAGCTTTGCTGCACGCGAGTAAAGCGCCTCTGTCGAAATTGTAATCCCAGGGGCAATCGCCCCGCCCATGTATTGTTTGTTTTCATCAATATAGCAGTACGTTGTGGCGGTTCCGAAATCGACAACAATTAATGGATTGCCGTATAAGTGTATCGCAGCGACAGCATTTACGATTCTGTCTGCCCCCACTTCTTTCGGATTGTCATATTTTATATTTAAACCGGTTTTCATACCTGGACCAACAATTTGAGGCTCGATATGAAAGTATTTTGTGCACATTCTTTCTAACGCAAACATGATTGGCGGCACTACTGACGAAATAATAATGCCATCTATCTGTTCAAACATAAGCCCGGAGTGATCAAATAAGGAGCGCAAAATCATCCCAAACTCATCTTCTGTTTTATGCCTGCTTGTTTCTATACGCCAGTGATATTCTAATTTTCCATCATGATATACACCAAGTACAGTATTGGTGTTCCCCACATCGATAACCAGTAACAACCTCTATCACCACTTTTGAATAGTTTCTCTACTTTACTTTTTACAAACATTCTACAATACCATACACGATCAGCGGCTCATTTGTAAACAAATCGATACCAGAATTGGATGATTGCAAAAGCCGCACCTGAGCCCATAATTTACATAAAAAAACTGCCAGCGTCAGCCGGCAGTTTTTTTAGAAAGAAAGCGGATTACTCTTTCGTATCGTCTTTCTTTTCTTCTGTTTTTGTCAGAATGTTTACTTTCACATCATCGTTCTTTTCATCATCTGAGAAATTACGCTCAGGTAATGTTCCATGATCGATAAGGTGTTTGATCTGTTCAGCGTCAAGCGTTTCAACTTTCAGAAGCGTTTGGGCAATCAATTCAAGCTTGTCACGATTTTCAGTCAGGATTTGTTTCGCACGCTCATAACATTCTTTGATGATGCGCTGAATTTCCTGATCAATTTCGTAAGCGATTTGATCACTGTAGTTCTGTTCGTTGTTGAAATCACGGCCTAAGAATACCTGACCGCCCTGAGACTGTCCAAATTGCAACGGTCCCAGTTTTTCTGACATACCGAATTCCGTAACCATTCGTCTTGCAATATTCGTCGCACGCTGGAAGTCATTGTGCGCCCCTGTGCTGACTTCACCGAAGATAATCTCTTCAGCAACACGTCCGCCCAAGAGGCCGACAATTTTATCAAGCAGCTCCGGCTTTGTTTGGAAATAACGGTCTTCTCTTGGCAGCATAACAGCATAACCGCCAGCCTGGCCCCGAGGAACAATCGTTACTTTATGAACCATATCTGCCTCATCTAAAACGAGACCGATAACGGTGTGTCCGCCTTCGTGATAAGCCACGATATTGCGTTCTTTCTTGGAGATAACGCGGCTCTTCTTAGCGGGTCCGGCAATTACACGGTCCGTCGCTTCGTCAATATCACGCGCATCGATTTTTTTCTTGTTTTGACGAGCTGCTACAAGCGCAGCTTCATTCAAGAGGTTTTCTAAGTCAGCGCCCGAGAAGCCTGGTGTTCTCATGGCAATTGATTTTAGGTTAACCGTTTCATCCAGCGGTTTGTTTCTCGCATGGACTTTCAATACAGCTTCACGGCCAATGACATCTGGGCGGTCCACTGTGATTTGACGGTCAAAACGTCCCGGACGAAGTAAGGCTGGGTCCAAGATGTCCGCACGGTTCGTCGCAGCAATGATGATAATTCCTTCATTAGCGCTGAATCCGTCCATTTCAACAAGCAATTGGTTTAGCGTCTGTTCACGTTCATCGTGTCCACCGCCGAGACCAGCGCCACGCTGACGTCCGACTGCGTCAATTTCATCAATGAAGATCAAACAAGGCGCATTCTTTTTAGCATTTTCAAACAAGTCACGCACACGGGAAGCACCGACCCCTACAAACATTTCAACGAAATCAGATCCGCTGATGCTGAAGAAAGGTACGCCGGCTTCTCCTGCACAAGCCTTGGCAAGCAATGTTTTACCGGTACCCGGAGGCCCCACTAAAAGCACGCCTTTCGGTATTCTGGCGCCAAGCTCGGCAAACTTGCGGGGATCTTTCAGAAACTCAACAACTTCAACAAGTTCTTGCTTTTCTTCGTCAGCCCCTGCAACGTCTTTAAATTTGACGCGTTTCTTTTCCTCTGTATACAGCTTCGCTTTACTCTTGCCAAAGTTCATGACACGGCTGCCGCCGCCTTGAGCCTGATTGAGCAGGAAGAAAAACAGAATAAAGATAATGACAAATGGGATGATGGTCGTCAGGAACGTCACCCATCCGCTTGTTTCTTGAGCGGGCTCAACCTTTACGTCTGTCTTTTTCAAAGCGTTAAATATCTGGTCTGCTCCCTTTCCTTCAGGAACATGAGTCAAAAAGTATTGATCTTTGTCGTAGTTTTTCAGCTGCCCTTTTACCTCATAAACACCTCTGACAGGCTGAACCGATACGCTATCAACTTTCCCGTCATCCAGGTTTTTGATGAACGTACTGTACGACATATTTTCTGTTTTCGGATTTGAGGTCTGGAAGTAGCTCACAACCCCGATTACTACTAATAAAATAAGTAAATAAAAAATGGTATTACGGAAGACCCGATTCATTCCTTACCTCCTCCCACAGTAAGCACAACTATGTTCAATAGTACCATAGAAAATCATTCCAATACAAACAATAACCATCTCGGAAGCAGGCTGCCGATCAGCTTTCATAAACTGCCGGTTTTAACACTCCGATATAAGGCAGATTGCGATAGCGCTCAGCATAATCAAGTCCGTAACCCACTACAAATGCGTCAGGAACTTCAAAACCGACAAAGTCTGCTTTGATGTCCGCTTTTCTTCCGCTCGGTTTATCCAAAAGGGTAACAATCTTAATTGATTTTGCTTTACGGTATCGGAAGAGCTCTACGAGATAACTTAAGGTTAACCCACTGTCGATGATATCTTCAATAATTAAGATGTCCCGGCCCTCTACAGATGTATCCAAATCTTTAATGATTTTGACTTCTCCAGAAGAAACCGTAGAATTTCCGTAGCTTGATACATCCATGAAATCCATTTCCAAATATGTATCAATATGCTTGATAAGATCCGCCATAAAAGGAAGTGCTCCTTTTAACACACCGATTGCCAACGGAAATGTATCTTGATACTCGCTCGTTAATTCTGCACCTAACTCTTTTACTTTCTTTTGTATCTCTTCCTCTGAGATCAGTACTTTCTCGATATCATGTTTCATCATGATTTTGCTTGCCCCCTACACTTTTCATGCTGTCTATATTGTAATACAATGCGGTCGCTGTTTGGAATCACAAGATCTTCAAAAATTGATTTTTTCAAGCCAGGTATCCAGATAATTTCACCGCTTGCGTCCGTCACAATCGGCCAGTTGTCTCTTTCTTGGAGAGGCAGTTTCTTATCAATAAATATATCCTTTACCTTTTTTGAGCCGTTCATCCCTTTTAGTTTGATCCGGTCTCCAGCTTTTCTCGTCCGGATTGTTAAGGGAAATCGCACCTTTTTTTCACTTGTGATAAAAACAGCATTCCCATGTTCTTCAGGCGAGTCCGCATAATGCTTTGCCTCTATCAGATATCCATTAGGGAGCACTGCCGTTTCATCAGCAGCTCCGCTAATTTGGTATTCAAAGGGAACATTTTTGCACTGCCATTGTTCAAATGTAAACAAACATGTCTGATATGATTTGACCACCTTCAGCCCTTTCGGAAAGTCCAGTACTCCTGAAGGACCGCCATTTTCCGCCCAATCGAGAAACTGCTGAATGTGATGGGCCGAAAAGGATGATGGAACGTTTTCATAAAGATAGTTTAATATTAGTTGAACTCCTCTTCTTTGTAAAGGCATCGGGAGGGCAAGCAATTGAGAGGAATTGATTTCAACTGATGTATTAGACTGGCTTGTGATTACTTTATTCATTTCATCTTTCGTTAATGACTGTAAGAATTGCTCATCTTCCGTCAGTGCTTCACTCACTTTCTGAAACCTTTTATGCACATCCGGAGATTCCTGCTTCAAAAACGGGAGCACTGTTTTTCTGAATCTGTTTCTTGTGTAGTCATCTTTGGCGTTGCTTTCATCCGTCCGGTAGCTCAAGCCGTTTTCACGGCAATAGTGAAGGATCTCTTCCTTTGTAATGGTTAAGAACGGCCTGATGATCCGCCCCGTCCCAAAACGTCTAACCGGCTGCATTCCCGCAAGTCCCGTTCCAAGCGTACCCTTAGCCAGTTTCATAAGTATTGTTTCAACCTGATCATCACCATGATGCGCAAGAGCTAGATAGTCCGCTTGGTGCTTCGACATGATTTCCTCAAAAAACTGGTAGCGGCAATCGCGTGCTGCAGCCTGCTTATTGAGTCCTTTTTCCTGTGCATATGCGGTTACATTGATTTGAGCCGTTTCGCACACGAGCTGTTCAACTTTACAATAAGCTTGGACAAAACGCATGTCCTCCTCGGATTCCGCACCTCTGAACCGATGGTCAACGTGAGCTGCAATAACATTCGCTGAACGGCCGCATAACGTATGCAACGCGTGAAGAAGAGCCATTGAGTCCGGACCGCCGGAAACGCCTACAATGATTGTCGCCCCTTTTAACGTAAGATTGTGTTTGTTTAAAAAATCTTTGACACTTTTCACAATGTCCTCCTCACAATGAGCAGGTATTTTAAAGATATTCATATCCTAACACTTTCAACCCCTCCAAGCAAAGAAGAAGCATAGGCTCTGCAGTTTGCACCATTCAGATTAAGAAAAAGATAATATAGGCGAAATAAAGCGCTAAAACACTGATCACGATAAGCGTTGTTTCAAATAACCCCCCCGACTTAGCCGGTTTCTGTTTTGGGGTATATCGCGTCTTCGTTATTTTTCCTTGGCGCGGTTTTTGCTGTCTTTGTCGTGTGGCAGGCTGCGGTGATGCTTTTATAGGCTGTTTTCTTTGTGCTGCTTTTTGCCCCGCGTCTAGCATATCCTTTTTCATTTCATCTGCGGATTGATAATCTCCGTTCAAGGCTGAAAAAAGCACTTTTTTATACTTTTGAAGCAGCGGGTTTCCTTCGATGAGAGACCTAAGCTGTTCTTTGGGCTGGTTCGTTTTCTTAAATTCTTTTTTATGCACACTGTTGATCATAATCATGGCAACTGCGAACAGATCATAGGATGGCTCTGCCTTCCTTGTTCCATACCCCCAATAGCCTCTGTCATAAAACTCCGTATACTCTTTTATCGCCCGGCCTTCCTTTGTCGTGCCGCCCACATCAATGCAGCGGATCCTTGCGGGCGGACCAGTTACGATCAGATTATCAGGTTTAAGATCGCCGAATATCCATCCTTGCTGGTGAAGCACCGATAAGCTGGATAACAGCTGAATCATTAATACAGGTATCCACTCTGCTCCTTTATCACTGACATACTTCAAAAGCAGCGGCCCTTTTATGTATTCCATTGCATAAAATGAAACTTTCGTATTGGTACCGGGAATATAAGCATCATCCGTATCAAAAAAAGAAGGCCCCATCGTAACGGACTGGGCCTTTGAGAAAGATTTCAAGACATTCACTTCAGAAGTAATAGACAGGCTGTCATCACTCACCTTTAAGGCAACATGTCCATCTGATGCTTCTGCCAAATACACAATTCCATTGGCCCCTTTACCAAGCTGTTTACGCAATGTATAAGTGTTTCCATTCCACTTGCCTTTGATTGTCGTACCCGGCTTGAGGCTACATGCCAAACTCGTCAAAGCGTCGTTCATCATCTGCCAGCATGCCCCTTCTTGAGCGTATTTTTTCAAACTGCAGTGTCGCTTCACGAATTGCCGGACCTGTCGGCGTGATGCCGCCTGTCGAAAGCTTTGCAAAGAGTGTGGAAAGAGATTGCAGCTTCGGTGTCCAGTTCAGCACAAGCTCGACCTCTTGTTTTTTCCCGGGAAATATACACATCGCAAATTCGTTATTCCCGATTCGGGAATTGAGGCTTACAGACAAATCAATCAGCGCCTCTTTTACTGTTGGAAGCTTTGGCGCCATACTTGCACTTGTATCAACAAGAACCAAAACCTGAAGATGCACCGTTTCTCCAAGCTCGTCTACCACTTCCATGACTTCGCCGCGTTTTTCTGGAGAAAGCTCTTCCATTTCCACATTCTTTCCGAGAATCTGTTTCAGTTCTTGATTGACTACACCTTGTAAGGTTTGCGTCATCGCTTTCTTTGTTACCATTTGAACAGTTTGTGAAAGCTGAGATGCATAAACGACTTGGTGCACACCTCCTCCGGCAAGTGCAATCCCTTCGACTTCCTTCATTGCCTCAGGGTCAATTTGATTTTCTTCCATTATACCAATGACATTTACCGTAATCCCCTGCTCTTTAGCAAAAGCAGCCATTGCAAGCGGGTCTTCCCCATGGTTTGAGCAGCCATCCGTTATCAGCAAAATTTGATTTAAATGTCCGTTGTTCACATTCATTCCTCCTGGAGAATACGAGGATTCTCAGATTCATATATTCCCATCTTCGCCAGAAGAAATTTGATTTATACGGAAGCGTTATGAAATTTCTTGTTTGTTTTGAAAGATTGCCGGAACAGGAATGGATGCCCACTTCGGTGTATTGTGATCAATCCGGACAACAACAACAGTCATATCGTCCTCAATTTGGCCGGATCTTGTGCGGATGACTTCTTCCATAAGCAAATCGGCAATCTCCTGCGGGTCATTTGTTTTCAACCCTTTCATTTTACGTTTCATCCATAAGTCGTGATTTTCCACATGCTTAGGCCCCTCAAAAATGCCATCACTCATCATAATTAAGAGGTCACCCGCTTTCAGCTGTTCACTCACAACCTCCACATCGAATTCATTAATAATACCGATTGGCAGATTGCTCGCTTGAACTTTCATGACCTGGTCACCCCGTTTGATAAAGCTAGGCGTCGATCCAACCTTCAAAAATTTACAGCTGGCATCTTGAAGATCGATAATAGACAGGTCAAGCGTGGAATATATTTCGTCAGTTGTCCTTAGAGACAGTATGCTGTTGATCGTTTTAATTGCTATTTTTTCATCAATTCCCGATTCAAGGATTTTTTCAAGAAGCTTGATCGTTTCATTGCTTTCAAAGTGCGCTCTTGCGCCATTGCCCATTCCGTCACTGATTGCTGCAGCATATTTTCTGGCTCCAAGCTCCATCATGCTGTAGCTGTCGCCGGAGACAAGGCCGCCGCCCTTCGCAGCGTGAGCAGCTCCCGTGGACACCCTGTATGATTTTGTTGATCCAAAGGCGACATGGCTGTATCCATTCGGATGCGGAGAGTGCTGTTCGGCTTTCACAAGAATTTGTTCTTCCAGAATGTCAGACAGCATAGGGGCAATGATTTTTTCACTTTCTCCATGTCCGCTGAACGGAATGGTCATTTCAATATCGATATTTCCTTGTTCAAGACTATAGATCTCGACATGCTGAATCTCAATTCCGAAATGCTGAAGCGCTTCTATGATTTGCTCTTCCTGCAAAAAGTGCTGTTCTCGCTCTCTTTTTATTTCCCGAGAAAAGTCGGCCATAACCTCAGAAACGCCTAAAAGCTGTTCAGCAACAAGGCGTCTGCTGTCCTGGACTTTTTTCTTGAGAGTCAAATGGGCATGGTGATGTGCGAGCTCATCCTCAATCAGCTCTTCAACCTGCTTGGATTTAGAACAATACTGTTGAAACTCTTTTTTCAGCCTTCGGTTTGATGCATATTCTTTTTCCTCTGTTTCAAGCATAACTTGTTTCATTAAATCATATGTTTTATCAAAGTTCTGTACCCAGCACCTGTTTTTCTTGTAGCACGTCTGACAGGAATGCTCCGTGATTTTGCTTAAGAACAGATCAACTTCGCTGTCATCTGTCTGTTCGTCTGATGCTTGATAAAAGGTTGCAAAGCTTTCAGACAGCGCGTGAAATACATTGGAGAATTGGTCTACCTTCTGAGCAGTGACATCACGGATTTTTCTAGCGTATTGCTGTTGCTCTTGAAGATGCTCGACAGTTCCCGGAATATATCTCGCCACTTTCCTCGTAATAGATTGAGGTGTGAGCAAAAACAGGCCGACTGCGATTAATGACTCATAGAGCGTTGTCATCAGACCGGCAGAGCCTTCACCATATAAAGATATAAGAAGTGATCCAACGATCAAACCAATTGCTGCACCCGCTTTTTTCCCTTCCTTCAGCAAACCGCCCAATAAACCGGAAAAAGCAAGCAGACTCATTTGATATAGGTTTCCGATATTCGCCAAGCCAAGAATCAGGCCGGTCACAACCCCAACCGTACAGCCGATGCTTGCTCCGCCAATAAAGGAAAAACTCAACACAACATAACGAGCCAATATATGTTCTGCCTGCATCCCTTGGTAGGACAAGCCGGCCAGCCCCGTTAAAACAGAGGCAATAAGAATCATAAAGCAAATGATTTCCTCTATTTTTAATGATTGTTTCACTTTTTTCACAGTAAAAATCGGAAGGCTCTGAAGGAAAATCAGTGTTAAGATAAACGATAGTCCAGCCTCAACGATAGCCATTACATAATCATAGGTTGTAAATACGCCATTTTGGGCATAAACAAACCCGGCTCTTGCTGCAGCCATCGAGAAGAACACGACAATCGGGAGTGCTTTTACACGATCGTCGGTAATGAAGGCAGCCACTTTAGAAAATACGAAGAATGCCAGCAATGCCGCCAGTATGAGCAATGAGTGCTTTGGAGATATGGTCAGCGCACCTGCAAGCACAGCCAAAACCGCATAAAACGCTTTGTCTCTTCTGATAAGAAGCATCGCTCCAAAGAAAGGAAGTACGAAAGGAAGCACCTCGGATAATATGAAAGCCCGTCCAAGCAAAAATCCGATGACAACATAAATGAATCCTTTATAGAAAAACAGTGAATGCAAATGATGAGTCACCAGCTTCGTGCCCCTGTTAAAAAACGATTGGAGTTTTTCCAAAGCTTGTCCCGCCATTGGCCCGTTCACTCTTCTTTCTGCTTTTTCCATTCCTCTCATCTCCCACCTGTTATATTCGTTGCCTGTCATTATAGCGAAAGCACAGATAGGATTTTGTCAAAAGAAGGTAACAATACCAAAGAAATCTTCGACGGTTTCTGCCTTGATATTCGTTTATCAAAAGAATTTCTGGAATGTTGTCTAAAAATGAAAAAAATCGGCTTCTGCAAGAGAAACCGATTTTTTAGGATGACCCGTACGGGATTCGAACCCGTGTTACCGCCGTGAAAGGGCGGTGTCTTAACCGCTTGACCAACGGGCCAAACAAATATGGTAGCGGCGGAGGGGATCGAACCCCCGACCTCACGGGTATGAACCGTACGCTCTAGCCAGCTGAGCTACACCGCCATATTGTTTTGTGCTTCTAAGCACAAGTTATATAATACAAAGGTTTGTCTCTTTCGTCAACAGAAACTTTAATGTTGTAATTTTCTGACTCTTAAAGAGGATGAGGATAATAAAAAAGCATCCGTCGGGATGAACGGATGCTTCATTTATTTTATAGAAAGCAGCAAGTTATCCTCTTCTTGCTCCGCGCCCTCCACGTTTTGATTCCGTATTGCGTTTTAAAGATGACAAGCGATCTTCGCTGTCTTTTAAAAACTTATTCATTTTCTGTTCAAAAGATTCTTTCGGACGGAAATCATTTCTAGGTCTGGCTTGCGGACGGTCTTTAGCTTTTTTAATAGATAAACCAATTTTCCCGTCTTTTTCAACGTTGATGACTTTCACTTCAACTTGGTCGCCGACTTTTAAGTGGTCGTTAATGTCTTTGACATAATTATCAGCTACCTCACTAATGTGAACGAGACCGGTTGAGCCTCCAGGCAATTCAACAAATGCTCCAAAATTTGTAATACCTGTAATTTTCCCTTGCAACTTGCTGCCAACTTCAATCGACATAAAAAAAGTGCTCCTCCTTAGGCTTATAAAAAGATCGTTTGCTTAATTATACCTAAATAAAAATTTAAGTGTCAACAAGGCTACTTGCTCTTCTTCTCCACATTGAAGATAATTTCTCCGTCTCCAGACATGAATAAGTCCCTTCTGGCAAGCTCTGTGACGTAATCCTCATCCTTCAATTTGGATATTTCTTCTTTTAAATCCGTTTGTTTTGTCTTTAAACTTTTCAGTTCTTTTTCAAGCTGTTCTTTCTTTTCTTCTTTTGCACTAAGGGAAGATGTTTGGGACCATACAGAGCTTGCCAGCACAATTGCCGTCAGGAATACTAGGGCGCCGAATACAGTTAACCGTCTGTACAGCCCTTTGCGTCTTCGTTTCTTCAGCTGATTTTGCCGTTCTACTTGTTCTTTATAGTCGTTTTGTATTTCAGTTATCGTTCGTTCCCTGGAAAAATTCAAACCAGACGGTCCTCCTTTCATTTCTTCAAAAACCGTGTAATGGTCGTTCTTATGGTTATCAATAGTTTCTTCTTCTTTTTGAGAAATCCTGCACCTTTTTCAAAATAACGTCTAAAAGTTAGACGCATTTTCACAGGAAGAAGTTTCAAACATTGTTTCGCGATAAAACGGATCGGAAAACACAGAACCATGACTATTTTATATAGACACAGCAGGAGAAAACCTATCAGGCTGTATGTTTTCTTGAATAAAAATGCCGCCAGCCAGATGATCGCTCCGCATGTCCACACAATAGGACGAAATAACACGTGCTGAATGAGTTTTTTGAAGAATTGATAAACAGAAACAACAAGGTAAATGACGAATTTCAGTATTTTTATATAGATTCGTTTGCAAAGGCTCTGATACGTCGCAACGCCCAGCAGAACCGCTAAAAAGATGTAAATCCTGAATTCTCCCTCATTTACATGAAGCAAGACATAAAAGAAAAGCAGCCCTTGCACAATCCAGAAAAGAATATCATGAATAAATAATAGCCATCTGGCTGTTTTGGCACGAATGACAAAGAGCCGGTATGTATCAAGCGAAGCACCAAGCCAGAGACCCATACCGGACATCGCCAGCATTGTATAGAATTGTGTCGTCAGCGTCATTTAAACAACTTGCTAAAAAACCCTTTAGCTTTATCCCCTTGTTGTTCGTCTAAGTACACTAAATCAAATACCCTGCCTTTAATCGAAACAATCCCTTTTTCCACATCAAGATTTTTCATTTGCAGGTTTTGGCCTCTGACGGAGAGCATTCCCATCACCGTTTCCAGCAGGAATTCTTCGTTATCAAAACTCTCCACATGCTTAACCCCAGAAATATCTAAATGCTTCCGGCCTTTCATTGTCACATCATGCTGTTCCGGAACAGACGAAGAACCTTTTTGATCATAATATGAATTCATCTATTCAGCCCCCATATCCTCGATACTTTTAGCATTATTACTGCATTGTATGAGGTAGGGGATTTTTTTAGAACAAGCCTATTCGCCGAGTTTTTCTTCTTTTAGAATCGTGTACATGTTTGCAGCTTCTTCTTTTTTCGTCGTGTCTTTCAATTCATTAACTTGAACCGTTACAAGCTTTTGGCCGAAGCGGACCGTTAGTTCATCTCCCGGTTTTACGTCAGAGCTAGCTTTAGCTTGGTTTCCGTTAATAGAGATTCGTCCTTGGTCAGCTACTTCCTTCGCTAGTGTACGCCGTTTGATCAGCCGTGATACTTTCAAAAATTTATCTAATCTCATATCTATGATCTCCTCTCAGTTTCTTTTGCTTCATTCCACAGTTTGTCCATGTCCTCAAGGGACATATCAGCCAACTCGACTCCCTCTTCCTTCGCTGTTTCCTCAATGTACGAGAACCGTCTCCGGAATTTGTCATTAGTCATGGTCAGCGCTTCCTCTGGCTCTATTTTGTAGAAGCGGGCTACATTCACCAGCGCGAACAAAATGTCGCCAAACTCAGCTTTAAGATTGTGTTCGTGAGGAGCTTCAGAAACCTCAGAAGAAAATTCCTTCATTTCCTCACTTACCTTTTCCCAAATATCGCTGACGTCTTCCCAGTCAAAACCGACCTTCGCTGCTTTTTTCTGCAATTTAGCTGCTTTCGAAAGAGCTGGAAGGGTTTTCGGTACGCTGTCTAGTAATGATGATTCAGATGTATTTTTTTCGGCCTTTTTTATATCTTCCCAATTGGCTAAAACATCGTTTTCATCCTGAACCTTAACATCTTTAAACACATGGGGATGTCTTCGGACCATTTTTTCACTGATTCCTTTTATGACATCATCAATTGTGAAATAACCTTCATCTTCACCAATTTGCGCGTGAAGCAAGACCTGAAGCAAAACGTCGCCAAGCTCTTCGATCATATGGTCTGTGTCTTCTTCGTCAATAGCTTCGAGAAGCTCATAACATTCTTCAATCATGTACTGCTTTAATGACTGATGCGTCTGCTTTTTATCCCACGGACATCCATTAGGTCCGCGAAGCTCTCTGATGATGCTTCGGAACGTGGAGAATTCGTGATAAAGCAGCTTCTCTTCTTTAATCGGCGGAATATACACACTTGTTAAGTTGTTCAAGGCGACATTGCGGTCCAGCTCAAATAATGGCACTGTCCTGATCTCCTCGCCACGGCTGCCTGCTGCAGTCACAATGACGACCTCATAATCATCAGGCAGCTTCTCCATCAATGTCAGCTTGACTTCAGAAGCCGTCATTTGGTCGTAAACCTGACATATGATCAGATGATGTCTGAGCTCAAGCTCATCCGCGGACAATGTGCCGGCATCCACAAATTGAAAACCTTCAATCGGGTCAATTTGCAAGGCATTGAATGTGGCATCAAGGAAACTTTGTCCCCCCGCGACTTTCACTTGAACGTTTTCCTTTTCCTGCCGCTCCGTCAGCAGCTGAACTGTTTTTTCTGCGACAAACGGATGTCCCGGCACAGCATAAACCACGTCCTCACGCCGCGCCGCTTCAAAGAGGGTATCCGCAATTTCTTCATATACCGCCTCGAACTGATCATGTTTCTCATATATATCATCAAAGAAACGGATGTTCTTCGTTTCTTTTTCAAGCTCCTCAATTAAAGGATGATCCTTGGTTCTGACATACAGCGTATCTGCCTTCGTCAGCAGCTTGTGTATACCAATTGTCAATTGGTCCATGTCTCCGGCACCAAGTCCGACGACTGTAATTTTACCCGCCATTTTGTTCTCTCCTTCTCATGAATTTGCTTAACTTGCTGCCGAATGGCACACTGTTCAGCTCTTCATCTGTAAATATTCCCAATCTCATCATACAATAAATAAACACCGCGCCACCAATGGCAACAGCAGAAAGACTCTCAATCACAGCCGCTCCTCTTCCTGTAGCAGGAAACAAAAAAGTCCAGAAACGGATATACGCAAGCAATCCAGCTGACATCAAAAGAGCAGATCCAATAATCGGAATCAAAACGCCTCTAAGCTTATCGAGCCATTCCTTTTGCCGAAGCTGATACAAGTTAAGGCCGGCGACAGCCGCAAAGGAAGCCGCTGTCGCAAGCGATGCGCCTTCAATCCCATAGCGCGGAACCAAAAGTGTGTTTAACACCCATTTCACCGCAACACCCGCGCCCACCGCTATCGCAGGAAAAACTGTGTACCCCGCTCCCTGTAAGACTGCCGCTGCCGTTACCGCCAAGGATGCAAACAAAATGGAGCAGCTAAATACTTGTAACGCACCTGTCCCTTCTCCATTTTGAAACAGCATGATATTAACCGGCTTAAGAATGCAAATCAACCCAGCCGATGCGCCTGTACCGAGCACAAGGCATAGTTTCAAAGATGACGTGATTTTTTCTTTCATGATCTTCAGCTCTTTGTTTTTTACAGCCATAGAAATATACGGAACGAGTGACGTCGCAATGCTTACGGCAAAAACTGAACCGAGCTGCAACAAGGGTTGTCCCCGATCATAGATCCCCTTTAGGCGTTTTGCTTCTTCGCTTGCCTCACCACCCGAAAGTAATGCATATAAATTCAAAGCATCAACAAGCTGGATAAACAAAAGCAGCAAACTGCTTACACAAATTGTAACCGAATATAAAAGCAGTTTTTTCGTCAATTCTTTTGTTGTGATGACATTTTCTTTTTGCCTATCCGTTTGGTTGTCTCTTTTCGTTTTGAACCAAAAAAACCCCAGTATTATCAATGCAACCAAACTTCCGGCAAGAGAGCCTGAAGCGGCTGCCGCTCCCGCAGTATAAAGCGAGGCTCCCTTTTTCACGAGCCAAAATGATAAACCCAAGAGCACCGCAACACGCAGAAACTGCTCTGTCATCTGTGATAAGGCTGAAGGGAGCATTTCGTGCCGCCCCTGAAAACCGCCTCTAAGCAATGCGACAAATGGGAACAGCAGAAACGCGTACGCGGCCACTTGAATTAACACGGCTAGATGCGAATCCCCCATAAAGAGTGCAATAGGAACAGCACCCAGATATAAACAAAGAAATAATAAAATACCGATTAAAGACAAAAATAACGCTGATATTTTTAATATGGTGTGATGATTTTTTTCACTATAATCATTCATCAGCTTTGAAATAATGACTGGAAATCCTGATGTGGACAGCATGACCGCAATACCAAGAAAGGGGTATACCTGCTGATATATATAAAATCCAACATCGCCGACAATGTTTTGAAACGGGACTCTGTAAACAGCGCTTAAAATTTTTGTGATGACGCCTGCCAGAATTAAAACAAAAGCCCCCTGCCAAATCCAATGCCGTTTAACGCCTATTGAATCGTCCATCCAAAAGCTCCTTCCCAACGTCAGGGGCAATACGGTTCACGTATTACCGCGGCACAAATAAAAACGAGGTTATTATACCACATCCCAACCCTTGGATTCCTTTTTCGGCACGCATGAAAAAGAACAGCGTCCCAAGGAGAGCTGTTCTTTACATACCTATTTTCGAAGAAAGGAATAAGACCTACTGTTCCATTTGACGAGCCAAAAATCCAGCTGCTGTTTCAACGGCTTTATGCTCTACTTCGCCCATTGTCTGGTCTTTTGAAAAGATCACCACAGCACCTATCGGATCACCGTTCGCCACAATTGGGCCGACAGTATAAGAATTCATGTCCTCATCAATTCCATTCACAAGCTGTACTGATTTCGCATCACTCTCAAGCACGGAGCTGCGCTGATCCATTGTTCTTTCCAGCATTTCACTGATTGACTTGTTTAAGTAATCTTTTTTGGAGCTGCCGGACACGGCAATATATACATCACGATCACAAATCAGCACTGAATGGCCGAGGCTGTCGTAAAGCGCGTCTGCATACTCCTTTGCAAAGTCTCCAAGCTCACTGATCGGAGAGTACTTTTTCAAAATCACTTCTCCGTCACGATCTACAAAAATCTCAAGCGGATCGCCTTCCCTGATTCTCAGAGTTCTTCGAATTTCTTTAGGAATCACGACCCGACCTAAGTCATCAATACGACGTACGATACCGGTTGCTTTCATCTCTGGTGCCTCTCTTTCATTTGATGGTATATACATGTGGGAAAGACCTAAAGCAGTTACTTTATGTACCTTCCGCCTCGCTTGAAATTAGTATCCGTCACATCAAATGTAATATACACCAGAGAGTAACAAAATTTACGTTGATGAAATGGTTTGCTTTTTCACATCTTTTAAGCCCTTCAGCATGCCCAGCACGGTGTCGAGCCATTCATCGGCACTACGGCCTTTCGTCTGTATGGAGATTTTGAGTTTTTTCCCTTCCATTCCCAGTCCGATTTGTCTGCCATATTTATTGCCAAGCTCAAACAGCTTCTGTCCGTCAATTTCAGCACTTGCTTCTTCAGAAATCGTCAATCTGACAGCATCTTTATCCTGCTTAATCAGCTCGACACGTTCCTGTCTCGCATAGACTTTCATTTCTGCAACAGTAAACAAGTATTCGACTTCTTTTGGATAGTTTCCAAAGCGGTCGATCATTTCATCTTGAAGCTCATTCTTCTCTTCGATTGTCGCCACAGACCTGAAGCGTTTATACATATCAATTTTCTGTTTGCCGTCTTGAATATAAGTTTCCGGAATATACGCATCAAGCTCGACATCAATTTCTGTTTCAAACTGCTCTGTCTTCGCTGTGTCTCCTTTACGCTCCTCAATGGCCTCCTTCAGCATTTGTGAATAGAGGTCAAATCCGACCGAATCGATGAAGCCATGCTGCTGGGCACCAAGAAGGTTCCCAGCTCCGCGAATCGTTAAGTCACGCATTGCGATTTTAAAACCGGAACCTAACTCTGTGAATTCTTTAATAGCCTGCAGCCTTTTTTCAGCCACTTCTGTCAGCACTTTATCCCGGCGATACGTGAAGTACGCATACGCCACACGGTTAGAACGGCCGACACGCCCCCGCAGCTGGTAAAGCTGAGAAAGTCCCATCTTGTCGGCGTCAAATACGATCAGCGTATTGACGTTCGGGATGTCCACGCCAGTTTCGATAATGGTTGTGCTGACAAGAACGTCTGATTCTCCTTCAAGGAAACTTAGCATAACGGTTTCTAATTCATTTTCTGTCATTTTCCCATGCGCATATGCTACCTTCGCGTCAGGGACTAGCATTGAAATTTCATCCGCTTTCCGCTCAATGTCCTCTACCCGGTTGTACAAGAAATAGACTTGGCCCCCGCGTGCAAGCTCACGTTCAATTGCCTCTCTGACAAGAGCTCCGTTGTATTCCACAACATACGTCTGTACAGGGAACCGATTTTCCGGCGGAGTCTCGATGACTGAAAGGTCCCTTACGCCAAGCATAGACATATGCAGCGTACGCGGAATCGGCGTTGCTGTTAACGTTAATACATCAACATTGGCTTTTATTTGCTTGATCTTTTCTTTATGGGTTACACCGAAACGCTGCTCTTCATCAATGATGAGGAGCCCTAAATCTTTATACACGACATCCTTTGATAGCAGCCGATGCGTCCCGATGACGATATCAACCGTTCCGTTTTTCAGCCCTTTGATTGTTTCGTTTGCTTCTTTTCTCGTTCTGAACCTGCTGAGAAGGCCGATATTAATCGGATAGTCCTGGAAGCGCTCTTTTATGGTTTCATAGTGCTGCTGTGCCAAAATTGTTGTCGGAACGAGCAGAGCTACCTGCTTTCCGTCACCGATCGCCTTAAACGCGGCACGTATGGCAACCTCTGTTTTACCGTAGCCCACATCTCCGCACAGCAAGCGGTCCATCGGACGTTCTCTTTCCATGTCTTTTTTGATTTCGTGAATCGAACGGAGCTGATCATCAGTCTCTTGATAAGGGAAAGCCGATTCGAATTCACGCTGCATCTCATGGTCAGGAGAAAACGCATAGCCCTTGCTCGCTTCTCTTTCGGCATACAGCTTAATTAAGTCGTCAGCAATATCCTGAACGGATGTCTCTACTTTTTTCTTGACCCGCTTCCATTCACTTCCGCCTAATTTATACAGCTTTGGCTCTTTTCCTTCGGAGCCGACATATTTTTGGACCTGATCAATTTGTTCTACAGGAACGTAAAGCTTGTCACTGCCCTGATAATGTATATTTAAATAGTCTTTATGAATGCCGTTGATTTCAAGAGTTTCAATCCCCAGGTATTTTCCGATCCCGTGATTAATATGAACGACATAATCTCCAATTTGAAGCTCAGAATAGCTTTTGATGCGCTCTGCATTGGTAAGCTTCTGTTTTCGCGGCTTCTTCTTTACACGGTTTTTGAACAGTTCTTCTTCCGTGATAACGGCAAGCTTCATTAACGGCAGCTCAAATCCCGATTGGAGCTCGCCTTCCATGATATAGACCTGTCCCTGAACAAGCGCTTTTTTGCTGTCTGTCATGGCAGCCTCGATATCATAATCAGCCAAAACAGATGACAATTTCTGTGTACGTTCCTTGTTTGCTCCTAAGAACACAACAGTGAAATTTGATTTTTTAAAACGTTCCATTTCGCCCGCAAGCACATTCATTTGGCCATGGAAACTCTGCATTTGCCGGCCTGACACATTGACGATATTTTGCGGGCTCGTATGGTGTACATGCCGCAAAAATAAAGAGTAGTACAGCAGAGGCCGTTTTTGCTCAGCCACTATTTTTTGGAAGCTGAATGACAAACGAATGTCATGCAAAATCTTCCCTTCTTCAAGAAGATTTGTTATAAACTCCGCTTCTTCTTTTTGAAGCTGTTCTTCCATCTCATGAATCCGACTGACTTCATCCAAAATCAGAAGTGTATTATCAGGTGTATAATCTAGTAAACTAGCAGGCTTTTCATAGAAATATGAGAGATACTTCACGAGCTCCTGATCTGTCTGGCCTTCAGACAAGCGTTCTTTATCGTGAGAAATATTCGCATGAAGTATTTCTTTTTGTTTGTCAGCCTTTAATTTTTTCAGGCTCGCGGCAAGACCACTATCGATTTTCTCCATCGCCCGCGCTTTTTCTTCCGGTCTGATAATTAATTCCTTCGCGGGACCGATATTGATTGAGGTAAGGGTCTCAATTGACCGCTGATCATCTGAATTAAAGCTGCGGATTGAATCCACCTCGGTGTCAAAAAGTTCAATTCTCACCGGATTCTCTGAAGTCAACGGATAAATGTCAATGATTCCCCCGCGAATACTGAATTCCCCGGGCGCAGAAACCATATCAGACCGCTCATACCCTACCTCTACCAGCCGTGAGGCAAGCTGGTCAGGTTCGATATCATGGCCTACTTGAATGAGCATCTGGCTGCTTTTCCACACCTCAACAGGCGGCAGCATTCTTCTGATTGCCGCTACCGGAGCAACGACAATTGGCGCTTCTCCATTCGTTAGTCTATTAATGACATCTAATCGCTGCGCCCGCAATTCAGGGCTTGCAACTGCGATTTCTGATGAAATGAGTTCATTGACGGGGTACAAAAGGACAGACCGATCCTCTAGAAGTGAAGTCAGATCATCTGTTACTTTCTGGGCTTGATATAAGTTATGGGTGATTAGAAAGATAGGCTTATTCGTTTCATTAGCCAGAGCAGAAGTAAAAACAGAACGCGCGGAACCCGACAGACCCGCGAGCAGCTGTTCCTTCAGGCCCTCGTGTAAACCGTTGATGATGGATTTAAAGTCATCGCTTTCTTTTATAAAGGTTTGAATGTTGTCCATATGGCCCCTCCTCTCTGTTTCCTGCGAGAACAGAAAAACGCTTTGGTCTAGTGTCTACACCAAAGCTTTTTATTGAATAAATGTGTGATATTCGTGGTAATGCGGATTTCGGTCAAGCGCCTCTTGGCAGTCTTCACATATCGTCAAAACATGGACATCTCCATTTTCTTTATAAGAAATCATATCGTTTCTTTCCTCATTTGTTAAGTGCTGAAATCCAAGTGAGTCTGTCGATACCATTGAAGATTCGAGACTGCCTACTTTCACTCCGCAATGACGACAATAATAATGCAAAGCCATACAAGGGACCTCCTGATGAAAAAGTCATTTTGGTGTAGTATGGACTTTGTTGTTACATTTTATACCTTTGCGTTAAATTCGTTCATGACTTCTAAAAACGGTTTACTCAAAGAAGCCTCACAAGCCTTCACAGATTTATCAACCGCTTCTTCGATCTCAGGTGCCTCCTCCTTGGTAAAGGAGCCTAACACATAATCAACGACCTTCATGCCGTTTACAGGCCGGCCGATTCCGATGCGGATACGGTCAAACTCGGATGTACCAAGATGCTGGATCAGTGATTTGATGCCATTGTGCCCTCCGGCGCTTCCTTTCGTTCTTAAACGGATCTTGCCAGTCGGAAGGTCAAGGTCGTCGTAAATGACTGTCAAATCTTCGTTATCGACATCATAGTAGTCCATTAAAGGCCGCAAACATTCTCCTGATAAATTCATATATGTAAGCGGTTTAACAAGTAGAACCTTTTTGCCGGAAACAAATCCGGTTCCGTATAATCCGTTAAATTTATTTTGATTCAGCTCTATATTCCATTCCTTTGCAAGCTGATCTATCACCATAAATCCGACATTATGCCGTGTATTTTCATAGTTCTTCCCCGGGTTTCCGAGACCGGCAATCACAAGCATGGCGAATCCTCCCTTAGTCACATAACTCCCGTCTTCATAAACGGGCTATAATTCTTCTCATTCTAGCACAAAAGACGTAACCGCGGGAGGGTTACGCCTTAAGCTATTATTGTTCGTTTTCACCTTCTGGCTGAGCATCGGCAGATTCCTCTTCATCGACCTCAGCTGCTTCCTGCTGCTGCGGAGGAAGGATTGAAGCCACAACCTCATCTGACTCATGATTAAAGGAGTAGTCACCGCCAGCAGGCAAATCTGCAATCGTCAGTACTTCATTTACATCGAGGCTTGAAATATCAGCCTCAATCGTTTGCGGAATGGCTTTTGGCTTGGCCTTTACAGTAAGTGCATATAACGGCTGCTGCAGTACGCCTCCGTTTTTCACTCCAATGGCTTCTCCGGTCAGATGAATCGGAACTTCCACTTCAATGTCCTCACTCATATTAACTACTTGAAAATCAGCATGAGTGATTTCATTTTTCAGCGGGTCCGTCTGCAGGTCTGTTACCATGACGGAGTGTTTTTCTCCGCTGACCTCAAGCGTAATGACTGCATTTTTGCCTTCGTCCCTCAGCGTTTTGATGAGCTCCACACTGTCTAATGACACAGGTTTGTTGCCCGTATCCTTCCCATATATGATACCTGGAACATGTCCTGAAGTACGGATATTCCGAAGAGACGAACGAGTAAAGTCCGTTCTTTCTTTTGCCGTTAAAGTTGCCATATTCAGCACCATCCTATTGTCGTTTTAGTTGTCCTATTACAAACAATACCCATAACGATAAGGATTTAAACCTCGAAAAATGGTTTAGCTGAACAGATAGCTGACTGATTGCTGCTCATGAACGCGAATAATCGCTTCGGCCAGAAGCGGTCCGACTGAAAGCTGCTTAAAGCGTTCAATTTTCTTTTCTTCAGGAAGCTTAATGCTGTTTGTCACAACAAGCTCTTTAATTGTTGAATTATTAATCCGTTCTACCGCAGGGCCTGATAGTACAGGGTGTGTACAGCATGCATATACTTCTTTCGCTCCGTTTTCAACGAGCGCATTAGCAGCAAGTGTAATCGTACCTGCAGTATCAATAATGTCATCGATGAGGATAGCAGTCTTCCCTTCGATGTTACCTACAATATTCATGACTTCCGCCACGTTTGGACGCGGACGGCGTTTATCGATAATCGCAATTGGCGCTTTTAGTCGGTCAGCCAGTTTGCGGGCACGTGTCACACCGCCATGGTCTGGTGAAACAATGACGATATCTTCAAGATTTTTGCCTTCAAAATATTCTCCTAAAATCGGAACACCCATTAAGTGGTCAATCGGTATATCAAAGAATCCTTGAATTTGCGGCGCATGCAGGTCAAGTGCAATCACACGAGTCGCACCGGCTGTTTCAAGCAGGTTAGCGAAAAGTTTAGCTGTGATTGGCTCACGGGATCTTGCTTTTCTGTCTTGACGCGCATAACCGTAATAAGGAATAACAATGTTAAACGTTTTTGCAGAAGCGCGTTTTAACGCATCTACCATAATCAGCAGTTCCATAATATGCTCGTTAACGGGGTCACTTGTAGACTGGATGATGTAACAATCACATCCGCGAATACTTTCTTCGATATTAATTTGGACTTCCCCGTCACTAAATCTTGTGACAGAACATTTCCCTAATTGAACTCCAACTATATCTGCGATTTCTTTTGCAAGCTCTGGATTCGAATTCAAAGAAAAAATCTTTAAATTCTTATCTCCGTATTGATTAGACATGGATAAACCTCCGAATTTAGGATTATTTTTTATGAATATTTTTCACATAATCGTCTTTATTTACTTGTCTCGCTCTGGCAATAGCAAGTGCTTTTCCAGGTACATCTTCCGTAACAGTTGAACCTGCCGCCACATAAGCGCCTTCTCCGACTGTGACAGGGGCTACCAAGTTGGAATTGCAGCCGATAAACGCGCCATCTTCAATTTTTGTCAAATACTTATTCTTTCCATCATAATTGACAGTAATTGAACCGCAGCCCAGGTTTACATCAGTGCCTACCTCAGCATCGCCGACATAGCTTAGATGAGATGCCTTGCTTCGGTCTCCGAATTGAGTCTTTTTAATTTCTACAAAATTCCCGATCTTCACTTCATTCCCGATGACAGAATCAGGTCTGATGTGAGCAAAAGGTCCTATGTTTACATCATTCCCCACTTTACTGTGATTGACTACCGATTGTTTAATAACCGTACGGCTGCCAATGGCACTATTCATAATCTCCGTATGAGGGCCAATAATCGTATCTTCTCCGATTTGCACCTCACCTTTAATCACAGTTCCAGGGTAAATCACAGTATCGCTTCCGATAACAGCGTCAGGAGAAATATACGTATTCATCGGGTCGATCAACGTCACGCCATTTTGCATATGCCGTTTATTAATGCGCTCTTTCATAAATTGTTCTGCCTGAGAAAGAGCAACTCTATCATTAACTCCGAGCGTTTCTTGGAAATTACCAGTCTGGTAAGCGGCAACAGTTTCGCCTTCATTTTTAAGAATCTCTATGACATCCGGCAAATAATACTCGCCTTGGGCATTATCATTAGACACCTGATCAATAGCCCGAAATAGCGCTTCATTGTCAAAACAATACGTACCGGTGTTGATCTCAGTTACAAGACGTTCTTCTTCAGAGGCGTCCTTATGCTCAACGATTTTTTGAACCGCTCCGTTTTCGCTGCGAATAATGCGGCCGTATCCGGTTGGATCTTCTGCAACCGCAGTTAAAATCGTAGCTTTCGCTTCTCTTTGTGTATGTTCTTTCAGCATCTGTTCCATCGTCTCTGCTGTCAAAAGCGGCGTATCTCCGCAAATGACAATTGTGACGCCTTTTTCGTCAGCAAGAAATGGCTGTGCCTGTTTTACAGCATGAGCAGTGCCAAGCTGTTCTGCTTGAAGCGCGTACTCGCTTTTATCACCAAGCTGCTTTTTCACTTCTTCCGCACCATGTCCGACAATCGTGACAAGCTTTGATAAAGATAATTTTAAGGCTTCGTCCACGACGTGCTCTACCATAGGCTTACCGCAAACTGGATGAAGGACTTTATAAAGCTTCGATTTCATTCTCGTTCCTTGTCCAGCCGCTAAAACAACTGCAAACCGCTTATCCATTTATTGGCCTCCAATATCCCTTTTATCCATAGAAAAATATATCCTAAATATCTTCTGATTTCAAGGAGACTTCATGAAGTGCAAGAATTTTCTATTGAGTGCAACTAAGTTTGAAAAATCAGAATTAAAAAAGGACCGCCGGCAAAAGGCTTATGTCAGCCCTTTCAGCAGTCCTTGCTTTTTGGTTATTTTTTAAGAAGCTCCAGCTTCTTCGAATTCTAATGCTTCAGTGTCACCCAGACGATGATACTCATTTAACACGGCATCTTGAATCTTTCCTCGCGTGCTTGAATTAATAGGATGAGCAATATCGCGGAACTCTCCATCAGGGGTGCGTTTACTCGGCATCGCAACGAAAAGACCATTGTTTCCATCAATCACACGAATATCATGTACAACAAATTCGTGATCCAGCGTGATGGATGCAATCGCTCTCATGCGACCATCGGTATTCACGCGGCGTAATCTTACGTCAGTAACTTCCACAGTAGTTCACCACCTTTTCCCTATATAAAAGCATTAGTGTATCAATTCCACGATTTTTTCTGAAATCCTGCTCGTTTTTAAAATATTTTTTGAAAAAATAGGATATAGTTACACAATTAGGTCATAAAGCTTTCATTTCGGGCATAAGGTAAATAAAAAAGTGATCCCGGGCTCTCCCAGAATCACTTTTCTTATTATTTCACCAGTGCAATAACTTCAATCTCGACTAACGCATCCTTCGGGAGTCTCGCGACTTCAACACAAGATCTCGCCGGTTTGTGAGTGTCAAAGTATTGTCCGTACACTTCGTTTACTTCCGCAAACTGTTCCATATCCGCGATAAATACAGTTGCTTTTACAACTGTTTCAAAAGAAGCACCCGCTTCTTCCAGAACCGCCTTTAAATTGCTGAATACTTGATGAGTCTGCTCCTTAATATCGCCGTTCACCATTTCCCCTGAAGGAGTCAAAGGGATTTGGCCTGAGCTGTAAAACATATTGTTGACGATAATCCCTTGTGAATAAGGCCCGATTGCCGCTGGGGCATGTTTTGTGTGGACTGCTTTTGTCATGATTCTGTCTCTCCATTCTTTAAAAGATTGTCTTTAAAAAAACGCAGAAAATTGCCATTCTGAATTTCAATGGACTTCTCTTTCATGTTGATGGTTGAAAGAGTAAGAAGTGACATATATTCATCAACAAGACGTTCATCTACTCCTTCGGCTTCAACTAAGACGCCGATTCCCGCCACATTTGCGTTAAACTCATCCAACAGGTTGATCATACCATTAATGGTGCCGCCTGCTTTCATAAAGTCATCAATAATGAGTACGTTTGAACCCGTTTTCATGCTTCTTTTCGCAAGTGACATTGTTTGAATGCGGTTTGAGGAGCCTGAAACGTAATTAATGCTGACTGTGGAGCCCTCTGTTACCTTATTGTCTTTACGAACGATCACAACAGGCACATTCAAATAGCTTGCAGCTGCGTACGCAAGAGGGATGCCTTTCGTGGCAACGGTCATGACAACATCAATTTCGCGCTCTGCAAACACGGAAGCAAACAGCTTCCCTACCTTGGAGAGTACAGATGGCTTTCCTAAGATATCCGTTAAATATACATAACCGCCCGGAAGGATACGCTCAGGATTTGCCAGCGACTGTCCAAGTGTCTGCACAAACTCTTCAGCTTCAGCCTGCTTCATTTTCGGAATATATTTAACGCCTCCGGCAGCTCCGGGAACAGTAAGCAAAGTACCAATCCCCTGCTGTTCAAAGGTTTGTTTTATAATTGTTAAATCTTCACTGATCGATGATTTTGCAGATTCATACCGCTCAGAGAAAAAGGTTAGCGGTATTAACTCGTGCGGATGGGTTAACAAATAATTTGTTAAGTCCACCAATCTGCCGCTGCGACGAAACTTCATGAACTTACCCCCAAAATCCGAATATTTTAAGATCAATATAACTTAACATACGGATTTAATCAAGAGCATTCTGTTCGCCAATCATTCTCACCGCATAAACTTGATCGCAGAAGCCTCTTAACCCGTTATAAATTCTCTGCACCTTCGACTCATACTGAACCAGTCCAAATACTGTCGGGCCGCTCCCGCTCATTAACACGGCATCTGCACCAAAGCGTTTCATCTGGTTTTTGATCATCGCAACTTCAGGATGCATATCGAGTGTAACAGATTCAAGCACATTGCCTAACCGGCTGCACATCTTCTGAAAACTCTTTTCTTCTATCGCCTCGATCATGCCTTGTACATCGGGATGCTCTATACCATCCAGTTTCAACGCTCTGTACACTTCAGCAGTTGAAACACCGATTGTCGGCTTCGCTAAAATGACCCAGCAGTGCGGAGGCGTGCTGATATGTTTAATTTTCTCGCCGCGCCCTGTTGCTAATGCAGTTCCGCCATAGACACAAAATGAAACGTCAGAGCCAATTTCTGCTCCAAGCTCAGCAAGCGTTTCCGCAGACAGATTTAAATTCCAAAGTCTGTTCAGCCCTCTGAGTGTCGCCGCCGCATCACTGCTTCCGCCGGCAAGACCGGCAGCCACCGGAATTACCTTCGTAATCATGATGGAAACTCCCTTTTTCACGTTGTATCTGTCCTTGATCAGCTTGGCAGCCTGATAAGCTAAGTTTCTTTGGTCATCAGGCACAAATCGGTTGTGGGAGGAAACCCTCACTTCATCCTCTGCAAGCTCCGTCAATTCAATTCGATCAGCTAAATCAATTGTCGTCATGATCATTTCGACTTCATGATAGCCATCCGGGCGTTTTCGGGTGACGTCAAGTGACAGATTGATCTTAGCTGGCGCTTTTTCTAAAATACGCATAGCTTTCACCTACTTCTCCATCTAAACATAAGTATGAACATTGTATCACATTTGAAGTACAGGATGAACATATCCATATTCAGCCCATTATGTATTTATATCCAAAATAAAAAAACCAGGGAACAGTACGTCCCCCGGGTCACATCCTTATCGGTTATTCTGATTCTGAGCCATTTGCTGTTCGGCGATTTCTATAGCGCGCTTTACCATGTTACCGGCATCGCGAGCCCGAATTTCGCCCCAGCCGCCATTTTTTACTGTGTCATAAAAACCAAGGTCTTTAGCAAGCTCATATTTAAACTCATCTGACATAACTCCACGACGTCTGCCCAAACGAAACAACCCCTTTTTTAGAAGTGATAGCCATTCGTGCACGTCACGATAATATGTGACTGTTTTATCTTTTGTTAAATCAGAAGGAACTTTCGTTTAAATTACTGGAAACCAAAAAAGGGCAAAACAAAAAGCAGTAAACAAAAGGTTCACTGCCCGTTAAAATGCCACTGAGCTTGCGGCGTCATCATTAAATGTCAGCTCAACAGTCTCAGTCAAAATATCAGCATAACTGTATGAAACTCTTTCAAACGAGTTCTCGTCTTGATCTAGTTGTATCACAAAAACAGAAGGGTACGTCTCAGCTAAAATGCCCGAACGCTCAATCGTTTTTCGGCGGCCACCGTTTGCTTTTAACGTCAGCCTTTTACCTAAATTCCCATCAAGCGATCTTTTAATATCGGACAACGTCTTCGCCATTGCATCCACCTCACTACATTTATTGTACAACACGAGCCCATTTTTGTCAAATAAAATTTAAATTATATCAACGTTAATAAGACGTTGTCAATAAAATTATTTTGACAAAATTCTATGATTCCTCAATTATGTTCCGCAAGTTTCGGTAAATTATGTATCATTATGTAAAATAAAAAACCCGCATAGCTCTCCTATGCAGGTTTTCAACTGTTAATTGGACTTATAAGGCATACCAATTCTCAGAACTCCTCTTGTTTCAATACCTCCAAGCCCTTTCTCTCTTGTCAGCGTATTACGGAGCACTTCCCATACATTAATCCGTTCCATAAACGGCGTAAAGCTGATCTTCGCGACGATATATACCGGATCAAGCGCATGAATATTGACTCTTGACGGTGAACTTGCAAAATTCGCACCCGCTCTGATGAGTGATTCAAAATGGGATTGGCAGGCCCCCGCAAAAATAACAAGCTGATCTAAGTGAGGGATCTTTTTTCGGGCTGTTTGAACAGTTTCAACAAAGTGCTTAGAATGTCTGTACGCATTCAAATCATCAATGCCGCCCTTTTGCTTCGAATACGCATCATGCCCTGTGATCACCAGGATATCAGGTCGATATTTGTCGAGCAATTCTTCAATAGAAGCAGACATTTTCTTTTCATGGCAATGGATGCCATAGACCGGCACTCCAATTTTTTTATAGACATTCAGGCATTTTTTCAGATATGCTTCGTCACCATCCAGATGAAGCACTTTGCCCGGCATATGGAAATAATGCTCCTGATGCTGATATTGGCTTGTCGCATAGTACTCCTGCTTTTCTCGGAGCAGCTTATAATCTTGGCGGAGTAATTCGAGCGACTCATTCATTCTGCTCTCATCTTTCTTTTTCCGCATCATCTGCTCATCCTTTTTCACTGCCACCAGATCAGAAAAATCCGAATCAGCAATCAGCCTGACTTCATCTCCATGCAAAATGGCAATTGAATTTCCTTTGCTTGTTTGCTCTATTCCTATAATTCGAAACAAAACATCCATCTGATAGGATTTTCTGGCTACCATATCCCCTATTTGAAATTGCACGTTCCTCACTCCACACATAGACTAAGCCTCATCATGAAAGAAAGAGCCTTGAGAAAGCGCCTTTTTTCGCTGAGTCCAAGTTTTTTCTTATCATTGAATGAAAGGTCCTTCTCTAGCCTATGTAGCGGCAGTCCATGTGGTGCGCAAAACAAAAAGCCCTTTTAGAAAAGGGCTTTATACAATCCGTTAGACAGCGCTGCGAACTCCTCAATAGACAGGGATTCACCTCGGCGCTTACCGTCAATATTTGTTTCTTCGAGCACTTGCTCAATCGTTGATTTTTGCGCTTTTCCTTCAGGCAGATTGTTAACTAAGTTATTGAGCAGCGTTTTACGGCGCTGTGCAAAGCTTGCCTTGATGAGCTGAAAGAAAAAGGATTCGTTTTCCACGTCCACTGCCGGGCCGTCTCGGAGAATCAGACGGATGACTGCGGAATCGACATTAGGCTGAGGAACAAATACGGTTTTCGGAACGATCATCACCGTTTTGGCTTCTGTATAAAACTGCACCGCGATTGAAAGCGAGCCGTATTCCTTAGATGAAGGATCAGCCGCCATGCGCTCAGCCACTTCTTTTTGCAGCATGACCACAATCCCTTTCAGCGGAAGATGTTCTTCAAGCAGTTTCATGATAATCGGTGTTGTTACGTAATAAGGAAGGTTGGCAACTACCATGATCTCATCACAATCTTGAAATTGTTCTTCAATGACCGATTTGACATCAGCCTTTAACACGTCATGATGAATGACAGTAACATTGTCGTAAGGTGACAGCGTATCCTTCAGAATCGGCAATAATCGCTGGTCAATCTCAAATGCCACGACCTTTTTCGCCCGCTTGGCAAGCTGTTCGGTTAAAGCCCCGATTCCCGGGCCGATTTCAATGACACCTGTTTTCTCCGTCACTTCCGCGTGATCGACAATTCTGTTTAAAATGTTCGTATCAATTAAGAAATTCTGTCCTAGGCTCTTTTTAAAAGAAAAACCGTATTTCTTCAGTATCTCTTTTGTTCTAATCGGTGTCGCAATATCTTTATTCATTCTGTTCCTCCCGCATAACGGTATCGAGCGCACTCATAAAATCACTTTTTTTAATTTGAAACATTTGCAGCCGCTTTTGAAGCTGTTTGCCATTTGTATAGCCGATTTTCAACAGATCACCCAGTCGTTCCCGGCGGCGTTTGGCCGCAGGTCCGCCTATTAGTCCGGCATGAATCAAATCCTCAGCTGAAATGTCACTCGGCTGCGCTTCCATCTCCTCATGCACATTTTCTAAACATGCCCTAATACTTTCAACCGATGCATGCTCCACACCAATTCCCCGCTTGTTTTTAGGTTTGGCAAGATGTTTTGGCAAAAATGCATGCTTACAGCCGGGTACAGCCTCTGAGATGGTTTTGCGAATCTTCTCTCCCGGAAAGTCCGGATCCGTTAAAACAATGACGCCTCTGGTCTTCTGGGCCAAACGGATTTGGTCAATCACATGATCATCGATGGCTGAACCATTTGTTTCAATTGTGTCTGCATCAACAGCCAATTTGATGCGGGCCGTATCATCACGCCCCTCGACCACAATGATCTCTTTAATTTTCATTATTTCCTCCAAGACAAAATAAAAACTTTTGTATATTCATGAAACTTTTTCTTATGTCGAGCGTCTAATAAGCAGAAAATGCACTTTGTCTATTATAACGAAAAAAACAGAGGGCGCAAAACCCTCTGAATACATAAGTATATACTAATTTAAGATTTTAATTTTGACTGTTTTATTTCCCCATCGGTACGCCGATGATTTCTCTGGGAAAAAGACGTCTATCTTGTTCCCTTTAATCGCTGAACCGGTATCTGCAGCAATAGCATATCCATAGCCTTCCACGTGGACTTTGGAGCCTAGCGGAATGACATTTGGATCCACAGCGATGACTTTGGCATTCGGATTATTTTTTAAATTGACGCCTGTCGCTGTATGTCCTGAACAACCGCTGCAGCTTGCCGTATAAGCCGTAGATGATACAGTCATGACTTTGCCTGTTGATTCATTGCTGCGGGACACAACTGTTTTTGAATCACCTGAAGCACTGACCGTTTCAACTTTTGGACTGCTTTGCTTTGTGCCGACAGCAATCACTTTATCTTTGCTTTGTTCAGCTGTTTCTTCTTTTACAAGCTCTCTGGACACTTCTTTACCGTTTTCTTTAACGACTTCGAAATGTTTTTTTAGCTTGCCTTCTTTTCCTTTTTGGACGACCTTTTCTTTCCCTTTTTCAAGAGAAGCGTCTTCTTGCTTTTTCACATCGTACGCAATCTTCTCTTCAACTACATCGGTGACCTTTTCGATACGAGTAATTGTAATATCAGCCTTTCCTTTCGTCAGCTTTGCATCTAACGCAGGCTTGATTTTATCTTCGTCTTTTATGTTCATCTTTTGCTGTTTTAAAAAGTCAGCGACCGTAGTCGAAGTCGTCCAGATCTTCTTTTGTTTCCCTGCATCATTCACAGTAACCTGAAATGCGGGCTCTATGTTAATCTTCATGTCTTTCGAAATATCTGTATCTATTGCGGGATCAATTTGATCTTGTTCTTTCACATCAACATCTTGTTCGTCCAGTAATGCACCGACCGTTTTTGCTGTTGACCATAACGTCTTTTCTTCCCCGTTTATTGTAAGCTTCACAGGTTTTGCAGCCTCATACACAACGTCCATGTCTGCTGTTATCTTTGTCTGTTTAGCAGGTGTGATCTTGTCTTCGTCTCTTGTCTTTATATCAAGCGTCTCCAAAAGATCACCGACTGTATTTGCATGTGTGCGTATATGTTTCTTTTTGCCATTGATAGAAACTGAGACTGATTGTTTCGTCAGCTCATGAGCCGCGTACGCAGTCCCGCTTCCTGCCAAAAGCAAACAAGCAGCAACCAGAATGACTTTGCTTTTGCTAAGCTTTACGGAAAACAGCTTTTTCATTTTTTGTGTGATGAAAAACGCCTCCTTCTCCTCGGAGAGATTATATAGAGTATCTAAAAGGCTGTCAACCCTCCCTTCTCTTTCTCCCAAAAGCTCAGTGTCCTCTTCATTATCCTGAAATACACTGAGAAACGGAAGAAAGACTTGTCGACAAACCTATCCTATGAGGAGAAGAAAGCATGTAGAACTTTTATAGAAAAACGCTGTAAGGGACAAGCTCTTACAAAACCCGCTAGCGTTTTTTGTCAGTTTATACGGAAAAGTCTTTTCGCATTTTCAGTCGTGATGGAAGCAATCTCTTCAAAGGTCATTTCTTTTAATTCGGCGATTTGTTCTGCCACATATTTCACATAGCTTGGCTCATTTCTTTTCCCGCGGAAAGGGTGCGGTGTGAGAAACGGGCAGTCCGTTTCAATCAGCAGCCGGTCATTGGGAATTTCCTTCACTACTTCCTTCGGTTTCTTCGCATTTTTAAATGTCACCGGTCCCCCAAATGATAAATAAAAATTCATTTTCATGCATTCTCTTGCCACTTCCGCACTTCCTGTAAAGCAGTGCATGATTCCGCCCACAGCTTCTGCGCCTTCCTCTTTTAAAATGGTCACGACATCCTCCGTTGCATCACGGTTATGAATGATAATAGGCAAATTGACCTCTTTCGCTAAGGCGATTTGTTTTCTAAACACCTCTTTTTGAATATCTTTAGGTGATTTATCCCAATGATAATCCAGTCCCATTTCCCCTATCGCTACCACTTTCTCATGAGCAGAAAGCTCTTTAATCCACGCTAAGTCTTCCTCTGTCATGTCAATAGCGTCAACAGGGTGCCAGCCAATGGCTGCATAAATAAAATCATATTCCTCAATCATTTCCATCGCACGGGTAATCGTCGGACGGTCAAAACCAACTACGACAATTCGTTCAACTTTTTCAGCTTTTGCCCGTTCAATAACCTCTTCAAGATCAGTATCATATTGTTCTGCATTTAAATGCGCGTGTGTGTCAAACAACATAAGTGAAAAACTCCTTTCTTGTCGAAACACAAAAGGTGTTCGACGAATTGTTACACGTGAAACACCTTTTGTTTTATCATTATTTAATTCTTGTGCCTTTTGGTAACGACTGATCGATAGACACGACCTTTAAAACGCCGTCTGCTTCTCCTGCAAGGATCATACCTTGAGAAAGCTCTCCTCTGAGTTTAACCGGTTTTAGATTTGTTACACAAACGAGTTTTTTTCCAACAAGCTCTTCAGGCGTATAATGCTTCGCAATGCCGGATACCACTTGGCGCTTTTCAAAACCAAGATCAAGCTGCAGCTTCAATAAACGGTCTGCTTTTTTCACTGGCTCTGCCTCAATGACCTCAGCTACGCGAAGCTCTACATCCATAAATTGATCAATCGTAATTTCAGGTAAACGATCGACCTCTTGAGGCTCTTCTTCTTTTGTTTCTTCTTTCGCTGGTGCTGAACCTTGCATTTTCCCTTTGATGTAAGCAATTTCTTCTTCTGCCTCTAAACGAGGGAACAATGGCTCGCCTTTTTGTACTTTTGTATCTTTCAGCTGGCCGAAAGTTGTAATGCTGTCCCAAGCTTTTAAAGATTCATCAGTAATGCCCAGCTGCTCGAACATTTTTTCAGGTGTTTTTGTTAAGAATGGCTGAAGCAGTACCGCTGAAATACGCAATGATTCAGCGAGATGATACATAACTGATCGCAATTCTTCTTCTTTTGCCGGATCTTTCGCAAGCACCCATGGAGCTGTCTCGTCAATGTATTTGTTTGTGCGGCTGATGAGCTGCCATAAAGTCGAAAGTGCTACCGAGAACTCCATATTTTCCATTGCTTTCTCATAAGCTTTCACTGTTTCTTCAGCAACAGAAGTGAGCGTTTGGTCAAATTCCGTAACAGCACCTTTGTAAGAACCAATTTGTCCGTCAAAATACTTATTGATCATCGCAACAGTACGATTCAATAGATTTCCTAAATCATTCGCTAAATCATAGTTGATTCGCTCAACAAATCCTTCCGGCGTGAAAACACCGTCTGATCCGAACGGCACTTCGCGAAGCAAGTAATAGCGAAGTTCGTCTAAACCATAGCGTTCAATTAATGTAACCGGATCTACAACGTTTCCTTTTGATTTCGACATTTTTCCGTCTTTCATCAAAAGCCATCCATGCGCGAATACTTGCTTTGGCAGCGGAAGATCCAGCGCCATCAGCATAATTGGCCAGTAAATAGTATGGAATCGTACAATCTCCTTACCGACTAAATGAACATCGGCAGGCCAATATTTTTGATAAAGCTCATCATTTTCTGTATCATAACCGAGTGCCGTTAAATAGTTAAATAGTGCGTCAATCCAAACATATACAACATGCTTTGGATTTTCCGGCACCTTCACGCCCCAATCAAAAGTGGTACGTGATACTGCCAAATCCTCAAGTCCAGGTTTGATAAAGTTATTAATCATTTCGTTTTTGCGTGATTCTGGCTGAATGAATGTCGGGTTTTCTTCATAGTATTTCAGAAGTCGATCCGCGTATTTCCCCATGCGGAAGAAATAAGATTCCTCTTTGATCAATTCAACTGGGTGACCGCTGTCAGGGCTTTTTCCGCCGATGACCTCTCCCTTTTCATTCCGCTCAATATCAACGAGCTGAGTTTCCGTGTAGAACGTTTCATCAGGGATGCTGTACCAGCCTTCATACTCATCAAGATAGATGTCCCCGTTATCAAGAAGCTTTTGAAACACTTTTTCAATGACAACTTTATGCCGTTTTTCTGTTGTGCGGATAAAGTCGTCGTTTGAGATTTCAAGCTGCTTCCACAGTTTTTGAATATCTGCCGCTGCACGATCCACATACTCCTGAGGTGTAATGTTTTCCTGTTCAGCTTTTTGCTGGATCTTTTGTCCATGCTCGTCCGTTCCCGTTAAATAGCGAACATCGAACCCTTTTAATCTTTTGTAACGTGCCATTGCATCTCCCGCGACTGTCGTATATGCATGGCCGATATGTAATTTTCCGCTCGGATAATAAATCGGTGTTGTAATGTAAAATGTATTGTTTTCTTGCGGCATCTTGAAACCTCCTAATCAGAATGTCAAAAAGCTCCCGCCCAAAGGACGAGAGCGGCGATAAGTGCAAATCATATATGAATATTATTTATATTTATCCTTTATCTATGATACCATCTTAGCCTTTAAGATCAAGAATATATACATACGCCCTGAAAAAGAATAATTAAAATTAAAAATCTTTAATGAAAATAAAAAAAGTCTGTTCGTGTCGAATTTTGTCGTATATAATCAAATGAAATAAAAAACTTTGGTTCGAAAGTCTTGATTTAAAAGGATTTTTAGTAGGATAATAGCTTTATTAAATATTTATAAAATGCTGTTATTTCGGTAGTTTCTAAGACATTACTGACTATAAGAACTAATTCTTACAATCAATAGTAAACAAAATGATTGACGATTATTGGAAACCTTGTTATGCTATGAAGGTAAGGATTTTGTCGAATAATGACGAAGAAAAATATAATTTAAACAAATAAGTATCTCTTGGGAGGAGAATGTTTATGAAATCTACTGGTATTGTACGTAAAGTTGATGAATTAGGACGTGTAGTTATTCCTATCGAACTGCGTCGTACTCTTGGAATCGCAGAAAAAGATGCTCTTGAAATCTATGTTGATGATGAAAAAATCATCCTTAAAAAATATAAACCAAACATGACTTGCCAAGTAACTGGTGAAGTTTCTGATGATAACCTTAAACTTGCAGGCGGTAAATTGGTTCTTAGTAAAGAAGGCGCTGAGCAAATCATCAGCGAAATCCAAAACCAGCTTCAAAACCTTAAATAATCATTTCTTGTACAAAAAACGTTCTTGTTATGACACAAGAACGTTTTTTTATTGCTTAATATGGTAAGCATCGTACACTTCACGCTTTGGTACATTGCGATCGACTGCTGCTTTTTTAATGGCTTCTTTAGACGTAGCGCCTTTCGAGATGTAATGCTCGACATGTTCTTTCGCAGTGAGGGTTTCCCACCATTGTTCTTCCTCATCTATCTCTTCATTATTACTTCCTTCTACAACAAGACAAAACTCGCCGCGTATCTGATCCTCGTTTGCCCATCCAATGACCTCGGATATCGTTCCTCGGATAAACTCTTCATATTTCTTAGTGAGTTCACGCGTTACAGCAATTTCCCGATCTCCTAATATCTCTGCCATCGCTGACAAGGTTTCCTTCAATCTGTGAGGCGCTTCATAAAAAATGATCGTTTCCCGCCGTTTTTTAAGGGCTTCAAGCTCCTTCTTCTTTTCTTTTTTCTGTCTGTTGAGAAAACCGTAAAAGAAAAAAGGCTGCGGTACAATACCTGAAGCAATAAGAGCTGTTAATGCGGCATTTGCTCCCGGCAACGGAACAACATAACCGCCTATATCCGTAAAATCCTTTACAATTTCCGCTCCGGGATCAGAAATCGTCGGCAGACCGGCATCACTGACAAGAGCAATGTTTTTTCCCGACTTCAGCCATTCAATAATTTTGTGCCCACTGCTTTCTTTATTGTGTTCGTGATAGCTGACGAGCGGTGTTTCAATTTCATATACATGACAAAGCTTTTTCGTTTGCCTCGTATCTTCCGCAGCAATCGCATCCACCGATTTCAGCGTGTCGATCGCCCGGAATGTCATATCCTCTAGATTTCCGATTGGGGTTGGGACCAAGTAAAGAATCCCCATGTCCGACTTTCCATTAAAGCTCATTTGGCGCCTTAACATATACAGCCTCCTTGCCTTTCCGCTTTTCTTCTATATAAAGCTCTTTTTTCTTCCGAGTTAGTTTTTTGAAATAATATTCCGCCTGCATAGCTTCCCGCTTTGTTGAAAAGCTCTCGGCAAAAATTAATTCAACCGGACGTCTTACTTTTGTGTACTTTGCGCCCTTTCCATCATTGTGCGTTTTCACTCGTTTATGCAGATCGTTGGTATATCCGGCATACCAGCTATTGTCCTTACATTTCACGACGTAGAAGAAATGGTTATTTGTCTCCATATAAAATGGTCCTGATTTCTTTTGTATATTCATTTTGTTCATCATAAACGAATAAGGGAGGAAGAATTTTCAAATCCGGACGCCCGCCTTTAATACCTTCAACCAAAATGGTATTGGCTTCTTTCCCTTGCTTCGGATAGACAAATTGTACACGTTTTGGCTCGATTTGATAAGCCTTCATCAGTTCAAAAATCTCCAGAAGCCTTCCCGGCCGGTGAACAAGAGCTGCTTTTCCCCCTTGCTTGAGCAGCTTGCTGCTGACTGAAATGACATCCTCCAATGTGCAGTGGATTTCATGTCTTGCGATTCGGAGATGCTCGTTCATGTTTTGTTCAGTTTGTTTCGGCGTTTTAAAATACGGCGGATTGCAGGTGACAACATCATATCGATTATGTCCAAGTTTCTCCGGCATGTTTTTCAGGTCATCATGTATGATCTGGATCTGATCATCCAGCTTATTATACTCCACGCTGCGAACAGCCATATCATGCAGCCTTTCTTGTATTTCGACTCCCAGAATGTCTGCTTTTGATCTTGTACTGAGCAGCAGCGGCACAATACCATTGCCGGTGCATAAATCAACGATTTTCCCTTTTTGAATCGGAACGTATGCAAATTTGGACAGAAGCACAGCGTCCAACGAAAAAGCAAACACTGTTGGGCTTTGTATGATTTTCATGTCCTCTGCCAGCAAATAATCTAATCTTTCATCATCATGTAATGAAACCATCTTCTTATCCTTTCAGTACCTTTGAAAAAGGCTCCCGTCTTATGCGGAAGCCTTTTCCCTATTTTTTATTTAAGAATGACAGACAGAAAAGACAATCCTCTTTTCGAACACTTCCATAGTGGACATTGCAGATATGAAATCCTTCTTGATACAGACGTGCCAGATTATCATATCCTTCCCCTATATCAGTTTGCTCTGTCTTCTGTGTTTTTGATTCTTTTTTATCAGCTTTGAACTTTTCAATCTGCTGCGTCGTATCGTCCAGCCGTTTGCGCAAATGCTTGTTTTCAAGCTGTAAATGATGATTTTCCTCAATCATCTCACCGATATGCTGCTTCAAATCCCCCAGCTGCCGGTACAGTGAACCAATTTGTTCTTCTAAGTTAATGACTGTATCAAATAACTCTTTTTTATCCAAGGTTCCACACCTCGTTAATCTGTGGTTTGTGCGGATACGACGCCCTCTTCCAAGAGCTCTTCCCAAGTATATTCTATCACTTTTTCACGGTTTATCAGTTCCACCTGAAGCACCCGTTCCAGAATATTTAGTCCGACGACCTTCGCGGGACCGTTTGCTGTCGTAATCATTTCTCCTATATCCGGAAGCTGTTCTTTTGCCGTCTCATACTCATCGTTCTCATATTTTAGACAGCACATCAATCGTCCGCAAAGGCCCGAAATCTTCGTAGGATTTAAAGACAAGTTCTGATCCTTGGCCATTTTAATGGAAACGGGTTCAAAATCTCCAAGAAACGTTGAACAGCAAAGCATTCTTCCGCAAGGACCGATTCCTCCGAGCATTTTTGCCTCATCCCTCACTCCGATTTGGCGCAGCTCAATTCTTGTCTTAAAGATAGAAGCCAAATCCTTTACAAGCTCTCTAAAGTCGACTCGGCCGTCAGCAGTGAAGTAAAAAATGACTTTATTGCGATCAAACGTGAATTCAACATCGACCAGCTTCATATCCAAGCCATGCTCAATCACTTTCTTTTGGCAGATATCAAATGCTGATAGTGCTTCCTGTTTATTTTCTTCTACAATGAGAAGATCGCGCTCGTCAGCTACACGTATCACTTTTCGAAGGGGAAGCACCACATCATGCTCATCCACCTGTTTATTTGCAATTACGACCTGGCCGTACTCAACGCCTCTGACAGTTTCTACAATTACGCAGCTGTCATGTTCTATATGAAATCCATTCGGATCAAAATAATATATTTTACCCGCTTTCTTAAAGCGGACACCAATTACATTGTACAAGCTTATCCCTCCTGCAACATTAACACCAAGTGCTCCATTAATCCTTGTACATTCACATTGGAATGAAGCCGTTTCTTTGCTTCTAAAACAGCAAGTATCTGATTCGTAACGCTTTGTTGTGTTGATTGTAGCGCATGCTGTTTTATTGATTGGAATAAGTCTTGATAAATCAATTTATCTTCATTTCCTATTTGGATGGACAACACATCACGATATATCAATAAGAGCATATCAAGACCCATTTCTTGATGGGTTTTTTCTTTGAAAAAGGGCATCCATTGATCTTGAATAAAGAAAAAAGCATGTCCTTTCCGCTGGTGTAGGACTTCATACAATTTTATCACTTTCGCTCTAGACTCTGCAAACTCATCATTTCGACTTAATTCGACTGCTTCTGCTACATTATTAGTCATGTTGGCCAGAAGCCTTGCCATATGAGGCGAGACGTCCTGTTCGATCAGTCTGTCTTCAATTGCTTTCGGCTGCAAAGGCTGAAAAGGAAGGGTTTGGCATCTTGAAATGATGGTATCCAATAACCTTTGGGGCTGCTCAGTGATGAGGACGGCCATTGTGTCTTTGTTCGGTTCTTCTAAAAATTTCAGCAGGCTGTTCGCCGCATTTGCTGTCATTTGATCTGCGTGCGAAATAATATACAGCTTTTTATGCGATTCAAGTCCTGTCTTAGAAAACTCTTCTTGGAGCGCTTGAATTTGCGCCTTTTTGATTGATAAGCCATCAGGCTGAACAAGATGGAGATCAGGATGGTTCCCTGACTCTATCCGTTTACAGTTTCGGCAGCTCTCACAAGGCTCCGCGCCATCCTCCAGACAAAAGAAGCTTTTTGCAAGAAGCAGCGCGGCATCAAGCTTGCCTGTTCCTTTTTTCCCCTCAAACAAATAAGCGTGTGATAGTCTGTCCTTCTCAATACTATTATATAAAAGCTTCATCACTCTGGGCTGAAGCTCGTTCATTTCCTTCCAGGATATTGCCATTGTATCACTCTCTATGTGTAAAGGTTAATTAATAAACCTTTTATTTCGCCAATACGCTCCAGCAAATCAATTGCCGGTTTTTCCTGATCCATCATCTCTTCCGTAAGCTGTATCAATTTGTCATCTATTTCTTTCACAAGTCCCAGCGTTCTGCTGTTCCCATAAAGGTCAAAGCTTTTCGATGTTTCATGTGAAAGGCCGCTGTCCACAGCTTCTTTGACAAAACGTTTCACAAGTCCTTTAAATCTCGCTAAGTCTTTAAAATTCCGAGATTTCGTTAGCCTTTTTCCGAATGCCTCTATATCAGATAACAGCCTGGTAAGCTGATCAAGCTTCATTTTGCTGCTTTGGTTTTCCATTGATGTTTTAAACGATGCTGTGATCTCAGATGTTTTCACAGAGGGAATCTGCTTATTATCTATAAATGTACGTATATCTTTATTAATTTTCACAGTTTCAGATCCTTAAAATTGATGAAATTCATCGACTGGAAGGACAAATACTGTCGCTCCGCCAACTTCAACTTCGACTGGATAAGGGACATAGGAATCAGCATTTCCGCCCATTGGAGATACAGGGGCAATCATCTGATCACGTTTCTGCCCGTTTTCTTTAATGAGACTCAACGCTTTATTGACGCGTATATCCTCGACACCGATCATAAACGTTGTATTGCCTGATTTAAGAAATCCTCCTGTCGTCGCAAGCTTTGTGACTCTGAAGTTGTGATCCGTTAAGGTTTTCAAAAGTCTGTTGCTGTCCTGATCTTGTACAACTGCCACTATCAATTTCATCTGTGAAGGCCTCCTTTAGATTGGAAACAACGTGATCTCGTTTACATTATTATATCAACTATTGGGAAACAGGTCACAATTGAATTTTTTTCAACGCTTCATCGATCACCTTTAGAACATCCTGAACGACGAGGTCTTTGGATTGCCCGGCATCAACTGAATGAAATCTTTCCGGAAATCGCTTCATCAGCTCTTGATAACCTTCTTGTACTTTTGTATGAAAGTCCAGTTTTTCTAAATCGAGCCTGTTTTTCTCCCGTGAGCCGTTTGCGTAAATACGCTTCAGTCCTTCTTCCGGATCAATTGAAAAATAAACCGTTACATGGGGCATCATATCTCCAATGGCAAATTCATTAATCGACAGAACCTCATCAATTCCAAGTCCTCTTGCATATCCTTGATACGCAAGAGAACTGTCTATAAATCTGTCGCAAAGAACGATAAACCCCTGTTCTAAAGCAGGTTTTACTTTTTCAACTAAATGCTGGCGCCTTGCAGCCGCATATAAGAGAGCTTCTGTTTTTGGGTCCATTAATGTGTTGTTCTCATTCAGAATAACCTCTCGAATTTGTTCTGCAATATCTATTCCGCCTGGCTCTCGAGTTGCCATAACCTGAAGGCCTTCTGCTGTCAGTATGTTTTTGATCTCCTGCAGAACAGTCGTTTTTCCTGCACCTTCAGGACCTTCGAATGTAATAAATAAACCGCTCATGATTTCTCCTCTTCTATATAAACAAGTAGTTGTTTCTCTTTGATTTTCATATTCCCTTGAACATGCGTTTTCATGCTGATCAAGCGGCTGAGCTTTTGCACACTTTCTTTTGTTATTCTTTCTCCCGCCATAATCATCGGGATACCCGGAGGATAAGGGATGATATCTTCTGCATTCAGCCGGCCAGCTGCTTCCTCAAAGCTCACATATTCTTTCTTAAACGAATGTAAGACCTTTTTTGGATAAGGCAAGACAGTAACAGGCTGCACACCCCATTCTGCAGAAACAAACGTCTGATCCGGAGGCGTTTTCTCAATCTCTTCATCGATGCTTCTAATGGTTTCACCGTTTATTCTCCGTTTTCCTCCCAATGGGAGAACGAGCAGAACTTGATTTTCATCAGCAAGCTCAGTGAATATGTTGGCACGCTCTAATATGCTTTGCAGCGTATAGCCAGAATGCCCGCGTTTTGAACGAATTGTGAGCTTCAGCGGGTCCGTGATGATCAGTGGATTAGCAGGGTTAACAGCTTCAGCATTTGTAAGTGAATCAAACGTTTGTTTAAGTGTTTGTATCCGCTGCAGAATGTCAGAAAGCTTTTGTTCTTCTATAATATGCTGTACATAAGCGCGGGCAATATCTAACGAAGCCATAATCGGATAAGACGGGCTGCTGCTTTGTAATCGGTTTAAATACTCTGCCACCCGATCCCTGTTAATCCTGCAGCTGCTGTTGAGATGCAAATAAGAACCCATCGTCATGGCAGGCAACGTTTTGTGGGCCGACTGAACAACAATATCTGCCCCCATTTTTAAAGCTGAGACCGGAAAAGGCTCACCTAAAATAAAATGTGCGCCATGCGCTTCATCGACCAAAACAGGAATCCCGTAATGATGGGCTTCAGTAATGATCTCAGTCAAATCAGCACTATGTCCGTAATATGTCGGATTGGTAAGTACCAAGCCTTTCGCATCTGGATATGCTTCCAGGGCCTCTTTAATTGTTCCAAGCGGAACATGCGTAGGCACATGCATCGCTGAATCAACGTCAGGTGCAAGATAAACCGGCTCAGCACCGGACAAATCAACAGCATGAAATACAGATTTATGACAGTTTCTTTGAACCAGAATTGTATCACCAGGTTCACAAACAGATAAAATCATCGCTAAGTTTCCGACAGTCGTACCATTTACCAGAAAAAAACTTTCCGCCGATCCATATAATTGACTGGCAAGCTCCTGAGCTTCCTTAATCACCCCAGAAGGATGATGGAGATCATCCAGTCCTGCCAGTTCAGTTACATCAATGGTGAGAAGCGGATCGAATATTGACTTAGCGTCATCAAAAAAGACATCTCCATTGTGATGTCCCGGAACATGAAATGAATGAGAATTTCTTCTCGCATGTTGAATTAATGCTTTATATAAAGGTGTGTTCATGAAAACAATCCTTTGAATGTGTCTTCTTACACCTTATTATATCGTGCCTCTGACAGAACTTAAAGCCAGACTTACTGGTAACTATCTTTCCTTTATTGTAATCAGCTTTTGCTTCAGGTCGCCTTCCATCATCATGAGCTCTTCTTCTGCCTGACGGCGTTTGATTCGTCCTTCTTCTTGTATAGTCAGTGTTTCTTCAAGCGTGCTTATTAAACTTTCCTGCACCTTCTTCAAGGTATCTATATCAACAAGGCCTCTTTCATTTGCCCGTGCAGTTTCAATTGTATTGTTTTTTAAAAGCTCCGCATTTTTCAGCAAAAGCTCATTGGTTGTATCAGATACTTTCTGTTGTGCATCCACTGCATTGCGCTGCCTTAAAAGCGTCAGTGCAATGGCAACTTGATTTTTCCATAGCGGAATCGCTGTCACAATGGATGACTGAATCTTTTCTGCTAACGCTTGGTTTGTGTTTTGAATCAGCCTGATTTGCGGTGCACTTTGGATTGTAATTTGCCTGCTCAGCAGCAAATCATGCACCCTTTTATCTAACCGGTCAGCAAATTGAATTAAATCATTCACCTCTTGAACGGCCATTTGGTTATGATCACTCGATTCAGCCTGTTGCTTCAGTTCAGGAATCGTTTTTGTTTTTAATTCCTCCAGCTTCAGTTCTCCTGCAGCAATATAAACATTCAGCGCGGCAAAATATTCTTTATTTTTTTCATATAACTGCTCTAACAGCTTGTTGTCACTAATTAAAGCATTTTTAGAGTGCTCCAGCTTCAAGCTGATTTTGTCTATCTGCACACTGGTCTTTTGGTATTTAGACAGCACCTCTTGAAGAGAACTTGATACTCTTCCAAACATGCGTGCCAAAAAACCCTTTTTCTTAGATTGGAGATCATCAGGATTTACTTGCTCCAGCTTTTTCATCAGCTCTCCAAGTATTTCGCCAATCTCCCCGACATCCTTCTTTTGAACATGATTAATCATATCATGAGAAAAGTTCAGCAGTTTAGATTGAGCTTGTGAACCGTATAAGACAATGCTTTGCATATTTTTATGATCAATCTGTCCAGCAAGCTGAATTGCTTTTTTCTTGTTTTCCTCAGGAAGAACATCAACAAGCCGTACTTGCTCTTTCTCTGCTTTTACAGCCTCCGAACCTGGTATCTCTATGTTACCACCAAAAGGATCTGCCAATAATTCATCTATATGAAGGTCGCTTTGGTCTCGGTTCATCGCTCTTACCCTCTTCCCTTATTTCTTTAATGAATGTTTTGCTGCGTCTAATTCAAACTGCAACTCGTCAATTTCATCACCCATTGCTTGAGTTAAATCTTCCTCTAAACGCTTGGTCAATTCAGTAAGAGTGATGCGTGTCTCACTTAACGACATCGACAGTTCTTTGCTTTTTTTTGGGTGAGATGATAGAAAAGCATACTTCTCTGTCAATTCAACAACCGAATCGAGAGTTTGATAAAAAAATCGTTCTGCCTGATAAAACCGCTTTGGCTCTTTTTTGGTGAGGAGATAAATCCTTCTCACAATCCTTAGCATTTCTGCATTTTGCTTAAACATTTGAATGCTTTTAGCCTGAAACAAGGCTTTCCTAAGACGGATCATTTTCTGCCTTGCTTCCTCTAAGTTTTTCTTAATGTAAGCATACTCTCTTCCTGTCAATTCATGCTTTTTAAGAAATAACCGTCTTGCATTCCAGATGCCAGCTATATATACGGCTGCTCCAGAAGCAAGCCCATAAACAATAGATAAAAAAAGCGACTGGTTTAAACCAAAAAAGCTCAATATTCCAATGAAAACAAAAGTCGCACTGCTAGTTAAACTCCACATCAAAAAGTGAAAAAATCTCTGCATGAGATAATCGACTCCTGTGTCTATACTCAGTTTTAATATTATTATCTACTACGTTCAATCCTTAAACAAGTTTCATCTTCTTTTTATTATTAAGAGTACAAAAAAAGACCTTTTCAGGTCTATGAATATAATGGCGGTGTATGAATGCTCTTTAGTTTTTTTACGTAAAACGCATAGTCAGGATCAGAAGTTGATGTAGAAATTACTTTTCTCTCACAATCTAAGCATATGAATTTCGTATAAAGATGAATGCCTCTATTCTTCTCTTGATCACAAATCACACATGTATGATTAA
>NZ_CP150253.1:0-32500 GCF_037975435.1 Bacillus sp. FSL P4-0290 | reverse complement strand
CAACGTGCGTGGGTTCGGGCCTCCATTCAGTGTTACCTGAACTTCACCCTGGACATGGGTAGATCACCTGGTTTCGGGTCTACGACCACGTACTCATGCGCCCTATTCAGACTCGCTTTCGCTGCGGCTCCGCATCTTCTGCTTAACCTTGCACGGGATCGTAACTCGCCGGTTCATTCTACAAAAGGCACGCCATCACCCGTTAACGGGCTCTGACTACTTGTAGGCACACGGTTTCAGGATCTCTTTCACTCCCCTTCCGGGGTGCTTTTCACCTTTCCCTCACGGTACTGGTTCACTATCGGTCACTAGGGAGTATTTAGCCTTGGGAGATGGTCCTCCCGGATTCCGACGGAATTTCACGTGTTCCGCCGTACTCAGGATCCACTCAGGAGAGAACGAAGTTTTGACTACAGGGCTGTTACCTCCTATGGCGGGCCTTTCCAGACCTCTTCATCTACCTCGTTCCTTTGTAACTCCGTACAGAGTGTCCTACAACCCCAAGAGGCAAGCCTCTTGGTTTGGGCTGATCCCGTTTCGCTCGCCGCTACTCAGGGAATCGCATTTGCTTTCTCTTCCTCCGGGTACTTAGATGTTTCAGTTCCCCGGGTCTGCCTTCTCATATCCTATGAATTCAGATATGGATACCACTCCATTACGAGTGGTGGGTTTCCCCATTCGGAAATCTCCGGATCAAAGCTTGCTTACAGCTCCCCGAAGCATATCGGTGTTCGTCCCGTCCTTCATCGGCTCCTAGTGCCAAGGCATCCACCGTGCGCCCTTTCTAACTTAACCGTTAAAAAGAATCACTATGTGATATCTTGTGTTACTAATTGAATGTGATGTCTACTGTTATCTAGTTTTCAAAGAACACGTTGGTGGAGCCTAGCGGGATCGAACCGCTGACCTCCTGCGTGCAAAGCAGGCGCTCTCCCAGCTGAGCTAAGGCCCCGTTATATAAGATGGTGGGCCTGAGTGGACTCGAACCACCGACCTCACGCTTATCAGGCGTGCGCTCTAACCAGCTGAGCTACAGGCCCATCTTAACTTATTCAAGGAACAAAGTTCCTTCAAAACTAAACAAGACAGGGAACGTTCTGTTTATAAGACCCAAGGTCTTATATTCCGTAAAATATCCTTAGAAAGGAGGTGATCCAGCCGCACCTTCCGATACGGCTACCTTGTTACGACTTCACCCCAATCATCTGTCCCACCTTCGGCGGCTGGCTCCTAAAAGGTTACCTCACCGACTTCGGGTGTTACAAACTCTCGTGGTGTGACGGGCGGTGTGTACAAGGCCCGGGAACGTATTCACCGCGGCATGCTGATCCGCGATTACTAGCGATTCCAGCTTCACGCAGTCGAGTTGCAGACTGCGATCCGAACTGAGAACAGATTTGTGGGATTGGCTTAACCTCGCGGTTTCGCTGCCCTTTGTTCTGTCCATTGTAGCACGTGTGTAGCCCAGGTCATAAGGGGCATGATGATTTGACGTCATCCCCACCTTCCTCCGGTTTGTCACCGGCAGTCACCTTAGAGTGCCCAACTGAATGCTGGCAACTAAGATCAAGGGTTGCGCTCGTTGCGGGACTTAACCCAACATCTCACGACACGAGCTGACGACAACCATGCACCACCTGTCACTCTGCCCCCGAAGGGGACGTCCTATCTCTAGGATTGTCAGAGGATGTCAAGACCTGGTAAGGTTCTTCGCGTTGCTTCGAATTAAACCACATGCTCCACCGCTTGTGCGGGCCCCCGTCAATTCCTTTGAGTTTCAGTCTTGCGACCGTACTCCCCAGGCGGAGTGCTTAATGCGTTAGCTGCAGCACTAAGGGGCGGAAACCCCCTAACACTTAGCACTCATCGTTTACGGCGTGGACTACCAGGGTATCTAATCCTGTTCGCTCCCCACGCTTTCGCTCCTCAGCGTCAGTTACAGACCAGAGAGTCGCCTTCGCCACTGGTGTTCCTCCACATCTCTACGCATTTCACCGCTACACGTGGAATTCCACTCTCCTCTTCTGCACTCAAGTTCCCCAGTTTCCAATGACCCTCCCCGGTTGAGCCGGGGGCTTTCACATCAGACTTAAGAAACCGCCTGCGAGCCCTTTACGCCCAATAATTCCGGACAACGCTTGCCACCTACGTATTACCGCGGCTGCTGGCACGTAGTTAGCCGTGGCTTTCTGGTTAGGTACCGTCAAGGTACCGCCCTATTCGAACGGTACTTGTTCTTCCCTAACAACAGAGCTTTACGATCCGAAAACCTTCATCACTCACGCGGCGTTGCTCCGTCAGACTTTCGTCCATTGCGGAAGATTCCCTACTGCTGCCTCCCGTAGGAGTCTGGGCCGTGTCTCAGTCCCAGTGTGGCCGATCACCCTCTCAGGTCGGCTACGCATCGTCGCCTTGGTGAGCCGTTACCTCACCAACTAGCTAATGCGCCGCGGGTCCATCTGTAAGTGGTAGCCGAAGCCACCTTTTATGTTTGAACCATGCGGTTCAAACAACCATCCGGTATTAGCCCCGGTTTCCCGGAGTTATCCCAGTCTTACAGGCAGGTTACCCACGTGTTACTCACCCGTCCGCCGCTAACATCAGGGAGCAAGCTCCCATCTGCCCGCTCGACTTGCATGTATTAGGCACGCCGCCAGCGTTCGTCCTGAGCCAGGATCAAACTCTCCGATAAAGTAGTTTGACTGACTACGCACATCACTGTGCGATTTTTAAAAACTGAATTAACAGGTACGTTTTGTCTTGTTTAGTTTTCAAAGAACTTTGTTTACCGCTCGTTTAAGCGACTTTATTATCATAACATTTACCGTCGCTACTGTCAACATTTTTTTAACATTTTCTTTTCAAAAAAGCTGTTCGTCATCAGCGACGTATACTAGAATAACACCTTCGGTTGTCTAAGTCAATACATAATATCAATTAAATGATAAATTGCTTAATAACGACTAACGCAGCTATTCCGGGTATTCCTAAAATTCCGCTGATAGCTGTTGTAACCAGATTAATCGGCACATGAATGCCAAGACTGCCGCCAAACATATTTACACAAACCAGCAGCAAAGCACCTGCCACAAATTTAACAGCTGTGATGCCAATCCACTTTAAAGGCTTCGCAGCTGAACCTGATAAAAAAAGAAGAATAACCAGTCCTAAAATAATCCCAATAATAAAAATAGGCTCCATGAATCTTCTCATCTCCTTCGCTTGTTCTAGTACAAGCTTATGAGAAGATCCAGGAGTTTAGACCACTTACTTCCACCGGCTGATTTTTAAATTTCGCTGCTTCGCTTCCCTTAAGTAAAAAAAATACTTCGCTTCAGCTACTTTCAGTTCGTATAACACTTCAGCAGACGGTTCTAAGCTTTTTTCAACCAGCTTTTTTTGCCTGTTCCACTCTTCCTTTTGTTTAAAAAGCTGCTCGGTTAGTTTTTCATCAAACTCTCTTCTTAATGTTTTCTTGCGAAGAAAACCCATGGATCGCTTTTTCCTCCTTACAATTCACGTCTTCCTTCAAGTGCTTTAGAAAGAGTGACCTCATCAGCATATTCCAAATCACCGCCGACGGGCAGTCCGTGGGCAATACGGGAGAGCTTAATACCAGACGGCTTGAGGAGCCTTGATATATACATCGCCGTTGCTTCCCCTTCTATATTAGGGTTTGTCGCGAGGATCACTTCTGTCACTTGATCATCCTGTAATCGTTTTAACAATTCTGGTATTTTAATATCCTCCGGTCCGATGCCGTCCATTGGAGAAATAGCGCCGTGAAGAACGTGATACTGTCCATTGTATTCCTTCATTTTCTCCATAGCGATAACATCCTTAGGGTCTTGCACAACACAGATAACAGACTTATCCCTGCGCGTATCTTCACATATATAGCAAGGGTCCTGATCTGTAATATGCCCGCAAACTGAACAATATGTCAGGTTGCGTTTCGCATTTACTAATGCTTTCGCAAAATCTAATACTACATCTTCTTTCATACCTAGAACAAAAAAAGCCAGACGAACCGCTGTTTTCGGTCCGATCCCTGGCAATTTCATAAAGCTGTCAATCAGCTTTGATATTGGTTCAGGATATTGCATGTTCTTTTATCCCCCTAGAATAAACCTGGCATGTTCATTCCCTTTGTAAATTGACCCATTGTTTCGTTTGTGATTTCGTCAACTTTTTTCAAAGCTTCATTCGTTGCAGCAAGCACTAAATCTTGAAGCATATCAATATCTTCAGGATCAACGACTTCTTCTTTGATGATAACATCCAGGATTTCTTTTTGGCCGTTTGCTTTTACTGTTACCATACCGCCGCCTGCAGTTCCTTCAACAACCTTTTCTGCAAGCTCTTCTTGAGCCTTCGCCATGTCCTTTTGCATTTTTTGCATTTGTTTCATCATTTTTTGCATATTACCCATTCCGCCACGCATAGCATTCACTCTCTTTCATTTTGTTAGTCTTTTATTTCAATTAAATCCGCTCCAACAAGCTTTTTCGCTTCGGCAATAAGCGGGTCTTCTTCAGCCGGTACATTTGATCCTTCATTTTCCTGCTGATGATCTTCTAAAAATTCTTCTCTTATTTTACCCCATTGTGCTTCTGGAACGCCAATCAAATCCATTCTTTTTCCGAGCATCGATTCTAAAATCTGTTCAAGATTAGTCCGGACTCCGTTGTTATCCTCAGCGACCATTTTACAATGAATTTCATATTTGAATTTCAGAACAAATGCCGCCGATCCGGCAGCCACAGGTTCACTGTCATTCAGCAAAGCGGCATGTGATACTTTGTTTTGCTGTTTGAGATGAGCAAGAAGCTTGCCCCAACTGTTTCTGAGCAGATCAAGATCCGGTCTTGTGGCTTCCTTCAAAATCTCATGAATTCTGCCTACTGGCGCTTTGTAATTGGATTTCCCGCCCTTTGGCACACGCGGCGCTTCTTTTTTCGGGCTTTCCGCAGCTGCTTTTATGCCCGTTGTTTTGAGCCGCTCTACTTCCTGTTCGAGCTGCTGGATTTTTTTCATCAGCATATCCACTTCCGGGAGATCAGCAGCAGATTGATGTGAGGTTTGGCAAATCTTCACAACGGCCACTTCGAAAAAGATACGCGGATGATTTGTCCATTTCATTTCCTGATGGCTCTTGTTCAGAATATCAATCATTTCATATAGGGCCTGAGCCGGAATTTGTTCACTTAGTTCCCGGAACGTTTCATCGACTTTTACTTTCTCAAGCACTCCCTCTAAGCCAGGGGCTGTTTTGTACAGCAGCATGTCCCTGAAATAGAAAATCATATCTTCTATCAGCTTAGCTGGATCTTTTCCTTGCTGAAGCAATTCATTTAATGTTTCCAGTGCGTCAGAAACGTTTTTATCATGCAGGGATTGTGCAAGCTTCCCGATATATAATTGAGAAACAGCACCCGTAATTAAAAGCGCATCTTCGACTTTCAGGATATCGCCGCTGAATGATATGGCCTGATCAAGAAGGCTCAGGGCATCCCTCATCCCTCCGTCTGCAGCACTCGCGATGATATCCAGCGATCCTTCCTCCACTTGCAGCTGTTCAGCATCAACAATTTTATTCATGCGGCCTACAATCGCTTGGGAGGTAATTCGTTTAAAGTCAAAACGCTGACATCTAGAGATAATGGTTAAAGGAATTTTGTGCGGTTCAGTTGTTGCTAATATGAAAATACAATGCTCAGGCGGCTCTTCTAATGTTTTTAGTAATGCATTAAAAGCGCCGATAGAAAGCATATGCACCTCATCTATGATATATACCTTATATGTGACGGCCGATGGGGCAAACTTCACTTTATCGCGAATGTCACGAATCTCATCAACACCGTTATTAGAAGCGGCGTCAATTTCTATGACATCGGATATTGACCCGTTTGTTATCCCTTTACAGGCCGCACATTCGTTGCATGGCTCATCAACAGGAGCATGTTCACAGTTGACAGCCTTAGCAAATATTTTGGCTGCACTGGTTTTTCCGGTTCCTCTTGGCCCGGAAAACAGATAGGCGTGAGAAAACTTTTTTTGCAAAAGGGCATTTTGCAGCGTTTTTGTAATGTGTTCTTGTCCGACCACATCTTCAAAGCGCTGAGGCCTGAATACTCGATATAAAGCTTGGTAACTCACGGGTTTGCCCTCCTCCGTTATTCATCATTCCCATTATACATGAACCTTGTTTCGATTCCAAAAGCTCTTTTTACATAACAAAAAACTCACCTAATGTTAGGTGAGTCTGAAAATTTGATGATTGATTTACCGTGCACCTTCTGTCGATTCGCTACCCTAAGCGTTACTTAAGCAGTTAGCTCGGCCCAGGCAACCCTGCGGCACATGAGAGGTTTCACTTAATGCTGCTTCCTTCCGGACCTGACATGGTTCATGAATTCCCATTGCGCAGGACCCAAACGTCAACACCACTTACTTAAGGCAGGCCTTAAAGTAAACGAACCTCGAGAAGGGATTCGGCCCTGCTAGAGCGGATTGCAGGTACAGGGCACCGCTACCTCCCCGCTTAGCACGGCAAAATAAATATCAAATTTTATGTTGCATCTATTACGATGCACACTTAAGTATATCTGTTTCCCCTAAAAATTGCAACCGTACTATTCAGACAAGTTTTTCCTGGCGGCTTTCTTCTTTTTTCTTAGTTCTCTGAAAAACGCACTGAGCATTCCGCCGCATTCTTCCTCAAGTACACCGCTCACCACTTCAGCCTGATGATTAAAGCGTTCCTCCTGGAGAAGGTTCATTAGCGTGCCTGAACAGCCGCCTTTCGGATCAAATGCGCCAAAAACCACTTTTTCCACTCGAGAAAGTACGACTGCACCAGCACACATTGGACAAGGCTCAAGCGTCACATAAAGAGTCGCACCTTCCAGCCGCCATGTTCCCAGTGCCTTACACGCTTCATCAATCACAAGCATTTCTGCATGGGCAATAGATCGTTGCTCAGTCTCTCTTAAATTATGTGCACGCGCTATAATTTCATCATTAACGACAAGCACCGCACCTATTGGCACTTCACCTTTCTCTTCAGCCTTTTTCGCTTCTTTAATTGCTTCTTTCATATAAAGTTCATCTTGTGTCATAAGGATAAGCTCTCTTTTCAAAGTTTTTTCATTGCCTAAAAAGGCTACATATTAACTATAACTGAAACGGAAAGGAGACTGTCGATTGTCCAAAGCAGATACAGCCCTTCTCATTGTAGACATGATCAATAATTTTGAATTCGATATGGGAGAAACCCTCGCTAAAAAAACAGAAAAAATCGTTCCTCATATTTTATCATTAAAGGAGCACGCGAGACAAAATGAATGGCCGATTATTTACATCAATGATCATTATGGACTTTGGCAAGCTGACATTAAAAACATTCAGCAAGAATGCACAAATGAAAGAAGCAAGGATATCATCACTAAGATAGCCCCGGAAGATGCTGATTATTTTTTAATCAAACCAAAACATTCCGCTTTCTACGAAACTGCACTTCACACCCTTCTTACTGAGTTGCAGGTGAGACATATTATCTTAACAGGTATAGCCGGCAATATATGTGTGCTGTTTACCGCTAATGACGCTTATATGAGGGAATACAGCATCACGATTCCTAAGGACTGTATCGCGTCAAACAGTGACGAAGATAACGAATTCGCCTTAACTATGATGGAGAATGTTCTTTTCGCAGAAATTACGACGGAAGAACAAATTACAGAAAAATAAACATGATCAGCGCTTTTCTTTCATACATTGATAGCGATATGAAAGGAGGCGTTTTTCATTCAAATTTATGTGGTAAAACAAGGCGACACTCTTTCTGCTATCGCTTCACAATACAGAACAACCGCAAATGACATCACTGAAACGAATGAAATACCGAATCCCGACAGCCTTGTTGTCGGACAAACCATTGTCATTCCAATAGCCGGCCAGTTCTATGATGTGAAGCGAGGTGATACCCTGACATCTATCGCCCTGCAGTTCAATACAACGGCAGCCGAGCTCGCAAGGGTTAACCGCATCCAGTTAAATACCGTGCTTCAGATTGGTTTCCGTTTATACATCCCACCAGCTCCTAAACGAGACATCGAATCAAATGCTTATTTGGAGCCCCGAGGAAATCAAGTCAGCGAAAATCTCCAGCAGGCGGCCAGAGAAGCGTCGCCCTACTTAACGTACCTTGGCACATTCAGCTTCCAGGCACAGCGGAACGGAACCTTAGTCGCACCGCCTTTAACGAATTTAAGGAGCATTACAGAAAGTCAAAATACAACATTGATGATGATTATAACGAACCTAGAAAACCAAGCATTCAGCGATGAACTTGGCCGGATCCTTTTGAACGACGAAACTGTAAAAAGACGGCTTCTAAATGAAATAGTCGAGAATGCCAGAAGATATGGCTTCCGTGACATTCATTTCGACTTTGAATATTTGCGGCCCCAGGATAGAGAGGCCTATAATCAATTCCTCCGCGAAGCAAGAGATCTTTTTCATCGAGAGGGCTTAGAAATTTCTACGGCTCTTGCTCCTAAAACAAGTGCAACACAGCAGGGCAGGTGGTATGAAGCTCATGATTACAGGGCACATGGCCAAATTGTCGACTTTGTTGTTCTCATGACATATGAATGGGGCTATAGCGGCGGGCCGCCTCAAGCGGTTTCTCCAATTGGACCTGTCCGTGATGTCATAGAATATGCTTTGACTGAAATGCCTGCGAACAAAATTGTCATGGGCCAGAATTTATATGGATATGACTGGACGCTGCCATATACAGCAGGGGGAACTCCGGCAAGAGCAGTAAGCCCTCAGCAAGCCATTGTCATAGCTGATCAGAACAATGCTTCCATTCAATATGACCAAACCGCTCAAGCTCCTTTCTTCCGCTATACTGATGCAGAAAACAGAAGGCACGAGGTATGGTTCGAGGATGCCCGCTCGATTCAAGCAAAATTCAATCTGATTAAAGAGCTGAATTTAAGAGGCATCAGCTATTGGAAGCTGGGTCTTTCCTTTCCACAAAACTGGCTGCTGCTGTCTGATCAATTTAATGTTGTCAAAAAGACGTTTCGATAATTTGGAAACGTCTTTTTTTCATGGGGGCACCCAAGGGTTGTGATACAATATGAAGGTCGGTAACTGACGCACGTTTTTCAGATATAAGGAGGATTCCGATGAATACAGCCCCTTTTATTGCAATAGAAGGTCCTATCGGGGCAGGAAAAACAACTCTCGCAACGATGCTCTCACAAGAGTTCGGATTCCCTATGATCAATGAGATTGTAGAGGATAACCCGTACCTTGATAAGTTTTATGACAATATAGAGGAATGGAGCTTCCAGCTCGAGATGTTTTTTCTTTGTCACAGATACAAACAGCTTGAAGACACCAGTGATCACTTTTTAAAAAAGGGACAGCCTGTAATAGCTGATTATCATATTTATAAAAATGTGATTTTTGCGGAACGCACCTTGTCTCCACATCAGCTGGAAAAATACAAAAAGATATATCACCTGCTAACGGATGATCTGCCAAAGCCGAATTTCATCATTTACATAAAGGCCAGTCTGCCTACATTGCTACACCGCATTGAAAAACGCGGGCGCCCCTTTGAGAAAAAAATTGAAACTAGCTATTTGGAGCTGCTGATTTCAGATTATGAAGTCGCCATCAAGCAGCTGCAGGAAGCAGACCCTGAACTTACAGTGTTAACCGTAGATGGTGATTCAAAGGATTTCGTTTTGAATAAGAGCGACTTTGAACGCATTGCCGCCCATGTAAAGGAGCTTATCGTATGAAGGAACATCATATCCCTAAGAATTCAATTATTACAGTAGCAGGAACAGTAGGTGTCGGAAAATCGACTTTAACAAAAACTTTAGCTAAACGGCTTGGATTTAAAACATCTTTGGAGGAAGTCGATCATAATCCATACTTGGAAAAGTTCTATCATGATTTTGAACGTTGGAGCTTTCACCTTCAAATTTATTTCTTAGCTGAACGCTTCAAAGAACAGAAAACAATTTTTGAAGCCGGCGGAGGTTTTGTACAGGATCGTTCGATTTATGAAGATACAGGAATTTTCGCAAAAATGCATGCTGATAAAGGGACAATGTCAAAGGTTGATTATAAGACTTACACAAGCCTTTTCGAAGCAATGGTGATGACACCGTATTTCCCACACCCAGATGTGTTGATCTATTTAGAAGGAGATCTGGAGAACATTTTAAACCGGATTGAACAACGCGGCCGCGAGATGGAGCTTCAGACAAGCAGGTCTTATTGGGAAGAAATGCATACACGCTACGAGAACTGGATAAGCGGTTTTAATGCCTGTCCTGTTTTAAAACTTCGCATTGAAGATTATGATCTTCTGAACGACGAAAACTCGATTGAAAATATTGTAGATCAAATTGCTTCAGTTATTCATGATAATCAAAAAAAGTGAATCTCAGTCGAGATTCACTTTTTCTTTAAAATAAAAAATCCGCCGCACCGAATGCAACGGACAAAACAATCTCCAATATATGCTTGTGTTTCATTAGAATTAAAATCAATATGGCGGAGGAAGAGGGATTCGAACCCCCGCGGGCTTTGACACCCCTGTCGGTTTTCAAGACCGATCCCTTCAGCCGGACTTGGGTATTCCTCCGTATCGACAAGACTTACTATATCACGTATGTTCTCGTGTGGTCAAGCATTTTTAAAAACTTTTTTTGTTTTTATGAAAATGCCGTGTTTACATAAGCAAAAAGGCGCACCTTGTCAGGCACGCCTTTCCATAATTTACGGTTTCATTACTTCTCTATTCCCCATATAAGGACGAAGCACTTTCGGAATCACAACGCTTCCGTCTTCCTGCTGATAATTTTCTAAGATAGCAGCAACTGTTCTTCCAACCGCCAGTCCTGAACCGTTCAGTGTGTGTACATGCTCAGGCTTGCCTTTCGCTTCACGTCTGAAACGAATATTCGCACGTCTCGCCTGGAACGCTTCAAAGTTGCTGCAAGAAGAAATTTCTCGATATGTGTCTTGGCTCGGAATCCAAACTTCGATATCGTATTTTTTCGCAGCCGTAAAGCCTAAGTCACCCGTACACATGCTCATGACACGGTATGGAAGCTCAAGCAGCTGAAGAACCCGTTCTGCTTGGTTTGTAAGCTTCTCTAATTCTTCATAAGAATCTTCAGGCTTCACAAACTTTACAAGCTCAACTTTATTAAATTGGTGCTGACGAATTAATCCGCGTGTGTCACGTCCTGCTGAACCAGCTTCAGAACGGAAGCAAGCACTGAATGCCGCATAGTTGATCGGCAGGCTGTCACCTGAAAGGATTTCATCGCGATGCATGTTTGTAATCGGCACTTCCGCCGTTGAAATTAAGAAATAATCTTCTTCTCTGATTTTAAATGCATCCTCTTCAAATTTAGGAAGCTGTCCTGTTCCCGTCATGCTTGCGCGGTTTACCATATATGGCGGGATCACTTCAGTGTAGTTATACTCATCCACATGCAGATCAAGCATAAAGTTATAAAGTGCACGCTCCAGACGAGCACCTAAGCCTTTATAGAACACGAAACGGCTTCCTGTTACTTTGGCAGCACGTTCAAAATCCAGAATACCCAGCTCATCCGCAATATCCCAGTGCGGCTTCGGCTCGTAAGAAAATGAAGGCTTTTCACCCCATTTACGCACTTCTACGTTGTCGTCTTCTGTTTCACCGACAGGTACAGACTCATGCGGAATATTTGGGATTGAGAGAAGGATTGTATCAAGCTCAGCTTCCACTGTTCGCAATTCTTCATCAAGCTTTTTAATTTCCTCGCCGACTTCACGCATTTCTTTAATAATGTGATCCGCGTCTTTTTTCTCACGCTTCAGCACAGCAACCTGCTGAGAAACTTCATTTCGTTTTCCTTTTAACTCTTCTACCTTGCCGATAAGCTCTCTTCGTCTATCATCCAGCGCCTCAAACTTATCAAAATCAGTTAAGTCTTCGCCTTTGTGTACAAGCTTTGCTTTAATTTCTTGAAAATTTGCTCTCAGCATTTTCGTATCAAGCATGCGAAACACTCCTTTTTTTATTGATTTGTCGAAAATAAAAAGAGCCCTCATCCCCATAAAGGGACGAGAGCTCTCGCGTTGCCACCCTGATTGAAAACAAATCAAAGACTCGTTTTCCACTTTCAAACATAACGGTTATCCCGTAAATGCCTACTTGTTTCAGCATTTCGCTCAAGGATGGATTCAGACAGCATCTTTCACCGATTCGCACCAACCATCGGCTCTCTTAGAAAGAGAGGCTCCCTACTAGTTCCTATCAACGCTTTTCGATCTTTATTTGTGCTTATAATGTACTATAAGTTTCCACAGCTTTCAACTGTTTTATACAAGTGCCTTCTGCTTATATTCCTCAACCATTTCAACAAACAGCTGTGTCACTCGGTGATCTTCTGTCAGCTCCGGATGGAATGAGCAGCCAAGGAATTGCCCCTGTTTCGCGGCTACAATACGACCATTATGCTCCGATAGAACTTCAACATTTTCACCAGCTTCTAAAATATGCGGAGCACGGATGAATACCCCAGTAAAAGGCTCGTCCAAGCCTTTAATTGTTAAATCAGCTTCAAAGCTGTCAACCTGCCGGCCAAATGAATTACGTTCTACAACCACATTCAGAAGACCTAAATGAGGATTATCTGAACCGGCAATTTCTTTTGCTAATATAATTAATCCGGCACATGTTCCAAACATCGGTTTGCCCTGAGCAGCGAATTCACGAAGCGGCTCCATGAATTGATACGTATCGATCAAACGGCGCATCGTCGTGCTCTCACCGCCCGGCAAAATCAACCCGTCAACTTCGTTCAGCTGCTCCGGACGTTTTACGACAAGACCAGCCGCGCCGCATGCTTCAATCGCATGGATGTGCTCTCTAACTGCTCCTTGAAGTCCTAGTACACCTATTGTTAACATGTCAGCAGCGCTCCTATGTTCTTACCAGCCGCGTTCTTGCATACGCTGTTCTGGAAGTAAGTTTGAGATTTCAATCCCTTTCATTGCAGTACCAAGCTCTTTTGACAACTCAGCGATTAATTTGTAATCAGTAAAGTGAGTTGTTGCTTCCACAATTGCTTTCGCAAATTTAGCAGGGTTGTCTGATTTAAAAATACCAGAACCAACAAATACTCCGTCAGCACCAAGCTGCATCATGAGAGCAGCATCAGCTGGAGTTGCTACGCCGCCAGCGGCAAAGTTAACGACAGGAAGCTTGCCGTCTTTTTTAATTTGAAGAAGAAGCTCGTAAGGAGCACCTAGGTTTTTCGCTTCTGTCATTAGCTCATCCTCACTCATCGCAACTACTTTGCGCACTTGAGCGTTAACTTTACGCATATGGCGAACAGCCTCAACAATATTACCTGTTCCAGGCTCACCTTTTGTGCGAAGCATAGAAGCACCTTCCGCAATACGGCGTGTTGCTTCACCAAGATCACGGCAGCCACAAACAAAAGGAACTGTGTATTCATTTTTATTTAAATGAAATTCTTCATCAGCCGGCGTCAGAACTTCACTTTCATCAATATAGTCAACACCCATAGCTTCAAGCACACGCGCTTCAACAACATGTCCGATACGCGCTTTTGCCATTACAGGGATAGATACTGCATTCATTACTTCTTCCACGATTGTAGGGTCAGCCATACGGGCAACTCCTCCAGCCGCGCGAATATCTGCCGGCACACGTTCTAGCGCCATTACAGCGACAGCTCCAGCTTCTTCAGCGATTTTCGCTTGTTCCGCATTGATGACGTCCATGATGACGCCGCCTTTTTGCATTTCTGCCATTCCGCGTTTTACACGTTCAGTACCTGTTTGAGCCATTTCTTGGTCCCCCTAATCAAGGTATAGTTATATGATTTCTAATCCTTATTGTATCCTAGAAATCCAATAATTCATATGGATATATACTATTTTATTCGGTTTTTAGCGCTTTGAAAATCATTTTTTATTAAAAATTGGGTTTTTTCAGTATATTACGCGAAAGAGCCCTAACATCCATCAGAGCTCTTTCAATTGATTAAAACCAGCCGGTTACCGTATCAACAATGCTTCCCCAAATTCCGGAAAAAAATCCGCCGATACTGCGCATTGTCAAAACAAACCAGTTTGCTTTTTCTACATTTTCTTTTGTAACAAGGTCTACGCCAGCCAGATCGCTGTTAAGGAATCCGTAATCCTTTTCATCACCTGTGTATTCCGCAGTCAGCTTCCCAATCTTGGTTCCTTTTTTCACAGGAGCAGTTAAGTTGTCTTTATTCAGTGTGACCTTCGCTTTGTAATTCTTTTCTTCACCATTTTTGACAGGAAGAGAGAACGCCTTGTTTGTCACAATGCCTACTTCTTTCTCTTTACCCTTATCAACTGAAATTGTTTTATGGCCTTTTACTTGATCGCCTTCAGCATAAATTTCTTTCATGGAGAAATTGTCGAAAGCATAATCAAACATTTTTTTCGTTTCATCGAAACGGCCTGTATGAAGGTTGCCCTTCGCGTTTAAAACAACAGTGATGACACGCATACCGTTGCGTTCAGCTGTTCCTGTAAAGCATGAACCCGCAGAGTCAGTAGAACCTGTTTTCAGTCCGTCTACAGTCGCTTTTTTATACTCGCTGACAAGCCCCTTCAGCATAAAATTCCAGTTCGGCATGTCCATTTCATCATCGGTGCCTTCTCTGAATTTCGTTTTGGCGATACTGGAAGTCTCCAGTATCTCAGGGTAGTCAGTAATCAAGTGATCCGCAAGAATTGCCATATCCTTTGCAGAAACTTCACTTTCTTCATTTACGCTTGTCCCCTCAGGCTGATGCCCGTGAAGATCTTTGTTTTCAAGACCTGTTGCGTTAACAAATTTGTAATCTGTTAAGCCTAGTTCTTTTGCTTTTGCATTCATTTTTTCAACAAACTTAGTTTCAGAACCGGCAACGATTTCTGCAATCGCAATAGCAGCAGCATTTGCAGAATAAATTGCTGTAGCTTGATATAATTCTTTTACTGTGTATTTCCCGTCTTTCCGAAGAGGAACGTTTGATAAGCTGTTATCTTGGGAAATTTCATACACATAGTCATCAGGCGTATAGGTTTGGTCCCATTTCACTTTACCTTGATCAATTGCTTCTAATAACAGATACTCTGTCATCATTTTTGTCATACTCGCAATTGGCAGTCTCTTATCTGCATTTTTACTGTAAAGAATTTTACCTGAAGAAGCTTCGATCATAATAGCAGCAGATGCATTGATATCAATTGGATCGCTGGCTGCTTTTGCTTTTGACATTGGAGCCAGACACGTGACAGCTAGAGTTAACACAACCAATGACATCAGTAGCTGTTTACATTTCTTGATGTTCAATCGTACGACCTCCGTATTTCATTTTCTTCATCTATAATTAAGCCGTTAAGGACATTTTCAATGCACAACAGTATAAATTTTATCATAATCAGTATAAAAAAAATAGACAGAGTCAGAGACCCTGTCAAATGTTTTTAATTTGTAACAATTTATTATGAAATTGTATAGTTAGGTGATTCTTTTGTAATCTGTACGTCATGCGGATGGCTTTCGCGAAGTCCTGCGCCAGTCATGCGAATGAACTGAGCTTCTTCTCTTAGCGCACGCAGATCTTTGGACCCGCAATACCCCATACCAGAACGAAGGCCTCCGACTAGCTGATAAACGGTTTCTTCAACTGGCCCTTTGTAAGGTGTGCGTCCTTCAATTCCTTCAGGAACAAATTTTTTGTTTTCTTCTTGGAAGTAACGGTCTTTACTTCCTTTTTCCATTGCAGCAACTGATCCCATGCCGCGGTATACCTTAAATCTTCTGCCTTGGTAGATTTCAGTTTCACCAGGGCTTTCTGATGTGCCTGCAAGCAAGCTTCCGAGCATAACAGCATGTCCGCCGGCTGCCAATGCTTTAGTGATATCGCCAGAGAATTTAATCCCACCGTCGGCGATGATTGTTTTGCCGTGTTTTCTTGCTTCAGTCGCACAATCATAAATTGCTGTAATTTGCGGAACACCCACCCCGGCTACAACACGTGTAGTACAAATTGAACCAGGCCCTATTCCAACTTTGACAACGTCTGCTCCAGCTTCGATAAGCGCTCTTGTCGCTTCAGCTGTTGCCACGTTTCCAGCAATAATGTTTAATTCGGGATACGTTTCACGGATTTTTGTAACTGTGTTTAAAACGCCTTGAGAGTGTCCGTGAGCTGTATCGATAACAATCACATCAACATTGGCTTCAACAAGCTTTTTGACGCGAGTCATTGTATCGCCAGTTACACCAACTGCCGCGCCAACGATCAGGCGGCCGTGAATGTCTTTAGATGAGTTCGGGAACTCAATGACTTTTTCAATGTCTTTAATTGTGATAAGACCTTTTAATTTATTCTGGTCATCTACGAGAGGAAGCTTTTCAATTTTATGTTTTTGCAAAATCTTTTCAGCTTCATCCAGAGTAGTTCCTACAGATGCAGTAACTAGCTCTTCTTTCGTCATGACGTCGCTGATTTTCATTGAGTAGTCAGAAATAAAACGAAGGTCACGGTTTGTAATAATTCCAACAAGCTTCTGGTCTTCTTCGTTATTTACAATCGGAACACCGGAAATTCTGTATTTCCCCATCAAATGCTCCGCATCAAATACTTGGTGATCAGGAGTTAAAAAGAAGGGATTTGTGATAACGCCGCGCTCAGAACGCTTTACTTTATCAACTTGTTCAGCCTGCTGTTCAATGGACATATTTTTGTGAATGATGCCCAAGCCGCCCTGTCTTGCCATTGCAATTGCCATTGCTGATTCTGTTACAGTGTCCATACCTGCGCTGATGACAGGAATATTTAGCTTTAACGTTTTTGTAAGTTCTACAGATAAATCCACATCACGCGGAAGTACCTCAGACTTTGCTGGCACAAGCAGCACATCGTCGAACGTTAAGCCTTCTTTTGAAAATTTACTTTCCCACATTAGTAAATCCCCCTCTTTTCGGCAAAATATTATATGTAGATTATCAACTAGCCAAGAGCATGTCAAGGAAGCGGGAAAGAGTTGAAATATTTAGATAACGGAAAGGATTAAGAAATATACATGACATATCATGAGTGGAAAGACTTAGCGCTATTTTACTCCGTTGAATCAACCCAGAAATTTCTAGAAAAGGTTTATATCTTAAACGGTATTGACGATGCGAAAAAAAACTCTTTTAAAAACAGTGAACGGTTTATTTATTTCTTAAAGCATGCCGAATCATTTTATAAACAAGCCGCATATTCTCCCTTAGAAATCAAACCGATTCTTTTATTTTATGGAATGGCACAGCTTATCAAAGCATGCTTAATTACACGTGATCCTCATTATCCAAGCCATACATCGGTACTGGCACATGGCGTAACAACAAGAAAACGAAAGAAACAAAATTATTGTTTTAGCGATGATGAAGTGAAAATACAACGGAATGGCCTATGCGTACATTTTATGAAACATTTATTCGGACAATCGGATATAGTAGATGAACGGTATACCATGAAAAAATTATTAATGGCCATTCCAGAACTTAGCGATATTTTCTACTTTCAGCAGAAAGAACGATTTATAACAAAAGTTGAGAAGGATAAGAACGAAATTTTTGTACCGGAGGAAGTAGTAATCAATTACAAAATGTCTGATTCAAGGTTTGCTGAATACATGTCCCATCATTATCAATGGTCTTTTACAAAAAAAAATGAACACGGGCTGCTGTTCGAAATTTCACCACAAGACAAGGAGCCATGGACATCGACCAGCTTATTGTTTGACATGAAAAAGAACCAATATTATATCCCTTCTCAAAGGGAGCAATTTCTGAGGCTTCCCGAAATGACAATTCATTATTTGATTTTGTACAACGTTGGAATGATTGCAAGGTATGAAACAGAATGGTGGTATGAGTTATTAACACAGCATATAAGTGATGACTACGTGTTAATTCAGCAGTTTTTATTAGTATCAGAAAAGAAATTCCCTAAATACGCTTCACAGTTTCTTCTTCATTTTTAACAAACAAAAAACCCAGCTCAATGAGCTGGGTTTAAACTTGCTTGGCGGCGTCCTACTCTCACAGGGGGAAACCCCCGACTACCATCGGCGCTGAAGAGCTTAACTTCCGTGTTCGGTATGGGAACGGGTGTGACCTCTTCGCTATCGCCACCAAACAAATTGAGAGTGTTCTCTCAAAACTAGATAACAGGTGTGACATCATTCAAAAATATGGTTAAGTCCTCGATCGATTAGTATCTGTCAGCTCCATGTGTCGCCACACTTCCACCTCAGACCTATCAACCTGATCATCTTTCAGGGATCTTACTTCCTTGCGGAATGGGAAATCTCATCTTGAGGGGGGCTTCATGCTTAGATGCTTTCAGCACTTATCCCGTCCGCACATAGCTACCCAGCGATGCCCTTGGCAGAACAACTGGTACACCAGCGGTGCGTCCATCCCGGTCCTCTCGTACTAAGGACAGCTCCTCTCAAATTTCCTGCGCCCGCGACGGATAGGGACCGAACTGTCTCACGACGTTCTGAACCCAGCTCGCGTACCGCTTTAATGGGCGAACAGCCCAACCCTTGGGACCGACTACAGCCCCAGGATGCGATGAGCCGACATCGAGGTGCCAAACCTCCCCGTCGATGTGGACTCTTGGGGGAGATAAGCCTGTTATCCCCGGGGTAGCTTTTATCCGTTGAGCGATGGCCCTTCCATGCGGAACCACCGGATCACTAAGCCCGACTTTCGTCCCTGCTCGACTTGTAGGTCTCGCAGTCAAGCTCCCTTGTGCCTTTACACTCTGCGAATGATTTCCAACCATTCTGAGGGAACCTTTGGGCGCCTCCGTTACCTTTTAGGAGGCGACCGCCCCAGTCAAACTGCCCACCTGACACTGTCTCCCCGCCCGATAAGGGCGGCGGGTTAGAAGGTCAATACAGCCAGGGTAGTATCCCACCGATGCCTCCACCGAAGCTGGCGCTCCGGTTTCCAAGGCTCCTACCTATCCTGTACAAGCTGTACCAACATTCAATATCAGGCTGCAGTAAAGCTCCACGGGGTCTTTCCGTCCTGTCGCGGGTAACCTGCATCTTCACAGGTACTATAATTTCACCGAGTCTCTCGTTGAGACAGTGCCCAGATCGTTGCGCCTTTCGTGCGGGTCGGAACTTACCCGACAAGGAATTTCGCTACCTTAGGACCGTTATAGTTACGGCCGCCGTTTACTGGGGCTTCAATTCGCACCTTCGCTTACGCTAAGCGCTCCTCTTAACCTTCCAGCACCGGGCAGGCGTCAGCCCCTATACTTCGCCTTACGGCTTCGCAGAGACCTGTGTTTTTGCTAAACAGTCGCCTGGGCCTATTCACTGCGGCTCTCTCGGGCTTGCACCCTAACAGAGCACCCCTTCTCCCGAAGTTACGGGGTCATTTTGCCGAGTTCCTTAACGAGAGTTCTCTCGATCACCTTAGGATTCTCTCCTCGCCTACCTGTGTCGGTTTGCGGTACGGGCACCTCTCACCTCGCTAGAGGCTTTTCTTGGCAGTGTGGAATCAGGAACTTCGCTACTATATTTCGCTCGCCATCACAGCTCAGCCTTATGGGAAACGGATTTGCCTATTTCCCAGCCTAACTGCTTGGACGCGGATATCCAATACCGCGCTTACCCTATCCTCCTGCGTCCCCCCATTGCTCAAATGGTGAGGAGGTGGTACAGGAATATCAACCTGTTGTCCATCGCCTACGCCTTTCGGCCTCGGCTTAGGTCCCGACTAACCCTGAGCGGACGAGCCTTCCTCAGGAAACCTTAGGCATTCGGTGGAGGGGATTCTCACCCCTCTTTCGCTACTCATACCGGCATTCTCACTTCTAAGCGCTCCACCAGTCCTTCCGGTCTGGCTTCACAGCCCTTAGAACGCTCTCCTACCACTGTTCGAAGAACAGTCCGCAGCTTCGGTGATACGTTTAGCCCCGGTACATTTTCGGCGCAGAGTCACTCGACCAGTGAGCTATTACGCACTCTTTAAATGGTGGCTGCTTCTAAGCCAACATCCTGGTTGTCTAAGCAACTCCACATCCTTTTCCACTTAACGTATACTTTGGGACCTTAGCTGGCGGTCTGGGCTGTTTCCCTTTCGACTACGGATCTTATCACTCGCAGTCTGACTCCCAAGGATAAGTCATTGGCATTCGGAGTTTGACTGAATTCGGTAACCCGGTAGGGGCCCCTAGTCCAATCAGTGCTCTACCTCCAAGACTCTTACCTTGAGGCTAGCCCTAAAGCTATTTCGGAGAGAACCAGCTATCTCCAGGTTCGATTGGCATTTCACCCCTACCCACACCTCATCCCCGCACTTTTCAACGTGCGTGGGTTCGGGCCTCCATTCAGTGTTACCTGAACTTCACCCTGGACATGGGTAGATCACCTGGTTTCGGGTCTACGACCACGTACTCATGCGCCCTATTCAGACTCGCTTTCGCTGCGGCTCCGCATCTTCTGCTTAACCTTGCACGGGATCGTAACTCGCCGGTTCATTCTACAAAAGGCACGCCATCACCCGTTAACGGGCTCTGACTACTTGTAGGCACACGGTTTCAGGATCTCTTTCACTCCCCTTCCGGGGTGCTTTTCACCTTTCCCTCACGGTACTGGTTCACTATCGGTCACTAGGGAGTATTTAGCCTTGGGAGATGGTCCTCCCGGATTCCGACGGAATTTCACGTGTTCCGCCGTACTCAGGATCCACTCAGGAGAGAACGAAGTTTTGACTACAGGGCTGTTACCTCCTATGGCGGGCCTTTCCAGACCTCTTCATCTACCTCGTTCCTTTGTAACTCCGTACAGAGTGTCCTACAACCCCAAGAGGCAAGCCTCTTGGTTTGGGCTAATCCCGTTTCGCTCGCCGCTACTCAGGGAATCGCATTTGCTTTCTCTTCCTCCGGGTACTTAGATGTTTCAGTTCCCCGGGTCTGCCTTCTCATATCCTATGAATTCAGATATGGATACCACTCCATTACGAGTGGTGGGTTTCCCCATTCGGAAATCTCCGGATCAAAGCTTGCTTACAGCTCCCCGAAGCATATCGGTGTTCGTCCCGTCCTTCATCGGCTCCTAGTGCCAAGGCATCCACCGTGCGCCCTTTCTAACTTAACCGTTAAAAAGAATCACTATGTGATATCTTGTGTTACTAATTGAATGTGATGTCTACTGTTATCTAGTTTTCAAAGAACACGTTGGTGGAGCCTAGCGGGATCGAACCGCTGACCTCCTGCGTGCAAAGCAGGCGCTCTCCCAGCTGAGCTAAGGCCCCGTTATATAAGATGGTGGGCCTGAGTGGACTCGAACCACCGACCTCACGCTTATCAGGCGTGCGCTCTAACCAGCTGAGCTACAGGCCCATCTTAACTTATTCAAGGAACAAAGTTCCTTCAAAACTAAACAAGACAGGGAACGTTCTGTTTATAAGACCCAAGGTCTTATATTCCGTAAAATATCCTTAGAAAGGAGGTGATCCAGCCGCACCTTCCGATACGGCTACCTTGTTACGACTTCACCCCAATCATCTGTCCCACCTTCGGCGGCTGGCTCCTAAAAGGTTACCTCACCGACTTCGGGTGTTACAAACTCTCGTGGTGTGACGGGCGGTGTGTACAAGGCCCGGGAACGTATTCACCGCGGCATGCTGATCCGCGATTACTAGCGATTCCAGCTTCACGCAGTCGAGTTGCAGACTGCGATCCGAACTGAGAACAGATTTGTGGGATTGGCTTAACCTCGCGGTTTCGCTGCCCTTTGTTCTGTCCATTGTAGCACGTGTGTAGCCCAGGTCATAAGGGGCATGATGATTTGACGTCATCCCCACCTTCCTCCGGTTTGTCACCGGCAGTCACCTTAGAGTGCCCAACTGAATGCTGGCAACTAAGATCAAGGGTTGCGCTCGTTGCGGGACTTAACCCAACATCTCACGACACGAGCTGACGACAACCATGCACCACCTGTCACTCTGCCCCCGAAGGGGACGTCCTATCTCTAGGATTGTCAGAGGATGTCAAGACCTGGTAAGGTTCTTCGCGTTGCTTCGAATTAAACCACATGCTCCACCGCTTGTGCGGGCCCCCGTCAATTCCTTTGAGTTTCAGTCTTGCGACCGTACTCCCCAGGCGGAGTGCTTAATGCGTTAGCTGCAGCACTAAGGGGCGGAAACCCCCTAACACTTAGCACTCATCGTTTACGGCGTGGACTACCAGGGTATCTAATCCTGTTCGCTCCCCACGCTTTCGCTCCTCAGCGTCAGTTACAGACCAGAGAGTCGCCTTCGCCACTGGTGTTCCTCCACATCTCTACGCATTTCACCGCTACACGTGGAATTCCACTCTCCTCTTCTGCACTCAAGTTCCCCAGTTTCCAATGACCCTCCCCGGTTGAGCCGGGGGCTTTCACATCAGACTTAAGAAACCGCCTGCGAGCCCTTTACGCCCAATAATTCCGGACAACGCTTGCCACCTACGTATTACCGCGGCTGCTGGCACGTAGTTAGCCGTGGCTTTCTGGTTAGGTACCGTCAAGGTACCGCCCTATTCGAACGGTACTTGTTCTTCCCTAACAACAGAGCTTTACGATCCGAAAACCTTCATCACTCACGCGGCGTTGCTCCGTCAGACTTTCGTCCATTGCGGAAGATTCCCTACTGCTGCCTCCCGTAGGAGTCTGGGCCGTGTCTCAGTCCCAGTGTGGCCGATCACCCTCTCAGGTCGGCTACGCATCGTTGCCTTGGTGAGCCGTTACCTCACCAACTAGCTAATGCGCCGCGGGTCCATCTGTAAGTGGTAGCCGAAGCCACCTTTTATGTTTGAACCATGCGGTTCAAACAACCATCCGGTATTAGCCCCGGTTTCCCGGAGTTATCCCAGTCTTACAGGCAGGTTACCCACGTGTTACTCACCCGTCCGCCGCTAACATCAGGGAGCAAGCTCCCATCTGTCCGCTCGACTTGCATGTATTAGGCACGCCGCCAGCGTTCGTCCTGAGCCAGGATCAAACTCTCCGATAAAGTAGTTTGACTGACTACGCACATCGCTGTGCGATTTTTAAAAACTGAATTAACAGGTACGTTTTGTCTTGTTTAGTTTTCAAAGAACTTTGTGCGCTTCTCTCGAAGCGACTACTTAATAATAACATTTTTAGTTAACTAGGTCAATACTTTTTCGAAAAAGTTTTTACTAGTCATAATGGTCATGTTTGTGTCTTTTAAAAGACAACAGAAATGATTATACCATAATTTTTATGACTGTAAAGGGTTATGACACAAAAAAGCGCAGCTATTTCAGCTGCGCTTTTTCTCACACTTCTTCTTGTTCTTCTTCATTCTCATCTTCTTCGTTTTTCTCTACTAAAGCTACTGTAGCAACATGCTCTTCTTCTGCCATTCTGATGAGACGCACACCTTGAGTGACACGTCCGGTGATGGAGATATCATTGATGTCCATTCTGATGAGTACGCCGCTAGCTGTAATAATCATTAGATCCTCTTCACCTTTAGTAGCTTTCACTGCTACTAGTTGGCCGTTGTTCTCGGTGATTTTCGCTGTTTTGAGTCCTTTTCCGCCCCGGCTTTGGGTTCTGTACTCTTCAGCCGGAGTTCGTTTTCCGTACCCTTTTTCAGTTACGATAAGGACGTGTGATTCTTCCTCTAATATCTCCATGCCGACAACAACGTCGTCATCCGTCAGGGTGATGCCTTTTACGCCCGCCGCAGTTCTTCCCATCTCCCGGACATCTGTTTCAGGGAAACGGATCAGTAAACCGTTTTTCGTTCCAATGATGATTTGTTTTGTGCCGTCAGTCAGACGTACACCCATCAGTTCATCATCTTCACGAAGACTCAGAGCGATTAGACCATTGTTGCGGATATTAGCGAATTGAGATAGCGATGTTCGTTTTGAAACCCCATGCTTTGTAGTGAAGAAAAGGTAAAGCTCCGCATTGAATTCCGTGACTGGAATAATCGCGTTGATCCACTCACCCTTTTCTACCTCCAGCAGGTTAATAATCGGGATTCCTTTTGCCGTTCTGCCGTATTCAGGGATTTCATACCCTTTTGCACGATACACTTTCCCCTTGTTCGAGAAGAAGAGAATCGTGTCATGAGTTGACGTAGAGATCAAATGCTCAACGAAATCATCTTCGTTTGTTCCCATACCTTGTACACCTTTTCCGCCTCGTTTTTGACTGCGGTAAGTTGATGCAGGAAGACGTTTGACGTATCCGTTGTGCGTCAGAGTAACTACGATATTTTCTCTCTCGATGAGATCTTCATCTTCAATTGTCTCCAGTCCAGAAGTGACGATCTCAGTACGTCTTTCATCGTTAAAACGCTCTTTGATTTCCGTGAGTTCTTCACGAATGATCTCAAGCACTTTATATTCATTTGCCAAGATGTCTTTTAGCTCTGCAATTAATTTAACAAGAGATTGGTATTCTTCTTCTATCTTTTCACGTTCCAGTCCCGTTAAACGCTGGAGCCTCATATCAAGGATCGCTTGTGCTTGCTTCTCTGTCAGTGAGAATTGTTCAATTAAACCTGTTCTCGCAATTTCAGCCGTTTGAGAATTACGGATAAGGGAGATAACTGCATCGAGATGATCCAGTGCAACTCTCAATCCTTCCAGGATATGAGCTCTCGCTTCCGCTTTACGCAATTCATAAGCAGTACGGCGTCTAATGACAACTTTTTGATGGTCAAGGTAATGCTCTAGGCATTGCTTAAGAGTTAAAACTTTCGGCTGGCCATCAACAAGTGCAAGCAGGTTGATGCCAAAAGATGTTTGTAGAGCAGTTTGTTTGTACAGATTGTTTAAGATGACATTTGCATTGGCGTCGCGTCTGATTTCAATGACAATTCTCATACCTGTACGATCTGACTCATCACGCAGATCTGTGATACCCTCTATCTTTTTGTCCCTTACGAGATCAGCAATTTTCTCAATTAATTTCGCCTTATTCACTTGGTAAGGTAACTCTGTAACGATAATTCTTTCTTTACCCGAAGATGTTTGTTCGATCTCAGCTTTTGCCCGGATCGTGATAGAGCCTCGGCCTGATTCGTATGCTTTCCGGATACCGCTGCGTCCCAAGATTTGACCCGCGGTCGGGAAATCAGGCCCTGGAATGACTTCCATAAGCTCTGGAATTGTAATGTCCGGATTCTCACTGACAGCAAGTACACCGTCAATGATTTCTCCCAGCTGGTGCGGAGGAATGTTTGTTGCCATACCTACCGCAATGCCGGCAGCACCGTTCACGAGCAGATTCGGGAACCTTGAAGGCATAACGACAGGTTCTCTTTCTGACCCGTCATAGTTATCCTGGTAATCGATTGTGTCTTTTGTGATGTCACGAAGAATCTCCATTGAGATTTTAGACATTCTTGCTTCTGTATAACGCATGGCCGCCGCTGAGTCTCCGTCAACAGAACCGAAGTTTCCGTGACCGTCAACGAGCATATAACGGTAGTTGAAATCCTGAGCCATTCTGACCATGGATTCATATACCGCTGAATCACCGTGCGGGTGGTATTTCCCGATAACTTCTCCAACGATACGCGCGGATTTTTTATAAGGCTTGTCACTTGTCATGCCTAAATCATTCATTGCATACAAAATCCGTCTATGAACCGGTTTTAAACCGTCTCGAACATCTGGAAGAGCACGGGACACGATAACGCTCATTGCATAATCCAAGAAGGACGTACGCATTTCCTGACTGATATTTATTTCACGAACTTGTGGTGTGTTTTGTTCACTCATTAAAAAACCTCCCTGAAGTATCACATGAAATATGTGGGAGTAGATTGTCCATTATGACCTTCAATACGATTTCACTATTCTCCATTATATCAATAAACTTATGATTATACACATTAAATTGCTAGAATATATAGGTACTGCAAGCATTGCTGCATCTGATCTTGTTCAGAAAAAAGCCTTATTTCTTATTGGAAATAAGGCTTTTTATGATTAGATGTCAAGATTTTTAACGTATCTCGCATTCGCTTCTATGAAGTTTCGGCGCGGTTCTACCTTGTCGCCCATAAGCATTTCAAAAGTCTCGTCCGCATCCATTGCATCTTCAAGAGTTACCTGAAGAAGTGTTCTGGAACTAGGATCCATGGTTGTCTCCCATAGCTGGGTGGCATTCATTTCACCAAGACCTTTGTAACGCTGCAGTCCAGGCTTAGGCGTTTGAGGAAGAGTTTTTAACAGCTCTTCCAGCTCCTTGTCATTGTACGCATATTCAACGCGTTTCCCCTGTTGAACCTTGTAGAGCGGCGGCTGCGCAATGTACACGTAGCCATTTTCGATAATTTGGCGCATATATCTGTAAAAGAACGTTAACAGCAGTGTTCTGATGTGCGCGCCGTCAACATCGGCATCTGTCATAATGACAACTTTGTGGTAACGGGCTTTCTCAAGGTTGAAGTCTTCCCCAATACCTGTGCCGAGCGCTGTGATCATAGAGCGAACTTCGTTGTTAGAAAGGATTTTATCCAGTCTGGCCTTTTCAACGTTTAGGATTTTACCTCTAAGCGGCAAAATGGCTTGGAAATGTCTGTCGCGTCCTTGTTTAGCAGATCCTCCGGCAGAGTCACCCTCTACGATATATAACTCGGAGATGCTCGGATCTTTTGATGAGCAGTCCGCTAACTTACCGGGCAGGTTTGAAATTTCCAAAGCACTCTTACGACGTGTTAGTTCACGGGCTTTTTTCGCAGCCATTCTTGCTCTTGCCGCCATTAAGCCTTTATCGACAATTTTTTTGGCTGCATCTGGATTTTCCAGCATAAATGTTTCCATCGCCGTAGAAAATAACGTATCGGTGATCGTCCGTGCTTCTGAGTTGCCCAGCTTTGTTTTCGTTTGGCCCTCAAACTGCGGATCAGGGTGTTTGATTGAAATAATCGCTGTCAGCCCTTCCCTTACGTCATCTCCGCTTAGGTTTGGATCATTTTCTTTAATAAGCCCTTTTTTTCTGGCGTAATCGTTGATAACACGAGTCAGGCCCGTTTTGAAGCCAGCTTCATGGGTACCGCCTTCGTACGTGTTAATGTTGTTTGTAAACGAGTAAATGTTGCTTGTGTAGCTGTCATTGTATTGCAAAGCCACTTCAACCGTAATGCCGTCCTTTTCGCCTTCAATGTAAATCGGCTCTTCATGGACAACCTCTTTAGAGCGGTTTAAATACTCTACATAACTTTTAATTCCGCCTTCGTAATGGTATTCATTTTTGCGCTCTTGTCCTTCACGTTTATCCTCAATCGTGATGTTTACGCCCTTTGTTAAAAAGGCTAATTCACGTACGCGGTTGGCAAGCAGATCATAATCATACTCGGTTGTTTCTGAGAAAATTTCAGGGTCCGGGACAAAATGTGTCGTCGTTCCTGTATGATCCGTTTCGCCAATGATTTCAAGGTCTGTAACCGGAACTCCGCGTTTATAAGTTTGGCGGTGAATTTTACCATCACGGTGAACCGTCACATCAAGCTCTGTTGATAGTGCGTTTACGACAGACGCACCTACACCGTGTAATCCTCCGGATACTTTATAGCCGCTTCCGTCAAATTTTCCTCCGGCATGAAGTACCGTCATAATGACTTCTACCGCAGGACGGCCCATTTTTTCATGAATACCGACTGGAATACCGCGGCCATTATCTACAACCGTGATACTGTTGTCTTTTTCGATTTGGATATTGATATCCGTACAATAACCGGCGAGGGCTTCGTCAATACTATTGTCGACAATTTCCCATACCAGGTGGTGAAGGCCTTTGCTGTTTGTCGAACCGATATACATCCCCGGTCTTTTACGAACAGCTTCCAATCCTTCTAGTACCTGTATCTGATTTTCATCATAACTGTTTTGCTGCTGTTCCATAGCCACGTCATTCACCTACACTTTTCTAAACGATATATTCGTGATAAAAAATTTCTAAGAATCTATTTCAAACATAAATTGCGCACGTTTTTTTAATGTGCTGGAAGATAAGGGAGAGTAATATATATTCTGAACCGTGACTACGATAGATTTGGGCGTGCCGTTTACGGAAGGCACCACCTTGTGTTTCTGTTTTTTCAGAAATTCTTCAACAATAGGCGACATGTTGGCTTTAAAGTCAAAAATGCCGACAATATCTCGTGTTGAAACCACAAAGTCATCACCTAAATGAATATACAATTGCTCACCTCATTTCTTCACTTCACTAACGCACCATTTTGCACACGGAACATTCCTGCTTGACGTAAGGTTTCGTGATCAATGCCATCAACGCTTGTCGTTGTGACAAACGTTTGTACACGGCCTTGGATCGTATGAAGCAAGTGTGACTGGCGATAATCATCCAGTTCACTCAGTACATCATCCAATAGTAAAATGGGATATTCTCCGATTTCTTCATGGATCAGGTCAATCTCCGCCAGCTTAAGGGACAACGCCGTCGTTCGCTGCTGTCCTTGAGAACCATACGTCTGCACATCGCGTCCGTTCACATAGAAAAGAACATCATCGCGATGAGGCCCTGACAGCGTCACACCACGCTCAATTTCTTTTTCTCTTAATTTAGAAAACGCTTCTTGATAGCTATCTCCTATTTTCGACAAATCTAGGGGATCTGATACATCAAGAGCTGTATGGTATTTCAGGGTCAGTTCTTCAAGCCCTCTTGAGATGCCTGCATGGATGGGCTGCGCCCATTTCTCGAGCTGTGCTGTAAACTGCAGGCGTTTTACGACGACTTTTGCTGCAACTTCTACAAGCTGATCGGTCAGAACATCGAGCATCGTCCGGTCAGTTTGTTTTCTTGTTTGCAGCTGTTTCAAAAAATGATTCCGCTGGGAAAGGATTTTCTGGTAAAGAGAAAGATCATGAAGGTAGACGGGAGAAACCTGTCCGATTTCCATGTCAAGAAACCGCCTTCTCACTTGAGGGCTTCCCTTTACAAGATTTAAATCTTCCGGCGCGAACATAATGGTGTTGAGGGCCCCGACATACTGGCTGAGCTTTTGCTGTTCAATATGATTGACCTTGCCCTTTTTACCCTTTTTGGAGATGACGAGCTGCATCGGGATTGCCCCGTTTTGCTTCATCACTCTTCCCTCTATTTTAGCATAGTCTTTGTCCCACCGTATAAGTTCTTTGTCATTTGATGTCCGGTGCGATTTCGCCATGGACAAGACATAGATCGCCTCCATGAGGTTTGTCTTCCCCTGGGCGTTTTCTCCGATGATCACATTTACTTTATTTTCAAATTGAAGTTCAGCATGGTCGTAGTTGCGGTAAGATGTCAGTTCTAAGTTCTGGATATACAATCAGTGTCACCCGCTTTAATTGACGACTTGAAATGAACCAAATCCTTCAATCTCTACCACATCTCCAACATACAGTTTTCTGCCCCGGCGGTTGTCCGGCTCATCGTTCACAAGCACTTCATGCTCGCTTAAAAACCACTTCGCCATACCGCCAGACTGAATCACATCGGCTAATTTTAAGAATTGTCCGAGTGTAATCATCTCTGTATCAATTGAAATCGGATTTGCCATTATATCGACCTCTTTCAAATATCACTAATATCTAATTGTACTAAAAAAAAACGAATTAGGGAAAGGGAAAACTTGTCGGAGCAGATACCGAATAGAAAAGCTGCCGACAGGTCGGCAGCAGTGTATCGGATTAATAGGTTCTGACAGGGAGGATAAGCTGTACAATCGTTTCATCATTCGGCGTGCGAATTAAGAAGGGTCTCATTGCACCTGTAAAGCTTACGCGTATTTCTGCTCCTTCAAGCACCTTTAGTGCATCCAGCATATATTTTGGACTAAAAGAGATATTTAATTCCTCACCTTCAATTTGATCCGCAACAATCGCTTCCACAACTTTACCGATTTCCGGCGAGTTAGAAGAAATTTCAATGGATTCAGCCGGTTTTGCAGACAGTTTTACCACGTTGTTGCGTCCCTCTCTGGCTAAAAGAGATGCACGATCAATGGCCTGAAGGAATTCTTTTGTGTTCACAATGATTTCTGTTTTGCTGTCTTGCGGAATCAGGCTGGTTGTGTCTGGATAATTCCCGTCCAGAAGCCGTGAGAAGAATAAGACGTTTTTCGCTTTAAACAGAACTTGGGTTTCTGTGATGACGATATCTACAAGTTCCTGGTTGTCATCTAAAATCTTGCTGAGTTCAGTTAAACTTTTTCCCGGAATCACGACGTTATAAGATCTGTCTTCTGGAATATCAAGTTTCGCCTTTCTTAATGCAAGACGGTGGCTATCCGTTGCAGTGCATAATAATTCACTTTGCTCCACTTTCCAGTTTACACCTGTCAAGATAGGGCGTGTTTCTGAGGTGGACACTGCAAATACTGTTTGTCTGATTAGATTTTTTAACAAATCAGTTGGGATCTGAATCGCATGATGCTCTTCAATCTGCGGCAAGTGCGGATACTCATCAGCATCCAGTCCGTTTAGATTAAATTCAGCTTTACCAGAACGGATAATCGTCAAATACTGATTTTGGACTTCGATTTCTACAGTTGCCATCGGCAATTTTTTTACAATTTCACTAAAAAAGCGAGCCTGTAAAACGATGCTTCCGGGCTGTTCAATAGTGACAATTTCTTTATCTCCTTCTTCTTTTGGAATGAAGGATTCAATAGAAATATCTGAGTCACTCCCTGTAAAGGATACTCCATCATCTGATGCAACAATTTTAATACCAGTCAGAATGGGAATCGTGGTTCTGGATGAAACTGCTTTTAATACATCTTGGACACTTTCAACAAGACGATCTTTTTGAATCGTGAATTTCATTTTTATCCTCCTAACGGATAATGTATTAATATATATATTTATAAAAAATAGTAGAAGTAATAGTAGGGCCTGTGGATTTGTGGATAAGTTGTGAAAAAGACAGGAAACACAGCCTATCCACATGTGGACAGACTGTGTATGACTTCCGAAAAGTTATTCACACTTTCCCCGATTGATCCCCGGTCCTGCTATTTAAGCTGTTCTTTAATTTCTTTTACATGCTGCTGAAGCTGTTCATCATCTGCCAGCAGTTTTGAAATTTTTTCATGCGCATGAATAACGGTCGTATGATCACGTCCTCCAAACTCTTCACCGATTTTAGGAAGAGAGGAATCAGTCATTTCCCTTGATAAGTACATGGCGATTTGACGCGGAAAAGCTACTGACTTTGTCCGTTTTTTTGCTTTGAAATCCTCGAGTTTAATATTAAATTGCTGGCCTACTACCCTCTGAATTTCTTTTATCGTAATGACTTTCGGTTTTGAGGAAGGAATAATATCTTTCAACGCCTCAGCGGCCAGATCAGCATTAATATCTTTATTAATTAAAGATGAATAAGCGACAACTCTGATTAATGCTCCTTCGAGTTCCCGAATATTGCTGTCGATTTGATTCGCGATGTAAAGCATAACCTCGTTCGGAATATCGAGGCCTTCTGCTTTGGCTTTTTTTCTTAAAATCGCAATTCTCGTTTCTAGATCAGGCGGTGTGATATCTGTAATAAGTCCCCATTCAAAACGTGAGCGCAATCTGTCCTCAAGTGTCGGAATTTCCTTTGGCGGTCGATCACTTGAAATGACGATTTGTTTGCTTTCTTCGTGCAATGTGTTAAATGTATGGAAAAATTCTTCCTGGGTTTGTTCTTTCCCCGCTAAAAATTGAATATCATCTATCAAAAGCACATCAACATTTCGATAGCGATTGCGGAAGTCGACGGCTTTATTATCTCGGATAGAGTTGATGAATTCGTTTGTAAATTTCTCAGAAGACAGATAAACCACTTTGGCAGAAGGATTATGATCTATTACATAATGGCCGATCGCATGCATTAAGTGCGTTTTCCCTAAGCCGACGCCCCCATAGATAAATAAAGGGTTGTAAGCTTTCGCGGGTGCTTCCGCTACTGCGAGGGAAGCAGCGTGTGCAAATCGGTTTCCAGATCCGATGACAAAAGTATCAAAAGTATATTTTGGATTGAGCATATTTTGAGGAAAATCAGATGTATCTTCTTTGACCGCTTTTTTGACTTGCGGTTTCGGCATAAAGTCCTCAACATCTTGATTTTGAGGAATGACAAACTTAATGCTCAATTCTTCCCCGGTTAATTCATATATAGTATCTGCAATCAGATGCAAGTATCTGGACTCCAGCCAGTCTCTGGCAAATTCATTGGGAGCCGTGATTGTTAATGTATCGCCTTGCAGTGAGTGGGCTTTGGTTGACTTCATCCAAGTCTCAAAACTCGGTTTGCTCAACTTTTTTTCGATTTGAGCAAGGGCTTGGTTCCACAGGTCTAATATATTTTCCAT